>CAVVTH010000006.1:0-550821 GCA_963751085.1 uncultured Actinomycetota bacterium | reverse complement strand
GTGACGGTACGACCACGGGGCGCAGCGGGGAACCAGCCGGCTCCGGGCATGCGAAAGGGGCGGGTATGCCGTCAGCACTCGGCATACCCGCCCCTGCCTGAACCTGGGCGAGCCGATCTCCACACGACCGGCTCGCCTGCCCCCTCAGGCCCGGTTCAGACCCGCGGCGCGTCCTGGGGAGACCCGGACGGCGGCGTGCTCGGAGGAGTGGCGGGCGGTGCCGTCGGCGTCGTGGCCTGGTGCCACGGGGTGCCGGCGTGGCTCGGAACGGCGGTGGCCCCACCAGCCCTTCTTCGAGCGCCAACGTGCGAGGATCGCAAGGCCGATCAGCGGCCAAGGGCCCATGTGCCAGTGCCCGAACAGGTCCGGGACGATGGCCAGGAGCGCCACGACGAGCAGCACGATCGAGGAGGCGTCACCGCCCCGGACCGCACGCTCCAGGCGGATCTGCCCGTCGTAGCGGGGAAGCAGCAGCCAGGCCAGCAGGTACAGGAACACGCCTGGGCCGAAGAGGGTCAGCACGACGGCGCCGACGCGGACGATGGCGGCGGAGATGCCGAAGCGGTTGGCGATGCCCGCGCAGACGCCCGCGATGACCCGGTCCTGGGACCGCGTGATCGAGCTGCGCCGCAGCGAGTCGAAGAACCGGTCGAGCGCCGGTGTCTGGATGGAAGCGGGTGTCGTTGTCATGCCTCCATCGTGAGCCGCGCGCCGCTCCAGCACAGGTGGGATCAACCCTGACCCGACCCTGACCGCACCCTGACCTGGGTCGGGTGCGTTCTTACCGGCCGGCGACCTGCGGCCGGTAGCCGGCGCGGAGTGCGGCCGACGCTCGCCGGCGGGGTGATCACCGTCGCGGTCCCCTTGCGCGGTTCGGGCCGCGTCTCGGCATCCCGGCGGTCGTCCACCGGGTCAGGTGTCTCCGCAGCCACCAGGAATGGAGCGTCGTCGAGCAGGACGAACGTACCGGCGGGGACGTCGGCCCAGCTCATCTCGTGCAGGTTGCGAGTTCTCGTCCGCGGCACGAGTCGCTCGGCGTGCAGGCGCGCGTCGATCTCCTTGGCTAGCAACGGTTTCCCGTGGCCATGGGCGGCCAGTGCGTCCCGGTATGCGCGATACGCCCCTCGCCGGCAGAGCGCACACGGGCGGTGGCCGCGGCCAATGACACGGCCTCGTCGTGGAAGAACAGGACCGTGTAGTGGTGCGGTTGCCACTGCTCCGCCCGCCAGCCCCTGAACTCCAGCGCGCAGGTGATCCAGAGATTGCTCGCGTGGTTGCGGACGACTCGACCTGCATCGTCGTGAAGGATGCCGCGGTTGCCCATCCAGCTGCCGCGCAAGGGGATCGCCACGATCTCACCCGTCGGAGCGACCCGGTTCTGGCGTGCGCTCACATCCCGACCGTAGCGCCGGGCGGGGACGGCTTGCGCCGGTAAGCCACCGCGGTGACCTCCTACGCCCGTGCGGGTCAGGCAGCTGGCCAGCGGGCCGTGCGGCATACTGAGGCCCCGCACCGGGCCTCTAGCTCAACTGGCAGAGCTGCGGACTTTTAATCCGTAGGTTGTGGGTTCGAGCCCCACGGGGCCCACCATGTGTGTAGGTCAGAGGCCTGTAGGGGGACGTCCCGCAGGTTCGCGTGGCGGCGGCCGAGCGGCTGCTCAGCACCCCCCGGTGGAGTCGCTGAGCCTGCGGGCGGTGGCCCGTGAGGTGCGTGTCACCGCCCCTGCTCTCTACCTGCACTTCGCCGATCGTCGAGAGCTGTTATGGGCGGTACTGGTGCACCAGTCCGCGGAGCTCACCGACGCAACCTCCACGGCGGCCAGGCGCTACGCCGATCCCCGGGACCGGCTGCGGGCGTGGTGCCTAGCCTACTGCCGGTTCGGCCTCGAGCAGCCGGGGCTCTACCGGGCGATGTTCGAGTCCTGGGATGCCGAGCGCGTCGACTTGCCGCTGGCGCAGCTCCGCGGATACGCGCTCCTCCAGGGCTTGCACAGCGCGATCAAAGCCAGCGAACGCCCGCAACGACGTCGACGAGCTCGGCCCCTGATCTGGGCCGTACTCCACGGCCCGGATTCCCTACGCATCAACAAGCCGAGCTTTCCTTGGCCACCGATCGAGCACCTCATCGACGGCCACCTTCGACGCATGCTGCCGTCGTAATGGGTGCTGGAGTTCGGGTGCCCCAGGCGGCGATGCCTACCGACCTGACGGCGGCCAGACGATACGGATCTCGCTATCGACAGCGCCGTGGGCGATGATGAAACCTTCAACCAACAGAACTTCATGAGAGAGAAGGCCGCCATGACCGACAAGTGGACGGACACCGGCCTGTTGGCCCTGCGAGTGGGAGTGGGCGGTGCGCTCGCCGCGCACGGCGCCCAGAAGCTGTTCGGATGGTTCGGCGGCTACGGTCCCTCCGGCACCGGACAGTGGATGGACTCCCTCGGCTTCGCCGGGTCCGGCAAGAGGAACGCCATTCTCGCCGGGCTCGCCGAGTTCGGCGGCGGGACCCTGCTGGCGCTCGGCCTGGGTACCGGCCCCGCCGGTGCCGCGGTCGCCGGCAACATGATTGTCGCTGGATCCACCCATGCGCCCAACGGCTTCTTCAACGCCGGCGGCGGCTACGAGCTGCCAGCAACGTTCGGGCTGGTCGGCACCGCCCTAGCGCTGTCGGGGCCGGGCCGCTTTTCCCTCGACCATCTGCTCGGTCACGCGGTCAACCGCAAGTGGATGGCCTTCACCGCCCTCGCCGCGACCGTCGGGTCGGCCGCGTATCTGATCAGCACCCGGCAGCAACCACCGGCTGCGCCGGCGGAGGTAGACGCAGCCGAGTCGGCCACCGACCAGGCGGCCGTCGCAGATTCTGACGGCCCCACTCCTGGAATGGACGCCTGACCGCTGCAATCGTCTGTTTGCCAAGGTCGAAGGCGGCGTGCTCCGCCACTTCATCGTCTCCGAGCGTGGGTCAGCATGACCGCCGCCGCGAGTGGGTTACGCCTGCTCCCGGCGAGGCGCCTCTACCCGTGCCGCTTAGCGAGGCCGGCATGAGCGAGTTCACTCACGACGCTAGCGCGGTCCCGATGAGGTTGCTCCGCCACCACAGTGGGGTAAGGAACGACCGTTGCGGAAGTCAGGTGAGCTGCTGGTCACGCGGAGCCAGCGTCATACGGCGGCGGCACTCTGTCATGTCGGCGGCCGCGCTACCAGCGCAGGGTCGTGGTACCCGTGCTCGTCCAGCCAGTTCAGCGTGAGCGCCCCGACTGGGCCTCCGTGCAGGGCCGGTTTCAGCACGAGAACGAGCTGGTCCGTCTCCCCGACGAGACCGTCGTTGGCTCTGTCGCGGAAGCCGGTGACGGTGTCGATGAGGATCAGGTTGTAGAACCGGTCAAGCTGGCTCACAACCCGGTGGTAATCGTCGCGGTCGGGTGCGGTCGAGGTGCGCGGGTCGTCATCGCCGCCCCGCGCCGGCAGATGGCTCCGCAACGCTCTGGGCCGGATCTGCCGGCAACTGGGCGTCGTTGGTGATCCCGTCCGGGTCAGGCAGCCGGTCGGTCTCCGTGCCGGCCGCCCGCTGGTTGACCCTTCGGTGGCGGGGCCGCGGCGACGCGGGCACGAGGTCGTGCGGCCGCTGGGCCTGAGCGGCTCGCCTGGCCTTCCTGGCCGCCCACAGCTGGAACGGCGACATGAGGAGTCTCGGCAGGATCGCCATGAACCCGATGATCGGGATGGCCAGGAGCACGGTGCCGAGCACGGCGAAGGCGACTGACGGGATGTCCCCCGCCTGCCACCCGGTCACCGCAAGCTGCGCCTGGTCGTGGATGGCGCTGACGGTTGAGCCGACGATGGTCGGCAGGTTCCAGACGATCCACACGAGGCCCCCGACGAGCAGGGGCACGACGAGCAGCACCCAAACGGTGATGATCCGGCGCGCGGCGGGACGCAGCTCCGCGACCCGAGGGTCGACGGGGCGCCCCGGCCGCAAGCTGGACAGGACTGGGCGCACGCGCGCGAACAGGTCAGGAACGCCCGCCAAGTCGGCGAGCACGAAGTAGCCGTCGAAGCGCACCGTCGGCACGAGCTGCTGGACCATCTCCAGGTGCATGAAGACCAGGACCATCAGGAGCACCGGCTGGCCCGTGAGGAGGTATCCCGTCCCGGCCGCCAGGAGGCACCAGACGTTGAAGTACAAGCCGCCGAGGTCGGTGCGCAGGCGACCGGAGCGGCCCAGCCGGTACGACTGCGTCACGTCGGTGAAGAAGGCCGGGAAGAACGAGATAGACGCCGACGCCGATGGCGCCCGGCTCGGCCCCCCCGGCGCGACAACCGACCGCGTGCCCGAACTCGTGGATCAGCGCTCCCAAGACGAGCAGCCCCACGAAGAGCAGCAGGAAACTGGGCGTTGTCAGGGTCTGGCTGAGGGCCGTCATCGGGTCGCCTCGTCGGAGCACCATCACGTCCAAAATGACGAGCGCGACCAGCGCCGCCACGACGATCGGCCCCCAGTAGAGGAACGTCAAGGCGCGAGCGAGGGGACGCACGACAGGGGCCGGCACCAACGTGCCCTTGAGCCGCAGGGCCAGCAACGGGTTCGCCTTTTGAACCCGTCCCTCCTCCGCAACCGCCGCTGTGGTGTCCCGCAGGAGACCCATCGGCTCGAGTTTGGTACGGGCCAGGTGCTCCAAGATCTCCGGAGGCAGGTTACGTCCCGATGCGGCACTCACCGCCGATGCCAGCTGCGTCGCCGGGCCGGCGGACTGAGCTTCTCGGAGGACGAGGTAGAGCAGCTCAGACACCTGCATCATCTGCCCGTCGCCCCGCTCGACGAGGTAGGACGCGTCCTTGAGACCCGAACCTCCGACCTCACCGTGGGTCTTGACCCCCGGGACGAGGCCCCACACCGCCCCGGAGGATGGGGCCGTTGCGGTGTGGGGCACCGCCGGTCTGGTGTCGGTCGTCATGCCTGCATCCGTCAGCCCGCTGTGCGGACGTCCGAGTGCACCTCGACCGAGGGGGCGCCTTGCTCCGCTGCCAGCTGCTGCTGCAGTTGCGCCGCCAAGCCGTCGAGGGTGTCACGCATGCTGCTCGGAGCCGCGTTGGGTGCTGCTTGCCTGGCGGCCGCTTTAGCCGCCGAGCCACCCTGTTGCAGAGCGGTACTCATCAGCTGGCGGACCTGGCTGACGAGGTCCCTGGCCCGTGGCGTCAGCTCGGAGCGCTTGGCCCCCAGGACGACGAACTGGTATGCGGCGGCACGGGCCGTGCAGTCGGCGCACGCGGCGTTGAGCGCCATGGCGCGGTTGGCGACGACCAGCGTCGGAGTGCCCGAGCCAAGGATCACCTGGACTGACAACGCCGTCGACGCGCAGCCATCGCACTGGCTCCAGGCGGTCGCGACGTTGTCGGACTGCACCTTTGCGCTGGTGCGGAAGACGATGACCTGACCGGTCGCCGCCGTGGCCGTGCAGCCGGCGCAGGTGGCGGACGCCTGCGCGATGGCATCGCCGTCCCACGACCTTCCGGAAGGCCGGTCGAGCTGGACGGTCGTCTTGTCGATCTTCGGGTGCTCCGGGTCGGGGTTCGCGAGCGCGACCGCCGTGACGGAGGACGCGCCGGAGCTGCTCTGTTGAGCGTCCGCACCGGTGCTCGAGCCGGCGACACCGGCGAGACATGCGGCAGCCGCCGCGAGCGCGACCATGCGGGTACGCGTATTCATCTGTTCCATCCATCCTGTTGCTGCGGACGGGCTCCCGACCGCAGCAACCCTGGTTTCGGAAGGGGTGGGTGACGGTGGATATCCGTCACCCACCCCGACTCGTGTGCTGCTCGAGCGCCTCTGAGGTCAGAGGTGCAGCGAAGTCAGCGTCTGGTTGGCCATCGCATTCGCTACCGTGTTGATCGACGCCGCGTTGATCGCGAACGCCAGGTTGACACCGATGACGATGGTCGGGTTGACATTGATGCTCCACAGCGTGTGCTTGCTGGGCAGCATCTCCGAGAGCTGGCCGTCGATCTCGTCGACGGTCCATGCATCACGTGACATGGCTTGCTCCTTCCACAATGAGACCTACAGGCAGATGTGGGTCTATCGATGGATAGGTCAGCCCTGCACGACGGCGATGCTCTGCGTAGCCTGCGAAGCGGCCGTCGAGCAGAACGACGCAGCGTTCAGGGCCAGCGAGGAGTTGCTGGCGAGGACGCTTCGCCCAGTTGTGGTTGCCGAAGTTGACGTACGAAAAGCGTCTCCTTGGCCGGAAGCAGCTCGACGTGCTGAGCATCGATCTCCGTCATGGTGAAGTCGGTCATGGTATTTCCCCTCCAGGTGGTGGTGGTGCGTACTACGGACGTGGACCAGTAGGCCAGGCCCTTGCGCTACCTCCCGTCATGCCCTCGTGCGCCCGTGGTGGACCTTGCGTCCGCAAACGGCGTGTGTTGCCGTGACGGCTTCGTGGCACGCGGCGTGACCTCAGCGTGCTTCTCGCGTGACGACTGCGTGATCATCGCGTGACGACGTCGTGCGTCTGAACGTCGCTCATGCGCAATTTCCCTGGTCAGCCCGCTGGTCGGGCAACGCCTTCGGAGGGTTTAGCCCATCGCAGTCGGGAGCGCCGAGCGCTCGGGAAGCCAGGGTGGGCAACACCCTGCTCCCGCGCCGCGACCGTCGACACACCTGGCGGACCTAAGCCGAATAGCCAGACTTTCCACAGGTATGTCGCATTCTCCCTCCACACGCTTCCCGAACAGAGCAAGGTAAGAGCGGCATCGTTCACGAACGCGTGGATCAATGCCTGAATTGTGTTCAGTCCAGCGTTGGGGGGCAGACGTGAGCGCGGCGCACGATCCAGAGGTAGTAGGTTCTCCGACTTGGCGGGTCAGTCTCTTCGGCTGCCTACGCCTTCGGCCGGTCTGTCGCAGCGCGCACCCGAGTACGCCCGTCGTAGCTCTCCCCCGGCGGGCGCAGCGGCTGGTCGCCTACCTTGCGCTGAAGGGACCGATGCCGCGGCTGCTGACCGCCGAGGCGCTGTGGCCGGAGACGACCGAGCGGCTGGCCTTGTCGAACCTGCGATCGACAACCCACCAGGTCAGGTTGTCCTGCCCCGCCCTGATGTCGGACTCGATGGATGCGTTGGATCTGGCAGCGAGCACGAGTGTCGACGTTCGCGAGTTCCACGACCTGTGGGAGTCGCAGAACACCACGCAGAACCTTGAGAACCCCGAGAACATGCAGAACGCCCACGACGCCCAGGACGCAGAGCGGGTCCGGCTGCTCCTCCACAGTGGTGAGCTGCTGCCCGGCTGGTACGACGACTGGGTGCTCTTCGAACAGGAGCGGATCCGTCAGCTGCGGCTCCTGCGACTGGAGGAGGCGGCGCTTCGATGTCTGCGATCGGGGCAGCCGGCCCTGGCGCTCACCCTCGCGCAGTGCGCGACACGGCTGGACCCGCTTCGCGAGAGTGCCCAGCGCACCCTCATCGAGATCCACCTCGAGATGGGCAACCGGATCGACGCGTTGCGCGCATACACCGTCTTCCGAACCAACAGCCAGCGTGAGTTCGGCGTCGGTCCGAGCACCCATCTGGAGTCGCTGATCCGACCGCTCCTCGCCGAGCGCAGCCAGGGCCGCGGGCAGCCGGCGGCGTTGAACCGCCGTCCAGCCGTTGCGCTCGACCGACCTTGACCGCGTCGGCAAACCCGTTGACCTGAACGGTCAGGGTGGACGGCTCAGCCGGCAGGTGCCGACGACGAGCTTGAGCGCGGGCCGCGTCATCAATTCGGTCCAACCTAGCGTTTGCTGAACAACGTGTAGATGGCGAAGCTCCCCTGACGAAGGAGTACTCGTGGACGTCTTTCGAACCAAATCTGTCGAGGACTCGATCAAGCACACCGAGGACGCTCAACACCGGCTGCACAAGCGCCTCGGCCCCGTCGACCTCACCGTCTTCGGCATCGGCGTCATCATCGGCGCCGGCATCTTCACGGTGACGGGAAGGGCGGCCGCCGAGTACGCCGGTCCGTCGATCGTCCTGTCGTTCGTCCTCGGCGCGGTGTGCTGTGCGCTCGCCGGCCTGTGTTACGCGGAGTTCGCGTCGACCGTCCCGGTGAGCGGCTCGGCATACACGTTCTCCTACGCCACCCTGGGCGAGCTGATCGCCTGGATCATCGGCTGGGACCTCCTCCTCGAGCTCATGCTCGGTGCGAGCGTCGTCGCCCAAGGCTGGTCGACCTATCTCACGACCTTGCTGAAGAACCTCGGCGTCACCTGGCCTGAAGCGGTCGGCCCGGGCAGCCACTTCGACCTGGCGGCCTTCCTCCTCGTCGCGCTGCTCACCGCGCTGGTCGCCTGGGGCATCAAGGAGTCGCTGCGCGTCAACTTGGTCCTCGTGGCGCTGAAGCTGTTCATCGTCCTGTTCGTCATCGTCGCCGGCCTCGGCTTCGTCAACAGCGCCAACTACGACCCGTTCATCCCGCCCGCCAAGCCCGGCGAGGCGGGAAGTGGCCTGACCGCTCCGCTGATCCAGGTCCTGTTTGGCTTGTCCCCAACGACGTTCGGGGTGCTCGGCATCGTGGCCGGCGCCTCGATCGTGTTCTTCGCCTACATCGGGTTCGACGTCGTGGCGACCACCGCCGAGGAGGCGCGCAACCCGCAGCGGGACCTGCCGATCGGCATCCTCGCCTCGCTCATCATCTGCACGATCCTGTATGCGGCCGTCGCGCTGGTCATCACCGGGATGGTGAAGTACGACCAGATCGACCCCAAGGCTGCGCTCGCCACGGCGTTCACCAGCGTCGGCAAGGACGGCTACGCCACCATCATCAGCGCCGGTGCGGTCGCCGGCCTGACGACGGTGGTCATGACCCTGCTCATCGGCGCCACCCGGGTGAGCTTCGCGATGTCGCGCGACCACCTGCTTCCGCCGCGTCTGGGCCGAACCAACCCCAAGACCGGTACCCCGGTCGTGCTGACCATCATCATTGGCACCGCCGTCGCGCTGATCGCCTCCCTCACGCCCATCGGCAAGCTCGAGGAGATGGTCAACATCGGGACGCTGGCCGCGTTCACGCTGGTCTCGATCTCGGTGCCCATCCTGCGTCGCCGGCGGCCGGATCTGCACCGCACGTTCAAGGTCCCGTTGAACCCCGTGCTGCCGATCCTGTCCGCCCTGATCTGCGTCTACCTCATGCTCAACCTCAGCGTGGAGACCTGGCTGCGGTTCCTCATCTGGATGGCACTGGGCTTCATCATCTACTTCGCCTACAGCCGCAACCACAGCCTGCTCGCGACCGGCGAGAAGTTC
Organism: uncultured Actinomycetota bacterium; assembly: GCA_963751085.1. Taxonomy (GTDB): domain Bacteria; phylum Actinomycetota; class Actinomycetes; order Actinomycetales; family Dermatophilaceae; genus Lapillicoccus. Next base: position 541,532 of record CAVVTH010000006.1, on the reverse strand, counting down.
GAGGAGGCCGAAGTCCCCTTCGAAGGTGGCCGCGTCGTCTGAACGGTGCTCACCGCGAATTTAACCGATGAGTTTCGTTGGCCGGCAAGGTCGACCCCTCATGACCGCGATCCGCCTCGACATGACCATGTCCCTCGACGGGTTCGTCGCCGGCCCGGACGACCGGACCGGGCAGGAGATGGGCCGCGGTGGGTTCCGGCTCTTCAACTGGCTTGACGACCGCGAGGGCCCCGGGCCCAACGGCGAGGTGTATGCGGAGAGCGTCGCCACCGGCGCGATCATCTCCGGCCGGCGCACGTTCGAGCTGGCCGGCCGCTGGAGCGGCGACCACCACGACGGCGTCCCGATCCTGGTGCTCACCCACCACGTCGACGAGGGCGACGTGCCACCGGGGACCGCCCGCTTCTACACCGACGTGCGCGGATGTGCTGCTGCCGCACGGGAAGGCGCCGGCGGCAAGGACGTCATGGTCCACGGCGCCGGGGCCGCGCGGGCGCTCATCCTGGCCGGCGAACTCGACGAGATCGAGGTGCACGTCGTACCCGTCCTCCTCGGTGCCGGGCGCCGGCTGTTCGACGGCCTCGAGGACCTCACCGGTCCGGTCGAGCTCGAGGCGGTACGCGCGGTGGAGGGTCGCGACGCCACCCACCTGCGCTACCGCGTCGTTCGCCCCTGACCGAACGGCTCGCTGCCGACCCGCGGACGGTCTACGCGTAGCGGTGGCTCTTCACCGAGTGCCCCCGCTCGCGGGTGCACGTCCGGCCGCTGATCGCCCGGTGGCCGCAGAGGTTGTCCTGACCGGCCGCCGGATCCACCGCGACAACGGGCGGCGTCGTGACCGCTCGCGGCATCACCGGCCGCGGCGCCACCGCGGCGTCGGACGGCGTCACCCGCGCCTTCGTGGCCGCATACCGGGCCTCGCGCATGGCGCGCATGTCGTCGGTCTTGCTCATCGGAGGGTCACCCCGTGACTGTATGCGGGTGCCCCACCTGGCGGTCGCTCAGCCGGACCGTGTCGGGTCGCCGGCGCGAGCGGCGGGCTGGGGGTCGAACGCGACCGGCGCCTCGAAGGCCGCCTTGCGCGCAGCCCTCCGGAACGCCCCCAGCACGGCGGGGCCGACCAGCAGGATGGCGACCGCCGTGGTGATGGCCCGGCCGGTGTCCCAGCCGAGCGACGTCGCGGCGTCGAACAGCAGGTAGCGGTGCCACTGCTCAGCGAAGCCGGCGCCGGGCAGGTAGGCGATCGAGCTGTTGGGGTCGAGCGCGAACGGCCAGAACGACAGGTTCAGCAGGAACCCGAACAGGTAGCCGGAGACGGCGCCGTATGCGGCGAGCATGGCGACCTCGGCCCTGCCTCGCAGTCGGGGCAGCAAGCCGGCCAACAGCCCGACCCAGGCGGCGCCGAACATCTGGTACGGCAGCCACGGGCCGACCCCGCCGGTGATGATGGCCGACGCGAACAGCGTGCTGCAGCCGAGGACGACGCCGAAGCCGGCCCCGAACACCCGCCCGGCGAGGACGATCATGAAGAACACCGTCTCGATGCCGGCGGTTCCCGCGCCGAGGGGACGCAGCGCGGCGCCGATCGCCGACAGGACGCCGAGCATCGCCAACGCCTTGGCGCCGATACCGCCTTCGGCGACTTCGGCCAGCACGACCGCCAGAACGACGACGAGGAGAACGCCGAACATCAGCGGTGCGGTCTGCGCGCTGCCGAACGTGCCGGGCTGCACGACGAACGGCCACGTGAACGCGACCAGGCCGAGGAACGTCGCCATCGCGACGGCAATCGTCGAGCGCGGCCGGAGCCGAATCGCCTTGACCCGCTTCGCCACTCGAGGCCTGTCCACTGTTGGGGCGCTCATGTCGTCACCGGGGTCAGCGACTGGGCGACCTGCGGCACGGTGAGGTAGGGCAGCGGCGCCAGCACCTTGGCGACCTGCGGTGCGAACGCTGGCGACGCGACGATGACGTCGGCGGTCGGGCCGTCGGCGACGACCTCGCCCTCCGCCATGACCACGACCCGGTCGGCCGCTCCCGCCACGAACTCGACGTCGTGGGTGCTGACGACGACGGCCCGGCCGTCGGCGGCGAGGTCGGCGAGGATCCGGGAGAGCGCCTCCTTGGCGGCGTAGTCCAGGCCCCGGGTCGGCTCGTCGAGGAACAGCACCGGCGGCGAGATCGACAGCTGGACCGCGAGGACGAGGGCCAGCCGCTGCCCCTCGGACAGGTCTCGCGGATGGGTCTGGTCGTCGATGCCGGGGGCGAGGCGGTCGAGGATGCTCCGGGCGGTCGCCCCGGTAGGGGACGCCGCCGACCCCGCTCGGTCAACCACAACCGCCGCGTCACGGTCGGCCTGGTCCAGCTCGGCGCGGACCGAGGCGTGGTTGAGCAGGTCACCCGGGGTCTGCGGGACCATCCCGACCAGCCGGCGGGCGCCGGCGGGACCGAGCGCCTTCGGGTCCTGGCCGTCGACGCGTACCTCACCGGACTGGCGCCGCCCGGAGCCCTGGAGCGCCCACAGCAGTGACGACTTGCCGGATCCGTTCCGGCCCATGAGGGCCACCACCTCGCCGGTGGTCAGGCGTACGTCGACCTCGCGGACGGCGACGAGCTCGCCGTAGCGCACGACGACCCCGGTGGCGGTGAGGACCGGGCGACCGGCATACGGGACCGGTCGTACCGGCGCCGGGGAGCCGGCAAGCTGTAGCCGTTCGCGCAGCTCGCCGGCCTGGCGACGTGCGTCGCGGACCGACAGCGGCAGCGGCGACCACCCGGCGAGGCGGCCGAGCTCCACCACCGGTGGGGCGATGCTGGTCGACGCGAACATCTCGGCGGGCAGCCCGTTCTCCACCGAACCGTCGCCGGCGAGATGGATGACCCGATCGGCATACTGCGCAACGCGTTCGAGACGGTGCTCGGCCAGGACCACCGTCACGCCGAGGTCGTGCACCAGCCGGGTGATCGCCGCGAGCACCTCCTCGGCCGCCGTGGGATCGAGCGCGGACGTCGGCTCGTCGAGGACCAGGACGCGCGGGTGGGCGGTGAGCACGGAGCCGATGGCCACCCGCTGCTGCTGACCGCCGGACAGCTCGAGCAGCGGCTCGTGGCGAAGGTCGGCGAGCCCGAGCAGGTCGAGCGTCTCCTCGACCCGCTTGCGCATCACCTGCGCGGGGACGGCGAGCTGCTCCATGCCGTAGGCCAGCTCCTCCTCGACGGTGTCGGTGACGAAGCCGGCGAGCGGGTCCTGGCCGACGACGCCCACGACGTCGGCGAGCTCGCGCGGCGGGTGGTGCGCGGTGTCGCGGCCGTCGACGACGACGCGGCCGGCGAGCGTGCCCGCCGGTGAAGTGGGGGACCAGACCGTTGATGGTGCCGAGGAGGCTGGACTTGCCGCTGCCGGTACGCCCGACGACCAGGCACAGCTCGCCCTCGTCGATGGAGAGGGTGACGTCGCGCAGCACCGGCCGCGGCGAGTCGACGTATGTGACGGTGACGTGGTCGAAGGTGATCATGCCCGGACCGCCTCCCTCGCGGGCGCGGCGAGCGGGGCCGAGCGCCGCGTCGACCGCACCGGCGGCGGCGCCACGACGGCCGGCAGCGCCGCCACCAGCAAGGCCAGCAGGGGCAGCACCGGGATGGCCGGCCACGCCGACGGAGTGGTCACCGGGGTGAGGTTCAGCGGGTCGTAGCTGCTGGTCAGGTAGAACACGACGGCCGTGACCACGCCGCAGCCGGCGACGACGCACTCCGGTCCGCGCCACGGGTCCGGGCGGTATTGCGTACGCGTGACGCGCCGGCTGCCCAGCACCAGCCCGGCGACGCAGAGCACGGTTCCCAGCGCCAGCGACGGCAGGCCGAGCAGCCGCGGCGCGCTGCCGTCGAGCAGCCCGTATGCGCCCGCGCACAGGCCGAGCAGCCCCGCGACCATCAACGCCGCGGTCAGCCGGCGGGTCCGCGCGGTGTCGGTGCCCTGACGCCCGTAGCCGCGCGAGTCCATGGCGGCGGCCAGCAGCAGCGACCGGTCCAGGGCGTCCTCGAGGACCGGCATGACGATCCCGCCTAGGGCGCGCAGCCCGCGCTCCGCCCCGGCCCGGAGCCGGCGGCCGGCGCGGACGCGCTGGATGCTCTCCACCAGCTGCGGGGCGACGCTGATGGCGACGACGACCACCACGCCGAGCTCGTAGAGCGCGCCGGGCAGCACTCGCAGCGCGCGGCGGGGATTGGCGAGGGCGTTCGCCGCGCCGATGCAGCACATCAGGGTGCCGAGGCGCAGGCCGTCGACGGCAGCGGTGAGCACCGCCTCGAGAGTCACCGGCCCGAGAACCTGGATACCGGCATACCAGTCCGGCGTGTGCAGCGTCGGCAGGTCGAGCAGCACGTGATCGCCCACCGAAGCCGGCGTCGCGAAGACGACCCGGAACACGATCCGGACCAGGATCACCACCCCGGCGAGGGCCAGGTAGTAGCCGAACGCCCGCGCCCACGGCGCCCGGCTCCGGCGGGAGGTGACGACCAGGCCGAGGACGGCGAGGACGAGCAGGAGCAGCAACGGGTTGGTGGTGCGGCTGACCGCGACCGCGAGCCCGACGGCCCAGATCCACCAGGCGATCGGGTGCAACGCCCGGGGGATCCGCGCCGCACTGCTCGCGGTCAGGTACGTCACGCTCGAGTGTCGCCTACGTCTCGGCGCGCCGACGACGAAGGGCCACGATCAGGGCGGTCCCGGCCAGCGGCGAGGACGAGGGCGATGACGCCGACCGTCGGCCAGACCGACCCGGTAGCGGTCTGGGCCGCCGTCGGTGCCGCCCGGACGTCGGTCACCGGTGGGTCGGTGGTCGAGGCGGTTGCGTCGCTGGCCGTGGTCGGTGCCGACGAGGTGGTCGGGGTCGTCGGCGCCGTGGTCGGAGCTGGTCGACGTCGTCCCCGGAGCCGGCGCCGCAGACGCGCCGGGAGCCGCCGGTGCGGCGGATGAGGCGGTCGGAGTCGGCGCCTTGGTGCCGGACCTGGGGCTCACCGCGCCGCCGGGGCCCGAGCCACTCGAGCCGCCCGAGCCAGCCGAGCCAGCCGAGCCGCCCGAGCCGCCCGAGCCGCCGGCCGCGCCGGACCGCCGTGGCGCCGCCGCCACCGCCGCCGCCACCGCCCGAACCCCCGCCGGAGCCGCCCGCCGGGCCGGTACTGCTCGACGGTGCGGGGGCCGCCACCGGCGCGGTTGCCCGCACCGAGCTCGGCGAGAACGACGGGCCACCGCCGCCGCCGCCGGTGTCGGTCGCGCCGTAGACCCAGGCGTCGACGCTGCCGGCCTTGGGCCGGTAGCTCGCGGCCCCGAGCTGGCCGTAGGACCAGCCCGCCTGGCCGGCGTCGGCGTGCCAGTAGGACCAGTAGCGGGTCGACGGCGGCGTGACGACGCACGGGTCGGCGGTGGCCGTGGGCAGCCCCTTGATCCGGCAGACGAAGGCCGGTCCGTCGTGTTGCGTTCCCACCGTCGAGAACCCAGCGGTATGCAGCGCCTCAAGACCCGTGGTCGGGGTGGGGTCGCAGCCGCGTTCGATGCCGCCGCCGAACGGGTGGAAGTCCACGGCGACGACCACCCCCACGGTGGGGGTGCAGCTCCCGGGGTCGGCAGCCGCCGGTGCGGCCGAGACGCCGACGAGCGCCGCCGCAGCGACGGCGAGCGCCGTCAGCACGCGCGACAGCACGCGTCCGCGCGCCGTCATCGTCGCTCGCCGCGCACGGTCAGCCGTCGTCCGACGAGTAGGACTAGCCCGGTGAGGAGGAGCAGCACCGCCACGGCGACGAGCACCCCGACCGATGAGCCGGTACGAGCTAGGTCTCCGCTCGCGGACACTGTGACGACCGGCGTGGAGCCGCCGTTGGCGCCCGTCGACGAGCCGGAGGAGCCCGAGGCCGTCGGCGTCGTCGAGGTCCGAGGTGCTCGTGCCGGTGCTCGTGCCGGTGCTGCCCGTGCCGGCGCCCGTGCCGGCGCCCGTGCCCGTGCCCGTGCCCGTGCCCGTGCCCGTGCCAGTGCGTGGTCGTGCTGGTGGTGGTCGTGCTGGTCGGCGGCGCGACGGGCGGGTCGACCGGCGTCACCGGGTCCAGCAGGGTCGTCAGCACTGCCCCGGCCAAGGCCGGCACCGCCTGGGTCGTGGCCCGGGTGCGGGTGCTCTCGTCGCCGGTCTCGGTCGCGGACACGTCGAAGCCACCGTCAGCGCGCTGCCGAGCTTCGAGGAACCGCGAAGGCCGCCTGCACGCCGTTGACCGACGCGGCGGGCGGCGTCCATCCAGTCGGTAGCGTCCCGGAGGCGGCGCTGACGTACCCGCCCCGGTCGAGCAGGGCGAGCACCGCCTGAGTCGCTAGACCGGTCGAGTTGGAGTTGACGCCGGCGGCTCCGGCCCACCCTCCGCCGTCGGCCTGGGCGGCGCGCAGGTACTGCCACCCGCGGGCCACCTCGGCCTGCCGGGTGCGCTGCAGGCTCAGCGCCTGCACCGCATACCCGGTCGTGTCGACGTCGGACGTGCACGTCGCGCCCGGGGCGATGAGGACGCTGGAGAACCCGCCGTCCGCGCACTGGAGCTGCGCGAGCCGGGTCAGCGCCGGCGCGGGAACCGGCACGCCCGCGCGGCCGAGGGCCAGCACGCCCAGCGCCTGCGAGACGCCGGAGTAGGCGCCGTGGAAGTCGCCCGCCGCGGAGCATGCGTCGAACGCGTTGGGGTCCGGGTTGCCACTCGTGCAGACGTTCCCGGTGAGAAGTGTGAGCAGGTCGACGCCACCGAACGCCGCGGGATGCTGCCCGGTCACCTCGGCGAGGACGGCGAGCTTGCCGGCCGCGCCGCCGTACGGGCCGCCGGCCGCACCGGTCTGGTCGACGTAGTCGCCCACGTGGGCGCGCAGGTAGCCGACGACCTTGGCCAGCGCGGCGTCCTGGCTGCCGGTGCTCGCCAGGGCCAGCGCCACGTCGGCGGTCAGCCCGTAGTCGACGAACGTCTGGACACCACCCTGCCCGTCGTCGAAGGAGGACTCCAGGTGGCTACCGCCGGTGAGCCGGCCGGCCAGGTATGCGGCTCCCGTCACCGCGTGCCCGGCCGCGCCGCGGTCGCGCAGCAGCGTCGCATACGAGCGTCCGACGACCCCGACCACCGCCTGGGTCGTCGCGCGCACGTCGGAGGAGGAGTCGTTGGCGCTGTCGATGTCGAAACCGCCGTCGGCGTTCTGCCGAGCGGCCAGGAAGGCCAACGCCTTTCCGATCTCCGCCGAGTGGTCCGCGGCCGACAGCCGCAGGGCCTGGAGGGCGAGCGCGGTGGAGTTGGTGCTGTGGGCCGGGGCGCTGCCGGGCGCGGCGTAGCTAGGGAACGCGCCGTCGGGCAGCTGGCTGCCGGCGATCCAGGCGATACCGCGCCGGGCGGCGGTGGCGGCGCTGTCGCCGGGTGCCAGCGTGAGCGCCATGACCGCCATGGCGGTGCTGTCGACGTCGGAGGCGGCGCCACCGGAGGGGATGAGGCCGGGCCAGCCACCGTCCGCGTTCTGCCGGCTCAGCAAAAAGGCCGTGGGGGCGGCCGCTGAGGCGCCGCTCGCGGACCTGGCCGATGATCCCGAGGGCCTGCTTGAACACCGACGACCCACCGGCGTAGTTCCCGGCGCCCGCGCAGGTCGACTGCCCGATCGGTGCGGTGCCCCTGCAGACGGTCTTCGCCAGCTCGGCGACCAGGTCATGGCCGGCGAACTGGTGCGGGTCCCGGCCGGCGGTCTCCGCGAGGAGCGCCAGCTTGGCGATCGAGCCGCCGTCGGGGTAGTCGGTGCCGATGCCGGTCCACGAGATGACGTCGGTCCCGGCGGCGTCCTTGCCGTTCGCGGCGAGGAAGTCGACGAGCTTGACGTATGCGGCGTCGCTGCCGCCCTGGGCGGCGAGGGCCAGCGCCCCGTCGATGGTCAGGCCCCAGTCCGCCTGCCCCAACGCCTCGTAGTAGTGGCCGCCGACCAGCCGCGACGGCGCCGCGAGGTAGGCCGCGGCCTGGTGTGAGTCCGGTCGGGTCGGCGCCGCCGACGCCTGCTGCGCGGCCACGAGCAGCCCGGAGCCGACTGCGAGGGCCATGACCCCGGCCAGCGAGGTACGCCAGCGGCGGCGGGCAGGGCGGGTGGCCGGCACCGGCATGGGTGGGCTCCTCTGGCGGATCGAGCACCGGCTGCCGCTCAGAAGCCCGGACCCGCCGACCACTGGTCCGGAACGGACCGCTGCCGACCTCTCGGGACTCCCATCGCAGGCCACGACGATGTCTGGTGGAGTCTTCGCGACCTGGTGGTAATCCGACTCGAGACCGGAGGTCTCTCACGGCTGCGGGACAGTGCCGGACTTGCACCGGCTTCCCCACCAAGCAGCAGAACCGGACCTGGTAGGGCACCAGATCCGGCGCCGAACCTATCCCCGTGCCGTCCGTGCCGTCAACGTGACCCCTCCGACGACGTCGCCGCCGCGGCTTCACGCGTGCACGCTTCCATCTGCGGCGGGGGTAAAGACGGTTTGACTTCCGTGCCGTTTTCACCCCCGCCCGCGGGGAGGCCCTCTACGGGGAGCGAGATGGGTGCTCGGACACCTGATTCTCTCCCCTCAAGGCCGGACCGGTCGGCGTTACCTGTCGCCGAAACGCAACGGGCTACGCGGCCCACTGCGGGTCGGCGGTGAAGGACACCGCGACCGACCGCTCGTAGCCCAGCGTCACCAGCCGGTCGTGCAGGTCGGACCGGACGCCGTCACAGTCCTCGACCGTGCGGACCGGTGAGTCCGCCCCGACGACGAACGCCACGTCGATGTCCACGCGGCCACCGACCTTGGCGGCCCGGAGCGTCGCGTCGTCGAACGCATACCGCTCGCGCACTGCGTCGACCACGGCCTGGAGTGCGTCGAGGACCGGCTCCGGCGGCGCCATGGCCATCAGCTCCCGCATCCCGTCGATCACCAGCGTCACCGGGACCTTGAGGAACACCACCGAACCGAGCACCACCATCGCCGGGTCGACGTAGTTCGCCAGCTGGTTGCGGCCGGTCGCCAGGAGCACCGCCGCTACAACGAACCCGACGAGCACCAGCGCGGACAGCAGCGCGTCACCGAGCCACTCGGCCGCCTCGGCCTTGACCAGGTCCGAGCCGGCACCCCGCCGCAGCACGACCCCGACGACCAGCCCGGCAACCGTGGCGATCGCCGCGTAGAGGATCGCCCACCCGACCTCGACCTCCCGGCCGCCGGCGACGATGTCGACGACGCCCTGCACCGCCGCATACAGGCACAACGCGGCGAGGACCCCAGCCTTGACGATGACGACGACCGGCTCGGCCGCCTCCCGCCCCCACGGGAACCGCTCGTCCGCTCCGCGCCGCGCGAACCGCAGCGCCATGACGGCGAGGACCGAGAGGCCGACGCTGGCGAACGAGTAGAGCCCGTCGAACACGATCATGCTGGAGCCGGCGAGGATCCCCCAGACGCTCGACACGACCGCGAACCCGGCCGAGACCCACACCGACAGAAGTAGCAGCCGCTGGTCGCGCACGGCTCAGTGTCGCGCACGCACGTCCGCACTACTCCGGGTCAGGGGTCATCGACACCTCGACGGCGGTGATCCCGCTGAGCCCGAACCACATTCGCCCGTCACCCTGGACCATCGTGGCGAGCACCGCGTCGCACCCGGCGCACCGCGCGACGCTGCCGGCGTCGGTGACGTAGACCATCGCCGTCGCGAGCTCGGCCACGGCGCCGCACCCCGCGCACCGGGCGGACGCCGTCGTCACGTCGAAGGCGAACACGTCGGCAAAGGCGCCGGCCAGCATGTTGCCGTCCAGATGGGTCATTCACGTGCCTCCGAATCGTTCGGTGCGGATCGATGCCGGCGGGTGCCCCAGGTCGACCAGCCACCCAGCCACGGCTTCGACGAAACCCGTTGGGCCGCAGACGTAGACGAGCGGATCTTCGTCCGCGGGGATTGTTCGGGCGGACACACCGGTATGCGTGAGCCGCCCGGTCGGCTGGTCCCAGCCGGCCGGTGCCGACCGGGTGTAGACCAGGTCGAGCTGGATCGCCCCGGAGGCCGCCGCCGCTCTCAGCTCGTCCCCGAAGAACACGTCGTCGGGCGTGCGCACCGAGTAGAGCAGCCGCATCGGCGTGGCGTCGCCGGCCGCTGCGTGCGCGCGGGCGATCGACAGCAACGGCACGACACCGGAGCCGCCGGCGACGAGCTGCACCGGACGCATACCGGCCGTGTCGGCGTTCGCGGGAGGACGCCACACGAAGAACGCGCCGAGCGGACCGTGCAGCTCGACGGTGTCGCCGACCCGCAGGTCGTGCACCAGGAACGGTGACACCTCGCCCTCCGGAACCTCGGCCACCACCAGCTCCACCGACGGTGACGGCCCGGAGGAGGCGAGCGAGTAGGACCGCGTCGCCTGGTAGCCGTCCGGCGCAGTGAGCCGCACGTCGAGGTGCTGACCGGCGTCGTTGCCCGGCCACGTCGGCACGTGGACGACCACGCGTCGCGCACTGGGCGTCTCGAGCGACGCGGTGGTGACCGTCCCCGTATGCCACGCGGCGCGCACTCGCGGGAAGCGCGTCGCCGCGCTGCGGACGATCACCAGTACCGCTCCTCCAGCCACGGGTCGCCGTGGAGGTGGTAGCCGGACTGCTCCCAGAAGCCGGGGTCGTCATTGGGCATCATCGTCAGCCCGCGCACCCACTTCGCGCTCTTCCAGAAGTAGAGGTGGGGCACGAGCAGCCGCGCAGGACCGCCGTGTTCGGGCGTGAGCGGCTCGCCCTCGGCCTCGACCGCGACCCAGGCCTGTCCGTCGAGCAGCTCGTCGAGCGGGACGTTGGTGGTGTAGCCGCCGTAGCTGTGCGCCAACACGTAGTCCTGGGACGTCTCCACGTCGGCGAACAGCCGGTCCAGGGAGACACCGCGCCACGGCATGGCCAGCTTGCTCCAGTGCGTCACGCAGTGGATGTCGGTCTCGATGTCCTCGACACCCAAGGCGTGGAACGAGTCCCAGTCCCACCGGTGGACTTGGCCGTCCTCGGTGGTGATGGTGAACGCCCAGTCGCTGGTGGGGATGTTGGGCGTCGGTCCGGCGGAGAGGACCGGCCAGTCCTCGACGCGGGTCTGGCCCGGGGGCAGCCGGGGGTCGTGGTCTCGCGAGCGACCGGTGAAGCCTCTGGTGATGAACGACATCGGGCTCTCCTCGGATCGGCTCTGACCGGGAGCGTATCGACGGCGGAAGGGGGTTTCTAGATGGGCAGCCAGGACGGTAGCGCCACGCCGAGCAGGTCGAGGGCCAGCAGAAGTGCGAAGAACAGGCAGATGCCACCACCGATGCGCCGGATCACGGCCAACCGCAACCGTTTCAGCAGCGCCCGCCCGATCACGGCCCCCAGTGCCGACACGAGAGCGAGCGCCAGGAACGCGCCGACGCCGACGCTGAGCGGTTCACCGCGGCGGGCGACGAACCCCGCTGTCGCGAGCTGGCTGAGGTCACCCCACTCGGCGAGGAAGAGGATGAGGAAGCTGGTCGACACCGCGTGCCAGCCGGGAGCGTCGGCCACGGATTTCGCGGTGAACTCCTCCTCGGCCTCCTCCTCTTCGGAGTCCGCCCGGCCGGCGCCACGGATGAGCAGGATGCCGGCGACAAGGAACAGCACGGCGACGAGGATGTGCACCGGCGTCTCGGGCAGCCGGCTGATGAGGCCACCGAACAGCACCGCGACGACGGTCTGCACGAGGAAGGCCGCGGCGACGCCGATCCACACCAGCAGCGGCCGGTAGCGGGTGGCGAGCACCAGCGTCGCGATGAACGTCTTGTCCGGCAGCTCGACCACGAAGATCGTCACGAAGACGGTAGCGGCGAGGGCGAGATTCATGGCCCGACCAGCGTAGAGGCGGCGACGCATGCGTGCTGATCGCCTCTACCGGCAGTGACCACGGGCAAACCCGGGCAAACGGTCTCACCGTGCGATCGGCGTTCGGCGGGCGGGGGCCCCGCCGTCACCTATCCTGGGTCGCTGGACCCGCCGCGGGGGGAATTCGCGACAAGGACCGAGCCCTGAGAATGAGTACTCGACGATGAGCTTCGACGGCGACGCGCACGAGACGCGTCGCAATACGACTATCGCCATCGGCGTCGCGGTCGCCGCCGTCACGATGGTGGCGCTGCTCTACTGGCTCTTCAACAGTATGTCGGGTCCCGCGCTCGCGGTGAGCCCGACCGCCCTCAGCACGTCGACGACGACCACGGCGGCACCCAACACGCCGGCGCCCAGCCAGACCACCGACACGCCTCCACCGACGATCGCGTCGTGGACACCCTCTACGACGTTCAGCCTGCCCCCGCCCGAGGCGCCCACCATGACCGCGGCCGTGGACACCCCGACGCCCGCACAGCAGACCGCCGCGGCAACCACCCAGGCACCGGCGCCACCGCCGCCTCCCCCGCCATCCCCCGCAACCCCCGCAACCCCGGCATCCCCGCAGCCACCCGCGCCGAGCATCTCCAACGTCAACCTCGGCTGCTCCAAGGGTGATGGCCGCAAGGCGACCGCGACCCTGGTGTTCGACACGACCACGAAGGTCGACGTGCTCCTCAGCGCCGGCGGTCAGGTGGACCGCAAGTCGGCCGGCCCCGGCCACGTCTCGCTGACCACCAACGGTCGCGGCGGCGGCATCTGCTTCGCCCGCGTCGGCGACCAGACCGTCGGACCGGTCCCGGCCAGCTGAGGAACGTTCCGCTCCCCCCGGGTGTCTCACGTTCGGGACAGTGGTCCCACCCATGGCGTACGCCTGGGGTCGGCTCGAGGGGCGGTGACGACATGGCCGGTATGCGGGAAGGCGCCGGAAGGGTGCCCGGACGAGCGCCCACGACGGTTACCGGGAGAGCGCCCGCGACAGCGACTTCATGGCGTTCGTCCGGGCGCGCTCCCTCGCGTTGCGCCGGACCGCATACCTGCTCTGCGGTGACTGGTCCGCCGGCGACGACCTGGTGCAGGAGTCGCTGGCCAAGGTCTACGTCGCGTGGCCGCGGATCGCCGCCAGCCAGGCGGTCGAGAGCTACACCCGCACGACGATGTTGCGGACCTACCTCAACGAGAAGCGCAAGTGGCGCCGCGAGGTCCACTACGGCGAGGTCCCCGAGCACCCGACCGACGACCAGGACACCGCGCTCACGGTGACGCTGTCGGCGCTGCTGCGTGAGCTGCCGGCCAAGCAGCGCGCGGTCCTGGTCCTGCGCTTCTACCAGGACCTCAGCGTGCCGCAGATCGCCGACGAGCTCGGCATCCCCGAGGGCACCGTCAAGAGCCAGCTCTCCCGAGGTCTGGCCAGTATGCGGACCCGGCTCGGCGAGCCGGAGCTAGAGCCGGAGCCGCAGCGAACGACCAGCAGTGACAAGGAAGTGACGTCATGACCGGAGGCCCGAACCGCAGCCTCGAAGAGCTCCTGAGCGACCGCCTGCACGAGGTGGACGCCATCGAGCCGGCGGACCCGGACTTCGAGTTCCGCGCGCTCCGCGCCGGCCGCGAGCGGCTGAAGCGCCGGCAGGCCTGGACCCGTGGGCTGGTCGGCGCGGCCGCCGCGGTCGTCATCGGGGCGGTGGCGATCCCGTCCCTGGGCCGGCTCACCACGACCGGCGGCGAGCGCAGTGGCGGGTCGGCGGCGAGCGCGGTGGCCGGCTCCGCGGCTTCGGCACCGCCGAAGTCCGCGCCCGAGGTCGGTGGCGGCGACGCCCGGGGCCTGGCTTCCACCGGGTCACCGGTCGACGGAGCGTCCCTGGACAACGTGCCCGACGGCCTGCGGGCGACGTTCGCACAGGTGCGGTCGCAGCTCGCGGCGCCCCCCTACGACGAGGTGTTCACGTCGTTGACCTTCGACCCGTCGGTCGCACCGGCCGGCCGGGTGGTCGTCCATCTCACGCGGCCCGACGCCAATGCGATTGCCGTCGTGCGGTCGGCCTTCGCCGGCGGTCCTGACGTCGGCGTCGAGATCTCGCCGTACTCGCTGACCAGCTGCACGGCGACCTGGACGACCGTGGCCGCCGACGCTCAGGTGCGCTCGCAAGCCCCGACGGTCGCGGTTCTCGGCTGCGACGCGAACGGCCGCGTCGCGGTCCGGGTGGCACCGGACGCGGCCGCGGCCACCGTGGACCACCTCCACAGCTACGGAGACGCGGTCTACCTCTTCGGCGGCTGACAGACTGGCCGGCGTGCAGCTCATCCAGCCGCTGACCGCACCCGTGACGCCGGTCGAGGCGCTCCGCCGCATCGCCTTCCTCCTCGAACGCTCGCGCGCCGGCACCTACCGCGTCGAGGCGTTCCGCAAGGCGGTCAAGACCATCGCCCCGCTCTCCGACGACGAGCTGCGCACGCGCGCCAAGGGCAAGTCGCTCAAGGAGCTGCCGGGGGTCGGCGACTCGACCGCCGCGGTGATCGCGCAGGCGGCGATGGGCGAGATGCCCGCATACCTCGCGTCGTTGCAGGAGAAGGAGTCGGAGCCGCTGACCCGCGGGGGCGAGGAGCTGTATGCGGCGCTGCGCGGCGACCTGCACATGCACTCGGACTGGAGCGACGGCGGTTCGCCGATCGAGGAGATGGTGCTCACCGCGGTCGAGCTCGGCCAGGAGTGGACCACCCTCACCGACCACTCGCCGCGGCTGACCGTCGCCAACGGGCTGTCGGCCGAGCGGCTCAAGAAGCAGCTGACCGTCGTCGACGGGGTCAACGCCTCGCTCGGCGACCGGTTCCGGCTGCTGAAGGGCATCGAGGTCGACATCCTCGACGAGGGCGACCTCGACCAGACGGAGGAGATGCTCGGCCGGCTCGACATCGTCACGGCGTCGGTGCACTCGAAGCTGCGGATGAACGCCGCGCCGATGACCCGGCGGATGGTCACGGCGGTCCTCAACCCGCAGGTCAACGTGCTGGCCCACTGCACCGGCCGGATGGTCATGGGTAGCCGTGGGACCCGCCCGCAGTCGGAGTTCGACGCCACGGCGGTCTTCGAGGCGTGCCTCGAGGGCAACACCGCCGTCGAGATCAACTCGCGGCCGGAGCGGCAGGACCCCCCGGACGAGCTCATCGAGCTGGCCCGCGACATCGGCTGCACCTTCACCATCGACTCCGACGCGCACGCCCCGGGGCAGCTGGACTTCAAGGCGCTGGGCTGCGAGCGGGCCGAGCGGCTCGGCATCCCGGCCGACCGGATCGTCACGACGTGGCCCGTCGAACGGGTCCTGGAGTGGGCGGCCGGTGGGTCCTGACGGGTCGCGAGCGATTTGGCCGCCTGCAGGGCATCGCCTATGCTTTCGGACGTCTTCGACGGATCCGGGTCCCCATCGTCTAGCGGCCTAGGACTCCGCCCTTTCACGGCGGCAGCACGGGTTCGAATCCCGTTGGGGATACGCAGCACCAGCAGTTTCTAGGCCCCGTAGCGCAGTTGGTTAGCGCGCCGCCCTGTCACGGCGGAGGTCGCCGGTTCGAGCCCGGTCGGGGTCGCTCTTCGATTCGACGGCCCCACCATTGGTGGGGCGTTTCGTCATGGGTGCGCTGGCCGTGTGTGGCTTGTTGTGTAGGGGAGGCACACATGGCGACGAACCTGGCTATCGACCCGCGGCTGCTCGACAAAGCCGTCGAGGTCGGTGGAGAGCGGACGAAAAAGGCGACCGTCACGCGGGCCCTGGAGGAGTACATCGCCCGGCGGGAACAGGCTCGCAATCTGGATCTGTTCGGGACGATCCAGATGGATGAGAGCTACGACTACAAGGCCGAACGCACGCGTCGATGAGCCTTATGGTCGACACGAGCGTGTGGTCCTTGGCGCTCCGTCGCGACAGTCCTGTGGAGACTCCCGAGGTGCACGCCTTGCGCGGGACGCTCGCCGGCGGTGACGTCGTCGGGACGACCAAGGTCATCCTCCAGGAGCTTCTCCAGGGCACGGTCCCAGAGCCGGCTCGGGCTCGAATCATCGAGACCTTCACAGCTCTGGAGTACATCCAGCCGACCAGAGAGGATCACGTGGCGGCCGCTGGTGTGCGAAATGCTCTCCGGTCCGCGGGTATTCAGATCGGCACGATCGACGCGCTGATCGCGCAGCTGGCTATGTCCGGTGGACACACACTTCTCACTACTGGCCGCGACTTTCATCACGCGGCCGCACATGTGAACCTGCGGGTGTGGCGGAAGGCATAGCTACCGATCAGTCGCGCACCGTCACGAGCGCAGCACGTCCAGCAGCTCCAGGATGCCCAGAGCGGTCACCTGCACGCAGAGCAGCGCGGCGTGCACGCCCGGTCGGCCAGTGCCGGGCCGCTGACGTCGCCGGTCCGGATCCGGTAGTGCTGCTGCGCCGTCGCGAAGATCACCGCCGCGTGTCCCACGCCGAGGGCGACGACGAGCAGGGCGACCGCGCCCACCGTCCCGAAGGTCAGCCGCCCGACGACGATCGTGGCCGCCGGCGAGGGCCAGGGCCGACCGCTGCCAGGCCAGCGCGGTGCGCTCTGGCTGGAGGCCGGGATCCCGGGGCCGCGGCGCGGTGGTCATCGGCGAGTCATCGGGGAGTCATCAGCACGTCGTCGGCGGGCCGGTCAGCGCAGCCCGATGGCGAACAGCAGGATGAGGCAGGCCACGGCCACGCCGCCGACCAGGACCGCGGTCATCACCGAACCCGGCAGCCGCTCGTCGCGCCGCATCGCTCGCTCGGAGCGAGCCCACCGCGACCAGCCCACCGCACCGGTCGCCAGCGCCAGCAGGATGAAGAGCACCGCGAGCCATTTGCGGGGCGTGGGCTCGATGTCGACGGGAAGCGCCTGCAGCGCCACTCCGGCGGCCAGCAGGCCGAGCGAGGTGCGCAGCCACGCCAGGAACGTCCGCTCGTTGGCGAACGAGAACCGGGGGTCGGGCTCGTCCCCCTCGTCGTAGACCCAGCCGGGCCACCGCTTCGCCACGCTGGCGAGTATGCCGGGTCGCCCGTCGGTGGTTGGTCATGTCGGTGATCGGTCATGTCGGCGGTCGGTAATACGGTGCGCCGCGGTGGCGTCGTCAGTCAGGATGAGGTCCCGCGATGCGCTCCCGATGACTTCGGCGGAGTTCGCGGGTCTCAGGTCTTGGGTGGCGCACCACCCGCCGGTGCGACGCGCGCCGCCGCCCCGCATACCGACGAACGGAGAACGTACGTGATCCACGCCCGAGGTCTGGTCCAGACCTTCGAGACGAGGCAGGGCCGCACCAAGACTGAGGTCCGGGCCGTCGACGACGTCGACCTCGATGTCGCCGAGGGGGAGGTCGTCGGCTTCCTCGGCCCCAACGGCGCCGGCAAGACGACGACGCTGCGGATGCTCACCACGCTGCTCCGGCCGACCGCGGGCACCGCGACCGTGGCCGGCTACGACGTGGTGCGCGACGCCGAGCAAGTCCGCCGCAGCATCGGCTACGTCTCCCAGAGCGGCTCCACCGGCGGCACGGCGCGGGCCGGGGACGAGGTGACCGACCACGGGATGCTCTACGGGATGACGTCGGCGGACGCCCGGCGGCGGGGCCACGAGCTGTTCGACCAGCTGGAGCTGGACGGGCTGTGGAACCGGCAGCCGAAGTCGATGTCCGGCGGGCCAGCGCCGCCGGCTCGACATCGCCATGGGTCTCATCCACGAGCCGAGCCTGGTGTTCCTCGACGAGCCGACCACCGGCCTCGACCCGCAGGCCCGCGCAAACCTCTGGACCCACATCGCCGACCTGCGCGACCGGCGTGGCGCCACGGTGTTCCTCACGACGCACTACCTCGACGAGGCCGACCAGCTGAGCGACCGGATCGTCGTCATCGACCACGGCAAGATCGTCGCCAGCGACACCCCCGACAACCTCAAGGCGCAGGTCTCCGGCGACCTCGTCGACCTCGAGATCGCCGACGCCTCGCACGTCGCGACCGCGGCGGAGCGGCTGGGGACCGTCGTGCGGGACGTGGAGGTCGACGGGCAGCACGTCCGCGGCCGCGTCCAGCGCGCCGGCGTGGTCATCCCCGGACTCCTGCGCGACCTCGACCAGGCCGGCATCACCCTCACGTCCATCGAGGTCCGGCGCCCCACGCTCGACGACGTCTTCCTCACCGTCACCGGCCGCTCGCTGCGCGACGGCTGAGCGGCCCGCACCGACCCGCATACCCAGGAGTGCCCGTGACCTTCCTTCGCCAGAGCTACATCGTCTTCCGCCGCCAGATGCGGATGAACCTGCGCAACCCCGCGTGGGTCATCATCGGCATGCTTCAGCCGGTGCTCTACCTGTTCCTGTTCGGGCCGCTGCTCAAGCCGCTGGCCGACCAGTTCGGGGCGGCGAACGCCTACACGTTCTTCGTGCCCGGGCTGCTCGTGCAGCTGGGCATCTTCGGCGCCTTCTTCGCGGGCTTCAGCCTGATCGCGGAGTGGCGCGACGGCGTCATCGAGGCGGAGCGGGTCACCCCGGCGAGCCGGACGGCGCTGCTGTTCGGGCGGCTGATGCGGGACGTCAGCCAGCTGTTCGTACAGGCGCTGATCCTCGTCGGGCTGGGCTATGTGCTCGGTATGCGTGCGCCGGTGCGCGGGATCGTCCTCGGGGTGGCGCTCACCCTGCTGCTCGGCGCCGCGTGCGCCGCCGCGTCCAACGCGCTCGCGCTGTCGACGAAGAGCGAGGACGTCATGGCTCCGGTCATCAACATGGTGATGATGCCGGTGCTGCTGCTGTCGGGGATCCTGCTGCCGATGACCCTCGGCCCGGCGTGGCTGCTGCGGGCCAGCGACTTCATGCCGACCCGGTGGGTGGTCGACGCGGTGCGCGGGGCCTTCGACGGGACGTTCGCGCCCACCCCGATGGCGTGGGGTATCGGCTGGACGCTGGCCCTCTTCGCCGCGGCCGTGTGGTGGGGCACGTCGACGTTCCGCAAGGAGAACGCCTGACTCCCCGGCTGCCTGGGCTGGCTTCGCGGCCTGCGTCGGCGTAGGCCAGAGTGTCTGTCGTGACCGACGAGGCCCCCACCTACCTGCTCGTCGACGGCGAGAACATCGACGCGACGCTGGGCATCCAGGTGCTCGGCCACCGGCCCCAGCCGGAGGAGCGGCCGCGGTGGGAGCGCGTCCGCGACTTCAGCACCGCGGTGTGGGGCCGGCCGGTGCGGCCGCTGTTCTTCCTCAACGCGACGTCCGGCCAGCTGCCGTTCTCCTTCGTGCAGGCGCTGATGGCGCTGCGCTACCAGCCCATCCCGCTTGCGGGATCCGGTGATCGGCACGAGAAGGTCGTCGACATCGGCATCCAGCGGACGCTCGACGCGATCCTCGACGCCGGCCGGGGTGACGTCCTGCTGGCCAGCCACGACGCCGACTTCGTCCCTCAGCTGAGCCGGCTGCTCGACGACGGGCGGCGGGTCGGGGTGCTCGGGCTGCGCGAGTTCGTCAGCGTCGAGCTGGCGGCGCTGCAGGAGCAGGGCCTGGCGTTCTACGACCTCGAGGACGAGGTCGGCGCGTTCACCGCGGTCCTCCCCCGGATCCGGATCATCCCGCTCGACGAGTTCGACCCGACTCGCTACCTCTGACCCTCTTCGGCCCGATGGGCTCGGTCAGGCGAGGGCGTATGCGCCGGCCTCGTCGAGCGCGTCCGCCACCTCGGCGTCGGCCACCTCGCGCTCGGCGTCCACGGTGACGTGGGAGGCGGCGCCGGGGTGCAGGTCCACGCTGACTCGGGTGACGCCGTCGAGCGCCTGGAGCTCCTCGGTGACCGCCCGGACGCAGTGGTCACAGGTCATACCGGTGACGGAGAAGGTTTGGGTGGTCATGACCGCACCAGTCTCGCGATCGCCTCGGAGGCCTCGCGGACCTTCTCGTCGGCCTCCGGGCCACCGCGACGGGCGGCGTCGACGACGCAGTGCTCGAGGTGCTCGTCGAGCAGCTCGAGAGAGAACGACTGCAGCGCCTTGGTGGCCGCGGAGACCTGCGTCAGGATGTCGATGCAGTACTTGTCGTCCTCGACCATCCGCTGCAGGCCGCGGACCTGGCCCTCGATGCGGCGCAGCCGCTTGAGGTGGGCGGCCTTGTTGTCGTGATAGCCGTGCTGTTCGGTCACGCACTTAGTGTACCCCCTGGGGGTATGCGGTGTGCTCGCGGCTCAGCCGCCCATGATCCGGGTCTTCTCGGCGGTGATGGTGAGGATGACGCGGGTCTGGAGACGGCCGCTGTAGTTCTGATACGGGCCACCGGTGTACTTCATCGAAAGTTGGTCGATGTGCTCGGCGCCGCCCTCGGTGGTCATCCCGATGACGTCGCCGCGGATCTCGGCATAGCGGGTGGGTCGCTTCGGGTCGAAGACGACGACGCTGACGCGCGGGTCACGCGAGACGTTGCGGACCTTCTGGAAGCCGTCGACGGTGTTGATGACGACGTGCTCGCCGTCGGTGTCGACCCATGTCTCGGTGGTCTGCGGCGAGCCGTCCTTCATGAGGGTGGTGATGAAGCAGATGCTCGGGGCGCGGAGGAGGTCGAGGATGTCGCTGGGGATGGTATTCACGCCGCCATCATGCGATGTGGACCTGTCGGCCGCCTGCTTAACGGTCGTACGCGTAGAAGCCGCGGCCGGTCTTGCGGCCGAGCAGCCCGGCGTCGACCATCCGGCGCAGCAGGGGCGGGGCCGCATACAGCGGCTCCTTGAACTCCTCGTAGAGCGAGTCGGCGACGGCCTTGGTGGTGTCGAGCCCGATGAGGTCGGCGAGGGCGAGCGGGCCCTGGGGGTGCGCGGCGCCGCGGACGAGGCCGGCGTCGATGTCCTCGGCGGTCGCATACCCGGCCTCGAGCATGCGAATCGCGCTGAGGATTAATGGGATCAGCAGCGCGTTGACGACGAAGCCGGCGCGGTCCTGCGACCGGATCGGGTGCTTGCCGAGCTGGTCGGTGACGAACGCCCGGGCGCGGTCGGTCGTCTCCGGGGCGGTCAGCAGGCCGGGGACCAGCTCGACGAGGGAGAGCACCGGCACGGGGTTGAAGAAGTGGATGCCGAGCACGTGGGTGGGGCGCTTCGTGGCGACGGCGATCGTCGTGATGGGGATGGACGAGGTGTTGGAGGCGAGGATCGCGTCGGGGCTGGTGACGATCTCGTCCAGCTGGGCGAAGAGGGTGGTCTTGGCCTGCTGGTCCTCGACGATGGCCTCGATGACCAGCTCGCGGTCGTGGAGGGCGCCGAGGTCGGTGCCGACGGTGATCCGGCCCAGCACCTCGTCGGCGTTGTCGAGCTTGCCGCGCTCCTGGGCCCTGGTGAGGGACTTCGTGAGGCGCTGTCGGCCGGCGTCGGCTGCCTGGTCGCTCGACTCGGCGACGACGACGTCGAGCCCGGCGCGGGCGCATACCTCGGCGATGCCCGCACCCATGAGCCCGCACCCGACGACCCCGATGCGCTGCATGGTCACGGAGTGTAGGGACTGGCCGGGGAATTCTCGGTCCGGGGTCGGTGGTTGCCGCCACCATGACGCAGAAGACATGGTTCATCACCGGGACGTCCCGCGGCTTCGGCCGCGAGTGGGCCGAGGCCGCGCTCGACCGCGGCGACCGGGTGGCCGCGACCGCCCGCGACATCTCGAGCCTGGACGACCTGGTCGAGAAGTACGGCGAGGCGATCCTGCCGCTCCAGCTCGACGTCACCGACCGCGAGGCGGACTTCGCCGCCGTCGCACAGGCGCACAAGGCTTTCGGGCAGCTCGACGTCGTCGTCAACAACGCGGGCTTCGGGCACTTCGGGTTCGTCGAGGAGCTGACCGAGGACGAGATCCGCCAGCAGATGGAGACCAACTTCTTCGGCGCCCTGTGGGTGACGCAGGCGGCGCTGCCGTTCCTGCGTGAGCAGGGTTTCGGGCACATCATCCAGGTGTCGTCGATCGGCGGGATCTCCGCGTTCCCGGGCCTCGGCGCCTACCACGCGTCCAAGTGGGCGCTCGAGGGCTTCAGCCAGGCGCTTGCCGGCGAGGTCGCCGGCTTCGGCATCAAGGTGACGCTGGTCGAGCCGGGCGGGTTCGCCACCGACTGGGCCGGCGACTCGGCCAAGCGCTCCGAGACCCTCCCGGCGTATGCGGAGGCGCGCGACAACATCGAGCGCGAGCGCCAGAAGCGGATCGGCTCGGCCGGTCCTGGAGACCCTCAGGCGTCGGCGGCGGCGCTGCTGAGGATCGTGGACGCGGAGGAGCCGCCGCTGCGGACGTTCTTCGGGGTCGCTCCGCTGGACATCGCCAAGGCGGACTACGCGCGGCGCATCGAGACGTGGGAGCAGTGGGACGACGTGGCCAAGCTGGCGCAGGGCTGAGGTTCTGTATGCCTCGGAGCATCGCGCGTAACACGCGGGTGTCGCTGGAGGAGCTGCTGGAGTTCGTGCGGCCGCGGCACCACATGGTGCTGGTGACGCAGCGGGCGTCCGGCGGGGTGCAGACCTCGCCGGTGACCGCTGGCGTGGACGAGGCTGGGCGGATCGTCATCTCGAGCTACCCGGACCGGGCGAAGGTCGCGAACGTGCGGCGTTCGCCCGAGGTGTCGGTGCTCGTGCTGAGCGACGACTTCGGCGGGGCGTGGGTGCAGGTGGACGGGCCGTGCGAGGTCATCGACCTGCCGGAGGCGGTGGAGCCGCTGGTCGACTACTACCGGGCGATCTCGGGCGAGCATCCCGACTGGGACGAGTACCGGGCGGCGATGGTGGCGCAGGGCAAGTGCCTGCTGAGGGTGACGCCTTCGCGGTGGGGGCCGGTCGCGACGGGCGGGTTCCCCGCTCGGTTGGCGGACGGCTGATCGGATTCGGGCTAGCGGCGGGCCGCTCGGTATAGTGCTGCCCGCCGGAGCGATCCGGCACTCGTCTGTCCGGGTCTCGCCACCTCGGGCAGGCACGGCCAGGTAGCTCAGTTGGTACGAGCGTCCGACTGAAAATCGGAAGGTCGGCGGTTCGACCCCGCCCCTGGCCACCTCCCAAAACCGCAGGTCACAGGCTTGTGACCCGTCCTGCTTCCGGGGCTCCAGGCGCTTCGACCGGGTCGCGGTCGGACCGCAGGTCCACCGCTTGGAGTATGCGCGCGAGCTCGTGGTCGAGGTGCACGGCGCGCGGCAGCGGGTAGGCCGCGGCGAACCGCTCGAGGACGACGGTGCGGTGACCCTGCTCGGCCAGCAGGATGGACAGCCGTAGCCGACGATGGCGACGTCATACGGGTCCATGTGCGGTTGCTTCGGTCTCGTTCTTCCGAGTGGCGCTCAGCCGGTGGACGCCGGCGAGGGTCAGGTGCGCGCGGCCACGAAGGTCTGGCGCATCTCCCCGATGCCCTCGATGTGGCTGACCAGCTCCTCACCCGGAGCGAGCCAGCGCTGCGGGGTGCGGCCGAGGCCCACGCCCGACGGGGTCCCCGTGAAGATCACGTCACCCGGCAGCAGCACGACGCTCGACGAGAGGCGGCTGACGAGGTCGGGGACGGAGTAGATCAG
The DNA here is from genome assembly GCA_963751085.1 of uncultured Actinomycetota bacterium. Lineage (GTDB taxonomy): Bacteria > Actinomycetota > Actinomycetes > Actinomycetales > Dermatophilaceae > Lapillicoccus. Next base: position 518,059 of record CAVVTH010000006.1, on the reverse strand, counting down.
GGAGCTCGTCCGGCTGGACTGGACCGTCTCGCCGTCGATGGCGCAGCCGAGCTCGAGGTCGTTCGGGTCGGCCAGCTCATCGAGGGTGACCAGCCACGGACCGACCGGCCCGAACCCCGGCAGCGACTTGCCGAGGCTGAACTGCGGTGGTGTTGCTGCCATCTGGAGTGTGCGCTCGGAGATGTCCTGACCCACCGCATACCCGGCGACGTAGGAAAGCGCGTCGTCGATGCCCACCTGGTATGCGCGTCGCCCGACCACCGCGACCAGCTCCACCTCCCAGTCGGTGTGGCCGCCCTCGGGCAGGACGATCTCGGCGTAGGGCCCGACGATGCAGGAGGGGAACTTGGTGAACACCGGCGGCTCGCCGTCAGGAGCGGCGTAGCCCGACTCGGCGGCGTGGTCGCTGTAGTTCAGCCCGATGGCCAGTACCTGGCGTGGCGCCGGCGCCGGCGAGCCGAGCTGTGTCAGCTCGAACGGGTCACCTTCCGGCAGCTGGGCGCTCGACGCCCACGCCCGGAAGTCGTCCCACCGGTCGTAGACCGCCTGCGGGTCCGCGGAGAATGCGCCCTCGCTCGCCTTTTCGACGTCCACGGCGCGGTCCCCGACGAGGACGACCAGACGACCTGCCACGTTGCCGATGCGCACGCTCACCCCAACTCTCCGGCGCCACCATGGGCTCCCGGGTGGAAAGGAACATGATGATTGCACTGATGGTGCAGCTCGGGCTGCGTCGTGTCACGCGGCCAGGCTGGGTGCCCTCGCCGAGGCCGCTCCCGCCGGCGAGCGCCTCGGCTCCAAGGAGGAGCTGCGTCGTGCGTGCGGCGTCGCGGTCGGCACCTTCAACGAGGCCATCCGGCTGGCGCAGGCGCGCGGCCTCGTCACGGTGCGGCCCGGGCCGGGCGGTGGGGTCTTCGCGGCCCGGCAATCCCCCATGGTTCGCCTGGGCAACTCGGTCCTGGCGCTGGACGCGGACGCGACCTCGGTGGCCGACGCCGTCCGCATCCGCGATGCCCTCGACCCGCTGCTCATCGAGGACGCCCTCCGGCACGCGTCGCCCGCTCACGTCGACCAGATGCGCGACCAGGTCGTGCAGATGGAGCAGGCGGTCACCGACGGCGACCCGACCGCGTTCATCCGCGCCAACTGGGAGCTGCACGCCACGATCGCTTCGGTCAGCCCGAGTGCGATCCTGCGCTCGGTCTACACCAGCCTTTTGGCCCTCATCGAGACGCACACCCTCTCGGTGCAGCGGGTGTCCGAGCAGGCGCTTCCCGACTTCATCGCCGAGCGGCTGCAGCTGCACCGCGACCTCGTGGAGGCGATCGCCGTCAGCGACCGGGCCACCGCCCAGCGGCTGATCCAGGAGCACAACACCACCGCCTGACTGCTACTGCCTCCCGCGTCATTTTCGAATGCCGCCCGGCTCGGCTGTGAGCCGAGCGGCTCGGCTACCGACATGTGGCGAGCCGAGCCGCTCGGCTGAGAGCCGAGCCGGAAGGCCTCCGATGGGATGTCAGGATGTCGCGTGCCTGACGCCCTGGTCGTGAGCGGCGCCGGCCCCTACGCCGACGCCTGGCACGACTTCCCCGCCACCTCCGCTCGGCTGGCCGCCATCGTCGAGGACGCCGGCTGCCGGGTGGCCGTCACCGCGGATGTCGAGGCGGCGTTGGCCGACCCGAGCGACGCCCGCCTGCTGGTCGTCAACATCGGCAACCCGCGGGAGCCCCGACCCCACGAGCCGGTTGACGCGGCCGCCGCCGGGCTGCGTCGGCACCTGGACGCTGGTGGCGGCTTGCTGGCGGTGCACGCCAGTGCAACGTCGTTCACCGGTATGCGCGAATGGCCGGACTTCCTCGGCGGCCGGTGGGTCCGCGGCCACACGATGCACCCACCCCTCGACGAGTTCCTCGTCTCGCGGACCGACGCGACCCACCCGGTGACCGATGGGCTTCGCGACTTCACGGTGGTCGACGAGCGGTACAGCTACCTCGAGACCCGTCCCGGCGTCACGGTCCTCTACGACCATCCCTTCGAGGACGTGCGCCATCCGCTGGTCTGGGCGCGAACCGCCGGAGCCGGTCGAGTCGTCTATGACGCGCTCGGGCACGACACGACCTCGTACGGCGCCCCCGGCCACCGCGACCTCATCGGCCGGGCGGTCCGGTGGCTGCTCGGCTCCCTTTAAGGGCCCTTCCGCCGCGCCGTTACCGAATTGTGGCTTTTTACGCCATCGCCGCCACCAACGAGCCTCATCAGCAGAAACACATCGATGTAACTCCGGACCTCCGCGAAAAGCCGCTGGTAGCAGTGTGATCGCTGTTCCCCATGTGACGCATGCGTTCTACGCTCGGGCCGATCTGTCGGTCGACCGGGAGGAGGGTCATGCGCACTTCTCCTCGCGATCGCGCACTGCTCGCCCGTTCCTTGGTGGCATCGGTATGCGGTCTCGCCCTCATCGGAACGGTCGCCACCTCGGCCGCGGCCGACCGTGAACCGACGCCCAGCGCGGACCAGGTGGCTGCCGCACAGTCCGCCGTCGCCACCGCGGCTGTGAGCGCGCAGAGCATCGACGCCCAGCTGGCCGCCGCCCGCGATGCGGTCGCCCAAACGCGGCTCGAGGCGGCCGACGCCGAGATGGCCAGCCACGGCGCAGACGAGCTCTTGGCGCAGGCCAGCCAGAAGGCCGCCGCCGCGCGAGGAGCGGCCGACCAGGCGCGCCAGGCCGCCGACTCGGCGAGCTTCCAGCTGTCGCTCCTCGCGGCCGAGGCATACCAGCAAGGCGCCGGCCTGGTGCAGCTCGACGCCCTGCTCGGCGCCGACGGCCCGCAGGACGCCCTGGACCGCGCCGCCGGGCTGGAGGCCGTGGCGGCCGAGCGCGTCCATGCCGCTGCGGACGCCGACTCGGCGCGCCTGCTGGCGGCAACCCTCGACCGCGCGGCCACCGAGGCGGAGCAGCGCCGCATCACCAGCGCCGCGGCCGCGCGAGCCGCTGCCGACGACGCCCGCCGCGACGCGGCCCAGCTGGCCGACCGGCTCGCCACGTTGCAGTCGCAGTCCGCCGAGCTCACCGCTCAGCTGGCCACCCTCCGGCAGACCAGCGTCGCCGTCGAGCAAGCGCGCCAGGACGGACTGGCGGCGCAGGAGCAGGCTCGGCGCGACGAGGAAGCACGACAGGCCGGCATCCGGGCCGCGGCGGACGCCGCCCGTCAGGAGGCCGACCGGCTGGCCGCGCAGCAGGCCACCCAGCTCGCGCAGGCCCAGGCCGACCAGCGGGCTGCAACGACCGCTCGGCAGGCCGCCGCCGCCGCGACCGCCGCAGCCACAGCCCGGGCCGCCGCCGCCGCCCAAGGCACCGGCATCACCGCCGGCGGTCGTGCCGGCGCCGAAACCGCCGGCTCCGGTCGTGCCAGCCCCGAAACCGCCCAGCCCGCCGACCACACCGGTCACCCCGCCGCCCGCGTCGGGCAAGCCGCCGCTCAACCTCGCCATGGCCGACATGTGGGACCGCATCGCCTGGTGCGAGTCCGGTCAGCGGTGGCACCTCAACCTCGGCAGCGGCTACTACGGCGGGCTGCAGTTCAACATGGACGCGTGGCGCATCGCGGCCGGCTACGACTTCGCGCCTCGACCGGACCTCGCCTCCCGCGAGGAGCAGATCACCGCAGCGAACCGGCTCTACGCCATGCTCGGCCTCCGACCCTGGACCTGCCGCACGGCCGCCTGAGGGTCACGCCCGCTGCTGCGGCGGCGCGTCGCGCAGCTGGCAGAGCAGGGTGCACGAGCAGACCCGTCGGCCCGCGTCGTCGGTGATGGCGATGGCGACGCTGGCCGTCGTGCGGCCGGCCTGCAGCAGCGTCCCGGTGGCGGTGACGGTGCCCGCGGACGCCGGCCGGTGATGAATCGCATTGATGGTCATGCCGACCGCGGCCCGGCCCTCACCCGCATACAGGACCGCCATCATCGACCCGACCGACTCGGCGAGCACGACGGACGCGCCGCCGTGGAGGATGCCGTAGGGCTGGGTGTTGCCCTCGACCGGCATCGTGGCGACGACCCGGTCCCGGTTCGCCTCGGTGAAGAGAATGCCCATCTTCGCGGCGAGCGCGCCGCCGTTGGCGTTGAGCTCCTCGACGGTCAGCCAGGGCAGCGCGGCGTCGGACTGCGTGTCGGTGTCGGCCATGCGCTCACTGTGCCACGCAGCCCGACACCGACACGGGCCGGTTCAGACGGACCGCTGGTAGGCGCCAAAGGCCTTGGTGGCGAGCCAGGACATCACCAGAGCGAGGACCACGAGGCCGCCGCCCCGCCAGGCGATGACACCCCAGTCCGGAGTGGCCGACAGCGCCTCCCGGCTGACCAGGACGGCCCAGTCGAGCGGGTTGTAGCGGGCGACGTTCTGGATCCAGTCCGGCATCAGCCGCGGGTCCATGATCGCCGACGAGAGAAACGTCAACGGCAGTCCGAGCAGCTGGCTCACCCCGATGAGGGTCTCCTGCTGGCGGGTGAGCAGGGCGAGCGCGTTGGACAGCGCGGCGAAGACCACGGTGAGCAGTACGGCCGCCGCCATGGTGAGCACCACACCGACCACCGGAGCGCCGAACCGGGCTCCGGCCGCATACGCCACGACGAGGACGACGGCGGTCTGCGCCACGGACACGAGGCCCTGGTAGATGACCGTCCCGTTGATGAGGGCGCCACGGCGGACCGGCGACGCCAGCATCCGATCCATGACGCCGAGGCCCATGTCCTCGATGAACGTCGTCCCGGCCCAGGCGGCCGAGAACAGCGCGGTCATCATGACGACACCCGGCGTCAGGAACGCCACGAACGACTGCCCGTCGCTGCTGAAGCCGGGGATGTCGATGACCTTGGCGAACAGCTGCCCGAACAGCAGCAGCCAGATCATCGGCTGGATCAGCGTGATGACGACGTATGCCGGCTGGCGCATCAGCCCGGTCAGCGACCGTCGGGTGAGCAGGGCGGAGTGGGAGATCAGGGCGGTCATCGGTTCGTTCCTTCCTCAAAGGTGCGGCCCGCGTAGTGGAGGTAGACGTCGTCGAGGCTGGGCCGGGAGACGGTGGCGGAGCCGACCTCGATGCCAGCTTGTTCCAGGGCGGCAAGGACGCTCGGGATCACGCTGGCTGCGGACTGGGAACGGGCTCGAACGGCGCGGCCGTCGTGGGTGACGTCGTCGAGCCCTGGTATGCGGGAAAGCCACTCGGCGCCTTGGGCTGCGGCCTCCTGGTCGGTGACCTCCACGACGACGCCGTCGCCGTGCAGGGTGCGCTTGAGCTCGTCGGGGGTGCCCTCGACGACGACCCGCCCGTGGTCCACGATGGCCAGCCGGTCCGCGAGGTGGTCGGCCTCGTCCAGGTAGTGCGTGGTCAGCAGCACGGTGAGCTGCTCGACCGCGGCCAGCCGGGCGAGCTCGTCCCACAGCTGGGTGCGGGCCTCGGGGTCGAGGCCGGTGGTGGGCTCGTCGAGGAAGAGGACGGTGGGCCGGGCGACCAGGCCGACCGCGACGTCGAGCTTGCGGAGCATGCCACCGCTGTAGGTCTTGGTGAGGCGGTCGGCCGCGTCGGCGAGGGCGAAGCGGTCGAGCAGCTCGGTCGCTCGCGACCGGGCTTCCCGACGTGACATCCCGTGGATGCGGCCGGCAAGGAGGATGCTCTCGCGGCCGGTCATCATCGGCGCGGAGCTGGACTTCTGCGAGATCAGGCCGATGGCGCGCCGGACCCGGTCGGGGTTTCGGGCGACGTCGTGCCCCGCGACGAGGGATCGCCCGGCATCCGCCGCGGTCAGTGTCGCGAGGATCTTGACGGTGGTCGACTTGCCCGCGCCGTTCGGCCCGAGCAGTCCGAACACCTCCCCCTGGCGGACGGTGAGCGACAGCCCGTCGAGCGCCTGGACCGGCGGTGTGCCGCGGCCGGTCGCGTACGTCTTGACGAGGTCCGTCGCCTCGATGGCGAGACCTGTTGATGTAATTGGGGATTCGTGAGTTCGGGCCGTCGTGGACCCGACAGGATTGGGCATGGTGACTCCTTCAAAGGGGAGTCGACCGGTGGCCTGCCGTAGGCTGCTGCGTGCATCCGAAAGCGGCTGGTGGCTGGTCCACCGGTTGACTCGAGGTGATGTGGTCAGGCCCACCACCGGCGTTGCCGCGCCGGCGGGTGGGTCTGGCTAGTTGGGGCTCATGGTCGGCAGGTCGGCCAGAATGCGTCCCTCCTCCCCCAGGTAGCGAAGGGGATCGGCGAAGATCTCCTCGGCGGTATGCCCCTCGGCCAGCAGGTCGTGCAGCCGCGCCCAGGTGGTGATACCGGGCAGGTCGCCGGAGCGGATGTCCTTGGTTAGCTGGTCGACGAAGCGAATCTCGGCCTCCAGCATGGCGATCCGCAGCAACGTCTCCACGAGGAAGATCTCGGGGACGCCTTGCTCGCGGGTGAGGTCGATGGTGGCGCGCTCCGAGCGCAGCTCGATGGTCAGGCGGCCGACGCGCTCCTCGAGGAGCCGGGCCACCTCGGCCGGCCGCATCCCGCCCATGAGGGAGAGCGCGGCCTCGAGCGAGGTGAACTCGCGGGTGGGTACGGACAGCAGCTCGCTGAGCCAGTCCTCGAACTCGATGTAGCCCGCGGGCGTGATGGCGTAGACCGTGCGCTCCGGCCGGCGCCCGTCGCGGATCGTCTCCTTCGTCTCGATGAGGCCGTGCTTCTGGAGGGAGTCGACCACCGAGTAGAGCGAGCCGTAGTTGAGCTTGATGCTCTTCTCCTTGCCCCGGGTCCGCAGCGTCGTGGAGATCTCGTACGGGTGCATCGGCCGCTCGGCCAGACAGCCGAGCACGGCCAGGGCCAGGGGGTTGCCGACGCGGCGACGTGTCATGTGAAGTCATCTCCGATCCGAGTACTCGAAATGGAGTATGTCGCGTTGCTGGGACGACGTCAAGCTATATCGCGTTGACACCGACCGCCAAGGGGCCTAGTGCCTGGTATTTGGGTGCACAAGAGTGGATCCGCCCCCTCCGCCGACGTCAGGAGCGCTTGTGCCGGTCACCATCACCGAGGTCCGTTCGACCGAACGGTTCGTCGGCACGCCGGAAGCGCCCCACCAGGTCGTCCACGTGACGATCGAGCGGAGTATGCGTGATGGGGAGATCCGGATCGAGGTCGCCGCTGCCGAGCCGCGCGGCTCGGTGTTCGCCACGGCGGTGACCGGGACTGTGGCCGTCCCCCCAGGCGACCGGGCCGTACGGGTCGACGTGCCGCTGGACCTTCCGGCGTCGGCCCCGGTGGGCGCCGAGATCCGGGTCGGCGTGACCGCCACCGGGGACACCGGTAGCTCTGACGACGCATACGGGACGGTCGTCGTCGCGGAACCCGGCTGGACCATGGTGATGGTGTCGCACTTCCACTACGACCCGGTGTGGTGGAACACGCAGGCTTCCTACACGACCGACTGTGGCTTCCTCGCGGCGGACTGGTCGACCCGACCGGCGTTCGTGGACAACGGTTTTGCGCTCGTCGAGGCGCACCTGAAGCTGGCGGTGCGCGACCCCGACTACCACTTCGTGCTGGCCGAGCTGGACTACCTCAAGCCGTACTTCGACACCTTCCCCGAGCAACGAGCGGTGCTACGGCGGCTGCTCGCCGAGGGGCGCGTCGAGCTGGTCGGCGGGACCTACAACGAGCCCAACACCAACCTCACCAGCAGCGAGACGACGATCCGCAACCTCGTGTACGGCATCGGGTTCCAGCGCGACATCCTCGGTGGCGACCCGCAGACCGCGTGGCAGCTGGACGCCTTCGGGCACGACCCGCAGTTCCCCGGGCTGGCGGCCAAGGCCGGGCTGACCGGCAGCGCCTGGGCTCGCGGGCCGCACCACCAGTGGGGACCGCTGCGGCAGCACTGGGACCAGGACCGCACCGGCGACATCACCGTCATGCAGTTCGAGAGCGAGTTCGAGTGGATGTCGCCGAGCGGCGACGGGGTGCTCACCCACTACATGCCGGACCACTACGGCCCCGGCTGGGAGCTTCAGAACGCGCCCTCCGTCGAGGCGGCCGGCGATATCGCCTACCACCTCTTCGAAGTCCTGAAACCTGTTGCGGCGACACGGAATACGCTGCTTCCGGTCGGCGGGGACTACTGCCCTCCGAACAACTGGGTGACCGAGCTGCACCGCTGGTGGAACGCCCACTACGTGTGGCCGCGCTTCGTCTGCGGCACGACCCGGATGTTCATGGACCGGGTCCGCGACGGCCTCGCCGAGCAGCATCGGGCGCCCTCGCCGCAGAGCCGGGACATGAACCCGATCTACACCGGCAAGGACGTCTCCTACATCGACACCAAGCAGGCGCAGCGTGCGGCCGAGACCGCCGCCACCGACGCGGAGAAGCTCAGCACCTTCGCGGCCCTGCTCGGCGAGGGCCGATACCCTGAGGCGGCGCTCGACAAGGTGTGGCGCCAGCTGGCGTTCGGTGCCCACCACGACGCCATCACCGGGTCGGAGGCGGACCAGGTCTACATCGACCTGTTGACCGGTTGGCGCGAGGCGTACGACCTCGCGGCTGGCGCGCGTGACGCGGCCGCCGAGGCCATCGTCCGGCGGATCGACACCGCCGGTGCCGGCGTCGCGCTGGTCGTGCTCAACACGGTCGGGTTCGAGCGCACCGACCTGGTAAGGGCCGAGGTCGACACCTCACGCGGGATGCGCGTGGTGGACGACGCCGGGACCGACGTGCCGGTCGTGGTCGAGGCGCCGGGAGTCGTCCGGTTCGTGGCCCGCGACATCCCCTCGATGGGCTGGCGGACGTTCCGCATCCTGACCGGCGGCTCGGCGACGGGCTGGTCGGACGCCGCGACCAACGGCGGGCCCGCCACCGTCCAGAGCGACGCATACCGGATCACGGCCGACCCGGCCCGCGGCGGCGCGCTGACCTCCGTCCACGACCGCCGGCAGGACCGCGAGCTGCTCACGGGTCCGGGCAACGAGCTGCGGGTCTACGAGGAGTATCCGGCGCACCCCCGGTTCAGCGAGGGCCCCTGGCACCTGCTGCCGAACGGCCGCTCGGTGCGTTCGGGAGCAGCCGAGGCGCGAATGACGCTGCAGCACAGCGTGATCGGGAGCCGGCTGGTAGCTCACGGGGTCGTGGACGGACTCGAGTACGAGCAGGTCACGACCCTCGTGGACGGCCTAGACCGGGTCGAGCTGACGACGCGGTTCCTCGACCACGAGCTCTCCGACCGCCTGGTCCGGGTTCGGTTCCCGGTCGACCTGCCCGGCGGCCTCCCCGTCAGCGAAGTCGCGTCGGGTGTCGTCGGGCGGGGCTTCGGCCTCATCGACGCCGACACCGCCGAGGCGCCCTGGACCCTCGACAACCCGGCCAACACCTGGTTCGGCATCGGGACGACGCTGGCCGTCGACATCGTGGACGTGGTGGGCCAGCGCGTCGGCACCCGAGCCGTCGCGGTCGCCGAGGTGGTGGTCCCGGACGGCGTGCCGCCTTCCGAGGCGCGCGACCTCGTCGTCGCCCTGGCCCGCCGCGGCGTCACGGCTACCACCTCGACGGCGTCCGGATCGCGCTACGGCGATCTCGGTGTGGACTCCAACCTCCCGGACCTCCGCTTCCTCCTGGCACACGCGCCGAACGCGCTGGTCGACGAGGTGGCGGCGCGGGTCGGCGCGCTACCCGACGACGACGTGCTGTTCGTGCCGGCGGTGGCCCCGTTGCGGCAGACCTGGGTTCCCAACGCCGACCTGCGCGACGTCGATGCCCTACCGGTGGTCGTCGTCCGGAACCCCGCGGTCGCCGCCGAGGAGCTGGCGACCGGACGGCTCACGGCGGTGCTGGCCAGTGACCGGGACGTCGAGCCGCATACCGACGGGACCGTCGCGCTGCTGACCTACGGTGTCCCCGGTTTCGCCGTGGACCCCGAGGGCGGGCTCAACCTCTCACTGATGCGGTCCTGCACCGGGTGGCCGTCGGGCGTCTGGATCGACCCACCGCGCCGCACGACGCCCGACGGTTCGGCGTTCCAGCTGCAGCACTGGACCCACGAGTTCCACTACGCGCTGGTGAGCCACCGCGGGGACTGGCGAGACGCCTACCTTCCCGCTCGCGGGCAGGCGTTCTCCACACCGCTGCTGGCGGTACCGACCGAGCCGTCGGCCGGCGACCTGCCCGCGACCGGCTCGCTTCTCGCCGTCGAACCGGCCCGTGACGTGCTGGTCCAGACGATCAAGGCGGCGGGCAACCCGGTCGCGTCCGGCGGTCACGACGGCGCCGACCCTCGGCACAGCACGACGATCCGGCTGGTCGAGACGACCGGAGCCGCTCGGCGCGCCTCGGTCGCGCTCCCGCATACGCCGATCCAGTCGGCGGCCAGGGCCGACCTGCGGGAGCTGCCACACCAGCCGCTCGACGTCACCGGCGGCGTCCTCGCCGTCGAGCTGGACGGGCAGCAGATCGAGACCGTCGTCACCACCCTGGCGACGACCGGCGCGCCCGCGACGTCGGTCCTGGGCGTCGCCCGGGAGGAGGCCCAGCCGGTCTTCAGCCGCTACTGGCTGCACAACCGCGGACCCGCGCCGATGGGCTTCCTCCCCGTGTCGGTGGCGATGACGCCGACGGTCGCCCGGTGCGCGGCCGGCGGCCGGTTCGAGGTCAGCTGGGTGGTCACGAGCCAGTACGCGTCCAGTCCGGTCACCGCTTCCAGCCGGCTGGACCTGCCGGACGGCTTGGACCGCCACCCTCCCCGAGGCGCCGGCCGTGCTGTCACCCCTGGGGTATGCGCGGTTCCGGTCCTGGGTCGACGTGCCCGACGACGCGCCCCGCGGGTCAGTACTTCGTGGCCGCGCAGGTCCGGCCGGACGACGGCGCCCTGGCCGGAGGCGGTGCCGTCGAGGTCGTCGAGGACGTGACGACGGTGTTCGTCGGCGACTCGACGGCGCTGGTGGAGGCGCTCGGCTTCGGCCTGCCCACCGTCGCCGACCTCGACCGCAACGTCCAGCTGGGCGCCACGACGGGCGAGGAGGGTCGCCCCACGGGGCTCGACGCCGCCATGGACACGACCTCGGTCGTCGTCTCCCCCGGCAACGTCGCGACGGTCGGGCTGGTCTTGAGCAACCGCACGCTGTCGGAGATCCGCGGCGAGCTCCAGATCGCCTCACCCTGGGGGACGTGGGAATGGGTGGCCCGGCCGACGCGAGGGTTCGTCGTGCCGGCGGGCGGGACGTCGCGGGTGGAGATCGAGGTCGCTCCGCCGGTGGACGCGACCCCGGGACACGCCTGGCTGATGGCCAAGGTGATGTGGTTCGGGCGGGCCCAGTATGCGGAGACGGTCCGGATCGAGGTGCGCGCGTGACCGTCGCCGCGTGGGTCGACGGAGAGCCGATCGACGCTGCTGAGGTGCACGAGCGGCTCCTCCGCCTGCGGTCACGGGACCGGGCCGGCGCGCTCCCGGACGCGGACTCCCGTGAGGGCCGGCAGCTGCGCCGGTGGGTGACCCAGGTCGCGGTGGTCGAGCGGCTCTGCGAGCACCTCACCCCCGGTTCGTGCTCTGAGGCGCACCGAAATCCGTCCGCGCACCGCACGAACCAGTCCTGGCCGGGCGGCTCGCTGACCCGCGCGGACGCCGCGGCGCTCGGCTCGATCGTCGCCGCGGCGTGGGGCAATCCGGCGGTGCCGCGAGCGGCCGCCCTCCTGACGGCCGACGTCGCGCTCACACCGGGACAGCGGGCGCTCGCCGCCGAGCGGGCCGCGACCGACGAGGGCGGCATGGTCTGGTCGGCCGACGAGCTGCTCACGTCGACGCGGTTGGAGGTGTTCGCCCGGTGGCTGGCTGCGGCCGCATACGCACGGGTGCGCCTGGAGGAGGGGTTCGAGCACCCCGGGGATGCGTCCCAGCCGGACAACCTGCACGAGCACTGAGCCACAGCACCGAGCCGATCAGGTGGTGTCGTTCTCTCCCTGACGTGCCTGGCTATGGCGGTCCTGCTCGGCGCGGGCGTCGTCGTCCTGGTGGTTCTCGGCGTCCTCGAGCGACGCCAGCTCCGGCAGCAGCTCGTGCCGGTGGGTGAACGTGTCGATGATCGACAGGGACGCCGCGGCGAGGGGGATCCCGATCAACGCCCCGACCGGACCGAACAGCGCGGCGCCGGCGATAACCGAACCCAGCGCGACCGCCGGATGGACGTCCATGGTCCGGCGGCTGATGCGCGGGGTGAAGACGTAGTTCTCGAGCTGCTGGTAGACGGTTGCAAAGACGGCGATCCACAGGGCGTTGATCGGCTTGTCGGAGACGAGGGTGAACAGGGCCGGTAGCGCGACGCCGATGTAGGTGCCGATGGTGGGGATGAACTGGCCGACGATCCCGGCGAGCACGCCGAGCGGCAGCCAGTAGGGCACCCCGATGATCGCGAAGAACACCGAGTGGAAGAACGCGGAGAAGGCCGCCAGGGCCACCTTGCTGACGACGTAGCCACCGGTCTTCTGGACCGAGATCTCCCACACCGTGACGAAGTAACGCTGGTATGCGGGCGGCAGCCACGACCCGATGGTCTGGCGCAGCCGTGGGCTGTCCGCCGAGAAGTAGTACGCGAAGACCAGGATGGTCAGGGTGTCGAACAGCCCGGCGAACACCGAGCCGAAGATGCCCAGCAGGCCGCCGCCGTACTGACCGACCCACTGTCCGATCTTGTCCGGGGTTATCTGGATCGACGCGGCGATGTTGTTGAGGTTGAACGACGTGTGGAAGGTGCTGTTGGCCCAGTCGACGACCGAGGTCAGCGCGGTGGGCAGGGAGCTGCCCAGCGCGGAGAGCTGGGAGATGAAGACGCCGCCGAAGAGGGCGCTCAGCGCGGCGACCACGATGATGCCAAGGATCATCACGATGGCCGTCGCGAGTCCGCGCCGCACCCCGCGGTGCACCATCCAGAGGACGGGCGGCTCCATGGCGATGGAGAACAACCAGGCCAGCAGCAGGATGAAGAGGAAGGTGCCGAGCGCCTGGAACGCCCAGATGCCGATCGAGAGCGCGATGAGCAGGCCGATCACCATCAGCGTCGTGCGCTTGGCGCTCGCCGGCGTGATGGAGATCCAGGCCGCCTCGCCGTGCGCCGGCTCCACCGGAGCGGGTCGCCGTGGCTGCGTCGCCTCGCTCATCAGCGACGGGTTGGGGTCCGAGCTGGGCGACGTGACCGCGTCGGGGAGCGAGCTGGCCGCCCCTGACGTCGCGGACGTCGCTGACGTCGCTGACGTCCCGGCCAGCCCTGAGGTGCTCGCGTTCGGGGGTCCCTGACGGCGCAGCGCCGAACCGCGCCCGAACCGCTCGACGAAGCCCACGCTCGCAGCCTACGGCCCCGCCGTGGTCCTCGCCCTCAGCCGACCCTCAGCCAGCCTTCAGCCAGGCCCTCAGCGAGGCCCTCAACCGACCTTCAGCCCGGCCCTCAACCGGCATTGAGCAGCCGGCTGACTTCGCTCTCGCGATACCGCCGGTGCCCTCCCAAGGTCCGGATGGCGGTCAGCTTTCCGGCCTGTGCCCACCGGGTGACCGTCTTCGGGTCGACCCGGAACAACGCCGCCACTTCGGCAGGCGTCAGCAATTTTTCGTGCTCGAACGATCCCATCGTGCTAACTCGCATTCCCGCGTCAAGGTTGAACCCCCATGCGGTGCCTCCCCCCCGGTGGCCCCGCTGCCCAACAGGACGACGGTACCTTGGGCATCGGGCGAACGGGGGCTTTTTCCCCAGGTCCGGCAAATCGCCCCGAGAGGGGCAAAGTGCGGCCAACCCGCACATACTCAGGAAAGCGGAGCCACCACCCATGTCCTCGCGTCCCGACCCATTCGTCGCATACCGCCCGGCCGACCCGTTCAGCCACGAGCAGGTCGCCTTCTGCCACGATCCGGCCACCGGATTACGAGCGATCATCGCCCTCTACTCGACCGCCCTCGGGCCCGGTCTCGGGGGTACCCGGTTCTATCCGTATGCCTCCGTCGACGCGGCCCTCGCCGACGTGCTCGACCTGTCCCGCGGGATGGCCTACAAGAACGCGGTCGCCGGCCTCGACCACGGCGGCGGCAAGGCGGTCATCATCGGCGACCCTCGCCGCGACAAGACCCCGGAGCTGCTCCGCGCATACGGACGCTTCGTGGAGAGCCTCGGCGGCCGCTACGTCACGGCCTCCGACGTCGGCACCTACGTCGCCGACATGGACGTCGTCTCGGAGACCACCCGGTTCGCCACGGGCCGGTCCGAGGCGCGAGGCGGGGCGGGAGACTCGTCGGTGCTCACCGCATACGGCGTCTTCCAGGGTATGCGTGCGGCCGCCGAGCACCGCTGGGGGACGCCGACCCTGTCCGGTCGCCGCGTCGGGATCTCCGGCGTCGGCAAGGTCGGTCGCCGGCTGGTCGAGCTGCTGACCGCCGACGGCGCGTCCGTGGTGGTGTGCGACGTGAGCGCGGAGGCGGTCGGCGCGGTGCTGGCGCAGCACCCGCGGTGGAGGTCGCGCCCGACGCGGCCGCGCTGGCGGCGCTTCCCCTGGACGTGTACTCGCCCAACGCGATGGGCCACGCGCTCGACGCGGAGACGATCGAGCGGCTTCACGCGGAGATCGTCTGCGGCGCCGCCAACAACCAGCTGGCCGTGGAGGGTCCGGGCGGTTCGGCGGACCTGCTCGACAAGCGCGGCATCCTCTACGCGCCGGACTTCGTGGTCAACAGCGGCGGCGTCATCCAGGTGGCCGACGAGCTGCACGGGTTCGACTTCGAGCGGGCGCGGGCCCGGACCGCCGGGATCTACGACACCACGCTGGCGGTGTTGCGGGAGGCGGCCGAGCGGGGAACGACCACGTCGGAGGCGGCGAACCACCTTGCCGAGGAGCGGATCGCGGCGGCGTCGCCCGGCGGAGTGTGGCTGCCCGCGAGCCGCTAGCCACCCCACGAAGTTCTCCCCACGACGTTCGCCGCTTCGCGTCGATCCGTCGCAAGGACCCCACGCTTCGCTCCGATACTTCGCGGGGACCCCGACTCGGTGGAACCTCCGCCGCTGGGGTAGCGTTGTCCCCACGAAGACCACGATTCCCGGGGCCGCTCCGCGATGGCCGAGACATGCAGTCTCGTCTCGGCACGAGTGATGCCGCCCCGGCAGACGCATGAGGGGGTCACGCCATGGGGCGCGGCCGGGCGAAGGCCAAGCAGACCAAAGTCGCTCGGGAGCTGAAGTACTTCTCTCCCGACACCGACCTCAGTGCGCTTGAGCGAGAACTCCACGGGTCATCCACACGGTACGAACCGGAGACGGACTCGGTGGAGGACGACGACGACGGTTACGGCGAGTACGGGAAGTGGGCCGCCGGCGAGCGGTAGCGCTCTCCCCGCCCCTAGTCCTCAGGCTGGCGGGTGCTCCCCGACCATCTGGACGGCTCCACCGTCGATCCCCTTGGCTCCGCTGACGAGGTCGGCGGCGCTCGTGGTCTTGGTGCCCACGTCGCCGAGCACCCAGGCAGGTATGCCGGCGCTCGCGGCGTGCTGCACGGCCCGGTCCGCCTGGTCCGCAGGCAGGACGACCAGGAAGCCGACGCCGAGGTTGAGCGTGCGCTCGAGGTCGGCGCGGGGAACTCGGCCGAGACGTTGCACGGTCGTGATAGACCGGCGGCGGGGTCCACGTCGAGCGGTCCACGGTGGCCACCATGCCGCGCGGCAGGACACGGGCGAGGTTTGCGGCCAGCCCACCGCCGGTGACGTGGCTCAGGGCGTGGACGTCGACGTCCGGCCGGCGGATCAGGTCGAGGACCGGCGTGGTGTAGAGGCGGGTGGGTTCGAGCAGCTCTTCGCCGAGCGTCCGGCCGAACTCGTCCACGTGGCGGTCGAGGCTCCAGCCGGCGGACGCGATGACCCGGCGGACCAGGGAGTACCCGTTGGAGTGCAGCCCGCTGGAGGCCAAGGCGACGACGACATCGCCGGGCCGCACGCGGTGGGCGCCGAGGAGGTCGTCGTGCTCGACGACGCCCGTGGCTGCGCCGGCGACGTCGTACTCCCCCGGTTCGAGCAGGCCCGGATGCTCCGCGGTCTCGCCGCCGATGAGCGCCGTGTTGGTCTCGGCGCACGCGTCGGCGATGCCCGACACGATCTCGGCGATGCGCTCGGGGACCACCTTGCCGGTGGCGATGTAGTCAGTCATGTAGAGCGGTTCGGCACCGCAGACGACGATGTCGTCGACGACCATGCCCACGAGGTCGTAGCCGATGGTGTCGTGCTTGTCGAGGGCCTGGGCGATGGCGACCTTGGTGCCGACGCCGTCGGTGGAGGTGGCCAGCACCGGACGGGTCATCCGGGTGAGCCGGCTGGCGTCGAACAGGCCGGCGAACCCGCCGAGGCCGCCGAGCACCTCCGGGCGCTGAGCCCGTCGGATGGAGTCCTTCATCAGCTCGACGGCCTTGTCGCCGGCCTCGACGTCGACCCCCGCCCCCGCATACGTGATGGGCTCGGTCACGCGCCTCACCCTACGGTCACCCACCTCCCTCCTCCGGTTCGTGCTCTGAACCGCACCGAATTCCGTACCCATACCGCACCAACCGGTGTCCACAAGCGGTGGTCAGTTCGTCCCACTGTCCCCAGAGTTCATCGGACAGTGGCCGCTGAGCCCCCGTCGATCCACCGTGCAGCCCATGCGTACCCTCTCTGCTCCAGCTCGCCGTCGACGGCTCGTGGCCGAGGCGGCCGCAGCATACGGCGGCGTCATCTCCCGATCGCTCCTGCGAGCGCTCGGCGTCGACCATCGTGCGATCGCGCGTGAGGTGGCCGCCGGCCGCTGGCGGCTGCTCGGCGCTCAGACGGTGGCTACCCATCTGGGACCACTGCCTGTCGAGGCGTACCGGTGGCGCGCCGTCTGGGAGATCGGCCCGGGCGGGCCCGCCCTCGACGGGGTGACCGCGCTGCAGGCGGTCGGCCTGACCGGCTACGACGACGAGCGTCACCACGTCTCGGTGGCTCACGGCTGGCGCCCGCAGAAGGTCGACGGCATCCGCCTGCACCATGTCCGCCGCGTGGAGGGAGAGGTCGTGACGGCTGGGCCGCCGTGCGTCCGAGCTGAGGTCGCTGCCATCCGAGCCGCCCACTGGGCTCGGACCGATCGGCAAGCGGCGTTGATCCTCTGCCTCGTCATCCAGCAACGGCTCACCACCGGGCCTCGACTCCTCGCCGCGTCGAGGGTGGTCCGCGGGCGTCGCCGGCGCCGGCTCGTTCGTCTGCTGGTGCGCGACATCGTCGACGGTGCGCAGTCGCTCGGCGAGCTCGACTTCGCGCGGGTATGCCGCGAAAAGGGACTTCCGGAGCCGAGCCGTCAGCTCCTGAGACGTGGGCCGCGAGGCCGGATCTACCTCGACGTCGGTTGGCCCGAGCTGGGCGTGGCGGTCGAGATCGACGGATCGCAGCACCGTATGGCGCTGGCGGTCATGGAGGACAACCTTCGCGCCAACGAGGTCGTCATCGGCGGCGAAACGGTGCTGCGCATCGACCTGGTCGGGCTGCGGCTCGAGGCGCCGCGGTTCCTGGACCAGGTCGCGAGAGCCCTCGCCGGGGCATCGCGACGGCGGCGGCCGCTCTGATTCGTGCGGCAGACGTGCGGAATTCGGTGCGGTTCAGAGCACGAACCGCGAAAACAGGCGACAACGTCAGGGGTTGATGGCCAGGAGGTCGATCGAGGAGTCGTGGCCGCTCCGCACCGTGATCGGCAGCGTCTCCAGGACGTGCTTGCCGATCCGGCCGTCCTCGGGCAGCTCGATCGGGTAGGAACCGGTGAAGCACGCCGTGCACAGGTCGCTCGCCGGCTGGGCGGTCGAGGCGACCATGCCCTCCTCCGAGATGTACCCGAGCGAGTCCGCTCCGATCGACGCCCGGATCTCGTCCACGCCGAGCCCGGTCGCGATGAGCTCGGCCCGAGTGGCGAAGTCGATGCCGTAGAAGCAGGGCCAGCGCACCGGTGGCGACGAGATCCGCACGTGCACCTCGAGAGCGCCGGCCTCCCGCAGCATCCGGATCTGGGCGCGTTGGGTGTTGCCGCGCACGATGGAGTCGTCGACGACGACCAGCTTCTTGCCGCGGATGGTGTGCTCCAACGCGTTGAGCTTCAGCCGAATACCGAGCTGTCGCAACGTCTGCGACGGCTGGATGAAGGTCCGGCCGACGTAGGCGTTCTTGACGAACCCCTGCCCGTAAGGGATGCCGCTCTCCTGCGAGTACCCCACCGCCGCCGGCACGCCCGACTCCGGCACCCCGATCACGAGGTCGGCGTCGATGGGGTGCTCCCGCGCGAGCTGCCGGCCCATCTCGACGCGCGCCTCGTGGACCACGCGACCGCGGATCACCGCGTCGGGCCGAGCCAGGTAGACGTACTCGAACACGCAGCCCTTGGGCTGCGCCGGCGCGAACCGGTGGGACCGCAGCCCGTGCTGGTCGATCGCGATGAGCTCTCCTGGCTCGATCTCGCGGACTACGGACGCGCCGATGGTCTGCAGCGCCGCCGTCTCGGAGGCGACGACCCAGCCGCGCTCGAGCCGCCCGAGGGCCAGCGGGCGTACCCCGTGCGGGTCGCGCGCCGCATACAGCGTGTTCTCGTCCATGAAGACGAAGCAGAAGGCGCCCTTGAGCAGCGGCAGCACCTCGAGCGCCGCCACCTCGATGGGCCGGTCGGGGTCGGCGGCGAGCAGCGTCGTGACCAGCGCCGTGTCGGAGGTGTTGCCGCGGCCGAGCTCGCCGCGCTTGCCGGCGGACACGCCGAGCTGCTCCGTGACGAGGTCGCGCAGCTCCATCGTGTTGATGAGATTTCCGTTGTGGGCCAAGGCAACCGACGTGTCACCGGTGCCGCCCAGCGTGGGCTGCGCGTTCTCCCACGTCGAGCCGCCGGTCGTCGAGTAGCGGGTATGCCCGACCGCGAGGTGCCCGCGCAGCGACGACAGGGCCGACTCGTCGAAGACCTGGCTGACCAGCCCCATGTCCTTGTAGACCAGGATCTTGTCGCCGTCGGCCGTCGCGATCCCGGCGGACTCCTGCCCGCGGTGCTGCAGCGCATACAGCCCGAAGTAGGTGAGCTTGGCAACGTCCTCCCCCGGCGCCCAGACCCCGAAGACGCCACACGCGTCCTGCGGTCCCTTGTCGGCGGGGTTCAGCAGGTCCAGGTCGTGCGAGAGTCGTCCGTCGCCGCGAGCCACGCCTCAGTCTCCCACAGCGGCCTGCCCGGACCGGTCAGCGGCGACGCTCCAGCAGCACCGCCAGCAGCCCGGCCAGCAGCGCGCCGATGCCGCCGAACATCACCCCGAAGTAGCCGAGCTCCGAGCCGGTGGAGTAGTTCGCCGCTTCCTCACCGGACAGCGCGAACACTGCGCCGGCAATGAACCCGATGACCGCTCCAGTCACGATGAACCGCAGATAGTTGGGCGTGCGCGGTGGTGCTGACCTCACCTCGTCAGCGTAAGCCACGGCGGCGCAGAGCCTCAGACGCCGGTGAGCGGCAGGTATGCGGACAGGTCGGCCCGCAGGCCGGACGCCCGGATGCGGCCCGCGGCCTCCGCATCGGCCCACTCGGCCCGGCCCGTGACCAACGCCAGCCAGGTCGGCGCGTCGGTCTCGAACACGTTGGGCGGCGTGCCGCGCTTGTGGGTGGGCCCCTCGATGCACTGCACGGCCCCGTGCGGAGGGACGCGAACCTCGACCGACCGCCCCGGATGCCGGGCCGCGAGCTCCTCGAGCGTGTAGCGGACCGCCGTGGCGACCACGGCACGAGGCACTGCGGCGAGGTCGGCCGCCGATCCGCATACCGCCAGCGCGTCGTGACCCGCTGCGGGGTTCACCCGGCGTCGAGCCGTCACCCGCGCAGATCCGGAATGACCTGCGTGGCAACGGTTTCGAGCATCGACTCCGACCCGGCATAAGGCGACGACTCACGCGGCCAGTGGCAGATCACGTCGGTGAACCCCAGGTCGGCGGCCCGCCGCACCCGGGTCTCGAACGTCTCAGGGTCGATGAGCGAGTAGGTGGGTGCGGAGTCGAGGTTGAGGTAGCGGGGGTAGGCCAGCGGGTCACGGTCCGCGGCGACCAGTGCCTCGTCGAGGGTGGCGACCGAGACGCCGACCCCGTCGAACCACTCGCCCAGGTCGGCCGTACCCCGTGGCCCGGTCGTCATCCACCCGTCTCCGTGCCGGGCGGCGAACCGGACCGAGCGAGGGCCGTTGGCGGCCACCAACAGGGGCACGTGGCGCACCCGCGGCAGGGTCCGCATGTCGGCGGTCGAGAACCAGCGGCCCGAGCTGGTCACGTGGTCACCCTCGCGCAGCTGCAGCAGCAGCCGGGTGAACTCCTGGAACCGGTCCACCCGATCGCGCGTGGAGAGCCCGGGGTCGCCCAGGATCCCCGCGTCGAGGTCGGCACCGTTGCCGATCCCGAGGAGGAACCGGCCCCCGGAGATGTCGTCGAGGGACTGGACGTCGCGCCAGAACACCGCCGGATGCCGGTAGTTCGGAGAGCTGACGAAGGTGCCCAGGCCGATGCCCGACGTGACGGTCGCGGCCGCCGTGAGCGTCGGCGTCGTGCCGTACCAGGGCGACTCGGGCAGGCCGGCCCACACCAGGTGGTCGTAGGTCCAGGCGTGGTCGAAGCCGAGGTCCTCCGCGGTGCGCCACTGCTGAGCAGCCTCGGACCACGGCCGCTCCGGAAGGATCGCCAGCCCGAACCGCACCGTGCCACGCTACTCGGATGTCCGACGAACCGTGGACCGCGCAGCGCGTCGTGGCCGCCTCCAACGAGTGGGTCTGGGTGCCGGACGACGCGACGTCGACGCGGACCGACGAGTTCATCGTCGTCCACCCCCCGGACTACCTGCCCATCGCCACGATGGTCCGCGTGTTCGGTTCAGGACGCGCAGCGGCGGACCTCGCGGACGACGTCGAGGCCGCCGCCCGCAGCCTCGGTTCGGGCGGGCTCTCCTGGCGCCTCTCCGACTTTACGGTGCCTCCCGATCTCGAGGACGTCGTGACGTCGCGCGGCGGCAGGACCACGGAGCGGATGGACGTCCTGGCGATTCCCATGGGGCCGGAACTACCCGACGTCGGGACACCGCCGGACGTCCAGGTCCGCCGGGTCCGGGACCCGGAGACGGTAGCCGACATGCTTGGGGTGACCGCCGACGGCTTCGGTCAGGGAGAGGTGGCTCCGGAGCGTCACGTCGCCGCGCTTCACGAGGCGTTGCGCGGCCTGCACGACGACTCGGTGGGCATGGTGGTCTCCTACGTCGACGGTCGGCCGGCGGGGACGGGCGGGTGGACGCTCGTCGGCCCGGTGTGTCGGCTCTGGGGAGGAGCGACGCATACGCGCTTCCGCCGCCGCGGCGCCTACCGTGCCGTGCTAGCCGAACGGCTGCGCATCACCGAGGCGCGGGGCGCCACCCTGGGCTTGACCCACGGCGTCGTCGATACCTCCTCGCCGATCCTGCGGAGCCTGGGCTTCGTCCGGTACGGCGAGGAGCGCCTCCTCGAGCAACCCCTCGCGTGACCGAGCCCGCCGCCGAACCACGGATCCGGTTTGACCGCGACCCGCACGGCGGGGTCACGGTCGTCGTCGACGGCTCGCCGCAGTCCTACGTGCAGCCCGACGACCCGCGCCTGCTGGTCTTCGAGTACGTCCAGCACTTCGCCCTCGTTCTCGACGCGCTGCCGGCGGGTCCGCTGGCCGTGACCCACGTCGGCGGCGCGGGCCTGACGCTCCCGCGCTACCTCGAGGCGACCAGGCCCGGCTCCGCCCAGGTGGTGCTCGAGCCGGACGCGGAGCTGACCGACCGGGTCCGACGCGAGCTGCCGTTGCCGCGCCGGCACCGCATCCGCGTCCGGCCCGTCGACGGCGCGACCGGTATGCGCGCGCTCGCGGACCGAAGCGCAGACGCGGTCCTGGTGGACGCATACGCCCTGGGACGCGTCCCTGCCGACCTCACCACGGTCGAGTTCCTCACCGACGTCCGACGGGTGCTGCGGCCCACGGGCCTCGTGCTGCTCAACATCGCGGACGAGCCGCGGCGCCGGTTCCTCGGGCGCGTGCTCGCCAGCGTGACGGCGGCCGGGTATGCGGACCGGCTGGTGCTCGCGACCTCGGAGGTCCTGCGCGGCCGCCGGTTCGGCAACTCCGTGGTCGTCGCCGGCGCTACTTCCTTGCCGGTCGCGGACATCCGGCGCGGCGTCTCGCGGATGCCGTTCCCCGCCGGTGTGCGGCACGGCGACGCGGTCGACCGGATGGTGTCGGGTGCCCGGCCGCTTACGGGCGACGACCGCGAGCAGTCGTCGCCGCCGCCGGACCCCGGCCGCTGGCAGCTGCGCTGAGCCGCCCGCTCAGCCCTCGGTCGTGAGGTACTGGATCACCGCGAGGACGCGGCGGTGATCGTCGGGGCTGGGCGGCAGCCCCAGGACGTCGTAGATCCGGGAGGCGTGGTGGACGACGGCCTTTTCGGTGATCACCAGCTCTCGCGCGATTGAGGCGTTGCTGCGCCCGACGGCCATGAGCCCGAGCACGTCGCGCTGCCGCGGGGTCAGCCGCTCCAACCCGGCCCGGCCGGAGTCGGCCGGGTCCATGAACCGCGCCACCACCTCGGGGTCCAGCACGGTGCCGCCGGCGCAGATCCGCTTGAGGTCGGCTCGGAACGTGCCGATGTCGGAGATCCGCTGTTTCAGCAGGTAGCCGACCCCGCCGCCGCGCTGGCGGACCAGCTCCAACGCATACCGGCGTTGCACGAACTGCGAGAGGACCAGTACCGCGGTGCCCGGCTGGGTGCGCCGGATCTCGAGCGCGGCGACCAACCCTTCGTCGGTGAACGTCGGTGGCATCCGGATGTCGGTGACGACGAGGTCCGGCTTCTCGGTGCGGGTGATCTCGAGCAGCGTGGCCCCGTCGTCGGCGGTCCCGGCGATCTCGAAGCCGGCGGACTCGACGACGAACACCAGCCCCTCGCGCAGGAGGGCCTGGTCCTCCGCGATCACGGCGCGCACGGGACCTCCGCCAGGATCCGGGTGCCCTGGGCGGGCGGGCTGTCGATGCGCAGCCGACCGCCGAGACCGTCGATGCGGTCGGCGAGACCACGCAGTCCGGCACCACCGGCCGCCACCGCGCCGCCGATCCCGTTGTCGGACACCTGGATCCGCAGCGTGCCGTCGATGCGGTCGAGACCCACGGACATCCGGCCGGCGCCCGAGTGCTTCAGCGCGTTGGCGAGTGCCTCGGCGACGACGAAGTAGGCGGCGCTCTTGACGGTGTCGGGTAGGCCGGCGTCGCTGCCTTCGAGGAGCAGGTCGGTGGGCAGAGGGGTGAGCGCGACGAGGTCCTCGGTCGCGGCGTAGAGGCCGCGCTCGACGAGCAGTGCCGGCATGAGGCCGTGGACGAGCCGGCGGAGCTCGCCGGCCGCCGAGTCCAGCTCTCGGCGCAGCTGCGTCGCCCGGCGCACCACCTCCGGCGAAGCGCCGTCGACCTCCGTCAACAGCCCGGCCCGCAGGGCGAGCAGGACCAGCTGCGACTGGAGCCCGTCGTGGAGGTCCTGGGCGATGCGGCGGCGCTCGTCGTCACCGGTCTCGATGATCCGCACGCGAGACTGCTCGAGCTCCCGGGACCGCACCATCAGCTCCGCCGTGAGCCGTTCCCGCTCGAGCGCCAGGGCGGCGACCTGGCCGGCGCTCTCCACGTAGCCCGGTTCGGAGATCAGCGTGGCGTCGTAGACGATCCAGGCGACCGGCCGGGAGCCGATGTGGACCGCGGCGGTCCCCCTCCCAGCGCCGGGCTCGTCGATGTCGAACGACCGGCCCGCCGCGTCCACCGGACGTCCGTCGGCGACCGCGAAGACGACCTGGAGCGACGGGTCGCCGAGGGTCTCCGCTAGGGCCGCGTCAACGGTCGACTGGCCGGCGGCCGCAGCGCCCAGCCGCACGGCGAGGGCGTCGATCTCGCCGGTCGGGGCGAAGCCGCCGCGCTGGATGCTCAACGTGAAGGCCAGCGGGATTCCTGCCAATAGAAGGATCTGGACGACCGTGCTGAGGATGGGGTCGATGCCGAACGGGCGGAGCACGATGCTGGTGAACGGCACCGACAGGATCACCACGATCCCGTAGGCGTCGAGCGGCCCGAGGACGCGCCGCTGCCGGGGCGTGGCCTGGTGCAACCGCACGGCCAGCACGACGGCGGTGGCCACCATGACGAGCCCACCCGCGATCGACTGCACCGCCCGGCCGGCCTCCAGGAGGTCGGGACGGTCGGCGATGGCCAGCGGGTCGCCGGGGACCGGCCCCGGCGCGGCGTAGAGGTAGAGCGGAGCCTGGAGGACCAGGCACACCGCATACCCCGCGATCACGATCAGCCGGGCGGCGGGTGTCGTCAGCCGGCCGGAGGGGAACGCCAGGAGCAGGTGGACGATCACCCCGAGGGGGAAGGTCGCGAGCACGAGGCCCACGGCGACGAGCGAGGGCGTTGACAGGTTGCCCAATGACGTAAGGAGGCTGAGGATCCCGCCGCCGACGAGGATGGGTCCGATCCGGTTGTGCGGTCGGCGCCGCCACCCGATCAGTCCGGTGGCGAGGTAGACGACGCCGAGCGCGGGGAACAGCAACAGCGCCCAGAGGGGCTCGTTGCCGCTGTCGACCGTCAGCGCGACGATGACGCCGACCAGGACGAGGCTGACGGCGCCCACCATGACCAGCGCGAGGTCGAGGGAGCGCGAGCGCCAGACCCGCCCGGTGGCCATCGCCCCAGCATGCCGGAGGTCTGCGGCTTGGGAACCCCCTCGGACGTGCGGACTCGAACTGGGGACCTAGGTCCGTGCGAGGAGGCGACCTGGCCCCACAGACACCGAGGCCCCGTATCGACAACGCTCTGACTATGCGAAATGGCGGACGGATCACGCGCGGGCTCACGCGGACGACGACGGGGGTCGCCGCGCTCGCGGTGCTGGCGCTGGCCGCCGGCTGCAGCTCCGGAGGATCGCCGTCGGACGGCGCGGCGGTTGCCGCACCAGCGGCAACCGCGGTGACGACGCCGGCCACCAGCACCTCGGCGCCGAAGGCCTGCGTCTCCGACCCGCAGGCGGTGACGGCCGCCCAGCCGACGGCCGCGATGACCGGCGCGCTGCCGGCCGACATCGTCACCAAGCTGGACGCCGCGGGTGAGGCGGGGGTCAAGGAGGCCGCGTCACCGGGAGCGATCGTCGGGGTCCGGACTCCGCAGGGCACCTGGATCAAGGCGTACGGCGACTCCGACCCCACGAAAAAGCAGGCCATGACGGCCGACATGCACTTCCGAATCGGGTCGGTGACCAAACCCTTCACCGGCACGCTGATCATGCAGCTCGTCGAGCAGGGCAAGATCTCGCTGGACGACCCCATTAGCAAGTACGTCCCGGGTGTTCCGAACGGGGACACGGTCACGCTCAAGCTCCTGGGCATCATGCGGAGCGGAGTGGCCAGCTACTCGCGCAACCCGGAGTTCGTCAAGCAGCTCTTCGGCAACCCGGAGGGCGTCTACACCGTCGACCAGCTGCTGAAGTTCGGGTATGCGCTCTCGCCGGCGTTCGCCCCTGGGGCGGACTTCGAGTACTCCAACACCAACACCCTGCTCCTCGGAAAGGTCATCGAGAAGGTCACCGGCAAGACGCTCCAGGAGGCGTACCAGTCGATGGTCTTCGAGCCGCTGAAGATGTCGAAGAGCTCGGCCCCGGGGTCGAACCCCGCGATGCCCGCGCCCTTCTCCCGCGGCTACACGCTGCAAGGGGCGAGCGGCACGACCCCCGCCGACGCGACGAACTACAACCCGTCCTGGGCCGGCGCAGCGGGGGAGATCGTCAGTGACGCGGGCGACATGCTGACCTTCGCCCGAGCCCTGGGGACGGGGCAGGGACTGCTGAAGCCGGCCAGCCAGGTCACGCGCATGGGCACCTGGGCGCCCGCCGGCGGGTACGGCTTCCAGTGGGCGTGCGCCGGCGGATGGGTGGGCCACACCGGTGAGCTACCGGGCTACAACGTGACCGTCTGGTACGACACGACCACGGACTCGTCGGTGGTGGTCGCTGCGAACAGCGACATCGCCTCGGGCAGCTGCCCGGTCTCACCGACCCTGACCGACAACCCCACCGAGCCGATCTGCGCGTCGCCCGGGGTGCGGGTCTTCGTGGCGGTGTCCAAGGCGATGGGCCACGAGTTCGTCCCGACCCCGAAGAGCTGAGTTCCGCTTCCAGACACACGTTGCTGTCGATTCTGAGTCGCAGGGGGACCCGGAATCGACAACAACGCGTGTCTGGAAGCGGGTCAGTGGCCGAAGACGGCGGGCAACGTGCCGGTATGCCGGTCGCGCAGGGTGACGAGGTCGACGTCGAACAGGCGGTCGCGGGCTGCGAAGACCACGAGCCCGTCGGTGTCAGTGTCGACGGTGCCGAGGCGGGCGACTGGTATGCCGGCCCCCTGGGCCAGCGCTTCCAGCTCGCCCTCACTGCCCGGCACCACCGAGACCAGCACCCGTCCCGCCGACTCGGAGAACAGCGCCACGAACGGGTCCTCGTGCACATGCTTCAGTGAGATGTGAGCGCCCACGCCGTGCCGGAGCACCGACTCGCACACGCGCCTGGGCCAGGCCGCCCTCGGACAGGTCGTGCGCGGCGTCGAGCAGCCCTCCCGCGCGGCGTCGACCAGGACGCCGGCGAGCCGCTGCTCGTGGTCGAGGTCGTGCAACGGCGGCCGGCCGCCGAGGTGTCCGTGCACCACGTGGGCCCACTCCGACCCGTCGAGCTCGTCGCGGGTGTGGCCGAGCAGCAGGATCGTCGATCCGTCGGTCCGGAAGCCCGTCGAGGTACGCGCCGACGACGTCGTCCATGACGCCCGAGCACCCCGATGACCGGTGTCGGGTGGATCGCGACGTCACCGGTCTGGTTGTAGAACGACACGTTGCCGCCCGTGACGGGGATGCCGAGCGTCTTGCAGCCCTCGGCGATCCCGCGCACCGCCTCCCGGAACTGCCACATCACGCCGGGGTCCTCGGGCGAGCCGAAGTTGAGGCAGTCGGTGACGGCGAGCGGCGCGGCGCCGGCGGTGGCGACGTTGCGGTAGGCCTCGGCCAGCGCCAGCTGCGCACCGGCATACGGGTCGAGCTTGGCGAACCGGCCGTTGCAGTCGGTGCGAGACCGCGACGCCCCGGCCGGTCTCCTCGTCGACGCGGACGACGCCGGCGTCGTCCGGCATGGCGAGGGCGGTGTTGCCCATGACGTAGCGGTCGTACTGGTCGGTGACCCACGACTTGTCGCAGAGGTTCGGGCGTGCCGAGCAGGGTGAGCAGCGTCGCGCGTAGCTGCTGTGCCGGTCGACGGGACGCTCGAGGCCGTGAGTTCCGTTCTCCTGCAACGCGTCCAGGTATGCCGGTCGCGCCAGCGGGCGGTCGTAGACCGGGCCGTCGTGGGCGACCGAGCGCGGCGGGACGTCGACGATGGTCTCGTCGTGCCACGTGATGACCAGCCGGTCGCCGTCGGTCACCTCGCCGATGACGGTCGCCTCGACGTCCCACTTGCCGGTGATCTCGAGGAACCGCGTCGAGGTGCTGCGGCTCGACGACCGCCATCATCCGTTCCTGCGACTCCGACATGAGGATCTCCTCGGGCCGCAGGGTGGCGTCGCGCAGCGGCACGCGGTCGAGCTCGACGCGCATACCGCCGTCGCCGTTGGACGCGAGCTCACTGGTGGCACAGGACAGTCCGGCGCCGCCGAGGTCCTGGATGCCGTCGACGACCTTCGCGGCGTAGAGGTCGAGGCAGCACTCGATGAGCACCTTCTCGGCGAACGGGTCGCCGACCTGGACGGCGGGGCGCTTGGTCGGGCCGCCCGTCATCGAAGGTCTCGGAGGCGAGGACCGAGACGCCGCCGATGCCGTCGCCGCCGGTCTTGGCGCCGAAGAGGACCACCTTGTTGCCGGCGCCGCGCGCCGAAGCGAGGTGGATGTCCTCGATCCGCATGGCGCCGACGCAGAGGGCGTTGACGAGCGGGTTCCCTTGGTAGCAGTCGTCGAAGACCACCTCGCCGCCGATGTTGGGCAGCCCCAGGCAGTTGCCGTAGCCGCCGACGCCGGCGACGACCCCGGGCAGCACGCGCAGGGTGTCGGGGTGGTGGAGGTTGCCGAACCGGAGCGGGTCCATGACGGCGATCGGGCGGGCGCCCATCGACATGATGTCGCGGACGATCCCGCCGACGCCGGTCGCGGCGCCCTGGTAGGGCTCGACGTAGGACGGGTGGTTGTGCGACTCGACCTTGAACGTCACCGCCCAGCCGTCACCGATGTCGACGACGCCGGCGTTCTCCCCGATGCCGACGAGCAGCTTCTCGCGCATCTCGTCGGTGGTGTTCTCGCCCCAGAGCGTGAAGTGGACCTTGCGACGACTTGTAGGAGCAGTGCTCGGACCACATGACGGAGTACATCGCCAGCTCGGCGACTGGTCGGGCGGCGGCCGAGGATCTCGCGGATGCTGTCGTACTCGTCGCTCCTTGAGCCCGAGCTCCGCCCACGGCTGGGTCGACGTCCGGCGTCGACGCCGCGGCGGCCACCGTGTCGACGCGGGTGTCGACGCCGGGACGGTCGCTCGTGTACGCCCAAAACCTTCACGCGGCGATCCGGTTCAGCACCGAGGTGAAGAACGCGAGCCCGTCGGTGGTGGGGCCGTAGCCCTCCTCGACGCGCGTGCTCGGGGTGCGGCATCAGCCCGACCACGTTGCCGCGCTCGTTGGTGATCCCGGCGATGTCGCGGTAGGAGCCGTTGGGGTTGTGACCGGCATACCGGACGACCACCCGGCCCTCGCCCTCGAGCCGCGTCCAGGGTCTCGCTCGTCGGCGACGAACCCGCCCTCGCCGTTCTTGAGCGGGATGGTGATGTCGCTGCCCACCTCGAAGTCGGAGGTCCACGCGGTGGCGGCGTTCTCGACCGTCAGCACCTGGTCCTTGCAGACGAACTTGCGGTGGTCGTTGCGGATCAGCGCGCCGGGCAGCAGGTGCGACTCGCAGAGGATCTGGAAGCCGTTGCAGATGCCCAGCACCGGCAGGCCGCCCTGCGCGGCCGGGACCAGCTCGTCCATGACCGGGGCGAACCGGGCGATCGCGCCGCAGCGCAGGTAGTCGCCGTAGGAGAAGCCGCCCGGGAGGATGACGGCGTCGACGCCGCGCAGGTCCGCGTCGCGCGTGCCAGAGGGCGACCGCCTCGGCGCCGGCGGCGCGGACGGCGCGGGCCGCGTCCCGGTCGTCGAGCGAGCCGGGGAAGGTGACGACGCCGATCTTCACGAGCCGTCCTCGTCCGACTCCGTCGGTGACGGCGACGACGTCCTCGATCACCGGGTTGGACAACAGCGTCTCCGCCGCCTCGCGGGCGCGGGCCAGCTGGTCGTCGGTCACCTCGCCGTCGACCGTGAGGACGAACCGCTTGCCCTGGCGCACATCGGTGATCCCGTCGAAGCCCAGCCGTGGGAGCGCGCCGGCGACGGCCTGGCCCTGCGGGTCGAGGATCTCGGGCTTGAGCATGACGTCGACGACGATCCGTCCCATGGGCCGAAGGCTACCGAGGCCGGTCAGCGGAACCGGCGCCCGGTCAGCCGCTGGTATGCGTCGACGTACTTCGCGCGGGTGCGCTCGACGACGTCGTCGGGCAGCGGCGGCGGCGCCTCGCCGGAGTTGCGGTCCCAGCCGCTGGCCGGCGAGGTCAGCCAGTCGCGGACGTACTGCTTGTCGAACGACGGCTGCGGGTGGCCCGGCTCCCACTCGTCGGCCGGCCAGAACCGGGACGAGTCGGGGGTGAGCACCTCGTCGGCGAGGATGAGGGTCGGCGTCCCGGTGGTCCGGTCGACGCCGAACTCGACCTTGGTGTCGGCGATGATGATGCCGCGCTCCGTGGCGATCTCGTTGCCACGAGCCAGGATTCGTCGAGTCAGATCGTCGGCGAGCGCGGCGATGTCCGGTCCGACGAGCTCCGCGACCTCGGCGGCGGTCATCGGCAGGTCGTGCTCACCGACCGGCGCCTTGGTGGTCGGGGTGAAGACTGGTTCGGGCAGTCGGTCGCCGTCGACGAGCCCGGTCGGCAGGGTGACTCCCGAGACCGAGCCCTTCTCTGCATACTCCGAGAGGCCGCCGCCGGTGAGGTAGGCGCGCGCGATGCACTCGACGGGGACCATCTCCAGGCGCCGGCAGAGGACCGCGCGACCGGCGACCTCGGCGGGGACGTCCGTGGAGACCAGGTGGTTGGGGACGACGTCGGCGAGCCGCTCGAACCACCAGACGCTCAGCTGGGTGAGCACGGCGCCCTTGTCGGGGATCGGGGTCTCGAGGACGTGGTCGAACGCGGAGATCCGGTCGGAGGCGACGAGGAGCAGCCGGTCCGGGTGAGCCGTCGTCCGGCGCATACAGCTCGCGGACCTTGCCGGAGTAGAGGTGGGTGTAGCCCGGGACGGTGGGCGCGCTCATCCGACGGTGACCTCTCCCCGTTGCGCCGCGAGGGCGATGTCGCTGCGGTGGTGACCGCCGTCGAGCTGGATCTGCTCGACGGCCCGGTATGCGGCGTCGCGCGCGGCTTCGAGGGTCGCGCCGGTGGCGACGACGTCGAGGACTCGGCCGCCGGAGGAGACGAGGAGCCCGTCGGCGTCCCGGGCGGTGCCGGCGTGGAGGAGGTGCACGTCCGGGGAGGTCGCCTCGGCGGCGTCCAGGCCGGTGAGGAGGTCGCCGGTTCGGGGCTGGGCGGGGTAGCCGTGGCTGGCGACGACGACGTTGACGGCGTAGGCGGGGTCGATGCGCAGGGCGCCGAACTCGTGAAGGCGGCCGGCGGCAGCGGCATACAGGAGGGTGCCGAGCGGGGTTCGGAGCTTGGCGAGGGAGACCTGGCCGTCCGGGTCGCCGAAGCGTGCGTTGAACTCGACGACCCGCGGGCCCTTGGCGGTGAGGGCGAGGCCGACGTAGAGCGCGCCGACGAACGGCGTCCCGCGGCGGCGCATCTCGTCGATGGTGGGCTGGGCGACCCGGGCGACGACACGGTCGGCGAGGTCGGCGGGGGCCCAGTCGAGGGGCGAGTAGGCGCCCATGCCACCGGTGTTGGGTCCCTGGTCGTCGTCGGCGACCCGCTTGAAGTCCTGGGCCGGGGGCAGGGCGAGCACCGTGGTGCCGTCGGTGACGCAGAAGACCGAGGCCTCGGGACCGTCGAGGTACTCCTCGACGACGACGCGGCCGCCCGGCTTGGCCAGGCAGGCGGCGGCGTGGGCCCTGGCCTGGTGGATGTCATCGGTGACGACGACGCCCTTGCCGGCAGCGAGGCCGTCCTCCTTGACCACGTGCGGCGACCCCAGGTCGTCGAGGGCGTCGTCGACCTCCTGCGGCGTGGTGCAGACGTGGGCGCGGGCCGTGGGGACGTTCGCGGCGGCCATGACCTCCTTGGCGAAGGCCTTGCTGCCCTCCAGCTGCGCGGCGGCGGCGGAGGGACCGAAGACCAGAAAGCCGTGGGCGCGCAGGACGTCGGCGACGCCGGCGACCAGGGGGGCTTCTGGGCCGATCACGACGAGGTCGACGGCGAGCCGCTGGGCGATGGCGAGGATGGCGCCGGCGTCGGTGACGTCGGCGAGTGGTTCGCAGCGGGCGATGGTGTCGATGCCCGGGTTGCCGGGGGCCCCGACGACCGCGTCGACGGCGTCGTCCGCGGCGAGCGCCCGGGCCAGGGCATGTTCGCGGGCACCGGAGCCGAGGACGAGGACTACCCAGCCGGCCACGGCGCCCACCCTAGAGGGCCCCACCTGACGCGATGGCGAGGCCCGGGCGACGTCGCGCCGCAACCAGTGACAACGTCGGGCGTTGCCGCGGTCGGAACCGCGGATCAGCCACAAGTGGTGACAGCACGGTCACTACTTGCGGGCCTCGGTGGCGACTGGGGGGTTGACGCTGCGTCGAGGCGGTTGACGCGGCATACCGCGGGCGTCAACCTGCCCGACGCTGCGTCAACCCGCCAGCGTGCGCCCGAAAGGCGAGGGCGCGGTGCTCCCGGTGGGTCCTGGGGCGGCGCGAACTCGCGGGAGGGCGCTTGCGCCCGAAAGGCGAGGGCGCGGTGCTCCCGGGAGGCAGGGGGGACAATCACCCGGGAACACCGCGCTTCTCGCCCCGCGCCGCTGGGAGGGGGACCCGCGGCATCGGAACACTGTCGATCGCAACCGACACGTCCCACTCTGGCAAACAAGGCCGCTCGAGTAAAGAGTTCCTCTGGCGGAGTAGAGTCAGTGGCGGAACTCCGCCACGGCCGTGTCCCGCGTGGCCCCAGTGAAGGGCTCGCCCTGTGCCTGACATACCGGAAAAGACCGCTTTTGACCCGCGCGGGTCGGAGTCCATCGCCTCGTCGTTCGCCTGGTTGGACTCCCCGAACGACGACACCATCCGGGTCTACCTGTCGGTTATCCGCATGCCCCGGCCGACCCGAGAGCTGCTGCTGGCCCAAGGCATACCGGCCGCGAGGCTCGATCCGGCGCTTCAGGTGCTCACCGACTGGGGGCTCATCACGGTGCGCGTGAGCGGGTCCATCGACGTCCCATCTCCGCTGACCGCCGTCACCCAGCATGCCTACCTCCTCGAACGGCGGGCCAGCGCTGCGCGGGCTGCCGCGGACGGGCTCTCGCGCATCTACAACGCCTCGCGGACCGCCGACCAGGACGCGCATGGTGGCCTCGAGATCCTGATGGACCTCGACCACGTCGGGGCGGCCACCAACGAGGCGGTGGCTCTGGCCCAGGATTCCGTGCGCTGCCTGCGCGGGATGACGGCGCGGACCCGGGCGCTGATGTCGGCGCCGCTCCCCTCGCACCGCGAACCAACCATCGGCGCGGGGGGTCGCCGCGTGGACATGTACACCGTGTGGGACACGGAAGTCCTCGAGCTGCCCGGCGCGCTGACCGCGCTCTCGGCGCGACGGGAAGGGGGCGAGCTCCAGCGGTCGATGACGAACCTCCCGCTCAGCGTCGTGCTCGTCGACAACAGCACCTGCATCGTGGAGTGGACCGGTGACGGACGAGGTCCGCACGGTCTTAAGGGGCACGCGCGCGGGGCCGTGCTCGCCGGGCTGCGGGTCTTCGAGCGGTTCTGGCAGCTGGGGACGCCCATCGGCGACCACGCCGACGGCGACCTGGACGGCCGGGATGCCTCGGTTCTGAGGCTCATGGCGGCCGGCGTCACCGATGCGGCGATCGCTAGGCAGACCGGGTTCTCACAGCGGACGGTGGAGCGTCGAGTCCGCCACGTGATGGAGCGGCTCGGCGCCCAGACCCGGTTCCAGGCCGGCGTCCAGGCCGTCCATCGCGGCTGGCTCTGACCACCGATCCAGGTACACACGAACGGGCATTGGTCCGCGGAAACGGCCGTTACGGCCCGCTGACGGGGAGCAACGCCCGCTGGTATGCACGCCGGTGGGCGGACGGCTGGCCGAACCACCCCTCCGGCCGGACTAGACTCACTCGTTCCCTTCGAGGCCCGAGCTCGCGACCCTGCGTCGCACCAGGGCAGGAGACCTCGACAACGCGAGTCGCCAGGCGGAGTGTGTGACCGGTTCGGACAGCAGGGCGGACTCAACGTCAGACAGCACGTCGGCCCTCGTCGCTGAAGAGATCGCCGTCGAACAGTCCCACGTGGACCTCGTTTACGCGGAGCTGGCCAAGGCCGGCGCGCGAGCGGGCCTCGTCGAGGCCGACGGCCTGGCCCGCGGCCGGACCGACCGGGTCGGCACCGCCCGCGACGAGGAGCTGACCGGGCTGTTCGAGCGCGACGCGCTGGTCTTCCACGCGGCGCGCCGCCGGAACGCCTTGGAGAGCCAGTACGAGGGCCTCGTCTTCGGCCGCCTCGACATCGACCACCCGCCCAAGCCCGACACCGAGGGCGACACGGAGAGCGGCGCGGTAAGCCCGGAGCGCGAGATCCGCTACATCGGGCGGCTGGGGGTGCGGGACGACGACTACGAACCCCTGGTCATCGACTGGCGGGCCCCGGCCGCGTCCCCGTTCTACCGGGCGACGCCGGTAGAGCCGATGGGCGTGCTGCGTCGTCGGGTGCTGCGCTGCAAGGGCTCCGACGTGGTCGGCATCGAGGACGACCTCATGGTCGCCGAGGCCCCCCCGGACCTTGTCGTCGTCGGCGACGGCGCCCTCATGGCAGCGCTGACCCGCAGCCGGGGCCCGCGGATGCGCGACATCGTCGCGACGATCCAACGGCACCAGGACGAGGCCATCCGGGCCAGCGCCCGGGGCATCACCGAGATCACCGGCGGCCCGGGGACGGGAAAGACGGTCGTCGCCCTCCACCGGGCCGCCTACCTGCTCTACAGCGACCGCCGCCGTTACGAGTCCGGCGGCATCCTCGTCGTCGGCCCCTCCGCGGCGTACACCTCGTACATCGAGCGCGTGCTTCCGTCCCTGGGCGAGGAGACGGTGACCCTGCGGTCGCTCGGCGACGTCGTCGACGCGCCTCAGCACCGAACGCCACGACACCCCCGCCGCGGCCGCGCGTCAAGGGCAGCCTGCGGATCCGACAGGTACTGGCCCGGGCGGCGCAGGACGCGGTGCCCGACGGTCCCGACGAGTTCCGCGCCTTCGTCGCGGGGCAGGCCGATCCGGCTCACCCGGTCGACCCTGGACCAGGTGCGCTCCCGCGTGCTGCGCCAGCACCAGCGCAACCTCGCTCACGACACGGTGCTGCAGCTGCTGGCCGACGCCGCCTACCGCCAGAGCGGGCACGCCGACCGCGACGAGTTCGTCGGCCGGTTCGAGGACCACCTCGAGGTCGCGACGTTCCTCGAAGGCTGGTGGCCGCAGCTCGACCCGCGCGAGGTGTTGCTGTGGCTGGCCGACCAGGAGCGGCTGACCCGCTACGCCCGCGGAGTTCTCGACGAACGGGAGACCGCCGAGCTGCTCGCCGCCATGCACCTGGCCCTCGAGACCGGCACCTGGTCGGTGGCCGATGTCGCCCTCGTCGACGACCTCGCCGCCCGCCTCGGTCCCGTACAGGAGCAGCCGCGCGAGGAGCGAGGCTTCTACGAGATCGAGGAGCTCGACGACTCCGGTGCCCACGGCGTCGCCGAGCTCGGCGGCCGGGCCCTGCCGGACCGCGTCGAACCCGCATACACACTCACGCCCACCGATGCCCGCGAACGGTTGCTACAAGGGCGGATCGGCCGGTCCGAGGACTACGCGCACGTCCTTGTCGACGAGGCGCAGGACCTGTCCCCGATGCAGTGGCGCATGCTCGGTCGCCGCGGCCGGTATGCGTCGTGGACCGTCGTCGGCGACGCCGCCCAGAGCTCCTGGCCCGACGCCGCGGAGTCCGCGATCGCGCGCGAGGAGGCGTTCGGCACTCAACCGCGCCGGCTGTTCCACATGGACACCAACTACCGCAACGCGCGGGAGATCTTCGACTACGCCGCGGCGATGATCCGGGCCAGCGTCCCCGACGCCGACATCCCGCAGGCCGTCCGGGAGACCGGGGTCGAGCCGGTGGACGCGGAGCTCGGCGACGACGTCTACGCGTCGGTGGCCGCGGCGGTCGAGCGCCTCCTCGAGGAGGTGGAGGGGTCGGTCGCGGTGATCACGCCGTCGGCCCATGCCGCCACGCTGGCTCCCCTGGGCGCCGGCCCGAGCAACCGCGTGCAGGTCACCGACCCCATGTCGACGAAGGGCCTGGAGTACGACGCGACGGTGGTCGTGGACCCGGACGCCATCGTCGCCGAGTCACCCGGGGGCGTTCGCGTCCTCTACGTCGCCATGACCCGGGCGGCCCACCGGATGACCGTCCTGCGCTGAGCCTCAGCGCCCCGTCCGCACCTCGCGCACCCTCGCGTCGCCGGGGTCCCCGACCAGCTGCCACGCCGTCGTACCCACGTCGCGGTAGGTCCTCGGCGGGTCATTCGGCGGGTAGACCTCGAGCACTTCGCCGTCGAGCCAGGCTTCAGCGCGGGGTTGCAGCGTCACCGACAGCTCGCCCCCGCGCAGGGTCACCCCCGCACCGTCGGCAACGACGTGCCCGTATACGGGCAGCAGGGCACCGTCGGTGACGGCGACCTCTCCACGCAGCACCGACTTCTGACGGGGGTCGACTCGGCCGATAACCCGGTCGCCGTCGAGCGAGAGCCGGCGAACCAGGGTGAGGCACCCCGCGACGGCGTCGGAGCCCGCCGCCTCACCGATGACCACGCCCGGGACGCCCTCCTGCATCACCCAGCCCAGGAACCAGGGCCCGTCCGGGTCGAGGGCGACCTGTGGGGCATACAGCGAGCGCCCCTCGTCGACGCGGCCGCCGCCGCGCACCGTGAGCTTCGGCGAGCCGTCCGGAGCGGCCGACATCGAGCCGACGACGGCCACGGTGTGGTCGAGCTGGTTGTCCCGCCAGAGCGAGACGAGCAGGGCCCACGAGCCGTCCAGCTCGACCAGCTGCGGGCACTCCCAGATTTCCGCGGGGCCGAGGGACGCGAAGGCCGGGTCGCGGCCGGTCAGCCAGATCTGCTCGAACCGCCACGCCTCCAGGTCGTCGCAGGAGTAGAGGAGCAGCACGGGCGTGCCGTCGGTGAGGCCCGCCCCGAGCAGGGCCCAGCGGCGGTTCCCCCACGAGAACACGAACGGGTCGCGCATCTCCCGGACCGGCACGCCGTCCGCCAGCTGGGGCACGGTCGCGACGACGACGGGGCCGGACCACACGTCCAGGTCCGGGTCCGCCGCATACCGGATGCAGACGGTGCTGTCGACGGCGCTGGTGATGATGCCGGTGTAGACCGCCGCGACCCGGTCTCCGAGATCGAGGCAGACGCCGCTCCAGCAGCCGTTCCGGTCGGGGCCGTCCGCGGTCGGGCCGAACGCCACCGGGTGCTCCTGCCACGACACGAGGTCGTCGCTGGAGACATGGCCCCAGTGGATGTCGGTATGCGCGGCGGCCGTGGGGTTGTGCTGGAAGAAGACGTGCCAGCGGCCGTCGCGGAAGATCATCCCGTTGGGGTCGTTGGTCCAGCCCCGAGCCGGCTGGATGTGGAACCCGGCTCGCGAGGGGTCGCTCACCCGGCCGCCCGGCCGCGGAGCTGCCGCATCTCGTGGCGCTCGATGATCGCCTCGCGGCCGGGGCCGACGCCGACCGCGGAGACCCGGGCGCCGATGAGCTCCTCGACGCGCTCAACGTAACGCTGTGCGTTTGCCGGCAGCTCCGCGAAGGTTCGGCACTGCGAGATGTCCTCCCACCAGCCGGGCAGCTGCTCGTAGACCGGAACGGCGTGGTGGAAGTCGCTCTGGCTCATCGGCATCTCGTCGTGGCGGACGCCGTCGACGTCGTACGCGACGCAGATGGGCACCGTGTCGAGCCCGGTGAGGACGTCGAGCTTGGTGACGACGAAGTCGGTGACCCCGTTGATCCGCGTGGCGTAGCGCCCGATGACGGTGTCCAGCCACCCGCAGCGGCGCGGCCGGCCGGTGGTGGTGCCGTACTCGGCGCCGGTCTTGCGGAGGAACTCGCCGTTGTCGTCGAGCAGCTCGGTCGGGAACGGGCCCTCGCCGACCCGGGTCGTGTAGGCCTTGAGGATCGCGATGACCGAGTCGATGCGGGTCGGCGGGATGCCGGATCCGGTGCACGCGCCGCCCGCGGTGGCGTTGGACGACGTCACGAACGGGTACGTCCCGAAGTCCACGTCAAGCAACGTCGCCTGGCCGGCCTCGAGCAGCACCGTGTCCCCGCGGTCGAGCGCCTGCTCGAGCAGCAGGGAGGTGTCGCGGACCATCGGCTCGAGCCGTCCGGCATACGACAGCAGCTCGCCGACGACGTCGTCGGCGACGACGGCCCGGCGGTTGTAGATCTTGGCCAGCACCTGGTTCTTGATGTCGAGGGCTGCTTCGACCTTCTGGCGCAGGATGTTCTCATCGAAGAGGTCCTGGACGCGGATGCCGGTCCGGGACATCTTGTCGGCGTAGGTCGGGCCGATGCCGCGACCGGTCGTCCCGATCCTTCGCGATCCCAGGAACCGCTCGGTCACCTTGTCGAGGGTGCGGTTGTAGGGCGTGATGACGTGCGCGTTGGCGCTCACCACCAGCTTGGACGTGTCGACACCGCGCGCCTCCAGCCCGTCGATCTCCTCGAAGAGCACGCCGAGGTCGACGACGACGCCGTTGCCGATGACCGGGGTACACGTCGGAGTGAGGATGCCGCTGGGCAGGAGGTGCAACGCATACTTCTCGGCCGTTTCGCCCGACCCGATGACGATCGTGTGCCCGGCGTTGTTCCCGCCGTTGAACTTGACGACGTAGTCGCAGCTCTCGCCGAGCAGGTCGGTCGCCTTGCCCTTGCCCTCGTCGCCCCACTGGGCGCCCACCAGCACTACGGCCGGCATGCGCGCACCTCCTCGAACCCGTGGCGCACGGCTTCCGTCGACGGCCGAGCGCGCAGCGAGGCTATCCGCTGCGCTCGCGGCGGCCCAACTGAGCCGAGCCTGATCCCGAACCCTGGTATGCGCCGATGCTCGCCTCACCGTCGTCGCCCGGCCCGGGGACGTCCAGCCGGCCGGCCCGGACCGCCTCCGCGCCGAGCTGGAACCGGGTCTTGGTGCCGAGCTCGTCCATGAGGCGCGCCACCCGCCGGCGCACCGTCCGCAGGCTCCAGCCGAGGTACCGCGCGATGGCCTCGTCCTTGAAGCCGCGGCTCAGCAGGTCCAGCAGGTGGTCGTCCTCGCCCTCGTCGGACGTGCGCCGGCTCGGGACCGGCGAGGCGGCCGCCCACATGCGGTCGAACACCTCGATGAACGCGTAGACCAACATCCGGTCGCGCACCACGACGTACTGCGACGCCGGCTCACCCCACACCTCCGGCCCGACCACGGCGGCATCGCCGTAGATGACGAACTCGCTCGGGACGCCGGCGAGGATGCGCTGGCGCTCACCGGCGGCCGCCCACTCCGCGACGGTCGCCGCAAGGACCGGATTGTCGAGCACGGCGTCGTCGTAGAGGGTGCGCTGCTCCTTGCCGTCTCGGACGACCTCGAGGTTGTAGCTCATCCAGTCCTCGACGGTCCCGGAGCCCACGTCCATGCGCATGACGAGGTTGCGGACCGGACCTGGCGTGTCGTCGAGCAGCCCCCGCAGCAGCGTCGGCGCCACCTCGACGGTGATCGGGGCAATCACCGGGGCGGCTTGGGACCCGAGGCCGTGGAGGCGGACCAGGGCGTTCCGGGCAGTCGCCAGCTCACCCTGCCGGGTCCGAAGCCGCTCCTCCTCCACGGCGATGAGCCGGGAGATCGTCTCCCGGGGGTCCTCGTCGATGAGATCCGAGCTGGGGACATCGGAGAGGACCACGGTGGCATCTTAGGGACATTGGCACGTCTTGACCACTCCCGACGTCAACTGAGGTGATTGGATGTCAACGGTTGTTCGGCGTCTTCTGGGGATGACACCGAGCGCCCGCGGCACGGCCTCGGCCGGATCCGCTGCCCACAAGGGGGGCAGGTGCCGGGGAATGGACACATCGGGGGTCCATTCCCCGGCTTCCGGATGTCTGGCGACATCCTCAAGCCGCGGCTCCACCCGGCTTCCGGATCGCTCCGCGATCAGGAGGCCGCGGCTCCACACTCATGTCGCGCGTCATGTCGCGCTTACTGCTGTGATCACGACCCTGCACGCGACATGACCTGCGACATGACCGGCGACATGGTCCTGCCGCAGCCCCGGCCGGGGCGCGTCAGACCCCGAGCGCCTCGGCGGCCTCGCGGGAGGAGTCGCGCAGGAACGTCCCGGTGCGCTGCTCCTCGTCGGTCTCGCCGATCGCCCGCGCCGCCCGGTGCAGCGCGGCGAGCGCACGGAGGAACCCCTGGTTCGGCTCGTGCGACCACGGGACCGGCCCCTGACCCCGCCACCCGGCGCGCCGGAGCGCGTCGAGCCCGCGGTGGTAGCCGGTCCGCGCATACGCGTAAGCCTCGACCGGACGGTCAGCGCCGAGCGCCTGCTCGGCCAGCAGTGCCCAGGCCAGCGACGACGTCGGGTATGCCGCGGCGACGGTCTCCGGGCTCTCGCCGGCACCGAGGCGCGCGGCGGCCGGGTCGACCGGCAGCCGGGTGTCCGGGATGCCCAGCAGGCCGCCGTCGCCGGAGAGCGTCACGCGTGGGTACCGGCGGCGCGCAGGTTCTCGCAGGCCTCGACGATGCGAGCGGCCATCCCGGCCTCCGCCTCCTTGCCCCACGCGCGCGGGTCGTACTGCTTCTTGTTGCCGACCTCGCCGTCGACCTTGAGGACGCCCGCGTAGTTGGTCAGCATGTAGCCGGCGACCGGGCGGGTGAACGCATACTGGGTGTCGGTGTCGACGTTCATCTTGACGACGCCGTAGTCGACCGCGGCCGAGATCTCCTCCGGCAGCGAGCCGGAGCCGCCGTGGAAGACCAGGTGGAACGGCTTGCCGTCGGGGGTGTCGAACTCCTCGTGCACCGCGTCCTGCGCCGCCTTGAGCACCTCGGGCCGCAGCTTGACGTTGCCGGGCTTGTAAACACCGTGCACGTTGCCGAAGGTCAGGGCCGTCATGTAGTAGCCCTTCTCCCCCAGCCCGAGCGCGCGGGCCGTGGCGATGGCGTCCTCGGGCGTCGAGTAGAGCTTCTCGTTGATCTCGTGGGCCACGCCGTCCTCCTCGCCGCCGACCACGCCGACCTCGATCTCGAGGATGACCTTCGCGGCCTGGCACAGCTCCAGGAGTTCCGCAGCGATCTGGAGGTTCTCCTCCAGCGGCACCGCCGACCCGTCCCACATGTGCGACTGGAAGTAGGGCAGCCCGCCGCCCTTGACCCGCTCCGTCGACGCCGCCAGCAGCGGCCGGACGAAGCCGTCGAGCTTGTCCTTCGGGCAGTGGTCGGTGTGCAGCGCGATGTTGACCGGGTAGTTCTTGGCGACCTCGTGGGCGTAGGACGCGAGCGCGAGCGACCCGGCCACCATGTCCTTGACCGACGCGCCCGAGAGGTAGTCCGCACCGCCGGTCGACACCTGGACGATCCCGTCGCTGCCCGCGTCGGCGAACCCCTTGAGGGCCGCGTTGAGAGTCTGCGACGAGGACACGTTGATCGCCGGGTAGGCGAAGGTGCCGGCCTGCGCACGGTCGAGCATGTCGGCGTAGACCTCGGGGGTGGCGATGGGCATCCTGCTGCTCCTTGCGACGAACGGTAGAAGGCAGCTCGCATCCTTCCACGACGCGCGGGGACCAGTCAGGTCGTCTCAACCGATCTGGGACCGGCGTCGCTCCAGGTGCGCCCGCTCGACGTCGTTGCTGCAGTGGGCGATGGCGACGTCGAGCTCCGCGACCGCCTCGACCGTGCGAGCCGCGCGGACCAGCAGCTCGGCGCGGACCGCCGGCAGCCGGTGGCCCTCGTGGAGCACTGCCTCGAGGCCGTCGAGCAGGTCGAGTCCGGCCGCCGGCCCGGCCGCCTCGGCGACGGCCACCGCCCGGTTCAGCCGGACGACGGGCGAGCCGGTATGCGTCTCCAGCTCCGCGTAGAGGGCGGCGATTCGGGGCCAGTCGGTGTCGGCGGTGCGGACGGCCGTCGCGTGCTCGGCGGCGATGAGCGCCTGCAGGAGGTAGGACCGCGCCTCGCCCTCGAGGTCGGCACCGACCAGAGGGGCGAGCAGGCTCAGGGCAAAGGTGATCTCGTCGGCGTGCCACCGACGTCGGTCCTGGTCCGGGAGCAGGACCAGCCGGCCTTCGGCGTCGACGCGGGCATCGCGTCGGGAGTGCTGCAGCAGCATCAGCGCGAGC
Source organism: uncultured Actinomycetota bacterium (assembly GCA_963751085.1). Taxonomy (GTDB): domain Bacteria; phylum Actinomycetota; class Actinomycetes; order Actinomycetales; family Dermatophilaceae; genus Lapillicoccus. The sequence continues at coordinate 476,266 of CAVVTH010000006.1, read as the reverse complement.
AACGCGGTGGGCAGGGGCTGGTCGGGGACGCAGGTCGTGGACCACCCCGGCGAGCCGTACCGCCTCCCCCGCGACGTCGGCGCGCAGCAGGTCGCGGCTCGAGCCCGGCGCATACCCCGTCGTGAAGGCGAGGTAGGCGACCTGGCCTACCACCGCGAGCCGGGCCGGCAGGTCCGCAGGTGACGGAATCCCGAACTCCGCGCCAACTAAGCGTTTTCGCGCTCGGGTGAGCCGGGCGGCCATCGTCGGCTCGGACACGAGGAAGAGCCGGGCGAGGTCGCGGGTCGACACGCCGACGACGAGCCGGAGGCTGAGCGCGCTGGCCGACTCCGGCGGCAGCGACGGATGCGCGCACAGCAGGACCAGACGGAGCAGGTCATCCTCAACCACGTCGCCGAGCTCGGCCATGACCCTCGCCGAGGCCGCGACCTGCTCCGCGTCGAGTGCCAGCAGCGGCTCCTTCCGGACGGTCACCGCTTCGGCGCGCAGCCGGTCCACGGCCCGCCTGCGCGCTGCCGTGAGCAGCCAGGCCGGCGGGGTGGTGGGAACGCCATCGGCCGCCCAGTGCCGCGCCGCCGCCTCGAAGGCGTCGGACAGCGCGTCCTCGGCGAGGTCGAGGCGGCGGAACTGGCCCACCAGCAGTGCCAGCAGCCGGCCCCAGTGCTGCCGGTATGCCGCGTCGAGCGCCGCGTGCGCGTCCACCCGACGAGGCTAGGCGGCTGAGCACCCCATCAGCGGCTACCCGGATGGCGGTGTCGACTGCGCTCGTAGCCGTCGATCTCGATGGCCGGTCGCACCTCGAGCGTGTACTGCCGGGGCAGGCACTGGGCGGCCTCCTGCGCCGCGCGCTCGTCGGGCACGTCGATGAGGTAGAACCCGCCGATCTGCTCCGCCGTCTCCGCGAACGGCCCCTCGGTGCGCTGCCACCCGGACCGGTGTGCCGCACCGTGAAGCCGCGGGCGGCGCTGGCCAGCGCGTCGCCCGAGACCAGCGTGCCGTGGGCGTAGACCGCCTGCTCGAAGGCGTGGTGGGCGTCGGCGAACTCTAGCCGCTGTTCGGCCGTCGCCTCGGGCCACGTCGACTCGTCGTAGGCGATGAGGACGAGGAACCGCATCAGGCGTCGTCCTCCGGCGCGGGCACGCAGCCCGCACCTCGACGGCGCCGCCACCGTCGGCCAGGATCGCGCACACGTCGAGCAGGTCGTCGAGGTCGTCGCTGCGCACGAGGTAGAAGCCGGTGAGCTGCTCTACGGTTTCGGCGTAGGGGCCGTCGGTCACGGTCACGTCGGCCGCCGACGCCGCGGACGACCTTGGCCTCCTTGGCGGACGTCAGCTGGACGCCACCGGTGATGGTGTGGCCGCGGGCGGCCAAAGCGGCGGCGAACTCCACATGTCGCGCGTGGGTCGCCGCGCGGTGCTCGTCGGTGCCCTCGAAGTAGGTGGTGTCGTCACCGGGCAGCAGGATCGCGTAGTCGGTCACAGAAGTGCTCCTTCACTGGGAATCACGGCTCGGTCGAGCCTGACACCGGGATGACGGGCGAGCGACGGCTAGATCGACAGCGGCGAGCCGCTATCTTCTCCGTCAGTGCGCCCACCGTGACGCGTCGGCCACCTGCTCCGGCGTGGCGGACCCCAGCTGCTCGAGCTCCGACTCACGGACCGCCGCGATCGACGCCATGAGCGACGCCCCGAACGAGTTCGCCAGGACCGGGTCCGCGAGGAACGCGTCGAGCGACTCGCGGAGGGTGCGGGGCAGGAGGGCGACTCCGCGCCGCTTCAGCTCGCCCTCGTCCAGCGCGGCGGGGTCGACGTCAATCGGCTCGGGCAGCGGGGTCGCGTCGGCGCCGGCGGCGAGGAGACCGGCCATGAGCAGGTAGGGGTTCGCGTGCAGGTCGACGCACTTCACCTCGAGGTTCGCGGCCCACGGTTCGCTGCCCGCTGAGCCGGTGACCAGCCGCAGCGCCGCCTCGCGGTTCTCCAGGCCCCAACACGCATACGCACCGGCCCAGTGCTGCGGCACCAACCGCAGGTAGGACGCGACGCTCGGTGCACCCAGGGCGAGCAGGGCCGGCAGGTGCGCGAGCACCCCGCCGGCGAAGGACTCGCCGTCCGGGGTCAGGCCGTACCGCCCGGTACCGCCGGCCATGAGGTTCTCCCCGTCCCGCCACGGGCTGAGGTGCACGTGCCCACCGTTGCCCACTCCCGACACGTCGACCTTCGGCGAGAACGACGTCCGGAACCCGTAGCGCAGTCCTAGAGCGCGAACCGTCGCCTTGACGAGCACCGACGTGTCGGCCGCGCCGACCGGGGACTCCGCGGCGACCGAGACCTCGAACTGGCCCGGCGCATACTCCGGGTGGAACTGCTCCACCCGAACCCCTTGTGCCGCGAAGGCTTCCAGCAGGTCGCGCCCGTAGTCCGAGGCCGCCGCCAGCCGGCCCAGCCCGTATGCGGGCCCGACCGCCGCGGGCACGAAGTCGTCACCCTCGCCGGCCGACACGACCCACTCGGTCTCGTACGCCGCCCGGAACGTCACACCGCGCTCGGCCCAGGCGTCCACCACCCGCTGCAACAGCAACCGGCTGTCCTGGGCATGCGGGCGGCCGTCCTGCTCGTAGCGGTCACCCGGGGCCCACGCCCACCCCGACTGGGCCGCAAGGACGACGATCCGGGACAGGTCGGGAACGATCCGCTGGTCGCCCACGGGCCCCTCGCCGCTCGGCGGCGCGGCCACCCAGTCATCGGCCCGGAAGTAGTCGAACGCTGCGGAGAACCCCGCACCCCACGCGGCGAGAGCGGGCAGCTTCGCGACCGGGACCGTCTTGACGCGGGAGATCCCGGCGTTGTCGACGAAGCTCGTCGCGACGCCGACCACCCCCTGGTCCGCGAGGGCGGGAGCGAGCTCGGTGGCGCGGGCGTGACGCAGGTCGCGGTCGGCTTGGTCCACGGGTGTCCTCCCACGAGATCGGGTATGCCAGCGGCGGGTTCGGTGGACACACCATAGGTCCGTCGGGAGACTGGCGAGAGCCGGGAAACTCGAGGACTGCGGACACCACCAGGAGCGTGCATGGCCACTACCCCGCAGGAACGCACGACCCTTCGCCGAAGTCTCTCCGTCTGGCAGGCGGTCGGCATCTCGGTCGCCCTGATGGCCCCGAGCATGGCGGCGAACATCAACCCGCAGGGCACCGCCGGCCAGGTGGGCCGGGCCACGCCGTTGGCGTTCTTCCTGGCCGCCGTCGCGGTGCTGCTCATCGCCTACGTCTTCGTGAGGCTGTGCCAGCACTACCGGCATGCCGGCTCGGTCTACGTCTTCGCCGGCGCAACGCTCGGGGCTCGAGCCGGGGCCGTCGCCGGCTTCGGTCTCATGGGCACCTACGTCTTCTACGCCCTCGTCACCTCCTCGGCCGCGGGCATCTTCGGCTCCGCCTTCCTCGACGCCCTGGGCATCTGGACGAACCAGCCGGACTGGGCGGGCTTCCTCGTCGGCGGCATCGCCCTGGTCCTCGCCCTGTTCCTGGCCGTCGTCCCGGCGCGGCGCGCGGGAGCGGTGCTGCTCAGCGTCGAGGGCGCGACCGTCGCGCTCATCCTCGTCATCGCCCTCGTCGTGCTGTTTCGGATGCTCAGCGGGAGCGCTCCGAACGGCGCGACGTTCACCCTCACGGTCTTCGCCGTCGAGCCGGGGACCGACGTGTCGACCCTGTTCCTCGGCATCGTGTTCGGGCTGCTGTCGTTCGCGGGGTTCGAGGCCGCCGCGACACTCGGCGAGGAGGCGCGCAACCCCCGGCGCGACATCCCCCGGGCGATCCTCGGCACCGCGATCTTCGGCGGCGTCTACTTCACCGTGGTGACGGCCATCGAGATGATGGCGTTCACCCCGACCGCGGACGGCGTCAAGGCCTTCATCGCCTCGCCCGCGCTGATGGGCGACCTTGGCACCTCCTACGTCGGCTCCTGGGTCGGCGACATCGTCACGCTGGGCGCCGCCGTCTCGGCGTTCGGCTGCTGCCTCGCCTGCGTCGTCGGCGCCTCTCGGCTGCTGTTCGCCATCAGCCGCGACCTGGCGCCCGGCAGCCCGCTGGCCCGCACCGGCACCAACGCGACGCCGACCGCAGCGGCCGGCGTCATCGCCGGGGTCGTCGCCGTCATCGCGGTGGTGTGCGCGGTGGCCTTTGGCGCCAAGCCCTTCGACACCTTCCTCTGGAGCGGGACGATCGGGACCCTGATCCTCCTGGTCGCCTACGTCCTCGCCACGGTCGGCTGCATCAAGCTGATCTGGATCGACAAGAAGATGGACGTGCCCGGCTGGCAGGTCGTCATCCCGGTGCTGGCGCTGGTCATGCTGGTCTACACGCTCTACCGCAACGTGTTCCCCTACCCCGACGAGGGACCGCCGCGCTGGTTCCCGGTGGTGGCGTTCGGCTGGCTGCTGCTCGTCACGGTCGTCGTCCTGCTCGTCCCCGGCCTGGCCCACCGGATGTCCGCGGCGTTCCGGCACCTCGACGAGTCACCCGACGGGTCGGCCGAGGCGGCTCCCTCGTCGACGGTGGGGCCGTGACCGACCTCGGGCGGCTCGGACCCTGACCGACCACCACTGCCACGGGCTTGGTCACCACCGACCTCGACCGCGACGGGTTCGAGGCGCTGATGAACGAGGCGCCGCAGGCGTCACCGCTCGGGACGACGCTGTTCGACTCGATGCTCGGCCTGGCGGTTCGGCGCCACTGCGCTCCGGTGCTCGACCTCGAGCCGCTCGCCCCGGCGGACGCCTACCTCGTCCGGCGACGCGAGCTGGGAGCCGCCGACGTCAACCGAAGACTGCTGACCGCCGCCGGCATCGCGACCTTCCTCGTCGACACCGGCTTGGCCGGCCCGGGCGGCACCCCGCTCACGACACCCGCGGAGCTCGCCGGCCTGGCCGGCGGCGATGCCCTGGAGGTGATCCGCCTGGAACGCCTGGTCGAGACCGTCCTGCACGAGGGCACCGACGACGTCCCGGGTGCGGTCGAGGAGCGGCTGCGGAGCGGCGGTGCGATCGCCGCCAAGAGCATCGCCGCATACCGGGTCGGCTTGGACCTGCCGCCCGAGAAGCCGACCGCGGACGCGCTGGCGGCCGCCCTCCGCGACGTCGACCCAAAGCGGGTCGCCGACCGCACGGTGAGCGGCTGGCTCGCGCATACGGCCCTGGAGATGGGCCTACCGGTGCAGGTCCACACCGGCTACGGCGACCCGGACCTCGACCTGCTCGCCGCGGATCCGTTGCGGCTCATGCCGTTCCTGCGGGCCACCGAGGAGCTCGGTGTGCCGGTGCTGCTCCTGCACACGTACCCGTTCCACCGCCACGCCGCCTATCTTGCGCAGGTCTTCGGGCACGCGTTCATGGACCTCGGGCTGGCGGTCCACAACACCGGCGCCCTGTCCACCGCGCTGATCCGCGAGACCCTGGAGCTGGTGCCGTTCGGCAAGCTGCTGTTCTCGACGGACGCCTACGGGCTCGCGGAGCTCTACCTGCTGGGAGCGCTGCTGTTCCGGCGCGGGTTCGACGTGGTCGTCGACGAGCTGCTGTCGGCGGGGGAGATCGGCGAGGCCGACGCCGACCGGCTGGCCGCGCTGGTCGCACGGGACAACGCCGTCCGTGCCTACGGCCTCTGAGCCTCACCACCGTGCTGAAGGACCCACGCGTGCATGGCGATCGCGGCCGCGGCGCCGGCGTTGATCGACCGCGTGGAGCCGTACTGCGTGATGTGCAGCACCACGTCGCAGGCCTTCCGCATCTCCGGGCTGAGCCCGGGGCCCTCCTGGCCGAACACCAGCACGGCGGGCGAGGGCAACGCGTACCCCTCGAGCGCGACCGATCCCGGCACGTTGTCGACGCCGACGAGTGGTACGGCCGCCGCGTCCGCCCACGAGGCGAGGTCGGCCGCGGTCGGGTGGTGGACCTCGTGCTGGTAGCGGTCGGTGACCATCGCGCCGCGGCGGTTCCAACGGCGCCGGCCGACGATGTGGAACGCGGCGACGTTGAAGGCGTTCGCGGTCCGGATCACAGAGCCGATGTTGAAGTCGTGGCCCCAGTTCTCGACGGCTACGTGCAGCGGGTGCCGGCGGGTGTCGAGGTCGGCGACGATCGCCTCGTGCCGCCAGTAGCGGTAGCGGTCGTCGACGTTGCGACGGTCGCCGTTCTCGAGCAGCTCGGCGTCCCAGTGGTCGCCCTCCGGGCGCGGTCCCAGCCACGGGCCGACGCCGACCTCCGTCATCCGGCCACCGTATGTCGCCGCGTCGCCCGGTCAGGATGCAACGGAACCGGTGCGCTGGCGCATACCGTTCTCCCTGTGATGCTGCTCTCGGTCCAGGCCGCGCTGCCCGCTCTGGGCCCCAGCTGGATGGACCCCAACTACCTGCTCGCGCAGTACGGCACCGCGCTGATCTGGGTCAGCCTGGCCATCGTCTTCATCGAGTGCGGCCTGCTGTTCCCGATCCTGCCCGGTGACTCGCTGCTCTTCGCGATCGGGCTGTTCATCGCGACCGGCAAGCTGCCGATCAGCCTGTGGCTCGCGCTGGTCCTGCTGTTCGCGGCGGCGTTCCTCGGCAACGTCGTGGGCTACGAGATCGGCCGCGCGGTCGGTCCGGCGATCTACCGCCACGACGGCCGGATCATCAAGCGGGCCTACTGGGACCAGACCCATGACTTCTTCGAGCGGCACGGCAACAAGGCCCTGGTCATCGGCCGGTTCGTGCCGATCGTCCGCACCTTCGTGACCGTCGTCGCGGGGATCGGCCGGATGGACCGGCGCCGGTTCTTCTTCTGGTCCGCCGTGGGCGCGCTGCTGTGGGTCCTCGCGGTGACGCTGCTCGGCTACTTCCTGGGCCAGGCGTTCCCGGTGCTGCAGGACAAGCTCGATGTCGCCATCGTGCTCGTGGTCCTCGTGTCCTTGGTACCCGCGGCCTTCGAGTGGTGGCGGCACCGTCGGGACCGGTCGCCGAGCCCGGCCGAGCTGGCGGAGGACACGCCCACCCCGGAGGAGCTCGAGACCGGTCGCCGCGACCAGCTCTAGGTCGTCGGCCGACGGCCGGTGCGGCCGCGGAGGCCGTCGCGGAGACCGGCGGCGGCGGCTCGAGCCAGCTGTCTGCGGGCGGGGTCCAGGGCCAGGCGGAGGGTATGCGCCTTGGCCTCCTCGACGAGACGGCGCAGCACCCAGGCGGGTTCGTCGCGGGCGTGGCGGCGCGCGACCAGCGTGCCGTTGCGGGCCATGTAGTAGACCCGGTCGGCAGAGTGGTGGTTGTAGGCGAGGTCGCGGCCGAGGACGCGGACCGTGGTGCGCTCGCCCATGCCGTGCCGGAGGTCGCACCCCGGGGCGATGAGCGGTTCCAGCCCGGCGGCGAGGCAGCGGACGGTGAACTCCGAGTCCACGGCGTCGATGACGAGGCCCTCGTCGTAGCAGCCGACGTCGCGGTAGGTCGGCGGCCGGCACGAGTGACCCGGACTGCATGGGGTCGAAGGCCCGGGTGAACCCGTGGACGACGCCCCGGGTCCGCGCCGGGCGGCCGCTGTAGGTGGCGGCCGCGACGAAGGCGACCGGTATGCGCCGCGCCTGGGCGTCCTGCCAGGCCCGGACCGCCCGATCGACGTAGCCGCCCGGCAGGCCGGAGTCCTGGTCGAGGGTCAGCACCGCGTCGGCGGCGTCCTCGGTGAGGGCGGCGCGGACGCCGGTGTTGAGAGCGGCCGCGACGCCGGCGTTCGCCTGTCGGATGAGACGGACGGCCGGGCGGCCCTCGAGGGTCGCGAGGACCTCCAGCCCTGCCGTGGAGCCGTCATCGACAACCACCACGGCGGCGACCTGCGGCGCGACCTCGTCGACAAGCGTGACCAGCTGAGGTCCGGGATCGAACGCCGTGATGACAGCGACGACCTTCATGCCCATCTTCCAGACTCGCGTTGTTGTCGATGTGGCGCCGCCTGCGGCGCTGAAATCGACAACAACTCGTGTTTGGAAGGCGTCATGAGGTGATCCGCTGGGACTCGCGGAGGGCGGGGACGAGCAGGCCGGCGAGGAGGACCGCCTCGCTGACCGCCATCCCGGCCGCGACGCCGGCGCTCCAGCCAGCCAGGGCCGCTCCGACCATGAGCACCAGCCCCACGACCGCCGAACCCACCGTCCAGCCGAGCACGAGCCGGACCCGGCCCGCAGGGACCAGCAGGTTGCGGATCGGTGGCGTGCTGACGCTGAGGAACAGGAACGCCACGCCGTACCAGACGCATACGTCCCGGGGCGCCGCCACGTCCGGCCCGAACACGAACCCCGTCACCCACGGGCCCAACGCCGCGAACAGCCCCCCGCCGACGACACCCAGTCCCAGGTGCGCGAGGAACGCCCCGCGGTGCCGCGACCGGCGCTCGGCACCCGGCTCCAACGTCCAGCCCTGGAAGGCGTTGCCCATCGCCGTCACGGTGAACAGCCCGAGCCGGTATGCGGCGTCGGCCGACGCGAACGGCGACGAGACCTGCGGCCGGAAGGCGACCGTCGCCACGGGGACCGGCGTGGACGCATACGCCGTCGCCGCCAGGTTGATGCCCGGCGGTGCCGAGGTGGTGCCGCAGCTCGCCGACCGCGCGTCCCACCGGCCACGGCCACGTCTGGGCCGCCGACGGCGTCACCCGGCGTCGAAACGCGACCAGCGACACCGCGACCGAGACGGCGAGCACCATCGGGTAGAGCGAGATCCACCCGGTCGCGGCGACCAGGCCGGCCCCGACGACGGCCGCGACAACGCGCGGCAGCGTGTCGTACCAGAACAACAGCCACGGCTCGCCCACGCCGATCCCGAACCAGGAGGGCGACATCCCGAGCAGCGTGGTCGCTGCCGCCATGGCCCACGCGTGGTTCCGCTGGCCGGGCTGCGCCACGACCGCGCTCACGAGGCCAGCGACCGGGACCACGACGATCAGCAGGAGGTAGCGCGTGCGGAGGCTGGCCGCATACACCTCGGCTCGTTCGGCGGTTGAGGCCCGGGCGACGAGCACCGGACCGCCGACGTTCCAGCCCCAGAACACGATGGTCGCCCCGACGGTGCCGACCGCCTGGCCGGCCACGAAGCTGGACCAGCCGCCGGGCCCCGCGACGCGGGCGACGACCGGCAGCAGCAGGAACGGGGTGACCAGCGAGAGCAGCGGCAGCACCGTGAACCCGGTGAGCCGCCGCAGCACGGAACCAGCCCCCGCCGGCGCCGTCACCCCTGGGGCGGCGGCGCGTCCTGCGGCCCGGGCGGCAGCGGCGCCGAGGCCGGGGCCTGCCCCACCGACGGCGTCGCCGGCCCGTTGGTGCCGAAGCTGACCTGCGGCGCCTCCCGGGCGATGCCCTCGGTCTCGAAGTACTCGGCCTTGGTCACCCCGGCCATTCCGGCGATGAGGTTGGTCGGCAGCGTCTCGACCTTGGTGTTGAGCGCGCGGACGTTGGCGTTGTAGTAGCGGCGAGCGCTGGCGATGCGGTCCTCGGTCGAGCTCAGCTCGCCCTGGAGGGCCATGAAGTTCTGGTTGGCCTTGAGGTCGGGGTATGCCTCGGAGACCGCCTGGAGGTTGACGAGCGAGCGGCTCAGCGCGCCCTCGGACTCGGCCGCCTGGGCGGGGGTCTGGTTCGGGGCCATGGCCGCGGCGCGAGCCCGGGTGACCTCGTCGAGCGTGCCGCGCTCGTGCGCAGCGTAGCCCTTGACCGTCTCGACGAGGTTGCCGATGAGGTCGTGCCGCCGCTTGAGCTCGACGTCGATCTGGGCCCACGACTCCTGGACGACGTTGCGCAGCTTGACCAGGCCGTTGTAGAGCCCGGCGAAGATCAGCCCGAGGACCACGACGATGACGAGAATGACGATCAGGGTGGTGGCCATGGGGTGCAGCCTAGGGGTTGGAGCCAGCGAGACCCAGGTCGGCGAGGCTGTAGGCGAACCGGTATGCGACGCCCTCGGCCTCGATCTTCCCGGCCGCGCCGGTTGCCCGGTCGGCGATCGTCGCGACCGCGACGACCTCGCCGCCCGCCTCCCGCACCGCCCGCACCGCGGCGATCGGGGAGTCGCCGGTCGTCGTGGTGTCCTCGACGACGACCACCCGGCGGCCGGCCACCGACGGACCCTCGATGCGCTGCTGCAGTCCGTGAGCCTTGCCCTCCTTGCGGACCACGAACGCGTCGCAGCGCTCGCCGGCAGCGGCCGCCGGCGTGCAGCATCGACGTCGCGACCGGGTCCGCGCCGAGCGTCAGGCCGCCGGCCGCGTCGTAGTCCAGGTCCTTGGTGAGGTCGCGCATGACGACGCCGACCAGCGGGGCGGCCTCGCCGTCGAGGGAGATCCGGCGCAGGTCGACGTAGTAGTCGGCCTCGCGGCCGGACGACAGAGTGACCTTGCCGTGCACGATCGCCTTGGCCTTGACGATCTCGAGGAGCCGGGCCCGGGCGGTCGCGACGTCGGGGCGTTCGTTGGTGCTCACGTGACAAACCTAGGCGACCGATGAGCCGCCCTCCCCTAGCCTCGGACACCATGACGGCCGTCGCCCCCACTACGCAGACCGCATACCTCGACAGCGAGGACGAGCTGCGCGCCGTCATCGGTTACCCGATCCAGCGGGTCGTCGACAAGGTGCTGCCCCGCCTCGGCGACCTGCACCGGCAGTGGATCGCCGCCGTCGCCGCTCTGCATCGTCGCGACCTCTGACGCCGACGGTCACGCCGACGCCTCGCCCAAGGGCGACCCGGCCGGCCTAGCCCACGTCCTCGACGCGTCGACGGTGGTGCTGCCCGAACGGCCGGGCAACAAGCGGGCCGACGGTTACCTCAACATCCTCGCCAACCCGCACGTCGGCCTGCTCTTCCTCATCCCGGGCCGCCCCGACACCCTTCGGGTCAACGGCACCGCCCGGCTGGTCCGCGACGCACCCTGGTTCGACGACCTCGTGGTCAAGGGGCACCGCCCGGTGCTCGCCCTCGAGGTCCACGTCGAGGAGGCGTTCTTCCACTGCGGCAAGGCGTTCCTGCGCAGCCAGGCGTGGCAGCCGGAGGCGTGGAACCCCGAGGCGGCTCCCTCGCGCGCCGTCATCGCCCAGCAGCTCGAACGGCCCGACGAGTCGATCGAGGAGCTCGAGCGCTACTACGGCGACGCGTACCTCGCCGGCCTCTACCCCACCGACTGAGGGACCAGCCAGCCGTCCCGCAGCACCGGCACGGCCGCGCTGGTGTCGAGCTCGGCGGCGATGGTGACGTCCGACGCATACCCCCAGCCGGTGAGCTCCTCGGCCGCTCGGGCACGCGTCGAGCGCCGCCGCGATGCGCTCCTCGACCAGCCGGTATGCGGCCACCGCGGCTTCCGCCTCCGCGCTCGCCTCGACGGTGGGGTCGGCGTCGAGGACGGCGGCCGCGACGCCGCCCGCGCCCCAATGGTCCTCGATGGCGGGGCGCAGCGAGTCGTCCGGCCAGCGCTCGCCGGCGGGGACGAGCAGCACCCGGCCACCACGACGCTGCAGGTATGCGGCGACCGCGCGCCGGTTGCGCAGGCTCGCGACGACGACGTCGGCTCCCGCCTCCGCGAGGACGGCGCAGATCGTCGACCCGTTCGGCGACGGCAGCACCACGCGGGTGAGGTCCCGGGCGGTCCGGAACGTCTCCGGCGACAGGCTGACGTCGCCGGGTGTCGCGTCGCCCCGGTGGACGGCCATGGTGGCACCGAGCCGCCGCGCTTCGTCGACGGCTGAACCGTCGGCCCATCGGTAGGGCCGCACCTCGACGCCGCGGTCGGCGGCCACGCTGACCGTCGTCGAGAAGGCGAGCACGTCGACCACCACCGCCACGTCGCACTCGGCCGCGAGCGCCGCAGCGCCGGTCGGACCCCACTCCAGCCGCAGCTCCACCCCGGTCAGGCTACGGCCGGGTGCCCTCGGCCCTAGCTGCCCTCGGTGCGCCGGCGCCGGGCGAGCGAGCTGGAGACGTCGCGGACGAGCACCCGCGGCACCGCGCTCATGACGCCGACCAGCGTCTTGTACTGAACCCCCGGCACCGACACGATCTTGCCCTTCGCGGCGTCGTCGAGCCCCTGCCGCACCACGGTCGGCGCATCGAGCCACATGAACTCGGGAAGCCGGTTCATCTTCATCTGGCCGCGCTCGTGGAACTCGGTATGCGTGAAGCCCGGGCAGAGCGCCATACAGGTGACCCCGGACCCGTGCAGCTCGCGCGAGAGGCCCTCGGAGAAGTAGCGGACCCAGGCCTTGGCCGCCGAGTAGGTGCCCATCGCCGCATACGAGGCGACCGAGGAGACGTTGATGATGCCGCCGCGCCCGCGGACCCTCATCGCCCGCGCGGCGGCGTGCGAGAGGACGAGGACCGAGGTGCAGAGCACGTCGAGCATGGCTTCCTCGGTCTCGACGTCGTTGGCCAGGAAGCCCTTCTTCATCCCGTAGCCGGCGTTGTTGACCAGCAGGTCCACCGGGCGAGCGTCCTCGGCGAGCCGTTGGGCGACCTTTCCGGTCTGCGCACGGTCGGACAGGTCGGCGACGAGCACCTCGGAGCGGACCTTGTAGTCGCGGCGCAGCTCGTCGGAGACGTTCTCCAGCCGGACCCGGTCGCGGGCCACCAGGACGATGTCGTGGCCGCGTTCGGCCAGCTGGCGGGCGAACTCATAACCGATCCCGGCGGTCGCTCCGGTCACCAACGCGGTCGTCATGGGCGTCAGCGTATGTCGATAGGTTTCGTTGGTGCGCATCGCGACCTGGAACGTGAACTCCATCCGGTCCCGGATCGACCGCGTCGAGGACTGGCTGAAGCGGGCGGACCTCGACGTGCTCGCCATGCAGGAGACCAAGGCCCGCGAGGACCAGTTCCCCTACCTCACGTTCGAGGCCCTGGGCTACGAGGTGGCCCACGTCGGGTTCAACCAGTGGAACGGCGTCGCGATCGCCTCCCGGGTGGGCCTGGACGGACGTCGAGGTCGGGTTCGACGGGATGCCCGGCTGGGGTGAGCCCATCGAGAGCGAGGCGCGGGCCATCGGCGCGACCGTCGGCGGGATCCGGGTGTGGTCGCTCTACATCCCCAACGGGCGCAACATCGACGACCCGCACATGCTCTACAAGCTCGACTGGCTGGCGCGCCTGCGCGACACCGCCGCCGGCTGGCTCGAGAAGGACCCGACGGCCCCGATCGCGCTCATGGGCGACTGGAACATCGCACCGTTCGACGAGGACGTCTGGAGCATGGAGTTCTACACGGACAAGTCGCACGTGTCCCCGGGCGAGCGGGCCGCTTTTCAGGGCGTCGTCGACGCCGGCTACGCCGACCTGGTCCGCCCGTATGCGCCGGGGCCGGGTACCTACACCTACTGGGACTACCAGCAGCTCCGCTTTCCGAAGAAGCAGGGGATGCGGATCGACTTCGTCCTCGGGTCGCCGGCCCTGGCCGCCCGGGTCACGCACGCCGAGATCGTCCGGGAGGAGCGCAAGGGCAAGGGCCCGTCCGACCACGCACCGGTCCTCGTCGAGGTGAGCGCCTAGCCCCGCGGTTTTCACGGCGTCTTCCCGGGTAGGCGGAATTGTCGGCGCCGTCAGGCGGCGGATAAGGTCGCTCCTCGTGGTCGCGACCAGGAGGCCCGCGCATCCCGCGCTGGTGTCGGCCTACCACTCGGAGGTAAATGCCGCCGTCGCCGCCATGACGCAGGCGCTGGACGGCGGCGCGGACAACGCGACGGCGCTCGCAGCCCTCGACCACGAGCTCCACGGTCCGGCCGCGACCCAGGTCATCGACCGCCGGGCCACCACGCGGGAAGAGCTGCTCGCCGCCGCCCGGCGGGAGCTGCAGGACCCCAAGATGCGGTTGCCGTCGAGCCCGAAGAGCCGGTCCGCACTGGTGCGGATCCTCGTGCTGCACCAGCTGGACGCCATGTGGTGGTCGCACGTGACCCCCTTCGCCGACGAAGCGGCGGTCGAGGACGCGCCGGACCTGGTGTCGCTTCCCCGGCTCGAGGAGGCGGGGGCTCTCCGGTTCCGGTTCGCGGTACAGCCCGAAGGCCTCCTCGGGCGCGGCCGCGACGCGGCCCGCCGCCGGCTCACGCCGCGCCGGCGACCCCAGGTGTCGGGGATGAAGTTTCTCGTCGCCCGACCGGAGGTCGTCGCGGTCCTCAACGAGGTCGCCGACCGGCTGCGCAAGGACACGCCCGCGGGCACGCCGCCGTTGTGGGTCAACAGCATCGTCCGCAGCGTCGAACATCAGCGGCACCTCAGCGAGCTGGGCTACTCCGCACTGCTGCCCAGCTCGCACTGCCTCGGCTGGGCCGCGGACGTCGAGATCACCTGGTTCGAGACGTTCGGCGCCGCGGACAGCCTGCGCGGCATCCTCACCGACTACCGCGACCAGGGCGTCCTCAACGTCATCGGCGAAGGTCAGGCCTGGCACCTCTGCCTCAACCCCGAGCACGTCCCGGCGTACCGTGACCCGTCTCTGACCACCACCTGACGAACTGCGAGTGACCACGTAGATGTGCGGCATCGCCCTGCTCGTCGGCCCTGCGGCCCGCGACCACACCGCGACCTTCGCGGCCATGCTGGCGACGGTCTGCCCCCGGGGTGAGGTCGAGGAGACCCTGGTCGACGACGATGCGCTGCTCGGTACCCACCGGCTGCGCATCGTCGACCGCGACCGTGCGGTACAGCCGTGGACTTCCGCCGACGGCCGCTGGGCCCTGTCCTACAACGGGGAGATCTTCAACTTCGAGGTCCTGCGTCAGGAGCTGATCGGCGACGGCTGCGAGCTGCGGTCCGACTCCGACACCGAGGTGGCCCTCGAGGGCGTGCTGGCCTGGGGCGAGCAAGCCCTGCTGCGGTTCCGCGGCGAGTTCGCCTTCGGGCTGGTCGACCGGCATACCCGGCGGGTGTTCCTCGCCCGCGACCCAGCGGGTGTCAAGCCGCTCTACTGGGCCCTGGTCGACGGCCGGCTGGCGGTCGCTTCCGAGGTCAAGTCGCTGACCGGTCCGCTCCGCCCGGGCATCACCGTTCACGAGGTCCCTCCGGGCCACTGTGGCTGGGCCGAGCCCGGCGCCGCGCCGGAGCTGCAGCCCTACATCGACCTGCTGCGGCTCGGTGAGGGCCAGCCGATGGTCGAGGACCTCGACGCGGCGAAGGAGCTCGTCCGGCGGACCTACCGCGAGGCCGTGCGGATGCGGGTCGACACCGACCTGCCCGTGGGCGTCGTCCTCTCCGGCGGTCTCGACAGCTCGCTGACCCTCGCCCACGTGCGCGAGCTGCACCCCGACGTCGTGGCGTTCACCGTCGGCACGGAGGGCAGCGAGGACCTCGCGTATGCGCGCCGCCTCACCGCCGACCTCGGGGTGCGCCACGAGGTGGTGACGCTGCGCCCGCGGGACATCGGTCTGGCCGACGTGCGGGAGGCCATCCGGGTCAGCGAGGCGACGGAGTACGGCGACGTCATCAACGCCGTCGTGTCGATCAAGCTGTTCGAGCGCGTCCACGCCAGCGGCATCAAGGTCGTCCTCACCGGCGACGGTTCGGACGAGCTGTTCGGCGGCTACGACATGTACCGCGAAATCTCGCCCGAGCAGTCGAAAGCGTTGTTCCTGCACAAGATCCGGCACCTGAGCCGCACCGAGCTGCAGCGCGTCGACCGCACCAGCATGGGCAACGGGGTCGAGGCGCGGGTGCCCTACCTCGACCTCGACATGCTGACGATGGCGATGCGGCTGCCCGCGTCGATGAAGATGCGCGACGGCTACGAGAAGTGGATCCTCCGGCAGACGTTCGCCGACATGGTCCCCGACTACATCCTCCAGCGGCACAAGAACCCGATGTCCTACTCCAGCGGCCTGCACGAGCGGGTCCGGCTGTTCCAGCCGCTGTTCGCGGGGATCTACCGGTCCTACGGGTACGACGCGATCGGGCCGATGCGGCGCGACTTCTGGCGGGTCCTCCAGGACGCCGACCACGACCTCGACCGGGCGCTGGCCGACGCCGAGAACGCGCGTGACTTCACCGCGGCCGAGCACGCCCGAGAGGTGGCTGGTGCCCTGAAGTGGAACGTCATCAACGGCGTTCGCGCGACGAGGCGTCGCCTGACCCACCGGTGACCGGGTGACCGCGTCGCTCGAGGTCCGGCGCATCTCGGCCGCTGAGCACCTGGCGTTCATCCGGCAGTGCGGGCACGCGGCATACCTGCAGTGCCCGTCGTGGGGCGTCATGCCGCCGCGCTGGACCGCCGAGAGCGTCGGCTGGTTCGACGGTCCGGCGCTGCGCGCGGTCGCGCTGGTGCTCTACCGCTCGGTTCCCGTCGTCGGGTCGCTGGCCTACGTCGGCGAGGGCCCGGTGGTCGACTGGGGTGCCCTCGGCGTCGACGCGGTCCTGGACCCGCTGCTGGCCCACCTGCGGCGGCCGCCGGGTCTTCTCGGTGAAGCTCGCTCCCGATCTCGTCCTGCGCCGGTGGGGTGTCGAGACGCTTCGGTCGGTGATCCGCTCGCCCGGTCCGGGCCGGCTCCGCGACCTGCCGCCGGACGCGGTCGACCCGGTCGCCGCGACCGTCGTCGACGCGCTCCGTGACCGGGGCTGGCAGCAGTACGAGGCACCGGGTCCGGGGTTTGGCGGCCAGATGCACCCGCGCTACCGCTCGCACGTGCCGCTGTCCGCCGACGACGACCCGGCCGACCGGCTGGACACCCAGTGGCGGCGCAACCTCCGCAAGGCCAGCGCCTCCGGCGTCGTCGTCACCACCGGCGATGCCGGCGACCTGCCGGTCTTCTACGAGCGGTATGCGGAGACCGCCGGCCGGGACGGCTTCCCGCCGCTGCCGCTCGAGTTCTTCCAGCGGATGTGGCGCTCGCTGCGCGGCGAGGACCCCGAGCGCCTCGACCTCTACCTCGCGAGCCGGGAGGGAACCGCATACGCCGCCGCGCTGCGGACGCGCGTGGGACCGGCGGTGTCCTACACCCACGGCGCGTCGGCGTCGGCCGGTCGCGAGTGGCGACCGAGCAACGCGCTGCAGTGGCGGATGCTCTCCGACGCGCACGCCGGTGGGGCGCAGGTTTACGACCTGCGCGGCATCTCCGACACCCTCGACCCGGCCGACCCGCTGTTCGGGCTGCTGCGGTTCAAGACCGGCCTCGGCGGTGACGCCGTCGAGATGGTCGGTGAGTGGGACTACCCCGTGCGCCCGCTGCGCCACCGGGCCGTCGCCCGCCTGCGGGAGCGACGACCGCGCTGACGAAGGCGGCCGGTGTCGTCAGGCCAGCCGCTGGCGCGTCCCGCCGGAGACGAGCACGGCTCGCGCTTCTCGGCGGCGCTGGATGGCCAGGCAGTGGCGGCCGCCTCGGCCGGTGACGAAGGACTGCGCGGTCACGGCGTTGTCCGGTTGGGGGTCGACGCGGTACGGCCGGGTGCCGCGGGTCGCGTCGTGCAGCGTCAGCCGCCCCGAGGACCAGGCGACCGAGACCGTCGGCACGCCCGCATGACCGAACGGTCCGACCGCGATCGACGTGGGGTGGTCACGCAACGGCTGGTCGCTGAGGAGGTTGTCGCTCCACAGCAGCCGGCCGTCCAGCACGTCCGTGGCGACGAGGGCCGTGCCGTCGCCGGTGATGGACGCGCATACCAGCATGGCCCGGCCGTCCTCGTCGGCACCGAACGCAACGGCCATGACGATTTCGCGGTTCCCGCCCCGGTATGCGGCATCGCGCCAGTCCGCGGGCAGGATGTCGTGGTCCGGCAGCCCGATCCGGTCCGCGCGGACCACTCGGACACCCGGACGTGCTGAGTCCGACCGCGAGGAACGGGACGCCGTCCACGACCGCACCGTCCAGCGCGGTCACCGCCACACCGTCGCTGAACACCCGCCGCGTCACCAGGGTCCCGTCGAGCTCGTACAGCTCCACGGCTGAGGTGCCGCGCGCGTCGGACGATGGGTCGGTGGAGCAGCGGACGGTGCTCACCGCGATCCGGTCGCCCACGGCAGTCACCCGGCTGGCGTCGTGGCGGACGGCCCGCAGGACGTCCTGCCCCTCGAACGGCAGGTCGCACGCCGGCCACGTCGCGTCGGTTCCCACCTCGAACGACCGCAGCACCACACCACCGCTCGACGGCGGTGCGACGATCTCGACCCGCGAGCCGTTGAGCCGAACCACCTGCTCGACACCCAAACCGAGGAGGTGGGCGACGACCTCGTTGGGTCCTGCGAGGGTTGTCATGGCGCGACGCACGGCACTCTCCTGTGGTGGGACGACGGGTGGAACGACGGCGGCGGCGCCGCGGTCTCCCGTTACCGCGGCGCCGGTTCGAGTGTCGCGAGAACGCCGGCTGGGCGAGGTCCGCCGACCAGCGGTATCCCGGGCGGACGGCTGGGTCGTCCGATCGGCGGACGGCAATCCGCTTGATGCGCGCGCCGTTGCACCGGTTGGCTGCTGTCATGACGACCGACCAGTCCCGTGCCGCCGTGAGCGTCGGCCCCGCGACCGACGCCGACCGCTTCCTCGCGACCGACCAGACGGTGTGGTTCCAGGAGGTGCTGGCCGAGCCCGCCGAGCAGCAGCTGGTCGGGCTGGCCCCGGAGCACCGGTTCGCCGCCCACGTCGATGGTGCCGACGAGGCGACCTACCCCGGCGTCTACGGCGTCTTCCCCATGACGCTGTCGGTGCACGGGCCGGCCGCCGGGCTGCGCCAGGTGCCCTGCGCCGGCCTCAGCTGGGTGGGCGTCCACCCCGACCAGCGGCGGCGCGGCGTGCTCTCGGCGATGATGCGTCACCACCTCGAGCAGGTCCACGCCGAACCCGGTACCCACCTCTCGGCCCTGCACGCCAGCGAACCCGCGATCTACGGCCGCCACGGCTACGGGCTGGCCTCGCTGGAGCTGACGGTGGAGCTCGGCCGCGACACCACGCTCACGGCGCCGGGCCTCGACGACGCGGCCGCCACGGTCACCACCCAGCTGGCCACGGTCACCGATGCCGGCCTGGCGGCGCGGATGTACGAGTGCCACCTGAGGTCCGCCGACCTCGGTGCGATGGTCGGCAATTTCGGCTACTACGAACGGATCTGCCACGAGCCGGCCGAGCTCCTGCGCGACAAGGAGCCGTGGCGGGTGCTCTTCGCCCGCCGCGGCGGCGAGGACGTCGGCTTCGCGGTGCTCCGCCGGTCGCACAAGTGGGAGAAGTACCGCCCCGCCGGCGAGCTCAAGGTCTGGCTCCTCGTCGGCGACCCGGTCGCCCAGCTCGTGCTCCTGCGCCGGCTGGTCGACTTCGACCTCATGGGCACCATCTCGATCGGCAAGGTCGGGGTCGACGACCCGCTCGTGCTCTGGGCCGGCGGCCCTCGGTCGACCGCCGACGTCGGCACCTTCGACAGCCTGTGGGTCCGGCTCGTCGACCTGGCGGAGGCGCTCCAGGGCCGCAGCTGGTCCCGGCCGTGCGACGTCACCGTCGAGGTCGAGGACGTGAGCGCGCCGTGGAACGCCGGCCGCTGGCGGATCCACGCCGACGACTCCGGCCAAGCCACCGTCGAGCCGACCTCGGCCGACGCGGACGTCCGGCTGCCGGTGCAGGCCCTTGGCGCCGCATACCTCGGCGGTGGCAACCTCGTGGCCCAGCACCGCGCCGGACTCCTCGCCGAGCAGCGAGCCGGGGCGGTCGCCGAGCTGTCCGCGGCGATGCGCACGCCGGTCGCCCCGAGTGCCGCGATGGCCTTCTGACCCTGCGGAACCCGGCGGGGCGGCGACGGTCCCGGCGTACCATCCGAGACGTGCCAGGGTCGGGTCGCTCCGCCACGCCACCGCAGGAGGTCCGGTTCTGCCGGTCCGCCGACGGCGTGCGGATCGCGTATGCCGTCCACGGCTCCGGCCCGCCGCTCGTCATCTCGACGTGCTGGCTGAGCCACCTCCAGTTCGACTGGGAGAGCCCGGTGTGGCGCCACTTCCTCGCCGACCTCGGACGGTTCGCCACGGTGGTCCGGTTCGACGAGCGGGGCTACGGCCTGTCCGACTGGGACGTCACCGACTTCTCGCTCGACATGCGGATCGCCGACCTCGAGGCGGTCGTCGAGGACGCGGGCTACCCCCGGTTCGCGCTCATGGCGATGGCTCAGGGCGGCCCGGTCGCGATCCGGTATGCGGCCGAGCACGCCGAGCGGGTCACTCGGCTGCTGTTCTACAACAGCTACGCCGACGCGGCACGCGACCAGACCGCGGAGGAGTCGGAGGTGGAGGACACCTTCGACCAGATGATCAAGGTCGGCTGGGCTCGCCCGGACTCGACCTTCCGCCGGGTCTTCACCTCGATGCTCATCCCGGCCGCCACCGAGGAGCAGAAGGGCTGGCTCGACGAGCTGCAGCGGGTCTCGGCCTCGGCCAGCTCCGCCTACGCGTCCCGTCACGAGCGCCGCCACCACGGCGCCGCCGAGTGCCTGCCACAGCTCGACGTCCCGACACTGGTGCTGCACGCCACCGGGGAACAGATCAACGGCTTCGACGAGGGCCGGTTCCTCGCGTCGTCCATCCGCGGCGCCCGGCTGGTGCCCCTCGACAGCGAGAACCACATCATCCTCGAGCACGAGAGCGCCTGGCCGGTGCTGGTGCACGAGGTCGAGGAGTTCCTGCGACCGGACCGCGAGGCCGCCGTGGCGTCGACGACCACCTCGTTGTCGGCTCGGGAGCGCGAGGTGCTCACCCTGGCCGCCCGCGGCTACGACAACGACGACATCGCCCGGGAGCTGCACCTCAGCATCCGCACCGTCGAGCGGCACCTGCAGAACGTCTACGTCAAGCTCGACCTCCAGGGAAAGTCGGCTCGCGCCGCGGCCGTCGCCCGGCTGCTCACCACCGCGTAGTCACCTCGCTCAGCGACTACGCGTAGGGCGCCGGAAGCCGGCCGCCACCCCGCAACACTGCGCGCACGCACCGATGCCGGCGCCGGCCCGCCGCTCCTACCGTCTAAGACATGACGACCACACCGATCACGCTCGACCCCATCAAGACCAAGCACCGCGCCATGTGGGCGCTGGGCAACTACGACAACGTCGCGACCGAGGTCATCCAGGACCTGGGCCCGCGGATCGTCGAGGCGGCCGGAATCGCACCGGGTGACCGCGTCCTCGACGTCGCTGCCGGTTCCGGCAACGCCAGCCTGCCCGCCGCCCGCGCCGGCGGGCAGGTCTGGGCGACCGACATCACGCCGGAGCTGCTGGAGACCGGCCGCCAGCGGGCCACGGTCGAGGGTCTCGACATCACTTGGATGGAGGCCGACGCGGAACATCTGCCGTGCTCCACCGGCGAGTACGACGCTGTGCTCTCGCTCGTCGGGGTGATGTTCGCGCCGTTCCACCAGCCGGTGGCCGACGAGCTGCTGCGGGTCACCAAAGCGGGCGGCACCATCGCGCTCGTCAGCTGGACGCCGGAGGGGTTCATCGGCCAGATGTTCGCCGCGATGAAGCCGTATGCGGCCGCGCCGCCGCCCGGTGCCTCACCACCACCGTTGTGGGGCAACGAGACTCACGTCCGCGACCTCTTCGGCGACGGGGTCTCGACGCTGACCGCGACGCGGGAGGAGCTCGACGTGGACCGCTTCACGACGGGGGCGGAGTTCCGGGACTTCTTCAAGAACTTCTACGGGCCCACGATCGCCGCATACCGCAACATCGCGGACGACCCGAACCGGGTCGCCGAGCTGGACGACGTGCTGGCGGATCTCGGCGACCGGTACCTCGCGGACGGGCACATGCCGTGGGAGTACCTGCTCGTCGTCGCGACTCGGGCCTGAGCCGCCGGCGACTGCCCTTGTGCCCTCAACGGGCGCTTGACAGGGTGGGGGCGTGAGCAGAGGCGCCGCGAAAACCGAGTCAACCCCCGCGCCGCAGCCCCGGGCCCCCGAGGACATCCGCAACGTCGTCCTGGTCGGTCCGGGCGGAGCCGGGAAGTCGACGCTGTTCGACCATCTCGTCGCCACCCGGGTCCCCGGACGTCGGCCGCAGGAGGGTGAACGGGACCGCTCGGTCGGGCTCGCCGTCGCCTCGTTCGAGAGCAACGGGCTGACCGTCAACCTCATCGACGCTCCCGGGTTCCCCGACTTCGTCGGCGAGCTGCGGGCGGGGCTTCGAGCAGCGGACGCGGCGATCTTCGTCATCTCGGCGGCCGACGACATCGACGGCGCGACGGCGCTGCTGTGGCAGGAGCTCGCCGCGGTCGGCGTGCCGCGCGCCGTCGCCGTCAGCAAGCTCGACATGCCGCGCTCCGACTACGACGACACCATCGCGCGCTGCCAGCGGGCGTTCGGCGACGCCCAGGCCCTCTACCTGCCGGTGCACGACGCCGACAAAGCCGTGGTCGGGTCGATGGGACTGCTCAGCCAGCGGGTCTTCGACTCCTCGGGCGGCTCCCGGGTCGTACGCGACCCCGACGGGGACGAGGCCGCCGCCATCGAGGAGCGCCGCGGCCCGCTCATCGAGGCGATCATCGAGGAGTCCGAGGACGACACGCTGCTCGACCGCTACCTCGAGGGCGAGGACATCTCCACGGAGACGGTGATCGAGGACCTCAAGGCGGCCGTCGCCAAGGCGACGTTCTTCCCGCTGGTGCCGATCTCCCCCGCGACCGGCGTCGGCCTGGAGGAGGTGCTCGAGGTCATCGAGCAGTGCTTCCCGTCGCCGGTGGGCCGGCCGGTGCCCATCGCATACAGCCCGGTCGGCGCCACCCTGCCGGCCTTGACCTGCGATCCCGACGGTCCCCTGGTGGCCGAGGTGATCCGGACGACCAGCGACCCCTATGTGGGTCGACTGTCGCTGGTCCGCGTGTTCTCGGGGACCCTGCGCGCCGACGACGTCGTCCACGTGTCGGGGCACCTCAGCCAGTTCGTCGAGCGACGCGGCGGCGCGACGGTCGAGGGGCATACCGACCACGACAACGACGAGCGGGTCGGTCCGCTCAGCGCCCCCCTCGACGACGCCGCCCGGCCGACCAACCGCGGCATCGCCGGCGAGATCGTCCTCGTCAGCAAGCTGTCGCACGCCGAGACGTCGGACACGCTGTCGGCCAAGGACCGGCCGGCTCTGGTGGAGCCATGGGTGCTGCCGGAACCGTTGCTGCCCATCGCGATCCACGCGTCCAACAAGCGCGACGAGGACAAGCTCGCCGGCGCGCTGCAGCGGCTCGTCGCCGAGGACGTGACGATGCGGATGGAGCACAACCCCGAGACGCATCAGGTCGTCCTGTGGACGATGGGCCAGGCTCACGTCGAGGAGATCCTCGGCCGGCTGCGGGACCGCTACGGGGTCGAGGTGGAGGCCGAACCGTTCCGGACGGCGTTGCGTGAGACGTTCGTCCGCAAGTGCACGGTGCAGGGGCGGCACGTCAAGCAGAGCGGCGGGCACGGGCAGTACGCCGTCTGCCACATCGAGATCGAGCCCCTCGAGCGCGGCGGCGGCGTGGAGTTCGTCGACAAGGTGGTCGGCGGCGCCGTACCGCGCCAGTTCATCCCCTCGGTCGAGAAGGGGGCGCGCGCGCAGCTCGAGAAGGGCGTGCTGTCGGGGTACCCCGTCGTGGACGTGCGGGTGACGCTCTACGACGGCAAGGCGCACTCGGTCGACTCGTCGGACATGGCGTTCCAGACGGCGGCGGCGATGGCGCTCAAGGAGGCGGCCAACGAGGCGACGGTGTCGCTGCTGGAGCCGATCGACCACGTCGACATCACGGTCGACGACGACTACGTCGGTTCGGTGATGTCGGACCTGCGCGGGCGGCGCGGCGCGGTGCTCGGGACGGAGCCGGCGGAGGTGTCCGGGCGCACCGTGGTGCACGCGGAGGTGCCGCAGGTGGAGCTGTCGCGCTACCCCATCGACCTGCGCTCGGTGTCCCACGGCACAGGGCTGTTCACGCGTTCGCTGTTGCGCTACGACTACATGCCGGCCGAGCTGGCCAAGCAGCAACAGGTCAACGCGTAACCGTGGACTGACATCGGAGGGTGATGGCCCTCATCAGGGCCGCTACCCTCCGAGCTCGTTCCGCCGCATCACGCAGCTCTGCCGTCGACAGGCCCGCGGCGTCCCCTGCCAACCGCGATCGGTGAGGATCTCGGCCACTTCGCGCGCAAGGTCGCAGGGGGTGACGGCCACGTCTACCCAGAACGCTCGGACGGTGAGCCACCCTTGGGTCGCGCTACGACGGTCCCGGATCCCGTCCGCGATGCGTGCCGTCCCTTGATGGCCCAGGCGGCCGTCGAGTTCGAGCAGGATGCGCTGTTGCTCGTATGCGACGTCGTGCACGCGGGTCGTCGTGACGAAGGTCGGCAGCTGGCGACGACCCGCCGGTAGGCCATGAGCCCTTTCGACGTCGCGGAGGAACCGCACCTCCATCACGCTTTCCGCGCCATCGGCGACGTCGCTGAGGACATCCATCAACAGTCGCCGCCGAGGATGGCGTGCTCTCTTGGCGAGCAGCCCGCGCAAGGCTTCCTCAGTGGTCACACCGCGGAAAAAGGCGCGGCCCAACAGCGCCAGGGCATCAGCATCCGTCCCGTGTTCGGTCAGATCCAGCACGGTCTCGCCCACCGTCACTCGCCACGGCCAGTGCAGATCGTCGACGTAGGCGTCGGACTCGACCCGTCGACGGACCATCACCCCGGTCGGGTCCGTCACCCTGCGCTTCTCGTCAACGACGAGCTCGATGGGTCGGGGCGGCCGGGTGATCAGGCCGTGAACGAAACCGGCGGTCCGGTGGGACCACGCCGAGCCGGGGACGGCCAGCTGGGCGGCGAGTGCGTAGGTGTGCCAGTCGTCCCGCCCCGGCTGGGTCTGGTACACGCCAGGGTGAACCCGAACCCAGAGTCCGCGTTCGAGCTTCCACCGGACCGCCTTGACCGACATCCCGGCCGACAGACATTGCGCGCGCGTCAGCAGCCCTCGTTGTTCCACGCTTGTCGCAAGCAGCTCGACGAGATCACGCGGCGGGTTGGGTGCGCCCAGGATGCGGAGGTCCGGTTCACGACTCGTCTCGCGGCGCATACCTCACTGTGGTCGACGCGATCACCGGTCCCGCGAAGTTCTCCACAGCCGAGGACTCGGAGGGTTGTGGCCCCGATCAGGGCCACAAGGCTCCGGCGTCAGCTCGGCACCGCTGCGGCATACCGACGGGCCTGGACGCGCAGCGCCTCGACCAGCGCCGGCGGCTCCTCGACGTGGAAGTCGAGGCCCAGCATGCCGATCCACACGGCCACCACCTCGACACTGTCGCCGCCCGTGACCAGGACCGAGTGCGTGTCGTCGACCGCCTCGACGACACCGACGGTGGGGTTGATCCGGGCCACGACCTCGTCGGCTGGCGCGTCGACGAGCACCCGCGCGTGGACCGCCCAGCCGGCGACCGCGACCTCGCGCAGCACGAAGGTCGTGAAGTCCTCAGGGAAGGCGACCGGCCGGAACCGCCGCCCGCCGGGGGTGCGCAGCGCCAGCCAGTCGACCCGGTACGGCGCCCACGAGTCGGTATGCGGGTCGCGGGCCACGAGGTACCAGCGTCGCTGCCACGACACCAGCCGGTACGGCTCGACCTGGTGACGCGCGTCGCCGCGGTAGGCGAACCGGACCTCCTCGCGGTCGCGGATGGCCGCGGCCAGGGCCGTCAGCAGCCGAGCGTCCACGACCGGGTCCTCGACGTTGGAGCCGGTGTTCTCCGGTCCCTTCACCACCGCCTGGTGCATCGCCGACACCTGGCGTTGGAGGTGGTGCGGAAGCACCGAGTCCAGCTTGGCCAGCGCGCGGACGCTGGTCTCCTCGATGCCCGTGATCCCGGTTGCGGCCCGGAGCCCGACGGCCACGGCGACCGCCTCGTCCTCGTCGAGCAGCAGGGGCGGCAGCGAGGCACCGACACCGAGGCGGTAACGCCCGTGCGGGCCGCGGACCGCGTCGACGGGGTAACCGAGCAGCCGCAGCCGGTCGACGTCCTTGCGGATGGTGCGGTCGGTCACTCCGAGACGGTCGGCCAGCTCAGGACCGGTCCAGTCGCGGCGGGACTGCATCAGCCCGAGGAGGGTGAGCAGCCGGGCAGAGCTCTGCAGCACCTCGGGACCCTCGCGAAACTCGTCGGAATAACAGGAACAGACCGTTCCTGAAACCTGCCTAGCGTAGCGGTCATGACGAACTCCACGCACACCAGCAGCACCGAGATCCAGCCCTTCACCATCGACATCCCGCAGGACGCCCTCGACGACTTGCAGCACCGCGTGGCGCACACCCGCTACCCGGCGCCGGCCATCGGCGACGAGTGGGCCTACGGCACCCCCCTCTCCTACCTGCGGGACATGGTCGCCCGGTGGCAGGAGTTCGACTGGCGCGCGCAGGAGGCGCGGATGAACGCTGTCCCGAACTTCGTGACCGAGATCGACGGCCAGGCCGTCCACTTCGCGCACGTGCGCTCCGCCGAGGCGGACGCCACGCCACTGCTGCTCCTGCACACCTACCCCGGCTCGTTCGCCGAGTTCCTCGACATGATCGGGCCGCTCACCGACCCGGTCGCGCACGGCGGCAACGCCGAGGACGCCTTCCACGTCGTCGTCCCGTCCATGCCGGGCTTCGGCTTCAGCACCCCGATGGCCCCGGCGCCCGGCGGCGGCGACTGGACGATGGCTGCGGTCGCCCACGCATACGACACGCTGATGCGCCGGCTCGGGTACGACTCCTACGGGACCCACGGCAGTGACGGCGGCGCGATGGTGTCGCGCGAGCTGGCGGTGCTCGATCCGGAGGGGTTCCTCGGCGCGCACGTGCTCCAGCTGTTCTCGTTCCCCAGCGGGGCGCCTGGGGAGATGGATGCCTTCGGGCCGAAGGAGTATGCGGCGCTCGAGTTCCTCGGCTGGTTCCAGTCGGTGGGCGGCTACAACGCGATGAACGGCACCCGGCCGCAGACCATCGCGGCGGCGCTGTCCGACTCGCCGGTGGGTCAGCTGGCATACAACGAGCTGTTCGAGAACTTCGGCAACGGCACGAGCCTGGTGACGCCGGAGCAGGTGCTCACCCAGGTGTCGCTCTACTGGCTGACCAACACGTCGGCCAACGCCGTGCGCTACCACTACGCCGAAGGGCACTCCGGCGTCGAGCCGCAGGTCAGCCACGGCCGGACCGGGGTGGCGGTCTTCAAGGACGACTTCCAGACCATCCGGCCGCTCGCCGAGCGCGACAACACCAACATCGTCCACTGGAGCGAGTTCGAGCGTGGCGGCCACTACGCGGCCCTCGAGGTGCCGGAGCTCCTCGTCGGTGACCTGCGCAGCTTCTTCGCCGGCTGAGCAGGGTTGGGTTGACGCCGCGTCGAGCGGGTTGACGCCCCCTATAAGGAGCGTCAACCCTCTTGATGCAGCGTCAACCCCCAAAGCGGGGCGGTCAGCGCAGGACGAGCGTGTCCGCCTCGGCGTCGAGGTCGACCTTGACCGTGCCACCGTCGCGGATGTCGCCGGACAGCAACGCCTTGGCCAGTCGGTCGCCGATCTCCTTCTGCACCAACCGCCGCAGCGGACGGGCGCCGTAGGACGGGTCGTAGCCGGTGACCGCCAGCCACTCCGCGCGCCGCGTCGGTCACCTCGAGGGTGATCCGGCGGTCGCTCAGCCGGTTGGCGAGCGCGTGCACCTGGAGGTCGACGATCTGGGTGAGGTCCTCGGTGGACAGCGGGTCGAAGATGACGACCTCGTCCAGCCGGTTGAGGAACTCGGGCTTGAACGTCTGCCGCACCACCCCGAGCACCGCCTCCTTGCGCGACTCCGGCGTGAGCATCGGGTCGATGAGGAACTGGGAGCCGAGGTTGGAGGTCATCACGAGGATGACGTTGCGGAAGTCCACCGTCCGGCCCTGACCGTCGGTCAGCCGGCCGTCGTCGAGCACCTGCAGCAGGATGTCGAAGGTCTCCGGGTGGGCCTTCTCGACCTCGTCGAGCAGGATCACCGAGTAGGGCCGGCGCCGCACCGCCTCGGTGAGCTGGCCGCCCTCCTCGTAGCCCACGTAGCCCGGAGGGGCGCCGATGAGCCGCGCCACGGCGTGCCGCTCGGAGTACTCCGACATGTCGATGCGGACCATCGCCCGCTCGTCGTCGAAGAGGAAGTCGGCGAGCGACTTGGCCAGCTCGGTCTTGCCGACACCGGTCGGGCCGAGGAACAGGAACGAGCCGGTCGGCCGGTCGGGGTCGGCGATGCCGGACCGGGCGCGCCGCACCGCGTCGGACACCGCACGGACCGCGTCGACCTGCCCGATGAGCCGGGCCCCGAGGTGCTGCTCCATGTGCAGGAGCTTCTCGGTCTCGCCCTCGAGCAACCGCCCGGCGGGTATGCCGGTCCACGACGAGATGACGTCGGCGATGTCGTCGCTGCCCACCTCGTCCTTGACCATGACGTCGGGCCCGGCCACGCGCCCCTTCATCGCGCGCCGCCTGCTCCAGCTCCCGCTCGACCGCGGGGATCTGCGCCGTAGAGGATCGCCGAGGCGCTGCCGAGGTCGCCCTCGCGCTGGAGCCGCTCGGCCTGGCTGCGCAGCTCGTCGAGCTGCGACTTGAGGTCGCCGACCCGGTTGAGCCCGGCCTTCTCGGCCTCCCACCGCGCGTTGAGGGCGTCGAGCTGCTCCTGCCGGTCGGCGAGGTCCTGTTGCAGGCGGGCCGAGCCGCTCGCGGGACGCCTCGTCGGTCTCGGCCTGCAGGTGCAGCTCCTCCATCTTCAGCCGGTCGACCTGACGCCGGAGCTCGTCGATCTCCACGGGCTGAGGAGTCGATCTCCATCCGCAGCCGGGAGGCCGCCTCGTCGACGAGGTCGATGGCCTTGTCGGGCAGCTGGCGCCCGGTGATGTAGCGGTCGCTCAGCGAGGCCGCGGCGACCAGCGCCGCGTCGGCGATCGCCACCTTGTGGTGCGCCTCGTAGCGCTCCTTGAGACCGCGCAGGATCGCGATGGTGTCCTCGACCGACGGCTCGCCGACGTAGACCTGCTGGAACCGCCGCTCGAGCGCGGCGTCCTTCTCGATGTGCTTGCGGTACTCGTCGAGGGTCGTCGCGCCGACCAGCCGCAGCTCGCCGCGCGCGAGCATCGGCTTCAGCATGTTGCCGGCGTCCATCGTCCCCTCGCCGGTCGCACCGGCGCCGACGACGGTATGCAGCTCGTCGATGAACGTGATGACCTGACCCTCGGCCCCCGTGATCTCCTCGAGGACGGCCTTGAGCCGCTCCTCGAACTCGCCGCGGTACTTCGCGCCCGCCACCATCGCCCCGAGGTCGAGGCTCATCGAGCGTCTTGCCGCGCAAGCTCTCGGGAACGTCGCCGGCGACGATGCGCTGGGCGAGCCCCTCGACCACGGCGGTCTTGCCGACGCCCGGGTCACCGATGAGGACGGGGTTGTTCTTGGTCCGCCGGCTGAGCACCTGAACCACGCGGCGAATCTCGGCGTCCCGGCCGATGACCGGGTCCAGCCGCCCGTCGCGGGCGGCGGCGGTCAGGTCGGTGGCGTACTTCTCCAGCGCCTGGAACGTCGCCTCCGGCTGCTCCGAGTCGACGCGGCGGCCGCCGCGCAGCTGCGGGATCGCGGCCTCGATGGCGCCGGCGTCGAGGCCGAAGTCACCGGTCCGCGCCAACGCAAGGAGCAGGTGGTCGGTCGAGATGTACGTGTCGCCCATCGCGGCCATCAGCGAGCGGGCGTTCTCGAGAACGGCGAGCCCGCCACGAGAGAGCTGCGGTGTGGGCACGGAGGAGCCGGATACCGACGGCAGCGCCGCGAGCAGGCGGTCCGCTGTCGACACCGCGCCGGCGACGGTCGTCCCGGCGGCCTCCAGCAGTGCGGGAGTGGTCGTCTCCGGCTGCTCGGCCAGCGCCTTGAGCAGGTGGGCGGGTTCGATCTGCGGGTGGCCGTGGGCCGCCGCAGCGCGCGCCGCGGCCGCCAGGGCCTCGTTGGCCTTGGTCGTCAGCTGCAGGTCCATGGAGCGGGGTACCTCTTTTCACGAACGGGTATGACGTCACTTCGGTCAACGTCGAGCAAAGTTGAGTCTATTCCGCTCAAGTCAGCCGCGATAGCGGAGACCCTGGCGACCACGGGGTCACGAGGGACTCGGACGCATGACGTCCACCAGGTGCTCCAGCTCGGCCACGTCACGGCCCGGCGGCAGGGTCACGGCGGGCATCTGCGCCCCCGCCGCGTACCACGCGTCCAGAGCGTTCTCGGCGTGCTGGGGATCTCCCCAGAGCAGCAGTTCGTCGAGCAGGACCTCTGCGGCCTGAGGAACGTCGCTGGTCCGTGCGTCGGGGTTCGCGGCCAGCAGGGCGTTGACCGCCTCGCCGAATCCGAGTCGGATCAGGGCCTCTCGGTAGAGAGGGCCCATGCCGACGAGGTAGAAGACCACCCACCACGAGGCGATGCCCCGGGCCTCGGCCGGGTCCGACGCGATGGCCAGGGGCAGCATCGGGCATACGCGGGGAGGCGGACGATGCTGGTCTCGACGCTGAGCGCCCTCGGCCAGGAGGCGAATGCCGTCGTTGAGGCTCGAGCGGGGCAGGAGGAACGGGAGCCAGCCGTCCGCGATCCGCCCGCACAGGCGAATCGCATGGGGACCGAGCGCGGCGAGGTAGAGCGGGATCTCGGAGTCGGGTCGCGCGCCGAGCCTGAGCGGACGGCTTCGGCCCGACACCGGGGAGTCGAGGCGCTCACCCGCGAGCAGCCGTCGCACGTCGGTGGCCACGGCCTCGAGCCGAGCGACAGGAGTGGAGAACGCGACGTTGTGCAGCCCCTCGGCCAAGGACGGGCTCCCGGCCCCCAGACCGAGGATGAACCGTCCACCGGACACCGAGGCGAGGCTGGTCGCCATCATCGCGAGGCTTGCGGCACTACGACCCCAGGTGTTGACGACTCCGGTGCCGATCTGGATCCGGCTCGTTCGGGTGGCGACCTCAGCCAGCACGACGCCGGCATCGTGGCCCCATCCCTCCGCCAGAAAGAAGGCGTCGTAGCCCAGCCGTTCCGCGCACTGAGCGAGATGGACTACCACGTCACGCCGGTTCTCGAGCGGAGTCACCGACACGGCCAACGGTCGGGTCGAGCTCATCGTGAAGGTCCTTCCCGCTAGAGCCGCGTTCGGTCCGGAGGTACACCGGCCGGCCCGTCGACCGGCAGGCGCGGCGCCTGTCGATCGACCGGCGGGAGCTCAGCCGACGGGTACCCCGGCCGCAAGCGCCTTGACGTCACCGGTGGTGAGCGGCTGTCCGCCGATTCCCCAGTCGCCACTGAGGACCTCCTCGACGACACACCAGGTCACCCCGCGCATGTTCTCCCCCTCGATGCCGACGAGGGCGTCGGTGAGATCGCGCACGATCTGCTGCTTCTGGTGGGCGTCGAAGACGCCCTCGATGATCTTGACGTTGATGAGTGGCATGGTTCGTTGACTCCTTGGATGCGTCCTCCCGTTGACGGAAGGCACTCGGCACGCTGCCGGTGGCGTCCAGTGTCAGTTCGGGCGCTTGCACTGCAGTTGCGCCTCGCCTGCATCGGTGCGGTAGTCACACGGTCCGCAGGCGCGACTTGGCGAAGCTCACCGCCTGCGTGAGGGTCATTGCCTGGCCCTGGGTGATCGCGATGTCGAGCCGCGAGTCACCGGGGCCGCCGAGCAGTTGACGGGCACGCGCTGAGTCCAAGGGTGACGGTTTGTCCTCGGCCAGAAGGTAATGGTGCAAGGTCACGGCAGCTTCGGTCGCGCCGACGCGATGGAGCAGTCGGACGATGTAACGCAGGTTCAGCCACTGCTGGGTCCGGTCGCCAACCCGTTGCCAGTAATCGAGGACTTCGACGAAGGCGTGCGCCGCGACGACCGGTTCGCCGTGCACCGCCCGGGTGGACGCCGCCTCCATCAGCGCGATGCCGCGCCACCAGAAGTTGTGAACCGACCCGGCGAGATGGGCGGCCTCGTCGAACAGGCCCAGCGCCCGGGATGGTTCCGACTTCTTGAGGACGAGGCCGAGCGCGTAGCGGCCCATGGAACGGGCCGTGGGGTTGGCGGTCTGCTCGCCAACCTCGAAGCACTCGTCGGCGGCCGGCACCCCTCGTGCCGGCTGCCGGCGCACGGCATGGCAGATGGCGACGTAGTACAACGACCACACCAGACGGATCGGGTCGTCGTCTCGCCGGGCAGTCGTCACCGCGGCGGAGTAGTGCACCATGGTCGCCTCGACGTCGCCCGCGTACAGGGCGATGTCGGCGAGAACGTCCCCCGGGTAGCCGGTTCGCGCCGTTCCCCGGGGCGGCACCCGTCCGGCTGCGCGCTCCGCGAGCCGGCGGGCCCGGTCGAAATCTCCGAGGTTCCACGCTCCACGGGCAGCGGCGCCGACGGCGGCAACGAACAGCGGATGGTCGGGAGTCGCCAGATCCAGCGCCCGTTCCGCCCAGCCGGCCGCCTCGTACCCCAGCCGTAGCTGAAGGACCTCGGGTAATGCGCTGGCCAGCCGCAACGCCAGGTCGGCATTGCGGGCGTTCATCGCTCGTTCGAACGCGGTTCGGAGATTGTCGACGTCGGGCAGTGCCCGCTCGATCCACAGGATCTCGTCCGGCCCTTGGGCGCCGCGGGCGGCCTCCTGCGCCACCTCCGCGAAATACTCCGAGTGTCTCTGGAAGGTCTCATCGTCTCCGGGCAGGCGCCCCCGTCCGTATGCCCGCAGCATCTCGAGCATCCCGTAGCGGGTGTCGCTGGAGCCGGTCACGACGGTGATCATCGACTTGTCCGCCAGCGCGGTGAGCAGGTCCAGGGTGTCGGTCTCGCTGGCGCCCTGCGTCGCGCATACCGTGTGGATCGCCACCAGCCGGGCGCTGCCGGCGAAGACCGAGAGCCGGCTGAACAGGCGTTGTTCGGAAGGCGTCAGCAGTCGGTAAGACCAGTCGATCGTTGCCGCGAGACTTGTCTGCCGGGCCGGCCGGGTGCGCGACTCCTGGACCAGTAGCCGCTCGTCGTCGAGGCGACGCAGAACCTCGGAGACGCTCATCGCACGGGTTCGCGCCGCCGCCAGCTCGATCGCCAATGGCAGACCCTCGAGGCGACGACAGAGCTCCGCCACCGTGTGGCGCTCGCCCTCGGCATGGACCGAGGTCGGTCGGATCGCCCGCGCCCGCTGCGCGAAGAGCGTCGTCGCGTCCTCCACCGAGAGCGGCGCCACCGGCCAGACTTGCTCACCCTCGGCCGACAGCCTCTCGCGACTCGTGGCCAGGATCACCAACCGTGGACACTGCGACAGCAGGCGGTCGACGAGGGGAACGGCTTCCGCAAGCACGTGTTCACAGTTGTCCAGCACGATCAGGACGTCACGGTCACCCAGGTACTCGACGAGTGTCTCCTCCATGCTGGTGCCCTGTTGCTGTTTCACGCCCAGGGCTGCTGCGACGGCATGGGCGACCCGGCCCCCGTCCCCGAGGGGAGCCAGCTCGCACCACCACGTCCCATCCGCGAAGCGGGCCCGCTCGTGCCCCGCCACCTCCAACGCCAGTCGCGACTTCCCGACTCCTCCGGCGCCGGTCAACGTCACCAGTGACGCCCGCCGCAGATGCTCAGCAACGTGGGACACGTCGGCGGCCCGGCCGATGAGGCCGGTTCGGGCCCGTGGCAGGTTGGTCGGTGTTGCGCCGGAGACGGCGAGCGCCGAGTCCTGGGTGAGGATCTGGATGTGCGCAGCTCGCGCGGACGGCGCGGGCTCCACGCCGAACTCCTCGGTGAGGTAGGTCCGCAGTCGGCGATAGACGGCCAGGGCGTCGGTCTGACGGCCATCGGCATACAGCGCTTCCATCAGCACCACAGCCAGTCGCTCCCGGTCCGGGTACAACCGCACCAGCGCCTCGAGCTCCGGGGTCACCTGGCGGCTTCTGCCGAGCCGCACCATCAGGTGGCCGCGTTCCTCCGCCGCGACGAGCCACCGCTCCTTGAGACTCGCCAGGTGGCCGTCGGCGTCGATGCGAGCGGTGTCGAACTCCGCCAACGGTTCTCCGTGCCAGAGGTCCAGCGCCGAGCTCAACAGGTCGATCGCCGTCTCGCGCCGTCCGGCTTCGACGTGCTCGAGCCCTCGAGACACCAGGCTGGTGAACTGCGCGGCGTCCAGATCTTCTTCGGCGACGTCGAGGACGTAACCGGCGGAGCGGTACTGCAGCAACCCTGAGCCGGACGGGTCCAGGACCACGCGCAGCCGAGACAGGTATGCCTGCAGCGTGCCGGTCGCGTCGCCCGGGGGATTGTCCCCCCACGCCGCGGCGACCAGACGGTCGGTGGAGGCGACCACCCCCCGCTGCAGCAGGAGTGTGGCCAGCAAAGCGCGGGGCTTCGGCCCGCCAAGGCGGCAGGGAACGCCGCCCGACGTGACCTCGAGCGAGCCGAGAATGCGGAACTTCGTCATCGGTCAACCACACGAACGACCGGTCGACGCGCGCGGGCCATCGCGCGGCATCGGACCTCCGGGAATGGTGCAGCTATCACCGAGCTCCTTCCCGCGACGATTCTTCGCACGAACCATGTGTACGCACTACTCGCTGCGGCGCGCTACGGATATCTCCGCCAGCCGGGGGCGGGCACGGTGGGCGTTTACGCTGGGGTGATGGTCGCGACCGGGCCCGTCGTCGAGGCCGTGCTCGGTGACATTACGACCGAGCATGTCGACGCCATCGTCAACGCCGCGAACTCCTCACTGCTCGGGCGGCGGCGGGGTGGACGGCGCGATCCACCGGGCCGCCGGGCCGGGCCTGCTGGCCGCCTGCCGCGCAGTGCGGCGCGACGCATACCCCGACGGCCTCCCGGTCGGGGAGGCGGTGGCGACCGAGGGCGCCGACCTGCCGGCGAGGTGGGTGATCCACACGGTCGGCCCCAACTGGCACCGCGGGCAGCGTGACC
The DNA here is from genome assembly GCA_963751085.1 of uncultured Actinomycetota bacterium. Taxonomy (GTDB): domain Bacteria; phylum Actinomycetota; class Actinomycetes; order Actinomycetales; family Dermatophilaceae; genus Lapillicoccus. Next base: position 441,404 of record CAVVTH010000006.1, on the reverse strand, counting down.
CCGACCTGCTTCGCCGGTGCTTTACGCGCTCGCTGGACGTGGCCGCGGAGATCGGTGCGCGCTCGGTGGCGTTCCCGGCGGTCAGCGCCGGGGACTTCGGGTGGGAGCCGGCGGTCGTGGCCCGGATCGCCGTGGAGGCGGTCCGGGCGACGGGGCACGGGGCCGGCGTCGAGCTGGTGCGGTTCGTGCTCTTCACCGACGCCGTGGCCGGCGAGTTCCGTCGCAGGCTCGCCGATTCCGAGGTCGACCCGGCAGGCTAGCCCCGTGAGCACCACCGACCGGAGCAGCCTCTACGAGCTCGAGCGTGAGCTGACGCGGTTCTTCCGGCGCTCCCGCGTCGCCTCCACGGCGATCGCGGCGGAGGTCCACCCCGACCTCGACGTGGCCTCCTACACCGTGCTCGTCACCATCTCGGACCTCTCCGCATCGCTAGCCGGCGTCCGGGCGATCGACGTCGCCGACACACTCGGCCTGCACAAGTCGACGATGAGCCGCAACATCGCCGTGCTGGAAGGACTCGGCCTCGTCACCCGAGTGCCGTCCCCGGAGGACGCCCGCGCTCGAATCCTGACCATCACCCCGACGGGGCAGACGTCCCTCGACGCGGCGATCACCGCCCGCCGGCACCGGGTCTCGACGATCCTCGGCCGCTGGTCGGCATCGGACGTCCGGGAGCTCGCGCGTCTGCTCGGCCAGCTCAACGACGACCTGGCCTGAGCTTGCGGGAATTGGTTGCGTCGGTCAACGGTTATCGCTATAGTTGCGTGCGACAACCAATCGAAAGAAGCGTCATGACCGTCAGCGAGCCCGTCGCCCTCGAGATCGTCGGCGCGCTGTCCGGACTGATCCGGACGGCGCGCACCTACTCCCACCTGCGGCACGAGCAGCTCGGCCCGACCGGCATCACGCTCGCGATCCTCAAGCGGCTGGCCGAGGAGCCGAGCCGCTGCGGTGACATCGCCTGCGCACTCGGCGTCACACCGTCCGCGGTGTCTCGCGCGGTGGCGACGGTCGAGTCCCTCGGCTACGTCGTCCGCCAGCCCGACCCCGCCGACGCGCGCGCGTCCCTCTTGTCGCTCACGGGGCGGGGCGAGCAGTTCCTCGCCGAGCAGCACCGCGAGCACGCCCGCCGCGTCGCGGCGGTGCTCGACGGCTGGGACGACGCCAAGGCGCGCGCCGTCCTCGCCGGGCTCGCCGAGCTCGACACCGCCCTCGGCCGCACCGTCGCGGACATGCGCACCGGCGCCATTCCCGGCGTAACCGGCTTCTCCTCACTCAGCTCCAAACTGACCACCGCATTCGCCGACAGCGTCGCCGACGACACCATCCAGCACCCGAACCAGAACCAGAAGGCGTACGCATGACGCTCACCACCGACCGGCCGACCGATACTGCGGTCGCACCACACCAGCGCCCCAAGGGGCGCCACCGGGCCACCGCCGTGGTCCGGGCCGCCTCCGTGCCGGGCGAGATGAGCCACGGAGAGATCCTCCGGGCCATGACCGGCCTGCTGGCGGCCCTCTTCACCGCCATGCTGTCCTCGACCATCGTCGCGACGGCGCTGCCGACGATCATCGGCGACCTCCAGGGCACGCAGAGCCAGTACACCTGGATCATCACCGCGTCGCTCCTCGCGACGACGGTCACCACCCCGATCTGGGGGAAGCTGGCCGACCTGTTCAGCAAGAAGGTGCTCGTCCAGAGCGCGACGCTGGTGTTCGTGGCGGGTTCCGTCGCGGCCGGCCTCGCGCACAACGTGCCGTTCCTCATCGCCTGCCGCGTCGTCCAGGGCGTCGGCATGGGCGGCCTCACCGCGCTGTCCGCCGCGATCATGGGAGCGATCGTGGCGCCCCGGGAACGCGGTCGCTACTCCGGCTACATGGGCGCCGTCATGGCCGTCGCCACCGTGAGCGGCCCGCTGCTCGGCGGCTTCGTCGTCGACTCGTGGGGCTGGCGCTGGACCTTCTACATCTGCGTGCCGCTCGCGATCGTCGCGATCATCGTCCTGCAGACGCAGCTGCACCTGCACACGGTCCGCCGGCAGCCGAGGATCGACTACCTGGGCGCGGCGCTCATCGCCGTCACCGCCAGCCTGCCGCTGCTCTGGGTGACCTTCGCGGGCACCGACTTCGCGTGGCTCTCGTGGCCGTCGGCGGCGCTTCGTCCTCGCCACGGTGGTCCTCGGCTGGGTCACCCTCGCGTGTCGAGCGCCGGGCGCCGGAACCGTTGGTACCGCTGAAGGTCCTGTCCAACCGCACCGCCGTGCTGGCCATCGTCGCCAGCGTGTCCGTCGGCATCGCGATGTTCGGTGGGACCACGTTCCTCGGCCAGTACTTCCAGGTGGCCCAGGGCTACAGCCCGACCAAGGCCGGCCTCATGACCATCCCGCTCATGGTGGCCGCGATGCTGTCGTCCACGATCGCCGGCCAGATCATCAGCCGGACCGGACGCTGGAAGGCGTTCCTCGTCGGCGGTGGCGTGCTGCTCGTCGTCGGACTCGCCGGGCTGTCCCTGCTGCGCCACGACACTCCGGCGTGGGAGAGCGGCGTGTCGATGGCCGTCATGGGCCTCGGCATGGGCGCCCTGATGCAGAACCTCGTCCTCGCCGTGCAGAACACCGTCGACGTCCGTGACATCGGTGCGGCCTCCGCAGCGGTCTCGTTCTTCCGGTCTCTCGGCGGCGCCGTCGGTGTCTCCGCGCTCGGTGCGGTCCTGGCCAACCTCGTCCAGAACCAGGTGCACGACGGCCTGGTCGCCCTCGGCCCGGCCGCCGCCGCGGCCGCCGGCTCCGGCGAGTCCGGCACGCTGGACCTCAACCACATGCCGCCGATCATCGCGGCCATCGTCCGCACGTCCTACGGCGACGCGACCGGCCACATCTTCCTCGTCGCCGCGGCGGTCGCCGTGGTCGCGCTGGTGGCCGTGGTGTTCATCCGCGAGGTGCCGCTCCGCACGACGGTCTCCCTGGAGAGCCCCGAGAAGGTGGTCGCCGAACGCGGCTGACCGCGCTTCGCCTCAACGGTATGCAGCGTCCGGACCCCCGGGCGCTGCATACCGCTTCGTATGCCCCTCGCCCGCCGGACTGCGGGTCAGCGAGCGTCCTGGGGGCCGCTCCGCCGTCGGTCCTGGGGGCGCTGGGAATCCGTGGGCGGCGGCGGCTCGACCGTGAGTGGCGCCGGCGTGATGTCCGCGAAGGCCGCCAACAGCACCGCGAGAGGCGAGGTCGGCCAGGCCATCAGCCGGCCCGGTCGCATACCGAGGTCGTGGGCGGCCTGCTCGCGCTCCCAGTCCGGCAGCGTGCGGACCCGGAAGAGACGGCCCTCGGCGCGCACGTGCTGCTGGGTGAGGTCGAGGATCATGCCCGGGTCGGCGAAACCGCCGGCGCAGCCGCCGGACCCGGCCGGGAACCCGCCGGGACCCCAGGAGGCGTGCCACCGCAGGGACGTCATGTCGGCCAGGCGCTCCGGACCCCGCACGACTGACGACCTCGAGAGCCAGCCGGCCCCACAGCCCCGCGGACGCCGTCCCGTCGAGACCGTCGAGCCGCCCGAGGAAGCGGGCGAGCACGTGCTCGGCCGGGGCGTCCTGCGGCTCCGAACGCGGCCCGTACTGCAGCGTGAGCGCGGAGCGCAACAGAGCCCAGTCGCTGTCGCGAAGGACCAGGCTGCCGACCGCCTCCACCTGCTCCACGGCACTGCCGACGGCCACGCGGGTCCATCCCTCGCGACGCTTGACCGTATGCGGGTCGCGGGCCGCCCGGTGCACCACGGGCCAGAACCGGGACGGGTCCCCCACGGTGGCGGGCATCAGCGCTCGGTCGACCGCGATCCCGCCTCCGGGGGACAGCTTCACGAGCAGCCCGACTCGGTTTGGCGCCCAGCTCATCGGCTGGGCCGGCTGCCAGTAGACCGGCACGACGACGACCCGGCCCAGCCCGGCGTCCCCGGTACGCCGCCGGGCCGACCGCTCGGTCAGCGAGTCGGGGTCGAACCCCGACGAGACGGCCGTCTCGCGTTGCTCCCAGGGGGTGCTCACCGGTCAGCGCCTCGACCGACGCGGTGCGTCAGCGGCGCACAATGTCAGAAGTGCTTCGACGGGAGCGGCTGCCAGAGCACGAGAGCCTGCGACGCCGAGCCGAACCGGGGCGGCCGCTCGCCGGGGCGCACGGCGACGATCTCGCCACCGGTCCGGGCCGCGAAGATGCGCGAGCCGAGCTGCGCTCGGGCGTCGGTGCGGTCCGCCTGCGACTTCAGCGCCTGGGCCAGCTCCGCCACCCGGGACCGCAGCGCGGCCACCTGGTTCTCCAGCTCGAGGATCCGCTGGATGCCGGCGAGGGAGACGCCCTCCTCTTGGGAGAGCCGCTGCACCTCACGGAGCAGCGCGACATCGCGACCGGAGTAGCGCCGACCGCCACCGCGGGTTCGCGACGGGGAGACGAGGCCGAGCCGGTCGTACTGGCGCAGCGTCTGCGCGTGCATACCGGCCAGCTCCGCCGCGACCGAGATGACGAACACCGGGGTGTCGTCCTCGGGCCCGAAGCCCGACGGCTTCTGCGAGCCACTGGAGTTCTGGCCGGACACCATGGCCACCTGCTCAGACCTGGGCCCGCTCGAAGAGCTCGGCGCGGGGGTCCTCACCGGCCTCGTCGGCCTGCATGGCCTCCAACGCCTCCCGGGCTGCGTCGGTGAGCCGCTGTGGGACGACGATCTGGACCTTCGCGAGAAGGTCGCCGGTCGTGGTGCCGCGCTTGACGCCCCGACCCTTGACGCGCAGGACTCGACCGCTGGGGGTTCCGGGGGCGATCTTCACCCGGACCGGCGTGCCGTCCAGGGTCGGGACCGAGACCGTCGCACCGAGCGCCGCCTCGGAGAAGGTGACGGGAAGGTCGACGGTGAGGTTGTCGCCGTCGCGGCCGAACACCGGGTGCTTCTCCACGGTCACCGTGAGGATCAGGTCGCCGCGCTCGGCACCCGCGTCACCGCGAGCGCCCTTGCCGCGCAACCGAATCTTCTGGCCGTCGCGGACACCCGGCGGGATGCGGGTCGTGATGCGTTCGCCGTCCGCCGCCTCGAGGGTGACGGTCTGCCCGGCCACCGCGTCGCGGAACGACAGCGACGTGCGAGCCTGCACGTCACTGCCCTTGCGCGGACCGCGGGGCGCCCCGAAGGTGTCGTAGCCGCCGTAGGTGGAGCCGCCGGGGTAAGTGCCGCCGGCCTGGCCGAAGAGGCTGGACAGCAGGTCCTGCATGTCCGGATCGCCGGCGTTGCTGCTGCTCGTCGAGTAGCGGGTACGGGTGTTGGCGCCGCCGGCCCCGAACATGCCGGAGAAGAGGTCCTCGAACTGGCCGGCCGAACCACCGCCTCCGGCGGTGAACCGGGCTCCGCCGCGCGTCATGGCGCGCAGCTGGTCGTACTGCTGACGCTGCTCGGAGTCGGAGAGCACCGAGTAGGCCTCGCCGATCTCCTTGAACTTCGCCTCCGCTTTCGTGTCCCCGGCGTTCTGGTCGGGGTGCAGCTTGCGGGCGAGCTTGCGGTAGGTCTTCTTGATCGTCGCCGCGTCGGCGTCGGAGGAGACGCCGAGGATGGCGTAGAAGTCCTTGTCCAACCAGTCCTGACTAGCCATCTCGGCGTTCCTCCTCTCGCCCGATCTCTACACGTATGCGGTTGCTCACTGCGGGTCGGCGACCGAGACCCGCGCGGGTCGCACGACCCGCTCTCCCATCTTGAACCCCGGCTGGATCACCTGGACGACGGTGGTCGTCGTGGCGTCCTCGGGCAGCTCGGCCTCCACGTGCATGAGGGCCTCGTGGATGACCGGGTCGAACTCCTCGCCCTTGGCGCCGATCCGCTCGACGCCGAACCGCCCGAGGATGCCCTCGAGCTTGTCGGCGATCGCCGCGAACGGCGTGCCGTCCAGGTCGCCGTGCTCGCGCGCGGCGTGGACGTCGTCGAGGACGGGCAGCAGCGCCTCGACCACCTGGGTGACCCCGCGGTCGCGGGCGAGGTCGCGGTCGCGGTCGACGCGCTTCTTGTAGTTGACGTACTCGGCCTGCAGTCGGCGCAGGTCCTCGAGGTGCTCGGCGGCCTTGCGGGTGTCCGGGTGGACGTCCCCGCCCGCCGCCTCCTCGATGACCTCACCCTCAATCTCGTTGTTCGTCAACGACTCTGGCGTGTCGGGGATGTAGACGTCGTACTCGTCCTCGCCGCCGGGCTCGGCCGAGGCGTCGCCACCGTATGCGCCCTGTCCGGACCGCCCGGCGGTCTGCGTGACCGTGCTCGTGACCCGCGCTCGCCGCGTCGGACCGGTGGGGCCGGTCGGCTCCTCGCCGACCGGTCCCACCTGCTCGGGCTCGTGTCCAGGGGTCACTTGCGGTCCTGCGGGCCGTCGGTCTCGTCGTCGACGATCTCGGCGTCGACGACGTCGTCGTCCGAGCCGCTACCGGTCGAGCCGGCGTCGGCACCCGTGGAGTCCTGCGGACCTGCGTCGCCGGAACCGGCCGAGGCCTCCTCGGCCGCGGTCGCCGCATACATCGCCTGGCCCATCTTCTGGGAGACCTCGCTGAGCCGGGCCGTCTTGGCCTTGATGTCCGCGACGTCGGTGCCCGGCGCCTCCTTGGTGCCCACGGCGGTCTTCAGCTCGGCGAGGGCCGCTTCGACGTCGGACTTCTCCGCTGCCGGGACCTTGTCACCGCTCTCGGCGAGGAACTTCTCGGTCGAGTAGACCAGCTGGTCGGCGGTGTTGCGGGCGTCGATCTCCTCGACCCGCTTCTTGTCCTCCTCGGCGTGCGCCTCGGCCTCCTTGACCATCCGCTCGATCTCCTCCTTGGGCAGGGCGGACCCGCCGGAGATCGTCATCGACTGCTCCTTGCCGGTGCCCTGGTCCTTGGCGGAGACGTGGACGATGCCGTTGGCGTCGATGTCGAAGGTGACCTCGATCTTCGGCACACCGCGCGGCGCCGGCGCGATGCCGGTCAGCTCGAAGGTGCCGAGTCCCTTGTTGTGCTGCGCGATCTCGCGCTCACCCTGGAACACCTGGATGAGGACGGACGGCTGGTTGTCGTCGGCCGTCGTGAAGATCTCGCTGCGCTTGGTCGGGATCGCCGTGTTGCGCTCGATGAGCTTGGTGAACCGGCCGTGCTGGGTCTCGATGCCGAGGCTAAGCGGCGTGACGTCGATGAGCAGGACGTCCTTGCGCTCGCCCTTGAGGACGCCGGACTGCAGGCTGGCGCCGATGGCGACGACCTCGTCCGGGTTGACGCCCTTGTTGGGGTCCTTGCCGCCGGTCAGCTCCTTGACGACGCTGGTGACGGCAGGCATACGGGTCGAGCCGCCGACGAGGACGACGTGGTCGATGTCGGAGACCTTGATGCCGGCGTCGGCGATGACCTTCTGGAACGGCGCCTTGGTGCGCTCGAGCAGGTCGGCGGTCAGCCGCTCGAACTCCGCGCGGGACAGCGGCTCGTCGAGGTGGATCGGGCCGTTCTCCGACATCGAGAGGTACTGCAGGTTGATGTTGGTGTTCATCGAGGAGCTGAGCTCCTTCTTGGCCTGCTCCGCCGCGTCGCGCAGCCGCTGCATGGCGATCTTGTCCTTGGACAGGTCGACGCCGCTGCTGTTCTTGACGGTGGTGAGCAGGTGGTTGACGATCCGCTCGTCCCAGTCGTCGCCGCCGAGCTTGTTGTCACCGTTGGTCGCCCGGACCTGGATCGTCGAGAAGCCGTCCTCGGGGTCCTTGCCGACCTCGAGGAGGGACACGTCGAAGGTGCCGCCGCCAAGGTCGAAGACGAGGATGAGCTCGTCCTCCTTGCCCTTGTCGAGGCCGTATGCGAGGGCGGCCGCGGTGGGCTCGTTGATGATCCGCAGGACGTTGAGGCCCGCGATCTCGCCGGCCTCCTTGGTGGCCTGCCGCTCGTGGTCGTCGAAGTACGCGGGCACGGTGATCACCGCGTCGGTGACGGACTCGCCGAGGTAGGACTCCGCGTCGCGCTTCAGCTTCTGGAGGATGCGGGCGCTGATCTCCTGCGCGGTGTAGTTCTTGCCGTCGATCTCCGGCGACTTCCAGTCGGTGCCCATGTGGCGCTTGACGGAGCGGATGGTCCGGTCGACGTTGGTGACGGCCTGGCGCTTGGCGATCTCGCCGACGAGCACCTCGCCGTTCTTGCTGAACGCGACGACCGAGGGGGTGGTCCGCCCGCCCTCGGCGTTCGCGATGATGGTCGGCTCGCCGCCCTCGAGGACGGCAACCGCCGAGTTGGTGGTGCCCAGGTCGATTCCGACCGCACGTGCCATGGTGACTCTCCTGTAGTGCTGGGGATGGTGCTGGTTATGTGGGTGGTGGTCTCCGGCTACCCACCCTGCCGGGCGGCGTCCTGGTTGTCAAAACCCGACTCCGCAAAGTTGCGTACATCTGACTCAACTATGAGTATGCCTGATGTGTTCCCACCCACGCACCTGGCGCCGTCGTCGTGCTGCTGTGGGGTCTCGTTTGATCTGTCGGGATCTCACTTATCTGGCGGCGGCGTGTCGGTGATCTCACTTATTTGGCGGTAGGTCGGTCCACGCTGGTTCTGTGGTCTGCGGCTGCCCTGCTGGATATCGAGCTGCTGCGGCTGCTGCTGTGGGTCGTCGCGCATCTTGTGGGCTTACCAATCAATTGTCGGGCGCCTGTCGCCCTGCCATTACGTTGTCCGGCGATGCTGGTTCTTGCCGGCCAGGCGATGCGGACTCGGGACTGGGCAAGAATCGTCCCCTATGGGCTACGTTCTGCGCCCGGCCCGAGCTACGGACGCACCCTTCCTGAGCGAGATGCTCGTTGCGGCGGCCTTCTGGCGCGCCGATGGCCCCATCGGCACCGTGCAGGAGGCTCTGGGGAACCCTGATCTCGCGCACTGACGTGGAGGGGTGGCCTCGGCCCGGCGACCTAGGGGTGGTTGCCGAGGATCAGCGCCCGCTCGGTGCTGCGTGGCTGCGGTACTTCTCCGAGGACGATCCCGGCTTCGGCTTCGTGGACGCTGCTGTCCTGGAGGTGGGCATGGGTGTCGTGAAGGAGTGGCGCGGACGCGGCGTGGGGGGACGCCTGCTTACCGCGCTGGTGGCCGCTGCCCGGGACCAGCACATGGAAGCGTTGAGCCTCAGCGTGGAGGCGGACAACTATTCCCGGCGCTTGTACGAGCGGGTCGGCTTCCGCAGGGTCGGCATAGTGGGGGGTCCTTCACGATGCTCCTGCGTCTGTGACGTGAGCATCGCCCACGACCCGTGTTCCGGGGACGCTCTCGAGGATCCCGACAAGTTCGTGACAACGGTGGGCCGACAGCTCCGCGACAACGCGCAGGTCAACGCCTCGCGACGGTGAGAGATCGGCCGAGAACCTACCTACATGAGGTGTAGCAGTCCGAACAACGTGTCGGATTCCAGGCTTCGTGACGGTGGCATGGCGGAGTTCCATCTTCGTGTCGGTCGAAGAGGACGCCGGCGGCGGCTCGCGACGGCCGGTGGACTGCCCCGTATGAGGTACCTGTACGGGGATCTTGACGGGGCGGGTGTTCCGGGACACCTCGCCGCCGCAGTTGTGTCTGGCCTTCGGCGTTCTCGTTTGGGGTTTCCCTTCTGGGACACTTCAACACGGTCCGATCGTGAGGTAGGAGTGCCTGGTGCCGTTGATCGTGGAACGCTTCGACGCGCGACAGTGGCCCGACGCTCAACTCGAGGCGCTGTTCGCCGAAGCGTTCCCGGCGTTCATCACTGCCGACCCGGTGGCCGCCGCCTACATCGGCCGCGTCCGCACCTACTTCGCCGAGCTCAACATCATGCTGGTCGACGACGAGACAACCCGGCCGGGCGCGACTGGCTGGGCCGTCCCGATTCGCTGGTCCGGCGAGCTGACAGATCTGCCGACCGGCTACACGGACGCCACACGGCGAGCGGTGCAGGACCACGAGGCTGGTGCGGCGTGCGACACCTTGGTCGTTTGCGGCGGCATCGTTGATCGTTCGCAGGCCCGGCGAGGCCTGGCTGGCGAGTTGATCGCCGCGCTGCGCGACCTCCCGGCGGCATCGGGACTGGCTCGAGTCATCGCTCCGGGTCCGGCCGACCCGGAAGTCGGCGTACCCGCTGACACCGATCGAGACCTACGCGTCGTGGACCCGGGACGACGGCCTACCCCTCGACCCCTGGCTGCGCACCCACGCCCGCCTCGGCGGCCGCATCCTCGCCTGCGCACCGCACTCACAGACAATGACTGGCACCGTCGAGCAATGGCAGGCCTGGACCCGTCTCTCATTGCCCAGCACCGGCTACTACGTCATCCCCGACGGGCTCGCGCCGCTTTACGTCGACACCGAGCGTGACCTCGGCACCTACACAGAACCCAACGTTTGGATCCGGCACCGATAGAGGGGTCGGCTATCGGGCGGTGTCGTGCCGCTGGGTCAGTTCCGGTCCCAGGACGGGTCCCGCCTGGTTCGGTCTGCCGGCTCAGGGAGTCCGCGACGACGTCACACCCTTGACGACGTCACCCTCTTGGTTGAGCAGGGCCGAGCCGTATTCGGGGCTGCCTGACGACTGGTAGACGTGGACGACGACTCCGCGGCTGGTGGTTTTGGTGTCGATGAGTTCAAGAGCGGTCGGGGTGGTTCCGTCGGCGAAGAGGCGATTACCGCTGCCCAGGACGACGGGGTGAATGAAGAGGCGGTATTCATCGATGAGGTCGTGCTCCATGAGGGTCCGAATGAGTGTCCCGCTGCCGTGGACCTGGAGCTCGTTACCGGACTGGCGCTTCAGCCTTGCGACGTCTTCGGCCACATCGCCCTGAAGCAGCGTCGAGTTGTTCCATGCCAGCTGGCCCAAGCTCTTGGACACGACGTGCTTAGGCAGGCTGTTCAGCCTGCTCGCGAGGGGATCGTTGGGATCGGTGATCTGCGCCCAATGCCCCGCAAAGAGCTCGTAGGTCCTACGGCCGAACAGGAATGCATCGGCTGCGGCGATCCAGCCTGTTGCGAGGCGGCCGAGGTCGTCGTCGAGATACGGCACTTGCCAGCCGCCCTGCTCAAAGCCGTCGTTCAGCTCGGGCTCGGGTTTCCCGTTGCTCTGTACGACCCCGTCAAGTGTCAGATGGGAGGTCACCGTCAGCCGCATCTCAGTTCTCCTCGTGATCAGTGTTCAAGTCTGTCTTGATGAAGACCGTGACGCATCGCAGAACTCATCGCCACGCACCGAGAGCGCGGCGGCCTGGAAGCCGTACGTTCTCTCAATCTGTTGCTCGGGCGGGAGCCCGACGTCAGATACCACGTGGCGGCGCGGACGGCGGTTCAGCCGGACCCCCCAGCCACGTGACAGACCAACCCAACTGCCTGACGACGCGCACCGTACGTCATTCAGGGAGCCCCTTACGGAACGCCCTCCCCACCCACTGCCGTCAATGCGCGACGTCTGAAAATTCTGACAGGTAGTGAGACAGGCGGTCATTGACGCAGCTGTCGCACCGCAGGTCAGGAGCTCAGGCCGGCGACAGATCGCGCGAAAACCTACAGCTGCGGCTTCCCTCTGGACACGAAGCCCGTCGACGCGACCGCCATCGTCGACGGCGTGTGCCGGTGGTCACGGTGCGGGACAGTGCATGGGTGGGTGTTGATGTCTGCGCCGATGGCGGTGGTCGTTCGGCGGCGATCCGAACGGTGCGCCTCGCGCTGGTGCCAATGTCGAGCCAACTCGTGCAGGCGGTGTTGCAGAAAGAGTGGACGGTGGCCAGGCAGCTGCTCGGCACCCCGTTCCCGCTCGAATGGCGCGACGACGGCTGGCATTGGCTGGAGTGGCAAGCTACCCGCGGCGAGTCCGACGAGCGTTTCATCGTCTGGGGAACCAGGCTGGCGTTCCCGGTGACGGTCGACGTCGGCGCGAATAGTGGTCCGGTGGTTGCGGAAGTCGGCTTCCACGGGCCGCCGGACTCCGAAGGCTGGGTCGAGATTGGTACCGGTCGTCGCGGAGTATCGCCGGCGAGGACTGGCCGAGGAGGTGACTGCAGCGCTGCTCGCATGGGCTGTCGCGCACGGCGTGACTGGGGTGAGGGCGTCGGTCAGCCCGGACAACGCGGCCTCGATCGCGGTGCTAGGCAAGCTGGGTTTCACCCCCGCCGGCTCTCACCGACACCCAATCCTCGGTGGGCAACTGGGGTTCCGCCGCATCACCGGCGCACCGTCGCGACTCGGGGACGAACGTGCGCAAGCCGCGGCGGCGACCGTGTCGCGTAGAGCGATCCCCTTACGGAACATCCCGAGGATTCAGACAACTTAGTGAGACGGTCGACCGCTTCCCTATTTGTCACAGTGCAGGTCAGCGGTCAGGGGTGACAAGATTTCCGCGCGAACCTACATGCTGCTGGAGGCGCGGCACGACGGCGAAGCCCCTCCACCCGTTACTCGTCGGCCGGCGGCCGTCGTGGCTGCTGGGACCCGCTGCTTTCGCTGAACAGCGTCGGAGGAGTCCATGAGACTTAGGTGCCCTGGTGCGGGCGGAGCCATGGCTCTAGTCGGACGAGGCCCGCCGGTTGCTCTTCGGCCACGGCGGCGATCTCGGGGGTGACCAGGACGAGTTCAACCTCCACGATGGGCTGCGCATCGGGTCCGAAGCCGCCCCCGCCGAGCGCATACACCGGGCCGTCGATGAAGAACGGTTCGAACGCTTGGGCGGCCGTCTCGACCTCGGCGCTGGTGTAGCGGGAGCGGGCCACGCACAGCCGAGCCCCGTAGTACGGGTGCAGCGCCGCAGCCACGGGCTCGGGGTTGGTGACGGTGAGGACGTAGACGAGCACCTGTGTTGGGGAGGGTCGCAGCAGAGCCGGTTTGAAGATCGTGCCGGGGTGATCGCGCGCGTAGGCCAGGACCGGGTCGAGGTCGATGTTATTGTTGGCCGGCCCGACCGGCCAGCCGCCTTGCGGCGGCGGGCAAGGCACGGCCGGCTGGTCGAACCGTGGGTTCGAGCCTTGCGGCGTCGCCTGGTGCAGCACCGCCACTCGGTAGTGGCTCTCGTAGCGGAGGTCGAGCGTGGCGGCGCCTTCGACGGCCCCGTCCTTCTCCCGGCGATGACTCAGGACTGCCAGGTCGACCCCGCTGATGTCGACGCCCAGTGGGCAGTATGCCGGCGCCGGTTCGTGCCCCGGCGCATACGCGACCGCGGCCACCGGAAGCGGCGCGCAGAACCGCACCCGCCGGCCAGGCAGGGAGACGACGCGGCCAGTCGCCCGCACGTGGTCGCCCACGCGGAGGACAAGGCCGTCGTAGCTCTACGGCTGCCCCTGACCGGCGAGCGGCTGCCGACGGTCCATCCGGCGACGCTACCGCCACGGCAACTCGGAACGAGCTCCTCGTCCTCTGCCGGTGATTGACCGAGTGAATCCCTCCCGAGCGGGTGTCCGCTCATCGGTCATGACCGGTCAAAGCGGCCGCAGCTAGGAGCATTTGGACAAGTTCGTGAGACGACGGCGGTGCGACGTATTTGTCGCGCCGCAGGTCAGAGCCACTCCCCCGCGACAAGATCGGCGAGAACCTACAGCCACCTGGGTTGATGTCACCGTCTCGCTTTCGTGACACCGGCGTGGCCGTGAACTAGGTCCGTGTCATCCGGTGACCATCGAGCGTTGCCGACGCTGGCTTTGAGGTGCTGGAGAAGGCGGCGCGATCGCCCCGAGGGGTGCTGAGGCCCGCTGCGGATCCTCACGTCGGGATCCGTCGTTCTACGCTGCGCACATGTCCAGCCTGAGCCGGGCCGAGGCGCGGGAGCGGTCGGCGTTGCTGGTGGTCCGTCGGTACGACGTCGACGTCGACCTGACCGGGCTGTTGCAGGGTTCGGACATGGCGTGCCGCAGCACGGTGACGTTCACGGGGCGTCGCCCTGGAGCCGGCACCTTTGTCGACTGCTGCGCCGAGGTCCGCTCGGCGACCCTGAACGGTCGGCCGCTGCCCTCCGCGGTCGACGGCCGCATCGCCCTCGACGACCTGGCCGACGAGAACGTGCTCGTCGTCGAGAGTGTGCAGTCCGACACCGCTAACGGTCCCGGCGCGCACAAGGCCGTCGACCTAGCGGACGGCCTGGTGTACGTGTGGACCACGTTCCAGCCCGACGAGTCACGGTATGCGTGGGCCTGCTTCGACCAGCCCGACCTCAAGGCCCCGTGGACGCTGACCGTGGACGCTCCCGTCGGGTGGACAGTCCTCAGTAACGCCGAGGACGTCGTCGTCACCGAGACCGGCGCCGGCGTTCGCCGGTGGTCCTTCGCACCGACCCCGCCGCTGTCGTCGTACCTGCCGATGGTCCTGGCCGGCCCGTTCCACGAGATCCGCCGCCACGCAGGAGGGTACGATCTCGGACTGTTCGCCCGGCGGTCGTTCCGGGACCGTCTGGAGCGCGACGCCGACGAGCTGTTCACCCTGACCGCGCAGGGCCTGGACTTCTTCGGGCACACCTTCGGGTCCACGTTCCCGCAGTGGTCCTACGACCAGGTGTTCCTGCCGGAGTTCGGCGGCGCGATGGAGAACTACCGCTGCGTGGCCTGGGGTGACCACTACCTCACGGCGGGGCCGCCAACACCCGCCGAGCGCCAACAACGTGCGCTGTACCTCCTCCACGAGCTGGCGCACATGTGGTTCGGCGACATCGTCACGATGCGGTGGTGGGACGACCTGTGGCTCAACGAGGCTTTCGCGCAGTTCGCCGCGATGTGGGCCGCCGAGCGGGCGACGGCCTTCGGGGACATGTGGGCCGGCCACACCGTGACGGCGAAGCTTCGTGCCTACCGCGCGGACCAGAGCCCAGCCACGTCTGCGGTGGCGCAGCGCTCGGAAACCGTTGCCGCGCATACACCCTCGTACGCCTTGACGTATGGCAAGGGTGCCTCCATCCTGCGCCAGCTGATGGCCTACCTGGGTGAGGAGCCCTTCCGGTCCGGCCTGCGCGCGTACCTCGCGGACCACGCGTGGGGCAACGCGACGATGGCCGACTTCACCACGGCTCTCTCGGCCGCGAGTGGTCGGGACGTGCGCGGGTGGTGCCGGGACTGGCTCGAGACCACGGGCCCCGACCAACTGATCTTCGACGAGCAGGACGGCCGCCTGGTCATCCACGCGACCGGCCCCGGCGGTCGACCCGTCCGCCCTCAGGTCGTCTCGGTTGGCGCATACCGGCGCGGCGCGGGCGAGCTCGCCGAGGTGGCCTCCGTCGAGGTCGCAGTCGACGGACCGGAGACCGCTGTGGACCTCCCCGTGGGATACGACCTCTACCTGCTCAACCATCGTGACTTGGCGTACGCGACCACCCGGCCGGCACCGGCTGGACGTGACGAGGCGAGCCGTCTGCCCACACCGCAGGCCCGCGCCGTGGCGGTCGCCACCGCGTACGACATGCTGCTGGCGGGCGCGACGGAGACAGCGGCGGTGGTCGACAGCCTGTGTCTCGTCATCGAGCGGGAGACGTCTCCGGCCCTCCAGGACTCCTACCTGCGGCTGGCCGCGGAGCTCGTCGAGCAGTGGGCGCCGGACCGGCTGCGGGAGTCGCTGTCGCGCCAGGTGGCTTCGGTATGCGAGCCGCTAGCCACCGAGGGCCTGCAGGCCCGTCGAGTGCTGGCGGCCACAGCCGGTGAGGACCTGGAGCGGTTGGAGGCTACCTGGCCGGGCGACCTGGACCTGCGCTGGCGGGTGCTGCGCCGGCGGGCGGAGCTCTCGCAGCTGCGTCCCGGCGACCTCGCCGACCTGGTAGCCCGCGACCGCGATCCGGAGGCCTGGATCTCAGCGCTGGCGGTACGAGCCTGCTCGCCCGAGGCGGCGGACAAGGCGGCCGTGTGGCGGCTCCTCGCGGAGGAGCGCACCGTTCCGCTGGCTCACGCCGAGGGCGTCGCGGGCGCCTTCTGGAGACCGGGGCAAGACGGCGTCCTCGCCGCGTACGCGGAGCGCTACCTCGAGCTGCTGCCGTCGCTGCACGGAGGCGACGCCGTGGGCTACAGCCGGCTGTTGTTCCCCCTCCGCGGGGTTTCGGCGGACTTCCCGGACCGGGCCGCGGCGGTCGCCGAAACGACGGCGGCGGGGGTGAGGAGCGGCGCTGTCGAGCGAGGCGACCTGGTCCGGCGGATGCTGCGCGCCCGGGCGGCCTGACGACCCCGCCGCGGACGAACAGGTGAGCCCGACCAGCACGCACGTCGCCGACGATCCGTGGCTGGGGCTTCGGTCAGCGTAGAGCGGAGTCATCGTGAGGATTGGGACGAGTTAATGAGACGACGCCCCTCGCGCAGAGTTGTCGAAACCGCGGGTCAGCAGCTCGGAGCGGTGACAAGTCCGGCGAGAACCTACATCCTCCTCTAGCGGCTGTGGGCCCTCCGTCGGCGCCCGCGCCGGCAGTGAATCCTGCGGTGTTAGCAGCAAGTCGGCCCGCGCCGGCATCCGGTTCTGACGCAGGAGTCACCCCGATCATCCTGTCCTCGATCGGGGACCCGCTGGTCGTCGTGGGGAGTGACGGGATGCAGCACATCGAGGACGACCTGATGGTCACCAATGTCTTCACTGCGCCGTTGACGTTGACTGCGGTGAACGTGCGCGACCCACGACGCGGTTTGGTACTCAAGATCGAGAGCAGTGCTCTCGCCGAGGCGACGCAACAAAACTTCGACCGGAATCCGGTGCAGCCGCCCGCGCAGATCCCGGTGTCAAGCCAGGTAGGAGTGGAGGTCGATGTCAAACTGCCGGTCGGTGATCGGCTTCCGGACCAGCTCGACCAGGTGGTCAGCTGGAGCCTTCTGGCTAACGCACGAGCGCTGGTGCTGCTCGACGGGAAGACCAGCGGCGAGGCCGGAGGGTTGCGGGCTGACGGTGTCCGGCGTCAAGGCGCAAGTCATCGCCTCACCGGTGAAGGGGGACGGCTGGTTGACCACGAACGCGTGCTGTACTCCGAGCCCGCACAGGGGAGGCCGCGTGGCCGTCGGAGGCACTCACCCGGTCAAGTTCGAGATGTTCGCGGTCGACTGGGTGCGCGTGCAAGACGGCGCCATCGGGTCCGGTGACGGCACCGCCATCAGCGACTACCCCGACTATGGCGCTGATCTGCTCGCGGTCGCCAACGGCACGATGGTCGCGACCCACGACGGGCTGCCCGCGCAAGTGCCGGAGGCGGCTTCGACCGGCTTGAAGACTGCGCAAGATTACGCCGGCAACTCGGTGGTGCTAAAGATCGCGCCGCACCGCTACGCGACCTATGCGCACTTGGTGCAACGCTCGCTCAAGGTCAAGATGGGTGACCGTGTTCGCAACCGTGACGTGATCGGCGAGCTCGGTAACAGCGGCAACACCAGCGGACCGCACCTGCACTTTTGCGATCCTGGACAGCCCGGACTTCTTCACGGGGACGAGCATCTCGTTCGTCATCGACAAGTGGATGCTGTAGGGCACGGCCATGTGGGCCGACCGGCCCCCGGCGCTCCAAGTGACCGGGCCTGCCCCGGCGCAGCCCGACACCTACCCGCTCGACGACGATGTGGCCGACTTCGGCGGCTGACCACGCATCTACCGACTCCGTCCGGCCCACAAGAGCCAAACGTGTTCACCCTTCGAGGACGAGACGCGAACTCGGCGACGGCCTGGCTCGTCCAGCCGCGCCACGTCCAGGTGATAGCGATGCTTACCGCCTTATAGAGCGGCAGTCGCACAAGCGGATCCCCGGACCCCTTAAAAGACGACCGGCAGCGGCTAGATCCGCGGCCTCCGCCCCGGAAAGAATCGAACAGCCGGCGGCGACCGTCACTGGAAACCGACGAGATGACGAGAATCGGCGCGCTCTCCCTCGTTTGTTGTCTCCCTGGTCAGTTGGCGAGCCAACCATGTCGTTGTTGGGCCTGGACGGTTCGGCGGGGCGCAGGCACGTGGCCGATCTACTGTTGAAGCCATTCGATGGCGGCTTCGTCCTGGTCGACGTCAAGCGGGAGGAGCTGCCTCACTGCCGGAGGTGGCGGCGTTGCTCGACTGGACGGCTCCCGAGGGCGTTCGAGCAAGCGCGCCTCGAGCGGCTTGCCCACCACCGCGCTCACCGCAAAGATGGCCCTAAGAAAGGACCCGTCGATGTTGGGTAATTCACCGGGACCCTTATCGCTAACTCAGAAGCACCTCAGAGCCATGCACGGAGGGAACCATGACTACTGCCCACGTCCCGTATCCCCTGCTAAAGCGCACGGGCTACTTGGTATGCGTCCTCGGTGTGGGCTCGCTCGTCGCCTGCTCCTCCTCGACGGCCTCCACCAGCGCGGCTCCCCCCGCCGGCAGCGGTAGCTCGTCCGCCGCAAGCGGCAGCTCGACAAGCTCGGACCAGACCTCGAGCCGGGCCGGCGGCGGCTACCAGCTGGACCCGGCGGTGACCGCCTTGAGGTTCGACGCAAATGCGGCGAGCGTCCACGTCACGGCGCAGGACGGCGCCTCAGCCATCTCGGTGACCGAGCAGGCCCAAGGTGCCACGACGAGCAAGCAGGTCACCGGCACCAACGCCGTGCTGACGTCCAGGTGCCCGAGCGGGATAACCTTCGGGGACCAATGCCGCGTCGATTACCAGGTGACCGTCCCGTCCCGCACCGCAGTCGACGTGGAAGGCGCGGCCGGTGACATCACCTTGACCGGCCCGTTGACCAACGTCATCGTCAACACCTCGGCCGCTCGCATCACCGGCACCGGCCTGGGCGCGGGCACCGTCCAGGCGAGCACGAAGGCGGGAGAGGTCGACCTGACCTTCGCCGCCGCGCCGACCTCGGCCCAGGTCAAGTCCGACGTCGGGAACGTCACGGTCACGCTTCCCGGCGCGGACAAGTACAACGTGACGGTCAACACCACGGTCGGCACCGCAGATGTGTCGGTCGACAAGGACCCGTCTTCGCCGCACCGGGTCGACGTCACGACCACCGTCGGCGCAGTGACGGTCAAGAAGGGCTGATCTGACCCTTATACGCCTGAACCCCCTGACTCCTCTATGGCAACACGGGATTCGCTCCGCCATCAGGGAACTGCTACGACGGTGGCTCACATCGACGCCGGGCAGGCTCACAACATCGTGCAGGCTCAGCGCCGCACAGAGTCAGGCGTTGATGCCGCTGACCACCTGGCCCTGGACAGCCGCCTGGTGCGCGGCCAGCTCCTCCTCCGGTGTGGGCAGCGGCACGATGTCGAAGACCACCTGCTTGACGGTTCCGGTGAAGGGGAACGGCGCCTGGCGCGCATAGCCGCGCTCGACGACCGTCCCGTTGTCGCGGCCCATGTCCATGCCGGCGTATGCCGTGAAGCGGTGGGGAACGGTGTTGGCGATGGTGTCGCTGACCACCTCGTCGTCGCCGACGAACAAGGTGACCGTGCCACCGGTGCCCAGGGTGCCCGGGGAGTCGGCCGTGAACTGCATCCGCACCTGAACGTCGCCGGTGGGCAGTGAGCTGCTCGCCTCCACCCGGTAGACCTTCACGCCGAGCATGCTGTAGGTGTACTTCAGCTTGCCGTCCTGGACGAACAGCGAGAAGCCACCCATGTGGTTGGCCTCGGCGACGATCACCCCCTGGGCACCGCCGTCCGGGACGACGAGCTCGGCCGTGAGGTTGTAGGAGTGGGCGTAGATCGGCGGGATCATGCCGGGAGCCACGTTCTCCACATCGCCCGGGAACGCATACCTCGTCTGCGTGGGAGGCGGCGGCAAAATGCCCCAGAAGGCGCCTAGCGGGGCGAGTAGCGGGGTCACCTGGTACTTGTCCATCTCGGCGTACAAGAGCTGCTGAAGCTCCTGCACCTTGTCCGGATGCTGACCGGCCAGATCGTGCGCCTGGCTGAAGTCGTCCGGCAGGTAGTACAGCTCCACGGGATCGGCGTCGGGGTTCCAGACGCTCGGGGCGAACTGGGCCATCGTTTGCGGTGACAGGTCCCACGGCAGGTGCGGAAGCATGGTGGAAAGCCACCACCCGTCCTTGTAGATGCCTCGGTTCCCGTAGATCTCGAAGTACTGCTGCGTGTGGTGCTCGGCGGCGCTGGGATCGGCCAAGGACGACGCGAAGCTGAAGCCATGCATCGGTTGCTGGTCGATGCCGTCGACACTCGTTGGCGCGGGGATCTGAGTGACCTCGAGGATGGTGGGAACCACGTCCGTCACGTGGGTGAACTGCGAACGCAGCCCCACGTTGCCGGAGATCCGGGTCGGCCAGTGGACGACCAGGGGGTTGCGGGTGCCGCCCAAGTGCGAGGCCACCTGCTTGCCCCACTGGAACGGGCAGTTCCCGGCCCAGGCCCAGGCCGCGGAGTAGTGCGGGAGCAGCAGCTCGGTGCCCCACGCCGGGAGGCCCCCGTGGGTGGCGATCAGCTCGAGCTGCTGCTCGGCGGTCAGCGGGACGCCGTTCTCGGTGGTCAGCTCGTTGAAGGTGCCCGTGAGGGTGCCCTCCATGCTGGCGCCGTTGTCACCCCAGATCCAGATGACCAGCGTGTCGTCGAGCTCGCCCATCTCGTCGATGGTGTCGAGCAGCCGGCCCACGTTCCAGTCGGTGTTCTCCTGGTACCCGGCATACACCTCCATCTGTCGGGCGTAGAGCCGCTTCTCGTGCTCGCTGAGGGAGTCCCACGCCGGAAAGGCGCGGTCGTCCGGGGTGGAACTCCCCGGGTTCGCGGGCGACGCGGTCAGCTCCGCATCGGGCGGGATGACGCCCATCTCCTTTTGCCGCTCGAAAGTCTCCTCCCGGTATTGGTCCCAGCCGCTGTCGAAGCGGCCCGCATACTTGTCGCTCCAGGACTTCGGGACCTGGTGCGGGGCGTGCGAGCAGCCGGTGGAGTAGTACATGAAGAAGGGCTTCTCGGCGTCCTGCGCCCGCATGCGGTGCAGCCAGGAAATCGCCTTGTCGGTCATGTCGTCGGGCAGGTAGTAGTCCTCGCCCTCCGGTACGCCGAGAATCCTCTGGTTCTCGGCTATGAGCGGGTCGTACTGTCCGCTCTCTCCACCGAGGAAACCCCAGAAGTAGTCGAAGCCCCACGCGTTGGGCCAGCGGTCGAGCGGTCCCGCCGGTCCCTGCTGGTGGTCGGGGGTGAGATGCCACTTGCCGATGGCGGCGGTCGCATACCCGTTGCCCTGGAGGATCTTCGGGAGCGACGCGGCGTTCTTCGTGGCGAAGCCGCTGTAGCCAGGGAAGCCCGTCGGCGTTTCAGCCACGGCACCGAACCCCACGGCGTGGTGGTTGCGCCCGGTTAGCAGCGCCGCCCTGGTGGGTGAGCACAGCGCGGTCACGTGGAAGCGGTTGTAGCGCAGCCCGGCATCCGCCATGCGGGTGTAGTTCGGCGTGTCGATGGCACCTCCGAACGTGCTCGGATTGCCGAAACCGGCGTCGTCGATAAGGACCAGCAGGACGTTGGGCGCGCCCTGCGGCGGCTCGACTGGGGCCACGATGTTCCAGTCGGGCTCCGACCCCTCGAGCGTTCGGTCGATTGTTCCGGTGAAGGCGGGGTCGGGTATCGGTAGTTCCGAACGGTCAACGGAATCGCTCATCGTGCTCTCCTCCAGGGCGGTGGTCGCGAGGTCGATCGTGGCGCCTGATAGCAGCGAACCGGACGTCGGCAGAACGGTCAAGCATTGCCGTCGCGCTGGTTCGGCGCGACGCTTCCATCGCTGTGCCTGTCGCTGTGGCTTGCTGTGGCTTGCTGTGCAAGCCGTCGCCCTCCTCATCTGCGGCGTGGAGGTGCGGAGCCATCACTCCCGGGTCGACCGGGTATGCCGGCCAGCCCAGCTGTTCGGCGCGGTGAGGTAACGATCGAGGTCCCCACTGCGAAATCACCTGACCGTCGCCGGCGAAACTACGGCCTCGGGCCGGCCTGGCGGGACACGCACGGTGACCTGCTTTCCCCCGCCGTGCTCGAGAGTCTCGGTGAAAAACTCTCCCGAGACGGCGCCGCCGGTTAGCCCATCATCCAAAGCCGCGGCCCATTCTTGAGACTTTCGCAAGGGCGTAGCGTGACATCGTCCGCACTGCCAGCGCCAACAGGCCAACTTGGCGTGAGCCCCCACGCCCGGCTCATCGGCGGATCCCGTCGAACCGGCCGCAGGTCTAAGGACTTGGACAAGTTGGTGAGACGACGGCGCTGCAACGTACTTGTCGCCCCGGGTGTCAGAGCCACTCCCCGGCGACAAAATCGGCGAGAACCTACAGCTCCGGCCACTGTGGGAATCCGCCGCAACCTGTCGTTGGCCCGGTTTCTTGTCGGGGCGGGAACGCTGAGGCTCCTGAGCCGGCACCCGTTCGGCCAGGTGGAGTTCCGGTACCCCACTGCGGCTCGTCGTGGGGCACCCGGTAGATGCCGCGGCCCAACCCGCTACCCGGAGACCCTGCCGTCTGACTAACTTGCCCTTGGCGCAGCAGCGCCTGCTGTTCGAAGCAGCGAGACCTGGACGCAGGAGCGCTGCTCAGCGGATGCAGCCGGCGCCCGGCCCGTCGCCCTCCGAGTCGGTGACGAAGCGGTTCCCCGTCCACCGGTTAGCGCAAGCCGAACCGCCCGTTCGCGTGTTGAGGTCGGCCAGGTCAATCCGGTTGCGCAGCGCGGTGTTGCCGATAAAGGCGTTGCCCACCGAGCCCGGGTCGACGAGGACTCCGTCGCCGGCGTTGTCCGTGACGGTGTTGCCACTCACCGTGTTGGCGGTGGTGTAGTCCGAGAGGTAGATGGCTCCGGAGGCCGAACTGGTCGTGCCGCTGACGTGGTTGCCGACGATGCGTGAGCCGGAACCCTGGCCGAGCAAGATGCCCGCAGTGACGTTGCCGCGTAGCCGGCTGCCGGCCACGGTGGTCGCCGAGCACGTGGAGCCGATGCCCACGATGTTGCGGTCGACGGTGGCGTCCGCCACCCGCAGCCCCTGCCCCGACCCTCGGCACAGCACCCCGGTGCTGCCGGCCTCTACGGTCACGGAGGTCACGGCTCCCCTCGAGGCGTTAGAGAACTCGACGCCCACGAAGAAGCCGCTGACCGTGCCACCGACGATCTGCACTCCGGACGGGCCGGGCGCGCTCCGCTCTCCGACCTGCACTCCGGGGAAGACACCGCCGGTCCCGGACAACCGGTGTCCGTCCAGCAGCAGGCGCACGTTGTCGGCGGCGACGCGGATGGCGGTCTGCGAGCAGGTCAGGTCGGTGACCAGCTGGTAGGTGCCCGGCTGGTCGAGCACCGCGCCGCACGCGGCGACTGTGGAGATGGGCGCTGCCGACGCCGGCGTCGCCAGTCCGACACACAGCGTCGCGGCACCGGCTACAGCGATCAGGGCTTGGCGCATCATGGTCCTCCTTGACCCAGGGATCACCCCACGGACGACACCGACCAAAAGAACGGCTCGACCGTCCGAAGGGTGGCACTGCGGCCCGCGGGCCGCAAGAGCCCTGCCGCCCGCCGGTCCCCGCAGTCAGGTCTCGCGAACTGCGCCGAGCGCTGGGACCTCCCCGGTGAGGGTCAGGCGGGCTGAAGATTCGCACACGTTGTTGGCAAGCAGCGTGAGAGCGGAGTCAAGCACTACCGCACCGTGGATACGGTCGGCGTGACCGCGACGAGGGGCCTCAGAAGGCCCAGATCGCCGGCGGGGTCGGCCTGGTCCGGGGCTTGTTCTGGTGGCCCCTTGGCGTCGCCGCCGCTGTCGGCCTCATCCTCTACTTCGTGGGCGCGCTCATCTTTCACCTCCGCGCCCGGGATCTGGGATTCCCGCTCGCCGCAGCCTTTCTGCTCCTCGCCGGCGCTGCCCTGATCCTGCGGCTGGCTACCAACTAATCCTGTTGCGCGGTCGGTCCAGCCGCCTGGTGCCGAACCCCAGAGGCGTCGACGCGAGGCCGGCTCATCCGGTGCGTATCTCGGCCAGCTCCTAGGCCACCAGTCAGATTCGCGGTTACGCCTGGACCGACGCATACGGAACACCCCGCTCGTTACGTTTCTGACGGGATGGTCGGGAGGGAGAAGGAGTCGACCTGGTGGTGGACCAAGGTCGGAGGTTCGAGCAGGAAGTCCTCGTCTTCGGCGTAGAGGACCATCGCGTTGATTTCGGGGCCGGCGAAGGCCTGGATGGCCGCTTCGTCGTCCCAGATGCTGAAGGCGATCACCTCGACCCGTGCGCCGCTCGCATTCGGACTGGCGTTCTGAATGGCGTCTGGGTCGATGACGAGGTCGCGGCTGAGGATCGCCGAGAACCGGCAGCCCTGGGCCCTCCGGTACTCCGCGACCCCCGTGTCGTCCATATAGGCGACGTAGTCGGCTTGCCGGCCGCGGGCGACCACACCGCGCCACACGCGCGCGATCATTCCTGCTCCACGGTGCCGTAGTTGGTGGCCTCGAGTCGCTCGAACGCGCCTGGACCGTCGTGCGGCTGCGGGGGGCGATCGAGATGGCGGTCGCGGAGCTCCTCCATGAGCTCGTCGATGAACTCGGGACCCGCATCGCGCATGAGCTGCTGCCGGCTTCGGAGCTCGCCGTTGCCCGGGCGCCAGTCCAAACCCCAGTTGCCGAGGGCGTAGATGATCGGCAGGGTTTGGATACCGGCTTCAGTAAGGCTGTAGCGAGCACGCTGCCCCCGGGCGGCCGTACCGCGGGTCAGGACTCCGGCATCGACGAGCCGCACGAGGCGGTCGGCGAGAACATTCGAAGCGATGCCCTCGATCGACCCGGTGAGCAAGCCGCGAAAATACCGGCGGTCCGCGAAGATGACATCGCGCAGTATGCGTAGCGACCAGCGATCAGCGAGCACCTCGACGGCGGCGTTGATCGGACGCTATCGGACCCTTCCACAGTCCCTCCTTGACAAGCAGTTCACCCTCACTATAGTGATTGCGAACTGCAAGCACTACAGGATGGACTCGCTGATGGGGCTGTTTGTGTACTGGATGAACGTGTCCCTCGACCTGCGGATCGAGCAGGTCCCTGGAGACCACGGTGCTGGCGAGTGGTTGCGCATCGACGAGGAACTGCATCGCGAGTTCAACGCGCAGGCACGCGATCTCGCGGTCATGGTCCAAGGTCGGGTCGTCTACGAGCTAATGGAGGAATACTGGCCGCGGTCGCGCGACGACGTGTCGCTGCCCGAGGTCCTGCGAGAGTACGGCGAGTTGTGGACGGCCAAGCCCAAGGTGCTCGTCTCGCGCACCCGGCACAGTGCCGATCACAACACCCAGGTCATGGGCGGAAACGATGCGATCGAGCAGCTGGCCGCCTTGCGCGCTGGCACTGACGGCCGCATCGGTGTAGGCGGCGCGGCTCTTGCCACGCAGCTGCTCCGGGCCGGCCTGCTCGACGAGCTGCTGCTGTTCACCCATCCCGCGGTTCTCGGCTTCGGCAGGCCGCTGTTCGACGACTACGACCTACCGGTTGAGCTCGATCTGCTTGAGCAGCGAGCGTTCACATCTGGTGTCACGATGCACCGGTACTCCATCCGCGATGCGGCGAAGGCGAGCTCATGACGCCCACCACCGGGGGCAACCTCAGCTCCACGTCCGGGACGCGGAGACCGCTCCGCCGCCCTCCATCGCGGTCAGCCGAGTCGACGCCGCCGGCGTGATGGCCGAGGGCGAGCTGACGTAGGTCAGAAGCTCCGCCGCAGACATGCGGCGGAAGATTGCGGGCGTTGACCCGGACGGTATGACGGACGCGCGACGGTGGGCCGGCGGCGGCGGAGCGCGCTGGTCAGCGTTCGCGCAGCAGCAGCCGGGTCCAGGCGTCGGCGACCCAGTCGGCGTACTGCCCGGGGGTCCAACCGCGTTCGCGTACCAGAAGGTCCCAGTACTCGGCGGCGTTCATGCTCCAGATGACGTCCGCGACCTGGTCGTCGGTGAGGTCGTCGCGCAGCTCGCCGGTGCTCCTGAGATCGGCCGCGAACGCCCGCATGTTGGTCGCCCGGCGCGCCGCGATCTGCGCCCAGAGGACGGCGCAGTCGGTGTCCGTGGAGGCGGCGTCGCGCAACGCGAGGAACACGGGCGCCATGCGCTGCTGGATCGCCGTGATCGCCTGGGCGTAGATCGCCAGCTTGGTGGTGGCGCTCTCGGCGGCCGTGACCCTCATGACGTAGTCGCGCTCCTCGGCGGGGACGACCTGCTGCGTCCCCGAGATCGCGGTCTCGACCAGCTCGCGCATCAGGGCCGGTTTCCGGCCGACGGTGGCGTAGACGGTGTCGATCGACACCCTTGCGCGCGAGGCGATCTCGATGAGAGTGGTGCCGCCGTAGCCCGCCGAGACGAACAGCTCCCGAGCCGCAGCGAGCACCGCCCGACGCGTCTCAGCGGCCTGCTCCGCACGCCGTGGGGAGTGGTATGCGCGCCTGACGGGCGGCACCTTGACGTCCTCAGCCATCCGGCGTACCGTCTCCTTATTCATCCGAAACAATTTCGGATCAATGTAGCAGGAGGTCGTCGACGTGGTCTACGCATACATCCAGGACGTCCCCATCGGTGAGGACCTCTACCGCAAGGTCATCGACGAGCTCGGGCCGGAGCCCATTCCCGGATCGCTGCTGCACCTCTGCGTGCGTCAACCCGACGGGCGGCTGCGCTACATCGACGTCTGGGAGTCCGAGGACGCCTGTGCCCAGGCGTTCCAGGAGCGGATCCATCGCGCCGTGGACGTCGCGTTCGGCGGGAACCGGCCCGCCGCCGAACCCGAGGTGCACCGGCTCGATGTCCTGCACGCCTCCGGCGCGATGCTCGAACCGACCTGGTCATGACCCCGGCTGGAAGCCGTCTCGCCAACGAGGCGCCCGCTGACACCGGCGCCCAGGTCCCGCCTCTCCCGCCGCCGCTCTACTTCGTGGCGGCGTTCGC
This sequence comes from uncultured Actinomycetota bacterium, assembly GCA_963751085.1. Lineage (GTDB taxonomy): Bacteria > Actinomycetota > Actinomycetes > Actinomycetales > Dermatophilaceae > Lapillicoccus. The sequence goes on along the minus strand of CAVVTH010000006.1, from coordinate 414,602 downwards.
CGGCGGACTGCTGCTGCGCGCCGTCAGCATTCCGCTCGACATCGGCGGCCGCCCCGCAACCATGGTGGCCGGGGCCGGCACGCTGGTCGCCGGCATGGCGCTGGCGCTGGGCGGAGTTCGGTGAGGTGGTGCGGTACCGAACCACGATCGTCCCGCACCGCCCGGTGGCCACGTTGATCACCACCGGCGCATACCGGATCTCGCGGAACCCGATGTATGCCGGACTGGCGGTCGCCTACCTCGGCGCCGCTCTGCTGGTCGGCTCCTGGTGGCCGGTGGCGACCCTGCCCGTCGCCCTCGTGCTGACTCGGCTGCTGGTCATCGGTCCGGAAGAGCGCTATCTCGAGCGCCGCTTCGGCCCGAGCTACGTGGACTACCGGTCGCGCGTACGGCGCTGGCTGTAGAGACGACCTCGCCGAGAGACATGACGGTGCCCATTCACCAGCCTCACCTCCTGGCGCCTGCCGCCGCCGTGGCGGGATGCCTGCTCCTGGCCGCGTGCAGCAGCAGTAGCCCGTCGCCGATCCCGAGCACCTCGACGGCCGCTGCGGCCACAGCCACGGGCGAGGCGTCCTCACCGACGCTCACGAGCGACCCGGTGACGGCTGCCGCACCGGCCGGCGACCCGTGTGCCTTGGTCACCGAGCAGGACATCACCGCCATCGCCGGCTCGGACCCAGGCGTCGGCACCGGCGACAGCCAAGCCGGCGCGACCGCCTGCACCTACGGCGCATACCCGCAACAGGTGATCCAGGTCAACATGGTTCCCGCCCATGGCAAAGCGGCGTTTGACCGCTTTCGCAACGACCCCAAGCTCAGCGGCGCCGGCATCAACGTCGTGGACGTCACGGGGCTGGGCGAGGAGGCGTTCGAACGGTCAGGCCCCCACGTGGATGCGGTCTACTTCACGACCGGTGACTCTCTCACCGTGATCGGCGTGTCCACGCCTGGCGCCCCTACGCAGGGTGCGGCGCGAGCGCTCGCCACCGTGGCCGCGGGCCGCCGCTGAGCGCTACTCCGCCGGACCTCCAAAGCAGTCGTCAACGTCCGAGTTCCCGTCTAGGGTCTGACTCGTGGTTGCCAGCGGCGGAGGGCGCCGTCTGTGCCGAGCGGACTTCCGGGGATGAGCGCAATGTCGGTTGGTTCGCCGAAGCGTCGGGCGGAGCGAGCACCCGGTGATGTCCTCGTGCACCTGCGCCGGGCCCGGGACCTCGCCGACCGGGCGTACGCCGAAGAGCTGGACCTCAGCCAGCTCGCGGCCGCCGCGGGGTTGTCGAAGTACCACTTCCTTCGGCTCTTCACCGCCACCTACGGGCTCACCCCGGCGGAGTACGTGTCCAGGCGGCGGATCGAACGCGCCCAGGACCTCCTGCGCGTGACGAACCTGACCGTCACCGAGGTCTGCCATGCCGTCGGGTTCAGCTCGCTCGGCTCGTTCTCCAGCCGTTTCCGGGCTTTCGTCGGGGAGACCCCCTCGGCGTTCCAGAAGCGGTATGCCCGCGCGGGCGCCCCTCGCATCCCGGGTTGTTACGTCTTCATGTGGGGCCTCGCGGAGCGGCGCCAACCGTCCGCAATGCACGAGAAGCGCGCGGACGACCGGGCCTCGTAGCCTCGGGACCATGATCAAGGACATCAGCATTGTGACCGTCTTCGTCAAGGACCAGGACGAGGCCAAGAAGTTCTACACCGACGTCATGGGGTTCGCGGAGGGAGACGACGTGACCCTTGGCGAGGGCTACCGGTGGTGCACCGTCATCAACCCGCGCCAGCCCGAGATCATGGTCAACCTCGCCGTCCCCGGGCCGCCCTTCGACGCCGAGCTGGTCGAGGCGATGAAGCGGGCACAGGACGCGGGCGGCCTCAACGGGCTGGGTTTCTCGGTGGACGACTGCCACCAGACGTATGCCGACCTCACCGCCAAGGGTGTCGAATTCGTCCAGCCGCCCTCGGAGCGCCCCTACGGCATCGAGGCGGTATGCCGGGACAACTCCGGCAACTGGATGGTCCTCGTCGAGCAGAACAACGCGTCGGTCACGTCGGCCGACTTCGACAACTCCTGACCCTGGGCTTCCGGGGTCTGCCGCGCCGAGCACCGGCCCACGAGACGGCGCTCAGCGCGGCACCCAAGCGTGGACGAGCGCCTCGTCGAGAATCCGCTCCACCGTCTCCTCGGGGTTAAGGCGCGACGTGTCAAACCACCAGCCCAAGTCTCGGTACCCCTCCATCGACGCGAGCAGCTGGTCGTAGCCGTCGAAGAAGAACTGACGCTCGGGCGGGCGGGTCGCGTTGCGGGACTGGCATACCGTGCTCCCGGGGTCGAGCATCACAAGGAGCAGCCGTCGGGAGGTCAGCGCCGACCGGTAGGTCTCGAGCTGGCCCTTGTCCGCCACCACCCAGTCGATGACCGGGGTGAACCCCGCGTCGACGAAGTTGGCGGCCAGGGCACACACGTTGGCGTTCAGCAGCCGAACCCGCCGAGCCGCCTCGTTGGCGGGTTGCCCTAGCGGCTACACGTGCCCGCCGACCACCATCCGGCCGACCGCATCCGCGTCGAGGAGCGCCGAGTGCGACAGGGCCTCAGCCACCAACCGGGACACCGTGGACTTACCCGCACCCGGAGCACCGGTCAACAGGAGGCACGCGCCGCCGTGGTCGAGAGCTTCCCGTCCGGTGACCAGTGGAGTGATCATCGGCGGACCGTATGCGGAGGCGGCCGGCAGGACAACCGGATACCTGGCACGTATCCTGCCGGCGCGGTCAGGCCGCCCGTGCGGCAGCCTCGGGGGTCGCCCGATCGGCGAGGAACTGCTCCCAGCTCTGCCGTCCGACGGCGCCGGTCGAGCGCGAGGTTCGCCCCAGCACGGATGGCTGCGGCGGCCCCGCCGGCCAGCCGAAGCGGCACGAGCAGGCGGCGACGCCCCGTCGCGCGCAGGTAGCCCCGGAGCATCTCGTCCATGCCGTATGCCTCGGGCCCGGCCACGTCGTCGACCAGGCCGGCCGGCTCCCCGAGGGTCAGCTCCACCATCCGGTCCGCGACCTCCGCGGCGGCGATCGGCTGGAACCGGATACCGCTCGGCACCGGGATCACCGGCAGATTGGCCATCGCCGCCAGCGTGGACATCGCCAGCTCGTGGAACTGGGTGGCCCGCAGCGTCGTGAAGGGAACTCCGCAGTCCTCGATGACCCGTTCGGCCGCCCGCTTCGAGGCGAAGTAGCCGAACAGGGCCCGGTCGACCGCGCTTCGAACCGGCACCCGGTCGGCGCCGACGACGGAGATGAAGAGCACGTGCCGCACCTGCGCGTCGGCGGCCGCTCGGGTCAGCGTGCGCGCCTTGACGTCGTCGTCCTTCGCGGTGCCGGCGCAGTGGACGACGGTCTCCACCCAGGAGACGGCGGCCTCGACCCCGTCGCCGGTCATCAGGTCACCGGCCACCACCTCGGTGCCGGGGCCGAGCTGGAGAGGGGTACGGCTCAACACGCGGACGTCCCGGCCGGTGTCACGCAGGCGGGAGACGACGAGGCGGCCCAGCGTGCCGCTGCCGCCGGTGACCAGGATGGGCGAAGACATGGGTGCTCCCGACGTAGCGAAGGAACCGCGATGGTGTCACCGGTGTGCACACCTCGAGGCGACCCGGTGGGTCTACCGGTATGACACGCGACGAGGAGCAGATGTGACGTGACCCGACGGGTCAGCTCAGCGCGACCGGTGGTTCGACGACGGGCGTCAGGTGGAACGACGTCAGCCGGTGCGAGGCCAGGGGCAGCGCCTCCACCGTCGCCCGGGCGGTCGCGACATCGGACACGTCGAGCAGCATGGCCGCACCCGACCAGTCCGCCTTGAGCAGCACCCAGTGCACGACACCCTGCCGCACGAGGTCGTCGACCCGCGCCCCTTCCTCGGCGAGGTATGCGGCGGTGTCGCCGGTGTTCGTGGAAATCGCCAGGACCTTCATCGGCATGCCCTTTCCGGGTTTCCTGCGTGGAGTTCGTCCGCAAAGGCTACGCCTCGTAGCCGTAGCCGACAACCGAATTGTCGATAGCGTCGGGCCGTGACCACGACCCCTCGACGGACCCCTCGACGGACCCCTCGACGGACCCCTCGACGCGAGGCAACGCTCGAGGCAATCCTCGACCGGTCGGTCGAGATCATGGCCGAGGTGGGCGTCGCCGGACTCACCATGACGCGGCTCGCCCGCGCCCTGTCGATCCAGCCGCCGTCGCTCTACAAGTGGTTCCCGTCGGTGCTCGCGGTCCACGACGCGGTCTTCGCCCGAGGACAACGGGCCAACCTCGCCGCCTGGCAGCGCGGCATCGCCGGTGCGGAGCCTGGTTTGGCCGCTCTGGCCGCGGGACTGACGGGGATCGCCCGATGGGCCGTCGAGCACCCCGTCGAGGCGCAGCTGCTCTTCTGGCGTCCCGTGCCCGGGTTCCGGCCCAGCCCCGACGCCTTGGCACCGGCCGACGAGATCCTCACCGAGCTCCGGCGCGAGATCGGCGACGCCGTGTCACATGGTCAGCTCGGTGCCGGCGCAGACTCCGTGGAAGGCCGTGCAATCCTCGCCGTTCTGCACTTCGGGGTGGTGAGCCAGCACCTCGCCAACGAACCGGACGTCTCGTGGGACGAGGGGATCTACACCCGCTCGCACCAGCGGGTCATCGAGCTGTTCGTCGCCGCATACCCTCCCGGCTGACCCTGCTTCCGTCGAGGCCCGTCAGTCGAGGCAGAACTCGTTGCCCTCGATGTCCTGCATCACGAGACAGGACTCGTTCACGCCGTCCGCGACCAGCAGCTCGTAGCGAGTGGCGCCGAGCGGGATGAGCCGTGCGCATTCGGCCTCCAGAGCGGCTAGGCGCTCGTCACCCACGAGTCCGGTCCCGACGCGTACATCGAGGTGCACCCGGTTCTTGACGACCTTGCCCTCGGGAACCCGCTGGAAGAACAGGCGGGGGCCGGCCCCGGTCGGGTCGACACAGGCGAACCTCGATCCCTGGTCCTCCGGCGGCAGGGCACGGTCGAACTCGTCCCAGTCGGCGAAGCCCGGGGGCGGCGGAGGGACGACGTAGCCCAGGACCTCGCACCAGAATCGGGCGACGCGCTGCGGTTCTGCGCAGTCGAAGGTGACCTGGAACTGTCGGACCGGCGCCATGAGCTGAGCCTAGAGGCCGGTGCTCGCGGACCACCGTGCGGTGCGGCCCACCTGGGGGCTGTCTGTGCCGCGCGTGGCGAGCTTGGCTCGCCACTGCCCGCCCGGGAGACTGGCCACGACAGTGGAGTACGACATCGGCTGGCGTGGAAGCGAGGACGGCAAGGTGGCCCGTATGCGACGCCCGGGACAAGGCGCGGCCTCGGGCTTCCGCTGGCGGCGGCGCCGGCTAGCGGCGCTGGCGGGATGCCTGGTCGCCGTCGTGGCCGTTTGGGGAGTTCTGCACGTCGCGAACCCCAGCTCCGCCCCATCGCCCGCCGCTGCGGACGCCGCCGTCGGCGGCTCGACGGGCTCGACGAGCTCCGGCGCCTCAGCGGCGGGGTCGGGAGCCTCGGCCGCGCCGGCCGGCCTGACGCTCGGGTCGAGCGGCGTCCAGTCGTCGGCGATCGTGGCGGAGAACGCCAAGCCGGGCTCGCCGGACTGGACGATCGGCTCGGCCCCGGCCAGCGGCGCCATCGAGGGCTGGGCGGACCACGTGGGGGCGCGAGTCGGCGACACGGTCCGGCTCTACGTCTCGACGACCGCCGCGAGCTTCCGCGTCACCGCATACCGGATGGGCTACTACCGCGGAGCCGGTGCCCGGGCGGTGTGGACATCGGACTCGACCCCCGGGCGGCAGCAGGCCGCGTGTCCGGTCACGCCCGGTCTCAACACGGTCAGCTGCGATGGATGGGAGCCGTCCCTGTCGATGCCGGTCACGGCGGACTTCATGCAGGGCGACTACGTGCTCAAGCTGGTCGCCGACGGCGGCGCCCAGTCCTACATTCCGCTGACGGTGTGGGACCCGGCCAGCACCGGCACCTACCTGTTCGAGACCCACAGCCTGACGGCGCAGGGCTGGAACAGCTACGGCGGGTTCGACTTCTACCTGGGCAACGGTCCGTGCGCACCAACGGTCCCCAAGTACCCACAGTGCAACCGAGCCCGGATCGTGTCGTTCGACCGGCCCTACGTCGACGGGCACGGCACCGGCGACTTCCTCTACAACGAGTACCCGCTGCTGAGGTTCATGGAGCAGCACGGGCTCGACGTCAGCTACGTCTCCGACGTCACCCTCGACGCCCACCCCGACTTCTTCCTGCCACACAAGGCGATCCTGTCCCTGGGCCACGACGAGACGTGGACGTATGCCGAACGCCAAGGCGCGCAGCAGGCCGTCGACCGAGGCGTCAACATCGCCTTTCTGTCGGCGGCCGCGATGGTCCGACACGCCCGCCTTCAGCCCTCCCCCATCGGCGCGGACCGCCAGGAGGTCAACTACCGCGACCCGGCGGAGGACCCGCTCAACGGCAAGGGCGACCCGCACCAGGTGACCGGCAACACCTGGGACTCGGCCCCGGCCCCTTGGCCGACGCTGCCGCTGATCGGCCAGGCCTACATGGGATACCTCAACCTGGACGCGCCACCGGCGGACTTCGTCGTCCAGGACGCGTCGGCGTGGATCTTCCGTGGCACCGGTCTGACAAACGGATCGGTGATCCGTGGGCTCATCGGTTCGGACTTCGACCACCTGACCAGCAAGGGCACGCCGCCGAACCTGCAAGTGCTGGGCCACTCGCCGGTCAGCATGGCCCACGGGTTCACCGGTGGTCCGACGTGGAACGGCAACAGCTACTCCGACATGACGTACTACACGCGGCCCGACAGCCAGGCCGGCGTCTTCGACTCGGGCATGGTCAGCTGGATCGGCGACCTCACGCCCTGCTCGCAGGGGACGACGTGTCGCGCAGATCAGGTGCAACAGATGACCGGCAACCTGCTGTGGCTGTTCGGGCAGGGGCCCGCGGGACACGTCGTGCCGTCGGTGTCGAACCAGGCATCGGTCCAGCCCGCCGCGTCGTGACCTCGCGCGACCGCACCGACCCGCTCACCGAGCGCCGGATCCTCGTCTACGGAGTCACCGGTTCGGGCAAGAGCACGGCGGCCGTCCGGCTCGGTGCGGCGACCGGGCTGCCGGTGCACCTCGCCGACGAGCTCACCTGGCTGCCCGGCTGGGTACCGGTGGACCCGGAGACGCAGCGGCAGCGGTTCGCGGCCATCGCGGCCACTGATGAGTGGGTGCTGGACACCGCATACTCCAGCTGGCGGGACGTCGTGCTGCCGCGCTGCGAGCTGGTGGTGGGGCTGGACTACTCGCGGTGGCGGTCGCTGGTGCGGCTGGTGCGGCGGACCGCGTCCCGCATCGTCGACCGCCGACCGATCTGCAACGGCAACGTCGAGACGCTGCGCGGTGCGCTGTCCCGTGACTCGATCATCGTCTGGCACTTCCGCTCGTTCCCCGGCAAGCGCGACCGGCTGCAGGCGTGGGCCGAGTCTCCGGACGTCACGGTGCTGCGCTTCCACCGCCCCGCGGAGCTGGAGCGTTGGCTCCGGGAGCTGGAGAACGGACCTCGGCCCAGCTAGCCGATGGGCTCCGGTCCGGCGTCCGAGCCGGTCGCGCCGGCCGGCCCGCCGCAGAGCATCACCTCGACGAGGGTGGGATCCAGGGGGTCCGCTGAGCGGAGGTCACATCGCGGGTCATGTCGCGCTGGGGGTCGCCTTCACAACCCGGAACGCGACATGACGTGCGACATGACGGTCTCGGCGCGAGCGCGGTGCCGTTCGGTCAGCTCGGTGATCGCCTCGAGGTGGCGGGTCATCAGGCGCAGCTCACGGTCCGAGAACCCGGCCAGCAGCTGCTGACCCTCCTCGACGAGCGGCCAGTAGAACTGCATTGTGCGCTTCACGCCGAGGTCGGTCATCCGCACCATCACCTGACGCCGGTCCTCCTCGCCCCGGTATCTCTCGACCAGACCCTTGCGAGCCAGCCGGTCGACCATCGCCGTGGTCGCGGCCGGGGTGAGCGCCGTGGCGACGGCCAGTTGACCGGCGGACTTCGGGCCGTCGGCAAGCCAGTCGAGGCATCGCAGGTCGGCCGGCCCGAGGCCCAACTGCCGGCCGACCGCGTCGTCGAACGCCTGCACGCTGCGCTGGTAGCGCTGCATCGCCGCGCCCAGACCATCGACGAGGTCGTCTCGAGACGTCATCACTGCTATTCTTTCGATTATCGAACTATAAGATTTTGGTAAGAGAGGATATCCGATGTCTGCAGTCATCGTTGGAGGGGGCGTCGCCGGACCGGCGACGGCCCTCGCCCTCCACCACGTGGGCATCGAAGCCGTGGTCCTCGAACGCCGCAGCGACCGCAACCCGAGCGAAGGCTCGTACTTCACCATCGCTCCAAACGGTCTCGACGCGTTGCACCTTCTCCGTGCCCTGGACCTGGCCCGCGCCGTAGGTTTCCCGTCGCGAGCGAACACCATGTACGGCGCCACCGGCCGGCTCCTCGGCGAGCTCAGCCTCGGTATGCCGCTCGCCGACGGCTCGGTGGGGCTGACCGCGAAGCGGTCGCTGCTCGCGGCCCGGATGCTCGACGAGGCCGAGCGGCGGGGCGTCGAGGTCAGGCGTGGCGCGCAGGTCGTCGCGGTCGAGAGCGACAGCGCCAGCGCCGCCGTCACGCTGTCCACCGGCGAGCGGCTCCCCGCGGACCTCGTCGTCGGTGCCGACGGGGTGCACTCTCGCGTCCGCCAGGCAATCGATCCGACAGCTCCGGCCGGTCGCTACGTCGGCCTCACCAACTTCGGTGGCATCACGAGAAAGACACCGCTGGCCGAGTCCCTCCGCCCGGAGGCCTGGCACTTCGTCTTCGGCGCCCGCGCGTTCTTCGGTGCCCACCCGACCCCGGACGGCGACGTCGTGTGGTTCGTCAACGTGCCGGAACCCGAGATCAGCCGCGAGCGCCGAGCCGCGACCAGCCCGGAGGAGTGGCGGCGGCACCTGCTCGACCGGGTTGCCGGCGACACCGGGCCCGCGGCCAAGCTCATCGCGGCCGGCACTCTGGAGCTGGCCGGTGACAACACCTACGACCTGCCGCACGTTCCCCACTGGACCCGGGACCGCCTGGTCGTCGTCGGCGACGCGGCCCACGCTCCGTCGCCCAGCTCCGGCCAGGGCGCGTCGATCGCTCTCGAGGACGCGGTCGTGCTCGCCACCTCCCTGCGCGACCACGCGCGTACGCCTAGTGCACTGCCGGACGCACTGCACGCCGCGCTGCGCGCCTACGAGCAGGCCCGACGAGGCCGTGTTGAGCGGATCGTCAAGGCCGGTGCGCGCAGCAGCAGCTCCAAGATCCCGGGGCCGGTCGGCCGCCGGTTCCAGGAGGCCGCGATGTCGTTGGTCTTCCGCTATCTGGTCACCGACCGCAACACTGCGTGGATGACCGGGTCGAGGCTGAGCTGGGACCAGGCAGTCGTAGCGTGACCGCGATGGCGGCGCGGCGGGCCGGGTGACGACGGAGAGGGAGCCGCGGACCGATCGACAGGAACGAAACCTGTTTTCCGGCTATTACGGCCGACAAACCGGACTCGGTCCAGCTCAGCTGGCCGCGGCAACCGTCGCCCCGGGCGACGCCAGGCGAGCGGGTTACGCTGGGCACCGGCCCGAGGAGGAGAACATGAGGCGTCCGGTGCTGGTGGTGGTGGGCGTCCTGCTGGTCGCCGTCGGCGCAGTGTGGACGCTCCAGGGGCTGGGCTACCTCCCAGGCAGCGTCATGTCCGGCGTCACCCTCTGGGCCGTCGTCGGACCGGTCGTCGCGCTTGTCGGGGTGGCGCTCGTCGTCCTCGGGCTGCGGCGTCGAGCCGGCGCCCGGCCCGCACCGCCCCAGGGGCCGTGACCGAAGAGGCCGTCCGCAGCTACTGGGACGCCGAGGCGGCCCGCTTCGACGAGGCACCCGACCACGGCCTGCGGGACCCGCGCGTGCGGGACGCCTGGGACCGACTCCTCCGGGAGCATCTGCCCCAGCCGGCGGCCGACGTGCTCGACCTCGGCTGCGGCACGGGCACCCTCACGGTGCTGCTCGCCGAGGCTGGCCACCGCGTCCACGGAGTCGACATCGCCCCGGCCATGGTCGCCGCTGTGGCCGCCAAGCTGGCCGCTGCGGGCGTTCCCGCGACGGTCGAGGTGGGGGACGCCTCCCACCCACCCGGACGTCCCGCCACCTTCGACGTGGTCCTCACCCGGCACGTCCTCTGGGCGCTGCCGGACCCCTCGGCCGCCCTGGCGCGATGGGTCCGACTGTTGCGGCCCGGTGGTCGCCTGGTGCTCGTCGAGGGCCGCTGGTGGACCGGTGGTGGTTTGTCCGCGGCCGAGACCCGCCGGATGCTGGCGGCGTACGCCTCCGAGGTCACCACTGTCCCGCTCACCGACCCGCTGCTGTGGGGTGGTCCGGTCGAGGACGAGCGGTACCTGTGCGTCGCCGTCCCGGCCGTCCGGCCCGGATAGGACAGGTCTCGAGCGCTCAGTTGAGGCTCAGTGGCGCACTTCCGGGTCCGCCGGCCACGCCGAGCTGGGTCGCGAGGGCCGACTCCCGCTGGGCCATCCGGCGGACCAGCGCCAATCGGGTGCCGGTATCGGAGACCTCGATCAGCCGCTGGCGGTCGTCGCGGTCCAGGTCCAGCTGCTCGGCCGCCCAGTAGGCCAGCAGGCCGGGATCGTTCGGTGGCGGCGACAGCTCGTGCCCGAGCGTGACCCCGTGGACCTGGACCACCTCGCGAACCGCCTTCGCCAGTGACGCGACGCGGCTTTCGTCGCCAACGGCGTCGTCGAGCCACGTCACCTCGCCGGTGGTCCAGGGGGTGTCCGCGCCCTCGTTCACGCGGTCCAGCCGGAACCGGCGGGTCCCGTGACCCAGCACGAGGAACAGGCCACCGGTCACCTGGACGACCCGGTCGAGCACCGCGAGGCAGCCCACCGCATACAGCTCGTTGGCGCGGTCGCCCACCTCGTAGCCGTGCCGGATCGCCACGACGCCGAACCCCAGATCCTCGCCCTCGCTGTCGATGAGGTGCCGGAGCAGGGCGACGTAGCGGTCCTCGAACACCTGCAGCGGCAGCTGCATCCCGGGCATCAGAGTCCCGCCGAGGGGGAAGAGCGGGAGCGACGGCATGCTCGACTCTACGATTTGCAGCCCCCGAGGTAGCACGTGACCGTGCTCGGTCCCTGGAAGGTCGGCGTCACCGGGTCGCCGACATCGTTGACGACGTGGTCGATGGTGCCGGCGCCGTTGAGGGAGACGGTCAGCAGGTCGTGCAGCTTCATGCCCGGGGTCACCGGCACCTCGAACCCGTGCGACGCGTGGATCGTCGGGTCGACGTTGGTGTAGATGTACGCTCCGCCGCCCCACAGCTCGTGGTCGGTGACGGAGTCGGCGACCTTGTATGCCGCATACCCGAGGATGCCGTCGTGCTGCCAGGCGGCCTGGTTGGGCGGGTCGTAGGGGAACTCGTTCTGGAAGAAGATCGTCTTCCCGCGCTCACCGGCCCAGATGACGTTCTCCTTCTGGAAGTGCTCGGAGAAGAGGCCGGTCGCGACGACGTCGTCGCCGTTGACGACCACACCGGTGTCGGACGTGTTGAGCGTCCAGCCGACGCCCGTACCGTGGTCCGCGCGCCAGGCCCAGATGTCGTCCAGCACCACGTGGTTGCTGTTGACCTCGAGCGCCACGGTGGCCTTGCCCGGGTGAGGTCCGCCGATCCGGAAGAAGACATCGGCCACAAGTGTCGGGTCGGTCGCGTCGCTGGCCTTCGCGTCCTGGACGGGGCCTCGGCTGCCAGTGCCGACCCGCATGAGGACCGCCGAGTTGCGAGCGCCGGCGTCGATCGTGAGGCCCGCGACGACAACGCCGGGGACGTTGTTGACCTCGATGGCCGCGTTGCCCTTGCTCGGCGTGATGGTCGGCAGGCCGAGACCAAGGACGACCGTGTCGGCCCGCTTCACGACCAGCGCCTTGGTGGCGTCGTACTGCCCGGGCAGTAGAAGCAGGTTGCGGCCCTGCGCCAGGGCGGCGTTGACCAGGGACCAGTTCGACGTCGGTGACGCGATGGTGAAGTCGGACAGGGGCACGGAGCGACCCGGGGTCGGCCCGTTCGTCCATGTGGCGCCCGACGAGTTGGTCTGAGCCGACGGGACGAAGACCTGCCACGTGCCCTGGTCGTCGATGTAGAGGTAGGGCTTCTCTCGGCTCACGGGGTTGGTCGGGAGCGTCGTGTAGGGGCCCGGGTCCTTTCCGGGGAAGGTCTGCGGCGGGGCGCCCTGCACGCCGGCGAAGACCTGGTTCCACACGCCGTTCGACCAGCCGCTGATGGTGCTGTTGCGCACGAGGAACTGCTGCTGGGAGCCGTTGATGATCGGGTCACCGGTCTGGCGCGAGTCGGCGATGAAGCCGCCGCTGGCATACTGCGGCCCGGCCGTGCAGTAGTCCATCAGCGTGAGCTTCCCGTTGACGTCGACCCGGCGCATCGGCGCTGCCTGCGACACGGCCCAGAAGTTGGTGTTGGTCGCGGCAGCCGTCGTGCCGCCGGTGACGTTGATCGTCAGGTTGGACAGCGACCGCCAGAAGTTGTCGAGCGCGATGCAGTTAACGCCGTTGTCGTCGCACCGGTTGTAGACGTCGACGTGGCCGTTGATGGTGACGTCGCCCGGGTTCCGCCCGAGGCCGGCGACCTCGGTGTAGTAGCCAACCTGGATAAGCAACGGCTTGTCCACCGAGCCGTAGACCCCGGGCTTGAACAGCAGCGCGAAGCGGTCCTTACCAAACTGGTTGTTCTGTCTGCTTGGCAAAGACCGCGTCGGCGGCCGCCTGGATCTCAGCGGTCGGCATGCTCGGGTTGAACACCTTGACGTTCGGCCCCAGGTCGACCGCGCCGGCACCAGCGCCTGCGGCGGGCGGCGCCGCATACGCCGGTGCCGCCACCAGCGCCGAGAGCACCAGAGCGAGGAGGCCGGTGAGCACACCGGCGAGGGACCACGTCGACGTTGGTCTGCGCATGTCCGAATACTCTGGTCTGTGGGGCTTCTCCGCAAGCGCAGCCCGAACCGGTTTTCAGCCGGGTGCGTTCCCGACGAGGTCCCAGGCGAACTCCGCGACGGAGCCCACCGCGCCGGTCGGTAACTGCTGCGAGTAGGTGACGTGGATCTGCCCGTAGGCCAGGCTCAGGTTCTCGGTCGGCGGGTCCTGGTCCGCGGTGTCGGAGAGCAGGACCGCCGTCACGCAGCAGGTCCGCGAAGGTGACGACCAGGTAGTCCACCGACCGGTGGCCGCCGCGGGACACGGTCAGCGTGCCCGAAGGCAGGTGTCGGCCCGTCGCGGCGGCGAGCAGCAACGCCGGCGACGCACGGTCGAGGTGCTTCGTGACGGTCAAGTCAGTGAAGGTCGCCCGGCCCGCGCCACCTCCACCACCACTGTTCATCGCGCCGGTGTTGGTGACGCCCAGGGACCAGTTGACGACGTCGATCTCGCCCGCGTGGCGGTCGTCGGTCGACTCACCGGCGATGCCGTCCAGCCGGAGGAACACTGCCATCGTCGGACTCCCGTCACGTGGGGATGGGGACATCCGAAGGATGGCACCGGGCGGACCGACGCGGAAGACGCCAGGATGGGCCCGTGGGCAGTGACACGCAGCGCATCACCGAGTTCTCCCGGGCGGGTCTGACCTTCGACGTCACCGACCGTGGTGACCCCGAGGCACCGGCGGTCCTGCTGCTGCACGGCTTCCCCGAGGACCGGCAGTCGTGGGACCCGATCGCCGACCGCCTCGTCGAGGCCGGACTGCGGACCCTGGCCCCCGACCAGCGCGGCTACAGCCCGCGCGCCCGCCCGCGGGAGCCGTACCCGCAGGCGTACGCGCTGCCGGAGCTGCTCGACGACGCGCTCGGGCTGCTCGACGCGGCCGGCGTCGACCGCGCACACGTGGTCGGGCACGACTGGGGCGGTGGCCTCGCCTGGGCCCTGGCCGGCGCTCACCCCGACCGCGTCGCCACGCTGACGGCGCTGTCGACACCGCACCCGGCGGCGCTGCAGGCGAGCGGCGACGACCTCGCCGTGGCAGATCGCCCACTCGTCCTACATGCTGTTCTTCCAGGTCCCCGGCCTGCCGGAGCGGCTGCTCGCGAGCCGGCTGGAGGGCAGCCTGCGCTCCTCGGACCTGCCCGCTCCGGACGCCGCGCGGTATGCGGGTCGGATGCGCGAACCCGGCGCCCTCCGGGGCGCCCTCGGGTGGTACCGCGCCATCCGGTACTCCGGTGGCACCCTGCACCGGTCCCGCGTTCCTACCACCTACATCTGGGGGCGGCGCGACCCGTTCCTCGGTCGCCAAGCCGCGGACTCGACCAGCGCGATGGTCCTGGCCGACTACCGGTTCGTGGAGGTCGACGAGGGCCACTGGTTGCCCGAGCGGCAGCCCGATCTCTGCGCCGCCGAGATCGTCGCGAGAGCGACCGGCACCCAGCTCTGAGGGTGCCCGAACCGTGCCCTGATGGTGGTCTGACGGTGCTCGGTGGTGGGCTGAGCGGGTGCCGGTCACCGTGGACGACGTCCGAGCCGTCGCTCGGGACCTGCCGCGCGCCTATGAGGTGCTCGTACGCGACCGGGTGAAGTTCCGAGTTGGCCGCATCGTCTGGCTCGCCTTCTCGCGGGACGAGACGACGATGGGGTTCGCGTTCCCGAAGGAGGAGCGCGCCGCCCTCGTCGCCAGCGACCCCATCACGTTCCTGATGCCGGGCCGAGGCGACCTGCGCTACCACTGGGTGGTGGCGCGGATGGCCGCCCTCGACGTCGAGGAGATGCGGGAGATCGTCGTCGACGCCTGGCGCATGGTCGTCCCGAAGCGCGTCGCCCGCGACTACGACGCCGGCTCCTGAGCGCCGTCCGGGCCGGGTGCCTAGGGTGGCCGACGTGACCGACGGCCGCGACGAAGACCCCACGGCGAGCAGCTACTACCTGCCATTACCCGACGGGCGCTACCAGCCCACTATTCACGTGCAGGGTGCCTGGAACGACCACGAGCAGCACATGGGTCCGGTGTCCGGACTCATCGCGCACGCCATCGACCAGCACGAACCGCGCCCCGAGATGGTGCTGTCGCGGGTCTGCTACGAGATCCTCGGCGTCATCCCGGCCGAGCCGACATCGGTGACCGTGCAGACGATCCGGCCCGGGCGGACCATCGAGCTCGTCGAGGCGACGCTGGTGGCCGGGCCTCGCCCGGTGGTCCGCGCCCGGGCCTGGCGAATCGCCCGCAGTGACACGACGGCGGTGGCGGGTGGTCAGCCCCCGGCCCTTCCCTCGCCGGACGACTTCGGACCGGTCGACGGGCTCGAGGTGTGGACCGGCGGATACATCGCGTCGCTGGAGATGCGGGGACATCCGCAGAACTCGCCCGGCCGGGGCCAGGTCTGGATCCGGACCCCCTTCAGCCTGGTGGAGGGCGTCGAGGTGAGCCCGACAGCCGCATACCTGGGGCTGGTGGACACCGCGAACGGCGTTGCGGTGCGGCAGAGTCCGCGGTCGTGGATGTTTCCCAACGTCGACCTGACCGTGCACTTCTTCCGGACGCCGGTGCGGGGCTGGGCGGGGTTCGACACCACGGTGATCTTCGGCGGCGACGGGTTGGGCGTCACGAGCTCGACGCTTTACGACGTCGAGGGCCCGGTCGGCCGGGCGGAGCAGTCGCTGACCGTGCGTCCGCTCACTCCCCGGGGTAGCTGACGCCGACCTGCCGGCGCGCCTCGTCCATCACCGCCATGACCGCCCGCGACGAGGCCCACGTCATCCGCTCGCTCTCCTGGCGACCTTCGGCCACGCATCGGGCCACCTCGGCCACCTGGAACTGGAACCCGTTGTCGATCGGTCCGCCCCACTCCTCGACGACGGTCCGCGCGCGGTCGGCCTTGCGCAACCGGGCGACGTTGGGGCCGTAGAAGTCCCCGTCGATCTCGATGCTGCCCTCGGTGCCGCTGATCACGGCGGTGGTCGGCGTCTTGGTCCACAGCGTGGTGTCGATCTGGGCCAAGGTCTTGGGCCCGTAGCCGAGCACCAGCGCCACGTGCCCGTCGACGCCCGTCTCGGTCAGCCGGCCGGTGGCCGAGACCTCCTGCGGTGCGCCGAGGATGTCCACCGTGAAGGAGATGGGGTAGACGCCGAGGTCGAGCAGGGCGCCCCCCGCCAGGTCCGGGTTCTTAAGACGATGGTCGCTCGGCAGGTCCAGGGACTGACCGTGGTCGGCGGTCAGCGTGACGATCTCGCCGATCGCTCCGTCGGCCATGCGGCGCCGGACCTCGGCGATGTGCGGCAGGTGGCGCGTCCACATCGCCTCCATGGCGAACACGCGTTGGCGCTGGGCCGCACCGAAGATCTCCTCGACCTCGGAACTGTTGCGCGCCAACGCCTTTTCGATGAGGACGTGCTTGCCCGCCTCGATGGCGAGGAGCGCGTGCTCGCAGTGACCGGAGTGCGGGGACGCGACGTAGACGGCCTCGACCTCGTCGTCGGCCACCAGCTCCTCGTAGCTGCCGTAGGAGCGGGCGATCCCGTGCCGGCTCGCGAAGTCGGCGGCACGGCCGCGCATCCCGTGAGCCGACCGCGACGACGGTGCCGGCGGTGAAGTCGGCGACGGCCTCGGCCAGCTTGTTGGCGATGCCGCCGGGGCCGATGATCCCCCACCTCAGCGGCGGGGCGTCCTGGGGGTCGGGCACGGCGTCGAGCGAGAGGTCGGGCATGGGGCGAGTATGCCGCTAGCCGTCACCGTGCGCGGGCGGCGTCCGACCGCCTCAGCCGTAGGTCTCCTCGTCGGCGGTCATCAGCAGGTCCATGAACGCCAACGCCTGCCGGCGGCGGGTGAACGGGTCGCGGTAGAGCGAGGGTTTGGTCGGGGCGTTGCGGATCCGCAGGCACTCCTCGAGCAGCCGGCGCCACTGGGGCTCGCATACGGTCAAGGCCCACTCGCCGGCGCCGCACTTGGAGGTGACCCGTCCGGTGGTCAGCATGTAGTGCAGCCGGGTGACGCCGAGGACCCCCGACGCGGGTGCCCAGCCGCCGAGGCTGCCCATGCCCGAACCGGACCAGAGGTTGGCGTTGCGGTACCACCAGGGCGTCCACTGGTTCGCGATGCTGGCGAGGCACCAGTCGCGCAGCAGCTCGTCGTCGCGGGCGATCCGCCGATGCTCCAGTCCGGGGCCGTGCACGTGGAGGCCGTGCTCCGACAGCTCGTGCCAGGTGAGGATCGACGGCACCCAGTTGGGTCCGAAGTGCAGCACCCCGCCCTTGGCCTGGAGTCCGAGGGTCGTGCGCCGGTCGGGCGGCGCGGCCAGGTCGGCCCAGCGCAGGTAGTGCCCGTCGAGCCGCGGGGTCGGGTGGCGGTGGGCGACGCGCTCGTGGACGTCGGCGAGCAGCATCCGCTGCCTGTCGTCCGGTTCCTCGTGCAGGACGGTGAGGAAGTCGACGTCGCTCCAGGCCGGGTGGAAGTCCGACAGCGCCACCGACCCGGTGAGGTAGACGCCGGCGACCAGCCCGGGGACCGTCGCCTGGAGGTCGTCGAGGTAGCCCTCGACGACGTGGGCCACGGTGTTGGACACGTTGACGGGCAGGGCGTCCACGGCGCCGACTCCGAGACCCGAGCGTGTCGTACTCGTCACGGAGACGAGGGTAGGTGTGACGAGCCGGATTTCCGGCCCGACACGGCCGATGGTGGCCGGTTCGGTGCGCCGGTCACTCGATCCGGGTGGTGATCTCGGTGCCGAGCATGATGGTCCGGCTCACGGTGCACAGTCGCTCGTGCGACTTGCGGACGATGTCGGGCAGCAGCCGCCGCGCCGCGTCCCCGCCGTCACCCTCGGGGAAGGCCACCCGATACGTCATGACGATGTCGTCGAGGTGGTTGCCCCGCTCGTCCGCCACCTTCTGGGCGTCGACGTCGACGTCGAACCTTTCCGGCTGCGCACGACGGCCGGTGACGTAGTCGACGTCGATGGAGGAGCAGGCAGCGATCGCCGCGAGGAGCAGCTCGACGGCGGTGAAGTCGTCGTCGCTACCGCCGACGCTGAGGGTGCCGCCGCGGGCGTTGGTGATGGTGTAGCGGCCGGTCTCCTCCCGCTGAAGGCTCGACGTGACGGTATGCCGGCTTCTCCGGCGGGAGCTCGGCCGGTCGTTCGCTGTCCATGACGTCAGCGTAGGGACCGACGCGGTGTCCACTGCGCCGGCCGGTGGCCACCGCTCGAAGGTAAGCGCGGCCGAAGCGGGCGTGGAAGCGGCCGGCGTGCTGTGCTGACGACACGACGGCCGCTACGACCGCCGCTACCACCGCCGCTACGGCACCGCTTCGACAGCGCGCCGCGGCCGACGACCCGAGGCAGAGGGTCGTCGCAGCGGGCTGATAGACAGCGGACCGTGACCTACTGGCAGCGGTGGCACGACGCATACGCCGACCCGACGTCCTCGCTGAACCGCCGGCTTCGCGTGGTGCAGGACGAGATCGAGCGGCTGGCTCGACGAGACGGCGCCCCGGCCGGTCCGGGTGGTCAGCCTGTGCTCGGGTGACGGGCGTGACCTGCTCGAGGTCCTCGACCGGCGCGCGGACGCCGACCGGGTGACAGCAACCCTCGTGGAGCTCGATCCCGACCTGGCCGCGCGGGCCCGAGAGGCGGCCGCGCACCGATCGCCCATCGAGGTGCGCACCGCTGACGCCGGGGACGCCGACGTGTATGCGGACCTCCCACCGGCCGACCTCGTCCTGCTCTGCGGGGTGTTCGGCAACATCTCCGACGCCGACGTGGAGCACACCATCACGGTGCTGCCGTCGCTGTGTGCACCCGGCGCTCGGGTCATCTGGACCCGGACGCGGCGAGCGCCGGACCTGACGCCGCGAGTGCGAAGCTGGTTTGCCGGCAACGGTTTCCGGGAGGTCGGGTTCTTCCCGATCAGCGACAGCGCGGCGTCGGTCGGTGTCGCGGATCTCGTGCACGCCAACGCCCGTCCCGCTCGGCGAGGGCCGGTTGTTCACGTTCCTCGCGGAGTCGCCCAACGTGCGAACGCTCGACGTCTACGAGCAGCGTGCCGAGCAGTACGAGGCGTCGGTCGGGCCGGCGCCCGAGTGGTTCGTCGCCTTCCTCGACCGGGTCGCCGCCGCGGTCGGACCGGGCGGTGCCGTGCTGGAGCTCGGCGCGGGCACCGGCGACAACGCCCGCTACCTCACAGGACGCGGCCTCGTGGTCCAGCCGTCCGACGGAGCCGGCGCCTTCGTCGAGGCCATGCGGCGAGATGGGCTGTCACCGTTGCTGATCGACGTGCTGCGCGACGACCTCGGCGGGCCGTGGGACGCTGTGGTGGCGTTCGCCGTGCTCCTGCACTTCACCGCCGAGGAACTGGCCGGCGTCCTCGAGCAGGCGCATACCGCGGTGCGACCGGGCGGCCGGCTGGCGCTGTCGGTCAAGGAGGGCGACGGGTCGGCGTGGAGCGACCACAAGCTCGGCCTGCCCCGCTACTACACGTACTGGCGACCCGAGCCGCTCACCCGGCTACTGGACGAGCACGGCTGGACCGTCGACCACCTCGAACGACAGGCCGGCGACCGCGACGACTGGATCCTGGTGCTGGCCACCCGCAGCCACCCGCCGGTGACTAGGGAACCGTCACCCCGGCGATGGTGACCGGAGGCTGGGTCGGGTCGAGCTCCTCGGCCTGACTCACCCCGGTCGGGGTGAGCACGTCCATGGCCTTCGGCACGCTGTCCGGGCTCACGGCGCAGATCGGCGACACACCGCCCGGGGCGCAGACCCCGAACTGGTAGTCCTGCGGCGTCGGCTGGAACCCCCGGGCCTGGTCGGGGCTGAACCCGTCCTGCCCGTGGAGCACCACCGTGAAGCCCCAGCCCGAGGCGGGAGTCCCGCCGAGGGCGGACTTGCCCACCGTCGCGGTGATATAGCGAGTGACCGCGTTGCCGCCGGTGGTGACCGAGCCGACCGTGGTGCCAGCGGCGTCGACGAACCGCTGGCCGAAGCCCTGGACCTCGATGAGCCGGTTCCAGGCGGAGCCGGCCGCGATGGTGTAGTTGCGCTGCGGGAACGACGCCGCCGTCGAGGTGGCACCGCCAGCGGGGTTGCGGACGTAGAGGTCGACGAGCTGGGCCCCGATCGGGTTGCCGAAGGTGGGGGTGAGGTCGCGGGTCTGGATCCGGAAGGTGACCTTGTCTGGCCCGCTGTCGTAGACCTCGAACCGCTGCAGGTCGTAGGCGCCCGGCCGGAAGTTGTCGGAGGTCGGGTAGGCGTAGGTGCCGGGACCGTTGTCGTCGCCGTCGGGGTCGGTGGTGGCGAAGATCAGCGTGCCGGGGACGACGTCCCGCACCACGGTGCGCTGCGCGAAGCCCGTGGCCCCGTCGGGGGCGGTGGCGGTCACGGTCAGCACCACCGTTCCCGGCGGGACGGCGACGGTCAGGCTGAAGTTCCCGGCGGCGTCCGCCGTGCCGCTGGTCAGCACCGCGGTGCCGGTGCCGCTGTCGGTGTCGACCGCGTCGACGTCGATGCGGGCGCCGGGAGCGGTGCTGCCGGTGACAGTGGTCGTCGGGCCGGACAGCGAGTTCGGCGCCGGAGCGGTCAGCGTCACGGTGGTGCCCGACTGGGTGTGGGTGAGGTAGCGGTCCGTCGTGTCGGCCGGCCGTTCGGTCACCGTGCCGGCCCGCAGGTTGGCGGCGAGGCGGACGAACTGCGCCTGGGCCCACGTCAGCGGTGACGCGCTGCCGGCGGCCTTGCCCGTGGTGAAGCCGATCGAGGCGCACTCCGGCGGGGTGCCGAACGGCGACGCCGGGAGGTCGGGATCCTCCCAGGCCTGCTCCGGGATGAGCCCGATCCCGGAGGCGGTGGCGGCCATGCCGGTCAGCAGCGACGTCGCGTCGGCCACCTTGCCCACCGACAGCGAGTGCTCGGCGCGCTCGCCGGACAGCACCGGCCACAGGTGGCCCGAGCCGTGGTTCTGGGACTGGCCGTTGCAGGCGCCGGCCCACGGCTTGCCCTGCACGGTGCAGTCGGTGGGGTCGCCGGTGTTGCAGTCGCCGTACCCGTCCTCGGTGCCGGCCTGGGCGGTGCCGTAGCGGTAGTAGCCCTGGCCGCTCGGTGTGGTCCGGCCGATGACCGAGTCCACCAGGCCGAGCGTGGTCGCCACGTCGGGGTCGGTGGCCGGGAGGATGCCGAGCCGGGGCAGCTCCAGGAAACCCGCGTCGATGACCGCCCGCTGGTCGGCGTCCGGGCCGCCGTTGCCCAGGTTGTAGGTCACGGCGGCGTTGGGGTCGCCGTTCTTGGACAGCCGGAGGAAGTACGGCTTGCTGCTCAGCGGCCCGGACGTCGTCACCGTCCAGCCCTTGATGCTGCGCTGGTAGTGGTCCGCGGTGGCCCGGTACACGCGGGCGCCGGCGGCGTCGCCGTTCAGCTCGGCGATCGCGCCGGCCGCGGTGAGTCCGGCGATCTCCGCGGCGACGGTGGAGGGCGAGAACCCGCTCTGCTCCTCCCAGCGCTCCGAGCCGAACGACGGGCCGTGCGCGACGACGTAGTCGGCGGCCCGCTTGAGGTGCGTTGTGTAGAACGCCTTGTCGGTCAGCCCCACCGTCCGGGCCATGAGGATCGGGTAGGCGACCTCGTCCAGCTGGATCCCGAACGAGTCGGGAGCGGTCTTGCCGTTCAGCAACGAGTTTCGCGGCATCGAGCCGTCCGGCTGCTGCTGACGCTCGAACAGGAACCGCACGGTGTCCTTGGCGGTAGCGGTGTCGCCGGAGGCGACGAGTCCGGTGAACGACTCGTAGAGGTCACGGGCGAAGACCTCGCGATAGGAGCCGAAGTAGGTCTGCGCGGGGTCGCCGGCACTCACCGCCTGGCCCCAAGGGCTGGCCAGCGAGGCGACCACCGCACCCGGGAAGGTCTTGTCCTCGCTCGCCTTGAGCACGTTCGCCGAGAGGTAGTACTGCGCGACCAGCCGCTGCTTCTCGGCGGCCGTGAGACCGGCTGGGTTGGGTGGCGGGTTGAGGCGCACGTCGTAGCCGAGCCAGCTCGCCGCATACCGGGCCTGGGTGGCGGCGAACGGGATCCGGACGCTGGCTCCGGCGGTCTTGACCGCGGACGCCTGCGTGCTGCCGAAGCCGAGCGCCAGGGTGGCGTCACCGTTCCGACCCGTGGCCACCTGGACGGTCTGCACGACGTTGCCGCCGGTCGCCGCCGCGTAGGTGGTGGCGAGGCGGTGGTCGGCGTCGAGCTGCTGCAACCCGTCGCTGGCGGTGCCCACGTAGCCGCTGCTCACCGCGTCGAAGGGGTGGTCGGCGCGCAGGGCGGCGTAGACCGGCTGCGCATAGTCCCGGTTCGCGGCGGTGGTCGCGGTATGCGTGTCGATGGCCACCGGCACCGCACTGCCGGTGGAGGTGTCCGTCACCGCGTCGTCCGCTCCCGCGTTCGCGGACGCGGGGTCGCCACCACCGCCGTTGCCGTTGACCGTCGGGTCGAACCGGACGTAGAGGTGGAGCGCGGCGCCGGGCTGCGTGGGCTTCAGGGCCGTGCGGATGACGACGCTGTTCTGCGTCGGGTCGGTGAGGTAGTCGGTGACCAGCGTGTACTTGCCGTTCTTGGCCGTGCTCGTCACGCGACAGGACATCCCGCTCGCGTCGAGCGCCGCAGCCGTGTAGGTGGTGTCCCGCGTCTGCAGATCGGTGAAGCTGGACCCGTCGGTGACCACGAACTGCAGGGTCTCGACGTTGGTGTTGTCGATGGTCGGGTAGTAGACGTCGGACAGGACCCCGTTCGCGACGGTGAACCAGACCTTGGACGTCGAGTTCCGCGCGGTACCCAGGCAGTCCTTGCGCGCCACGTCGTAATGCGAGAGCGCGCCCGGGGCGCCAGGAGCAGCAGCGGCCGAGGGCAGGGGCGCACTCGGGCTCGCCGCTGCGGCCACCGGAGCGGCACCAGTGAGCGCCATCCCGGCCGCGGCCAGCGCGGTCAGCCAGAGCATGGTGCGGGAACGACGGCGCATCGCGACCTCCTCGTCGAACGGCTCAGCGATACGTTCGAAAGGACCATCGCCCGAACGCGAGGCAAGACCATCCCGTTATGGCGGGATTTGTCAAGAGTGTGTCGCCCGACCGGCTGGCTAGGCTAGTGGGGTGAGCGACGAGGGTTCGAGCCATCCGCAGGACCGGCCGTACGACCAGCCGCAGCAGCCGTACCAGCAGCCGCAGCCGCCGTACCAGCCGCCGTACCAGCCGCCGTACCAGCAGGCCTACCCGCCGCCCGCATACGGCGGACGACCAGATCCGGTTCCAGGCTCCGGGCGTGACGGTCGAGCACCCCCGCGCCACCCTGGCCTTCGTCCTGGGGCTGCTCTCGGTGCTCGGGCTGACGATCCTCGGCCCGTTCGGCTGGTACGTGGGGAGCAAGGCCGTCGCCGAGATCGACCGCGACCCCCGCCCGTACAGCAACCGCGGCGTCGCGATGGCCGGGAAGGTTCTGGGGATCATCGGGACGGTGTTCCTGGCGCTGACCGTCCTCCTGCTCGTCGCGCTGGTGATCGTCGCGATCGTCGCCGCGAGCAGGCCGGCTCAGGTGTAGGTCTCGAGGAAGCTGGCGATCCGGCCGATCGCCTCTTCGAGCTCCGGCACCGCGGGCAGCGTCACCAGCCGGAAGTGGTCGGGCTCGAACCAGTTGAAGCCGGTCCCGTGCGTGACGAGGATCTTCTTGGCCCGCAGCAGGTCGACGACGAACTGCTGGTCGTCGACGATCGGGTAGACCTCCGGGTCGAGGCGCGGGAAGCAGTAGAGCGCGCCCTGCGGCTCGACGCAGCTGACGCCCGGGAATGTCGTTGAGCAGCTTGGCCGCCAGCTTGCTCTGCTCGTAGAACCGGCCGCCGGGGACGATGAGCTCGTCGATCGACTGGTAGCCGCCGAGCGCCGTCTGGATGGCGTGCTGGCCGGGCACGTTGGCGCACATCCGCATGTTGGCCAGGAGCGTGAGCCCCTCGAGGAAGTCGGTGGCGAGGTGCTGCGGACCGGAGATCAGCACCCACCCGGAGCGGTACCCGCATACCCGGTAGGCCTTGGACAGCCCGCTGAAGGTGAGGCACAGCACCTCGTCGCCGCAGAAGCTCGCCGCGTGGTGGTGGGTGCGGCCGTCGAAGATGACCTTCTCGTAGATCTCGTCGGCCATGACGACGAGCTGGTGCCGGCGGGCGATGTCCACCATCCCCTTGACGATGTCCTCGCTGTAGACCGCGCCGGTCGGGTTGTTGGGGTTGATGATGACGATCGCGTAGGTGTTCTCGGTGATCTTGGCCTCGATGTCCTCGAGGTCCGGGTTCCAGCCGTTGGACTCGTCGCAGCGGTAGTGGACGGGGATCCCGCCGGTGAGCGACACCGCGCCGGTCCAGAGCGGGTAGTCCGGCGCGGGCACCAGCACCTCGTTGCCGTCGTCGACGAACGCGGTGAGCACCATGGAGATCAGCTCGGAGACACCGTTGCCGATGAAGACGTCGTCGGGGACGGCTTTCGTCAGACCCCGGGACTGGTAGTACTGCGCGACGGCGGTGCGGGCGGAGTAGATGCCGCGCGAGTCGGAGTAGCCCTGCGACTCCGGGAGGCTCTGCACCATGTCGACGAGGATCGCCTCGGGCGCCTCGAAGCCGAACGGCGCGGTGTTCCCGATGTTGAGCTTCAGGATCTTGTGGCCCTCGGCCTCCAACCGGTGGGCCTCCTGGAGGATCGGACCCCGCACGTCGTAGCGGACGTGCTGCAGCTTCTTGCTCTGGACGATGTGGCGCACGGGGTCAACCCTCCCATCACCTCCTCCGGGACGACAGCGACTTGGGTCCCGTGCATTCAGGCGTCGCCGACGGTGATGGCCTCGGCCTCGCGCTCCGCCTCCGTGGCCCGGCGACTCGTCGGTCTCCGGGTCGTCGATGTGGCGCAGGTAGGGCCGGGAGAGGGCGAGGACGCCCGACGCCGAGCGCGACCGCGAATGCGCCGACGTAGAAGGGCACGTGGACGTTGATCTCCTCGCCGAGCTTGCCGGCCAGCCAAGGCGCGACGGCCCCGCCGGAGAACCGGACGAAGCTGTATGCGGCCGAGGCCACCCCGCGTTCGACGGGGGCCGCCTTCATCACGGTCTCGGTAACGAGGGTGTTGTTGATGCCGAGGAAGAGGCCGGCGACGACGACGCACGTCGCGAGGAGCGCCTTGTTGTTGGTGCCGACGGCCATGACGACCAGGAGCGCCGACAGCAGGCTGAGGTTGACCAGCAGGGTCGGCAGCGTGCCGAACCGGGCCTGGAGCCGCGGCGCCACGACGACCGAGGTGAACGCGAGGGCCACGCCCCAGCCGAAGAAGATCAGGCCGATCTGGTGGGCGCCCATGTCGAGCGGGAAGGGGGTGAAGGCCAGCAGCGTGAAGAAGCCGAAGTTGTAGAGCAGCGCGGTGATCGCGACGCCGAGCAGGCCGCGGTGCCGCAGCGCGCGGAACGGGTCGAGCAGCGACGTCGCCTTGGCGGCCGGTGGCGTCTTCGGCAGCAGGAACGCGGTGACGACCAGGGCGACGGCCATGAGCGTGGAGACGCCGTAGAACGGCCCACGCCACGAGATGCCGCCGAGGATCCCGCCGACCAGCGGACCCACCGCGATGCCGAGGCCGAGCGCCGCCTCGTAGAGGATGATCGCCTGAGCGACCGATCCGCGGGCCGACGACACGATCGTCGCGAGGGCGGTGGCGACGAAGAGCGCGTTGCCGAGACCCCAGAGCGCCCGCCAGCCGACGATCTCCATGATCGAGCTCGACGACCCGGCCAGCCCCGCACCGACGATGATGATGACGAGACCGATGAGCAGGGTCCGCTTGGCGCCGATCCGGCTGGCGACTGCCCCGGTGATGAGCATGGCCACGCCCATGACCGCCATGTAGCTGGTGAACAGCAGCGAGACCTGCGACGGCGTCGCGTTGAGCTGGTCGGCGATCGGCTTGAGGATCGGGTCGACGAGGCCGATGCCCATGAACGCGATGACGGACGCGAAGGCGACGGCCCAGACGGCTTTTGGTTGGCGCCACATGGTGAGTTCCTTGGTGGGGTGCGGGGTTTTCAGTCGGTGGAGGTATGCGTGGAGGTGCTGGCGTCTGCGTCGGCTGGCGGCGCCGGCCTCGGCGAGCAGCCGCTGAAGGATGTCGACCGCGTCGGCGAGGGTGTCCTGCTCGCGGCCGGAGAGGGCAGCCATGTGGGGAGCGACGACGTCGGCCCGGCGGGCCCGCGCCTCGCGGAGCGCTTGCGTGCCGGCCGGGGTGATCGCCACCAGCACCGCGCGCGCGTCCGTGGGGTCGACCTCCCGGCTAACCCAACCCTCGGCCTCGAGCCGCTGAACCTGCGCGGTCATGGTCGGCTGGCTGCAGTGGTCGGCGGCGGCGAGGGCCGAGATCCGGGCGGGTCCCTGCTCCTCGACCTGCGCGAGGAGCCGGACCTGTGCGTAAGGCACGTCGAGCCCGGCCCGCTGGGTGGCGAGCCGGTTCAGCCGGGCGACCACCGACAACAGCTGGGAGCCGAGCTCCTCGGCGTCGGTCGCCGGCCGCATGGCAAGGCGCACTGGCATACGTCACGATTTTATATAGGTTCCCTATGCAATCGCAACCGCGTTGCCTCGCCTTCCCGACCGGCGGTCAGTCGAGCTGCGGGACCGGCTCGTTGGCCCACGTGTCGACGACCCAGCCGCGCTCGGGGTCGCCGTCGAGCACGATGACCGCCGTGTTGTGCAGGCGGGTGTCCGCGACGAAGCCCTTGTCGACGTTGGCGGCGCGGGCACCGGTCCAGGCCCGGATCACGGCTCCGTGGCTGATGATCGCCGCGCAGTCGTGCCGGGCGGCTTCAGCGACCACCGCGTCGAACCGAGCCATCACTTCGGCCCCGGACTCACCACCGGGTATGCGGGCCTCGGACTCCCCGTCGGCCCACCGGTACAGCACCTCCAGGTAGGGCGCCCATCCCTCGCCGCTCGCCATCTCGTATGCGCCGGCCTGGATCTCGCGGACGCCGGGGCGGACAACCGGGGCCAGGCCGCGAGCGGCGGCGAGCGGAGCCGCGGTCTGGTGGGTCCGGACGAGGTCGGAGACGTAGATCGCGTCCAGAGGGACATCGGCCAGGCTCTCCACGAGCTCTGTCGCCTGGCGGCGTCCGAGGTCGGTCAGGTCCGCTCCGGGCGGGGCGGTGTCGAGCAACCGCTCGGCGTTGGCGGTCGTCTCGGCGTGACGGATGAGGAGCAGGCGCACCCCGACAGGCTAGGTCCACCCCACGAAGTTCTTCGCTTCGCTCCGATACTTCGCGGGGACCCCGACAGGCTAGGCGCGGCGGACATCTCGACGGGCACGCCGGCCACGAACGCCGGCTCGCGGGCCGGATCGGCTCGTCGTGCCCGTCGAGCTGTCCGGCGGAGGCTCAGACGACCATGACCCTCGCAGCGACCGCGGCCACGATGACGAGCAGGCCGCCGAGGACGACCATGGTGTCCGGCCGGCGCCAGGGAGCCGGCCCGGCCCAGGTCCGCCGGTGAGCGCCGGCGAAGCCGCGCGCGTCCATGGCCAGCGCCAGCACCGCCGCCTGGCCGAGCACCACGGTGAACAGGGCCAGCGTCGTGGACCCGGCCTCTCGCAGCTTGCCGACCATGGAGCGACCAGCACCGAGACCGCGGACCCGGCGCGCGCGGGTCAGCTCGGTCCAGAGCGCGCCGAAGCTCTGGAACCGCTGCAACGCCGCGGTCGCCGCCACCACCGGCCGGGCGGGCAGGCGCAGCCGCTGGGCCAGGTGGTCACCGAGGGCGTCCGGGTCGACGTAGGGCAGCAGCACGACCGAGGGCAGGACCAGCGAGAGCACGCGAAGCCCGGCGCCCACCGCAATCTCGAGATCGTGGCCACCGAGCAGCCACGTAGACCACACGACGCCGAGGATGCCGACCAGCGCCGGAACCGACCGGGCCCCGAGGCGCCGCCACCGACCGGCTGGAGCGGGACCAGGCCCCGGCGCCCAGAGCGCGACCAGCGCGAGCGCCGCCTCGACCGCCAGGACGACCAGCGACTGGCGCCAGCCGCTGACCAGGGCGGGTAGCGGAAGGACG
This sequence comes from uncultured Actinomycetota bacterium, assembly GCA_963751085.1. Taxonomy (GTDB): domain Bacteria; phylum Actinomycetota; class Actinomycetes; order Actinomycetales; family Dermatophilaceae; genus Lapillicoccus. The sequence continues at coordinate 386,423 of CAVVTH010000006.1, read as the reverse complement.
ATCAGGCACGCGAACACCAGCGCCAGCGGTCCACATCGGGCGGCCAGCGACCGGCGCGGCGTCGGGACGGACGTGGTCGCGGACCGGTCCGCCGGATGGGGAGCGAGCCGGAGGACGTCGTCGGCCCGGGTGATGACCGCGTCGTCGTGGGTCGCCACGACGACGGCGGAGCCAGCGGACCGGACCGCGTCGAGGACGCCCACGACGGCGGCCCAGGTCAGCCGGTCCTGGCCCACGGTCGGCTCGTCGGCGAGGACCAGCGACGGCTGGTGGACCACCGCGGCCGCCACGGCCAGCCGGCGCTGCTCGCCACCGGAGAGCTGCCGTGGGTCGGCGGTGGCGAGGTAGGCCAACCCGAGCCGGTCGAGCAGCACGTCGGCCCGTGCTGCGGCGGTCGTGGCGTCGAGCCCGAGGGCGAGCGACGTCGCGAGCACCTCGTCGCGGACCGACCGTCGGACGATGGTGCTCGCTGCGCGCTGGGGCACCCAGGAGACGGCTCGAGCGAGGTCCGGCGACGACCGCCGGTACGGCTCCGGCGAGACCTCGCGACGCCCGCCAGCACCCCCCCTAACTCTGCCGAGAGGCCAACTTCGGCCGCTCTCAGCGCCGGATACCGGCCGAAGTTGACCTCTCGGCGCAACGGAGACGGGGAGGGCCGGCAAAACCGGGAGGACCACGGTCCCCGCGGTCGGGGGGACGAGGCCGGCCAGCGCCTCGAGGAGAGTCGACTTGCCGGACCCGCTGGGGCCGACCACCGCGAGCGTCTGTCCCGCCGGGAACGTCGAGGTCGAGGTCCTCGACCGCCGTCGCGGTGCGAGGTGCTCCGGTGAGGGGCTGGGACGTACGCCGCACCGTGAGCCCGCGGGCGCGTACCGCGGCCGGTTCCGCTCGCCGCTTTCCGCCGTTCGCTGTCCGTCAGTCGGTGGCGAAGGCGTCCGACACGTCGACCGGCGTGGGGTCGGGCTGCCCCGGGACCCAGACTCCCATCGCCGCGAGCTCGTCACCTCGTGCCGCCAGCACCGTGGCGGGCGGGCCGTCCGCCACCACGTCCCCCGTCGCTCCGAGCACGACGATCCGGTCCACGAGGTCCAGCCACGGTCCGATCCGGTGCTCCACGACGATCGTGGTCAGCCCACGAGCCGTCACCACGTCCGCGACCACCTGACGCACCGACGCGGCGTTGGCCGGGTCGAGCATCGCCGTCGGCTCGTCGAGCAGCAGCACCCGCGGTGACATCGCCAGCGCGCCCGCGAGCGCGAGCCGTTGCTGCTCGCCTCCGGACAGCGTGAGGGGACTGGCCTCGGCCAGGTCCGCCAGGCCGACCTCGGCCAGCGCGGCGGCGACCGGCGCGGCCATCGCCTCGCGAGGCATACCGAGGTTCTCGAGCCCGAACGCCACGTCGCGGGCGACCGTGGCGGCGACGACCGCGACGCCCGGGTCCTGCAGGACCAGCCCGACGGACCCCGCCGCCGCTCCGGGAGCCACCCCGTCGACGAGCACCGAGCCGGCGAGGTCGCCCGCGTCCGCGGTCAGCAGCAGACCGGCGACGGCGCGCAGCACCGTCGACTTCCCCGACCCGCTCGGCCCGACCAGCAGCACCCGCTCCCCCGCCCCGAGGCGCAGGGTGAGGTCGGTGAGGACCGGACGGCTTCGTCCGTAGGGACGCCAGGTCAGGCCCTCGACCTCGACGAAGGCGCCGGTCGCCGTCGGGGACGACCGCGCCAGCCGGAGGGCGTCAGACAGCGCGGGCCTCCCGTACTTCCTGCCCCGGCGGCAACGAGCCCAGGGCACCAGCACGGGCCAACCCGGTGGTCAGCAGCCAGCCGACGCCCCCGGCGATGAGAGCGCCCGCGGCGGTCAGGATGACGAGGTAGACCACCTTGTAGGCCATGTCCCAGTCGGTCCAGTAGCTGAACCACTCGTAGACCGCCTCCAGCGGCGCGGCCAGCGCTCCGGAGAGCATCGCGGCCCCGAGCCCGAACGACCCGTAGGCGAGGATGGCGAACCCGATCTCCGCGCCGAGGCCCTGGAGGATCCCCGAAACCAGCGTCGCCACGCCCCACGAGCTGCCGATGAGCGCCTCCACGGACGCGGCGATGACCTCCGCGAAGAGGGCGGCGCCGGGCCGCCGGACGACGAGCCCGCCGACGACACCGGCCATCAGCCATGGCGCACTGGTGATGCCCTGCAGCGGCGGGTAGACGGTGGCGAGCGCCGTGCTCGGCGCCTGGTAGAGCAGGTACCACGCCCAGTAGGCGACCCCGAACGCCACGCCGAGGAAGGCGCAGGTCAGCAGGTCCACGGTGCGCCATCGGGTGAGCGGGCGGGTGGCGAGAACGGTCCGGCGAGCGGTCTGGTGGGGGTGGGGTGAGGTGGTGCTCATGCGGTGCCTCCCGGGGTCACGTGGTGCGGGGTTCCCGGGGGAGGTGCGCTGCCGCATACGTCGTCACAACATGTCGTATGCGACACCGCACCTGAGATGGAAACCGACTCCCTTCGCCGGTGCTAACCGGAGCAGGTTCGAGGGTCTGCGGCGGAAACCGCACTCTCAGCGCTGTGGGGCGCTCCCCTGTCGTTGTGAAGATGACTTTACTCCCCCGCCGTGCGAGAGTCGTCCGGACGAACGGCGGGATCCCCGCGGGACACGCAGCGGCGAGGAAGTGAGCACACATGGGCACCATGGGATGGCGTCTGATCGGCACGGCGGCGGCGCTGGCGGCCGGCGCGGTCGCGACGAAGGTCGTGGGCACCGGCTGGAAGGCCATCTCCGGCCGGGAGGCACCCACCGATCCCGGCGCGGTCGACGAGACCAGCTGGGGCGAGGCGCTGCTCTACGCCGCGATCCTCGGGCTCGCCGTCGGTGCCGCGCGAGTGGTGGCCGAGCGCAAGGCGGCGGAGTACTACCGCAAGTCCACCGGTCACCTGCCCAACGCGGACTCGGCCAACGACTGAGGCGCTTCCGGCTACCAGCTGAAGGCGCGCCAGGCGCGGTAGTTCTCCATCCGGACGACCGCCGCCATCCCCGTGCCGGACACGATCCGGACCCGCGGTCGGGGCACGAGGGCATCGAGTGAGGCGAGGTTGCCGCTCGCGCCGTCGGCCGCATACACCGAGCCGGTGCCGTTGAGCATGACCAGGACCGTCGCCCCCGCGATGCTGATCGGGCGGCCGTCGCTCAGGTCGACGACGCGGACGGCGGCGCTCATCCGGCTGGCCACGGTGAAGACGTTGAGGATGCTGACCGGGCCCTCGGTGAGCCGGACGTGCGCCTCCGCCTCGCCGTCGAACGTCACCGGCTCGAACGGCTCCATCGCGTGCTTCGTACCGGCGACGTCGAGCACCATGGCGTTGCCGTGGATCAGGGTGGCCGACCGCTGGACGCCCGGGAACGTCGCGAGGTCGGCGTCCTGGTCGATGTCGGAGACGCTGAGCCGCCACACGAAGTGTGGCCCGCGCACGCCGAGCAGCCGCCGGGCGATCTCGCGCGTCGCGCCCTGGCCGTTCTTCCACGGCGTGGGCTCTCGGTCGCCGGAACGGACGATCCCCAGCGAGTGGGGAGCGACGGCCATCAGCTGGCGGTCGAGAGACGTCGGGCGAGCGGCACGCCTGCACGATACGCAAGATGCCGGTGCGACGGTGCATCCAGCACCGTCACGCCACCTCGGCCGCCCACCGCGATCCGGCCGATGTCGTCACGCCGCAACGAGTCCGCCGCTCCCCGGGTTGCGGCCCACAGCGCCTCCTGCGCGGAGAGCCGCAGCTCCCGGACGGCGAGGGCGATGACGAAGGGCATCGACGAGGTATAGCTGGTGCCCGGGTTGCAGTCGGTCGCCAGCGCGATCCGGACGCCGGCGTCGAGCAGCGCCCGGGCGTCGGGATAGGGGTGCCGGGTGAAGAACTCCACTCCCGGCAGCAGGGTCGCGACGGTGGTCCCACCGGCCAAGGCGTCGATGTCGCCGGCGGTGAGGTAGGTGCAGTGGTCCACGCTGGCGGCGCCGAGCTCGACGGCGAGGCCGCACCCCCGGGCCGGGACCGAGCTGGTTCCCGTGCACGCGCAGGCCGAGCCCCGCCTGGCGACCGGCGAGGAGGATGGCGCGGGCCTCGTCCTCGGTGAACGCATACGGGCTGTGCGGTTCGCAGAAGACGTCGATCCAGCGGGCGTATGCGGCGGCCTCGGTGAGCATCGGTCCGGTGACCAGGTCCACGTAGTCGCTCCGACGGGCGCGGTAGTCCGGCGGGACGACGTGGCCGCCCAGGAAGGTGACCTCGTCGGTCACCTCGCGGGCGAGGCGCAGCAGCCGGGTCTCGTCGGCGAGGGTCAGCCCGTAGCCAGACTTGACCTCGACGACTCCGGTTCCCTGGGCGTGCATCTCGTCGACCCTGGCGCGGAGCAGCGTGCGGAGCTCGTCGTCGGTTGCGGCCCGAGTCGCGGCCACCGTGCTGGCGATCCCGCCGCCGTCGTATGCCGCGCCGCTCATCCGGGCGTCGAACTCGGCGCTGCGGTCGCCGGCGAAGACCAGATGCGTGTGGCTGTCGACGAAGGCGGGGACGACCGCGCGACCGTCGAGGTTGTGCCGCCGGTCGGCGATTGGCGGGTGGCGGGCCGCGCGGCCCACCCAGAGCACCGTGTCGTCGGGGCCGAGGACCAGGGCGGCGTCGTGCAGGGTTCCGAAGGGGTCCTCGGCGTCCGGATGCTCGGGGTCCATCGTGGTCAGCTCGCCGATGCCGGTGACGAGGGTGGCCGTCACCGTTCCACCCGCAGCGCGTCGAACGCGTCGCGGAACAGCGGTGCCACCGAGCCGAGCCGCTGGTGCTCGCCCCGGTCGACGACGACCTGGCCACCGACGACGACGGTCGCCACATCGGCCGCGGTCGCGGTGTAGACCAGCTGGCCGGCCCGACTGCCGACGGTGCGGATGCTGTCGTCGCGGACCACCACGAAGTCGGCCAGGGCGCCTTCCGCGAGGACGCCGCCGCCGAACCAGCCGAGGCTCCGATAGCCGTTCGCGCTCGCGATCCGGACCAGCTCGTCGGTGCGGAACCGGCCCCGCTCGTTGGTGGAGAGGCGCTCGTTCATCTCCAGCCCGCGGATCTCCTCGAACGGGTCGATGACCGCGTTCTGGTCGGAGCCGAGGCTGAGGCTCACCCCGGCGTCGGCGAGGTCCCGAGCCGGGCCGATCCCGTCGGCGAGGTCCCGCTCGGTGGTGGGGCAGAACGACGCCTGCGCGTCGGCGCCGCCGAGCAGCTTCACGTCGTCGGCCGAGAGGTGGGTCGCGTGGACCGCCGTGACGTCGGGGCGCAGGACGCCGGTGTCGGCGAGCAACCGGGTCGGCGAACAGCCGTAGAACATCTCGCAGGCGACGTTCTCGGCCGGCTGCTCGGACACGTGGATGTGCACCGGCAGCCCCTCAACCCAGGCGCCGACCTCCTCCAGCGAGGCCTTGGGCACGGCGCGGACCGAGTGCACGGCGGCCCCCAAGCGGGCGTTGGATCCGGCCGGCGTGACGCGGGTCGACATCCGGTCCAGCCATTCACCGACCGAGCCGTCGCAGAACCGTTGCTGGACGGCGTCCGGCGCGGTGTGGCCCTCCCCGGTGAGGCCGCCGGTGAGGTAGCAGGTGTCGAGCAGGGTGATCCGGATCCCGGCCTCGGCGGCGGCGGCGAGCAGGGCGTCGCCCATGGCGTTCGGGTCGGCGTAGGGCTTCCCGGAGGCGCTGTGGTGCAGGTAGTGGAACTCGCCGACCACGGTGATGCCGGCGAGCACCATCTCGGCGAACGTCGCTCGGGCCAGGGCGAAGTAGGTGTCGGGGTTGAGCCGCTGCGTGACCGCATACATCTGCTCGCGCCACGTCCAGAAGTTGCCGCTGCCACCGTGAGTGCGCCCGCGGAGGGCGCGGTGGAAGGCGTGGCTGTGGGTGTTGGCGAGCCCCGGGAGGACGACGCCAGGGAGGCGGACGTCCTCGGGGTGCGCGTGGGCGTGGGCGTGCACCTTGCCGAACCGGCCGTCGGTGACCGGCAGCCGCACGGCGGTGGCCGGTCCGGTCGGCAGCCAGGCGTGCTCTGCCCAGTACGTCGTCACGGGGCCGCGGCGGTCAGGTCAGCCAGCACGGCGGTGAGGGCCGCGACCCCGGCGTGGCAGTCGTCAGCTCTCGGCGTACTCGGCGGGCGAGTGGGAGACCCCGGTGGGGTTGCGGACGAACAGCATGGCCGACGGGATGCCAGCAGTGGCAAGGATTCCGGCGTCATGACCGGCTCCCGTACCCAGTACGGGGGTGTCCACGCCGAGGGTGTCGGCGAGACGGCGTACCAGCGCGGGGTCGAAGCGGGTCGTGCCGGTCCACGACTCCTCGACGACGGTGGCTCCGTGCGGTGCGGCGGCGCCCTCGATGTCGGCGACGACGCGACGTACCCCGTCCTCGTCGGCCCCGCGTGCGTCGAGCCAGGTGGTGACGTGGCTGGCGATCGCGTTGACCCCGCCGGGTTCCACCCGCACCTTGCCGACCGTGGCGACGCAGCCGTGCCGGGTGGCCGCCGCTCGGGTGGCGAGCACCAGGGCGGCGTGCTTGAGGATCGCGTCGTCGCGGTCGGCGAGCCTGGTGGTGCCGGCGTGGTTGGCGGTGCCGGGGATCTCGAGCCGCCACCGCCCGTGCGGCCAGATGTCGCTGCCGACGCCGACGGCGGACCGGGCCTGGTCGTATGCGTCGGGGTCCGCGAGCGCGCGGCCCTGCTCGACGTGCAGCTCGACGAAGGCGGTCACCCGGGCGAGGGCCTCGGGGTCCTGGTCGAGGGCGGAGGGGTCGCGGCCCGCGGCGGCGATCGCGTCGGCCATGGTTGTGCCGTCTGCGTCCGTGAGCGCCCTGGCCCGGTCGGCCGGGAGCGCGCCGGTGATGATCCGCGAGCCGGCACAGGCGATCCCGAACCGCGCGCCTTCTTCGTCGCCGAAACAGGCCACTGCCAACGGTATGCGCGGCTGGCGACCGGCCGCGCGCAGGGCGTCGACGGCCGCGAGTGCCGAGACCACACCGAGCGGGCCGTCGAAGGCGCCGCCGTCCGGGACCGAGTCCAGGTGGGAGCCGACCGCCACTCCACCGGTCGTCCCGTCGGCGCGGACGGTGTCGGGGTCGCCCCACCAGGCCCACTGGTTGCCGGCGCGGTCCAGGGTGAGGTCCAGCCCGCGGGCGGCGCACTGCCCGGCGAACCACTCCCGCAGCGTGTGGTCCTCGCGGGTCCACGCATACCGCCGGTACCCACCGGTCGTCGGGTCGCGGCCGACCTCCGCCAGCTCCGCCCACATCGCGTCGAAGGAGCGCAGGGCTGTGGCCGGCAGGGCCGGGACCGGGACACCGGAGTGCTCGGCGTCCACCGCGGCGCTCACGGGACCAACCTAGGCTGTCCCGCGTGGACACGCCCGGGGAGTTGAGAGCCGTGGCCGCCGCCGAGGCCGCCGGGATCCCGTTCGCGGTGACCCGGCACGGCCCGGTGCGCAGCCTCGAGGAAGCGGCCGCGGCGCGTGGCGTCCGGCCCGCCGACATCGTCAAGTCGCTCGTGGTCCGACGCGGCGAGGGTGACTACCTCTTTGTACTGGTGCCCGGTGACCGCCAGTTCTCCTGGCCCAAGCTGCGGGCGCTGCTCGGGACGAACCGCCTGTCGATGCCCGACCCCGATGTCGCCAAGGAGGTCACGGGCTACGAGCGCGGGACGATCACGCCGTTCGGGTCGACGCAGCCGTGGCCGGTGGTCGCCGACGCCACGGTGGCCGGTCGCACGGTGTCTCTGGGCGGCGGGGCTCACGGGGTGGCCCTGACCGTCGAGGGTGACGACGTCATCCGGGTGTTCGACGCCCAGGTCGCCGACATCAGCGATGTCCCCACGAGTTCACCGTGCGCTGTATACGTCGCGAGGACCCCACGCTTCGCTCCGATACTTCGCGGGCCCCGACTGATCTCCCGGCTAGTCATCGACTTACGGCGTCTCGCGCATCGGCACCCGACCCCGCGCTCCTGAGCGACCTCGTCCGCGCGGTCGTACCCGGCGTCGACGTGGCGGATGACGCCCATCCCGGGGTCGTTGCTGAGCACCCGGGCGAGCTTCTCCGCGGCGAGCGGCGTGCCGTCGGCCACCGAGACCTGCCCCGCGTGGATGGAGCGGCCGATGCCCACCCCACCGCCGTGGTGGATCGACACCCACGACGCGCCGGACGCGGTGTTGACCATCGCGTTGAGCAGCGGCCAGTCGGCGATCGCGTCCGAGCCGTCGAGCATCGACTCGGTCTCGCGGTAGGGGCTGGCGACCGACCCGCAGTCGAGGTGGTCGCGGCCGATGACGATGGGCGCGCTCACGGCTCCGCGACGCCACGAGGTCGTTGAACGCCAGCCCCGCCCGGTCCCGTTCGCCGTAGCCCAGCCAGCAGATCCGCGCCGGCAGGCCCTGGAACGCGATCTTCTCGCGGGCGCCGCGCATCCACTTCTGCAGGCGGTCGTTGTCGGGGAACAGGTCCATGACGGCCCGGTCGGTGGTGTCGATGTCCTTCGGGTCACCGGAGAGCGCGACCCAGCGGAACGGGCCCTTGCCCTCGCAGAACAGCGGCCGGATGTAGGCCGGGACGAAGCCGGGGAAGTCGAACGCCCTTTCGTAGCCGCCCTTCCGGGCCTCGTCGCGGATGGAGTTGCCGTAGTCGAAGACCTCGGCGCCCCGGTCCAGGAACCCGACCATTGCCTCGACGTGCCGCGCCATCGACTCGCGGGCCCGGTCGGTGAACTCCTCCGGCTTGCGCTCGGCGTAGTCGTGCCAGTCGGCGACGTCGATGCCGTCGGGCAGGTACGACAGCGGGTCGTGCGCCGAGGTCTGGTCGGTGACGATGTCGATCTCGACGCCGCGGCGGAGCAGCTCGGGGAAGACGACCGGCGGCGTTCCCGACGACGCCGACGCTGTACGCGCGCCGATCGGCCTTCGCCTGCAACGCAAGGGAAACCGCGTGGTCGAGGTCGTCGGCCACGGTGTCGAGGTAGCGGTGCTCGACCCGGCGGTCGAGGCGGGTGCGGTCGACGTCGACGACGAGGCATACCCCGTCGTTGAGGGTGACCGCGAGCGGCTGCGCGCCGCCCATGCCACCGCAGCCGCCGGTGAGCGTCAGCGTCCCGGCCAGGGTGCCGCCGAACCGCTTCTCAGCCACGGCCGCGAACGTCTCGTAGGTCCCCTGGACGATGCCCTGGGTGCCGATGTAGATCCACGAGCCGGCCGTCATCTGGCCGTACATCGTCAGGCCGAGGTGCTCGAGGCGCCGGAACTCCGGCCAGGTGGCCCAGTCGGGCACGAGGTTGCTGTTGGCGATGAGCACCCGCGGTGCCCACTCGTGGGTGCGCATCACGCCGACCGGCCGGCCGGACTGGACGAGCATCGTCTCGTCGGCCTCGAGGGTCTGCAGGGTCCGGACCATCGCGTCGAACGAGCGCCAGTCGCGCGCGGCGCGGCCGGTGCCGCCGTAGACCACGAGGTCGTCGGGGCGCTCGGCGACCTCGGGGTCGAGGTTGTTCATGAGCATCCGCATCGGGGCCTCGGCGGCCCACGAGCGCGCGGTCAGCGTGGTCCCGCGCGGCGCGCGGACGGGTCGGGCGCCATCCATGTCGGCTCTCCTGTCGGTCGGGGCTTTCCCGCTTCCAACCCGAGGAAGTACCAAGTTTTCGGGGGCTCAGGGCCGTCAGAACTTGGCACTACCTCGGGTCTGGAAGCGGGAAGCGGGTCGGTATGCGGGTGGGTCAGGTGGTCAGGCGAGGGGGCCGGTGACGGACTCGGCGGCGCGGACGGCGTCACCGCCGGCGACGAACCGGACCGCCGCCTCGATCTCGGGCGCGAGGAACCGGTCGGGTCCCGGTCCCGGCACCGTCGTGCGCAGCGCCTCGACGACGGCGCCGGTCGCCGGGGCGGGACGCAGCGGGGCGCGCAGCTCGATCCCCCGGGCCGCGGTCATCAGCTCGACCGCGAGCACCCGGGTGAGCGCGTCGACCGAGCGGCGCAGCTTGCGCGCCGCCGACCACCCCATCGACACGTGGTCCTCCTGCATGGCGCTGCTGGGGATCGAGTCGACGCTGGCCGGGGCGGCCAGCCGCTTCAGCTCCGAGACGAGGGCGGCCTGCGTGTACTGCGCGATCATCAGCCCCGAGTCGACGCCCGGGTCGTCCGCGAGGAACGGCGGCAGCCCGTTGCTGCGCGCCGCGTCGAGGAACCGGTCCGTGCGCCGCTCCGAGATGCTGGCGCAGGTCGGCCGCGACGATGGCGAGGAAGTCCAGCACGTAGGCGACCGGAGCCCCGTGGAAGTTGCCGTTCGACTCGACGCGGCCGTCCAGCGTGACGACCGGGTTGTCGACGGCCGAGGCCAGCTCCCATCCGGCCACCCGGGTCGCGTGGTCGAGGGTGTCGCGCGCGCCGCCGGTGACCTGCGGCGCACAGCGCAGCGAGTATGCGTCCTGCACCCGCGTGCACTCCTCGGTCCGGTGCGACTCGCGGATCTCGCTGCCGCTCAAGAGCATCCGCAGGTTGGCGGCCGACGCCGCCTGGCCCGGGATGCGGCCGCAGTGCGTGCAGGTCCGCCGCGAAGACGTCGTCGGTGCCGAGCAGCCCCTCGACGCTCATGGCCGCCGTGACGTCGGCGGTGGTGACCAGCCGGCGCAGGTCGGTGACGGCCAGGACGAGCATGCCAAGCATCCCGTCGGTGCCGTTGATGAGGGCGAGCCCCTCCTTCTCGGCGAGGACCACCGGCTCGATCCCGTGGTCCGCCAACGCCGTCGCGGCCGGTACCAGCGACCCGTCCCGAAGCCGGACCGGTCCCTCGCCCATCGCCGCGAGCGCGCAGTGCGCCAGCGGGGCCAGGTCTCCGGAGCAGCCGAGCGACCCGAACTCGTGGACCACCGGGGTGATCCCGGCGTCGAGCATCGCGGCGTACGTCCGCGCGGTCTCCTCCCGCACCCCGGTCCGACCCGGTGGCCAGCGTGGCCAGCCGCAGCAGCATCAGCGCCCGGACCACCTCGCGCTCGACCTCGGGCCCGGACCCGGCGGCGTGGGACCGGACCAGGCTGCGCTGCAGCTGGGCCCGCCGTTCGACGGGGATGTGCGTGGTCGCCAGCGCGCCGAACCCGGTCGACACCCCGTAGTGCGGCGCGGGGTCGCCGGCCAGGTCCTCGATGATCCGCCGGCTCGCGCGGACGCGGTCCAGGGCGGCGTCTGGCGATGACCACCGGAGCGTCGAACCGTGCCACGGCCACGACGTCCTCGACCGTGAGCGGACCCGCGCCCACCGTGACCGGGGCGAGCCCTTCGGCCAGGACCGGCGCGGTATGCGTCTGCGTCATGCCTCCATGAGACGCGCCGAACCCGCCCGCACCGGAGGCCCGCATACCCGATTCCGTCTCGGATCCGAGACGGATGCCACACTCGAGGCCGTGCGCATCGTCATCACCACCGCCGGCTCGCGGGGCGATGTCGCGCCCTACACCGGCCTGGCCCGCCGGCTCGACGACGCCGGGCACACCACCGTCATCGCGACCCACGAGCCGTTCCGGGGTCTGGTCGAGGCCCACGGCATCGAGTTCGCCGGGCTGGCCGCGGACCCGCGCGAGATCCTCGGCACCGACGAGGGCCGCCGCTGGCAGTCGGCGTCCGGGGATCGGCGCGGCGGTGCGGATGGTCCGGCTGATGCGGCCCTACGCGCGTGAGATGGCCGAGCGGTCGCTGGCGGCCACCGAGGGCGCCGACCTGATCCTGTCCTCGTCGCTGACCGCGGCGAACTACCACGTCGCCCAGGCCCGCGGGATCCCGAGCATGGGGGTCTTCCTGCAGCCGCTGGACCGGACGCGCGAGTTCTCCTCGGTACTCACCGGCGGGGTCCGCAACTACGGCGCCTGGGGCAACCGCGCCTCCGCCGCGGTGAGCGAGGCGGTGCTCGGGTGGCCGTTCATGGGCGAGATCAACCGCGTCCGGGTCGAGCTGGGCCTGCCGCCGATCTCGTTCCGCCGGCTGCAGCGCGAGCTGGCCGAGACGCAGTGGCCGGTGCACTACGGGTTCAGCCGCCACGTCGTGCCCCGCCCGGCGGACTGGCGCCCGGGCCTCGACGTCGTCGGGTACTGGTGGCCCGAACCCGACCCGGCCTGGACCCCGTCGCCGCAGCTGCTCGACTTCCTCGCCGCCGGCGACCCGCCGGTGCTCGTGGGCTTCGGCAGCATGGCGGCCGGCACCGGTGACGCCGAGCGCCTCGCCCGAGGTGGCGGTGACGCCGCTCCGCTCCGTCGGCGTCCGCGGCATCCTCCAGGCCGGCTGGTCCGGGCTCGCGGCCGCCGGCGACGGCCACGACGACATCCTCAGCATCGGTGACGCGCCGCACGACTGGCTGCTGCCGCGGGTCGCCGCGGTGGTCCACCACGGCGGCGCCGGCACGACGGCGGCCGCGGTCCGCCACGGCGTCCCGGCCGTCCCCGTGCCGGTCCTCGCCGACCAGCCGTTCTGGTCCGAGCGGGTCCACCGCCAGGGCGCCGCCCCGGAGCCGATCCCGTTCACGGGACCTCACCGCCGACCGGCTGGCCTTCGCGCTCCGGCGGGTCCTCTTCGTCCCGTCCTACCGGGCCAACGCCCGAGCCCTCGCCGCCAGGGTCGCCGAGGAGGACGGCGCCGGTGCCGTCGTCGAGGCGGTCGCCCGGCTGTGAGCGAACCCGGCCGTGAGCAACGCCCCGCCGCCGGCCAGGCCCTCGACGTCCTGGGCCTGCTGTCGCGGCATACCGAACCGTTGCCGGCGGCGACGATCGCCCGCCGCCTCGGCCTGCCGCGCTCCTCGACGTACCACCTGCTGGCCGTCCTGCAGGACCACGGCTACGTCGTCCGCCTGCCCGAGGAACGGCGCTACGGCCTCGGCGTCGCGGCCTTCGAGCTCGGGTCGGCCTACTCGCGGCAGGCGCCGTTGCAGCGCCTCGCCCGGCCGATCCTCACCCGGCTCGTCGACGAGACCCGGCACAACGCCCACTTCGCCGTCCTGCACGGCAACGACGTGCTCTACCTCGTCGAGGAGCGCGCCCCCCGCCGGCCGTCGCTGGTCAGCGACGTCGGCGTGCGGCTCCCGGCGCAGCTGACCGCCAGCGGCCTGGCGATGCTGGCGGCCCTTCCCGCCGCGCAGGTCCGGGCGCTGTACCCGTCGCGGTCGTCGTTCGTGCTCCGCCACGGGACCGGACCGACGTCGTCGACCCAGCTGCGCTCGCTGCTCACCGCGGTGCGGGCCAGGGGGTATGCGGTCGAGCACGGCACGGTCACCCCGGACCTGGGCTCGGTGGCGGCCGCGGCCCTGGACCACGCCGGCTACCCGAGCGCCGCCTTCGCGGTGACCTACGAGGAGCGGCTGGTGGGCGCCGAGGAGGAGGTCGCTGCTCGCGCGAGGCCGTCGTCGGCGCCGCACACGCGTTGTCGCGCCGGATCGGCGGCACGATGATGAGGGCGTGATGACGGCGCGACCGCCACCGGCGACCTCGCGGCCGCTCCAGGCACCTCGAGCGCTACTACGACGCCGCTCCCCGCCCGACTGCGACACCGAGGAGATCGGACCACTGACCCTCTTCGTGGCCCGCAGCGGGTTCCCCTACTACGCGCGACCTCGCCTCGGCCTCGACGGCGACGTCACCGAGCGCCGACGTCGCCGCGGTGCTCGAGCGGCAGCGCGCAGCTCGGCGTCCCGAGGGCGCTGGAGTGGGTCCACGACACGACGCCGTCGCTGCTGGCCGCGGCGCGGGCGGCCGGGATGACCGTCGAGGAGTGCCCGCTGCTGGTCCTCGAGGGCGTCCGGCGACCCGCCGCAGCCCGACCCGGCCGCCGACGTCCGCATCGTCGCACGCCGACGACCCGCAGCTGGGCCTGGTCCGCGCGGCGGTCAACGTGGGGTTCGGCAACGCCGGCACCGACGTCGGCGAGGCCTCGGTCGCGGAACGCGACGCCGACGCGGCCGCCCATCCCGGACAGCGCCGAGCGCGTCGCGGCGCTCATCACGCGCCGGCTGAGCGTCATGGCCGGGGCCTTCGTCGCCGACGCCGGTCCGGTGGGCGGTGGCAGCCACAACCCGCGCGGTGACGTCACGCGAGGTCGTCGGAGTCGGTGTGCTGCCCGCCTACCGCCGGCGGGGTCTTGCGGCGGCGATCACGGCGCGTGCTGGCCCGCGCACGCGCTCGACCACGGCGTCTCCACGGTGTTCTGCTCCGCGCAGGACGACGCCGTCGCCCGCGTCTACGCCTCGGTCGGCTTCCGCCGGGTGGGCACCGCCTGCATCGCCGAAGCCGACTGAGCCGTGGCGCCGGCGCTGGCCACCGCGCTGGTCCTCTGCGGTGGCGAGTCCCGGCGAATGGGGTCCAAAGACAAGACCGCGGCCGCCTTCGGTGACGGCACGGTCCTCGACCACCTCCTCGACGACCTCCCGGCGGAGTGGCCAGTGGTCACCGTCGGCCCCGAGCGGCCGACCCGACGGTCGACGCGGTGGACCCGGGAGGCTCCTCCCGGCGGCGGTCCAGTCGCCGCCGTGGCCGCCGGGCTCGCGCTGGTCCGCACCGACCTGGTTGTCGTCCTCGCCGGCGACATGCCGTTCGCCGCCGGCACCGCGGCCCGCCTCGCCGCCGCTCTCGACGACGACCCGGCCGTGGATGCGGTGGTGGCCACCGACCCCGATGGACGAGCCAACCCGCTGCTCGCCGCATACCGCACCGCGTCCCTGCGCCACGCGCTGCCGGACCCACCGGCCAACGCCGCGGCTCGTTCGCTGCTGAGGGTGACCCACGCCCGGCTGCCGGTCGACGGCCACGGACGCCCTCGACGTCGACACCCCCGAGGCGCTCGCGGCCGCCCGCCATAGGCTCGCGCCGTGAAGGCGATCACCCTCCCCGAACCCGGCGGCCCCGAGGCTCTGGTCCTCGACGACGTGCCCGATCCGATGCCGCGGCCGGGCGAGGTGGTCGTCGAGGTCGTCGCCGCCGGAGTCAACCGGGCTGACGTCATGCAGCGGCAGGGGCACTACGAGCCACCCCCGGGCTCGTCCGCATACCCGGGCCTCGAGGTGAGCGGCCGCATCGCCCAGCTGGGCGACGGGGTCGAGGGCTGGTCCGTCGGCGACGAGGTCTGCGCCCTGCTCACCGGCGGCGGGTACGCCGAGCGCGTCGCCGTGCCGGCCGGGCAGCTGCTGCCCGTGCCGGCCGGGGTGAGCCTGGAGGACGCCGCCGCGCTGCCGGAGGTGGCGTGCACCGTCTGGTCCAACGTCTTCATGACCGCCAACATCCAGCCCGGCGAGGTGCTGCTGGTCCACGGCGGCGGCTCGGGCATCGGGACCATGGCCATCCAGCTGGGCCGGGAGGTCGGCGCGCGGGTCGCGGTCACCGCGGGGTCGCCGGAGAAGCTCGAGGTATGCCGCGAGCTCGGGGCGTCGATCCTCGTCAACTACCGGACGGAGGACTTCGAGGCGG
The DNA here is from genome assembly GCA_963751085.1 of uncultured Actinomycetota bacterium. Lineage (GTDB taxonomy): Bacteria > Actinomycetota > Actinomycetes > Actinomycetales > Dermatophilaceae > Lapillicoccus. The sequence continues at coordinate 370,950 of CAVVTH010000006.1, read as the reverse complement.
TGGTGCGCGACGCCACCGACGGGCACGGCGCCGACGTCATCCTCGACTCGATCGGGGCGAAGTACCTCGAGCGCAACGTCGGCGTCCTCGCGGTCAACGGACGGCTCGTCGTCATCGGGTTGCAGGGCGGCCGCAGCGGCGAGATCAACCTCGGCGCGATGCTGGCCAAGCGGTGCGCGCTCATCGCGACGACGCTGCGGGCGCGGCCCGCCGCCGAGAAGGCGGCGATCGTCGCCGCGGTGCGAGAGCACGTCTGGCCGCTGATCGAGGCCGGTCGGGTCCGCCCCGTCGTGCACGGCGCCTACGCGCTCGGGGACGCGGCCGGTGCGCACCGCGAGATGGAGGCGTCGACCCACGTCGGCAAGCTGCTGCTGCGCGTCTGAACTGCGGAGAAGTTGCCGGGATGTCGCAAAGATTCCGTCGAGGACCATCCCGATGGGCTATCCCCGTGCGCTCCGGCAGTACCGATGATGTCGTGAGTGGTCGCCCGTGTGGCGCCATCGGCGCCGCCCTGCCCCTGTGGTGGCCGCTGGGCGGCGGGGGTCGTCAGGCCCCCGCCGCTCGCATGCGACAGACTGGACGTCATGTCGGAGCAAGGCCAGCGCCAGCAGGACGACCAGGACTCTTCCGCCGACCAGCAGGACGGGCCGGAGGATGGCGGCCGTGTCGTCGTCGTCACCCAGGACGGCATGGGGGTCTCGGACGGCAGCCGTGACGGTCGCCGACGAGTCGATCAACCCCGCCGACCTCGTGGAGCAGCCGGCGAAGGTCATGCGCATCGGCGCGATGATCAAGAACCTCCTCGACGAGGTCCGCAACGCCCCCCTCGACGAAGCCGGCCGGACCCGGCTCGCGGAGATCCACCGGCGCTCCATCGAGGAGCTCAAGGCCGGCCTGGCACCGGAGCTGGTCGAGGAGCTCGACCGGATCGCGCTGCCGTTCGGCTCGGCGGCCCCCTCCGACGCCGAGCTGCGGATCGCCCAGGCGCAGCTGGTCGGCTGGCTCGAGGGCCTGTTCCACGGGATCCAGACCGCGCTGTTCGCCCAGCAGATGGCGGCTCAGCAGCAGCTGCAGGGTATGCGGCGCGCCCTGCCCCCCGGCCACCCAGCGGCGCAGGATCCGCGGCTCCAGGGCCAGCCCGGCCAGTCCGGGATGCCGACCACGCCAGGCGCGGGCACCGGCCAGTACCTCTGAGCCGGCCCCGCCGACGCCGGTTCGGGAGTCCTGGCGACGGAACGACGACGCCGCGACTCCCAACTGCGGCCTTACGCCCAGGAGGAGCGCTCGCGTTCGGTCGGCACGTAGGTCTGGTCCCACTGGACGAAGGGTTTCTCCAGCTGGTACTTGAGGTCCGCCTGCCGCGACAGGACGACGTGGCCGCCGTTGACCGGGTTCTCCAGCGACTCGAAGTACTCGACGCTCCAGTGGAACCAGCGCATGCAGAACAACCGCATGGTGAGGCCGTGCGTGACGACGACGAGGTTCTGGTCGGACATCTGGTGGCCGTCGCGGCCGGCCGGATCCGCCTCGATGTAGCGCCACAGCGACTCCAGGAACGTGCTCACCCGGTCGTAGACGTCCGAGCCGGACTCCCCGTGCGTGAACCGGTAGTAGAAGTGGCCGTAGTCGTTGCGCAGCTTCTTCTGCGCCGCGATGTCCGTCGGGTCCTGGAAGTTCGCCCAGTCCTGCTCCCTCAGCCGCGGCTCGATCCGGACGTCCTCGACCGGGACGCCGAGGCCGAGCGCCTCGACGGTCTGCCGCGTCCGGACGTAGGGCGACGCGTAGAGCGTGACCGGCTCGTCCTGCAGGTATGCCCGCAGCTGTCGACCCGCCTCGGTCGCCTGCTCGATACCGAGCGGCGTCAACGTCAACGCGTGGTCGGGCACCGTCTCGTAGATCGCGTCGTCGATGTTGCCCTGCGACTCGCCGTGCCGGATCAGGATGATCCGGCGCGGCCGGTTGGTCTGTCCCATCCGCGCCGTCAGCGCCCGGCCGCGACGGCGCGACCGGCGGTGCGCCCGGAGAACAGGCAGCCGCCGAGGAAGGTGCCCTCGAGCGACCGGTAGCCGTGCATTCCGCCGCCGCCGAACCCCGCGGCCTCGCCCGCCGCATACAGGCCGGGTACCGGTTCGCCGTCGAGGCGCAGGACGCGGCTGTCGAGGTCGGTCTGCAGGCCCCCCAGCGTCTTTCGGGTCACGACCGAGCAATCGCACGGCGATGAGCGGGCCGTTCGAAGGGTCGAGGAACTTGTGCGGCGCAGCGGTACGGATGAGCTTGTCGCCGCGATAGCGGCGGGCGCCGTGGATCGCGGTGACCTGCGCGTCCTTGGCGAAGTCGTTGTCCAGCTCGCGGTCGCGCTCGACCACCTGGCGTTCGATCTCGTCGGCGTCGAGCGGCGCGTCGGGGGTGAGCGTGTTCATCCGCTCCACGAGACCCTGGATCGTCGTCGCGGTGACGAAGTCGGCGCCGCGGTCGACGAAGTCCTGCACCGGCTTGGCCGCTCGGCCATGTCGTCGCCGGACCCGGCTGAGCACCTGGCGCACGGACTTGCCGGTCAGATCGGGGTTCTGCTCCGAACCGGAGAGGGCGAACTCCTTCTCGATGACCTTCTGCGTCAGGACGAACCACGAGTGGTCGTGCCCGGTCTGCCGGAGGTGCGCGAGCGTGCCGAGGGTGTCGAAGCCGGGGAAGCAGCGGCGCCGGTAGCCGCCGACCGTTGCCGTCGAACCACATCGACGACGGACCGGGCAGGATCCGGATGGCGTGGCCGGGCCAGATCGGCGCCCAGTTGTGGATGCCCTCGACGTAGTGCCACATCCGGTCGCGGTTGATGACGCTGCCGCCGGCCGCCTCGGTGATGCCGATCATCCGGCCGTCGACGTATGCGGGAACGCCGCTGGTGAGGTGGTCCGGCGGCGTCCCGAGCCGGTCCGGCCAGGCGGCTCGGACGAGGTCGTGGTTGCCGCCGATCCCGCCGGAGGTCACGATGACGGCTGGCGCGGTGAGCGTGAAGTCACCGACCACGTCGCGGTTGGTCTGATGGCCGCGGGCCTCGGTGGCGGCGGCGAGGACGGCACCGTGAACTCCGGTCACGGCGCCCCCGTCCACGACCAGCTCGTCCACCCGGTGCCGGAAGGCGAAGGTCAGCAGGCCGTCACGCTCCGCTTGAGCAGCCTTGCGCACGAACGGTTCCAGCACTCCTGGTCCGGTCCCCCACGTCACGTGGAACCGGGGGACGGAGTTGCCGTGGCCGCCCGCGCGACCGTCACCGCGCTCCGCCCAGCCGACCACCGGGAACCAGCGCATCCCCTGGTCGTGGAGCCAGGCGCGCTTCTCCCCGGCGGCGAAGTCGACGTAGGCGCGCGCCCAGAGCCCCGGCCAGTGGTCTTCCGGCCGGTCGAACCCGGCGGTCCCCGTCCAGTCCTGCCAGGCCAGCTCGACCGAGTCCTTGACCCCCAGTCGGCGCTGCTCGGGTGAGTCGACGAAGAACAGGCCGCCGAACGACCAGAACGCCTGCCCACCGAGGTTGGCCCGCGACTCCTGCTCGACCACGACGACGCGCCGTCCGGCCGCGGTCAGCTCGGTGGCGGCGACCAGGCCGGCGAGCCCGGCGCCGACGACGATCGCGTCTGCGTCAGCCATGGGGCCATCCTGTCAGGACAGCTGGGCGACCAGCTCGGGCACGCGGTCGAAGGCCCCCGGCCGCTCCACACCCTTCATCTCGACAATCACGTGCTGGGTACCGACCTCCGCCAGCGCGCCGAACCGGTCGACGACCGAGGCGACCGACTCCGTGGCCAGGTCGACCCGAGCCGCCACCGTCTTCTCGATGTCGTCGTAGTCCCGGCCGACGTCCTCGCAGTGCCGGCGGATCACGTCGTACTTGGCGCGGACCCGGTCCGGGCCCATGTCGAAGATGTTGCACGCGTCGGCATACTGCGCGACCAGCCGAAGCGTCTTGCGTTCGCCGATGCCACCGATGAGGATCGGCGGGTGCGGCCGGCGCAGCGGCTGCGGGCGGTTGAGGGGCCGCTCGAGCCGGTAGTGGCGCCCCTCGTAGGGCTGGTCGTCGTCGCGCCACATCTGGTCGGCGATCTGGAGGGTCTCCTCCAGCCGTTCGAACCGTTCCGCTGGTCGAAGGAAACGGGACGCCCAGACCGCGGTGCTCGTGCTCGTTCCACGCCGCGCCGATCCCCAGCCAGGCGCGGCCGCCCGACAGGACGTCGAGCGTCGTCACCGCCTTGACCAGCAGCCCGGGGTGTCGGTAGGAGACGCCGGTCACCAGCGTTCCCAACGTGATTCGCGACGTGACGCCGGCGGCAAAGGCGAGCGCGGCATACCCCTCGAGCATCTCGTTCTCAGGCGGACCGAGGGAGCCGATCTGGAAGAAGTGGTCCATCACCCACAGGCTGGCCAGCCCGACCTCGTCGGCGTCTCGGGCGATGCGGGCGAACGTCGGCCCGATGCCGTCCTCGGCCTCGGGCCAGGTCCAGTTGCTGACCGTGAGCCCAAGTTTCATGTGTTAAAGGTAGGCGGGTGACCCTGCCCTCCCTGCCCCGGGTCCCGCGGCGGGGTCTCGCCGCGGCCGTGGTCACCCCCCTCGCGCTCGTGGGTGGCTGGTGGTGGGCCGGGGCCCTCACGCCGGGATACGACCCGGTGCGGCAGTCGATGAGCGACCTCGCGGCCGTCGACGCGCCGGCCCGGTGGCTGATGACGGCCGCGCTGGTCGTCACCGGTCTGACCTACCTGATCACCGCAGTCGGCCTTCTCCCCGCCGACGGTGCCGGTCGCGGTCTGCTTGGCGTCGGTGGTGCCGGGATCCTGCTGATGGCGTGGGGCCCCAACGACGACAGCGGGTCGCAACACCGTCGGACACATGATCGTCACCTACCTCGCCTACATCGCGCTGGCCGTCTGGCCGGCGGTCATCGCGCGGAACCGGCCGGACGCGCCGCTCGTGCTGCGCCCTCGGTTCGGGCAGGTCGTCGCCTTGGTGCTAGGGGTCCTGCTGCTGCTCACCGTGACGCAGATCGTCGTTGCGGGGCCGGTACTCGGTCTCACCGAGCGTGTCCTCACCACCGCGCAGGCGGTCGTCCCCCTGGTGGTCGTCCTGGGGTGCCGCAGCCGACGCTCAACCGCCTGACCGCAGCTGCGGGAACTGGTCCTCCCGCCACTCGTTCTCCGGCCGATCCTCGTCGACCGTGGCGAGCTCCTCCTCCCGGCCGCGCAGCTCGACCCGGCGGATCTTCCCCGAGATGGTCTTCGGCAGCTCCGCGAACTCGATCCGGCGGACCCGCTGCCACGGCGAGAGGTGCTCACGCGCATACCGCAGGATCGACAGGGCCGTCTCCTGCGTCGGCTCGTGTCCCGGCGCCAGGACGATGTAGGCCTTGGGAACCGAGAGCCGGACCGGGTCCGGGGCGGGTACGACCGCAGCCTCGGCGACGGCGGGGTGCTCGATGAGGACCGACTCCAGCTCGAACGGGCTGATCTTGTAGTCGCTGGCCTTGAAGACGTCGTCGGTGCGCCCGACGTAGGTGATGTAGCCGTCGCCGTCGACGGTCGCGACGTCGCCCGTGTGGTAGTAGCCGCCGGCCATCGCCTCGGCGTTGCGCTCGTCGTCGCCCTGGTAGCCGGTCATCAGCGGAAGCGGATGCTCCGAGAGGTCGAGGCAGATCTCGCCCTCCCCCGGCCCGTCCTCGGTGGCCGCAACCCGTTCGCCGGTCAACGGGTCGACGAGCACGACGGGCACACCGGGCAGCGGACGGCCCATCGAGCCGGGCTTGACCGGCGACCCGGGGGTGTTGCCGACCTGAGCCGTCGTCTCGGTCTGGCCGTAGCCGTCGCGCAGCTGCAGACCCCAGGCCTTGTCGACCTGCTGGATGACCTCGGGGTTGAGCGGCTCGCCGGCGCCGATGACCTCACGCAACCGGCCGGGACCGCCGGACAGGTCGGCGTTGATGAGCATCCGCCAGACCGTGGGCGGGGCGCACAGCGAGGTGACGTCGTTGTCGCGGATGACGCGCAGCAGGGCCGCCGCGTCGAATCGCGTGTAGTTGTAGAGGAATACGGTGGCCTCGGCGTTCCACGGCGCGAAGAAGCAGGACCACGCGTGCTTGGCCCAGCCCGGCGACGAGATGTTGAGGTGGACGTCACCGGGCTCGATGCCCAGCCAGTACATCGTCGTGAGATGGCCCACCGGGTAGGACACCTGGGTGTGTTCGACCAGCTTGGGCGTGCTCGTGGTGCCGGACGTGAAGTAGAGCAGCAGCGGGTCACCCGGCGTCGTCCCGGGGTGCTCGGCCGGCGGGGCGTCGAGCCGGTATGCGTCGTCGAGCGACTCCCAGCCCTCCGGTGCGTCCGCTCCGCGGGTCACGGCGAGCCGGGTGTAGTCGCCGGGCACGTCGTCGAACTTGCCGGTGTCGGCCGCGTTGGCGACGACGAATCGCGCGCCGCCACGGGCGATCCGGTCGCGGAGGTCGGCCGGCCCGACCGCCGTGGTGGTCGGCATGATCACCGCGCCCAGCTTGATGATGCCGAGCATGGTCTCCCAGAGCTCGACCTGGTTGCCGAGCATGACGATGACGGCGTCGCCCTTGCCGACGCCCTGCCCCGCGAGCCACGCGGCGACCTGGTCCGACCGTCGCGCCATCGTGTCGAACGACCAGGACTGAGCCGGTCGGCCCTCGGCGGCGTCGGCTTCCTCGAGGATCATCAGCGCGGGCCGCTCGTTGCCGCGGGCGATGGCGTCGAACCAGTCGACCGCCCAGTTGAACCGCTCGCCCACGTCGGGCCACCGGAAGCCGGACACGGCGCCCCGGTGGTCGCCGCGCCAGTCGAGCAGCTGGTCACGCGCGTCGCGGAAGGCCGCCGTGGCCGGCGAGCCTGCTGGCATACCGGCCGTCATGAGGTGGGTTCGGGGCGGGTCCGGGACTCCGCGGACGCGGTCGGGTCGGTGGTCGGGTCGGTGGTGGGACCGGTCGTCGACTCGGTCTGGCGGGCCTGGGCCAGCCGCTCCTCCTCCTCGTGCATCCGCCGCTCCTCCTCGTGCATCCGGTCAGCGGCCTCCCGCTCCGTCTCGAAACCCGCCCGGTTGACGATGCGCGTTGCGCGTTGGTTGGCGTCCTCGTCGATGAGCCGGTTGATGATCTGCTGGACGCGGTCACTGTGCGGGATGGCCCGGAACGTCTCGTCGGGGCTGTCGCCGGCCGACTCGATCCGCAGCGTTCCGGACCCGGTGAGCCGGTCGAGCAGGGTCCGTTCGAAGCTGACGTCGGTGATCTTCGAGAGCGTGATGTCCTTGCCGGTCTTGGTCACCACCCCGCGGCGGACGAGGACCCGGTGGGTGGTGACCACGTAGTGCGAGGTCAGCCACCGCAGGATCGGCATAATGACGAGGAAGACGGCGATGAGGACGCCGATCCCGACCGTGATCCACTGGATCCAGTTGCCCGTCGTGTCGTCCGGAGTCAGCCACGCGAGGTAGATGAGGACGGCGAGCAGCAGCAGCCCGAACAACACCGCGGCGAAGACCTCCCGCCAGTGCGGGCGCATCTTGAGCTCGACGCGCTCCCCTGAGGTGAGCACGTTCTCCGGAAATCCCATCTCTGGCCCCCTAGTCGGTGAACAACGGTGTGAGCTCACGAACCCCGACGACGGTCACGCCGTCGACCGAGTAGTACGGGTCCATCCTGAGCACCTCGTCGACGCGCTCGCGACTCGTGGTGAAGAGGACCATCGATCCCGACTCGTCGGCGAACGGGCCGGCGAGCAGCACCTCACCCGCGGCGTGCAGCTCCGTGAGGATCTCGCGGTGCCGGGGGCGCAGTTCCAGCCGGGCCGGGTTGTCGGTGAACGCGAGCTCGACGACGACCATGCCGTCACCGTATGCCGTGCTGCGCCGGTTCGGGTATGTCGGTCAGGGCCGGCCGCGGGCCGGTGGTTATCGGAGGGTGAGCGCGTCGACTCAGCCCCGCCCGCCGGCGCCTCCCGCGCCTCCCGCGCCTCCCGCGCCGGTGAAGCGGGTGGTGCCGCCGCCGAACCCGCCGGGCCCGGTCACGCCGCGGACGTTCTGCGAGTTGTTGGTGGGCAGCGCCGCCTGGACGTCGGCGATCACGACCTGCTCGCCGTCGGTCAGGCCGGTGCGGATCTCGGCCAGCCCACCGCCCACTGCCCCGACCGTGACGGTGGTCTGCGTGACGGCGTTGTCCTTGAGGACGCTCACCCGGGCCGCCCCGGAGGTGACGCCGGGCACCGCCGATACCGGCACGGTCAGCACGTCGGTCGCCGCCGCGGTGGTGATCGTCGTCATCGCGTAGGTGCCGGTGGCCAGGGTCTGTGGGGTGCTCGGCAGGGTGACGGTCACGTCGTAGGTGACGGTCGAGCTGGCCGACGCACCGGCCGAGCCGGACGACCCGGACCCACCGGAGCCGCCCGTCGTGCCGGACGAGTTCGGCAGCATCGAGATCTGGGTGACGCTGCCCGTGAGCCGGCCAAGGCCCGGCGGTGTGACGGCCGCCGCCTGGCCAACCTTGATGGCGGGCAGCTTCGCCAGGGGGACGGCGACGGTCACCGTCGCGGCGCCGTCTCCCACGATGGTGATCCCCACCGGTGAGGACCCGGAGGACGACTCGGTCTGCCCGGCCGTCAGACCCACAGCGCCGACCACGCCGCCGATGGGGGCGGTCAGCGTCGATGCGTCGAGGTTGGCTTGCGCGGTGGTGAGGTCCTGCTCGGCGGAGGTGATGTTCGCCTGGTCGGTGAGCACCTTGGCTTGCTGGGCCGCGGCCGCCGCAACGGTGGACGTCGACCCAGATGTCCCGGTGCCGGACCCCGCACCGGTGCCGGAACTCTGCGAGCCGGCGGAGCCGCCGGAGCCGCCGGAGCTGCCCGAGCCGCCGGAGCTCTTCGCCGCGCCGGAGCTTCCGCTAGCGCTGGAGCGCGTGGTGCCCGTCGAACCCGTCGAACCCGCCGTACCTGGAACCCGTAGCGCCTGTGGAGCCCGTGGCGCCGGTGGAGCCACTTGAGGTCGTGGGTCGAGTGGCGGCCGTGGAAGGCGATGCACCGGTCGCGCTGGACGTCGCGCTCTGGTGTTGCGCCAGCTGCTTTTGCACGGCGGTCAGGGCGGTGCCGTAGCCGGTGACGGCCTTCTGCGCGGCCGTCAGGGCCGTCGCCCAGGCCTGCAGCGCGGGGACGCAGGCCGCGATCTGCGGGGGCGTCACCGAGTAGGTGGTCGACGAAGATCCGGTGGACGTGGTGGGAGAGGTGGTGGGAGACGTCGTGGGCGACGTCGTGGGAGACGTCGTGGGGCGCGTCTTGGCAGACGTGGGCGGGGACGTGGTCGGGGACGTGGTCGGGGATGTGGTGGGAGACGTGGTCGGGGATGTGGTGGGCGACGTCGTGGGTGAGGTCGTTGCGGGCGGCCCGGACGTCTTGGTCAGCGGCGTGGCCGCGAGGACCGGCGCGCAGAGCGTCGCCTCATTCGCGGCGGCGGCGTTCATGGCAGCGAGGGCGTTCTGCATCGCTGCCGGGTCGGGCATGGACACCGCGGTCCCGGGTCCACCGTGGGTAGTACCCCCCGATCCAGCAGCGGCTCCTGTGGAACTTGTGGATGCGGCGGATCCAGTGGACCCCGTGGTGCCCGTCGAACTCGTGGATCCGGTGGATCCCGTCGAGCCAGACGTTCGGGCGGCGGCGGTGCCTTCGCTGGATCCGGTCGAACCGCTCGCACCGCTGGATCCGGTCGAACCGGCACCGCTGACCCGGTCGACCCGTGGTTCCGGCCGAGCGGCTCGCGCTCGAGGACCCCGAGGACCCCGAGGACCCGGACGAGCCGGTGCCGGCCGTGGTCGTCGTCTGGTCCGTCGTCAGCTGGGCCTGTGCCTGCAGCAGCGTGGCCTGGGCGTCGGTGATCGCGGCCTGGAGCGGCGTCTGGTCGAGCGTGGCGAGCTGCTGGCCGGGGGTGACGGTGTCGCCGACCTTGACGCCCACGCCGGTCACCGTGCCGCTGACGGGAAAGGCCGCGGTCACCTGCGTGACCCGCTTGACGGTGCCGGTCAGCGTGAGGGTCTGCGATACCGAGCCCTTGGACGCGGTGGCGAGCCGGTAGGCGCTATCGGGGTCCGGCTTGCTGACCTGGGCGTAGGCGACGTATCCGCCGGCGCCGAGAACCACGACGGCGCCGGCGGCCACTGCGGTCCGCCGCCGCCAGCGGCGTCGGCGTCGCGCCGAGGCGCCCTGCCGATCAGCCATTCAAGGCTCCCGCGGTGGTCGCCGTGCCGGTCGCGCCGCCGCGTCCCGCCGCCGCCGAATCCCGCCGTGCAGCTGCCGTTGGTGGCGGGTCGCAGGGTGATCGCGGTGGCGGCGACCGCGCCGGTGTCGTCGGCCTTGCCGAGCGCCGTGGCGCACTGCCCGACGGCGACATCGGTGGCCGATCCCTTCTGCTGGGCGGTGAAGGTTGTGGCTGCGGTGGCCGTGACGGTCACGGTGGTCGTCGTTGGTGAGGCGGTTGCGGTCGACGAGGCGGTGCCGCGAGCGCGCGCGGTCTCCTGGACGGTGATCGTGTCGCCGCTCACGGCGCTGACGAGACCGGCGACGGCCCGGCGCCCGGCCCCGGCGCCCCCGCGTGCGCCCGTCCCGGTGGTCGCGGACCCGGTTGGCGCGCCCGCCGGTGGCGTGCGGCCCGCGCCCGGCGCGCCGCCTCCGAAACCGCCGAACCCGCCGCAGTCGCCGTTGACGGCCGGGCGGACGTCGATCGATGCGGCCGTCATGGCAGCGGCCGGGGCGGACGTGGCCGATCCGGAGCCGCTCGCCGGCGGCTCCAGGACCGTGACGCACGACCCGACCGTGACATCGGCGAGGGTCGCGGTCGCGACCTTGGTGAACGTCGTCGCGCCGGTCCACGTGACCGCCGTCTGGTCGGTCCGGGTCTGCACCTGCATCGTCGACCCGTTGACGGCGGCGATGAGCCCGGTCACGCCGGGCTGCCGCTGACCGGCCCCTCCGCCGGCGCCGGTCGACCCCGCCGAGCCCGTCGGCGCGGGCGTCGAGGCTGCGGGCGGCGCAGCGGAGTTCCCCGAGTCCGACGACGGCCCGCAGGCCGCCAGCGTCAGCCCGGTGAGCAGGGCGAGACCCGCATACGGGAGTGCCTTCGCAGCGGGCGAGAGGCGGGGGAGCCGGATCTGGCTGAGGTTCATAGCGGTGCGGTCTCTTTCGTCATGGTCTTTCGTCATGTCACTCACTGCGAAGGGCGTCGATGGGTGCGAGGCGGGCGGCCCGTTGGGCGGGATAGACGCCGGCCACCAGCCCGATCGCCAACGAGACGACGAGCGCGCCGACGGCTGACAGGGCGGAGATGGTGACCGGCTGGGCGATGAGGTTCGGCAGGATGGCCGCGCCCGCATACCCGACGGCGAGGCCGAGGACGCCACCGGTGAGACCGAGCAGGCTGGCCTCGAGGAGGAACTGGCGCAGGATCACCGACGGGGTGGCGCCGAGCGCCTTGCGCAGCCCGATCTCCCGGACCCGCTCGGCAACGGAGACGAGCATGATGTTCATCACGCCGATTCCCCCGACCAGCAACGAGATTGCCGCGATTCCCGCCAGGAGGACCGTGAGGATGTGCTCGGTGCTGGTCGCCGTGTCGACCAGCGACTGCTGGCTGCTCAGGGTGAAGTCGGCGTCGGCCGCCGTCACCCCGTGTGCGGTCAGCAGGGCGGAGTTGACCTCCTGGTATGCGGCGGAGAGGGAGTCCTGGTCCTTGGCCTGCAGGTAGATCTGCGAGACCGCCTCGGGGTTCGCGCTGGTCGACACCCGCGAGGCGAAGGTCGTCATCGGGACGACCACCTGGTCGTCGAGGTTCGTCGACGAACTGGTTCCCTGGGTGTCGAGAACGCCGATGACGGTGAACTGGGCGCTGTTGATGGTGACCGTCTGCCCGATCGGGTTCCCGGCGAACAGCTCGCTGGCCGTGGTCGACCCGAGGACCGCCACCGTGTTGCCGGCGGCCTGGTCGGCGTCGGTGAAGAACCGGCCCTCCGCGACGGTCCGCGCCCGGACGGTGAGCCAGTTCGGAGTCGTGCCGACCACCGACGACGTCCACGTCTCCGAACCGGCGGCGAGCGCCTGGTTCGATGTCGACGCCGGCGCCACGGCGGACACGTCCGGCGCGATGGCGGCGTTCCCGAGCATCTCCGCGTCGGCGGCGGTCAAGGTCGTCGCCGAGCCCTGCCCGCCCCGGAACCCGGACGACGACGTGGTGCTTCCCGGCGTGACGATGAGCAGGTTGGAGCCGAGCGCGTTGATGGCGCTCTCCACCTTCTGTTGGGCCCCTTGCCCCAGACCGACGGTCAGCATGACCGCCGCGATGCCGATGAGGATCCCCAGCATGGTGAGCACCGACCGCATCCGCCGGGCGAGGATCGCCTCGTATGCGGTGCGGAAGCTGTCGGCCCAGGTCACGGCTGGTCCTCGGCCGGGTGGTTCCACAGCGGGGTGCGACCGCTCACCGGATCCGGTTCGGCGTGAACGGTTTCGGCGGCGGCGAGCGCCTCGGTGCCCGCTACTTCTTCCTCGTGGGAGTGGTAGAGGTGGCCGTCGCGGATGAGCACCGTCCGCGCGGCCTGCCCGGCGACGTCACGCTCGTGGGTGATGAGGACGACGGTGCGTCCCTGCTCGTGCAGCTCGGCGAAGAGGGACAGGACGTCGAGCGTGGAGGCGGTGTCGAGGTTGCCGGTGGGCTCGTCGGCCAGGATGAGGTCCGGGTCGGTCACGAGGGCGCGGGCGACCGACACGCGCTGCTGCTGGCCACCGGACAGCTCGGTGGGCCGATGGTCGAGCCGGTCACCGAGGCCAACTCGTTCGAGCGCCTCGGTCGCCCGGCGTCGCCGCTCGGCCCGCGGTACCCGCGCATACACGAGCGGCAGCTCGACGTTGCGCTGGGCGGTGAGCGACGCCAGCAGGTTGAACTGCTGGAACACGAACCCGATCCGCCGGTTCCGCACGTCGGCGAGCTCGTCCTCGTCCATGACGCCCACGTCGACCCCGGCCAGCCGGTAGGTGCCTGCGCTCGGCACGTCGAGGCACCCGAGGATGTGCATCAGGGTCGACTTGCCGGACCCGGACGGTCCCATGATGGCGACGTAGTCACCCTCCGGCACGACGAGGTCGATGCCCCGCAGCGCTTCGACCTCGATCGAGCCAGTCGTGTAGGTCTTGCGCACCTGCGACAGGTCGAGGATCGGTGTCGGCTCTTCCGACCCGTCCGCAGCGGGGAAGTCGAGGTCGCCGAGGGTCACCGCGGACATCAGCTGCCACCCGGGGCGGCCGGGGCGCCGCGGGGCGCCTGGCCACCACCTTGGCCGCCACCCTGGCCGCCGCCTTGGCCGCCGCCGAACCCGCCGCCGCCAGCCCCGCCCCCGAACCCGCCGAAGCCCCCGGACCCGCCGGACCCGTTTCGGGTGGTGCCCGTCCCGCCGGTCGCGTTGCCGGTCGAGGTCCGCCCGGCCCGCGCGGTCACGACTACCTGGTCGCCCGCAGACAGTCCCTTGGTGATCTGCGTGGTGATCCCGTAGACGGTGCCGACCCCGACCGGCGTGGACACCTGCGCGCCGTCCTTCATCTGGTAGACGACGGTCTGGCCGTTCTCCTGATGGATCGCCGAGGTCGGCACGGTGAGGACGTCGGGGATCTGCTTGACGGTGATGACCACCGCGCCGGTCGTGCCCGCATACAGCCCGGCCGGCGAACCGGTGACGGCGATGGTCACCGGGAACGTCGAGGTGCTGCCGCTGGTCGTCCCGATGACGCCGATCGTCGAGACGGTGCCGAAGATCGCCTGGGTCGCCCCCGTCGGCGTGATGGCCGCCTGCATCCCGTTCTTGAGCTTGGCGAGGTCCGACGCCCCGACCGTGGCGTTGACGACCCACGCGTTGGTGGCGATGACGACGATCTGCGCCGACGAGGCGGAGGAGGCCGACGTACTGCCCGATCCGCCGGACCCACCGGACCCCCCGGAGCCGCCCGAGCCGCCGGCCGATCCCGAGGACCCGCTGCTTCCCGTGGCGCCCGTCGAACCGGACGTGGTCGAGCCACCGGTCACCGAGTCGCCGACCGCGACGTTGACCGCCGCCACCGTGCCGTCGATCGACGAGGTGAGCGTGGCCTGACCAAGGGCCTCCTGGGCCGCGGTCAGCTTGGTCTGGGCTGCCGTGACCTGCGCGTTGGCCGAGGCGATCTGCCCGCTGTTGGCGGCGGCGGTCGCCGCGGTGAGCTGGGCCTGCGCGGCGGTCAGCTGCTGCTGGGCCAGCGTCACCGCCGCCTGGAGGCTCGTCGGGTCGATGGACGCGAGGGTCTGGCCGGCGGTCACCGTGTCGCCGACCTTCACCCCGACCGCCGTGACCTTGCCGCTCTGCCCGAACTTGAGGTTCGCCTGCGTGGCGGGCTGGATCGTCCCGGTCGCGGAGACGGTCTCCTTGACCGTCTCGGTGGACGCCGCGACGAGCTGCGTCGCGGGGTCGGCGGTGGCGCTAGCGCTCGACCGGTGCAGGAAGAACCACGTGCCGGCCGCGGCGGCGATCAGCACCACCACCACGACGACGACGACCGCACGCCGTCGACGGCGCCTGGGTCGTCGCCCGGGCGGTGGTCCCACCGCCTCGCGCCGACTCTCCTGAGCCACCGACACGCACCCACCCCGCTTCCGCCCGGGCCACAGCGGCCTGGTCACGACGCTTCGGACGGTAGGAACGGGCGCTGGACCGACCTTGGCGCGGCGCTGTGGACCACCTGTGAGACGGACGGGAGCGGAACGGGTGCGACGGCGCGTCCGGGGAGGAGCGCCGCCGCACCCGTGGCCGTGCCGATCGGGGGATGGCACGGCCGGTGCGCTCGGAGGGGGCAGGGGGGCGTACCTCCGAACTGGTGCAGCATACGGTTACCAGCCGGTAGGAATCCAATCCGTGCCGAATGCGCCGAGAATGGCGCCGTGGACGCGACCGACTGGGACGCCAGGTATGCCGCGGTGGACCGCGTGTGGTCGGCGACCCCCAACGCGGTGGTCGCCCGCGAGACCGCCGACCTGACGCCCGGACGGGCCCTGGACCTGGCCGCCGGTGAGGGCCGCAACGCCATCTGGCTGGCCGCGCGGGGTTGGCGGGTCACCGCGGTCGACTTCTCGGCGGTCGCGACGGACCGCACCCGGCGGCTGGCCGCCGAGCGGCTCGGCGCGGGCGCCGACCTGGTCGACGCCGTGACCGCCGACCTCATGACGTGGACACCGGAGCCGGCCGGTGCCGACCTGGTGGTCCTCGCCTACCTCCAGCTGGCTGCCGCGCAGCGGCGGCACGTCCACCGGCTGGCCGCCACCGCGCTGGCCCCGGGTGGCACCTTTCTGCTCGTCGCCCACCACCTCGACAACCTCACCGCGGGAGTGGGCGGACCGCAGGACGCCGCCGTGCTGTTCACCGAGGCGGACGTGCTGGCCGATCTCCGCGGCACCGGAATGGCAGTGGACCGCGCGGAGCGCGTCGACCGCGTCGTGGCCGCGGAGGGCGCCGGTGCCCACCGTGCCGGCGGATCGGCGGACGCCGTGGCGCTCGACGTGCTGGTCCGGGCCCACCGACCGAGCGAGACGGGCTGACCTTCGCCCGCCCGGCTAGGGTCCGGGCATGCCGATGGTCCCGCCCGCCCCGCCGATCCGTGGCGTGGTGTTCGACTTCCACCACACGCTCGCGCACGCGGGCGACCCCGGCGTCTGGCTGGGTGAGGCCTGGTCCGACCTCGGCCGGGACGGGGACCCGGCCACCGCGCTGGGCGCGGAGACTCATCAGGAGGCGGTGGCGTTCCTCGACCAGCTGTGGGAGCGGGCCCGGGTCGTCGACCCGGACAGCGAGCGCGACCTCGACTCGCGCCGTCACCGAGAGATCTTCGACCGGACGATCGCCCAGGCCCCCGGGATCGACCTCGACCTCGCCGACGCGTTGTACGGGATCATGCACCGCCAGTGGGACGTCTACGACGACGTGATCCCGGTGCTGACTGCCCTGCGAGAGAAGGGGATTCGCGTGGCGATGCTGTCCAACGTCGGCTTCGACCTGACTCCCACGCTGGAGCGCACCGGGGTCGGCGCGTTGATCGACGGCGCGGTGATGTCCTACGCGGTGGGGGTCGTCAAGCCGGACCCGGGCATCTTCGAACGGGCGCTGGCGGTGCTCGACCTGCCGGCCTCCGACGTGCTCATGGTCGGTGACGCCTGGCGCGACGATGCCGGCGCGGCGGCTCTCGGCGTGCGGACGCTGATCCTGCCTCGGACCGACGACCCGTCGCACGGGCTGGAGCTCGTGGTCCGGCTGGTGTGACCGGAGGCGAGCGTCGCTCGGCCGCGGATGTGAGGATGGGACCGTGCTCGACCTCGACCTCGCCCAACAGCTGCGGGCTGCCGGCCTCCCGTGGGAGCCGAAGCCCGGAGACCGGTTCGTCCTGCCGCTTCCCGACATGGCGGACGAGGTGTTCATTCTCAGCAACGTCATCGCCGACGTCCACCGGTTCGAGAACGGGAACGTCATCGGGTTCAACGGCACGACGGAGTGGGCGCTCGACAGCGTCGAGCAGGACGAGGTCGTGTGGCTGCCTCGGGAGGAGCAGCTGCGTGACCTGCTCGGCGCGGCCTTCGTCCGGCTCGAGCCGGTGACCGGCGGGTATGCCGTGACGGCGACGGCAAGTGGTGGCGAGGACCGCCGGTTCGTCGACATCGACGCGGAACGGGCCTACGCGCGAGCAGTGCTCTCCCGGCTCCAGGTCGCCCAGAGCGGCTGAGGCCCTCTCACGGGCCGGTGCTCCGCGTCATGGCGATGGCCGCGGCGAGGGTCTGGTAGTCGCTGATCGAGGGCGGCCGGCTGCCCTCGTACGCGGAGCCCGGCGTGGCCTGTTGGCCCAGCGCCCGGTCCATCGTGTCGATGCTCTGCTGCGAGAGGACCAACCCAAGCGGTGCCGTCACCGCCGGAAACGTGGACTGCTGGACAACGACGACCCCGTTGCCGCGTATGCGGTCGATCTGGTCGGCGAGCCCGGCCGGCAGCGCGGTGCCCGGGCCGGCCAGCAACGAGGTGGCCACGAGATGAGCACTGTTGCGCAGCAAGGCGGGCGCGCCGACGAGCGCCGCCTTCGCGCGAAGATCGGCCGCGACCGGGACGAGGATCTCCGGGGTCGCGGGCGGTGACTCGACGGTCAGGTCACCGCCGCTCCCGTTGTCGAAGTACATGACGACGGGGACGACGAGGTCGACGGTCGAGCCACCGAGGCGCAGCGCCTCGGCGTTGCGACGCTGCACCGCGGACAGCCATTGCGGGGCCAGGTCGACGATGGTGCCGAGGCCGCTGTTCTCGACGTAGCCGCCGTCGACCAGCTGCTGCTCCGCTTGAGCGGCGCACGGTCCTACGACGCCCGACGGCGTGACGAAGGGAAACCGGGACGCGAGCATGGTGCCGGTGGCCGCCGTCAAGGAGGCAAGGCACCGGGTGTCGTCGGCGCCGTTCGACCGACTTCCGCTGCCCAGGGCGGACAGCAGGTCGACGGTGTTACCGGCCGGGGTCCCGGACGAGAAGTCGCACGAGCTCTGGTCGCCGGTGGCGAGCCGGATCTGGCTCACCCACATGCGGCAGCCGTCGGCCACCCGGGTGGAGTTCAGGACGAGTGACCCGGTCGGGGCCGCGGTGGCCGGGCGGGCCTGACCGGGCAGGAACGGTCCGCCCAGACCCGAGGTGCGTTCCCAGGACCGCTCGATGAGGCCGGCGCGGTCCAGCCAGCGTGGCTGGTTGGCGTCGGTGGGGTCGATGTACGTCGGCACCCCGAAGAACGGGATGCCGGTGGCCGCATACGCCGTGTCGCGGACGAACAGGCCGCTGGTCGCCGCGCCGAGGGCCTCGGGCGCGGCCATGGCGACGGCGCCGGTCCGGGCCAGCCCGGCACCGGCGAACCGGGCCACCGTCAGCCCCACCGCGCCGCCGCTGGCGCCACCGGCGAACAGTGCCGTGGCGCACCGGTTCACCGGCTGGCGCGTCGCCCAGTCGACGACGCCGCCCCGGACCCCGACCGCGCCGCGGAAGATGTCGAGGGCCGCAGCGGTCCAGTACGCCGCGCGGATGCCACCGCCCTCGGCGGCGAGCATGAACATCGGCCGCAACCGGTAGGAGGCCGACCCGACGGTGACCGTGCGTCCGCAGCCCTGGGTCGCCGCCAGCCAGTCGGTCATCGCCGCGTCGAACGTCGGTCGCTCGGTCGCGCCGGCGGGCGTCGTCTCCGCGGTGGTGAGCCCCCGGAGCCCGTGGATGTCGACGCTGCTCCCGATGCCGGTGGTCCAGGCCACGGTCAGCAGGAGCAACGTCGCCACCGGCAGCGTGGTCAGCTGGATTCCGTTGAGCCAGAACACCTCAGGAGAGCGACGGTCCTGGGTGATGACGACGCAGCCGCCGACGACCAGTGTCGCGGCCAGCAGGGCGACGAGCGCAGTGGCGATCACGCCCACGTGGTCGGCGAACCAGTCCGGGAAGACGCCGACGGTGAAGAAGATGAGCAGGCCCGCGGCGAGGACGCCGAGACGCAGCCGGAGGTTCCCCGGAACCGGAACGGTCGGAGTCAGGCCGGCCTGGACCCGCTGCCACGGACTCCGGCTCCCTTCAGGGACTAGCCCGACCGCGTCGTCGGTGACCGCGCGCAGCACTCGTGCCGTCAGCGGCCAGGCCAGCACCACCGTGGCGACACCGATGCCCAAAGGTATCAACCCGAGCCACGAGCCACCGAGCGCCACCACGGCCAGTGCGACGACGGCGGTGTAGGCCCGGACCAGACCCAGCCCAGTGACCACCACCGCGACCGCCACGAGGGCGTCGCCGGCCAGGACGATGCGCCGCTTGTCGTCCGGCGAACGCACCGCGTGGTTCACGGGCGAGAACAGCCGGGCGGCCCAGCGCCACCCCGCGCTCCGGCCGTGGCGGATGAGCCAGGACAGGAGGACGATGCCGACCGGGATGGCGAGGAACGCCAGCAGCCGCGTCCCGTCCAGTCCCGGTACGGCCCAGGGCCATCGATGGTCGACCAGGGCGACCGCGACCACGCCGCCTCCCAGCACAACCGGGACGACGGCACCGAGTCGTAGGTCCGCGGGTTGCTCGGCGGCCACGGACGCCGGGGTGCGCCGCCAGAAAACGCCGGACCGGAGGCGGCCGAGGACGAGGAGCCCGACGGCCGTGAGCAGGACGGCCACCGCTGCCGCCCAGAAGTCCTCGTCGCCGTACCACGTGTTGTCGAACCAGCGCCGCTCCACGTCGGGCAGCTGGTCGAGAAGGTTTGGCCCCACAGGCACGGTGAGCACCGCGATCGGCACGATGGCGATCACCGAGAACCGGTGCGTGTAGACGGCCTTCGACCACGAACGGACCACGGCCGCATACCGGAGCGCGGTGTAGGCCGCCACCGCCGAGGCGGCGAGGATCGCGACCCATTTCGCGGTGGACAACCCCGCGGCCACGGAGCCGAGCGACGCCGACCGGGTATGCAGCGCAGCCAGGGCGGCGCCGTCCTCGAGGAGGTCGACGACGGCCAGCACGCGCAGCAGCCACCCGAGCGCGTGAGCGCCGTGGGCCGAAAACCACCCCGCGACGACGACGCCGTAGAGCCCGATGAGCAGGACGTCGAGCGCGACATAGAGGGTCAGCCAGGTGGCCCGCTCGTCGGCGTATGCGGGAAAGGTCACCGCCCAGCCGTCCCGGGCACCCCACGCCCCCGGCCCCATCAGGGTGGTGAACGGCCAGGACCGGCCCTGGTCGTCGAGGACCTGCCCGGACAGCCGGTTGACCTCGCCGAGCGCGACGAGGAGGGCGACGACGAGGCCGACCGTGACGCCCTTCCCGGTCCCGAGGACCGGTGTGGTGGTTCCCGGTCCGGCCATGATCCATGGAACCAGAACGCTGTCGCTGCACCGTGATACTCATGACTCGCGTGTCCTCCCGGTGCCCACGTGCTGGGGGCGGCAGACTGAGCGAGCAGGAAGGACCCGGAGGTGGCCATGACGAAGGACGAGGTCGTCGCCGTGCTGGCGTGGTGCGACAACCCCTGGTGTGGTGAGCTCTACGACCCCCGCGAGGGCTGGGACGGCCGCTGCCCGTCTTGCCTGGCGCTGGCCGACGAGCACCTGGCCGGCAGCCATAGCGTCCTCATCGAGGTATGCGTCGAGTGCCGTCGCGAGCCTGCGGCGAGGTCCGGCGGCCTGCGCCGCTCCGCCTGACGCGGGCGCACCGAGCTACCCGGCCTTCGGCAACCGGGGGCGCCCGCGCAGCCGGGGCGGCCGGGGCAGGAAGTAGCTGGTTCGCTGCTGGTACTCGGGGTAGCCGGGTCGCGTCGACATCTGCTGCTCGAGCAGCCGCGCGCCGGTGGCGAAGACCAGGAAGTAGGTCATGACGAGCGGCGACAGCACGGTCAGCGCGCCGGGCCAGGCACTGGCCGCGACGAGGTAGAGCCCCCACCACACGGACGCGTCGCCGACGTAGTTGGGATGACGGGTCCACGCCCAGAGCCCGCGGTCCATGATGCGGCCCCGGTTGCCCGGGTCCGCCTTGAACCGGGCCAGCTGCGCGTCACCGACCGACTCGAACACGACACCGAGCAGCCAGAGCACCACGCCCAGCGTCGCCACCCAGGCGAGCCCGTCACCGGAGACCGCACTGACCTGAATCGGCAGCGACACGAACCAGATCGCCGCGCCCTGGAGCAGGTAGACCTTGCGGACGATGACCCAGGTCGGTTTGCCCTTCGCCGTGGCCAGCATCCTGTCGTAGCGCGGGTCCTCGCCCGTGCCACGGTTCCGTCTGGTCATGTGCGCGGCCAGCCGGCCGCCCCACAGGGCGACGAGGACGATGACGAGAACCCGTCGCCACAGGGGTCCGTCGCCGAGGCCGCCGGACACCACCGCGACGAGCACGAACCCTAAGCCCCAGGCGGTGTCGACGACGCTGACCCGGCCGACCCGCGCACCGACGAGCGCCGTGACCGTCATCAGCACGGCGAGCGCGAGCAGCGAGACGCCGCTCACCACCAGCAAGGCGCCGAGCGAGCCGGTCACGACCACTCGGCGGGTCGGAGCGGAGGCATGGAGGACGTCCCGTCGGCGGCTGGCCGGACGGCGAGGATCTGGTCGACGCCCATCCGGCCGTCCCGGAACGCCATCGCGCCGCCGACGAGGTAGAGCCGCCACACCCGCGCGACCTCCTCGCCCACGAGCGCGACGGCGCGCTCCCAGTTGTCCTCGAAAGTGCGGTACCACGCGTCGACGGTGCGCACGTAGTGCTCCCGGAGGGCGTGCACGTCGCGGACCTCGAGGCCGCCGTTCTCGACCAGCTCGACGGTCTCCCCCAGCGGGCGCATGTGCATGTCGGGGGCGATGAACGACTCGATGAACGGTCCCCCACCGGGGTAGCGGCCGCGCCGCGACATCTGCTGGATCAGCACCCGTCCGCCGGGAACGACGTTGTCGCGCAACGCCGTCACGTAGGTGGCGTAGTTGCGCTGACCCACGTGCTCCCCCATTTCCAGGGAGGCGACCGCGTCGAACGGCCCGCCGGTGATCTCCCGGTAGTCCTGCAGCCGGATCTCGACCCGGTCCTGCAGGCCACGTTCGCGGATGCGCTCGTCGATGAACCGCTTCTGCTCGGCCGCGATGGTGACGCCGGTGACCTGCGCGTCGAAGTGCTCGGCCGCATACAGGCTGAGCGAGCCCCAGCCACAGCCGACGTCGAGGAACCGCATGCCCGGGCTCCCGAGCCCGACCTTGCGGCAGACCAGCTCCAGCTTGTCGCGCTGCGCGTCCGCCACGGTGTATGCCGGGTCGTCCGACCGCCAGTAGCCGCACGAGTAGGCCAGGTGCGGGTCGAGGATCAGGGCGTAGAACTCGTTGGAGAGGTCGTAGTGGTGGTGGATCGCGTCGCGGTCACGGCCCCGGGTGTGCCGTCGACCACGGAGCACGGCCTGGCTGTCCGGCGGTGCCGGCGGCGGACCCAGCACGCCGAGGTCCTTGGCCACCCGCAGCAGGTTCGCGAGGAGCGCCGGTGTCGGCCGGACCCCCGAGAGCCCGCGCTGGGCGGCGACCCGCCAGACGTGCGTCAGGGCCGCGTCCAGGTCGCCGTCGACGTCCAGCTCGCCCGTGACGTAGGCCTGCGCCGCCCCCAGCTCGCTGGGGTGCCAGAGAATCCGGCGCAACGCCTGCGGCGACCGGATGACGACCGACGGCGCGTCGACCGGCCCGGCCACGCTGCCGTCCCAGGCGGTGAGGCGGACCGGCAGCTCACCGCCGACCACCGGAGCCAGCGCGGCGGCGAGCCGGGCCGCGACCCCGCCGTAGGCCTCGTCGGTCACGGCAGTCCCGGTGCGGTCGAGGACGGTCACGAGCTGCTCCCTTCGCGACGCAGCACCAGCTGCTGGACGTCGAGGTAGCCGGAGGAGAACCCGGCCCGCGAGTACTCGAGGTAGAAGTGCCACATCCGGCGGAAGATCGCGTCGAACCCGATGCGGCCGACCGCGTCGGCGTTGGCCGCGAACCGCTCGTCCCAGAGCCGCAGGGTCTGCGCGTAGCTCCCACCCATCGACAACCGGTCGACGACCCGCAGTGTCGTATGCGCCCGGGTCACCTCCTCGATCGCCTCGGTGGACGGCAGGAACCCGCCCGGGAAGATGTACTTGTGCACCCACGTGTAGGTGTTGCGGGTGGCCAGCATCCGCTCGTGGGGCATGGTGATCGCCTGGATGGCGACCGTGCCGCCGGGGGCCAGGACCGACTCGAGGGTCCGGAAGTAGGTCGGCCAGTACTCGTAGCCGACGGCCTCGATCATCTCGACCGAGAGGACCGCGTCGTACTCCCCGCGGACCGCCCGGTAGTCGGTGAGCTCCACCGTCACGCGGTCGGCGAAGCCGGCGGCCCGGACCCGTTCGCTGGCCAGCGCCTGCTGCTCCCGGGACAGCGTCACGGTGTGGACCGTCGCGCCGCGGCGAGCGGCCCGGATCGCGAGCTCGCCCCAGCCGGTGCCGATCTCGAGCACCCGCGTGCCGGCGCTGACCCCCGCACGGTCCAGCAGCCGGTCGATCTTGCGTCCCTGCGCGGGGGCCAGGTCGGACCATGCCGGCGGGTCGGCCGCTTCGTCGAACAGCGCGGCGGAGTAGGTCATCGTCTCGTCGAGGAACTGCTCGAACATGGCGTTGGACAGGTCGTAGTGCCGGCTGATGTTGGCCCGGGTGTTGCTGGTCGTGTTGCGTTCGTCGCGCGGAAGTCGCGACACGTAGAGGCCGCGCAACCGCTGGAGGGGTTCCGGCACCAGCGTGGCGATCCGCTCCGCGAAAACCGTCAGCAGCGCACCGAGGTCGGGCGAGTCCCAGTCGCCGGCCATGTAGGACTCGCCGAAGCCGATGAGGGCGCCGGCGCCGAGGCGTTCGAGGAACCGCTCGGGGCGGTGCAGGACCATGACCGGCGCGCCCGGCACGTGAGCCGCCCGACCGATGACGCTGCCGTCCGGCATCTCGACGCGTACGTCGAGGCGGCGGGCGGTCTGCTCGAACAGCCGTCGGGCGACCCGGGCGTGGACGGTCCGCTTGAGGGCGTTAGGGACGCGGGCCAGGTCCGGCCAGCGGGTCGGATCGAACCGGGGCGCGGTGAGTCCCGCGTCGTGCGACGAGATCGTGGTCATCGGACGGCCTCCTGAGGCGCGTGGACGGGTCGGGCCTGGATCGGCAGCCCGCGGGCCCACAGGCGGATGCCGTGCCACCTGATCCGGGCCATGACGGCAAGGGGTTCGAGGGGGCGCGTGACGGCGGTCCGCAGGACAGCGCCGACCGAGGCGGGCTCGGCGACGCCGACCGCGGACGCGACGAACGGCGGCTGTCCCGGTCGGCTGAGAGTCACCGACAGGTGCAGGCGGCGGCCCGGCTCGGGCAGGAGGAGCTCGTAGGAGCCGGAGACGTCGTTGAACGGGCTCACGTAGAGCTCCTTGGCGGTCGAGGCCCGGCCGCTCGTGTCGGGACGGACGAGGTAGGCGTGTCGCTGCCCGTAGGTGTTGTGGACCTCAACGACGACGCACTCGAGCCGGCCGTCGAGGCGGTGACACCAGAACACCGAGATCGGGTTGACGACGTAGCCGAGGACGCGGGCGTTGGCCAGCATGGTGATCCGGCCGCCGCCCAGGTCCACGCCGTGGGTGGCGAGGAACGCGTCGAGGTTGGTGCGCAAGGTGCCGCCGGGGTCGCCGAGATGGTCGCGAGCCTCGAACCCCGCCAGTGGCGTCAGCCAACCCAGCTGGGGCAGCTCGTCCAGGTCGACGAACCACGCGTAGCTGCGGTGGGTGAAGCCGTGTCGCACCGGCGCCGTCCGGGCGTGCCGGATGGTCGTCGCATACAGGCGCGTGCTGCGGCCGGTCCTCACGACGCCACCGCCATCGGCTCGATCTCCGGGGCCGCAGCGAGCCACTCCGCGCCCAGCTTGCGGGCCGCGCCCACACCCGACCGCGCGCCGTCCTCGTGGAAGCCCCACCCGTGGTAGGCGCCCGCGAAGGCGACCCGGGAGGTGCCGATGCTCGGTAGACGCCGTTGCGCCGCAACGAACTCCGGCGTGTAGAGGGGGTGTTCGTAGGTCATCGTGTCGACGACCGTGGCCGGGTCGACGCGGTCCTGGCCACCGAGGGTGACGAGGAACCGGCGGCCCGGGACGTCCAGGCCCATCAGCCGGGAGATGTCGTAGGTGACGAGCACGGGCCCGTCGTCGGGGCGCTGCCAGTAGTTCCAGGACGCCCGGGCGGCGGCCCGCGTCGGGAGCACCGTCTCGTCGGTATGCAGCTGGGCGTGGTTCGTCGTGTAGCGCATGGCACCGAGCACCTCGCGCTGGGCCGTCGAGGGCTCGGCCAGCATCGCGAGCGCCTGGTGCGGGTGGGCGGCGACGACGACGGCGTCGTAGCTGTCGGTCCGGCCGCTGCGGTCGGTGACCCGGACGGCGGTGGGTGTCTCCCGGACGGCGGTTACGGCCCGGCCGAGACGCACCTCGTCCAGACCCGCGGCCACCCTCTCGACGTAGGTGCGTGACCCGCCGGCGACGGTGCGCCAGGTAGGCGACCCGAAGACCGTCAGCATGCCGTGGTGGTCGAGGAAGACGAACAGGTAGCGCGCCGGGTAGTCGAGGGCGCGGTCCGGGTCGCAGGACCACACGGCGGCGACCAGTGGCCTGAGGAAGCGGTCGGTGAAGTAGACGCTCAGCCGGTGCCGGGCGACGAACTCGCGGAGGGTCTCCTCGTCGTCGGCCAGGTCGGGCGCGGTGGCCAGCAGCGCCAGGGCTGCGCGGTGGAACCGCCTGACCTCCATGAGCATTCGCAGGTAGGGACCGTCGGTGAGGTTGCGCACCGACGGGAAGAGCCCGCGGACTCCGAGCGCACCGGCATACTCCAGGCCCGGCTGGCTGGCGGTCCCGTCGACGCGGATCGACATGCTCATATCGGAGTCGCGGGTCTGCACGCCCAGCTCGGCGAACAGCCGCAGCAGCGTCGGGTAGGTCCGGTCGTTGTGGACGATGAACCCGGTGTCGACCGCGACGGTCCGGCCGCCGACGTCGACCAGATGGGTGTCGGCGTGGCCGCCCAGCCGGTCGTCGGCCTCGTACAGGGTGACGTGGCTGCCCGCGGAGCGGAGCACGTGAGCCGCGGTGAGACCGGCGACGCCGGAACCGACGACGGCGACAGACCGGGGGGCGCGTTGCGCCAAGGCATGGGTGGGCATGGCCGATCCCCCTCTCGGGTCATGGTGCAGTGACGTCAGGCGGCAGTGGCCGCCGACGGTGGTGGTGCGTGAGCGCGCGGCTCAGGCGAAGGCGAAGAGGGCGATCGGCTTCGTCGTCGGCTGCTGCGAACCGCCGCTCGGCTCGACGCTGACGCCGGCGCCCTGAGCGGTGGCCGCGTCGCCCTGGAGGACGACGGTCTCGTTGCTACCGGGCGGCACCAGCCCGGCCGAGACGAATCCCCCGCTCGGGGCCTGCAGCCACATCTGGTAGGTCTTCCCGCTCGGCGGCGCCGCCAGGTTGTCGGTGACGAGAACCGCACGGCCGACCGACTTCGACCGGACGACGGTCACCGTGCTGCCGTCGGCCAGGGCCTGCTGGTAGCGCTGGGCGTCCGGCGCCTGCTGGACCTGCGCGGCGATGTTGGTCTGGACCTGGGAGCTCGAGTTCCACGGCTGGGTGACCGCCAGCGCGCCACCGCCACCGAGCGCCACGACGGCCGCGGCCGCGACGAGCCACCGGTTCCGGCGGTGTCGGGCGTCGGCGAGCCGGGACACCCGCGACGGCAGCTCCGGCGTCTGTCCCGCGGAGTGCTCGCGGCTCGTCGCCTCGATCCGCTCGCCGGCCTCCTGGCTGACGGCCGGGGGAAGGGGGCGGACCTTGGCGATGTCGCGCAGGACCTGCTCGCGCAGCCGCTCGGGAGGTGTCGCGTTCATGAGCGTGGACAGCTGGACGGTGGTGGCCCGGAAGCCGGCCACCTCTTCACGGCAGTCCGCGCAGGTGGCCAGGTGCCGCTCGAACTCGGCCCGCTCGATGTCGTCGACGGCATCGACGGCGTAGGCGCCGGAGAGGGCGTGGATGTCGGCGGAGTCGTAGGTGCTCATGAGGTCAGTCCCAGGGTGTCGCGAAGGCGGATGAGGCCGTCGCGGATGCGGGTCTTGGCGGTCCCGAGTGGCAGGTCGAGCATCGTGGCCACCTCGGTATGCGTGTAGCCACCGAAGAAGGCCAGCTCGAGTGCACTGCGTTGCGCCGGCGTGAGGGTCTGCAGGGCTTTGCGCACGCGTTCGGCCTCCAATGACGCCTGCGCCGTCTCGGCGGTCGAGTCGTAGTCCACGTCCTGGTTCGCCTCGTGGTAGCCGTGGTCCCGACGGCCGGCGGCCGCCGCGGATCTCACCCGGTCAACGGCCTTGCGGTGGGCGATGGTCATCATCCACCCGAGGGCGCTGCCCCGGTCCGGGTCGAACCGGGCCGACATGCGCCAGATCTCGAGGAAGGCTTCCTGGGTGACCTCTTCGGACTGGGCCGGGTCCCGAAGCACCCGCACCACCAGCCCGTAGAGCCGTGGGGCGACGGCGTCGTAGAGCTGCGCAAACGCGCCCTCGTCGCCCCACGACGACTGTCGGAGCAGGCCCGCCAGACGAGCGTTCGGGTCCATGCCCTCCGGCGAATCCTCGCCGGAGGGCACTGCCCGGAGCTCAGCCATGACTGGCATTCTGCTGTGTCACTCGCCGTTGCGCCTATTGCTGTCCGTCTACCGACGATCAGGGCATCAGGACCGAGTCGACGATGTACACCGTCGCGTTGGCCGTGGTGACGTTGCCGCAGAGGACGTTGGCGTTCTCCTTGCCGACGGTGAACATCTCACCGGAGCCCTTGACGGTCAGCGTGGTGCCGGCCAGGGTCTTGTGGTCACCGGCGATCTTGTCCGGCGCGATCTTCCCGGCCACGACGTGGTTGGTGAGGATCTTGGTCAGCGTCGGCTTGTCCGCGAGCACCTTGTTGAGGGTGTCCGCGGGGATCTTGGCGAAGGCGTCGTTCGTCGGCGCGAACACCGTGATAGCCGGAGCCGAGTTCAACGTGTCGACGAGACCGGCGGCCTTGACCGCGGTGACGAGGGTCGACAGCAACGGGTTGTTGCTGGCGGCGGTCGCGACCGGGTCGGTCGCCATCCCGCTGAA
Organism: uncultured Actinomycetota bacterium; assembly: GCA_963751085.1. Classification (GTDB taxonomy): domain Bacteria; phylum Actinomycetota; class Actinomycetes; order Actinomycetales; family Dermatophilaceae; genus Lapillicoccus. The sequence goes on along the minus strand of CAVVTH010000006.1, from coordinate 343,200 downwards.
CGAGCCCTTGCCGTCCTTCGGGACGGCCGAGCACGCCGCACCGAAGGGCTGGCTCATCATGTCGGAGCTCGTGGCGCTGCTCGTCGGGGAGGACGACGTCGGAGTCGAGCTCGCGGCCGCGGGGGCCGGTGCGGCGCCGGCGGCCGGCGTGCTGGTCGAGCCGCACGCGGCCAAACCGATCGGCAGCGCGGCCGCGAGGGCCACAAAAACGGTGGCGCGGCGCGCGTTCCTGGTCCGTGCGTTCATGGTGCGTTCCTACTTCCGTACTGGATTCTTGGTGGTCTTGTGTGCCTTACACCAGGTATTCGTCGGGTGTCAGGCGTTGGATTGGGTTGTGGAGCAACGGTTTTCGTCACGAAACGATGACGACGACCTGCTGGATGCCGCTGGAGCCGTTGGGGAACGGCGTGACCCGCTGGTCGGTCTGGACCTCGCCGTCGAGGTCCGTCGCGCGGACCGCGAGGGTGTGCTGGCCGGTGGCCGCGTCCCAGGGCAGGTACCACTGCCGCCAGTAGTCGACGCCGACGTCCGGGCCGAGCTGCGTGGGTTGCCACGCGCCCCCGTCGATCTGGACCTCGACGCGCCCGACCCCGCGGTGCTGCGCCCACGCCACACCGCCGATGACGGTGCGACCGGGTGGAACGGTGGACAGGGGCGCTGGAGTGTCGATCCGGGCGGAGGTCTTGATCGGCCCGTCGGTCGCCCACTGGCGCTGGGTCCAGTAGGCCTGCTGCGCCGCATACGTCGTGAGGGTCAGCTTGGTGAGCCACTTGGTGGCACCGACATAGCCGTAGAGCCCCGGGGTCACCAGCCGGGCGGGAAAGCCGTGGACGTCGGTGAGCGGCTTGCCGTTCATGCCTACGGCGATCATCGCGTCGCGTCCGTCGCGGACGACCGCGAGCGGCGTGCTGATGGTGAACCCGTCGACCGCCGTGCTGAGGATCTGGTCGGAGTGCGAGCCGACGCCCGCGCGGTCGAGGACGTCGGTCAACCGGACGCCGAGCCAACGCGCGGCACCGACGTAGCCGCCACCGACCTCGTTGGAGACGCAGGTCATTGTGATGTCGCGCTCGATCATCGGCATACCGAGCAGCTCGTCGTAGCTCAGCGTGAACGGGTTGCGCACGTCGCCGTCGACCTGGAGCGACCACGAGCCGACGCCGACGCGCGGGACGGTGAGGTTGGTGTCGACGCGGTAGAAGCTCTCGACCGGCGTCCGGAACGGCGACACCCCGGGCACGCTCGACTCGACGCCCGCGGGGAGCGGGGCGGTCGGGTTCGTCGCTGTGGGCAGGGTCAGGCCCGACGTGTCGGTCGGCTGGCCGGCGAGGCGCTGACCGAGGGCTGCGGCCACCGCAGCCCCGGCCGTGATGCCGGCCGCGCCGACGAGGAACGTCCGGCGCGAGGCGCCCGAACCGCGCAGGGCCGCGGTCGCCGGCTGCAGCAACCGGCGCAGTCCGAGGAGGACCGCCGCGCCGACCAGGGCGGTGACGACGGCGGGGACCAGGTCGAGCACCCGAGCGGTCGGTCGGGTCATCGCCGCTGCGCCGGCGGCGGCGACGAGCAGGAGCAGGACGCCGAGACCGAGCGCCGGGCGGCGGCGGGACAACAGCCCGGCGACCGCGGCGAGGGCCAAGGTGGCGAGGGAGACGGTGGCCAGCAGGATCGGCTTGTCGGCGGTGCCGACCTGCGCGATGACGAACTCCTTGACCGGCGTCGGCGTGAGGTCGATGACGACGGAGCCGACCGACAGCACCGGCGAAGCGGCGGCGTTGGTCACCGCCGCAACGAGGTGTCCCACCGCGATGCCCGCGAGTGCGGCGAGAACTCCGGCCGCGGCATACCGGATGCGCGGGGCAGCCGGGGCACCCGCCGATGAGGCAGCGGGGCGCGTGCGGAGGTCGGTCACAGGCGTACTTCGTCCCCGAGGGGCCTCGCGGATGGTTAGGCGGGTCCTCCGCCTCCGCCTGAGAGGATGGCGCCATGGCGGACGAGGCGGCGGCGACCGAGGAGACCCGGCCCCGTCCGGCCTACCTGCGCTGGACGACGGCGGCGCCGGTCCTCGCCATCCTGGCGCTCGTGGCCACCTGGGGGCGGGAAGGCCTGGGCGCCGTTCCGGTGGTCGTCGTGGCCGTGCTGCTCGGCGCCGCCGTCGTCGCGGCCGTGCAGCACGCCGAGATCGTCGCGCACCGGGTGGGTGAGCCCTATGGGTCACTCATCCTCGCGGTGGCGGTCACGATCATCGAGGTCGGCCTCATCGTCATGCTGATGGTGGGCGGCAAGGGCGACACGACGACGCTCGCTCGGGACACCGTCTTCGCCGCAGTGATGATCACCTGCAACGGGATCCTCGGCATCTGCCTGCTGGCCGGCTCGTTGCGGCACGGTCTGGTGGTTTTCAACAAGGAGGGCACCGGCGGGGCGCTGGCCACGGTGGCGACCCTCGCGACGGTATGCCTGGTGCTTCCCACTTTCACCACCTCGCAGCCAGGGCCCGAGTTCTCCACCTCGCAGCTGACCTTCGCCGCCGTGGCCTCGCTACTGCTCTACGTCCTCTTCGTCCTCACCCAGACACGTCGGCACCGCGAGTTCTTCCTCCCGATCGACAAGCACGGCGACACCATCCATGAGGACGAGGGGCACGCGCCGCCGCCGGGCAGCTCGTGGAAGCTGAGCATCGGCCTGCTGTTGGTCTCGCTCGTGGCCGTGGTCGGGTTGGCCAAGGTGCTCTCGCCCGCCATCACCTCGGCGGTCAGCGCCGTCGGTCTGCCGCCGTCGTTCGTCGGCGTCGTCATCGCGCTGCTGGTGCTCGCGCCGGAGACCCTGGCCGCGGTCAACGCGGCGCGGCGGAACCGGGTGCAGATCAGCCTCAACCTGGCCCTCGGTTCGGCGATGGCCAGCATCGGCCTGACCATCCCGGCGCTCGCAATTGCCACCATCTGGCTGCAGGGTCCCCTGCTCCTCGGTCTGGGGCCGACGCAGATGGTGCTGCTTGCCATCACGGTGGTCGTCGGCATGCTCACGGTCGTCCCCGGCCGAGCGACGCGCCTGCAGGGCGGCGTGCACCTCGTCCTGCTGGCGGCCTACATCTTCCTCGCGGCGAACCCCTAGGCGGCCCTGATGTATGTCCCGCGCCACTTCGCGGTCGAGGACCTGGACGAGGTCCGGGCGCTGGTCCGCGCCGTCCACGTCGGTCAGCTGGTCACCGTGGGTCCCGACGGGACGCCGGACGCCACCCTGCTGCCGGTCCTGTGGGAGGGGGACGAGGTCGTCCTGCACCTGGCCCGCGCGAACGAGCACTGGCGACGCATCGCGTCCGGCTCACCCGGGCTTGGTGGTGGTGACCGGACCGGACGCCTACATCACGCCACGCTGGTATGCGTCGAAGCGCGAGCACGGCCGCGTGGTGCCGACGTGGAACTACTCCGCCGTCCACCTGCGCGGGCCGGTCACGGTGCACGACGACCCGGAGTGGCTGCGCCAGGCGGTGACCCGGCTGACCGACCACCACGAGGGACGCACCGCCGGAGACGACGGCTGGGGGGTGGACGACGCTCCGGCGCGGTTCGTCGACGGCCAGCTCAAGGCGATCGTCGGCGTGTCCATGGCCGTCACCCGCGTCGACGCCAAGGCCAAGCTGAGCCAGAACCGATCCGACGCGGACCAGGCCGGCGTGGTCGACGGGCTGGCCGGGTCAGCCGACCTGGGTGCCGCTGAGGTGCGCGAGGCGATGCTGGGCCGCCGAGACGGTCACTGAAAGCCGGCCTGGGCCAACGGGTGTAGCAGCTCACGCTCCTCGTAGGAGAGGTGCGACAGCAGCGCATCGGTGACGAGGTCCAGGACGTCCTGCAGCTGCTGGGTGCCTGCCTCCTCGTCCCCGACGAGGGTGACCAGTGCCCGGTCGAGATGGTCCAGCAGCTCGGCGATCACCTCGTGCTCCTCGTGGAGCCGGTCGAGGACCGGCGCCGCGCCCTCGACCCGCCGCAGGTGCGGGAAGACGCTGACGTCCTCGAGGGTGTGGTGGCCGGTGACGATCCGGCAGTACTGCTCGCAGTAGGCCCCGAGCGTCCAGTTGTTCTGCCGCAACGTCATCCGGTTGATGGCGGAGCGGGCGGACCCGACGGACGACCGCCCGTCCGACACCTGCTCGACGATGTCGCGGAGCCGGGCCAGTTCGGCGCGCAGCGCGTCGTGCACGTCGATGAGGTGCTGCGGCGCCGCCTGTTGGACCGCGGTGTAGCGGAACGTTGCCGGGGCCGGGAACGCCGGGCGCGTGCTCTCGTCCCACGCCGCCTGGTCACTGAGCCGGGTTCCGTCGTCCGGCGTCGGATGGACGTCGAGACCCGAGTTCGGTTGGGCCGCACGGGTGCTCGTGACGATAGGCTCCCCGCGCGCTGGTGCGGGGGACGGCGCGGGGCTGGTTGCGGCCCCGCTGCGCCGGCTGGCGTCGACGAGGTCCCGGACCCGCGGCGCCACCTCCTCGCCGAACCGCCGCACGTCCTCGACATGGTCCGTGCCGAGGATGAACGTGCTCATGCCCTGCTCGAGTACGAGGCGGGTCAGCTGGTCGGCCCATTCGTCGGCGGTGCCGGAGAGCCCGGAGCGGCCGGACCCGCGGCCGCGGCCGAACGTGCCGGAGATGTTGTAGAGCCGGCGGACCGCGGACGGGTCGCGGCCGGCTTTTCGCGCCGCCGCGTCGATGACGTCGTTCATGCCGCCCAAGGCGTCGGGATCGGCATACCCCATGCTCGGGAGCCAGCCGTCCGCATACCGGCCGGTGAGCCGCAGCATCCGCGGTTTGTAGGCGCCGAGCCAGATCTCGACGTCGTGCGCCGGGGCGGGGCCGGGGTGGAGGCCGGCGACCCGGTGGTGGTCGCCCTCGACGCGGACCGCGGGACCGTCCTCGCGCCAGACGCTGCGGATGACCTCGATGCCCTCGCGCAGGGCGTCGACGCTCTCCGCCGCCGTGAGCCGAGGCGCGCCGGCGGCGACGATGGCGTCCCAGAACGCGCCGGCTCCGAGGCCCAGGTCGACGCGGCCACCGGTGACGAGGTCGAGGGTGGCCACGCTCTTGGCCAGGACTACCGGCGGACGCAGCGGCAGGTTCGCGACGTTGAGGGCGACCCGGAGCGTGGAGCTGCGGGCGGCAATGACGGCGAGCAGGGTCCACGCGTCGACGTGGCGGGCCTGGTAGGGGTGGTCCTGGACGGTGACGAGGTCCAGCCCGCTGACCTCCGCGACCTCGGCGAGCAGGAGCACCTGGTCGAGCTCGGCGGCGTTCGGCGTGGGGAACAGCCCGAACCGCAGCTCCTGTCCGTAGTCCACGTCATCAGCGTAGGAGAGCTTGGTGTCGAGCCGCGTATCGAGTCGGGTTGGCGACCGGGCAGCGGCCGAATACGGCTGGTGGGCAATGACAATTCGTGGTTCGTGGCCTTGACGGCGACAGCGGTGCGGAGTAGTATTCGTACATCAGTTCGAGGGGGTGGCATGGACATCGAGGCGGCGTGGCAGGCACTCGTGGTGAGCGCGACGTCGCCCGACGACGACACCGTGGTGGCCCCCGCCGAGCTGGCGCGGTGGGCCGCCGTCGAGGCCTCGTTCGCCGACCGCCCGGTCACCGACCTGGCGCAGGCCTGGGTCGAGCAGGAGCTCCGGGTCGTCGAGGCGGCGGAGGCGGTCAAAGCCTGGGCCGACGCCCGGAGCCTGGCGGCGTTGCGACGGCTCCAGGAGGCCGTGGGCATGGTCGTGCAGGAGCAGGCCGACACCATGTCCATGCACGGCAACGACATGGTCTCGTTCGCTGTGGTCGCCGACGAGACGAGGACCGCCACGGTGGACGAGGTGGCGGTCGCGACCGGCCTGTCCGAGGGGCAGGTGGCAGCGCGGCTGTCCCTCGCGATGAACACCGAGGAGCGCGGCACGCCGCTGCTCGCGGCCCTGGTCCGCGGCGAGGTCACGCTGGACCGCGCGGTGCGCATCCATCAGGCCACCGACGAGCTGGATCCCGACATCGCTCGGGCGGTGGCGGACCGGTTGCTGGCGCCCATGGCTGACGGGTCGGTCCGCTCGCACCGGTCGTTCGTGCGCGAGCTGCGCCGCCAGGTCGTCCTGCACACGGCGGACCCGGCCGAGGCGCGGGCGGAGGCGGTGAAGCGGCGGAGCGCCTTCGGGTGGCTCGAGCCGGACGGCACCGGCCGGTTGACGATATCGGGCGAGGCCGGCCGGGTGACCGCTGCGCTGGACCGGATCGACGCGCTTGCGCGCAGCTTCCGCAGCCGCGGCGACCAGCGGACCCTCGAGCAGCTGCGCTCCGACGTGGCCCTCGACCTGCTGCTCTACGGCTGGGCCGATCCCCAGCAGGTCGCTGGAGTCGGACCGGAGCAGTCGGCGTCCACCTTCGTCGGTCGGGCTCCGTCGGCTCACGTCACCCTCGTGGTCTCGCTGACCACTCTGCTGGGGCTGGATGACCAGCCGGGTGAGATCCCCGGGCACGGCTTCGTTCCCGCTGCGGTCGCTCGCTCCATCGCCGGCGCCTCGGGGTCGGTGTGGCGGCGTTTGGTCACCGACCCGCTCGACGGGACGGCACTGGAGCTGTCGACGACGCGGTACCGGCCGACCCGAGAGATGGCCGAGCAGGTCGCCGCTCTCGACCGGATGTGCCAGGCGCCGGGCTGCACGGTTCCCGTCGGCCGGTGCGACCTCGACCACGAGGTGCCCTGGCCGCACGGACCGACCACGGTGCGCAACCTCCGGCCCCGGCACCGACGACATCACAACCACAAGACCCGCGGCACCTGGACCGCCACGCCAAGCGACGACGGCGCCACGAGATGGACCACCGTCAGCGGTCGGGACTACCTCACCCGCCGTCACCGCTACGACGACCCCCTGGGTCGACCGGTGAAGCCCGCGGACCTCAGCCCCGACGCCGAACCTCGCGGAAGGACGACCCACCGACCTCCGAGATCTTGACCCGCGTGAGGCTCCTTCTAGGCTGGCGCGGTCAGCGATCTCGACACCGTCCCCGCCTCGGACGCGCGTCGTTGGGGGCCGGATCATCGGGTGCGTGGTGCTCGGTCTGGCCGGGCTCAGAGCGGGGAGTTCATGTCGCCCGTCGACCGTCCCCGCCGTGCAACGTCGCGACCGTGCAGAGCCGTGGAGTTGGAGACGACGCTACTGCCGGTCGGCCTCGTGGCGCTGTCGAGCGAGCCCGCCGCGAAGATGGTAACGAGCCACGTGCATGCGTCGGCTTCGAGGTTCCGGCTCGACGCGGCGGAGGCGAGTCGTGCAGGGCCGGAGGGCCGTGCAGCCCACGCGGTCGACGAGGAGCCCCTGACGAGCGACGTCCGGGTCGACCGAGCTGTTCCTGCGACTTCGAGAACCGGATGTTCGCCGAGTGCGTCGCGGAGTCGACCTTCAGCCGACGCCGAGGTCCGCTCCCGGTGCAGCGAGCGACGATCTCGACCCCACGCGGCATCCTCGTCCGGTTCGTGTGACGAAGCCCCGGCCCACGGCGCAAGGAGCCGTCCGAGCCCGCGGTAGCCGCCGGCCGATCTGGTAGGCAGGAGCGATGACCGAGCTGCCCGCATACCCTCCCGTCCGCTACACCGGGGAGACCGGCGAGGTCTCCGCGACGATCCGGCCCACCGATCACGAACCGGAGCTGGTCTACCCGAAGGGCGCCCGCGTGCACCACCTTGCGACGGGCGCGGGAACGGACGGGTTGTTCGGCTTGTACCGCTGGGAGTTCGGGCCGGGGGTCGGCGGTCCGGACCCGCACTTCCACCGGACCATGGCCGAGTCGTTCTACATCCTCACCGGCGAGGTGCAGATCTACGACGGCACCCGCTGGGTGACCACGCGCCCCGGCGACTTCGCCCACGTGCCGCCGGGCGGGCTGCACGGGTTCAAAAACGTCGAGGGCACCGGCGCGACCATGCTGCTGCACTTCGCGCCGGGCGCGCCGCGGGAGGCGTACTTCGAGGGGCTGGCCCGGCGCCAGGCCGGCGAGACGATGACCGACGCGGAGTACGACGAGTTCATGCGCTACCACGACAACCTCTGGGCCGACTGACCTCAGAAACCGCGAGCCGCGAGGAGCAGCCGTAGCGCCAGCCGTTCGGTTGGGTCGTCCAGGTGAAGCGGCGTCACCTCGCTCATCCGCACCATGCGGTGGCGAAGCGTATTCACGTGCACCCCAAGGCTTTTCGCGGCGGCCGAGGGCTCGCCGGCGTGGTCCAGCCACGCTGCCAGCGAGGCGAGGTATGCGGTGTGCCGCCGACGGTCGTGATCGGCCAGGACCGCGACCGGACCGGCCAAGCCGACCTCCTCGGCGCCCGAACCGGTGAGCGCACTGACCGCCCGGGCCACCGTGAGCGTCGCCCACTGGTCCTCGGCGGTGGGGGCCGGTCCGAGGTCGGGGTCGCTCCCGGCGCAGGGCGGCGACCTGCGCGGCGGTGCGGGCAGAGGTGGCGACGCGATCCACCGACGTCGCGGTGACCCCGGCGGCGACCCAGTCCAACTCGGCGGCCAGCGCGGCCAGCCACGGCCAGGTCCCCGGGGCCGGTGGTCGTCCCGGGCTCGGAGTCGGCCACCACCACCGCGTAAGGCAGGTCACCGAGGTCGGTCAGCAGCGGCTGCCGCCAGCCCCGACGCCGGAAGCGCGACTCCCAGACGTCGAGGTCCGCCTCGACACCGCCGGCTCCCGTGGCCGGGCCGGTCGGGCCCAACGCGACCGCGCGCCACGGACCTCGGGGCAGCCAGTCCGACGCGGTGGGCTCCACCGGCCCACCACCCAGGAGGGCGCGAAGCCGCTCGGCCGACAGCCGGCGGGTGAGGTCGGCGAACGCACGGTTCCGCAGGAGGTGCAGGGCCACGACCGAGGCGGTCCGGCGCAGCTCGGCCACCGCGTCGGCCGGTGGCGGCCGGTCGATGACGGCCCAGATCGACCCCAGCCACTCGCCGCCCGCGCGGACCGGGACGACGTAGCGCGGCATCTCCTGACCCGGGCCGGGCGGGACGAGGAACGGCTCGTCCGAGGTGGCCAACCGCCGGAACACGCCGCGTGAACGCAGGTGCGCCACCAGCGGCGCCGGGACCCGCCGGCCCAGCACCGTGGACACCCGCGCGGTGTCCGTCACGTCCTGCCGGGTCGAGTACGCGAGGACCCGGGACTGCGCGTCCTCGATGGTCACCGGCCCGTCCACCAGCGCCGCCGCCGCGTCGGCGAGCGCCAGCAGGTCGGTCTCGCCGCCGGGGTCGACCGGCGCCGCGTCCGGGGCGGCCGCGCGGTCGACGACGTCCTGGATGACGCGTACCGCGTGCACCAGGGAGGCCGACTCGTCCAGCTCGAGCAGGGCGACGCCGACGCGCTTCGCGGCGGCGCGAACTCCGCGAGCGCGCGCGGGCGCCCTCCGGAGCACCACGCCGGCCGCCCCCGCAGCGGCCGCCCGCTCGACGAGCTCAACCGCGGAGGCCCCGTCCGCCACGCCGGCTCCCACCACGAGGTCCCCCCGGAGGTCGGCCACCCGGTCACTCGGTTCGGCGATCACCACATCAGTGACGGCGACACCAGGAGCGGCGACGAGGGTGCGCAACAGACCGCCGCCGAGAGCGGCGACGACGTCGGACACGGCGACCACCGGTGACCACCTCTCGTTGTCCGCAACGCACCGATCCAGCGCCGCGTGGTTGTCGCCAGCGTACAACGGCATCCCGTCGTCACCTCCGGCATGCTGGACGGACACCCGCGCATACCCGATGTCCTTCAGAGAGGTCCCGATGCCCACCACCGTCGCCGGACACCCCGCCACCCACCAGACCCCGCAGCGCGTCGCCGTCGTCGGCGCCGGCATGGTCGGCCTGGCCACCGCCTGGTTCCTCCAGGAGCGTGGCGTCGAGGTGACGGTCTTCGACCGCGGCGGTGTCGCGGCCGGCTCCTCCTGGGGCAACGCGGGCTGGCTGACTCCCGGGCATCACCACGCCGTTGCCCGAACCCGCCGTCCTCCAGTACGGCCTGCGGGCCGTGCTCAGCCCGAACTCGCCGGTCTACGTCCCGCCGAGCGTCAACCCGTCGTTCCTGAAGTTCGTCGCCGGCTTCACGCGGCACAGCACCGCCGCGCACTGGCGCCAGTCGATGGGCAAGCTGGTCCCGATCAACGGGCTAGCCCTCGAGAGCTTCGACCTCCTGCGCGACGGCGGCGTCCGCGCCGAGACCGTCGAGACGTCGTCGTTCCTCGCCGCCTACCGCACGGCCGACGAACGCCGCACCCTGCTCGAGGAGATCGAGCACATCCACGCCGCCGGTCAGGAGATCGAGTTCGACGTGCTCACGGGCGACGAGGCGCGCGCGATCGAGCCGGTGCTCTCCGACGAGGTCGGCGCCGCCATTCGCCTGCGCGGCCAGCGGTTCGTCAACCCCGGCGCCTACGTCCACGCCCTCGCGGACGACGTCATCGCGCGGGGCGGCAAGATCGCCACCGGTCCCGGCTCCGAGGTGCTGGACGTCGTCGACGCCGGCAAGGGCGTCCGCGTCGTGACCACCGGCGGCGTCGAGGAGTTCGACGCGGCCGTGCTCGCGACCGGTGCCTGGCTCGGCACGCTGGCGCGCCGGTTCGGCGTCCGGTCGGTCGTCCAGGCCGGCCGCGGCTACAGCTTCTCGGTGCCCGTGGATCACGTCCCGGACGGTCCCGTCTACCTGCCCGCGCAGCGGGTCGCCTGCACGCCGCTCGGCGACCGGCTCCGGGTCGCCGGGATGATGGAGTTCCGCTCGCCGGAGGCCGCGCCTCGACGAGCGCAGGGTCCAGGCCATCGCCGCCGCCGCCCGCCCGTTCCTCCAGGGCGCCGACCTCGACGCCCGCGAGGACGAGTGGGTCGGCTCGCGCCCGTGCACCGCCGACGGGCTGCCGCTCATCGGCGCCACCCGGTCGCCGCGGGTGTATGCGGCCGGCGGCCACGGCATGTGGGGCATCACCCTCGGGCCCGCCACCGGACGGCTGCTCGCGGAGCAGATGGTCAGCGGCCGGACGCCCGCCGAGCTGGCGCCGTTCAGCCCGACCCGCTGAGTCGCATACCGGTTCGGCCGGGTCGAGCTCGGCGGCCCGTACTCTCGCCGGTATGACTCGGACCCGGCGTGAGCGGTTGGCGCGAACCTGGCACATCGTGACGTTCGTCGTCGCGGTGTGCGCGGTCGTGCTCCAGCTGCTGGTCATCCTCGGCGGCGCCACCGTCATCGACGCGGCGACGGTCATCGCCCCGTTGCCCGAACGGGTCCGCCGGCTGTTCTCCTACTTCACGATCCAGTCGAACATCCTCGTCGCCGTGGCCACCTTCCTGGTCATCAGCGGGCGGATGCAGACCCAGTGGTTCCGGGTGATCCGGCTGGCCTCGCTCATCGGCATCACGGTCACCGGAGTCGTTGCGGCCGTAGCCCTTCCGCCGTCACCCGACTACTCGACGGCCAACCTCATCTGTGACCGGTTGCTGCACATCGTCGTGCCGGTGCTGGCCTTCGCCGGCTGGATCGCCTTCGGTCCCAGGGGTTTCGTGACTCGTCGCGACATCCTGCCGACCCTGATCTGGCCGATCCTGTGGCTGGTGGCCACGTTGGGGCTGGCTCCGTTCACGCACTGGTACCCCTACCCGTTCCTCAACGTCGACGTCATCGGCTGGGGCGCGGTGCTGGTCAACTGTGCCGGCATCGCCGTGCTGTTCCTGCTCCTGGCAGCACTCGCGCTGTGGGCGGACCGCCGCCTTCCCGGGGACCGGTCGAGGAGCTCCGAGACCGCCCTCGTCTGAGGTCGGACGAGCGACGGCGGAGGCGGCCCGGCATACTCGCCGGCATGGACATCACCGAGGTCATCCTTCACCAGCACGCCGAGCAACGACGGATGTTCACGATGCTCGAGGAGTGGCCGCGTGACGACCACGAGGGCCTCGCCGCCGTATGGAAGCGGCTGGAGATCCTCCTCGAGGTGCACGCCGAGGCGGAGGAGCGGCACTTCTACCCCGAGCTGGTCAAGCTCGGTAAAGGCGCCGCGGACGCCGACTCCGTCGAGGAGGAGGTGGAGGACGCGATCAAGGACCACAACGAGATCCGCGACGCCATCCGGTCGGTCAAGAAGGCCCAGGCCGGCAGCGCGCAGTGGTGGAAGGGCGTGACCGAGGCCAACGTCGCCAACAGCGACCACATGGCCGAGGAGGAGCGCCAGGACCTCACCGACTTCCGGGAGCAGACCACACTTCAGCTCCGGCACGACATCGCCGTGCAGTTCCTGCGGTTCGAGGCCGAGCACTGGGCGACCGGCGTGAAACCGGTCGACAAAGACCCCGAGGAGTTCGTCGAAGCCAACGAGCCGTCCTGACCCGATGAGTCGCCGGTATGCGCGTGGTCTCACCTCCCATGACCACGACTCCATGCCTCTGGTTCGACACGCAGGGTGAGGACGCGGCGCAGTTCTACTGCTCGGTCTTCCCAAACTCCACGATTCTCCGGGTCACGCGCTACGGGCCGGACACGCCGGGGACCGACGGCGCCGTGATGACGGTGGACTTCGAGCTCGACGGGCAGAAGTTCGTCGCGCTCAACGGCGGTCCGCAGTTCACCTTCTCCGAGGCCATCTCGTTCTACGTCGAGTGCCGCGACCAGGCGGAGGTCGACTACTACTGGGCGGCGCTCGGCGAGGGCGGTGAGCACGGTCCGTGCGGGTGGCTCAAGGACCGGTTCGGCGTGTCCTGGCAGGTGACGCCGACCCGGCTGTTCGAGCTCATCTCCGACCCGGATCCGGACCGGGCCAACCGCGCGATGCAGGCCATGCTCACCATGGGCAAGCTGATCCTCGCCGACCTCGAGAAGGCCGCCGACGGCTGACCTCGTGACGCTGGGATAGTCGGGCGTATGCCCTACGACGTCGCCGCTGTCCGTGCTCACTTCCCCGCGTTGCTCGAGGGTGCCGCGCACTTCGACGGGCCCGGGGGTACGCAGACGCCCGACACCGTGGGCGCCGCCGTGGCAACCGCGCTGACGTCGGCGGTCGCCAACCGCGGCGCCGTGACCCCCGCCGAGCGGCGGGCGGAGTCGATCGTGGTTGCGGCCCGGGCCGCGATGGGCGACCTGCTGAACCTGCCGCCCGGCGGCATCGTCTTCGGCCGGTCCGCGACCGAGCTGACGTTCATCCTCGCCCGGACGCTGGCGACCGGCTGGGGGCCGGGCGACGAGGTCGTGGTCTCCCGCCTCGACCACGACGCCAACGTCCGCCCCTGGGTCATCGCCGCGGAAGCGGCGGGTGCGACCGTGCGTTGGCTGGACTTCGACCCCGCCACCGGCGAGCTCGATGCGGACGCGGTCGCGGCGGCCGTCGGTCCGCATACCCGCCTGGTCGCCGTCACCGCCGCGTCGAACCTCATCGGCACCCGGCCGGACCTGCCGGCCGTCGCGTCGGTGGTCCATGACGCCGGCGCGCTGCTCTACGTCGACGGCGTCCACGCCACGGCGCACGTGCTCACCGACGTGCCGGCCTGCGGTGCGGACTTCTGGGTGTGCTCGCCCTACAAGTTCCTCGGCCCGCACCTCGGGGTGCTCGGTGCCCGCCCCGACACTCTGGAGCCGCTGCGGCCGGCCAAGCTGATGCCGTCGACCGACGCGGTGCCGGAGCGGTTCGAGCTCGGCACGCTGCCCTACGAGCTGCTGGCGGGCACGACGGCCGCCGTGGACTTCCTGGCCGACCTCGTGCCGTCGGTGGCCGGGGCGTCCCGGCGGGACCGGCTGGCCGCGTCGTATGCGGCGCTCGAGGCCCACGAGGACGGCCTGCTCGGGTGGTTCGAACCGCGGATCCGGTCCCTGCCCGGTGTCACCGTCTACAGCAACGCCGAGCGCCGCACCCCGACCCTGCTGTTCACGTCGGACAGCGTGCCACCGCAGGCGATCCGGCAGGCGCTCTCCGAGTTCGGGGTCAACGCGCCGGCGGGCAACTTCTACGCATGGGAGACCAGCCACCATCTCGGGCTCGGCCCCGAGGGCGGCGTCCGAGTCGGCCTGGCCCCCTACACCGATCGGTCCGACGTCGAGCGCCTCGTTGAGGGGCTGACCGACGTGCTGCGTCGCTAGCTGACGAGCGCCCGGCGCTTCGGGCGCATGAGGATTGCCAGCAGGCCGCCGCCGATGACGAGGACCATGCCGATCACGACGACCAGGCCCGGCGGGTGGCCCCAGACGACCCAGTCGATGACGGCGGAGAACACGATCACCGAGTAGACGATCGGCGCCAGGCGCACGGCGGAGGCGTAGCGGTAACCCATGATGATGAACACCTGCGAGACCACCTGGGCGACGCAGATCGCGAGGAGCACCAGCCAGCTCTGGCCGCTGGTCGGCGGCCGCCAGTCGATGATGGCGATCGGCAGCACGAGGACGCTCGACAGCGCGAAGTAGTAGAACAGCACCCGGAGCGGCGGCTCGGTGGACCCGAGGACCCGCACCGACATCAGCGCGATCGCCAGCACCAGGGCACCGCCGAGACCGATGAGCTCGCCGATGTTGAGCTCCTGACCGACCGGCTGCAGGACGAGCACGATGCCGGCGAACCCCAGCCCGGACCCGGCCCACACCCACCGGGAGGTGCGCTGGCGGAAGGCGACCCACGCGAGGACCGGCATCCACAGCGGGGCGCTGAACACCAGCAGGTTCGCGGTGGTCAGCGAGACCATCGTCACCGCCACGAACAGCGCGTACCAGGCCGCGGTGCCGGCGGCAGCGCGCAGGACGTGCACGCCCAGGCGGTCGGTGCGGATCCCCGCCCATCCGCCACGGAGGACGGCCGGGAGGATGAGCAGCAGTGCGCCGGCGTTCTGCACCAGGACCACCACGCCGGTCGACGCGTCCTGGACCGCGACCTTGGCCAGGGCGCTCATCACCGCGATGCAGAGGAAGGACGCCGTCGTGAACGCGGCGCCCACTCCTACGTGCTCGGTGCGCGGCACCTGGGCGGTCACCAACGGACCCTCCCACAAACCGGACATCACGAGCGGCGGATCACGCGTAGTCGAGACGATCAGCCGAGCCACCGCGCGTCGCGCATGAGCTCCCGCCCGGTCAGCTCGTTCTCCTCCCGCCAGGCCTGGATCCGCTGAGGGGTCACCAGCGCATAGACGTAGGGCTCCGACGCCTCACGCGGGTCGAAGCCGGCTCGCTCCGCGAAACGGTCCGCCAGCGCGGGGTCGATGTCGGCCATCGTCACGACCGCGGCGGTGCCGTGGACCAGCACCACGTCCCGGACGGCACCGAGTCCCAGCCGCACCCAGGGCTGGACCACCAGGTTGCGGACGGTGCGGCTGTCGGCGGCGGTCCCCAGCACGAACGTCGAGCCGGTCCAGAGGAACGACAGCGGCACCAGCCAGGGACGACCCGTTGACCGGTCCGCGGTGGCCACCCAGGCGTCGACGGTGCTCTCCAGCAGCCGTCTGGTGTCGGCGATCCGCTGGGCGAGCGGTCGAGGCGGCGGGACGGACGTCACGGCGGCAGGGTGTCACATCCGTGGTCCGGCTCTCGTCAGAAGGATGACGGCAACCGAGCAGCGGAGGATGAGGTCATGGCGGACGAGCTCACCGAGGCGTTCGAGCGCGTGCGACCGCACCTGCGGCAGGTCGCATACCGGCTGCTCGGATCGCCCGAGGAGGCCGAGGACGCGGTTCAGGAGGCGTGGCTGCGGCTGCACCGCAGCGACACCGGCGACGTCACGAACCTCACCGGGTGGCTGACGACGGTCGTCGCGCGGATCAGCCTCGACCTGCTGCGGTCGCGTTCGTCGCGGCGCGAGCACCTCACCGACCAGCCCGAGGAGGCCGAGTATGCCGCGCCGGTCGCAGCCGTCGCCGCTCCGGACCCGGCCGAGCAAGCGGTCCTCGCCGACACCGTCGGCGTCGCGTTGTTCGTCGTGCTCGACCGGCTGAAGCCCGCCGAGCGGATCGCCTTCGTCCTCCACGACCTGTTCGGGGTGGCCTTCGACGAGATCGCTCCCGTGGTCGGCACCACGCCGACGGCGGCCCGCCAGCTGGCCAGCCGGGCCCGCCGGCGAGTGCGCGGAGCGGAGCAGGAGTCCGAGGGCGACGTCGCCGCCCAGCGCGCCGTGGTCGACGCGTTTCTGGCCGCCGCCCGCGGCGGCGACCTGTCGACGCTGCTCCGGCTGCTCGACCCCGACGTGGTGCTCGACATCGACGCGGCGGCGGCGCGCACCGGTGCTGAGCGCCGGGTCGGGGCGGCCGCGGTGGCCGAGCAGTTCGCCGGCCGGGCGCGCGTCGCCCGGACCGCCCTGGTCGACGGCGCGGTCGGCGCCGTCTGGTCCGTCGGTGGGACGCCGCGGGTGGTCTTCGACTTCCTCGTCCGCGGCGGCCGGGTCAGCACGATCACCCTGCTGGCCGACGCCGACACCCTCGAGGGGATGGATCTCGAGCTCCTCGCGCGCGACTAGCGGTGCAGCACCGCTCCCTTGACGCTCTTGTCGACGGCGTTGCGGGCCCCGACCAGCGCGAGGCCGGCGAGGACGAGGTCCGGACCGGCGACCGCGGCGACGACGGCCCGGTTGTCCGCGTCGTTGCCGGTCGTGAACATCGCGTCGGTGAAGACCGCCGTCCCGAGGCCGCGCCCGACCGCCCGCTCGCGCACGGCCGAGAGCACCGGGCCCGAGGCGGCGTAGACCATGATCGGGATGCCGAACGTGGAGAGGTATGCGGTGCCGTCGGCGTCCGCGTAATCCTCGCCGAGTAGGTCCGGTCGACGCCCGGCGACGGCTCCGCTGAGGAACGCGGTGGCGTTGAGGGCCTGCCAGGTCGGCAGGTCCTCCCGCAGGAGAACGGCGATCTTCTGCGGCGGGCTGGAGGTATCGGTCACGGATGCAGTCTGGGGTACCGTCGGCCCACGCAGCTGGAGCCACGGCCAGCCGTGCGAGGACCCCGGAGATCGGAGGGTCGTGGCGGGCGCACCGGCCGTCGACACCGTCCCGAGATCCGTCGGGGCGCCGCGGCGCGCGCGAGCGCTGCTCTTCGGCCCGCCCCGGTTGGTCTCCGTGGCGGTCGGCACGTGGTTCTGGTGGGTCGCCCTCGTGCCGTCGCTGCTGCCGCGGTCGGCGTTCGTCCAGGGCGTCATCGGGGCGGTGTCGTTCGCCCTCGGCTGGGCGGTGGGCGCGCTGGTCGGCTGGCTCTGGGACCTCGGATGGCGACGGGCCGGCCGACGCGACCCGCTCGCCAGCCGCGGCCGCTGGCCGTTGGTCGCGGTCGTGGTCGTCGCCGCCGTCGCCGGCACCGTGCTCTGGCTGCGGTGGCAGAACGACCAGCGACGGGTGGTCGGTCCGGACGAGGTCCTCGGCCTGGGATCGGCCCTCACCCTCTGGGTGGTGACCGCGGTGGTCGTGGCCGTGGCCGTTCTCGTCGGCCGGCTGATCGCCCTGGCGGTGCTGCGCGTCGACGCCGAGCTCCCGCATACCTGGCCGGACGCGGCCCGGCATCTCGTGGCCGGCGCCGCTTTCGCCGCCGTCGTCGTCGGCATGGCCATCGCGATCCTCAGCCTGGGCGTGATGCGGTTCCTCGACGCGAAGTACGCCGAGGCCGACGGCGCGCCGGTCCCCGGAGTGCTGGCCCCGCAGACCGCCACGGTCTCCGGCGGTCCCGGCTCGCTCGTCGACTGGTCGTCGCTCGGCACAGAGGGCCGGCTCTTCACGGCCGGCGCCGTCTCCACCGACGCGTTGCGGACGTTCCGGCCGACCAGCACGCCCACGCCGCCCATCCGGGTCTACGTCGGGCTCAAGGACGCGCCCGACGCCGACGCCCGCGCGGACCTCGCCGTCAAGGAGCTCGAGCGCACCGGCGCCTTCCAGCGCAAGTACCTCGTGATCTGGACGGTCACCGGCACCGGCTGGGTGGACCCCGTCGCGGCGGCCGGGCTGGAGTACGTCGCGGGCGGTGACACGGCGATCGTCGCCCAGCAGTACTCCTACCTGCCGAGCTGGATCTCGTTCCTCGTCGACAAGGACGAGGCGTCCGACGCCGGCCGGTCGCTCTACACCGCCGTCCACGACCGCTGGGCGCAGCTGCCGGCCGAGCAGCGGCCCACGCTCGTGGTGTTCGGAGAGAGCCTGGGGTCGTACGGCTCCGAGTCGGTGTTCGGACGCGACGCTCCCGACCAGACCCTGACCGCGGCCGCCGGTGCCGCCGACTCCGTGCTCTGGGTCGGACCGACCGGTGACAACGTCGCGTGGAACGCGCTGGTGGCCGACCGGAAGCCCGGCTCGCCGGTGTGGTCGCCGAGCTACGGCGACGGCTCGATCCGGCTGGTCGACCACAGCGAGGACCTCGCCGGCACCGCCCCGCCGAAGGTGCTGTGGGTGCAGCACCCGTCCGACCCGGTGGGGTGGTGGAGCTGGTCGACGTTATGGGCGAAGCCCGCGTGGATGGACCAGCCGACCGGCGGCGACGTGCCGGCGGAGCCGAGCTGGTTCCCGGTCGTCACCTTCCTCCAGTCGACCTTCGACCTCATGAACGGGTTCAGCGCCTCGCCGGGTCACGGCCACAACTACAACCCGGACCTCGGCCGCGCGTGGGCCGCCCTCGTCGCGCCACCGGGCTGGACCGGCGGCGACACCGAGCGGCTGGCCCAGGACCTCGTCCGGATCTCCGGGTAGGGCTTCGGCGAGGCGTGAAGTACCCCACTCACGAGGACCGCGAGCGGACCGCCCGCGACACCCCGGCGCTCATCCTCACCGTGACCCTGCTCGCGGCGTACAACGTCACGCGGACCCTGTGGATCCCCGAGTCCTGGCAGCTGCTCACCAACGTCGGCATGGCCCTGCTCGTCGGCGCCATCGCGTGGTGGTCGAGCGTCGACACGACCGAGCTCGGCCTACATCGCGACCACCATCCGCGGGGCGCCATCTGGGGAGGTGGCGCGCTGCTGCTCGTCATGGCCGTCGTCGTGGGCTTCGCCCTCGTCTCCGAGGTCCGCGGATCATCGGAGGGCGCGCTCGACGACCCGCGGCTGCGGTTGCCGTTCGTCGACATGCTCTACGAGATCGGCGTCAACACCCCGCTCGGGACGGTGGTCCTCGAGGAGTTCGCCTTCCGCGGGCTGCTGCTCGCGCTGTTCTTGCGGCACACCACGATTCGGCGGTCGGTGCTCTGGTCGTCGCTGCTCTTCGGGGCCTGGCACATTCTGCCGACCATCACCACGGCGGCCAGCAACGGCGCCACCGAACAGCTCGCGTCCACGCCGTTCGGGCTCGTCGTCGTGGTCATCGGCAACGTCCTGTCCACCGCTGTGGCCGGCGCCGTGTTCGCCTACCTCCGGCTCCGGTCCGGCAGCCTGCTGGCGCCCGCGCTCGCGCACCTGGCGACCAACGACATCTCGTTCGTCGTGGGGTGGCTGTTCAACCGCTACGGCTAGCGTGGCGACCGGCTCTCGGTATGCCCGTTCCTCCGGAGGTTTCCATGCGGCTGGTCCAGGTGGCGCTGCACGTCGACGACCTCGACCGGGCGGCGGCCTTCTACCGTCGGCTCCTCGGCACCGAGCCGGTCGCCCGGTTCGACCCGCCCGGGCTAGTGTTCTTCGACCTGTCCGGCACCCGGCTGCTGCTCGACCGCAACGCCCCGTCGTCGTTGCTCTACCTCGGTGTCGACGACGTGCACGCCACGGTAGAGTCGCTCCGCGGCCAGGTCCGTGTCGTTGCGGAGCCGCACCGGATCTTCACGCACGAGGACGACCGGCTCGGACCGGTCGGCCACGAGGAGTGGCAGGCGTTCGTCGAGGACTCGGAGGGCAACACCGTCGGACTCGTCGGGTTCGTGCGCCCCGTGACCGGCTGAGGTGGCGGCACCGCATACCGTGTCGCCATGGCGACCGACCAGATAGCCGTCTCGGCCGAGAGCGGCGAGGTGCCCGAGGCCTTCGACGAGGTGGCCGACCGCTACGACCTCATGGTCGCGATGAACCCGGGATACCACTCACACCTCCGGCGCAGCGCGCGCACGCTGGTGGCCGGCTTGCCGTCCGGGCGGACCTCTCGTGTGGTCGACCTCGGCTGTGGGTCCGGCGCGTCCACCCGCGCGCTCGTCGACGAGCTCGACGAGAGCGCCGCCGACGCCGAGGTCCTCGGTGTCGACGGGTCGGCCGGCATGCTGGAGCAGGCGCGGCGCAAGTCGTGGCCGAGCTCGGTGCGGTTCGAGCAGGGCCGCGCCGAGTCGCTCGACCAGGTATGCGCGGATGCCGGGTTCGCGCCCCTGGACGGCGTGCTCGCCGCATACCTGCTGCGCAACGTCACCGACCGGGACGCGTTGCTGCGGGGGCTGCACGACCTGTTGCGGCCCGGCGGGACGCTGGTGGTCCACGAGTACTCCGTCGCCGGGCGTCCGGTCTCAGAGGCGGTGTGGACCGCCGTCTGCCGCGGCGTCGTGGTGCCGCTGGGCTGGGTGACGTCCCGGCGCACTCGGCTCTACCACTACCTGTGGCGCAGCGTCATGGACATGGACTCCGTCGACATCGTCATGCAGCGGATGCTCGACGCCGGGTTCGAGGACGTGCGTACCCGGTCGGTCGGCGGCTGGCAGAACGGGATCATCCACACCTTCCACGGGCGTCGCCCAGCATGAGCCCCCTGCGCCCTTTCCGGGACCGCTGGGTCCCCGGTCGGGACCCTCGCGCGGTCCGGCACGGCCCGCCGGCGCCCATCGCTCGCGGGGGGCTGAACCGCGCACCGACCGCCGTGGTGGTCGGGGGCGGCATCGCCGGGCTGGCGGCCGCGACCGGTCTGGCCGAGCGGGGTGTCGCGGTCACGCTGGTGGAGGCGGCGCCCACGTTGGGTGGCCGGGTCCGCGCGTGGCCGGTGGCGGTCGACGCCACGGCCACGACGATGAGCCGCGGGTTCCACGCCTTCTTCCGGCAGTACTACAACCTGCGCGCCCTGCTGCGCCGCACCGACCCGACGCTGTCACGGTTGCGGCCCGTGGACGACTACCCGCTGGTCCTGGCCGGCGGGCATACCGACTCCTTCGCCGGGCTGCCGACCCGGCCGCCGCTCAACCTCATGGCGTTCGTCGCCCGCAGCCCGAGCTTCACGCTGCGCGACCTGGCTCGGGTGGACGCCGACGCGGCGCTGGGTTTGCTCGACGTCTCGTTCCCGCGCACCTACGACGACTACGCCGGCCAGAGCGCCGCGGAGTTGCTCGACGAGCTCCGGTTCCCTGACGGGGCAAGGCATCTGGCGCTCGAGGTGTTCGCGCGGTCGTTCTTCGCGGACCCGCGGGAGTTCTCCGGCGGGGAGCTGGTGGCGATGTTCCACACCTACTTCCTGGGGTCGGCGGAGGGGCTGCTGTTCGACGTGCCCTACGACGACTACGACACGGCGTTGTGGGCGCCGCTGGGGCGGTACCTCGACGGCCTCGGCGTGCGCATCCTCATGCCGATGGCCGCGAGCGCCGTGGAGGACCGCGGCGGCCCCGTGGCGGTTCGGCTGGAGGACGGCTCCGCCGTCGAGGCCGACGCGGTGGTCCTCGCCACCGACCAGGGGCCGCTGCAACGGCTGGTCGACGCGTCACCGTGGCTGGGCGACGAGGCGTGGCGGGCCCGGCTGGCCGAGCGTCGGCCGGCCCCGCCGTTCGCGGTCTGGCGGCTGTGGTTCGACCGGCCGGTGCGGGAGGGGACACCGCCGTTCCTCGCGACCAGCGGGTTCGGCCCGCTCGACAACGTCTCGGCGGTGCACCGGTTCGAGGCCGGCGCGGGCCGGTGGGCGCGAGCGCGCGGCGGCAGCGTGGTGGAAGTGCACGCATACGCCCTGCCCGACGGCACCGACGAGGCCGCGTTGCGGGTCGAGCTGCGCAGCCAGCTGCGCGAGCTGCACCCCGAGCTGGACCGGGCGACCGTGGTCCACGAGGAGTGGCTGGTCCGAGCCGACTGCCCGCTGGTGGGCACCGAGCCGTGGCGCGAGCGCCCCGAGGTGGCGACGCCGGACCCGCGAGTTGCGTTGGCCGGCGACGGGATCCGCTGCGACTACCCCGTCGCCCTGATGGAGCGGGCGGCGACCACGGGCTGGATGGCGGCGAACCACCACCTGTCCCGGTGGGCCCTGACCGGCCACGAGGTGTGGACGGTGCCGATGAGCGGGCGCCACGGCGTGGTCCGCCCGCTGCGGCGGGCCCTGGCCCACCGCCGCCCCTGACCGGGGCTTTCCCGCTTCCAGACCCGACGTTGTGGCAAGTTTCGGGCGCTCGACAGCGCGAAAACTTGGCAACAACCTCGGGTCTGGAAGCGCGGAAAGCCGGCGTCAGGTCCCGAAGTCGTCGCCTCTTGCGCGCAGGAGGTAGCGGCGCTCGGCGTAGTCCAGGTCGTCCACCCAGAGCCGGCGCGGCGGTGCGCTTCATCGGCGGCCTCACCAGGGCCGAGACCGCGCGGGCGAGGCCGAACCCGGTGCGCGGCGAGTAGGCGATCGTCGCCTCGGTCATCATCGTCCGCGGCCGGCCCGACGCGTCCGGCGCGATCGGCGTCGCGTGGGTCTCCACCACGCTGCCGGCCCCCTCGCCGTCGACGATGGGCATGACGATGGTCCGCGCGTCGGGGCACGCGAACTCCGCCCGCACGGGCACGCCGAGCCGCGGCGTCAGCCGGAACGTCACGTCGACGACGAGCACCTTGTCGTCGCTGGCGTCGTCGTCGACGACGAGGTGGCTGAACGCGTACGGGTGGTACCACGCGCCGTGCCACGGGTCGAGGCGGTTGGCGATGATGTCCTGCGGCTCGCAGACGCCCGGCGATCTCGATGACCGCCGCGATCGACGCGTCCACCGGGGGTCGCGCGGTGAGCGTCGGCCGGTCGGTGGGCGTCTCGCCGGGCGTCGGCAGCCGCACCCACGCGAGCACGCCGTCGTCGTGGGCGACGACCGGCTTCCAGCCCGCCTCGACCGGCGGCACCCAGAGCCATGCCGTGCCAGCGGCAGACCACGTCGCCGCGGATGACCTCGCAGTCGTCGAGCAGCGCGCCGAGGTGCGGGCAGGTGCCGGGTCCGGCCACCAGGGTGCCCGACTCGTCGCGCCACAGCACGATCTCGCGGCCGGCGACGGTGCGGGTCACCGAGCGCTTGGTGCCGACGTCGGCGCTGCGGCCCACGACGTACCAGCCGCCGGGGTCCTGCGACTGCGCGACGTCGAGCGACGGCGCGGATCCGGCCGGGCCGCGCCTGCTTCCACGTGCTGCGCAGGTGCTCGTGCGGCACGGTGGGGACGTTCTGGATGGGGACGCGCTTGCGGATCTCGGCGCGGATGGCGCTCGCGGCCCTGCTCGATGCGGTCACGGGGAGTCCTTCCGTCCTGGCTTCTGGGGAGGCCCGGCGGCGAAGATCCGGGCTGACGTCGCCGCCTTGCTCCATGTTGCAACGCGCACCCGCCCGGTGAACACGTCGTAGTCGCGGGCCTCGATCGAGCCCGAGGATCCGCGCGTAGAGCACCCGGGCGGTGGCCACGCACCGCGCCGACGACGACGGGAGCATCGGTATGCCGGTGTCGGCCAGCGCGTAGAGCTCGCGGTTGCGGGCGATCTCGAACCCCATCAGCTCCCGCCACGCTGGCGTCACCACCCGGGGCCACGGGTCGGCGCCGAACCGGCGCAGGTCCTCCTGCGGCACGTAGACCCGGCCGCGGTCGAGGTCCTCGCCGATGTCGCGCAGGAAGTTGGTCAGCTGGAACGCGAAGCCCAGCGCCCGCGCGGGCTCGAACGCGTCCGGCGACCGGGGCCGCAGCACCGGCAGCATCATCTCCCCGATGACGGCGGCCGACCCCTCCATGTAGCCGACGAGGTCGTCCCACGTCTCGTAGGTCGTCGTCGTGAGGTCCATGGCCATCGCGCCGAAGAACCGGTCGAAGCACTCGCGCGGGATCGCGCACCGGTCGAACGAGTCACCGATCGCCGCCAGCACCGGGTCAGTCGGTCGGACCGCCGTCCAGGACCGCGCCGACCTCGTCGCGGAAGGCGTCGAGGCGCGGCGGCGGTCTGCGGCACGTTGTCGCCCTGCGTCGCCGACGGCGCGTCGACGATGTCGTCGGCGAGCCGGCACAGCGCGTAGACCGCGTACACGTGCCGGCGCCGTTCCGGCGGGCAGCAGCATCGCGCCCCAGTAGTAGGTGGTGCCGTACTCCCGGGTCATCCGCGCCGCCTGGCGGTAGCCCTCGCGCAACAGATCCGGCGCGGCGACCACCGTCACGGCGCGCCCACCACCGCCGGGCGGTCGGCCACGGGGAGGTACGCGCGGACCCGCTCGGCGGCCAGCTTGCCGCTGATCAGCACCATCGGCACGCCGACCCCGGGCACCGTGCCCGAGCCGGCGAAGACCAGCCCGGGCATCCGCCTCTCGACGTTGGGCGGCCGGAACGGGCCGGTCTGGACGAAGGTGTGGGCCAGCGCGAACGGCGTGCCCGACGCCATCCCCATGGCCTGCCAGTCCAGCGGGGTGACGAGCTCCTCGGTGACCACGTCGGTCGGATAGCCCTGCTCGGCAAGGAAACCCATGCAACCGCTCCCGCATCGGCCCGCGCTCGGTGTTCCAGTCGACCGGCCGCCGAGGTGCGGCACCGGCTCGAGGACGTACAGCGTCGAGCAGCCCGGCGGCGCGCCAGCGACGGGTCGTCGATCGACGGGCACCGTGACCAGCCGCGACGGGTCGGGCATCAGCCGCAGGTCGCCGATCAGCGCGTCGAACGCCGCGTCCCACTCGCTGCGCCGAAGTGGATGTTGTGGTGCGCGGCGTCGGCCGGCGGCTCACCGCGGACGCCGACGTGCCACACGACCGCCGACGGGGAGTAGCGCCCGGACCGGACCGCCCGCGGGCCGCGCAGCCCGGGCAGCAGCCGCTCGTAGGCGACCGGCAGGTCGAGCGTGCAGACGACCGCGTCGGCCCGCAGCCGCTCACCACCGCCGAGCTCGACCGCGGCCACCCGGCCGTTGGGTCCGCGCAGGATCTCCTGGACCGTTGTCGCCCCAACGGAACTCGGCGCCTCCCAGCTCGGCCGCCGCGAGCCATGGCCACCGGGATCGCGCGCATCCCGCCCTCGGGGAAGTAGACGCCCTCGATGCTGTCCATGTAGGTGATCACCGCGTAGATGGCGCAGGGCGCGGCTCGGCGGCAGGCCCGCATACATCGCCTGGAAGCTGAACAGCCGGCGCAGCCGCGGGTCGCGGAACCGCTCCGCGACCGCCGGCCCGAGGCGACCGGAAGCCGCCCAGCCGCAGCAGGCGGGCGGCGACCCGGGGTGCGGACACCAGGTCCAGCGGCGAGTCGAAGTTGCGGTCGATGAAGTGCGGCATCTCCAGGTCGTAGAGCTCGCGGAGCCAGACGACGAAGTCGTCGAAGGCCGCGGCGTCGACCGGCCCGCAGGTCGCGGCGATCTCCTCCCGCATCGCCTCGTGGCCGGCCCGGACCTGGATCTCGCTGCCGTCGGCGAACGAGGCCCGGTAGGCCGGGTCCAGCCGGCACATCGGCAGCAGGTCGTCGAGCGAGACCGGCCGCGCCCCGCCGCGCTCACCGCGTCGGCGAGCAGGTCCCGCATGGTCAGCACCGTCGGACCGGTGTCGAAGGTGAAGCCGTCGCGGACGATCCGGCCCGGCCCGGCCACCCGGGATCGTCTCCCGCTCGACGACGACCACCTCGTAGCCCGCCCCCACGAGGTGGCAGGCGGCGCTGAGGCCGGCCAGGCCGGCGCCGATGACGACAACCCGGCTGCTCACCGCCCCAACGTACGCTGAGCCCCACGGACTCATCGAGGGCAGGTGTGGCGTGGCCGAACGCATCCAGCGGACCTACGAGCTGTCGTGCTCACCGGACGAGCTCTTCGCAGCGCTGGCCCAGCGCGACGTCGTGCAGCGCCGCGCCGGCGCCGACGGGATGGGCACCCGCATCGTCCGGCACGAGGTGTCCGACGACGCCGTGCGCATCGTCGTCGCGAGCGACGTCCCGCTCGACTGGCTGCCGCCGGCCATCACCTCGCGGCTCGGCTCCAGCCCGACCGTGGAGCGGATGGAGGAGTGGACGCGACACCAGGGCGAGGTGCGGACCCCACTGACGTTCGAGTTCGCCGGGCTGCCGGTCACCTGCCGAGGGACGGCCGTCGTGTCGCCGACGGACACCGGCAGCCGGATGGCGGCGGACCTGACGATGCGGGTCGACGTGCCCCTGTTCGGTGGCGCGGTCGAGCGGGCTGTCGCCCCGCGGATCGTCACGGCGCTCGACGCCGAGGCCGCGTACTACGACACGCTTCCCACATCTGCCCGGTAGCGTCGCGGCATGACCCCGGACGACGTCTATCAGCTCCTGCTGGTGGCCGCCGCTGGCGTCCTCGCACCGATCCTCGTGGCCGGGCTGCGGCGGTTCGCCGTGCCGGCCGTGGTCCTCGAGATCGGGTTCGGGATCGTCCTGGGTCCGCAGGTGCTCAACCTCGTGCGACCCGACCGGCCTCGTCGACGGGCTGGCGACGCTGGGCCTGTCGATGCTGATGTTCCTCGCGGGTTACGAGCTCAAGCTCGACGCGATCCGCGGACGACCGCTGCGCCTCGCCGGAATCTCCTGGGGCTTCTCCGTAGTGCTCGCCGGCCTGGTCGGGTTCGGCCTGCACCTGGCCGGTGGGCACAGCGGTGAGATCGTCATCCCGCTGGCCCTGACGACCACCGCGCTCGGCACGCTGCTGCCCGTGCTGCGCGACGCCGGTGTCCTCGGCAGCCCGCTCGGCCGGTATGCGATGGCGCTCGGCAGCGTCGGCGAGTTCGGGCCCGATCGTCCTCGTGGGACTACTGCTGACCGGAAGCGACCCGGTCCAGTCGATCCTCGTCCTGCTCGCGTTCGCCCTGCTCATCGTCGGGGCCGCGTTCCTCGCCAACCGGCCCTACGGCGAACGGATCGTCTCGTTCATCGCGAAGAGCCTGTGGTCCAGCTCGCAGCTGCCGATCCGGATGACGTTGCTGTTCATGCTGATCCTCGCCGCGATCGCCAACGAGTTCGGGATCGACGTGCTGATGGGCGCCTTCGCCGCGGGCGTCGTCGTCCGGATCGCGGCGGCGAAGTACGACGACGAGGAGGACGACTCCGACGCCTCGTCGATCTTCGGCTTCAAGCTCGAGGGCATCGGCTTCGGCGTCCTGGTGCCGGTGTTCTTCGTCGTCAGCGGGACCCGTATCGACCTGCACGCGTTGTTCAGCCAGGCGTCGTCGGCGCTGGTGGTCCCGGGGTTCCTCCTGCTGATGCTGGTCGTGCGGGCCATCCCGACCTTCTTCGTCTACCGCAACGGTCTCGACCGCGGGCAACGACGGGCGCTCGCGGTCATGTCCGCGACCGGCCTGCCGCTCGTCGTCGTCATCACGACCATCGCGGTCGAGAACGGCTACCTCACCTCCGCCGACGCGGCGGCCATGGTCGCCGCGGGGATGCTGTCGGTCGTCATCCTGCCGGCGGTGTCGATCGCGCTCCTGGGCCGGGTCCGCGAGAACCGGCCGATCGAACCCGGCGCCGGGCTCTGACCGGACGAGATACTGGCGCCATGCGGTTCGAGACGACGATGGCGCAGTCCGGCAACAACACCGGCATCCCGGTCCCCGAGGACGTGGTCGCCGCGCTCGGCGGCGGCAAGCGCGCCGCCGTGTCGGTCACGGTCAACGGGTATGCGTACCGGTCCACCGTGGCGGTGATGGGCGGCCGCTACCTCATCCCGTTCAGCTCCGACAAGCGCACGGAGACCGGGATCCGCGGCGGCGACCCCATCGTCGTCGACCTCGAGCTGGACACGGCGCCGCGCACCGTCGAGGTGCCCGACGACCTCGCCGCCGCCCTCGACGCCGCCGGCCTGCGGGCGGCCTTCGACGCCCTCGCGCCGAGCCACCGCAAGGCCCACGTCACCGCCGTCGAAGCGGCCAAGGCGCCGGCCACCCGCGAGCGGCGGATCGCCGCGGCGGTCGCCAAGGTCGGCGCGGCGGGATGACCGCCGAGGTCGACCTACGCCGGCGTGCTCGCCGCGGCGGAGACCATCGCCGCATACCTGCCCCCGACGCCCGCGTGGTCCTACCCGCTGCTCGACCAGGCGGCCGGCGCGACGGTCGTCGTCAAGCACGAGAACGTCCAGCCGACGGGGGCGTTCAAGGTCCGGGGCGGCGTGAACCTCGCCCTCGGGCTGAGCGCCGACGAGCGGGCCGCGGGGATGGTCACCGCGTCTACCGGGAACCACGCTCAGTCGGTCTGCTTCGGCGCCCGGCTAGTGGGCACGCGCGCGGTCATCGTCGTCCCGACATCGGCGCCGGCCGCCAAGGTGGCGGCGGTCCGGGCCCTGGGCGGTGAGGTGGTCGAGCACGGCCCCACCATGGACGAGGCGGTCGACGAGGCGAAGCGGCTGGCCGGCGAACGCGGGCTCCGCTACGTCGACCCGGGCAACGAACCGGCCATCGTCCACGGCCACGCAACCGTCTATCTCGAGCTGCTGCAACGATATCCGGAGCTGGAGGCGATCTACGTCCCGGTCGGCAGCGGCACCGGGGCCTCGGGCGCCTGCGTTGTCCGCGACGTGCTGGCTCCCGTCTGCCGGATCATCTCGGTGCAGTCCTCCGCCGCACCGGCCGCCCACGACGCATGGCGCGCCGGGCGTCCCGTCCAGGTGCCCTGCCGGACCCGATCGAGCGGGCTGGCCACGGGCAGCAGCTACGCCCTCCCGCAACGGGTGATGGCCGAGCGTCTGAACGAGTTCCTGCTGGTCAGCGACGACGACCTCGACGACGCGGCCGCCCTGCTGGCGACCCACGCGCATACCCTCGCGGAGTCGGCCGGTGCGGCCGCGCTCGCCGGGCTCCTCGCCGACCCGCACCACCCGCAGCGGTGTGCTGTGGTCGTCACCGGCGGCAACGCGAGCGCCACCGAGATCCGAGCCGTTGCGGAACGGGTTGACGGCGGGACCACCCACCCCTGGAATGGTCCCGCCGTCGTGTCCTGACCGTGCGTGGAAAGGCCGGTCAGGGCTTGAGGTTGCCCAGCGGCCCCGCGGTGAGCGGGAACTGGGCGGTGTTGAAGACCTGGACCCCGGCGTTGTGCTCACCGTTGAACGGCGTCGTGGCGCCCGGGCACCCGGCCTTGGTGGCGTCGGCCGGCGAGTTGAACCAGACGCCGACGTGGAACGTGTGGATCGGGCCGAAGGGCGGGTTGCTCGTCGCGTCCGGCGTGGGCGAGGAGTGCACGGACGGCGCCGGAGCGGTGTTCGGCGCGATGGCGAACGTCTCCTGGCTGAACCGGCCCACGTACTCCTGGTGGGCGGTCCCGAACCGGTTCGTCTCGAGGTCGCCCTGGTACCACGACACCCCGAACGGCGCGTTGGGCACCTGGATGACGAAGGTGTCGAAATCGGTGTTGGCCGGCAGTCCCCAGGCGTCGACGGTCATGCGCTCGATGGGACCGTCGTGCTTGACGGTGACCCGGGCGGAGGCGTACGGCAGGCAGCCCGCGTTGACGATGCCGGGGGATCGTTGGAGGCCGAAGTTGATCCGGCCGCCGGAGGCGTCGGCACTCGAGGTCTGAGCGAGGCCGAAACCGGCGGCGGCGAGGGCCACGGCGCTGACGGCGATAGTGCGTCGGTTCATGAGAGATTTCCTGTCTGGTGTTGAACCGGGCCCGTGTGGCCCGGTGGCTGGATGGCCGGCGCCCGGGCGAATCCCGGTGCCGGGCCCGCGCCGGCGGCGCGGTTGAGCACGCCGCGCGCGAGGACGCGGGCGACGTAGCGCGGGGCCGTGAGGCTCCGCGGCGGTGCGGTCAAGTGCGCGACCCGAAGGAAGGCGGAGGCCAGCGCCGGGTCGTCGACCGCGGCGTACCGCAGAGCCGTGAGGTACGACCCCAACAGGCGCTCGGGGAACGGCTTTCGTGCGGTGGCACCCGGCGCCGGCGGCATGCCGCCCACGACGATCTGCCACGGCGTCTCGACGTGGTGCGCTGCGCGGGCGAAGAACCGGCGGCCGAGGCCGGTACGGCCCTCCGCGAGGGTCGCCCGGAGGACGACGGCTTCGAGGGCCGCGACGCTCATCCCCTGCCCGAAGGCGGGGTCGAACGAGCAGAGCGCATCTCCGATGACGACGAGGCCGTCCGGGAAGTCGGCGAGCCGCTCGTAACGGCGTCGCACGCTGGCCTGGAACCGGTAGGTGCACCCGTCGTCGAGCGGCTCGAGGTGATCGAGAACCTGGGCGATGGCAGCGCGCCTCCAGGGTGTGCGCATACGCCCGGAACGCGGGAAGCTCCGTCGGGGGGCGGACCCCGTGGTACCCGGCGAGCCCGACGATCCACTCGTCGTTCTCCTGAGCGAGGAGGACCCCGGAGCGCGGTGACGCGGCGCTAGCCGGCTGCAGGACTGCCAACGCGGTCCCGGCATCGCCGTCCCGCCGCCGAAACCGACGGGTGGCGTAGCTGATGTCGCAGCGGACGCGCTCTTCCTCGGGCGGCTGGAACCCCCGGCGCTCCAGCCATTCCGGAACGCGGGAGGTGCGTCCGGAGGCGTCGACGACGACATCCGCGTCGAACCGCCGCCGGCTCCCGGGCCGGTCGACGCTGGCGACGAGCACGCCGGTGACCCGCCGGCCGTCCGCACTGAACGTGAGGTCGAGGACCGAGCTGCGGTCGTCGAACACGATGCCGGTGGTCTCGGCGACGCGCCGCCGGAGGGTCCACTCCAGGAGCACGCGGCTGACGGCGACCGCGCGTGAGCCCGGACCGCCCGGTGGCGTAGCGACGCGGACCGACGTAGTAGTGCAGCGCCTCCTGTGCGTCACCGACCATTCCGCCGGCCGCGGCGAGGTCGGCGGTGAGCCCCGGCAGCAGCTCCTCCATCGCCTCACGGCCGCCCGCCAGCAAGCCGTGCGCGTGCCGGACCTGCGGCACCCCGCGACGGGCCACCGGACCGTAGGGCAGCTCGTCCCGGTCGAGGACGACGACCTCGTCGTACGCCTCGCTCAGGGCTTGCGCGGCCAGCAGCCCGGCGATGCTCGAGCCGATGACCAGCGCGCGGTCGACGGTTCCGGTCATGAGGACCTCCTTGGGCAACGGGTATGCGGACGGTTACGGGAGCGGCGCGACGATCGCGCCGACGAGGCCCGGGATCGAGGCCGTCGACACGGTGGTGAAAGAGGGGCGTGCGGTGGTCAGGTCGGCGACCTGCGCCGTCCGGTCGGTTGCGCCGGGGCAGACGACCCGTTCGGTGTCCTTTACGCGGAGGGTGTTCTGGACGGCGCCGTCCACGGTGAAGCGGAGCAGGTACTGCCCGAGCTGCTGGTCGGCCGGAACGGGCACCAAGGTGCAGCCGTAGCGCGGCAGTCCGTCGATCCGGACCCGCGGGATCGTTCGGTTCAGCGAGGACGTGTCGAGCCGGAGGCCGCCACCCATGGTGGTCAGGACCGGACCGACGATCAGGGTGTCGGTGCCGTCGTCGCCGTCGGCGATGTCGTTGCCGTCGCCGGGTGACCAGATCTCCACGTCGTCGCCGTTGTCGCCGACCATGACGTCGTTGCCGGAGTCGCCGCCACGGTCGATCCCTCCGACGAGGATGTCCGGGCCGGGGCCGCCGAGCAGGACGTCGTTGCCCTTGTTGCCGACCAGCAGGTCTGCGTTCCCGCGGCCGAAGAGCAGGTCGGTGTCGTTCATGTGCTGCGGCCGGGAGACGCCGGGGGGCTGGATGAGCGGGTTCGAGGCGTTGTCGTTGTCGAGGCCGATGTGCACGTCCTTGTCCGGCGTGCCCGGTTCGAGGGCCGCATGGGCAGCCGCCGAGGTCGTCGCCAACGCGACCGCCGCCAGGATGGCGGCACCGGACAGCCGACGAGCACGGGTGCTGATAGGGGTGGTGTGGGTCATTGCACGTGTCCTTTCGGGATTCCGCTCCGGTCGAGCGCTGACGAAAGGGTGGAGCCGCACGCGAGGACCGAGCATCGGGAGCACGCCTCAGATCAGCCGGAGGACGCCTTAGGCCCGCGAAAGGCCGTGGGAAACAGGGGTGACGCCGGTCCCCGGTGCCGTCATGCTGAGGGAATGGTGGGACGTCCACCGGCGGCGTTGGTCGGCCGTGACGACAGCCTCGGGGTGCTCAGAGCGGCGGTCCGCCGCGCCGCTGCGGGCCAGCCGAGCGTGCTCGTCGTGTCCGGCGAGACCGGGGTCGGGAAGACGCGGCTGGTGCGCGAGCTGGTGGACACCGAACGCGTCACCCTGTTGGCCGGCGCGTGCGTGCCGATGGCCGGTGACCCGTTGCCCTTCGCCCCACTGACCCAGGCCCTGCGCCGCCTCGACCGCACGGGAACGCTCAACCTGCAGCTCGAACGGCTCCCCGAGCTGGCCCGGCTCGTACCCGGTCTCGCCCCGGCGATGGCCACCCGCACCGCAGATCTCGCCGCGGCGTCACGGCTGGGCTTGTTCCAGTCGGTGCTCGATCTCGTCGACCGGCTCGGCGCCGCCGCCCCCGTGCTCCACATCGTCGAGGACGTGCACTGGGCGGACCGCTCGACGCTCGACCTCGTCCGGTTCCTCGCGACGAACTTGACCAACGAGCGCGCCGTCCTTCTGGTGACGGTCCGTGCCGACGCGGTCGTTCCCGGGACGCCGCTCGCCCTGTGGGTCGCCGAGCTCGCCCGGCTGGAGAACGCGGAGCGCGTCGAGCTGGGCCGGCTGGACCCTGAGTCCAGCGCGAGGCTGGTCCGGGAGCTCGCCGGGGACGCGGCGGATCCGGAGTTCGTCGAGACGACGATGGCCCGGTCGGCCGGCAACCCGCTCTTCGCGGAGCAGCTGGTTCTGCAGGCGGTGCAGGAGCCGGGCCATCCCGCCTCGTTTCCGGCGACGTTGCGGGAGCTGCTCCAGGCCCGGGTCCACGCGCTGTCCGCGGACACCCAGTCGGTGCTGCGGTCGGCTGCGGTCATCGGCCGCCCGGCCTCAGTGGCCTTGTTGGCCGCCACCACCGGGACGCCCGTCGAGCGGACCGAGGCGCTGTTGCGCTCCGCCATCGACCAGCACGTGGCGGAGATCCGCCGTGACGACACCATCGCATTCCGGCACCCGGCGTTCGGCGAGGTGGTCTACGGCGAGCTGATGCCCGGGCAACGTGAACGTCTCCATCGAGCCGCCGCTGAGGCCCTGGAGCCGGACGAGGGACTCGACACCGGCCAGGGCAGCTCCACGGCGTCCGACGCGGTCTCCGCGGAGCTCGCGCGGCACTGGTTCGGTGCGGGCGACACCGCACGAGCGCTCTCCGCGGCGGTCACCGCCGGCTGGGCGGCCGAGCGGATGTATGCGTTCTCCGACGCCTACTCCAGCTTCACCCGTGCGCTGACCCTGATGGATGACGTCCCTGGCACTGCCTACGACCGGGTGCGGCTGCTGGAACATGCCGGGCAGGCGGCGAGCCTGGTCGGCGACAGTGCCGAGGCG
Source organism: uncultured Actinomycetota bacterium (assembly GCA_963751085.1). Classification (GTDB taxonomy): domain Bacteria; phylum Actinomycetota; class Actinomycetes; order Actinomycetales; family Dermatophilaceae; genus Lapillicoccus. Next base: position 309,762 of record CAVVTH010000006.1, on the reverse strand, counting down.
GTGCGGCTCGTCGAGGCGGCCGTCGCGCTCACCAATGACCCAGCCGCCCGGGCCGCCCTGCTCACCCGGCTGGGACTCATCCACTACCGGGCCGGTCGCGGCTCGCCGTCCGAGAGGTGCCTCCGGGAGGCGCTGATGCTGCTGCCGGCCGACGAGCAGAGCGTCCTCGTGGCCCGCATCCACGCCGGTCTGGCCCTCTTCGGCGCGGCCTGGTCGCGCCTCGACATCGCCGAGGACTCCTGCCGCCGGGGCCTCGCCATTGCCAAGGCTGTGGGCGCCCGCCGTGAAGAGGGGCTGCTGCTCAACGCCTCAGGGTCGATCGCCGCCGTCCACGGTGACATCGGCTCCGGTGTCTGCCTCCTGCGCGAAGCTCTGGTCATCGCCACTGAGATGGGCAATCCGGACGACCTCGCGACGGCATACATCAACCTGACCCACATCCTCGGTCTCGGCGGTCGGGTGGACGAGATCGTCGACGTGGCGCGGGAGGGCGCCGAGGTCCTGACCCGGATGGGGCTGGCTCGGCAACGGGTCAGCTTCCTCAAGGCGAACCTCGCCGAGGCCCTCGGCAACGCCGGCCGCATCACCGAGTCCGGCAGGGTTGTGGCGGAGGCCCTGTGGCAGCACCCGCGCGGCATCATGTCCGTGCCCGTGCTCATGCAAGCCGGCCGCGTCGCGATGATCCGTGGCGAGCTGGACCAGGCGTGGGAGTGGCTGGAGCAGGCCCGGGTGATCGTCGAGTCGGAGAACGCGCCGGAGTCGTACACGCGCTACCTCCTCGAGATCGAGGCGGAGGTCGAGCTCTGGGGCGGTCGACAGCTGGCCGCCTACGAGCTCGTCGTCGACGGGATCGAGTTGGTGCGCGGCACCGACGAAGAGGCCCTCGCCAGCTCCCTGGTGGCTCTGGGCCTGCGCGCGCTCGCGACGGAGGCCGAAGCCCATCGAGACCACGACTCGCGCGCTCGCATCGCGGGGCTGCGCGAGGTTCTCGACACCGCCGGTCGGTGGCCGACAGCGAACCAGCCTGATACCGCTGCGCTTCGGGCCTTCCAGCAGGCCGAGGCGCGTCGCCTCGAGCTGGCCAGCGACCCCGCGGCCTGGGCGGCGACCGCTGCGGCCTGGGCGGCCCTCGGGCGGCCCTTCCCGAGGGCATACGCCCGCTGGCGGGAGGCGGAGGCGCGGCTCGACTCCGGCGTCGACGCCGCGGCGATCGACGCACTGCGGGACGCGCACACCACTGCCGTGGCGCTGGGTGCCGCGCTCCTGGTTCGGGAGTGTGAACGGCTGGCCGGCTGGCACCGCATCGATCTTGTCGCGGAACCGGTCGAGGCCCAGCCGAACGCCTTGGACAAAGTACGCACTGACGCCACGTGAGGTCGAGGTGCTCGCCGGGCTCTCCGCCGGGCGGACGAACCAGGAGATCGCCGACGAACTGTTCATCAGCGTGAAGACGGCGAGCGTGCACGTGTCGAACATCCTCCGCAAGCTCGACGTGGGAGGCCGCCAGGAGGCCGGCCGGGTCGCCCACCGCCTCGGCGTCTGACCCTGTCCGGCCGGCCGTCCCCCGATCGGAGGACGCCACGGTCATCCCCGGCGTCCACCGGCCGGTGGACCGGCCAGCGGTGCGGCGCGAGGGATCCTGGAAGGGCACAGCAACCCCCCGCCTCTCGGGCGGGGAGCAGGATCGCGCCGGCCGGCGCGGGTCGCGGACCTTCCGTGTCGCCACTGTGGTGGGGGCGCGCACTGACGGTTCCGCGCCCCGCGTCCGGTCGACGTGGGGTAGGCGGGCAACGAGGATCAAGCCGGTCACCGTCACGGCCGGAAGGATGGGGGGCGTGACGGCGACCGGCGAGCGCGCGAACGACACGTTCCGGGCCTTCGTGGACGTCCTGGCGGACAGCCTCGACGATCGCGACGCGTCCAGCGCAGACCTCGCGGCCCGCCTTTACCTCTCTCGCTTCCACGCGGACCGGGTGGTGCGCGCGGTGGCCGGCGAGCCACCCGGCGCGCTGCGCCGTCGCGTTCTCCTGGAACGAGCGGCATACCGGCTCATCACGACCCGGGCCACCGTGCTGGACGTGGCGGTCGAGGCCGGGTACGGGTCCAACGAGGCGTTCACGCGGGCCTTCAGCCGCGCCTACGGGGTGGCGCCGCGGGAGTTCCGCGCGCGGCCGGGACCGATCCGGCTGGACGCTCCCAACGACGTGCACTTCCACGCCCCCGGCGGGCTGCGCCTGCCCGCCTCCTCCGACGCCCCGAAGGTGACCTCGATGGATCTGCTGCTGCGCATGGTCGAGCACCACGTCTGGCTGACCGGCCAGATGGTGGAGCGCGCCGACCGGCTCACCGACGCCCAGCTCGACACGCCGGTCGAGCTGAGCGTCGACGACGACCCGCAGACCCTGCGGTCGCTGCTCTCGCGCCTCGTGGGCCAGCTCGACATGTGGAACTGCGCCATGGCCGCACGCCCCTACGACTGGGGCGTCGAGGACGACGAGTCCGTCGCCCACCTGCGCACGCGGCTCGCCCGGGTCGGTCCGACGTACCTCGGCCACGTCCGCGCTGTGATCGAGGACGGACGTCTCGACGACACCTTCGTCGACGCGCTGTGCGAGCCCGCCCAGGTGTTCACGTATGCGGGGATGATCGCTCACGTGCTCACCTTCGCCGCCCACCGTCGCACGCTGGTCGCCCTCGCGCTCGAGCACCATGGCGTGTCGGACCTCGGCTTCGGCGACCCGATGCGGTGGGTCGCTGAGCCGGCCTGACGACTGGGGCAAGGTCGAAAGCCGAGGAGGGCCGATGACTTCGGGGGCCGCCGGCGGTCTCACCGGTATGCCGACACCGCGCACCGTGCTGACCGGGCTGTCCTTCGGGGAGTCACCCCGCTGGCACGACGGGCGGCTCGTCGTCTCCGACTGGGGCGCCGGCGAGGTGCTGGCCGTCGATGCGGACGGCGGGTCCGAGGTCGTCGCCCGGGCGTCGTCGTTCCCCCTATGCGTTGACTTCCTCCCCGACGGCCGGATGCTGCTCGTCGCGGGACCGACCCTGCTGCGCCAGGAGCCGGACGGTTCGCTGGTCCCGCACGCCGACCTCGGTGCGTTCGGGTCGACCCCGTTCAACGACATCGTCGTGGACGACCGCGGAAACGCCTACGTCAACAACATCGGCTTCGAGTACGGGTCGGGCGACGTCCGGCCCGGGTGGGTGCTGCTGGTCCGGCCGGACGGACAGGCCCGGATCGTGGCGGACGGCCTGATGTTTCCCAACGGCATGGCCGTCACCGCAGACGGCCGCACGCTGGTGGTGGCGGAGTCCTACGCGAGCTGCCTGACTGCATACGACATCGACGAGGACGGCGGTCTCTCCGGCCGGCGGGTCTTCGCCGACCTCGGCGAGGACAACCCCGACGGCATCTGTCTCGACGCGGAGGGAGCGGCCTGGTACGCCGACGTCCCGCACGCCCACTGCGTGCGCGTCGCCGAGGGCGGCGAGGTCCTCCAGACCGTCGACCTCGGTCGCGGCGGGTTCGCTTGCGTGCTGGGCGGTTCCGAGCGCCGGACCCTCTACGTCGTCACCAACGAGTGGGGTCCGCAGGGGCCGGTCGGCGAGCACAACAGCACGGTCGTGGCCGTGGAGGTCGAGGTGCCGGGGGCCGGCCACCCCTAGCCTGAGCCGATGGGCGACCCAGGACTCGACGCTCGAGCGGCGGAAGCCGAGCGGTCGGTGACGGCGTTGTTCGGCGGCCGCCTGCTCGGTATGCCGGGCACGCACCTCGCGCGGACCGAGCATCCCCGTCACGGGCTGGTCGACGCCCACTGGAACTACTGGTGGCAGGCGCACTACCTCGACTGCGTCGTCGATGCCGGCCTGCGCGCGCTCCGGCGAGGCGACCACGAGGAGGCGGCCGCGCGGGCGGCCCGCGGCGACCGCCTGCTGGCGACGATCCGGCTGCGCAATGTCGGCCGCTTCCCCAACGCCTTCTACGACGACATGGCGTGGCTCGCGCTGGCCGCCGGTCGGCTGGCGGTGCTGCAGGCGTCGCTCGGGCGGCCCCGGCCGAGTCGCCGGCTACGGGTGTCCGAGCGGGTGCTCACGGCGCAGCTGCGGTCGGCCGTCACCGACGACCTCGGCGGCGGGGTGTTCTGGAACCGGCACCGCGACTTCAAGAACGTCCCGGCCAGCGGCCCGGTCGCCCTCCACCTGGCTCGTCTCGGTGACGTCGACGCGGCACGGTCGCTCGTCGAGTGGATGTATGCGCGGCTGTGGGACCCAGGTTCGGGCCTGTTCCTCGACGGCGTCCGGGTCGTCGGCGGCGAGGAGGTGGTGGTCCGGGACGTCTGGACCTACAACCAGGGAACCGTTCTCGGGGTCCTCACCACCCTGGGCGACGAGCAGAGCCGCGGCCGGGCGGCGGCGCTGGTGACGGCCGTGGACCGCGGCCTCACCACCGGTGAGCATCGCGTGCTCGTCACCCACGGCGGTAACGACGGCGGCCTGTTCACCGGCATCCTCGTCCGCTACCTCGCCCTCACCGCCACCGACCCCGCCGTCGACACCGGGACGGCGGCGACCGCCCGACGGCTGGTCGCGGCGACCGCCGACGGCTTCTGGTCGGGCCGTTCGGCCGCCCCGGCGGGTACCCGGTTCCCAGCCGACGCCACCGAGCCGGTCGCCGGCGGGCGCCTCGAGCTGTCCACCCAGCTGCAGGCGTGGATGACCCTGGAGGCCGCCGCAACTCTCGGCTGAAAAATCCCTTTCGCCAGGATGTCGAGAACGGATCCGCCGCTCCGACGTCCCCTACGAGCGGGCCGCAGAAGTCCGACGCCGCATACACCGACCAGGAGCCCACCATGAAGTACGTCGTTCTCATCCACTCCAACCCGCAGCCCTGGGGCCACCCCACCAGCGACTTCGTCGCCGAGCACCAGGCGCTGCCCCAGGACCAGCGCGACGCGCTGAGCGCCGACTTCGAGGCGCTGCTCACCGAGCTCTCCGAAAACGGCGAGATCGTGGGCGGCGAGGCGCTGGCGGCCCCCCGCACCGCGCGGCTCTACCGGTGGGACGCCGGCCGGCCGGTCGTCACCGACGGGCCCTACTCCGAAGCCAAGGAGCACCTGGCCGGGTTCTTCCTCATCGACGTCGAGAGCCAGGAGCGAGCCGAGGCCATCGCCGCGCGGATGTCCGGCCCGGGCGAGACCGTCGAGCTGCGGCCCTCGATGTCCGGAGCCGGCGACGACCAGTGACGAGCGGCCGGCCCTGACCGCCGACCTCGAGGACGTGTGGCGGCGCGAGTCGCCGCACGTCCTCGCCGCGCTCCTGCGCCGGCACGGCGACTACGCCGACTGCGAGGACGCCGCCCAGGAGGCGCTGGCCGCCGCCGCCCAGCAGTGGCCGCGCGACGGGATGCCGGACAACCCGCGCGGCTGGCTGGTCCGCGTCGCCTCTCGCCGGCTCGTCGACCAGCTCCGGTCCGACCGGGCGCGAGCGACCCGGGAGGCGACCGTCGGCAGCGCCCGACCGGCCGACGCGTTCACCGCACCGCCGGCCGACGCCGATCAGGAGCCACGCGACGACGCCCTCCTGCTGTTGCTGCTGTGCTGTCACCCCGTGTTGAGCCGGCCGTCGCGGGTCGCACTCACCCTGAGGGCGGTCGGCGGCCTCAGCACGGCGGCGATCGCGGCGGCGTTCCTCGTCCCGGAGGCGACGATGGCCCAGCGGCTCAGCCGCGCCCGGAACACGTTGCGGGAACACGACGTTCGCTTCTCCGCGCCGGCGGCAGAAGAGCTGCCGGACCGGGTGGCCGCGGTCCTCGACGTGCTCTACCTCGTCTTCAACGAGGGGTATGCGCGCAGCTCCGGCGAGACGCTGGTCGAGACCTCGTTGGCGCAGGAGGCCATCCGGCTCACCCGCGAGCTGCACGCTCGGCTGCCCGCACCACGACGAGGTCGCCGGAGCGCTGGCCCTCATGCTCCTGACCGACGCCCGACGGTCGGCGCGGGTCGACGCTCGCGGAGACCTGGTCCCGCTCGCCGAACAGGACCGTTCTCGATGGGACCGTGACCGCATCACCGAGGGCGTGGCGCTCCTCGAGGAGGTCCTCCCGCGGGGACCGGTCGGCGCATACCAGCTGCAGGCGGCGATCGCCGCCGTGCACGCCGAGGCGGCCCGCTACGCGGACACCGACTGGCCGCAGATCGTCGTGCTCTACTCGATGCTCGACCAGGTCGCCCCCAGCCCGGCGGTCACCCTCAACCGCGCGGTCGCCGTCGGGATGGCGGACGGGCCCGACCGCGGGACTCGCGGCGCTGCAGCCCCTGACCGACGACCCGGCGCTGGACCGGTACCACCGGCTCCACGCCGTGCGCGCGCACCTGCTCGAGATGTCCGGCGACGTGGCTGCCGCGGAGCGCGAGTATGCCCGGGCGGCCGAGCTCACCGCCAGCCGGCCGGAGCAGCGCTACCTCGCCCGCCGCCGACAGCGGCTGGTGGACCGGATCGCGGAGCTGCGGTAAGACAGGCCAGGCCGTCCCCAGCCCGTCGCCGCCCCTGGAGGTCACCCGTGTCGCTTTCCCGCCCACCGTTCGACCCGGAGCTCGCGGTCACGCTCGACGCCCTGCGCGCGATCCTGCCGCCTACGTTGACACCGGACATGATCCAGCCGATGCGCGACGCCCCGCCGCCGGTGGGGATCGACGACCTCCTGGCCGGGCGGCCCATCACCCGGACCGACCACACCGTGCCCGGCCACGGGGGCGACCCCATCGAGGTGACGGCGCTAGCCCGAACCGACCACAGCGGAACCGGTCCGGCCATCGTCCAGCTCCACGGTGGCGGGATGGTGCTCGGCGACCGGTTCGGGGGGATCGACCAGCCGCTCGCCTGGGTCGAACGGTTCGACGCCGTATGCGTGACGGTCGGCTACCGCCTGGCGCCCGAGCACCCGGACCCCACACCCGTCGAGGACTGCTACGCCGCTCTCGTGTGGACCGCCGAGCACGCCACCCAGCTGGGCATCGACCCGGACCGCATCGTCGTCGCGGGCAACAGTGCAGGTGGTGGGCTCGCCGCGGGCGTCGCGCTGCTGGCGCGGGACCGGGGTGGTCCGCCGCTGCTCGGGCAGATGCTGCACTACCCGATGCTCGACGACCGCAACGAGACCGTCTCCGCGCAGCAGATCGACGGTGTCGGCGTCTGGGACCGCGGCAGCAACGACACCGGGTGGGACGCCCTGCTCGGCGACCGCCGCCGCACGGAGGCGGTGTCGGTCTACGCCGCTCCGGCGCGGGCAACCGACCTCAGCGGGCTGCCGCCGGCCTTCATCGACTGCGGCAGCAACGAGGTGTTCCGCGACGAGGACATCGCCTACGCCTCGGGCCATCTGGGCCGCCGGCGGCGCCGCAGAGCTGCACGTCTGGCCGGGCGGGTTCCACGGCATGGACGTGCTGGCGCCGACGGCCCGGCTGTCGACGGAGATGCGCGCGGCACGGGACGCCTGGATGGCGCGGCTCCTCGGCGCGTGATGGGTTCTCGACCGACGCTCACATGCCGGCGTGCACCTTCAGCACCATCTGCTTGAGGTTGTCGAGGCCGACGTTCGCCAGGGTCTGCGTGGTGTCGTCCGCATCGGAGTCGTCGGACACCTGCACATAGTCGTCGGCGAAGGCCACGCCGAGCTCGCTCTGATTGCCCACCGCCGAGTCCCCGATCCCCGTGACCGGACCGCCGGTGCCCTCGATCTGGGAGAACACCTTGAGGGCCGCCGGCCCCCCGCTTTTGCGGGTCAGAATGCCGAACGAGTGCTGCTTCCCGTCGACGTACTCGCACGAGCGCTGGCTCGAGTCGTTGACCGCGACGATGGGTTTCGCCACGACGACGTCATAGCCCGTGGCTGCCTTGATGTCGGCCAGCGAGAACACTGAGCACGGGAAATCTCCCGGGGGGACGCCCTGTGGTGCGCTCGACGGGGTGACTGACATCGGTGTCGTCGTGTTCGGTGCCGTCGAGTTTGGGGGCGCCGAAGTCGCAGCCACGGCCGGCGAGCCACCTGCCGGCTGGGCGGCGGGCGCCGAGCCTGAGGAGCCGCTCGAGCAGCCGGTCAGCGGTATCAGGGTGGTCGCTGCCAGAACCAGGACGAGACCTCGCCGTAAGGACATCACCCCACACTGGCCGACAGGAGTAACGCCTGCGTAACGCCGTCGAGGCCGCCCGAGCTGGCGCCGACACGCGCTCCCTGCCACCCGAAACCGTTGTGGGGAGCAGTTTCGGTGTGGGAGCACCCATTCAGCTCCCCACAAGCCCCTCAGCGACCCGAGGTCGGGCGCGCCCGCAACAACTGTCCCCACAGTCAGTTGTGGTGAGTCGGGTCGACGCGAGCCGTAGGTTGGCCTCCCGTGACGGACATCGCCGACGCAGCCGTGGCGCTGACCAGCGAGCTGGTCGCCGTCGACAGCGTGAACCCGGGCTGGTCCCGGGTAGCCGCGGGGAGGCCGACATCGTCCGGCTCCTGCAGTCCCGGCTCCACCGCGGCGGCTTCACCACCCACGTCGTCGAGGCCGAGGGCGCGGCCCGCCGGCCGAGCCTGGTCGCGATCGCCCCGGGAACGTCCCAATCGCCGACCGTGGTCCTCAACGGTCACCTCGACACCGTCGGCGTGGCCGGTATGCCGGCACCGTTCACGCCGGCTCGCGACGGCGACCGGTTGGCGGGCCGTGGTGCCGCGGACATGAAGGGCGGTGTCGCGGCGCTGGTGGCGGCGGCCGAGGCGCTCGCCGCCGACGGGGCTCCGGTCCGGGTCGTGCTGGCGCTGGTCGCGGACGAGGAGGACGCGAGCCGCGGCAGCGAGGCCGTCATCAACGCCCTGCCGGATATGGACATCCAGCCCGACGTCTGTCTCATCGCCGAGCCCACCGGGCTCGAGCTCGCCCGGTCCCTGCGGGGGTTTGCGGTGATGCGAGTGCGGTTTCAGGGCCGGGCGGCGCACAGCTCGCAGCCCGAGCTCGGCGTCAACGCGGTCAGCCAGATGAGCCGGTTCGTCACGGAGGTGGACGCTCGAGCGGCCGACGTGCGGGCCGCGGGCGGTGACCTCATGGTCACCGTCGCTCACGGCGGCGGCTCGCCCTTCGTCGTGCCCGAGTCGGCCGAGTGCCTCGTCGAACGCCGGACCACGCCGGCCGAGTCACCGACCGGTGCGCTGGACGACGTGCGCCGGCTGCTGACCGCATACCCGGGGGCCGAGGTGACGCTGGAGGCATACCGGGAGGCGTGGCGGCTCGACGAGCAGGGTCCGGCCGCCGATCTCGCCGCCCGGCTCGGGCGCGCGCTCGGCACCGCCTCGAGCTTCGACGCGCCCTACTGGATGGAGGCACCGCTGTGGCAGGCGGTCTGCCCCACGCTCATCTGCGGACCGTCCGGCGGGGGCCTGCACGCGGCCGACGAATGGGTGGACCTGCGGCAGGTGGGCGCCCTCACCGAGGCGCTCCCCCGCGTGCTGCGCGACTGGGCGGACGCCCGGCGTGCCTACTGACCCTCGCGGCCTGCGCGGGGACGCACCGCTGTTCGACGCCTGGTTGCGGTTCCAGGAGGAGGCGCCGACGCCGTTCACCATCCCCGGGCACAAGCACCGCCGCGACCTGGTCGGCGACATCGTCGCCGGCGACGTCCCGCTCTACGCCGGCCTGGACACGATGAAGCTCTCGCGCGGCGTCCTGGCCGACGCCGAGGCGCGGGCCGCCCGGCTCTGGGGTGCGGACTACGGCCGGTTCTCCGTCGGCGGTGCCACCCACGCGAACCAGGCGATCGCGCTGGCGCTCGCCGAGGGCGAGCCCGGCGGCCGGGTGGTCGTAGGCCGGACGCTGCACCGCTCGACCCTGCTCGGCCTGGTCCTGGCCGGGCTGACGCCGGTGTGGGTACGCCCGGAGGTGGACGCCGCCACCGGGTTGCCGCTCGGCGTCGCCGCTGACAGCCGTCGCGGCCGCGCTCGCCGCCGCTCCCGATGCCCGCGGCGTCCTCGTCGCCGACCCGTCCTACGTCGGCACCGTCGGCGACGTCGCCGGGATTGCCGAGGTCGCGCACGCCGGCGGCGTCCCGCTGGTGGTGGACGCGGCGTGGGCAGCGCACTTCGGGTTCCACCCGGCGCTCCCGCGGCACGCACTGCACGAGGGCGCCGACGCCATGGTCGTCAGCGCCCACAAGACGCTGCCGGCGTGGAGCCAGGCGGCGCTCGTCCTCGCTCAGGGCGACCGGATCGACCGGGCCCGCCTGGACGCCGGGGTCGAGGCGACGCAGACGACGAGTCCCGCGGGAGCCATCCTCGCGAGCATCGACGCGGCGCGGGCGTTGCTCGAGCGGGACGGCCGGGCCCTGCTCGCCGAGGCGATCGAGGCGGTTGCCGCCGGTCGTCGCCGGCTGGCCCAGGTCGAGGGCCTCCTGGTACTCGACGGACCGGGGGTGGACCCGCTGAAGCTGACCCTGGTCCTCAGCTCGATGGGCGCCGACGGCATCGCCGTCGAGAACGACCTGTTGGCGGCCGGGCTGCCGGTCGAGGCGGCCGAGCGCGACACCATCGTCGCCCAGGTCTCCCTGGCCGACACCGCCGAGACGGTCGGCCGCCTGACGGAGGTCCTTGTGCGTTCGCTGGAGCGCCACCGCGGCGCGCCGCGGCCCGTGGTGACCGGCGCCGCATACGCCGTCGACCCGGTCACCGTGATCTCACCGCGCAGCGCGTTCTTCGCGCCGACGCGGACGGTCCCCACCCAGCAGGCGGTGGGGCGGGTGAGCGCCGAACTGGTCGCGCCCTACCCGCCGGGCATCCCGGTCCTCGCGCCCGGCGAGGAGGTCACCGAGGCGGTCCTCGATGCGCTCGGCTCAGCGCGGCAGGCGGGGGTCCGGATCGCGTATGCCGCCGACCCGACCCTCGCGACGCTCCGGGTGGTCCGCTGACCGGCTAGCGCGGCCGCCGGGACACGGAGATGCTGTGCGGATGACCGACCGCGACCCGACCACCGGCGCCCCGGCGCACGAGGCGCCCGACGCGTCTGACGCGGAGGAGGTTCCGCCCGCTCCGTCGGACCCGGACGACCCGCCCGCCGACCCGGACGAGCCGATGAACCCTGCCTGACTCAGTGCTGGCGGCCGTCGAGCGCGCCGCTCCACCTGGGGGCTCACCCCCGCGGGCAGGGGTGCGGCCAGCCGCGGAGGTCGGTGAACGGAGCGTCCACGAGCACCTGTTCGCCCGGTGGGGCCATGACGTAGCCGCTCGACGTCGCGTCCTCATGCCAGTCGATGCTGGGGTCGCCGGCCGCGGTCGCGGTGATCACGTCGAAGCTGATGTAGAACGAGAACGCCCACGCGTCGAGAGCTCGGAAGGGCCCTGGCTGCGCCAGCTGTCGGGTGACCCGCACCCGCAGCCCCTGGCGGTCGAGGGCCGACCGGTCGATACCGGGTTGCTGCCAGGCGATGTCGAGCTCGTGCACCGTGCCGGCGGCCCACCGTTCACCCGGACCGTCAGTCGCCCGGCCGAGCACCGTGTCCGGGGCGAACCGGCCCTTCGCGCCGGCCCCGGCCGAGGGTGCCGCGAGGATGTCCATCGTCACGGCCGAGTCGGGCGCCTTGTCCGCACCGAGCTGTCCTTGCACCCGTCCTGGCGTGCAGAACCACACTCGGGCACTGACCTCCGACGGCCGGGAGACCGGGTCGGCGGGCCAGCTCGACGCGTCACATGCCGCCAGGCTGAGGCTGGCGACCGCGGCGACCGCCGGCAGGACCCTCCGCCACCCCCTCACGACGACCCCCATCGGTGCCGAACCGTCCAGACCCACGTCAAGTGTGCGCGGCGGCCCGGCGTCCGGCAATCGCCCAGCCCGGACGTCGCCGGCTCAGGCGACGACACCGGCGGCCCGGCCGAGGGCCAGGGGCGACAGGCTCATCCCACTAGCCTGACGACACCCGACCCCAGGAGACCGTTGATGGTGTGGCAGAAGCGACGCGACATGGTCGTGTTCGAGACGGACCCGTACAACGCGGAACCGACTCGCCAGGCGCTGGACGGTCATCCGATCACGCCGCTGGACACCTTCTACAGCCGCAACCACGGGCCGATCCCCGACATCGACGCGGCGGACTGGCGGTTGCGGGTCGACGGGCTGGTCGGTCGGCCGACGGAGCTGAGTCTCGAGCAGCTGCAAGCCCGGTACCCCGTGCGGAGCGTGGTCGCGACCCTCCAATGCGCCGGTGCGCGCCGGGCCGCGCTGGCCGCCATCCGCGCGATCCCCGGCGAAGCGCCGTGGGGCCCGACCGCGACCTCCACGGCGCGGTGGACCGGCGTCGCGCTGGCCGACCTCCTCGCCGACGTGGGGCTCGACCCGGAGGCGGCGCACGTGGCGTTCTCTGCCCCGGACGTGTCGCGAATCCCTGCGCCCGCCGAGACCTACGGCGGCTCGATCCCGCGCAGCAAGGCCACCGCCACCGAGGTCCTGCTGGCCTGGCAGATGAACGACGAACCGCTTCCGCCGGTCCACGGCGGACCGGTTCGGCTGGTGGTCCCCGGCTTCATCGGCGCCCGCAGCGTCAAGTGGGTCACCGGCATCACCGCCCAGCGGGCACCGTCGAGCAACTACTTCCAGGCCACCGCCTACCGGCTGCTCCCCGCCGACGCCGACGCCGACCCCGACCCCGACGCCCGACGGCGGCTTCTCGCTCGGCTCGGTCGCGCTCAACTCCGACATCCTGCAACCCGACGACGGCGCCTACGTGACCGCCGGACCCCTGCGGGTCAGTGGCTACGCCTACGCCGGCGACGACCGGGCCGTGGTGCGCGTCGACGTGTCCACCGACGACGGGCGCAGCTGGCAGCAGGCCCAGCTCGAGCCGACCGCCGAACCGTGGGCCTGGGCTCTCTGGCACGCCACCGTCGACGTGCCGGCCGGCACCAACGACATCACCGTTCGCGCGTGGGACTCCACCGGTGCAACCCAGCCCGAGCGCCCGGAGACCGTGTGGAACCCCAAGGGCTACGTCAACAACGCCTGGGGCCACATCACCGTCACGGCCGCGTGACTGGGCGGAGCAACGGGAACAGGCCGGTGCCCGGCGGCGTTGGCAAGGTCCATGACGACCACGATGCAGGCACTCTGGAACGGGCGAGTGATCGCCGAGTCCGACGACACGGTGGTGGTCGAGGGGAACCACTACTTCCCGCGCACCGCGGTGGTCGCCGACGTCCTCACCGACAGCGACACGCATACGGTATGCCCGTGGAAGGGCACCGCGTCCTACCACTCGGTCACCGTCGACGGCGACACCAACCCGGACGCCGCCTGGTACTACCCCGAGCCCAAGTCCGCCGCCCAGATGGTCAGCGACCGCATCGCCTTCTGGCACGGCGTCACGGTGCAGCCGAAACCGGAGTCCTGACTTTCTGGATCGACTCCACGAGAGGGCAGACTTCTGACGAGGTGCGAGGCCACACGTGGGTGGTGACGGGTGAACGGCATTGACATGGCCACGGCCGAGCGGACGGACCTGGCCGATTTTCTGGCGACGCTGACGCTCTGAGCAGTGGGAGGCGCAATCGCTGTGTGAGCGCTGGCGCGTACGAGACGTTGTCGCTCATGTGATGAGTTTCGACGGCGTCAGTCTGCTCGGCATGCTTCGCCGCGCCATTCGCGGCCGGATCGTCAACATCAACCAGGTCGGCGTTGACGAACTTGCGTCACTCGACACCGAACAGCTCCTCGACCGGCTGCGTGCACATCTTCGGCCACAGGGGCTGGCGACAACGTTCGGGGGCCGGCTCGCGCTGCTCGATGTCACCATCCATCACCAAGACATTCGTCGCCCGCTCGGTATGCCGCGCCAGATCCCGGCTGATCGGCTGCGCTGCGTCCTAGGCGACAGCGTGCGCAGCCCGGAGCTGCCGGGGTGGCACCTCTCCCGCGGCCTACGCCTGACACCGACAGACCTGGACTGGAGCCGCGGCTCGGGACCGGAGATCACCGGGCCGGCGGAAGCCGTGCTGATGGCGGTCGCCGGTCGGCAGAGTGCCGTGGGGGAACTGGCCGGTCCAGGGCAACCAATACTGGCTAGCCGACTCGCTGGCTGATAGCAACGGTGCACCGGTTGGTTCGCAGCGTCCCGCACTAGGGTGCGGCCGTGCGCGTGAGCGTGGTCGGGTCCCTGACCGTCACCGTCCGGCGCCGCCGAGATGTCCGGTCCCGCGCTCGGTGGGCGGCGTGCGCGGGTGGTGTTGGTGGCGCTCGCCCTGGCGGGCGCCGACGTGTCCGCACACCGACTGGCGCTCCTGGTGTGGGGCGACGAGCTGCCACCGACCTGGCAGACCGCGCTGCGGGGAATCGTCCTCGGGCTGCGCAAGACCTGTGCGACGGTAGCCGGCGGTGCGGACCTGATCGAGACGGCGGCCGCCGGATACCGGCTCGGCTCGCGACGTCGAGGTGGACACCGACGTGGCGGAACGGGACGTGCTCCGAGCGGCCGAACTGCTCGCGGCGGACCGACCGCAGGCGGCCCTCGACATCGTCGCTCCCGTGTCGCGGAAGTCCGGACACGACCTCTTGCCCGAGGTGGACGCGGCGTGGCTCGCGCCCTACCGCCAGCGGGTCGACGGCACTGCCATCCGGGCGGGCGACATCCTCGTGGCGGCCGCCACCCGACTCGGCCAGCACCGCCGCGCTGTCGACGCTGCCCGGCGCGCCGTGGCGGCGTGGCCGCTCGACGAAAGCACCCACCGGACCCTGATCACGGCGTTGGCCCGGTCCGGTGACCGAGCAGGGGCCGTGGCCGCATACGAGCAGTGCCGTTCGGTCCTGGCCGACGAGCTGGGTCTCGACCCCGGCGCAGACACTGTGGCGGTCTACCTGGAGGCGCTGCGCGACCAGCCGGCTACCGCGGTGGCGCGCATCCCGGTCTCTCTGACGTCGTTCGTCGGTCGCGAGGCGGAGTGCGCGGCGCTCGCCGAGGCCATGGCCGGCAGCGGACTGGTCACCGTCACGGGCCGGGGCGGGGTAGGAAAGTCGCGACTGGTCGCCCACGTCGCGGCCACCCGCCACGACCTGACCAGCGCGCCACTGTGGGTGTCCCTGGCGACAGTCGCCGACTCGGAGCTCGTCGCCTCGACGGTGGCCCTAGCGCTGGGTGTCCACGTCGGTGCCGATGACTCCGAGGTCGCGGTCGCCGGATTCCTCGCACCGCTCGGCCGGACGTTGCTCGTCCTCGACGGCTGCGAGGCGGTCGCGGAGGGCGTCGCGTCGCTGGTTACGACGTTGCCGACGTATGCGCCGATGCTCACCATCGTGGCCACCAGCCGATGGCCGCTCGGTGTGGAAGCCGAGCGGGTCCTCGAGGTGGCGCCGATGGCCCCGGTGGCGGACTGGACCGGCCTCAGCACACCGGGTGAGATTGCCGAGCTGACGACCAACGGCCAGGTACGACTGCTGATGGACCGGGTCCGCGAGAGCGGCGGCGACCTGACGCTCGACGTGGACATCGCTGGGGACGTGGTGGCCCTGTGCCGCCGATGCGACGGTCTGCCGCTGGCGCTCGAGCTGGTCGCCGCCCAGCTGGCAGCCATCCCACCGGGTGATCTCCTCGACCACCTGCAAGGGATGAACCCGCACCTGGACGACCGGCTGCGCTCGGTGACGCGCGGGAGCTACGAGCTGCTCGACGAGGACGAGCAGTGGGTCTTCCGCTCCGCCGCCGTCCTGGAGGGCCCAGTGGGCCTGTCCCTGCTGCGCGAGGTTGCGGCCGGAGAACGGATCCCCGCCGCACGGGTCGTGCGGGTCCTCCGGGAGCTGACGGCCCGCGGCCTGCTCTCCGTCGACCGCACCGGGCCACGGTGGCGGTACCAGCAGGACGACGATCTCCACCGGTTCGCCGCAGACCTGCTGCGCCAACGGGGCGAGGAGGCCCAGGCCTACGCACGGCTCGCGGACGCCATCCGATCGCGGCTTCCGGACGACGCTAGGGCGTCGCCCGCCGGCTTCCGGGCCGAGATCACCGACATCCTTGGCTCCGTGCGGTCGCTGTTCCGGGCGGCGCTGGCCGGTCGCGCCGACGTGGACCGCAGCCAGGAGCTGGCCTTCCGGCTGCACCGCTTCTTCGCCACGACCAACGTGGACGAGGGCCGGTTCTGGCTGTCCCGCCTCCTCCAGCGCGGGTCGAGTGGTCCGTGGGCGCCCTACGCCACCTTCGCGGCGGGCTACCTCGGGTACTGGTCAGGGGATATCGAGGCCGCCACGCGGGACCTCCAGGAGGCGGTGCGTGCCCTCGCCACCGCGGACGACTCCTACCGGGCCCGGGCCCTGATCTTCCTGGCCGGGCTCCTGGACGACACTGACCGCGGGCCGGAGGCCGTCGAGTCGGTTCGCGCCGCGATCGCCGCTGCCGCTCCGTATGACGCCGACGTGCAGGTCTCGGCTGCGATGGGCCTGGGCAGTGTCCTCGCGGAGCGGGGGGACCAGTCGGCCGCCGACTACGCGCGAGACGCCATCGACCTGTGCCGCCAGCACGCCTCCGCCGAGCAGCTGGCCCTCGCCCTGCCGACGGCAGCGATGGTGTGCTGGCAAGTGGGGGAGCTCGACCAGGCCAGGACCTATATCGCCGAGGCGCTGCCCCTCCACGCCGGCGTCCAGCGCATCTCCCGGGTTGTCCTCCTCTCGGCCGCGGCCGGGGTCGCTCTCGCTGACGGAGACCTCGAGGCCGCATGCGACTACGGCACCACGGCCGACCGGGAAGGGACCGAGCTAGGCGTCGAACGGGAAATGCCGTTGATCCGGGCCGTGTTGGCGAGGGCGCTGCTGGCTCGCGGAGACATCGCCGGGGCCGCAGAGCGATCCGTCGCTGCGCTCCAGGCCGCCGCCGCCATGTCGCTGTCGTTCCCCGCGGCGGTCGTCCTCGAGACCGCAGCTCTCGTCCTCCACGTGGCCGGCGCTACCGACGACGGGACCGTTGCCGACCTCGTGGCCACCGCCGCGGTCATCCGGCGGCGGGGCGACCGACCGCCGCCGAGCACCCTCGCCCTGGAGCACCTTCCTTCCGAGCGAGCCGGCGACAGTCCGGTCCTCGCCACCACCGACGCCATCGGGCTGGCGCGACAGCTGCTCGCCTCCGTCGCACCGGTGTGACGTCAGAGCGCACCGAGAACCGGGGTCGCGAGCTGGCCGCCTGACCCGTGTCGGTCAGCCCGTTGACCTGGACCACGTAGTCGCCCTTGCGGGCATACAGGGTCGAGTCGTTGTCGTAGACCGCCTTGTCGCCCAGGCCCGAGACCGGGGTGATCGTCCGCTTGGTGTCCGTCGTGACGAGCGTCCACAGGCCTTCCGCACCGGAGGCGAACACCTTGACCTCGAGCGCGTCGTCGTCGTTGTCGGTGTTGTAGGCGCAGCCGTAGGTGCCGGTGTCCTCCTGTCCCACCTTGATGGTGACCCCCTTGGAGATGCTCTTGCCGGTCACCAGCCGAACGGTCGCGAAGGGAACGAGGGCGCAGACGTCGACCACCGTGAAGGTCGGCGGACTGGCATTGGCATCGCCCTCATCGCCGCCGGTGCTCGAGGTCGCGGAGGCCGGCGCCGCAGCGGCGTTCGGAGCGGTCGCGGCCGCACTGGTTGCCGTCGTCCCGGGCGCGGGAGGTGGCCCCGATGGGCTCGTACCCGACGAACAGGCGGTGAGCGACACGGTGAGCGACACGGTGAGCGCAGCGAGAGCGGCGGCGACCGGAAGCGACGTACGAGCCGTGGTGCCGTGATGATGGTTCATGGGTCCCCCGTGGGATCGGCCGTTGGATCCATTCAGGACACCCGGACGGCGTAACGCCGTCGTAACGGCCTGGCGCATACCGGACGGCACGCAGCCGGACGGGGAACCGGCTGGGGGTTCGGTGTGAACCTGGTGCGCCGTGGCCTCGACCGGGCCACGCATCTCTACGGTGAGGACGTGACCGTCGCGGTGGAGGCCTGAACGCCGTGAGTATCAGTGCTGACGCCCGGGGCGTCTCGGCGCTGACGCGGCTCGCCTGCGCGGCGGTGCTGGGCCTCCTGGTGGGAGTGGCGGTCGCGCTGACGGTCGCTCCCAGTGTCGGGGTGCTGGCCGGCTGGATCGCGGGCGCTGGCCTGTTCGTGGGATGGATGGCGTTCACCCTCCTGCCCATGGACGCCGGCCGGACGAGGAGTCACGCCCGCCGGGAGGACGCGAACAAGCCCGTCGCCGACGCCACCTTGCTGGCGGCGGCCATCGCCAGCCTCGGAGCGGTGGTCCTGCTGCTGAGCGGCAACGACCTGCCCAAGCCGGTGCAGGCGGCGGCCAGTGTGCTCAGCGTCGCCTTGGCGTGGGCCAGCGTGCAGCTGATCTTCACCACCCGGTATGCGCGGCTCTACTACGGCGATGCGCCCGGCGGGATCGGGTTCAACGACGACGAGCCGCCGCGCTACGTCGACTTCGCCTATGTCGCCTTCACCATCGGGATGACCTACCAGGTGTCCGACACGGACATGAAGTCCTCCGTGATCCGGGCGACGGTGCTGCGGCACGCCCTGTTGTCCTTCGTGCTGGGGGTCGGCGTGATCGCCACCACGATCAACCTCCTGGCCGGCCTGACCAAGTAGCCGGTGCTGACGGCACCGGACATCAGCCCAGCAGTGGCTCCAGCCAGTCGCTGATGGCCGGGCCGAGCTCGCCGGCCTGGGCGAGCGCCTGGTCGTGGTCCAGGCCGGGCAGCTCGCGGTAGGGCAGCCCGAGCCTCTCGATGGCTGCTCGATGTCGGGCTACGCCGCCGAAGCCGTCGAAGAGTGGATCCGCTCCACCCCACCAGGACCAGACGGGACACCGCAGTCCGGCCACCAGCTGAGCCGGAGGGAACTCGTCGAGCGACTCCCAGAACGCCAGCAGCGCCGGTGGATCCAGGACCTCGAGCGTCTCAGCCCACGCTTCCGGGTCGCGTTGCCGCTCGGCCAGCTGTTCCCGCCGGCTGCTCGCCACCTCGGCGTACGACCCTCCGGTCGGGAAGCCCCCGCAGACGACGGCCTTCACCCGCGGGTTGCCGAGCGCCAGGGAGGAGGCGACCGCACCGTTCAGGGAGTAGCCGAGCGCCGCGTACGACCCGACGTCCAGGTGGTCCAGCACCCGGTCGATGTCCCCGGTGACCTGCTCGGCCGAGTATGCGTCGGCCGCCAGCCGGCCACTGCCCAGGAAGCCACGCGGGCTGACCGCCACGACGGTGAACCGCTCCGTCAGGCGCTGGAGGTCGTACGCCGACCACTCCAGGTTGCACTCCGGGACGACGACCACCGGGCCCGCGCCGTAGCGGTGGTACGTGGTCGGGACGCCGTCCAACACCACCGTCGGCATGCCACCGAACCTATCTCGCGAGTCCGACAGGAGCACCGATGCTGCGGGTTCAGGAACGTGGTGCGCGACGCCTGGCCGCGGAGGCGAAACCGAGCCAGGTGTGGCGGTTTCCGGCCCAGCACCAGCCGACCTTGGGGGCGTCGCGGTTCGTGATGCCGTCGCGGCCGGTCCCGTTGCTGATCCAGATGGCCGGCGTGCGTGCGTCGAGTGTGGTCTCTGCCTTGCGCAGCCGCGAGCCAATGGTCATGAAGCAGTGGTTGCGTTCGAGCAGCTCAGGGTGCTGAAGCAGCCAGAAGATCCCTTCGGAGAGCGTGAGCGGTGTTCGCTGCCGGCCGGTGATGGCGGGCAGGGCCTCGTTCGGACTCCAGTTGGCCAGGTCGTCGCCGCGGTCGATGTCCTGAAGGAAGTAGACCGGCGATGCCGGAACCGGCGACTCTGCGATGGGAGCGAAGGCGTCGACGTCCGGCATGTCGACGACGACGAACCCCTGCTTCCCGCCGTGCTTCAACAAGGGCGTGAGGACTGAAGCTGGGGTTCGGTCCGGGTGGATGACGAGCAGGGTGTCGTCCGCGGTGGCGGCTCGAGCGGCGGCGCGGAGCTCCGTGGCCTGAAGTCCGGCGAGCTCGTGCACGCCGAGCTCGATCAGCCTTTCGGCTTGGGCGGCCATGGAGCGCGGTGGGGCGGTGGTAAGGGTGTCAGGCACGAGTCCGCCTTAAGCGCGAAGGGATTTGGGGGCGTCGGGGCTCAACGCGTGGCCGGGTGTCGGAGTTCCGGTCTTGCTCTGGTCACCGGTAAGCGGTAACTTACGCGTTCGTGGCCGCTTACGCGTTGGACGCCTGGGCGCTGCTGGGCGACCCCAGCCGGCGCTCGATCATCGAGCGGCTGTCGACCGGTCCCTGCACCGTGACGGAAATCGCCGACGTCATGCCGATCAGCCGGCCGGCGGTGAGCCAACACCTGAAGGTGCTCACGGCGGCCGGCATCGTGCGGGGCGCTGCGCAGGGTCGGAACCGGGTCTACAGCATCGACGCATACCGGCTGGCGAGGTACCGGCGGCAGCTGGACGAGTTCTGGGCGGCGGCACTGGATCGCCTGCCGGACGCCGCGGCGAGGGCGGGCGAACGGGAGAGGGGAGCGGGATGAGCGTGGAGCCCGACAGTTCCGTCCGGCACGAGGTCGTGGTCGACCTGCCGCAGGACCAGGCGTTTGAGGTGTTCGCCGACCTCGACCGGATCAAGCCGCGCGAGCACAACCTGTTGGCGGTCCCGATCCAGCAGACGGTGTTGGAGCCGCACGTCGGTGGCGACGTCTACGACCGCGGAGTCGACGGCAGCGTCTGCCGGTGGGGCCGCGTACTGGCCTTCGACCCGCCGCATACCTTGGCGTTCAGCTGGGACATCGGGCCCGACTGGCAGGTCACGCCGGACCTCGCCCGGACCAGCGAGGTCGAGGTCACGTTCACGCCCGAAGGTGACCAGCGCACCCGCGTCACGCTGGTCCACCGGCACCTGGAACGGCACGGCGCCGGCTGGGAAGCGGTGCGCCACGGCGTCGACGTCGACGGCGGCTGGCCGCTGTACCTGTCGCGATACGTGGGCCTGACTCGCGCCGAGCCGGACCCCGCGTGAGCGCACCGGACCTCAACGTGCTGGCCGAGGAGGAGCGCACCGACCTCCTCGATCTGCTTCGTGACCTGTCGGAGGAGCAGTGGAACGCCCCGTCACTGTGTGCCCAGTGGCGGGTACGCGACGTGGCCACCCACATCGTCAGCTACGACGAGCTGTCCCCAGCTGCCCTGATGGCCACGTTCGTGCGCGGTCGGTTCGGCGCCGGCCGGGTGAACGCCGTTGCCCTGCAGCGCTACCGACACCTGGAACCGGCCGGGATCGTGGAGCTGCTCGCCCGCAACCTTCGCCCGAGCGGCCTGCCCTCCGGTTTCCACGGTGGGATTGCCTTGACCGACGGCACGATTCACCACCAGGACATCCGGCGCGCTCTCGGCCTGCCCCGGACCATCCCGCCGCACCGCCTGGTGCCCGTGCTGAACTTCGCACTCGGCGCCCCGACTCTTCCCGCCAAGAAGCACGCCAAGAGGCTGACGCTGACCGCGACCGACGTCGACTGGACCAGGGGAAATGGGCCGCCGGTCAGCGGACCGGGCGAGGCGCTCCTCATGGCGGTGACCGGACGCCGGCAGGCCCTCGACGACCTCAGTGGGGCCGGCCTGCCTACGCTCCACGACCGCCTCGGCTGACTCGGGGCGCTCACCTCAAGAGATGGACAACACGTGTTTCCCTAGTGCGACCGGGGTCTAGCAGTCGGTTACCGCTCCTGCACTCCGTAGGTCAGGTGGGTCACCCGCTCCGTCGGCTCGACGCATACCGGCTGCAGGGCGATGCGGCCGGCGTCGACGCCCTCGAACAGGCGGACTCCGGACCCGAACAGCACCGGCGAGAGCGCGATCGAGCACTCGTCGACGAGACCGGCGTTGACGTACTCCACGATCGTCTTGCCACCACCCGCGACGCGGACGTCGCGGTCGCCCGCAGCCTCGCGGGCTTGGTCGATCGCCGACTCGATGCCCTCGTTGACGAAATGGAAGGTGGTGCCACCTGGCCGTTGCCAGGGGTCTCGCTTCTCGTGCGTCACGACGTAGACCGGTGTGTGGAACGGCGCGTCCTCGGGCCAGGCCTGCTCGCCGGCATCGAACATGCGCTTGCCCATCACGCTCGCGCCGGTGCGCTCGAACGTCTCCCGCACGATGTTGTTGTCGCGCCCCTCCTCGCCGCCCTTGCCGAGCCCGAGGTTCTCCCGGAAGAACCGCTGCGGGAACACCCACCGCTGCAGCTCCATCCACTGCCGCCCCATCAGGTCGTCGGCGGACGCCGGCGCGATGAACCCGTCCAGCGACATCGATACGCTGAAGAAGACCTTTCCAGTCATCAGTGCCCAGCTCCCTTCCGAACGAGCTCGGTGACGTACGCGGCCAGGTGGCTCAAGGTCTGCTGGCCGCCCTCGATCGCGTGAGACTGTTCCACTGCGCGGTCGCGCAGCTCCTTGGTGGGGAAGGTCGTGCGCATCTCGAGCCGGGTCGCCTCACCGTCAGGATGAAACGTCAAGATCGACTCGAAGACGTCGGGATCGTCACGAGACTCCCCGTGCCGCAACGCGATTCGCTCCGACGGCGTGATCTCGGTCCACGTGATCCACTCCTGATAGTCGGTCCCGTCGGGCCCGTGCATCACGAAGTCCCACTCCCCGCCGACGCGGAACTCGAACGCCCGCGTGGTCGTGGTGAACCCCTCCGGTCCCCACCAACGGGACAGGTGCCGCACCTCGGTGAACGCCTCGAACACCAGCTCCCGTGGGGCACTGATGACCCGGGAGACGACTATCTCGCGTTCGTCCGCCATCGGTCAGTCCTCCTGTCGTGTCTCGTGCAGTTCCTGGACGTATGCGTCCAGCCGGTCGAAGCTCTCGTTCCAGAACTGCTCGAACCCGCCGGTCCACTCGTGGACCGGTCTCAGCTCGCGGGCGTCCAGGCCGTACAGGCGCTGCTTGCCGGCCTTGCGGTCCCAAACCAGACCGACCTCTCGCAGCACCCGCAGGTGCTTCGACGCTCCCGGCTGGGTCATCCGCAGCTGGTGTGCCAACTCGGTTACCGGCCGCTCACCCGTCCGAAGCAGCACCAGGATCTCGCGGCGCTGCGGCTCGGCAATCGCGTTGAAAACGTCCGACGTCGTCGCTGCTCGGGCCATGCAAACAATCGTATGCCTATATCGGTATGCGTCAACCCTGAGCCGGTGTCCACTCCTGGTGCGGGTATGCGCCGTGATGGCGGAGGCGGGCCTTCCTGACCCCCGAGACCCTCGGTGAGTTCAGCGCGGTGCCGGCCTTGGCCGCTTCGGCGCGACATCCGAAGGCGAGTTACGCCCTTGCGGGTTCGGGCGGGGCGGCCGCCCCCCTGAGCTCCCGCTGATGCTCGCGACTGCCGCCCCACCTGTCGCCAAACATGCCCCAGAAGGCGGCGCGCCAACTCAGCCGTTCGGGCATCTCTGGGACGATGAACGGGCTCTCCCGGTTTGCCGCGGCCTGCCCGCTGCGGAGGTGGGTTGGGCGCGGGGCCAGGGCCGTCAGCTCCGAAAGCCGATGTGGACGTGGTCGTGGTGCGTGGCGTCGCTGAAGAACGCCGAACCGCTGGGCAGCACGGGGCCGCCGACGTTGTACGAGCCGAGCGCGGCGGCGGCCCGCATGTAGGCGGTGACGAGGGTCCTGGGTGTTGAGGCCGCGACCACTGGCTGGTCGTCGATACGCCACGTGTCGAAGGCTCGCCCCACGGGATGGTCGCTCGGCCGGGAGGTGCCGAACACGTCGAGCGGGTGCCCGGAGCGGACCACGCTGACCCCGATGCGGTAGGTCCCGGCGAGCGTGAGCATCGCCGTCAGTACCGAGTCGTGGACCTGCCCGGACGCGATGTCGGCGCGAGCGGCAGGGGGAAGCTCGATCCGCTCCAGCGACAAGACCTGCTTGGCTGCGGTGGAGACGGCCCCTGACGGGGCCCCGGGAACCGAAGGGTGGACCTCGGTGACCGACCACGTCGAGCCCTTCTTGACGAGGCGCACGTCGTAGGTCGTGCCCGCGGCCCGGTCGCTCACTGTCGGCCACGGGTGAGTGACGACGAGCACGCTCGCCGTCGTGGCAAGGATGCCGCCGTACTGGGCGAAGACCACCTCGACGTCGGGATGGATCTGGCTCTCGATGTAGCCGGTGGCGGTCTGCTTGACCTCGGGAGAGACGTCCTGCGGGTACGCGGTCCAGACCGGCCGGGCGGCGGGGGACGAGGTGCTCGGCGCTGAGGTCCCGGGTTCGGTGGTCGTCGGGACCGTCGCCGTCGAGGTGGTCGAGGTCCCGGTGGACGACGAGAGGGACGACGGAGCTGCCGGCTCCCCCAGGACGGACGTCGCGGACGTAGAAGGTGACGCCGTACCGGTCGACGCACCGGTGCACCCCGCCAGCAGGGATACCCCGCCGATCAGCAGCAGGGTTCGACGGTCGAGAGCGCGGTCCACAGCACCCATCGTCCACACGGCACCTGAACCCGCACCACGAACCGGGTATGCGCTCCCACGGCTACCTCCGGAGATGGGCGGACGAGCATTGAGCGCATTGTGGCTGGGCGACCGGCGAGCGCACCGCGCCACCGCGCCACCGCGCCACCGCGCCTCGCTGCCAGGTCGATGCGGGAAGACGGTCGATATGTTGAGGAGGCTTCGCGGTAGGGAGAGGTCGTCAGACGGGCGGATCCCGGGGTCCGGGCGACGTGCAGAGTCTGGCGTTGACCTGACCCGGATCTGACTGTCCGTGGTAGATCCGCAAGCCGACGGTTAGGCACCGTGGACTTTGACGTGTTCGGTTGTCACATATCGCGATGACCCTGGCCAGCGATACCCGTCTCGTGTCGAGAAGGCGTCGACACTTCAGACCGGCACATGAAGGCGGTTGGTGATGGGCAAAGCAGGGCGTTGAGTGTCGGCGAGGTGGTCCATGACGTCGGATGACTTGGCAGCTGTAGCCGAATTCGTTGTCGTACCAGACGTAAACGACGGCGTCGGTGCCGTTGGCGATAGTCGCGAGGCCGTCGACGATGCCCGTATGGCGGGTGCCGAGGAAGTCTGAGGAGACGACCTCCGGCGAATCGGTGTAGGCGATCTGACGCCGCAGGTCGGAGTGCAGCGAGGTGACCTGCAGGTGACGGTTGAGCCGATCGCGGTCGGTGGGGGTGGCGAGGGAAAGGTTCAGAATCGCCAGCGACACATTGGGAGTGGGGACGCGGATCGAGCTGCCGGTCAGCTTGCCGGCGAGCTCGGGCAGGGCTTTGGTCACGGCCTTGGCGGCGCCGGTCTCGGCGATCACCATGTTCAGCGACGCGGCCCGGCCGCGCCGGTGGCCCTTGTGGAAGTTGTCGGTCAGGTTCTGGTCATTGGTGAAGGAGTGAACGGTCTCCACGTGGCCGTGCACCAGTCCGAACTCGTCGTTGATCGCTTTCAGAACGGGGGTGATGGCGTTGGTAGTACAGGACGCGGCGGAGACGATCAGTATCCTGGTCGGTGAGCGAGTTCGTCATTGATGCCATAGACGATGTTCTTGAGGTCACCCTTGCCGGGCGCGGTCAGCAGAACTTTGTGCGATGCCAGGGCAGCCGAGGTGGTGGGCGAGGTCGCCGGCGTCGCGCCAGCGGCCGGTGTTGTCGACCAGCAGGGCGTGCTGAATGCCGTAGGCGGTGTAGTCGATCGTGGCGGGGTCGTCGGCGTTGATGACGTCGATGAGCGGTGCCGTTGGCGGTGATGGTGTTGCTCTCGGGGTCGACGGTGATGCTGCCGTCAAAGGCGCCGTGCACGGTGTCGCGGCGTAGCAGGCTCGCTCGTTTGACGATGTCGTCGGGTCCACCGGTCCGGACCACGATCGCGCGCAGCCGTAGCCCGTTGGGGGCGCCGTGCGTTCTCGATCATCAACCGCGCCAGAAGCCGGCCAATGCGGCCGAAGCCGTAGAGGACGACATCGGTCGTGGTCGGCTGGTCGGCGGTCTCGAGGATCGAGCCGAGCTGTTCGCGGAGAAAGTCCTCCCACGACGTGGCCGGTGCGTCTCGATGGAGCCGGTGCAGCTCGGCGATGTCGACGGTGGCCGGGCTGAGCGGCGAGCCGGGTCCAGGGCCTCGACGATGGCCAGGGTCTGGGCGATGGGCAGCACCTGCCCGTCGATGTGGCGGGCGAAGCGATGGAGCTTCAGGATCTTCCTGGTGGATTTGTTGACCAGGCTGCGGCCGTAGATGGCGGTGATTACTCCGTGCTCACGGAACAGCTGTCCGATCAGCGGGATCATGGTTTCGGCGAGTGGCCTCGCGCAGCGGACCAGTCGCCCTCGACGGTCGATCGGCGCGGCGCTCGGCTGGTTGCGGGCTGGGACACGGTGGTGGTCATGACGCTCCTCGGAGGGCGGTGCTAGGTGCCAGCGCGGGCTGCCAGCTGGGCGGTCGCGATCGGCTTCGCCGATCTCGGGCGAGGATCCGCGCGGTCGAGCTCGGGGTCGCTGGCGGGTGTCGGTGTCGGTGAGGTCGCTGATCTGGTGGATCGCGGTGAAGGCGAGCTCGAGCGGCGATCCGGGGGTGATCTGGTTGAGGCCGACGACGGCGAACGTGGGTCGGGGCGCAGCGTGCTGGGCGACGACGTAGGGCAGCTTGCCGTGCAGAGTCTGGTCGTCGATGCGTCCTTCGCCGGTCACGACAGCGTCGGCATCGGCAAGGTGCATCTTGAAGCCGAGTAGGTCGAGGAAGAACTCTGCTCCGGAGCGCAACTCCGCGCCGAGCAGGAGCGCGGCGAACCCGAGTCCGCCGGCGGCGCCGGCGCCCGGGGTGACGGCGGCGATGCGTCCGCGGGGTCCGGCCAGGTCGGCGAGTCGGGCGAGGCCACGGTCGAGGTGATCGATATGGGCTGCGGTGGCGCCTTTCTGGGGTCCGAACACCTGCGCCGCGCCGTGCGGGCCGTGCAGGACGGCGTCGACGTCGCCGGCGACGATCCACTGCACCCCGGTCGGCAGGCCGGCCAGGTCAAGATGAGCGACTTGATCCAGCTGCCCGCCGACGGGCTGCACGGGGTGGCCGTCAGCGTCAGTGATGGTGGCGCCGAGGGCGGTGAGGAGGCCGATTCCGCCGTCCGTGCTGGCCGACCCGCCGAGGGCGAGCACCACCGTGGCCGGGTTCAGGGTGAGGGCGGCGTGGACGGCCTGGCCGAAACCGAGCTGGACGCCGCCAGGGCTTCGAGCCGTCCCTCGGGCAGGAGGGCGAGGCCGCAGGTGTTGGCGACCTCGACGACGGCGGTGGTGCCGTCGAAGGCGATGGTGGCTTGGTGCGGCTGGCCGGTGGGTCCGACGACCTGCACTGGGTGGGGTTGATAGCCGGCGGCGACGGCGGCGACGACGCTGCCGTCGCCGCCGTCGGCGAGAGGGAGCCTGGTGCACCGGACGCTCGGGTCGTGTTCGAGGCCGGCCGCGATGCGGTCGGCGACCTGGGCGGCGGTGAGGCTGCCCTTGAACTTGTCCGGTGCGACCAGGACCTTCACGGGAGTTTCCCTTTCCCCTCGTCGGTGGACGGGTGCCGGGGTTGGGCCGGTCAGTGCTTGGAGATCGCCGGCTGGTGGTCGTCGAACCGGTGCCGGTCGTACTCGTCGTCGGTGATGACGGGCTCCGGTGCGGCGATCTCGGGCTGCCGGATCGGGGTGTCACCGAGCTCAGGGACAGCCTCGTTGTCGAGGACGGCCCGGGCCCGGTCGATGTCGAGGGTCCTGGTCCACTTGCCGATGAACAAGGTGGCGACGGCGTTGCCGATGAAGTTGACCAGGGCGCGGCACTCGGACATGAACTTGTCGATGCCGAAGATCAGCATGATGCCCGCGGCGGGGATGGTGCCGACGGTGGACAGTGTGGCGGTCAGGGCGATGAACCCGCCGCCGGCGACGCCGGCTGCGCCCTTGGAGGTCAGCAGCATGATCGGCCAGCAGGCCGAGCTGCTGGCCGATGCGTCAGGTTGGTGTTGGTGGCCTGGGCGATGTACACCGCGGCCAGGGACAGGTAGATCGCGGCGCCGTCGAGGTTGAAGCTGTAGCCGGTGGGCACGACCAGGCCCGACGGTCTCCTTGCTGGACCCCGGCGTACTCCATCTTGCGCATCAGGCCGGGCAGGGCGGGCTCGGCGGTGGAGGTGCCCAGGATCAGCAGCAGTTCCTCCTTGAGGTAACGGAGCAGCTTGAAGATGTTCAGCTTCAGGTACGGCCATGCACCGACCCGAGGACGACGACCACGAACAGGATCGAGGTGACGTAGAACAGCGCGATCAGGCCGCCGAGGCTGGTCAGGGACGAGACGCCGTACTTGCCGACCGCGTACGCCATGGCGCCGAACGCGCCGAGCGGGGCCGCCTTCATGATGATAGCCCAGGATCTTGAACACGACGCCGGTCAGCCGCTGGACACCGTCCAGGACGGGCGCGCCGATCTTGCCGACGGCGTTCAGCGCGATCGCCGACAGACACGGCCATGAAGATGATCTGCAGGATGTCGCCCTCGACGAACGGCTCGACCATCGCTGGTCGGGACGATGTGGACGAGGAACTCCCACCAGTGCTGGTTCTCGCCGGTGTCGATCAGGGTCTTGACCGAGTCGCGTCACCTTGAGCGTGCTGAGCGTCGGCGTTGACGCCCTCGCCGAGCGGGAAGAGGTTGATCGCGACCAGCCCGAATGTCAGGGCGACCAGCGTGCCGACCTGGAAGTAGATCAGGGCCTTGATGCCCGGTCAGCTCCGACCTTCTTCAGGTCCGCGACGCTGGCGATGCCGCCGATGATGGTCAGGAAGACGATCGGGCCGATCAGCATCTTCATCGCGGTGACGAAGGTCGTCCCGATCGGCTCCATCGCCATGCCGAAGCCGGGCGCGAGCCAGCCGACCAGGATGCCGACCACGATGGCGACGCATGACCCAGAAGTACAGCTGCCGGTACCAGCGGTTTCTTGACCGATCGGCGCAGCGGGCTGCGTCAGGAGTATGCGTGCCATGATTCCTACCTCGTTGTGGGAAGTGACGCTGCCGACTGGCAGGCCGTGGCGGCAGGCCGGGATCGACGAGCTTGCGAGACGCCGGGACTGGGCCGGACGAGACGGTGGCGTGCACGGCAGCCAGGTCCGACGCCGAAGTCCGGCAGGTCGGATACGGGGCGGAGGTCAGGCAGGCTGCAGGGCGTTCCGCAGGGCGGCGATGATGGCGTCGGTGACCTCGTCGGTGGTGGCGGTGCCGCCGATGTCGCGGGTCAGTACCCCGGCGCCGGTGACCTGCGTCGATGGCGTCCTCGAGCCGGGCGGCCTCGGCGTGCAGGCCGAAGTGGTCGCAGCATCAGGGCGCCGGAGGCGATGGTGCCGATCGGGTTGCTGACGCCCTGGCCGGCGATGTCGGGGGCGGAGCCGTGGACCGGCTCGAACATGCTCGGGAAGCGGCGCTCCGGGTTGAGGTTCGCGCTGGCGGCCAGGCCGAGGCTGCCGGCCAGGGCCGAGCCGAGGTCGGACAGGATGTCGGCGTTCAGGTTGGAGGCGACGACGACGGACAGGTCCTCGGGCTTGAGGACGAACTTGGCGCTCATCGCGTCGACCAGGACGCTCTCGGTGGCGACGTCCGGGTAGTCCTGGGCGACGCGGGCGAAGACCTCGTCCCACAGCACCATGCCGTACTGCTGGGCGTTGGACTTGGTGACGGAGGAGACCTTCTTGACCTTGCGGGTGCGGGCCAGGTCGAACGCGAACCGGATGATCCGCTCGCAGCCCTTCTCGGTGAACAGCGCGGTCTGCAGGGCGACCTCGTTGCCCGGGCCGCGGCCGGACAGGTTGCGGCCGCCGAGGCCGGCGTACTCGCCTTCGCTGTTCTCCCGGACGACGACCCAGTCGAGCTCGGTGTCGTCGGCCTTGCGGAGCGGGCTGACCGACGCCGGGGAGGAACTTCACCGGGCGGACGTTGGCCCACTGGTCGAAGTTCTGGGTGATGTTCAGGCGCAGGCCCCACAGGCTGATGTGGTCGGGGACGTTCTCCCAGCCGACGGCGCCGAAGTAGATGGCGTCGAAGGCCTTGAGCGTCTCCAGGCCGTCCTCGGCCATCATCCGGCCGTGCTCGGCGTAGTACTCGCGAGCCCCACGGGAACTCGGTCCAGTCGAAGGCGAACGTGCCGTTCGACTGCTCGGCGACGGCGTCCAGCACCTTGCGGCCGGCGGCGACGACCTCCTTGCCGACACCGTCGGCGGGGATCGAGGCGATCTTGAAAACCTTGTCGGCAGTCATGTGGCCGGCCTTTCTTTGCGGTGGACTGAGGTGATGGCACGATCTTCACCCGCCTACCGGCCATAGGTCCAAGACTAGAAACCGATGAGCCGAATAGGCTCGACCTATCGGTGGTGGTCGGCGTACCGCCGAGCGACGTTCAGGAACGACTCGGCCGCAGGCGTCAAGCCCGTCGGTCGAGACAGCAACGCGACATGCAGCATCACTTCGGGGACGATGGTGAGGGTGCGCAGCCCGGCACGTTTGCGCGAGTTGGCGCCACGACGCCGGCATCACCGCGTGGCCGACACCGCTCATCACCATCGGCAGGATCGACGTTCGGTGCGCGACCTCCGCCACGATCGCACAGTCCACCCCAGCCGCCAGCACGTCGTCGACCATCCATCGCATCAGCGATCCCTGCTGCGAAGCGACAATTCGGTGACCGCTCAATGCGTCACCGGTGACAAACTCGACCTCCCCGAAGGTGTCCCGGGTCGGGCTGACGATCAGGATCAGCGGCTGGTCCTCCAGGGCCAGCACGTCGACGCCGGCAACCTTCACCGGCTCCCGGGCACCCGTCAGCCCCAGTTCACAGCTGCCGGAGCGGACCGCGTCGATGACTTCGTCCGGAGTGAAGACACCGCCAATATTCAGGGTAATCAAGGGGTAGCGGGTGGTGAACTCCGCGATCAGGGTCGTCAGCGGCTCGATCCCCGGTGAGGGCATCGTCGCCATCTCCAGCCGCCCACTCCTTACGCCGCGAAGCGCGTCCACCGATGCCCGGGCCGCATCGAGATCGCGGAGCACTAGCCGTGCTGGCCCAATCAGCGTCCGGCCCGCCTCACTCAGAACGATCGTGCGTCCTACCCGATGGAAAAGGGTCACACCGAGCTCGCGCTCCAAGCCGGCAATCGCCTGCGACAAGGACGGCTGGGCGATGAACAACCGGCCAGCGGCCCGACCGAAACCGCCCTCGTCGACCACCGCCAAGAAGTAGCGCAGCTGGCGCGCATCCACCGAAAACCTGCCTTCTGAGGTCCTCCGCTGAGCGTAAGCCTCGAGCTAGCCGCGGCGATGACGTCTGACGAGACGGCAACGGTCGGGTCGCGTTCACGCAGTTGAGTCAAGGCGTGCTAGCGGTCGAGTCCGGGA
Source organism: uncultured Actinomycetota bacterium (assembly GCA_963751085.1). Taxonomy (GTDB): domain Bacteria; phylum Actinomycetota; class Actinomycetes; order Actinomycetales; family Dermatophilaceae; genus Lapillicoccus. Next base: position 278,399 of record CAVVTH010000006.1, on the reverse strand, counting down.
ACGGCTCGCGGAAGATTCAGGACTGGGTGCCAACCCACAAATGCTTCCGGCGGCTGGGTCGGGCTGCGCAGACTTCAACGCAAAGCCTGTCGCACCCGGGCCAGCATGCACCGATGCTTCGCGGCCAGCTGATGGCTCGCCACGGGCTGCTGACCGGCTCGTTGCTGACCGCGCTGCCGTTCTTCCTCATGCATCTGCCTCTCGCGTTCGAGAGCAACGGCTGGTCGGGCACCACCTGGCAGGGCGCCCTCATCACATGGGGTGTGCTCCTGTGTCGCCGCACCGTTCCAGCGCTACCTGATCGGCACGCTGCTCGTCGACACCAACGGCAGCACCCTGGCGGCCGGGTTGATGCGCGCCTCGATCAACGCCGCCGGCGCGATGGTCGTCGTTCCCGGTGGCTGGCAGCTCGCCCCGCCCTGGTGCTGCTCACCGCCGGTGTCGCGGCCTACCGTCGCTGGCGCGGCCGTCCGGCGACCGACGGGTACGCCCCCGCGATCACCCGCGCCTCCGAGGCGGCCCAGCTCACCGCACTCGGAGTGGAGCGATGACCGCGTCGTTGCCGGACGCGCCGGCACCGCCGCGGCCACCCACCGCCCGGCGACAACTGTTCCGCTGCACCTGACACCGGACGCACTGGCCCTGCTCGGGCACCTCGTCTTCCTCCCGGTGGCCAGGGGCCCCTCGCCTCCGTGGCGGCCTCGGCCGGAGTCGGCCTGCTCGTCGTCCCAGCGGTGCAGGGCGGGCTGCTCATGGCGTGCCGTCGCCGTCGGCCCAGAGAGCCGGTCCTCGCAGTTCGCGCCCGGCTGCCCCTGACCCGCTCGCCCGGCTGGGCGGTGATGGATATCGCCGGCGGCGGACCGACGCGCGCGGCACGCATAGAACCGGTATCGGGATTCGCGAGGCCGCATGGAAGTCCCCGGCTTGAGTCAAAGCGTTCCCAGCCAAGCGTTTGCACATTGGGCGGTGGCGATCTGAAGCACTTAACGGAGACGGCAAATCGCTCAGCTAGCTCGAGCGCTCACGCCATCAAAGTTCTGGCGCCGCCTGGCATAGCCCGCCAATCCCTGCCAGCGGACGACGCACCGCTCCTCGCCAACGGTCCGGAAGTCGTGGCACCGCGGAATCGCAGCGAAGTCGCCGCCCCGGACTCCATGTCCTGCCTGTCAATTGCGTGCGGCGAGCAGCGGAGCTCGGCTACGCCGGCGATGGGGCCCGAGTCCCTTGCTAACGGTCCCTTCCAGCGAGTTCTCGCCGTGCGTTGGCCTTAGGCACAGGAGCGATTTGTCTACTAAGTTCACTGGCGGCACCGCGGCAGTGCCTCCGGTCATCGCCGATGACTCGTCGAACCTAGAGGTGGGTATGGGTTACAAGGAGTACCTTCGCACCGAAGCGGCTGATCTAGAGTTGGCTGAGGTTTTGCGATCCTCTCCGCAGGTGCTGTTGGGCGTGGCGCCTGCCGCGGTTGAGGCGTTGAGCGGGTTGGGGATCACCTCGGTCTTCGACCTGGCCGCGTCGTCCACGTTCGCGGCTGCCGCCACGGTGTTGGCTGCTGGCCAGGCTTCCGCCGACGGGGGTCGCGTCCCTGGCGGTGAGACCGGTGCTGAGCTGGCGGGCGACCTGTTCTCGACGCCGCCGAACGACGCGACGGCAGACGCCGCGGACCTGGACGTCGGCCGCCTGCGGTTGGTCGCCGCTGCCGGCGCCGACGGTGCGTTCGGGGAGTCGTTGGACGTTCGGACGATCCGTGACCTGGCCCTGTGGCCCCCGTTTGCGGCGGCACGGGCGATCTTGAGTGAGTCGGTCGGCGCGAGTCCTGCAGCAGCGGAGGACCCTCCGATTGATCTGGTGCCCGGCAGTGGGCGGTATCCGCTGGAACGGGCCTACTACTCCTCGTTCGTCCTGGCGGACATGGACGACCCGACTGGTGGCTCCCGTTCGGCCTTAGAGGACGCCGGCCCGCTGGATCCGTTGTCGGCGGTTGACGGGGGTGGGTTCAGCCGGCCGGTTCGCGGGGCCCGGGTGACGTTTTCCCAGTCGTGGTACTCCCAAGGGGTGGCTTTGGGCCAGCTGTTGCACTCGTTGGCTCTCGCGCCGGGGGAGAGCACCCGGGTGGCGATGATCGACTGGTCGCGGCAGCAGAGCGGCCGCCAGGGGGAGACCGGCGGCCAAACCGAGATGCTGGTCGGCGACACGACCCAGAAGCGGGCCATGAGCGAGGTTCAGAACGCTGTTGCCAACGAGGCGCAGGGAGGGTTCTCGCAGAACAGTGCACACGGCCAGCAGTCTCAAGGTGGTGGCGGCGGCGGCTTCAGCGCCGGCGGTCTGAGCATCGGCGGGAGCGGCAGCACCGCCTCCTCGTCCGCCCAGTCGGACACGGTGACCGGCTCGTCGGGAGTGCGCAACATCGCCGCGTCGATGACGCAAAACATCGCCGACAGCACCCACCAGGCGGCGAGCTCCGCCCGGAACATGTATGCGTCGGTCGTGCGGGAGCTCTCACAGGCCGAGCACGAGACGATCAGCACTCGGGTGGTCGGCAACTTCAACCACATGCACGCCCTCACCATGCAGTACTACGAGGTCGTCCAGATCTACCGGACCAGCGTGCGCCTACACCGCTTCGAGCCGTGCCTGTTCATCCCGATGAAGCCCATCGACTTCGTGGTCCCTGCCGCGGCGCCAGGGACCGAAGCCGCGGGGGACATGGTGATCCGTCGCTACCGAAACGTGCTGCAGGCCGCCGCGCTCAACGCCCAGACCCGGGCGCTCCTTGATGCCGACGCGCCCGTCGCAAAGACCGTGGAGATCCGGCCGACGGTCCAGCGGCTCCCACCAACAACCTATCCGGGAACTCCGGTGGTCGCTGGCGGTTCAGGCGGGTCTGGGTCGACGACGACCGCTGGGCCGTCCGGCCAGCCGGTCACCGGCTTCGACTCCGTCGACGGCAGCGTCATCCAGGTCCCCGACGGAGCGACCCTGCAGAAGGTCCGGGCCACTTTCCCGTGCAAGCGGGCCGGCTTGTTCTTCCCGGAGGGCTCTCCAGAAAACACGACGTACATGGCGGTCAACCCGAACATCGGCAACGACGGCCAACCGTTCGAGGCGGACGGATTCCTCCCTGTTCCGCTGGGAGATGTCACCTCCCTGGTTCTTGACACCGACGGGGTCCAGCAGACCGGGTTCGTCACGCTCGTCCTGTCCTACCGCGGTGCACCGTTGCAGGTCGATGTGCCGGTCGTGGCCTATGGAGCCGGCGGGGGGCTCGGCGAACAGGTGATGACCTTGCGCCGCGGCGATCCCGCGCAGACGCTGAAAGCCTTGCTGGCGCAGGACCAGCTGCACTACAGCCAGGTGGTGTGGCGGGCGATGGACTCTGCCACGGTGGCCCTGCTGCTGGCGCCGTACAGCTACGCCGGCCAGCCGTTGGCCCAGGTCGTCGACCCCGCCCCGATCGGCGTCACCGGCAACTACCTGATCTTCCGGATGCCGTGGGAGGCACGCGACCTGCTCGACGGGCAGCAGCCGGCGGCCGCAGCCGGGGCCGACCCGGCCTGGCTGGCCTGGGTTGGCAAGCACGCCGACTACGACAGCACCATCGAGGACTATGTCCCCCTGCCCAGCGGCGGCGTGTTCGCTGAGGCGGTGCTCGGACGGGCCAATAGCGCCGAGAAGCTCGACATCACCCGGTTCTGGAACTGGCAGGACTCCCCCATCCCGTTGCAGGCCCCGGACATCGCCGCGGTGCAAGCCGGTTCTCGAGCCCAGACCGACAACACCACGCCAACTGGGCTGGCAGCACCCGTGGTCGCATTCAACAACCCGCCGGCCCTGCCCGACCCCGCTGGCCTGTCTGGCACCCTCAGCGTCCTGGCCAGCGGCGGCATGTTCCGCGACATGAGTGGCTCGGCCACCGCCCAAGCCCTCGCTCTCGCCGCACTCGCCAACGCCGGCACAGGCGCGACGGCCGCCGGGCAGCAGGGGGTCGCCAACGCCGCGATGGCTGCACAGAAGGACATCGAGATGGCCAAGATCGCGGCCGGCATCCTGACCGGCGGCCTCGCCGGCGACGCCGGCAGCACCGTCAGCGCGAAAGGCGCCAAGATCAACGAGGGCCGCTCGCTCGACGAACGCGCGGTATCCGGCGGCAGCTCAAGCAAGACTGACTCACATGAGGCCAAGGCCGCCGAAGGCCCGGCCGGTAACGCTCTAAAGCTGCTCGCTGACGTCGCCGGCACCGCCAAGACCACTGCCGGCCCGAAACCCGCGCCGACAACGAACGTCGCCGGTTCCAAAGGTGACGAGGACGGCCCCCCGCCCAGCTCCACATCCAGCACCAGCACCACCGGGGACAGCTCATCTTCGCCGCCGTCCTGACCGAGACAACGGTGCAGGCCGATGAACCCGGGCTCGTTGGTGCCTACCAGGACCGGCAGACGGCAAGAGCGACCACTGATCTGAGGGCCGTCCTCCGTTCAGGACCGGTTGGGCAGCCGCCGCGCCAAGACGCGACCCTTGGTAACGGCGCGCCTGACTGGCCCCGACTACGCCATAAGCAGATGGAAGCCTGTGGTGCGGAGCGAGGGGACTGGGTGGTTCGTGCTCCCAGTGTCCACACAAGGCCATCGTGACCGCTGCGCCGGGGAGCCCTTTCGTCGGCTACGTCGCCCAGGGCCAGGACCGCCTCGTGCGCGAAGCCCTGACGCATGGGTTCAGTGTGTCACCGAAGCTGGGGACCAGGGCACCTGCGGCGAAGCGACCGTGGGGTCAAACCACCGCATGTGCACCCGGTTCGACGGCCTCAGAAGCTCGGCGCCATGTTGGTGAACCGGCTGTAGTGGCCCTGAAACGCCAGCACGATCGTGTCAGTGGGACCGTTGCGGTGCTTGGCGACGATCAAGTCCGCCTCACCGGCGCGCGGGCTCTCTCGCTCGTATGCCTCCTCACGGTGAAGCAGGATCACCATGTCGGCGTCCTGCTCGATCGAGTTGTGCACCGCGATCCCGTTGGCGACGAAGTTGTGGCCGCCGACGACTGTGGCGTCGTACACCTCCTCGATCCCGTCCGGCTCGACCGAGACGACGTCGTCCCAGAGGACGTCGTTGACCGCGTAGAGCTCCAGCTCGGCGCTGTCCAGGACCGCGGCGACGCGGCCGAGACGCTCTCGGGAGGGCGGGTGCCGATAGAAGGAAGAGCCGTTGTACTGCACGCCGACCGCCTTCTGAAACGCGCGCGTGGACATGCCGCGGTCCGCCATGACCGACCGGACTGACTCCCACACCGCGACCGGCACGGTATCGACGTTGGCGGTGGCCTTCGTGTCGCGGACGATCGCGAGCAGCCGTTCAGCAGCGGCTCCGAGTGGGCGGTGCACGCCGATCTCCTGGAGGAACCGGCGTTGGCTGTCCGCCCCGGAGATGTCGAGCGTGTAGCCGTCGCGGTACCCCGCCTTGCGGGTGGTCCGGACCGTGGTGGAGATGCCGAAGCGCAGCAACAGTCGCGACAGGTCGTCCACCAGCCGGCGCGACGTCGATGCGTAGTTGATCCGACCGCCGCGGCCGGACTTGTCGACGGTCACCGATCCGTCGGTCGCCCAGATGTGCCGGACGAACAGGGCGATCTGACGCTTGGAGACATGGAAGACGCCGTCCGGGACGAACTTCTCGTGGCTGCGGAGGCCCAAGACGCCAACCTCGTCAGCCAGGCGACGACGGGCGGGGTTTCGAGACCCCACCGGTGAGCTGGGACGGCGCGCCAACGCTCACGGCCGCACTGAGGCTCTCCTCATCGGCGCTCGCGTAGCGCAGCGGCTTCTTCGGCAGCATCGACCCGTCGCCCAACATGTGCGCGAGGAGGATGACCTCCTCGTCGGTCCAAGGGTCATGGGCCTCGGGAGCCGGTACGTGACGCGGCACGGCCAGCCGGTCACCCGTCCGCAGGTCGCCCAAGGCCCGCCATCCCGCATACGTAAGGAAGGGGTGGTTCTCCGTCGCCCGAACTTGCTTCCCCGACGACAAGGTCAACCGGAAGACCGGCCGCGTCCCGGTCGGGAAGACGTGGGTCAGATGCCGACGCACATAGCGCAATGACTCATCCAGCGACCAGACCGGCACGTCGTTCTCGCCGGTCGCGAGGAGCTCGCCCATGCAGACCTCGGCACCGGTGTCGGCGCGTAATACTCGGGTCTCGGCGGTGAGGCAGCCGGACTCGCGCAGGTCGGACATCTGCGGCTTCTTGTCGGTGCGCTGCTCGGGACCACGGTTCAGCTGCGAGATCGCGACGACCGGGACCTCGAGCTCCTTCGCCAGCAGCTTCAGCGCGCGAGAGAATTCGGACACCTCCTGCTGCCGCGACTCGACCCGTTTGCCCGACGACATGAGCTGGAGGTAGTCGATGACGACGAGCTTGAGGTTGTCGCGCTGCTTGAGCCGGCGGCACTTCGCCCGGATCTCCATGAGCGACATGTTGGGCGAGTCGTCGATGAACAGCGGCGCCTCGGAGACCCGACCCATGGTCGACGCGAGCCGGGTCCAGTCCTCCTCGCGCATCGTGCCCTTGCGCATGTGCTGCAGCTGGATGCCCGCCTCCGCGGAGAGCAGCCGCATGGTGATCTCGGTCTTGCTCATCTCCAGCGAGAAGATCACCGACGCCAGGTTGTGCCGGATCGCGGCCGACCGGACGATGTCGAGTCCGAGGGTGGAGTTGTGCGTCGGGACCATCGAGCGTCCAGCGAGGTAGAGGTGCTTTTCGTTGTCGACCTCGACGCAGCGCACCGGCACGGTGGCCACCCGGCGGACCTCGGTGATGTAGCGGACCCGGCTCGGGCTGTTCGCTCGAAGCGGTCGCTGCCGGGCGGCCTTCCGCGCCAGGCGGAAAACCTGCTCGCCGGCGCTGAACGAGATCGTGAAGGCCGTTGCCGTCGGCCTCCGAGCGACCCTTGACCCGCTTGGTGGTCACGCTCGGCTTGTACCCGAGTGACCGGACCAGCTCCAGCACGCCCTCGACGAGGCGGCCGTTGGTCTCGGTGAACTGCACCAGGCCGGCCCCGTCGGCATAGCCATCGGTGTCGAGCAACCCCGCGAGGAGGTCTCGGCGTTGCTGTTCCGAGCCGCGGAGGTACTTGTTGGGGATGTGCTTGTCCCCTACTACCCCGAGGGCTCGCAGCCGGCCGAGGATCCCGTCCGCCTTGATGCGCTCGTCGATATGAGGGTCTGCGCCGGTGAGACCGCCGCTGACGCTGTTGCCGTCACCGAGCCACGCGCCCAACGTGTAAGGCGGGATCGGCAGCTCCGCATCCGGAAGCTGAAAGGCCGCAGCGACCGGCACGGCGTGGGTGAGCCGGCTCTCGGTGACGTTGACATGCCGAAGGGACTCGGCGATCTCCGCGGTCGTCGTCACGGTCAGCTGCTCGCCACGGTCCGTCGCCAAGGTCGGCCGCGACGCGCGAGCGACGAGCACCTTGAGGAGCAGCTGTCGGGAGTAGACGGGTGTGGGCCGCTCGTCGCGCCGAAGGCCGGGGCTGCGCCTTACGAACTCGCGCTGCTGACGCGCCTCCATCGGCACCTGGCGGATGACCTGGGACAGCAGCACGCCGCGGAAGACACTGCCAACTTCCTCCAGGAGTTCCCCTGTGCTGACTAACCGGTCGGGTTCGCCGGCGGCCGCGTTCGCAACCTGCAGGAGTCTGGCGAGGTCCGCGTCACGCCAGGAGGACCGGGCGGGTGTGGTCGAGCGCTCCGAGGCGGCTCCCCTGGAGGCGCGGGTGGTCGTGGCCCACTGATGGTCGGCGTCCGCGACGATCCGTTCCCCATCCGAGAAGACCACCTCGTAACAGGTCCGGTCGGTCATGACCTCCGTGGCGGCGACGACCCGGGTCGGGCGTCCATCCGCACCGAGAAGCAGATCGCCGACGGCGACCTCACCCATGGTCGTCCACCCGCTGGGGGTGGGCAGCGGCGTGTCGAGCGCCAGCGCCTTCCCGATGGCCGGCCGAGCCGCCAGGACGATCATTTGCCCGGGATGCAGCCCGTTGGTCAGCGAGTCGAGGTCGGTGAAACCCGTTGGCACGCCGGTCATCTCGCCGGACTTGCCGGAGGCGACCTCGATCTCGTCGACGGTCATCTCGAGGATGTCGCCGAGCCGGTGGTAGTCCTCGCCGCCCCGCTTGTCGACGACCGCGTAGACCTCCGCCTGCGCCGCGTTGACGATGTCCTCGACGTCGCCGCCACCCTGGGCGTAGCCGAGCTGGACGATCTTCGTGCCGGCTTCGACCAGCCGGCGCAGCACCGCGCGCTCGGCGACGATCTGGGCGTAGTAGCCCGCGTTGGCCGCGGTCGGCACCGAGGAGATCAGCTGGTGCAGGTAGGCCTGGCCACCGACGCGACCGAGGTCGCCGCGCTTGCCTAGCTCGTCGGAGACGGTGATGGCGTCGGCCGGCTCGCCGCGGCCGTAGAGGCCGAGCACCGCGTCGAAGATCGCCTCGTGCTGCGGCCGGTAGAAGTCGGCCGCGCGAAGCACCTCGACGCAGTCGGCGATCGCGTCCTTGGACAGCAGCATGCCGCCGAGCACGGACTGCTCCGCATGCAGGTCCTGGGGCGGCAGCCGGTCGTCCGGCGGCGTGTCGGAGCGCTGCGGGAAGAGCTCTTGGATGGTCACCTGGTCGCCACCGCGCCTCGCGTCCTTTCCGAGCTGCCGTTCGAACTGGTGTCCACTGCATACCATCACCACGCCCTGACACCCCGTGGCGGGCGTCGCGGCGGGCCGACGTCTCCGGCGCTCCGTCACGCTAGGGGTGCCGCCGCTGACGGGACAAACCTCTCCTGGGGACGGCGTGTGGATATCGGTGTGCGCCACGCCGGTCCGGCCTGGGGACAACCTGGGGAAGTCCGGTGCATGGTTCTCCCAGGAACGGCAGCATTCGTGCGGGGCCACGTGCCCCGATCCTCGTCCACCGGCTGTGGACAGAAGAAAGTCACGAACCAGTTTCGGCCGGCCAGCCCGGGTGCCTACAGTCGGACACATGTGCCGGAACATTCGCCAGCTGCACAACTTCGACCCCCCGGCGACGACCGACGAGGTCCGGTCAGCCGCCCTCCAGTACGTCCGCAAGGTCTCCGGGTCGACCAAGCCCTCGCAGGCCAACCAGGCCGCGTTCGACGAGGCCGTCGAGGTGGTCGCCCACGCGACGCAGCACCTGCTCGACCACCTGTCCACCGGGGCCCCGCCCAAGAACCGTGAGGTCGAGGCGGCCAAGGCCCGCGCTCGGGCGGCGGTCCGCTACGCCTGACCGGCTGCACCCGGTCCACCCGGTCCAGCACGACCTCGTCGAGGCCGTCCGCGCCGAGCTGGCCCGCCACGCCGACCCGGAGCGGGCCGCCGGCCAGCAGCGCTACATGAAGTCCGCGCTGCCCTACCGCGGCCTCACCTCACCCCAGCTCAAGGCCGTCCTGCGCCCGCTCCTCGCCGACCCGGGCCTCCGGATGCCCGACCGCGCCACGTGGGAGGGCACGATCCGCGCTCTGTGGGACGAGGCCGCATACCGCGAGGAGTGGTATGCGGCGATCGCCCTCGCGCGCGACCGCCGCTACCGCGGGTGGCTGGACAGCGACAGCATGGCGCTCTGGCGGCACCTCGTCGTCACCGGCGCCTGGTGGGACGTCGTCGACGAGGTGGCCACCCACCTCGTCCGCGACGTGCTCGAGCGGGCGCCGGACGTGGAGGGCCTGCGGCTGCGGGAGTGGGCGGTCGACGAGCACCTCTGGCTGCGCCGGACGGCGATCGTCGCCCAGGTCGGCCGCGGTGACCGCCTCGACGAGGATCTCCTCACCGACGTTGTCGAGCCGAACCTCGCCGACCGGGACTTCTTCATCCGCAAGGCCATCGGGTGGGCGCTGCGCGACCACGCGCGCGTGGCGCCGGACTGGGTCCGCGCGTTCGTCGACGCCCACGCGAAAGAGATCTCGGCCCTCTCCCGCCGTGAGGCGACGCGTCATCTCACCCGGGAAGCCACTCCAGCAGCTTCGCCGACACCTCGGGTCGGGTGAAGTAGGAGGAGTGGTCGACGCCGGCGTCGGCCGCGAAGACCAGCGGGTCCGCGACCGGGAACCCCGGGGCCCCGTCCACGCGGAACACCCCGTCCGTCGGGACGACCAGGTCGTTGCTGGCCTTCTGGAAGACGAAGTCCGTGCCCGCGTTGCGGGCGATGCGGGCCAACGAGGAGCCATGGGCCGGTTGGTAGTTGGATGCGATCGCCCGGTAGGTCGCGCTCGACCCGGGCGTCGTGTTGAACGCCTTGAGGTAGTCGCCGGTCGGGTTCATGGCCATAATCCCCTCGAGGCCGCCGAACGCACCGACGGTCAGCTGCTTGAGGATCGAGAGCACCAGTCCCACCACGTCGGTGACGCCGGCGTCGGGGATGAACTGCGCGAGGCCGGTGACCCGGTCCATCAGCTGCGACAGGTGCGCCTTGTCGGCGAGCACCGTCCCCGCGTTCGGGGTACCCACCATGACGAGGGTGCGCACGGTGACCTTGCCCGCCAGCCCGATCTCGGCGGCTCGCTCGGCGAGCACGCGGCCGACCAGCCCGCCGCGGTCGTGGCTGACGATGTCGAGGGTCAACGGTGCACCGCCGCCGAGGGCCGCGAGCTGCTCGGCCAGCCACCGGGCGTTGTCGTGCGGCGTCACGGAGATCGTGAAGTGGTCGAGCGCGAATACCCTTCCGGCGTAACGGCGTCCGAGCTCGGTGAGGGTCGCGCCGGGCAGCTGGTCGAAGGCCGTGTTGGACTGCGCGGTGGTGCCGTGGATGAACAGCAGGGCGGTGCCGCCGCTCACCCGGGCCCAGTCCGGAGCCGCGAAGGCCGGAACGTCGGCCCGCTGGTAGTCGCCGGGGTCGAACCAGCGCACGAGGTTGCGCCGGTGCTTCTGCTCCCACCGCCCGGCGAAGTAGTCGCCGACCTTGCCGAGCACCGGGTCGATGAGCGGGAACACGAGCACCTTGAACAGCTTCGACCCGACCGCCCCGAGGATGCCGCGTTGGCCACCGGCCGAGTCGGGATCCGCCATCATCACCTCGCGAGGCACCCGGTAGGTGCGGCGGTCGCCACCGCGGCTGACCACCTGGTCCGGCGGCACGTCGTCAGGCAGGTGCCACGACAGCGAACCGTCCTCCGCCGCATACAGGAGCAGCTGGCCGTTGCCGGTGCCCGGCGGTGGGACCTCGACGACGATGTCGGTGCCGCCACCGCCACCGCGGCTGCCGGCCGCCGAGTCCAGCTCGCGCTGGCCGGAGATCTCCACGGTGAGCTGCTCCACCATGCCGGCGTCGTCGAGCGCCCGGCGGAAGGGCTCCGTCGAGCTCTCCGCGCCGCGCATACCGGCGCTCCCCGGCTGGTGGACCTCGACCCGCCCGGTCAGGCCGGGCGTGGAGATCCGGACGGTGCCGATGGTGACCGGGATTCCCTCGGGCCGCAGGTTTTCAGCCATCGCGCTCCTTCGAAGATGGGTCAGCCACGGTCGAGCCGCAGCCGGGGGTGCCCGAACACCTGGAAGGCGATGAGCGTCGCGTCGACCCCGGGGGTCTCGGCCTCGGCGGCCGGCTGGGTGTAGCGCGCCCGCAACGACCGGACCGCCTCGGCCGCGGAGACCCGCTCGCCGTCAGCGCCGCCGCCGCTTCCACCCCAGGTCGCAGCGTAGAACGCCCGAGCGCACTCCGCCGCGGTGACGTCGTTGACGTTCCACAGCGGGGCGACGACACCGGTCGCGCCGATCTGCAGCAGGGTCGACGCGAAGCCGCCGTTGTCGGCGAGCACCCGCTTGTCCGAACCGACCTGGCACGCGTTGAGGAAGACGAAGGGGCCACCGTCGAGGCGGCCATTGAGGACCTGGTCCGGAGTGAGGAACAGCGCTCGGGTCGTGAGCTTTCCGGCGGCGTCGGTGGCGAGCAGGACCAGTCCACCCTGGTCGCCCTGGGCGTCGAACTGGCCGTGCAGCGCGACGTGCAGCACGTCGGCGGGCGGGTTCCCGCTGAGCAGGTTCACGACGTCGCGCAGCGACGGAGCCACCGGGACGGCGGACGTGAACAGGGTGGTGACGTAGTCGGCCTCCTCCTGCGCCTCCTTGAGCTGGCCCCAGCCCATGACGCCGGTGTAGTCGGCGGTGAGGACGGCGGCGCGCTTCACCGCCACGGCGGACCGGGGCGACGGGCGCGGCCGCTTCTCGGTGAGCGGCCACCGGGAGATCGCCGCGTGCGCGCCGAGGAACGGCGAGATCCCGCCCCAGGCGCTGTCGAGCGGCGGGTCGAGAACGGCGATCTCCCACGGCAGAGTGACCTCCTCGGTGAGCAGCAAGATCGTGGGAGCCGCGCTGCGCGAGGGGTCTTCGACGACCGCACGGACGACGCCCTGGATGCCGTCCGGCACGGCCCGACCCATCCGCTTCGCCTTGCCGGCCAGCGAGAGGTAGTCCGCGAACGGGCCCTGCGACTGGGAGACCGTCTGCCGCATCTCGGTGACGAACCCCTGCAGGTCCGAGTCCAGGCTCGACGAGCGCGGAGCGTCGGGCACCGTCACGTCGGCCGCCGCCGCATACGCCGTCCAGACGAACTCGCCGGTCGCAGCGCCGTCCGAGGAGCAGATCGACAGGATGAGGTCGGGCTGGTCCGCGCCGAGGAGCGGCTCGAGGTCCATCAGCGCGTCCGGACCGGTATGCGGCGTCGGCGCACTCGCGACGTCCTTGGCGTAGGGGACGGCGATGACGCTGCGCCACGCGATCCCGACGACCTGGCCACCGACGATGTAGTGAACGCCGATCCGCCGCTCGGTAGGCAGGTCGGGCCGGTACTGCGCGACGAAGGACACCGTGGCCGTGGGGAAGGGATCGGCATCGCTGACGCTGAGGGTGAGCCGGGTTTCTCCCTGTGCCGCAAGGGAGCTCGGGTCGTAGACCAGGATCAGCTCCAGCTCGGTCGTGGCGCCGGCCAGGAATCGCATCGCACCCGTCTGCGTGATCGCCGCGTCCTGGAACTTGGCCAGCCCCACGACGACGTCGAACGGCTCGTCGACGACGACGACCTCAGGGCGGACGTCGCGGTGCGCGTCGACGTCGATACGGGGGTATGCGGACCGCAGCACCCCTCCGGGCGCCGCATCCTCGAGACCGCGCGTCGGCTCGACCTCGCGCTGGTCGACCGGTCCCCGCCAGGTGGGCCCGGACGGGGAGACCGCATCCCGTCCGGAGTCGCGATCGGCGCCGACCGCCGAGGGTGGCGGTGCCACCCCGGTGTCGCGCAGGGTGGCGACCTCGTCGAGCAGCGCCACCACCGCGGCGGCATCGGCACCGCCGCGCAGGGCGTCGAGGCCACCGGAGAGCAGGCGCGCCGACTGACGCCCGCGCCAGCACCATGGCGACCAGGTGCCGGTCCCCGTCGGTCGGGTGGGAAGCCACCACCTCGCTGACGACCGTGGCGACCGGCAACCGGCCCATGGTCACGTGACCCGTCGCGTCGACCACGGCGGTCAGCGCAGCCGTCCGCATCGCGGGGTCGTCGAGGGACAGCGACGCGGTCAGCAGCCCGGAGACCAGTGAGCCGGCGGCGTCCGGCGGCAGGTGCGCCAGCACGTCCCGAGCCGCCTGGCCGAGCCGGGCGGCCATCGTCGCGGGGGGTCCGGCGAGCAGCAGCGTCGAGAGGGACAGCGCGGCATCCATCTGGTCCGGGGTCGCCGTGGCCGACTCCGATGTGGCCGACTCCGGTGTGGCCGCCGACCGGTCGGTATGCGCGTCCGCGGCCACCTGCGCCAGCAGCAGCCCCGCGGGGTCCTCCCGTCCGCGGATCGTCGCCTCGAGGTCGGCCCGCTGCTCGGCGCTCAAGCCCAGCTTGACCAAGGCGGCGCCGGTCCGGGAGCGGAGCGCAGCGTCGTTCGTCGCGACGACCTCGTCGGCCAGCGCACACCACGCGTCCACACCAGACATGCGTCCCACGATCCTCACGGAGTCGGCAAGCCGAGGGGGAGATACGTCGCCGCTGCTCCGTGGTCCCGGTGCCCTCGCCGAAGCTCCATCTTCGGGCCTGCGGCCCCGCGGCGGAAGGGCGCGGTGGAAGGGCATTGCCGGCATACCGGGGCGGCGACGGCGGTATCATCGCGCCACCGGGCACCTCTACCAAGGGGTAAACGGGACCGTGCGAAAGGGCCGGCGATGGCCTCCAGGACGTATCAGAACTTCGACCTCCTGCTCGAAGCGGCGGCAGGCGGCGGTTTTCGCGCACGGGTGACGACGAGCCCTCAGGGGGAGAGCCCCAGCGGCACGTTCACGCTGCCGTTCGACGCGACGCAGCTGGAGAACCTGCTGCTCAAGCTGGATCCCGGTCGCAGCGGCACCCGCCGCGCCGGGTCCGACCCCCAGAGCCAGGCCTCCATGGACCTCGGCGGCCCGCTGTTCGAGGCGGTGTTCTCCGAGGACATCATGCTGGCCTGGCAGCGCTCCCAGGACTACGCCCGCGACGAGGGTGACGGGCTCCGGCTACGGCTCCGGCTGACCGACGCGCCGTCGATCGCCGGCCTGCCGTGGGAGCTGCTGTACGACCGGCGGGGCAACTGCTTCATCGCGCAGTCGGAACGCACCCCGGTGGTGCGCTACCTCGAAGTGCCGCAGCCGCCGCGGCCACTCGTCGTGGACGGGGCGCTGCGCATCCTCGTCGTCATCTCGTCACCCACCGACCTGCCCGAGCTCGACGTCGAGGCGGAGTGGCGACGCGTGCAGGACGCCCTGGCGGCCAAGGTCGCGGACGGCACGGTGAAGATCGACCGGCTGCCGGCGCCGACCATCCAGGCCCTCTCGGCGTGGTTGCGGCACAACGACGTTCACATCCTGCACTTCATCGGGCACGGCGACTACGACGACCGCCTGCAGGACGGCGTCGTCTACTTCCAGGACCGTTACGGCCGCAGCACCAAGGTGAGCCCGACCGTGCTCGGCCCCTACCTGCGCGACCACGACCCACTGCGTCTCGTGCTCCTCAACGCCTGCCAGTCCGCTCGCGTCGACAGCACCGACCCGTTCAGCGGCATGGCGCAAGGCTTGGTGCAGCAGGACTGCACCGCCGTCGTCGCCATGCAGTTCCCCATCTCCGACGGCGCCGCCACGACGTTCACCGGCGAGTTCTACGGCGCGCTCGCCGACGGCTTCCCCGTGGACCAGGCGGCGACCAGCGCCCGCAAGGCCCTCATCGCCGAGTATGCGGCGGAGTGGGCCACCCCCGTGCTGTTCCTCCGGTCACCCGACGGCCGGGTGTTCGACCACATCGTGGCCCAGCCCGCGGTCACGGCGGTGCCGACTCCGCCTCCCCCGGTCGAGGTCGAGGACGAGGACCGCGCGCGCCAGGCTCTCGCCACGGACGCGACGACGACCCAGACCCGGCGCAAGCCCGAGTCGGACGACACCAGCGAACCGGTACGCGGGCTCGCGGCGGCGGTGACCGCGCCGCCGACCCAGCCGCTCGCGACCACGGTGGCTGCCCCGACGTCCCCGGCGCAGCAGCCGGCCCGGCGCAGCAGGCCTACCCAGCGCAACAGAAGCCGACGTCCCCGCCGCCGCAACTCCCGGCATACCGAACCCTCGCGCAGCCGAGTGGTGACAACGGCAACCCGGCGCCGCCGCGCTACGACCCGCCGGCGAGGAGGTCGCGGCCTCGGTGGGGGCTCATCGTGACGATCGTGCTCGCCGTCGTGGTGCTCGTCCTCGCGGGCCTCTACTGGTACGGCACCACGCTGCCGGACAAGGTGGACCCGACGGGGAACGGTGGCGGACCCGCGAGCACCCTGACCGGTCCGAAGATCTCGGCCACCCACCTGTCGACGGGCCTCACCATCGACGCGAACCCGTCCGACTGGCCGAGTGACACCCCGACCTTCGACAGCAACGTCCTCATCGCCGGTAACGCCACCGGCCTGCTCGGCCACTGGAGGCTCGCCTGGGACGACGCCAACCTCTACTTCATCGTGGCGGTCACCGACAAGACCGCGCTGCAGACCCACGGCGGTGACACCTCTCAGCTGTTCAAGGGCGACGGGGTGAACTTCGAGTTCGGCACCGCCCTGCCCAAGAACACCAACGCCTCGCTGGAGACCGGCGACAAGCACGTGCTGCTCGGGCCGGACTTCTCCGACAACAGCGTGATCAGCGGCATCAACGTGCCCGCCGGTTCGGTCTTCACCCGTGGCTCGAACACCATCCAGGGGCTGCACGCGGCCACGGCCAAGACCAGCGGCGGCTACGTCATCGAGGCGTCCATCCCGTGGTCGACGCTGGGCGCCGACTCGATCTCGGGCGGCAACGAGTACGGCATGAACCTCAACGTCAGCGACTCGGTGGCCAGCGGTCCCAAGGCCGGCGAGCTGAACTCCTTCGTCAGCAACAACCCGGCCCGCAAGGGCAACGACGCGCAGTTCCGGAGCAGCTGGGGCACGCTCCACCTCGACGGCTGACGTCCACCGCGAGCGCCGGCGACCGCGCCGGCGGCCGTGGCTAGGCTCCCGCGGGTGGGGAAGTCGATGAGACGGGAGATCCTGCGCCTCGCCATCCCCGCCTTTCTGGCGCTGGTCGCCGAGCCATTGTTCCTGCTCGCGGACTCCGCGATCGTCGGCCACCTCGGCACCGAACCCCTGGCCGCGCTGGGGGTCGCCTCGTCGATCCTGTTGACGGCGGCCGGGGTGTTCGTCTTCCTCGCCTACGGCACGACCAGCGTGGTGGCGCGGCGGCTCGGCGCCGGCGACGAGACGGGTGCCGTGGCGGCGGGGGTGGACGGGCTCTGGCTGTCGATCGCGCTCGGCGCGGCGACCGCGGTCGTCATGGCGGTCGCGGCGCCGGTGCTGTGCGGGGCGATCGGCGGCTCGCTCGAGGTGCAGGAGCAGGCCACGACCTACCTGCGCATCTCGGCCGTCGGCATACCGGGGATGCTCGTCGTTCTCGGGGCGACCGGGTTGCTGCGGGGGTTGCAGGACACCCGCACGCCGCTCGTCGTCGCCGTCGCGGGGTTCGGCGCCAACATCGTGCTCAACCTCGCGCTGGTCTACGGCGCCGGCCTCGGCATCGCCGGCTCGGCCATCGGCACCGTGCTGGCGCAGACCGGCATGGCGGTGGCGTTGGTCGTCACCGTGCTGGGCAAGGCGATCCGGCTCGGGGCGCCGTTGTCGCCGCATACCGCGGGCATCCTGTATGCCGCGCGCGGCGGCGTCCCGCTGCTGGTCCGGACGCTCGCGCTGCGGGGGGTCATCATCGCCACGACGGTGGTCGCCGCGCGGTACGGCGACTCGGTGCTGGCCGCCCACCAGATCGTCGCGACGGTGTGGAACGGCCTGGCGTTCGCCCTGGACGCGCTGGCCATCGCCGCGCAGGCGATCACCGGCAAAGCCCTGGGCGCGGGCGACGTCGCGGGAGCGCGAGCCGCCTCCGCCACGATGGCGCGGTGGGGCGTCGGCGCCGGCGTCGTGACCGGCGTCGTCCTGCTGCCGCTGGCGCCGTTCATCGGCCGCGTGTTCAGCCCGGACCCCGCCGTCGTGTCGGCCGCGGCGTGGGCGTTCCTCGTCGTCGCGGTCGTCCAGTGGCTGGCCGGGTTCGTCTTCGTCGTCGACGGGGTGCTGATGGGCGCCGGGGACACCGTCTGGCTGGCGGTCGCCATGGTCGCGGCGGGGGTGATCTGGGTGCCGGTGACGCTGTGGGCCAGCTCCGGCGGGCAGGTGCTTCCGGGCGGGTTCGGTCAGGCGCTCGCCGGGCTGTGGGTGTGGTTCGGGGGCGGGTTCGTTGCCTTGCGCGCGGTGGGCCTCTGGTGGCGGTTCCGTGCGGACGGCTGGCTGGTCACCGGCGCCACCCGGTAGCGCTCGGGGCCTGTGGACGACCTCACCGGCGCTGGTGCTCACTGGCCGACAGTGGAGGTATGCAGCTCGGCGCGCCTCCGGTCGTCCGCAGCCTGGCCGACCTCGAGCGGGCCCGGCAGGAGCAGCGGGGACTGGTGACCCGAGCGCAGTGCCTGGCCGCCGGCCTGACGCCGAAGGCCATCGAGTGGCGCCTGGCCCGCGGGTGGTGGGTCCGCATTCATCCCGGCGTCTACCTCACGACGCCCGGGCGTGACGACTGGTGGACCACCGCTCTGGCCGCCCAGCTGGCGGTTCCCGGTTCGGCGTGGTCGCACTCCACCGCGGCCTACACATGGGGACTCGTGCGCTCCTCGTCGGCTCACCTCGACCTGGTCATCGACGAGCGCCGGCGGGTCGCGGCTCCGACCGGCGTCGTGGTGCACCGGGTGGTCGCCGCGGACCGGCGCGTCGACGGCCTGCACTGGCCGTGGCGGACCACCGTCGAGGAGACCGTCCTCGACGTCGCGGCGACGGCGACGCCGGACGAGACGTTTGCCCTGCTTGGACGGGCGTTCCAGAAGCGCCTGACCCACGAGTCCGCGGTCCTGGCCCGGCTCGCCGACCGAGCGCGGCATCCCCAGCGCGCGCTGCTCACCATGGTTCTGGGCGCCGCCGCCGACGGGGTCGAGAGCGCGATGGAAGGTCGGTACCGCGACGACGTCGAGCGCGCTCATGGCCTTCCCGTCGGCGCGCGGCAGCTGCACCGCACCGGCGGTGCTCGTGAGCGCCACGACGTGGGCTATCCCGATCAGCGGGTGCTGGTCGAGCTCGACGGGAGGCTGGGCCACGAGGGCTTCGCGGCACAGATGAGCGACGGGAGGCGCGACCGCCGCAGCGCCGGCTCCGGCTGGCTCACGGTGCGGGCGTTCTGGCCTGACGTCGCCGTCACGCCATGCCGGCTCGCCGTCGAGGTCGGCGACGTTCTGGTCGACCGGGGGTGGCCGGGTCGGCCCACCGCCTGCCGGGTGGCGCGGTGTGTGGTGCGGCGGTGAGGCGTGTCTCTTCGCCACGTCGGAGCGTTGCACCCGTGATCAGGGGTGTAACCCTCCGATCTGCGCCGGCTGCCGCCCTGACACCGGGGCTGGCGCGGACCCGCATACCCTGTCGGCCGTGGCGCTCGACATCCTCGTGCCGTACTGGGGCGACCCCGACCTCATGCGCGAGACGGTGCAGAGCGTGTTCGCGCAGGAGCGCGACGACTGGCGTCTCGTCGTCGTGGACGACGCCTATCCCGACCCGCAGATCTCGCAGTGGCTGAGCGGCCTGGCGGACCCGCGCGTCACCGTGGTGCGGCACGAGACGAACCTCGGCATCACGGCGAACTACCGCGAGTGTCTCGCCCGGGCGACCGGGGAGCACCTGGTCTTCCTCGGCTGCGACGACGTCCTGCTCCCGGACTACGTGAGAGTGGTGCTCGACGCCTTTGCCGCGGAGCCGGACGCCGTGATGGTCCAGCCCGGCGTCCGCGTCGTCGACGAGACCGGGACCCCGTCGGCCGGCCTGGCCGACACCGTGAAACAGCGCCTGCTCCGCCCCCGGGGCACAGCGCGGACGGTGCTCTCCGGGGAGCCTCTCGCCACCTCACTGCTGCACGGCAACTGGCTCTACTGGCCCTCGATCGCGTTCCGGCGCACCGCGATCCAGGAGGTTGGGTTCCGGGTCGAGCTGCCGATCATCCAGGACTTCGCCCTCGAGCTGGACCTCGTCGCCGACGGGGGAGCCCTGGTCGTCGACCCGGCGGTCTGCTTCCTGTACCGCCGGCACGCGGCCAGCGCCTCGTCGACGACCCTCGTGGACGGTTCCCGTTTCGCCGACGAGCGGGCCTACTACGCGATGGCCGTCGAGCAGATGCGAGCGCTCGGCTGGCGGCGGGCGGAACGCGCCGCGCGGGCCCGGCTCACGTCACGGGCGCACGCCCTCAGCCTGCTCCCCGGCGTGGTCGCGCGCCGCCGCTGGGACGCCGCTGGACCGCTCGTCCGCCACGCCCTCGCTCGGCCCTGATGGTTGCTTTCGGAACCGGTGCCGTGCCCAGCGCAGCGCCGGCCTCTCGACCACCCGCCAGCTGCCGACCGCGACGGCGGCGGTGACCACGGCCGCGACGAGGTCGTAGACCACCAGCCCGAGGCGGTACGCGCCCGCATACGCCAGCAGCTGCTGGATCGGGAAGGCGTAGATGTAGACGCCGTAGGAGATGTCGTGACGCCGGGCCACCCTCGGCGACGGCAGCACCGTCGACAGCCAGAGCAACGCATACGCGATCAGCGGCGACGCGGCCTGGGCGCCCCAGTGGCCGACGGCCAGGACCAGGACGCCGGCGCCGACCACTGCCGCCAGGGCGACCGGCGCCCGCAACGGCTGCCGCCCGACCACCACCCACACCACGGCACCCCCCAAGAACGCCGGCAGCAGCCGCGCCAGCAGGACCAGGTCCGGGTATGCGCCGGAGCTCCACGCGTCGACGCTCGCCCAGGCGACCACGGACGCCGCGAAGGCCACCACGAGGAGCCAGCGCTGCCGTCGCACGACCGGAAGGCAGACCAGCAGCGCGACGACGAGGTAGCAGAGGAACTCGAAGTAGAGCGTCCACAGCGAGCCGTTCCAGGCGCCCGGGTAGGGCACCGCCGCCGGTGTCCCCGCGACGTCGTAGGCGTTGATCCGCAGGGCCAGGTTGCCGAGCACGTATGCGGCCGGCGTGGTCGGCGTCGTGAGGAAGCCGCTCCACGGGCGGCCCTCCGCCAACCAGGCGACGGGGGCGAAGACCCCCGCGGTGACGACGAGGCAGACGAGGAAGCCGGGGAAGATCCGGGCGACCCGCAGGACCAGGAAGCGGCCGAGGGGGTTGGCGAACCGGCTGGCGGTGATGAGGTAGCCACTGATCGTGAAGAAGCCGAACACCGCCCAGCCGCCGAGGTTCTCGCCCCGGAACGACGGTCCGGTCCCCGCGCCGGACAGGTAGAACCCGTGGGCCACGAGCACCAGCAGGGCCAGGCCGAGCCGGATCAGGTTGAGCGAGTTGCTGCGGACGTCCAGCTCGACGGCCCGGGCTCCGGACCGCGGGTGCGCCGGCGTGGCTTCAGCCGTGGGCTCAGCGGTGATGAGCGTCCCACCGCGTGAAACCGGCCGCCGTTGCGGCGTCCTCGCTCTGGAACCACACATCGGCCACCGCCCGGAGGTAGCTGGGGGCGTCGTCGGTGTAGAACAGCATCGAGTCGGCGTTGCCCTTCACCGTCCAGCCCTGCGGCGCGGTCCCGCCCTGCTCTGCTCGGGCGGTGCCCTCGCCGTACTCCGACTGCCGCACCTCACCGGCCGGTACGAACGCCGTCGCGCCCCCGGTTCCACCGGTGCTGAGCGTCTCGACGTAGCCCTCGTCGTGGCGCAGCTCGGCGTCCTCGGCGAGCTCCTCCTCCTGCTGCTCCCTCCGCTCCTCCGCTTCGTCGGCCGCGTCGGGCTGCGACGCCACGGTGGTGGGCAGGACCGGCTCCACCTGGTCCTCCGCGTGGTCCTCCGCGTGGTCCTCCGCGTGGTCCGGCACGAGCGGCTCGCCGTCCGGCGGGAGGTACTCGATCGCCGGGGCCGGACGCCGGCCGCCGACCCGCCGACGGCGCAACAGCAGGTAGATGACCAGGCCGAGGGCGATGGCGATGGCGAACCACAACCAACCGGGCATGGCAGGATCCTTTCGGCGGAGGGTCGGGCGACCACGCTAGCGTGGGCGATCGGTGCTGCGCTGGCCCGTGGGTCCTCGGCGCGGCAGAGTGGAGAGCGGCGACGGACGACGAGGAGGCGCCATGGCGGAGCACGAGGTACCCGACCTGCACGACGTCCAGGAGACGATCCGGAAGGCGCACGAAGCCGAGGACCGGCTCCTGCACACCATGCCCAACGCGATCCAGCCGGACGACGACGCCTACGACGGCATGAGCGGTCCGACGGAGGGCGACGTGCAGGAGGTCGACGACCGGGAGCGGTCCGACGACCGGCGCGAGGCCGAGACGCCGGAGCGCACGCCGACGGAACAGGTCGCCGACGACGTCGTCGAGGGGGCGGCACCGCCGACCGACGAGAGCACCGACGCGACGGCCGGTGGCGAGCGCCGCGACGACGTCGACGAGGCCGCCGCCGAGGCCAGGGTCGTCGAGGACGACAGCGCGCCGCCCGCGGACCCCGACCACCGCTGAGCTCAGCGCTCGGCTACTCGCCGCGCCGCTTGCGCGCCTGCTCGGCCTTGCGTCGCAGCTGGTTGTAGGTGCCGGTGATGCCCATCGCCTTCTTCACCTCGGCGACCACCGCCTTGACCTCGGCGCGGGTGCGCTCGGTGCCGTCGACGATGATCTCGTCGACGTAGCCGGGACGGCTCTCGTAGCGGGCTCGCCGCTCGCGCATCGGCTCGAGGAAGGCGTTGAGCGCCACGGCAAGCTTCTCCTTGACCTCGACGTCACCCACGCGGCCGGCGCGGTAGCGCTCCTTGAGGTCGGCCACCTCGTCACGGTCGGTGTTGAAGGCGTCGTGGTAGAGGAACACCGGGTTGCCCTCGACGGTCCCCGGGACGTCGGCGCGGATCCGGTTGGGGTCGGTGTACATCCCGCGGACCTTGCGGCGCACGGTGTCGGCGTCGTCGGAGAGCAGGATCGTGTTGCCGAGCGACTTGCTCATCTTGGCCTGCCCGTCGGTGCCGACGAGCGTCGTGATCTCGCTGATGACCAGCTCGGGAATGGGGAAGACCTCTCCGTAGAGGTTGTTGAACCGGCGCGCGATCTCCCGGGTCACCTCGACGTGAGCGTGGTTGTCCTTGCCGACGGGGACGACGTCACCCTTGACGCAGAGGATGTCAGCGGCCTGCAGGACGGGGTACCCGAGCAGGCCGTAGGGCATCTCGTCCTTCCCCGCGGCGCGGGCCATGTCCTTCAGGCTCGGTACCCGCTCGAGCCGCGGCACGGTGACGAGGTTCTGGAACAGCGTGTTGAGCTCCGCGACCTCGGGGATGGCCGACTGGAGGTAGAACGTCGCCCGGTCGGGGTCGATCCCGGCGGAGAGCTGGTCGAGGACCATGTCGCGGGCGTTGGCACTGACCTGGTCGATGTCGGCGCGGGTGTTCTTGGTGGTCAGCATGTGCAGGTCGGCGATGATGAAGAACGCCTCGTAGGCCTCCTGCAGCCGGATCCGGTTCTCGACGCTGCCGACGAAGTGGCCGAGGTGCAGCTTGCCGGTCGGGCGGTCGCCGGTGAGCATCCGCCGGCGGCGGGGCCGTCGGGGCGTCCGGCGTCGCGACGTGCGGCTCGGTCGTGGTGGTCATGTCGGCTCCTGAGGTGTGGTGCCCCGCCGGCCGGGAGGCGCGCCCGCGGTGATACACGGAAGCCGCCCGGTCCCGGGGCGGCTTCGAGGTATGCGTGAGAGGGCCGCCCGGGTCAGGGCAGCCACCAGCGGCGGGCGGGGACGGCCAAGGTGCTCACGTCCCGGAGTCTAGCCGTCGGTCGGGCCGGACAGGCCGATGAGGACCCCACCCGGGGCGCGCACCAGCGCGATGCAGACGCCCTCCATGACCTTCTCCGGCGGCTGCACCGACTCGGCGCCGTGGGCGAGGGCGTCGTCGTAGGCGGCCTGAGTGTCGGCGACGTGCACCGTCGGTGTCGAGCCGGGCGCCTCCCCAGAGCCGAGTCGCCCGGATGCCGCCACCGCCCGTGTCGGCGTAGCGGAACAGATGGTAGTCACCGGCGGGGGAGGGGAACGGGGGCGAGAACGACCAGCCGAGCACGTCGGCGCACCACTCCCGCGTGGCCGCCGGGTCGGTGCTCGACAGCTCGGTATGCGTGATCTGGCCGTAGAGGCCACGGGTGAACTCGTGCGTCGGCTCGCTCATTCTCTCGAGGCTAGCCGCCGTCGACCGCCGATCCCGACCGGCCCAGGTAGGCCTCGATCCCGTCCAGCAGACGTTCCAGGCCGAACTCGAAGCCGTTGCTGGCCTCCTGCTCGAGGTACTCGAGGTACTGGTCGGGCTCGTGCTCGAAGTCGAACGCAACCGTCGGCGTCGGCCTCCACGGTGAACGCCGGTTTGGGGCCGCGGGGGTGGCCACCGGGTCGGTGCCCAGCCGCCGCAGCAGCTCCATGGTGCGGCGGGTGTCGCCCTGACCGGCGAAGGGCTCAGCTGCTGCGACGACCGGCGGGTCGCGGCACGGAGGAGGTGGGCGGCGGCGATGCGGTCGGCTCACCGGCAGGCATACCGCAGTATGGGAACCGGCCCCCCTCGACACGAGGAGCGGCGCCCCACCCTGGAGTCCAGGAGGGGGTGCCGCGCCGGGGTCGGCCAAGGTCAGCCGGCGACGACCTCGAACGGCACGGTGGCCTGCACGTCGGGGTGCAGCCGGACCAGCGCCTCGTAGGAGCCGGTCGACTTGATGTGACCCTTGACCTCGATCTTGCGGCGGTCCAGCTCCGGTCCGCCGGCGGCCTTGACCGCGTCGGCAATGTCGCCGGTGCTCACGGCGCCGAACAGCCGGCCGGCGTTGCCGGCCTTCGCGGGGACGGTGACCGAGGCGGCCTCGAGGCGACCCTTGAGCTGCTTGGCCTCGTCCAGCGAGCGGACCTCGCGGCTCGCGCGCGCCGTCTGGATAGCGTCGACCTGCTTCTGGCCGCCCTTGGTCCACGGGGTGCCGAGGTGGCGGGGCAGCAGGAAGTTGCGGGCGTAGCCGTCCTTGACGTCGACGACGTCGCCGGCGGCGCCGAGGCCGCTGACCTCGTTGGTCAGAATGATCTTCACGGTTGACCTTCTCCCTTCGGTGCGGAGCACCGCATCAGCGGGCCGAGCTGGAGTACGGCAGCAGCGCCATCTCGCGGGCGTTCTTGACCGCGGTGGCGATCAGCCGCTGCTCCTGGACCGACACCCCGGTCACCCGGCGAGCGCGGATCTTGCCGCGGTCGGAGATGAACTTGCGCAGCAGCGCGGTGTCCTTGTAGTCGATGTTCTCGACCTTGGCGATCTTGAGGGGGTTCGCCTTTTTCTTGGGTTTGCGCACAACGGGCTTGGCCATCGTGGTGCTCTCCTTCTTCTGGTGAGAGCCCGGGGAGTGACCCCGGGATGGGTTCTACGTGGTGATGACGCTGGTGATGACGGTGGTGCCGATCAGAACGGGGGCTCGTCGTAGCCGGGAGCGTTGTTGCCCCAGCCACCCTGCTGCCCGCCGCCCTGGGAGGGCGGAGGTGTTCCGCCCCAACCGCTGCCCTGGCCGCCCTGGCCGCACCGGCTGGCCGCCGCCGGCGGCGCCCTGACCGGGGCCGGTGGCCCACGGGTCCTCCGGCTGACCACCGGAACCGCCGGAGCCGCCGCTACCGCCCTGCTGCTGGCCACCGCCGAACCCGCCGCCACCGTTGCCGCGCTGGGTCTTGGTGACCTTGGCGGAGGCATACCGCAGCGAGGGGCCGACCTCGTCGACCTCCATCTCGATGACGGTGCGCTTCTCGCCTTCCTTGGTCTCGTAGGACCGGGACTTCAGGCGGCCGGAGACGATGACGCGGGTGCCACGGTTGAGCGACTCGGCGACGTTCTCCGCGGCGTCACGCCAGACCGAGCAGCGCATGAACAGGGTCTCCCCGTCCTTCCACTCGTTGCTCTGGCGGTCGAACGCGCGCGGGGTGGACGCGACGGTGAAGTTCGCCACGGCAGCCCCGGACGGCGTGAACCGCAGCTCCGGGTCACCGGTGATGTTGCCGATGACGGTGATGACGGTGTCGCCAGCCATGGGAAGTCCTCCTCGCAGGGGTCGCTTGGGCGGCCGGGCTCAGGCGCCGGGCCGCAGCAGCTTGGTCCGCAGCACCGACTCGTTGAGTCCGAGCTGACGGTCGAGCTCCTGGGCGGTGGCCGGCTCCGCCGTCATCCTGATGACGGCGTAGATGCCCTCGGCCTTCTTCTTGATCTCGTAGGCCAGCCGACGGCGGCCCCAGATGTCGACGTTGTCGACGCTGCCGCCGTCCTTGGTGACGACGGAGAGGAACTTGTCGAGCGACGGGGAGACCGTCCGCTCGTCGAGCTCGGGGTCGAGGATGACCATGAGTTCGTAGTGACGCATGCGTTGACCCACCTCCTTTGGTCTCGGCGGTCACGGCATTTCCGTGACAGGAGGGCTGTATGCGTCCGGCCACGACGTGTGCGAGAACACCTTCACACGAACCACCGACATCGGCCGGGGCTCGTCCACAGGGCTCGCGTCGCGGCGAACCGGCCAAGGCTACCGGCGCGCCCCCCGGCGGGAGAAATCGTCAGCGCACCGTCAGCCGAACGAACGACGAGGCGGTCGGGCTCGCCGCGGAGCGGGCCGGCCAGCTCGTCGCTCTCGTCGTCGCCCCAGGCGCTGTCGACGACGGCGCCGTTGTCGTCGTAGACCGGCGGCCGGGCCAGGGCCAGCTGCCAGGTGCGGGCCAGCAGCCAGAGGACGCCACCGAGCCGGACCAGCAGGAACACGGCGTACCACGCAGCGGGCAGCCCACGGCTCGGCACCGACGTGCCGGCGAGGTAGAGCCAGACCGCCTCGAAGTGCAGCGCCTCGGCCGCCGACCAGACGAGGACGTCCTTCCAGGCCAGCCCGACCAGAGCGGCCAGCGGGACCAGCCAGAGCGCCGACTGCACGGTCATCGACTTACCGGTGAGCAGGACGATGGCCAGCATGACCAGGCTGACCTCGGCCACGCCGGGGCGGCGCGGCATGGCCAGCGTGAAGCCGGCGCCGACCACCAGGGCGACGACCCAGCCGGCGAGGCACAGCACCGTGACCGTCGTCGTCGACAGCGGATGGCCGGCGAGCTGCGGCAGCAGCCACGGCGACCCGAACCCGGCCGCGGCGTCCAGCCACGCTCGGTATGCGGCGGTGGCCGCGTCGGCGTTGAGCGCACCGAGGAGGAAGAGGATGCCGCCCGCGACGACCGCGGCCGCGCCCGCGGTGCGGAGCCACAGCCGGAGCCGTCCGCTGCGCAGGCAGACGAACAGCAGCGCGGCGATCACGACGAGGGGGTACGTGCGGGCGGACACGGCGAAACCGAGGAGCACGCCGGCGAGCACCGGCCGCCGGCGGGTCCACGCATACAGGCCGGCCGCGGTGAGCGCGACCCCGACGACGTCCGGGGAGATCGGCAGGACCAGCAGGGCGACCGGCGCGAACGCCACCTGGGCGGCCCGCAGCGGGAACCGGCGGACCGACGCCGCCGTCCACCACGTCGTCAGCGCCCAGAGCACGGCGGCCACGATGGTCCACAGCGCGAAGTAGAAGCGCATCCGGTCCGGCGTCTCGCCGGACGGGACCACCGTGGCGGTCAGCGTCATGAGGAACGAGGTCAGCGGCGGCTGGCCCGGGGTGGGGGCCCCGAAGCCGCCCGAGAGGTATGCCCCGATCCCGGCGGAGAGGCCGGCGTCACGGTAGGTGGCCGGGAGGTCGGAGAAGCACGCGTGCCAGAACTGGTCCGGGGAGCTCCAGCCGGTGTCGATGCACGGCGCTCGCAGGAGCACCCCGAGGCTCGAGACGACGGCGGAGGCGCCGGCCAGCACGGCGGCGTAGTAGGGCCACCCCCGGGCGAGCCGCGCCGCATACCGGCCGACCGGTCCCCCGATCACCTCCGACGCGGCGGCCGCGACCTCGTCGCTGCGCGTGGGGGACGGGTCGAGGTCGGCGCGGTCCGCGGTGGAGGCGGACCCCCAGCGCGAGGTCACCGGGGGAGCCTACGGTCCGGGGTTGGGCGGAGCCGTCGTGGTCGTGGTGGGCCGGCCACCACCGCCCGGGATGCGGGTGGTGGTGGTGACCGGTGGGGCCGTCGTCGTCGTGGTGGTGACCGGAGGGACGGTGGTGGTCGTCGTGACCGGAGGCTGTGTGGTCGTCGTCGTGGTGGTGACCGGCGGGGCGGTGGTGGTCGTCGGGGTGCTCGACGGGGTGCTCGTCGTCGTCACCCCGCTGTCGCCGATGCCGGCCCGCTTGGGGAACTGCTGGACCTGCATGCCCTGGGTGGCGGCCTTCATGAAGTCGAGCCACATCGACAGGGGCAGGCTGCTGCCGCCGACCTCGCTGACGCTGAGACCCGGGATGTTGTCCAGCGGCTGGGGCGCGCCGTTGACGTCGCGGTACATGCCGACGGAGGTGACCAGCTGCGGGACGAAGCCGGTGAACCAGACCGACTTGTGCTCGTCGGAGGTACCGGTCTTGCCCGCGGTGGGCCGGCCGAGGCCCGATGCTCGTGCTCCGGTGCCGCCGGAGCCGGTGACCTGCTGGAGCGCGTCGATGGTGTCGGCGGCCACGTCGGCGCCGAAAGCGGCGGTCGGCTGCTTGGTGACCTTGTAGTCGACGTCCGTGGTGTCGGAGGTGACGGCGGCGACGAGGTAGGGCGTGGTCTTCTGGCCCTGCGCGGCGATCGTCGCGTAGGCGCTCGCGACGTCGATGACGTGGGGCGAGGCGGTGCCGAGCACGTTGGTCAGCGTGTCGTCCAGGCCGGCCGTCTTGTCGGGGATGCCGGCGGCGATGGCCGCGTTCTTGGTGTTGGCCGGTCCGACCTTGTTGTTGAGCCCGACGAAGACCGTGTTGACCGACTTGGCGGTCGCGCGGCGCAGGTCGATCATCCCGAAGTCCTGGTTGAACTCGTTGGGAACCTTGACGTTGCCGACGGTGATCGGGCTGTTGCCGTCGAACAGCGTCTTGGTGCTGATGCCCTGCTGCAGGCCGGCGATCAGGGCGAACGGCTTGAACGTCGAGCCGGCCTGCATGATGGCGTCGGTCGACGAGTTCAGCTGCTTCGCCTGGAAGTCCGCGCCGCCGTACATCGCGACGATCGCGCCGTCGCCGGGCTTGATCGCGGTGAGGCCCGCCTGGACGTCGGGGGCCTCCTTGGGCAGGTACTTCTGCACGGACGCGACGGCAGCGTCCTGGTCGGTCTTGTTGATCGTCGTCGTGATGCGCAGGCCGCCGCGGTCGATGTCGGAGTCGGAGAGCTTGAGCGTGCTGCCGAGCTCCTTGCGCACCGCGTCGACGATGTAGCCGTTGGGGCCGGCGATCGCCGTGTTCTTGACCGGCGGAACCGTGTCGGCGGGCCCGGTGATCTTGTCGCGGTCGACCTTGCTCGAGCCACCCCTCCTCCACCATGCCGTCGAGGACGTAGGCGACGCGGCTGGTGAGGTTGGCCTTCTGCTTGTCGCCGAGGGCCGGGTCGTAGAGCGACGGGGCGTTGATGATCGCGGCCAGGGTCGCGCCCTCCGCGACGCTCAGCTGGCTGACGTCCTTGTTGAAGTACGCCTTGGCGGCGGTCTGGATGCCGTAGGCCCCGCGGCCGTAGTAGATGGTGTTGAGGTAGTTCTCGAGGATCTGATCCTTGCCCTGCTGCTGGTCGATCTTGACGGAGATGATGATCTCCTTGAACTTCCGGGTCAGCGAGCGGTCCGAGGTGAGGAAGTAGTTCTTCACGTACTGCTGGGTGATCGTCGAGCCGCCGCCCTGCACGTCCGCCCCGCGCAGCGCCTGCCACACCGACCGCGCGATCCCGGTCGGGGAGAAGCCCGGGTTGGTGTAGAAGCCGCGGTCCTCCGCCGCGAGGACAGCCTTCTGCACGGAGTCCGGCACCTTGGCGAGCGGCACCGACTCGCGGTTGCCCTGGGCGTCGGAGAGGCGGGCCATCTCGGTCTTGCCGTCGTCGTAGTAGACGATCGAGGCCTGGGCGTTGGCGAGGTCGTTGGGCGCGGGGACCTTGATCGTCGCGTAGGCGATGGCCACGGCGACCGCGCCGAGGGCGACCAGGCTGAGCAGGGTGAACAGCACCCACTTGAGGATGCGGCGGGCGCGGGACCGGGGCTTGGGGTCGGCCGCCGGTCCGCCGCTGTCGAGGGTCTGAGCACTCACGACGGACCAGTATGCGGGGTCCGGCGTCCCCTGTCCCAATCGTGTGCGTGGTGCGCGATGTATCGTGGCGATATAACTGTGTTACGGTTCCCGACCGGACAAAGCCCGAGTATGTCAGTTGCGTCCTTTGCTCGGAGCATGAGTCGAAGCGAGAGTCGGAGCAGGAGGTGTCGGCATGGCGCGTCGCGCTGAGCTGCTCGAGTTCGCCGTCCTCGGCCTGCTCCACGAGAGCCCGATGCACGGCTACGAGCTGCGCAAGCGGCTCAACACCGCGCTCGGCGCCTTCCGGGCGTTGTCCTACGGCTCGCTCTACCCCGCGCTGCGGGGGCTGCTCGACCGGGACCTCGTCGCCGAGTCACCACAGGCGACCGGGTCCTCCGGGAGCCGGCGGGCCCGCATCGTCTATGAGCTCACGCATACCGGCAAGGAACGGTTCCAGGCGCTGGTCGACGAGGCCGGACCGAGCGCGTGGGACGACGACGAGTTCGCCGTCCACCTGGCGTTCTTCGCTCGCACCAACCGTGAGGTGCGGCTGCGCATCCTCGAGGGCCGGCGGTCGCGGCTCGAGGAGCGGCTCGCCGCCGTCCGTCAGGCCTCGGTCCGCAACCGCGAGCGCCTCGACGCCTACACCACGGCGCTCCAACGCCACGGCGAGGAGCAGGCCGAGCGCGAGGTCCGCTGGCTCGACGAGCTCATCACCGCTGAACGCAATCCCCCGCATACCGAAACCAAGGAGTGACCCATGGGATCAACCCGCCCGCGAATCCGCGTCGCCATCGTCGGCGTCGGCAACTGCGCCAGCTCGCTGGTGCAGGGCGTCGAGTACTACCAGGATGCGTCGCCCGAGGGCACCGTGCCCGGGCTGATGCACGTGACGTTCGGGGACTACCACGTCCGCGACGTCGAGTTCGTCGCGGCGTTCGATGTCGACGACAAGAAGGTCGGCAAGGACCTCGCCGAGGCGATCAACTCCTCGGAGAACAACACCATCAAGATCGCCGAGGTGCCGACGACTGGCGTCACGGTGCAGCGCGGGCACACGCTCGACGGGCTCGGCAAGTACTACCGGATGACCATCGACGAGTCGCCGGCCGAGCCGGTCGACATCGTCGCGGCGCTGCGGTCGGCGGAGGTGGATGTGCTGGTGTCCTACCTGCCCGTGGGGTCGGAGGAGGCCGACAAGTTCTACGCGCAGTGCGCCATCGACGCGGGTGTGGCCTTCGTCAACGCGCTCCCGGTGTTCATCGCGTCGGACCCGGAGTGGGCGGCGAAGTTCGAGGCGGCCGGCGTGCCGGTCATCGGCGACGACATCAAGTCGCAGGTCGGGGCGACGATCACGCACCGGGTGCTGGCTCACCTGTTCGAGGAGCGCGGCGTCGTGCTCGACCGGACCTACCAGCTCAACGTCGGCGGCAACATGGACTTCAAGAACATGCTGGAGCGCGACCGGCTGGAGTCGAAGAAGATCTCCAAGACGCAGGCCGTGACGTCGAACCTGTCGCACGACCTCGGCGCGCGCAACGTGCACATCGGGCCGTCGGACTACGTGCAGTGGCTCGACGACCGCAAGTGGGCCTACGTGCGCCTCGAGGGCCGGGCGTTCGGCGACGTGCCGCTGAACCTCGAGTACAAGCTCGAGGTGTGGGACTCCCCCAACTCGGCCGGCATCATCATCGACGCGATCCGGGCGGCCAAGATCGCGCTCGACCGCGGCATCGGCGGCGCGCTGGTCTCGGCGTCCTCCTACCTGATGAAGTCCCCGCCGGTCCAGCGCGAGGACACCGAGGGCCGCGCCAAGCTCGAGGCCTACATCGCGGGCACCGAAGAGCGCTGACGCACTTCGCTGCAGCACACCAACGGGCGTTGGTCCGAGCTGCGGCGGTTGCGGACATGGACAGGAACGAACCCGGTTCAAGGCCCGAAAAGGGCTTCATACGGGGTCTCGTTCCGGTTCGTCTGTCCGGCTGAGAAGTAGCGAATGTCAATTGGCCGCGCGGGTGGCGGACCGGTGGGCGGGCACGAAGCCCGTTCGGCGCCGCGAAGGCGTAGCGCCGGTCACGCTCCAGTCGAGCTGTCCAGTGAGCTGGGCCTAGGTTGGCGGTATGCCGAAACCTCCACTGCCTGACGACGTCGCCGAGTTCCTGAGCCGGCCGAACTACGCCACCATCAGCGTCGTTCGTGCCGACGGCCAGCCCATCTCATACCCGACCTGGTACCTCTTCGAGGACGGCCAGGTCGTCGTCAACATGGACGATGGCCGGAAGCGGATCGAGCACCTGCGCCACGACCCGCGGGTGGCGCTGAGCGCCATGGACCCCGACAACTGGGTGACCCACGTCAGCATCGTCGGCCACGTCGCCCAGTGGATCGCCGACACCGACCTCGCCGATATCGACCGGATCTCGCGGCACTACACCGGGCAGGAGTACCCGGTGCGCGACCGCCCCCGCGTCACCGCTCGCGTCGACATCGACCGGTGGCACAGCTGGGGCCGGTTCAAGCAGCCCTGACCGTCCCGGGGGCGGCGGTCACACGACGTCCGAAGGCTGCACGGTCCAGAGTCCTCCTGACTTCGCCGCACGGGCCGCGGCGATCTGCTGAAGGGCGGCCCACGCCTGGGGGGCGTTCTGGCCGTACCTCGTCATCCGCGCCGCGAGTATGCCCGCCACGAGCGGAGTGGAGAATGAAGTCCCGCTCCATTGCGCCAGGCCCTTGGTGAACACGGCGGACGGTCGCCCCTTCATGGGCGCTTCGTCATACGAATAAGGGCCGTTGGGATACGCGTTGACCATGTCAGAGCCGCGCGCGTAAACATCTACCCAAGGCCCGAAGTTGCTATATCCGGCCCGCGCGCCGTTCGTGTCCAGAGCGCCGACGGCAATCGGCCAACCCTGCTTGCCGGAGCGAATGCAGCCGGAGCTGGCGTCGTTGCCCGCCGCGCAGACGAGAATGCGGTTACTCCCAAGCAGATAGTTCTCGTAGAACCCTTGCAGGGCGAGCAGCACATCGCCCGGCGCGGTGGAGGTGCCCGCCGACATGCTGATGATGTCGGCGCCGCTGTTGAAGGCGGCGACCAAACCGGGGGCAAGTTGGCTCTCAAGCGCGGCCCCACCGTACTTGAACAACGAGAAGACCTTGACGTTGACCGCCGGAGCCATCGACCGCACCACGCCGGCGATAAACGTCCCGTGACCTTGGTAATGGCCGACTGAGGCTGGCTCTTGCTTCCGATCCACGCCTTGCTTGAGCCAATCCGCCTGCTGGCAAACGTTCTTCAGCAGCCCGGTGTCCACGATCGCCACGGTCACACCAGCCCCGTCCGATGAGTGCCCATTCAAGGGCGGCTCGGGGCCAACCGCCTTGCTCGACGGCACGGTGGGTTCGGTGGCCGGGCAGCAGCTCGACGCGGTGACGTGCAGGAGGTAGTCACGCGCGGCGACTCCCGGCCGAGGGTTGCCTCGACCTGGGCCACGGCGTCGGCGGCCCGCCTTCCTGGAGGAAGCTTGTGGACCCGCACGCCCTTGATGGGCGGTGGCAGGCCTGGATCGGACTTGTCGGGCCCAGCCGGAAGATTCAGGACCTCACGCACCTTGCTGGCGTCTCCCGAATGGACCGTGTCGTCTCGAGTGACCACCGTGTCGGCGCGGTACATGTACTCGACATTCTGGTCTGACGCTCCCGGAGGAAACACGTCCACGGGGATGTCGGCGTGGGACATAGCCGATCTGATCGAGGCGACCTGCTGTCCGTAACGCTCGAGCCGAAGGTTGTCATTGCCGGGGTCGTCATACTTATCGGTCGGCTTGAATGAGCGCTCGGGGTGGTCGCCGTCCGTTGTAGACATAGATCCCTCCTTGGGGGTTGGGTTGGGTCTATGAGAGCCGATGCGGGCTCATCCTCTCCTGATACGTCCGTCGCCACTACAAAGTCGATCCTCGACGTCCTCGCGTTGGCGATCTCCGCACCGGAATCTGCTCTCACCGCCGCGGAATCCTTCCTCAACGATTCTCCGACCGCGTTCACCGCATCCGTGGCCAACCAGGCGCTTGCGATCGTGTACCGCGACCGCGGCCAGATCACCCTGGCGTTGACCAGCGCGCAGGCCGCCCTCCGGTTGGCCAAGCAAGCGCATGATGACGAACGACAGGGCGACGTCCTCGCGACTTTGGGCACGACCTACGTCGTCGGCGGTCGTGCCCGAGAGGGCTTGGCCCGGCTCGCCGAGGCGGAATCTCTGACGAAACCCGGGACGCTGCCGAAGCTCCTCCACCGACGCGGTTACGCCCATACGCAACTGGGGCATTACCGGCAGGCGATCGACGACCTCAGCCGCGCGATCAAGGGCAGCCGAGCCCTCAAGGACCCGCTCTGGGAAGGTCGATCGCTCAACGCTCGCAGCGAGGCGTTGTTGGCGCTGGGCGAGGTCCTTCGAGCAGAGAAGGACGCCCAGCGCGCGTGGATACTCCTGGACGCCATCGGGCAGGATTTCGAGGCGGCTCAGGCGATTCACAACCAAGCGATCGCCGCGCACCAGAGGTCCGACGTACCCCGGGCCCTCAGCCTGTTGAGTGCGGTGGCCGACCGATATCGCGAGCTGGGGCTCGTCAGAGCTGACCTCGTCGTCGACCAGGCCCAAACCCTGTTGACCGCAGGACTGGCGGAGGAAGCTCGCACGATGGCGCAGTCGGCGCTGGCCGATCTGGAGCTTCAGCCGCTGAGACGCTCCGAAATCCTCTTTATCGCCGCGCAGGCCGCGTTGGCCGACGGCGACATCGACGCGGCAGAGGTGGACGGCGACTTGGCCGGGCAGCTGTTCGCCGCACAGCAGCGGCCGGCCTGGGCGCGTCGGGCGCGCCTCCTTTCGTTGCAGGCTCAGTACCTCTCCGACCACCCGGACCACCACGATCTGACCCTCGACCCCGCCGACCGAGCCGTGCCCGACGCCGAACAGCAGAGACGCCGGCGGCGTCTTCTCCGGGCCAGCGCCGGGTTGGTCGAGCAGATGCGCGACCAACGGGCCGCTGAGCTGCCCCTCGCCCTCCTGCTGCACGGCAGGATCGCCCACGACGCGGACCGGGACGACGAGGCGGCCCGCAGCTACGCCGAAGCGGCGACGTCGCGGCATACCGCGTCTGGTCTCGCGCGGGCTGCGGGGTGGCTGGCGGCCGCTCTGCTCGCCGACCTCACAGGCGACCGGCGGGCCCTCCTGCACGCTTGTCGACGCGGGCTGGACGCAGTCGACGAGTATCGAGCCCTCCTCGGTGACCTAGAGCTTCGCGCCTTGGCGACCCGGCACGGGAATGAGCTGGCGGCCATGGCGCTGCGCAGCGTGCAGGCTCGCGGTGACGCACGGGCCATGCTCTGGTGGATCGAGCGTTGGCGGGCTACAGCGCTTGCGGTGCCGCGCACGCGGCCCTCACCCGACCGAGAGCTCGATCGACAGGTCGCCGCTCTACGCGACGTGGCCCGACGCCTCGATGGCGCCGACGGGTCGGCCCGCGACGCAATGCGTCGAGAGCGGGGGCGGCTCGAGGCGAACATCCGTCGAACCCATCGCCGACTGCGCTCGGAGGGCGGCCGCCCGCCCACCTTCGACCTGAACAGCATCCGCGACGCACTCAGCGACACGGTCCTGCTTGCCCTGTTGACCCTCGACGGTCAGCTATCGGCCATCACCCTGGCGGATGGCCGGGTCCGTCGACGGGCGGTCGGACCGCTGCGAGAGGCCCTCCAAGAGGCGCGGTTCGCCCGGTTCGCGCTGCGGCGCGCAGCGTACGGTCGGACCTCGGACGTTCCGGCGGCCGCCGCCCGGCTGCAGCGCGCACTTCTCGGCGAACCGCTGCCCGAGTGGTCCCGTGCCAACGTCGTCGTCGTCCCCCCTGCCGACCTGCTGACCGCGCCGTGGGGTGTACTGCCCGCCTTCGCTCGCTCCGTCGTCACGGTCAGCCCGTCGGCGACCCTCTGGGCGAGGGCGCGGGCGCAGGGAAACGGGCGGGCACACCGCCCTGGTCACCGGCCCGGGCCTCAGCACCGGCGACCAGGAGGTCACAGCGTTGTCGCCGCTGTACGCCCGGGCCCGGGCCATCGGCGGTCAGGCCGCGACGGTATCCGGCACCCTCGAAGTCCTGGACGGCGCGCGGCTCGCGCACATCGCCGCGCACGGGACGTTCCGCGCCGACGCGCCGATGTTCTCATCCTTGCGACTGCACGACGGGCCGCTGACGATTCACGACCTCGACCGGCTCGACCGCCCACCGGTAGAGATGATCCTGTCGGCCTGCGACTCCGGGAACGCCGCGCCCATCGGGTCCCACGAGGCGCTCGGACTGGTGTCCAGCCTCCTCGCGATGGGGACCTCGACCGTCCTGGCCAGCGTCGTTCCGGTGAACGACCGCGCGACGGTCGGTGTTATGCGCAACGTGCACGACGTGGTGGGGCGCGGCGGAAGCCTCGCCGAGGGCTGGCTGGCCGCCCGCCAGGCTGCCGCCGACGATCCCCTCTCTCAGGCCACCGCTGCCGCCTTCACCGCATGGGGTGCCTGAACAGGCGTACTCACCAGCGGCGTATGCGTCAGGCCGCGTCGAACCAGGGCGTCGCCGACCTTGGCGCGCGAACCGCGCTCGAGAGTGATGCGGATCATGCCCGCCGGCACTCGGCGGAGGTCGAACCGGCCGTCCTCGTCGGGAACGGTGGTGAACGAGGCGGACACCGTGTCAAGGGTGACCGACGTCCCGTCGGACCCGCCTGGGTCGGCGACCACGCCGACGATGTCGCAGAAGCCGCTGGACACGGTGAGCTCGACGTCGACCGACAGCTCGGCGAACTCGAAGAAGTGCATCCGGCTGGTCGGCGACGACCCGCGGACCGCCTCGAGCCGGTCGGCGTCGAGCTCGACCGCCCGCATCAGCTCGGCGTCCGGGTCTCGCAGGGAGAACAGCGCCCGGCTCATCTCCAGGACGTGATCCGGGACGGGGTCGACGACCTGCGCGATGGCACCGAGCCGCTCGAGGAGCTCGACGTCGCGCTCATCGAGCCCGGACCCTCCGCGCAGGGAATCGCTCATCAGCTACGCGCCTCTCTCGGCCGATCCAACGGCCCGTCGAACTGGTACCCGGACTCCGCCAGCAGCTTCCGCAGCCGTTCCAGGCAGCGCATCCGCGTCGGGCCGATGGACCCGATCGGCATGTCGAAGGCCTGCGCCACCTCCGCGTAGACCGGCCGGTCGCACGCCATCAGCACCCGCAGCAGCTGCTGGCAGCGTTCGGGCAGTCGACGGAACGACGCCCACAGCTCCGCGTCGCGCTCGTCCTCCAGCAGGGCCGAGTCCAGCTCGTCGACCGAGGGGTCGGCGAGGTCGGCGCCGAGGTCCTCGTCGCGGGTGAGAACGGTCCGCCCCCGTCGGCGCAGGATCCCCAGCGCCTCTCGGCGGGTCGTCGTGGCGAGCCATCCTGGTAAGGCCTCCGGGTTGTGGATCGTGGTCAGGTTCTCCAGCAGCCGCAGCCAGGTGTTCTGGACCGCGTCCGCCGCATCGTCGTGGCTCAGCCGGTAGGACCGGGCCACGGACCAGAGCAGGTTGGTGAACCTCTCGGTCAGGGCGTTCCAGGCCTCCTGGTCTCCGGTCGAGGCAGCCGCCAGCAACACCCCGAGTTCGGTATGCCGGTCGAGCTGGCTCATCGGTGGTCTTCCCGCGCGGAGTCCGGAACGCATCCACAAGATGCGGCGAGACCTACGACTGATACACCCTCACGCAAGTGGATTTCTAGAGTGCCAGCGTCATCGGTTCGCGGCGCCTCCGCAAGGAGGTCGCGTCAGTGGGCGGTGCCGCACACCGCCGGAGACGCCGGGGAGGTCTGCCCCGACCGCACCACCAGGGCGATCAGGCATACCGATGTGCCGCTGGCGGCCTTCACCGAGTAGGTGGCCTTCGCCAGGCTGATGGGGTCGGCGATCTCGGCCTCCTCGGCGGTGGCGCCGACGTGGACCAGGTAGGTGTCGGTGGAGGTGGCTGCTGGGGCGCCCCAGCGGAACTCCACCGCGCCCGTCCGTGGGGTTCGCGACGACCGCGGGCGCAGCGAGACCCCCGTCCGCGACGGCGGGCTCCTTGGCCGGGCTCGTGGTGGCGGCGGTCGGCGGCGCAGTAGTCGCCGGCGAGGTCGTCGGAACAGTCGTCGGGGGAAGCGGTGGGTCGTCGTGGGGGCGAACCAGCAGGCCCACGACGAGGAGGCACAGGACGACGGCACCCAACGCGAAAACCAGCGCTCGGCGGTTCGAGGGCGTCACGCGTCCTCGCCGCTCGAGCCGAAGACGACGACCACCGTCACGTTGTCGCGACCGCCGGCCTCGACCGCCGCCGCGACGAGGGCGTCGGCGATCGCCTGTGGGTCGTCCCCGTCGCCGAGGATCCCGGCTATCGCCGAGTCGCGGAGCTCGTTGGTCAACCCGTCCGTGCACAGCAGGAACCGCTCCCCCGGGTGCGGCGGGAGCACCCACGAGTCCACCGGTTCGAGCGGGTCGCGGCCCAGGCAGCGGGTGACGATGTTGCGGGCCGGGTGGACCAGCGCCTCGTCCGGCGTGAGCAGCCCGCGGCCGACCAGCTCGGCCACCTCGGAGTGGTCCTCGCTGACCTGGGTGAGCCGGCCGTCGACGACGCGGTAGACCCGCGAGTCCCCGATGTTGACCGCCACCCAGTGCGGTGCGCCTTGCACCTTGACGCGCGCCAGCGCGGCCAGCGTCGTCGCCATCCCGTGTTGTCGAGGGTTCTGCGCCGCCGACCGGAGGATGGAGTCGTTCGCCGCGACGACGGCGTCCAGCACGTCCTCGGGCCGCAGCTCGCCGGAGCGCTCAGAGTCGCCGACCGCGCGCAGCGCCTCGACGGCGAGCCGGCTCGCGACCTCGCCGGCCGCGTGTCCACCCATCCCGTCGGCGACCGCGACGAGGTCCGGCGTGACCAGCCCGGCGTCCTCGTTGTGCGCTCGCACCCGGCCGACATCGGTGGCCAGAGCAGCGACGACCGCGCCGGTGGTTCCCATCGGTGCCCTCCTCGCAGCTGCCGTGGCGTGCGCCAGTATGCCGCGTGCAAGGAGCCAGCCACCTCAACCGTTGCGCGTCGCCCACCAGTCGAGCAGCCGCTCCCGCGCCACGTCCTTGCCCACCATGCCCTCGTCGAGCCGGACCCCGAGGAGGAACTTGTACGCGTCGCCGATCACCCGCCCGGGCGGGACGCCGAGGATGTCGCCGATCTCGTTGCCGTCCAGCTCCGGCCGGACCGCAGCCAGCTCCTCGGCCGCCTGGAGCGTCTCGATCCGCGCCTCGAGCTCGTCGTAGGTCCGGGCCAGCCGCTGGGCCTTGCGGGCGTTGCGGGTGGTCGAGTCCGACCGGGTGAGCAGGTGCAGCCGCGGCAGCAGCGGCCCGGCGTCAGTGATGTAGCGGCGGACGGCCGAGTCGGTCCACTCGCCCGTGCCGTAGCCGTGGAACCGCAGGTGCAGCTCGACCAGCCTCGCCACCGCGGCGATGGTGTCCTTGTCGTAGCGCAACGCCTTGAGCCGCTTGGCCACGAGCTTGGCCCCGACCACCTCGTGGTGGTGGAACGAGACGCCGCCGGCGCCCTCGAACCGCCGGGTCGCCGGCTTGCCGACGTCGTGGAGCAGGGCCGCCAGGCGCAACACCAGGTCCGGACCCTCCACCGTCGCGGCGGCCGTCACCCCCGGCACCGTCCGCGGGCCCTCCAGCGCGATCGCCTGCTCGAGCACGGTCAGCGAGTGCTGGTAGACGTCCTTGTGGTGGTGGTGCTCGTCGACCTCGAGCTGCAGCGCCGGCAGCTCGGGAAGGAACACCTCGGCCAGTCCGGTGTCGACCAGCAACGTCAGCCCGGCGCGCGGCGCGTCCGACATCAGCAGCTTGGTCAGCTCCTCGCGGATCCGCTCCGCCGACACCATGGACAGCGACGCCGCCGACGTGGTCATCGCCGCACGCACGTCCGGAGCCACCGTGAACCCCAGCTGCGAGGCAAACCGCGCCGCGCGGAGCATTCGGAGCGGGTCGTCGGCGAAGGACTCCTCCGGGAGCGAGGGAGTCCGCAGCACCCGGGCCGCCAGGTCGGCCAGACCGCCGTGCTGGTCGACGAACTCCAGCGACGGGAACCGCACCGCCATCGCGTTGACCGTGAAGTCGCGGCGGACGAGGTCGTCGGCGAGCGTCGACCCGAAGGTCACCGACGGCTTGCGCGAC
This sequence comes from uncultured Actinomycetota bacterium, assembly GCA_963751085.1. Taxonomy (GTDB): domain Bacteria; phylum Actinomycetota; class Actinomycetes; order Actinomycetales; family Dermatophilaceae; genus Lapillicoccus. The sequence continues at coordinate 238,408 of CAVVTH010000006.1, read as the reverse complement.
GTGCGGTCGTAGACGTCGGAGCGGTAGGTCGTCACCTCGATGAGGTGGCCGCCGTGACGCATACCGATGGTCCCGAACGCCTTGCCGATCTCCCAGTGCGCGTCGGCCCACCCGCGGATGACCTCGAGCGTCTTGTCCGGCGTCGCGTCGGTGGTGAAGTCGAGGTCCGGTGAGGTCCGGCCGAGGAACGCGTCGCGCACCGGGCCGCCGACCAGAGCCAGCTCGTGACCGGCCGCCGCGAACCGCTGGCCGAGCTCCTGCCCGACCGGGATGACCGGAGCCAGCCGGGCCACCGCGGCACGCAGGAGGTCGGGCCGCTCGCTCGGTGACACGGAGCGCCAGCGTAGACGCACGCGGGCGGGGGGAGTCCCCCCGCTGGTTACAGTGGACCGATGAGCGCCACGACCTCGAGCACCCCGGGGAGGTACGGCGGCGCGCTGCGCGGGCGCCGGCTCCCCGCGGTCGAGGAGCGCTCGGCCGGTGGCGTGGTCATCGACGTCCACGAGGGGTGCGCCCGCACGGCGGTGATCGCGCGCCACAACCGTGCGGGCCGGGTCGAGTGGTGCCTGCCCAAGGGTCACATCGAGGCGGGCGAGACGCTTCCCCAGACCGCCGAGCGGGAGGTGGCCGAGGAGACCGGGATCACCGGCCGGGTCCTGGCCGAGCTCGGCACCATCGACTACTGGTTCGCCACGTCCGACCGGCGAGTGCACAAGTTCGTGCACCACTACCTCCTCGAGGCGCTCGGCGGCGAGCTGACCATCGACAACGACCCCGACCACGAGGCCATCGAGGTGGCCTGGTTTCCGCTGCAGGAGGTGCATCTGCACCTCACCTTCCCCAACGAACGGCGCATCGCACAGGTCGCCTGGGAGCGGCTGGCAGGCACCGCGTGACCCCCCGGCGGGGCCGCCTCCTCGCTCTGGTGTTCCTCCTCACCGTCCTCGGGCCGGTGGCTCCGGCGGGTGCGGCCGGCGCGACAGCGGGCCCGACAGCCCGGCGTATGCGACGAGCCCGGTCCGGGCCGCGGCGACCACCACCTCGGTGCTGGCCCTCGGGTCGGTCACCCCCGCCGTGGCCGGCCCGGGCGTGACCGTTACCGTCACCGGCTCGGTGGTCGCTCGCACCGCCCGGCTCGCCGATCCCGAGCGTGCGGGTCGTCCTCGGCGCCACCCCGGTGGTCTCCCGCTCGCAGGTCGACGCCTGGGCCGGGAGCACGACCGCGCCGGGCGGACTGGAGGTCGGCAGCACCAAGATCGGGCACGCCGTCGACGTCGGGACGTCCGCGACGTTCAGCATCACCATCGCTCCTGGCCGGTTGGGCTCCACCCGCTCGTTCGGCATCATCCCCGTCGCGATCCAGGTGCGGGACACGGCGTCGTCGACGAGCGAGTACACGCATACCTTCGTCGGCTGGCAGCGGACGAAGCAGTACGAGCCCATCCGGTTGGCGCTCGTCGCGCCCGTCACCCTGACCGCCACGGCGGCGCTGTTCGACACCAACCCGGCCGCCCGCACCGCCGCGTGGGAGAGCGAGCTAGCCGCTGGGGGCAGGATCAACCGCATCCTGGACGGGACCGACGTGGACGGGCCGACGGGCCCCGTCCCGGTGACCTGGGCCGTCGACCCGGGCGTGCTCGGCACCGACCCGACCGCCGGTGCCGGCGGCGACCCGCTGGTCCCCGTGGTGGCTCCGTTGGTGACCCGCCTCGCGACCGGCGGTGGCCGGCATACCCTCTGGGCGCTGCCCCAGGCCGACCCGGACCTCGCCGCCACTGTGGTGACCAGCCCTGGCGACCCGACGGTGGCCGCCGAGGTCAAGGCCAGCACCGTGCTCGGCCAGAAGATCGGGGTCGCCACCACGACCGGGGTCGCCTGGCCCGTCGACGGCAGCTTCGCCGCCGACCGGGAGGCGGGGCTGCGGCAGGCGTACCAGAGCGTCGGCCTGCAGACCGTGGTCGGCTCCTCGTCGGCCCTGCCGGTGACCAACGGGTTCAGCGGTCAGGCGCCCCGGCGGACCGCCTCCGGGCTGACCCTGCTGGCGTGGGACGACGTCCTCAGCCGGCTGTCCACGCAGACCACCACGCCGGCGGAGGGCGCGCTCACCAGCCAGCGGTTCGTGGCCGAGACGGCGGCGATCCTCGGCGAGAGCCCCGGTGTCGCCCGGAGCTTCCTCGTCGCGATGCCGCGCACCCTCGACCCGGACGTCGGCGCCCTCCGGCAGGTGCTCGGGACGCTCGCCCAGACGCCGTGGGTGCAGCTGGTCACCACCTCCGACCTCCAGCAGCAGGCGGCGACCCAGGACCCCGTCGCCAGCACGTCCAAGGGCTCGTGGAGCGGCTACGGCGACCCTCAGGTCGACGCCGCGCGCCTCAGCCGGATCACCGAGGAGCGGCGGACCATCGGCGAGGTCGCGAGCGTCCTCGGGCCGAACGGCGCCGCCTACCGCAACCAGCTCTGGGGCATGCTCGACCAGCTGCCGTCGGTTCGCTGGCGGACCAACCCGCCCCAGCAGGACCTGCTCGACGGCTTGGTGACCACGGCGGCGGCGGCGGCCACGAGCGGGATCAGCGTCGCTCCCCAGACGACGAACTTCCTCGCCGACGAGGGCACCCTGCAGGTGACCGTCGTCAACGACCTCGGGGTCGAGGTCGACGGCGTCCGGTTGCTGCTCAACCCGACCAACCCCCGGTTGCGTATCGTCACCCAGGCGGATCCGATCCAGATCGGGGCCAACAGCAAGGCCGTGGTCCCGGTTCGCGCGGAGGCCCTCGCCGCGGGGCTGGTGACGGTCAACGCGACGCTGACGACGAGCGACGGGACGCCGATCGGAGTTCCCGGAACGATCACCGTGCGGGCCAACCCGCCGGGATACCTCTTCTACATCGTCGGCGGGGCCATCGTCGCGCTGATCCTCGTCTTCGGCATCGTCCGCGCGCTCCGGCGGTCACGGAGCGCCGGCCGGGCGCGATCGGCCGCGCTGATCGCACCCTCCGACCCCGGCCTCGCCTGCACCGGCGCAGGACCCCGCGCCCCGTAGGATGACGGACGACCGGACCTGACCCCGACGGGCCGCCACGTGGGTCGGGCGGTCTCGATGTGGGTGTCGAAACGGCGGCGGGAGAGGTATGCAGGGCGTCGGACCAGGCTCGCTGCTCGGCGGGCGCTACCTCGTCCAACGCCGGGTCGCCCAGCACTCCCGCTACGAGCGGTGGGTCGCCGCGGACCAGACCTTGGACCGCGAGGTCGTCCTGCTGTGCTTCGACGCCGACGGGCCGGTCGCCTCACCTGCCCTCGACGCCGCCCGTCGGGCCGCCGGTGTCGACGAGCCCCGGCTGGTCCGGGTCCTCGACGTCGGTCGTGACGACGCGACGGCATTCGTCGTCGAGGAGTCGCTGAACGGCGCCCAGTCGGTCACCGCCGTGCTCGCCGACGGTGGGCTGCCGGCCGAGGAGGCCCGCCGGATCGTCGGCGAGGCCGCTGCGGCGCTGGAGCGGGCTCGCGCTCGAGGCCTCCACCACGGGGTGCTCACGCCGCGGTCGGTCTTCCGCCAGGCCGACGGGTCCGTCAAGGTCCGCGGCCTCGCGACGGAAGCGGCCCTGGTGGAAGCCGACGACCGGTTGTCGGACCAGGCGACCCGTGGCGACACCGTCGCGCTGGTGGCGCTCACGTATGCGTTGCTCACCGCACGCTGGCCGCTTGCCGGGCCCGACTCCGGGCTGGAAGCGGCTCCTCGGGTGGTCGGCGGGGTCGCCGCACCGTCCGAGATCGCGGCGGGCGTCCCGCGCGACCTCGATCTCGTCGCTCGCCGGACGCTGACCGAGGACTCCGGCCCCCGGACGCCGGGCGAGCTGGTGGACCTCATCGGTCCCTGGTCGCCGACGCCGGTCGGTGCCGGCCTCGACGTGCCCACCGTGCGCACCGTGCCTCGCGTTCCCGGCAACCGGACGGAGCCGCTGGAGCGGGACCGCGCGACCGGGGGGCTGGCCCGACCGGCAGCCCTCCGCGGCGCCCAGGGCGGAACCAACGCTGGCGGCAGCGGCCGTGGCCGGGCCGGCCGGCCGCCGGTTCCACCCGCTAGCCCGGCGGCCGCCGCACCCGTTCCGGGCACGACCGACGATGCCGGCAACGGGAGCCTGCGCAGCGTGCTCGGCATGACCCTCGACACCCGGGGCACGGACGTGCCGCCGGCCGGTGCCGAAGTGGAGGACACCGAGATCCTCGCCGCCGAGGGGCCCTCCGGACCCTTCGAGGAGGGCGACGACGGGTACGACGACGGGACCGGCCGCGCGCCCGGAGGCGGTGCGACGGCCGTGGCTGGGGCGGTCGCCGCCGGTGCCGCGGCCGGCACCGCAGCGGTGGCCAAGGGTGTGGGCAGCGCCCTCGGGGCGGCCGGATCCCTCGCGTCCAAGGCGACCGGGCGGATGGGCGGGGTGGCGCGCGGCGCCGCCGACCGAGCCGCCGAACGGTCCGCCTCCCGCGCCGAGCGCCGGCAGACCGAGCGCTGGGAGGACCCGCTGGAGCACGTACGCCTCTCCGACACCCTCGAGCCCACCGACGAGCAGCTCGAACCCGCGCTCCCGCTGTTGCCCGGTGCCGCCCAGGAACCGCTGGACAAGGACCAGTCCCGGCTCGCGCTGTTCGTCATCGCCGGGTTCGTGCTCGTCGCGGCGGTGGTCGGCGTCTGGGGGCTGCCCAAACTGTGGCTCGGCACCGGCGCCACGGCCGCACCGCCAGTCGTCACCGCCACGGTGACCGCGTCGCCCAGCCCGACGTCGGCGCCGCCCGCAGCCAGCACGACGGCCTCGCCCACGTCCGCGGCCCCCGCCGCGGCGATCCCGATCGTGGCGGCCAGCCAGATCTCCCAGGACGGCGGCGTTCAGGCCGTCAAGTCCGGCCCCGCGGCCTTCGACGGCAACGGCGCCACGGTCTGGCGGTCGAGCAAGTGGTATGCGACGGCCCAGTACGGCGGATATCCGGGCCGGATCACCGGGCTGCTCCTCGACCTCGGGCAGCCGAGCGACGTCCACCAGGTCGACTTCACCACTCGCGGCGCCGCGGACGTGACCGTCTACGTCGGCAACCAGCCCAAGGTCGACGGTGCGACGGCGGTCGGATCCGTCAGCCAGAAGGACGGCCCGTCGACGGTGTCCGTCGCCGACGGCAAGGCCGTGCAGGGCCGCTACGTCATCCTCTGGTTCACCACCCTCGGACCCGACGGCGAGGGGCACTTCCGAGCGCAGGTGGCCGAGGTGACCGTCCGGTGAGCGCTCCCGTATGCGGCCCGGTCGCGTCCAGCCCAGTGACCGGCTCGTGACCGGCTCTGGCCGGATCAGCACCGGCACCCTCGAGGCGGCCGAGCGGTCGGACGCCGACCTGCTTGCTGCCCACTGCGCCGGCGATCCGGACGCCTTCGGCGAGCTCTTCCGGCGGCACCGCGACCGGATGTGGGCCGTCGCCGTGCGCACGTGCGGCGACCGGGAGATGGCCGCGGATGCGGTCCAGGACGGCTTCATCGCCGCCTTCCGGCGCGCCGGCTCGTTCCGGGGTGACGCGGCGGTCACGACCTGGCTGCACCGGATCGTCGTCAACGCCTGTCTCGACCGGCTCCGCAGACGCCGGCCCACCAGTCCGCTGCCCGACTACGACTCCCTCGACCTCGCCGACCGGCACGACGAGCACGCCAGGACCGAGACGGCGCTCGACGTCCGCGCGGCCTTGGCGCAGCTGCCCGAGGGCCAGAGGCTCGCCCTGGTCCTCGTCGACATGCACGGTCTGGCGGTCGCCGAGGCCGCCCAGATCCTGGGCGTCGCCGAGGGGACCGTCAAGTCGCGCTGCTCGCGCGGCCGAGCGGCCCTCGCCGAGCTCCTCGGCATCGGGCCGCCTGGCATCGCGCCGGCCGGCCATCCGGCTACCTCGGACCCAGCGGGGAACCCGCCGCCCGCGGCTGACGTCTGACCCCTGCCACCACGCTGCCCGAAGGACGCCGACCGTCCGGAACCCCGACCGGAAAGACCGCATGGACCCCCGACCCCCGACTCCCGAAGCGGACCCCGGCGCTCAGCCCGGCGCAGAGTCCGGCGCCGACGACGCCCCCGTGCAGGCGGCGGTGCGCACGCTGCTCCGCGCCGCCCCCGATCCGGGGCCGATGCCGGCGGACCTGTCGAAGCGGATACAGGCGTCCCTGGCCCAGGCCGCAGCCGGCAAAGCCGGCGACGACGAGCTGTTCGACCAGCTCGGGTTCGGCGACCCGGGCGCCGTCCAGGCCGCGGAGCACTCCGATGACGTCATCGTCTTCGGCGGCGAACCCGACGACCACCCCGCCGGTGACGTCGTGCCGCTGCGGCGGCGTCGCTGGCCGCTGGTGGGAGCCGCGGCCGCCGGTGTCGCCCTGCTCGCCCTCGCCGGGGCTCTGGTGGTGCAGCAGCGCAGCGCCCGCGACGGCCTCGCTGTGATCGCTTCCCAGGGCTCGACCGCCGGCTCTGCCGGGTCGGTCGGGTCCGTGCACGTGCAGGTCAGCAACACCGCATACACCAAGGACGGCCTGGTCGCGGGGGCTCAGGCCCTGATCGCCTCGCCGGGGCCAGACGCCAGCGTGGGCGACGCCCCGTCCGCCGGGCCCCTCGTCACCCAAGCCGGCGCGGCCGCCTGCGTCGACGCGCTGGGAGCCGGCGACGCCGGCGCGGTGAGCATCGACCTGGCCACCTACCAAGGGCAGCCGGCGGCCATCGTCGTCGTCCGCCGATCCGACTCCACCGCGGTGTATGCGGTCCAGCGCGACTGCGGCGAGGGCGACGCCGGGATCCTCCAGGACGCGGTCCCGGTCCCCTGACCGTGCCTACCACCGGCCCGCCACACCGGCGGGAACAACCCGGCCGACGCGGCGGTTACCGCCCGTAGATCCTGGGTGAGGCCCGGTATGTTGGGGTCCCCTGGCCACCCGGGCACAGCATCTAGCGGTTCGGCCGCAGGACGACTAGCGCAAACGACCAGTGACGACTAGTGACGACTAGCAGGAACCACAAGGGGTTGACTTCGTGACCGACGTGCGCAACGTCATCATCATCGGCTCGGGACCCGCCGGCTACACCGCCGCCGTCTACGCCGCCCGCGCCAACCTGCGACCGCTGCTCGTCGAGGGCAGCGTCACCGCTGGTGGCGCCCTGATGAACACCACCGAGGTGGAGAACTTCCCCGGGTTCCGCGACGGCATCCAGGGGCCGGACCTCATGGACGAGATGCGGGCCCAGGCGGCGCGCTTCGGCACCGAGATCATCACCGACGACGTCACGGCGGTCGAGCTGCACGGCGAGGTCAAGACGGTGACGACCGGTGACAGCGGCACCTTCTCGGCCCACGCCGTCATCCTGGCCATGGGCTCGGCCTACCGTGAGCTCGGCCTGCCCGACGAGAAGCGGCTCTCCGGCCGTGGCGTCTCGTGGTGTGCCACCTGCGACGGCTTCTTCTTCCGCGACCAGGACATCGTCGTGGTCGGCGGCGGCGACTCGGCGATCGAGGAGGCCACCTTCCTCACGAAGTTCGCCAAGTCGGTCACCATCGTCCACCGTCGGGAGGCGTTGCGCGCCAGCAAGATCATGGCCGAGCGGGCCTTCTCGAATCCGAAGATCTCGTTCGCCTGGAACTCCAGGGTCACCGCGATCCACGGGGACGATCGGGTCAGCGGCATCACGCTGGCGGACACGCATACCGGTGCGGACGCGTGAGCTGGCGGTGACCGGCGTCTTCGTCGCGATCGGGCACGACCCGCGCAACGAGCTGGTCCGCGACCTCGTCGACCTCGACCCCGCGGGCTACGTCGTCACCGGCCTGGACGGGACCCACCGATCCACCGCCACCCGCATACCCGGCGTGTTCGCCTGCGGCGACCTCGTCGACCACACCTACCGCCAGGCCATCACCGCCGCCGGCTCGGGGTGCGCCGCGGCGCTCGACGCCGAGCACTACCTCGCCTCCCTGGAGGACCTCGAGCACGCCGTCGCGGCAGCGGCGCAGGACGAGGCGATGGACCAGCCGTCGTCCGACCTCGACCCGAGCCTGTCCCCCGCCGCCGCTAGCCTCTGAACCCAGACACCACCGAGAAACTCGCATCCAGAAGGGACTCTCATGGGAGCCACCAAGGTCACCACCGACGCCACGTTCGAGCAGGACGTCCTCAAGAACGACAAGCCGGTCATCGTCGACTTCTGGGCCACCTGGTGCGGTCCGTGCCGCGCCGTCGCGCCGATCCTCGAGGAGATCGCCGCCACCTACGGCGACCAGGTCGACGTCGTCAAGCTCGACACCGACGCCAACCCCGCCGTGACCAGCCGTTACGGCGTCGTCAGCATCCCCACGATGAACGTCTACGTGAACGGCGAGGTCGTCAAGACGCTCGTCGGCGCGATGCCCAAGCCGCGCCTGCTGCGCGAGCTCGAGGACTACATCGCCAGCTGAAGTCACTCCCGAACGCCGGTGTCTGCGGGTTTCACGGAAACCCGTGAGCGTCGCCGTGCTGGCCGCCGGTCGGTCGGCTATCGTTCGCTGAGCCGTCAGAGCCGTCAGAGCCCGCCCGCCGCCTGCGTGAGCAGCCGCTCGTCTCCTGACCAGTTCCCGAGGGGAGGGACGTGACCGAACCGCGCACCGGCCTCCAGGCCCGTCTCGGCTACCGGGGTCCGGTCGTCCGGGACCTCCGGGACCGTCTCACCGCCGTCGGTGCCCTAGCGCCCCAGGTGCCCGGAACGCCCCCTCGGGCGTCCGAGCCCGCGCTTGACCGGGCCGATGAAACGTTCGACGAGGAGCTCGACGCTGCGGTGCGCTCGTTCCAGCAGGAGCGCGGCCTGCTCGTCGACGGGATCGTCGGTCCCTGGACGTTCGCCGCCCTGGACGCGGCGCGATGGCGCCTGGGAGACCGGCTGCTGCGACACTCGCCCGGGCACCTGATCCGCGGCGACGACGTCACCGAGCTCCAGGAGCGCCTGCTCGGGCTGGGGTTCCACCCGGGCCGCATCGACGGTCTGTTCGGTCCCGACACCGAGGCAGCGGTCCGCGACTTCCAGCGCGGCGTGGGCCTTCCCGTCGACGGCGAGGTAGGCCCGGCGACGCTGCGCGCGTTCACCGACCTGCGGCGCAGCGTCGCCGGCGGCTCCTCCCTGTCCTTGCGGGAGCGCGAGCACGTCCGCCGCTCCGGGCACAGCCTGGCCGGGCGGACCGTCGTCCTCGACCCTGGGCACGGCGGCGACGACCTCGGCGCCGTGGCCCACGGGGTCGTCGAGGCGGAGGTCGTCCACGACCTCGCGCGCCGGATCGAGGGCCGACTCAGCGCCCACGGTGCCAACGTCGTCTACACGCGGACCCGCTTCGCCGGCGCCGGTGACGACGAGGCTCGAGCGCAGTTCGCCAACGACTGCTCGGCGGACATCGTCCTGTCGTTGCACTGCGACACCGCCGACCAGCGCGACGCGAGCGGAGTCGCCACGTTCTTCTTCGGGCAGAAGCGCTTCGGCGCGTGGTCCGCGGTCGGTGAGCAGCTCGCCGACCTCATCCAGCGCGAGACCGTCGCCCGCACCGGCCTGACCGACTGCCGCACCCACCCCCGGTCCTGGAAGCTCCTCCAGGCCACCCGGATGCCGGCCGTGCGCATCGAGGCCGGCTACGTCAGCAACCCCGACGACGCGGCCCGGTTGCGGTCGGCGGCGTTCCGCGACGACGTCGCCGAAGGGATCGTCGTGGCCCTGCAACGGCTCTACCTCGGCGAGCAGGACACCAGCGCCACCGGCGTGCTCCAGCTCGGTGACCTGCGCAAGGTGCTGGAAGAGCTCGCGGGCTGAGCCGCCGCCACCACCCTCCCCTTCAGTTGGGGTTCGGGTGCTCCAGGTGCGCGGTTCCGACCGGTTGTGCGGGGCCGAGTCCCCGCACCGGTGCCAGCAGCCGCTCCACCGCCTGCTCCACCTCGCCGCGCCACCGCAACGCGGTGCGGAGGTCGAGCCGAAGGCGCGGGTATGCGGCGTGCTCGCGGGCCGTGCGAAAGCCCACCGCGGTGAGAAACTCGGCAGGCAGCAGGCAGTCGGTGCGGCCCCGTCCCGAACCGTAGGCCTCGAGCGCCTTGTGGCCCCGGCGTAGGACGTCCTTCGCGGCGGCCTGGACCAGCACCCGGCCCAGCCCCTGACCGGCAAACTCCGGGTCGATGCGGGCGGTGACGAGCACGACCGCGTCCCGGCTCACCGGGGCAGTGGGGAAGGCGAGCGCCCGAGGAACGAGATGTGGCGGCGCATACGTGATGTAGCCGGCGAACCGGCCGTCGACGTAGACGACCCGGCCCGGCGACCCCCACTCGAGCAGGGTGGCGGTGAGCCAGCCCTCTTTGTCCTCGCGCGGATGCCGCCGGCGGCGGGCGGCGAGCGCGGGCCCCAGCTCCCAGAACACGCAGTCCGCGCAGCTTCCGGTGAGGTCGCCGAGGCGGTCCACCGTCAACGGCAGCACCTCGCGTCCCATCCGCGTCATTGTCCCCCGGCGGGCGCTGGATGTGGCGGCTGGTTAGGGTCGAGAAATGAGCACCACCAGCACCGCCGACTCGCAGCCTGGCTACGTCGAGGACAGCTACCGGCGCGACACCGCCTACATCCCCGACCGGATCACGACCGACGGTGGTGGCCACTGGCCGGTCGAGCCGGGACGCTACCGGCTGGTCGTGGCCCGCGCCTGCCCCTGGGCCAACCGGGCGATCATCGTCCGGCGCCTGCTCGGCCTCGAGGAGGCCATCTCGATGGGGGTCTGCGGGCCGACTCACGACGAGCGGTCCTGGACCTTCGACCTCGACCCGAACGGCATTGACCCGGTGCTGCACATCCCCCGGATCCAGGACGCCTATCTGAGGCGGTTCCCGGACTACGCGAAGGGCATCACGGTGCCGTGCATCGTCGACGTGCCCTCCGGCAAGGTCGTCACCAACGACTTCCCGACGATCACCCTCGACCTGTCGACCCAGTGGCGCGCCTACCACCGGGAGGGTGCGCCCGACCTCTACCCGGAGGCGATGCGCGCCGAGATGGACGACGTCATGGAGCGTGTCTACCGTGCGGTCAATAACGGCGTATACCGGTGTGGTTTCGCCGGCACGCAGGAGTCCTACGACACGGCATACGACCAGCTGTTCGCCGGTCTCGACTGGTTGTCACACCGGCTTGCGGACCGCCGCTACCTCATGGGCGACACCATCACGGAGGCCGACGTGCGGCTGTTCACGACCCTGGTCCGGTTCGACGCCGTCTATCACGGCCACTTCAAGTGCAACCGGCAGAAGCTGACCGAGATGCCGGTGCTGTGGGCCTACGCGCGGGACCTGTTCCAGACGCCCGGGTTCGGCGACACGATCGACTTCGCCGACATCAAGCGGCACTACTACGTCGTGCACCACGACATCAACCCCACCGGCATCGTCCCGAAGGGGCCGCTGCTCGAGGAGTGGGCGACGGCGCACGACCGTGACGCGCCTCGGCGGCCGGCCGTTCGGCACCGGGACCGCCCCGGGCGCGGTGCGACCCGGGGAGGAGGTGCCGCGCAGAGCACAATCCCGCACTCGCACTTCTCTAGCGGTTGCGCTAGATGCTCTCCATGAGGTCGACGATCCGGTTCAGGTCGTCGACGGAGGCGAACTCCACCGTCAGCTTGCCCTTCCGCTGACCCAACGCGATCGTCACCCTCGTGTCGTAGCGGTCGGACAACCGGGCGGCGAGGTCGTCGAGCTGGGGATGACGGTTGCCGGCCCGAGGGCGCCGGCCGGGGGGTTCGACGGTGGGGTCGTCGCCGCCCATGGCGACGATCTCCTCGACGCTGCGCACGGACAGCCCCTCGGCAACGATGCGCTGGGCGAGCCGCTCCATCGCGGCTCCGTCGTCGAGGCCGAGCAGGGCGCGGGCATGACCGGCGGACAGCACCCCGGCCGCCAGCCGGCGCGCCACCAGCGGCGGCAGTCGCAGGAGGCGGATGGTGTTGGAGATCTGGGGCCGTGACCGGCCGATCCGGACGGCGAGCTCCTCGTGCGAGCAGCCGAAGTCGTCGAGGAGCTGCTGGTATGCGGCCGCCTCCTCGAGCGGGTTGAGCTGGCTGCGGTGCAGGTTCTCCAACAGCGCATCCCGCAGCAGGTCGTCGTCGGCGGTGTCCTTGATGATCGCCGGGATGGTGTCCTGACCGGCCAGCTGGCTCGCCCGCAGCCGCCGCTCGCCCATGATCAGCTCGAACCGAGGACGGTCTGCCTCGCTGTCCGGTGGTCCGCTCAGATCACCGGCGGAGGGCGCATGCGGAACCGGTCTGACGACCACCGGCTGCAGGACGCCGATCTCGCGGATCGACGCGGCGAGCTCCGCCAGCTCGTCCTCGTCGAACACCGTCCGGGGCTGTCGCGGGTTGGGCCGGATGGCGGCGATCGGCACCACGGCGAAGGTCGGCACCCGGCACTGGGGCCAGCTCCTCCATCGGAGTCCGTCTGCGGAATGATTGGATCTCTAGGGTTTTCACTATCGAGGCGCTCCGGCGGCTCGGGCGTGCTCGCGTCGCCGTGGAGGTTGCTCGCCAGCTCGGCCACCGCGGCATCGCCGGCGGCTACCGCGGGCGCGCTGTCCCGGAACAGCACGTCGACCGGCCGGACCGTCCCGGCGGAGGTCGGGATCAGCGCTCCCAGACCCCGTCCCAACGCCCGCCGCTTCTCGTTCATCGCGCACCGTCTTCCGTCGTTGGAGTGGGAGCGGCACCGCGGTCGGCGAGCTCGCCCGCCGCTTCCAGATAGGACAGCGCGCCGCTGCTCGTCGGGTCGTAGGTCATCACGGTCTCGCCGAAGCTGGGGGCCTCGGAGACGCGTACCGAGCGAGGCACGCTCGTCCGCAGCACCTGGTCGGGGAAGTGAGCGCGCACCTCGTCGGCGACCTGTGAAGAGAGTCGAGTCCGGCCGTCGTACATCGTCAGCAGGATGGTCGAGACGTGCAGGTCGGGGTTGAGATGACCGCGGATCAGCTCGATGTTCTTCAGTAGCTGGGACAGTCCCTCCAGGGCGTAGTACTCGCACTGGATCGGGATGAACACCTCCGGCGCCGCCGACAAAGGCGTTGATCGTGAGCAGTCCGAGGCTCGGCGGGCAGTCGATGAGCACGTAGTCCAGGTCAGTACCACCGAGGTAGGTGGTCAACGCCCGAGCGAGTCGCATCTCCCGCGCGACCATCGACACCAGCTCGATCTCGGCACCGGCGAGGTCGATCGTCGCGGGCGCGCAGAACAACCCTTCGATCGTGGGGCAGGGCACGACGACCTCGGACAGCGCCTTGCCGTCGACGAGCACGTCGTAGACGCTCGGCACCTCGGCGTGGTGGTCGACGCCGAGGGCCGTGCTGGCGTTTCCCTGAGGATCGAGGTCGATGACCAGCACCGAGAGGCCGGCCTGGGCGAGCGCAGCGGCGATGTTGACCGTGGTCGTGGTCTTGCCGACGCCGCCCTTCTGGTTGGCCACCGTGAGGATCCGGGTCGTGACAGGCGCAGGTAGGCGGCGGCCGGTCAGCGCGATACGGCGCCGCGCGTCCTCGGCCACGCTCTGGGCCAACGGGGTGTCGTCGCCCGCCACCGGAATGCTCGCGGCTAGCTCCTGCCGCAGTTCGGGGCTGGTTTCACGTGAAACAGGCGCTCGAGGGGTTTCCTGTCCAACCGGCCCCACGGCGGCGTCTCCGACGACCTGCGCCACCGTCGAGTCTTCGGCCACCAGAGCCACGAGCAAGTTGTCGGCCACGTCCACCGCTTCGGCGAAGTCCTCGACGACCTGCGCCATGGCGGGGTCCTCGACCTCGTCGACCGCGTCGACCTCGTCGACCCCTTCGCTCGGGTCGCCTACGCCGTCCACGTCGACGGTGCGCTCCGGACGCCGTGGCCACCCGAGGCCTTCGGTGCTCCGTGGCGCCGGACCGGTCACGGGCCACCCCAGCGTGGCCGAGCGACCCGCCCGCCGTTCCTCGAACCCAGCCCGCGGTCCGCGGTCCTCGATCACCTCGTCCACCCCTTCGTCCGCCACCCGCAAGCCCGTCTGGCTGCCGCCCGACGGCCCATCCAACCACTCAGCCACGCCGGTTCGACGTCGCAACACCCAGCCGGCGGCGGGCTACCTGGACCCCGGCGACCGGCGGTGCGGGCGAGCCGGCCGACGCCGGCCTCGGCCGGCCCGAGCACCGGAACGGCCGCGTTCGGGCCGGGCCGGGTCGATAGGGGAGCCGACGTGGATGCTGACGACGACGGTCTCCGGGTCGACCACTCCGTGACCAAACCGCGCGATGTCCCATCGAGCTGGCGCCCAGCGACCGGAGCTCGTCGGCATCCTCGGCCAGCTCGGTGACGGCGCTCTCCCCCTTGAGGGCGTGCAGCGACCCCCCGGCGTCCAGCAGCGGTAGGCCGATGCGAGCCAGCTCACCGGTCCGGGCCACGGCACGTGCCGTGATGTGGTGGAACCGGTCCTGACCCCACAGGGACTCGGCCCGACCGCGACGTACCTCCACGTTGGTGAGGCCGAGCTCCGCCACGGTGCTGGTGAGCCAGACGGTCCGCCTCAGCAGCGGCTCGATCAGCACCAGGCGCAGGTCGGGCCGGACGATGGCGAGGGGGATTCCCGGCAGGCCGGCCCCGGAGCCGATGTCCGCGACCACCGAGTCGTGGTCGAAGACCGGGTGCACGACGGCGCTGTTGAGGACGTGGCGGTCCCAGAGCCGGGGTGCCTCTCGAGGTCCGATGAGGCCGTGGCTGATGCCGGTGTCGGCCAGCAGGTCGACGTAGGCCTCGGCGAGGCGCGAGCCGGTCACCGAAGACCGCGGCCGCGACCTCCGGCGTCGGCGGGGTCACCCGCACGCGGTGGCGTGCCGGCGACCGCGTCGCAACCCCGTGTTTCACGTGAAACGGACCTGACCCGGAGCAGCGACGGTTACGCCGGGAAGACGACGATGTGCCGGTGCGGCTCCACGCCCTCCGACTCCGACCCCAAGCCGGCTGCCGCCACCTCGTCGTGCACGATCTTGCGCTCGAAGGCCGACATGTCCTCGAGGGCTTTCGACTCTCCCGTCGTCGTGACCTCCGCAATGGCGGTGCGCGCGATCTCCACGACGACGGCCCGCCGCTGAGCCCGATGACCGGCGACGTCGAGCATCAGCCGACTGCGCTCACCAGTCTCGGCCTGAACCGCCAGTCGCGTCAGCTCCTGGAGGGCGTCGAGCACCTTGCCGTCGGCCCCGACAAGGCGCCTCGGGACCCGGCCGTCCTCCGAGTCGACGATGGCAATGGAGGCCCGGTCCCCGTCGATGTCCACCTCGATGTCACCGTCCAGGTCGGCGATGTCGAGCAGGCGCTCCAGGAAGTCCGCCGCGACCTCTCCCTCCTTCTCCAGGAGACGAACGCGCGAACCGCCACGCTGGGCGGATGGCTCCTCGCCGCCCGCCGTCCTCGCCGCGGCCTCCCGAGGTTCCGGCCACGCCCTCCTCAGGTGATGAGTCGGCAGGCCGGTGAACGGTCGGGTCACCGCCGTCAGGGCCGTCAAGGGGTCGATCGGCCTGCGCCTCGGTGGAAGGGGACTGGTCGGCCCCGTCCCCCGATGTCGGCTCGCTGTCGACGTCGTCCGGACGGGTCGTGACATCGGTGTCGTCGGTCATCGAAGAACTCCTGCTCATGCTCGTCGAGCGGGACCGGGTCCCGCACTGTTCAGTGGTGTGGAGGGACGCGCACCGCGGCGGTCGGGTGCCGGCGCGTCGTCCGGTCGAGGCATACCCCGTCGTGGCGCTAGGCCGGGTCCGGGCGCGGAGTCCCACCGTCGGGACGACGGGTCCTCGGCGAGCTTCCCTCCCGCTTGACCTGGCTCTGCGGCTGTTTCGGGCGGCCCGCCGTCGGCTTCTGCTTCTGACGCTTCGGTTGCTGCCGCTGGCCGTTCGGCCGGGTCGGCCCGCCGGACGGCGGCTTGGGTGCGGACCCGTTCGACGAGGCGGGGTCCGTCGGCTTGTCCGCCGGCGCGTCCTGCGGCGTCACGCCGCCGACGCCCCCGGCGCCGCTGCCACCGTCACCCGTACCGTCACCGGCACTGTCCCCAGAGCCTCCTGGGCCACGCTTGCTGCGCTTCTTGCCCTTCGGCTGCTGCCGCTGCCCGCTCTTCGGGCCGTCCGGCAGCGCGTCCTGCACATCCGGCTGGTCGGTGGTGGTGTCGCCGAGTCCCGGGATGTGCAGCTTCTTGATCGTCTTGCCCCGCTTGCGCTGCCGCTCCTCGTAGGCCCGCTCGGCCGCGGAACCCGGCGCCGGCATCCGCCGGATCACGTAGAACTGCTGGCCCATCGACCAGACGTTCGTGGTCAGCCAGTAGAGCAGGACACCGATCGGGAAGTTGATGCCGGAGATCGCGAAGAAGATCGGCATCAGGTAGAGGATGACCTTCTGCTGCTTCATGTACGGGTTGTCCAGCGCAGCGTCCGGCATGTTCTTGCGCATCAGCTGCCGCTGCGTCGTGAACGTCGACAGCGACATGAAGATGATGAGGACGGCCGTGAGGATCTTGACGTTGAGGTCCCCCGAGCTGACGAACGTGCTCGAGAGGCGCGCCCCGAAGATCGTCGAGTTCTCGATGACCGACGCCACGTCGGGGGTGATCGGGCCGATCGGCGCGTGGGTGCCGGCCGAGACGTGCGGCAGGTTGTTGAGCACCTGGAACAGCGCGAAGAAGAACGGCGACTGGAGCAGGATCGGCAGGCACGAGGAGAACGGGTTGGAGCCGGTCCGCTTGTAGAGATCCATCGTCTCCTGCGTCATCTTCTGACGCGACTCCGGATCGCTCTTGCCCTTGTACTTCGCCTGGATCTTCTGCATCTCCGGCTGGATCATCTGCATCCGCCGCGAGCTGTGGATCTGCTTGACGAACAACGGGATCATCAGGAACCGCACGACCATCGTCAGGCCGACGATCGACAGCGCCCAGCCCCAGCCGCTGGCGTAGGGAATGCCGAGGAAGACGAACAGCTGGTGCCAGGCCGTCATGACCCAGGCCTCGCCCCACATCAGGGGGCTCAGCAGGTTGACGAAGAAGTCGTACACGGTCGTCCTTACGGGTCAGTACTGCTGTTGGGCCGCGTGGTGCGTGGGCTCCGAGGTGCGCCGAGACCGCGACCTCTCGGGAACGTGGTCCACGCCTCCGGGGTTCCAGGGATGGCAGCGCAGCAGCCGCCGCACCGTCAGCCAGGTCCCCCTGACCGGCCCGAACCGCTCCAGCGCCGTGATGGCGTAGGCGGAGCAGGAGGGGTAGAAGCGGCACGACGGTGGGGTCATCGGCGAGATGACCAGCTGGTATGCGCGTACCAGCCAGATGAGGGGCAGCGCCAACACCCGCCCGACGGTCATGACGGCACCGCGGCCGGGGTTCGAGACGCCGTGGCGAGGCGGCGCAGCACGCTGTCGAGCGAGCGGTCCAGCTCGGCGGCCAGCTCGGCGGTCGTCGCCCCGGCGGCGGCCGGGTTGGCTCGCACGACGAGGTCGCACCCCTGCGGTATGCGTGACAGCCGGGCCGCGACGAGGTGGCGCAGGACGCGCTTGGTGCGGTTTCGGGTCACCGCCCCGCCCACCGCCTTGGAGACGACGAAGCCGACCCGCGCGGGCGGCTGAGGGGTGTGGCGGGCGCGTCCTCGGTGCCAGCGGCGGCATACCGACCAGCGAACCGCCCGTGGACGACCAGCAGCCGGCCGCCGGAGCGTGCTCCGCCCGATCCCCGTACGGCGGCGGCGAAGTCCGCGGCGGTACGGAGCCGATGACGCGCGGGGAGCACGCGGCCCTCAGCTCGGGCTCTCAGGCCGAGAGCTCGGAGCGGCCCTTGTGGCGACGCGAGGCCAGGATGGCGCGACCCGCACGAGTGCGCATCCGCAGACGGAAGCCGTGGGTCTTGGCCCGACGGCGGTTGTTCGGCTGGAAGGTGCGCTTGCTCACGAGGTGGTCTCCGTTGCTGCCAGGCGGTCGTTGGTCGGCGCCTGACGTGCGATGGTCGAGGCGAAGGGGAGCCCGGTCCGGGCGCCATCGGAGACCCGGACGGAAGAACGACGGCGACAAGCGGCGTCACGGGCGTCACGGGCAGGCGAAAGCGGCCGACAAACAGGCCCGGTCCAAGAATACGGGAGCGCCGCGGAAGGGGTCAAACCCGGACCCGCCCGACCCCGGCCTGCCGCTGCCGGCATCCGCCGAACGGCTCGACTGCGCCACCACGCGCCATGACGCGCGAGCCAACCCTCCAGTTTCGGGCCCGCTGCGGCTAGCCTCCGTGCGACACGCCGACGCGCTACGGATTCTCGTCACTTCCGAGCGCTCCGAGGTTGATCAGCACCCCGCAGTGTTAGTAGCGTCACCGCTCACGGCGGTTCGGTCCACAGGATGTGGACAACGTGTGGACATCCGGCCCGCCCGGGAGCAGGGGCACCCGGGCAGACGCGACCAGAGGGCGGGGACATGTCGGATGCGGAGGTCGACTACGGCCGGGTCTGGTCCGACACCATCCACCAGCTCGACGGTCAGGGGGTCGGTCAACACCGGCGGGCCCTGCTCGGGCTGAGCCGCCTGGTCGGGGTGCTCCAGAACCTCGCGATCATCAGCACGCCGAACTCGATGACCAAGAACATCATCGAGGACCACATCGGCAACGCGCTGCGGCAGGCGCTGACCGAGCAGCTCGGCGTGGAGATCGCCCAGCTGTCGGTCTCGGTCGACGAGAACCTCACCGAGGACTATCCACCGCCGCTCACCGACGACGCCGGCAGCGACCGGCCGGCCACCGGGGGCCCGAGCGAACGGCCACGTCAACGGCTGGGCCGACGGCAGCGGGTCCGCCCTCTCAGCCGGCCCCACGCATACCGGCTCGGCCGACCTGGGCGCCCCCGAGCGTCCCCGCGAGGCCGACAAGAGCCGGTTGAACCCGAAGTACACCTTCGACACCTTCGTGGCCGGCTCGAGCAACCGGTTCGCCCACGCGGCCGCGCTCGCCGTCGCCGAGGGCCCGGCCCGCTCGTACAACCCGCTGTTCATCTACGGCGACTCCGGGCTGGGCAAGACCCACCTGCTCCACGCCATCGGCGAGTACTCGCGCCAGCTGCTGCCGCACCTACGGGTGCGCTACGTGAACTCCGAGGAGTTCACCAACGACTTCATCAACAGCATCCGGGACGACCGGACCGCCCGGTTCCAGACCGTCTACCGCGACGTCGACGTCCTGCTCATCGACGACATCCAGTTCCTGGCCGGCAAGGTGCAGACCCAGGAGGAGTTCTTCCACACCTTCAACGCGTTGCACAACGCGACGAAGCAGGTGGTCATCACCTCCGACCTGCCACCGAAGCAGCTGACCGGGTTCGAGGAGCGGCTGCGGTCCCGGTTCGAGTGGGGCCTGATCTGCGACGTGCAGCCGCCCGACCTCGAGACCCGGATCGCCATCCTGCGCAAGAAGGCGACGCTGGAGCGGATGTCGGCCCCCGACGACGTCCTGGAGTACATCGCCAGCAAGATCAGCTCCAACATCCGCGAGCTGGAGGGCGCCCTGATCCGGGTCACCGCCTTCGCGAACCTCAACCGTCAGCCGGTCACCCTCGACCTCGCCGAGGTGGTGCTCCGCGACCTCATCCCGAGCGAGCAACCGGCCCAGATCACCGTCTCGACGATCATGGGCGAGACGGCGCGCTACTTCGGGCTCACCATCGACGACCTCTGCAGCAGCTCCCGGTCTCGGCAGCTGGTCCAGGCGCGTCAGATCGCGATGTACCTCTGCCGCGAGCTGACCGAGCTCTCGCTGCCGAAGATCGGCCAGCACTTCGGCGGCCGCGACCACACCACCGTGATGCACGCCGACCGCAAGATCCGCGAGCTGATGGGCGAGCGCCGGGCGATCTACAACCAGGTCACCGAGCTGACCAACCGGATCAAGCAGCAGTCCCGGTAATCCACAGCTTGTCCCCGGTACGCCCAGCCCGCTCCAGTGCGCTGGTAGCGGGTTCTCCACCGCTTGTGGAGAACTCTGTGGACCGTCGGCTGTGGGGATGCCGCTATCGCGCCGCGACCGCTTGGCCGTCTCGCCACCGTTCGTCCACAGGTGCTGTGGACGAACGGTGGACAACCGGCCGGGATCCGTGCACACCACGCAGCCGGCCGCAACGCGCTTGGGGACGGGCATGTCACGTCCACCGCGGCGCGACGTTGTCCACCGGATGTCCACCGGCGTCCGCACAACCGCCCGCGCGCGCCTGACCAGCGACGACAGGGGTTGTCCCCCGTATGCACACCCCCGATGACGACGATGAGTCCTCTCGATGATCCGGTTGCCCCGCGTACGCCTGGGGACGACGACCGGGTTCTCAGGACCGAGGAACTTCAGGGACGAGCGACTGCCGCCAGGCGTGGTGGAGAGTTGTGGTGAGCGTCGGACGGAGACACTAGGGTTCGGAGTCCGAGCCGGGGCAGCCACGGGCGGAACGACGAAAGGGCGGGACCACGTGAAGTTCAGGATCGACCGCGACGTGCTCGCCGACGCCGTCACCTGGGTGGCCCGCGGCCTGCCGGCCCGGCCGCCGGTTCCCGTCCTCGCCGGCGTGCTCATCGAGGCCGACGACGAGGGCAGCCTCACGCTGTCCGCGTTCGACTACGAGGTTTCCGCCAAGGTCACCGTCCCGGCCGATGTCGCCGAGGGCGGCCGGGTGCTGGTCCTCGGGCGGCTGCTCGCCGACATCTCGCGCAACCTGCCTCCCAAGCCGATCGACGTCGTCGCGGACGGCAACAAGGTCCAGGTCACCTGCGGCTCCTCCCGGTTCAGCCTGCTGATGATGCCCGTCGACGACTACCCCACCCTCCCCTCGGCGCCCGAGTCGACGGGCACGATCCAGGGCGACGTCTTCACGCAGGCGGTGGCCCAGGTCGCCATTGCCGCCGACCGCGGTGACACCCTCCCGATCCTCACCGGCGTCCGGATGGAGATCGAGGGCGACAAGATCACCCTGCTCGCCACGGACCGCTACCGGCTCGCCATGCGGGAGCTGACGTGGAAGCCGGCCGCCTCCGACGTGGGTCAGGTGGCGCTCATTCCCGCGCGGACGCTCGCCGATACCGCCAAGGCGCTGGGCGCCAGCGGCTCGGTCGACATGGCGCTGGGCGGTGCGGCCGGCGGTGACGGGCTGGTCGGGTTCGAAGCGGGCCAGCGGCGCACGACGACGCGGCTGCTCGACGGCGAATACCCGAAGGTCACCTCGATCTTTCCCACCAGCGTCGACAGCGAGTCGGTCATCGAGACCGGCGCACTGGTCGAGGCCGTCCGCCGGGTCTCCCTCGTCGCCGAGCGCAACACGCCGGTGCGGCTGAAGTTCACCGACGGCCAGGTCGCGATCGAGGCCGGCACCGGCGAGGACGCGCAGGCGTCCGAGGCGGTAGAGGCGACGCTCACCGGGCCCGACATCGAGATCGCCTTCAACCCCCACTTCCTCCTCGACGGGCTCGGCGCGCTGGGCACCGCATACGCGCGGCTGTCGTTCACGCAGCCCAGCCGGCCCGCGGTCCTCACGGGTCAGGCCGAGGCCGACGGCGACTCCGACGACAGCTACCGCTACGTGCTGATGCCGGTGCGTTTCGCCAGCTGAACCGGTGGGCACAGCCGCCTTCCGTAATTCGGTTTCGGCGATAGCCTGACCCCGCAGTTCGCGTGTCCTACCGCTCGTTTCGAAAGGATCAGCCATGCAGCTCGGTCTCATCGGTCTCGGGAAGATGGGCGGCAACATGCGCGAGCGTCTGCGCCGCGCGGGCCACGAGGTGGTCGGTTACGACCGCAACCCCGACGTCGCCGACGTCCGCTCGATGGCCGCGATGGTCAAGAAGCTCGACGCCCCGCGCGTCGTGTGGGTGATGGTGCCGTCCGGTGCCCCCACCCGAGACACCATCGCCAAGCTCGCCGACCTCATGGACAAGGGCGACCTCATCATCGACGGCGGCAACTCGCGCTTCACCGACGACTACGAGCACGCGAAGATGCTCAAACCCAAGGGCATCGGCTACGTCGACTGTGGCGTCTCCGGCGGCATCTGGGGACTGGACAACGGCTACGGGCTCATGTGCGGCGGCGACAAGAAGTGGGTCAACCTCGCCATGCCGATCTTCGACGCGCTGCGCCCCGAGGGTCCGCGTGACGAGGGGTTCGTCCACGCCGGTGAGGTCGGCGCCGGCCACTACACCAAGATGGTCCACAACGGCATCGAGTACGGCTTGATGGCCGCCTATGCCGAGGGCTACGAGCTGCTCCAGAAGAAGGACATCATCAAGGACGTCCCCGGGGCGTTCAAGGCGTGGAGCCGCGGCACGGTGGTCCGGTCCTGGTTGCTCGACCTCGCCGTCGACGCCCTCGCCGAGAACCCCACGCTCGACAACGTCTCCGACTACACGGTGGACTCCGGTGAGGGCAAGTGGACCGTCGAGGAGGCCATCGCCAACGACGTCCCCATGCCGGTCATCTCGGCCTCGCTCTTCGCCCGGTTCGCGTCCCGCCAGAAGATCTCGCCGACGATGCAGATGGTCGCGGCGCTGCGCGGCCAGTTCGGCGGCCACCCGGTGATGACCATCGCCGAGGGCGAGGAGCTGCGCAACACGGTCGGCGTCGGGGACGCTGACCCGACCTTGGGCATCAAGACCGAGAAGAAGCGGGCGGGATCGGCCAAGAAGGCGGCCGCTCACGGTCGCAAGGCCGCCGCCGCCGGACCTTCGTCGGGCACCGGGTCGACGACGGCCCGGTCGGAGCGCCAGCCCAACGAGAGCGGCACCGGCGGTAGGGACGCGGCCGAGGCGGGACCGACGTCAGGCACCGGATCCGCGACGTGAAAGACGCCCCGCGAAGCTCTCCGCTTCCCCCTGCTTCGTGGGCGCCGCGAAAAGCCCGACCATGCACGTCCGGCACCTGAGCGTCACGGACTTCCGCAGCTACCCCCAGGCGGAGCTGCCGCTCGGTCCGGGTGTGACGACCCTGGTCGGCCCCAACGGCCAAGGCAAGACCAATCTCGTGGAGGCGGTCGGCTATCTCGCCACGCTGTCCAGCCACCGGGTCGCGACCGACCAGCCGCTGGTCCGGTTCGGCGCGGAACGTGCGGTGATCCGGGGCGTCGTCGTGCGCGACGCCCGGGAGACGCTTGTCGAGCTCGAGCTCAACCCCGGCCGGGCCAACCGCGCTCGGCTCAACCGGTCGCCGCTGCCCCGGCCGAGGGAGGTCCTCGGCACGCTGCGGTCGGTGCTCTTCGCCCCCGAAGACCTGTCGCTGGTCAAAGGCGACCCGTCCGGGCGGCGGGCGTTCCTCGACGACCTGCTCGTCCAGCGCCAGCCGCGGTGGGCCGGGGTTCGCTCGGACTACGACAAGGTGCTCAAGCAACGTAGCGCCCTGCTGAAGTCGGCGGCGCCCGTGCTGCGCCGAGGCGCGCGGCGGCGGGCCGAGCGGGTCACGGCCTACGGCCAGCCCGTGGAGGACGCCCGCGCCGCCGCGCTGCACACCCTCGACGTCTGGGACAGCCAGCTGGCCCGGTTCGGCGCGCAGCTGCTGCACGCCCGGCTGCGGCTGTTGACCGATCTGCGGCCGCACCTCACGCAGGCCTACAGCGCGGTCAGCGCCGCTCAGTCGGAGGCCCTCGTCGCGCTACCGCTCCAGCCTGCGCAGCGACGCGGCCGCAGCGCTGGCCGCCGGTGAGCTGCCCGACGTCGACGTGCTCGAGAAGGAGCTGCTCGCAACCCTGCTCGAGGTGCGCGAGCAGGAGATCGAGCGCGGCGTCTGCCTCGTGGGCCCGCACCGCGACGACGTCCACCTCAGCCTCGGTGGGCTGCCGGCCAAGGGGTATGCGAGCCACGGCGAGTCCTGGTCTTTTGCGCTGGGACTGAAGCTCGCGGCATACCAGCTGCTCCGCTCCGACTTCGGCGAGGACCCGGTCCTCGTCCTCGACGACGTCTTCGCCGAGCTCGACACCGGCCGGCGGGACCGGCTCGCCGAGCTCGTCGAGGAGTGCGAGCAGGTGCTCATCACCGCGGCGGTCGCGGCGGACGTGCCGGGCGTCCTGCGCGAGCGCGGCACCACCTTCACCGTGACCCTGGGCCAGGTCACCGGTGCCTGACGCATCGGACGAGCCGGACGAGCGCGACCAGCCGGACGAGCTGGATGAGGGCGAGGCGGCCGCGACCGCAGCGGCGCTGGCCCTCGCCCGAGCGCGAAAAGCCGCTGTGGACAAGGGACTTCGGCCGGGCCTGCGGCCACTGCGCCGCCGCCGGTCCTCCGACCAGCCCGCCGGCACGCCGAGCGGCAGCGGACCCGACGCCCGCGACCCGCTGCTCTTCGGTGAGCAGCTGGAGAAGTTCGTCGCCGACCGCGGCTGGCAGGTGGATGTCGCCGTGGGGTCGGTCATCGGGCGGTGGCCGCAGATCGTCGGCCCCGACGTCGCGGAGCATGTCCAGCCGGTGTCCTTCGACCGCGGCGTGCTCACCGTGCGCGCCGCGTCGACGGCGTGGGCCACCCAGATGCGGCTCCTCACGTCGGTCCTCATGGGCCGGCTCGAGCAGGAGGTCGGCGCCGGGACGGTCGCCGAGATCGTCGTCACCGGCCCCAGCAGGCCGACGTGGGTCAAGGGCCGCCGCCGGGCACCCGGTCGGGGTCCCCGCGACACCTACGGATGACTTCCTAGACTCGCTGCGTGACCCGCGCCGAGAACCTGGTCTCCGTGGCCGAGCTGGCCGAGTTGGCCGAGCGGCGGCCCGAGCCTCGGGTGCTCGATGCGCGGTGGCGGCTGGGCGATGCGCGCGGGGACGGACGGCGACGGTATGCGGAGGGTCACCTTCCCGGTGCCCGGTTCCTCGACCTCGAGGCAGTGTTGACCGCGCATACCGGCAACCCGCTGGACGGCCGGCATCCGTTGCCCGACGCCACCACGCTGGCCGACGGCCTCGGCGCGCTCGGGGTCGAGGCCGACGACGACCTGGTCGTCTACGACGAGCCCGGGCAGCTTCGCCGCCGAACGCGCGTGGTGGGTGCTGCGGTGGGCCGGGTTGCGGGTACGCGTGCTCGACGGCGGGCTGCCCGCCTGGGTGGGCGCGGGCCACCCGGTGGAGGTCGGGGAGCCGGCACCGGTCACCGGCACCCGGCTGGACCTCACCGTGGGACACCTGCCGACCATCGACGTCGAGACGGCGGCCGGGTTCGGGGCCGACGGGATTCTCGTCGACGCCCGGGCGGGTGAGCGCTACCGCGGGGAGGTCGAGCCTCTCGACCCGCGCGCCGGCCACATCCCCGGCGCCGTCAACGTCTCGGCGGCAACCCTCTATGACGACGGCCGGATGCCCTCGGACGACTGAGCTGCGCCGGCTGCTCGACCCGGTCCTTCGGTGCACGGTCTGCGCAGCAGGTCGCTGGGCGGACGGTGCCGGTCGCGGCCTACTGCGGATCCGGCGTGTCCGCCGCCCGCGACGTTCTCGCCCTGGCGGTCCTCGGCGTCGATGCGGCTCTCTTCCCCGGTTCGTGGTCGGCGTGGTCCAACGACCCTCGCCCGGCCGGCCGCGGTGGGGCCGACGCCCGCGCGGACGCCGACCCGCCGCGACAGCTCCCGATGTCCACAGGTTCTGTGGACAACCCTGGGGACAACCGGGCCCGGCCGGGCAGGATGGGCGGGTACGGCGAATGCCGCGAGAACGCCGTTGCAGACCCGGGGACGACCCCCGACACCTGCTGACGGGTTCTTTACCCGGAAACCGCCCGCTACGGGGCCTCCTGAGGCCCGTTTGGCGGGCCTCGACCTGTAGAATGAAGAGTCAAAGGCGGCCAGCCGTTGTCACGCGCCGATCACCGGTGTGGAGATGGCGTGTGGCCGCTCGTCATGAACAGCGCCGCGTCAGGCACCACCGCGGACTCCTCGGAGCCCGCGCGCCGGACGGCGCACGAAGGAGCAGCGTGTCCGAGGCCGACGCAACGACCCCGACCACTCCGGTCCCCGAGAGCCCCGCTCCGGATCCCACGCACCTCGACCCGGACTTCGCGATGGTGGTCGACGGCTCCCCGGCCTACGACGCCTCCGCGATCCAGGTCCTCGAGGGCCTCGAAGCCGTGCGGAAGCGGCCGGGCATGTACATCGGGTCCACGGGTGAGCGCGGCCTGCACCACCTGGTCTGGGAGATCGTCGACAACTCGGTCGACGAGGCGCTCGCCGGCTTCGCCGACCGCATCGACGTCACCCTGCGCGCCGACGGCGGCGTCACCGTCGCCGACAACGGCCGCGGCATCCCCACCGGTAAGCGGGCCGGCGAGGACGTGTCCGCCGTCGAGCTGGTGCTGACCCAGCTGCACGCCGGCGGCAAGTTCGGTGGTGGGGGCTACAAGGTCTCCGGGGGGCTGCACGGGGTCGGCTCGTCGGTGGTCAACGCCTTGTCGCGTCGCCTCGACGTCGAGGTGCGCCAGATGGGCCACGTGTTCCGGATGACGTTCGAGGAGGGCGTGCCGGTCGCTCCGCTGTCGCAGGACGAGGCGCTCGAGGACCCGGAGCAGACCGGGACGACGGTCACCTTCTGGCCCAACGCCGAACATCTTCGAGACCACCGACTTCGACTTCGAGACGATCCGGGCGCGGTTCCAGCAGACGGCGTTCCTCAACAAGGGCCTGACCATCACCCTGCTCGACGAGCGGGTCGAGCCCACCGTCGGCGGACGAGGACGACATCGACCTCGACCACGCCGACGCGGAGGTCGACGTGGAGACCGTCGCGGTGCAGGAGAGCGCACCGGCGGCGCCGGTCAAAAAGGCCAAGCGGGTGTCCTACCGCTACGACGACGGCCTGGTCGACTACGTCAAGCATTTGGTGGCGTCCAAGCGGGCCGAGCCGATCAACCCCGACATCATCTCGATCGAGGTAGAGGACCACGAGCGCGCGCTCGCGCTCGAGCTGGCGATGCAGTGGACCAACGGCTACTCGGAGTCGGTCCACACCTACGCCAACACCGTCAACACCCACGAGGGCGGCACCCACGAGGAGGGCTTCCGCGCGGCGATGACCAAGCTGGTCAACGACTTCGCGCGCAAGAACAACCTGCTTCGCGAGAAGGAGGAGAACCTCACCGGCGACGACGTCCGTGAAGGTCTCGTCGCGGTCATCTCAGTGAAGCTCGGCGAACCGCAGTTCGAGGGACAGACCAAGACCAAGCTCGGCAACTCCGAGGTCAAGGGCTTCGTCCAGCGGGCCATGACCGACGCGTTCGGCCACTGGCTGGAAGCGCACCCCCGCGAGGGCCGCGACGTCATCCAGAAGGCGATTCAGGCGGCCGCCGCCCGCATCGCCGCGCGCAAGGCGCGCGAGTCGACCCGCCGCAAGGGCCTGCTCGACGGCGTGGGTTTGCCCGGCAAGCTCAAGGACTGCCAGAGCAAGGACCCATCGATCTCCGAGGTGTTCATCGTCGAGGGCGACTCCGCCGGCGGCTCGGCCGTCGCCGGCCGCAACCCGCATACCCAGGCGATCCTGCCCATCCGCGGGAAGATCCTCAACGTCGAGAAGGCGCGAATCGACCGGATCCTCGGCAACAACGAGGTCCAGGCGCTCATCACGGCGTTCGGCACTGGCATCGGCGAGGAGTTCGACCTCAGCCGGGCGAGGTACCACAAGATCGTCATCATGGCCGACGCCGACGTCGACGGCATGCACATCCGGACCCTGCTGCTGACCCTGCTGTTCCGGTTCATGCGGCCGCTCATCGAGGCCGGTTACGTCTACCTCGCGCAGCCGCCGCTCTACCGCCTGAAGTGGAGCAACGCGCCCCACGAGTTCGCCTACTCGGACCGCGAGCGCGACGGTCTCATCGCCGCCGGCAAGGAGCGCGGCTGGCGGCTGCCCAAGGAGAACGCCATCCAGCGCTACAAGGGCCTCGGCGAGATGAACTACCACGAGCTGTGGGACACGACCATGGACCCGGAGACGCGCACGCTGCTCCAGGTCACGCTCGCTGACGCCGCGTCCGCCGACGAGATCTTCGCGATTCTCATGGGGGAGGACGTCGAGTCGCGGCGCGGGTTCATCCAGCGCAACGCCCGCGACGTGCGTTTTCTCGACATCTGAGCCGTATGCGTGCCTCGGCTTTCGCTCCGTCGCGCTGGGGCCCCGTCGGGCGCAGCAAACCATCCGCCCTCGCAAGCTCGGGCTCCCGCCAGACCCGCCATGCTGCGCCCGACGGGGCACCACCACTCCTTTCCCTCGCCTCCTCCAGTAAGGACTTCTTGTGAGTGAGCAGCCGCCTGTTGACGGGCCTGATGACGTGAACCCGAGCGACGACTCGACTGAGGAGGTCGAGGACGTCGTGGAGTCGGCGGACGAGCACCAGGTCGTGCCGCCGCCGCCTACTGGCGGGGACCGGATCGAGGGCGTCGACCTCAACACCGAGATGCAGCGGTCCTACATCGACTACGCGATGGCGGTCATCGTCAGTCGGGCGTTGCCGGATGTGCGGGACGGCTTGAAGCCGGTGCATCGGCGCGTCATTTATGGGATGTACGACGGTGGATATCGGCCGGACCGGGGCTACAACAAGTGCTCGCGCGTCGTCGGCGACGTCATGGGGCAGTACCACCCGCACGGCGACGGGGCGATCTACGACGCGTTGGTGCGTCTGGTGCAGCCGTGGTCACTGCGCTACCCGCTGATTGACGGGCAGGGCAACTTCGGGTCGCGGGGTAACGACGGTGCGGCCGCGATGCGGTACACGGAGTGCCGGATGGCGCCGCTGTCGATGGAGCTCGTCCGCGACATCGACCAGGAGACCGTCGACTTCAAGGACAACTACGACGGTCGGAGCCGGGAGCCGGTCGTGCTGCCGGCGCGGTTCCCGAACCTGCTGGTCAACGGGTCGGCCGGCATCGCCGTCGGCATGGCCACGCAGATCCCGCCGCACAACCTCCGCGAGGTCGCCGAGGGGGCCGAGTGGTACCTGCGGCACCCCGAGGCCAAGCGCGAGGAGCTGCTCGAGGCCCTCCTGGGCATCATCAAGGGACCGGACTTCCCCACCGCGGGCCTGATCATGGGCCGCAAGGGGATCGAGGACGCATACCGGACCGGCCGTGGGTCGATCATCATGCGCGCCGTCGTCGAGGTCGAGGAGATCCAGGGCCGGCAGTGCCTCGTGGTCACCGAGCTGCCCTACCAGGTCAACCCCGACATGCTCGCGCAGAAGATCGCCGAGCTGGTGCGTGAGGGTCGGGTCGCCGGCATCGCCGACATCCGCGACGAGACCTCCGGGCGCGCCGGCCAGCGGCTGGTCGTCGTGCTCAAGCGCGACGCGGTGGCCAAGGTCGTGCTCAACAACCTCTACAAGCACACCCAGCTGCAGACGACGTTCGGCGCCAACATGCTCGCGCTGGTCGACGAGGTGCCGCGCACGCTGCCGCTGGACGGGTTCATCCGGCACTGGGTGGACCACCAGATGGAGGTCATCGAGCGGCGTACGCAGTTCCGGCTGCGGCAGGCGGAGGAGCGTATCCACATCCTGCGCGGCTACCTCAAGGCGCTCGACGCGCTGGACGAGGTCATCGCGCTGATCCGCGCGTCGCAGACGGTCGAGGTGGCCCGCGACGGGCTCATCGAGCTGCTGGAGATCGACGAGATCCAGGCCAACGCGATCCTCAACATGCAGCTGCGCCGGCTGGCCGCGCTGGAGCGGCAGAAGATCCTCGAGGACCACGACGAGCTGCAGAGCCAGATCGACGACTTCCGCGACATCCTCGCGAAGCCCCAGCGGCAGCGTGACATCGTCTCCACCGAGCTGGCGGAGATCGTCGACAAGTTCGGCGACGAGCGGCGCACCTCGATCGAGCTCGCCGAGGGCGACATGACCAACGAGGACCTCATCCCCGTCGAGGACGTCGTGGTCACCATCACCCGCGGTGGGTATGCGAAGCGGACTCGGGTCGACGCATACCGGAGCCAGCGCCGGGGCGGGAAGGGCGTGCGCGGCGCGCAGCTCCGCAGCGAGGACGTCGTCGAGCACTTCTTCACGACGACGACGCACCACTGGCTGCTGTTCTTCACCAACCTGGGTCGGGTCTACCGGGCCAAGGCCTACGAGCTGCCGGAGCAGTCGCGCGACGCCAAGGGCCAGCACGTCGCGAACCTCATGGCGTTCCAGCCGGGCGAGGAGATCGCCCAGGTGCTGGCGATCGAGAACTACCTGACGTCGCCCTACCTCGTCCTCGCGACGCGGGCCGGGCTGGTCAAGAAGACCAAGCTGTCGGAGTACGACTCGCCGCGCACCGGCGGTCTCATCGCGGTCAACCTGCGCGACGGCGACGAGCTGGTCGGCGCGGGCCTGGCGTCGTCGGTCGACGACCTCATCCTCGTGTCGCGCAAGGGGCAGTCGGTGCGGTTCCACGCCAACGACGAGGCGCTGCGGCCGATGGGCCGGGCGACGTCCGGTGTGGTGGGTATGCGGTTCCGCGACGGCGACGAGCTGCTGTCGATCTCGGTGGTCGAGCACGGCGAGGACCCTGACGTGTTCGTCGTCTTCGAGAACGGGCTGGCCAAGCGGTCGCCGGCGTCGGACTACCCGGTCAAGGGTCGGGCGACGCTGGGCGTACGCGTGGCGCAGGTGTCCGAGCGCGGCGGCGACCTGGTCGGGGCGCTGACCGTGGCCGAGGACGACGAGGTCATGGTGGTCATGGAGAAGGGCAAGATCGTCCGCTCCCGGGTGGACGAGGTACGCCGAACCGGCCGCAACACCCAGGGCGTGCGGTTCGCTGCTCCGGACGCGGGCGACGCGATCGTCGCGGTGGCTCGAAACGCGGAGCGCGCGGTCGAGGTGGAGCTCGAGATCGTGCCCGACGATGTGCGCTCAGACGGTGTCTCAGAGGGCATGTCTCAGCCGATGGCGCGGATTCGGCGGGTGCGGGGGAGGATGCCGTACCGTCTGGTGAGACGAACGAGCCGCAAGATGACGACGGAGGCCAGGAGTGAGCTCGACAGGACAGGGCGGAAACCCTGGGACTGCCGTCGGCGGATCCCCGGAACCACCCGCACCGACCCAGTCGACGCCGGTCATGCCCGTGGAAGAGCGACGCCGGTCCGGTAGCGAGTCCGGCGCGGCGGCCCGGCTCCGGAAGTTCGGCCGCTCGATCACCGGTGAGCCGGAGGCCACGACGGACGCGACAGCTCCCGGTTCGGTCCGCGAGCCGGTCCAGTCGACCGGGCCGGTGCAGTCGACCGGCCGGTCCAGTCCACCGGGGCGGCCCCAGCGGCCCCTCCGGCTGCCTCGGTGACGACGCCACCCGCATACCGTCCACAGGTCGCCCCCAGCGGAGCCGGCGCGTCCGGGGCTGCAGCCGGGGCTGCAGCCGGCGGTGCGGCAGCGGGAGGCGCGGCCATGAGCGCCGGTACGGCAACGCGCCCGGGACCGCAGTCGCGCGCGGAGGCCACCGGCCGGGTCCCGCGTTCTGCGGGTCAGCGCCCGCAGCAGCGGGCCGGCCAAGGACAACAGCCGCGTCAGGCTGCGCCGCGCCGCGCTACCACCCGTCGGGTCAAGCTGGCCGTCGCCCGGGTCGACCCGTGGTCGGTGATGAAGATGTCGTTCCTGCTCGCGGTGGCCGCGGGGATCGCCGGTGTCGTGCTCACAGCCGTGCTGTGGCTGATCCTGTCCGGTATGGGGGTGTTCTCCGACATCGACCGCGTGGTCGGCGAGATCCAGCCGTCGACGACGACGACAGTTCACGCTGATGAACTACATCGGGTTCGGGCGGGTGGTGTCACTGAGCATCGTGCTCGGCGTCATCGACATCATCCTCATGACGGCGCTCGCGACGCTGGCAGCGTTCCTCTACAACATCTGCTCGGCGCTCGTCGGTGGCATCCAGCTCACGCTGACCGACGACTGACGCCGCATCCCGCGGCCGTTTTGATGGGTCCGCCCCGCGTGGGATAGCCTGTCGCGGCGCGGCTGGGGCCTATAGCTCAGACGGTTAGAGCGCTTCCCTGATAAGGAAGAGGTCAGAGGTTCAAGTCCTCTTAGGCCCACCACCGTGCGTCGTCCTGAGGAGACCCCGTGTTCAAGAAGCTGCTCGTCGTGGCCATCGCCGCCGCCGGCGCCATCGCGATCCAGAAGAAGGTCCGCGACCAGCGCGCCGAGCAGGAGCTCTGGGCGGAGGCCACGGACGACGTCCGCTCCGCACCGCCGGAGCCGGGCTCGGTCGGCTGACCTCCTCGCCGGCCGTGGTGTCGGCACTCAGGGGCCATGGCGCAATTGGTAGCGCACCTGCTTTGCAAGCAGGGGGTTAGGGGTTCGAGTCCCCTTGGCTCCACCCATCCGCCCAACGCGATGGTGAACGTTAATGCACGCGTGAGGGTGGGCAATCGTTCACGTTGCAAGTTCTCCTGTCAGCACTCGACTACCTCGTGATCATCGTGGAGAGACCGAAGTGCGCCCGTCAGCCAGCGAGGAATCTCTGGAATCGGTCGCCCAACGCCGTCCGATCTGGCAGTTCTCGTCGAGACTTCGGGACGGTGAGCGTTCGCCCGTGCATCTCTTGGAGGCCATGACGCAGCATTGGCCCATTCACCTCTTGCAGCAGCTTGTTGTTGACGTGCACTTCGTACTGCGGTGAGATGCCAACCAGCAGCCTGTCGAACGCGGCATGATGAATCTTGCACAGACTTATACCGTTCGTAACCTCGGGAAGTCCTGCTTCATCCCGATCTTCGATGATATGAGCAGCGTCGAGAAGGTCTGGATGCTTCAGCGTACAGATTGCGCATTGCGAGTCGTAGGCAAGCAAGACTTGGGCACGGAAGGCGGGTTGGTGGACTCGCTGGCGGATCAAGCGTTCCACATACGCCTTCTCGATGACACTGACCATGCCACCAGGAATGACGCGGATGGCTTCGTCCAAGCTGAGCGTAAATTCCCGGGCGATCGGATTGTCGTCAACGACGTAGACAGGATAAATCGGCACATAGAAGTTTGGCCGAACCTTATGAAGCCGAAGAATTGGCAGCTTGCGCTCGTAAGCGCGCCGCATCTTGGTGTTCTTCCCGCCTTCGGGTCCCCTCTGATAGCTGTACACGTAAAGGCCGCCCGCCAACTCCCTATCGGCGTAGGGGCCATCCGGAGAGGTAGTGATGGACAGGGTCGCGGAAAAGTCGGTCGGATTCCAAATGCCTCCACCGCCGGGGTCAATCAGGCGGCGAGTGGAACCGTCGGGCAGCGGAAAGTCTGCCAGCTCCTTGAGTTCGACAGCACCGCTGAGCGCTTCGGCGCGCTTACGGACCGCGGCGGCGATGACCTCCCGCTTGAGAAGCTCCTCATCCACAGCCGCACGCTACCCCGCGTTCCACGTTTGCTTGTCTATCTCGTCTCTAGCCCTTCTGATAATCTTTCGTCTCAGAGCTTGCCGCTGTCCCTTCACCAAGACTGATCTTCGGACTGCGGTTCGTCCGCCTGACGACGATGCGAAGCATCCTGGCCTGGCTAGGCTCGAATCATGAATCTGTCGCAGCTGAAGGCCGCTCAGGACTCCGTCGTCGCCACCCTGCGGTGGGCCGAGGAGGACCAGTGGACCGAGGCCACGCCGTGCGGGGATTGGGACGTGCGGGCGCTCGTCGACCACCTCATCACCGGCAACGAGCGCTTCGTGCTGCGCCTCGTCGGCGACCAGCCAGGACCGCCGAACGACCGCAGCGGTGCCACGACCAAAGACCTGGTCGACGCCTACGAGCGCACCAATGCCGAGGTCCTCGAGACGTTCGCGAAGCCCGGCGTCCTGCAGCGGGTGTCCGAGTGGCCCATCGGCGCGCTCGCCGGCAGTGACGCGCTCGGTCTCAAGATCACCGAGACGCTCACCCACGGCTGGGACCTGCAGCAGGCGCTCGGCACGACGATCGACTTCGACCCGCGCACCATCGAGGAGGCGTATGCGTGGAGCGGGCCCATGCGGAGCCGCATACCGGAGGGTCGTGGTCCGTTCGGCACTCCGCAGGAGTGCGCTGACGACGCGCCGCCGCTGGACCGGCTCGCCGCGCTCCTGGGCCGCTCGCCGGCGGCGTCGAGCTAGTCCACCGCCTCCAGACGGGTCAGCAGCCTCGACATCGAGCGGACCTCACGGCTGCTGAACCCGCTCAGCAGCCGGTCCAGACGTCGCCACGTGGGCCACGACCGCGTCGTCGACGAGGCGCCGACCGCGCGGACGTCAGCGCCACCAGGACGACGCGACCGTTCGACGGGTCGGCACGACGGGTCACGAGCGCCTGGTCCTCGAGGCGCTTCAGCCGGTTGGTCATCGCCGACGGCGAAAGCACGACCGCCTGCGGCCAGCGCGCCGGCTGACAGCTCGAACGGTGCGCCCGACCGCCGCAGCGACGCCAGCACGTCGAACTCGCCACGGTTGATGCCGAACCCGGCGAGGTTGCGGTCGATGGCCTCACTGGCGGCCGCGTGAGCGCGGCTGAGCCGGGCGAACACCGCCATCGACCCGGGGTCCAGGTCGGGCCGCTCCTGCCGCCATTGCGTTCCATCCGCTCCACTGCGTCCTCCGGCACGACAACAGTTTGACGTGGAAACGTCGCCGTGTCATCATCATTTCCACATCAAACAATCAGCGCAACCAGGGAGTACGCATGACCCGTCCACTGGACCTCTTCTACGAGCGGCTCAGCCGCGGTGACCTCGCCGCCGCAGCCGAGCTGCTGACCGACGACTCGGTGCTGCACGTGCCGGGTCGGAGCCCGAACACCGGGACGTACCAAGGCAAGAACGCCGTCATCGGCTTCGTCGCGGGCGCCGCGGAGGCGACCGGTGGGACGCTGCGGATGACCGTTCACCGAGTTCTCGACGACGGCGACTGGAGCGTCGCGCTCGCCACCTACACCGCCACGCGCGAGACCCCCGACGGTCAGGCCTCCCTCGAGAACAACCTCGCCCACGTGGCCCGCCTGCGCGACGGTCAGGTGGCCGAGAGCTGGCTGCACAGCCGGGACCAGTACGAGGTGGACGAGTTCTGGAGCGCGGCGCGATGAGTCGCTTCGTCGAGTCCCGCGTCGTGCCCAGCGACCTCGAGGCGACCGCAGCCGTCGTGCTGGACTGGACCCGCGACCCGGAGTGGCGCGCGGCCGTCACAGCCATGACTGCATACCCAGACGGCCGAGCCGCAGTCGGGCAGCGCCTGGTGGAGACCATGCAGTTCGCCGGCGCCACCTTCACGACGCCGACCGAGATCGTCGAGGCGACCGGCACCTCCGCGGCCTTTGTCGGTGGTACCTCAACGGTCCGAATTCGCGGGCGCCGTTCACTCGAGTCCAGGCCGAACGGAACGCAGGTAACGGTGGAGGTCGACATCCGCCTACGTGGCGTGGCGGCACCGCTCACCTGGCTCCTGGCGCCGGCCTACCGGCGCCGCCACCGCCAGGACCTCGACCGCCTGACGGCCCTGCTCGCGCAGCGCACCGGTCAGCTGATCGCCGTCACCGACCGAACGACGACGACGGTCGCCTCGCACGAGGAGGTCATCGTCGGCTGAGGCATCGCCAGCACACTGACCTTCGGATGCTTCAGCGCCTCGACCGCAAGGCCGCCGACGAGCTCAAACCGTCCGCCCTCGGTGCTCAGCAACACGCATCCACTGGTATGCCGCGACGCCGATCCCACGAGGGTAACCGGCTTCACCACCACATCGGACGGCACGGACGACGGCGCCGTCGGCCGATCCATGGTCGGCGGTGGGATTTGGCTGAGGGGGGGTGACGAGGACGAGTCCGACGAAGGGGCGGCCACCGGTTCTCCAGACGACGTGATCATTGCGGACGGTTCCGACGTTGCGTTGGGGCGGGCGTCCCCGCATCCACCGGTCGTGGTTACCACCCCGACCATCAGCCCCGTGAGAGCAATTCGGCCTAAACGACGCATACCCACTAGACAGCTCCCGGTCCCGAAGAGTTCCATCGGAGAGCACGAAGGGCCGGGAGTAGGCTCCCGGCCCTTCGTCACGACACCTCGACGTCAGTCGGGCATCACGGGATGCGGATCCGCATCGACGTGCCGTCCTCGCTGAGGACGCGGATTTTCGTGCCCGTCGCCGGCAGCTTTACGCCGTGGTCCGGGACGTTCTTGTCGAAGTAGTTCCGCGTGTCGTCGAACAGCGGCTGACCGGCCTCGCCACGGATGTAGCTCGGCTGCCCGTTGACGTGCAGCGTGAACGAGTCCGCCTTGGTGAGGCTGAACGGTGCGTCGTAGAGCTGGACGCGAGTCCGCCACGGCGTGCCGTCCAACCGGTACAGCGTCTGCGGGTGGGCGTCGACGTAGAGGTTTCGTCCCATCCCAGGGTGCTGGCTCACGTTGTTGTCCTTCTGGGAAGTGTCCCAGTAGGAGATGAGCAGACCTTGCTGGTACGGGAAATGCTCCACGAAGTCCGGCTTGGTGTTGGCGAAGCCGAAGTTGTACGGACCCGTCTGCAGGTACTTGTCGTACGAGATGTATGACCGGTGACCGGCGATGTAGTAGTTGTCGTACTCCTTCGTCGTGACCGCACCCACCGACGAGAAGCCGACGAGGGCCCAGCCGTTGGGACTGGTCTCGGCTCCGTCCGAGAACACCGTCGTCCCGTTGTTGGTGATGGTGATCCCGTCGATGAAGATGCCCGACGGGTTTGGGTCGCCCGTGTTGCCCTCGGCGGCACCGTCCGTCGCATACAGCACGCGCAGGTCGACCGACGTGTTGGCGTAGGCCGACAGGTCGAACGTCGCCGGCTTCCATCCGTTGGAGGAACCGTCGATCCCGTTACCCTCCGCGGCCGTCGTGATGTTGCCAGGGACGGACTTCCAGCCCGAACCGTCGTTCACCTGGACGTATGCGTAGTCACAGGCCTCGGCGTCGCAGTCCTCAATGTTCCACCAGGCCTGGAAGTTCAGGATGGTCGTTCCATTCGGAACGGAGACCGTGCGGGTCATCGTGTTCTTCAGGTCGTTACCGGCACCGCTGTACCAGGTCTTGGATCCCTCGACCGGCGTCGGGTTCTTGGTTTCGATCTTCTTCTTGGGCAGTGGGACGACGACGGCTTGCGCCTTGGCGGAGTTGTACTCCTCGGGGCCGAGGTCCACCACGGTGCTGTTGCCCTTCGGTACCACCTGGTAGTCGAGCCACTGGAGCTGCAGCTTCTGCCACGCGCCGAGATCACCCGGGCGCGTACCGATGGCCTGGTCGTTCTTGGCCGAGAGGCGGCTCTGCGACATCAGCGTCCACCACTCCGTGGGGCTGGAGCCACCTGTCGCCGTGTCGTAGTCATCGGGAAGACCCAGGTCGTGGCCGTACTCGTGAGCGAAGACGCTGAGCCCGCCGTTCTCCGGCTGGATGGTGTAGTCGCCGATCCACAGGCCGGTGTTGCCGACCTGCGTGCCGCCGAGCTTGTTCTGGCTCGGGCCGGTCTGTCCGATGCTGAGGTAGGCGTACGACCGGTGCGACCAGATGGCGTCCTCGCCCTGGATCGGGTCACCATCGGCCTCGTCGCCACCGGCGTGAACGATCTGGAAGTGGTCGATGTAACCGTCCGGCTCGTTGAAGTTGCCGTCACCGTCGTAGTCGTAGCGGTCCCACTGGTCGAACGACGCGAGGTCGGCGGCGATCTGAGCCTCGGTGCGACCCTTGGCCTTTTGGTCTGCCACCCACTGGTTGGCGGCGTCCCGGATCAGGTTGTAAGTCGTGCTGCACACGTGGCTGTTGCAGACGTTCGGGTCGTCACCGTTGGCGTCCTTGGGGTCGTCACTGCTCCGACCGTAGGCCGCCTCGTTGTACTTGACCTTCACCCAGTCGGTGACCTCACCGTCCACGCTGTAGCGCCCGGACGACTGAGTCTGGTAGTAGGTCTTGAGGGACTCCACGCCGGCGCCCTTACCGAAGTAGAGCTGACGGAAGTAGTCGGCGCTGTAGTCCTTCTGCCACACCGTCGAGTTGTCCACCGCTCGGTTCGGCTCCGGGATCTGGTTGTGCAGCGGACCGTCGAACGTCGTCGGCCCGGGGATGGCCGGGTTCGAGTCGACGTCGGGGTACTTCGGGTCGCGTTCGTTGCCGAACTCGGCCAGGATCACGAAGATTCGGTCGGTCTTCTCCCGGCCAAGCTCGACGTACTGATCTTTGGTCGTCACGGCGGAAGCCGCTTGCCTCCCGCGGCCGGCAGCCGGGACGGACTGCTTCGCTCCGGAGACCTTGACCACCTTGCTCCCGTTGATGGTCTGGGGCTTGGTCGTACCGTTGAGCACCTGCGTGAGGGCCTCGCTCCGCAGCGCGCGTCGCTTGTCCTCGAGGGCGTTGGGCAGCTCGTCCGGTCCCGAGTTCTGCGCCGCACTCGGTCCGGGTTCTGCAGCTGGGGCCGCAGCGGCCATCGGTGATGAGAGTGTGACGCCGAGTCCTGACGCCAATGCCAGGCTGAGCAGCCCGGCCGTTGTCCTACGCACATTGCCTCCTCGTGGAAGGCCGTTGGCAGGCGGACTGGGTCCCGCCGCTACAACGACACAATGTGACGGACCTTAAGACGACCTGTGAACTTCCGCCATATCAGATCCAGGACTTGGCGAAAACTTTACGAACAGCAGGACGCCCGGACCGTGCGGTCCGGGCGTCCTGGTCGGTCTAGCGACGATGAGGTATGCGCGTCAGCTTCCGCCGCCGACCGGCGGCTTGGCCTGGTGCGTGCCGGTCGGCAGATCAGCCGGCACGTCGGCGGCCGCGCCGGCGACATCGGCCGCCACATCACCACCGGTCTGAGCGGCGTTGTCGGCCACGTCGCCGAGGACGTCCGTAGTGTCCAACCGGGTCGTCGTGGGCGGCCCGACGGGCGGTGCCGTGGACGGAGCCTCCTGCGACTGGCCGGCGCCCGTGTCCTTCCCGGTCGCCTTCACGGAGTCCTTGCTCTGATCCACGAGCTCCGTGGCCTTGCTGGCTGCGGTCCCCGCAACGTCGGTAACCATGTGCGCCGCGGTGCCGGCCGCCGCTGCCACGGTGTCCTTGGCGCCGGCGACCCGGTCGGTGAAGGTCTTGGCCGGCGGGGTGTACGACGTCGACGGCGTGGCCCACGGGTCGTCCTTCGGCTTCCGGTTCGCCAGGACCACCACGACGGCGCCGGCGGCGGCCGCGATGCCGAGCCCGATGAAGAACTTGCCGGCCCGCGGCTCCTTGGCGATCTTGTCGCCCTTGAGCACCGCGACGGCGTCCGGCGCGCGCTCGGAAACCTCGACCACCTGCTCCTTGGCGGCCACGGAGGCGCCGGCGAGGGCGGCGAGCGCGGCCGAGATCCGCGGGATCCAGGCGTCGACGACGACGTCACGCGCCTGGTCCACCTTGGGCTCGAGGTTGTCGACGGCGCGTTGAACACGTGGCGCGGCCGTCTCGACCGCCCGCCCCACGTAGGGTTCCGCGCGCTTGCGGGCCTCCTGCAGGTAGGGGTCGAGCCGCTCCCGGGCGTCGCCGTAGACCTCCTCGACGCGGGGCCGAGCCGCCTCGTATGCCTCGGCCGCCCGGCCTCGCGCGATGGGCCCGTAGGTCCGCGCCGCTGCGGCGGCCGCTTCGGCGGCCAGCCGGGCCTGTTCCCGGGCCTTGGGGCCGTAGCTCTGCGCGAGGTCGGCACCCTTGTCGAGACCCTTGTCGAGGCCCTTGCTCATGACCGTCGACGCCTGCTCGCGGACGACGTCGACGTAATCCCCGACGGTCGGCTGCTTGTTTCTCCCGAACACAGTCCCTCCTCCGTGCGACTGACGTGCATATCGCTCG
This sequence comes from uncultured Actinomycetota bacterium, assembly GCA_963751085.1. Lineage (GTDB taxonomy): Bacteria > Actinomycetota > Actinomycetes > Actinomycetales > Dermatophilaceae > Lapillicoccus. The sequence goes on along the minus strand of CAVVTH010000006.1, from coordinate 198,621 downwards.
TTCGACTTCGGGGCCATCCTGCCGTGTTTCCCTGCCCGGCACGACACCAGCCCACCCGGCGCCGCTCCGCAGCCCCTCGCATACCCCGAATCAGCGGTCTGCCCGTGCGTGAAAGGATGAGCGCCATGAAGGCAACTCTCCACACGAACCAGGGCGACATCGTCGTCACGCTCTTCCCGAACGAGGCCCCGAAGACGGTCGAGAGCTTCGTCGGGCTCGCCACGGGGGAGCGGGAGTACCGCGACGACGCCGGTCGCACCAACCCCACGCCGTTCTTCGACGGGCTGATCTTCCACCGGATCATCGGCGGGTTCATGATCCAGGGCGGCGACCCGCTCGGTCGCGGGACGGGTGGCCCGGGCTACGAGTACGACGACGAGATCCACCCCGACAAGCAGTTCAACAAGCCCTACCTCTTCGCCATGGCCAACGCCGGCAAGCGGATGGGCAAGGGCACCAACGGGTCCCAGTTCTTCATCACCGTCGGCCCCACGCCGCACCTCAACGGCAAGCACACGATCTTCGGCGAGGTCGCCGACGGCGCGAGCCGCGAGGTCGTCGACACAATCAGCCGGGTCCCCACCGACCGCAACGACAAGCCGGTCGACGACGTCGTCATCGAGCGCGTCACCATCGACCGCGAGGGCTGACCGGAACCGGCCCCGCCGCATACCCGTTCTTCCTGCACCATGACCGACCCCACCGCATACCCGACGCCGGTCGACGTTCCGGTATGCCCGCGGCACCCCGACCGCGAGTCGCACGTCCGCTGCCAGCGGTGCGGCCGGCCGGTGTGCCCGGAGTGCCAGCGGCCGGCGGCGGTCGGGGTCCAGTGCGTCGACTGCGTCAACCTGAGTGCGCGCGAGGTGCGGACCACTCGGACGATCTTCGGCGGTGCGGTCAACCCGCGCGGGGCGATCGTCACCTACACGATCATGGCGATCTGCGTCGTCGCCTACATCGCGGAGCTGGCCAGCCCGGCGGTGTTCCAGCGGTTCGCGTTCTCGCCGTCGACGGGGGCGCAGGAGCCCTGGCGGGCTCTCACGGCTGCCTTCCTTCACTCGCCGCAGCAGCTGTTGCACATCGTCTTCAACATGCTGTGCCTCTGGCAGATCGGACCGTACCTCGAGGGGTTGCTGGGCCGGCTCCGGTTCATCGTGCTCTACCTGGTGTCGGCGGTCGGCGGATCGGCGGGGTTCCTGCTACTGGCCAGCCCGCCGACCGCGGCCGATCCCATCGGATCCTGGAACACCGGCGTGGTCGGCGCGTCGGGCGCCGTCTTCGGGCTTTTCGCGGCGCTGCTCGTGCTCAACCGGCACCTCGGCCGCTCGACCGCCGGGATCGGCGTCGTCATCCTCATCAACGGGGTCTTCGGGTTCATCTACCCCGGGATCGCCTGGCAGGCTCACCTCGGCGGGTTCATCACGGGACTGGCCTGCGCCGGCGTCATCGCGCTGCTCAACAAGGAACATCTGCGGCGGTACGCCGTTGCTCGGGATGCTCGGCGTCCTCGTGGTGGTGGTGGCGCTGATGGCGGCCAAGTACTCCACCGTCCCACCCCTGTTCCGTGTAGTCCTACAACCCCCGCGCATTCGATCCCACGCTGGCCACAGCCTGTGGATAGCGCGAGGCATTGAAGTGACGGCCACGTGCCGCCATGTTGGCCGGCCCGATGGACGCATCTCGTGGCCGCGGCCCTGGCGGCACGGCGGTTCCTGTCGACGGCTGATCTCCGTACGCCTCGTCGACCGAGCCGGCGCCGACCGGATGGTCAGGCGTCGGCGAGATCGTCCGCGTCCGGGGCGGTGGTCTATGTCGACGGTCGACGGTTCGCAGCCGGCGGACCCCGTCACTCGACACGTCATGACGGCGCGGGCCGTCTCCGGCCTGCTCGGCAGCGGGTATGCGGTGAGCCACCTCAGCGCCATGGCGCTCCACGGGCTGCCGGTGCTGCGGTCCGACCTCGGGAAGATGCACGTGTCTCAGGTCGGGGCGCGGGCAAGTGCCGGTCGGACGACCGCCTTCAGGTGCACGTCGCCCGATCGCCGGAGGCTGGTCGTCGACGTCGGCGGAACACCGGCCGTCGACCTCCCGGTGGCGGTGGTTCAGGGTGCGGCCAGCGCCGGCATTCGTGCGGGCGTCGTCGCGGCCGATGCCGCCCGCGTGGCGGGCGCGCGTTACCCGCGAGGACCTGAGCACCGCTCTCGGGATCGCGCGGCTCGGGCGCTGGCCGTGCGCGCGGCGGCTCGAGTGGTCGGAGCTTGCTCGACGCGGTGCTGCCGGACGTCGCCCGGTCGGTGCCTGGACGCGCCTGGTGCTGCGCTACTTCCGGGTTGTCGACGCGGAGCTGCAGGCCTGCCACCGGGGCGAGCAGCTGCGGCTCGGTGGCGGCGCTGAGCGGCACGACTGTCGCTTTCGAGGCCCAACGTGTGCTCGTCGAGTTCGACGGACGCGCTGGGCACGAGGGGCGGCCCAGCAACGGATCCGCTGGCGCTGGTGGCGAGACCGCCGCGGAGCGACGCGATCCGCCGACTTGGCTGACGTCGTGGTCCAGGCTCATCTGGGCGGACCTGGCCAGCCCGTGATGCGCGTGGCGCCTCTCGCGGTCGACGTGCGGCGGCGTGACTGGGAGACTACACCGGCTGGTCGTGGTCCCAGGCCTCGGCGATGCCTGTCGGCGATCGTGACTCCGCCGGCCGCTGAGAGCCGCTCGCATCGGAGCCAAGACTGGACCGTCATCACGGCAACTTTGCACCTCGTGAGCCCATTGGGCCCTGGGAGGCGCCGCGTCAGCGCCAGCGCATCGCCATGCCGAAGCCCGCCAGCAGCAGGACGAACCCCGCCACGAGGTTCCCGTAGCCGAACGCCTGGATCGGCCACGCGCCCTGCGACACGTAGAACACGACGATCCAGGCCAGCCCGAGCAGGAGCAGCGTGACGAAGACCGGCACGTACCACTCCGGGTTGGGCGCCTGCTTCTTGGCGCGCTGCGGAGGCGTGTAGTGGCCAGACCGACTGTCGCGGCCCTTCGACTCGGGCACGGTGGAACTCCTTGCTGGGAACTGGCGAGGTGACGTCAGCGGTTCGACGTCTCATCTAGCGTAGTTGCCACCGGGGCACCGCCCGGCCGACGAGGAGGGATGCGTATGCCGCAAGCGCCCGCGCCCACCCGCTATGCGCCGATCCGCCTGGGGTCTGGGCGTTCCCCTGGTCGCCCTCCTCGCCGGTGTCCTCTTCGCGACCAGCTACGACACGGCCCACGGCACCGAGCTGCGCTCCGCGGGCCGCGACCTGCCCGGCCTCATCGGCGACCAGAACCGGGACGTCGCCACCAAGGCCGAGCAGGTGCGCGTCCTCCAGTCCGAGGTGGACCAGCTGTCCTCGAAGGCGTCGCCCGGCAACTCCCAGGTCAGCCAGCTGCAGAGTCAGGCCGCCGCCCTCGGCGCCGGTCGTCGGAACCCGCGCGGTCCACGGCCCCGCCGTCACCGTCTCCCTCGACGACGCGCACCGCAGCGCCGCGAGCCTGCCCAAGCCCTACGGCCCGGACGACATCGTCGTGCACCAGCAGGACGTCCAGGGCGTCGTCAACGCGCTCTGGGCCGGCGGTGCCGAGGCGATGATGATCCAGGACCAGCGGGTCATCGCGACCTCCGCCGTCCAGTGCGTCGGCAACACGTTGCTGCTGCAGGGTCGCGTCTACTCTCCGCCCTACGTCATCAAGGCCATCGGCAACACCAGCGCGCTGAAGGCGTCGCTCGACCGGGACCCGCAGGTGCGGATCTACCGCGAGTGGGTCGACGCGGTCGGGCTGGGCTACGACGTCGCCACTACGGACGACGCCCAGTTCCCGGCGTTCACCGGCTCGATCGACCTCGACCGCGTCACCGGCGGCTGAGGACCGACGACGTGCGACTCGTCCGGACCGCCATCGGCGTCGTGGGGGAGCTGGCCATCACGGCCGGCGTCGTCCTGCTGCTGTTCGTGGTGTGGGAGCTCGGCGTCGTGGCGGTCACGACGAACCGGGCCCAGGCCGCCACCGTCGAGGGGCTGGAGCGTCAGTTCGACCGCCCGTCGCCCTCGCGTCGGCCGGCGCCACCGCGACCCACGAGCCCGCCGACGACCCCACCGTCGGCCCAACTGCGTCGTCGTCCCCCGCCCCGCCCTCCGGTGGCGCCTTCGCCATCCTGCGCATCCCCCGCCTGGGCGCCGGCTGGGCGAAGCCGGTCTACGAGGGCGTCGGTCTGGGCGTGCTGGCCGAGGGCATCGGCCACTACCCCGGGACCCAGCAGCCGGGCGCGGTCGGCAACACCGCATACGCCGGCCACCGCGCCGGCCACGGGAACCCGCTCATCGACATCGACACCATCCGCCCGGGCGACGCCATCGTCGTCGAGACCGCCGACGCTTACGTCGTCTACCGCGCCGAGCGGTCCGAGATCGTCCCGCCCACCGACGTTCGGGTCCTCGACCCGGTGCCGGAACAGCCCGGAGCCGTGCCCACGCAGGCCGTGCTCACGCTGACCTCATGCGAGCCGAAGTACGGCTCGACCAACCGCTACATCGTCTTCGCCCGCCTCGACCGCTCCATCCCCCGCGACCAGGGGCTGCCCGCCGACGTCTCGGCCGCCCCGGGAGGCAACGGCTGATGTATGCCGCCCTCTGGCGCCTCCTGCCCGGCGGCCGGCTCGCCAAGACCGTGCAGTCCGTCCTCCTCACGGCGGTGGTCGTCGCGGTCCTCTTCGCCTGGGTCTTCCCGGCCGTCGCGCCGCACCTACCCTTTGAGGACGTCACCATCGAGCCCACCACCGGAGCAACAGGTTGAGCTACTCATGACCACCCGCATCCTCGTCGTCGACAACTACGACAGCTTCGTGTTCACGATCGTCGGTTACCTCCAGCAGCTCGGAGCCGACTGCGTGGTGGTGCGCAACGACGCGGTGGCGCCGGCCGACGGAGCGGACTTCGACGGGGTCCTCGTCTCGCCGGGCCCGGGCACGCCCGAGGAGGCCGGCGTGAGCATGGCCATGATCGACGGCTGCGGCGAGCGCGCACAGCCGATGCTCGGGGTATGCCTCGGCCACCAGGCGCTCGGGGTCGTGATGGGCGCCACGGTGGGCCGGGCGCCCGAGCTGCTGCACGGCAAGACGTCGCTGGTCCACCACGACGCCTCCGGCGTGCTGGACGGGTTGCCCACGCCGTTCACGGCGACGCGCTACCACTCGCTGACCATCGACCCGGCGACCCGCCCGGACACGCTGCTCGTGAACGGGCATACCGACAGCGGCATCATCATGGCCGTCCGGCACGCGACCCTGCCGCTGCACGGGGTGCAGTTCCACCCCGAGAGCGTCCTCACCTTCGGTGGGCACCGGCTGCTCGCGAACTGGCTCGCGGTCTGCGGTATGCCGGACGCCGTGGAGCGCTCGCAGGGCCTCAGCCCGCTGGTCCACGGGCTGACCGCACCCGTCGGCTGAGCGGCGGCCTACCGCGTCGTCGTGGTCGTCGAGGTCCCCGACGGTGCTGTGGTCGTCGTGGTCGTCGGTGGGGTCGTCGGTGGCGTCGTCGGTGGGGTCTTCGGCGGAACCGTGACCGTCACGGTGGTCGTCGACGTGGACGGCGGGGCCGTCGGGCGCCGGGCCACCTTGAGGGTCACGCTGCTGCCGACGTCGACGACCGATCCGGCTGCCGGCGACTGGTCGAGCACCGTGCCCTCGTCGGCGGTGGCGTCGTCGACCTGCTGGATCTGGGAGGTGAGGCCGGCCTTTTGCAGGGCGTCCTGCGCGACCGCGAAGTTCTTGGTCTTGACGTCCGGGACCGGCACCTTGCCCGTCGCCACCTTGAGCGTGATCGGGGTCGAGAACGGGGTCGACCGCGCCGACGGCGGGGTCGGTTCCGAGGACGTTGCCCTTCTGCTGCGCGTTGTCGTCGACCTGCTGGATGGTGCCCACGGTGAAGCCCGGCACTCTGGAGCGCGGTCGTCGCGGCGTCCTGCGTGAACCCGACGACGTTGGGCACCGCCGCGGAGTCCGGCCCGGTCGACACGTCGACGGTGACCGTGGACTGGAGGGCCACCAGGGTGCCCGTCGACCGGGTTCTGGCCCATCACTTGCCCCTTGGGCACCGTGCCACTGGGCTTGTTCTCCACCTGCGCCTTGAGCTGCGCTCCGCGCAGCGTGGCCTGGGCCACGGCTTGGGTCAGGCCGTTGAGGTTGGGCACGGCGACCTGTTCCGGCGTCTGCCGCGCGAAGAGGGCGATGCCGGCCCACGTGGCGCCGGCGAGCACGAGGACCACCGCGGCGGCGATGAGGGCGTAGACCCAGCCCGGCCGCTTGCGGCGGCCGTTCTCCTCGTCGGGGACCTCCTCGAGGGGCACGAGGTCCGAACGGGCTCGCGTCCCGAGCATCCGGGTCGCCTCCTCGTCGGCCACCGCCGTGACCGCGGCCCCGGCGATCGCGCCGGCGGCGGCGGCGCTGATCGGCCGCCCTTCCCGAGCGGCGATGAGGTCGTTCCGGAACTCCGTGGCGCTCTGGTAGCGGTTCTCCCGCTTCTTCTCCAGGGCGTGCAGGGTGATGTTGTCGTACGCGCCCGGGACGTCGTGGTTGAAGCTCGACGGCGGCTGCGGCTTCTCGCCGACGTGTTGGTAGGCGACGGAGACCGGAGAGTCGCCGACGAACGGCGGGCGCCCGGTCAGCAGCTCGAACAGCAGGCAGCCGGTCGAGTAGAGGTCGGACCGCGCGTCGACCGGCAGGCCCTGCGCCTGCTCCGGTGAGAGGTACTGCGCGGTTCCGATGACCGCCTGGGTCTGTGTCATCGTCGCGGAGGTGTCGGCGACCGCCCGCGCGATGCCGAAGTCCATCACCTTGATGTCCCGACCCCGGGTGATCATCACGTTGGCCGGCTTGATGTCGCGGTGGACGATGCCCATCCGGTGGCTGTAGGCCAGCGCCGCGAGGACGCCCTCGACGATCGTCGCGGCCTCCGACGGGGCGATGACGTTCTCCCGCTGCAGCTTCGCGCGCAACGTCTCGCCGTCGACGTACTCCATGACGATGTAGGGCAGCGGCACGCTGGCGCCACCCGCCTCGGTCGTCGACTCCTCGCCCGAGTCGTAGATGGCCACGATGTTGGGGTGCGCGAGGCCACCCGCCGCCTGCGCCTCGCGACGGAACCGGGTGAGGAAGTTGGCGTCCCGGGCCAGGTCGGACCGCAGCAGCTTGATGGCCACGGGCCGGTCGAGACGGGTGTCGTGGCCGAGGTGAACCTCCGCCATACCGCCGCGGCCGATGAGCTCACCGACCTCGTAGCGGCCGCCGAGCAGCTGAGGCAGACTCACCGGCGACCTCGCCCCGGGTCAGTCTCCTGGACCATCAGCGCCTTTCGAGGTGACCTGGGAGGCCGCCGTCGCGTTGCCGTCCGAGACCGTCAGCGTAATTGGCGTTCCGACGTCGACCTTCCCGGTGGGCTTGATGTCGGTGACGGTGCCGGCGGCCTCCTTGCCGGGCTGCGTGGCCTGCTTGATCTGGTCGTCCTTCCAGCCCGCGCCCTCGAGGATGCCCTTCGCCTCGTCGTAGGACTTCCCGACGAAGTCCTTCTTGTTGATGACCACCTGGGGCGTGGTCGACGTCGTGCTCTGGGTGGTCGACGTCGTCGGCGCGGTGGTCCGCGACGGCGTGATGGTGGTCGGCGCGCTCGAGCTCGGCGCCGATGTGTTGGGCACCGACGTCGTGCTGCTGCTCGTCGAGACCGCCGGCGTGCCGCCGCCGTTGTTGCTGGCGTAGGCCCAGGCGAAGAACCCGATGGCCGCCAACAGCACGATGATCGGGATCCACCAGAGGCCGATCCCCCGCCGCTTCGCCGGCTCCGGCGTCCGCGGCGGGTACGGCTCATAGGGCGGCACCCCGTCTTCGAAGCCCGGGTCGTAGCCACTTGGCGGGTAGTCCGGGTATGCGGCGGGGTAGGCGCCCAGCACCTCGGTCCCGGTCGGCGCGTCCATCACCTGGGTGCCGTCCGGGTCGGTGTCGCCGGTGTGGATCACGCTGGTGGCGAGCGGGATCTGCGCCAGCCCGGTGACCGACATCCCGAGCGCCGCGGCGACGGCGGCCGCGGAGGTCGGCCGGTCCGCCGGGTTCTTCGCCAGGCTCTGGTCGACGATCCGGCGCAGGTCCGACGGCACCCAGTCGGGCAGCGGCGGCGGCGGGTCGTTCACCTGGGCGAGCGCCGTGGCGACGGCCGAGCCGGAGTCGAAGGGCTTGCGGCCGGTGAGCATCTCCTGGGTGATGACGCCCAGCGCATACAGGTCGCTGGCACCGGTGGCCCCCTTGCCGAGGGCCTGCTCCGGGGAGAGGTACTGCGGGGTCCCGAGCACCTCGCCGGTGCGGGTATGCGACGCGCCGTCGGCCGCTCGCGCGATGCCGAAGTCGGTCAGCTTCACCCGGCCGTCGGGGGTGATGAGGATGTTGGCCGGCTTGACGTCGCGGTGGACGACGCCGGCGGCGTGGGCGGCGGCCAGGGCCAGGGCGGCCTGGCCGATGATGCGGCGGACCTGCTCGGGGTTCATCGGGCCGCGGGCGATGAGCTGCGACAGCGGCTCGCCGTCGACGAGCTCCATGACGAGGTAGGCGGTGCCGTCGTCCTCGCCGTAGTCGTAGACCGTGGCGATGTTCTGGTGCGACATGCCCGCGCTGTGCCGCGCCTCGTCGCGGAACCGCTCGGCGAACGTCGGGTCCTCGGCGGCGCTCGCGCGCATGACCTTGACGGCGACCTCCCGGCCGAGCACCGAGTCGGTGGCCCGCCAGACGTCACCCATCCCGCCGGCCGCGATGCGGTCAGTGAGGGTGTATCGGCTACCGAGGGTCGTACCTGATTCGGGGTTCATGCGCTGATCACTGGTTGAGCACCGCTTCCATGACTGCTTTGGCGATTGGTCCGGCGAGCCGTCCCCCGGCCGCCTCGCTGCCGGCGTTGCCGCCGTCCTCGACGACGACCGCGACGGCGATCTTGGGGTCGTTCGCGGGGGCGAACGCCGTGAACCAGGCGTGGGGTGGCTTGCCGTTGCCCTGCTCGGCGGTCCCGGTCTTGCCGGCGACCTGGACGCCGTTGATCTTGGCCGGGGTACCGGTCCCCTGGTCGACGACCGCCACGAGCATCTGGGTCAGGGTGGCCGCCGTCTGCGACGAGACCGCCGTTCCGAGGGTCTCCGGCGAGGTGCGCTCGATGGTCTGCAGGTCGGCGCTCAGCACCTGGTTGACGAGGTAGGGCCGCATCACGACGCCGCCGTTGGCGACCCCGGCGCTGACCATGGCCACCTGCAGCGGCGTGACGCGCACGTCGAACTGGCCGATCGCCGACTGTGCGGTCTGGGCCTGGTTGATGCCGGTCGGGAACCGGCTGGGCTCGACCCGGGTGGGGATCCGCATCGTCGTCCCGAACCCGAACTTCGCCGCCTGCTCCGACAGGCCCTGCGCGCCCACCTGCATACCGAGGTAGGCCATGGCCGTGTTGCACGAGATCTCGAGGGCGTGCTGCAGCGTCGTCGCGTTGTTGGGACCGCACGGCTGGCGGTCGTAGTTGGGCAGGCCTGCGGTGGTCTGCGGCAGGTCCATGACGCCGGGCGCCGGGATCTGGGTGGTCGTGTCGACCTTGCCGTTCTCCAGGGCGGCGGCGGCGGTGACGATCTTGAACACCGAGCCGGGCGGGTAGAGGTTGCCGCCGATGGCCCGGTTGACCAGTGGCTGGGTGGGGTCGGCGTTGAGCTCGTTCCACGCCTTGACCACCGACCCCTGGTCGTGGGCGGACAGCCGGTTCGGGTCGTACTGGGGGTGGGAGACCATGGCGAGGATCGCGCCGGTCTTGGGGTCGAGGGCGACGACAGCGCCGCGCTGGTTGCCCAGGCCCTTGTCCGCGGCGTCCTGCGCCTTGGGGTTGATGGTCGTCTGGATCGTCGCGCCGACCGGCTGCTTGCCGGTGAGCAGGTCGGTGACCCGCGTGTAGAACAGCTGGCTGGACGAGCCGGACAGCAGGTCGTCGGCCGACCCCTCGAGACCGCCACCGGCGCCGTAGGTGTAGGAGAAGTAACCGGTGACGTGGCTGTAGGGCAACGCGGTCGGATAGCTGCGCAGGTACTTGATCTCCTCGTTCGGCGTCGGCTGCGAGACGGCGACCGGCTGCTCGCCGACGAGGATGCTGCCCCGCTGCCGGGAGTAGTTGTCGAGCAGCGTCCGCCGGTTGTCCGGCCGGGCGTTGATCGACGGCGCGAAGATCACCTGGATCAGCGTGGTCGAGACGAACAACGCCGCGAAGAGCAGCGCGACCACGGTGGAGACACGACGGAGCGGCCCGTTCACGGCATCGCCACCACTTCGGTGGCGTTCTCGACCGGCTGCTGCTGTCGGTCGCCGCGGTCGCCGCGCTCCGGGGTCTCCGCCACGGCGTCGTCGGTCACCGGCCGGCGGGCCTGGTCCGAGATCCGCAGCAGGATGGCCATCAGCGCCCAGTTGGCCAGCAGCGACGACCCGCCGAGCGACATGAACGGCGTCGTCAGACCGGTGAGCGGGATGACCTTGGTGACCCCGCCGATAACGACGAACACCTGCAGGCCGACCGAGAACGCGAGGCCGAAGGCCAGTAGCTTGCCGAATCCGTCCCGCACGCCGAGGGCGGTGCGCAGGCCGCGCTCGACGAAGAGCGCATACAGGGCGAGGAGCGCGGCGACCCCGAACAGGCCGAGCTCCTCGCCGAAGCTGGCGAAGATGAAGTCGCTGTTGGAGAACGCCACCAGCCACGGCCGGCCCTGGCCGAGCCCCGTGCCGAACAGGCCGCCGGAGGCCATCCCCATGATGCCCTTGGCCAGCTGGTCGGACTGCGCCAGCGACGCCTGCGAGAACGGGTCGAGCCACAGCTCGACCCGCTGCTGGACGTGGTCGAAGATCCGGTATGCGACGTAGGCGCCAGCCGCGAACAGCACCAGGCCGATCGCGATCCAGCTGACCCGCTCGGTGGCGACGTAGAGCATCGCGACGAAGACGCCGAAGAACAGCAGCGAGGAGCCGAGGTCCTTCTCGAAGACGAGGACGGCCAGGCTGACCAGCCACGCGATGAGGATCGGCCCGAGGTCGCGACCGCGCGGGAAGGTGAAGCCGAGCACCTTGCGACCGGCCAGCGACAGGACATCGCGCACCGAGACGAGGTAGCCGGCGAAGAAGACGATGAGGGCGATCTTCGCCACCTCACCGGGCTGGAAGCTGAGCGGCCCCAGCCGGATCCAGATCCGCGACCCGTAGATCGTGGTGCCGATCCCCGGGAGCAGCGGCAGCAGCAGCAGCACCAGACCGACGGCCATCGCCGTGAAGGTGTAGCGCCGCAGCAGCCGGTGGTCGCGCAGCAGGATGAGCACGAGCGCGGCGACGACGACCGAGAGGCCGGTCCACACCAGCTGACGGCCGGCGTCGCTGTCCACGCCGGTGCGGCCGCCGGCGAGGTCGAGCCGGTGGATCATCACCAGCCCGAACCCGTTGAGGAGCGTGGCGATCGGCAGCAGCAGCGGGTCGGCATACGCCGCTCGCCACCGGACCACGAGGTGGAAGGCGAGGGCCAGGCCGAGCAGGCCGCCACCGATGGTGAGCGAGCTGGGCGGGCACGGTCTCGCGGACGCCGAGGTCGACGCTGACCCACGCCAGCAACGTGATCCCGATGGCGAAGACGGTGAGCAGCAGCTCGACGCCGCGACGGGTGCGCGGCGTGATCGTCTCGACGGTGGTCCTCATGGCGTCGGCGCCGTCGTGGCGGAAGCCGTGAGGCTTGCGAGCGGTGTGGTCGCGGTGTCGGTCGGCGTCACCGGCAGGGTGGACGTGGTCGTCGACGGTGATGGCGTGGTAACCGGGTTCTGCCCGCAGGGCACGCCGGCGCCGGCCTGGCTGCGACAGTCGGTGGCCGACGTGCGCAGCGTCGCCACGCGGGTGAAGGCGTCGGTCAGGCTGCCCAGCGGGGTGCCGGTCGTGACGACGTCCTGCACGTAGGTGGGCAGCTCACCGACCGGGATGTCGGACACCTGGTAGACGCGGGACAGGGTGAGCGGGCCGATGTTCTGGCCGACGCCCTGCCAGATCGCGACGTAGCCGTCGGCGGCCTTGACGTAGTACTGGTTCTGCGTCCAGGCGTAGGCGGCGTAGCCCCCGCCGGCGAGGATGATCGCCAGGGCGACGGCCAGGACGACGCGGCGCACCCAGATGACCCGCTTCGAGCGGGGCTCCTCGGCGAGAACCGGCCCGTCATCGTCATCCCCCGGCGTCGAGGTGCGCACCGAGCGGGCCAGCGTCGCCGCCTTCTCGGCCGGGCTGATCGGCAGGCCGCGGGTGCGTTTTCCCTCGCGGTCGCGCAGCGAGGCCGCCCCGACGATCTGGGGCGAGGTGCTGGGCGCGTCCGAGTCGCGCAGGTCGACGACATCGGCGACGACGACGGTGACGTTGTCGCGGGCGCTGGCCTTGAGGGCGACCTCGATGAGCCGGTCGGCGGCGGCGCTGGGGTTCGGGGACTCGCTGAGGATCTCCTCGATGATGTCGCGTCGGACGAAGTCGCTGAGGCCGTCGGAGCACAGCAGGTAGCGGTCACCGGCCTTGAGCTCGCGCATCGACAGGTCGGGCTCGTCGTCGTCCTGGCCGGTCATCACCCGGGTGACGAGCGACCGCTGCGGGTGGTCCTCGGCCTCCTCCGGCGTGATCCGGTGCTCGTCGACCAGCTGCTGGACGAACGAGTGGTCCTTGGTGATCTGGCTGAGCGCGCCGTCCCGCAGCAGGTATGCGCGGGAGTCGCCGATGTGGGCCATGGCCAGCTTGTTGCCGGTGCGCAGCATGGCGATCGTCGTGCTGCCCATCCCCCGCAGCTTGGGGTCGTCGTCCATCGCGTGACGCAGGCTGGAGTTCGCCTCGCGCACCGACTTCTCGAGTGCCGGCAGCGCCTGCTCCGCGCCGATGCTCTCGCCGTCGAGTGGCGCCAGCTGGCCCACGATCAGCGAGCTGGCGACGTCGCCGGCGGCGTGTCCGCCCATGCCGTCGGCCAGGACGAGCAGGTGCGGACCGGCATACCCGCTGTCCTCGTTGCGAGACTTCGGGCCCAGCCCGAGGTCCGTCCGCGCCGCGTAGCGCAGGGCGATGGCCACCGGTCAGCCCCGCAGTTCCAGCGTGGTCCGCCCGATCCGGATCACCGAACCGGACTCGACCGGGACGGCGCCGGTGATCTTCGCGCCGCCGACCATGGTGCCGTTGCGCGAGCCGAGGTCCTCCACGAACCAGCCCTCGGCGCGCGGGAAGATCCGCGCGTGCCGGCTCGAGGCGAACTCGTCGTCGAGGACGAGCGTGCACTCCGGACCGCGGCCGATGAGCACGCCCTGCCGGCCGAGCGGGAGCGAGGTGCCGACCAGCTGGCCCTCGGTGACGACCACGCTGACCGGGTCCCGGCGGCGGCGCGCCTGCTTGGCCGCCGGCGCCGCTGGAGCAGCGGAAGCGGGCCCGCCGGCCGCAGCGGCGGACGGCGTCCGGGCGACGGCCGGCGCGGGCGCACGGCGTTCGCGAAGGCTGCGCCGGGAGATGCGGGTGCCGTAGATGTCCCGGCGCAGCACGGCCGCCAGGGACAGGACGAACAACCACAGCAGGGCGAGCAGGCCGAGACGGATGATCGTGTAGGTCAGCTCACTCACGCGGCGGTCACCGCTTACCGGGCCGGAACACCGCATGGGTGCGCCCGATGGTGATCTCGTCCCCCTCGTCGAGCCGGGTACTGGTGATGCGCTCGCCGTTGACGAACGTGCCGTTGGTCGACCCGAGGTCGCGGATCGACGTCACGAGGCGCGGGCCGTCGTTCGTCACGCGGACCTCGCAGTGCCGCCGTGAGATGCCGGGGTCGTCGAGGACGACGTCGGCCAGCTCGTCGCGACCGATCACCGTATGCGCGCCGATCAGCGGGTAGCGCTCGCCGTCGATGACCAGCCAGGGCCGCGCGACGGGGCTCGGCGCTAGGCCGCTGGGGCGGCGGGGCGACGGGGGCGTTCTGGGCCGCGGGAACCCGCTCGCGGTGTGGCACCTCGGTGCTCGGGGCGATGGAGCGCCGAGACGTGGCCGGCCGCACCCGAAAAACCCCGGTCTCCAGCTCCGCGTCGCGGTGGAAGGAGATCTGGACGGGGCCGCCGGGTTGGTAGCGCTGCGAGTCGGCGTGCTCCTGCGCAGCGGCGACCAGCTCGTCGGAGAGGGCCTCCTCGTAGCCGGAGAGGCGTTCGAAGTCGGTGCCGGACAGCTCGATCGTGTAGAGGTTCGGCACCATCGTGCGGCCGTGGCCCATCACGGCGGCGCGGTCGTCCATCGCGCGGCGGATCGCGGAGGCGAGCTCGACCGGCTGGACCTCGGACTTGAACGCCTTGGCAAAGGCGCTGTTGACCGCTCGCTCCAGGCCGCGCTCGACCTTGTCGAACAGTCCCACTCGCCTACTCCTCGATGTCTGACGTCGATGGTCGACGTCCCGGTCGGAGGTCGGTTCATCGTAACGGTGACGCGCATACGCACCGGTGAAGGCGGAACCCGTGAGCGGTTTGGCGCAACCCAGGGCGATGCAGCACACTGGTCCCCGCGCGCGAGTGGCGGAATGGCAGACGCGCTGGCTTCAGGTGCCAGTGCCCGCAAGGGCGTGGGGGTTCAAGTCCCCCCTCGCGCACCGACTCACGTCATCGCGGTGGATTGCACCCCCTCTGAGGGGTGCAATCCACCGCGATCGTGCGTTCCGGTGCCATCGTGGGCGGTATGACCGATGTCTTCCGCCAAGCCCGTGCCGCCCCGGACTCAGGACTGGCGGCCGGGGCATGTGAATGCTGGGCTGTCGGTGCCTCCTGCGAGCCTGCTCGGTTGCCCAGACATCAGTCGGGCGCTGACAGCAGGAGGACGCGATGGTTGCAACTCAGATCAATGGCGAGGACTTCGAAGGCGTCGAGCGGACGTGCGCAGAGAAGTGGCGCGCCTTCGCGATGCTGGTGGCAGCTGGCACCAGCGTCGCAGCGGCAGTCGCTGTCATGGTGTGGGGAACCGCGTGGCTCTTTGCGCAGGGGACAAGTGAATGGTCGACGCGGCTGGTAAACATGGGCACGGACTCGTTGTCCATCCTGGGCTGGATCACCGGGGCGTTCGGTCTCGGGGCGGCATTCCATGCGCGCAGCTGGGTGTTGTCAGGAGAGCTGGGTCCAAGGCTTGCAGTTCCCGACGAGACCCGGGTTTTGGGGCGATTGCAATATCACCACCAAGTCGCACGTGCTGTCGCAGTGATCGCCGTAGCAACGGGCTGGTTGGCCATGGCGACGAGCCTCATCACTGGCCGCGGTGCCGCGTCTGCCCTCCTCTGCCTGGTCACTGCTCTGATCCTTACCGCGCTGCTCGCGGAGACGGCCGGGGTCCCGGACTCGCTTGGTGCTGAGATGAGGACCCGGCTCGACGCCGACAGGCGCGACAGGCTTTGTGCTGCGCTCGCGGTCCTGCGGCCGGACGCCGCGGCAGGTCGCCTCCAGCTGCTACTTCAAGCCGTCACGGTCGGTGTGCTGCAGGCAGCGCTGCTGACGCTCTACTTGGCCGCGCGCCTGGTGATGGTGCCTGGCGCGACGCTTCCGGGCGGAGCCGTGGCCGGTGTCGTCCTCCTGTCGTTGCTTTCGGCCTTCCTTAATTTCGCTCAAGTGCGCCTCATCGGGCGACTCTGGTTTGATCGACAGCCCATCGCGGCCGCGATCCTGCTCGCCGTACTGGTCTTGCTCGACGCCTTCGTGGCTGCGAACCTACTCGCCCTTTTCGAGCATCCCTCCAGCACCGACTACATCGTGATCGGAGCAGCGCAGATAGCAGGACTGGCTCTGGTCCTCTCACAGATCGTCGACCCTGGCCGGTGGGGCCAGCGACTGCTAGCGCCTTCAATCGTCGTGTCGATCCGCCGCGGAGTGCAGAAGGACCTGCTGTCACTCAACGCCGGCGCGCCTGGCTGCCACGCCTCTCGCGTCCGACAGTGGTACGACCGCAGCACCGGACAGACTCGGGCTAGGTAGCGTCACGGTCCGCGATCGGGGGTGAATTGAGTAGCAAGATCGACCGGGTCTGGGACGCGTTCTTGTCGGGCGGCATCTCCAACCCGCTCGAGGTCGTCGAGCAGATCAGCTACCTTCTCTTCATCCGCCGCCTCGACGACCTGCAGACCGTCGCAGATATGAAAGGCGAACCGGCTCGGTGACCCAGTCGAGAGTTGTTCAAGGCGCTTCGCGAGCGGGGCGTTCTCAGGAGGCGTGTGAGGGTTGGGGCGGGGCGAGCTTCCAGCGCTTCGACGGCGGGCGGCATACTGGGTGACGGGGGGTGGGGATGACCGCAGTACGACTCGACCGGTTCACTGACCCGCTTTACACGTCTACCGAGGCGGCGCGTTACCTTGGCGTGCCCAGGGAGACCATACGTCGGTGGGCTCGGGGCCCCGCCCTTCGTCGGGTCAACGGCGCTGAGGGGCTCCCTCAGCCGGCGGTCACGGCGTTCGCCTCTTCACTTGGCCAGGCGGCCATCCCGTTCGTCGGGCTCGCCGAGGCATATACGCTCCGCGCGCTGCGCCAAGCTGGTGTTCCGCTCCAGCGGATCCGGCCCGCGCTGGCGTCGCTGGCCGCTGAGCTCGGACTTGAACACGCGCTCGCGTCGAAGCGTCTGTACACCGATGGTGCCGAAGTGCTCTACGACTTCGGATCTCGAACGTCAGATGCCGAGGCTGCCGAAGCGGTCAGAGAGCTCGTCGTGGTGCGCCACGGTCAACGCGTTTTCACGGATGTGGTCGAGGACTGGCTAACGCAGGTGTCATATGTAGACGGCTACGCCCAAAGGCTTCCCCTTCCTGGTTACGTCGACGCCAAGGTGGTGGTGGACGCGGGCCGAGGGTTCGGCCAGCCGATCTTCAGCCATGGCGCCGCCCGAGTCCATGATGCGCTCGCCATGTTCGATGCGGGCGAACCCCTCGAGGTTGTCGCTGAGGAGTATGGCGTGCCTGAGATGGAGCTTGAGGACGCGCTCCGGGTCGCCCTGCGGCGCGTCGCGTAGGAGGGGCACGCCCCGCCTATGGACCCGGTCTTCTTCCTCGACCGGTCCCTGGGTCGAAAGGCAGTTCCGGAACGTTTGCGCCTCGCGGGCTGGTCTGTCGTCACGATGGCCGAGTACTACGGCATGCCGAGGGACGAGACCGTCGAAGACGCCGAGTGGCTCACACTGGCTGGGGACCGTGGTTGGGCCGTCCTCTTGAAGGACGACCGCATCAGGTACCGAGAGTCGGAGCGGCGTGCGCTGGTGGCTGCCGGCGTCCATGCCTTCTGCCTCGCCAATGCGAGCCTGAGAGCGGACGCGATGGCCGATATCTACCTCGCCCACGCTGGCGTCGTCTTCGAGGTGGCGGCCGAGCGTGGTCCCACGTTGCACGTCTTGACCGTGACTGGCATACGTAGGATCACCTTGGACTGAGGGAAGACAGAGGGGAAACGCGCGTATTAACGTGGACGTCATCGAGCCGAATGGCCGACCGTTTACGCAGATCGCGTCTGCGCTGAGGGTCATGGCTGCACCGATGCCGTCTTCAGTGTTCTACGCACGCCGGGTCGTCGAACAGCTGGTCGTCCGGATTTCGACATCAAGACACACGTGACCAGGAGGAACACTTGGCCCTGCAGCGCCCCGGCGCAACCGGCAGCTGACGCCGGACGACCTCAGCGCGCTCGAGGAGATGCTCCTCGAGGGCGGGGCAGGGGACGAGGCGAGCATCGCCCGGGCAGCGGAGGAGCATCAAGAGCTTTGGATTATTCATCCGATCGCTTGTGGAACTCGACCGTGAAACCCCGACCGAAGCCTTCTCGCAGTAGCCGGCCGGCTCGATATAGACGGCCACGCAGACTAATTTCGCAAATCTCATCGTGCAGCACCTCACCGACAACGGCGTGATGGAGGCGCGTCGCCTGTACGGGTCGCCATTCACGGATTACGCCCCGCAAGCACCACAGGTGCTCTTCTGCGGCGAGGAAGTCGAGAGCATCATCCTCATTGTGAACGAAGTGCCGGCGCACGCAGAGCCGGCCGAAAGGGGTTGCTTGAGAGGTTAGCGAGGATCGTTGAAAGTTTGCTGACCCGGCCCGACATCCAACCCTTAGCGCCGGGTGCGTGTATCCCTGTCGCACCCCCTCCTCCCGTGCCATCGTGGGCGGTATGACCGATGTCGCCCAGAAACCGAAGGACCACGAGCGGACCTTCTTCGGCCAGCCACGCGTCCTCGCGAACCTCTTCGGCGTCGAGCTCTGGGAGCGGTTCAGCTTCTACGGCATGCAGGGCATCCTCCTGCTCTACCTGTACTACTCCACCCAGGACGGTGGGCTGGGGATCTCCCAGGACACCGCGGTCGGCATCGTCGGCGCATACGGCGGCCTGGTCTACCTCAGCACCATCGCCGGGGCCTGGGTCGCGGACCGGCTCATCGGGCCGGAGCGCACGCTCTTCTACGCGGCGGTCCTCGTCATGGCCGGCCACATCGCGCTCTCGGTGATACCAGGAGTGGCGGGCGTCGGCGTCGGCCTGGTCCTCATCGCCTTCGGCAGCGGCGGCGTCAAGGCCAACGCCACGTCGCTCGTGGGCACCCTCTACTCCGAGCAGGACCCGCGCCGCGACGCCGGGTTCTCCCTGTTCTACCTCGGCATCAACCTCGGCGCCCTCATCGGACCGCTGCTGACCGGGCTGCTGCAGGTGAACTACGGCTTCCACGTCGGGTTCGCGGTGGCCGCCGTCGGGATGGCGATCGGCCTGATCCAGTACACGATCGGCCGGCGCCGGCTCGCCGAGGTGGCCAACGAGGTGGTCGACCCGCTGCCGAGCAGCGAGCGCCGCTGGTACGTGCTCGGCGTCCTGGCGGGCGTCGTCGTCCTCGTCGTCCTCGCCGCTCACCGGCATCCTCAAGGCCAGCAACCTCGACACCGCCGTCATCATCGTCACGGTCGGGGCGACGCTGGCCTACTTCGTCGTCATCCTCGGCAGCCCGCACGTGACCCCGGTGGAGCGCAAGCGCGTCCTCGCGTTCATCCCGATGTTCATCGCCAGCGCCGCGTTCTGGTCGCTCTACCAGCAGCAGTTCACGGTGCTGACCGTCTACTCCCAGAGCCAGCTGGACCGCGACATCTTCGGCTGGACCATGCCGGTGTCGTGGGTCCAGTCGATCAACCCGGTGTTCATCATCATCCTGTCCGGCGTCTTCGCGGCCATCTGGACCAAGATGGGCGACCGCCAGCCGCCGACCCCGCTGAAGTTCGCGGCGGGCACCATCGTCATGGGCGTCGCGTTCCTGCTGTTCATCCCCATGGCCAGCACCGAACCCAACTCCGCCCCGCTGCTCGGCCTGATCGGGGTCATCTTCGTCTTCACCATCGCCGAGCTGCTGCTGTCGCCGGTCGGCCTGTCCCTCGCCACCAAGCTCGCGCCCGAGGCGTTCCACACCCAGATGATCGCGCTGTTCTTCCTCTCGGTGGCCCTCGGCAGCGTGCTCTCCGGCACCCTGGCCGAGTTCTACTCGGTCGACAACCAGGTCGCCTACTTCGGCATCCTCGGCGCCATCGCGATCGTCATCGGCATCGTCCTCGCGCTGATGACGCCGTGGCTGAAGCGCCTCATGGGCGGGGTGCGCTGACCCTCGTCGGCCACCACCGGGTATGCGTTGAGAGACTGGCGCCGTGCCCGAGCTTCCGGAGGTCGAGAGCGCCCGGGCCGCGATCGAGCGGGCGGCGCTGAACCGCCGGATCGCCGAGGTGGACGACTCCGACACCTACGTCTGCCGGCCCCATGCGCCGGGTGAGATCCGCGCAGCGCTGGTCGGGCGCACGCTGACCGCCGCGAGCCGTCAGGGCAAGTCGATCTGGTGCGACACATCCGGACTCGACGACGCGCATACCGTGGGGCCCGAGCTGGCGCTGCACCTCGGCATGAGCGGGCACATCGTCGTGACCGACCCCGACGGCGAGATCACCGAGGGCGGCGACTGGCTCGCCAGTGCCAGCCGGCGCGCCGCGGCCCGGAACCCCAAGAACCCCGCGTGGAACCGGTTCACGATCACCTTCGCGGACGGCGGCGAGCTGCGGCTGTTCGACCCGCGAAGGCTGGGGCGAGTGCGGCTCGACGCCAACCGCGAGCGGCTCGGCCCAGACGCCCAGCAGATCACCCTGGCGCAGTTCCGCGACCGGCTCGGCCGCAGCCACGCGGCGGTCAAGGCCCGGCTGCTCGACCAGTCGGTCATCGCCGGCGTCGGCAACCTCCTGGCCGACGAGACGCTGTGGCAGGCGCGCATCTCGCCACGACGTCCCGCCGACGAGCTGGCGCCCGACGAGCTCGCGCACCTGCGCCGGGCGCTCCGGGTGGCCACCCGGCGGGCCCGCGAGCGTGGCGGTGTGCACACGGGCACGTTCATGAAGCACCGCAGCCGCGACGGGCACTGCCCGCGGTGTGGGTCGGAGGTTGCTCGGGCGACCGTGGGTGGCCGGACGACGTACTGGTGCCCGGTGGAGCAGGTCTGACCGGGCTTTGTCGGCGTGAGACCGTTGACCTTCCGAGACCGTTGAGGAGCGTGATGGACGAGTCGGCGTTGGTGGCCACCAGGCGGGCCCTGCACGGAGTGGCCGAGCTGGTGGTCGCGGGGCCGCAGTTCCGGACGCAGGGCTCGATCGAGCTGCGGGTCGGGCCCGGCGGCTTCGGCGGACTGGTCTCACCGGTACGCGTCGACGGGGCGGATCTCGTCTGGGACGGCGGTCGGACGCCGTTGCGGGGGACCTGCCGTGAGCTCGCCACCGCGTCCGGCCAGGAGCTGTCGGATCTTTCCGACGTGTATGCGGACGGCTCGGGGATCGACCCGGACGAGCCCCTGGCGGTGGATAGCCAGGCGCTGGACCTGCTGCTCGGCTGGTTCGTCCGCGGCGATGCGGCGTTGCGCGCCTTTGCTCCGGAGGTCGAGCCGGTCCTGTGGCCGGAGCACTTCGACGTGGGCCTCGCCGTCGACGAGGTGAACTACGGTGTCTCGCCGGGCGACGCGACGCATACCGGGCCCTACGCCTACGTCGGGCCGTGGGCCACCCGGGAGGGAGAGTTCTGGAACGCGCCGTTCGGGGCAATGCGGGAGGCGGCGGAGCTGCCGGACGTCGAGACGGTCGTGGAGTTCTTCGCGTCCGGGCGGGCCGCGGCGCGATGAACGGCAGGTGGGGCGGCGAGGCCGCCGGGCACGCCCTCGACGCGTCCGCGCGATGGGCGACGGGCGTGGCCCTGCCGACCGTGTGCTGCTCGCGCCGCATCGACGAACCGGTGGTCGGGCTGACCTTCGACGACGGTCCGCATCCCCTGCTGACCGCCGCGATCCTCGACGTGCTGGCCCACCACGACGCGCGGGCGACCTTCTTCGTCATCGGTGACCGGGTGCCCGGCAACGAGACGGTGGTGGCCCGGATCGCCGACGAGGGCCACGAGCTGGGCGACCACCTGATGCACGACGAACCGTCGATCCGGTTGTCCCGCAACCAGTTTCGCGACGACCTCAACGAGACGAGGGACCTCCTCGCGCCCTACCAGGCGGTGAGCTGGTGGCGGCCCGGTTCGGGGTGGACCACCCGGGCGATGGTCCGGGAGGCCCACGCGCTCGGGATGCGGTGCGTCCTCGGCACGGTTGCCGTGGCCGACGGCCCCCCGCCGCCGGCCGGGTCGTGGCGCGAGCAGCGGCTGCTCGGCCAGATCAGCGCCGGCTCCGTGGTGGTCCTCCACGAGGGGACCGACGAGCGCCGCGACGTCGTCGACACCCTCGACTGGCTGCTGACCCGGCTGACGGAGCGCGGCCTGCGCAGCGTCACGCTGACCGAGCTCAGCCGCTTCTGAGCGGTTCTGTGCGCTACTGGACGGTGCGCCGGTAGACGACCATGGCGGCGCCGTAGGCGACGGCGAGGATCCCGACGCACCAGGCGAGCGCGACCCAGATGTCGGTGCCGACCGGCTGCTCGGCGAGCAGGGCGCGGATGGCGTTGACGATCGACGTCACCGGCTGGTGCTCGGCGAAGGCCCGCACCGGCCCCGGCATGCTGGCCGTCGGCACGAACGCCGAGCTGATGAACGGCAGCAGGATCAACGGGTAGGAGAACGCGCTTGCGCCGTCCGCCGTCTTGGCCGTGAGCCCGGGGATGACTGCCAGCCACGTGAGGGCCAGCGTGAGCAGGAGCAGGATGCCGGCGACCGCCAACCAGGCGAGCACGCCTGCGCCGGAACGGAACCCCATGACGAGCGCGACGAGGATCACCACGACGACCGAGACCAGGTTGGCGACGAGCGACGTCAGCACGTGCGCCCACAGCACCGACGAGCGAGCGATCGGCATCGACTGGAACCGTTCGAAGATTCCGCTCTTCATGTCGAGGAACAGCCGGAACGCCGTGTAGGAGATGCCGGTAGCGATGGTGATGACGAGGATGCCCGGGCAGCAGGTAGTCGACGTAGGAGTCGGTGCCGGTGTTGATCGCGCCGCCGAGGACGTAGACGAACAGCAGCAGGAAGGCGATCGGCATGATCGTCGTCGTGATGATGGTGTCCGGGCTGCGCAGGATGTGACGCAGCGACCGGTTCTGCAGGACCGCGGTGTCGCTCAGGAAATGGGTGCTCATCGGCGTTCCTCACTCGTGTCAGCGGAGGCGCTCTCGCCGTCGTCGCCGACGACGGCGAGGAAGACGTCCTCGAGGGTGGGCTGCTTCAGGGCGTACTCGACGGTGGCCGGCGGGAGCAGCTGCTTGAGCTCGGCGAGGGTGCCGTCGACGAGGATGCGGCCCTGGTGCAGGATCGCGATCCGGTCGGCGAGCTGCTCGGCCTCGTCGAGGTACTGCGTCGTCAGCAGCACCGTGGTGCCCTGCGCTGCGAGCTCACGGACCGCCTGCCACACCTCCTTGCGGGCCTGCGGGTCGAGCCCCGTCGTCGGCTCGTCGAGGAAGATCACCGGCGGGTTCCCGATGAGGCTCATCGCGATGTCCAGCCGGCGTCGCATACCTCCGGAGTAGGTCGCCACCTTCCGTGCACCCGCGTCGGTGAGGGCGAACCGCTCGAGGAGCGCGTCCGCGACGGCTCCCGGGTCCGAGAGGTGCCGCAGCTGGGCGACGAGGACGAGGTTCTCGCGTCCGGTGAGGATCTCGTCCACCGCCGCGAACTGGCCGGTGAGGCTGATCGACTCACGCACGTCCGCGGGACGGCTGGCGACGTCGAAGCCGTTGACCGACGCGGTGCCCGCGCCGACCCGCAGCAGGGTCGAGAGGATGCGTACCACCGTGGTCTTGCCCGCGCCGTTAGAGCCGAGCAGGGCGAAGATGTTGCCCCGCTCCACCCGGAAGTCCACTCCCCGGAGCACCTTCAGGTCCTGGTAGGACTTCTCCAGGCCTTGCACGTGGATCACGGGTCGGTCTATCTGGCTGACGGTCATGGTGTGCTCCCTACGCTCGTCGGATCGTGATGTCGCCGTATGACGTGCGCGCACGGATGGCGGCGCGCTCGGTGTCCGGGCCGGGTTCGGAGGTGCGGCCGAGCTCGCTGCGCACCTGGCCGTGGTC
Organism: uncultured Actinomycetota bacterium; assembly: GCA_963751085.1. Classification (GTDB taxonomy): domain Bacteria; phylum Actinomycetota; class Actinomycetes; order Actinomycetales; family Dermatophilaceae; genus Lapillicoccus. The sequence goes on along the minus strand of CAVVTH010000006.1, from coordinate 174,992 downwards.
GGACCGCAGGTCCAGGTATGCGGCGGTGCCGGTAGGGATGCCGATGGCCACCGACCCGTAGGACGTGGTGACGGCACACGAGCCCGACGAGAGCTCACCGATCCGGACGGCGCCGTAGGTGTTGCGCACGGTGACGTCGCCGGTCGCACGATCCAGCTCGACGTCGCCGGCCGAGGCCGTGAGCTCGATCGCCCCAGCGGCCTGGCGGACGCGGAGGTTCCCGTGGGTTGACTCGAGGCGGCCGCCGTCGGCAACCCGGCCGAGGGCCACGCCTGCGTGCTTGGTCTCGAGGCGGGCTCGCGCCGCCTCCTCCACCCGGATCTCGCCGCCGGTGGTCTGCACCGAGCAGTCACCCACCCGGCCGGCGACCTCCACGTCGGCGTAAGCGGTCGTGACGCTGACCGACGACCCCTCGGGCGCCTCGATCTCGATGTCGGCGCTCCCGGGGCGGAGGAAGCGCCGCCACCCGGAGGCGGTGCCGCGCACGTCGAGGACCGTGCCGTCAAGCCCGACCCGGACGCTCTGCGCCGCGTCGACGTCCTGGTCTCGGGAGCCGATGCTCGGTGTGCAGCGCACCGTCGCCGCGGTGGCCCCCGGGCGGGTCCGGACGCGTACCGAGCCGTAGTCGAGGTGGACCCGCAGGTCGAGGGGCCCCTCCGCCTCGAACCGGCGTTGGCCGTCCTGGGGTCCGATCAATGCACCCACCCGCTCAACCGGTTCCCGGCATCGGTCGTCGTCGCGCTCACGGGTGACTGCACCATCGCAGTGAGGCTGCGCACGAGGTAGGCGTTGACCGAGAGGCCCTCGCGTTCCGCGGCCGCCTCGACCTGGGCCTTGAGGCTTTCCGGCAGTCGGACGGTGAGTCGGGCGGTGCCGGTGTCGGCGTCTTGCGGGCCGTCGGACGCGGCGCGCGCCGGGGGAGCCGCGGGTAGGGCCGGCAGCGCCGCCTCGCGGTCTTGAGGGCCGCGGTCGACAACGAAGCCGAGGTCACGCCCTCGCAGGCGCACGTCCACCGATCCGGGAGCGAGGTCGCGGCTGATCTCAAGGGCGGCGTCGGCAACGGCCTCCTGGAGGACGAGACGGGTGGCCGCCTCGAGCGATGCGGTGAGCCGCTCGGCCAGGGACTCGGCGTCCGGTCCCGCGAACCGGGCCGCCACCGCGATCTCGTGGCGGAGGGTGTCGACATAGGGAGTGAGGTCCACGACGTCATTGTGACGTCAACTCTGACGTCATGTCAAGTCGAGCCGACGGCACAGTGATGTCGCCGTGACATCGCCTACTCAGCGTCGGCTTATCGGCCGGCGGCCACCGCGTCCATGAAGGTGACCGACGCGGCGACGATCTGCTGCTGCGCCGACGCGCGGTCGACACCGGCAGTTCCGTCGCCGGGCTGGGCACCGTAGTCGCCGAAGTAGGCGTGTACCCCACCCGGGACGGCCGTGAAGGTCGTCGACGGCGGTAGTTGCGAGCGGCTGGACTCGATGTCCGCGGGCGTGCTCAGGCCGTCGGCGGTACCAGAGACCGAGGCGACGACGAGATCCGTGCGGTCGGCGAGCGAGCTCACGGGGTAGGACGCCCAGAGCAGCAGGCCGGACAGGCCTGAGTCCCGCTGCCCCACCGCGATGCCGGCAGCCACGCCGCCAAGGCTGTGGCCGCCGACCGCCCAGCGCCTGACACCCGGGGTGGAGGCAACGACCTTGGCCGGCTCACCGGTGGAGAGGAACCCGATGTCGTAGGGCTCCTTGACGATGACGACGAGGTAGCCGGCGGCACTGACCTGGCTCAGCAAGGGGACGTACGCCCGCGGGTCGACCTTCGCACCGGGCAGGAACACCAGCCCCGCCTTTGGGGTGGCGCTGGGGGTGAGCAGGATTCGGGTGGGCGACGACTCGACCCGGACCGCGGCGTCGCCGGACATCGAGGCGACGGCGTCGGCCGTCGCCGCCAGGGGGACGAGGTAGCCGATAGTACCCAGCACCAGGACCGTACCGACGGCCCCGAGGACCCGACCGACGACGGTGGCACCGCGGCGACGTGGCCGGTCGGCGGGCACCCGCTGGCCGCCGTTCACCGCCAGCAGCGCGCCGACCACCGCGACGGCGATGAGGGTGACCGCATACGCCGGGTGGCTGGCGATCAGGGACCCTCGGCTGAGGACCGCACACACCACCGCGCCGAGGACCCACAGGGCGCCGACGGCGGCTCGCCAGGCAGATCGGCGGACGAGGGTCGCAGGCTCTGCCGCGGCTTGGGAGGACACGGCGGCAGCGTGTCACGTCGCTAGCCGGACAGGGTGCTCCACCGGATGGAGAGCCCCAGACCGAGCAGCAGGACAAGCGCCGCCACCGCGACGAAGCCCGCGCTGATGTCGATGTCCTGCTGCTGCGTCGTGACGTGCTTGGGCAGGTTGGCGAGCACGCTCTGAAGCTGGCCGGCGTCCGTCGCCGCGAAGTACTCGCCGCCGGTCGTCGACGCGACCGTCTTGAGCGCGTCCTCGTCGACGACGAGGAAGTTCCGGAGACCGCCCAGACCTCCGCCACCCGAGCCACCGGGCCCGCCGCCGGCGAAGTCGCGGCCACCGAACCCCTGCTGCTGGTTCAGCCCGCCGAGCTGCGAGCGCGAGCACACCATCTGCGTGGGGTTCTTCGTCCCGAACCCGATGGGGTAGACGCGCACCCCACGCGCCGCGGCCTGCACCGCCGCGTCCTCGGGCGTGATGCCACGGGTGTTGGCGCCGTCGGTCAGCAGGACGATGATCTCCGGCGCCTTATCGCCGTTTGCGTTCGGGGTCGGCGTGGGCGTCGTGGCGCCCCCGTTGCCCTCCGGCGTGCGCGGGATCGACGAGCCGTCCGGGTTCGGGGCGTCGCCCGGATCACTGGGCGCGACGTTGGGATCGAGCTCGGCGATCGCGTCGAGGGACTTGAGGATCGCGGCGCCGATCGTCGTGCCGCGGCCGGTCGTCACGGTATCGAGGGTGTTGAGCAGGTCGCTCTTGTTGGTCGTCGGCGCCACCGCCAGCTGCGCGAAGCCGGAGAACAGCACCAACCCGATCTTGGTGTCGTCTCCCTGGGCCTCGACGAAGGTGCGCACGGCGGCCTGCGCGGCGGAGAGCCGGTTCGGGTCGACGTCGGTCGAGCACATCGACCCGGAGACGTCGAGCGCGAGGATCACCGTGGAGCTCGACACCGGGACGTCGGCCCGGACCTGAGGACGGCCGGCCGCCACGCCGAGCAGCGCGAGGCTCGCGAGGACGAGCCCGATCGGCAGGTGACGCCGCCACCCGCGCCTCGGACCGGCTGCGGACCGGACGAGCGCGACATTCGAGTACCGGACCGCGACGGGCTTGCGCCGCCTGATCTGCCACAGGTATGCGGCGAGCAGGACGGGTACGGCGAGGAGGCCGAGCAGGAGGTAGGGCTGGTCGACGTTCACTCAGATCACCCGACCTCGACGAAGGACGGAGACGACCGCTCCGGCGAGCAACAGCAAGGTGGCGATGCCCGCCACCAGGGAGGTGATCTCGTGGGGGATGCTGCGGGACACCCAGTTGAGCTGCACCGAGTCGTACACCTGCGCCAGTGAGGTCGAGTCGGTCGCGTTGTAGTACGCCCCGCCGGACACCTGGGCGATCTGCTTCAGCGCGTCCTCGTCGAGGTGCGTCGCGATGCTGAAACCGTTGACCTCCAGCACTGTTCCGGCGGCGCTGCCCAGACCGATGGGGTAGATCTTCACGCCGGCCGCGGACGCCAGGTCGGCGAGGTTCGCGGGGTCCGGACCGCTGGTGTTCTCCCCGTCGGTCAGCAGCACGATGGCGGCGCCCGGGTAGTACCCGATCGGCGTCTCCCCGCCGCCCTGCTCACTGTCGCCGCTGCTGACGATGGGCTTGCCGGCGATGGCGCTGAGCGAGGTGAGGATGCCGCGGCCGAGCGAGGTGTCGCCCTCCGGCTGGAGCCGGTTCACCGAGGCGAGCACCTGGTCCTTGTCGGTGGTCGGCTGCTGGGCGATGACCCCGTTGCCCCCGAAGGCGACGACACCGATCTTCACCGTCGCCGGCTGCTTGTCGACGAACCCCTTCGCGGCCGCCTTGGCTGCGTCGAGCCGCGTCGGCTGCACGTCCTTGGCGGCCATGCTCGTGGACACGTCGAAGGCCAGGATGACGGTCCCCTCGCGATGCGGCTCGGCGATCGCGGCGGTCGGCCGGGCGAGGGCCAGCAGCATCACGGCCAGGGCGGCGACGAGCAGGGCCGGCGCGAGGTGGCGCCACCGGTCTCGCCGGGCCGTGGGAAGAACCAGCCCCTGTCGGGCCAGCTCGGCGCGCCGCTCGGACTGGCGTCCCAGCAGCCGCCGGTATGCGAGGACGACCAGCGGCAGCGCGAGCAGGCCGAGCAGCGCCCAGGGCCACTGCAGCGTCATCGCCGTCGCCGTCGGAGGGCGGAGATGCGCAGCAGCGACCGGACGAGGTCCTCGTCCGTCCAGATCTGGTGCAGGTCGACGCCGACCGAGCGGGCGGTCTCCTCGAGGGCGGCCTGGCGCTCGTCGGCCGCCGCCCGGAGCCGCGCGCGGAACGCCGCGTCAGAGGTGTCGACGAAGATCTGCTCGCCGGTCTCGGCGTCCTCGACGTAGATGGAGCCGACGTCCGGCAGCTCGTCCTCGCGGGGGTCGCTCACCTGCAGCGCGACGACCTCGTGCCGTCGCGCCAGCCGGCTCAGGGCCTGCTCCCAGCCCGGCTCGCTGATGAAGTCGGACACGACGACGACCAGCGACCGCCGCCGGATCATGCCGGCCGAACGGTGCAGCATCGCCCCGAGGTCGGTGACGCGCCGTTCCGGACCATGGTCGGCCCGGCTGGCGCGACGTCGGCCGCGGGACGTCGCGGGCGCCGCGGTCGCCGCGGCTCGGGCGTTCCGGCGGTCGAGCAGGATGTCGGCGATCCGGAGCACCTGGTTCCGGCCCGACCGTGCGGGCAGGACGCGTTCGAGGTCCTGGTCGAAGACCACCATGCCGATCCGGTTGCCACGACGGGTGAGGACCAGGGCGAGGGTGGTGGCGACCTCGGCGAGGACGAGGTCCTTCTGCCGGTCGACCGGACCGAACCCCATCGACGCCGAGTGGTCCAGCAGCAGCCAGGCGGTGAGCTCGCGGTCCTCGACGTACTCCCGGACGTAGGGCGTGTCCATCCGGGCCGTGACGTTCCACTCGATGTGGCGCAGGTCGTCACCCGGCTCGTACTCGCGCAGGTTGGTGAAGTCGATGCCGCTGCCCCGGAACAGGCTGCGGTAGTCGCCCTGGAGCTGACCGTCCAACCGCCGGACGACCCGCCACTCGAGCTGCCGGAGCAGGCGCTCCGGCGTCAGCGTGGCGGCCTGGTCCACGGCGAGTCACCAGGCGCAGCAGCGTGGGCCGACCGTTCCCGCAGCGGAGCCTGCGGGATCGGGGTCGAGGCGAGGATGGGAGTCAGCAGGTCGTCGGCGGTCATGTCCTCGGCCAGCGCCTCGTAGGACAGCACGATCCGGTGGCGGAGCACGTCGCGAGCCAGGTCGCGCACGTCGGTGGCCAGGGCGTAGTCGCGGCCGCGCAGGAACGCCAGGGCACGAGCGGCGAGGACGAGGTTGATCGAGGCGCGTGGGCTGGCCCCGAAGGTGACGAAGCGGGCCAGCTCCGCCTTGCCGACGATGGCCGGGTTGCGGGTCGCGTTGGCGAGGTGAACCGCATACTCGATGACCCCCGGGTCCACGTAGACCTGGTCGGCCTGCTGCTGGTACTCGCGCAGGGAGTCGGCGGTCAGGACCTGTTGCGTCGTGGCCAGCCGGCTGATCATCCGCTCGACGACGACGAACTCCTCGGGCGGCGAGGGGTAGCCGATGAGGACCTTGAGCATGAACCGGTCGACCTGCGCCTCGGGCAGCTGGTAGGTGCCCTCGGACTCGATGGGGTTCTGGGTGGCCATGACCAGGAACGGGTCCGGCGCGGGGTAGGTCTGCCGGCCGATGGTGACCTGCCGCTCCTGCATGACCTCGAGCAGCGCGCTCTGCACCTTGGCCGGGGCGCGGTTGATCTCGTCCGCGAGGACCAGGTTGGCGAACACCGGGCCGAGCGACACCTGGAACTCGCCGTCGTGCTGGTTGTAGATCCGGGTGCCGACGAGGTCGGCGGGCACGAGGTCCGGCGTGAACTGGATGCGCTGGAACTCGCCGCCGATGGCGTCGGCGAGGGTCTTGATGGCCATCGTCTTGGCCAGCCCGGGCACGCCCTCGACGAGCAGGTGGCCGCGAGCGAGCAGCGCGACGATCATCCGCTCGAGCAGGTCGTCCTGGCCGACGATGGTCTTCTTGACCTCGTAGAGCGCCTGCTCGAGCGGGTGCGGCCGCGGCGCGGCGCTGACGGGGGTCTGGTCGGTCATCGAGTGTCCTTACTGGGCGGGGGCACCGGCACCGCCGCCGGCCGTGGCGATGGGGACGGCGAACCCGATCCCGACGAAGAAGCCCTGCTGGCTGGGGTTGGCGAGACCGGTGACGATGCCGACGACCTGGCCGGCCTTGTTGAGCAGGGGGCCGCCGGAGTTGCCGGGGTTCACCGCGGCGTCGAACTGGATGAGGTGCTGGAGCTTCTGCCCGTTGCCGACGTCGACCGCGCGGTCCAGCGCGGAGACGACGCCACCGGACAGCGAGTCGGTCAGGCCGAGCGGGTGGCCGACGGCGAAGACCGGTGCGCCGACCGGGACCCCGCCGCCGAGGACCGCCGGGACCACCGTCTGCGGCAGGACCGACGGCGTGAGGGTGGCGATGTCGCTATCCGGCTGCTGGCCGCTGATGGTGGCGGGCGAGGAGGTGCCGTCGGTGTAGCTGACGGTGATCGCGGTCGCGCCGTTCACGACGTGGAGCGCCGTGAGGATGGTCCCGTCGGTCTTGACGATCACGCCGGCTCCGCTGCCCGAGTCGCCGCCGCTGCCGCCGGGCCGGGTGCTGTTGATGAGGACCAACGAGGGCTGGATGGCTTGGTATGCGACGGTCCCGTCGGGCGGCGTCGCCGCCTGCGCCTTGGCCTGGTCCTCGACGCCCTTCTTGACCGTGGCGTCGATGTCCTGCTGACTCACCGGGGGCGTCGGGTTCGGTCGAGTCAGGGCATAGGTGCCGACGGCGGCGACCAGGACGACGGCGACGACACCGACGAGCCACACTCGGCCGGGAACGGTCCGGGCGCGGTTCCAGGCCGCGACGAACGGCCGGGCGGTTCGGCTACCGGCACGTCGCAGGCGCGTCGTCGTGCGCCTGCCGGGGCGGCCGGGATCGCCGTCGCCGCTGGTCCCAGCGGCTTCCGCCTCCGGCGGGGCGATGACGCGAGCCACGTCCTGACTGTACGTTCGGCGACGGGCAAGCGGCAGGGTGGGACCGCGACTCATACCGCAGTCATAGGAACGGTCAGCGGCGCCGGCTCCGCTCCTGTGTGTAGCGCTTGGTCACCGCCATGTCGGAGTCACCCATCCCGCGGTCGACCAGGTCGGCGAAGGCGGCCCGCAGCGCCGGCAGCAGCGCGGCGTCGGTGCGGGTCGCCGTGGCGACGTCCGTCGCGAACTCGAGGTCCTTGAGCAGGTAGCGCGCCGCACCCGACGGGCTGAAGTCGTCGGTGGCCATCCGGTCGCCACGAGTACGCAGGATGCGGCTGTCCGCGTAGCCGCCGGCGAACAGCTCGAACAGCGTCTCCAGCTCGAGCCCGCTGCGGTCGGCGAGGACGGCGGCCTCGCCGAGCGCGAGGACGGCGGCGGCGACGATGAGCTGGTTGCACGCCTTGGCGACCTCGCCGGAGCCGAGCGGTCCGAGGTGGTATGCCCGTCCGCACGGCTCGAGGACGGACATCGCTCGGTGCACGTCGTCGTCGGCGCCCCCGACCATGATCGACAGGGTGCCGGCCTCGGCGCCGTCCACGCCGCCGGACACCGGGGCGTCGACGACCCGGATGCGTCCCTCGGTTTCGCGGTCGAGCCGCTCGCCGAGCCGGCGTACCCCGGTCGGCGACGAGGTGGACGAGACGACGAGGAGCAGGTCCTGGGGTTCGGCGGCGAGCAGGCCGTCCGCTCCGGCGAGCGTCTCCTCCACCTGCGGGAGGTCGGGAAGCATGAGCAGGATGACGTCGGCCTCCGCGGCGAGCGCGCGGGGGGTGTCCCGCCAGACGGCGCCGGCGTCCAGGAGGTCGCGGTAGCGGTCTCGCCCCCGGCCGTAGATGCCCACCTCCGCACCTGGCCGGCGCAGCAGGTGCCTCGCCATCGGGCGCCCCATGGCGCCGAGCCCGATCATCCCCACGCGGTCGCCGTCGGGGGTCACCTCGTGAGGGTCGGGCATGCTGTGCATCATGCCGGACGGCCTGTTCGACCTCACGAGGCGATCCGCCGTGGTCACGGGGTCGACGCGGGGAATCGGGTATGCGTTGGCGCGGGGCCTGCTCACCGCCGGGGCTCGGGTCGTGGTGCACGGACGGGACGAGGATCGCGCGGCTCGCGCCGCGTCGAGACTTGCCGACGAGACCGGGGGCGACACCCACCCGGCTGCCTTCGACGTGACGGAGGCGGCGTCGGTCGACGCCGGGGTGGGGCGGATCGAGAGCCGCTGGGGGACCCCGGACATCCTCGTCAACAACGCCGGGATGCAGCGTCGGGCACCGGTTCTCGAGTTCTCGGTGGCCGACTGGGACGAGCTGGTGGCCACCAACCTCACCAGCGCGTTCCTCGTCTCCCAGCGCGTGGGCCGCGGGATGGTGGAGCGCGGTAGCGGGAAGATCGTTCTGGTCGGGTCGGTGCAGAGCCGGTTGGCCCGGCCGGGCATCGCGCCGTACGCGGCGACCAAGGGCGGCGTGGTGATGCTCACCCGCGGGCTCTGTGCCGACCTCGGCCCGAGCGGCATCCAGGCCAACGCGCTGTGCCCCGGCTACATCGACACGGAGCTCACGCAACCGCTGGTCGACGACCCGCAGTTCAGCAGCTGGGTCGCCGGCCGCACGCCGGCCGGCCGCTGGGGTCGGGTGGAGGACCTCGTGGGCGCGCTGGTGTTCTTGGCCTCCGACGCGTCGGCCTTCGTCAACGGACAGGTCCTCTACGTGGACGGCGGCATGACCGCCGTCGTCTGACCTGCACTGACCGGGAGCCGGTGGGCGGCCGCGCGGATGAGCACGGCGGCCCACGTGCGGTAGGGCTTCCACCGCTCGGCGAACGCCGCATACGCCTCGTCGGTCATCGGCTCGGTAAAGCCGTAGAGGTCCTGAACCGACTGGCGGCTGCGGGCCTCGTCGGTGATCAGCATGTCGGCGAACCCGCACGCCCGTGCGGTAATGAGCGTGCTGTAGAACGGGCCGATCCCCGGCAGCTCCTGTACCGCCTGCCGGGCGGCCTCCGGGCCGAGCGCGACGAGGCGGTCGACGTCGAGATCCCCGCGCTGCGCGGCGGCCGCGACGGCGTGGAGCCGCGGGAGCCGGTCGGCCGGCAGCCCGGGCAGCTCGGTGAGGGCGGCGAGCCGCGACGGAGCCGGCAGGGCGGTGACCGTCCGCCCGGCCAGCTCGAAGGCGTCGCCGTGCGCCTGGTTGAGGCGCTCGCGCAGCGTGATGCCCTGCGCGCGAGCCCGTCGGGCGCTGATCACCGACCAGACCGCCGCCTCGTAGGGCGAGTAGAACAGCGCCGGCCGCAGGCCGGGAGCGGCCTGCTGGAGAGCGCCGATGACCGGGTCTCGCCGACCGAGCTCGGCGAACCCCTCGCCGTCGTGGTCGCAGGAAAGGACCCGTGCGACCTGGGTCGCGACGACGTCCGGATCGCCCGAGCCGTGGATGGTCAGGTCGAGCCGATCGCCGTCCTGTCGGACCTCGACCCCGGCCGCGGTCTCCAGGTCGTGGTCCACCCGAAAGGCCATCCGCATCACACCGTCGAACGCCCGCTCGTTGCGGTGGCCGAACCCGAACAGCGCCAGCTCCTCGAGCGAGAAGGGCCCGCGCGTCGGGATGGTCCTGGTGGTCACCGTCGCCGCCGTCGTCATCCCTGGATCCTGGCGCAGAGCACCGACAGTGGGTGACAGTAGGCGCCAGTAAGGTCCCGGGCATGAGAGCAGCGGGTACCTTCACCGTCTCGTCCTTCGTGCCGGCGCAGCTCGAACCGCCGCCGGTGGCCGTCGAGGTGGGCAGCGCGGTGGGCACGGCGACCATGGAGAAGGTCTACGAGGGCGAGGTGCAGGGCCGCTCCGCCACGATCTTCGTGTCGGCGTTCGACATGGGCACGGGGGTCGGCACCTATGTGGCGCTCGAGACGTTCGCCGGCCGGCTGGACGACCGCGAGGGTGGCTTCGCCTACGCCCACTCGGCCACGACCCTCGGGGCCGACCGGCGGGACGAGCTGTTCGTCATCGTGCCGGGCAGCGGCGTCGGCGACCTCGCCGGCATCTCAGGCTCGGGTGGCCTGGCCGTCGACTCCGACGACACCCACCGGGTCTGGTTCGACTACCAGCTGGGCTAGCTCCTCACCGGGGTCCCGCGTACGCCGGAGGGCTGTCCATGGAGGCCCGCAGGCTGGTCAAGGGGTCGGCGGGCACGTTGATGAGCCCGCGCACCGGACGGTCGAGGTCGAAGGTGATGAACAGCGTTGCGGCGACCAGTGACGCGGCCAGTAGCGCGATCGACGGGCCGCGGCCGAGCGTCGCCAGGTGGAGGGCGAGGAGGCCGAGCGCGAGGGCCGCCCCGACGAGCTCGAGGAGCAGCACCGGCGTCGGCACCCGGTTGCCGAGTCCGGCGATCCGGGTGGAGAGGGAGTCGAAGGCCTCGTTGAGCCCCTCGACGTAGAGCCGGGGCGCCGTGGCGGTCGGCGCGGCCGTGACCGCCGTGCCGGCCTGGGACCAGAGCGACCGCTGGGTCTCACTGCTCGAGGCGATGGCGGCCGACTGCTCCGGGCCGCCAGGAACGGTCCCGGCGACCTGGATGCTGGCGTCGGTGTAGCGGCGCAGCAGGTCGAGGGACTGCGTGCGTTGTGGCTCGTCCAGCGTCTGCGCCCGCAGGTAGGAGGTGCCGATGGCGTTGGCCTCGTCGACGACCGCGGCCCGGCGGCTCTCGTACCGGCCGACCGCCAGGCTGAGCCCGAAGGCGAGCACGAGGGCCATGAACCCGAGCATCGCCGCCTGGATCACCGCGAACGGCTCCCGCGACCCGTCCGACCGTGAGCGCACGCTCCGACCGATGAGGTGGCCGACCACCGTCGCACCGAGGATGACGACGAACACGCCGACCGTCAGGACGGGAGTGCTGAGCTCGAAGATCCCCACGTCCCTCCTCCGTCGACGGGCCTGGGCGTGAGGCTAGCCGTCGCCGGCCGATCTCAGGCGCGCCCGCCGCGGATCTGCTGATAGCGGGCCAGCGACTCCTTGCGTTCTGTGTCGTGCTCGACGATGGGAGCGGGGTATGCCTCCGGCGGCGGCGCGAGCTTCCACGGCTCGTGGATCTCCTTGGCGGACAACGCCTTCAGCTCGGGGACCCAGCGCCGCACGTAGGCACCGTCCGGGTCGAACTTCTTGCCCTGGAGGACCGGGTTGTAGATCCGGAAGTAGGGCGCGGGGTCGGTGCCGGTCCCCGCAGTCCACTGCCAGCCGTGCTGGTTGTTGGCCAGGTCGCCGTCGACCAGGCGCTCCATGAAGTAGCGCGCGCCGAGCGTCCACTCCAGGTGGAGGTCTTTGACGAGGAACGACGCGACGATCATGCGGAGCCGGTTGTGCATCCACCCGGTGGCGAGCAGCTGCCGCATACCGGCGTCGACGATCGGGTAGCCGGTCCGTCCCGCGCACCAGGCCTCGAACCGCTGGTCCGCCTGCTTCCCGGTGTCGTAGAGCATCGACGCCATCGCGGGCTGGAAGTAGCCGTGGGCGCTCTGCGGCCAGAAGTGCAGCACCTGGGCGTAGAAGTCGCGCCAGCACAGCTGCCGCCGGTATGCCTCCCCGGACCGGCCGAGGTCCGTCAGCATGGTCCGGGGGTGGATCTCTCCGAACTTCAGGTGCACCGACATGTGGGACGTGCTGTCCAGGTCGGGGCGGTTGCGCTCGTCCTTGTAGCGGGCCAGATCGTCGTCCTGGAACGTGCGCCACGCCCGGTGGGCGGCGGCCTCGCCCGCGTCGAACAGCTCGGCGTCGATGGCCGGTTCGCGCGGGATGTCGACGCCATCGACGGGATGCCAGTCGATCCGGCGCGGGTCGGAGGTCGACGGGCGGTGCCAGCCGCGCTCGGACCACGCGCGGTAGAAGGGGGTGAACACCTTGAACGGCTGGCCGTCGTCCTTGAGGACCTGGCCGGGAGACACCGCATACGGGCTGCCGGTGCGCACCAGGGGCACCTCGCCGAGAGCCGTCTCGACCCGAGCGTCGCGGGCCTTGCCGTAGGGCGCGAAGTCCTCACTGATGTGGACGGAGGCCGCGCCGATCTGCTGGGCCACGCGCGGCACGACGTGCTCAGGACGGCCACGCTTCACGGTGAGCCGGCCACCGTGCGACCTCAGGTCGGCGTCGAGGGCGCGCAGGCTGCGGTAGAGGTATGCGGTCCGCGGCCCGTCGTCGACCTTGAGCAGGACGTCGTCGAGCACGAAGAGCGCGCACACGGGACCGGCCTCGGCGGCGGCCTCCAGCGCTGGGTGGTCGCGCAGCCGCAGGTCGCGGCGGAACCACAGGACCGACGGGGTCACGCCCGGAACTCCTCCCGACGGATCGACTGCTCGAACAGCGGCGGCAGGAAACGGAGCATCAGCATCCCCCACGTCACGTGGGTGAGCATGGGCGCCTGCACCCCGCCCGACGCTCGACGTTGCATCCCGAACAGCCCGCCCATCACCGCTCCGGCGATGGTCAGCGCCGGGTTGCGGGTCGCGGCGGTGGCAACGGTGTAGGCGGCCGTCGAGATGAGGATCGGCCGCTCCGCGGCGGCGGTGTAGAAGGCGCCGCGGAAGAACAGCTCTTCGGCCACGCCGTTGACCACGGTGGTGCCCACGATCAGCGGCATGCTGCCCTGGTCGGCGTAGCGCAGGACGTTGCCGATGGCCCGGTTGAGGAGTGGAATCTCGCGGGCCACCAGGGCGGCGCCGTAGAACACGCCAAAGGCCGCGACGCCGGTGGCCACCGGGGTGACGATCGGCCGGCGGAGGTTGTTGTCACGGCTCTTGATCCAACCGAGGTGGAGCGGACCGGAGGCGACCGCACCCGCGGTCCAGGTGGCCGCCAGCGCGCCGGTGAGCCAGTAGAACCGCTTCGACCCCGGCTCCGCGCTCAGCGAGACGCCGAGCAGGGCGGCGCCCCCGATGCCGACCCCGGCCACGATGCGCCGACGGCGGTTGCGCACCGCCTGCGTCTCGTCCGGGACCTTCGGCTCCTGGAGGTGGAACGGCTTCGGCAGCCGCCCGAGGACTCGGTGGACGGTGTCCGCCGGCGACGTACCGGACGCGCCGTCGGCGCCCCGGTCGGTCCGCTCCTTCAGCGCGGTCCGCACGGCGTCGTCGTACCCCATCGGCTGGAACGGGACCATCCGGCGGATGCGGTCGTCCGTGACGACGACCTCGTTGGTCATCGAGTCGACGAGGTTGCGGCCCGTCGTCGTGTCGACGTCGGTCACGAGCGACAACCAGCGGGACGACAGTGACGGGGTGAGGAAGGGGACCGGCACTAGCGGCAGGTCGCGGCCCTGGATCCTCGCGACCCGCTGCAGCATCGTCTTGTAGCGCAGGACTTCCGGGCCGCCGATGTCGAGCGCCTGGTCCGCCGCCTCGGGCAGCTCGAGGACGCCGACGAGATAGCGGACGACGTCGGCGACGGCGATCGGCTGGGTGCGGGTCATCACCCACCGCGGGGTGATCATCGCCGGCAGGTGGTCCACCAGCTGGCGGGTCAGCTCCCAGGAGATGCCGCCGTCGCCGATGATGATGCCCGCCCGCAGGGTGGTGACCGGCACGCCCGACTCGGCGAGCGCGGACTCGACCTCCCGGCGGCTGCGCAGGTGCGCCGACAGCTGCTCGTCGTCGTTGCCGAGGCCGCCGAGGTAGACGATCCGCTGCAGCCCGGCCCGCTTCGCGGCGGCCCCGAACGAGGTGGCGCCGGTCGCGTCCTTGTTCTCGAAGTCGTCATCGTCCAGGGAGTGCACGAGGTAGTAGGCGGCGTCGCAGCCGGCCATGGCCGTGTCGAGGGAGTCGGCGTCCTGGACGTCCGCGCGCACCGGGGTGCCCGCGCCGTCGTAGGTCTCCGGATGCCGGGTCATGGCGCGTACCTCGTGCCCGGCATCCTCCAGCGCCGGGCACAGCCGGCGCCCGACGAACCCGGACGCGCCCGCGACGAGGACCTTCACCTCCGGACCGGCACAGCAGAGACGTCGACCCGAGGGTCGGGCTGGAGGCAACGCGCGACCCAGGTCATGGCGACACTCTACGAACCGTCCACCGGCCCGCAACCGGGCCGGTCAGCGGGCGAAGGGACCGATCTCCATCAGCACCACAGCGGCGTTGGAGCACCCTTGCTGCGGCTGCGGCGAGAACTGCGCCGCCGTGTCGTCGGGAAGGTAGATCCGGAACCCCGCGGCGGCGGTGACGCCGCAGTCGGGGTAGTTGCCCGCCTGAGTGAGCTGCAGGGGCGCGCTCGCCTTGGCCCCCGGCGCGAGCGTGATCGTGGTCGGCGTTCCCCGGGTGCGCTTGGCCGGCGCGCCCAGCTGCTGTCCCTCGGTACCGGTGACGAGGGAGACGCCCGGGAAGCCCTCGACGACGCAGGCGGCCGAGCCGGCGTTGGTGACGGTCACCTGCAGCCCGATGTGTCCGGCCGAGTTGCCACCCGGGGACGGCTCGACGACCGCCTTGCCGGTGGCGATCGTGCAGCGGTTCCCCGCGCTGGTCCGCGACCCCGTCGAGGTGGAGGACGAGCTTCCCGACGAGGTCGGCGAGGCAGTGGTGGTGCTCGTGGCCGCGGAGGTGCTCGGTGCCGGTGTCGGCGCGGGCGTGGTGGTGCTGCACGCCCCGAGCGCGGCGGTGAGGCCGGCGGCGGCCAGCACCGCGCATACCGAGGCGAACGAGCGAGCTCCCGGCGTCGTCACGCCGCCACGGTAGTGGGGGCGACGGCCACGACGCGGAAAACCGGCATCCCCGGCGCGGCCGCCGCGAGCTCGGCGTCGGTGGACTTCGTCGTAAGGCCTTCGACGAATCGGCCGACCTCCCAGCCCCAGCGCTGGAGGTAGACGCGAAGCGCCGGGACCCGGTCGGCGACGGGGACCTCGACGAGTTGCACCCGCTCGACGCGCCGGCCCACCCGCAGCTCGGCCCCGCCGGCGGCCCGCACGTTGCGCACCCACTGCGTGTTGCCGCGCGGTGCGACGAGGAAGCGCTCGCCGTCGAGGTGCAGGAGGTTGACCGGCACCGACTGCGGCGTGCCGGTACGCCGTCCCGGCACCGTGAGGACGCGGGACCCCATGAGGCTCACCCCGTGCTCCGTGAGCCAGCGAACGGCCTTCATGAACACCACGTCGCCTCGGGTGGCGCGGATGTAGCGGGTGGGGGATCCCGGCTGCTGGGTCATCGTCTCTGCTCCTCGTTCGTTTCCGAGAGCACCGCTCTCGCTTCTCGACGAGTATGCGCCGTCGGCGTCGTCACGTCAAGAGCACTGCTCTCATATTCGTGAGAGACTCCGGACATGAGCGAAGGAGTACGCGCCCGCCGCCGCGACGACGTGACCCGACAGGTGCTGGAGACCGGTCGTCGCCACCTGGCGGACTCCGGCGCGGCCGCCCTGTCCTTGCGGGCGGTGACCCGCGACCTGGGCATGGTGTCCTCGGCGGTCTACCGCTACGTCGCCAGTCGCGACGAGCTGCTCACCCTTCTCGTCGTCGACGCCTACACCGAGCTCGGGGACGCGGTCGACGCTCGGCTGGCCGAGCTGCCCCGAGCCGCCTGGGACACCCGGGTGCTCGCGGTATGCGTGACGGTTCGGGACTGGGCGCTGCGGGAGCCGTCCCGCTACGCGTTGCTCTACGGAAGTCCGGTGCCGGGCTACGAGGCGCCGGCCGAACAGACCACGGAGCCGGGGACGAGGGTGATCCGGACGCTCGTCACCCTCGTGGCCGACGGTGTCCGATCCGGTGACGTCGCGAACGGCCCGACGACGGTGTCCCTACCGAGGGGGCTGCGGTCGGACCTCGGACGGGTGCGCGACCGAGCTGGGCGTGGAGATGGACCAGGCGGTGCTCGGGCGGGCAGTGCTGCTCTGGTCGGTGCTGTTCGGAGCGGTGAGCCTGGAGGTCTTCGGTCAGTACGGCGTGGACACGTTCACCGAACCGCGGGCGCTCTTCGAGCACCAGGTCCGGCTGGCGATCGCCACCCTGCGCGGCTGACGGGCGGATCGACGGTCACGCGACCGTCGAGGTCCATGTGCAGGACCTCCCAGACGTGTCCGTCCGGGTCGGCGAAGCTGTGGCCGTACATGGGGCCGTGTTGCATCTTCGGCAACCACGCCGACCCTCCCGAGGCGATCGCGGTGCTGACCAGCCGGTCCACCTCCCGTGGCGACTCGGCGCTGAGACAGGCGATCGTGGTCGGCCCCTCTCGGGGGTCGCCGACCGAGCCGGTGACGAAGTCGGCGAACCGGTCGCGGGTGAGCAGCATGAGGACGATGGTCTCCGAGACGACGATGGCGGTGACCTGGTCGTCGGAGAACGCCTCGTTCACGGTGAACCCCAACGAGGTGTAGAACTCCCGCGACGCCGGTAAGTCGACAACCGGCAGGTTCAGGAAGATCATCCGCCTCATGCACCGTGGGACTCCGGCGAGCACCGAAATCGGTCGGCCCCCTGTCGGCGATCTCCGTTACGTTCGTCCCATGACCTCGGTGGCCAGCCAGACCCGTCCCTCCACTACCGGACAGCCGACCACACAGCCGGCCGACCACCCGGAGACCGACCGCGAGTTCATGGCGCTCGTGGAGCCGATGCGCGGCGAGCTGATGGCCCACTGCTACCGCATGCTCGGCTCCGTGCACGACGCCGAGGACCTCGTTCAAGAGACCTACATCCGGGCCTGGCGGGCGTTCCACGGCTTCGAGGGGCGGTCCTCGGTCCGGACCTGGATGTACCAGATCGCCACCAACACCTGTCTCACGGCGCTGCAGAGCCGCAAGCGGCGGCCGCTGCCCACCGGCCTGGGGGCGCCGGCCGCCGACCCGACCGAACCGGTGACCGCGCGGCCGGAGATCTCCTGGCTGGAGCCGATGCCCGACACTCTGGTGGCCGGCACGGCACCGCAGGATCCTGAGGCGACGGCGGTCACCCACGACTCGATCCGGATCGCCTTCATCGCCGCGCTGCAGCACCTGACGCCGACCCAGCGCGCGGTCCTGATCCTGCGCGACGTGCTCAACTGGCGGGCCGCCGAGGTCGCCACCGCCCTCGACACCAGCGTCGCCGCGGTCAACAGCGCCTTGCAGCGCGCGCGGGCCCACGTCGAGAAGCTGGCTCCCGTCGACGAGGCGTCCTCGCAGCTGACCGTCGACGACCCGGAGATCAAGGCCAAGCTGGAGCGCTACGTGGCCGCGTTCGAGGCCTACGACATTCACACCATCGTGGAGATGCTCACCACCGACGCGGTCTGGGACATGCCGCCGTTCGACGGGTGGTACCAGGGCAACGAGGCGATCGGCACCCTCATCGCGACGCAGTGCCCGGCTACCAAGGCGGGAGACATGCGGCTGGTGCCCACGACGGCCAACGGGCAGCCGGCGTTCGGGCTCTACATGCGGGCCGACGACGGGCGGATGCGGCCGTTCCAGCTGCAGCAGCTGACCGTGGGACCCCGCGGCGTCGAACGGGTGACCGCCTACTTCGACCTGACGCTGTTCGAGACCTTCGGGCTGCCGGCGGAGCTTCCGCCGGCCTGACCCTCGGTCCCGTTCAGCCCGGCCAGCGCGCCGCATACAGCGCCGCTGGAGCACCGGCCGCTGATCGGGTCGCGACGTAGAGCCGGTCTCCGACCCGCGCGGCGGCCACCGGCTGGCCGGTCGGACCGGCCGAGGTAGCCCAGCCCTCCGCCGCGCTGCTGAGCACCACCGTTCCCTTCGCCGAGGGGCTGACCACCACGGTGTCCGGGCCGCCGTTGCCGATCGGACCGGGGATGACGTCCTGGTCGCCCACCGCGAGATCCGGCACCGAGGTGTGTCGGGTCGCGGTGTCTCCTTGTAGCGACCAGAGGGCGAGCCGGCCGTCGACCTGCCCGGTCACCAGGCAGTCGCCGCCGCCGTCGCACCGGGCCGAGACGCTCTCGCTGTGGGTCCCGGGTTCCGGCAGGTCGATGCGATGCCATCCGGCGTTGACGCCGGCGGACCGCCAGACGGCGGCCGTCTGGCCCACGCCCTGGTCGAGATGCAGTGCGGAGCCCGTGACGAGGACGCCGGCGCCGTCGTCGGTCGCGCCGCGAGGCCCCACCAGCAGGGCGGGCGTGCTCTCGAGCGCCGTGCCGGCGGGGTCCTGCCGGGTCCACGTGCGGTCGGCGAAGGTCCAGATCGCTGCGTCCAGACCGGCCTTGGCGCCGCCCCAGCTGCCGACCAGGGCGTCGCCGGACGAGGTGATCACCGCGTCGATCAGGTCGCCCGCGCCCCACCCGCCGAACGTGTAGAAGCTCTGCGGTAGCTCGTCCACCCCGGCCGCCGTACCGGCCCACGTGGTCCACCGCACGTTGGCGTGCGCCCCGCCGTTGGCGCCGCCGATCGCGACGATCCGAGTGCCGTCGGTCGCGACGGAGTACCAGCGGGCGATCGGCCCGTAGGGCGACTGGGGGTTCACGGAAATCGCCGTCTGGGCTCCGGTGTCCGCGATGGTGAGCATGACAGGCGCGGGCGTGTCGGGGGTGGCGCCGGCCTTCAACCCGCCCACCAGAAGCCGGTCCGCCATGGTGGTCAGGGTCTTGACCTCGACGCCGGCGGGCAGCGCCACCGGGGCCCACGACAGCGATGGCCCGGAGCCGGCAGTGGCCGTGACGGGTCCGGTGCCGGGCGGGTCGGTGGTCGTGCAGGCGCCGAGGGCCACCGCGACGAGCAGCGTGACCGCGGCAGCGCGCCGGCGCGTGGCGGCACGAACCATGACGCCAGTATCGCTGCCCGACCGCCGGCCGTTCCTGGACAAGAATTTACGAAGCGAAAGTCGTCCAGGGCAACGGCCGCCGCCACGCTGGACTCCATGCCCCGACCCGTCACCACCGTTGCGGCGCTAGCCGCCGTCGCGCTCGCCACCGTCACCGCCGTCGCGACCACCACCACCGCAACCGCCGCGCCGAGCACCGGTGCCGGCTCCGCCGCCAGACAGCAGGGCTTCACCGCCGCCGCCGCCGAGTTCGGCGTGCCGGCCACGGTGCTGGAGGCGGTGTCCTACGCGCAGACCCGCTGGGAGGGGCATCCGGGCGAGCACAACACCAGCGGCGGCTACGGCCCGATGAACCTCGTGGACGCCACCCTCCTCACGGCGAACGTCGCACAGGAGCGGGGCGAAGCCGGCGCAGCGGCCGCCGTCCCCTCCTCCGTGGACACCTTGGGACGGGCCGCCAAGCTCCTCGGCGTCGACCGCGACGCGCTGCGCCGCGACCCGGCCATGAACATCCGGGGGGCGCCGCCCTGCTGACGTCACAGCAGGCGTCGCTGCACCTGCCCCTGGGCACCGCCACCGACGCCGGGCAGTGGTATGCCTCGGTGGCCGCCGCCAGCGGCTCAACGGACGCCTCGTCGGCCGCCGAGTTCGCCGACGCGGCGTACGACGTCCTCGCCAACGGCGCCTCGCGGACGACCGCTGACGGGCAGGCGGTGTCCCTGGCCGCCAAGCCGGTGGCCCCGCAGCGAGGACAGCTCGACCGGCTGGGCCTGGCGAAGCCGAAGCCGGACGCCAACCTCGAGTGCCCGCCCGGCCTTCGGTGCGAGTCCGTCCCGGCGCCCTACGTGAAGCTGGGCCCCAACGCGGATGACTACGGCAACCACGACACCGCGTCGCGCGACACCGCGGCCGGCCCGAAGGTCCAGTACATCGTCATCCACGACACCGAGGCCGACTGGGCCACGACGCTGAAGCTCGTCCAGGACCCGACCTACGTCAGCTGGCACTACACGGTCCGCTCCGCCGACGGTCTCATCGCCCAGCACGTGCCCACCAAGGACGTCGCCTGGCACGCCGGCAACTGGTACATGAACGAGCACTCCATCGGCATCGAGCACGAGGGGTTCGCCGCGAGCGGCGCGACCTGGTACTCGGAGCCGCTCTACCGGAACTCCGCACGGCTCGTGCGCTACCTCGCCGCCAAGTACGACATCCCCCTGGACCGCGCGCACATCATCGGTCATGACCAGGTCCCGGGTACGTTCGCGGACGACGTCGCGGGAATGCACTGGGACCCGGGCCCGTACTGGGACTGGCAGCACTACTTCCAGCTGATGGGCGCACCCTTGCAGGGCCTCGGCCGCACCGGTTTCTCCAACCTGCTGCGGATCCTGCCCAAGTTCGACAGCAACCAGCAGCCCGTCACCGGGTGCGTGACCGCTGGGGTGCCGTGCGCACCACAGGGGACCAACTTCGTCTACCTGCACACCCAGCCGAGCGACACCTCGCCGCTGGTCACCGACATCGGCCTCAAGCCGGGGCCCAGCACCACCGAGGTCGCCGACATCGGCGCGCGGGCGACGGTCGGCGTCGAGTACGCAGTCGCCGACCGGTCCGGTGACTGGACCGCCATCTGGTGGCTGGGTGAGAAGGCGTGGTTCAAGAACCCCGTGAAGAAGCCGACGGCGATCCCCGTCCGGGGCTCCCTGGTCGTCCCCAAGCCGGGCCGGGCTTCGGTGCCGGTCTACGGCCGGGCCTACCCCGAGGCGGCCGCATACGCGCCGACCCCCTGGGTCCCGGTGAATCCGATCGTGCCCCTGCAGTACTCGATCCTCGCCGGGCAGCGGTATGCCCTGCAGGACGCGACCATCGCCACGGACTACTACCACGCCACGACGTTCGCCGGCACGCCGCCGGTCGACCACATCGACATCCGCGGGAACGACAGGTACTACCAGGTGTCGTTCGGCCACCGCACGGTGTACGTGCGGGCCGCCGACGTCGACCTCGTCCCGGCCGGCTGAGGCCGGGACGGCGTCGGGGCCGGGTCAGGCCAGGGCGTCGAGGCGCTCGAGCGCGGTCGACCAGCGCTGCTCGATGGCCGTCCGGTCCGGTCCGGCCGGCTCATGACGAAGCGAGACCCGGGTGCCGTCGCCGTCGGGCGCGAGGTGAAGGTCGACGAAGGACCGGGGGGCGCCGGCGTCCGCGTGCCAGGAGACGCGGACCTGCTCCATCGGGTGGTAGCTGCGCCACACGCCGTGGCTGCCGTCGTCGGCGCGCCAGGGTTCGCCCTTGCCGCCGAGGCGAGCACCCTGCCCCAGCAGGGCCTGGGCGCCGTCGTTGGTGGTGAGGACCCGCCACACGTGGTCGACCGGGTGCGGGAGCACCGCGTCGATCTCCACCACCTGATCGGTCTCCTCGTCGACCGCCCCGCTTGGTGCCGCATCTGACATTGCTGCCTCCTTGGTCGGGCCCCGCCGTGCCACGCTGCCGGCGGACTGCAGGTTCGGGCCCAGAGCACCATGTCACCCCTTCCGCGCCGTGGGCGCCACCCCTTCCGACCAGGAATTTGTCCCGCGCGGGCGTTTCGGCGGCCCGCATACCGGCGCTCCTGCTGCGCGGCCACATCACCCCCCACTACCGTGGCGAGAGGCTCGAGTCGAGCCGAAACCCCGAAGCAAGGAGAGCCCGTCATGGACGCCTGGATCTGGATCGTGGTGGTGGTCGTCGTCCTCGCTGTCGTCATCGGTGTGCTGGTGTCGCGGTCTCGGCAGCAGGAGAGCCGTCGCGCCGAGGCGGCCGAGCTGCGCCAGCCGACCGCTGACCACCAGATGGAGCTGCGCGAGAAGGAGGCCGCCGCGGCGGCTTCCGAGGCGGAGGCGCGGCGGGTCCGCGCCGAGGCCGACCAGCGCGCGGCCGAGGCGCAGCACCTCGAGGTGCAGGCGCAGCGGGCCGACAAGGACAAGGCGGAGGCGGCCAGCGCCCACGAGGAGCAGCTGCGCCGGGCCGACGCGCTGGACCCCGACGTGCGTACTGACAAGGAGGGCTACCGCCTGGACGACGACGGGAACCGCATCGAGACACCGCTGAGCGAGCAGGGCGAGCAGGGCGCGGAGGGTGGCGCGCACCGGGCCGCGGGTGAGCACCCGCACCTGCACGAGCGGATCGGCAACATCCGGCGTGTCGACGAGCCCGAGGGCACGATCGAGCGCCCCACCGGTACCACGGGCGAGACGCGGTCCGACGTCCTCGGCGACGACGGCGAGGGCACCGGCCGAGAGGGCGACGCACTCGACCGCGCTCGGGACCGCGCCGACGACGTCATCACCCGCCGCGACGCGGAGGGCCGTCAGCCGGAGTAGGCGTCGAGGAACCCCTTGAGCAGCGGACCCGCGGTCTTGGAGCCCGAGTCGCCGGTCTCCACGTAGACGGCGACCGCGAGATCGCCCTTGGCCGCCACCATCCAGGCGTGCGTCTGGGGTGGTGTCGCGGTGCCGTACTCCGCGGTGCCGGTCTTGGCCGCCGTGACGCCCTCGGAGGCGAGCGCTGCACCGCTGCCCTCGGAGACGACGGCCGCCAGCATCGACTGCAGGGACTGGGCCTCGGCCGGCTGTAACGGCTTGTCGGGGTTCGGGAAGCCGGCCACGGCTGGGTTGTCGTCGATGAGCCGGGGACGGACCACCGACCCCTTCACCGCCGACGCGAGCACCGTGGCCATGTCCATCGGGGAGACGAGGACCTTCGCCTGGCCGATCATCGACGCCGCGTGCTCGGTGTCCGTGGCCGTGGTGGGGACCGAACCCAGGTATGCGGGGAAGCCGAGGTCGAGGTCGACGCCGGCTCCCAGCGCGGCGGCCGCCGAGGCCAGGTCGGCCTGCGACACCTTGTCCTGGTTGGAGATGAACGCGGTGTTGCAGGAGTTCGCGAAGGCGGTACGCAGCGGAATGGTGCCCAGCTTGCCCGGCGGGTAGTCGTTGTAGTTCTTGAACGACCGGCCACCGACCGTGACGGTGGGGGTGCAGGCCACCGGGGAGTCGGGGGTGAGGCCGGCTCGCAGCAGCGCCAGCGCCGTGACGATCTTGAACGTCGACCCCGGCGCCGCCTGGCCCGTCGTCCCGACGGCCAGGCCCTTGCTGCCCGGACCGTTGGCGGCGGCGACGATCTCCCCGGTGGACGGGCGTACGGCGACGAGCGCGGTCGGGGTGTCGGTCGAACCGCTCTGGAGCACCGCCTCCGCCACCGTCTGCGCCGTCGCGTCGAGGGTCACGACGAGGGGCTTCCCGTCCACGGCGGGGGAGGTGAACAGGTCGCGCGACGTCTTCGTGCCGGCCGCGTCGGTGCCTACGGCTTGGATGGTGCGGCCCGGCGTGCCGCGCAGCCGCGCGTCATAGCGCTGCTCCAGCCCGGACAGGCCCACGACGTCGCCGGCCTTGAGGGCACCGTTGGACTTCTGCACGAGCTCGGCCGTGGCCTCTCCGACGGTTCCGAGAATCGACCGGGCGAAGTTGGGGGACGGCCCGATGACGGACTTGCCGGGAATGTTCACGGCCCCCGGGATCGCCGCCAGTGCGGCCGTCTGCGTCGTGAGCAGGGGGTCGTCGGACCGGACGGTGATGAGAGGGACGAAGGCCTTGGCGCCGGCCGCCGCGACGGTCTTCGCGTACGCCGCCGGGTCGGCGCCCGCCAGCTGCGCCAGGGCCGTCGCGGCGGCCGCCTGCTGGTCGCCCGGGACCTTGGTCTTGTCGATGCCGAGCTGGGCGGTGTCGCGCGCGGTCATCAACGGCACGGAGTTGGCGCCGACGATGTCGCCACGCTTGGCGGCGACCGTCGTGAGCGTGAGCTTCTCCGTCCCGGTGAGGTCGGGCGCGAACAGCGCGGGCGTCCAGGTGACGTGCCACCTGTCGTCTTGCGCCCGGGTGAGGTTGGCGGTCGTCGTGTAGCTCCAGACCACGTCGCTGCCGCCACCCGCCGCGGACGTCGTCGCCGTGCCGGATGCGGCGGCGGAGCTGGAGGTGGTGGCCGACGCCGAGGAGGTCGCCGAGGAGGTCGCCGGATCGCGGCTCGCGCGCGGGGGCCGCCGACGGGAGGGTCCAGGTGAAGGCCAAACTGGCGGTGGCGGTGCGCTCGTTGGACTTCGGCTCGGAGACCTGGCTCACCGCCACGGTGCGCTTGACGTCCTTCAGGTCGCCCACCGCCGTCGCGAGGAAGGCCGCGACGTTGGCCGAGGTCGCACCGTCGAAGGTCACCTGGTTGAGGTCGCCACCGCTTAGGCCGGACGCCAACGCCTTGGCGGTCTGGTCGGGATTGGGTGGCTGGTTGACGAGGTTGCAGCCGGAGAGGACGGTGGCGAGCGACAGCACACCGACGGCGCCGAGGGCGGCACGCTGCCGTAGGTTTCGTGACGGATGTCGCATGTTGCCCATCCTCACACCGATGGCGACGAGCCCGGAAAGGCGCACCCATGGCTTCAGGAGACGTGCAGCGGGTGGTCATCGTCGGCGGCGGGCTGGCGGGCGCCAAGACCGCCGAGGCGCTCCGCGACGAAGGGTATGCCGGGTCGATCGCCCTCTTCGCCGCCGAGCCGCACCTGCCCTACGACCGGCCGCCCCTGTCCAAGGCGTTCCTCAAGGGCGAGCAGAGCGCCGAGGACGGGTACGTCCTGCCGGAGCCGTGGTACGCCGAGCACCACGTCGACCTGCACCTCGCGACCGCCGTGACGTCGGTCGACGCGGGCGCTCACGAGGTCGTCGCGATCGACGGGAGTCGCGCCGCATACGACAAGCTCGTGCTGGCGACGGGTGCCTCCCCGCGGCACAGCGACCTGCCGGGCGCCGACCTCGACGGCGTGCTCTACCTGCGCACGGTGGAGGACGCGGAGCGGCTGCGCGAGGCGTTTCGGCCCGATGCCGAGGTCGTCATCGTCGGCGGCGGCTGGATCGGGCTGGAGGCGGCGTCGGCGGCCCGCGAGGCGGGGGCGAAGGTCACGGTTCTCGAGATGGCGGCGGAGCCGCTGCTCGCCGTGCTCGGTGCGACGCTCGGGACGGTCGTTCGCGCAGCTGCACCGCGAGCACGGCGTCGACCTGCGGACGCGGGTAACGGTCGCCGCCATCGAGCCGGCCGCCGGCCGCCAGCGGGTGGGCGCCGTACGGCTCGGTGACGGCACGCGGATCACCGCCGACATCGTGCTCGTGGGCATCGGCGCCGTTCCCAACACCGACCTCGCCGTGTCGGCGGGCCTGAAGCTCGAGAACGGGATCCTCGTCGACGCGCAGGGCCGTTCCAGCGACCCCGACATCTTCGCCGTCGGCGACGTCGCTAACGCGGAGACGCCCGCGCTCGGGCAGCGAGTCCGGGTGGAGCACTGGGCCAACGCGCTCGACCGGCCGCCGACCGTGGCCAAGGGCGTGCTGGGGAAGCCGGGTGACTTCGACAAGCTGCCGTTCTTCTACTCCGACCAGTACGACCTCGGGCTCGAGTACTCCGGGCGTGGCGGCCGGGACGACGACGTCGTCGTCCGCGGCGACCTGGACGCTCGCGAGTACATCGCGTTCTGGCTGGACGGCGACCGCGTCACGGCGGGGATGAACGTCAACGTGTGGGACGTCCAGGACGACATCCAGGCCCTGATCGCGTCCCGAGACGCCGTCGACCGCGAGAAGCTCGCCGACCCGGACGTGCCCCTGGGGCAGGTGCGCGCCTGAGCCGCCGGCGGATGCGGAAGCTGTTCGCCACGGCCGGGGCGGCGGCGTGTGTCCTGCTGCCCACGGCGTGCACCACCGCCCCGACCGCCCCCTCGCTCGCGGCCTCGTCCTCGGCCCCCGCGCAGACGACCACCGGCGCCCGTTGCCCTGCCACGGGACTCTCCAGTGGACCGGTCACCAGCCAGGTGGTCGTCGTGACGAGATCGTCCGCGTCGGCCGCGGCTGGGTCGGTGCTCGCGGTGGCGACCGAGATCGTCGTCCTGTCCGACGCGCCCTCGGTGGTGGCGAAGCCGCAGTGGTCCGCACTCGAAGTGCTGGATCGAAGCACCGTCGTGGCGAGAGCGGTCGGCGTCGCCGGCGCCGACGTCCCGACGACGCTGACCCGTGGCACCAGCGTCCCCGCTACCACCGTCCCGGCGAGCATCACCCTGACCGGTTGCGACGGCCGCGCCCTCGCGCCCGGCTCCTATCACCTGCGGGCGCTGGTTGGCTACCGCAGTGGGTCGACCGTCGCCTACGCGTTGGTCAGCGAGCCGGACGACCTCACCATCACCTGAAAAACCCTGCCCCTCAACGACTTTGGACGGCGAGCGCCATCCGCTCCAACGACTCCTCGAGGATCGCCGTGGTGGTAGCGAAGTTCAGCCGCGCGAACCGGTGGGCCGGAGCCCGGAACGGCCGTCCCGCGCTCAGCGCGACCCGGGCGTGCTCCAGGAACCAGTCAGCCGGCTCGACGTCCAGGCCCAGATCGGTGCAGTCCAGCCACGCAAGGTAGGTGCCCTCGTTGCGGCGGCAGCGCACTCCCGGCATCTGCGTGACGGCGTCCGCGAGGAGCTGGGCGTTGGCCTCCAGCAGGGCCAGAACCTCCCGCAGCCACGGCTCTCCGTCGCGGTATGCGGCGATGCTCGCCTCGATCCCCAACGAGGCGACGCCCACCTTCGCCCACAGCGGGATCCGCTGCCAGGCCGCGCGGTCAGCCGCGTTGCTCGTCACCACCTGGGCACACTTCAGACCGGGCAGGTTCCACGCCTTGCTGGCTGAGACCAGCGTCACGGTGTGGCCGGCGGTAGCCGACGAGAGCGACGCATACGGGACGTGAACGCCCCGCAGCACCAGCGGGGCGTGGATCTCGTCCGCGACGACCCGGGCCGCATGCCGGTCCACGACGTCGGCGAACGCCATGAGCTCGTCCCTCTCGAAGACCCGGCCGAGCGGGTTGTAGGGGTTGCACAGCAACACCGTGCGCGCGCCGTCGGCCAGCGCGGCGTCGAGGGCCTCGAGGTCGAACGTCGCGCGACCCTCGACCTCCGCCATGGGGACGTGGACCTGCGGCCGGCCGGACAGCTCGACGACGTCGAAGAAGGGCATGTAGACCGGCGTCGTGATCACCACCGCGTCGTCGCGACCGCTGAAGGTGTCCAGCGCGAGCGTCATTCCGCGCATGACGTCCGCGACGAGGAAGACGTCCTCCCGGTCCACCGTCCAGCCGTGCCGGCGCACGAGGTCCGCCACCAGGACGTCGGCCAGGCCCGAGGGCTGGGCGTCCAGGGGATACCCGAACGTCTCGGCGTCGACCCCGCGGTGCAGTGCGGCCGTGATGGCGGGGGCGGTCGGGTAGTCCATCTCGGCCACCCACATCGCGAGCACGTCCGGTGGCTGGCTCGCCCACTTCAGGCTCCGCCGAGCGCGCAACCGGTCCGGCGTGAGCGCCTGGAGATCGACCGTCACGCGCTCAGGCTGGCACCGGCCAGCGGTGCCTCCGTGCGGCTGAACGTGCGGCGGTAGTCGCTCGGGGCGACCCCGACCTGCCTGGTGAAGTGATGGCGCAGCAGGGCGGCGCTACCGAACCCGCTGCGCGCGGCGACCTGGTCGATGCCGAGGTCGCTGCTCTCGAGAAGCTCCCGAGCGCGGTGAACTCGTTGCAGCACCAGCCACCTGGCCGGCGTGGTGCCCGTCTCCTGCACGAAGCGGCGGGCGAAGGTCCGGTCGGACATCGCCGCCCGGCGCGCCAGCACGGCCACCGGTTGCTCGGTGTCGAGGTTCTCCTCCATCCACAGCAGGACGGTCCGCAGGCTGTCCGTGGCGCACTCGGGGATCGGCGTTTCGACGAACTGCCGCTGGCCACCGTCGCGCTGCGGCGGGACGACCATGCGACGGGCGATCGTCGCGGCGACGGCGGCGCCCAGCTCGCGGCGGACCAGGTGGAGGCAGGCGTCGATCCCGGCTGCGGTGCCGGCGCTGGTGATGATGTCGCCGTCGTCGACGAACAGCACGTCGCGGTCGACCCGCGCCTTGGGGTAGGCGAGAGCCAGCTCGTCCGCGTTCAGCCAGTGGGTGGCGCAGTCGCGGTCGTCGAGCAGCCCGGCGGCACCGAGGACGAAGGCCCCGCTGCAGACCGAGATGAGCGTGGCGCCCGCCGCGTGCGCGCGGCGCAGGGCCTCGAGCAGCGCCGGGGAGAACGTGCGCATCTTGGTCGCAGGCACCGCGACGAGATCCGCCCCTTGGAGCGCCTCCAGCCCGAAGGGCACGTTGAGCGACAACCCGTTGAGCATGTCGACCGGTCGCTCGGGGTGCTCCGCGCAGACCCGGAAGTCGAACGCCGGGACCCCCTGCTCCGTGCGGTCGATGCCGAACACCTCGTGCACCACACCGAACTCGAAGGCGGCGGCCTGGTCGGCGAGGAGCACGGCGACGGTGTGCAGCGGCATACCGGCGATGATGGCACATCTGGCAGGAACTTTGCGAGAGGTGTCCTGACTGCCACTCGTGGCGGGAAGTCGACGAGCGCAGGATTACTGCCATGACCACCGAGATCCTCGCCAGCATCGCCGACTCTCTCAGCACCGTGGGTGCCGTCGTCGTGGTCGCGGCCTTCGCGACCCTCGTCGTCGGCCTTCTCGAGCGCACCCACCGCCGGGAGAGCGGCCTCGGCCACGCTCCCCACGGCGCCGACCTCGGCGCCTCCGCCCAGCGGGACCGCGCCCGGGACCGCGACACCCTGCGCGTGATGGACGAGCTGCGGGCGGCCTCCGGCCGGGAAGCCGCCGGAGCGTGTACCCGGCGGGCGTCCGCCCCGACCGGATCCTCGCACCGCCGGCCCCCGGTCCGGCACACACTCCGCTCCGTGTGACCGGGTCCGGCGCCGCCGGTGCCATAGATTGACGGCATGTCGCGCCCGCACGTCGCCGCGCTCGCCGAGGACACCTGGCACCGGCAGCTGGAGCGCGGGCTTCGGCGCCGCGGCTGGCAGAACCGGATCATCGGGCACGTCGGCTACGGGACTCCGTCGTTCATCCGGGTGTTCGGCCGGGTGCTGCTCGGCCGGGCGCACGACGAGGGTGGCGACAGCGACGAGCCGGACCCCACCTACGGCGGGATGCGTTCACCGTTCCTGCGCGACCGCGGGTGGCGGGCGTTCGTCACCGCGCCGGCGATGGGCGTACCCGTCTCCGTCACCGTCGGTGATCGCACCTTCCACGCCCGGAGCGACCGCTCCGGCCACGTCGACGCGACGTTCCGCGACCACGGGCTCGACCCGGGCTGGCACCGGGTCACGCTCTCGGCGCAGGGCGCCAAGGACATCGAGGCCGAGATCATCGTCGTCGGCGACGACGTCACGATGGGGCTCGTCAGCGACATCGACGACACCGTCATCTCCACGTCGCTGCCGCGGATGATGATCGCCGCCTGGAACACCTTCGTGAAGCACGAGGGCGCCCGGCGCGTCGTGCCCGGCATGGCGCCGATGTACCGCGACCTGCTGGCCGAGCACCCCGGCGCGCCGATCGTCTACGTCTCGACCGGCGCCTGGAACACCGCGCCGACCCTCAACCGGTTCCTCCGCAGCCACGGCTACCCGGTCGGTCCGCTGCTGCTCACCGACTGGGGGCCGACCAACACCGGCTGGTTCCGCAGCGGCCAGGACCACAAGCGGGCGTCCCTGGACCGGCTGGCCAAGGACTTCCCGCGGATCCGCTGGCTGCTCGTCGGCGACGACGGGCAGCACGACCCGAAGATCTACCAGGACTTCGCCGAGGCCCGGCCGGAGCTCGTCGACGCCATCGCGATCCGCCAGCTGACGCCGACCGAGCAGGTCCTGTCCCACGGTCTGCCGGTCTCCAACGAGGAGCTGCAGCCGCGGCAGAGCCGCCGGCCGCGCCAGGTGCCGATCTACTACGCACCCGACGGCTACGGTCTGCTCGCGATCCTCCGGGGCGCGGGCAAGGTGGGCGCTCCCTCCTCCTCCTGATCGGTTCGTGCTCTTAACCGACGCTTTTTCGGTGCGGTTCAGAGCACGACCCGATGAGAGGATGACGCCGTGCCGGAGCTGCCCGAGGTGCAGGCGCTCGTCGACTTCCTCGCCGAGCGGACCGACGGTCTCGCCGTCGCGAGCGTCGAGCTGGCGTCGTTCTCGGTCCTGAAGACCTTCGACCCGCCTCCGACGGCGCTCGCCGGCGGCCCGGTCGACGGCTGGTCGCGGCACGGCAAGTTCCTCGACCTCGACGTCGACGGCATCCACCTGGTTTTCCACCTGGCCCGAGCCGGCTGGTTGCGCTGGTCGGATGCGTTGCCCCACACCGTGATGCGCCCCGGCAAGTCCCCGATCGCTCTGCGCGTCCGGTTCTCGGACGACTCGGGTTTCGACCTCACCGAGGCCGGCACAAAGAAGTCGCTGGCCGCATACATCGTCCGCGACGTCGGCGAGGTGCCGGGGATCGCGCGCCTCGGCCCCGACCCGATGGCCGACGACTTCGACGAGGAGACGTTCGCGGCGATGCTCGAGGGCCGCCGCACCCAGATCAAGGGCCTGCTGCGCGACCAGGAGTTCCTGGCCGGCGTCGGCAACGCCTACTCCGACGAGATCCTCCACGTGGCCAAGCTGTCGCCGTTCGCCATCGCCGGGTCGCTCAAGCCGGCCGAGGTGCAACGGCTCTACGCCGCCCTGCGCGACACGCTCGCGGGCGCGGTCGTCGCCGCCTCCGGCAAGCCGGCCGCCGAGCTCAAAGACGCCAAGCGTGAGGGTATGCGGGTGCACGGCCGCACCGGTCAGCCCTGTCCGGTCTGCGGCGACACCGTCCGCGAGGTGTCCTTCGCCGACTCGTCGCTGCAGTACTGCGCGACCTGCCAGACCGGCGGCAAGCCGCTGGCCGACCGCCGGATGTCCCGACTGCTGAAGTAGGGGCGCTCAGCCGGGTTTGCCAGACTGTCCGCCATGTCGATGCAGCCGAATGTCCCGACCGTCTCCGTCTCCGACCTGCCCGACGACGCCGTCATGGTGGACGTCCGTGAGCGGAACGAGTGGGTGGCCGGCCACGCGCCCGAGGCGGTGCTCATCCCGATGGGTGACCTGCCGAGCCAGATCGAGGAGCTCCCGTTGGGTGACGGCCCGCTCGCCGTGGTGTGCCGCAGCGGCAACCGGTCCGGTCGGGTCGTCGCCTGGCTGACCCAGCAGGGCATCGACGCCGTCAACGTCGCCGGGGGGATGCAGGCGTGGGACGCGGCCGGCAAACCCATGGTGGCCGAGGGCAGCGGTCCGGCTCGGGTCGCCTGACCGCCGGCCAGGGCTCGTATGCGCATCCTCTCGATCCAGTCACACGTCGCCTACGGCTACGCCGGCAACTCGGCGGCGGTGTTCCCGCTCCAGCGGCTGGGGCACGAGGTGTACCCGGTGCTGACGGTGACGTTCTCCAACCACACCGGCTACGGCGCCACCCGGGGCCCGCTCATCGCCCCCGACGACGTGCGTGAGGTCATCAACGGCGTCGAGGACCGCGGCGCCTTCCCGACGATCGACGCGGTCCTGTCGGGCTACCAGGGCGCCGAGGATGTGGGCGAGGTCGTCCTCGACGCCGTCGCCCGGGTCAAAGCGGCCAACCCGGCGGCCGTCTACTGCTGCGATCCCGTCATGGGCGACGTCGGGCGCGGGTTCTTCGTCCGGCCCGGCATACCCGAGTTCATGCGCGACAAGGTGGTCCCGGTCGCCGACATCGTGACCCCGAACCAGTTCGAGCTGGAGTTCCTCACCGGCCGGCCCGTGACCACCGTGGACGACGTCGTGGCCGCCGCCGAGCAGCTGCACCGGATGGGGCCGGCGACGGTGCTCGTCACCAGCGTGCTCACCGCCGACACTCCGGACGGGACGATCCAGATGCTCTGCTCCTCGCCGGAGGGGCGGTGGCTGGTCTCGACGCCGTTGCTGCCGATGACCGTGCGCGGGGGCGGTGACGTCACCGCGGCGGTCTTCCTCGCGCATACCCTCACCGACGGTCCGCGGGTCGCCCTCTCGCGCACGGCGGCCACGATGTACGCCATCCTGGAGGCCACTCACGCGGCGGGACTCGAGGAGATGGCCCTCGTCGCCGAGCAGGACGCTATCGCCCGTCCCGACGAGCGGTTCGAGGTCGTGAGTCTCTAGGAGCCGCTATGTCGATCGAGTCGTTCGAGCGCCGCCCGCTGCTGTTCGGCCCCTCACCGGTCCACCGGCTCGAGCGGCTGACCGAGCCACCTCGGCGGCGCCCAGCTCTGGGCCAAGCGGGAGGACTGCAACTCCGGGATCGCCTACGGCGGCAACAAGACCCGCAAGCTCGAGTACCTCGTGGCCGACGCGCTGGCGCAGGGCTGCGACACCCTCGTGTCCATCGGCGGGGTGCAGTCCAACCACACCCGTCAGGTGGCGGCGGTCGCGGCGCACCTCGGGCTGCGGTGCGTGCTGGTGCAGGAGAGCTGGGTCGACTGGCCGGACCCGGTCTACGACAAGGTCGGCAACATCCTGCTCAGCCGGCTGGCCGGCGCCGACGTGCGGCTGGTCCGGTCCGCGTTCGGGATCGGGTTCAAGGAGAGCTGGGAGCAGGCGCTGGCCGACGTCAAGGCGGCCGGCGGCAAGCCCTACGCCATCCCGGCCGGGGCCTCCGACCACCCGCTGGGCGGCCTGGGCTTCGCCCGCTGGGCCGTCGAGGTCGCGGAGCAGGAGGCGGCGCTCGGCGTCTTCTTCGACACCGTCGTGGTCTGCTCGGTGACCGGCTCGACCCAGGCCGGGATGGTCGCGGGCTTCGCCGCCCTGGCCGACGCCGGAGGACGGCCGCGCCGCGTACTCGGGATCGACGGGTCCGCCAAGCCGGCCGAGACCCGCGACCAGATCGCACGGATCGCGCGGAACACCGCCGGCCTGATCGGCCTCGGCCGGGACCTGCGCGACGACGAGATCGAGCTCGACGAGCGCTACCACGCCGGCACCTACGGCATCCCCGACGAGGCGACCCTCGACGCCATGCGGCTGGCCGCCCGGACGGAGGGGATGATCACCGACCCGGTCTACGAGGGGAAGTCGATGGCGGCGATGGTCGACCTGGTGGCCCGCAAGGAGATTCCCGCCGACTCGACCGTGCTCTACGCCCACCTCGGCGGACAGCCCGCGCTCAACGGCTACAGCGCGCTTTTCTCCTGACACCCCCGTCAAGCGCGCAGCAGCCGCACGACCTCGTCCATCACCTCCGGCACGAAGCCGGACACGTGGCCGCCCGGGGAAGACGTGCAGCGTCGCCCCGGCGCGGTGAGGCTGCTCGGCGAACGGCCGGAACAGGTCGTTGGCGCCGGTGAACACGTCGACCGGCATGTCGAACCGGTCGAGCGGGACGCCCCACGGCTGGTTCCAGATGACCAGCGCCTCGGTGGTGAAGGCTCGCGGCTGGCGACCGCCCTCGACGGCGGCCGCGCGGAAGGGACCCTCGACCTCCGGCCGGTGCAAAACCTCGACGTCGACCGGGTCCTGGCCGCGCATCCGCGCCGTCTCGAGCAGCTCGGCGACCCTTCCCCGGCCGCGGTACTGCGTCACCCCGACGGCGACGGCGAAGACCTTGGGCCGTTCCCGGGCCAGCCGCATGTACCGCGACACCTGCCCGGGCAGGATGGCGAGGACGTCCTGGTCCGACGGCGGCCCCGGGTTGACAGCGACGACGCCCCGCACGAGGGGGCCACCGGCCGCGGCGAGGACCAGCACGTGGGAGCCGCCTCCGGACAGGCCGGCGAGCCGGACGCCGTCGACGCCGAGGTGCTCGGCCACAGCGCGGGTGTCGGCTACGACGTCGAGGATCGTGCGTCCCGGTTGGGCGGTGGAGCCCCCGGAACCGGGTCGGTCCCACCCGACCAGCCGGACGCCCTGTGCGGCGGCGGCGTCGGCGTACAACCCGGTCTCGAGCCGCGAGCTGCCGGTGCCGTGGAAGTACAAGGCAACGGTCCCCTCGGGGTCGCCGACCTCGCACAGAGGCTGAGCCGCCGCCCGTCGGGCAACGTGAGGTCGGGGAGCTCGCGCACGGTCACGATTGCCTCCGGGCCGCGGCCCGGCGCTTGCCCTCGTGCATGGCGAGGACGCGGGCGATGGGGATGTCGTGTCCCTCGGCGACGAGGTCCGCCGGGAGGGTCTGGGGCTCGGGCATGAGGTCCGCCCAGCGGTCGCGGTCGCCGAGCAGACGCGGCGCGGTCCGCAGCGTGAAGTCGGGTGGGGTCACGGCGTCGAGGTCGGTCCACGCGACGGGGAACGACACCGGGACGCCGGGCCGAATCCGGGGGCTGTACGCGGTGATCACCGTCGCCCCGCCGGCTCGGGTGGAGTCGACGAACACCTTGCCGTGGCGTTCCTCCACGACGAACGCGGTGGTCGCCAGCTGCGGGTCGACCGCGGCGGCCCGGACGGCGATCGCGCGGGTGGCCGCGGCGACGTCGGCCGTGTCGGTGGGTGCCAGGGGAACGAACACGTGCATGCCCTTGGCGCCGCTGGTCTTGGCGGCGCCGGCGAGCCCGGCCTCGTCGAGCACCTGCTTGACCAGGTGCACGGCGCCGACCGCGAGCCGGAAGCCCGCGGCGGCGTCGACGTCGGAGGGTGGGTCGAGGTCGAGGATGAGGTGGGTCTGGTGGGTCGGGTCGTCGGTGGTCATCAACCCCGGGTGGTACTCGACGGCCCGCTGGTTGGCGAACCACACCAAGGTCCGCCGGTCGTCGGCCAACGCGTAGGCGACGTCGCGCTTGGGTCGGTCCGCCCAGATGGACACCGACTGGACCCAGTCCGGCGCGTAGGAGGGCAGGTTCTTCTGCATGAACGGCGCCTGCCCGGCGCGGACCCGGATCACCGACAGCGGTCGGTCGCGCAGGTGCGGGACCATCCGGTCGGCCATTCGCTCCATGTAGTCCACGAGGTCGCGCTTCGTGGCGTCGGCGCCGTCGAACAGCGGCTCGTCGAGGTGGGTGAGCGGAACGCCGTCGAGGGACTCCTCGGGCGTCGCCTTCGCCTTTCCCTTGGCCGGCACGCCGTCACCAGACCTTGCCGGGGTTGAAGATGTCGAGCGGGTCCATGGCGTGCTTGACCGCCCGCTGCAGCGCGATCGACGCCGGGTCGAGCTCGCGGTGCAGGCCCGCGCGCTTCAGCAGGCCGACGCCGTGCTCGCCGGTGACGGTGCCGCCGAGCGCGATGGCCGCGTCGAGCATCTCCTCGAAGGCCGCCTGCGCCGCCTCGCGGGCGGCGTCGTCACCGGGCGGGGTGAGCAGCAGCGGGTGGAGGTTGCCGTCGCCGGCGTGGGCGATGGTGGCCATCCGGACGCCGTGCCGATGCGCGATGTCGAGCAGCTGGGCGAGCATCGCCGGCACGGCGGAGCGCGGCACGCAGACGTCCTCCGTGAGGACCGGGCCCAGCCGCTCCAGCGCGGGGTAGGCGAGGCGCCGGGCGGCGAACAGCGCCTCCGCCTCGACGTCGTCGCTGGACTCCACCGCCCAGAGCGGGTTCCCCTCCTCGAAGGCCGCGACGATGCCGCGGGCCTCGGCGGCCCCACCCTCACCGGGGGTGTCCACCCGGGCCAGGAGCAGCACCTGCGCCTCCGCCTCCAGGCCGAGGTGCTTCCACTCCTCGACCGCGGTGAGGCACTCGCGGTCCAGCAGCTCGAGGGCGTAGGGCGTGAGGCCGCGGCGGGTCACCGACGCCACCGCGAGGCCTGCGTCGACGAGGTTGTCGAAGGCGCCGACGATGGTCCGCGGCGTGCCGGACAGCGCGGGTCGAAGCCGCAGCGTCACCTCCGTCACGACGCCGAGCGTGCCCTCCGAACCGACCATCAGGCCGCAGAGGTCAAGCCCCGCAACGCCTTTCGCGGTCCGCCGACCGAGCCGGACGGCGTTGCCGTAGCCGGCCGGGCCGCCCATGACCGCACGCATACCGAGCACGTAGTCCCGCGTCACGCCGTACTTGAGGCAGCAGAGGCCACCGGCGTTGGTCGCGACGTTGCCGCCGATGGTCGACCAGGCGGCGCTCGCCGGGTCGGGCGGGTACCACAGGCCCTGCTCCCGCACGATCGCCTTGAGGTCGTCGTTGACGATGCCCGGCTGGACGACGCAGATCAGGTTGTCGGCGTCGACCTCGACGACCTGGTTCATTGCCGAGAGGTCGAGGAGCAGGCACCCGTCCACGGCGTTGGCGCCGCCGGAGAGACCGGTGCCCGCGCCGCGGGGCACGACGGGGACGCGTAGGTCCGCGCACACCCGGACCGCCTCCTGCACCTCCGCCTCCGACCGGGCGCGGAGCGCCGCCAGCGCCGAGCCGACGGGTGCCCACTCGGCGTCGTCCGTGGACAGGCTGGCGACCACGTCGCTGTCGCTGATGAGCCGCTGCGCCGGGAGGACCCGGGAGAGGGCCTCGAGCAGCTGCGGCGCTCCCACGTCGACGCTCACGCGAGTGCCTCGTGCAGCAGCCGCGCGGTGGCCTCGGCGCCCCGCGCTGGTCATGATCGCACCGGCGTGGTCGAGGCCGTCGAGGGCGACGACAGAGACGCACTCGGCCGCATACCGGTCGACGACGTCGGCGGGGTACATCGGCGTGGAGTCCGGCCCGACGCCCCACTCGGCGTGCGTCCACCGGACGGGGACGCCGACGTCCTGCCAGGGGACCTCGCCGAAGAAGACGTCCCGCCCGTCCTCGACCAGCGCCTCCGCCGACAGCCGGGCGACGCCGTCGCGCAGGTCGTGCTGGAGGTAGTGGCGCAGCAGCGGGTCCTGCGCGTCGACCAGGGGGCCGGTGCTCGCGCAGAAGTGGGCGAGGTAGTCGTCGAGACTGTCCCAGCGACGGCCGAGCCGGCTGGTGCGGTCGGCGAAGGCCAGCTCGACGTTGTCCGGCGTGAGGCCCGGGGGCGGGGCCGTAGGGAAGCCCCCGTCGACGAGGGTGAGGCTGGCGACCCGGTCGGGGTGGCGGTGCCGCAGCTCGAGCGAGACGAACCCGCCCATCGACATGCCGACGACGGGGACCCGCTCCAGCGCCAGGTGGTCGAGGAGCAGCGCCATGTCGTCGGCGTGCCGGGCGAGGCCGTACGGGCCCGGCACGGCGACGCTGTCGGCCCGGCCGCGCAGGTCCGGGGCGACCAGGGTCAGGTCGGGGGCCTCGGCGTGGAGCCACGACCACAGCCGGCGGTGGCTGCTGATGCCGTGGACGGCGAGGACCGGTTCGCTCGTGCCGGCCATGACCTCGTACGCGAGCGCGCCGCCGGGCACGTCCACCGACCCGACCTGGGACGTCGTCGTCATGAACCCACCGTAGGCGCGGCCGCTACTGCAGGTCGGCGGGCAGGTCCGACCGGCGCATGAGGATGCAGAACTCGTTGCCCTCGGGGTCGGCGAGGACCGCCCAGCCGCGGTCGGGCTTCCGCAGGTCGTTCACCATCGTCGCGCCGAGGGCGAGCACGCGCTCGATCTCCTCGTCCCGCGTGCGATCGGTAGGGCGCAGGCACATGTGCATCCGGTTCTTGACCGTCTTTGGCTCGGGCACCTTGAGGAACAGCAGGTAGCGCCCGCCCGGGCCCTCGAGGCCACACTCCTCGTCGTCGGGGCTCTGGTCCTCGTCGGTCATCCGGAAGTCCTCGAGGACGTCCTTCCACCAGAGCGTCTGGGCGTAGGGGTCGGCGGCGTCGATGCAGAAGTTGCTGGTCTGGGAAGCCATGCGCGGAACCGTGCCATCCGGCGGCGACAGCCGCCACCGCATTCGCCGCGCTCCGGCGACACGCATACCGTTCGATCGGGCAATATCGGGGAGCGGCTAGACAGCCGCATACAGTCCCATCCATGGACCCCGTGCGGAACCCGTATGCGCCGGGCGCCGGCCAGCGCCCGCCGGAGCTGGCCGGCCGCGACGAGCAGCTCACGGCCTTCGACGTCACCTTGGAGCGGGTCGCCAAGGGGCGGCCGGAGCGGTCGGTGGTGCTGACGGGCCTCCGCGGCGTCGGTAAGACCGTGCTGCTCAACGCGCTGCGGTCGGCGGCTGTTCGCGCGGACTGGGGTTCCGGCAAGCTCGAGGCCCGACCGGACCAGCCGCTGCGACGGCCGCTGGCCGCCGCGCTGCACATGGCGATCCGCGAGCTGGGCCACCCGCAGTCCGACGAGGTGCTCGGCACCGTGAAGGCCTTTGCGGCTCGCGATGCGGGAGCCGGTGGGCGGGTGCGGGACCGCTGGAACCCGGGCATCGACGTGCCGGCCACCACGGGGCGCGCCGACTCCGGCGACATGGAGATCGACCTCGTCGAGCTGCTCACCGACGTCGGCGGCCTGGCGGCGGACCTCGGGCGGGGTGTCGCGATCTTCGTCGACGAGATGCAGGACCTGCGCCCGGACGACGTCTCCGCGCTCTGCGCCGCGTGCCACGAGCTGTCCCAGAACCGCCTGCCGGTGGTCGTCGTCGGCGCCGGTCTGCCGCACCTTCCCGCGGTCCTCAGCGCCAGCAAGTCCTACAGCGAGCGGCTGTTCCGCTACAGCCGGATCGACCGGCTCGACCGAGCCGCCGCCGACCAGGCCCTGGTGTCACCGGCTCGCGAGGAGGACGTCGAGTTCACGCCGGGATCCCTCGCGGAGATGTATGCGATGACCGCCGGCTACCCGTACTTCGTCCAGGCCTACGGCAAGGCCGTGTGGGACGCGGCCGGGGGATCGCCGGTCACCGTGGACGACGTGCGCGTGGCTGCGCCGGAAGCCGAGGCCGAGCTCGGGGTCGGGTTCTTCGGGTCGCGCTACGAGCGGGCGACGCCGGCCGAGCGGGAGTACCTGCGGGCCATGGCCGAGACCGCCGTGGCGGAGGCGGAAGCCCGAGATCCGGAACCCGACTCGGTCCCGACGGCAGCGGTGGCCGCCCATCTGGACCGCAAGCCGCAGTCGCTGTCGCCAGCGCGGGACGCGTTGCTGAAGAAGGGGCTGATCTACTCCGGCGAGCGTGGCCGGATCGCCTTCACGGTGCCGCACTTCGGGCGCTACCTGCGGGCGACCGCCGGATAGCGGGCGCTCACCGCTTAAGGCACGTCCCACCACTCAGGGTCGGTCGCCGGTGCGAACGTGCGCAGTCGAGCGCACCGGAACCTGTCGTCGTCGCAGCTGATCCAGTCCACCAGGTGGATGTCGTGGCTCCCGGCCAGTTTTCCGGCCCGCTCGAAGGTGGCGATGAAGGGCGCGGAAGGCGGACCGTCCTCGACCGGTTGGTCGCAGAGGGCCACGGCGGCCGCGTGCACCTCGCCGCCCCGGCCAAGGCTGTCGAAGTGGAGCAGGCACGCTTCGAGCGCCACATCGATGGGGTCCGTGCGCGGGGTGTAGAGAAGAGCCAGGAAACGACCGTCGTACGCCGCGAAGGCGACCATCAGCTGTCGAGGTCCGAACGCGCGCTGGTCCAAGGCGATAGGGAGAATCTGGTCGGGCAGTGGATCGTGGTCGAACTCCGGACTAGGCGCCAGACCCTCGACCATGACCAGGCCGGTGGTGTTCCGTCCGCTCCGCTGCCGTCGTCCGTGTCGTCGCATCTCGGCACGGTAGGTCGACGAGTGGGCACGCCCAGAGAGTTATCCACAGACCCGCACGTGTCCGCCGGGACTCTTGCGTGCGACCGGCCTCAGGTTGGTTGGCGGACGCCCGCGACCTGATGCGAGCCGCAGGCCATGACGAGGGCCACGACCCAGCCGATCAGGCTCCAGCCGAGGAGCAGGTTGACCAGCGCGATCGCCCCGCTGTTGGACTTGCCGCGGGTGGCGGCCACGGCCCACGGCAGCATGTAGCCCAAGGTCACGACGGCGATGACCCACGCCACCGCAAGGACCGCTCCACTGACCCGAGCGTCGGTGATGAAGATCGGTGCGGCCGCGTGGTGGTAGTGGTTGACCACCTGAGAGGCCGCCGGCGGGGAGGGGGCGTAGCTGGAACGCTCGCGCGGTGCTCGGTCCAGCGACTGCCATCCCAGTAGCGGAGCTCACCGTTCAGCGGGTACCAGCCGGCAGGCGTCACCGGCACCGGCTGCGTGGCGTCGTAGCGGGGCGCGTCCTGCATGACGGCAGCGTAGGGCGGATTGGCCCCCTTCGCGCCAGGTTGAGCGGAGTGACTGCTTTCGGCGCGCTTCGGTGACGGCAGGAATCTGACGAAGGATGTCCGCCTGGGACGTCGTGGGCCGCACCGGGGTAGCGGGATGCTCCCGGCGTGACTCGCGTGGGGTTCGTCGGTTTCATCGGGCTCGGCGTCATGGGTCGGCCCATGGCCCTCAACCTGGTGCGCGCCGGGCTCCCGCTGCTGGTGTGGAACCGCTCGGACGCGGCCACCATGGAGCTCGCGGCGGCCGGCGCGGAGGTCGCCGACAGTGTCGCCGACCTGTTCGCCCGCAGCGACCCGGTGCTGCTGATGCTGGCCAACGACGAGGTGGTCGACCACGTGCTGCTGCGGGGGACGCCCGCCTTCGACGCGCTGGTCCGCGGTCACCTCGTCGTCACGATGGGCACAATGGCGCCGGCGTTCTCCGAGGGCCTCGGCCGGGACGTGGTCCGGGCGGGTGGCCGCTACGTCGAGGCGCCGGTCTCCGGGTCGCGCGTCCCGGCCGAGCAGGCGGCGCTGGTGGCGATGGTGGCGGGTGATGACGCCGATCTCGACGTCGTCGAGCCGCTGCTCGCCCCGACCTGTCGGGCCGTGGTGCGGTGCGGGCCGGTGCCCTCGGGCCTGCTGATGAAGCTCGCCGTCAACCTCTACCTCGTCACCACGGTCACCGGCCTGGCCGAGGCGTACCACTTCGCACACCAGCAGGGCCTCGACCTCGAACGGTTCCGGCAGGTCGTCGACGGTGGCCAGATGTCCAGTCCGATCTCGCGCACCAAGCTGGCCAAGCTGCGCGACGACGACCTCTCGGTGCAGGCCGCCATCGCCGACGTCCACTACAACGCCCGCCTCATCACCGAGGCCGCCCGCGAGGCCGGCGTCGCCACGCCGCTCGCCGACGTCAGCGAGGCGCTCTTCGCCGAGGCCGAGCGGCTCGGGCACGGCGGGCTCGACATGATCGGCGTCCTGCGCGCGGTCGAGGCACGGACGGCCGGCCTCACTGACGGCCGACCCGACGGGTCGTCGCCTTGAGGTAGTTGACGCGGTCGGTCGGGTCGTCGTCGGTCCGGGGCCGGGACGGCGGCGGTCCGACCGCGGGCGCGAAGTGGTCCAGCCGCGACGTGAGCAGCCCCTCGCCGCTGGTGAGGTCGGGCAGCCGCTGCTGCAGCGCGTGGACGGCGACCGCGGGGACGGTCCCCTCGACGACGAGGTGCGTCTCGGCTCTGCCGGGTGGTGAGCGGCGTCGCCGAGAGCCGCGGCAAGGCGGCGAGCACCGACGCATACCGATCCTCGGGGATCTCGAGCTCGAACCGGTGCACCGGTACGCAGACC
Source organism: uncultured Actinomycetota bacterium (assembly GCA_963751085.1). Lineage (GTDB taxonomy): Bacteria > Actinomycetota > Actinomycetes > Actinomycetales > Dermatophilaceae > Lapillicoccus. Next base: position 133,509 of record CAVVTH010000006.1, on the reverse strand, counting down.
GTCGTCCGCGCCCGGGCGAGCGCGGTCATGAGGACCAGGGGCGCCAGGCAGCGGTAGTCGGCCGCCGTGCTCGACAGGCTCTTGGTGAAGTCGGCGTGGCCGACGCTGTGCCGTCCCCAGTAGCCCGAGTGCGTGATGGTGACCGCGCAGTCGGGGATCTCCCAGCCGTGCGGTCCCTGGAGCAGCGTCGCCCGCACCGACTCCTGGACCGCCGTGAAGAACGCGGACGGCATCGAACCCAGCTCGACCTCGAGTCCGACCGACACGCCGGCGCCGAGGGGAGCCGGCTCGACCCGGAGGCCGACGGTGGCGAGGAACGGGTTGCTGGACATGCCGATCAGCTCGTGGTCACTGCCGGTGCCGACGAGCCGCTCGACGCAGATCGGCGTCGACTCGCGGAACGTCACGGGGACGCCGTAGTCCGTCTCGAGCAAGCTCCCGAGGACCTCCTTCTGCACCTCCCCGTAGAGCGAGACCGCCACCTCGCGGCGGCCGTCGTCCTGGCGGACGTCGATGAGCGGGTCCTGTTCCGCGAGCTGGCCGAGGGCGGCGTAGAGCGCGACCCGGTCGGCGGGGTCGACGGGCTCGACGACGGTCTCCAGCGACGGGCGCACGAACTGGTCGCTGCTGCGCTTGGTCCACGCGCCGACCGCGTCGCCGATGCGGGCCGACTCGAGCCCGCGCACTACGCCGATCTGCCCGGCGGACAACGTCATTGAGGTTTTGGGGCCGCCGGGTCGATGTACCCGCAGCGCGGTCACCCGCTCCTCGCGGCCGTGACCGAGGTCGATTCGGTCGCGGACGCGCAGCGTGCCGGACGCCACCCGCAGCTGCACCAGCTTCTCGCCCGCGTCGCCGCGGCGAATGGCAAAGACCGCCCCGGCAAGCGGTGCCTCAGGATCGGCGACCGGCGGTGGCAGGAGGTCGGGCAGCAGCCGCATCAGCTCCGGCACTCCGGCACCGGTGATCGCCGACCCGAAGAGCACGGGGTACGCGCGTCCGGCGGCGGTCTGCTCACCGAGTCGTCGGAGCAGCTGCGCCCACGGGTATGCGGGTCGCTCGCCGACCGCCGCCGCGAGCACCTGGTCGTCGACGTCGGCGAGCTGGTCGCGGAGGCCGAGGTTCTCGGTGACCGCGATGCGCGCGCCCGGCGAGCCCGCGTCCGTCACCGACCCGACGCATACCGTCTGCGGCGTCAGTCGCTCCCGGATCTCGTCGACGACGCGAGCCGGGTCGGCGTTGCCGCGGTCGACCTTGTTGACGAAGAAGACCGTCGGGATGCCGAGGCGTCGGAGCGCGCGGAAGAGGACGAGCGTCTGCGCCTGGACGCCCTCGACCGCCGAGACGACGAGGACGCAGCCGTCGAGCACCGCGAGGGCGCGTTCGACCTCCGCGACGAAGTCCGAGTGGCCGGGGGTGTCCACGAGGTTGACGGCGAGGCCGTCGACGCGGAACGACGCCACCGCCGAGCGGATGGTGATGCCGCGGCGGCGTTCGAGCGCCATCGTGTCGGTCTGGGTGTCGCCGGCGTCGACGCTGCCGAGGTCGGCGACGACGCCCGCCTCGTAGAGGAGGCGCTCGGTCAGGCTGGTCTTGCCGGCGTCAACATGCGCGAGGATGCCGAGGTTGAGGGTGGGTTCCGGGGTGGGCAACGGCCTTCACGTCCATTCGGTGGGTGCTTACCTGTGGGGACATGAGGGCTGCTCGCATCGCTGGGTTTTCCTCCTCGCTGGATGATCGGACCCGACGAGCACACCACGCCCGCCGCACGGCGGTCGACCGAATTACGGGACGGGAGCAGGGATGACGCAGGACGAGCAGCAGATCCGGGAGCTCATCGAGGGGTGGGCGCGGGCGGTCCACGAGGGCGACCTTGACCGGGTGGTGCAGGACCACGCGGACGACATCGTGATGTTCGACGTCTCGCCGCCGGAGGACGGCGTCCGCGGGATGGCGGAGTATGCGACGACCTGGCCGCCGTTCTTTGAGTGGCAGGCCGGCGGGGCGGTGTTCGAGATCGTCCGGCTCGACGTCACCACCGGTGTGGACGTGGCGTTCGCGCACGGGCTGCTCAGGTGCGCGACACCGGAGGAGCTCAACGAGCACCCGGACCGGCGGCTGCGGCTGACCATCGGGCTCCGCAAGGACGGCGGCCGGTGGGTGGTGTCGCACGAGCATCACTCGTTCACCGACCGGTCATAGTTGCGAGCGATAGGTGCGAAAAACTATGGTGTTCAACGTAATTCGTTGTGGAAAGTCTTGATCACGGGTTGCTGGGAGCGCTAGACTGGACATATGTTCGATCGCCTGGGCGACTCCTCCGACGTGGACCTCGAGGTCCTCGTCGAGATGCTGGCGGGGGTCGGTGCGGCCAACGACGCGAAGAACGACGCAAAGAACGACGCGAAGAACGACGCGACGAACGGCGCGAAGAACGCACGACGGCGCAAGGACGACGCGGTGACCAACACCGTCCGGGTGGATCAGCTGGAGCTCCTCGAGCGGGTCAAGGCGGCCGCCGGCGCGGCTCAGGCTCGGGTGACGGCCGCGTTCGTCGACGAGGAGGAGCGGGTCGCCGCGGAGTGGCGGGAGCGGGTGCAGTTCGCCGCGGACGCCAACGACTTCGCGGCGTGGCGCGAGGCCCGGGACGAGGAGCGCCGTCACTCGGTGTCCGAGGCGCCCGAGCGCACTCGCCGAGCCGGATCGCGCCGAGAGGACCGAGTTGGCGTGGTGGCGCAGATCGCGCTGGCCCGCCGGGTGTCACCGTCTCGCGCGGCCAGTCTGGTCCGGACCGCGATGACCCTGGTGCACGACCTTCCCGCGACGTTGAGGGCCGTCGAGACCGGTGAGCTGTCGGAGTGGCGGGCCCAGCTGGTGGTGCGCGAGTGCGAAGCCCTCGACCGCGAGCACCGCCTGCTCGTCGACGACGAGCTAGACGAGCTGAGCCGGTCGGGTGAGCTGGTTCGCCTGGGAGACCGCGAGATCGTGCGACGAGTGCGCGCGTTGGCCTACCGCTTCGACCCAGCCTCCGTGGTCGAACGCGCCCGGATCGCCGAGAGCCAGCGCCGAGTGGGCCTTCGCCCGGCTCCGGACACCATGTGTTACCTGACGGCACTGCTGCCAGTGGCTCAGGGAGTCGCCGTCCATGCGGCCCTCCTTCGAGCAGCGTCCGCAGCGCGGGCCGCGGGCGACGAGCGCACCCAGGGCCAGCTGATGGCCGACACCCTCGTGGCCCGGGTCACCGGCGATGAGACCGTGGACACCGCACCGGTCGAGCTCCAGGTGTTCATCACCGACCGGGCGCTCCTCGCCGGTGACGCGACCCCAGCGCACGTGCCGGGCTATGGGCCGCTGCCGGCCGAGTGGGTGCGTGAGCTGGTCCGAACTCGCGGTGGCGGTCAGGTCCGCGACGACTCCGGCGACGATTCGGATGAGGCGGGTCGCGCCCGGGTGTGGCTGCGGCGCCTGTTCACCCACCCGGACGACGGCACCCTCGTGGCGATGGACTCGGAGCGCCGGCTCTTCGACGGTGCGTTGCGACGGTTCCTCCTCGCCCGGGACGGCACCTGCCGGACTCCGTGGTGCGACGCACCGGTGCGGCACGTCGACCACGTTGTCGACCACGCCGCGGGCGGACCGACGACCGCCGTGAACGGTCAGGGTCTGTGCGTGCGATGCAACCACGCGAAACAGGCGGCCGGCTGGCGAGCCCGCGCCGAGGGCGGTGGGGGAGGCGGTGGGCAAGGCGGCGACAACGACAGTGAGATCGGCAGCGTGGAGAGCTCAGACGGTGACGAGTGGGCGCCGCATACCGTCGTCACGACGACGCCGACGGGGCATCGCTACCGGTCGACCGCGCCACCCGTCGTCGTGGCCGACGAGTCGGACAACGAGAGCCGGCTAGAGCGGGCTTACGAACGACTGCTCGCTGCCTGACTCAGCCACGCTCCTGTGCCGTGCAGATGCAGGCCTCGTTGCCCTCGGGGTCGGCGAGGACCCAGAACGACGGAGCCGCCTCATCGGACACCAGCCGGCCGCCGGCCTCGATGGCACGGGCAATGCGGGGCTCGGCCTCCTCGGGAGCGACCCAGACGTCGAAGTGGACCCGGTTGCGTTGCGGACGAGGCTCGTCCATCTGCTGGAACCACAGCAGCGGCCGGACCGACTCCGGGTCGACGAGGTCTTGGCCGTGGCTCTCGTCGTAGCCGAACACCGCGGCCCAGAACGGCCGCACCGCCGGGATGTCGAGCGCGTCGATGGCGACCTCGAGTTGCGTCACCCGCGACGTCTCGGCGGTCAGGCCGAGCGAGCCGAGGAGCTCGTTGACGGCGGTCGCGAGGCGCACGTCCCGCTCGGTGATACCGCCGGTGTCGTGGCTGGAGGTGACGACGTGCACCCGGCCCCACCGCAGGTCGAGGTCCGGATGGTGCTGCTGTTCCTCGGCGATCGCGCCGATCCGGTCGACGAGTGCGAGCGCCGACGCGAAGTCGGCGGTCGCGACCGTCAGGTGCAGCCCGCTGGCCAACGCTCGCCAGCCGGGCACTGCCTGGTTCGCCTCGTGGAGGCTCAAGGTCTCGGCCATGACGGCGACGCTACCCGCGTTCACAACGGGCGCTCGAACCACTCCACGTCGATGTACCGCCCGAACTTCCTTCCCACCTCGCGAAACACTCCGATGGACGTGAACGCTTGGCGCAGGTGCAACGCCCTCGACGGCGGGTTCGGCACGGCCACCCCGGCGTATGCGCGGTGCAGGTCCTCGTCGGCCAAGGCCTCGAACAGCCTGGTGTACAACGCCGTTCCGACGCCCCGGCCGCCAGCGTCCGGAGCGACGTAGACCGTGGTTTCGACCGTCGTCCGGTAGCCGGGCTTCGGCCGGAACGGGCTGCTCGTCGCATACCCCAGCAGGTGGCCGCGGTCCTCGGCGACGAGCAGCCGGTGCGGCCCGCTGGTGGCGTAGTGCGAGAACCACTCGCGCCGCTCGTCGACGGAGAACAGCGCGACGTCGAACGTGACGTGGCTGGTTGCGACGTAGTGGTTGTAGAGGGCCGTCAGGGCCTCCAGGTCGTCGCATCTCCCGGCCCGGACGACGGTCATGCCGCCACCCTAAGGACGTAGCCTCCTGTGGTGCCGACCAACACCGAGGACCGGCGCCCAGACCTGCGGGCCGACTGCAGCCGATGCGCCGGACTGTGTTGTGTGGCACTTCCGTTCGCACGGTCGGCCGACTTCGCGATCGACAAGCCCGCCGGTATGCCGTGCCGCCACCTCGGTGCCGACGACCGGTGTCGGATCCACGACCGGCTCCGTCCCGAGGGCTTCCCGGGGTGTGAGGTCTTCGACTGCTTCGGCGCTGGCCAGCAGGTCGTCCAGGTCACCTTCCGCGGCGGGACCTGGCGGGACGGCCCGGCCGTCGCCGGCCCCATGTTTGCGGCCTTCGGGACGCTGCGCGCCGTGCACGAGATGCGGTGGTACCTCGCCGACGCCGTGACCCGCGACCTGCCGACAGCGGTGGCGAGCGTGGTCCGCGGCCTGACCAGCCGGCTGGCGGCCCTCTCCGCCGCCGACGCCGAGGCACTGGCGACGGTGGACGTCTTCGAGCTCCGGCGCGAGGTCGGAGACCTTCTCCGACGGGTGAGTGCCGCCGTACGCGGCGGCCTGGACGGTGCCACGCTGCGGGGTGCGGACCTCGTTGGCCGTGACCTGCGAACCGAGGCGTTCCACGGGGCGGATCTGCGCGGGAGCCTGCTCATCGGCGCCGACCTGCGCGGCACGGACCTGCGGGTCGCCGACCTGCTCGGCGCCGATATGCGCGGTGCGGACCTGCGTGGCGCCGACCTCACCGACGCGCTCTTCGTTACCGGCCCGCAGCTGGCGGCCGCCCGAGGCGACCGGTCGACCCGCATACCGGAACCGGTCCGACGCCCGTCGCACTGGCGCTGACGGAGTCAGGCGGTTTCGAGGTCGAGCAGGTACTCCTTGGCGGCGACGCCTCCCGCGTAGCCCGTCAGCGCTCCGTGCGACCCCACCACCCGGTGACAGGGCACGACGATGCACAGCGGGTTCGCTCCGAGCGCGGCACCTACGGCGCGCGACGCGGTCGGCCGGTCGATCGCGCGGGCGAGGCCGCCGTAGGTCTGCCGCTCGCCGTACCCGACGGTGCGCGCCAGCGTCTCGAGGACGTTGCGCTGGAACGGGGTGGCCAGGGTCAGGTCCACGTCGAGCTTGATGTCGTTCCGGCGACCGGCGAGGAAGTCGTCGAACTGGTGCCGGACGTCGTCCAGCGCGCCGGGCCGCCGCAGGATGCGCGGCGACACCGTCCGGGCCAACCGGTCCAGGACCGCGTCGACGGACGCGTCATCGCCCACGTAGCGCGACGCGACCAGCGCGCCGGACGCGTTGCGCGCGAACAAGATTCGCCCGACGGCCGTGTGGTGGACGACGTAGGACACGTCCGCCGACGAGAAGACGGGGGGCCGAAGCCCGTCCGTCGACCATCCGGTCAGGCGTTGCTCGAGGGCGTCACTCATCAGGCACTCTCTCTCAGGTTCTTCAGGCCGTCGCTGACGAGGCGTCGGCTCATGGTGGGCGTGGTTCCGAGCAGCTCGGCGATCGCAGGGTGGTCGAGGTCCCCGACGTACTTGAGGACCACCGCCTCCCGTTGTCGCTCCGGCAGCCGGGCGACCCGCCCCCACAGCTCCTCGTCGACCAGGCCGGCGTCCGGGCCGGCCACCTGGGTGGTGCCGACGAGGACGGCCTCGTCGTCGGTCGGCACGGCCCGCCGACCGCGCGACCGGTGCAGGTCCATGGCGCACCGGTGCGTGATCGTCAACAGCCAGCCGCGCAGGTTGCGAGCCGACGTCAGGCCGGCGTAGGCCGCATACGCCTGGGTCCACGCCTGCTGGGCCACGTCGTCGCCGTCGACCGGACCGGCGAGGGCCCGCGCGAGGCGCGCGACGTCGCGCCAGTGGTCGTCGACCAGACGCTGGAACGGGGGCAAGGTCACACGAAGAGAACGCTGCGACGCGCTCCGGTGTGAGTCCCCCGCCTCGCCCACCGTGCCACGATATGCCGGTGGCGACCCCTCAGCCCGAGCCCTTGGTCATCGCCCACCGGGGCTCCTCCGTCGCCGTCGCGGAGCACACGGCAGGGGCCTATCGCCGCGCGCTCGCCGAGGGCGCCGACGGTCTCGAGTGTGACGTCCGCCTCTCGTCCGACGGCGAGCTGGTATGCCTGCACGACCGGACGCTCGAGCGCACCGGCGGGTCGACCGGCATCGTCTCGACGATGACGTTGGCCGAGCTGCGGGCGGTCGACTGGGGCGCCTGGAAGCACGGCGCGGACGTCGAGCGGGACCCCGAGGACGGCTCGCTGCTGACCCTGCGCGACCTCGTCGAGCTCGCCCTCGGCGCGGGACGGGAGGTCGGTCTCGCGGTCGAGACCAAGCACCCGTCGCGGGCGGGGGGCCGCGTGGAGCACGAGGTCGCGAGGGTGCTGCGCGAGTTCGGCATCGACGGGGCGCGCGGGTCGAGCGCGGTCTGGGTGCGGATGATGTCGTTCTCCGCCATGGCGGTTCGTCGCATGTCGAGCCTCTGTCCGGACCTCCCCCTCGTGCTGCTGGTCTCCGCCCAGCAGCCGCTGCCGCTGCGGCGTACCCGCCTGGTGGCCGGCGCCGGCACCGCAGGGCTGGACCTCGCCCTCGTGCGGGAACGGCCGGAAATCGTGGATGAGCGGCACGAGGCCGGCAACGAGGTGTGGGTCTGGACGGTCGACGACGAGGAGGACATCCGCCTCTGTCACCGCCTCGGCGTCGACGCGATCATCAGCAACCGTCCTGCCGCTGTGCTCGACGTCCTCGGCCGTAACCGGTAACCTCTGCCTGGCTCGGTCGTCCAGGGGGGAAAGCGGCCGGGGAGGGGCAGCGCAGGACAAGGCGGTGAACAGTCATTGGCACAGCGTGCCGACATGGCGTGGGCAGGGGTGTCGCCGCAACCCGCGTGGTCGAACTCGATGACCGCGGGTTCCAGCGCTGAAGGGGAACGCCCGCGCACCGTGCGGGTTCCCTGGGCGCCGTCCGCAGTCGCCAAAACCCGACGGGTCCTCGTGACGGATCTCGACGCGCGGGGCGTCGCGACCGAAACCGTGGGCGAGGCGGAGATCGTCGTCAGCGAGCTGATCGCGAACGCGCTGCGGCACGCCCGGCCGTTGGCCGACGGCATGATCCGGGTGCACTGGAAGGTCAAGGCCGGGGTCGTCGAGGTCGAGGTGAGCGACGGCGGCGGGGTCTCGACCCCCCGGCCGGCGCCGCAGTCGCTCTGGGCGTCGTCGGGCCGCGGTCTGCGCATCGTGCGCAGCCTCGCGCACGAGTGGGGCGTCACCGAGGAGCGCAACGGTCGTACCGTGTGGGCCGCGCTCGGCGGACCGTCGCGACGCCGCTCCCACTGACCCTCGCACTGACCGTCCTCCGCTCCAACTCCGGAGGCCTTCCCAGCGCCCGTTAGGGTTCGCCGCATGGGCAAGGCCAGCCGTCGGCGCACGAACCGTCCGTCGACCACCGAGAGTGCGCCGGCGCCGGCACCGTTCGTGGCGCGGCCGTTCGAAGGCCTGCCCGCGGAGACGGAGTGGGTCGCGCTCCGGGAGATTTTGCCCGCGGCGACGGCAGACATCGCGCTGGCCACGGGTGGGACCGGCGCCACCGTCTGCACCGTCCTCCCGCTGGCCTGGCCGGCGTTGCATCGCAACGGCGGCGAGGTGTTCGTCGCCACCCAGTCCGGCGCCACCAGCGGTGACCCGAGCCGCGACATCGCAGCAGCCCTGCTGCTCGCCGTCGGCGCCGACGAAGGGACACCGGTCACGTCGGTGCCGAACCCCACCGCCGAATCACCCCGTCTGCAGGACGTTCTCGACCTCGGTGCGCCGTTCGCCGTGACCCTCCACGACGGCTTCGACTTCTGGGTCGGCGACACCGCGCTGGACCAGGAGGGCCAGCAGTCGCTCGAACGCGCCAACGAGTCGGTGATCCCGACCGAGCGCGTCGCCGGCGCCGACTCCGTCTACTGGTGCGTCATCAACGGGCGGCACTACGTCCGGTGGGTGCTGCCCTACGACGAGGACACCGCCACCGCAGCCCTCGCCCGCCTTCACACGGGCGCCGCCGACCGGCTCACCCCGGAGGCCCGGCTGCTCGGCGCCTTCCGCGCGTGCGGCCTGCTGGTGCCGGTCTGGGAGGTCCCGCCGGACGCCACCGCCGGTGACTTCGCCGACGCGGTCGCGGCCATGAGCGCGGCCCTGGAGAGCGCGACGCAGGTCACGACCGCCCTCACCCCGGACGAGCGCCGGGCCCGTGCCGGCCTGCTGAACCGTCAGGTCACGCTTCGCTGAACGCACCCCGTAATAGCCTGCGCGGGTGAACCCGACCTCGGCTCAGCTCACCGGGCCGACCGCGCGCTACGGGTTCCTCGGTCCCGCCGGCACCTTCTGCCAGATGGCTCTCGACGCCTGGGCCCCGGCCAGGGACGCCGAGCACGTGCCGTGCGACTCGGTGGTCGCGGCCCTGGAGTCCGTGCGCGCCGGGCGGCTCGACGCCGCGATGGTGCCGATCGAGAACTCCGTGGAGGGCGGGGTGAGCGCCACGCTCGATGCGCTCTCCGTCGGGTCGGAGGTCGCCATCACGGGTGAGGTGCTGGTCCCCGTCACCTTCGTCCTCGCCGCCCGCGCCGGTACCCGGCTACAGGACGTCCAGGCCGTCGGCACCCACCCGCACGGCTGGGCGCAGGTGCGCACCTGGATGAACGCGCACCTTCCGTCGGCCGCATACCTCACGACGCTCTCGACCGCCGCGGCGGCCGCGGACCTGGACCCCGCGGCCGGTGACGTCGCCGCATACCAGGCCGCCGTATGCGCCCCCGTCGCCGCGTCGATCCACGGGCTGGAGGTGCTCGCCGCCGACATCGGCGACAACGGCCGGGCGGTGACCCGGTTCGCGTTGGTCGCCCGCCCCGGTCACACCCCGGCCCCGACGGGCGCGGACAAGACGACCCTCGTGCTTTACCAGCGCGACGACCACCCCGGCGGGCTGCTGGAGCTGCTCGAGCAGTTCGCCGCGCGCGGGGTGAACATGACCCGGCTCGAGTCGCGGCCGACCGGCGAGGCGATGGGGTCCTACTGCTTCTCGATCGACGTCGAGGGCCACATCGCCGACGCGCGAGTCGCCGAGACCCTCATGGGTCTCAAGCGGGTCTGCGCCCAGGTGCGCTACCTCGGGTCCTATGCCCGCGCCGACGGCCGGCCGACGCAGCCCATGGTGGGCACCACCGACGCGGAGTTCGACGAGGCCCGCCGCTGGTTCGAGGGATTGCTCGGCTGAAATTCTCGGTACGACTTGTTAGGTGAGGCTTACCTGTGCTGTGATGAGGCGTCCCGATTAGGGCACGGTCCCGTCACCTATTTGCCGCCCGTGTCGTCCGCCGCTCCGGAGGATCACTGTGCTCGTGAGCAACGCCCTCATCGGGCTGCGTGAAGGTCTCGAGGCGGCGCTCGTCGTCGTGATCCTCGCCGCGTTCCTCGTCAAGACCGACCGTCGCCACGCGCTGCGCTACGTCTGGGTCGGCGTCGCGGCGGCCGTCGTGCTGTCCGTTGCGCTCGGCGCGATGCTCACCTACGGCACCAGCCGGCTGTCGTTCGAGCAGCAGGAGCTCATCGGCGGCCTGGCCTCGATCATCGCCGTCGGGTTCGTGACCGCCATGGTGTTCTGGATGCGCACCGCCGCACGGACCATCTCCGGTGAGCTGAAGGGCCGGCTCGACAAGGCCCTCGACGTCGGCCCCTGGGCGGTGGCGCTCGTGGGCTTCCTCGGGGTCGGCCGCGAAGGTCTCGAGACGGCAATCTTCTTCTACGCCACGACCGAGGCCGCCGGCCAGGGCCAGATCCAGCCGATGCTCGGCTGGGTCATCGGGCTCGGCGGGGCGGTACTGCTCGGCATAGCCATCTACAAGGGCGCTGTCAAGATCAACCTCGGGAAGTTCTTCCGCTACACCGGCATCCTGCTCGTGGTCGTCGCCGCCGGGATCCTGGCGTACGGCATCCACGACCTGCAGGAGGCTGGCTTCCTCCCGGGTCTGAACAACCTGGCCTTCGACGTCAGCGCCGCGATCCCGCCGGACTCCTGGTACGGCACGCTGCTCAAGGGCATCTTCAACTTCAGCCCCAACACGACGTGGCTGCAGGCGGTCGCCTGGGTGCTCTACGTCGGCGTCGTCCTCACCCTGTTCCTGCGGCCGGTCGGAGTGTCGAGCACTCCCTCCCCGAAGACGGCTCCGGCGGCCCGCTCGCGCGTCTGACCCACGCCGGACCACCGCCGAACCGTCCCTCGCCCTTTCTCGCACCTCGGGAGTTCCTGCATGTCGCTTGTCCGCACCTCCGGTCGCCCGGCGGTCGCCCTGGTCGGCGCCGTCGGCCTGCTCGCGCTGGCCGCGTGCTCGTCCTCGGGCGGGTCAGGCGGGGCGGGCGGGGCGGGCGGGTCGGCGTCGGCCACGGCCGGCGGCGGAGGCGGCCCGATCGTCGTCACCGCGACGGACACCCAGTGCGATGTCTCGGCGACCAGCGCCGCCGCCGGCACGATCACGTTCCAGGTCCAGAACACCGGCTCGAAGGTCAACGAGTTCTACGTCTACGGCGCCGGTGACCGCATCGTCGGCGAGGTGGAGAACATCACCCCGGGCCTGAGCCGGGAGCTGAAGGTCGAGATCGCCGAACCCGGCACCTTCACGACGGCCTGCAAGCCGGGCATGGTCGGTGACGGCATCCGAGCCGCCTTCACCGTCACCGGCAAGGCCCAGGCGGGAAGCGCGGACCAGAAGGTGGCCAAGGCCATCACCGACTACCGGGCCTACGTCGCCGAGCAGTCGACCGAGCTGCTCACCGGCACCCAGGCGTTCGTCGCCGCGGTCAAGGCCGGTGACGTCGCCAAGGCCAAGTCGCTCTACACCGTGGCCCGCGTGCCGTGGGAGCGGATCGAACCGGTGGCCGAGTCCTTCGGCGACCTCGACCCCAAGATCGACGGCCGCGCGGACGTGGTCGAGGAAGGTATGGCGTTCACCGGCTTCCACCGCCTCGAGAAGGACCTCTGGGTCGACGGGCTGAAGTCGGACAGCTCGGCCATCGCCGACCAGCTGTCTGCCGACGTCACCACGATCGTGGACAAGGCCAAAACCGTGAACTTCACCGGGCTCAGCATCGCCAACGGGGCCAAGGCGCTGCTGGACGAGGTGGCCACGATGAAGATCACCGGCGAGGAGGAGCGCTACTCGCATACCGACCTCGCCGACATGAAGGCCAACCTGCAGGGCTCGCAGTCCGCGCTCGACGTGCTGCGCCCGGTCATCGAGGAGCGCCAGCCCGAGCTCGGGACGGCGCTGGACCAGGCATTTGCGACGATCAACCAGACCCTCGACCAGCACAAGGCCGGCGCCGACTACGCGGCGTTCACCACCGTGTCGGCCGACGACCTCAAGACCCTCACGGTCCATCTCGACGCGCTGTCGGAACAGGTCGCCAAGGTTCCCGCGGTGGTCGAGGCCGGCGGCGGAGCCAGCGCGACGTCGTGACCGAGCCGGCGACCGCGCAGAGCCCCCCGGGTGGCATGAGCCGCCGGGGGTTGCTCGGCGTCTCCGCGGGGGCGGCCGTAGCCGGCGTCGCGGTCGGGTTCGGCGGTGGGTATGCGACGCGCGCCTCGGCCGCGCCGGCCGAGTCAGCCCCGGCGACCGTGGCGGCGAGCCTCGACGCGCCGGTCCCGTTCCGCGGCGCCCACCAGGCGGGGATCGTCACCCCCGCTCAGGACCGGATGCACTTCGTCGCCCTCAACGTCGTCACCAAGGACCGGGCGCTGCTCGTCGACCTGCTGAAGAAGTGGACCCGGGCGGCGGAGCGGATGACCGCCGGCGCTGAGGCCGCCCCGGGCGGCGTGGTGGGAGGCGGCCCCTACGGCGTACCGCAGGACACGGGGGAGGCTTACGGTCTCCCGGCCTCGGGATTGACCGTCACCATCGGCTTCGGTCCGTCGCTGTTCGACGACCGGTTCGGGCTGGCCGACCGGCGGCCGGCCGCCCTGCAGGAGCTGCCCGCGTTCCGCGGTGACGACCTCGACCCGGCACGGTCCGGCGGCGACCTGTGCATCCAGGCCTGCGCCAACGACCCGCAGGTGGCCGTGCACGCGGTGCGCAACCTCGTCCGGCTGGGGTTCGGCGTGGTCTCGGTGCGCTGGTCGCAGCTGGGGTTCGGCCGGACCTCCTCGACGAGCACCACCCAGGCCACGGCCCGAAACCTGTTCGGGTTCAAGGACGGCACCGCGAACCTCAAGGCCGAGCAGCCGGCGGCCATCGACGAGCACGTCTGGGTAGCGCCGGGCGACGTGCCGGGCCCGTCCGCGTGGATGGCCGGTGGGACCTACCTGGTGGCCCGCCGCATCCGGATGCACATCGAGGTGTGGGACCGCACCAACCTGCAGGACCAGGAGCAGACCATCGGCCGCACCAAGGCCGTCGGTGCTCCGCTGGGGCAGGAGAAGGAGTTCGACGAGATCGACTTCACCCGCAAGGGCGCCGACAACCAGCCGGCCATCCCGGTCGACGCCCACGTCCGGCTCGCCCACTCGAGCAACCTCAACGGGATCCAGATCCTGCGCCGCGGCTACAACTTCACCGACGGCACCGACGGGGTCGGGCACCTCGACGCCGGGCTGTTCTTCATCGCGTTCGTGCGCGACCCCGGCAAGCAGTTCGTGCCCATGCAGCAGGCGCTCGCGGCGAAGGACGCGCTCAACGAGTACATCGAGCACAACGGCTCCGCCCTCTTCGCCTGCCCGCCCGGTGTCGCCGAGGGCCGCTACTGGGGCGACACGCTCTTCGCCTGAGCGTTCACGCCGACCCGCACCACGAGCGCGAGCGGGTCCACCCGGGCGGTCATCGACCGGGCCGTCCCGATCGTGTCGCCGTCGAGCTGCACCTCCTGCGGCTGGTCAACGTCGATGCGGATCTCGTGCCCGGCGTGGCGGTCGATGAGCGGGTGACCGCGCCGCTGGCGCGTCACCACGTGCCCGGCCACCGCGGACCAGCCGACGACCCCCCGGGGCGAGAGGACCACCGAGTCGAGCACGCCGTCGTCGAGGCGGGCACCCGGCATGAGCACCAGGCCGCCGAACAGCCGGCCGCAGTTGCCGACGACGACCATGCGCGTCCGCCGGGAGAACTCGCCCTCGCCGTCGACCTTCATCCGTACGCGGAACTGGGCGCCGAGGAAGTTCTGGAACCCCGAGACGACGTATGCCGCCGAGCCCACCCGGGCCTTGAGCCGCTCCGGTGCGCCGGCCATGATCGCCGCGTCCAGGCCCACCCCGGCCATGACGAGGAAGACATGCTCGTCGGGAGTGGCGTGCTGGCCGGACGGGTCCACCGAGAGCCGGCCGACGTCGATGCGGACGTTGTGGCCGGTCAACGCGACGACCAGCGCCTTCTCGACGGAGTCGAACGGCAGCTCCAGGTTGCGGGCCAGGAGGTTGCCGGTACCCCCCGGCAGCGGACCCAGCGGGGTCTCGGTGCCGACCAGTGCCGCGGCGACGGCTCGCACGGTCCCGTCCCCGCCGAGCGGGCAGACGACGGCCGCGCCCTCGGCGACGGCGCGATGGGCCTGGCCGGTACCCGGGTCGGCGCGGGTCGTCTCGAACCAGAGCGGCTCACCCCAGCCCTGAGCCAGGCACGTCGTCGTGACGCGGGCCCGCACGGCATCCATCGCCGCGGCATCGGCGAACTTGGTCGGGTTGACGATGATCCCGGCCCGCTTGAGCGGAGTCGCCTCCTCGTCGACACCCCCGGGACGGAAGTCGTCGCGGTGCGGTCGACCGCGGCGGCGGGTGATCCCCGTGGCCTCCAGCACCGTGTCGCGCCGAGCAACCACCACCGCGACGACGACGACCAGGACGACGACCGCGACGACGATCCAGAACGCCGGGCTGTCGAACACAGCAGGACGCTAGCGGGTGGGGTCGGGTCCGGCCCGGGCAGTAGGTTCGACCGGTGACCGAGCCCACGCGTCCGGCGCCCACCCCTCCGCCGCCGGACGAGAAGGACTGGACCTGGACCCTGGAGCGTCCGTGTCCGGAATGCGGGTTCGACGCAGCGGCCGTCGAGCCCGTCGCCATCCCGGCCCTGGTTCGGGACGCGGCCTCGCGCTGGCCCGACGTCCTCATGCGGCCCCACGCGTCGCGGCGGCCCGCCCCGACCACGTGGTCGCCGCTCGAGTATGCCGGCCACGTCCGGGACGTCCACCGGCTCTTCCGACAACGGCTCGAGCTGATGCTCGAGCAGGACCACCCGACCTTCGCCAACTGGGACCAGGACGAGACCGCGCTGGCTGAGCGCTACTGGGAGCAGGACCCCGCCGTCGTCGCCGCCGAGGTGACCGAGTCCGGCGAGGAGCTGGCCGAGGCCTACTCCCGGGTCGGTGGCGACGACTGGGGCCGGACCGGCGTCCGCAGCAACGGCTCGACGTTCACCGTCGAGTCCCTGGGCCGCTACCTGCTGCACGACCTGTTCCACCACGTGTGGGACGTGCGCGGCTGACCGGTCGCCGTTGACATGTGACCAAACGGTCACGTAATATTCCTCGGGTGCCCGAGGACGACGACGCGGTGTTCAAGGCCCTGGCCGACCCGTCGCGTCGGCGCCTCCTCGACCTGCTGTTCGAGCGCGACGGGCGCACCCTCGGCGAGCTCGAGGAGGAGTTCGCGATGAGCCGGTTCGGCGTGATGAAGCACGTCCGCGTCCTCGAGGAGGCCGGCCTCGTCGTCACCCGCAAGGACGGCCGCGCCACCCGGCACTTCCTCAACCCGGTGCCGATCCAGCTGGTCGCGGACCGCTGGGTCGACAAGTACCGCGCCGACCGGGTCACGGCGCTCGTCGACCTCAAGAGCGCTCTCGAGTCCGCCCTCGACTCTTCCCCCGCATACACCAAGGAGCCCTGACATGACTGCCAGCCCGCAGCAGACCGACCGTGCCGTCGTCCCCGACCCGGCCACCCCGACACAGGTCTACCGGATCGTCATCAAGGCGACCGCCCAGCAGATCTGGGACGCCCTCACCCTGCCCGAGTTCTCGAGGCGCTACTTCCACGGCGCGGCGATCACCGTCACGCCCGAGGGGTACCAGTCCCGCGGCCCGGACGGGTCCTCGTGGGGCGAAGCGGCGGTTGAGGAGTGGGATCCGCCGCATCGGCTGGTCCACGGGTGGAAGTCCAGCTATGACCCCGAGCTCGGCCGTGAGCCCGAGAGCCGGGTGACCTGGGAGATCACCCCGGGCGACGACGGGACCTGCCTCCTCACCACCATCCACGACCGGCTCGAGGGCTCGCCCCGAACCGCGGCCTCGGTCGCCGGAGCGGGCTGGGCGGGCGTCATCTCCGCCCTCAAGACGCTCCTGGAGACCGGTGAGCCGCTCCACCCTCGCCTCGCCAGTCAACCCGGCGACTGAACGCACTCGTCCGCCGCCGGCCGGACGTGGCCCGCATCCTCGACCGGCGACCAACCGGGGACGCCAGGTCGCTCGCGGGTTCTCGATACCCTGACCCGATGATCGACATCAAGCTCGTCCGCGAGGCGCCGGACGTCGTCCGGGCCTCGCAGAAGGCGCGTGGGGAGGACCCGGGGATCGTCGACGCGATCCTCGCCGCGGACGAGGCGAGGCGCTCCTCGCTGGGCGAGTTCGAGCGGGTGCGGGCCCAGCAGAAGGCGTTCGGCAAGCAGGTGGCGTCGGCGAAGGGCGAGCAGAAGACCGCCCTCGTCGCGCAGGCCAAGGACCTCGCTGCACGGGTCCGGTCGCTCGAGGCGGAGGCGGGCGAGCGCGACCGCGAGCTCGAGGAGCTGGCCCGGCGGGTCGGCAACATCATCATCGACGGGGTCCCGACCGGCGGCGAGGACGACTACGCCATCCGCGAGGTGGTGGGGTCGCCGCGCGACTTCGCGGCCGAGGGTTTCGAGCCCCGCGATCACCTGGCGCTCGGCGAGCGGCTCGGGGCGATCGACATGGAGCGCGGCGCCAAGGTGTCGGGCTCGCGGTTCTACTTCCTCACTGGGGTCGGCGCCCGGCTCGAGCTGGCGCTGCTCAACCTCGGATAGCGCGCGCCGTCGAGTACGGCTTCACGCCGATGATCACCCCGACGCTGGTCGCGCCCGGAGATCATGGCCGGCGCCGGGTTCCTCGACGCCCACGCCGACGAGGTCTACCGGCTGGAGGCCGACGACCTCTACCTGACCGGCACCTCCGAGGTCGCCCTCGCCGGATACCACGCCGACGAGATCCTCGACCTCAGCGGCGGCCCGAAGAGGTATGCCGGCTGGTCCACCTGTTACCGCCGCGAAGCGGGGTCGCACGGCAAGGACACCCACGGGATCATCCGCGTCCACCAGTTCCAGAAGATCGAGATGTTCGTCTACTGCACGGCCGCTGACGCCGAGGCGGAGCACGAGCGGCTGCTCGGCTGGGAGCGCGAGATGCTCGCCGCCATCGACGTCCCCTACCGGATCATCGACACCGCCGCCGGCGACCTCGGCGGGCCGGCGGCCCGGAAGTTCGACTGCGAGGCGTGGATACCCACCCAGGGCCGCTACCGAGAGCTGACTTCGACCTCGAACTGCACGACCTACCAGGCGCGCCGGCTGGGGGTGCGTGAACGCGACCCGGAGGGCGGCGCGACCCGCACGGTCGCCACCCTCAACGGGACGCTCGCGACGACCCGGTGGCTGGTCGCGATCCTCGAGACCCATCAGCAGCGAGACGGATCCGTCGTCGTGCCGGACGCGCTGCGCCCGTACCTCGGCCTGGACGTCCTGACGCCACACGGCTGACCGATGCCGGACCAGGACGAGCGGCCGGCGGCCGCACCGGCGCATCCGCCTCCGCTCCTCCCGGTGGCTCCCGCGGACCCACCCGCGGCCCTGCACCACCGACCGGCTGACGCGCATACGCCCTCTTCGCCGTCCGAGGCCCCGCCGCGGCGCAACTTCGTCCTGCTGCTGCTCCAGGGCAGCAGCTACGGGATGGCCGGAAAGCTGGCCAGCACCAACATCGTGCTGCCGTTCCTCTGCGCGGCGCTCGGCGGGTCCCTCGTCGTTGCTGGGCTGCTCGTCCCGCTCGGCACCATCGGCACCCTGGTCGGCTACACGCTCGGGCCGACCGCCCTCGCCACCCGGTTGCGCAGCCGCACCGTCATGGCGCTCATGTCGGTGGCGTCGGCGGCGCTGCTGTTCGCCCTGGCGACGGTCAGCCTGACCATGTCGGACCGGGCCCTGGCGGTGAACCTGACCTTCGTCGGCGTCGCTCTCGGGACCGGGCTCACGTCGGGGATCGGCAGCATCGCGTTCACCGACGTGCTGGCGCGGGGCGTCCACCCCGAGCGGCGCAGCACCCTGCTGCTCACCCAGGCCGCCCTCGGCGGCGCCCTGGCGAGCGTCGTCGCGATCCTCTCCGCGTGGGTGTTCGCCGGCCGCGACCCGATCGTCGGTCACATCGCCCTGCAGTGGTTCGCGTCCGCCTTCCTACTGCTCTCGGCCGGCTGCGCCTTCTTCATCGTCGTGGAGCACGTCCCGGGGAAGACCGGGCATCGACCGAACCTGGCCGCGACCTTCCGGGCCGGCATCGCGGCAACCCGTCGGTATGCCTGGCTGCGCCAGTACCTCGTCCGGCAGATCCTGTTCATCTCGGTCACGCTGGCGACCACCTTCTTCAGCATCCGGACGGCCGCCCTGCACGGCAGCGTCCCCGGCAGCCTCGCCGTGATCATCGCCGTCACGAGCATCTCCCTGGTGGTCGGTGCCCTGCTGTGGCACCGGGTGCTGCGCGTCCGCGGCTACCGGGGAATGCTCATCGACGGGACGATCTGCAGCACGGTCGCGGCGTTCGGGGCGGTGGCCATCGAGCGCCTGGGCCTGGTGGGGGAGTCGGCGCTCAACCACGCGGTGCTCCTGCTCCTTGCGACCCTCGCCGCCGACGCCGTCAGCGTCGCCAAGTCGGCCTACCTCGTCGAGCACGCGCCACCAGCCGAGCTGCACGAGCTGTCGGCCTTCGCCCAGCTGACCATCGGGATCGCCTCGGCGGTCCTCGCCGCGGCCATCGCCACCCTGGCTCAGATCCACGGCACGGTGTGGCCGCCGACGATCCTCCTCGGCCTCAACCTGTTCGCCGTCGGCGCCGCGTGGCGAATGCCGCGGAAGGCCGACGACCCGGCCGAAGTGCCGGGCTGACTCCGCCCTGAGAGGGATCCGGAGCTTGCTTCCTCCTCCGTAGGCTGGAGCGGTGACGACATGGCGCAGCCGAGTGGCGGACTTCTTCGCCCTCGACGCGGACTGGGTCCGGCGTCCCGCAGCCGTGGCCCAGCGGCGGGACGCGACGATCGCGCTGGTCCTCTTCGTCCTGTCCGCGATCGGGCTCGAGATGCTGCGCAGCGGTGGTGCGCTGCGGACGAGCACGCCGGCGTGGCAGCAGTACCTCGGCGTCGCGGCCATGGCCGCACCCATCGCGTTCCGCCGCCGTTGGCCGCTCGGCGTCGTCGTCGTGTCGTCGCTGGCCTTCTTCGTCGTGGGCGTCCGGATGCCCGACATCGCCATGCAGCTGTCGGTCCAGGCGCTCTACTTCTTCGCGCTGTTCAGCGCCATGGCGTGGGCCCGTGACCGGCGGGTGGCGCTCGTGGTCATCGGCGGCGTCCTGCTGCTGATGTTCGGCTGGCTGGCCTACCAGTTCCTGCTCGGCAGCGCGGTAGCCCAGATCAACGAGGACCTTACCGAGCCCGGTCGCTCCCGGGGGGCGGTGGACCCGGTCCTCGCGGCGGTGACCTACACGTTCCTCGTCAACATCGTCTACTTCGGTGGCGCGGTCCTCGGCGGTCAGGCCGCCTGGAACGCCGCCCGCCGCCGAGCCCGGCTCGCCACGCAGGCGGCGACCCTGCGGACTCAGGCGGCCGAGCTCAAGGAGCACGCGGTCGTCGAGGAGCGGCTGCGCATCGCGCGCGAACTGCACGACGTCGTTGCTCATCACGTCTCGGTCATGGGCGTCCAGGCTGCGGCCGCTCGCCGGGTGCTCGACCTCGACCCGCCGGCCGCCTCGACTGCGCTGGCCTCCGTGGAGTCCTCCGCGCGCCAGGCCGTGACCGAGATGCGCGCCCTGCTCGGCACGCTGCGCCAGGGCGACCGGATCCCGGCGGCCCCCGATCGAGCGCCCGAGCCCTCGGTCGACGCCCTTCCCGCGCTGGCCGACCGGTTGCGCGCGGAGGGTCTCGACGTCGGTTACACCGTGGTCGCGGACCCGCCGGACGCCGTGACTCGCCTCGGTCCCGGAGTCGGCCTGACGCTCTACCGCACGGTGCAGGAGGCGTTGCACAACGTCCGCCGGCACTCCACCGCCTCGGCCGCGACGGTCGTGCTGCGCGTCGACGGCTCCGCGACCCGCGGCTTCGCCGAGGTCGAGGTGCTGGACGCCGGACGGCCACGGACGGGGACGTCCGGCACCGGCCTCGGACTGCTGGGTATGCGCGAGCGCGTCGCCGCCCAGGACGGCTCGCTCGAGATCGGCCCCCGGGCGACGGGCGGGTTCCGGGTCCGCGTCCGGCTGCCACTGACCCGGGCGACGGCCACCGACGAGCCGGCCGACGAGCCGGTCGACGAGCCGGTCGATGAGGTCCGCTCGCCCGAACCGGTCGAGTCCGCCCGGTGACCGACTCGTCCTTCGCGTCCCCGGACGTCCTGCGGGTCGTCGTCGTCGACGACCAGGCCCTGGTGCGCTCCGGCTTCTCGATGATCCTCGGCGTCGAACCAGACCTCCAGGTCGTCGGCGAGGCGAGCGACGGCGCGGCGGCCGTCGACATCGTGGCGCGGCTGAGGCCCGACGTCGTCCTCATGGACGTCCAGATGCCTGGCACTGATGGCATCGAGGCCACCCGCGAGATCGTCGCCCGCGACCTGGCCAAGGTCGTCATCCTCACGACCTTCGACCGTGACGACTACCTCGTCGACGCGTTGCGCGCCGGCGCGAGCGGGTTCCTGCTCAAGAACGCCGAACCCGAGAAGCTGGTCGACGCCGTCCGCGTCGTGGGGAACGGTCACGCGCTGCTCGCCCCCGAGGTGACCCGGCGCGTCATCGAGCGAATGACCACCGGCGACACCTCGCATACTGTCGAAAACGGTTCGGCCACAAGGTTATCGGCGCCTCCGAGAGAGCTGGACCTGCTCACGAACCGCGAGCGGGAGGTCCTCGTCCTCATCGGCAGAGGGCTCAGCAATGGCGAGATCGCGACCGAGCTGTTCGTCGGCGAGGCGACGGTGAAGACCCACGTCTCCAACGTCCTGGCCAAGCTGCACCTGCGCGACCGCGTCCAGGCCGTCGTCCTCGCGCACGAGCTGGGCCTGATCCGTCCCGGGGCGGACGGCGGATCTCCGCCTCCGGGTTGATCCCTGTCCCCGCGGATTTGCCTAGCGTGGGGGCATGCTCGAGACCAGAGGACTGACCAGGCTTTTTCGGCGACGTCCGGGCCGTCGACGCGGTGGACCTGACGGTGCGGCCCGGTGGCCTCACCGGGTTCGTCGGCGGCAACGGCGCCGGCAAGACGACGACGATGCGGATGATCATGGGCATCCTCGACCCCAGCGCGGGCGAGGTGCTCTGGCGCGGGCGTCCGGTGAGCCGCGACGATCGCGCCCGGTTCGGCTACATGCCCGAGGAGCGCGGCCTCTACCCCAAGCAGCCGGTGCTGTTCCAGCTGGTCTACCTCGGCCGCCTGCACGGGATGACCGCCCAGGGCGCCCGACGGTCGGGCCAGGAGCTCCTCGAGCGCTTCGGCCTCACCGACCGAGCCAACGACAACCTCGAGTCGCTGTCGCTCGGTAACCAGCAGCGGGTGCAGATCGCCGCGGCCGTCATGTCGTCGCCGATCGCCCTCATCCTCGACGAGCCGTTCTCCGGCCTCGACCCGGACGCCGTCGACGCCATGGCCGACCTCATGCGCGAGCAGGCGGCCCGCGGTGTGCCGGTCCTCTTCTCGTCCCACCAGCTCGACCTCGTCGAGCGGATCTGCGACGACCTCGTCGTGCTCTCCGCTGGACGCGTGGTGGCCGGCGGCAAGGTCGACGACCTGCGGCACCGGGGCCGGACCCTGCACCGGCTGGTCGTAGCTGCGGGGCCGTCCGGCGGTGCCGCCGACGCGGGCTGGGTCCGCGAGGTTCCCGGTGTCGCCGTCGTCGACGTCGACGGACCCGTCGCGGTGCTCGAGCTGGTCGCCGCCGACGCCTCCGATCGGATCCTCCGTGAGGCGCTGCGCCGCGGGTCGGTTCGCGAGCTGAGCGCCATCGTCCCCAGTCTGAACGACATCTACCGCGAGGTCACGGCATGAGCATCGACACCACCACGGCACCGCAGCAGCAGGACTCCGCACCGGTCCAGGCGCCCCGGACCGGCGGCCAGGCGGTCTGGCCCATCGTGATGATGCGCGAGATCGTCGTGAAGCTGCGGGACCGCAACTTCCTCGTCGGCACCGCCGTCACCCTGCTGCTCCTCGCGGGCGGGCTCGGGTTCCAGGCGTTCATGTCCGGCAAGAGCAACGAGGTCACCGCCGCCGTTGCCGGCGACGGCGCCCGCGAGGTGATGCAGCAGGTCGGTCAGTCGGCTCCGCAGCGGGGCGACGACCTGACGCTCACCGTCACCGATGCCGCGGACCCGGCCGGGGTGGAAGCCGCGGTTCGAGATGGCAAGGCCGACGTGGGGCTCATCCACGAGAGCGACGGCTGGCGGCTCGTCGGGAAGACCGACGTGAAGTCGAGCATGACCGCGGCGGTCACCGACTCGGTCCGCAACCGGACTCTCGCCGAGAACGCCCAGCGGGCCGGTACGACCGTGACGGCCCTCACGGCCGGTGGCGCCGTGACCACGCAGCTGCTCGAGCCCGACTCCAACGAGGGGCTGAAGGTCGCCGTCGGGCTGATCTTCGGGTTCCTCTTCTACTTCGCCTCGATCATGTTCGGGATGGCCATCGCGACCAGCGTCGTGGAGGAGAAGCAGTCGCGCGTGGTCGAGATCCTCGTCAGCGCGGTGCCGTTGCGGCAGCTGCTGGCCGGCAAGGTGCTCGGCAACGTCGTGCTCGCGCTGGCCCAGATGGTGCTCTTCGTCGCGGTCGGGCTGATCGGGATGGCGTTCACCTCGTACGCGCCGCAGATCGGTCTCGTCGCCGCCTCGGCCGGGTGGTTCCTCGTCTTCTTCGTGGCCGGCTTCGCGGCCCTTGCCTGCCTCTGGGCGGTGGCCGGGTCACTGGCGACGCGCAGCGAGGACCTGCAGTCGACGACGCCGGTGCTGACGACGATCCTCATGGTGGCGATGTTCATGGGGCTGTTCGGTGAGGGCACCGTCCGGGTCGTCGGCTCCTACCTGCCCGTGGTCTCGGCGATCTCGATGCCGCAGCGGCTGCTCGCAGGTGAGGCGGCGTGGTGGGAGCCGTTCGTGTCCCTCGCGGTGACGCTGGCATTCGCCGCCTGGACCATGGTCATCGGCGAGCGGCTCTACAAGCGCTCGATCCTCAACACCGGTCGGCGCCTGCGCGTCCGTGAGGTGCTGCGGGCCGACGCCTGACCGGCCGCAGGCGCCCGTAGGGTGGTGCCGACCATGACTGCCACCACCCGGCGCATCACGCGCCAGACGCCGCTCCTCGTCGCCCTCGACATCGACGGCACCACCATCGACCACACCGGCGGCCTCTCGCCTGCGGTTCGGGAGGCGGTCGCCGACGTCGTGGCCGCCGGTCACCACCTGGTGATCTCGACGGGGCGGTCCATCGTCGCCACGCTGCCGATCATCCGGCTGTTGGACCTCGAGCGCGGGTATGTCGTCTGTTCCAACGGCGCCGTGACGCTCACCCTGGACCCGAACCAGCCGCGCGGCTACCGGGTCATCGACACGGTCACCTTCGACCCACGGCCGGTGCTCACCATGCTGCGCGAGCAGATCCCGGACGCGCTGGTGGCCGTCGAGGACATCGGGGTCGGGTTCAAGGTCAGCGCCCCGTTCCCCGAGGGCGAGCTAGGTGGCGAACAGGTCGTCGTCGACTGGGAGGAGCTCCTCGCATACCCGGCGACCCGCGTCACGCTCCGGCGCCCCGACGCGTCGTCCGAGGAGTTCTTGGAGCAGGTGGAACGCGCGGGGCTGCACGAGGTCTCCTACGCCGTCGGCTGGACGGCCTGGCTGGACATCAACCCCGAGGGGGTGTCCAAGGGCTCGGCGCTGGAGCTGGTCCGCCGGCACCTGCGAGGTGGAGCCGGGCCAGACCGTCGCGGTCGGCGACCAGCGCAACGACATCGAGATGCTGCACTGGGCGGCTCGCGGCGTGGCCATGGGCCAGGCGCCGGACGAGGTCAAGGCGGCCGCCGACGAGGTGACCGGCACCGTCGAGGACGACGGCCTGGTCCCGGTCCTGCGGTCCCTGCTCTGAGGCGGTCCGCCACCGTGCCCGACCTGCTCATCACGTCACCCGCGAACCCGCGGCTGCGCTCGCTCGTCGCGCTGCGCCGGCGCCGCATCCGCGAGGACTCCGGCACCACGCTGGTCGAGGGGTACGAGGAGCTGTCGCTGGCGCTCGCATCGGGCGTATGCCCGCAGACCCTGTTCGTCTGTCCCGAGCTGTTCAGCCCGGCGGGACAGGCCGGACGCCAGGAGATCGGCCGGCAGGAGGACCTCGTCGCCCACGCCCGGCGGCTCGGCGCGGAGGTGGTCATCCTCAGCCGCCCGGCCTTCGACAAGGTCGCCTACCGGGAGGGTCCCGACGGGCTGCTGGCCGTCGTTCCGTCGGTCGGCCGGGCGCTGTCCACCATCGACCCGGACGACGATGCACTGCTCCTCGTGGCGCAGGGAGTCGAGAAGCCCGGCAACCTCGGCGCCATGCTCCGCACCGCCGACGCGGCCGGGGTGGGCGCCGTCGTCGCGGCCGACCCGGTGACCGACTGGGGCAACCCCAACGTCGTCCGGGCCAGCAAGGGGACGGTTTTCGCGGTGCCGGTGGCCGCCGCCACGACGACCGAGACCCTGGCCTGGTTGGCTGCGCGACACGTCCGTCTCGTCGTCACGACACCCGAGACCGACCTGCTCTACACCGACGCCGACCTGACCGGAGCGGTGGCCGTCGCGGTGGGTGCCGAGAAGCACGGAGCCGACGACGCGCTGCTGGACGCGGCGGCATACCGGGTCCGAATCCCTATGCACGGCAAAGCGAACTCGCTCAACGTCGCCGCAGCCGCGGCCATCGTGCTGTTCGAGGCCCGGCGTCAACGCACCCCCAGCACAGCTTCCTGATCGGCGCCTACAGGGGTGGTCAAAAGCACCCCTGAGCGTGTGCCACGATGGACGGCATGCGCGTGGACCACGTCTCCTACACCGCGGAGCACGACGGGTTGCAGGCGACGGCCGCTCGCCTCGCGAAGCAGATCGGTGTGGAGCCGGTCGACGGCGGCGTTCATCCCCGCTTCGGCACCCGCAACGTGATCTTGCCGCTCGCGGACCAACGTTATGTCGAGGTCGTGGACTGCCTGGACCACCCCGCGTCGGACAAGGCGCCCTTCGGGCGGGCGGTCAAGACGCGGATCGAGGCGGGCGGTGGCTGGCTCGGCTGGTGCGTCCGTGTCGACGACATCAGCTCCGTGGAGGAGCGGCTCGGTCGGCCCGCGGTCGAGGGCAACCGGCACCGCCCCGACGGCGTCGAGCTGCGCTGGCGCCAGCTGGGCATCAAGGGGCTCATGTCCGACCCGCAGCTGCCCTACTACGTGCAGTGGGAGGACGACTCCCTGCACCCCAGCGTCGGTGCCTCGACGAGCGTGACGATCGAGGGTCTCCAGATCGCCGGCGACCCCGAGCGCGTCAAGGAGTGGCTCGGCCTGCCGGCCACCGAGACGTCGTCGGTCATCGACTTCAGCTTCGTCGCCCCACACGGGACGCCGGGGCTGCTCGCCGTGACCTTCCAGACCCCTGAGGGTCTCGTCACGGTCTGACGTCGCCTGTCGCCAGCTAGTTGCCTTGGTCGACGAGGTAGTCGACCAGCTGCGGCGCCGCCCCGACGTAGCTCGCCGGCGTCATCGCCGAGAGCCGGGCGGCGACGTCCGCCGGCAGCCCGAGGCCGGCGATGAACGCCCGCATGTCGTCGCCGCCGATGCGACGTCCTCGGGTCAGCTCCTTGAGCCGCTCGTAGGGCTCCTCCATGCCCGGCACCCCCTGCGCGGCGAGCGCGCGCATCGCGGACTGCACCGCCTCGCCGAGCACCTCCCAGTTGGCGTCGAGGTCGGCGGCCATCACCGCCGGCACCGCGTCCAGCCCGGAGAGCCCGCGCGAGACGTTGTCCAACGCCAGCACCGAGTGGCCGAACGCCGAGCCGATGTTGCGCTGCATCGAGGAGTCGGTGAGGTCGCGCTGCAGCCGCGACTGCACCAGTGTGGCGGCCAGCACGTCGAGCAACGCGTTGGACACCTCGAGGTTGGCCTCGGCGTTCTCGAACCGGATGGGGTTCACCTTGTGCGGCATCGTCGACGAGCCGACCGTCCCCTGCCCGCGCACCTGCGCGAAGTAGCCGAACGAGATGTAGGTCCACACGTCGGTGCAGAGGTTGTGCAGCACCCGGTTGAACCGCGCGATGTCCGCATACAGCTCGGCCTGCCAGTCGTGGCTCTCGATCTGCGTCGTCAACGGGTTCCAGGTGAGCCCGAGTCCCTCGACGAACGACCGGCTGACCCCGGGCCAGTCGGCGTCGGGTACGGCGGCGAGATGCGCCCCGAACGTCCCGGTGGCGCCGTTGAGCTTGCCGAGGTACTCCGCACCGCCGACCCGGCGCAGCTGCCGCCGCAGCCGCGCTGCGAGGACCGCCAGCTCCTTGCCCAGCGTGGTCGGCGTGGCCGGCTGCCCGTGGGTATGCGCCAGCATCGGTATGCCGCGCAGCGCACCGGCCATCCCGGCCACCTGGTCCACGACCGCGCTCGCTCGGGGGAGCCACACCGACGTCACGGCGCCTCGGACGAGCAACGCGTACGACAGGTTGTTGACGTCCTCCGAGGTGCACGCGAAGTGCACGAGCTCGCTGAGCCCGCGGTCCTGCTCGGCCGGGACGATGCCCGCGAGGCGCCGTTTGAGGAAGTACTCCACCGCCTTGACGTCGTGCGACCGTCTCGCGCTCGATGGCGGCGAGCTCGTCCACCTGGGCGGGGCCGAACTCGGTGACGATCCGGCGCAGCGCCGCCTTCTCGTCGTCGGTGAGGTGCCGGACGCCCGGGACGACCTTGTGCTCGGTGAGGTGGATCAGCCACTCGATCTCGACGTGGACCCGCATCCGGTTGAGGGCGGCCTCGGAGAGGAAGTCGACCAGGGGCGCCACCACCGGCCGGTAGCGGCCGTCCAGCGCACCGAGGGCCACCGGCGGGTCGGCGTCGGCGAACGAGGACATGCCGCCATCCTCCCAGAGTCGCCGCAGAGGCCTGCGCCTACTTCAGGAGCAGCTTCAGCAGGAGGATCGCGATCCCGATGAGGGCCACGACGAGTCCTTCGGCTACCGCCCGGAACGGCGAGGACCGGCCGCGACGGGCGGCGACGTAGCCGAACCCCCCGAGCAGCAGGACCAGCCCCACGAGCGCGCCGGTCGCGCTGGCGTCGTCGTCGACTCCGGCGAGGCGCTCGACCCCGAAGACGACGAGGACCGGCAGCCCTCCCAGCAGCAGCATCAGGCCGTGCTGGACGCCATGGGCGATGCGCTCGACGAGGGAGCGCTCGGGGTGGTCGTACTTCTCACCGATGACGTCGACGTAGGCGTGGGCCAGGAAGAAGACGACCATCTCGGCCAGCACGGCGACGAGCAGCGCGACCACCCCGAGCGCCGCGTCGGCCCCGATGGCGAGGGCGAGACCGGCCGCGATGGCGCCGTACATGGCCAGGGCGAGCGAGCCCTGACCGGCCATGCCGTGCCGGGGCGCGACCGGGTCAGCCACCGCCGTGCGACGCCGCGAGCTGGTCGGCCACCCACGCGGCCACGCCGCGGCAGGCCGCCTCGACCTCGGTGAAGCACCGGACGAAGTCCTTCTCGTCGCCGTACCAGGGGTCGTCGACCTCCAGGGTGCCGGCGGCGACGGCCGCCGGGTCGAACTCCCGCAGCAGATGGACCTTGGCGGCGTCCGACTTCGTGCGCGCCCACCGGCGCAACACCGAGGCGTGGCCCGCGTCGGCGGCGAGGACCAGGTCGGTGTCGGGCAACCAGCCGGGCTCGAACTGCCTTGCCACGTGGGCGCTTCCGTCATACCCACGGCGTCGCAGCTCTGCCGCCGCTCGAGGGTCCATCGGGTTGCCGACCTCCCACCGGGTGGTGCCCGCCGAGTCGACGGTCACCTGGTTCTCGAGGCCGGCGTCCCGGAACAGGTCACGCAGGATGACCTCGGCCATCGGTGAGCGGCAGATGTTGCCCGTGCAGACGACGGAGACGTGGAACGGACACCCCACGTGGGTGCCCTCACTCATCGGCAGGAAGCATCTCGTCCTGGTAGCCGTTGGGGTTCCGGCTCTGCCAGCGCCAGGTGTCGACGCACATGTCGTCGACCGTTCGGGTCGCGACCCAGCCCAGCTCGTCGTTCGCCCGCGACGGGTCGGCCCAGGAGGCCGGCAGGTCACCGGCCCGCCGGTCCACCACGTCGAACGGGATGGGTCTCCCCGAGGCGCGCTCGAAGGCCCGGATCATCTCCAGGACGGAGGTTCCGCGACCGGTGCCGAGGTTCCACGTGCGAATCGGGTTGTCGGACAGGGCGATCCGGTTGAGCGCCGCCACGTGCCCCGCCGCAAGATCCTCGACATGGATGTAGTCCCGCTCGCACGTCCCGTCCGTCGTGGGGTAGTCGTCCCCGAAGACGTGCAGCCGGTCACGACGGCCGACGGCGACCTGGGCGATGAACGGCATGAGGTTGTTGGGGATGCCTTGCGGATCCTCGCCAATCATCCCGGAGGGATGCGCCCCGACCGGGTTGAAGTAGCGCAGCACGGCGATCCGCCACGCGGGGTCGATGTGCGCGACGTCGCGCAGCACCAGCTCGTTCATGACCTTGCTCCGGCCGTACGGACTGGTCGACTGCAGCGGTTCGTAGTCCTCGCGATAGGGCAGCGGGGCCTGGTCGCCGTACACCGTGGCCGAGGACGAGAACACCAGCGTCGAGCAGCCGTGCCGGCGCATCGCGCGCAACAGCGAGAAGGTCGACTGCAGGTTGTTCTCGTAGTAGTCGAGCGGGATCTGCACGCTCTCCCCGACGGCCTTGAGCCCGGCGAAGTGGATCACCGCGTCGATCGGCTCGGTGGCGAACAGGTGCTCCGTCTTGTCGCGGTCCGTCAGGTCGAAGGCGTGCACCGGGATGTGGGTGTCCGTCAGTGCGTCCAGTCGCGCCATGACGGCCGGGTTTGCGTTGCCGAAGTTGTCCACGACGAGTACCTCGTGCCCCGCGGCCCTAAGATGAACCACGGTGTGCGATCCGATGTACCCGGCCCCACCGCTGACCAGCACTCGCATACGCACACCGTATGCCGACGGTCGTTCCGAGGCGCGGAACGGCGGGGGGAGACTCAGGTTCGGTGCGTTGATCGCCGCATCGGAAGGATGGACCAAACGTGGGAAAGCACAGCGCGGAGCGGCGATCGCCGCTGCCGCTCGTCCTCGGAGTCGTCGCCGTGCTCGCCATCGCAGCCGCGGCGTTCTTCGGGTTCCGCATCCTCACCGGCAACAACAGCCCTGACCAGGCCGCGGCCCCGGCGACGACCAGCACGACGAGCACGCCGTCCACCACCTCGCCGACGCCGTCCACGAGCTCCAGCACCGCATCGGCCGCGCCTACCGGGTCGGCCGACCTCGCCGCAGCCCAGAAGGCTCTGCAGGACTGCGTCACCCGCCAGGACGCCGCACAGCCGGTGATCGCCGCGGCGACGACCGGAGCGCAACACTGGTCCGACCATCTACAGGGTCAGACCGACATCGACTCAGGCGCGAAGACCTACCTCGAGGTCAAGACCAACGTCTTCGGGCCCACCCGGGCGGCTGGCCCGGGCGACGTTGCCGCATACGACAGCGCGGTGAGCGCCTACAGTGGCGTGCAGGGTTGCGACAACGTCGGAAGCCTCCAGGCACCGCCCGACCTGGCCCCGAAGCTCCAGGCGTGCGCGGCCCGTCAGCAGGCCATCGACACCTATATGGGGGCCGCCAAGGCGGTCATGGACGACTGGCGGACCCATCTCCAGGAAATGTCCGACCACAGCGACGGTCACCTCGACGGCCCCGCGGCGCAGGCGCGCTGGATCGAGCGCTGGAAGGCGGCGCCGACCCACCTCGACCCCTACAAGCAGGCTGCGGCCGCCCTCGCCGAAGCGCCCTCCTGCACCGCCTGACCGAGCCGCGTCGCATCGGCCCTTGGTCTAGTGACGCCCACGGGAGTCGGCTCGGTCCTACCGGATCCGGTGTGAGAGACCCGAGTTTCGTCGCACTCACCGAAACGTCACATACCGGACGTCTTGGGACGGCAGTCCCCTTCGAGTGAAGAGAAGTTGCCGTTATGAGGGCAACTTTCCTCCGCGCGGAGCCTCACGGCGACTCTCGCCTGGAAGCCTCAGGCCGGCCGATCTCTCAGTCGCGGGGACGCTGGTCGACGACCCGACGCGCCTTGCCGACGGACCGCTCGATACCCCCCGGGTCACGCACCTCGACCCGCGCGGTGGTCCCGATGCGGTCCTTGATGCGGCCCACGAGCCGGTCGACGACCGAGTCCTTGTCCGCGTCGCCGAGCACCTCGTCGCTCTCCACGACGACGGTCAGCTCGTCGAGCCGGCCCGGCCGGGTGAGCACGCACTGGAAGTAGGGCGCCAGCGAAGCCTCGGCGAGGACCAGCTCCTCCACCTGGGTGGGAAACACGTTGACGCCGCGGACGATCATCAGGTCGTCGGAGCGGCCGGTGACCTTCTCCATCCGGCGGAAAGCCGGGTATGCGGTGCCCGGCAGCAGCCGGGTGAGGTCGCGGGTCCGGTAGCGCAGCACCGGCATCGCCTGCTTGGTGAGGCTGGTGAACACCAGCTCCCCACGCTCGCCCTCGGGGAGCACCTCGCCGGTGATGGGGTCCACGATCTCCGGGTAGAAGTGGTCCTCCCAGATGTGCAGGCCGTCCTTGGTCTCGACCGCTTCCTGCGCGACGCCCGGGCCCATGACCTCGGACAGGCCATAGATGTCGACGGCGTCCATGGCGGTCCGTTCCTCGACCTCCCGGCGCATCGACTCGGTCCAGGGTTCCGCGCCGAAGATCCCCACCCGCAGCGACGAGGACTTCGGGTCGAGGCCTTGGCGCTCCATCTCGTCGAGAATGCTGAGGAAGTAGCTCGGCGTGACCATGATGACGCGCGGCTCGAAGTCCCGGATCAGCTGCACCTGGCGCTCGGTCATCCCACCCGACACCGGCACCACCGTGCAGCCCAGCCGCTCGGCCCCGTAGTGCGCCCCGAGGCCGCCGGTGAACAGGCCGTAGCCGTACGCCACGTGGACGATGTCGCCCGGCCGGCCGCCCGCCGCGTGGATCGACCGGGCCATCACCTCCGACCACACATCCAGATCGGCTCGGGTGTAGCCCACGACCGTGGGCCGCCCCGTCGTGCCGCTGCTCGCGTGGACCCGGACGACCTGCTCCCTCGGCACCGCGAACATCCCGAACGGGTAGTTCTGGCGCAGGTCCTCCTTGCTGGTGAACGGGACGCGCGCCAGGTCGCCCAGCGACCGGACGTCACCCGGGCGCAGCCCCACCGCGTCGAAGGCCGCCCGGTAGTGCGGCACGGACGCATACGCCGCCTGGACCGTCTCCCGCAGCCGCGTGGTCTGCTCCGACCGGAGCCGGTCGACGCTCCACGTCCGCAGGTCGTCGTACCTGGTGTCGTCACCGGTCGCCACGCCGCGATGGTATGCCGTTGTGACCCGCCGGATACGTCGCGGGAACCCCGCCCGTGCCATGATTCCGCCTTGAGTGCCGGGGTCGGTCCGGCGCCCGAACCAGGAGACTTGCCCCCGTGACTTCACGCTTCGCGACCCGTTCTCTCGTCGTCGTCGCGGCTTCGGCCGCCCTCGCCCTGTCCGCCTGCGGGTCCACCGCGTCCGGCGGCTCCGGTGACTCGGGGGCCGGGTCCGGCGCCGGCTCCGGGGCCACCAGCGGCGGTGCCGCGGCCGCCGGCGTCACCCTCATCGCCCAGGGCAAGCTGACGACCTGCACCCACCTGCCGTATGCGCCGTTCCAGTCCAACGACGACCAGGGCAAGACCATCGGCTTCGACGTCGACATGATCGACATGGTGGCCAAGAAGCTCGGGGTGGAGCAGGCCATCGTCGACACCCCGTTCGAGGGCATCAAGTCGGGCCAGGACCTGTCCACCGGCAAGTGCGACATCGCGGCGGCGGGCATGACCATCACGGACGAGCGCAAGAAGGCGATCCTCTTCTCGCTGCCCTACTTCGACGCGACCCAGGCGCTGCTGGTGAAGACCGACTCCAGCGTCGCGACGCTCGCCGACCTCAAGGGCAAGAAGCTCGGCGCCCAGGCGGCCACCACGGGGCTCGACTACGCCAATAGCAAGAAGGCGGCGAACGGCTACGAGGTCGTCGAGTTCCAGGACCTCGCCACCGAGACCCAGGCCCTCACCACCGGCCAGGTCGACGCCGCCATCAACGACCTCCCGGTCTGGACCGAGGCGATCAAGGAGAACAAGGGCGCGACGAAGGTCGCCACCCAGTTCGACACCGGTGAGCAGTACGGCTTCGGGATGAAGCTCGGCAACGACGCGCTGAAGAAGGTCGTCGACGACGTCATCACCTCCTCGAAGGCCGACGGCACCTACGCGTCGCTCTACACGAAGTGGATCGGCCAGGCGCCGCCGAAGTAGCCGTAGCGCAGGAAGCCGGTCGACCGCCGGTCGACCGGCCGGACGTCCGAGCTGGCTTCACGAGAGGAAGGGGCTCGTCATGGCCCTCGACACCGCGGCGCCGTCCAGATCGGGAATGAGCCGGCGCCAGCGCGCCCGGCTCACCCGAGGAGCGCAGTACGCCGTCGGGATCCTCGTCATCCTGTTCCTGGCGCTCAAGACCGACTGGGCGCAGTTCAACGCGGCGTTCTTCCGGCTGGACATCTTCCAGCGGATGTGGCCGAGCATCATCACGACCGGGATGAAGAACACCCTCATCTACACGGCGCTGGCCTTCGTCTTCGGCCTCGCCCTGGGACTGCTCATCGCGATGATGAAGCTGTCCTCGATCGGGCCGTACCGGTGGTTCGCCAACGCCTACGTCGAGCTGTTCCGCGGGCTGCCGGCTCTCGTCGTGCTGTTCATGGTCGCCTACGGCATTCCCAACGCGTTCCCGGGTTTCCGCTTCCCCGGTGAGATCTACGGCGAGGTGATGGTCGGGCTGGGACTGACCGCCGCCGCCTACATGGCCGAGACCATCCGCGCCGGTATCCAGGCGGTACCCCGGGGCCAGGTGGAGGCCGCCCGCACCCTCGGGATGAGCTACGGCCGCACGATGTGGAGCATCGTGCTGCCGCAGGCCTTCCGGGTGGTCATCCCGCCGCTGACCAACGAGATCATCCTGCTGGTCAAGGACTCGTCGCTGGTCTACGTGCTCGGCGTGACCTTCGCGCAGTACGAGCTGACGAAGTTCAGCCAGGACTTCCTCAACCGCACGGTCAACCCCACCCCCCTGATCGTGGGGGCGCTGGCATACCTCGTGATCACCCTCCCGCTCTCGAGCCTCGTCCGGGCGCTCGAGAGACGCTTTGCGAAGGCCCGGTGACCGTCATGTCCACCCGCCCCGACACCAAGAGCTCGTCGACCGCCGTCGAGCTGCCCGCCATCTCGATCCAGAACCTGTCGAAGTCGTTCGGCACCAACGAGGTCCTCAAGGACATCAGCCTCGACGTGGCCCCCGGAGAGGTGGTCTGCGTCATCGGCCCCTCGGGGTCCGGCAAGTCGACGCTGCTGCGCTGCGTCAACATGCTCGAGGTCCCGACCGCCGGCACCATCCACGTCGGCGCCGACGAGATGACCGACCCCGACGTCGACCTCGACGGGGTGCGCCGGCGCATCGGCATGGTCTTCCAGTCGTTCAACCTGTTTCCGCACCTCACCGTCCTGCAGAACCTCACGATCGCCCAGACCAAGGTGCTGCGCCGCAGCCGGTCGGAGGCGGACACGGTGGCCCGCCGCAACCTCGAGCGGGTGGGCATGACTCACAAGGAGGACGCGTTCCCGGCCCAGCTGTCCGGCGGCCAGCAGCAGCGCGTCGCCATCGCCCGGTCCCTCTCGATGGACCCGGAGCTGATGCTGTTCGACGAGCCGACCTCCGCCCTCGACCCGGAGCTCGTCGGCGAGGTGCTCGCGGTCATGAAGTCGCTGGCGGCGGAGGGGATGACGATGATGATCGTCACCCACGAGATGGCGTTCGCTCGCGAAGTCGCCGACCGCGTGATGTTCATGGACGGCGGGTACGTCGTCGAGTCCGGTACGCCGGCCGACGTCATCGGCGACCCCAAGGAACCCCGTACCAAGTCCTTCCTCCACCGCGTCCTCAACCCGCTCGTCATCGAACCCGACGAGCTGACCGACGACGGCGTCCAGGACATGCGCTAGGTGTCCTGACCACGCGAGTTACTCGACCAGCGTGCCGGCCGCGCTGGTCACGTGACCGAGCTTGTACGGGTTCCGCACGAAGTAGAGAGCCGTGATGCCGCGGTCCTCCACCGTGCAGAACGCGACCGTGTCGAGCTCGCCGTCGGCGAACAGCAGCACCGCTGTCTCGTCGTTGAGCCGCGTCACCTCGATGCGGGTCTCGCCGGTGTAGTCCGGCCGGTGGAGGACGCCGAGCAGCCACCGCACGACCTTGTCGGGACCGTGGATCGGGCGGAGCGCCGCTCGCTTGACCCCGCCGCCGTCGGTGACGAGGACCACGTCGGGGGCGAGCAGGGCCATGAACTTTTCCATGTCGCCGGTCATCAGGTGCTGCGTGAACTGGTCCAGGACGGCGTCGTGCCGGCCCCGGTCGACCACCTCCGGCCGGCGCGAGTGCACATGCCCACGGGCACGAGTGGCCAGCTGCCGCACGGCCACCTCCGACCGGTCCAGCGTCGTCGCCACCTCGGCGAAGCTGAGCCCGAACACGTCGTGCAGGACGAAGGCCGCACGTTCCAGCGGCGACAGCGACTCGAGGACGACGAGCATCGCCATCGACACGGAGTCGGCGAGCTCCACGCTCTCGGCGGGACCGCGGTCGGTCGACACCGGCTCGGGAAGCCACGGCCCCACGTAGTCCTCCCGCCGGCTCTGCTGCTGCCGGATGCGGTTCAGCGCCTGTCGGGTCGCGACGGTGAGGAGGTAGGCGCGCACGTCGCGAACCTCGCTGCGGCGGTCCACCGGGAGGGCCGCCCACCGCAGCCAGGACTCCTGCACCGCGTCCTCCGCGTCGGCCATGCTCCCGAGCACCCGGTATGCGGCGCCGACCAGCTGTGGTCGTAGCTCCTCGAACTGCCGGGCCACCTCCTCGTCGGCGGACTCAGGCACGGGCGGGCCGCAGGTCGCACCGGTCTTTGAAACCTTGGCTGGTGAAGCCGAGCGCCGAGTTGGACCGGCTGTAGAAGTTCTCCAGCGCCACGGCCGCCGTCAGCTCGACGACCGCCGCCTCGCTGAGGTCCTCCAGCAGGCCGGCCACCATCTCGTCGGTGACGCCCATCGGCGTGGTCGACATCGCCTCGGCGTACTCGATGACGCGGCGCTCCAGCGGCGTGTAGACGTCGCTGCCCCGCCAGTCGGTGATCGCCTCGAGCTTGGCCCGGTCCACGCCCTCGGTATGCGACACCCAGTAGCCGAAGTCGAGGCACCAGCTGCAGCCGACCGTGGCGGCGGCCGCGAGGGTGGCCAGGTGCTTGAGCGAGGAGTCGAGCGCGTCCCAGCGGTTGGTGGCGCTCTGGAACCGCATCGTCGACGTCAGCACCTTGCGGTTGTGCGCGAGGGCCAACGCCGGCTCCATGACGGCGCCGTACTGGCGGCGGGTGTACCAGTTCATCGCCTTGACGAGCACGTTGCGGTCGTCGACGAGCGGGATGCGGGTCGTACGCGTGGTGGTCGACACGTGCTCTCCTTGGTCGGTCGGTGTCCTGTCGACCAGAAGACACGACGCCGAGCCGGGATGTGACATCAGCGACCCGGAAGCGACCTGGACCGCCCCCGGAACTCGGCGATGACCGCACCGTCCGACTCGCGGGTCACGGTGACGTCGGTGATGCCGCTGCGGCCGTAGTCGATCCGGACCCGCGCCTCGGCCACCAGCACGTCGCCCCGCCGGGCGGAGGTGACGAACGCGATGTCCGCGCCGGCCGCCACCGTCAGCGTGCCCCGTGAGTTGCAGGCCAGCGCGAAGGTCGAGTCGGCGAGCGTGAAGAGGTAGCCGCCGTGGGCGATGTCGTGGCCGTTGACCATGTGCTCGGACACGGTCATCCGCACGACGGCGTGGTCCACCTCGACGGTGAGGGCCTCCATGCCGAGGTGAGCCGACGCGGCGTCGTCCGCCCACATCCGGCGCACGTGGGTCAGGTCCGGGTCGCCGCTCACGATGTGGCCGCCAGGGCCGGGCTCGGGCGGTAGCGCCCACCCGGGTATGCGGCGTCGAGCTCCGCGAGGATGTCCCGCACCCGCTCGAACCCCAGCTCGCGGCCCCACGCGACGGGACCCTTCGGGTAGGAGGTGCCGAGGACCATTGCGGTGTCGACGTCCTCGGCCGTGGCCTCACCGCGGTGAACGAGGTCGACGGCCTCGTTGACCAGCATCGCGACCGTCCGGGTCACGGGGTCGGTACGGACCGGGCCGGCCAGGAGCTCCGCGACCCGGGCGTCGTCGGGCTCGGCGTCGGTGGGGCGGCCGCCCTCCGCATACGTGTAGATGCCCCGGCCGGTCTTGCGGCCGAGCCGCCCCTGCGCGACGAGGTCGCGCTGGAGCTGCACCGGCGCATACCTCGGGTCCTCTCCGGTGCGCTCCCAGACGCTGGTGCCGACGGCGAGGTTGACGTCCTGCCCGATGAGGTCGGTGAGCTCGAGCGGTCCCATCCGGAACCCCGCCGACCGCAGGCAGGCGTCGATGGTCGCGGCGTCGGCGAGGCCCTCCTCGAGCATCCGCTGCGCCTCGCCGTAGAACGGGCGGGCCACCCGGTTGACGATGAACCCGGGCGTGGAGGCGCAGTGGACCGGCGTCTTGCCCCAGGACGCCACGAGGTCGGCCGCGAAGTCCACGTAGGTCTCGGCGCTCAGCGAGCCGTGGACCACCTCGACCAGCCGCATCACCGGCGCGGGGTTGAAGAAGTGCAGCCCGACGACCCGCTCCGGATCGTGTACCGCCTCGGCGATCGCGTCGATGTCGAGGCTCGAGGTGTTGGTCGCCAGCAGGGTCGTGGGCGGCTGGAGGCGGCTGAGGTCGGCGAAGACCGAGCGCTTCACCTCCAGATCCTCGACGGCGGCCTCGACCACCAGCTCGCACTCCGGCAGGTCGTCGAGCTCGGCGGCGACGTGCAGTCGCTCTCCGGCGCTGCGAGCCTCCTCGTCGCCCAGCCGGCCCTTGGCGGTGAGGTCGGACAGCCGGCGGAGCAGCCCGTCCACCGCCGCAGCGGCCCGGTCGGCGCCGGCGTCGTGGAGGTAGACCTGATGCCCCGCCGTCGCGGCCACCTGGGCGATGCCCGCTCCCATCGCGCCGGTTCCGACCACGGCGACCACGCCGCGGGGTCGGTCGGCCGTCATGCCGCCATCCTGCCAAACGTCAGAGCCAGTCCTTGCGCTTGAAGACGACGTAGAGGGTCACGGCGATCCCCACGATGACGACGGTCGAGCCCACCAAACCGGACGACTGCTGAAAGCCGGGATACGGCACGTTCTGCCCGAACCAACCGGTGACCGCCGTCGGCACGGCGATGATCGCCGCCCAGGCCGTCAGCTTCTTCATCACCGTGTTGAGGCGGGCGTCCTGCAGCGACAGCGACGTCTCGAAGATCGAGCTCAGCATGTCCCGCAGTGACTCGCTCCACTCGGCCGCCCGGATCGCGTGATCGTAGAGGTCGGAGAACCAGCCGTCGAGCTCGTTGCCGTCCTTGTGGAGCTCGGTGCGGTGCCGCAGGACCGCGCCGACGACCTCCCGCATCGGCAGGACGACCCGCCGCAGCTCGACCAGCTCCTTGCGGATGCGGAACGTCCGCTGCTGAGTGTCGCGGGTGCGCTCGCGTTCCTCGAAGAGCCCGTCCTCCAACGACTCGATCGCATCATCCAGCTGCTGAACGGTGTCGAAATGGCCGTCCACGACGACGTCGAGCAGGCCGTGCAGCAGCGCCCCGCCGCCGAGGTGCAGCAGGTCGGCGTTGTCCTCCCAACGGCTGATCACCTGCTTCATGTCGAAGGCGTCGTTGTCGCGGACCGTCACGAGGCCCCGCGGGCAGGACGAAGGCGGAGATCTTCGTGAGCCGGAGCCGCGAGCTCAGTACCTCGTTGGGATCCATCGGACCGCTGCCCGGGTGCTTCAGCTGGGTGGCATACACACTGACGAAGGAGTGGTGCTCGTGCATCGTGGCCTTGGGCCGGCTGGCCTCCTCGATCACGTCCTCGACGGAGTGCCGGTCCAGGCCGAGCTCCTCGGCCAGCTTCTGGAGCATGCCGTGGTCGGGCTCGAGGATGTCGACCCAGACCAGCGAACCTTCTTCCTCGAGGTGGTCCGAGATGTCGTCCAGGGCGAAGTCCTGGTCGGTGACCTCGCCCTTGCGCCACAGCACCGTGTGAACACCGGTGGTTCCCATGAGGGCAGTGTGCTCCAAGGGACTGGGTGGCACCTGGCGATGGCGCGCGGGGACAGAGGCGGGGCAGGCCTTATTACGATGAGGCGGTGACGACGACGGCGACGCGCTCCCACCCCCTGCTCGACAAGCACGCGCAAGCCCTCGCGGAGGCGCGCGACCGCGCTGGCCGCGCGCAGCTACTTCTCGCGCTACCCCGAGTCGCCCTCGCCGCGGGTCTACGGCGAGACGGCGGCGGCTGACGGGCTGGCCGCATACGGGCGTCACCTCGGCACCCGGTATGCCTCGCTGGCCGACCAGCCGACCGACGGGACGTGGGTGGGTTCCGAGGTCTCGCCCTACGGTCCGGTCCTCGGGGTGGAGTACCCGCACCTCGACGTGGAGCGGTCGCTGGCCGCCGCCCGCGCCGCGATGCCGGCGTGGCGCGACGCCGGCCCGCAGGTCCGAGCAGCGGTATGCCTGGAGATCGTCGATGCGGTCAACGCCCGCGGGTTCGAGCTGGCCAACGCGGTCATGCACACCTCCGGTCAGCCGTTCGTCATGGCGTTCCAGGCCGGTGGCCCCCACGCCCAGGACCGGGCGGTCGAGGCCATCGTCGCCGGCCTCGTCGAGCAGGAGCGGGTGCCGACCTCGGTGACCTGGGAGAAGCCGGCCAAGGACGCGCCGATCCGGATGGTGAAGGACTACCGCATCGTTCCGCGGGGGGTCTCGTTGGTCATCGGCTGCAACACCTTCCCGACGTGGAACGCCTACCCCGGCATCTTCGCCTCGCTGGTCACCGGGAACCCCGTCATCGTCAAGCCGCACCCACGGGCGGTGCTGCCGTTGGCGATCACGGTGGAGATCGCTCGAAACGTGCTGCGCGACAACGGGTTCAGCCCTGACCTGGTGCAGCTGGCCGCCGAGGCGGAGGGCGAGGGCCTGGCCCGGGTCCTGGCCGAACGGCCCGAGGTGGCGATCATCGACTACACGGGCGGCCCGGGGTTCGGTCAGTGGCTGGAACGCGAAGGAGCCGCGCGCGGGGCGCTGGTGTTCACCGAGAAGGCCGGCGTCAACACGGTGGTGGTCGACTCGACCGACGACCTCCGGGGGGCGCTGGGCAATCTCGCCTTCTCGCTCGCCCTCTACTCGGGCCAGATGTGCACGACCCCTCAGAACGTCTACGTGCCGGAGGACGGCATCGACACCGACGAGGGCCACCTGTCGTTCGAGGAGCTCGGGGACCGCCTTGCGGCGGCGATCGGCAAGCTCACCGGCGACGACGCCCGGGCGGTCGAGGTTCTCGGCGCGACTGTCAACGACCAGGTACGCGCCAACGCTGCCGGGGTGGCGGAGCTGGCGGCGCGTGCGGGCGGCTCGGTCGTCCTCGCCCCGCGTGAGGTGACGCACCCCGCATACCCGGACGCCGTCGTCCGCGCCCCCGGACTGGTGGCCCTGGACGCGGCCAGCGAGGAGGTCTACACCCGTGAGTGCTTCGGCCCGGTCACCTTCCTCATCCGGACGACCTCGACCGAACAGTCGCTCGACCGGTTCGTCGACACGGTGCGGGAGCACGGCGCCATGACCGCGGCCGTGTGGTCGACCTCGGAGGACGTCCTCGAAGCGGCTCGCGACGCTGCGGCCGAGGCCGGCGTATCCCTTTCCGAGAACCTCACCGGGCCGGTGTTCGTCAACCAGACCGCCGCGTTCTCCGACTACCACGGCACCGGCGCCAACCCCGCGGCCAACGCGGCCTACACCGACGCCGCGTTCGTGGCCAACCGGTTCCGGGTCGTGACGATGCGCCGTCACGTCTGAGGGAACGAGTGCCGCCTTGCGCCCACGGTGGGCATGACCCACACCGCCCACTAAGACGCGGGTACGGCCGTTCACGCGCCCTGTCGCTGGTGGCGCCGACGAGGACTGTGGGGGAGCGGTGTTCGCCACTTGTTCCAGTGATGTATCTGCGCGGAAAAGGGCTCACGATGCTAAGCGATGCGCAGAGTAGCGTCACCGCCGTGACCACGGACGCAGACGCCGTCGAGCGAGCCTGGATCGACAGGATGCTGGCGTTGTACCCGAGCGACCACTCGTTTCGCCCTCGGCCCACTCACAACGAGGTCATCCATATCGGCCACGGCTGGTACATGCGTGCTTCCCGGAGCGCCGTCGCGGCGATCAGGCTGAGCGACATGGATCTTGGGGATGTTGCCGCGCCCAATCGGCGCTGCGTGCTCGAGCACGCCATCGCTTTGAAGTGGCTCGCCAAGGAGGGCAACCCCCTAGCCCATACGATCAAGAACGGGCATCGCTACTCAGTCGAGAAGATTGATAGAGCCTTGCGAAAGGCCGACTGGAAGTCGGTGAATCGGTCCGTCGTTGCGGAGATCTTGGCCGAGCCTGAGCCGACCAAGGACCAGAAGACCGCGGACAGGTTTCTTAACTTTATGCCGCGCGTGGTCGAGTACGGCGAGCCCAACGACGTGCCACCGTACCTTGCGGAGACAGGACGTTCGCACCCGTCGTGGGAGTCGGCTGCCGGCTACATCGATCCGGACACGTTGGAGTTCCTGGATACGGAGGGCGAGCGCTTAAGCACCGTGCAGGCCTGCTTCGTCTACCTGGCGGTGTCCCTGGACGCGTTTCATCAGCTCTTGGACGGCGATCCATGGAAAGCCTTCTTCAACGAGTTGAACGCTTACCTGGACACGCGCTATCCGAAGCCCGGAGCCGAACAGCCGGGCTAACTAAGACGGGGGGTTCGCTCTTCCTCTGCCACAGTCGACTGACTGCCATTCCGGTCTTGATCGCGCTGGCCGCCGCCCTTACGCCGATCCGGTGCGTCACACCGCCGCCTGCCGGGCGACCTCGCGGGTGCAGGGGTGTGCGCATCGACGGTACCCATCTACCGTGATGGATGCTTACAAACCGGTCGGCGCCCCATGCGCGGGTGACTCCCGTTCTGATCGTCGCCGACGTGAGGGCGGCGGTAGCGTGGTACACCGAAGTCTTCGGGTTCGTCGAACACGTCCGCATCGGCGAAGGGCACCGCTCGCAGCTTGGGCTGCCGGACGGGGAGCCTTCGGAGCTAGTGGTGGCCGAAGTTCGGCCCGGGCGGCGAACGCCCCAGGGAGGGCGTTCTCACCAAACCATGCTCAAGGTTGCCAATGTCACACGCGTGGTCGAGGCCGCGACGGCTCGAGGCGCCGTCCTGGTCGACCCACCGCACGACTGGGAGTACGGCGAGCGACAGGCAACGATCGATGACCCCTTCGGGCACCAGTGGGTCCTCAACCAGACAATCCTCGACGTCGCGCCCGAGGAGTGGGGCGGTCAGACCGTCACCCCGCGCCCTCGACCCCACTAACTCCCCGGGCCGTCGGCGAGTCAACATCGACGTCGGCGGCAGGGCCCTCGAACGTCCTGCCCTCGAGCTGGTCCGCCTAGTGAGTCTCTTCGCCGCGAGCCGGCGCCCCAGCCCGACCCACTCCGC
The DNA here is from genome assembly GCA_963751085.1 of uncultured Actinomycetota bacterium. GTDB lineage: Bacteria > Actinomycetota > Actinomycetes > Actinomycetales > Dermatophilaceae > Lapillicoccus. Next base: position 91,124 of record CAVVTH010000006.1, on the reverse strand, counting down.
CGCCAACCGGTAATGAGGTGACCCACTCCGCCGCGTGTCGGCGTACCCCCCGTTTACCGGATCTGCCGATGCAAGCGCTCGTGGCGATGAGCGCTCAGTCAATAACACGCAGCAGTTTGCTCCCCGAACTGTCGACGCCCGGGTGCATTACACAGGCCAAGAGGGCGCGCGTCTTGGGGGTGCACATAGTCGAAGAGCAGCCACCGGAGTTTGGGCGGAGTAGGCCGTCACCACCGTGAGGTGAGACTGGCTCTAAGATCTGCAACCGCAACTTGGCGCAGAATATGTGGCAACGCCGCAAGCCCAGGAGGGGTCTATGATTACACCACCCACCTCAGGAGAAGGTTCGTACGATGACCGTGTGCGAGCTGCCCAGGCGCGCGCAGATTTTCAACGCGAGGTCTACCGAACCCGTGACTCTCGTATCGCGTTAGCCGACGGAGCGGGCACTGCGCTTGCTGCCACAGCGGCCGCAATAGCGGCCTTCGCAATTGGCGCGCTTGTCAATGCCAAGGCAGATTGGGGGTGGATGTTGGCCGTTGCAAGCGTCGCCCTTCTTGCGGTGGCAATTGCTATCTGGAGCCGCGCAGAGGTTCCGGTCCGCACACGCCCAACCAGAGTACCGCTCGCTTCAAGTGTCAGGCAAAGCGGTCGCGAACGTCCACAGCGCCGAAGCCACACGGCCCTAGAGATGTACGATCTGGTGTTCGAGACTTGGCGTGCAATGACTCGCGACTCGGCCCAGGCGCGTGAAGCCATGAAGCGGCGCCTGGCGTGGTGGGGAGCGCGTCTGCAATTGCAACGAGGTCCTGGTCTTCGGATCTGGGCATTCGCACTGCTCGGATCCGCACTGTCGGCCTGCCCTCTCCTGTAAACGCAGCCATCAGCCTGACCTTCCACACGCCGGATGACGGGTTCTAGACGCGCGGGCATGCTGCTGTCCTGGCGGGACGCTCGAGGCCGATCAGCGGATGTGGGGTGACGCGCCGAAGGCAACCGGATAGAAGGCACTGTTCGACACCTTGCGGTTCCACACCTTCTCTACCACCACCGACCCCGACCTGCTCGACACCGTCGCCGCTGACAAGACGCACCGCCACCAGGTCTGCGGGGCGTGACGATTGTCCGGTGCGCTGAGACATGCACCAGGCGCCGGCGAGGCTTGGCGGGCGACGTTGACGCATCAGCGTCCAGTTCGCGAGGGCGCTCAACGGCCGCCGGAGGTCCACAATTGAGTGAAGCAGTGCGGGCCCGTTACGAGAAGTGGGCGGTGAGCGTGTCTACGGACGTCAGCTCGGAAGGCGGCGGTGATCCTCCGGACTGGGCTGTCGGGCAGGCGATGAGCCAGCTGGTCGACGGCGAGGGCCCGGCCATCGAGGAGCGGGCACGGCAGCTCATGCACGACTTCGACGACGAACGGCACCACGAGGAGGACGACGCCGACCAAGGCGGCGAAGGCTAGCCGCGAGAGCTGCGTCAGTCCCGGGCGCTCCATCCAAGGGTGACCGCAGCCGGACGACAGTCTCGGCGCGCAACTGGCGAGCCCGCTCCCACCATGTGCTGGACTGCTCGAGGGAACGGCTCAGAGGTTGAGAACCTCACCGGCAAACGCACGCATCGTCGCGAGTCGGACGTTGAGCAAGGTGCCCCCCTTTGCCGCGAGCCGGCCGCCTACGAGGTGACCCACTCCGCCGCGAAAGCGCCGGGTGTATCAAGTCCTCGCCTGCTGGACTGGTTGTCATCACTGATTCGGGATGGTCCAGGCTCTGACCGAGTTAGGGGACGGGAAACGTTACCGCCGAGTTGATCAGGGGGAGCTCCTTGGTGCGGTCGCCCGTCTCCGCCGCGTCCACCGTCTCGACGCTGACCTGTCCGAGGTAGCGGAACGCGTCGATCTCGAATGGAAGGTTCGTCGCGGTCAGCGGTGCGACCCCGTCCATGAGGTGGAAGTGCAGGTGCGACTCGGTGGTGTTGCCAGAGTTGCCGGCGTTGGCGATGACCTGCCCACGGCGCACGGTGTCGCCGGGTTTCACCGAGACCGACCCGGTCTTGAGGTGGGCATAGAACGCGAACACGCCGTCTCGGATCTTCAGCACCACCCGGTTGCCGCCGAGGTCGGCGACCGGCAGGCCCTTGAGGACGACGTGAGGTGGGGCTTCGGGAAGTTCGTTGACGACCGTCACGACGGTCGCGTCGGCAACGGCGATCACCGGCTGTCCGAACGTGAAGTAGCTGGAGTTGTCGTCCGCCGGTCCGGTGAACGTGGCTTGCCGCTGGTTCGCCAGGTCGACGATGGGCCTGGCCGTCAGGTCGAAGCGGGACCAGTCCACCGCGTAGCGCTCGGCCCCGTTGATGCGTCCGCCGATCGGCACCATGGCGCCACGGTGGGGCGACAGGTCGCAGCATGCGTTCACCGCCACCCAGTCCGGGCCTACGAGCGGCGGACCGATCACCTCCGGGCTACCGGTGCCCTTGGACACCACACCGCCGACGGCGACCGTCGAGGCCGGAAAGTTCGTCTGGGCGAAGTCACCCTGGTTGGGCAGGAACTCGCCGAAAGTCGCCGAGACACGGTGGGAGAGGCGGGCGGGAACCGCCGTCGGGCTGTCGAATGCGGCGTCCATGACCAGTAGCGCGGTCCGTCCGGGCGGGATCTCAGCGGCGGGAACCGGAGGCAGGGTGTAGTCGCCGACCAGGATCGTCCGCGACACCACCTGCTGCCTGGACAGCGTCGAGATGGCGGTTCCCGCGCCCCCTTCGGACAGGGTCTCGACGCTCGTGATCGTCGCCGCCCGAGGAGCGGCATTGAGGATCTGCAGTTCGTAAGCGAGGTGGACCTTCCGGTCGCTGCCCGTGACCGGTACCGGGTCCGGGGCGAGCGACGTGACGACCAGCGGGGTGAAGGCCTCCGGTCCGGTCGGAGCCGCCGGCGCCGAGGACAGCGACGGGGTCGAGGTCGACGCCGCACGCGGTCGACGGGACGGGGACGGCTCGCCCGTCGTGCACGCCGCCATCGTCCACGCCAGAACGCCGTGGTCCCCAGCGCCGTCCACCGTCTAGTGGCGAGCTTCGTCATCGTTCGCTCCCCACCGACGCGACGGCCGTCCGAGTATGTCCCCTCGAGACTAGAACCCCTTCCCACCGACATGAGCGAAAACCGTCCGCAGCAGCCCACCAACATGCAGCGCTGCTCCTACCCCGCCATGACTGGACCTGCGTCACACGGCCGCGAATGCAGCACACGCCGACGTCCGCTCGTGCCGCACTTCGAGCAGAGGACTGCTTCCTCGACCGCCGGCTCGGTTCCTTAGTGGGCACGGTTTAGTGGGACCGGCGATTTCACGACATTCTCCGTCGAGGCCGCAGATGGTCGGTTACGGCCATCAAACTGCACCCCCGTGTGTCATCCTCGCTGCCAGCGCCGGGGGAGGACGGGGATGACCGTGAGGAAACACTGGGTCTCGTTCGGCAGCCTGTTCGGCGCGCTCCTGCTCGTCGGGTGCACCGACGCAGCGGCACCGCCCGCGGCCCTGGCCACCGTAGCGCCGTCAGCCGCGGCGACGGGTTCGAAGGCACCCGCGGGCGCGGCGAGCAACGATGTCGACGGCCCGGTGGACATCGGCGGCGGTCGATCGATCTACTTGCACTGCACCGGCCAGGGGTCACCCACGGTCATTCTCGAGTCCGGCTACCACGCGCGTCGACCCTGTGGAGCGAGGCGGAGCCCGACGCGCCCTCGGTCGGGCCCGCCGTGCAGCAACGGCTGGCCCAACACGTTCGGGTTTGCAGCTACGACCGCCCGGGCACGATCGTCTACAGCTCGCGCCCGGCGTTGACCGGTCGCACCACCCCGGTGTCCATGCCACGCCCAGCGAGCGCGGCCGTAACCGACCTGCACGCGCTCATCGCTGCTGCAGGACTGCCCACTCCACTGGTGCTCGTGGCGCACTCAATGGGCGGGCTGCTCGCCCGGCTGTACGCCGCCACCTACCCCGATCAGGTCGCCGGGCTGGTCTTCGTCGATGCCTTCCCGGTCGAGATCCGCAACTCGATGGGATCGCGGTGGCCCCGCTACGAAAAGGTCCTGGCTCACCCTGGTACCGCCTTCGACACTGACCCCCACTTTGAGGTACTCGACGTCGATGCCAGCATCGACCAGATCGCCACGGCGCGGCCGCTGAAGGAGGTGCCCATGGCGGTGATCTCCAAGACCCTTGCGTTTCCCCTACCGCCCGCGTCCAGCGACCTAGGACCTCCGCTCGAGAAGGCGTGGCAGGCCGGCCAGGAAAGCCTCGTGGCCCTGGCACCCAACACCCCGCATGTCGTCGCGACCGGGAGCGACCACTATGTCCACGTCCGCCAGCCGGACCTCGTAGCCGCCACCACCATGCTCGTCATCGGCCGGATCACCACGTCCTGACCTCCAGCACGATCGATCCGAGGGTGTGGAGGGCGTGGTTCAACGCCCCTGGCCGGTTAGCTGGCCGGTGTTCGGCACCGCCGTGATCTGCAGATCACCCAGCGGCGGCAAGTCGATGCGACCACCGCCGGACACCGTCCCGAGCTGACCGAGTCGCACAGCTTCGGAGTGTGCAACGGCCCCGCTGGGGCACGGCCAATCCGCATGCCGCCGCGGGATCACCGGCGTCCCGACACGGACGGGACTGGTGACCGGCGCTGGCGCACGAACATCCAGTCGGGACTTACCGGAAGCCGGATCCCACCCGGCTCCTGGGACAACACCGGACGGTGCTGTCACACCGCCGGCCTACTCCCCCCCGCCGGGGACCGGACCACCGAACGCGGCGACGACTTCACCTTCCCCGACGAGCTCGTCGACGAGCCGACCTCCCCCGCCAGCACCGACCATCTCGCGTTCGCTGGTCGAACCACGAACATCGCGTCACCCCGAGCAACCTGCCCCACAGCCAGGCCCGGCGATGGAATCAACCGCGTCCGCACCGCCGGCCTGTCGGCAACGCTCGAATATGAGGCCGATCCGACGCTCGAAAACGAGGCCACCGGTTCGTGGTTCTAGTCTGCCGTGTCCTGGGTTCTGATGCTGGGCAGGGTGTCGATGCCGCGGTTGCGTAGCCGGTAGCTGGCGCCTTTGAGGGTGAGGACGTCGGCGTGGTGGACGACGCGGTCGATCATCGCGGCGGCGACGGCTTGGTCGCCGAACACGCCGCCCCAGCCGCTGAACGGCAGGTTCGAGGTGAGGATCAGTGAGGCGTGTTCGTAGCGGGCTGGAGACGAGCTGGAAGAACAGGTTCGCGGCGTCTTGCTCGAAGGGGAGGTAGCCGACTTCGTCGACGATGATCAGCCCGTAGCGGCGGAGCCGGGTCAGCTCGTGGGGAGCCGGCCGGCGCGGTGGGCGTCGGTGAGCCGGGTGACCCATTCGGTGGCGGTCGCGAACAGGACCCGGTGGCCGTGGTGGGCGGCGGCGATGCCGAGGCCGGTGGCCAGGTGGGTCTTCCCGGTGCCGGGCGGGCCGAGCAGCACGACGTTGCGGGCCTCGGTCAGGAACCCGCCGGAGGCGAGGGCGGCGATCTGCTGTCGGACCGCGGGTTGGGCGTCCCAGTCGAACTCCTCGATCGTCTTGCGGGCGGCGAACCCGGCGGCGCGGATCCGCAGCTGGGCGCCGGACGCGTTGCGGGCGGCGACCTCGCGGTCCAGCACGGCGGCGAGGTACTCCTCGTGGGTCCAGCCGGCGTCGCGGGCGTGGTCGGCCAGCCGGGCGGCGGCTTCGGTGATCCGGGGTGCCTTCAACGCTGACGCCAGGTAGGTCAGCTGCTTGAGCGCCTCGCCGGTGCTCTTGGTCCTGCTGTGCTGGCATCATCACGCCACCTCACCGTCGGTGACCTCGTCGGTGGCGCGTCGAGAAGCCGAAGGCGCGGTCGTAGTCGGCCAGGTCCCGGGCCAGGTCCTCGTCGGGGAGTCGGGTGCCGGTCGGGGTTGCTGGTACTGCTCGCGCAGCACCTTCGCGGCGGCGACGTGGGCGGGGTCGGTGATCGTCATGCCGCGTGCCCAGACCCGGTCGTGGGCGGCGACGAGGCGTCCTTCGTGGCGGACCTCGACCCGGTCAGGTCGGCGGTCACGTCGACGAACCGGCCGATCACCGTCGGGTCGACGGAGTAGTCGCTGCTGTCGACGCGGACGTAGTAGTCGCGTCCCAGCCGGACCCGGTTGACCCACCCGACCGCCGGCGGCACCGGCGGCAGCGGCAGCATCGCGGCCCTGTCGGCGTCGAGCAGGTCGACCGGGCCGGGCCTTGATGGTGCGCACCACCCGGGCATTCGCGATCGTCAGCCAGTCGCCGAACTGGGTGTTGAAGTCGGCCGGGGAGTCGAAGTCGCGGCCGGGCATGAAGGAGGTCTCGAAGAACCCGTTGCGCCGCTCGACCAGGCCCTTCGACTCCGGGTCATACGGGCTGCAGCCGCTGCAGCGTGGTGGCCAGGGTGCCGGTGAACGCCCCGACGCCTTCGGCGTGCCGCTTGCCGCGGCCGATGCCCGGCCTCGTTGTCCCAGATCAACCGGCGCGGCACCCGCCCGAGCTGCTGCAGCAGCACCCACATCCCCAGCAGCAGATCCTGCGTGTGCCGGGTCGGGATCATCCGCCCGACCATGAACCGCGAGTGCGCCGCGGTGATCACCAGGACCGGCAGCAACGCCGTCGAGCCGTCCTCGAGCGGAATCCTCTTCGGCGGGAACCACAGGTCGCACTGCGCCGCATCACCGGGCAGCCAGGTCAACCGGTCCGCCGGATCGACCGGCCGATGCTCAGGCCGCAGCCGCCGGACGTTGTCACGGAACCACGTGATCGACCCGGTCCAGCCGACCCGCTCGGCGATCACCGTGGCCGGCATGTCCGGCGTCCTCGCCAGCAGCTGCCGCACCAGCGGCTCGAACGGCGTGAACGACGTCGACACCGCCGCCCGCTCGTACTTCGGCGGCCGATCCGAGGCCAACGCCCGCTCGACCGTCGACCTCCCGATCCCCAGATCCCGCGCGACCTGACGCTGCGGAACCCCGTCCGCGACCAGCCGCCGGATCAAAGCCCAATCCTCCACTGAGATCACCCATCCAATCTGTCTGGGTGGCCTCGTTTTCGACCGTCGCTATGGCCTCGTTTTCAAGCGTCGTCGACACCGCCGCCGACGACTCACAGTGCCAGCGATCAGCGCGACCTAGGAGCATTGGCGCCCGCACCGCCAAGTCGCCCTTTCCGCCGCGTACCGGCGCCCCGGTGTGCCGCTCCGTCCGCCAGCCTGGTTCAGAGTGGCACTTGTTCACCGGGGGGTCGACTGCCGAATCGTGTCAACCCTCTCCACCCTCATCGGGGTCGTCATACTCGTCATGCGCGCTCGTCATTTAGTTGCTCGGCCTCCTGAACGAGTTCCCAGGCCTGCTCTGCTATGGCCCCCGGATCGTCGTTGTCGTACAGATCTGCGGCAGCCTGGTCAATCGCCCACCCGGGCGGCAGAGACGTCGACGGCTCGTCGCTGGGCACAATCCAAACCTTTCGGCCGGCTGGAACGAGTGCGTCCGTATCTCACTACGTTACCCACGACCGACATCGCGAGCACCTGGTCCCCGAGCAAGCCCACCATGGCCGCCGCGGGGCTAGCGCCGCAGGAGCATTCGTCTTGACGTCGATGCCGTGGTCGCGCGCGTGGTGCCTGGTTGCCGTAGTGCGACTACGACGAAGCGGTCGCCTGGCGCACCACCTCAGCGATGTGGCTCTACACCTCGAGAACCGGGATGTCTGCGGCGGTCGGCGCCCTTGCAAGTCGAGGGCGGAGCGCTCGACGAGCCCACGCGCAGAGGGTCCCGATCGAGACATGAACACGCCGTCAAGCCGAGTCTCGCCACTCCCGTCATACCGTCAGACGATCCCAGCCCGACCTTGGGCGACCTCAGCTGGCGGAGGCGGCGCGGTGGCTGCCATTGGATAGCGACGCTTCATCGAAGGCCTCCGGGGTGGGCAGGCCAGGCTGGAGGTCGTGCACGTTGTGGTTGGTGGCACGTTCGAGGAACCGCAGCAGCTCCACCGGGAACGGCATGACCAGGGTGCTGTTCTTCTCGGCGGCCACCTCGGCCACCGTCTGCAGCAGGCGCAGCTGCAGAGCTGCCGGATCGGCAGACATCGTCGCCGCGGCCTGCGCCAACTTCTTCGACGCCTGGAACTCGCCGTCGGCTGAGATGACCCGCGCCCGACGTTCACGCTCCGCCTCGGCCTGCCGGGACATCGACCGCTTCATCGACTCCGGCAAGGTCACGTCCTTGACCTCCACCCGCTCGACCTTGACACCCCACGGCTGCTCGGAGGGCGCGTCGATGATCTCGGTCAGCTCAGCGCCCAGCTTCTCGCGGTTCGACAGCAGGTCGTCAAGATCGGCCTTGCCGATCACCGAGCGCAAGGATGTCTGCGCCAGCTGCGAGATCGCGAACTGGTAGTTCTGCACGTTGACCGTCGCCTTGACCGCGTCGACCACGCGGAAATAGACGACCGCGTCGACTCGAACGGAAACGTTGTCCTTGGTGATGCAGTCCTGCGCCGGCACGCTAAGGGTCATCACCTGCCGGTTCACCTTGGTCATCCGGTCGACCACAGGTATCAGCCTGGTCAGCCCCGGCTCACGGGGCGGGTCCTGAACCCTCCCCAAGCGGAACACCACACCGCTCTCATACTGCTGCACCACCCGGACCGAGAGGCTCGCAATCACGCAGACAATGAACAACAACACGGCAATGACGATGAGAATGGGGATCATGGCGACACTCGCCCAACTTGCTGGTATCGGTGCGGGATCGGCAGCGGCTCGAATGGTCGGGGCCAGGAGAAGTCCTCGCAACTGCAGGATACGCCCGCACCCTAAGCCCTGATGCACACACCGTGCCGTTCACGAGCGCGACCGGCTTGCGGTACGTCTGCGCGGGGCGGCACTCGGACCCAAGCGTTCCGGACGGCGCACCATGACGGCGCCAGGGTTGAGACCGACGAGCTGATCAGCTACCGCATCGGGGGGAGTCCCAGTGAACAGGAGGGAACAGCGGACAACCCGCCACAGGCCGCGCGACGCGACCCGCCTCGCAACAGCCAAGTACCCGCTCGTGGCCCCAGTCAGCCTCCACTCGGCCAACGCCCGACGGGTGAGTCATTCCCGCCGCGCTGAGGGCGGTTGGGCTCTCTTGCTAGCAGCCCGGCACTTACTGCTGCCTGACCTGCCCGTCGTGGCCCATTGGCGATGGCTGCGTCCCCAAACTGTTCTCCTGACACATGGCGCACGTCGTGAACGGGTCTAGATATGGCTTGAGCGACAGGAGTGCCGCTTGCGCCAGGCTCATGGATGCGGCGGCGGCATGGGCGAGTCATCACGCACCGTCAGGTCCGGCGTGTGGCTCCTCCGGTGCTGAAGCCGGATCGTCATCTATGCCCATCGGCCGTGCTCAGGAAGGCAGCGCCCGGCGACCGCTGCGACGATAACCGGTCATGAGCGACATCGCCGACCGCCTGAGCGCAGTATGGAACCAGGACCTGGGTCATGACGAGCGCGCCGCGATCCTCGCGTGGGGCGCGTTCACCGCCACCTTCGCGGGTGTCCGCGCCCTCACCCACTGGATCCGCGACGGCCATGGACCGTCCGGAGGGGGCATGAGCCTGCACGGCGAACACTTTCACCACTACAACATCGGCATCGCCACGCTCTCTGGTCTCGGCGGGCTTCTCCTGCGCTCGGAGGCCAACCAACGAGCAATCGACAGTCCAGTCGTGCCGCTGGCGTACGGGTTCGCCAACGCGCTGATTGCCGACGAGGCAGCTCTGCTCCTCGACCTGAAGGACGTCTATTGGACGCCGCAGGGGCGGGAAAGCGTCCGCATCGCGGTGGGCGCCATCGGTGTCGGCGGTCTCGGGCTCGCGTTGGCCCCTCTGCTCAAGCGCTACCAAGACCGTTCGCGGCCAGGACACTGAGGAACAACGAGAGGACACCTCCGTCCATCGCCTAATGCCAGGCTGATCACTCCCAGGGCACGACGATCTCCGCCCACTCGAGCCGCCTAGGGTCAGGTCGCCCAACCGCCCTGCACAAACGGCCACCGATCTCACTGGGGGGCGTCCTCAACCCCCTGCGTCACATCAGCCGCGAGCCGGCTCGCCGAGGTGACGCCACTCCGGCCGCGAGTCGGCGTACTCGCGACCGACACGGCGTCCCTGCGAAGGGGGTCAGTCAGCGGCCCTGCTGCCCGGCTTGTTGCGGATCGTCTTCCACAATGGTGCAGGCTTCGTTGAAGCGTGGGTTCCCAACCAGCTGGGGCCAGTGGTGCTCGATCTCGGCGACCCGGTTACCGGCGTTGCGGAGGGCTTGGCGGCCGCGGAGGGCGGGGAAGATCATTTGGCCGGCAGCCAGTGGGATCGGGCCAGCGCTCGAGGTATCCCAACAGTTGCAGGTCGCTTGACCAGTTCCGAGGTGGTCGCACGGGCGCAGCTGAGCCTTAACCGCGAGGTTGCCCTCTCGTACCCTCGCCCATGTGGTGCCAGGCAAGCGCTGAAGGGTGCTATGCACCGAACCGGCATGGCCCGTCCAGCCCATGCATCGTGGCAGCGGGTGAACGTCCGCGATGAGATGTCAACGGCGGCTGAAAATGGACCCCTTTGCGACAGGTGAAAGCGGACCCCTCTCCTCGGTTTGGTCATGGTCAGTGTTCATGACACGTTGAGCACGACGAAGTCCCGTCTCCTCATGAACCCGACACTAGTTTCGAACCCGCCCAGCAGTCAGAATCCCGGCCACTTGCGACTCCTCGGCGACGTCGATGGCTGACTCCACCGCATGCCTACTCGAGGCCCGCGGACGACAACTACCCATCAACCGGATCTGCCGCGAATCGGACGTCGGGTGAGGTGCCCCACTCCGCCGCGAAGGGGGCATGAGCGCCTCCGCAGCCCGGCACCAACCCCTCCCTATGCCGCTGTCCAGGCGGAAGGACGGAGCTCAGTAAGACCAACCCTCTTGCGCACCCAGTGCGCTGCCGACCTGGTGGGAACCGAACGGCGAGAGGCCTCTTGTCAGTGACTGCGTGGGGGTGCGCTGCTGGTCGAAGGTTCGGTCCGCCTGCCGGTGTGCCCTGAGGCTCTGGCGTGCGCCGACGCCAGCCGGCGGCGTCGCCGGCCGCGGACCGCGAAGAACGCGGCGATCACCGGCGGGCCGAGCCACCAGAAGATGTAGGCGTTGTCGCTTATCGCAGGAATGAAGACGGCAGGGATCGACAGCGCAAAGGGGATCAAGGCCACGAGGCTGCGGTTGGTCAACCGCTGAGTCACCCGGGGCGGAACATCAGTCACCAGCAGGTCGGCCCTACGGGCGTACGCCACCATCACGATCATGAGCAGGGCCAGCAGCACCTGGACGGCGGCGTAGCAAGTGAAGCGGAAGGACAGCACCACCTTTTCGTCCACCACCATGCGAGTGGTGAACGGTGCAATGACGATGAGCAGCAGCCAAGTCACGTTCATCCACAGCAGCCGTGAGTCCGAGCGCTGAATGTAGCGGAAGAGCAGATGATGACTGAACCAGGCGCTGGCGATGATGAAAAAGCTGATGAAGAACGCCAGGTAGACGTCAGCGTTGTCGCTGATCGCCTGGCCCAGCTCATTCCAAGAGCTCGCTTCCGGAACTCTAAGATCCAGCGCCAGCAGCGTAATCGCGATCGCCACCACCGCGTCGGTGAAGAATGCCAGCCGCTCGGCCGCGAACAGCTCGACCTCCACCTCGTCCCGCGCCGAGCTGGTCACGATGGAAGTCGAAGTGGGCTTGGACGTGCGCGAGGTCCTCACTTCGCTGTCCGGTGCCGGTTCGGGTCCGGCATGACCCTTTGCCATGGGCACTCCTCGGAACTCGCGACCGCCCGGATGGCCGGCGGGCTACGCACACCTTACGAGCCGCACTCCCTCGGGGGCTGGACCCGGAGCGCTCCTTGCCCTGCGCTTGGCATGACATGCGGTCCAGGTGACATCGAAAAGCGACGAGCGATAGGTCGACACAGTCGATGAGCGCTCGTGCCCTCGACGACTTCCCCCCGGGTGCACGGCGGGGCAACGCTGACCGTCGCTTGCGCGGCGCAGGCGGTTGAAGATGACATACGGCGACGGTCGGCCGTCGACCAGATCCCCCAACCGGCGTAGTGCGTCATCGTGAACGAGGTCCAGCTCGGCACAGATCTCCTGCAGTAACGGACCTCGGTCAAGATGAGCGCGCCGCGATCCTCGCGTGGGGCGCCTCCAGCGTCAGCTTCGCCGGGGTCCGAACGTTGACCCACTGGATCCGCGAAGGCTATGGACCGGCCAGCGGCGGGATGAGCTTGCACGGCAACCACTTCCACCCCTACAACCTCGGGATCGCCATGCTGTCCGGGTCGGCGCGCTGCTTGGTGCGATCGCGGGCCAGCCACCGCGCGATAGACGGTCCGGTCGTGCCGATCGTGTACGGGTCGCCAATGCGCTCGTCGCCGACGAGGCGGTCCTGCTTCTAAACATGAAGGACGTCTACTGGCGCCGCAGCGCAGGGAGAGTGAGGACATCGCTGTCGGCGCCATCGGCGTCGGCAGGCGGATTCGCGCTTGCTATGGCTCCCTCGTGAGCGGCTATCGCCGTCGTCAGCGGTACGGGCGTTGAGCACAGCCGACGACAACCGCATCGGCCAGCTTCTGCAGCATCTCCTGGTCCGGTTGCGCTCGAGATCCCGCTGCGAACAACACCCTGACACGATCGCGGACTTGGCATTTACCGCGGCTGCGCGAAACCAGAGAGCAATACGGCTTTTCGCCGCGAAATGGGCGGGCGCTGGTGTTCCGCCCGAGCCCTGTGCGCATGGGCCGTTGCCCTGGCGGGGACTCAGGAGGGGGCGTCGGTGCGCACATGGCGGACGGCGGCCACAGTGATCGCAGCAGTCAGCGCGAGCTCGGCGAGGAACCAACCGAGGGCGACGCGGTTGCGTAGTGCGCCGGTCCGGTCCTCGGTGGCGGCGAGACTCGCGCCCGCGACAACGACCCCCTGCGCGGTCGCCGACCGCCAGGGGGCCGCGACCACCGCCTCACGCACGTCCGGCCGCGGCTGCCAGCTGACGCGGTCCTCACCGCGAGCCACGGCAGCGTCCAGCACCCCCGGCGGCAGCTTCGGCACCGCGCCCGCGACTGTCGCGGAAGAGGCGACCAGGGCGTGGTCGCTGTCGTAGACGAGCACGAACGGCGCATCACTGTTGGTGAGATCGACCGTAGGTCCACCGACGGCTGCGGAGGGGGTGACCCCGGAGGACAGCCGGCCGCGCGTCTGTTCCAGCATTGCTCGGGGAACGTCGTCGACGGCGCGACGAGCGGCCTGCTGACCAACGCCGTAGACGACGATCCCAATTGCGGTCAGCAGCACTGCGCCGACCACCCACGCGTACACCAGGCGAGGCGGGATGCGTCCGGTGTCCACAGGCTGACTCTAGGCGGGCCGGGCTGAGGGCACGCTGAGATGCGACCTTCCACGGCAGGCACCTATGGGACTGCACGACGTCCCGAGAGACGGGTCCCTTTCGAGCCTCTTCGCAGGGTGCCCGACGAGAAACGCATGCCACGAGAGGGCCACCCCAATGACCGGTGCTGCCGATCGCTATGAACGGTCCACGTTCCGCGACCGTGTCGGCTACCGCCACCAGGCATCCGCCCTCGAGACGGCCAGCCCCGTGAAAGCCCATCATTAGTCCGTCCCGTAGCTGCGGCGCCGCGATGAGAAGACCGTTGACCGTGTAGGCGCCGCTACCGCATATCAGGACGAACTTCACGACGGGGCCAGCAAGACCCGGCACGCCAGGGCTGGGCCTCCAGCTTGCCACCGGGGAAACCCCGATATGGAGATCACGCCGGCGTGATTTGCCTCAGCGGCAAACAGTTCCTTCGCCGCGGTAGTGGACCATAGGTTGAAGGCGTGCTTTCATGAGATCACCAGCGCGGACGGCACCGACGTCTATCGGCGGACCCGCGCCCCTTGGCCCCTGCCGATGGCACTCCGTTCCATTAGGGGGCCCGGGCGTTCCCGATCAGCCGGCAAGGCGCCGTCGTCTGGTCGACGGGCACTGACGACGCCCACGTCCTTGAGCGGGAGTCGTACTGGAAAGAAGTCCTCTACGGGCGCTTTCTCGGCCACAACAAGAACTAACCGCGTTCGCACCGCGCGCCCACCCCCGGCAGCCCCAGGTCCTTTGGTCACTCGCCGAACTTGGCCAGTCCAACAACTGACCCACTCCGCGGCGAGCGGGCGCCAACAGTCGCACGAGACCGCCGTTGTGTCGCATTGGTGCTCACGGGGTTGCGAGGTGGCTCTACCGTACGCTGACGCGATGTTCCAGCTCGCGAGAGTGCTGCGCTCGCGCTCGCCGGAATTCATCTGCCTCACCGAGGACTACCTACAAGAGGCGATCGAGTTTGCCACCCGCGTTTTCGTCCAGCGAGAACCGTTGACGGTTCACCTAGGCGTCACCAAGGATGAGGCGAGGCCCCTGATGGCCGCCGTCTGCCATGCGGCCCTCGAGGACCGGACTGGCTTCCTCGCCGTGGACCCCGACAGCAGGCGCATCCTCGCGTTCCTGATGGCCAAGGACTTCACGACGCCGCTCGTCGGTGACTTCGCCCCGAGCCTCGCACCGATCATGCATCTGCTGGGGACCATGGAAGCGGAGTTGGAGCGAGACCGACCCGTGGAAAGGGGCAAGGTCTGCCACGTCTTCCTCGTCGGTGCGTCCTCGACCCAGGCTCCCCGCACTCGCCTCGCCAGGACATTGAGCCGCGGCCGACTGGCGCTGCACCTGTCCCACGAGGCCAAGCGCTTCCTGCGCATGCTCGGATACCGGAAGCTCTACGCCGAGTGCACCAGTGCCGCGAGCCAGCGCTTGGCGAAGGTCTTCCCGCATCGGATCGTGTCGGAGGTCACGTACGCGGACTACGTGCTACCCGGAACAGCAGAAAGGCCATTCCAAGGAATCCGCCACCAAAAGTGCGTCGCTTACCTGGTCGACAACTGAGCCGCAGGCGCCTTCCAATCTAGGACTTACCGCCCGTCACCAAGGACCTCAACACGCACAGCGCCCACCCGACGTCTCCGGTGCGCACTACACGCGCGACCGACCTGCGCTTTCCCGGCAAGTCGAGGCAGGGCCAGTCAGTTCGCCGCGTGTGCATTAATAGAGTGCGTCGTCGAGGCCGACAGCCGCAGTGCCCGGGTGGTGTGGGGCGCTGGCCGCAGGCGCTCAGCGAACGACCGGCCGACGCGGTTGCTGGCCTCGATCGCCCAGGTCCGCTCCGTGCGGCTGGGCCATTGCTCAATTCTTAGTTCAAAGGGGCTGCATACGGCAAGAAGGTTCACGCCGGCTTTCGGTGCCGTGTATCTGCTGGGGGCAGGCTCCCTCCTGGGCTCCATCGATCCCCTCTCGATTGGACCTGTCTCATGCCTCGATCGACCCTCCTCAGGGTGTCCGTGTCGTCCCTGGTCGTCGCCGGTGCCGCGTTCACCGGTTCGCTGGTCGCCGCGACGCCCGCCTCGGCGCTCAGCGTGTGCGCCAGCGCTGAACCTCCGGACTGGTGTTTCGCCCCACCCGCTGCCCCCGGTGCACCCAGCGGCCTGCGCGCCACGGCCGTCCTGCAGACCAGCGTCACCCTGGTCTGGAACCAGGTCGGCACGCTGCCACTGACCTTGACCCGCACCGTGGGAGGCGTCAGCAGCACCATCAAGCCCGCGGCTGGAAGCACCACCTACACCGACACCGCGGCTCCGGCCGGCACGTCGATCACGTACACGCTCGTGGCCACCGCCTGCAACAAGTACGGCTGCACGGACGGCGACCCGGCAACCCTGACCGTCACCACTCACCCTCTCGGAACCAACCCCGTCGGATCCGCCTCCGGATCCGTCCCCGCCTACTACAACTCGCCGCCGAACGTAGACGACCGGATCTACTACGCCATGAGCGGCTGGGCGCTGGACTACGACACCACGAGCGCGATCTCGGTGCAGTTGCTCTCCGACGGGCAGCCCTACAGCTCGCCCTTCGCCGCTTCCGGGGCGTCGTTCACCAACGCCGCCAACCCCGGGTACGGCGACTCGCACGGGTTCAGCGCGACCTGGCTGCGCAAGGCCACCGGCAAGGGCAACCACACCACCTGCGCTGTCGCGCTCAACGTCGCCGGCGGGGCCGACACCACCATCGGCTGCTTCACCTACTACGTTCCCGGCGCACCGGCCGCCGCCACCAACGTCAAACCCGTCCCCGCCGCCACCTCGGTGACCGTGACATTCACCGACAACGCCAACGACGAGGACGGCTACTACCTTCAGCGCAGCACCGACGGCGGCCACAACTGGCTCCAGGTCGGCGGGTTCAACACGGCGGTGCCCGGTGCCGGGGCAACCGGCAAGGTCGTCGACAACTCCATTGTGGGCTCCGGCGTCTGCTACCAGATCCTGGAACAGAACAAGTACGGCCAAACGGTCAGCGCCCCAGGCTGCACCCCCTGACCAGCACCCCATCGTGCCTTGTCAAACGCCACCGTCACGAGACCCCCTCTTGCCCTTCTCCAGTTCCAGGAACAGGACCGTTCGGGCACCCTGGGCCCGGCGGCCGCAACGGACAGTGGGACGCCGTCAACACTCGTTCCTTGAGCCGCTTTCAGCGGGCTTCTCCGTCCGCTTCCCCGGTGCTCTCGACGCAGGTGTCCGGTGTCCTCGCCGCCGTATCCGCGCGCGATTTCGTCGCCCGAACATACTGGACAAGACGCTAATCTGATTAACCGGGGGCGTTGGGGCAATCTATTTCTCAGCCCTGGCGCTCGCCTATACCAAAACTTGAGCGCCGCGGCGCTGACCATCGCCATGGGCATTGGTCGCCGCCGTCTTGGGCTAATTGGCTGAAAAGAACTGACCTTGCTAGACCGGACCGGTTCATGACGAAGTGGGGTCGGCCGGCTGCCCAGCCTCGATCGATGCGGCCCACAGGTAAGGTGACCCACTCCTCCGCCTATGCAGGTTGTCCCAGGAACACCAACGGCCCGTTTCGCCAACGCCTGCCTGGTCGACTGGCGTTCCGCATTCCCCTTACTCAAGCCGACCACACGTACACGCCAGGGAGCCCAACGGACGCGCTCCACGGGCCCTCGGGGGTTCAAGACATCCTCAGAAGCGCTGAACAAAGGTTGCATGGATGCCTGAACCAACACCGCTGTCAAGAGGTAGACCAACCGAAACACTGTCGTGCGCAGCCTCGCGCCGAGTTCTCGCATTCTCCCTTTGGGCACCGGTCGGCGGGTGTAGACAGGGTCCCGCTCGGCTCCGAGGGGGCCCATATCTAGAGGGGTGCAGCTGCATGGGCGCACGAACAAAGGTCAGGGCTCTCGGCACCATTGCCGTCGCCGGCGCGCTGGCCATGGCGACAAGTCCGGCCATGGCGGCAGGACAGGGCGGGACGTCCTGGACGTGCACCGGTGGGGGTATCCCGTCGGGCACCTACTCCAACCTCAACATCACCGGGTACTGCTCCATTTTGCCGTATACCAACGTCAACGTGACCGGCAACGTGCAGATCGCCTCGGGTGGGGCTCTCAACGCGCAGCTCGATACTTCGACGCTCACCGTCGGACGCAACATCACCGCGGCCCCCGGATCATTGGCGGCGCTCGGTTGTCAGCCACCGGCGCTCGTGCACAACTCGGCGCATCCGTGCGACTTCGACGAGAACGGTCACTCGGTGGTCACGGTCGGTGGCAACGTCACGGGCACCGACACCGTCTCCTTCCTGCTGAACGGCGTCACGGTCAACGGCAACGTCACCTTTACCGGTGGCGGCTCGAACGCCATCCCGTGGTCGATCAAGAACAACACGATCGGTGGCAACCTCACCGTCACCGGACTGACGACGCAGTGGCTCGGCGTGATGTTCAACAAGGTGGGCCGGAACGTCACCCTCACGAACATCCACGTGAACGATCCCGACCCCGGTGCTCCGGGCGTCTTCATCGTCCGCAACACGGTGCAACGGAACCTCACCTGCATCGGCCTCACCCCGGGCGTGTCCGGGGGCTTCGCCCCCGGCAGCGTCAACGTCGTCGGTGGCAACGCCACTGGTCAGTGCGCCGCCCTGGTCTGACCTCAACCGCAGCTGATCCGTCCGCCACCCTGGGCTGAAGCGGGGTGGCGGACGGAGCGGTTGCAGCGTCAGCAGCCCCGAGCCCGTCCCGCCCCGGGGGTAACCGAGGCTGGTCAGCCGACCGTCGTGGCGAGGGTGAGCTGGTGGTCTGCGGCGATCATCTCCGCCGCGCGCTCTCCGATCATGATGGTGGCCGCGTTGGTGTTACCGCTGACGACGGTCGGCATCACGCTGGCGTCGGCGACCCGGAGGCCGGCCACGCCGAACACCCGCAGCTCCGCGTCGACCACGCTGCCCATCCGACACGTCGACGTCTCGTGGTACACGGTCAAGGCGTAGTGACGCGCCAGGTCCTCCAGGAGCTCGTCGCTGGGTGCTTCACCAACGGTATGCCGGTGGGCCGCAGCCAGCGCTGGTGGCACCAGCAGCGGTCCGATGCCGGCGCCGGGCCAGTGCTGGACGATCTCCAGGGCGCGCCGCATCACCGCCAGCATCACCGTCACGTCGTGCGGATCGGTGAGGTAGTTCAGATCGATCCGTGGGGCGTCGGCGACGTCCGAGCTGACCAGGCGCACCTCACCCTCGGAGTGCGGCTGCACCGGGTTGGGCAGCACGACCACGGTCTGCGCGTCCGCCGACAACGCGGCGTCGGGGTCACTGAAGTAGTCGGCGGGCTCGACGCGGAACAGGTGCCGCCAGATGTCGGGGGTGTACCCGCAGGCGAGCAGCCCGATCTGAGCATCGTGGGTATGCAGGTCGCCCAAGCCGGTGGAGAAGAAGGCGACGGCGTCGTAGAACGACGAGGACGCCAGCCCCTGTCCAGTGGTTGCCCACTCCATCAACCGGCGCTCCGCCTCGGCCTTGAGGGCAGCCAGCTCCGGTGGAAGGCCGGCGTCGTCGGCCGGGTCCTCCGGCAGCGGTCCGGCCGGGGCACGCAGCGCGTCGGGGCCGAGCGAGATCGCAATCTCCGTCATCGTCAACCCCACTCCCGGAGCCGCGAAGACCAGAGGCACATGCAGGTGGTCCTTCAGGTGCTTGCCGACGTGGGCATTGTCCAGAAGGCACTCCACACCGACCGCCGCCAGCTCCTCGCTCGGCCCGATGCCCGACAGCAGCAGCAGCTGCGGCGAGCCGATCGCCCCAGCACTGACCACGACCTCCCGGTCCGCGAACAGAGTCGCCCTACGGCCGTCCGCGTCCCGGTAGCGCACACCGGTGGCCCTCAGGCCCGCCCCACCCGACTCCAGCACAATCTGCTCGACCTGCGCGTGCGTAATGACCGTCAGGTTCGCCCGATCCAACACCGGCTCGAGAAAGGCGCGGTAGGTCGAAGACCGCTTCCCATCGCGGGTGGTGGTTTGGAACAGCGACGCGATATCCAACCGGGCCGCCCCGATCACGGCCGTTGTAGTCACCCATGGGGATCCCGGCCGCCTCGGCGGCCTGGACGAACTGCTCGGCCGCTGCAGTACGCGGCGAGCGGACGGACACCCCCAGCGGGCCGCCGGTGCCGTGGGCATCCTCGTCAATGATCACGCCCTCCGGCGGGTCCGGCGGCGCCATGTCCTCGCTCTTGATGAAGTACGGCAGCACGTCGTCGTAGGACCAGCCCTTGGCGCCCCCGGCCGCCCAGCCGTCGAAGTCGCCGGGGTGACCGCGCACGTATGCCATGTAGTTCAGCCCGGACGAGCCGCCCAGCATCTTGCCGCGAGGCACCATCATCCGGCCGTCGGTCAGGCCCTTTCCGGCTCCGCCAGGATCGCCGGTGTACATCCAGTCAACCTCGGGATCGAGCTGCAACGCGGCCACCGCGGCCGGCATCTGCTCGTGTGGCGGCGGAGTGCCTCCGGCCTCCACCAGCGCCACCCGCACCGAGGGATCCTCGGTCAGGCGGGCCGCGATGACCGCCCCCGCCGATCCGCCCCCCACCACAACGACGTCGAAACGACTGCCCGTCTGGGTCGCCGACGTACTGGCTGCGTCACTCATCGACGCCACCTTCCTGGTTGGCTCACGCTGGCCGCCTCACCGATGGAGTGCACCACGACGTTTTGCGGCGCCGAGGGCCCGTCGTGATGTCTACCACTCGGTAGCGCTCCACGGAAGGAAAGGGCGACTCCCGAGCAGGACGCACTTCCATGCCTTCAAGGCCTGCACCAGCGCGGCCGACCTGGTCGCTTGTCAGCTCGGCCCCATTGGTCGGGACCGCATCCGCGCCGACCTCCTCCCATCAGCGTGAGGCGTTGTGCGTCGAGGTTTGGTCGGCGCTCGTCGCTTCTGTCCATGGCGTAATCGCGCTCGCCTTGGCACTATCACTCGTAGTGGAAGCGGGCCTGAAGGACGACGAGATCGTTTCCGTCGACGAGGTACACCAATCGGTGCCCCTCCGAGATCCGGCGCGACCAGGCCCCGGTCAGCATGTGGCGTAGCGGCTCGGGTTTTCCGATCCCGACGACTGGGTCACGCAACGCGTCGTCGATGAGCCGGTTGATCCGTTTGAGCGTCTGTCGATCGGCCGCAAGCCAATAGGTGTAGTCCGACCATCCGTTGGGGGTGAAGACCAGTCTCATCTCGCAAGTTCGTGCTGGCCCCGCTGACCAGTACGCGCCTGCTCGAGGCTCTCGAGCAGGTACCGCGCGTTAGCCGGGACGCGAAGCAGGTGTGCGGTCTCCTCGAGTGCGTCGTAGTCGGCGCGGGAAATGAGGACCGCGTCACCGCGGCGGGAGGTGATCTCCACCGGGGTGCGGTCCTCGTTCACCTGCTCGATGAGTGGGAAGAGGTTCTTCCGCGCCTCGCTCGCGGTCACTGCCATGACTGCCTCCTACTGGTACGGCTTCTTGTACCAGTATCGCATAGCAGTTCCAGCCATCGACAGATCCAGATAGTGCTGTCGACGAGGGGGGGTCACCCTGTCTCACGGCTCACTGGCAGCACGCGGTATCGGATGTGGGTGACCGCTGGCGATGGAGTGACCTCGTAGGGCTCGAACCGCAGGTCGTCCAGACCCTCCCACAGTCGTTCACCGGGGCCGAGCACGAGCGGCACCACATGCAGGTACAGCTCGTCGACGAGCCCCGCCCTGAGGTACTGACGCGCCGTGTCGGCGCCGCCGGAGATCTGGACGTTGGCCGGCCCCGCGGCCTCCCGCGCCTGGGCCAGCGCCGACTCGATTCCGTCGGTCACGAAGTGGAACACCGTCGCGCCGTCCATCGGCAGCGCTGCGCGTCGGTGGTGGGTGAGGACGAACACCGGCACGTGGTAGGGCGGGTCGTCACCCCACCAGCCGCGCCAGTCGAGGTCCCAGTCGCCACGTCCGGGGCCAAACATGTTGCGGCCCATGATGTATGCGCCGACACCCTCACCGTGCTGAGCGCGCACGTCCGCGTCGACGGCCGGGCCCGACTCGCCGGCGAACGCCCACTCGTGCAGGCGCATACCGCCGACCCCGAGCGGATGGTCCAGGTCCTGGTCGGGTCCGGCGACGACACCGTCGAGCGACACGGTGAGCTGGCAGATCACTGAGGTCATGACCGGTACGACCTCAGCGGAGCCCAGAACTCATCGCCGCGCGTTGGCCTTGATGACCTCCGCGTAAAACCGGGCCGAGTCCTTGACCGTGCGGCGCTGCGTGGCGTAGTCGACGTGGACGATCCCGAACCTGCGCTCGTAGCCCCACGCCCACTCGAAGTTGTCGAGCAGCGACCACAGCAGATAGCCCCGCACGTCGGCGCCGGCGTCGATGGCGTCCCGCACGGCAGCGAGGTGGCGCCGCACGTACTCGGTACGTTCGACGTCGTGGACCCGTCCATCCGGGGACACCACGTCTGGGTAGGCCGCCCCGTTCTCGGTCACCATCAACGGGATCCCCGGGTAGTCCTTGGCCGTCCGCACCAGCAGCTCCGTGAGCCCGGCGGGGTCGACCAGCCAGCCCATCTGGGTCCGGTGCCCCGTCTCCAGGACGAAGTCGACGTCGTCCGGACCAGGCCACGGCGGCTGGGTCGAGACTTTGTGGCCGTCCTCGCGGTTCCGTTCCGAGACGCCGTCCCACTTTCGCGCGACGCTCGTCGTGTAGTAGTTGACGCCGAGGACGTCGAGCGGCTGGTGGATCGCCTCGAGGTCGCCGTCGCGGACGAAGGACCAGTCGGTCACCGACGCCGTGTCGGCCAGCAGGTCGTCGGGGTATGCGCCGTCGAGCTCCGGACCGAGGAACGCCCGGTTGCCGAGGCCGTCGAGCCGGCGGACGACGTCGAGGTCGTCCGGCGAGTGGGGGTCAGCGGGCCGAATCACGTGCAGGTTGTGGGTGACCGACGCCCGGGCGCCGGGGCGGGCGGCGCGCAGCTGCCTGCACCGCGAGGCCGTGGCCGAGGTTGAGGTGGTGGACCGCCGACAGGGCGTCGGCCTGGTTCTGCCGTCCCGGGGCGTGCACGCCGGAGCAGTAACCGAGGTATGCGGAGCACCACGGCTCGTTGAGCGTGGTCCACGTGTGCACGCGGTCCCCCAGCACCTCGGCGGCCTTGCCCGCATACGTGGCGAACGCCTCGGACGTGGCCCGCGACGTCCAGCCACCGGCGTCCTCGAGCTCCTGCGGCAGGTCCCAGTGGTAGAGGGTCGCGATGGGGGCGATGCCGGCGGCCAGCAGCCGGTCGACGAGCCGCGAGTAGAAGTCGAGCCCGCGCTGGTTGAAGCCGCCCGAGCCTCCCGGCTGGATCCGCGGCCACGCCAACGAGAAGCGGTATGCCTGCAGCCCCAGCTCCTTCATCAGCCCGACGTCCTCGGCGACCCGGTGGTAGTGGTCGGCCGCGACGTCGCCGGTGTCACCGCGCAGGACGCGTCCGGGCGTGTGGGAGAACGTGTCCCAGATCGAGGGCGTCCGGCCGTCCTCCGCCACGGCGCCCTCGATCTGGTAGCTCGCCGTCGCCGCGCCGAAGAGGAACCCCTCCGGAAGCAGCGGCAGGTCGGCGGTGGTGTCGTGGTCGGACATGGCAGTCGCTCCTGGTAGTGGCTGTCGTGATGGGGTCGGGTCGACGAGCTGGTTCGTGGTTCGCAGCACCTGCGGGTCGAGGAAGCGCTGGGGGTCGACGTCCGCGGTGGACGTGACGTGGAACGTGACGCTCTCGCCGGCGAGCAGCGTGACCATTCCGTCGTCGACCCGCGCTCGGGGGTCGAGCTTGTCCACGAGGAGGGTGACGTCGCGCTGCAGCGTCGCCGCGGTGACGGTGACGGCGTAGCCGCTCGCGCTACGCTCGGCTCGGGCCGACGCCCAGGCGTTGGTGAGGTGCAGGTCGCGGTCCTCCCGGAAGAACCACAGGGCCCGGTGCTCACCGTCGGTGGCGACGAGCACCTCGTCGTGACCGGAGACCTCCCAGGTCAGCGCAGTGGCGAGCGGGAGGGACTGTGTGCCTCTCGGCGGGACGTCGACGGTCAGCACGCTCACGGCGCGTTCGAGCCCGTCGAAGCTCTTGCGCTGCAGCCGGACCCGCGTCTGCCACGGCTCGTCGCAGTCGTTGTCGAGGACCAGTGCGAGGCGGTGGTCGCGCGGCTGGATGGTCATCAACCGGCCGGCGTAGGCGTGTCGCACGGCGTGCCAGATCGGCTTCCGGACCCCGGCGCTGTCGACCATGGCCCACGACGTGACAGGCCAGCAGTCGTTGAGCTGCCAGACGATCATTCCCTGGTTGCGCGGGTGCCACGAGCGCAGGTGCTCGATACCGAACCCGACCGCGCGGGCCTGCTGGACGGACATCGCCCAGTGCCAGTCCTCCATCGCGGCGGGCTCCGCGAGGTGCGGGCCCAGCCCTCGCGTCAGCTTGAGGTGCCCGTCCTCGGCCTTCTGGTGGCTCTGCATGCCGGGCGACGTCGGCGTGAGCGGATCGTCGTGGATGGCGGCGGTCAACGTGGACCAGGCGGGCGGCCCCTGGTAGCCGAACTCGGAGACGAACCGGGGCGCGGAGCTGCGGTACTCGGTGTAGTCGAGCCGGTTCCAGACGTCCCAGAGGTGGGTGGTCCCGTGGTCGGGGTCGTTGGGGTGGCGGTCCTCGTCGAACGACCAGGGGCTGCCGGGAGAGTAGGGCCGAGTGGGGTCCAGGCGAGCCATCAGTGTGGGGAAGACGTCGAGGTAGTAGCCCCGGCCCCACGTGAGGTCGCCCAGGTCCCGCCGCCAGGCCCAGTCGACGTAGCCCCAGAGGTTCTCGTTGTTGCCGTTCCAGACGACCAGGCTGGGGTGGGGGCTCAGCCGGACGACGGCCTCCGTGATCTCCGCGACGACCTCGCTGCGCAGCGGCTCTTCCTCCGCGTATGCCGCGCACGCGAAGAGGAAGTCCTGCCACACCAGGACGCCGGTCTCGTCGCACCGGTCGTAGAAGTCGTCGCTCTCGTAGAGGCCACCGCCCCAGACGCGGAGCAGGTTGATGCCGGCCTCGGTCGCGTCGGTAATCCTCGTTGCGAACCGCGCACGGTCAACCCGGTGCGGGAAGCAGTCGTCCGGGATCCAGTTGGCTCCCTTGACCAGGACCGGCTTTCCGTTGACCCGCAAGGCGAAGGGGGTGCCGTCGGCGTCCGGTGTGGTGTCCAGCTCGACGCTGCGGAACCCCACCCGCTGCGTCCGTCGTTGGACCATCTCGTCACCCGCCCAGAGCTCGATGCGCAGGTCCGAGAGCGGCTGCGCACCGTAGCCACGCGGCCACCACAGCGCCGGCTCCTGGACCTCGAGGGTGAGCGAGATCTGGTCGGCCGTGATGGTGCCGGACGTGGTCGCGCCTTCGCACGCGACGTGGAGCCGGAGCTCGGCATGGGTGTCGCGCCTGACGTCGGCGTGCACCTCGACCCGGCCCACGCCGTCGACCACGGTGACGAGCGTCCGCACGCCGTCGAGCCGCGCGGTGGTCCACCGCTCGATCCGGGCCGCCTTCCAGATGCCGGCGGTGACCAGGTCCGGACCCCAGTCCCACCCGTAGTTGCAGGCCATCTTGCGGATCGCGTTGAACGGGTGGGCGTTCGTATGGACTCGCGGCTTCTGGTCGACGCTGGCCTGCTCCGTCGCGGTCAGCTGCGGGGCGAAGTCGACGACGAGGTCCGTCTCTCCAGCCCGCAGCACGTCGGTGACGTCGAACCGGTATGCGCGGTGCTGGTTCTGCGGGGTGCCGAGGACGTGGTCGCCGAGCCGGACCTCCGCGACCGTGTCGAGCCCGTCGAAGACCAGCTCGACGTGTTCGCGGTCCTCCCCCTCCTCCGGCGGCGCGGTGGTGAGCCCGTCGAGCCGCGTCGCATACCTCCAGCCGGTCCGGCCGATCCACTGCACCGCTGCCTCGTTCTCGTCGAGGTAGGGGTCCGGGATGAGCCCGGCGGCGAGGAGGTCGGTGTGAACCGTGCCGGGCACCGTCGCCGGAACGACACGACCGCTGACCTCCTGTGGCGCCGGCCCGTCCAGCGCCTGCAGGGTCCATCGGGTGAGGGGCCCACTCGTCACCACCGGGTCACTTCACCGCCCCGGCGGTCATGCCGGCGACGAAGTGCCGCTGCACGAGGAGGAATCCGATGACGACGGGGATGCTGACGACCAGCGAGGCGGCCATGATCTGGTTCCAGTAGACGTTCTGGTAGGTCGAGTACTGCTGCAGGCCGACGGCCAGGGTGCGGTTCTCGTCCGTGGTCATCACCGACGCGAACAGCACCTCGCCCCATGCGGTCATGAACGAGTAGATCGCCACGGCGATGACGCCCGGCCGAGCGGCTGGCAGGACGACGCGCCAGAGCGCCCCGAGCGGGCCGCAGCCGTCGACCATGGCGGCCTCGTCGAGCTCCTGCGGGATGCTGTCGAAGTAGCCGACGAGCATCCACACGGAGAACGGCAGCGAGAACGTCAGGTAGGTGAGGATCAGGCCGATCCGGGACCCGACGAGCTGGATCCCCGTCGCCGTGTTGATGTTGACGAAGATGATGAACAGCGGCAGCAGGAAGAGGATCCCCGGGAACATCTGGGTCGACAGCACCGTCGTCGTGAAGACGCCACGACCGCGGAACCGGAAGCGGGACACCGCGTAGGCCGCGATGATCGCGAGGATGACGCTGGCGATCGTGGCGCTCGAGCAGATGATGAGGCTGTTGACGAAGTAGCGCGCCAGCGGGACCGTCGACCACATGTCGATGAACGGCTCGACGGTCAGGTGCGTCGGCCACCAGGTGAAGGTTCCCTGCACGTCCGCCAGCGGTTTGAGCGACGAGGTCACCATCGCGTAGAGCGGGATGACGGTGAACAGCCCGAGGACGAAGAGGGTGACCCCACGGAAGACCTTGAAACCAGCGGTGTTACGCATGGGTGGCCTCCGTCCGAGCCGACGCCTCAGGGGCGGGTGTTCGGGTCGGTGTCGCGCTCTCGCGTGAGCAGCAGGTAGACGGCGGTGACGACGAAGAGGAAGAGCAGCAGCAGGACCGACATCGCGGCGCCGACGCCGAAGTTCCAGTTGAGGAACGACGCGTTGTAGATGTGGAACGAGATGAGGTCGCCGGCGGCCGGCTGGCTGTTGCCGAAGAGGACGAACGGCGTGTTGAAGTCGTTGAAGGTCCACAGGAACAGGACCAGCACGAGGACGAGGTTCACGGGGCGCAGCGACGGCAGCGTGATGTAGCGCCACTGGCGCAGGTTGCCGGCGCCGTCGACCGCGGCCGCCTCGTAGAGGTCCGCCGGGATGCTCTGCAGGCCGGCCATCAGCGTGAGGAAGGCGAACGGCCAGAGCCGCCACACGGCGACGGTGACGATCGAGACGAACGCGTTGCCGCCCAGCAGCCAGAACGGCCGGTCGCCGGTCAGGTGCAGGTTGTCGACGAGGACGTGGTTCACCAGGCCGGTGTCGCGCTGGAGCATGAAGTTCCAGGTGAGGATGCCGGCGTAGGCCGGCAGCGCATACGGGATGAGGAAGATCGTGCGCACGAAGCCCCGGCCCCGGAACGGCTGCTGGAGCGCGACGGCAGCGGCCATGCCCAGCCCCCAGGAGATGCCGAGCGCGAGCACCGAGAAGGCGACCGTCACGCCGAAGGACTTCAGCAGGGCCGAGCCGATGCTCGAGCTGAAGTCGATCGAGACGGCGTAGTTCTGCAGGCCGGCCCACGGCGCCGCCGACCAGTTGGCGATGAAGAACTTCGTGAGCTTGACGAAGCTCATCCAGATCCCGACGAGCATCGGGATGATGTGGATGAGCAGCTCCATGATGACCGCGGGCAGCAGGAGCAGGTAGGGGAGCCACCGGCTCTGCCGGGGCGAGGGCCGACGGGCCCTGCGCTTCTTCGCCGTCGTGGCCTTGCTGCTCAGGGCGCTGGTGGCCTGCTCGGGCTGGTTGATGGTCGACGCTGACACGGGGTTACCTCCTGGTGCCGGTGGGTCCGGCCGGTGCGCGAGGCACCGGCCGGACCGACCTGCTACGGGTCAGGGAACGAAGGTCAGCTCGCCGCGGCGACCTGGTCCTGGGCGTCCTTCAGGGCCGCCTTCACATCGTCCGCGGAGACGGTGCCTCCGGTGGCGATCTTGGCGAACATCGAGTTCATCGCCTTGCCGACGGTGCTCTCGAACTGGTCCTCACCGGCCACGAGCGGCAACGGCTTGGACTGGTTCGCGTAGATGTCCGAGAAGGTCTTCGCCTCTTCGGCGTTGTCGGTGAACACCGGGGTCGCGCCGTTGAGGACGGGGAGCGAGGAGAACGGCTTGCCCAGCGTGGTCTGGGTCTCCGGCGACGTCATGTACTTGACGAACTGGAGCGCCGCGTCCTTGTTCTTGGTGTTCTTGAAGATCGACATGTTGATGCCGGCGACGAAGCTGGCGATCTTCTGGCCGCCGGCCGGAGCCGGGAAGGGCACCACGCCGTACTCGTCGCTCTTCATCCCGTTGGACTGGATGGAGTTGTCGGCGTTGTTCTGGTTGAGGATCATCGCGACCTTCTTCGTCGCGAAGTCGTTGACCGCCTTGGTGCCGTTGTCGTACTGCGCGTTGGAGGTGTTGACGACCTTGTCCTTCTGCATCAGGTCGAGGTAGCGCAGCACACCCTGGACGTTGGCGTCACTGGTGAACGTCGGCTTGCCGGAGCTGTCGAACCACTCGCCGCCGTTCTGGCTGCCGTTGATGAAGGCGAAGTGCACGTTCTCGGTGTAGCTGCCCGCGGCGAGCGCGAACCCGTAGGTGCCCTTGGCCGTGTCGGTCAGCTTCTGGGCGGCGGCGACCATCTCCTCCCACGTGGTGGGCGGGTTGATGCCGGCGTCCTTGAGCATCTGCTTGTTGTAGTAGAGGCCGTAGGCGAGACCGAGGTAGGGCACCGAGGTGGGGTCCTGGCCCGGCGCGCCGCCGGTCGCGAGGGCGGTCTTGACGAACTTGTCCTTGCCGCCGATGGCCTGCATCGCCGCGTCGTCGTAGGGCATGAACGCCCCGGTCGCCTGGAGCGAGGCCGCCCACGTGTTGCCGATGTTGAGGACGTCGGGGCCGGAGTTCGAGGTGATCGCGGTCTGGATGCGGGTCTGGAGGTCGTTCCAGCCGATGACCTCGAGGTTGACCTTGATGCCGGTCTGCTGGGTGAACTTCGCCAGCACCGGGGTGAGGACCTCCTTGTCCTTGTCGAGGGACGGGGCCTGGTTGCTGGCCCAGTAGGTCAGCGTGGCGCCGGAGCCACCGCCGCTGCCGCCGGTGTCGGACCCGGAGCTCGATCCCCCGCTGCTGCTGCTGCAGGCGGCAGCGCCGAGGGCGATGGCGGGGATGGTGATGGCCGCCAGAATGGAACGCAGTCTCACGTCAGACTCCCTTGTCCGTGAAGTGGGGGTGGAGGGCGATTCCGACCCTCGACCTAACCGGTTAAGGTGTCAATTGAACCGGTTAAGTCGTGACCAGACTTGTGACCGATGCGCGATGCCGCGCGGCTGTCCGCGGGCTGGGGCTCGACGCCGGCGACAGGATCGGCGCCGGCCCGGTCGACTCACGGACCAGCAGCGTACCGACCGGCGACCAGCGGTGCGGCTGGGTGCTGCCGTCGATGAGCTGGAACAGCAGATCGGTTGCCAGCCGGGCCTTTTCGGCTAGGCCGTGGTCCATGGCGGTGATCCGCGGCCGGGAGACGATGCACAGCACCGAGTCGTCCCAGGCGATGATCGACAGCTCGTCGGGCACCCGCAGCCCCAGCTCGCCGGCGACCCGGAGCGCGGCGGTGGCCATGATGTCGTTGCCGGCGAGCACGGCCGTCGGCCGGTGGGCGCGGGTCAGCAGCTCCCGCGTCCGCGCAGCGCCGGACTCGTAGGAGTACGTGCCCTCGAGGTGAATGACCTCCATGCCGCGACGCGCGCCCTCGGCGGTGAGCAGGTCGGCGCGGACCCGTTCGTGGACGTAGCGCATCGGCCCGCTGATGTGGGCGATCCGCTCGTGTCCGAGCGCCCGCAGGTGGTCGAGGAACACGGTGACCGTCTCGATCTCCGGGGTCACGAGACGACCGATGTCGTCGTCCGGACTGTCGCGACGTGACCAGCACCCCGGGCATACCGAGCGAGTTCAGCAGCGGGAGCCGAGGGTCGTCGTCGAACTCGTCGAAGAGCAGGAAGCCGTCCACCCGGCGCTGCCGGGCCCAGCGGCGGTAGACCTCGAGGTCCTCGCCGCGCTCGCCGGTGAGGCGCAGCAGCAGCGAGCCGTCGGCGTCGTTGAGGTACTGCTCGACGCCGAACAGGGTGCGCATGTAGTAGCCCTCGGCCGTGATGACCGACGGGTCGCGGGCGATGACCAGCCCGATCGTTCCCGACCGGCTGGCCGACAGCGCCACGGCCGCCGAGCTCGCCTGGAAGCCCAGCTCGTCCGCGAGCTCGAGGACCTTCCGCCGGGTCTCCGAGCTGACCCCGGGCCGGCCGTTCAACGCATACGAGACCGAGGCCTTGGAGATCGCCAGCCGGTGGGCGATGTCACTGATCGTGACGCGCTCGGCACGGTTGGTCGTCACGGGCGAGGCGCGGGTCAGCGCCGCGAGCGGTCCGGGTCCGGGACGATCGCGTTGAGGATCGAGGCGACGACGGTGATGATCAGCGCACCGAGAATCGCGTCCCAGAAGAAGTGGTCGATGTGGAACGACAGGTCGAGGGTGCCGGCGAGCCAGGAGGTCAGCTGGAGCATCAGCGCGTTGATGACGAGCAGGAACAGGCCCAGGGTCAACACGATCACGGGCAGCGACAGCAGCTTGACCAACGGCTTGAGGACCGCGTTGATGATGCCGAAGATCAGCGCGACGACCAGCACGGTCGCGACCGTCTTGGCCGCGCTGCCCTCCTCGCCGAGGTGGATTCCCGGCACGATGGCGGCGGCGAGATAGAGCGCGGCCCCGTTGATGATCGTCTTCACGACCACGTTCCCCAACCAACCCATGGCGGTCATCCTTCCAGAACGCGCCGCCTACAGTTGACGACATGGCAACGTCGCCCGCCGACCGTCCCACCGCCTCCGCCGACGACGTGCGGCTCCGCGAGGCGCTCGGCGCGCTCCCCGCATACGTCCCCGGAAAGCCGGCACCCGTGCGCGAGGGACAGGCGGCCTACAAGGTCTCCAGCAACGAAAACCCTTACCCGCCGCTGAAGCGGGTGCGCAAGGTGATCGAGCGGGCCGCCCGCGAGGTCAACCGCTATCCCGACATGGCGGTCACCGAGCTGACGGCGGCCATCGCGGCGGCGGTCGGCGTCGAGCCGTCGCACGTCGCGACGGGCACGGGCAGCGTCGGCGTGCTCGGGCAGATCATCCAGGCGACCTGCGACGCGGGCGACGAGGTCGTGTATGCGTGGCGCTCGTTCGAGGCCTACCCGATCGTCACGGCGCTGGCGGGGGCGAGCTCGGTGCAGGTCGGCCTGGACGCCGAGGCGCGGCACCGGCTGGACGCGATGCTCGCGGCGGTCACGAATCGCACGAAGGTCGTCATCGTCTGCTCGCCCAACAACCCGACCGGTACGGCGGTCCGCGAGCGGGAGCTGCGGCGGTTCCTCGAGCGAATCCCGTCGAGCGTCCTCGTGGTGTTCGACGAGGCCTACCTCGAGTTCGTCACCGATCCGGAGGCGCCGGACGCGATCGAGCTGTGGCGCGAGTACCCCAACCTCGTCGTGCTGCGGACCTTCTCCAAGGCCTACGGGCTCGCCGGGCTCCGCGTCGGGTATGCGGTGGCGCACGACCGGATCGCCGCGGCCCTGCGGCAGACGGCGGTGCCGTTCGGCGTGAGCTCCATCGCGCAGGTGGCCGCCGTCGCGTCGCTGCGGGACGCCGCCGAGCTCAAGCAGCGGGTCGACGCGCTGGTCGCCGAGCGGGCCCGGGTGGCGGCCGCCCTCGAGGACCAGGGGTGGAAGCTGCCCACGAGCGAGGCGAACTTCCTGTGGTTCCCGCTGGGCGCGGACTCGACCGACTTCACGGCCGCGTGCCACGAGGCCGGCCTCATGGTCCGCCAGTACGGCGACGACGGCGTTCGCGTGACGATCGGCGAGACCGAGGCGAACGACCGCCTCATCGAGGTCGCCGAGAAGTTCGGCCCCCGCTAGCCGTCCGGGCCAGGGCGACCGCGGCCTCGATCCGGCGCCGCAGTTGCGGCAGGTTCTCGAGATCGAGCCACGTCACCCGCACCACGACGTAGCCCAACGAGCGGATGTGGTCCTCCCGGATCTTCTCGGCAACGACCACCTCCGCGGGCGTCGACTCCAGGGTGAACGGCGATCGCCGTCCGTACTTCACGAAACCGTCGAACTCGATGACCACGCCGTGCTCCTCAATGAGGAAGTCGACGACCGCGTGGAACGCACCGTCGTCGACGGGGGCCTGGGCGGTCGCCTGGATGCTCATCAGCCGGAGCGCCTCTCGGAGTCGGGTCTCGCCCGGTGACTCGGCGCACGCATCTGCTCGCTCGGCCACGCGTCGTGCGGTGAGCGAACCGGGTCCCGCCAGGCTGGCGGCTGCGGCGGTGAGCTCCTCGCGCGTGACGAGACGACGGTGGAGTGCGGCGTCCGCGGCGATGAGGCCGGCCATCGCCCCGTTGAGTCGAGTTGTGCCGACGATCGACGCCGCGAGGCTGAGTGCTCCGTCGCTCCGTCGGACCACTGCTCCCGCGCTCGTGGATCGTCAAGCCCTGGCGCCGCCGGAACTGACCGCCGTCGAGCCGCGTGACGTGCACCTGGCGCAAGTCGGCGGCGAACACCGGGAGATCGTGAAGGACGAGCGCGGTGTGGTGGCTAGGAACCACCCGATCCTCATAGGCCGCACAGACGGCGTGCGCCCTGAGCGCATGCAGCCGGCGGCGTCGTCCCCAGGATGTGCCGTCGTGATCATTGAGGGCCGCCGACAACGCGTACCAGCCGCGATCGATGCGCTGCACATCGAGGGATCGCACCAGGCGCCGAAGCTCTCGGGTCGTGAGGCCCGCCGACGTCGCGGCCGCCGCACTGATGGCGCCGTGCTCGTCGGCCAGTGCCTGCCATCCGTCCATGCCGTCACGGTGGACGACTCCGGGCCGCCGCTCCAGGGACCGACGGCTGCCTGTGGACGGTGGGACGAGGCGGCCCCACCCTGTGGATCGTCGTCGTGGCCCTTGTCATCGGGTTGGCGACGTGGACCTCGTAGCTGCACCGCTCATGTGCTGGTCCGGAGCGCGACCACAACGCCCCGAGGACGGGCGTTGGCGTGGTCGACTGCGTCCGCATTGTGAGATTTCCAGGGTGCCCGGATAGATTTGGCTCGAACGGCTCATCGGCGAGCGCGGCGCAACCCCTACCGCTCTCGCATCGAGGTGCCGTGGCCTCTCCGGCGACCCCGGAGCGTGCTGCGGCCTGGAACACGGGCGCCGACCGGAAATCCGGCCGCCCGCCCGAGAAGGAGCGCCCGTGAGCGACATCGTGGACATCACCGCCCCGACGCCGGCGGTCGGCGACGGCGGCCCCGACATGGTCCAGCTGCTCACCCCCGAGGGCCAGCGGGTGGCCAACGCGGCGGCCGCCGACTACGCCCACTACGTCGAGGACCTCACCGACGACGACCTGCGCGGCCTCTACCGCGACCTCGTCCTCATCCGGCGCGTCGACACCGAGGCCACCGCTCTGCAGCGCCAGGGCGAGCTCGGCATCTGGGCCAGCCTGCTCGGCCAGGAGGCGGCCCAGGTCGGCTCCGGCCGCGCCCTCAAGCCGCAGGACTACGCGTTCCCGACCTACCGCGAGCACGGTGTCGCCTGGTGCCGCGGCGTCGACCCGCTCAACCTGCTCGGCCTCTTCCGCGGCGTCAACCACGGGGGCTGGGACCCGAACGAGAAGAACTTCCACCTCTACACGATCGTCATCGGCGCCCAGACGCTGCACGCGACGGGGTATGCGATGGGCATCCAGCGCGACGGAGCGGTCGGCACCGGCGACCCCGACCGCGACGCGGCAGTGATCGCCTACTTCGGCGACGGCGCCACCTCGCAGGGTGACGTCAGCGAGTCGTTCGTCTTCGCGGCCGTCACCAACGCGCCCGTCGTGTTCTTCTGCCAGAACAACCAGTGGGCGATCTCCGAGCCGAACGACCGGCAGACCCGCATCCCGCTCTACCAGCGCGCCCGGGGCTTCGGCTTCCCCGGCGTCCGGGTCGACGGCAACGACGTGCTCGCCGTGTATGCGGTGACCAAGCACGCGCTGGAGGAGGCCCGGTCCGGCCAGGGACCCTTCCTCGTGGAGGCGTGGACCTACCGGATGGGCGCGCATACGACGTCCGACGACCCGACGAAGTACCGCGTCTCCGCAGAGGTCGAGGTCTGGAAGCTGCGCGACCCGATCGAGCGGCTCAAGGCCTACCTCGCCCACGAGGGCAAGGCCGACCACGACTTCTTCGACGAGGTCGACCGCGAGGCCGACGAGCTCGCCGCGCACGTGCGCGAGGGTTGCCTCACCATGCCGGACCCGACGCCGGGCTCCATGTTCGACAACGTCTATGTCGAGGAGCACCCCCTCGTCGAGGAGGAGCGCCGGCAGTTCGCGGCATACCAGGCCAGCTTCGCGGGCGAGGAGGTGCCGGCATGACGTCGTTCACCATCGCCAAGGCGGTCACGGCCGGGCTGCGCAAAGCCATGGAGGACGACCCCAAGGTCGTGCTCATGGGCGAGGACATCGGCAAGCTCGGCGGCGTCTTCCGCGTCACCGAGGGACTGCAGAAGGACTTCGGCGAGGAGCGGGTCATCGACACCCCGCTCGCCGAGGCCGGCATCGTCGGCACCGCCATCGGCCTGGCCCTGCGCGGCTACCGCCCGGTCGTCGAGATCCAGTTCGACGGGTTCGTCTACCCCGCGTTCGACCACATCGTCAGCCAGGTCGCCAAGATGCGCGCCCGATCGCTCGGCTTCGTCTCGCTGCCCATGGTCATCCGCATCCCGGTCGGCGGCGGCATCGGCGCGGTCGAGCACCACAGTGAGTCCAACGAGGCCTACTTCGCCCACACCGCGGGTCTGCGGGTCGTCGCGGTCAGCAACCCGCAGGACGCCTACTGGGGCATTCAGCAGGCGATCGCCACCGACGACCCGGTGATCTTCTACGAGCCCAAGCGCCGCTACTGGGACAAGGGCGACGTCGACGAGTCCGCAGCGGCGCGAGGGCTGTTCGAGGCCTCGGTCGTCAAGGACGGCACGGACTGCACCCTCGTCGCATACGGGCCGATGGTGAAGACCTGCCTCCAGGCGGCGCAGGCCGCGCAGGAGGAGGGCAAGAGCCTCGAGGTCGTCGACCTGCGCTCGCTGAGCCCGCTCGACTACCCCACCCTCGTCGCGTCGGTCGAGAAGACCGGCCGACTGGTCGTCGTCCACGAGGCGTCGACCAACCTGGGCCTCGGCGCCGAGATCGCGGCCTCCGTCACCCAGCGGGCGTTCTACTCGCTGGAGGCGCCGGTCCTGCGCGTCGGCGGCTACAACCTGCCCTACCCGCCGAGCCGCATCGAGGAGGAGTTCCTCCCCGACCTCGACCGCGTCCTCGACGCGGTCGACCGCGCGCTCGCCTTCTGATCTCGCCTTTCAACCCAAGGGAACCCACGAGTATGCCGGTACAGCAGTTCCGTCTCCCCGACCCGGGCGAGGGCCTCACCGAGGCCGAGATCGTGACGTGGCGGGTGGCCAAGGGCGACACCGTGAAGGTCAACGACATCGTCGTCGAGATCGAGACCGCCAAGTCGCTCGTCGAGCTACC
Source organism: uncultured Actinomycetota bacterium (assembly GCA_963751085.1). GTDB lineage: Bacteria > Actinomycetota > Actinomycetes > Actinomycetales > Dermatophilaceae > Lapillicoccus. Next base: position 55,773 of record CAVVTH010000006.1, on the reverse strand, counting down.
GGTGCCCTTCGCGGGCCTGGTGACCGAGCTCCTCGTCGACGAGGGGTCCACGGTCGAGGTCGGCACGCCGATCATCTCGGTCGAGACGGCGCCCGGCGCCCGGACGACGGTCAAGGACGCGCCGGCGCAGGGCGCCGTGGAACCGGGCATCGAGGGCTCGCCCGCGCCGAAGGTCGACCCCGCGGTCGTCGGCGCCGCGGATGGCGACGTGGTCGAGGAGGAGATTGAGGAGGGCAAGATCGGCGGCACCACGTCGACTGGCCGCACCGCCGTCCTCGTCGGCTACGGAGTCAAGCAGACCGACGCCAAGCGCCGGCCGCGCAAGGCCGACTCCCTCCCCGAGGCGCAGTTTCCCCTGCACAACCCCGACGAGTTCGTCCCCTCGGCGGAGGTGGCCCTCGGCGACCGCACCGCGCGCGCCCCGCGCGCCGCGCAGTCGGCCGAGAGCCGCGCGCCGGGCGCCGGCCGGGTCCTGGCCAAGCCGCCGGTGCGCAAGCTGGCCAAGGACCTCGGCGTCAACCTCGACGAGGTGACCGCTTCCGGCGAGGGCGGCATCATCACCCGCTCCGACGTCGAGGCGCACGTCTCCGGCGCCTCCACCGACGGCGTTACCGCGGTCGCGGCGGAGCGTCCGTCCGACGGTGCCCTGGAGGAGCGCATCCCCGTCAAGGGCGTGCGCAAGATGACCGCTCAGGCCATGGTGAGCTCCGCGTTCACGGCGCCTCACGTTACCGAGTGGGTCACCGTCGACGTCACGAAGACCATGGAGCTGGTCGAGACCCTCAAGCGGGACCGCGAGTTCCGCGACGTCAAGGTCACCCCGCTGCTCGTGCTGGCCAAGGCGCTGTGCGTGGCCATCGCTCGCAACCCCGGCATCAACGCCGTGTGGGACGAGGCAAGCCAGGAGATCGTCGTCAAGCGCTACGTCAACCTCGGCATCGCGGCCGCCACCCCGCGCGGGCTGCTGGTCCCGAACATCAAGGACGCCCACGCGATGACCATGGTCCAGCTGGCCGGCGCCATCGGCGAGCTGACCGCCACGGCGCGCGACGGCCGCACCCAGCCGGCCGAGATGAGTGGCGGCACCATCACCATCACCAATGTCGGCGTCTTCGGCGTCGACAGCGGGACGCCGATCATCAACCCGGGCGAGAGCGCCATCGTCTGCTTCGGCGCGATCCGCAAGCAGCCGTGGGTCGTCACGGGGCCCGAGGGCGAGGACGCGCTGGCCATCCGCCACGTCACCCAGCTCGCCGTGTCCTTCGACCACCGGCTCATCGACGGTGAGCTGGGCAGCCGGTTCCTCGCCGACCTCGCGGCCATCCTCCAGGAGCCGGCCCGCGGTCTCGTCTGGGGGTAGACACCCCACGAAGTTCTACGCTTCGCTCCGATACTTCGCGGGGACCCCGATGAACCCGCCCCATGAAGTTGCCCGTTCGGGTAGAGATATGGGTGCGGACACCCCCAGATCTCTCCCCACAGGGGGGCGCCGTCGCCTTCCGCTCGTCGCTCCGATCCGTCGCGGGGACCCGATGCGTTCCGGCTGGCGCTAGGGGCGGACGAGGCGCCGCAGGGCGACTTGCGCGAGCGGCGCATACGGGAGGACCGCGACCGCCGGGCCCTCGATCTCGAGGGTCGTCTGTGTGCCGGGGTCGACGTCGAGGACGGCGTGGTGCAGCGTCAGGGTGACCGGGCCCGTCGTTGCCCGCCATGACCAGGTGCGCCGCTGCTCGTCCACCCTGAGCACCTCGAAGTCGGTGGTCACGCCGAACAACCCGTGCACCCGTCCGGTGAGCCCCGCGGTCAGCCGGTCCGGCACGCACTCCACGCGGACGATCTGTGGTGACCACGACGGCCACACGGACGGCGTCGCATACCGCTCCCAGACCGCATGCGGAGGCAACGCACCGGTAGCGCTCGTACCGCGTCTCATCAGCCGACCGTAAGGCCCGGCCGCCGGAGTGGCGACCGGGCCTTACGATTCTGGGCGGGCGAGGAAGGTGCTAGTGCAGCTTCTCGCCGGGCAGAGCGCGGTGCCGTCCAGGCTTCTTGGCGGCTCTGGCCTCGGTCGGGCCACTCGGGCTGGAGGCGGCGTCGCTGGCACGGGCGCCGACGCTCACAAGCTCGGCATCCGCCGGCGTCGCGTCCTGCGGCGGGGCGCCGTTGCCACCCCGCTCGTTGTAGGCCGAGCTGGACCGCAGCTCCACGTGGGGGAGGAAGAACGAGACGACGAAGGCGATGATCAGGATGAACGTCGCCACGAGGAACACCGTCGACATCGCTTGCGAGAAGCCGTCGAGGTAGGGCTGCGCCAGTCGCGGGTCGATCCGCTGCACGAACGAGGAGTCCTGCAGGGAGTTGTTGAACGCCGCTCCGTTGCCGGCAGCCGCCTGCTTCATGCCGTCGATGAACGACGCGTTGGCCGTCGGGTCCCCCTGCGGATTCTGCAGCGCGGCGAGGAAGTTCGGGTCCTGCCGGGCCGCCGCGTAGGACGCCGGGATGTTCTCGGCCGCCTTGGAGAAGAGGATCGAGAGGAACACGGCGGTGCCGAGCGTGCCACCGATCTGACGGGTGAATGTCGCCGACGAGGTGGCGACCCCGATGTCGCGTGGGCTGACGGCGTTCTGCACGGCGAGCGTCAGTGGCTGGAAGTTGAACCCCAGCCCGACCCCGAAGAACACGACGGGGATCAGCGTCTTCCAGAGCGGGGTGTCGGCCTGCGTGTAGTGCAGGGCGAAGCAGGCGGCGGCGAGAAGGAACGCACCGATGATCGGGTACTGGCGGTAGCGACCGGTGCGGGAGATCAGCTGGCCGGAGAGGATCGAGCCGAACATGATGCCCAGCGTCAGCGGCAGCAGCTGGAGACCGGCCTGGGTCGGCGTCGCGCCCTTGACGATCTGGAGGTAGAGCGGCAGCGCGGCGATGCCGCCGAACATGCCCATGCCGATGAACACCGACACGATCGACGACACCCCGACGGTGCGGATCCTGAACAAGCGCAGCGGGATCAGAGCCTCCTCGCCCATAGCCCGCTCGAGGACGAAGAACGCCGCGAGGCCGAGGACGCCGACCCCGTAGCACAGCAGTGCACCGGCGGACATCCAGCCCCAGTCGCGGCCCTGCTCCGCGATGATGAGCAGCGGCACGAGACCGACGGTCAGGGCGACCGCGCCCCAGTAGTCGATGCGGTGGTCGCGGCGCTCGTGGTGCAGGTGCAGGGTCCGCGTGACGACGATGAGGGCCGCGATGGCGATCGGCACGTTGACGAGGAACACCCAGCGCCAGCCGGTGACGCCGAGGATCGTGGCCTGGCCGGCGAAGAAGCCGCCGATGACCGGGCCGAGGACGCTCGAGGTCCCGAACACGGCCAGGAAGTAGCCCTGGTACTTGGCGCGCTCGCGGGGCGGCACGATGTCGCCGATGATCGCCAGCGCCAGGGACATCAGACCCCCGGCGCCAAGACCTTGGATCGCGCGGTACATGGCCAGCGTGCCGATGGAGGTCGACAGCGTGCACAGCATCGAGCCGATGGTGAAGATCGAGATGGCGAAGATGAAGAACGGCTTGCGGCCGTAGATGTCCGAGAGCTTGCCGTAGAGCGGCGTCACGATCGTCGACGTGATGAGGTAGGCGGTCGTGACCCAGGCCTGAGCGGAGAGGCCCTGGAGGTCGTCCGCGATGGTGCGCATCGCCGACGCGACGATGGTCTGGTCGAGGGCGGCCAGGAACATCCCCATCATCAAGCCGACGAGGATCGTCAGGATCTGTCGGTGGGTGAGCGGACCGGTCGGCCGGTCCGATGTGGTCGAGGGCGACTCTCCGGTGCGGGTGTCGGTGGTCGTCTCGGCGGCCATGTCAGCGCTCATGCGCGAGCTCCTCGGTAGTGGTCTCGAGGGTGGATGTGGAGTCGGTGGTGGGTGTCGAGCCGGTGGTGGTTGTCGAGCCGGGAGTGCTGGTGCTGAGGTGTCCGGTGCGGGCCTTGAACGCCTCGAGGTCGTCGCCGAAGCGGGTGAGGTAGGCGTCGAAGGCGCGGACGTCCTGGTCGGACCAGGACGCCAGGAGCTCGCCGAACCATCGCCCGCGGCCGAGGACGACCTTGTCGATGACCTCACGCCCCGAGGAGCTCAGCGAGAGCAGCTGGGCCCGCCCGTCGACGGGGTCGCCGATCTTCTCAAGCAGCCCGTGCTGGACGAGGTGGCTCACCTGACGGCTCACCGTCGAGACGTCGGAGTGAATCGTGTCAGCGACGGCTGACACCCGCTGCGGCGTGCCGGAGAGGCAGAACAGCAGCGGGTAGTGCGACGGGTCCACCGCGGCGTGCTGCCGCGGCGCTTGGTGCTTCATCGCCGTCATGATCTTCATGACGCGGACGAGCGTGTGGGACAGCGCCTGTGCTGTCTCCGGCTGGACCATGGTGTCGGTCGACATCGGCGGTCCACCTCCTTGCTTGGTCGGTCGTTCATCGACCGGTTACTTGTATGCGCCACGCAACTATGCCACGGACAGTTGCATGTGCCAAACAACTGTGTCCCACGGTGACCGCCGCCGCCACCCGGGTGGCGGTCAGTGGGTGACGACGAGCTTCTCGAGCACGTCCCGCGCCACCTCGGCGTCACCCGCGACCGAGAACACCAGGTCTGGCACGGACCGCCGCCCGGCGGCCCGGCGGGTCAGGGCGTCGGTGGACACGACGATCGACGTGGTCTGCGTGGGGGCACTCGCGGTGTCCTCGTCGTGCGAGCCGCCGGTGAACAGCTCCTCGCCGAACGGGCGCCGGTTCTCGTCGAGGACGACCCGGGCTCCGGCCCGGGCCACGACCGGCCCGGTCACGTCGACGATGACGGCGTGGCCGACCGGCACCTTCGCGTCGCGGGCGACGACCCGCGGGAACGCTCGGAGCACCGCCGCCACGAAGATCGCCGCGGCCGCGGTGTCTAGGTCGCCCGGCCGGCCGACGGCAGTGCGGATGTCCTGCTCGTGGACCCAGACGTCGCTGGCCCGGAGCGTCAGGGCGGTGGCCGCGGTGGTGCGGCCGAACGGTCCTCGCACCGAGCTGTCCTCGGTAAGGGTGGCGTCGCGCAGCTGCGCCAACCGGCTCTCGAGGATGTCCTCGAGCTCCCCGACGATGTCGGCGCCCTCCCGGGACCGCCGCTCCTGCACGAACAGCTCGACGAACTCGCCCTGCTCGTTCCTCACGTAGGGCAGCTCCGGCAGGTCGATCCGCGGCGGCGCAGCACCGTCCAGCCAGCCCTCGATCCCCGCGATGTGGCTGAACTGGTCCTTCACCGTCCAGCCGGGGCACTCGGTGTCCGTGGCGAAGTCCCGCGCCGAGAGCGTCTGGCCGAGGTCGATGACCGCCCGGGTCGTCTGCTCGTAGGCGTCGACGAGACCACGGAGGTCCGTCGGTGGTGCGGGGTGCTGAGGCACCGGGTCACCCTACCCAGGCGGCCTCCTTACCCTGGTGGCGTGACGACGTCCCGCGCTCCGGAGACCGGCCACGCTCCGGCTCCGGCCGTCGCGGCGGACCGGCGACCCGCGCTGGTCGCGCTGGGCGTCAGCCTCGTCGCCTGTGCCATCGCCGTCGTCATCGGTGGTGCCGCTCTGCCGGTCGTCCTGGGGCTCGAGGACGTCGGTCCGGTCGTCCGGTGGGGGTTGCCCCTCGTCCGCGTGGTCCAGGACGGCACCGCCGCTCTCACCATGGGGTTGCTGGTCGTCGGAGCGCTCTTCGTGCCCGGCCGGAAGACGCCCGGAGTGACCCTGCGGGCCAGTCGGTATGCGGTCGCCTCCGGAGTCGTCTGGGTCGTCGCCACCGTGGTCGGCGTCGTCCTCGGCTTCGCCGACGCCGCGGGGACGCCGGTCGACGACCCGCAGTTCTGGAGCCAGTTCACCGAGTACGTCTGGACCCTCGAGACCCTCCGGGTGGCGATCATCAGCGCGGTGATCGCCGCAGCCGCCACCACGGTCGCGGCGGTCTCGTTACAGCGCAAGGGAATCGCGGCGGCCGCCTTCCTCGCCATCGCCGCCGTCCTCCCCCTGGCACTGGCTGGCCACGCAGCCGGAACGGCGGACCACGAGACCGCCGTCAACACCATCGCCGCGCACCTGGTCGGGGCGTCGCTCTGGGTGGGCGGGCTGCTCGCCATCGTCGTCCTGCGGCCCACTCTCGGCCGCGCACTGCCGGTGGTCGTCGAGCGGTACTCCGGTCTGGCCCTCTGGTGCTTCGTCGCGGTCGGAGTGTCCGGCGTCGTCAGCGCCGTGATCCGGCTGGGCGGTCTCGCCGACCTCGGGAACCTGTTCACCGCATACGGAGCCCTGATCCTTGTCAAGACCACGTGCCTGGTCGTGCTCGGCCTCATGGGGTGGCAGCAACGCCGGCGCGTCGTGGGCCGGATGGCCACCGCCGGGCCCGCCCGAGGCCTCTTCGTCCGGTTCGCCGTGACCGAGCTCGTCGTCATGGGCGTTGCGGTGGGCTTCGCGACAGCGCTCGCGCGCACGCCCACGCCGGCCTCGCCCGGTCCGTTGGACACGTCGGCGTCGGCGCAGCTGACCGGCTACCCCCAACCCGCGGCGCCCTCAGCCGCCACCTGGGTGACCCTCTGGCGGTTCGACTGGCTGTGGGGGGTCCTCGCCCTCATCGCCGTCGGCGTCTACGTCATGTGGGTCGTGCGGCTGCGTCGTCGCGGTGACCACTGGAGCGTCCTGCGCGTGGTCTGGTGGGTCGTGGGATGGGGGATCCTGGCCTGGGCGACCAACGGCGCCGCGGGCGTGCTCGGCCGGGTCTCGTTCTCCTGGCACATGATCGAGCACATGACCATCGCGATGTATGCGCCGATGTTCCTCGTGCTCGCCGCCCCGGTCAGCCTGGCCCTCCGGGCGCTTGCCGTCCCGGACCGACGGCAGCCTCGGTCCTCGTGAGCTGCTGCTCGGGACGGTGCACTCCCGAGTCCTGCGCGTCCTGGGCAACCCGGTCGTCGCGGCGGGCCTGTTCTTCGTCAGCCTCGTTGTCTTCTACTACTCACCGCTGTTCGGTCTGGCCCTCACCACGCATACCGGCCACGTCCTGATGGTCGCCCACTTCCTCGTGACGGGGTACCTCTTCGCCTGGGCCATGGTGGGGCGCGACCCCGGTCCCCCGAAGTGGGCGCCGTCGCTGCGGCTGCTCATCATCCTCATCACGGTGTCGTTCCACGCCTTCTTCGGGGTGGCCCTCATGAGCGGAACCACCCTGCTGGCGCCCGACTTCTTCAGTGTCATCCGGATCCCGTGGATCCCCGACCCGGTGGCCGACCAGCAGGCCGGCGGCAGCATCGCCTGGGCCGTTGGCGAGATCCCCGTGCTCGTGCTGAGTCTCATCGTGGTGCGCGACTGGATCCGGTCGGATGCCCGCGAGAGCCGGCGGCACGACCGGCAGGCCGACCGTGACGGCGGTGCCGACCTCGCCGCCTACAACGAGCGCCTGCAGGAGCTGGCCCGACGGCGAGAGCACCAAGGCTGACGCCCGATTAGGCTCGTCCCGTGAAGGTCGCGGTGCTCCAGATCGGCTACGGCGACGACGAGAGCGTCGCCGACCGGGTGGACCGGGTGGCGGCGCTGGTGCGCGAGCAACGCGGTCACGACCTCGTCGTCCTCCCGGAGCTGTGGGCGCCCGGCGGGTTCGCGTACTCGACCTGGGAGTCGCGGGCCGACACCCCGCACGGGGCGGTGGCGACGGCGATGAGCGCGGCCGCCCGGGACGCCGGGATCACCCTGCACGCCGGGTCGATCGTCGAGACGTCGTCGGACGGCAGCACCGGACCCGAGGGCAAGGACCTCTGGAACACCTCGCTCGTCTTCGCGCCCGACGGCACTCTCCAGGCGACCTACCGGAAGATCCACCGGTTCGGGTTCGGCGCCGGGGAGCCGAAGCTCATGGAGGCGGGCGAGCAGGTCGTCACGACCGAGCTGCCGGACGGCTCCGGGGGGACCGTGACCGCTGGCCTCTCCACGTGCTACGACCTCCGCTTCCCGGAGCTGTACCGGGCCCAGCTCGACGCCGGCGCCAAGGTTTTCGTGATCCCGGCCGCCTGGCCGCGCCGCCGCGTCACCCACTGGACGCTGCTCGCGCACGCTCGCGCCATCGAGAACCAGTGCGTCGTCATCGCCTGCAACACCGCCGGGACACACGCCGGGACGGAGATGGGCGGCCACTCGCAGGTCGTCCTGCCGACCGGCGACGCCGTGGCGATCGCGGGTGTTGATGAGACGGTGCTGAGCGTCGACGTGGACCTCTCCGTCGTCGACTCGTGGCGGGCCGAGTTCCCGGTGCTGGCCGACCGCCGGCTGCCCGACCGGGCGCACTGACCACGAGGGGTGGGTGGTGCCCCAAATCGGTTGAGCACCGGCCGCGAAGTGGCATACCTTCGAGGTGTTGTGTCGTCCACCTAGTGAGGGATCCGTTGAAGACGTTCGTCAGCACCGCCCCTCTGCGCTGACGCTGTCGACCCGCCTAAGGGTCCGGGGTCAGCGTTTCGCTGACGACCCAGGAGCCTTCGTGCCCGGACCGACCCCGGCCATCCACTTCACCGACACCAGCTTCGCCTGGCCCGACGGCAGCGCCGTCCTCGACCACGTCACCGCCGACGTGGGGCCCGGACGCACGGGCCTGGTCGGCGAGAACGGTTCCGGCAAGACCACCGTGCTGCGGCTGGTCGCCGGCGAGCTGCTGCCGACCTCCGGAGCTGTCACGACCAGGGGTGAGGTGGCCTACCTGCCGCAACACCTCACCCTGCGCACCGAGCAGACCGTCGCGGACCTGCTCGGAGTGCGCGCCGCGCTCGACGCGCTTCGGGCCATCGAGGGGGGAGGCGTGGATCCGTCCCTCTTCGACGCCGTGGGCGCGGACTGGGACGTCGAGGCGCGGGCCAGAGCGGTACTGGACGAGCTTGGCCTCACCGACGTCACCCTCGACCGGCCAGTGGGGCGGCTCTCCGGCGGCGAGAGCATGCTCGTCGCCCTGGCCGGGATGCGCCTGGCGGCAGCGCCGGTCGTGCTGCTCGACGAACCGACCAACAACCTCGACGCCGACGCACGGGCGCGGTGCTACGACGCGATCTCGACATGGCGGGGAGCCCTCGTCGTCGTCAGCCACGACCTGCGGCTGCTCGACCTCATGGACGACACGGCCGAGCTGCGGCAAGGCCGGCTCACCGTCTTCGGCGGTCCGTTCGCGGAGTACCAGCAGTCCGTGGACAACGAACAACACGCCGCCGCCCAGGCGGTGCGCACCGCGGACCAGGCGTTGCGCCGCGAACAGCGTCAGCGACGTGAGGCGGAGACGGTTCTCGCGCGGCGACAGCGCTACGCCCGCACCGACTGGGAGAACAAGCGCCGGCCCAAGATCGTCATGAACCAGCGACGGACCGAGGCCCAGGTCTCGGCCGGCAAGCTCCGGGGCCGGCTCGACGACCGGGTCGAGGTCGCCCGCCGGACAGTGGAGCAGCACGAGGGGCGGCTTCGCGATGACCCGCGGGTCCGGATCGTGCTCCCCGACCCGCACGTCGCCGCCGCCCGGCGGCTGGCCGAGCTGCGCGACGACGAGCGGGTATTCGTCGTGCAGGGCCCGGAGCGGCTGGCGTTGACCGGCCCCAACGGCGTCGGCAAGACGGTGCTCGTCCAGTCGCTGGTCGGCTCGGACGCGGCGCGGCCGGACGCATACGGTGTGCCCCTGACCGACCGGATCGGCTACCTGCCGCAGCGGATCGACGGGCTCGACGACACTGGTAGCGCCCTGGACAACGTGCTTGCGGTTGCGCCCGAGTCGACGGCGGGCCGAAATCCGCTCGCAGCTCGCTCGCTTCCACCTGCGCGGCGACGACGTGCACCGGGCGGTGGGATCGCTGTCGGGCGGTGAGCGGTTCCGGGTGGCCCTGGCCCGGATCCTACTGGCCCAGCCCACCCCGCAGCTGCTGGTCCTCGACGAGCCCACGAACAACCTCGACCGCAACACGGTCCGCGCCCTGGTCGACGCCCTGTCCGCCTACCGCGGCGGACTGCTCGTCGTGAGCCACGACGACGGGTTCCTCGACCGGCTCGGCATCGACACCTGGCTGCGGTTGGCGGCGCCAGGGCGCCTGGTAAGCAGAGACCATGACCGGTGATGTCTCCCCAGCCTCACGGACCCGACCGGTGCGCGATTCGAGCTCCCGGAGCTCGGGGGTCGCCGCTGGCTCAACACCGGTGGTCACGATCTGACCCTCGCCGAGCTCCGTGGCCGGGTCGTCCTGCTGGACTTCTGGACCTTCTGCTGCGTCAACTGCCTCCACGTCCTCGACGAGCTGCGGCCGGTGGAGGAGCGGTTTCCCGAGGAGCTGGTCGTCGTCGGCGTCCACTCCCCCAAGTTCGAGCACGAGGGCCACCCGGCCGCCGTCGAGGCGGCCGTCGAGCGCTACGCGGTGCACCACGCGGTCCTCGACGATCCGCATCTCGTCACCTGGCAGGCCTACACCGCGCGGGCGTGGCCCACCCTGGTCGTCGTCGACCCCGAGGGCTACATCGTCGCCTCGATGTCCGGGGAGGGACACGGTCCCGGCATCGCGACCCTGGTCGAGGAGCTGGTCGCCGAGCACGGCGCCAAGGGCACGCTGCGCCGGGGGGACGGCCCGTACGCGCCGCCACCGGCGGCCCCCTCGGCGCTGCGCTTCCCGGGAAAGGTCGCGCTGCTGCCGGACGGGTCGTTCGTCGTCTCCGACACGGCACATCACCAGGTCGTCCACCTCGAGCCGGACCTCGAGACGGAGCGCGGTCGCTGGGGCGGTCCGGGCGACTTCGACGAGCCGCAGGGTGTGCTCCGGCTCCCGACGGAGGTCGCGGCTCGAGTGGGGTACGACCTGCTGGTCGCCGACTCGGTGCACCACCAGATCAAGGGAATCTCGCTCGTGCGACAAGGAGATCCGGCTGGTGGCCGGCTCCGGTATGCCGCTGCGCCGTCGAGAGGCCGGCGGACCGGCGCTGCAGCAGGACCTCTCGACACCGTGGGACCTGGCCTGGTGGGACGGCCGGGTCGTCATCGCCATGGCCGGCATCCACCAGCTGTGGGGTCTGACCCTCGAGCCGGACCCGGTGGACGGGCGGCTCGAGGTGCTCGCGGGCACCACCCAGGAGGGCCTCCGGGACGGTCCGGGCGCCGAGGCGTGGCTCGCCCAGCCGTCCGGTCTCGCGACGTCCGCCGACGGTATGCGCGTGTGGGTCGCCGACGCCGAGACCTCGGCGCTTGCGCACCTGGTCGGCCGACGGCATGACCACCCAGGTCGGCACCGGTCTGTTCGACTTCGGGCACCGTGACGGTCCGTCCGGTGACGCCCGGCTCCAGCACCCGCTCGGGGTCGTGGAGCTGCCGGACGGGTCGGTCGCGGTGTGCGACACCTACAACGGCGCCATCCGACGGTTCGACCCGGTCAGCGACCGGGTGTCCACGCTCGCCACCGGCCTGGCGGAACCGAGCGATGCGGTCGTCGAACGGGGCGTGGACGGGTCCGCGCGGCTCGTCGTCGTCGAGTCCGCGGCCCACCGCCTCGTCCGGGTCGCGATCCCCGCCGACGCGCAGGAAGTCGCGGGCCCCGCCCGGCGTACCCAGCGACCGCCGACCACGTTGGCGCCCGGGCCGGTCGCCCTCGTGGTCGCGTTCGAGCCGCCGAGTGGGCAGAAGCTGGACGACCGCTGGGGCGACCCCGTCCGGCTGATCGTCTCGGCCAGCCCGCCGGAGCTCCTCCTCGACGGCGACGGTGACGGCGCCGGACTGACCCGCCGGCTCAGCCTCGCGAGCGGCATACCGGCTGGGACGCTGCACGTCTCGGTCCGGGCCGCCGCCTGCGACGTGGCGGGCGAGAACCCCGCCTGTCATCTGTTCCAGCAGGACTGGGGGATACCGGTCGTCCTCGCGGAATCCGGGGCGCGCGAACTCGTGTTGCACCTGCGAGGAACCTGAACGCGGGGCTATCGTGAAGGGTCATCGCACGCTGAGGGCCGACGGAGGCACGTCAATGGGGATCGGGCTCGGAGTCTTTCTCATCGTCATCGGTGCGATCCTCAGCTTCACCACGCTGGACAACACGCTGCTGAAGACCAACCTCGACGTGGTGGGCTACATCCTGATGATCGGTGGCCTGCTGGCCCTGGTCGTGGGGACCATCCAGAACCGGCAGCGCGCGAACACGTCACACACGTCGGTCGTCGAGCGGCGCAACATCGAAGAGGGCGTCCAGCACGACGTCCGTGAGGTGCGCGACGACCGTCGCGACGTCTGACCCGGCGCTGAGACCGGGTGCCGGCGAGAGCGGCCCGGTCCGCGTCGTTGAGGGCCGGGTCGCCGTTGGTGGGGACGCCGAAGGTCAGAACGCCGACTCGGGCATGTCCATGATCGAGTCGTCGGTGCCCTCGGCGATGACGCGCTCGGCGGCCAGCCGCGGCAGCACGGTGCGCGCGTAGAACCGGGCCGCGGCCACCTTGCCGGTGTAGAAGTCGCGGTCCTTGGCCGTGAGCGCCTCGCCGCGTGACGTGAGCGCCTCCTGGGCGACCTCGGCCTCCCGCAGCAGCAGCCACCCCACGAGCAGGTCGCCGGCCGCGAGCAGCAGGCGCGAGGTGTTGAGGCCCACCTTGTAGACGTTGCGGACCTCGCCGCCCATCCGCGGGTCGCTCTTGAACGCTTCCAAACCGACGTACTCGAGGATCGCCTGGACGTCGGCCTGGGCCTGCCCGAGCAGCTCGCGCTCCTTGTCGAGCGCGCCGCCCGTCGAGCCGAGGTCCTTGGCGAACTCCTGGATCTGCATGGCCAGGTGGGAGATCGCAACGCCCTGGTCCTTGACGATCTTGCGGAAGAAGAAGTCGAGGCCCTGGATCGCCGTCGTGCCCTCGTAGAGAGTGTCGATCTTGGCATCCCGGACGTACTGCTCGACCGGGTAGTCCTGGAGGAACCCGGAGCCGCCGAACGTCTGGAGCGACTCGGTGCCGAGCAGCACCCAGGCGCGCTCGGAACCCAGTGCCTTGACCACGGGCAGCAGCAGGTCGTTGACCCGCCGGGCCAGCTGGGCCGGCGAGTCCTCGGGCAGCTCCTCCGAACCGGCCGCGAGCTGGGCCGCCTCGACAACGTCCTGCTGGGTGGCGGTGTAGAGGACCAGCGCCCGCAGCCCCTCCGCGTACGCCTTCTGGAGCATCAGCGAGCGGCGGACGTCCGGGTGGTGGGTGATCGTCACTCGCGGCGCGGCCTTGTCGGCCTGCTGAGTGAGGTCGGCGCCCTGGACCCGCTGCTTGGCGTAGTCGAGGGCGCCGAGATATCCGGACGACAGCGTCGCGATCGACTTCGTGCCGACCATCATCCGGGCGTGCTCGATGACCCGGAACATCTGGGCGATGCCGTCGTGGACGTCCCCGAGCAGGGTGCCAACGGCCGGCCGCCCGTCGCCGAAGGTCACCTCGCAGGTGGTCGAGACCTTGAGTCCCATCTTGTGCTCGACGTTGGTCACGACGGCGCCGTTGAGCTCGCCGAGCTCACCGGTGTCGAGGTCGGCGACGTGGAACTTCGGCACGACGAACAGCGACAGCCCCTTGGTACCCGGTCCCGCGCCTTCCGGCCGCGCGAGGACGAAGTGCACGATGTTCTCGGTCAGGTCGTGCTCCGCCGAAGTGATGAACCGCTTGACGCCGGTGATGTTCCAGGTGCCGTCGGCGTTCTGGACGGCCTTCGTGCGACCCGCCCCGACGTCGGAGCCGGCGTCCGGCTCGGTCAGGACCATGGTGGCGCCCCAGTGCCGGTCGACCATCAGCTTGGCCAGCTTCTTCTGCTCCTTCGTTCCGAGCAGGTAGAGCAGCTTCGCGAACGAGAAGCTCGACGCATACATGCCGACGGCGGGGTTCGCCCCGAGGATCAGCTCGTTGATCGCCCACCGCAGCGATGGAGGGACGACGGTCCCGTCGAGCTCGGCCGGCACGTCCACCGCCCAGAACCCGGACTCGAGGTAGGCGGCATACGACTTCTGGAAGGACTCCGGCATGGTGACCGTATGCGTCGCCGGGTCGTAGACCGGCGGGTTGCGGTCGGAGTCGAGCAGGCTGTCGGCCAGCTCGTGCTCGGCGAGACGGGCCACCTCGTGGAGCATCTCCCGGGCCGTGTCGGCATCGACCGCCTCGTAGGCCCCCTGCCCGAGCACGGCGCCGCGACCGAAGACCTCGAACAGCGCGAACTCGAGGTCGCGGACGTTGCTGCGGTAGTGGCTCATGGGAGCAGTCTCCTTGCGGGTTACTCGTGGGTAACTCCATAATGCTACCGCTCGGTAACACGGCGCAAGCACAGGCCCCGACGACACACTGCGCGCATGCGTATCCGCCGCGGCCGCGTGCTGCTCATCGCCGCCCTGGCCGTCGTCGTCCTCGTCGTCGGGTACGCCGGCTACTCGTACCTGCGGCTCACCCGCGGGATCACGACCTCCGACGTGCTCAAGCCTGACGGCACCGCCACCACGGGGTCGCCGCGGGGCGACACCAACATCCTCATCATGGGGCTCGACAGCCGGGTGGACGAGAACGGCGACCCGCTCCCGGCCGACATCTACGCCGCGCTGCACGCGGGCGAAGCAACCGACGGCGGACTTAACGCGAACGTCCTCATGCTCCTGCACATCCCGGGCGACGGCAGCAAGGCGTCCGCCATCTCCGTCGCGCGCGACGACTACGTCGACCTCGTCGGCTGTCCCGACCAGCAGTGCAGGGGCAAGATCAAGCAGGCCTACGGCCTCGGGTATGCGGCCGCGTCGAGTGCCCTGGCGAAGGACACCTCTCTCGCCAAGCAGGACCGCGAGCAGAAGGCCCGCGACGCCGGCCGGTCGGCCGAAGTCAAGACGGTGTCGCAGTTCCTCGGGGTGCCCGTCGACCACTTCGTCGAGGTCACCATGGTGGCGTTCTACCAGCTGGCCCAGGTGGTGCAGCCGATCACGGTATGCGTGAAGGAGCCCACGCAGGACTCGTACTCGGGCGCGAACTTCGTGGCGGGGCAGCAGCAGATCGACGCGTCGCAGGCCGTGGCGTTCGTCCGACAGCGGCGCGACCTCTACGACCGGTACGACTTCACCGACCTCGACCGGGAGCGACGGCAGCAGGCGTTCATCTCCTCGCTCGCCGTGCAGCTGAAACAGGCGGGCACCCTGGCCAACCCGGTCAAGCTGCAGCAGATCATCGACGTGACCAAGCAGAACACCGCGATCGACTCCGGGCTGGAGGTGCTGTCGTTCGCCCAGGACGCCCAGCGGATGGCCGGCGGCAACGTGACCTTCTACACGCTGCCGGTCAAGGCCTTCGGGAAGGACCCTCAGGGCGAGGACATCAACGTCGTGGACGTGGCGCAGATCCAGGCCACGGTGAAACAGCTCCTCGCGCCGGCGGAGTCGGGCGGCACAGGCACCGCGACGGGTTCGACGCCGGCTCCAGCGCCACGTCGTCCGGCAAGGGCACCACGCCGAGTAGGCCGAGTACGCCAGTACCCCAACCACCGTGGCCGGGACCGGCACCCCGGCCCCGACCGACCTCACCGCCATCAGCGGGGGAGGTATCCCCTGCGTGAAGTAGCCGCCATGGCTTGACAAGCAGCCATTGTGACAGTCACTATCAAAAACATGCCGCACGCAAACGCTAGTCAGTCGCATACCGGTTCCGGCAACCGAAAGTGGTGGGCGCTGGCTGCGACCTCGACCACGGTCCTCGTCATCGGGCTCGACACCACGATCCTCAACGTCGCCCTCCCCGACATCGGCGTCGCGCTCCACGCCACGAGCGCACAGCTGCAGTGGTTCGCCGACAGCTACCTCCTCGCGCTGGGCGCCCTGCTGTTGCCGGCCGGGCTGCTGGGTGACCGCTACGGACGCAAGCGCTCGACCGTGCTCGGTCTGGTGCTCTTTTTTGCCGGTTCTCTGTGGTGCGCGCTGGCCTCGAGCGCCGGTTCTCTCATCGCCGCTCGCACCCTGCTTGGGGTGGGCGCCGCCATCTTGATCCCGCTGGCGATGTCGTCCGTTGTCGTCCTCTTCGACGCCGCCGAGCGCACTCGCGCCATCGCGCTCCTCGGGATCTCCACGATGGTGGGTCTGCCGCTCGGGCCGATCCTCGCGGGCGTACTCCTCCAGCACTTCTGGTGGGGCTCGGTGTTCGTCATCAACCTTCCCGTCATCGCGCTCGCCGTCGTCGCGGTCCTGGCGTTCCTGCCGGAAAGCACCGGCGGCCGGGGGCGCCGCGTGGATGTCGTCGGCATCCTGCTCACCTCCTGCGCGCTGCTCGCCGCGACGTTCGGGGTCATCGAGGGTCCCGAGCGAGGGTGGACCGATGCCCTGGTGCTGACCGGATTGGTCGGCGCCGGGGTCCTGTTCGCGGTGTTCCTCTGGTGGCAAGGCCACGACCGCGGCGTGGAACCCGTCGTCGACCCGGCGTTGTGGGGGACGCCGGCCTTCCGGTGGGGTGCGGTCGTGGCGGCGGTGGCCAGCCTGGCGTTCTTCGGGGCGATGTTCGTCGTGCCGCAGTACCTCCGCGGCGTCCTCGGCGAGGACGCACTAGGGACCGGGCTGCGTTCGGTGCCCATGGTGGTCGGCCTCTTCGTGGGCCTGCGGCTGACGATGCTGCTGCTGCCCCGGTTCGGGGCTCGGGTGCTCGGCGTCGTCGGCTTCGGCGTCGGCGCGGCGGGCTTCCTGCTCGGCACCCGGGTGGGGGCGGACAGCGGGTATGCGTTGACCGCCGCCTGGACGGTGCTCGTCGGCGCGGGCGTCGGCGGGGCGCTGTTCTGCGGGCAGAACGGTGCGCTCGCGGCGCTGCCTCGAGAGCGCGCGGGCGCGGGTTCGGCGCTGGTCCAGGTTCTGCGACAGGTCGGCAGCGTTGCGGGCATCGCCGTCCTTGGAGCGTCGCTCAACGCCGCATACCGGTCGGGGCTGCCGTCGGGGCTGCCCGGCCCGCTCTTCGAGGCGCTGGGGCGCAACGTCGCGACCGGCATGACCGTGGCGGCGCAGTCCGGCTCGGCCGCGCTGGAGGATGCGGTTCGAGCCGCGTTTGTCGGCGGCCTCACCGCGACGATGTGGGTGAGTGCCGCGATCTGCCTGCTCGGCGCGGCCACGGTCTGGCGGTACCTGCCGGACAGCCGGGTCATGGCGGCAGAATCGGGGGATGCCATCGACATCGCAGCCGCCGACCGCGGCTGAGCCGGTGCTCGGGCTGCGCGAGCGGAAGAAGGCACGGACCAAGGCCGCCATCCAGGAGCACGCGCTGCGGTTGTTCCGGGAGCAGGGCTACGCGGAGACGACGGTCGAACAGATCGCCGCGGCCGCCGAGGTCTCGCCCAGCACGTTCTTCCGCTACTTCCCGGCCAAGGAGGACACGGTCCTCACCGACCTCATGGACCAGGAGTCGTTCGAGGTGATGGTGAATGCGCCGGCCGAGCTCAGCCCGATGGAGGCGCTCCGGTATGCGATCAACGAGGTCTTCCGGGACATGTCCGACGAGCACCTCCAGCTCGAGATGGTCCGCAACCAGCTGATCCGGTCGGTGCCGGAGCTGCGCCGGGGGATGCTGATGGAGATCATCCGGCCGCGCGACCTGCTCGCCGAGGCCGTCGCCCGGCGGCTCGGCCGGCCGCTCGACGACCCGGACCTGCGCCTGTACGCGGCGGCGGTCATGGGGGTGTTCCTCAACCTCGCCATGGAGTCCACCGGGGAGGATCCGGCAGCCTCGGTCGCTCAGCTCGGCGACCTGATCGACCAGGTCGAGCGCGTCGTCCATCTCCCGGAGCCCTGACGACGCCGGTGCTGAGGTTGGAGCGGGCGACGAGAATCGAACTCGCGTGTCCAGCTTGGGAAGCTGGCGCTCTACCATTGAGCTACGCCCGCGCGACCGGCAGCATAACGGATTCCGCCCCGCCAACCGCCCAGGCGATGAGTCCCACGAAACTCGGCCGGGTCCGCCTGAATCCGGTGTGAGTGGACGAAGTTTGACGCTACCGCCGGGCTACTCTGCTCCCCGTGCTGCTCTCCGACCGCGACATCCGCGCCGAGATCGAGGGGGGCCGGGTCGTCCTCGACCCGTGGGAGCCGGCGATGCTGCAGCCGTCCAGCATCGACGTGCGGCTCGACAAGTACTTCCGGCTGTTCGACAACCACAAGTACCCCTACATCGACCCCGCCGAGGACCAGCCCGACCTGACCCGGCTCGTCGAGATCGCGCCCGGCGAGCCGCTGATCCTCCACCCGGGCGAGTTCGTCCTCGGGTCCATCCTCGAGACGGTCACCCTCCCGGACGACGTTGCCGCCCGAGTCGAGGGCAAGTCCAGTCTAGGAAGGCTAGGCCTGCTCACCCACGCCACCGCCGGCTTCGTCGACCCCGGGTTCTCCGGCCACGTCACCCTCGAGCTCTCGAACGTCGCCACGCTGCCGATCAAGCTGTGGCCCGGCATGAAGGTGGGCCAGCTCTGCTTCTTCCGGCTCTCCAGCGCCGTCGAGAAGCCCTACGGCTCCGACGCCTACGGCTCGCACTACCAGGGCCAGCGCGGCCCCACCGCCAGCCGCAGCTTCAAGAACTTCCACCGGACGGACGTCTGACCGACGTCGCAGCAACAGCGGTCGCATAGCAATCCCACAGGAACGCCATGTCGAATAACGATCGTGGCCGCAGACCTTCGATGGACCAGCCGACCCAAGACACCCACCGCCGTCGTGCTCGTTCTCCACGGCGGCCAGGACGCGAGCCAGCGCCCGGCGCGCTGGCACAACCTGGCCGTGCTGCGGATGCTTCCCATCGCCCGGGCGATCGCCAAGGCCGGTGACGGCTCCTTCGCGGTGGCGATGCTCCGGTATGCGGTCCGTGGCTGGAACGGTGCGGCCGCCAGCCCCGTGCCCGACGCGCGCGCGGCCCTGGACCGGATCTCCGACGCATACCCGGGGGTTCCCATCGCGCTGGTGGGGCACTCGATGGGCGGCCGGGTGGCGCTGGCCCTGGCCGACGACCCCCGCGTCGTCGAGGTCGTCGGCCTCGCGCCCTGGGTCGTCGGCACCGATGGGCTCAAGGTCCACGAGAACCAGAAGCTGCTGCTCATCCACGGCGTGAGCGACCGGATGACCTCGGCCCAGGCCAGCCGCCGCGTTGTCGAGACGCTCCAGGAGCGCGGGCTGACCGCCAGCTTCGTCGGGCTCAAGGCCGCTGACCACGCCATGCTGCGTCGCGCCGGCACCTGGGACCACCTGGTCAGTGGCTACCTCGCCGGCACGCTCCCCACCAAGCGCGACCTCTCCTCAGCGCCGCAGCTCGACCGGCTCGGCGCGCAGGCCGGCGAGAAGAGCATCGTCACCGTTATCTGACGGAAGCCTTCTCGGCGACGTGGTTGTCGGCGCTCTCGCTTAGGGTCTAGGCCATGATTCGCTTCGACGACGTCTCGAAGCAGTACGCCGGCGGCACCACCGCGGTCGACCATCTCGACCTCGAGGCGCCGACCGGTCAGATCACCGTGCTCGTTGGACCCTCCGGCTGCGGCAAGACGACCACACTCCGAATGGTCAACCGGATGATCGAACCCACCTCGGGCCGGATCTGGCTGGACGACCAGGACACCGGCCAGATGGACGCCGCCGAGCTGCGGCGCGGCATCGGCTACGTCATCCAGCACGCCGGCCTCTTCCCGCACCGCACCGTCCTCGACAACGTCGGCACCGTGCCGGAGCTGCTCGGCTGGGACAAGAAGAAGACCCGGGAGCGCTCGATGGAGCTGTTGGAGCGCGTCGGCCTCGACACCGCCTTCGCCCAGCGCTACCCGAGCCAGCTCTCGGGCGGCCAGCAGCAGCGCGTCGGCGTCGCCCGCGCGCTCGCGGCCGACCCACCGGTGATGCTCATGGACGAGCCGTTCTCCGCGGTCGACCCCATCGTGCGCGACCAGCTCCAGGACGAGTTCCTGCGTCTCCAGGGCGAGCTAGGCAAGACCATCCTCTTCGTCACCCACGACATCGACGAGGCCATCAAGCTCGGCGACCAGGTCTGCGTCCTGCGCGTCGGCGGCGTTCTCGCCCAGGTCGCCGCACCCGCATACCTGCTCGCGCACCCCGTCGACGACTTCGTCGCCGGCTTCGTCGGTCGCGACCGCGGCTACCGCGCCCTCGGCTTCCACGAGACGCCCGACCTGCGGCTCACCTCCGAACCGACCATCGGGCTGGGTGCCACTCCCGACCAGGCCCGCGCCGCGACCGATGACGGCTGGCTGCTGGTCGTCGACGACGACCGCAAGCCACTCGGCTGGGTCGAGCCGCACCGGCTCCGTCGCGCCGTCGACCGGGAGATGCTCCACCGTGGCGGCACCGTCGCCCACGTCCACGGTCCGATCCGCGCCGTCCTCGACGCGGCCCTCTCGTCGCCGTCCCGTCGTGGCGTGCTCGTCGGCGAGGACGGCGCCCTCGCCGGCACCGTGCGGGCCGACCAGGTCCTCACCGTCATCGAGCGCACCGAGCGCCCGGTCGAGGCCGTTGACGACCGCTACGAGCGGCAGGACGTCTCGTGACCTGGGTCGCCGACCACCTCGGCGACATCCTGGGGTATGCCTGGCAGCACACCTTGCTCGCCGGCATACCCCTCGTCATCGGGCTGGTCCTCGCGCTGCCGCTGGGCTGGCTGGCTCGTCGCTACGCGCGGCTCTACGGCGTGATCATCGCCGGCAGCGGGCTGCTCTACACGATCCCGAGCCTGGCCCTGTTCATCCTCATGCCGCTCATCCTCGGCACCCGGATCCTCGACACGCTCAACGTCTTCGTCGCGATGACCCTCTACACCCTGGCCCTCCTGGTCCGCACGGTCGCCGACGGCCTCGGCGCGGTGCCCGAGTCGACCCGTCAGGCGGCGATCGCGATGGGGTTCACCGGTATGCGCCGGCTGCTGCGCGTCGACCTGCCGCTGGCCATCCCCGTCATCGCCGCCGGCCTGCGCGTCGCGGCGGTGAGCAACGTCAGCATCGTCAGCGTCGCCTCGTTGGTCGGCTTCCCGCAGCTCGGCTACTACCTCACCGACGGCTACCAGCGGACGTTCCCCACCGAGATCGCCGTGGGGATCGTCGGCTGCGTGCTGCTGGCCCTCATCTTCGACACCGTGATCCGCGCCGGCGCCTGGGCGGTCACGCCGTGGCAGCGAGTGGCGAGGGGGTGACGTCGTGCTGAACGGCATCGGCGCCTGGCTGACCGACCCCGCCCACTGGACGGGACCCAACGGCATCCCGCAGCGGGTCCTCGAGCACCTCATCTACTCGGGGATCAGCCTCGTCATCGCCGCTCTCATCGCCATCCCGCTCGGCGTGGTGGTCGGCCACTCCGGTCGCGCCAAGTGGACGGTGTCCCTCGCCAACTCGCTGCGCGCCGTCCCGAGCCTCGGCCTGCTGTTCGCCGTCGCGCTCTGGCTCGGCCCCAAGATCGCCAGCAACCTCGCCTACGTCATCCCCAGCGTCATCGTGCTCGTCCTCCTCGCCGTCCCGCCGATCCTGTCCGGCACCTACGCCGGCATCCAGGGCGTCGACCCGGCCGCCCGCGACGCGGCCAAGGGCATGGGGATGCGCGGTAGCGAGGTGCTGCGCAAGGTCGAGCTGCCGTGCGCCCTGCCGCTGCTGCTGTCGGGGATCCGCAGCGCCACGCTCCAGGTCATCGCCACCGCGACGATCGCCGCCTCGATCAGCCTCGGCGGCCTCGGGCGCTACCTCATCGACGGCCTCAGCGTCAGCGACTACGCGCAGATGGCGAGCGGCGCGATCCTCGTCGGGGTCCTCGCCCTCGCCATGGACGGGATCCTCTCGCTGGTCCAGCGCATCGCCGTCTCTCCGGGACTCACCGGGAAGTTCAGGAACACCGGAGACAACCGACCGGTTGTCACCACCACGGCCCGCGGCGACGCCGCGGAACCCGCCTCTCCCACCGACCGTGCCGACGACCAGAGAGAAGCACTCGTATGAAGCGCACCATCCTGATGACCGGAGCGACCGCGATAGCCGCGCTTGCCCTCGCCGCGTGCGGCGCCAACAACAACCCGACCGCTCCGGCTGGGGGTGATGGCGGCAGCACCGGTTCGTCCGGTGGTGGCGGCAGCATCACGGTCGGATCCGCCGACTTCTCGGAGTCGCAGGTGCTGGGCGAGATCTACGCCGGCGCCATCAAGGCCAAGGGCGTCTCGGTCACGACGAAGCCCAACATCGGCAGTCGCGACGTCTACATCAAGGCGCTCGAGGACGGCTCCATCGACATCGTCCCGGAGTACACCGGCTCGCTGCTGACCTTCCTCAAGGGGACGGCGCCCAGCCAGGACCCGGACGCCATCTACTCGACGCTGAAGACGACGCTGCCGCCCACGCTCGTGGTCCTCGACAAGTCGGCCGCGCAGGACAAGAACTCCATGGTCGTCACCAAGGACACCGCGGCGAAGTTCTCGCTGAAGTCGATCGCCGACCTCGCGGCGCACCAGGCCGACATCACCGTGGCCGCCCCGCCGGAGTTTCAGACCCGTCAGCAGGGTCTGGTCGGGTTGAAGTCGGACTACGGGTTCACACCGGCGAAGTTCCTTCCGCTGAAGGGGGCGGCGATCGTCAACGCGCTGACCAACAACCAGGCGCAGGCGGCCAACATCTTCAGCACCGACCCGTCGATCTCGTCGAACGGGTTCGTCACGCTGGACGACCCCAAGCTGCTCTTCGGCTCCGACAACGTCGTGCCGCTGATGCGCAAGGACAAGGTCAACGACACCATCACCGCGGCGCTCAACGCCGTCTCGGCGAAGATCGACACGGCGACGCTGACCGACCTGGTCAAGCAGGTCGACGTCGACAAGAAGGACGCGTCCGCGGTGGCGAAGGACTTCCTGTCCAAGAACGGCCTGGGCGGCTGACCGACTGGGTCCTGCACGTCGACCTCGACCAGTTCGTGGCCGCGGTCGAGGTGCTGCGGGATCCGTCGCTGGTCGGCAGGCCGGTCGTCGTCGGCGGACGGGGCGACCCCACCCTGCGTGGGGTCGTCTCGACCGCGTCCTACGAGGCCCGCGAGTTCGGGGTCGGGTCCGGTATGCCGCTGCGCACCGCCGTGCGCAAGGCGCCGGACGCCGTCTTCCTCCCCGTCGACGGCCCGCTCTACGACGAGGCGTCGGCCGGCGTGATGGCGGTGCTGCGGTCGTTCGGCCCGACCGACGGCGCGGTCGTCGAGGTGCTCGGCTGGGACGAGGCGTTCGTCGGGGTGACCACCGACGACCCGGAAGGGCTGGCCCGCCGCATTCAGGCGGCCGTGCTGGAGCAGACCCGCCTGCACTGCTCGATCGGGATCGGCCAGACCAAGGTGATGGCCAAGACGGCGACCGGGTTCGGCAAGCCGCAGGGGATCTACACGATCACCGCCGACACCTGGTTCGACATCATGGGCTCCCGGCCGACCGAGGCCCTCTGGGGCGTCGGTCGCAAGACCGCGGCCAAGCTCGCCGAGCTCGGCATCGAGACGGTCTCCCAGCTGGCGGTATCCGACGTTGAGCCCCTCGTCGCGCGCCTGGGACCCACCATGGGGCCGTGGTACCGCCGCATCGCGCGTGGCGGCGATCGGTCAGCCGTCACCGCGACGCCGTGGGTGGCCCGCGGCCACGGCCGGGAGACGACGTTCCAGGCCAACCTCGGCGACTGGGCCGAGGTGGCGCAAGAGGTGCGCGCCCTGGCCGCGCGAGTGCTCGACGACATCGTCGCCGAGGGCCGGCCGGCGGTCCGCGTGGGGCTCAAGGTCCGGTATGCGCCGTTCACCACGCGTACCGCGTCGGCCGCCCTGCCATCCCCGACCGTCGACCTCTCCGTGGTGCAGGACGCGGCGGTGGCGCTGCTCAGCCGGTTCGACGAGCGGCGCGCGGTCAGGCTGCTCGGCGTCCGGCTCGAGATGGAGCCCCCCGAGGGCGGCTACCCCCGCTGACTCCCGCTTTGACTCCGGTGGGGGTAAAAGCGGCACGGAAGTCGAACCGTCTATACCCCCGCCGGGGAAGCGGACGGGACGGGTGAGCCGGGCGTCTCGAGGCGGACGGCGGCCAGCAGCATCTGGGCGACGTCGACCACCTGGACCTCTTCCCGCGCCGTGCCGTCGGCCTGCGCTGAGCTGAGCCCGTCGCTGAGCATGACCTTGCAGAACGGGCAGCCGATGGCGATCCGGTCGGCGCCGGTCGCGACCGCTTCCTCGGTGCGGTTGGTGTTGATCCGCGTGCCGAGCTTCTCCTCCATCCACATGCGGGCGCCACCGGCACCGCAGCAGAACGACTTCTCGCCCGAGCGAGCCATCTCCCGGACCTCGACGCCGGGCAGCGCCCCGAGCAGCTCGCGCGGCGGCGCATACACGCCGTTGTGCCGGCCGAGGTAGCACGGGTCGTGGTAGGTGACCGAGGGTGCGGTCGACGCCGCGCCCTGCGACGACGCGTCGCCGGGCCGGGACACGGGAACCAGCCGCTTGTCGCGGACCAGCCGGTTGAGCAGCTGCGTGTGGTGGACGACCTCGTAGCTGCCGCCGACCTGCGGGTACTCGTTCTTGAGCGTGTTGAAGCAGTGCGCGCAGGTGACGACGATCTTGGTGGCGCCGGCCTCGTTGAGGGTCTCGACGTTCTGCTGCGCGAGCATCTGGAACAGGAACTCGTTGCCCGCCCGCCGGGCCGGGTCGCCGGTGCAGCCCTCGCCGTCACCGAGGACCGCGAACGACACCCCGGCGGTATGCAGCAGCTCCGCGACCGCGCGGGTGGTCCGCTTGGCCCGGTCCTCCAGGGCGCCCGCGCAGCCGACCCAGAACAGGTAGTCGACCTCGGTGAGCGACTCCACGTCCGCACCGACGACCGGCACGTCGAAGGGCAGGTCCTTGGCCCAGTCCAGCCGCATCCGCGGCGCCATGCCCCAGGGGTTCGAGTTCTTCTCGAGGTTCTTGAACAGCCCGTTCAGCTCCGCCGGGAACGCCGACTCGATGAGCACCTGGTAGCGGCGCATGTCCACGATCTCGTCGACGTGCTCGATGTCCACCGGGCACTGCTCGACGCACGCGCCGCAGGTGGTGCACGACCAGAGCACGTCCTCGTCGATGACGGCGTTCGGACCGTGCGGGTTGTATGCCCCCAGCGGAGCGTCCGCGGCATACCCCGTCGCCCCCACCAGCGACCCGACCTCCGCCGCGGCCCTGGACTGCGCCGAAACCTCGTCGCGGTCCTCGTCGGTCGCGAGCAGCCAGGGCGCCTTGGCGTAGGCGTGGTCGCGCAGGCCCATGACCAGCAGCTTGGGCGAGAGCGGCTTGTCGGTGTTCCACGCGGGGCACTGCGACTGGCAGCGGCCGCACTCGGTGCAGGTGGTGAAGTCGAGCAGCCCCTTCCAGGTGAAGTCCTCGACCTTGCCGACACCGAGCGCGGCGTCCTCGTCGAGCTCCTCGATCTGCTCGAAGTCGATCGGCTGGCCACCGACCCGGATCGGCTGCAGCGCACCCAGCGACGTGCGGCCGTCGGCGTGCCGCTTGGCCCAGATGTTGACGAAGGCCAGGAACCGGTGCCACGCCACCCCCATCGTCGGGGTGAGCGCGATGGTGATCATCCAGGCGAACGAGATGAGGATCTTGACCGCCGCGACGGCGACGATCCAGGTCTCCAGCGCCTCGACCGACAGGCCGGAGAACAGGGACCCCAGCCAGCCGGTCAAGGGGAAGTGCAGCCAGTTGTCCTGGCCGGTGTCGAGCCGGCCGGCGAGCGCATACTCGAGGCCGCGGAGCAGTCCGATGCAGAGGGTCACGCCGAGGATCGTCAGCTCGACGTAGTAGGCCTGCCAGAACGTCGAGCCGTAGAACCGGGACCGCCGGCCACGATCACCGTCGGACCGCCGCGGGCGCCGCAGCTGCCGGATGACCATGAGCACGACGATCCCGATGAACCCGCCGATGGCGAAGACGTCGGTCACCCATTCGTACGGCGGCCAGGCGCCGATCAGCGGGAGGGCGAACTCTGGGTCGACCAGCTGCCCGAACGCGTTGACGAGCGTGAAGAACAGCACGCCGAACGAGATCATCGTGAACCAGTGGGCCACGGCGACGACCGGCAGCCGCGACATGCGCGTGTGCCCGAGGAACTCGCGCAGCAGGGTCCCCCACCGCTGGGCCGGGTGGTCGGTCCGCGACTCCGGCTGGCCGAGCCGGAACGTCCGGACGAAGCCGGCCACCGTCTGGGTGAACAGCGCGACGGCGGTCAGCGTGACGGCCCCGCAGACCACCAAAGCAACGATCTGGAGGGCGGTCATGACGTCGGAGTCTACTGACGGGTAAGCGCTCGCTCACCCGGGCTGTGACGCTCGCCGCAGCGACCGCGGCACCGGTATGCGGGTGCTCAGGGCAGCTTGCCCTCGGGCGCCATTCCGGTCATGTCAGCATGGAGCTTGCCGTCCGCATCACGGTGCACCGTCTCGGGGAGCTTCTCGGTGCGCCCGGGCGTCGAGGGCGTCGACGGCATAGAGGGTGTCGAGGACTTCGACGGCCCCGACTGCCCCGAGGGCCCCGAGGGCCCCGACGAGGTGCGCATCTGGTGGCTGACCGCCTTCATGGCGTCGCCGAGCTTCTCGGTCACGAAGGGGGCCGCCTGCTGCTTGACCGCCTGGGTGGCGTCGCCGACGCGGTGCTGCACCGGATCCGACTGCCAGACCCGGGCCGCCTGGCCCTTGATCTGCTCGTAACGCTTGCGACCCGCCCGCGCGCCGAGGACGTACCCGACGGCGGCTCCGAAGACGAATGCTGCCTTAGCCATGGCGTCACCCTACGCGGGTGGGCCGACGTCTCGCCTGTCCGGAACGGTCCACGGTTCGATGAACGGCAAAGGAGGCGTCAGACCCGCTTGCTGTCGGATAACCTGGGGTTGGAGAATGTATAAGCAGACGTGTGCTCTGGCCCCGGAGCGCACCCCAGTGCAAAGGCAGGCCCCCTCGTGCCCATCTACGACGACGTCACCCAGCTGGTCGGCAACACCCCGCTGGTGCGGCTCAACCGGATCACCGACGGCGCGGCGGCGACCGTCGCAGCCAAGCTCGAGTTCTACAACCCGGCGAGCTCGGTCAAGGACCGCATCGGCGTCGCGATCATCGACGCGGCGGAGCGCTCCGGAGAGCTGAAGCCCGGCGGCACCATCGTCGAGGCCACGTCGGGTAACACCGGCATTGCGCTCGCGTTCGTCGGTGCCGCGCGCGGCTACCAGGTGGTCCTGACCATGCCGGAGTCCATGTCCAAGGAGCGCCGTGCGCTGCTGCGGGGCTACGGCGCCGAGCTGGTCCTCACCGACCCGGCGCTCGGGATGAAGGGCGCCGTCGCCAAGTCCGAGGAGGTCGCCGCCGAGCGTCCGGGCGCGGTTCTCGCGCGCCAGTTCGCCAACGAGGCGAACCCCGAGATCCACCGCCGGACCACGGCGGAGGAGATCTGGAAGGACACCGACGGCCAGGTCGACATCGTCGTGGCCGGCATCGGCACCGGCGGCACGATCACCGGTGTTGGCCAGGTGCTGAAGTCGCGCAAGCCCGACGTCCAGATGATCGCCGTCGAGCCGGAGGAGTCGCCGATCCTCAACGGCGGCCCGGCCGGTCCGCACAAGATCCAGGGCCTCGGCGCCAACTTCGTGCCGGAGATCCTCGACACGTCCATCTACGACGAGGTGATCGACGTCAACGCCGCCACGTCGGTGCAGTGGGCGCGGCGGGCGGCCACCGAAGAGGGCCTGCTTGTCGGGTTGTCGTCCGGTGCAGCCCTCTCGGCCGCCGTCCAGGTCGCCCAGCGGCCCGAGAACGCGGGCAAGCTCATCGTCGTCATCATCCCGAGCTTCGGCGAGCGGTACCTGTCGACGATCCTCTTCGAGGGCCTGGTCGACTGAGGACCTGGTCGACCGGAACCTCGGTATGCATGTGAACCGCTCGGCGCCGGACCGCCAGCGCCCAGCCCGACCCCTCCAGCGATGGGTCGGACGGGTTGCCGCTGTGCGCGCCGCCGCCCTCGAGGACGTCGACGCCGCGATGGCCCGCGACCCCGCGGCGCAGTCGCGGCTGGAGACGTTCCTCGCCTCGCCCGGGCTGCACGCCGTCTGGTCGCACCGGCTGGCCCACCGGATGTGGGAGCGACCCGCATACCGGCTTCCGGCGCGCGTCCTGTCGAACGTCACGCGCACGCTGACCGGTGTCGAGATCCACCCGGGGGCCACGATCGGCCGACGGTTCTTCATCGACCACGGGATGGGTGTCGTCATCGGCGAGACCTCGGTCGTCGGCGACGACGTCATGCTCTACCACGACGTCACCCTGGGCGGCCGGTCGCTGGCCAAGGTCAAGCGGCACCCGACCGTCGGCGACCGCGTCACCATCGGTTCGGGCGCACGGGTCCTCGGGGACATCAGTGTCGGCGACGACAGCCAGATCGGCGCCAACTCGGTGGTCACCCGCGACGTCCCCGCCGGGGCGGTGGCCGTCGGCATACCGGCCCAGATCCGCGAACCGGTCCCGGGACTTACGCCCGAGGAGCTCCTCGACGAGAGCCCCGCCATCTGGATCTAAGCAACCCCACGAAGTTCTCCCCACGACGTTCGCCGCTTCGCGTCGAGCCGTCGCGGGGACCCCACGCTTCGCTCCGATACTTCGCGGGGACCCCGATATTCGTCAGTGGCCTATGCGTGCCACGCTCCACGGCGAGCCGAAGCAGACGAACGCCGCCGGCATGTCGACGTCGCCGTCGAGCGCCTCGGCCAGCGCGGTGGGGGAGTCCAACCCGCTGGCCAGCAGCCGGTGATAGCGGAGCATCGTCTCGTATGCCGTCGTGTCGTCGACCCGCGACACCGAGCTGACCACGCTCGTGGCGCCGATGCTCAGCAGCGCGGCGGTGAGGCCGAGCGACTCCCCGCCCGCGCGTGGGGTGATCAGTCCCAGGTCGCACGCCGACAGGACGATGTGCCCCGCCACCGGTTCGTCCGGGGGGATGTCGTAGGCGTAGAGCGGGCCATCAGACATCCGGATGCTGGAGAAGAGCGGGTTGTCCTGGTTGTGCTGGCCGTGCGCGGCGATGTGGACGAGGTCGCTGCTCACCAACGCCTGCGCCAGGGCGGCGGCGCTGCCCTGCTCGCTGTCGGCGGCGATGGCCTCCGGCCAGCTGGCTGCGACCCCCTCGACCTCTGCTCCGGACAGCGTCAGGCCAGGGCCGGCCAGGGCGCTGACCCGTGGCGCGACGACCGCGTCCGCCTGGCCGCGGAGCCAGCTGGTGGCCGAGAGCGAAACCGTGGTGGCTCGGCCGACGCGCCGGGGGAGCAGCGACCACGGCGCGGTGGCCAGCGTTCGAGATGGGATGACAAGAAGGGGTCCGGCGCTGGTCAGCGAGTCCGGCAACAGGAGGCGGTCGAGCTTGTCGAGGTCGTGAGCCAGCGAGCTGGAAACCGCCTGCCGCAGGGGTGGCGGCAGCATCCGCCCGGCCAGCGCGTCCAGGTCGGCCCGCACGCGGCTCATCAGTCCGGACACCTCGGTCCACGCGCCGAGGATGACGACGCGCGGCCGGCGG
The DNA here is from genome assembly GCA_963751085.1 of uncultured Actinomycetota bacterium. Classification (GTDB taxonomy): domain Bacteria; phylum Actinomycetota; class Actinomycetes; order Actinomycetales; family Dermatophilaceae; genus Lapillicoccus. The sequence continues at coordinate 26,218 of CAVVTH010000006.1, read as the reverse complement.
TCGCCGACGATGACGGCACCCAGGCGGTGGTCGAGGACGAAGTAGGCGACCGCGGCAGTCTCCCGCCGGGTGAGGACCGGCCGTAGGTCCGCCAGAGTGGCGTACCGCTCGGCTCGCCCATCGCCGTGCAAGGTCCACTCGCGTTCCCGTACAGCCCGCTCGAACGCGCGCTGGCGGCGGCGAAGGTGCTCGACCGGTCGCCCGGGCGGGCTGTGGCGGATGTCCTCCGTCGCAATCCTCAGGTGGGCGAGGAGATCCGCGAGCTCATCATCGCGAGGCGGCCGAACGGCGGTGCGGCGATGCGACATCGCGCGCCACCGCTCGAGAGAGTTGAACACCGACCGGGCGGAGCCGGTCTCGAGGGCCATGCGCAGGTCGAGCTCCGCCAGGCGGCCGCCGTGTACGGCCATCGCGGTCCGCAGGTCGAGGCTGTGGTGACGCGCCTGCTGGTTGGCCAGGGTCGTGAGCCCAGACCTGAGCTCGCGCCGGGCGGCCGTGGCGTCGCCCGCCGCCCTCGCGACCCCTGCCCGGACCAGATGATGGTGCAGGCGGTTGCTCAGCGGGTCGGTCGAACCGGCGCGGGTGACCTGTGCGAGGAGGGTGCCGGCCTCCTCGACGTGCCCGAGCGCCAGGTGCGCCTCGGCGGCGATGAGCGTGAGCTGACGGTCGGTCGTGAGCGCGTCCGACTGCGCGACGGCGCTGCGGATCTCGCGCGCGACCCGAGCCGGTCCGCCCTTGGCGTCGAGGTACGCCTGCCAGCGGGTGATGTCGGCGCGCGCCTGCCAGCCGACGCTCTGCCGGCGACGGAAGTCGCGTCGCGCCCGTGACGAATGCGCCTTGGCGACGCTCCAGTCGCCCTGGAGCAGCGCAACCTCCGCCCTCGCGAGCTCGGCCTCGGCCCGGTCCTGGTTGGCGCGCTCACGGCGCAGCAGTTCCGTGGCGCTGGCGAGCGCCTGGTCCGCTTCCTCCAGCAGCCCCGCCTCCATGAGCACGCGGGCCCGGTCGAGGAACCACACGCTGCGGGAGACGTCGGTGTCGAGGGCATCGGCGAGCGCGAAGGCGCGCAGCGCGGCGGGGATGTCGCCGGCCAGGAACTCCGCATACCCGAGGTTGTGCTGCGCTTTGAACGCCTGACGCGTCATTCCCAGCTCGGCGGCGAGCTGGGCGCTGGCCGAGAGGTCGGCCCGCGCGGCGCGCAGGTCGCGGCGTAGCAGGTGAAGAGCGCCGCGGTTGAGCAGCACGGTCGGACGGTCGTTCGGGTCAAGGTCATCCATGAGAGCGACCGCAGACTCGAACTCGGCCAGCGCCACGTCCAACTGTCCACTGCGCGAGGCAATGAGGCCGTTGAGCACGTGGACCAGCGCGTCGAGGTCGCGGCGGTCACCGACCGCGGCCGCCTGAGCGGCGGCACCGGCGGCCGACGCCCCACGTTCGAGCCCGTAGACCTCGAACTCGGAGAACGCCCGGGTGATGAGCAGCCGGGCTCTTGCGTGCAACCACTGGGGACTGGGGCTCGTCTCCTGCCCGAGCAGCGTTAACCCGCGCTCGACGAGGCGCGCCCCACGGGCGGGGTGTCCGGACGCGTTGGCCGTCTTGGCATCGAGACGGAGCTGTTCGACCCTGGACAACAGGTCGTCACGTGGTGGCGTGGGCCCTCCTGCTGTCCGAGCTGTCGCGAACCGGTCAGGACGTGCGCACGTCCTTGACGGCTAGTACCCGGCTAGTACAGCACCGCTCACAGCTCGATGGCCGGGGTGATCACCCGATTCTCAGCCTCGCCGTGGACCCGGGGGCGCAGCACGAACTGCGCAAGCCCTCGGGCGACCTCCTCGAACACGAACCGGCCGTCCTCGTCGGCAACGGTGTGGTGGCTCGCCTCACCGACCCGAAGCTCCACGTCGAGGCCGCCACCGGGGGAGGCCCAGCCGTCCAGGCGAACGCCCCCGGACGCGAGCGGCGTGATGGTCACCATCGTGGTCAGCGTCTCGCTCGTGAAGGTCACGGTATGCGCCTTGAGCACGTCATCGGAGCGGGCCGCCGCGAGCTCGGGGACCGCCTCACGTTGCAGGCGGGCGACCTCCGCTTCGAGGTCATCGAGGGTGATGGCGAACTTCACGCGGTCGATCAGGCTGGGCGGCACCGGGTCGCCGACCTCGTAGATGCCGCGCATCACCTCGAGGAGGTGCGCATCCACATCGTCAACCGGCATCGCGGCGAGGCGGTCCTGCTCCTCGATCCGGCCGGAGTTGTTGGCGTCGTCGGTCATGAGATCCCCCAGTGCGGGTCGGCGTCGAGCAGAAGGCGGAGCTTGGCCAGGCACCGGCCCCGGGTGGGGCCGATGCTGCCGACGGGCATACCGAGGGCCTGTGCCACCGACGCGTAGTCGGGTCGGTCGGAGAAGGCGACTACCCGAAGGAGGCTGCGGCACCGTTCGGACAACGACGCGATGTGCCGCCAGATGACCCGGCCCTCCACGGACGCGAGAGCGGCGCTCTCCGGGCCGTCGATGGTCGTGTCGGGAAGGCCGGCGTCGTCGTCCGCCTCCGGCATGGGCTGCGCGCGGCGCGCATCCTTGACGACTCGCCAGCTCTCGCGCTTGGCCGTGACGATGAGCCACGCGAGGACCGCCCGGGGGTCTTGGATGGAGTCGGCGTGATGCACCAGTCGCAGCCAGGTCGTCTGGACGACGTCCTCCGCCTGGTCGTGACCGACTCGCTGCGCTCGCACCGTGTGCCACAGCAGTGGGGTCAGCAGGTCGACGAGCTCGGCGAGCCGGTGCCGGTCTCCCGCCTGGTATGCGGCGAAGGCGGTGCCGGCGCGGCCGGCCAGGGTGTCGGTGGGCCGGTCGGACGCCGTCATGAGGGGGGTCGCTTCCACTCGATCGTCTCGGCCAGGGCGGCCCAGCCGCGCTCCACCATGGTGGCAGGTGCCACGTCGTCCAGCGATCCCTGCGCCGAGAGGCTGGCGGCAATCTCCCCGGCGAGCACCGGCGCCGCGAACGAGGTACCGCTCCAGACGCCGAAACCACCGGCGAAGTCGTCGCGGTCCACGGACTCGCCGCCGTCCGACGTGACGATGTCCGGCTGCGTGCTGCCGTCGAACGTCGTGGGCAGGGTACTGACGACATTGGCACCCGGCCGGTAGCAGCTGACCCAGTCGCCGGTGTTGGAGAAGAGGGCGCGCGAGCCGTTCGGGTTGAGCGCCCCGACGCTCACGAGCGGGACCCGATCAGCCGGCTGGTCCTGGCCCTGGTCCCGGGAGGCGAAGCCGGCCGGGAAGAACGGGGTGGTGGTGTGGTCGTTTCCGGCGGCGGTCACAACGGCCACCCCGAGCGCGGCGAAGGAACGCAGCGTGCCGGCGAGGACGCTGCTGTAGCGGACGTCGTCGGGGTCCTCGTGGTAGTACCCCAGCGACAAGGACATGACGTCGACGATCTCGTCCGGTGTTCCGTTCGCCTGCGCCTGCGCCTGTCTCACGAGCAGCTTGTTGAGCGCGATCACGAGCTGGTGTTCCTCGACGACCCCGTCACTCGGCATTACTCGGATGGCGAGCACCTTTGCGTCCGGGCACGTCTGCCGGATGATCCCGGCGATGAAGGTCCCGTGGCCGGACTCCCGGTCGAGCAGGCCGAGCTGCGGCTGCAGGACGATCCCGGTGATCTCGGGGTCCGGGACGTCCTCTCCGACGCCGATGGGCTGCCCGTTCACCGAAGCGCCGAGGGACGCGTTCCGACGACCGAGCCAGCCGTGCTTGCCCAACCCGGTATCGAGCACGGCGACCACCGGCCGACGGCTTCCTCGATGCGTAGGCTGCGGCATGGGTGGGCGCCCGAGCCAGGTGACCGGAACCCGTCCCGAGGCGGCCGGGCCGTCGAAGTACGGCGCACCGAAGGCCGGCCCGTCGAAATAGGGCGACCCTTGCAGGCTCGGGCCATCGAAGTAGGGCGACCCTTGCAGGCTCGGGCCGTCGAAGTACGGGGCGCCCTGCAGCCCGACGCCAGCCAGCGTGACGAGATGGTTCAGCCCCACCTTGAGCGTGTCGTCCGGTCCGGCCAGCTCCCGGTACTTGCGAATCGTCGCGTACGCGTCGGCGACGCTCGATGAGGTGGTGCTCTTCGGGGCGATCCGGAACCGGGTGACCCACCGCTTGCTCATCTGATCGAGCGCGGCTCCGCTCAGCTGCGAGACGTACTCGTCGCGCTTGCGGTCCGCCGACGACGAGACTCCGATGTCGTGGCCGGTCGCCCTGGCCGCTTCCGCCAGGGCGTCCACTGCGCCAGCAGCACCCGAGCCCTGCACGAGGATCTGGTCGTGGACGAAGGCCGTCGGCTGGAGGGGCCGCCCGTCGGTGGCCGCGGCGTCCGGGTCGAGGATCGCGCCGCGGTAACGCTGGAGGCCCGAGCGGGGAATGCGCGGGACGGGACCACGCTCGACGGGACGCTGTGGGTAGGCCATGGTGTCGCTTCCTCGGGTCGTTCACGGGCTGGACGCGCTGGACCGGCTGGCTGCGCTGAGAGCGGGGGCTTATCAGGCGCACGGAGCCACTGACCGCCACGGTGATACCGTCCGTAGACTGTGATGTGGATCACACCCCTTCAGCCACCCATGATGGCGCGGCGGCGTATCAGTCGTCCAGGGCACTGACTCCTTTCCGCTGTCCGGCGGATCGGGGCTCGTCGGACGCCCTGCGTCGCAGGGGGCGACGTTATGGCAGGGGTACGAGGCCGGCGGGCCGGCAACCGACCACCTTCTCGAAGGTGCGGGCCCGCCGGTCTCGTCTGTTACAACGGTGCCGTGACCGACGAGCGAGCGCGCCCGGTGCCGTGGTTCCGTGCCGTCGCCGTCGCGGACGACCTCGACGACCGGCTCGCCCTGGCGTGGGTCGTCGACACCGACGCCGCCCACGACCTCGTGCCGGACGCCTGCGTCGACGTCATCTGGCTGCCCGACGGCAGCGTCCGCGTCTGCGGGCCGGAGGTCGAGGGCTGGACCTTCCAACCCCTCGACGGGCTCGACCGGACCCAGGCCGTCGGCGTCCGGTTCCGGCCGGGCCACGCGGCACCGGTCCTCGGCACCGCCATGGACGAGATCCGCGACCAGCGCGTCCTCGTCGAGGACCTGCTGGGCGCCGACGGCCGGCGGCTCGTCGAGGAGCTCGGTGAGCTGTCCGACGACACGCCGCCGCAACGCCGAATCGAGATCATTGAGGACCACATCCGGCGCTGGGTCGACGAGGCCTCCGCGGTCGACCCGGTCGCCGACCGCGTCGCCACCACCCTGGCCGACGACCCGGCGCAGCGCGTCGACCGGCTGCGTCGCGAGGTCGACCTCAGCGAGCGCCAGCTGCTGCGCCGGTGCACGGTGGCCTTCGGCTACGGCCCTGCGACGCTGCGCCGGATCCTGCGGCTGCAGCGCTTCCTCGCGCTCGCCGGCGACGCGCATACCGGACGCACGATCGCCCACCTGGCGCACGAGGCGGGGTATGCCGACCAGCAGCACCTCGCGCGTGACGCCAGGGCGATCGCCCGCGCCACGCCGATGGAGCTGGTCGAGGAGCGGAGCCCCACCTGAGGGCGTGTCCGATCGGTCCACGCCACCCCAACCGGGGCGGGGGCAAGATGGCGGCATGACTGGACTCATCGCCACCGCGAGCACCGTCGTCGACGCCGACCAGCCGACGGTATGGCGCGCTGTCACCGACCCCGCCGAGGTCAAGCAGTGGTTCTTCGGGACCGATCTCGCGACCGACTGGACACCCGGCAGCCCCATCACGTGGAGCGGGCAGTACGAGGGCACGTCGTACGAGGACAAGGGCGAGGTCATCGCCGTCGAGCCGCCGAACCGGTTCGAGGTGACCCACTTCAGCCCGTTGACGGGGCAGGAGGACCGGCCCGAGAACTACCACACCCTCGTCTACGCGCTCGAGCCCGACGGCGGCGGCACCCGGGTCACCGTCACGCAGGACAACAACGGCGACCAGGACGAAGCCGACCGCAACGCGGCGACCTGGAACCAGATGCTCGAGGGGCTCAAACAGCACCTCGCCGGCGGCTGAGCGCGCGGGATCGTGCGAGACTGCCGGTCAGCCGGGAGGGCTCGCATAGTGGCCTAGTGCGGCGGTCTTGAAAACCGCTATGGGTAACTCCCATCGTGGGTTCGAATCCCACGCCCTCCGCCCTCCGCAGTGAGCGGCATGAGCTCGTGCGGGTGCTCGTACCATGAACGAGTGAGTACCGACCTTCGGCCGGGTCAGGAGCTTGCTGCCTTGCGGAAGGAGTCGACTCCCACCGGCCGTTCACAGCAGGAGATCGGCCGCGAGGCCGCGAGGTCAGTCCTCGTTGGAGCTCCTCGAACGCGACGACCGGGTATGAGCGCGCTCTACGTCGACTCCAGCGCACCGCTGAAGCGGCTCTTGCCGGAGGAACAGTCCAGCATCGTGCGTGCGCTTTCATGAGGACCGCATGGGTCGCCTGATCTACAGCGTCATCGCCTCACTCGACGGCTACGTCGACGACACGGACGGCGGGTTCGGCTGGGCGATGCCCGACGAGGCTGTCCACGCCTACGTCAACGACGAGATGCGGTCGGTCGGCACGCACCTCTACGGCCGGCGGCTCTACGAGGTGATGGCCGGCTGGCAGACCCTCGGCACGTCGCCGGAGGAGCCGGCGGTGATCCGGGACTTCGGCGAGCTCTGGCGAGGCGCCGACAAGGTCGTCTACTCCACGACGCTGCCGGAGGTCTCGACGCCGCGCACCACGCTCGAGCGCCGCTTCGACCCCGATGTCGTGCAGGCGTTGCTCAGCCGCGACGACCGTGACGTCCACGTCGGCGGGCCGGGCCTGGCGCAGCACGCGCTGCGCGCCGGCCTCGTCGGCGAGATCGGCGTCGTCCTGGCCCCGGCCGTCGTCGGCGGCGGCACGCCCTACCTTCCTCCCGGTCTCCGTCTCGACCTGCGGTTGCTGGACGAACGCCGGTTCGGCAACGGCTTCGTTGCCCTGCGCTATGCCGTCCGTCGGTGAGGAGCAGGTGACCAGATCAGTCCACGATGTCGCGCTCCCGCGGCCGGCGGAGCTCGTCCTTCGGGGGCAGCGGTTCGACGCCGGGCGCCCGGCGGTCATGGCGATCGTCAACCGCACCAACGACTCCTTCTTCGCCGGCAACAGGCACGCCGATCTCGACTCGGCGCTCGGAGCGCTCGAGATCGCCGTCGACGAGGGCGCCGACATCGTCGATGTCGGTGGGGTGCGCGCCGGCCAGCAGGGTGACCCGGTGACCGTCGCCGAGGAGATCGACCGCGTCCTGCCGTTCCTCGAACGGGCTCGAGCCGCATACCCCGACCTGCTCCTCAGCCTCGACACCTGGCGTTCCGAGGTCGCGTGGGCCACCGCGCCGGCCGGTATCGACCTCGTCAACGACACGTGGGCGGGTCACGACCCGGACCTCGCGAGCGTCGCCGCCGAGCTCGGCGCGGGAGTCGTCGTCTCGCACACCGGTGGGCTGCCGCCCCGCACCGACCCGGTCGAGGTGAGCTACGGCGCCGACCCGCTCGCGGTGGTCCGCGACGTCGTCGCCACCCTCGAGCGCGGTGCTACGGCGGCCCTCGCGGCGGGCGTGCCGCACGAGCGGATCCTCGTCGACCCGACCCTCGACTTCGGCAAGACCACCCGCCACTCCCTGCAGGTGCTTCGGCACACCGCGGACGTCGTGGCGCTCGGATTTCCCGTCCTGCAAGCGTTGTCCCGCAAGGATTTCATCGGGGAGAGCCTCGACCTGCCGGCGGACGAACGGCTGGAGGGAAGTCTGGCGGCGACGGCGATCGCCGCGTGGCTGGGCGCCACCGTCTTTCGGGCGCACGACGTGCGAGCGACCCGGCGTACGGTCGACATGGTCGCCACCATCCGGGGGGAGCGAGCGCCGCTGCTGGCCGTGCGCGGGGTCCCGCGAGAGCCCGGAAAAGTCGCACTTCCCGACCCGCCACACGCGCAGCGTCTCTGCTAGGTTTCTGCCGGTTGCAGTTGTAGTTCCTCGCTCGTCGAAGAAGTCGGCCCGCTGCAGAGATGTGGCGGGCCTTGCTTGTCTCGGGGAGTCGGAGCGCGTTCCACACCAGGGCACGACGGCAGCCGGACGTGGGCGAGGTGCGCACGTTCTTGGCCAGACAGAAAGAAGTACGTACCCCATGGCTCAGGGCACCGTGAAGTGGTTCAACGCCGAAAAGGGTTTCGGATTCATTGCGCAGGACGGCGGCGGCCCCGACGTTTTCGTGCACTACTCCGCGATCCAGTCCAACGGCTACCGCTCCCTCGATGAGGCGCAGCGGGTCGAGTTCGAGGTCACGCAGGGACCCAAGGGTCCCCAGGCCGACGCGGTTCGGCCTATCTGACCTGACGCCGACCGCCGAGGTCGACGTCGAGAACGGCCCTCGGACCACTGGTCCGGGGGCCGTTCTGCGCAGAAGACGGTATGCGTGCTCAGCAGGCGTTGCGCACGTCGACGACGCCACCGGCGACGGTCGGGGTCGTTGTCGGGCTGGTCGTCGCGCTCTTGCCCGACGCGGTCTTGGTCGAGCTGGACGGCGTCGTGGGCGTGCTCGTGGGCGCGGCCGACGGGTTGATGGCCGCCTCGACCATCTGCCGCATCTTGGCGAAGTTGGGGTTGGCCGGGCTGATGTTGTCCGACGTGAAGGTCAGCGAGCTGAGCGAGCCCTTCTGGATCCGTTGGACGAGGTCCACCCACGCCGGCAGCTCCTTGACCGGGATGTCGGTGGAGATGTTGTCCTTGGCCACCTGAGCCAGCTGCGGGTACTGCTGCAGCATGTTGACCGGGTTGACCTGGTCCACGAGCGCGCCGATGAGGCACCGCTGGCGGCGCATCCGGGAGAAGTCGTCGGTGGTCAGGCGGGAGCGGGCGTACCACAGGGCCTGGTTGCCGTTGAGGTGCTGCTGCCCGGGCTCGATCCATCCTTCGACGCCGGCGATGAGGTTGGGGTTTCCACCCGGGTGGTAGCCGTTGATCGGCAGGCGCTCGGTGACGTTGACGTTGACGCCCCCCATGGCGTCGACGAGCTTCTGGAAGCCGGCGAGGTCGATGACCGTCGAGTAGTCGACGTGCAGACCCGTCACCTCGCCGATGACGTCGCGGATGGAGGTGAGGCCCGGGTTGGGGTCGTTCTTGAACAGCGCCTTGTTCTGCTCGGCGACCGACCACACCGCGTTGATGAGGCACTCGTCGCCCGGCTTGGCGCCGGGGCAGTAGTAGCCGTTCGGGTACAGGGCGTGCAGCGGGTTGGTCGCCGGGAACGGGGCCCGCTCCAGGCTGCGCGGGATGCTGATGAGCACGGCGTTGCCGGTCTGCGGGTCGACGCTGACCTCGACCATCGAGTCGGTGCGCACGCCCTCGCGGTCGTTGCCGGCGTCGGAGCCGATGAGCAGCAGGTTGACCCGTTTCACGTCCGCCCAGGGGTCGGCGGTCTGGGTCTGCGGGGCCGCGGTCTGCGCGGCCGAGGGCGACAGGCCGCCGACCGACGGGCCGGTGAAGACGGTGCTGACGACGTCGCGCTGGATGAGCGAGTAGCGCGCCACCTGGAACAGGGGGATGGCGACGAGCAGGCAGATGAACGCCGTGAACGCCCGCAGACCCCAGGGGTTGCTCCCGGGTACCCGCTCCGGCGCCGTGCCCAAGTGGGTGAGGATGATCGAGAAGACCCAGACCAGGCCGGCGACGACGCTGAGCCCGGCGACGGTCAGCAGCGCGTCCGGTCGCACCGCGACGTTGAGGGCGGTCGAGACCGCTCCCTTCGCGAGGACGAAGAGAGACGCGACGACGACGATCACGGCGACGAGACCGAGCAGGACCCAGCCGAGCCGGCGGTAGCGGGTGCCGAGTAGCCCCGCACCCGGGATCAGCGCCAGGGTCGTGTGGATGAGCGACCGGCGGGTCTGGCGACGCACGTGCCGGCGGCGACGCGTACGCGCTCCGACCGGGCGGACGTCAGTCTGCTCCGCCATGCCCACCTTCCCGCAAGCAGTTCGTGTCTCGGCGCGCGAGCATACCCGTCGAATCTTTCCCCTCCGTTGAGATACGGTTCGCCGCGCAGAAAGGCTGCCGTCCGCGCCGTGGCGTCGGCCACGTCACCCGGCCTCCCGTTTGGGGCCAGCCTGTCGCCCCCGGTAGCCTGTGCTGGCTCACCGGTGCCCGTCCGTGCCAGCCGTTGCGGACCGGCGGGAGCGAGCTGGAGGCGTCGCATAGTGGCCTAGTGCGCCCGCCTGCTAAGCGGGTTGGGGGTAACACCCCTCGCGGGTTCAAATCCCGCCGCCTCCGCGCTTCGAGCGCTGACCCCCGAGAACCCCAGGTCCGACCTGGGGTTCTCGGGCGGTCCGCCGGCTAAGCAGGGATCCGAAAGATCCATGACCGCATGGCCGTGAACCGAGCCACGGTGGACACGGCGTTGGCGGCAGCCACGACGGCCACCGTGGTCAGCGTCGAGGCGTGCGGCCAGGAGGCGGCGAGCAGCGCCAGGGCTGCACTGCTGCACGCCCACGTGAAGGCGAAGACCACCAGGGCCTGCAGGTGCTGCCGGGCCAGCCGCTGGCGGCCGCGCACCTGGAAGGTCCACGCCCGGTTGGCGGCGGTGTTGCCCACGGTCGAGACCACCAACCCCACGAGGTTGGCCGGCTGAGCGCCGAGCGGGGCGGTGAGCACCGCGAGCACGCTCAGGTTCAGCGCGGTGCTGCCGGCCCCGATGAGGGCGAAGCGGGTCAGCTGGCCCCGAAGTCCGGGACGGACTCCTGCGGCGCCGGACGCCGCCAGAGGCGGGTTCAGCGGCGTCACCACGGCAGCGGCCATCTCAGACCGTCCCCGTGGTGGTCGACGAGCCCGAGCCGCCGGAGATCGGCTGCGTCAGGTCGTAGAAGGTGGTCCCCCCGATGCTCACGGCGGTGAAGTTCTGCTGGACCCACGACGAGATCTGCGACGAGACGTTGCTGCCGCCGGTCTGGCCGCCACCTCCGAAGCCGCCGCCGGCGAGGAAGTAGTGAATCTTCTTCGCCTGGACGTCAGCCTGGAACTGCGCCAGCGTCGGGGACGGGTCGCTGCCGTTGAACCCGCCGATGGCCATGACTGGCAGCTGGCTGCCGAGCTGGAGGCCCGCCGCGTTCTGTGAACCGATGGCCGCCGCCACCCAGGTGTACTGGTCGGCGTTCGCGGCGAGGGCCGAGACCACCGCCGTACTCGGGGTGGAGGCGTCGAGCAGACCGCCCATACCGCCGCCGGGACCACGGCCCTGGGTGGCGCCGCCGGGCACCTGGCCCTGAGTGGCGCCGCCGGGCACCTGGCCCTGGGTGGCGCCGCCGGGCGCTCCACCGCCGCGCCCAGCGCCACCGCCAGGACCGCCGGTACCTCCGGCCACCGTCGGACCGGCGTCGACGATCGACCCCGAGTGTGCCGTCGAGACGGTCTGGACGGAGTACGCCGCCGGGCCGAGCAGCGAGGCGAACAACGCGGCACCGACGACCACCGGGATCGCCCGGCGGTGTATGCGGCCCAGGACCAGGAACCCGAGCGCTGCCGCGAGACCGACCGCGAGGACGACGATGCGCAGCCAGGCGTTCCACTCGACCGTGCGCGACAGCAGCACGAAGCCCCAGACCGAGGTCGCGGCAGTCGCCACGGCGAGCGTGATGGTGCCGACCGTGCTGGCGCGACGCTCCCACGCCTCCATGGCCCCCATGCCGACGAGAGCGGCGATGGCGGGGGCGAGGGCGACCGTGTAGTACGCGTGGAAGATGCCGGCCATCAGCGAGAAGGTGAGGCCGGTGACCAGGAGCCAGGCGCCCCAGGCGAGGTATGCGGCGCGCCGCGGGTCGGTGCGCGGCCGCCGGCCGCGGAAGTAGAGGCCCGCGGCGAGCAGGATGAGCGCGGCCGGGATGAGCCACGAGATCTGGCCGCCGATCTCGGCGTTGAACATCCGGCCCAGCCCGGTGGCTCCCCAGTTACCGCCGGTGCCGGCCGCCGCCGCCGACCGACCCGGTCTCGTTGCCGGTGATCCGGCCCAGGCCGTTGTAGCCGAACGTCAGCTCCAAGAACGAGTTGGTCTGGGAGCCGCCGATGTAGGGCCGCATTGATGCGGGCAGCAGCTCCACGACGGCCACCCACCACCCGGCGGACACCACGATGGACAGGCCTCCGAGCACGACGTGCCAGATCCGCTTCGGGAGCGAGGTCCTGGCCGCCACGAGGTAGGCCAGCGCGAAGCCCGGCACGACGAGGAACGCCTGCAGCGTCTTGGTCAAAAAGGCGAGCCCGATGAAGACGCCGACGATCATGAACCACTTCGGCGAGGTCTTCTCGATCGACCTCAGCGTGCCCCACGCGGCCAGCACCATGAGGAACGTCAGCAGGGCGTCCGGGTTGTTGAACCGGAACATCAGGACCGCGACGGGAGTCAGGGCGAGGACGGCCCCGGCGAGCAGGCCGGCCTTGACACCGAAGCTCTTCCGAACGGTGGCGTAGAGGACGCCGACGCTGGCCACCCCCATGGCGACCTGCGGGACGAGGATGGCGAACGAGTTCAGCCCGAAAAGCTTGATCGACAACGCCATCACCCATAGCGAGGCCGGCGGCTTGTCGACGGTGATGGAGTTGGCGGCGTCCGAGGACCCGAAGAAGAAGGCCTCCCAGTTGGCCGACCCGGCCTGTGCAGCGGCGGAGTAGAACGAGTTCGCCCATCCGCCGGCGGTGAGGTTGTAGAGGTAGAAGATCGCTGTCGCGACCAGCAGGCCGAAGAGCGCGGGACGGGCCCACGACGGGTCGTCCGCCGACCCGCCCCAGAGCCGCTGTGCACGGCCGGAGCCCCGAGCGGGTACAGCGGCGGAGGGCCCCTCCAGCATTGAACGAGTCAGGGTCGTCGAGTTCATGACGACGACGATCCCGAGCGCGACTATGCGGTGGCTGTGCCGCTTCCAGCACCTCGCGATGAGGGCATCGCGCCCTCCACATCGCGTTGGAACTCGACGGACCGACCCATGACGCGGTACCCGAGCCGGTCGTTCACGGCGATCATGTGGGCGTTGGACGCGGCGTTCTGGGTGGCGAGGATCCGCAGCCGTGGCTCGGCCTCGCGTAGCCACCGCATCATGTCGGCCTTGAGGAGCAGGCCGAGGCGATGGCCCCGGTGAGCGCCGACGACGGTGGTGTCGTGCTGGTTGGCGAAGTCTGACGGCTCGGGCTCGACGGCCACAAGGGTGAGGCCGGCGATCGTCCCGGTGCTGCGGTGCCGTGCCAGCACCCGGTACATCCGACGCCCGCTCATGAGCTGGCTTCGTTCGTAGTGCCGGACGCGATCGGCATCGAAGACCTCGTCCTCGACCTCGAGGTCGTCCAGCGGAGCGTCGTTGATGGCGGACGCCGCCGCCGCGTAGGCGTCCAGGAGGTCTCCCGGAAGCGGACCGGCCAGCCGGACCAGCTCGTAGTCCGTAGCCACCGCGGCGGCCTCGTCGAACACCGACTGGACCGTCTGAGGGGACGCCTCGACCAGGTCCAGTTGCCGGTCCACGCCGGTGAAGGCCAAGGCATACCCGCGGCGCTCGGCGAACCGACGTCCGGATGCCGACTCCGGTCCTCCCGTGAAGAGCCGGCTCCGGCCCGCATCGGCGGCGACGGACTCCAGGTGGTCGTAGAGCGCCGAGCCGAAACACCGGCCGCGCTGGTCTGGTACGACCCGAACGACCACCCCGGCCGAGTGCCGGTTGTCACGGGTGGGCAGCACGACGGAACCCGCCCCGACGGCCTTGCCCTCATCGGCGCTGCGGCCGATGAAGAACTGCTGCGGTGCGTCGTCCCAGCCGTACGTCGCCAGCACTCGGATGAAGTCGGGGGTATAGGGCGGAAACCAGGGTCGATCGACCGCCCCGGCGGCCGCATACACGTCAGCCGCGTCCTGAACGGCGGACCGGTCCTGCGGGTCGAGGGCCTCGATGCGAAGCGTGACCATGCCGACCAGGGTGGCGCCGTCAACGCCCTGCGGCCACCGAATTAGCCGGCCGGCCGGTCAACCGGGCAGATGCACCGTGAAGGTCGTGTCGCCGGGCCGGCTGTCGAGCGACACCGAGCCGCCGTGCGCCTGGGCGACCGCCGCCACGATCGAGAGGCCCAGCCCGGTGCTTCCGGCGGCCCGGTTGCGGGAGGTGTCGCCGCGAGCGAACCGCTGGAACACGTCCGGCTGCAGGTCGGGCGGGACGCCGGGACCGTTGTCGCGGACCATCAGCCGGACCTCCTCGGCGTCCCGGGCGATGGTCGTGCGCACGACGGTGCCGGGTGCCGTATGCGTCCGGGCGTTGCCCAGCAGGTTGGCGACGATCTGGTGCAGGCGGGCGGGGTCGCCCTGGACCTCGACCGGCTCGTCCGGCAGGTCGAGCTGCCAGATGTGGTCCGGCGAGGCGGCGTGCGCGTCGCTCACCGCGTTGACCACCATCTCGGTGAGGTCGACGGTCTCGTGGTCCAGTGGCCGGCCCGGCATCGAGGCGCGCCAGCAGCAGCAGGTCGTCGACCAGGGCGGTCATCCGGATGGCCTCGGACTCGACCCGGCCGATCGCGTGGACGACGCCCACTGGCACCGGCTCCTGCTCGCGGCGGGTCAGCTCGGCATACCCGCGGATCGAGGCGAGCGGGGTCCGCAGCTCGTGGCTCGCGTCGGCGACGAACTGGCGGACCCGTTCCTCGCTCTTCTGACGTTCGTTGAACGCGTGGTCGATGTGGTCGAGCATGTTGTTGAGCGCCGCGCCGACCTGCCCGACCTCGGTGCCGGTGTCGGTGTCCTCGACCGGGACCCGTTCGACGATGTCGACCTTGCCCTCCGAGAGCGGGAGGTGGGCGACACGGGTCGCGGTGGCGGCGACCCGGTCGAGAGGACGCAGGTTCCGGCGGACCAGCCACATCCCACCGATCCCGACGGCGACCAGGCCGAGCAGGACGCCGCCGGTGACCGCCAGCGCGGTGTTGAGGATGGCGGCCTGCTGCCGCTCCATCGGCAGGCCGACGACCACCGTGACGGGGATGAGTGACCCGTCCGCGGCGGGGTAGTTCGCGCTCGTTGCGAGCACCCGGTAGCTCCCGAGCCGGTTGCTGATGTAGAGGTTCTGCGCCTGGGGGCCGCCGAGACCCGCAGCGTCGATCGTCGCCAGCTCGGCGGCGGAGAGGGCGACGTAGCCGCTCTGCAGGTCGGTGGCGACGCCCTGGTTCGGGAGGACCGAGGTGTCGCTGCTGATGTAGGCCGTCATCCCCTCGTCCCCGGGCCCTCGCCGCGACCCGCCGGGAGCCGGGGGTTGTCCCGGTGCTCGCACCAACCGGCTGATGGAGGCCTGGAGCTGCTGGTCGGCCTGGCCGCTGAGATAGCGGCTGAGGAAGAGCACGGTGGCGGCACCGGTCACGATGCTGACCACGGTGAACAGGAGCAGCATCGAGGCGACGAGCTTGCTTCGCAGGGTCCAGGACCCGAGCGACGCCCAGCGCGGTCGAGGCCGCGGAGCAGGGGCGACAGTGGGCTCGGTGTCGTGACCGAGCTCGATGGTGGGCGGAGCCTCGAGCTGCTCAGCCGGCGGGCTTGAGGACATAGCCGACGCCTCGCATGGTGTGGATCATCGGCTCGCGGCCGGCATCGATCTTCTTGCGCAGGTAAGAGATGTAGAGCTCGACGACGTTGGCCTGGCCGCCGAAGTCGTAGTTCCAGACGCGGTCGAGGATCTGGGCCTTGGACAGCACCCGCTTCGGGTTGCGCATGAGGTAGCGCAGCAGCTCGAACTCGGTGGCCGTCAGCTGGACGGGAACGCCGCCCCGAGTGACCTCGTGGCTGTCCTCGTCCAGCGTCAGGTCCCCGACGACGATGACGGAGTCCTCTTCGTCGGCGGCGATGACGGCGGTGCGGCGCATCAGGGCGCGCAGCCGGGCGACGACCTCCTCGAGGCTGAACGGCTTGGTGACGTAGTCGTCACCGCCTGCCGTCAGTCCGGCGATGCGGTCCTCGACCGCGTCACGGGCCGTGAGGAACAGGACGGGGATCCGCTGGTTGTGCTCGCGCATCCGGCGCAGGACCTCCATGCCGTCCATGTCGGGCAGCATCATGTCGAGCGCGACGGCGTCCGGCTCGAACTCGCGCGCCGCGCGGACCGCGGCCATCCCGCTACCCGCCGCCTTGACCTCCCAGCCCTCGTAGCGCAACGCCATGCTCAGGAGCTCGGTGAGGTTGTGCTCGTCGTCCACCACGAGCACCCGCGGCGCAGTGCCGTCGGGGCGCATCAGCTTCTGGGCACGGGCGGGGAGCGTGTTCATGTCCTTACTGTGACGCGGCTGTCTTGGCGAGCCGTATGTCGATGCTATGCCTCGCCTGTGGGCGTTCTGTGGTTGACGCGGCGCGCAGCCGGCGCCTTCCGGCTCATCGCCAGCGCAGCGATACCTGCGGCACAGGTTGGTCACAGCAGCGCGACCGAACCTGCTGCCGTGCCTGCCCAGCCGCCCGGGTCGCCGCCGCCCGGCTTCACCGTCCCGCCAACAACACCGCCCGGGGCGCCGACCGTTCCGCTGCCCCAGCCCCCGCCTCTGCTGCCCGTCGTCACCCGCCCCGAGGCGCGCTCCGAGGTCGGCCGCGGGATCCGCTCGGAGGTGCAGGACAGCGTGCCCCAGGACGCCCCGTATGCGCCCCTTGCTCCGGTACCAGTCGAGTCGCGGCGCTGGAGTGGCAAGCGAACGGCGGCGGTCGCCGCCATCGCGCTCGCGCTGACGAGTGCTGGGGCGATCGCTGCCGCCGCGGCCTCGCCGAACGGCATCGCCGCGCCCTCGGAGCAACGGTCGGGGCAGCGCTTCGGTGCCGGTGGGCCGAACCACCAGTTCGGTCCCGGCGGTGGAGGTCCGGGCCGTCAGCAGGCGCCGGGACAGCAGGGCTTCGGACCCGGCCAGGGCCGACCAGGCCGCTGACGTGCGGCGTCGCCGTCGATCCACCGGCTCCGCATGATGGGTCGAGGGCCGAACCCTGCTACGGTTGTCACGGTTGCAGTGACAGTTCCTCGCTTGACGAAGTTCGGCCCGCCCACGCGGGCCTTCTTTTTGGCCCGGGCTCCCGCCCGACGCCGTTGGGGTCAGATCGCAGCCAGAGGGCATACGAACCCGTAGGCCCCTCGCTAAATCAGGAAAGAGTTACCCCCCATGGCACAAGGCACCGTGAAGTGGTTCAACGCCGAGAAGGGCTTCGGCTTCATCGCGCAGGACGGTGGCGGACCTGACGTGTTCGTCCACTACTCCGCCATCGAGTCGAACGGCTACCGCTCGCTCGACGAGGCGCAGCGCGTCGAGTTCGACATCACCCAGGGCCCCAAGGGCCCGCAGGCGGAGCGCGTTACCGCGGTCTGACCACCACGCCTTCGCGACGCCCCCCGACCGGTCCGGTTGGGGGGCGTCGTCATGCTCGGGTATGCGCTCAGCCGAGTCCCAGCCGCGCCTTGAGGCCGTCGAGCTCGACCTGGAGCTGGACCGGCAAGGAGTCGCCGATCTCGGCGAACCACGCCTCGATCTCCGGGATCTCGGCGCGCCACTCGTCGACGTCGACGGCCAGCGCCGCCTGCAGGTCCTCGGCTCGACATGTCGAGCCCGTCGGTGTCCAGCGACTCGGGTGTCGGCACGTGTCCGATCGGCGTCTCCACGGCGGCCGCCTTGCCCTCCATGCGTTCGATGGCCCACTTGAGGACGCGCGCAGTTCTCGCCGAACCCCGGCCAGAGAAACGTCACCGTCCTCGTCCCGCCGGAACCAGTTGACGTAGAAGATCCTCGGCAGCTTGTCGGCGTCGGCGTCCTTGCCGACCTCGATCCAGTGCGAGAAGTAGTCGCCGGCGTTGTAGCCGATGAACGGGAGCATCGCCATCGGGTCGCGGCGCACGACGCCGACCTGCGCCGGTGGCCGCGGCTGTCGTCTCCGACGAGAGCGTGGCCCCCATGAACGTCCCGTGGACCCAGTCGCGGGACTCGGTGATGAGGGGAACCGTCGTCTTGCGCCGGCCGCCGAAGAAGATGGCCGAGATCGGCACGCCCTGGGGGTCGTCGTACTCGTCGGCGAGGATCGGGCACTGGCGAATCGGCGTGCAGTAGCGGCTGTTCGCGTGTGAGCTCAGCTCGTCGCTGTCCGGGGTCCAGTCCTCGCCCTTCCACGACATGGCGTGGTCCGGCATGTTCTCCATGCCCTCCCACCAGATGTCGCCGTCGTCGGTCAGCGCGACGTTGGTGAAGACCGAGTTGCCCTTCTCGATGGTGCGCATCGCGTTGGGGTTGGTCTTCTCGTTGGTGCCGGGGGCGACGCCGAAGAAGCCGAACTCGGGGTTGACCGCATACAGCCGGCCGTCCTCGCCGAACCGCATCCAGGCGATGTCGTCGCCGAGGGTCTCCACCTTCCACCCCGGGATGGTCGGGTTCGAGCATGGCGAGGTTGGTCTTGCCGCAGGCGCTCGGGAAGGCGGCGGCGACGTAGTAGACCTGCTGCTCCGGCGAGATGAGCTTGAGGATGAGCATGTGCTCGGCGAGCCAGCCCTCGTCGCGAGCCATAGCGCTCGCGATGCGCAGGGCGTAGCACTTCTTGCCGAGCAGCGCGTTGCCGCCGTAGCCCGAGCCGTAGGACCAGATGGTCCGCTCCTCGGGGAAGTGGACGATGTACTTCGTGTCGTTGCACGGCCACGGCACGTCCTGCCTGCCCGGGCTCGAGCGGAGCGCCGACCGAGTGCAGACAGGGCACGTAGTTCGGCCTGCGTCTCCTCCATCCGGCGCAGCACGTTGACGCCGCAGCGGGACATGACGCGCATCGACACGACGACGTACTCGGAGTCGGTGATCTCGACGCCGAACATCGGATTCGGGGAGTTGAGGTGACCCATGACGAACGGGATGACGTACATCGTCCGGCCCCGCATGCAGCCCGGCATACAGGCCGCGCATCGTCGTCCTTCATCTCCTCCGGGTCCATCCAGTTGTTGGTGGGTCCGGCGTCCTTCTCCTCGCGGGAGCAGATGTAGGTGCGGTCCTCGACGCGCGCGACGTCGTTCGGCGTGGAGCGGGCGTGGAAGCTGTTGGGCTTGGTCGCCGGGTTGAGACGGGTGAAGGTGCCGGCTTCGACGAGGCGGTCGGTCAGCCGGGTCCACTCCTGGTCGGAGCCGGTGACCCACACCACCTTGGCGGGTGTCGTCAGGGCGGCCACCTCGTCGACCCAGGCCTGCAGGCGGGTATGCGTGGTGCCGCCGGCCAGCGTGTCAGGGGTGCGCGAGGTCTCGGTCGTCATGTCGGTCCGCCTTCGGATGGTGTCCACATGTTGGAACGGCTGTTGCGTCAACGTACGCTGCACCCGCAGCCGCCGCCTGCCCGAGGCGTCCGGCGACTTCGTGAAACGAGTCACAAAGCGGGCTCCGCCTGACGGGCTTTCCGAAACTTCCGACGTGACGGTCGCAACCCGTCCGAAATGGTTGGTACGCCTGACCGCTCGCGTCGATTTCGTCGGCTCCGGAGCGAGGCGGTAGTCTGGCGCGTCGCCTCGACCGTCGGGTCCGGCTCGTCCGGCCACGGCCTCCGGCGACGATCTGCGCCCGTAGCTCAACGGATAGAGCATCTGACTACGGATCAGAAGGTTGGGGGTTCGAATCCCTTCGGGCGCGCTGTCGAAACCTCTCTAACCTGCACAAATGTCATAACTAGAGATCACGCTTGTGCTATTTCGTCCAGCTGGTGCGGTTTGGTTTCCTACAGATGTCCCTACTTCTCACGATCAGATGGCGTGTCGTAGGGTCCCACTGATCCTGGCGAGCACGCGGACATCGGCGCCGTTGGCGCCGCGCCGTTGAGTGCTGGGTTGCTCTGCCCGTTTGGGTGATGCCGGCCAGCGTTTCGCTCGTGCCCCACAGGTCGGTCGACGCAGGGGCGGGGATGTCGGAGAGGAGCGGGCCGGTGGGGCCGGAGGATCTGCCCCGTTCGCCTTCGGCCCGGGTGCCGCAGTGGGTACTGGAGGAGCAGCCTGCACGGAACACAGCGCCGCCACCATTACTTCGGGCTCAGCGGCCGCGGCGGAGACGCGCACCTCACGCCGGCAAGACCGGTCACCGAAGGTCGGGTGCGTCCGGGCGCATCCAGCAGGGGATGCCCGACCGTCCAGTGACCACTTCAACGGCGTAGCCGCCTGGCGGGGATCACTCGGCAACGACCAGAATCTAGTCCTCGTGCTCGACGGTCGCGGCAACAATGAAGGCGCCCACAACCTGACCCCCGCGCCCGGCTAGTAGACGCCCTCAACGGAGCATAGAAGCACGACGTCACCAGACGGCCACGACACATTTTCAGCCCGGAACGGGCGCCCCGACAGGGGCAACACGGCTAGTAGAGCTTGCGTTCGGCTCGGGGCAAGAACCAGTCGCGTTGGGCGCTGGACCTGCTTGGCCAGCTCGTAGGTGGTCCACGGACGGAGGGACAGCAGTCCCAGGATGGCGTAGGCGGTGGCGTTGAGACGGCCGTTTGCGCTGACATCTCGGCTGGGCAGACACCGCATGTGGCCGCCGACAACGCTGTGGGGGATCACACTGGGTTAGCCGCGCCGGCGCCGCAGTCGGTGCGCTGACCGAGAAGGGGTGACCATGGCCAAGTACGCCACGTTCTTCAGATTCACCAGTGGGACGGTCAAGGGCCTCATGGAGCGGCCGAGCGACCGTGGTGCCGTCGTGGCGAAGCTTTGCGAGGCGGCTGGCGGCCGGATGGAGTCGTATTACCTGATGTTCGGGGCTTGGGACGGGTTCGTCGTGTTCGAGGTCCCGGACAGTCCGTCGGCTGCCGCGGTCAGCCTCGCCGTCAACAGTACCGGCGCTTTCGCCGACCTTGAGACCCATGAACTGCTTGACCCCGACACGATGCAGGCAGTGCTGGCCAGGGCGACCTCGCTGACCTACACCCCTCCGGGATCCTGACGCTCCGGCCGCACGGCCCCACACATGACATATTCCGGTCGGTCCACTCCGTCCGACCCGCAGAGCCGCTTTCGATAGTCAGTGCTTCGGTCCTTGCGGGTATTGCCACGAATGAATGAGCCCCGTGCTACGTCGGTGATGCCGAACCCCGATATCGACTCGGAAGCCAGGCGCGCCCCGGTCACCGGCCGGCAGGCGTCGGCGCACGAGATCGCGGCTTCACGACACCGGGGCGGGTGCCGGTGCCCCCCCGGTGCACGCCCGCAGCCAGGCGTACCAGGCGTCTAGTCCTTCACCCGTTCGGCCGCTCACCGGGATGACCGACACCGTCGGGTTGACCGCTCTGAGGTTGCGTTCGAACAGTGCCAGGTCGAAGTCCAGGTGCGGCAGCAGGTCCATCTTGTTGAGCAGGACCAGCTCGACGGAGCGGAACATCACGGGGTACTTCAGTGGCTTCTCTTCGCCCTCCGTGATCGCGAAGACCATGACCCGGTGGTGAACTCCGAGGTCGAACTCCGCGGGGCATACCAGGTTGCCGACGTTCTCCACGAAGAGCAGGTCGAGGTCCTGCAGCGTGAGCCGCTCCAGCGCTGACCGGACCATGGGGGCGTCGAGGTGGCATTCGCCGCCAAATCCGTTGCTGGTGTTCAGCAGCGCGACTTGTGCTCCGTACCCGGCCAGGCGGTCAGCGTCGATGCTCGTCTCGATGTCGCCCTCGACGATGCCGACCCGGACTTGGTCGGGTAGGGCGGCGAGGGTGCGCTGGAGGATGAGCGTCTTACCCGCTCCGGGCGAGGACATCATGTTGACGGCCGTCACGCCGGCGTCGTCGAGTCGGCCCCGGTTGGCCGCTGCGGCGCGGTCGTTCTCACCGAAGATCCGCTCGAGGACGAGCACCCGTTCAGGGCCGGTGGCGTATGCTGACATGCTCGGCCCATGGTCATGCTGCTGGAGGTCATGGTGGTCGGAGCCGTGAAGAGTCTCATCGTCGTGCCGGTGGAACCTGCCCATGGTCAGCCCCTCGTGAGCTCGAGTGATTCGAGGAGAAACTCTTCACCGGTGGCAACCGAGACATCGTCGAGCCCACACGCGCCGCACAGCAGAAGTAGTTCCTCGGAGAGAAGCGTGGTGGTCGAGCACCGGCGGCAGACGAGTGTGACGGGCACGAGGTCGATGGCGAGGCAGGAGCCGGCGAGCGGCGTCTGGTCGGAGACGACCGTCCAACAGAACGTCAGTGTCTCGGGTACGACCTGACGCAGGCGACCGACCTGGAGGTTGATCACTGGACCGGACGCCCCTGGGCTCGACGATCGACGATTTCGTAGATGGCGCCACACAGCGAAAGCTCGTGCATCTCCCACTTCCGGTCGGACGGGTCGACTCCTCAGCGTCCCTCACCCGAACCCCCCAAAACAAGGGCTGCGGCCCAGCCGTCAGGGTGGCATGGTCGCCCGCCCGCTCGGCACCGACCAGGTACGCCTGATCGTCAGCTGGACGTCGCTTCCCGGCCGACGGGCGGGTGGCCCCGGCGACGTGACGAGCACCGTGCCGCCGCGGACGGACACCAGGTACTCCGTCTGCGGCCCTCGGTAGCGCACCGTCTCGATCCGTCCAGGGAGAGAGCCGCCGAAGCAGACCCAGTCGGGGCGAACGAGCACCAGCCGATCGCCGCCCGCAGCGCTATTCGGCGGCATTTGGTCGCGCGAGACGGCGAGGACCGAACAAGGCCCGGTCAGCCGGGCGATGTCTGCGTCCGCGGGTCGGTCGTACAGCTCCTCGGGCGTTCCCACCTGGAGGACGTGGCCCGAGCGGAGCACGGCCACCCGGTCGGCGATCGCCAAGGCCTCAGCCGCGTTGTGCGTCGCATAAATGGCGGCGGCCCCGAGTGCCTCGCGGCGCCGCGCGATCTCCTCCAACACCACCGCACGCAACGGAGTATCGAGATGAGCCGTGGGCTCGTCGAAGAGGAATAACGCCGGGGACCGGGCCAGGGCCCGGGCCAGGCCGACGCGCTGCTGCTCACCCCCGGAGAGCTGGGCCGGCAGCCGAGCGAGGAGCGCAGATAAGCCGACCGCTCGAGAAGGGCCGCTGCCTCCGCCCGCGCCCGGTCCCGGGGAACGCCGCGACGGCGGATCGGGTAGGCCACGGTATCGAGCACGGTGAGGTGCGGCCAGAGGGCGCCCCCCTGGAACACCAGACCCACATCGCGGTGCTCGGGAGCGACCCAGGCCTTCGCGCCGGTCACTAGCCGGTCGGCAATGGCGACCTCACCGCCGTGCGGGCGGCGAACCCGGCCACCGTATGCAGCAGCGTGGTCTTACCGGAGCCGGAGAACCCGAGCAGTGCCAGTACCTCCCCGGACTGCACGTGCAGGCTCACGTCGGTGAGGACGTCGACCGCGCCGTAGGAGACGGACAGATGACGGATCGCGACGGCGTCGGGCATCAAGCGCCCTCGCGGCCGTGACGTTCCTGCCCGCCGCGCAGGTGAGTCTGGTGGACGCGGAGAAGTGCGCTCGCGGCCACGGTCACAACCATCATCGCCAGCGTCATGACGACCGCCATGGCCGCGCTGGCTCCGACGTCCCCGAGCTGCTGCTGGTTCAGCACGACTACGGCGAAGGTGGCCGTGTCCGCCCCGTAGAGGATGCTGCTCATCGTCAGCTCGTGCAGCGCGAACAGCAGGACCAGGCCGAAGGAGGTGACGAGTGCCGCATACATCGTCGGCGCGGTGATGGTCCGCAGCACGGTGACTGTCCCCGCCCCGCTCGCGCGCCCGGCCTGGCCCAGCTCGGCCGGCATGCTGTCGGCCCCGGCCGCGAGCGCCCGATAGCCGAGGGCCCACGACTTGCCCAGGTACGCCACGAGGATGATCATGACCGATCCTCCGATCCAGCCCCCGTACGTGACGAACACGGCGATGGCCAGCGCCGTACCAGGAACGGCGAACCCCAGAGTGACGGCCGTCCCCAGGCGGCGCCGCGCCACGCCACCCAGTCCCACGACCACGGACGACAGGAGCGTGACCACCACGGCGGCCCCGACCGCGAGGATCACCGTGCGACCGAGGGCCGGCAGGCCCGGGCCCTCAGCCCGGTGCGGTAGTTGTCGCCGGTCCAGTTCGACACCGACAACGGCAGGCCGGGTGACCGGGTGACCGAGGTGGCCACCAGTGCCAGCAGCGGAGCGACCGTGGTCAGGGCCACGTAGGCCGCCAGGGCCGCCGAAACGACGCGGGTGGCCGGAGAAGAGGCGTGGACGAAAGCGGCGCCAGGGGAACCAAACCTGACCGTGTGGGGCCCGCCCGGCCGAGTCCACGGTCGGCAGCGCCGACCGCCATGAGGACCAGGAGCACCATGAGCAGGGCGATGACGCACAGTCCGGCAAACTCGGCGGGGCCGACGGCGAGCGAAAGCTGCTGGTACACCAAGGTTGCGAGCGTCTGGTATCCCTGGGCGGAGCCGAGCACCTGCGGCACCGCGAAACTGTTGACGGCGCCGACGAAGCACCGGGCGCGGGCGGCGAGCAACGGAACCCGCAGCAAGGGCAGGTCGACGGTGCGCAGGGTCGGCGAGGGCCGGCGCCGCTGCGCGCGCCGCCCGTACCAGGTCGGCTCGGGGCGCATGGCGAGACCGGCGCCGACCACCAGCTAGGCCAGCGGCACGGCATCGACGGCGAGCACCAGGGCGATCCCCGCCGGCCCGTACAGGCCCGGCAGCCTGAGGCCAAGCGAGCTGGTCCCGGAGACCCCGCGTCCGTATGCCTGGGTCCAGCCGAACGTGAGGGCGAACTCCGGGACTAACAGCGGCAGCGCCAGCGCCCACATCCAGGCCGCTGGCCGCCCGACCAGCGCCCGGTCGAATGCCACGGTCAACGCGGCCCCGACGGGAGCGCGAACACGTGACGGCCAGCGCCAGCTCGACCGTATGCGAGAGGGCCGGTCCGGCGCGTGGCTGGCCAGGATCTGCCTCACGGCACGGGACCTTCGCGACGGACCCCCGCGCGAGCACGAGCAGCGGTCCTCCGACGAGGCCGCCAGCACCACGAGAACGAACGCGACGACGGCCGCACGGACGGTCAGCCGGGGTTCGACGAGGTCGCCGGACGGGGGCAGACTCACTGGACGAAGATGAGCGGTACTGGTCCAGGAGCTCCTTCTGCGCCCGAACAGGGCGGTCCAGTCGGGTGACACGGACTTGGCGGCCGGGGGCGCGGCGGACCGGGTACGCCGGGCACGATCGGCTGCCAGCCGGAGCGCCGATGCGCCGCTGACCGTGGTGGACAGCACGTACCGCAGGAAGCTCTGCGCCGCGGCGGCGTTGTGCGCGGCGGCGGTCTCGGCGATCGGGCTGTACAGCGCGACCGCCCCCTGCCTGGGCCAGACCGCGTGCACCGGCGAACCCTTGGCGACCGCCGTGCGCACCTCGGAGTCCAGCGTGATGCCGAGCCGGTAACGGCCCCTGCGCGACCGCGGTCACCACCTCGGGCACGGTGCTCACCTGGACCGCGCCGTTGCGCTTGAGGGCGCGGTAGAAGTCCATGCCGAAGCCGGGCGCCCGGCTGAAGTACCCGACGGCGGCCAGGGCGGACCCGGCCGCCGCCGGGTCCGGCACGGCCACCGCGCCGCGGTACTCCGGACGGGTCAGGTCGCTCCAGCTCTGCGGCCCGGGCTCGACGCCGTTGCGCGCCACCGCGACCACGTACAGGGTCCGCGTGCCCCAGAAGTACCGGGTCCGCGCGTCTGCGGGCACACCGGCCGCGTCCGGCACCGGCCAGGCGCGCAGCAGCCTCTGCTCGGCGTACGACTCCATCGACAGCGGGTCGGTGCCCCAGATGACGTCCGCGCGTACGCCGCCGGAGCGCTGCTCGGCCCCGAGCCGGGCGTTGAGGCTGCACCGGTGGTGGTGCGGAACACGGCGACCTTGGCACCCGGATGCGCGGCTTGTAGCCGGCCGCCACCGCGTCGACCGTCTCCTGGGTGACCGATGTGTACAGCGTCAGTGACGAGTTCCCGGAGGATGGTCCGGACGCAGTGCCGGAAACCGTGCTCGCGGCGTCGCCGGGTGCGCCACTCGCGCCGCAGGCCGCCAGGACAAAGCATCACCGCCACGACCATGGTCCTCGCGAGACACCAGGAGCGAGCAGCCCTCATCGCGTCATCCGATGGCCAGTGCGGTACCGCGGTGCTCCACACCCGAGTTCGCGATGGCCAGGTGGCGGGTGGTGAACAGCTGCAGCTGACGCAGCT
>CAVVTH010000005.1:0-222090 GCA_963751085.1 uncultured Actinomycetota bacterium | reverse complement strand
GTCCCCGTCGTCTAGCCTGGCCTAGGACATCGCCCTTTCACGGCGGTAACACGGGTTCAAATCCCGTCGGGGACGCCAACAAAATAAAAGAGCTTCCACGAAATCGCCGTTTTTCTTCATGATCCAATTTGATCCACTTAGGCCGGCTTGATCTCCAAAACCGCGCCCTTCCTCACCAGTTTGACCAAATTGCTCTGTGCCTCGCGCTTCTGTGGACCGACTGCCTGCATGTAAACGTCGGTCGTGACTTTCAGACTCGCATGGCGCAGCAGTTCCTGTACGACCTTCGGATTCTCTCCGTTCGCGTTCAAGAGCGTCCCAAAAGTGTGCCGGAAGGTGTGATACGAAACTTGCTTCGTCACCTTGGCACGCTGCAAAGCCGGCTTGCCGTAATATCGCCACAACGTTCCGGGCCAATAGGGCTGTCGGCCTTTCATGTGCGGCGAGGCAAATACCCAATCGCCTGGACTTGCGTACGGAGAAAGGTGTCTCCATGCCCACAGCGACTCGGCCGTTTGTGCATCCAGCGGAACGTCTTTCAGAGAAGCTTCCGTTTTCGGCGCACCTTCCACCATCGCCACTACCGACCGACGGATGTGCAAGATGAGGTTTTCGAAATCCACGTCCTGCCACCGAAGCCCTATCAGTTCTCCTCGGCGCAGCCCCGTGAAAGCGTCCAGCTCGATCATCGTGCGGAGTGGATCGGGCAGTTCCTTGAGAAATGCCATGATCTCTTCCGGCGTCAGAACATCGGGTGCTTTCTGTCGTTTCGCGCTCTGGCGAACGCTCGTGATTGGATTCTTCTCCGTCCATTCCCATCTGATCGCATGAGAATAGATCGCGCTCATGATGTTTCTGATCTTGGCCCTGCTGCCCCGCGCTAGCGGAACGCCGGTCTTCGGAAAACAGAGACTCTTGAGCCATTTTTCGACTTCGGTTGCCTTGACGTCCGTCAGCCTGCACGCACGCCAACGCGGAAGAATCCACTTCTTCAGATAGCCTTCGTAGGTCACCTGCGTCGAGTACGATTTGCGATCTTCGTCCGCCGCATCGAGCCCCGGTTTCGTTTTGTTGAAAGTGTCCGGCAACTCGTGTTGGCGATAGTGATTCACAAGCGTCTCGAAACTGATGCTTTTGATGAGCCTTTGAGGGGTTTGTTGGTTGATCTCCAAGCGGATTGCATCTACGGCAGCCTGGGCGGAAGACTCGGTCGGCAAGTCTTCCTGCGTTCCAATGACGATGTGTTTTCGCCGGATGGTGCCGTCCAGCTGAACCTCTCTCCATAGGAATTCCCAAACTTTTCCCTTCTTGCGGTCCGCCAGTCTCAGACTGCCTTTTTGATAACTCGTGCGCCTCATTTATTTCCTCCATTTCGGTTGAGGCGACACGGATGGCTGAAACGAGAGTAGCCCAGCCTTGGTCTGCTGTCGAGATCGCCTCAATTCGATTCATTTCTCAACTGGCCATTTTGTGTTCAAGCCAATCGTTCAAGACTGAAGCACGAAAGCGCCAGAGCTTTCCGATCCGAACGCCGAGAATCTGGCCGCTACGGGCCATTTGCTGAAGAGTCTTGGGATGAATTTTTAAATAGAGCTGCCGCCTCATCTGTGTCCGGGAGCTGCTCAAAACGCGCGTCAGTGTTTTCAGTGCGGTGGGCTGGTTTGGAAACAAGGTCGGGCATAGCCGCCTCCGAGAGAGTTTTTCGCAGCTTCTGAGCTGCCAGAGCAGTTCGAGGTTAGTTTTGGTACTGCTGAGTAGTCCAATTCATTTTGAGCAGACCCTTATGAATCCCAGTAATGAATCGGTGTGGACGGATTATCTGGACACTAGATCTTTACTATAAGCGTAAGGAATAGTGCTCGGCTGAGAAGTCATTGGACTGACGCAACTCTTACCGACTAATGTGGGCCCAATGCAGCGACTCTGATGGTTGCTGCTGGAGGCCGTCATGCCGCACACAACGCATGTCAAACATCCCTTTGGGACTCGTTTGATAGTGACTCTAGCGTCTGCAAAATCGGCCCGATCCTCGTCGTATTTCTCATCTTCGCCCGGATTGCGGCCCATGCCCAAGGGAGCCCTTTCGACACCGGCTTTACCGCCCTTCAGACCCTATTCACGGGCACGATTGCGAAGGTCGCAAGTCTCGTTGCCATCGTGATCGGCGGCTATGGCTTCGCGCACGGCGAACCCGGCGCAAAGAAGGCCCTGGCCGGTGTCGCCGCCGGAACCGGGCATTGCCGTCCTCGCCGTAAACGTCCTGAGTTGGCTTTGGGGCGTGTAGGAGGCCCTACCCGCCAAGTTCAACAGATGCTGAACGAGTCCCTTATGCCAAACAACACAAAACAGAAACGTCGCACAAATCGAGTCTTCAAGAGCATGCATAAGCCGCTCACCTACCTGGGTGTCGAGCGCACGCTGTTCTACTTCGTCTGTGTTGGCGCGGTGGGAGCCTTCAATCTCTTCAATTCCATCTTGGCCGGCATGGCCGTATTCATTGGGGGTTTTGCCTTCGGACATTGGGTAACGAACAGCGATCCGGCATTTCTCCGCATCCTGGCCAAGTCCGAACGCTACAAGCTGCGCTATGACGCCGCGAAACAGCGAGTCCCCCGCGTGGAGGTGGTGTGATGCTGCGTCTCGACAAAGTCATCAAGCCGTGGAAAGAGAGCGCGGCTCTCAACGACCACATCAATCTCTACGGCTTCTGGAACGAGACGACCTTTCTTACGAAAAGCGGAGACCTCGGCATCGTCCTCAGTATTTCTGGCGTGGATTATGAAAGCCTTGACCGCTCCGAACAGGAGTATGCGGTGAAGCGGCTGGAAGCAGCGCTCAAATCGTTTGGCTCAGGCTTCCACGTTTATCAATACCTCTTCAAATCGAATCGCCCGGACATACCATTCGCGAGCTATGACAACCCGATCGTGGAGGCAGCTATCGACCAACGGCGGAAGTTCTTTGAAGCCAAGCGAGACCATCTTTACCAAGTTGAGATCTTCTACTGCATCCTTCTGGAAGGCACCAGGTCGAAGACCGGCGTCGGAACAGCTCTGGCCCGCCTCCTTCACGATCCAGAGGGCGCGATTGGCGAACTCAAATCGCAGTTCACCAACGACAGCATGAAGACGTTGTTGCGGTCGCATATCGAGCGCGATCTTCAACGGCTCGACCAGCACGTGCAGGCATTCGCTCGGCAGCTCGCAGATTTCATGCAAATCGAGGTCTTGAATCAGCAGGACCAGTTCAGGTTTTTCCGCCGCTTGCTGAACTATGACGACTGGCGTATTGCCGGCAGGCCGCAGTCCACACAGTTTCTCGACTATCAGGTGGTCAACTCCGACATCGAAGCGGAGCGCGATCATCTGCGCGTAGGCGATCACATTGTCCGCGTGCTGACGATGAAAGAAGCCATCACCGAGACGCGGCCCCTGGTGCTCGACGCACTGCTGAAGATTCCGGCCAACTTCTACGTGGTCACGGAATGGACGCCGCTACCGGCGGACAAAGCTCGCAAAGAAGTCAACAAACGCCGGCGTCACTTCAATATGTCGAAGACGGGTTTCGTTTCTCAGATGGGCAACGACACCACGCAGACGAACCCTCGCGATGTTCTGGTGGATGAGTCCAAGCAGGCTGACATCGAAAATCTTGGTGATTGCCTGCGCGCCCTGGGTGACGGTCAATCGCTTGGCGACTTCTCGCTCACGATTGTGCTGTATGGCGAATCACGGACAGAACTCGATCAGCTCGTGGGCGAGTTTACCGGTGTCTTCACCAATGCGGACGGCAATCTGTTCGCGGAAAGCTACAACCAGCTCAACGCCTATTTCGCCACTGTGCCGGGCAACTATGCAATGAACCTTCGCCAGATGTATCTGCTCAACACGAACTACGCCGACCTGTCATTTCTCTTTACGATCCTGCCCGGCGAGAAGACGAACGCGCATCTGGTACGGAGTACCTGGCTGCGCTCGAAACCGACAACAGCACGCCATACTTTCTGAACCTACATAACGGTGAAGTTGCCCATACGCTGATTCTCGGTATGACGGGGAGCGGAAAATCATTCCTGCGGAAATACGAGTTCCCGATCCTAACGGCTGTGGTGCCACCCGCTGCGGTTTTCCGTGGTGGCGATACCGTTCACCTGGTGGATTATACCGACAATGACGGGCCGGACTCGGCAGTGATCCTCACTGGCGCGATCGCCGATTTTGGCAAAGCGGTCAGCGTCAACCCGGACGGCTCGGTCAATCCGGAGCACAACAGTTAACTGGAGCTTCAGCTGAGCCACGGCACCCTCAGACTCGACGTAGCGGCACTGGATCGCACCTTCGTCGCGATCATGGCCACGCAGTTCCCGACGAACATGAGCAACTGTTCGGCAGCGTTTCCGCGTCCCATGCAGTGCCGATCGTGGCGGGCTCGGGTACTGGCGCCTACCAAGGCGCGAGCGGCCAGTTCGACCTGACCATCAAGCTGGATGAGGTGGACGCCACGGGTTCGAACTGTCAGGGGACAGCCTTGCTCAGCCAGATGTTGATCACATCCGGTTCCGGGCACGTGCAATTGCACTGATCACTGCCCTGCGGCCGTGTAGAGGTGCTCGGGGCAGGCGGCCCGTTACGCCGTAGCGCAACTGGAGCCGCACGATTCCGTGCTGGGTCAGATAGCTGAGATACCGCTGCGCGGTGGCTCTGCTCACGCCGACCTGCTCGGCGACTTCGGCCGCTGAGATCGGGCCGGGAGCGGAGCGCACTGCGTCGCGGATCAGCTCCAGCGTCGGCGCGGAGTGCCCCTTCACCGGCACGGAGGGCAGCGTGGCGGGCCCGCGTAGCAGGCCGAACAGCGCGTCCACGTCGGACTGATCGGCCTGATCTTTGAGCGCCTCCATCTGTAGTCGCATGCTGCGATACGCGGTGAGCTTGTCGTTCAGGGTGTTGAACCCGAACGGCTTGACGAGGTAGTTTTTCCACCGCCGCGCGCGCGTGCTGCCCATAATGGTGGATGGACGACGCATTGCCGAACTGCTCCAGATAGAATGGCCGCATTGCCTCAAACACCTCCGGCAGGACCGGAGTGGTGGCGTTGTTATCAAGGTAAACACGGCGCATGGTTTATTTTACCGCTTAAACCACAAAGGACACGAAGGATCGCGAAGAAGAGGCAACCGCCCTAACCTTCGTGTTCCTTTGTGTCCTTTGTGGTTTAAGCCTTTTTGCCGCTCTGTGAGTTCCCATGAGGATAAAGATTCGTAAAGCGATAAAATCGTATCCGTTTCAGCATCTCACCTTTTGAGAGTTGTCTATTCACCACAGACTCTATCCCCCAGATTGCCTTCTTCATGGAGAATTCAAGAATGAAAAAACTTTTCGGACTACTTGGACTGTTGGCAGCGCTATTGCTGGCATCGGTCTCCGCCTTTGCCCAGGGTCGAGGCGAGCAACGCGGACAACAGCCCCAAGCCCACGCACAACCGCCGCAAGGCAATGCCCAACGCGGCGCGGGTGACCGCGGTGTCGGCAATGGACACATTCCGGCACACGGTCCTGCGCGCGCCTCAGCTACAGGCCGCCCAGCGCCTACGGGCCAGCAAAATCAAGGCCGTTCACCACAACCGCCGCAGCAGCAGGGCCAACCACCTCGCCCGGACCAGAGTGATCACCGCACTTTTCGCGACCAGCAAGGCCATCCGGAAGCTCCCCACGTGCATGCTGAAAATGACCGCTGGATTGGCCACGATACGGGCCGTAACGACGCCCACTATCATCTCGACCATCCCTGGGAACACGGACGCTTTACCGGCGGCTTTGGCCCGCAGCACGTCTGGCGCTTGCGCGGCGGCAACTTTGATCGCTTTGATGTTGGCGGTTACTACTTCCAGGTGGCGCCTTACGATTATGACTACGCGAGGGATTGGCTATGGGACAACGATGACATCGTGATCTATGACGATCCTGATCACCCGGGCTATTACCTTGCCTATAACGTGCGCCTCGGAACGTACGTCCACGTGCTGTATTTGGGCGCTTAAGGCGCTTCAGAGCAAGCTGTGTTGCGCCATAAAATAGCTCAGCCCTTGAACTCTCTTGCTGGTGAGATGTTCAAGGGCTGAATGCTTTTACAGATTTCGAGAGCTTACCGCTTCTCCATCGCCACGTATTTATTCGGGTACGCCGGACCAATGTAGTCGGCGCGCGGGCGGATCAGCCGATTGTCGTCGAGCTGCTCAATCACGTGCGCGGCCCAGCCGCTGATGCGGGAGACGGCAAACACAGGAGTAAACAGGTCAACGTCCAGGCCAAGCGTGGTGTAAGTGGAAGCCGAATAAAAATCTACGTTGGCGTTCAGGCCTTTGTCATTCTTGATGTACTGCTCAATCTTGGCGGACATGTCATACCACTTGGGATTCGCCGAGCGGCCCAGATCGCGCGACATGGCGCGCAAGTGGGTGGCCCGCGGATCTTCCGTGTGGTACACGCGATGGCCAAAGCCGGAAACCTTTTTCTTGTTGGCCAGCATGTTCTTCACGTGCTCCACCGGGTCCTCGCCTTTTTTATCGATCTCAAACAGCATGCGCATCACCGCTTCATTGGCTCCGCCGTGCAGAGGGCCTTTCAGCGCGCCAATCGCGCTGACGATGGCCGAGTGCATGTCAGAAAGCGTGGCTGCCGTCACTCGGGCCGCAAATGTCGAGGCATTCAGTTCATGGTCGGCATGCAGAATCAGCGCAACATCCAGCGCTTTTTCGGCGGTCGGGGAAGGCCTCTCGCCATTCAGTTGCAGCAGGAAATTGGCCGCGTGTGAGAGTGTGGGATCAGGATCGACAACGTTCTTGCCTTTGCGAATCCGGTCATATCCCGCCACGATCATCGCAATCTGTGAAGTCAGGCGGATAGACTTGCGAACATTCGCGTCATGGTCGATCTTTTCGGCTTCAGGATCGTAAAAAGACAGTGCGGAAACGGCCGTGCGCAACACTTCCATCGGCGTCGCCGTCTTGGGGACGCGGCGCATCATGTCATAAATCGCGGGATCCACTTTGCGTTCTGCGCCCAGTTTTTGCTTCAGGTCGGCCAGTTCTGCCGCCTTGGGCAGCCGGCCAAACCACAGCAGATAACACGTTTCTTCAAACGTGGAGTTTTCCGCCAGTTCATGAATATCAATGCCGCGGTAGGCGAGCACTCCGGCATCGCCATCGATATAGCAGACCCCGGAACTGGCCGCAACTACGCCTTCTAGACCCTTTGTGATTGTGCTGGTTGACATTGTTTTCCCGTCGCTGATTTCTGGCTTCTCTAGTGTTGGAAGCGGCTCTGTGCGCAACATTTCTTTATACTCCAAATCATTTAGACTTGCCAACCGCGCCCCGCGTTGCTGCCACGCTTCGGACGAGTAGTGCGCATCGGACGGACATCTTCTACCTTGTTCCGGAAGTTTATTCCCCTCAGAGAAAACGCGTCTGTGAGACAGGTCACACACATTGGCCGTGCCCGAGCAACGCTAAGGGTATTAAGAGCAAATCAATTTCTTGAGGCCGGCGCTTGGGTTGCGCGACCGGCTAGGCCAAGCAGCGGGGGCAGGCGTTCCCACCCTTAGGTTTGAAACCACTTCCAGACGCCCATGGCAAAAAATGGCGCCAGCACGGCAAGCACCCAGAGTTTTGCTGATCCGCGGATCTTTTCTTCTTTTTCCCAGCGGAAAAGCTTCATGGAAATCAACCCGCCGCCCACGGTCGTAAGCACCATAACCAGCACGGCAAACATGTTCTCTCTTCCCGTCAAACCCTGGCCCTTGAGCATGATGTTCTTCATGCCTTCGACCAGATAAGTCGCCGGAATAAAGTTGTGGATAATCTGCATGACCCTGGGGAATTTTTCTGAAGGGAACGTGGCGCCGCTCAACAGCAGCATGGGGAAATAAAACAGTTGGACCAGGATGGTCCCTTCCTGCATGGTATTGGCGACGGAGGCAATCACCAGCCCGAGCGCGCGAAAGGCAATCAACCCTAGCGAAATGAAGACCAGCAGGTCCAAGAAATGGACCGGGAGCGGCATGTGGTATATGTAGTGCGCCATCAGCAGCAACAGAACAATGTATGGAATAAAAATTGCCCAGCCCGTAACCATTGAGCCCACCAAAAGAGGCGCAGGCGTAATTGGCGTGACCTTGTAGCGCCGCAGGATACCGAGTTCGCGCTCCTGGATGGCGCGAATTCCCGCCCCAAAAAAGCCGCTGCCCAACACGCCCAGCGTCACAGACATGGTCACCACAAACGTCATGGCTCCAGATTCTCCCCGCAAGACTGTGGCGAAAGTGAAGAAGAAAATGAGCGGAAAAAGATAATTGAAAAAGATTACCGCGCGCAGCCGCAGCGCCAATTTAATGTCCATGCCGATAATGGCGAGATATTGCTTCATTGGCTCTTTCCCGATTGATTGCTGCCATGCAGCCCCGAAAGTAAATCAATGTTTCAGGACTGAATGCTGATTGCTGAGTGCTGAATGCTGCCTACTAATCTCTCAGCTTTTTCCCTGTCAGTTCCACAAACACGTCTTCCAGCGTCGGGCGTTTCAGGTGGACGTCTTCCAGTTGCATTCCCTGCTGGTCCAGCCACTTCATAATCTCAAACAATGTCCGTGCCGGGCGCGACGAATACACCGTCAGCGATTTTCCGTCGTCACTCAGCTTACTTTCCAGCGCGTCTGGCCATTGCGGCAGCATAGCAGCGCTCATGGGCTGGCCGCTGACAATGTCGATGCGCGACCGCTCCGCGCTCTTTTGCTGCAATTCCCGCGGAGTGCCTATGGCCACAATCTTGCCTTCATCGATAATCGCCACACGATCACACAGCCGCTCCGCTTCTTCTATGTAATGCGTGGTCAGCACCACGGTGCGCTTCTCTGATTTCATTTCCTCAATCAGCCCGTGAATCTCCAGCCGGATCTGCGGATCTAACCCTGTGGTCGGCTCGTCGAGAAAGAGCAGTTGCGGATCATTGACCAGCGCCAGCGCCAGGGCCAGCCGCTGCTTCTGTCCGCCCGAGAGCGTCTCATAGAACGCTCCGCGCTTCTCCCACAGTTGCAGCCGTTTCAGCAGTTGCTCTGAACTCAAACTGCGCGTATAGAACGAGGCAAACAGCTCCAGCGCTTCCTGTACCCGCATCTTGGCCGGGAGATTGGTGGCTTGCAGGCACACTCCAATGCGGTCTTTCAATTGCTGCTTTTGCCGGTCAGGATCAAACCCCAGCACCGTGGCGTCTCCTCCGGTGCGCGGGCGCAGCCCTTCCAGAATCTCGATTGTGCTGGTCTTGCCGGCGCCGTTCGGGCCCAGCAGGCCAAAGACCTCGCCTTTCGCAACCTGAAAGTCGATGCCCTTTACGGCCTCAACCTTGTCATATCTTTTTTGTAACTGCTGTACGTAGATGACCGGAGCTTCGCTCATGAGTGAGTTCTAGAGTATGGACCGTTGCGGGTTCTGTCCAGTTTCTTAAAAATTGACCACATAAGGGCACGAAGAGCCCCGGGGATAACAAGCCAACCAGCAAAATTACCTTTTTTCTCCATGGTGTCCTTCGTGTCCTTTGTGGTTAAAGACTTTGCAATGCGGCTAAAGCTCTTTGCAATCTCACGCGCTGGGGTTTACCCTTCTGGCGCAAGCCCTGAGGACACTCTTCACATGCTCATGAGAACCGCTGTCGCGCTTGTCTGCCTTTTTATATGCTCCACGCTGGTCGCGCAAACCGCCGATCCCCAGTTGCTGGCCGAAATCAACAAAATCAAGGCCATCGACAATCATTCGCATCCGCCAAAGTTAGTCGCCGCGGGCGAAAAGGATGACGACTTCGACGCACTGCCTTGTGATCCACTGGAGCCTAGCGATCCCACCACCGTCACGCGCCCGGCAAATCCACAATACATCGCGGCATGGAAGGCGCTCTATAACTATCCCTACAATGACCGCAGCCCGGAGCATGTGAAAGAACTGCTGCAGTCCAAGCAGAAGGTCATGCAGGAGCAGGGAGATAATTATCCTAACTGGGTTCTTGACCAGCTTGGGATTGAAACCGAACTGGCCAACCGGGTGGCGCTGGGACGCGGGCTGCAGCCGCCGCGCTTCCGCTGGGTGCCATTTGATGACGCGCTGATGTTCCCTTTGAAAAATTCCGCCCTGGCCAGTGAAACGCCCGACCGCAAATTTTTCTTTCAACGCGAATCCATGCTGCTGCGCCGCTATCTCAAAGACATTGACCGTGACGCGCTGCCGCCAACCCTCCAGGAATACACTGCTAAAGTCATTACGCCGGTGCTGGAAATGCAAAAGAAAAACGGCGCTGTAGCCATCAAGTTTGAAGCAGCTTACCTGCGCTCGCTCGATTTTGGCCCCGCAGAGCCTCTCCAGTCGGTGCAACAGGTATACGCCCACTTCATCAAGGGTGATCTTCCCCTCACACACGACTACACCCGGCTGCAAAACTTCCTTTTCCGCTATATCGCTCGTGAAGCCGGACGCCTCGGCCTGCCGGTGCACATCCATACGGGTGGCGGCTGTGGCAGCTATTTCATGCTCATGGGATCAAACCCGGCGCTGCTTGAATCGGTGCTCAACGACCCTTCACTGCGCAAGACCAACTTCGTCCTGCTCCATGGCGGCGCTGGTCCCTTCACCAAATACGTCAACTATCTGCTGATGAAACCGAATGTCTACGCCGACTTTTCCGAGCAGACCTGGCTGATCTCAACCCGCAGGCTCAGTGACAGCATCCGTGACTTCCTGGAGTGGTATCCGGAGAAAGCCATGTTCGGGACCGATCTCTACCCGAACACCCCCGAAATCAACTGGGAAGAAATTGGCTGGCAAACCACGCAATCGGCGCGCGAAGCTCTGGCCATCGCGCTGACCGGAATGATGCAGGATGGTGAAATCACCCGCGAACGTGCACTTGAACTCGCTCATCTGGTTCTGCATGACAATGCGGCCAAGCTGTATGGGTGGTCTAAATCTTCAAGGTAAATTGGCAGTCGGTTGTTGTCAGTTCAGCGCTGTAGGAAAATCTTTACACACTCCCAGGCGTCTCAAAATAAGACACTTTGGGAGTTGCACATTTTAATGTCTTTTCGGCAACTTACCCCTTGACTTGGACTTAAGACGCTGCAAAACTCACCTTGTTCATACGACCGTTCCCTCGATGGTCTGGTGTAATACAAAGCAGTCGGCAGTCATTTATTCGGAACTTGTCTCTTAGATTTTTGTTGTAAACACGGCGTGAGCCGCGTGGGCCGAACCTGACGGGTAGGGATTCACTTCTGGGTTTTCCAATTGCGGGGTCGGTGTACACCTATGCGGGTCGCGGGCTGCACCCGGCCGTCGGGCTTCCTCGCCGGATGGCTGATCCTGCTCGACTACGTCCTGGTGCCGGCGCTGCTCTACATCGTCGCGGGGGCCGCGATGGCACTCGTTCGTCCCGGCGGTGCCGGTCTGGGGCTGGGTGGCCCTGTTCATCGTCGTCAACACGGTCGTCAACTACGTCGGCATCGAGATGACGGCCCGGGTTAACCGGTCATGCTGGTGGCCGAGCTGATCGTGCTGGTGGTCTTCATCGTTGTCGGCGTCTGGGCGCTGGCCTCGGGGAAGGGGCACGGCTTCTCGTTCACGCCGTTGTACAACGCGAGCACCTTCTCCTGGGGCACGTCTTTGCGGCCGTCTCGATCGCTGTGCTGTGTTTCCTGGGCTTCGACGGGATCTCCACCCTGGCCGAGGAGAACTCCGGCGGCGCTAGGGCGGTGGGCCGGGCCACTGTGGCGGCGCTTGGCGCTGGCCGGCACGCTTGTTCATCGTCCAGTCCTGGGTCGCTGCGCTGCTCGTGCCGGACCCGCAGCGGCTGCTCACAGAGGGCGACCCGGCCGGCACTGCTTTCTACGACGCGGCGCAGGTGGCCGGCGGGCACTGGCTATCGGTGCTCACCGCGGTCGCCACCGCGATCGCATGGGGGTTCGCCAATGCCCTGGTCGCGCAGGCCGCGACCTCCCGCCTGCTGTTCTCGATGGCCCGCGACCGGCCAGCTGCCGCGCATCCTCGCCAAGGTGCACCCGGTCCACCGGGTGCCCGACAACGCGCACCCTGCTGGTCGCGGTCGTCTCGCTGGTCGTCGGCGTCTATATGGCCGAACGCGACGACGGCATCCCGCTGCTGTCCACCCTTGTCAACTTCGGCGCGCTCACCGCGTTCCTGCTCCTGCACGTTTCGGTGTTCAACCACTACGTCGTGCGGCACGGAAGCCGCGACGTGTTGCGGCACATCGTCTCGCCGCTGCTGGGGTTCCGGTCATCGCCTATGTCGTCGTCAAGGCCAACGTCGCCGCCCAGCGCCTGGGCTTCGCGTGGCTTCTCGTCGGCATCATCGTGCTGGTCGTCGCCTACTCCCGCGGTCGCCGCCCCACCCTGGCCGGAATGACAGACGTCCGCCACGGAGGGCACCGGAGGTCCCGCGAGCGTGGAGCGAGGGCGCACCCGATGACCGCCGGCAGGGACCTGGAGGTTGTCGCAGTACCGGCCCCCACCCGCAGGAGCTACATTGGGCGTTCGGACGGCCCGACCTGCGGTGCGCCGGATCCGGCCCGGCACGGTCCTCGAGCTCTACACCGAGGACTGCTTCGGCGGCCGGGTCACCGGCCCGGAGACGCTGCCCTCGGTCGTCTGCGAGTTCCCGTACCTAACCCGGTGACCGGCCCGTTCCACGTCGACGGGCGCCGCACCCGGCGACACCCTCGCCGTGCACTTCGTCGCAATCGAACCCGCCCGCGACTGGGCCGTCTCGACGACGTTCCCGCACTTCGGCGCGCTCAGCACCACCCACACGACGGCGATGCTGCACCAGCCGCTGGAGGAACGGGTGTGGCGTGTACGAGGTCGACAGCGGCCAGCGCACTGTCACTTTCGCGCCCCAGCAGCGACCTGCACGTGAGCTGCCGATGGATCCCGATGCACGGGACCGTCGGCGTCGCGCCCGCCGGGTTCGAGGCTCGAGGCAGACCATCACGCCCGACGCACATGGCGGCAACATGGACACCCCGGAGTTGCGCGCCGGCGTCACCGTCTACTTCGGGGTCAACGCACGACGGGCGGGCTGTTCGGCATCGGCGACGGGCACGCCGGCAGGGTGAAGGCGAGGCTATGCGGCACCGCCGTGGAGTCGGCGATGAACACCGTCGTCATCGTCGACATCGTCAAAGGCGCGCCCACCCCGTGGCCCCGGTTCGAGAGCGACGGCGCGATTATCTCGACCGGCTCGGCCCGCCCGCTTGAGGACGCCTACCGGCCAGCCAGCACGACCTGGTCGCCTGGGTGGCCGCGCTCACCGGCCTGGACCAGATGGACGCCTACCAGCTGCTCAGCCAGGTCGGCGAGGCACCCGTAGGCAACGTGTGCGACCCGAACTACACGATGACCGCCAAGCTCGACAAGCAGTACCTCGCCGGCGCCGAGAGCTACGAGGGAACACACCGGCGGCTCCGCAACCTCGCCGCGCAGTACTTGGCCCAGCGCTGACGGGACCGGGCATGACCAAGCGGGGAGATTCTGCGTCTACCTAACGACCCGGCAGCCCGTACACAAGAGGGAACTAGCAACGCAGTCGGGCTGCCCCAGGGCTGAGCCGCGGGCATGGCGGCTCTAGCGGTACCACGAAGTCGACGCCCTCCCCATCATCGGCACGAGCGCTCATCGGTGCGGGTTGCCTGGGCTCACCCAAGGGGCCGGCTGGGAACGAAAGTGCCCGTCGGTGGGCCCCTGGAGCGTTTGGAGTAGCACTCGCCGAACGAGCTTTCGCTGTCCAACAGCGTCCCGCGTCCGGCGTCAATGCGCCGGGGATGGATGTTCATGAGATCGCCGGTCGGGATGACCGGGGGGGCTCTGCTTGCTGCCCGGTAATTTGAACCGCTCCTGGATGAAGCCGTCCCGGCGAACGCGCGACGGCGGAAGGGACCGCCGGCACGAGGAGACGAAGCACTCACCGCACCATCATGGGCAATCGGACTCAACAGGACTGCACTGCTCCTCGTGAATCAGGATCGTTGACCTCGCCCTTCGTCCGGCGGTCTTGCTGTGAACCGCTGGTGTCAACTGACGCTGACACGCGGGGGTGTGTTGCGGTCGAGCTGCGCCAGAGCGCGCCACGGCCCTGGACCGATGCCAAGCGCGGTCGGAATTCCGACCGTTGCCACCCGCAAGCCCCGGTGACACCCGGAGTCAACGGTGTGACGGCCCGCATAACGCGGAGCCGCTCCGAATGCCGCCGTCACTCCACCTGGGTAGAGTTTAGGAAGGAGGCAGGCATGGACGCTGCGAAGACGTTCTTGAGCTGGCCGGTGGTCCGCCAGATCACGGGCTCAGATCCCCTGGGCCGCGGGACGGCGGTGCGCTCCGCGCATACCGAACAGCTCCAGGCCCGCACCGAGACCGCCGATCGGGTCGCCAAGAGCGTCTGCCCCTACTGCGCCGTCGGGTGCGGGCAGCGGGTCTACGTCAAGGACGAGCGAGTCATCCAGATCGAGGGCGACCCGGACAGCCCCGATCTCCCGGGGCCGGCTCTGCCCTAAGGGCTCGGCGAGCAAGAACCTCGTCACCAGCCCGATGCGCCAGACCAAGGTGCGCTATCGCCGCCCGTATGCCACCGAGTGGGAGGACCTCGACCTCGATTCGGCGATGTCGATGATCGCCGACCGCGTCGTGAAGTCCCGCGCCGACACCTGGCAGGACATCGACGAGAAGGGCCGCAAGGTCAGGCGCACCATGGGCATCGCGAGCCTCGGCGGCGCGACGCTGGACAACGAGGAGAACTACCTCATCAAGAAGCTGTTCACGGCGCTGGGCGCCATCCAGATCGAGAACCAGGCGCGGATATGACACTCTGCCACCGTTCCCGGTCTGGGAACCTCGTTCGGGCGCGGCGGCGCCACCGGCTTCCTGCAGGACCTCGCCAACGCTGACTGCATCGTCATCCAGGGCTCGAACATGGCCGAGGCCCACCCGGTGGGCTTCCAGTGGGTGATGGAGGCCAAGCAGGGCGGTGCCAAGGTCATCCACATCGACCCGAGGTTCACCCGCACCAGTGCCGTCGCCGACACCTACGTGCCACTGCGTGCGGGCACCGACATCGTCTTCCTCGGCGGCGATCATCAACTACGTCCTGCAGAACGAGCTGGACTTCCGTGAGTACGTCGTCGCTTACACCAACGGCCCAACCATCGTCAGCGACGACTTCCAGGACACCGACGAGCTCGACGGCCTCTTCTCCGGCTTCGACGCCGAGACCCGCACCTACGACCCGGCGAGCTGGCAGTATGCCGGCCAGGAGCCGGACGGGTCGCAGCGCCAAGACCACGAGACGCAACGCGAGACGGCGAGCGCCCTGCAGCACGAGACGCACGGCATCAGCGTGTCCGGCCACCCGCGCCGGGACGACTCGCTCCAGGATCCCAACTGCGTGTACCAAATCCTCAAGCGGCACTACGCCCGCTACACCCCGGAGATGGTCGAGCAGGCGTGCGGCGTCTCCCGGCAGGCCTTCCAGGAGGTATGCGAAGCCTGGACCGCCAACTCCGGGCGTGACCGGACCACGGCGCTGGTTTACAGCGTCGGCTGGACCCAGCACAGCGTCGGCGTGCAGTACATCCGGGCGGGGGCGATCCTCCAGCTGCTGCTCGGCAACATGGGGCGTCCTGGCGGCGGCATCATGGCGCTGCGCGGACACGCCAGCATTCAGGGCTCCACGGACATCCCGACGCTGTTCGACATCCTGCCTGGCTACTTGCCCATGCCGCACGCGGAGGATCACGCGACGCTCGAACAGTGGATCGACAGCGTCAGGCACCCGGGGGCGAAGGGGTTCTGGGACAAGGCCGACGCTTACGGCATCAACCTGCTCAAGTCCTACTGGGGTGACAAAGCCACCGCCGCGAACGACTACTGCTTCGACTACATCCCGAAGATCACCGGTGACCACGGCACCTACCGCACCGTCCTCGACATGATCGATGGCAAGGTCAAGGGCTACTTCCTGCTGGGCCAGAACCCTGCGGTCGGGTCGGCACACGGCCGGGCCCAGCGACTGGGGATGGCCAACCTCGACTGGCTTGTCGTCCGCGACCTCTTCGAGATCGAGAGCGCAACCTTCTGGAAGAACGCGCCCGAGATCGAGACGGGGGAGATCGTCCCGGAGGACTGCCGCACCGAGGTCTTCCTTCTGCCCGCCGCGTCACACGTGGAGAAGGAGGGCACGTTCACCCAGACCCAGCGGATGCTGCAGTGGCGGGAGAAGGCGCTCGACCCGGTGGGCGACTGCCGCTCCGAGCTCTGGTTCTTCTACCACCTGGGCCGGCTGGTCCAGGAGCGCCTGGCCGACTCTCAGGATGAGCGCGACCGGCCCGTCCTCGACCTCGCCTGGGACTACCCGCTGCACGGCCCCCGAGGCGACGAGCCGAGTGCTGAAGCGGTGCTCAAGGAGATCAACGGCTACGAGATCGCCACCGGCCGTCCGCTGTCGACGTTCATGGAGATGCAGAACGACGGCTCCACGCTGGGCGGCTGCTGGATCTACACCGGTGTCTACCAGGACGGCGTCAACCAGGCCGCCCGTCGTAAGCCCGGCCGGGAGCAGTCGTTCGTCGCTCCGGAGTGGGGCTGGGTCTGGCCGCTCAACCGGCGGTTGCTCTACAACCGGGCCTCGGCCGACCCGCAGGGACGGCCCTGGAGCGAGCGCAAGGCATACGTCTATTGGGACCCTGACCCGGCGACTCGGGCGAGTGGACCGGCGAGGACGTGCCGGACTTCGAGAAGACGAAGCCGCCGTCCTACCGCGCACGTGAAGGCGCCAGCGGCGCCGAGGGGATCTGCGGCGACGACCCCTTCATCATGCAGGGCGACGGGAAAGGCTCGCTGTACGTCCCGCAAGGTCTCATCGACGGGCCGCTGCCCACGCACTACGAGCCGGTCGAGTCGACGTTCCGCAACCCGCTCTACAGCCAACAGGGCAACCCGACCCGCAAGGTCTACGAGCGGCGCGACAACCGGCTGAACCCCAGCCCTCCCGAGCAGCACTCCGAGGTGTTCCCGTACGTGTTCACCACAAGCCGCCTCACCGAGCACCACACCGCCGGGGGGATGAGCCGCTACCTGCAGTACCTCTCGGAGCTACAGCCGGCGATGTTCATCGAGGTCAGCCCGGAGCTCGCGGCGGAGCGTCACCTGGTCCACATGGAGTGGGGCCACGTCGTCACTGCCCGGGCTGCCGTCGAGGGCCGGATATGGTGACCGAACGGCTCAAGCCGCTGCGGATCGACGGGCGCACCCTGCATCAGGTCTGGCTCCCCTACCACTGGGGCAGCGGCGGAATGGTGACCGGCGACTCGGCGAACGATTTGTTCGGCATCACCTTGGACCCGAACGTCCTGATCCAGGAGACCAAGGTCGGGACGTGTGATGTCCGGGCGGGTCGGCGTCCGACCGGGCCTCAGCTGCTCGACTACATCGCGGGCTACCAGCAGCGCGCCGGCGTCGACGACGACCACCACGCCCCGATCGTCACGGCCCGCCGCCGGCGCGGCGAGTCGGCTGCGGGAGACCGGTCCGAGGACGCGCAGTCGGGAGACGGCAAGGAGAGCGGCGATGCGTGACAACACCCTGTTCGGCCCGGTGGACCCGGCATCCGACTCGGGCTACCAGGAGGCTCCCGCACGCAAGGGCTTCTTCACCGATACGAGCATCTGCATCGGCTGCAAGGCGTGCGAAGTCGCCTGCAAGGAGTGGAACGGCGTCCCCGACGACGGCTTCAACCTGCTCGGCTCGTCGTACGACAACACCGGCGCGCTCGGCGCCAGCACCTGGCGGCACGTCGCTTTCATCGAGCAACCCGCCTCCGGGG
This sequence comes from uncultured Actinomycetota bacterium, assembly GCA_963751085.1. Taxonomy (GTDB): domain Bacteria; phylum Actinomycetota; class Actinomycetes; order Actinomycetales; family Dermatophilaceae; genus Lapillicoccus. The sequence goes on along the minus strand of CAVVTH010000005.1, from coordinate 204,168 downwards.
TCGGCTCCAGCGCGTCGGGTGGCTCGGGACGCAGCACGAGCGGCTCGGCGGGCAGCGTCGACCTCGGTATGCCGGGCATGCGGCCCGCGGCTGCGGGCAGCGGGTCGGGGCCCGCGGCCGAGGGACAGCTGCCGAGCATTCCGGGCGAGCACCCGGACTTCCGCTGGCTGATGTCGTCCGACGTCTGCAAGCACTGCACCCACGCGGCGTGTCTCGACGTCTGCCCGACCGGATCTCTCTTCCGCACCGAGTTCGGCACCGTCGTCGTGCAAGACGACATCTGCAACGGCTGCGGCTACTGCGTGCCGGCCTGCCCGTTCGGCGTCATCGAGCGACGGCAGGGCGACAAGCACACGACCAAGAACGTCGGTATCGCCCAGAAGTGCACGCTCTGTTACGACCGACTCGGTGCCGGCCACGAGCCGGCCTGCGCCCAGGCCTGCCCGACGAAGTCCATCCAGTTCGGTGATGTCGAGGAGCTGCGCGAGCGGGCGCAGTCCCGCGTGGACGCCCTTCACGACAGCGGCGTCACCGCGGCGCGGCTCTACGGAGCCGACCCCGACGACGGCATCGGCGGCGCCGGCGCGATGTTCCTGCTCCTCGACGAGCCCGAGGTCTACGGCCTGCCTCCCGACCCGGTGGTGACGACCCGCGACCTGCCGCAGATGTTCAAACGGGCGGGAACTGCCGCCACGGTCCTGCTACTCGGCGCGGCCGCCGCGTTCTTGGGCAGGCGGCGATGACGGCGTTCCGGGAACGCGTGACGCATCGTGGGCGACGTGGCGCCCTGCAGGTCCGGCTGCCTCGACTGCGCTCCGCCGAACCCGCCGGCAGGACGCGGCATGGGAGGCCTAGCCGGCGTTACGGATCTGCGGGGCACGGTCACCGGGGGCGAGCGCGGCCAGCCGGGCAGCCAGCCGGCGGCACGGACGCGGCGAGGGCGCCGAACGCTCCATGGTGCCGCCGGCGACGTTCACCTCCTACTACGGGCGCCCGGTCGTCAAGCCGTCGCCCTGGGAGGCCGACATCCCGGCATACCTCTTCTTCGGCGGTCTGGCCGCCGGCTCCTCCCTGCTCGCGCGCGGGCGCGGACCTGACCGGCCGGCCGGCACTGCGCCGCACCGGTCGTCTCGGCGCGGCTGGGCGCCATCACGGTGAGCCTGCGGCTCTCGTGCACGACCTGGGCCGGCCCGGAGCGGTTCCTCAACATGCTGCGCGTCGCCAAGCCGACGTCGCCGATGTCCGTGGGCACCTGGATCCTCTCCGCTGTACGGGCCGTTCGCCGGCGCGGCGCCGGCGCAGAGCTGGCGGCCCTGCTACCGGCCGGTTCGGGCAGCCCGGTGGGCGGCTGCTTGCCGCTCGTCGGCCCGGCCGGGTCTCGCGGCGGCGTTGACCGCTCCCCCGCGTCGCGTGCCTACACCGCGGTGCTGCTCACCGACACCGCGACACCGTCCTGGCACGAGGCGTACCGGGAGCTGCCGTTCGTCTTCGTCGCCTCGGCCGCAGCGGCCTCGGGCGGCCTCGGGATGATCGGCGCGCCGCCGTCGCGAGCCGGGCCCGCCCGGCGGCTGGCGCCGTGCGGGCCGATCGTGGAGCTGCGGCCGAGTGGCGGATGGAGCGCTCGATGGGGCTCTCCGCCGAGCCGCTGCACCACGGACGCGCCGGTCGCTCGATGAGGGCGAGCAGGGCGCTGACCGTCGCCGGAGCCGCGGGCGCGCTGCTCGCGGCCGGCCGCAGCCGGGTCGCCGCCGTGCTGGCCGGCGCTGGCCCTGTTGGCGGGTTCTGTCTGTACCCGGTTCGGGGTTTTCGAGGCAGGGCAGGAGTCAGCGCGGGACCCGAAGTACACGGTCCTGCCTCAGCGGAGCGGGTCGACCGGGTGAGGCGGTGCGCTACCGACCCCCGCGATGAGCCGGGCGAATCCGCGCTGGCCCGCGCGGGCGTCACCGGACGGTGATCTCGCCCGCAGGCCCCGCTACGATCTGGCCGATGACGGTGGCCCCGGCACCTCGCCGACGACGAGCAGGCCGCCACTGGTCTGCGCATCGGCCAGCAGCAGCAGCTCGTCCTCGGAGGCCGCGCCGACAGGTGCGGCCGCACCCACTCGAGGTTGCGCTTGGTCCCGCCGCTGACGTAGCCGTCGCGCACGGCGTCCCGAGCGCCGTCGAGGTAGGGCACCGCCGCCGACTCCACCACCGCAGCCACGCCGGACGCGCGCGCATCTTGTACAAGTGACCGAGCAAGCCGAAGCCTGTCACGTCGGTGGCGGCCTCACGCCGGCAGCAACCGCCGCGCGGGAAGCCTCGTCGTTCAACGCCACCATGGAGGCCACCGCCTGGGGAAAGACCTCCCCCGTCGCCTTGTGCCGGTTGTTGAGCACACCGACACCCAGCGGCTTGGTGAGACTGAGCGGCAGTCCGGCTCGCGCGGTGCGTTGCGAAGCAGCCGGGTTGGGTCGGCGAGCCCGGTCACGGCCATGCCGTACTTCGGCTCCGGGTCGTCGATGCTATGTCCTCCGGCGACCGGGCAGTCGGCGGTCCGCGCGACGTCCAGGCCTCCGCGGAGCACCTCGCCCAAGAGCTCCACGGGCAGGGTGTCCCTCGGCCAGCCGACGAGATTGATCGCCACCACCGGCCGCCCGCCCATGGCATACACGTCCGAGAGGGCGTTTGCGGCGGCGATCCGGCCCCAGTCGTATGCGTCGTCGACGACCGGCGGTGAAGAAGTCGGCGGTGCTGATCACCGCTTGGCCTCCGTCGATCCGGACAACGGCTGCGTCGTCGCCGTCCTCGAGCCCGACGAGAAGGCCCGGGGAGTCGACGCCCTGCAGCCCCGCGACGATCTGCTCGAGCTCGCCGGGCGGAATCTTGCAGGCGCAGCCTCCGCCATGCGCGTACTGCGTCAGCCGGTAGGTCGCCGTCGAGGGCAGCATGCCCCTGACCCTAATGCGCTGGCGCTGGGCTAGCGTGAGCGCCGGAGGCGTACAGGTGTCTGGTGGCCCTCCCGGTCTTCAAAACCGGTGTGACCGAGGATCTCGGTCAGGTGGGTTCGATTCCCATCCGCCTCCGCCACTCCGCCACTCCGCCACCGCCACTCTTCTTGGTGGAGTGAATCCAAGCGCTCTACCGCTCTCAGCGCTCTCCATCCGTCGACCGAACCTACGATGAGCGGGTGCAGCCCACGGACGAGCGCCGGCGCATCCCCCGCACCGACACCGTCCTCGCCGACGAGCGAGTGGCGGCCGCGGGCCGTGGGCTCGCCGCGTCCACGGTCAAGGCCTCGGTCAACGCCGCCCAAGCCCGCGCGCGAGCCGGGCAGATCTCGCCCGATGCGGTCGTCGAGGAGGTGCTGCTCACTCTGCCCGCCGGCGCCACGGCACTGCGACCGGTGCTCAACGCCACCGGCGTCGTCCTGCATACGAACCTCGGCCGGGCACCGTTGTCAGCAGCCGCTCTCGACGCGATCACCCGAGCGGCCGGCTACTGCGACGTCGAGTTCGACCTGGCCGACCGGACGGCGCGCCCGCCGAGGCCGTGACACGCTGGCTGCCCTCCTCACGGCGGTCCCCTCCTCAGAGGCCGCCCTCGTCGTCAACAACGGGGCCGCTGCACTTGTCCTTGCGACCACGGCGCTCGCGGCCGGGCCGAGAAGTCGTGGTCAGCCGTGGCGAGATGGTCGAGATCGGCGACGGATTCCGGCTGCCGGAGCTGATCGCGTCGACCGGTGCCCGACTGCGTGAGGTGGGCACGACCAACCGCACGTCGACGGCGGACTACGCCGCCGCCGTCGACCGCGGAGACCGGGCTGCATCCTCAAGGTCCATCCGAGCAACTTCCGGGTCGAAGGGTTCACCTCGTCCGTCCCGGTCCACGACCTCGTCGCTCTAGGGGTACCGGTCGTCGTCGACATCGGCAGCGGGCTGCTCGCGCCCGACCCGCTGTTGCCGGACGAGCCCGACGCGGCCACCACGTTGCTGCACGGCGCCTCTGTCGTCACCTGCAGCGGCGACAAGCTGCTCGGCGGACCGCAGGCTGGTCTCGTGCTCGGGCCGCCGACGCTCGTCGAGACGCTGCGCCGACATCCGCTGGCCCGGGCGCTGCGGGTCGACAAGCTGACCCTGGCCGCACTCGAAGCCACCCTCGCGGGCGGTCAGACCCCGACCTGGCAGTACCTGCGGGCGGCGCCGACCCAGCTACGGCGGCGGTGCGAGCAGCTCGCCCGCGCGCTCGACGGCCAGTTGTCGCGTCCGTCGGCGTGGTCGGGCGGTGGCGGCGCTCCCGGCTTGGAGCTGCCCGGCTGGGCGGTCGCCGTGCCCGCGGGCTACGCCGAGCCGCTTCGGCTCGGCGAGCCCGCCCGTCGTCGGTCGGATCGAGCGTGGCCGCTGCCTGCTGGACCTGCGCTGCGTACCGCCGAGGCCGACCAGCAGCTGCTCGACGCCCTTCTCGCGGTCAGGGACGCCGACCCACGCCGGCTGCCGGGACCAGCCCCTGATGCACGTCCTCGCCACGGCCGGGCACGTCGACCACGGAAAGTCGACCCTCGTCCGGGCGCTGACCGGCATGGAGCCGGACCGCTGGGCCGAGGAGCGGCGCCGTGGCATGACCATCGACCTCGGCTACGCCTGGACGACCCTGCCCTCCGGCGCCGAGCTCGCCTTCGTCGACGTCCCCGGACACCAGCGGTTCCTCGCCAACATGCTGGCCGGGCTCGGACCGGCCCCCGCGGTCCTCTTCGTCGTCGCGGCGGACGAGGGGTGGCGCCGCCAGACCGAGCGAGCACCTCGCCGCCATCGACGCGCTCGGCATCGCCCACGGTCTCTTGGCGGTTACCCGCAGCGACCTGGCCGACCCCGCACCGGCTCTCGCACACGGACGTGAGCATCTGGCGGGCTCGAGCCTCGGCTCGGTCGATGCGGTCGCCGTCTCGGGTGCCACTGGCCACGGCCTCGACGAGCTGCGCCTCGCGCTGGACCGGCTGGTTGCCACCCTGCCGCCACCACTCACCGAGGGTCGGGTGCGGCTGTGGATCGACCGGGTCTTCACCATCCGCGGCAGCGGAACGGTCGTCACCGGCACGTTAGGCGCCGGTCGGCTCGCGGTCGGCGACCGGCTGGAGTTGTACCGCCGCGCGGGCGGGCAGGTTCGTCGAGTGACGGTGCGTGGGCTGGAGCGTCTCGGAGGTGACGCCGAGAGCGTGACGGCCGTCGCGCGGGTGGCCGTGAATCTGCGTTCCATCAGCGTGGACGACGTTCGCCGTGGGGACGTGCTCTGCACTCCGGCGTTGTGGACACAGGCCAGCACGGTGGACGTGCGTCTCAACACGCCGGCCGCAGACCTGCCCGTCGAGCTGGTCCTACACGCCGGAACCGCCGCCGTCCCGGTTCGCCTGCGACCGCTTAGCGGCACGGTCAGTCGGCTCCGCCTGAGCCGGCCGCTGCCCTTGCAGAGCGGAGACCGCGCGACCCTGCGAGATCCGGCACGGCAGAGCATCGCCGCTGGAGTGCTCGTACTGGACGCCGACCCACCGGCCCTGCGTCGGCGCGGTTCTGCCGCACACCGCGCCTCGGTGCTCCTCGAGGCCTCCCCGACCCCTGGCGCGAGCGCCGAGGTCACCCGTCGTGGGGCCGTGCGGCGCGCCGATCTCGTGCGACTCGGGCTCCTCGATGCCGCGACCACAACGGCGCCGACCCCGGTCGATGGCGGGCGTGACGTCGCCGACTGGCTGGTATCGGAGGAGCGCTGGCAGGAGTGGGCCTCGACCTTGCTGACCTGCGTCGACGAGCACCGTGCCGCCAACCTGCTCGCCCCGCGGATGACGCTGGAGGCGGCCCGGCATGCGGCCGGGCTTCCGGACGTCCGGCTGGTCCAGGAGCTCGCCCGAGAGCTGAGCCTGGAGGTGCGCGACGGCCGAGTGGGCCGGCCCGGCACCCGAGCGAACCTGTCCGGGATCGAGCCGGCGCTCGCCACGCTGGAGGCACGCTGGGCGGACGAGCCGTTCGTCGCCCCCGAGCACGGCGAGCTCGCCGCCGCCGGCCTCGGCCCCCGGCAGCTGGCCGCGGCCGCCGCCGAGGGCCGCCTCGTACGGCTCACGGACGACGTCGTCCTCGGCCCCCGCGCACCGGCCCTCGCCATGCGGGTGCTGGCCGGGCTGAACCAGCCGTTCACGGTGAGCGAGGCGCGGCAAGCCTTAAGGACCACCCGGCGAGTGGCCGTACCCCTGCTCGAGCACCTCGACGACCAGCGCTGGACGGTGCGCGTCGACTCCAGCCGGCGGAGCGTCGGGGCGCGCTGACCTGCTCGGCCTACGCCCCGAGCGACATCAGCCAGGCGAGCAGTATGCCCGGCTGTTGCCGTCGTCGATCCACTTCTCATCGAGCGATATGGCCCGCTCGAGGGCGACCGGCGTCCTGCTCGCCCGCCAGACCGGCATACATGAGCTGGTAGTTGCCGAATTGTTGGGCGTACCCGGCCCTAAGATCGGGCGTCACCTCGGCCCCTTCACAACACGAATGTCATTTCGGGACAGGGCTACTTATCTTAATGATGCTGTTGTCCGCCTACATCGGACAGCGGTACGCCTCGGCCAGCATGAACATCGTCCTGCTCACTGCGGCGCCCGCTTCCCGGGACCAGCAGTGAGCCGAAAGGCGTTATGAGCGCCTAACTTCCCGAAACCTCACCGTCAGCTTCTCGGCCGCGATGAAGAGCCAGACCCCGGGCGTCGGTCAGGCCTACCTCGGCGGCTACACCGACGCCAACGACCAGTGGCTCGACGGCGGGCAGCGCTACACCATCCACATCCCGGCCGACCCGCCGGCCAAGCTGTTCTGGTCGTTCACCGTCTACGACGTGCACACCCGCTGCTTGATCGACAACGACCAGCAGCGCGGTGACCGCGGCTCCCGCGACCAGCGCCTGATCACGAACGACGACGGCTCCATCGACCTTCACTTCGGACCCGACATCGACGATGACCTCGAACCCAACTGGATCCAGACCATCCCCGGACGTCACTGGTTCTCGTACTTCCGTTTCTACGGCCCGCTCCAGGGCTACTTCGACCGCACCTGGAAACTGGGGGACATCACCCCCGCCTGAGGATCAGGCGGGGGTGATGTCGGGCAAACCCGGACGTAGGGGCGCGGTCGGTTGCTGCTCATTGGTGCAGCATCGCCGCCGCCATCTGGTCTTCAGGGTCGATCAGGTGGTTGTGGTCGTCGTCGCCGAGGTCGACCTGCCCCCAGGCGATGGTGCCGGTGAAGCGGCCCTTGGGCGTGGCGTAGCCTTCGAAGACCGGCATCCCGCTGTCCATACCGAGGTCGAGTCCCTCGTCGAAGGAGTAGTAGAGCGGGTGGGTTCGCTCGACGCGCGCCGCTGCCGGCCGCCGTGCCGTCGACGTACAGGGTCACCTCTCCGCCGCGGCCGAGACCGCCACCGTCGTAGGCGAACTCCGCTCGCACCTGGTGCGTACCGGTCGGCAGCGGTTCGTCGGCCATGATCGTCGTCGACTGCATCCCACAGAAGTTGTAGTGGTACGCGAGCTTGCCCTCTGTAGCGAGGAGGGCCCAACCCCCGGTACGGCCGCCCTGGGCGACTATCGCGCCCTCGGCGCCCTCCCCGGGGACCTCGATCTCGGCGGTGACCTGGTACGAGCGGTTCTTGGTGTTGAGCGCGACGTTCTCGCCCAGCCGGATCATGCCCGGGTACAACCGTTGCGACGTGCCCTCGACGAGGGTGGGCCGGCCGGCGATGACCGGGTTCATGCGTTCGGCCAGCCCGGTCGTCCATCGGTAGCACGTTGTGGGCGGACCGCCTCGATGAGCCACAGCTGCTGCAGCTCGGCCAGCTTGTCCGGCTGCTCGGCCGAAAAGGTCGTGAGCCTGGGTCCAGTCGGTGCTGGTGTCGTACAGCTCCACAAGTTGTCCGCGGAGAAGGCATGCGCCTGTCGCCGTGTGTCGAACGGACTGCGGTGCAGGGTCACGGCGGTCCACCCGTCGTGGTAGATGCCGCGGTTGCCCATCAGCTCGAAGTACTGGGTGCTGTGCCGCTCCTCCGCGCCAGGGTCGTTGAACGAGTACGCCATGCGAAACTTCCCTGCATGGGGATTCTGAGTGTACTCGTTGTACGGTGTGCGGCTCGTCGATTCCGGCCAGCCTCGAGGATGGTCGGTGCGACGTCGATGACGTGATGCCACTGGTGCCGGGTCTCGCCGCTGCCCCAGAGTCTTCGAGGGCCAGTGGGATGATCGTCCCGTTGCGGGTTCCGCCGTAGTGCGACGCGACCTGCTTCGTCCACTGGTAGGGCGTGTGCATAGGGCGTGCGCCCAGCCGTAGGCGTAGTGGTTGTAGGCGTGCGGCCCGCCGATCTCGTCGAGGTGCTCGTTCCAGAACTCGGTGGTCTCGTACCTCCCGGCCGCCGTTGAGACAGCCGTCGTCGCCATAAACGAGCCCATAGCGGCCCCTCGGCCGAGGCGCCGTTGTCACCAATGATGTAGTACACAAGCGTGTCGTTCAGGATGCCGAGCTCCTCGAGCGCGTCGATGACCCGCCCGGTGTGGTGGTCGGCATACTCCAGGAACGCGGCGTAGACCTCCATCTGTCGGCTGAGCACGGGTTTCATGGCCTCGTCGACGTCGTCCCAGGCGGTGATGCCTTCGGAACGGGCGGTGAGGTCGGCGTCGGCGGGGACGACGCCGAGCTCCTTCTGACGGGCGAAGGTGTCCTCGCGCACCCTGTCCCAGCCCTGGTCGAACTTGCCCTTCCAGCGCTGGATCCACTCTGGCGGGACGTGGTGAGGAGCGTGGGTCGCGCCGGGCGCGAAGTAGGTGAAGAACGGCTTGTCCGGGGTCAGGCTCTTCTGTTGCCGGATGTACTCGATCGCCTTGTCGGCGAGGTCCGGCATCAAGTGGTAACCCGCATCCGTCGGCGGCTCCACGGCGCTCACCCCGTCCACCAGCGCGGGCGTCCACTGGTTGGTCTCACCACCGATAAAGCCATAGAACCGCTCGAACCCCGAGAACGCGGGCCAGTGGTCGAAGGGACCGGTCGGGCCGGACTCCCACACCGGGACCTCGTGACACTTGCCGAACTGCGCCGTGTTGTAACCGTTTTGGCGCAGGATCTCCGGGAGTGGCGTGGTCGAGTTGGGGCGCGTGCTGCGATAGCCGGGTGACGGGGTCGCGGTCTCGGTGATGTGACCCAGCGCCACCTGGTGGTGGTTGCGCCCCGACAGGAGGGCAGCCCGGGTCGGCGAGCACAGCGCCGTGGTGTGGAACCGGGTGTACTTCAGCCCACCCGCCGCCAACCGCTCGGCGGTCGGCATACTGACCGGTCCGCCGAAGGCACTGGACGCGCCGAACCCGACGTCGTCCAACAGGATCAGCAGGACGTTGGGCGCCTGCTTCGGCGGCCGCTTCGCCGTGATCGGCGGGAGCGCGCCCTGGTGCCGCGCGTCATAGGCGAGCGCACCCTGGAACGGCTGATCAGGCACGGGAATCGACGACATGTTGGACACCAGCGGCTCCTAGGTCGAGACAGGTCCTTTCATCCTCCAGAGATGCCCGGCTGACCGGCGTCACCCCATTGGGGTGACCTCGAGTCGACGCACGGGGAGAACGCTGGTCGAGTGACGGGTGAGTGGGCGCCGCCCCCGCGGCGGTGGTGGTTGCCCACGCTGGCCGGGTACCGCGGCAGCGACCTCAGCCGCGACGTGCTCGCCGGACTCTCGGCGGGCGCCGTCGTGGTGCCTCAGGCGATGGCATACGCGACCATCGCGAACCTGCCGGTGCAGGTCGGTCTCTACTCCTGCGTCCTCCCGCTGCTCGTGTATGCCGGTCTCGGTGGGTCGCGGGTGATGAGCGTGTCGACCACCTCGACCATCGCCACGCTCTCCGCGACGACGCTCGTCTCCGTCGGTGTGGTGGCGAGCTCGACCGAGATTCCCGGCGCCCTGATCAGCCTCACGTTGCTGGTGGGAATCATCCTGCTGGTGGCTCGGCTGCTGCGGCTGGGCTCGTTGGTCGAGATCATCAACCGCCCGACTCTGGTGGGCATCCAGCTCGGCGTCGGCGCGACGGTCGCCGTCGGCCAGCTGCCCAAGCTGCTGGGGGAGCAGGGCGATGTCTCAGCCCACGGGTTCGTTCGCTCGGTGAACGCGGCGCTGGCCGCACTACCGGGCGGAAACCTGCCCACCATTGTGCTGTCAGCGGGCTCGATCGTGGCCCTCTACCTGGGGAGGCGTTTCGTGCCCCGCGTGCCAGGTCCCCTGGTCGTGGTCGCCGTCGGCATACTGCTCGCCGCACCCGGGTGGCTGCCCAGCGTGGGAGTGGCGCTCATCCCGCCGGTGCCGCAGACGGTTCCGGTTCCGCACTTGCCGTCACTGGTGGACGTCGGCGCCCTGGTCCCCGGCGCGCTGGCGATCGCGGTGATGGCGTTCCTGGAGTCGGCGGCGGTCGCCCGAACGCTGCGCGAGCCGGACGAGCCGAGCATCGACACCAACCAGGAGCTGTTGGCCACCGCGTCGGCCAACGCCGTCGGGTCCTTCTTCAGCATTCTGCCGGCGGCCGGGGGGTTCTCGCAGAGCGCGGTCAACAGGGGTGCGGGAGCCCGGTCTCAGGTGTCGTCCTTGGTGACGGTGGCCCTGGCCTTGCTCGTGGGCCTGTTCCTCGGCCCCGTGCTCAGCCTCATGCCGCAGGCCACCCTGGCCGCCCTGGTCTTCGTTGCGGTCCTCGGGCTGCTCGACCTCCCGGCCCTGAGTCGGCTGTGGAGCATCAGCCGGCGGGACTTCTGGGTGGCGGTGGTCACCGGAGTCGTGGGCCTGACGGCGGGCCTGGTCCAAGCGGTCGCCGTCGGGGTCGTCCTGACCCTGATCCTGGTGCTGAGAGCCCTCAACCAGCCTCGGGTCGCCGTGGCGTCACGAGACGGCGGCACGGTGATAGTGCGGTTGCTCGGGCCGCTCTACACGGCCAACGTCCTGGCCACCGAGCAGGCCGTGCTCGACCTGGTGGCGCAGACCTCCGACGTGAGCGTCGTGGTCCTGGACATGTCCGTCGTCCAGGAGATCTCGGTCACGGTCCTCGACGCGATGACCGACCTGGACCGTGAGCTGGCGGCGCGCGGAGTCCAGCTGCGCCTCGCCTCGTTACCCGAGCAGGCCGCCCGGGTGGCGCGCCGCACATCCTGGTTCCGTGGGCTCGAGGAAGCGGATCGGGTGATCGCCTGAAACCCATCACCCACGCGGGGTGAGGCGGTCGGAAGCGGATCCCCTCAGCGTGGTGTGCGAAGGGGGTGAGGCTCGTGGGTGAGCTGCTGCTGTTGCTCACGCCGCTGGCCGTCGGCGCCCTGCTGAGTCCCCTGGCCGTGGTCGCCGTGGTCGTCGTCCTGCTGTCTTCGCGCCCGGGTCCCAACGGGGTCGCCCTGCTGGTCGGGTGGTTCCTCGGCGTCGTCCTGGTCCTCGGTCTGGGCTTGGCCCTGGCTGCGGGTTTGGCCGGACGGCAGAAGTCCGACCCGCCACTGTGGGTCGAGGTCCTGCGCATCGTCATCGGTGTCGTGCTCATCCTCAGTGGCATCGTTGTGTGGAGGCGTAAGCAGGCCGCCGTACGCGAGATGGCGGCCGCCACCCGTCCGGCCGAGGTCGTGGCTGCGGCGCCACAGCTGCCGAGCTTCCTCAAGTCGTTGGCCGAGTTCCAGCCCGGTCGTTGCCTCCTGCTCGGCGTCGCGCTCTTCGTCATCAACCCGGTCGACTTCGCCTGCGGCTTCGGCGCCGGTGTCGACATAGGCGCCGCCGACGTCTCCACCGGTGAGGCGGTCGTGGCCGCGGTGCTCTTCATCCTTGTCGCCTGCGTCCCGATCGCGATTCCGGTCGGCGTCTGCCTGGCGCAGGGGAAGGCCGCGGATCCCTTCCTCAACCGGCTGCGAACCTGGATCGCGGAGAACACGACGGCCCTGAACGCCGGCATGCTTCTCGTGATCGGCATCATCCAGCTGATCAAGGGAGTCAAGGGTCTGTGACCGACGGCGGTGCGGCATACCGCTGATCAATTCAGGAGCACGAGGAACGGAGCCCGACGATGACGACAACCGGCGCAGCAGACCGGCCCGGCGCGCTCCCGGTCGGTGTGGACACCATGGACGGCTCTTTCTTCGCGGTGAACGCGGCCAAGATGAACCGGCATACCTTCTGGTGCGGTCAAAGCGGATCGGGGAAGACTTACGCCCTCGGCGTCCTCCTCGAGCAGCTGTTGCTGCGAACGAGGCTTCCGCTCCTGGTCCTCGACCCGAACGCCGACTTCGCGCGACTTGGGGAGACCCTTCCGGACGCGCATCCCGACGTCGCGGATCGCTTGGCTCAGGCGGACGTTCGCGTGTTCCGCCCCGGGGGTGAGCATCCGCTGAAGACGCGATTCGTGGACCTGTCGACGTCGGCCAAGGCGGCCGTGCTGCGGATGGACCCGGTCATGGACGCCCTCGAGTACAACGCGATGCTCGCCAGCGACCGCGCCCAGGGCGGGGAGACGCGGGCGTCCACGCCGAGGGAGATGACCGAAGGCCTCAAGTCCTCGCCGGATCCGGGACGGCAGGCACTGGCTTTGCGCATCGAGAACCTCCAGGTGCTCGAGTGGGATTTGTGGGCCTGGGGCGCGGAGTCGGTCACCGACACCGTGCACCAGCGCCCCCCGGCGACGGTGATGGACCTCAGCGGCTGCCGGCACGCGGGCGAGGCGCAGGTGGCGGCGCTGTGCGTCCTGGAACATCTCTGGCTGCATCGCGCGGAGCGGCAGCCGATCCTCGTCGTCATCGACGAGGCGCACAACCTCTGTCCGGCCGCGCCCGCCACGCCGGTCGAACGGGCGCTCGCCGAGCAGATCGTGCAGATCGCCGCGGAGGGGCGCAAGTACGGGATCTGGCTGCTGTTGTCGACGCAACGGCCGACCAAGATCCAGGTGAACGTCCTTACGCAGTGCGACAATCTCGCCCTGCTCCGGATGAACGCGCCGAAGGACCTGGCGGAGATCGAGGATGTCTTCGGCTTCGCCCCGTGTGAGCTGACCCGCCGCTCGCCGGAGTTCCAGCAGGGCGAGGTGCTCTTCGCGGGCGGGTTCGTCCCGCGGCCCGCGATCGTGAAGATGGGTGCGCGGCTCACGCATGAAGGCGGCGCGGACGTCTCCGTGCCGTTGAGGGCGAGCTGAGCTGGTTTGACCGGCAGCTCCGTCAGCGCGGAGCCGTCACTCTTTCTCGTCGGCGGAAGTCGCGCTCGAGAGCTGGCGTTCCAGCTCTCGCTCGTCGGCCTTCAGCTGTGCCTTCTCGGTCCGCTCCGCCCGCCGGATCTCCTTCTGCACCTCGCCCTCGATGTCGACCTCGGACACCACCACGAGACCGCTCTGTCCGGCGTCGAGCAGCTCCCCGAGGGCTTTGAGGTCCGACCGGCTCAGGCCACCGGCGACGTGCCCGACCAGCGCTCCGAGCCCCGCGCCCGCGGCGCCGCCCCACAGCAGGCCGCCGGCCAGGGCGACGGCGGGGAACAGCGCCACGATGGCGCCGCCGGCCAACCCGACTCCCAGTCCACCGAGAGCTCCTCGCCGGGTGGGTTGCTCGTGCTTGTGGACGATTGGACCTTGCCGTCGTCGTCGCGGCGCAGGACCGCCGCGTCGAAGGTGGCTTCGCGGCCCAGTCGCCGGTAGAGCTCTTTGACCCCGTCGTAGTCCGCCAACGCCTCAGCCTCATCGGCATACCGACCAGCCAGCAGTACCAACGTATCCATCGCGGCTCTCCTCGAAGACAGGGTGCAGCACCATCGACCACTCGATCGGAGGCTGCTTCCCAGGCTTGCGGGCGGTCGTACCGTGCGCCTCACCCAGCGTGGGTGAGGGTTCATTGGTGAACATGGTCGGCTGCTGTCGACGTTGAGCTGCACCTCGTCGACCGCGCATTGAACGTGTTTCCGCGAGACCTCTGCCCGACCCCGGCCACGGAACCCCTCGTGCGGTTGACTGGATCTATGCCGACTCCTGAGCCCCGGTCCTGCTGTACACCGGCCCGCGCCTCCGGAGTTCCGCACGCGACGGGACAGCTCTCGCTGACGTCGCTCCCGCAGACGAGTCGGCGCGCCGCGAGGAATCGGCATACCGTCGCCCAGTGCGCGGTCCCCGGGCAGGTGTTCGCCATGGGCGACACGCTCGGCGACGGGAAGTGGGCCGACGGTGAAGGGCCGGTGCACGAGGTATCCGTGGCTGCGTACTCGATCGACGCGACCTCGGTGACGAACGCCGACTTCGCGGAGTTCGTGGGCGACACCGGATACCGCACGGAGGCCGAGTCCTTCGGCTTCTCGGCGGTGTTCCAGCTCGCCGTCGCCGCTCCCTCGGACGCGGTGATGGGTCCGGCCGAGGGCGCGCCGTGGTGGTGGGGCGTCTACGGCGCCGACTGGAGGCACCCCGGCGGCCCGGGCTCCGACCTCGAGGGCCTCGACGACCATCCGGTGGTGCACGTCAGCTGGAACGACGCCCAGGCCTACTGCGGCTGGGCCGGGCGGGCCCTGCCGACGGAGGCCCAGTGGGAGTGCGCCTCCCGCGGGGGCCGAGCGGGGCAGCGGTACCCCTGGGGTGACGCCCTCGACAGCCCGCACCACTGCAACATCTGGCAGGGCCGCTTCCCCGTCCACAACACCCTCGACGACGGCTATCTCACCACCGCACCGGTGCACAGGTTCCAGCCCAACGACTACGGCCTCTGGCAGACCATCGGCAACGTGTGGGAGTGGTGCGCGGACTGGTGGGACCCGACGTACTACGCGAACGGTCCGGCGCACGACCCGACCGGGCCGGGGAGGGGGCAGCAGCGCGCCATGCGCGGTGGCTCCTACCTGTGCCACGACTCGTACTGCAACCGCTACCGCAACGCTGCGCGGTCCTCCAACACCCCCGACTCCTCGATGGGCAACGCCGGGTTCCGAACCGTCGCCGTCGCCACCTGACGTCCGTTCGTATGCTCACCGGTTTCGCCGGTGTCAGATCACGGGCTCCGCACAGCGCAACCGTGCCCTGCCACGCGCAGCCTGGGAGTGAACCGGGGCGTGCAAGCCGCGCCACCGCCAACCGCGGAAGCATCGGTTCCGTCGAAGACCTCAACGCCAGGGTCAGAGTCTTCGTCAACAGCTGAGACGACCGCGGCCACCGCTTCGTCTGGACTAAGACCGCCGACCAGATCCTCAAGAAAGGCAACCGTCAGTCCACTTCGAACACGGACCACTAGGGCACCCCACGTGCCAGGACGATTTGCGTCAAGCCGCTACTCGCGTGGCTGGTATCGCAGGGCGACCACCCCCGACCGGAACTCATGGCGGTCCATGAGCTCGAGTCGGATGCGCTCACGCAGACCGGCGAGCAACGTCGGGCCGTGTCCGGCGAGGACCGGCTGCACCAGGAACACGTACTCGTCGATCAGTCCCAGATCTGCCAACGCCAGGGGAAGGGTCACGCCGCCGACGAACAGGCCCTCGCCTGGCTCCTGCTTGAGCCGCCGAACCGCCTGCCCCAGGTCGCCTCGCACCAGCTCGGCGTTCCAATCGACGTCGCTCAGCGTGCCCGACACGACGTACTTCTTCGTCCGGTCGATGGTCTCGGCGAACCGGACCTGCCACCTATCCATCCAGTCCGGCCACGTGCCCGTGACCGGCTGCCGCCATGCTGACTCCATCATCTCGTAGGTCACCCGACCGAATAGGAGAGCATCGGCTCGTTCCATCTCGGCGGTCCAGTAGCGCATCGACTCCTCGTCGGGCAGGAGCCCTGCCTCGTGATGGCAGCAGCCGTCCAGTGTGACGTTGATCGAGTATCGAAGTGGTCTCACTCGTTGCTCTCCATGGATGCGCGCAGCACTTCGCGGGTCTGGCGAGTATGTGGCCGGGGCGGAGTCAACGCGGCGACACGGCCGAGCATCTCACCAGCGCCGCCGTAACGACCCCGGCGACGGACATGGCCTCCCGCCGGTGTGCCCGAGTGCCAGCCAGGACTACCCGTCTGTAGTCGTTTGTTATACATTTCCGGCGTGGGTGAGCCGTTCGATCTCCACTTGCTCGACGAAGCCGACCCGTTTGAGGTCGACGCGCAGACTGCGCACCTGTTCAAACATCCGCATCTTGGTATCGATGACGTGTTCGAGATTTGGGTGAGCGATCCGCTCTTTTATCCCGCGAAGCCTCCGGCGCACTGGCTGATGGTGGCCGAAGTGGCAGGCAGGGTCTTGGTCGTTCCGCTCGCGCCTTCACGCTCTGGCGATTCCGCGAGGTGCCGACCCATTGGCTGTTACGAGGCCGCTCCGGGCCTCACCACTACCTACCGGAGGGACCGTGATGACCCCTGAACCAATGACTCCCGACCAGGAGTACGACTTCTATGCCCAGCCGGCCAACCAGGAGCCGGAGTGGCCCGCCACGACGACGCGCCAAGCGACTCACGGCACCAATCCCGGTGCGGTTCCCACCCGAGCTGCTCGCCGAGGTCAAGCGCCGCGCCGACGCCGACGACCGATCGGTCTCCGCGTGGATCCGACGCGCAGTGGAGCATGAACTGAGCAAACCCGCCTGACGCAGATCAATGCGCCGGCTGGCGGTGGTAGGACGCAAGTGAGCGTCGGCTCCCGGTGCAGCCCGGTGATCGAGGCGCACCCGGTGTGGCGCAGTTTACTGCCGTGGTCCGGCTTCATGCCGGTGGTCAGCGGGCTGCCCAGCCGCCGCCTCGTGTGTCGTCGCATCCGGACATGCTGGGTCGACGCGTGGTCACACCCAGTGAGCAGTCCACAGGCCCGCTGCCGTCGCCCTCGTCGGTGACGTTCACTGGGCAGCCAGTTCTCTAGCAGGTCGCTGTCTGTTTCTCCCCGGCGGCGGAGACTGTGCAGCCGGGGGTGTTGGCGATTGCGGTGTTGTTGTTTCCGCTTTCCACGCTGGCGGAGCTCTGGTCGGCCGTGGCGAAGGCCCTGTTGTGGACGCCGGTGACGGCGATCGCGGAGCTGTTCGCGCCGCTCGCGGTGGCGATGTTGCCACTGCCGCCGTTGGCATTGGCGAAACTCTTGTACCCGCTGGCGATGGCGACACTGTTGACGCCGTTCCGGACGACAGCGTCAGCGTCTTCGGCGCTGGCGATGGCCTTCTGATTGGTGCCCCACGCGGTGGCCCTGGTGCCGGTGCCGGTGCCGGTGGCGGTGGCGGTGTTGCCGTTGCCAACGGCGGCCTCGGCGAAACTGTCGTCGCCGGACGCGGTGGACGTGTTGTTACTGCCTTGGCCGCTGAAGGCCTGACTGTTGGCCCCGTTCGCCACGGCCCGGTTGTGGGTGTCGCCGGCCTGGACGCCCGCGATGGCGCTGCTCCGCGCACCTCGTGCGATCGCGACGTTCCCGGCTCCGGGCCACGACGAACAGGTCGCGGTGCCCTCCTGTACCCGCACCACGCCGTTGGCCGAGATGCACAGGTCCTGGCCGGCCGAGGCCGTGCCGGCGCTAACCGCCATGAGCACCGTCGCGCTGGCCAAGGCAATAACCACGCGACTCGTCGACCGCAGGAGGGTTCGGTTCATGGTGCTTATTGAACACCGCTCGTGAGCGGCACGGAACGAGTCCAACCGCGCGATATTGGCCCATGGCTGCCGTTTCTCGAGAGCGTCGACAGCGCCGAGGTGTTGCGGTCCAGACGTCCACTCGTGTCCCCGCAGCTCCGAGGCGATACGACAACAAAACGTTGGGCCACCCGCCCGTCACGGGACGGGCGGGCGGCCGCAGCGTTACGGAGAGCGGCCCCGCCTGAGGGAATCAGCCCCCGGCGCGCTTCGTCAGGCTCTTGAGCACCGACGTCGGTCGTTGCTGCTCACCGGCGAAGGAGCTGACGACGACCAGCGCGCCCGTCAGCGCCGGCACCGCCCACTGCAGGACCGCCAGCTGCTTCTGCGCGGACGCGACTTCCCGCGGCGTCGAGCTTGACGGGGTGGTGCCGTCGGACACCGGGACGGCCTGGTGGGCGGAGATCCGGCTGCCGAGGACGCGCGAGTACCCGGTGACAGCGAGCGCTGCGACGGTGAGTCCCGTCTTCACCACGGCCATGGTGCCGACGCCAGGCTGCGTGGTGAGCCGGTTCCGGTTGCCGACCAGCTGTCCCACGCTGCCCACCAGATGGGCACCGATCGCGGCAGCGTTCACCGGCGTCCAACGGTCCCAGCCGCTGTTGGCCACCGCGCCGGCGTCCGACTGCTGCCCGGTCTGACCTGCGGCCCGGTTCAGGGCGACCGCGTTGGCCAACGTGCCGCCGAACCAGGCCGACAGGCCGAGGTCGTGCAGCGACCGGGAAAGCGTGTTCGTCTCACTCATGGGGACTCCTCATCGGGGAAAGGGATGCTGGGCGGAGCGGCATACTGGGCCTTCGCCGTCCTGCGTTGCCGAGCTCGGCTCGGCGGGACGTGAACACGTCACGTACCCCCTGCCGCCGAGATGATGCGCACCGGCTGCAAGGGTCCCAGGCAGCGACGTCTGAGGGGGTATCGGAGCCGACGACGGCGGGCTGAGCGTCAGGGACCCAGAGCGGCGGCGAGCAGGCTCCGCCGGTCGTGCGTGGCCGTCTTCGCGAAGATCGCCTTGAGGTGGTCCTGGACGGTGTACTCGCTGACGGAAAGCGCCCGCGCCGCCGCGCGGGTGTCGTCGCCGGCCGCGAGCCGGCTCAGCACCTGCGACTCTCGCGGGGTCAGGCCGTGCACCCGGCTGAACAGGTCCGCGCGGTCCAGCGGCGAGCAGCCCTCGATGGTGACGGCAATGTCTGACGGGGTCCCGGCGGTCTGCCGGCCACCGATGGGCGCGGCGGACAGCGTCAGCCACCGCCGACCGGCGAGATGCACGCGGGCCCACGGCGGCCGGTCGCTCACGCCGGCTTGGTTGGCGAGCAGCTGGGCGGCCACGTTGTATGCGCCGGCGGGCACCGGAGCGCGGGCGCTGTCGGGCGGGACGAGCAGTCGCAGCAGGCGGTCGGTCTCGGGGGTCTGCGCCCGCACCGTCAGGTCGGGACCGAGGAGCAGGACGACCGGGGTGCTGGGCGCGGGTCGACCCTCACGAGGCGCGGTGAACGTCGTGGCCAGGCTCCGCCGGATCGCTGCGGTGACCGGCGTGGTCAGCTCGGCCAAGGAGTCGAGCTCGGCCGGGCGGAAGGCGCCGAGGGTCGAGTCCCGCCACAGGTCCAGGAAGCCCCAGGTGCCGTACTGGTCGCGGAAGACGACGGAGGCGACGTCGACGACGCCGAAGCGGGACTGAAGCTCCCGCCAGATGAGGCTCCGCTGTCGATCGTCGTCGCCGAGGCGAGCGACGGGCGTCACCAGATCCGTCCACCGATTCACCGTGGTGAGGTACTTGAGCCGAATCAGCGACGGCAGCTCGGGAAGACACGGCACGTCGGCGAGCGGAGCGCAGCCGACGCCCGTCTGCGGGTCCGTCAGCAGCCACGCATACCAGGTGAACGGGACCGTGCGCCGCAGCTCACCGAGGATCTCCAGCCGGAGCGCCCTGACGTCGCGTGCGGTGGCGCCGATCGCCGCGATCCGCGATGCCCGCACGCCTGAGGCTAGCCCGTCGACCCGTCCCGCAGGCACCCCCAGAGATCTGGGATACCGGCGCGAGGGTGGCCTTCCTACCCTCAGCTATGGCTACCTTGCACATCGAGCACCCGATCACCGAGTTCGACACCTGGAGTGGGGCCTTCGACCGCTTCAGCCAGGCCCGAGCCGACGGCGGGGTGCTCGCCGCTCGCGTCTACCGACCGGTCGACGACGACCGGTACGTCCTGATCGACCTGGACTTCGGCACGGTCGAACAGGCCGAGCAGTTCCAACAGTTCCTCCGTACGCGGATCTGGTCGACGCCGGACAACGCGCCCGGACTTGCCGGCCGGCCCGTCACCCGGATCCTGCAAGCCCAGTTCATCGCGGCCTAGATCCGGTCACGCCGTGTCGCGCCTACCCGTCGACCGTGTAGCGGGCAGCGACGACACACGCGCTCCCGACCAGCGACAGGAGGTTTGTCGGGGGTGACGACCGGGATGCCGAGATGAGTCCGGGAACGCCGATGGCGGGACCGGGGCAGCCGTTTTGGGTCGAACTGCTGCTATTCGGCCGGAGCGATGCCGAAGATCCAGGTGACCCCGAAGCGGTCGGTGAGCATTCCGTAGAGCGGGCGCCCAGTCGGCTGGCGCGAGTGGCTGGATGACGGTGGCGCCGTCGGAGAGGGCGGTCCACAGCGCGGCGGCTTGTTCGAGGCTTTCGCTGTTGAGCAGCAGGAACGAGGACTCGGTGTGGGTGAGCCCGCCGTGGGCCCGGGTCGACGCGTCCGGCAGGCCGGCCGCCGCAAGTCCGCCCCCGCTCGCACCGAAGACGTCGTAGGCCGCCAGTCGGAAACCGTTCTCGGCTGCGAGCATGCCGAAGGCGAGGTGCTCGGCGTCCGGGGAAGAGGGGTCCACGGGCGCGAAGACGGCCTTGTCCGAGTCGGCCGAGTCTTGCGGGACACCGACCTGGCTGTAGGTGGCCATCATCAGCTGGCCGCCGAAGACCGACTGGTAGAAGGCGAGGGCATCACGAGCGTTGCCGCGGAAGTTCAGGTGGGCGGTCGTGGTCACGGTCATGGACGGCTCCTGGATTGGTGGAGGAGGTGCCAGCGGTGCGCACCCGGAGTGTGGTCCCGGCACGGCACCTGCCGGGTAGCTCAACGCGAGAATCAGGGAAGAGTGTGCCTGTGCGGACGGTATCGGTGCAGCAGCGTCGGACCGCGGTCGTGCGCCGACACCACCTGGGCGGGGATGCTCCGTCTCCCGAGGCGGCCGTCCGCGCGGTGCTCGCGCTGCACGCCACCGATCCGGCGTCGGTGTACCTGTCGGTGTTGGCTCGAAGTGCCGGCACGACACTGGCCGACGTCGCGGAGGCGATGTACGGGCGTCGGGCCCTGGTCCGATGGATGGCGATGCGTCGCACCCTGTTCCTTTTCTCGCGTGAGGACATCCCGGTCGTGCAGGCAGCGGTGAGCACGCCGCTGGCGCAGACGCTGCGCCGACAGCTCGTTTCGCGCCTGGAGCGCAACGGCAGCCAGCCGCCGGTGGCGGGTGACCCTGGAGTGTGGGTGCACGAACTGGAGGGGCAGGTGGAGGCCGCCCTTGCCAGGCGGGGGGCAGCGACCGGCGCCGAGCTCAGCGCCGACGTGGCGGACCTGCGCACCGTTATCCCGCCGAAGGCGCCCTCCGACCGGCCCCAGGCGGTTACCTCTCCGCTCCTGACGATCATGAGCGCGGCCGGCCGCCTCGTTCGCGGGAGCCCTACCGGTCCGTGGACCAGCCGTCACCATCGGTGGGAACCGGTCGAGCGTTGGTGGCCCGGCGGTGTGCCGCTGCCCGATGCAGTCGAGGCGCGGCGAGCTCTCGCCCGCCGGTACTTCGCCTGCTTCGGGCCGGCCACCACCGACGACCTCCAGTGGTGGACCGGCTGGACGAAGGCCGACGTCCGCCGAGCTCTCGGCGAGCTGCCTCTTCACGAGGTCGATCTCCAGGGCGAGACCGGTCTTGTGCTCGAGGATGACGACCTCGACGGGGAGCCGGTCGCCCCCATGGCCGCCCTGCTCCCCGCCCTCGACCCGACGCCCATGGGCTGGAAGCGCCGCGGTTGGCTGCTGGGGATCGACCGGCACCACCTGTTCGACCGCGCGGGCAACATCGGTCCCACCCTGTGGTGGGACGGCGAGATCATCGGGTCCTGGGCCGTCACCCGTACCGGCGAGATTCGTACCGCCGTCGTCGCCGACCGCGGAGCGCAGGCGGAGCAGGCGATCCAGGACGCTGCGGCTCGGCTGCAGCAGCGACTCGACGGCGCCGTCGTCACCCCTGCCGCCCGCACGCCACTCGAGCGGGTACTTTCCGAGGGTTGAGTAACTGCCGGCGCAGACAACGCTGCCCTTCACCGTCCATAACAGCCCTGCGCTTCGCAGGCGGTATGCGGCGCGGTATGCGGTGTGGCGCCCCCCGCTCGGGGGTCGGGGAGCGCCACGGATGACTACTACACGCCGAGACGGCGCGCCCGCGCCACACCCCAAGGGGTGGTTCCGGAGGCCGCGGTTCGGCCGCGTCGCTACTGTGGCTGCCGTTGAGCGTCGAACACGTTCGCAACGGTTCGGTTGGAGGAAGGCGGATCACACGGTGGTGGGGGAGTCGAGCCCGACGACGGCAGGAACGGTCTTTCGGTTGATGTACCGAAGCCAGGACCGCGTGCCGACCGAGGACCGTCGCGACGAGCTGGCCGACCTTTTCGCGCGGTCGCGGTCGAACAACCAGCGACGTGACATCACGGGGGCGCTGCTGGTCTCGGGACAGTGGTTCGTCCAGGTCCTCGAGGGTGACGAAGCGCGGGTGCGGTCCCTCTTCGCCCTGATCACGACCGACGTACGGCACGATGGCGTCGAGCTGCTGTCCGAGGGCTCGGTCGATGATCGGATCTTCGCCCGCTGGTCGATGGCCCGGGTCGACGTCGACGAGTCCCACTTTCCGCTCATCGCCCAAGTCAGCGAGTTCTCCGGTGGGGACATCGCCGGCATCACGACGGCCAGGCACCATCTGCTGGAAGTCATGCGCGACGCGGCAGGGCAGACGTCGAGCTAGTTGTCAGGCCGGGGTATGCCTTGTCGTGCCTTCCCCTCTCCTCGACGCCGTGTCAGGTCGGTGGTAGACCGGTCTGATGCGTCGCCTCCTGGACCGCCGAATCCTCATCCCCGTGGTCGCCGTGGAAGTGGTCAGCGCTGCGCTCGCCTGGCGTGACCTGTCCCGTCGACCGGACGACGCCGTGCGCGGTCCCCGGCGGCTGTGGCAGGGGCTGATGCTGGCGAACCCCGGCAACAGCTTCCTCTACTGGGTCGCCGGCCGTCGCTGAGCGCTCGTTCAGGGCCGGAAGGTCACCGCTGCTGCTCGGGCGGCCCAGCCGATCGTGTAGAGGTCGACGAACCCGGCGCCCAGGACGTGGTACTCGGCACCTCCCGATTCCGCCAGCGTCTCGGAAAGGCTCAGCGCCGAGCACCCCGGCCCCGGGCGGAAGTCGACCGCGGTGACCCGGTGGGCGCAGCCGAACGCGGCCAGGTCGACGCGCCCCTCGATCCCGACGGCCTGCGGAGACCGGATGACCAACGACGGAGGGGTCAGGCCGACGAGCCCCTGCATCGGGCCGCCGGGCCGGGCCCGGTCGACCCACAGGAGGAGCGCGGCGTCGGCCTCATCAAGGAGAGCAGGGTCGAGGGGAGCAGGGTCGAGGCGTTGAGCTAGGGACATGGCTGGACCTCCACGGTTTGGTCGCGTTGTCAGGGTCTGGGTCTTCCGCATCTCTCGTCACCGGTGGAACTGGGCGGTCTCGGTGGATCCGGCCAGGGCAGTGGTCTCGCTGTCCGGGTTGAGGACGGTGGCCACCTGGTCGAAGTAGCCGGTACCGACCTCCGCCTGGTGCCGGACGGCCGTATAGCCGTTCGGCTCGTCCGCGAACTCGGCCTGCTGCAGCCGGACGTAGCTGCTCATGCCGTCGCGCGCATACCCCTTGGCGAGGGCGAACATCGAGTGGTTCAGCGCGTGGAAGCCGGCGAGGGTGATGAACTGGAACGCGTAGCCGAGCTCGCCGAGCCGGTCCTGGAACCGGGCGATCTCGGTGTCGTCGAGGCTGGCCTTCCAGTTGAACGACGGCGAGCAGTTGTAGGCGAGGAGCTTGCCGGGGAAGTCGCGATGTAGCTCGGTGGCGAACTCCTCGGCCAGGCCCAGGTCCGGCGTGCCGGTCTCCACCCAGATCAGGTCGGCGTGCGGCGCGTACGCCCTGGCCCGCGCGAGGACCGGTTCGATGCCGCTGCGGACGCGGTAGAAGCCCTCGGCGGTGCGGCCGCCGTTGCAGAACGGCGCGTCGACGGCGTCGACGTCGGAGGTGAGCAGGGTCGCGCCGAGAGCGTCGGTGCGCGCGATGACGAGCGTCTCGGTGCCCATGATGTCGGCGGCGAGCCGGGCGCTGTCGAGGGTGCGGACGTGCTGCCGCGTCGGGACGAGCACCTTGCCGCCGAGGTGGCCGCACTTCTTCTCGGAGGCGAGCTGGTCCTCCCAGTGCACGCCGGCCGCACCGGCCGCGATCATCTGCTTCATCAGCTCGAAGGCGTTGAGCGGGCCACCGAACCCCGCCTCGGCGTCGGCGACGATCGGCGCGATCAGCGCGCCGGGTTCGCCGGGGTGGTCGCCGGTGGACCAGGCGATCTGGTCGGCCCGCACCATGGCGTTGTTGAGCCGGCGGACCACCGTGGGGACGGAGTTGGCGGGGTAGAGGCTCTGGTCGGGGTAGGTCTGCCCCGAGAGGTTGGCGTCGGCCGCCACCTGCCACCCCGACAGGTAGATCGCCTCCAGCCCCGCCTTCACCTGCTGCACCGCCTGGTTGCCGGTCACGGCACCGAGCGCGCGCACGTAGTCGCGCGAGTGCAGCAGCCGCCAGAGCCGGCGTGCTCCGTGCCGAGCCAGCGTCTGCTCCTCGACCAGCGACCCGCGCAGCCGGACGACGTCGGCGGCGGAGTAGGTACGCGTGATGCCGGCCCAGCGCGGGTTGGTCGCCCAGTCGTGGGCGAGGGCCTCCGCCGGGGTCATCGAGGTCGGGTCGTCCGGCTCCGGAGGGGTGGGCGGGACGTCGACGGCGGGTGCGGTGGTCATGGGCGGAACCTCTTTTTGTATGCAGCTATGCAGCGGCTGACGGGGAGCGAACGCTGTCAGCCTGCGGGCGGCCGGAACGTGTGGGAACACCTTCATGTCGTCAAGATCACGCGGTCTTGACAAACCGGAACCGTTGCCGCGGAGGGCAGAACCGGTCAGGATCGGGCATGCCCGCCACCGCACACCCGGAAGCGTCAAAGTCTGCCGTTCTTGACACCGCTCGGGTCGACCGGCTGGTCCAGCCGCGCTCCGCCACCCTCGGTGCACCCGTGGGGGCGCCCGACCCGATGATGATCGGCAAGCGGGTCCGCCACCTGCGGCGGGAGCGAGGGCTCAGCCTCGACGCCCTCGGCGAGAAGGTCGGGCTCTCGGGGTCCGCCGTCTCCCTGCTGGAGACCGGCAAGCGTGAGGCCAAGGTCTCCACGCTGGCCGCGCTGGCCCACGCGCTGGGCTGCGACCTGCCGGATCTGTTGCAGGGCCAGGCGCCGACCCGGCGGGCCGCGCTGGAGCTGCGGCTGGAGCGGGTTCAGCGGCGGGCGTCGTTCGCCGCGCTCGGCACGACGCCGGTGCGGACCGGTCCCCGGCTGCCGATGGACGCGTTGGAGCAGCTGGTGGCCCTGCACGAGCGACTGGCCCAGGTCGAGTCGGAGCGGGACGCGACGCCGGAGTATGCGCGTCGAGCCAACACGGACCTGCGGGCGGTGATGCGCGCCTCGGACAACCACTTCCCGGCGATCGAGGAGCTGGCCGACGGCCTCCTCGCCCGGGTCGGCGACGACGGGGCGCCGGTGACCCGGCACCGGCTCAACGCCATCGCGGAGCAGCTCGGGTTCCGCGTGCATACCGTTGCTGATCTGCCCGCCTCGACGCGGTCGGTGACCGACCTGGCCGGCCGGCGCGTCTTCGTGCCGACCTCCAGCGACGGGACGGCTCAACGAAGCCTGGCGCTGGCCGCACTCGGGCATGTCGTGCTCGGGCACGAGACGCCCGCCGACTACGCCGAGTTCCTGGCCCAACGGGTCGAGGTGAACTACTTCGCCGCAGCGGTGCTCGTGCCGCAGCGGTCTGCGGTGCGGTTCCTGCGAGAAGCCAAGCGGGACAAGGACATCGAGATCGAGGACCTGCGGGACCGCTACCTCGTGTCCTACGAGATGGCGGCCCACCGGTTCACCAACCTGGCCACCACGCACCTCGACATCGGTGTGCACTTCATGAAGATCAACCGCGCGGGCGTGGTGCTCAAGGCCTACGCCAACGACGGCGTGGAGCTGCCCACCGACCCGACCGGTGCGGTCGAGGGCCAGCGGGTGTGCCGGTACTGGACCGCCCGGGAGGTCTTCAACCGCGCCGACTGGACGCAGTCATACCAGCAGTACACCGACACCCCGTCCGGCACCTTCTGGTGCACGGCGATGGCCGAGAACGGCGACGAGGGCAGCTACTCCGTCTCGGTCGGCACGCCGTACGAGCACGTCAAATGGTTCCGAGGTCGCGGTACGCCGCACCGGGCCACCTCCCGGTGCCCGGACCCGACCTGCTGCACGCTGCCGCCCGCGGAGCTGTCGGCGAGGTGGCAGGGCGCCAGCTGGCCGAGCGGACGGGTCCACTCGGCACTGCTGGCGAGCCTGCCGGCCGGCGCCTTCCCGGGCGTCGACCAGACGGAGGTGTTCGAGTTCCTCGACCGTCACTCGGATGGAAGTCGTGACGACGTCGACGGCTCGGCCGGTTCGTGGGACGGTAGCGGCGTCGCCGCCCCTTGACGTCACCGACCCGAGGCGGCGCGACCGCCGCTTGACGGAAAGGCTTACGCATGGCCCCGAACCGGAGCTCACAGTGGTACGCCGGCACGGATCGCAACGGCTACATCCACCGGGCGTGGATGCGTCGCGGTCTGCCGAGCCACGCCTTCGACGGGCGCCCGCACATCGCCATCGCCAACACGGCGTCGGACCTGACCCCGTGCAATATGCACTTCGACGAGGTCGCGCAGAGCGTCAAGCAGGGTGTGTATGAGGCCGGCGGGATCCCGCTGAACCTCCCCGTCGTGTCGTTGGGGGAGACGCTGCTGCGGCCGACCGCGATGCTCTATCGCAACATGGCTGCGATGGCGACCGAGGAGATGCTCCGGGCCAATCCCATCGACGGCGTCGTGCTGTTGGGGGGCTGCGACAAGACCATCCCGTCGCTGCTCATGGCGGCCGCGTCGGTGGATCTGCCCGCCGTCGTCATCCCGGGCGGGCCGATGCTGTCCGGGACCTTCCGCGGGGTGCCGCTGGGCTGCGGCACCGACGTGTGGAAGCTCTCGGAGGAGGTGCGCGGCGGCGAGCTGTCCAACGAGCAGTTCCTCCGCTCGGAGTCGTCGATGATCCGCAGCAAGGGCCACTGCAACACCATGGGCACCGCGTCGACGATGGGCTTGCTCGCCGAGACGCTGGGCATGGTGCTACCGGGGCTGGCCGGGACGCCGGCCGCCGACAGCCGACTGCTCGAAGGTGCCCACGAAACCGGACGCCTCATCGTCGACATGGTCGACCAGGAGCGCCGTCCGAGCACGATCCTGACGAGGGCGTCGTTCCGCAACGCCATCGTTGCCCTCGCGGCTCTCGGTGGCTCCACCAACGCCGTCGTCCACCTCCTCGCCATCGCGGGGCGGCTCGGAGTTCCGTTGACCCTGGACGACTTCGACGCCGTCGGCGCGGGAGTTCCGCTGCTCGTCGATCTGCAGCCGGCGGGCCGGTTCCTCATGGAGGACTTCCACCGGGCCGGCGGCCTCCTCGCCGTACTGCGGGAGGTCGCCGACCTGCTCGACCCCGAGGCGATCACCGTCACCGGGCGGCCGTTGGTCTCCTCGCTCGACGACGCCCCGATCTGGGACACCGACGTGCTCCGCCCGCGCACCGCGCCGTTGCTGCCGGATGCCGGGATCGCCGTGCTCTACGGCAACCTGGCGCCGAACGGCGCCGTCATCAAGCCGGCCGCGGCCTCACCGGAGCTGCTCACCCATCGCGGGCGCGCGGTGGTCTTCGACTCCGTCGAGGATCTGCAGGCCCGCATCGACGACCCGGACCTCGAGGTCGACGCGCAGTCGGTCCTGATCCTGCGCGGCTGCGGCCCGAAGGGCTACCCGGGCATGCCGGAGGTGGCGAACCTGCCGCTGCCGACCAAGCTGTTGGCGCAGGGGGTCCGCGACATGGTCCGGATCTGCGACGGCCGGATGAGCGGCACCGCATACGGCACGGTCGTCCTGCACGTGGCCCCGGAGGCGGCGGCCGGGGGTCCGCTCGCGCTGGTCCGGACCGGCGACGAGGTCATCCTCGACGTCCCCAACCGGCGGCTGGACGTCGACGTTCCGCCGGACGAGCTTGCCGCGAGATCGCCCGACCCGCAGACGGTCGCCGGTTTCGCTGCACCGCAACGCGGTTGGGAACAGCTCTACGTGCAACACGTGATGCAGGCCGATACCGGCGCGGACCTCGACTTCCTGGTCGGCGCCAGCGGTCACGAGGTGGGGCGAGAGTCGCACTGAGCGGACGCGCGCCGCCACCGGTCAGTGCAGCGTCGGCCGGTAGACGAGCTCCTGGGTGCGCCCGTCGAGCGTCCGCTGCTCGAGCAGCTCCAGGTCGAAGTCCGCGGCACCCTCGAAGACCGGGTTGAGCCCGGTCTGCCCGGTGATGACGGGGAACAATGTCACCTGGACCCGGTCGACGAGGCCGGCGGCCATCAGCGCTCGGTTCATCGAAAGGCTGCCGTGGGACCGCAGCGGCACGTCGGACTCCTCCTTGAGCCGGGCCACGACGTCGACGGCGTCGCCGTTGGCGACTGTGGCGTCCGGCCAGTCCAGCGGTTCCTCCAACGTCGTCGACACGACGGTGGCCGGCATCCGCCACATCCGGGTGACCCACGGGTCGCGCACGTCGGAGTCCTCGGTACTCGAGGCCAACATGCCGACGAAATCACGGAACGTGGTGGCCCCGAACACCATTCGCTGCTCCTGCTCGAACGACGCCAGGCGGTGCTCCAGCAGCTCGGGTCCCTGCTTGCCCCAGTAGCCGCTCCAGTCTCCGGTCGCCGCGGCGAACCCGTCCAGGCTGGAGAAGACATCGAAGGTGTAGGTGGCGCTCATCGCATACTCCTCGAACGGTGGTGTCGGTCAGAGTAAGGACCCCGCGCCGCACGAGAACTCATCGGCCGAGCTCAGTGAGACGTCACCGGACCACCGGTCGCCCCTACCCCTCGACGCTGCTGGCGGCGGCGAGGATCGCGTCGATCGTCACCTGCGGTTGGGAGATCATCGAGACGTGGGAGGCCGCCACCGTGGTGATCGTGGCGCCTGCTCGCTCCGCCATGTCCTGCTGGGTCTTGGCGGGGATGGTGCGGTCCTCGGTGCCGACGACCGCCCAGCTGGGCAGGGTCTTCCACCCGGCGGTCCCCGATGGCGTCGTGTTGGCGCCGAGGGTGATGGGCCGTTGGCCGGCCACGATGAGCCACCGGTCGGCCTCCGGCAGGTCCTGGGCGAAGGACGCGTGCACGGTGTCGGGCTTGAGGAACGCCTCGAGGTCGCCCTCCGGGCTGCCCGGGTAGCCGACGAGGTCCAGCACCGTCGTCGGGTCGGGCACGTCGAGGGCCGACCCCGACCCGCCGAGGATCTGGAAGACCGTCTCACCCTCCTCCGGGATGAACGCGTCGACGTAGACCAGGGCCTTGACGTCATCGCCTCCGGTCGCCGCGTTGGTGATGACGAAGCCGCCGTAGGAATGCCCTACGAGGACAACCGGTCCCGTGGTGCGCTGGGCGACGAACGACGCGATGTAGGCGCTGTCGGAGGCGATGCCGCGCAACAGGTTCGGCGGCGCGAACACGGTATGCCCCTGGTCCCGCAGCGCGGGGATGACGGCGTTCCAGCTCGAGGCGTCCGCCCAGGCTCCGTGGACGAGGACGATGGCGGGCTTGGGCATGAATGCTCCTTGGTGGTGGCCGTGCTGGTGGCGCTGAGGATGACGAGCTCTGGCCAGCGTCCTCCCCTTGAGCTTGCACGCCTAATGAACATCTGGGGCTTGCGGTCCGCGGGATAGGACGCGATCGACGGATTTCGCGCGACCGGTGTGGGATCCTCGCCGATGATGCCCGCCATTTCGGCGGCCATCGCGCCCAGCGGCCCAGGGGTTCTCATGAAGCTGTCAGCACCAGGCGTCGCTCGCTCGCTCGGGTCGGCGCTCTCCGCTTCGTTCATCGCTCCGCGCACCGCCCGCCGCCGGCCGCGTGGTCGGCGGGCCGGGGTGGCCGTGGCTGCGGCCCTGGCGGGAGCTTGTCTGCTCGCCGTCCCGGGGACGGAGGCTGCGAGCGCGTCGACCGCCGGGGCGGCCGTCCGTGCGGGGTCCGGGACCGGGTTCTCCTTCCCCTTCGGCGGGCCCGCTCGATTCGAGTCCCTGGCGCCGAGAAAGGCGGTGACCGCGAGCCAGGTCAACCAGCCCCTCGGCGCACGCGAGGCGGAGGCCATCGCGCAGCGGATCGGGCTCAGCCGGGCCACCTCCCTGACGCACCAGCAGTACCTGGAGTTCGTCTCCGGCAAGGGGATCGGCGGCGACACGACCCCCGCGAAGCTCGTAGACGCCAGCGTGGCGATCCTCACCAACACGACCGGCCGACCGCTGATCTCGCTCGTCGACGGCGTGCCCACACCGTCGGTGCTCGCCAGCTACGGCGTGTTCGTCAACCCCGAGGGCCAGCTGGAGAGTCCCGCCAACGCGGACGCCGCGACCCGGAAGGTCAACATGGTGATCCAGCCCGGCGGCTACATGGGCACGTGGATGCGGGCCAACGGCGCGACGAAGAGCTTGATCACGCTG
This sequence comes from uncultured Actinomycetota bacterium, assembly GCA_963751085.1. GTDB lineage: Bacteria > Actinomycetota > Actinomycetes > Actinomycetales > Dermatophilaceae > Lapillicoccus. The sequence goes on along the minus strand of CAVVTH010000005.1, from coordinate 173,612 downwards.
TACCGCTCGGCCTACACCGTCGAAGCGGCCTACGGCTTCCTGGCGCAGCAGCAGTCGGGCGCGGCCCAGCTGGTGACCAACACCAAGGGAAGGGTGATCTCCGAGGTCGGTATGTCGATGGCCCCCGCGCTCTGGCTGACGAACTTCGCGCTCATTTACACGCTGAACCCCGACCTGGCGGCCTACATGCCGGCCTACTGGACTCCGCTCCCGGACGCCGTCGCGAACGCGATCCTCGCCAGCCCGACCGGTCAGGTGCCCTACAGCCAGGTCAGGAACGCCTTCTCATAGCCGAGCGCCGGCGGCGGCGTACCAGGCGCGCAAACGCTGGAACCCCTCGTCGAGCGGCACCTCGGGCTCCCAGCCCAGGACCGCGCGGGTACGGCGCTGGTCGAACCAGTGCGCCGTCGCCAGCTGCTCGGCGAGGAACCGGGTGACTGGCGGCGTGCTCCGGCGGCGGGTACCGGCCCAGACCGCCTCCGCGGCGGCGCCGGCGGCCCACGCGACCGAGAACGGTATGCGGCGGCGCGGTGCCGGCACGCCGGCCGCCGCGCAGATGGCCGCGACCATCTCGCGGGCCTGGCGGGGCTCGCCGTTGGTGACGACGAGCGGCTCACCGTGGACCACCCCGCAGACATCGACCGCCGCGACGAGGGCGGCCGCGGCGTTGTCGACGTAGGTCGAGTCGATGAGCCCGGCACCGGACCCGACGACGGGGAGCCGGCCGGTGGCCGCACGGTCGACGATGCGGCCGACCAGCTGGGTGTCGCCGGGTCCCCAGACCAGGTGCGGGCGGATCACGAGCACGGCGAGGTCCGGGGAGTCCGCGGCCAGCGCCTCGAGCTCCGCGACGGCCTTGGACCGCGCATACGGTCCGCGAGCGCGTTGGGGGTCCGCCTGCCCCGCGCCGGCTCCCACCAGGGCCGACCCGCCGTGGGCGACGGACGGCGAGGAGACGTAGACCAGCCGGCCGACGCCCTCGCTGCGGCAGGCGGCCACCACGTGGCGCGTGCCGACGACGTTGGTCCGGTAGTACTCGGACCAGGGGCCGACGACGTCGACCTTCGCGGCGAGGTGGACGACCGCGTCCTGGCCGGCCGCCGCTCGGTCCACCGCGGCCGCGTCGGCGATGTTGCCCAGCACCTCGCGGCAGACCAGCCCGGACGGCCGGCGCTGCAGCACGGTGACTTCGTCACCCCGCGCCAGAAGCCGCTCTGCGACCGCGCCACCCAACAGGCTTGTGCCGCCGGTGACGAGGACCCTCACCGGCCGCGCCTCGACCCCGCCAGCACGCGCTCCGCCCACCGGGCCAGGGCCTGGCGGTCGATCTTCGACGCGTGGCGGATGTCGACGGGCATCCCGGATCGGCACAGCACGGCGGCGACCTCGACGCCCGCCACCGCACGCACGGCGTTCGTCAACGGCAAGGGCGCCAAGGGGCTCACGTGGTTGCCGGCGAACCGGCGGGCGGTCGGCCGGGCCGGCACCACGACGACCACCACTGCCTGGGTGCCGGGAGGCCCCACGCCGACGACGGCGGCGGACGTGACGGCGTCGAGAGCCTCGACCCGCTGCTCCACGCCGACCGGGGTGACCGGCCCGTCCGGCGTCGTCACCACGTGCACCAGCCGCCCCTCGACCCAGAGCCGGCCCTCGTCGTCGAGGTGCCCGACGTCACCGGTGCGGTGCCAGCCGGCGTCCCGGCCGGTCTCGCGCTCGGTGGCCCAGAGCGCGTCGTAGCGGTCCTTGACGTGCGCGGCCCGCACGCAGATCTCTCCGGTCGTCTCGGCGGCCGAGGTGAGCGCACCCTGCGCGCCGGCCGTCCGCGCATACCGGGCTGACGGCGAGCTCGACGCCGGCCAGGGGACGCCCGACGCATACCCCGTTGCCCGGACCGGCCCGCTCGATCTCCGCGAGCGAGATGTCGGATACGGGCAGGGCCTCGGTCATGCCGTAGGGCGTGTGAGCGGCGGCCCGGGGCAGCACCGTCTGAAGGCTGCGGAGGAGGGCCGCGGGCACCGGGGCGCCGGCAGAGACCAGCAGCCGCACCGACGTCAAGGCCTCCCGTTCGGCGGAGGAGAGCTGTGCCGCGGTCGCCGCGACCCGGCGCAGCGCGGCCGGCGCCGCGAAGACGACGGTGCCACCGGCGGCGCCGACCGCCTCGGCGAGCAGCGGGGCGGTGAGGGTCTGCGGCGCGGTCACGTCGATGCGCGGCACGACGGTCGCGACGCCGAGCGCCGGGCCGAGCAGGGCGAAGGGTGCGAAGGCCGCGACCAGCCGGTCGGTGGGGCCGATGCCGTAGGTGGACCGCAGCAGCTCGAGCTGCGCGGTGACCTGGCGGTGCCGGTAGACGACACCCTTGGCGGGCCCGGTCGCCCCGGACGTGAAGACGACCGCACAGTCCGCGTCGCTGAGCGGCAGCCCCGGCGGCGGCGCCGACCGGCCGGCGCGAACGAGCTCCCTCACCGAGTGCGAGGCTCCGACCACGGTGGCGGCCACGTCGGGTCGGTCGCCGGCGAGGATCCGCGCGCCGGGCAACCCCATGACGCGCGCCGCGAGAAGGCCCTGTTCGCTGCCGACGACGTGCCGCACCGACGCGCTGCGCAGCGCCCGACGCATCCCGGCGAGCCCGAGCCCCTTGTCGGCGACGACGACCACCGCACCGGCCCGCCACAGGCCGTAGACCACCAGGGTCAGGTCGGCCGAGGGCGGTACCAGCACGGCGACGCGGTCACCCGGGCTCACCCCGGCAGTCGAGAGTCCGGACGCCAGGGCGTCGACACCGGCGGCGAGCGCGCGCCAGGTCACCGTGGCGCCGTCGACCTCCACGATGGCGGGGCTCTCGTCGGTCGACCGCTCGGTCATCGCTCGGTTAACGCCGCGAAGAGGCCCGACTCGGCAGGAGCGGTGGACGGCGCGCCGGGTGGCCGGCGGCTCGGGGGCGGCCAGGTCGGCCACCCAGCGGCGCACGGCGGCGGCGTACTGCGGCGCGTCCTCGGTGACCAAGTGGGAGGCGCCCTCGTAGCGGTGCAGCTCGGCGTGCGGCAGCCGCTCGCGCAGGTCGGCGAGGTAGCGCTCGCCGAAGACCGGGTCGCGCGGCCCCCAGAGGAGCAGGGCCGGCACGTCGAGGTCGCGGATGCCCTCGGCGATGCCGGCAACGGTCTGCGCCGACGGATGGTCCGTGGTGAACGGGATGTCGGCCACGAAGTCACCGACGGCCTGCCGCCGGGCCGCGGACCGGTACGGGGCGGCGAGGGCCCGGCGTACGTCTGCTGGGAAGGGCCGGCCGCGAGAGCAGCGCGGCACCGCGCACGAACGTGTCGGTCCGCACGCACGACCACTCGCGCAGCAGCGGCACGTGGGCGAGCCGGATCAGGGCGGGGCCGGCGTCGTCGGGGGTCAACGACACGGCGGTGTTGGTGAGGACCACGCCGGCGAGCTGGTCGCGGTGCGCGAGCGCCCAGCCCAACGAGATCGAGCCGCCCCAGTCGTGGCCGACGGTCACCACCGGCCCGCTCACCGACAGCGCGTCGGTGAGGTCGCCGAGGTCGGTGATGCGCTGGGCCACCGTGCGCGGCTCGCGGAGCCGGTCCGACCAGCCCATGCCGAGCTGGTCCGGGGCGACCACGCGCCAGCCGGGGGGCGGTTCGGCGAGCAGGCCGCGCCAGAGGTAGGACCAGGTGGGGTTGCCGTGGACGCAGAGGAGGGTGCCGAGGGGCTCCGCCACCGCGTTGTCGAGCACGTGCCAGGTGTGGGAGGTGCCGGCCGGCCTCGACGAGTCCGGGACGTCGACGAGCCGGGACCACGCCGGGTCCAGCCCGGGGAGTCCGGTGGGAGGAAGACGAGCGGGTATGCCGGAGGTCACCAGACGAGTTCGAGGACCGAGGCGTTGAGGCCGGACCCGATGCCCATGAGCAGGACCCGGTCGCCGTCCTCGATCCGGTCCACCTCGGCGGCCAACGTGAACGGCACCGAGGCGGGACCGATGTTGCCGTAGAGGGGGAAGGTACGGGGAACCCGGGCCGGATCGATGTGCAGGCGGTTCGTCAGCGCGTCGGTGTGCACCTGGGAGATCTGGTGGATGACGTAGCGGCTGATGCCCTCGTGCCACCCGAAGTCGGTGGCCGCGTCGTTCCAGAGGTCCTCGGACAGCTGAAGCCCCGCGTCGAGCAGACCCTTGAGGTCCGTGCGCATCATGTCGTTGTCGCCGATGCACAGCTGGTGGTGCTCGGTGCCGGCCCGGGACACCGCACCGACGAGCCGGTGGCCCTCCGGGTGCCGGTCGGCGCGGCCGAGGACCATGGCCACTGCCCCCGAGCCCAGGGTCAGGGCAGCGAACTCGGACATCACGTCGCGCGACGTGGTCTCGGTGCCGCTGAGCCGCGCCAGGGTCGTCTCGTGGATGGTGCGGCTGTCCTCACCGTCGACGACGAGCGCGTAGTCGACGACGCCCGCGTCGATCATCACCGCGCCCAGCTCCATGCCGTTGACGAACCCGAGGCACGCGTTGGTGATGTCGAAGTTCTGGCAGGAGGTCGGCAGCCCTAGCCCGTGGTGCACCTCCACGGCGGTCGAGGGCTCGAGGTAGCGACGGCTCACCGACGTGTTGACCATGAGCCCGACGTCGGCCGGGTCGATCCCGCTCTCGCCGAGCGCCTTGGCACCGGCGGCGATCGCGCCGTCCACGAACGAGAACCCCTCGGGCCACCAGCGGCGCTCGCGGATCCCGACCAGGCGCTCGAGGACCCCTGGTCGCATCCGGGTGCGGGCGTAGGTGTCGGCCAGCCGCTCGTCGAAGGCGGCGGAGGTGACGATCTCGGGCGCCTCGATGGCGCACACCGCCAGCACCGTCGCGTCGGTGAAGCGGCGCGTGGAGTTGCCACTCATATGCATGTCCAGTCGTCCAGGCGGCCTTCGTCAGGGTCTACGTTGCCACATTGCATTCCCCGCGCCGTGCCGACTGAATCCACAACCACCCGGTACGCGGCCGCGCTCCCAGGTCGGACCAGGTGCCGGAAGCGGTCTCGACCACGTTCGCGAGGTCGGTACGCGCGGTGTCCGGTAGGGACCGCTCACCCGGCTGCGCCCCCCTCGAACAGCGGTAACTCCGCCACGGTTCGCCGGACGAGGACGTGAACGCTCAGGCCGACGCATACCGGCTGAGGCCGACGCCTACCGGCTGGGGCCGCGCATACCGGCTGAGGCCGCGCATACCGGCTGAGGCCGACGCATACCGGTGGAGTCGTCGTCCTCGGATGGTGCTGCCTATCGTGTCCGTCCATGGCCATCGCCCGATTCCCCAGTGTCGTCCTCGACTGTCCCGACCCGGCGGCCCTCGCGGCCTTCTACGGTGCTCTGCTCGACTGGCCGGTCCAGCTCCAGGAGGGTTGGGCCGACATCCGCGCCGAGTACGGCGACTCGATCGGCTTCCAGAAGGTCGACGACTACCGGCCGCCGCAGTGGCCCGGCCAGGACCGCCCGCAGCAGATGCACCTCGACGTCGTCGTGGAGGACCTCGACGCGGCCGAGCCGCTGGTCGTCGCGCTCGGCGCCACGAAGCACGAGTACCAGCCGGGGACGACGTTCCGCGTCTTCCTCGACCCGGCCGGCCACCCGTTCTGCCTCTGCCTCAGCTGAGGACCGGCGTCAGCCCTGCTTCAGCTGCGCGAGGAGCGGCAGCTGGCTCAGGGTGTCGCCGTCGAGGTGCCAGTAGACGTGCTGGACACCGAGCCCGGCGGCTCGGTCGAGGTCCCCCGCCACCTGCTCGGGCGATCCGGTGAGTGGTCCCCGCTGGTCCAGTGCCGCTTCGGTGACGTTGCCGTTCACCTGAAGCATCACCGGCAGGGTGTCGGGGTCGATGCCTGCACCGTCCGCCGCTGACCGGAACGTCGCGATGGTGTCGCGCACCGTGTCCCAGTCGAAGATCACCAGGGTCAGTCCGAAGCCGAGCCGTCCGGCCCGCTCGACGGCGGACGGTGACGCCGCGCCGACCAAGACGTGGGGACCATTGGCACGCAATGGTTTCGGGCCGATCTCGGCTTCGGGAATCTGGTAGAACCGGCCGTCGAAGCGCACCGGGTCCGGGCCCCACACCGCACGCAGGGCGCCCAGGTGCTCCTCGAACCCCGCCCCCCGCCGGCTCATGGGTACCCCGGCGGCCATGAACTCGTGCTGCATCCAGCCCTGCCCGATGCCGACCAGCAGCCGACCGTCGCTCAGCCGGTCGAGGGTCGCCAGCCGACGAGCGAGGATCACCGGGCTGTGGAACAACGCGTCGAGGACGCTGGTACCCAAGGCGATTCGTGAGGTTCGAGCGGCGACGAACGCCAGGGTCTCGATCGGGTCGTAGACCGTCGCGAAGTCCTCGGGCGGATCCATGACGGGACCTCCAGGGCCGCCCATGGCGATGGGCTCGGTCGGCCGCATCAGTCGTTCCCACGTCCAGACCGAGTCGAGGCCGATCCGTTCGGCTTCCTCGGCCACCGCGGCGATCGCCTCCGGTGAGGCGCTGCTGCCGGAAACCGGCAGGTGCACACCCAGCTGTAGTGACGTCATGACTCTCTCCGTTCGTCGGTTCGTAAGGGTTGGACCCGGCGACATCGCCGATCTCATCGGCCGGCTTGTCGATCCGGTCCCGCACAGATGCCGAGGACCGCCAGGACCCGCCTCGGCGCAGGTGGGCCACTAGAGTCGGCAGCCGGCGGCGGCGTGGGCCGAGGGCCCGGACGTGAGGGGCGCGCGATGGGAACTTCGCTGTTCTGGGGTGCGATATCCGCCGCCTCATTGCTCATCGGCGCGGTGCTCGGTGTCCTGCGACGGTGGGACCCTCGGGCGCTCGGGCTCGTCCTGGGCTTCGGTGCCGGAGCGCTGATCTCGAGCATCTCGTTCCAGCTGGCGGCCGGCGGGTTTCAGGCGGCCGGGCCATGGCCGCTGGTGGTCGGGATGGCGGCGGGAGCGCTCGTCTTCTTCTTCGCGGACCGGGCCGTCGAGCAGTGGGCGATCAGGGCCGGCGGGGTGGCCGGGTTGTCGCTGGCCCTCGGCGGCCTGCTGGACGGCATACCGGAGCAAGCGGTCCTCGGCATCGACCTGTCCCACGGCAACGGGGTCTCGCTCGCCCTGCTGATGGCGATCTTCGTGTCCAACCTGCCGGAGTCCATCGGCTCGGCGACGCAGATGCACCAGGGCGGGAAGAACACGCGCTACGTCCTGCTCCTCTGGGTGGCGGTGGCGGTCGTCTGCGTTGCGTCGACGGCGCTCGGGTATGCGGCCGCGAGTGTCACCCGGGGACGGTTCGAGGGGCTGGTGGACGGGTTCGCCGCGGGGGCGCTGCTGGTCATGCTCGTCGGGGCGATGATCCCCGAGGCGCAACGGAACGCCGGGCGGCTGGCGGGGCTGGCGGCGGTGCTGGGGTTCGCGGTGGCGTCCGGATTGGCCGTCGCGTCCTGATCCGGTCTTCCGTTCCTCGTCGCCGGCGGACCCGTTGGTCGTTGTTGCTGGTGGGGTTTCGTGGTCGGGGGTGTGGATATCTGCGGGCGAAACCGGTTGTGGATGAACGGTGTTCGGCGCTGGGGGGTGTCGGTGGTGGGTTCTAGCGTGTGGTCATGGACATCGGGGGACGCAGCTACGGCGATCAGCTGGTCGCCGTGCTGTCCGCGGCGACCGACGCTGCTACGGGACCTGCCCGGGCGGGTGCACCAGCTGACCGGGGCGGACCTGGACGTGGTGTTGCCGGTGGTCGACGCGCTGGCCGCGGCCGCGGCAGCGGGCCGGTTCACGCTCACCGCGGAGGCGGTCGACCGGGGGGAGGTCGCGTCGTCGCAGGCGGGGTCCACGGCGCAGTGGGTGGCCGACCGGTGCCCGGCTTTGGACGCCCGGGAGGCGGGGCTGGTGGCCAAGGCGGTCCGCGTGCTGGCCGCGCCCGGTACGCCAGCTGGCCGGGGAGCTGGCGGAGGCGCTGGGCGGGGCTCGGGCGGCGGTGGCGGCGGGGCGCCTGTCGGTGTCGGCGGGGTGCGTGGTCGCGGCGGAGCTGGCGCAACTGGTGCCCCTGGTGGAACCCGGCGCGGTGGACGCGGTGGCGGCGGGCCTGGTGGCGATGGGGCAGGTCGACGGGCCGGTCGGGGTGCGCCGGGTCCGGCCGGCCCTGTTGGCCCGGTACGGCCTGGGTGAGCAGCTGCAGGCGGTGGAGGACCGGCACCGCGGGCTGACGGTGCTCTCGTGTGGGCACGACATCGGCGGTGGGATCACCCAGTACCGGCTGCGGTTGAACCCGGAAGCCCGGGCCGTGGTCGAGGCGGCGATCAACACCGCCTCCGCACCGCAACCCGCAGGCGACGGCGCGACATGCGCACGATCGACCAGCGCCGCGGCGACGCCCTGGTCGAGGTGTGCCGCCGAGCCGGCGCACGCCGGCAACGGCCGTCAGGACGGCCACGGCGCGAACGACGCCACGCGGCCAGCGGCGCGAGCGCCAACGACGGCCAGGGCGACCACGCCGCAGCGGCGGCCAGGACGGTCAGGACGGCCGGAGCGGCCACCCGCAGCGGCGATCAGAGTGGCCATGCGGCCAGCGTCGCCGAGCGCGCAGCGGCGCAGCGGCCATCAGCAGTGACCGCCGGCCAGCGGCGGCTGCAGCGTCGCCATCGCGCGAACGTGGTCAGGGTGGTGACGGCGGTCATCCACGGCGGCGCCGGCCACGGTTACGGCGATCCGGCCGGGTCAAGGCGGCCGTGCTGGTGACCATCGGATTGGACGACCTGCGCGCTCGGAGCCGGCCGGGGGTGGTCCTCGCCGGGCTCGACGGCGGCGCGCTGCTCGGCCCGGAGACGGTCCGGAAGCTGGCCTGCGACGCCGCGGTGATCCCGGCCGTGCTCGGCGCCGACGGTCAGGTCCTGGACCTGGGCCGGACGAGACGGCTGTTCTCCCCGGGACAGGTGCAGGCGTTGTGGCTGCGGGACCGGCACTGCACCTTCCCCGGCTGCCACACCCCGGCGTCGTGGTGCGACGCCCACCACCTCCGGCACTGGGTCGACGGCGGACCCACCGACCTGAGCAACGCCGCGCTGTTGTGCGGGCGGCACCACACCATCGTCCACCGCGACCGGCTCACCGCCACCCAGCACTTCGACCACCCCGACGGCCACCTTGGTCCGCACATCGTGTGGGACCGTCGGCCCGGCAGCTACGACCGCGCCCTTGTCGACGGAGCGTCCGGGGGAACCGGCGGGCCGGACCCATGACGGTGACCGTGACACAGCGGGCGCCACCGAACGGACACCACGAATCGTGGCGATCCCGCCCTCGGTTCTCGATGGAGATGCGTGACGACGAGGACGCGTTGACGCGGAATCCCGAGGAGGCAGCGGACCGACGCCGGGCCGCCGTACGCTCGGGCCGTGACCGACGCCTACTACGACCTCGGTGACTATCACCGGCCGGTGGCCACCACCTCAGAGGGGGCTCAGCGGTGGTTCGACCGCGGTCTGGTCTGGGCCTACGCCTTCAACCACGACGAGGCGGTGGCGTGTTTCGAGCAGGCGCTGGTCGAGGATCCGGAGCTGTGGGCCGCCCATTGGGGCATCGCCTACGCCGTCGGCCCGAACTACAACAAGGGGTGGGAGGCGTTCGACGCGTGTCGACCTCGTCACCAGCCTGAGTCGAGCCCGGTCGGAGCTCGACCTGGCCCGGGCTTCGCTGGACCGCGCAGCGGCTGCCGGCCACTCCGTCGCCGAGCCCGCCGCGAGTCTGGTCGCCGCCCTCACGGCCCGCTACGCCATCGTCTCCACCGAGGACGCTGACACCTGGCAAGCCGGACACGAGGCCTACGCCGACGCCATGACCGAGGTTGCCGCCGCATACCCCGAGGACCTCGACGTGCTCGCCCTCGCGGCCGACGCGCTGGTCAACGTGACCGCCTGGGCCCTCTGGGACCCGTTGACCGGTCAACCGGCGCCGGGTTCCCGTGCTGTCGAGGCCGAACGGCTGCTCGACGCCGCGCTGGCAGCGCCCGGAGGCGACCGCCACCCCTTCGTGCTCCACCTGCACATCCACCTGCTCGAGATGTCCGAGCGGCCGGAGGCGGCGTTGCCCAGCGCCGACCGACTCCGCGGGCTGGTTCCGGACGCCGGGCACCTCCAACACATGCCTAGCCATCTCGACGTGCTGTGTGGCGACTACCACGCCGCTATCGCCGCGAACCGGCGTGCGGTAGAGGCCGACCGTCTCTTCGTCGAGCGCTCCGGGCCGCTCAACTTCTACTCGCTGTACCGCGCGCACGACCTTCATTTCATCGTCTACTCCGCGATGTTCCTCGGGCGTTACCGCGACGCCATGGCCGCTGCCGACGAGCTGAGCGAGCAGCTCACCCCGGAACTGTTGGCGATTGAGAGCCCACCCATGGCCGACTGGCTCGAAGCGTTCGTGCCGCTCAAGACGCATGTGCTGGTGCGTTTCGGACGGTGGGCGGAGCTCGTCGCTCAACCGCTTCCCGAGAACCGAGCCCTCTTCTGCACCACCACGGCGATGATCCTCTACGGGCGTGGGGTCGCGCACGCCGCGCTGGGCGACGTCGAGGCTGCCCAGGACTCGCGCGCACAGTTCACGAGGGCGGTGGCCCAGGTGTCGGACAGCCGGTACCTCTTCAACAACACCGCTCTCGACATCCTCGCCGTCGCCGGCGCGATGCTCGATGGCGAGATCGCCTACCGACAGGGGAACGTCGAGGACGGGTTGGACCACCTGCGACGGGCCGTCGCGCTCGACGATGCCCTGCCCTACGACGAGCCCTGGGGCTGGATGCAGCCGACGCGGCACGCCTACGGAGCCTTGCTGCTCGAGCAGGGCCGCGTCGAGGAGGCGGCCGCCGTCTACGCCGCCGACCTCGGGCTCGACCCCGCCGTCAGCCGGTCGGTGCACCACCCCGCCAACGTCTGGAGCCTGCACGGTTACCACGAGTGCCTCGAGCGGTTGGGGCATCACGGCGAGGCGCGGATCATCGCGCAACAGCTCGCGGTCGCGTCGGCTCGCGCCGACGTGCCGGTCCTCGCTTCCTGCGCCTGCCGGCTGGAGGTGTTCGGCACGCGATCGAGCGGGTCGGCTTCCGAGTCCGCCTCCGGATCCAGGTGTGGTTGCGGCGCCGACTGCCGTTGCGAGCACGACGACACCGATCACACCGACCATGTCGATGCCTGACCGCTTGCGCATCCTCGAGATCCGCTCGCTCTCCACCGGGTCGGAACGTCTGCGCGCGGCCCTCACCAGGTGTCCTTGCTGCTGTTCATGATCGCGCTCGAGCAGGACCCGCTTATGCGCCGCGCGGTGGTGGCGATACCGTCGGCCATTGCCCCGCCGTCGACGTCGACCCCTCGGGAGGTGCTGGCCTCGTGTCTCCTGACCCTGCGACCGAGGTCGATGGCGCCCATCGGAACCGGCCACGAGTGCGCGGCCGATCGCCACGCATACGGTATGCGGGCATGACCACCGTCGGCGCGGCCGGCGCTGACCCGGGGACGGACCGGGCGGCGACCCCGGTGTTCTTCCTCTCCGACAGCACGGGGATCAGCGCGGAGACGATGGGGAACGCCCTGCTCATCCAGTTCCCCCAGCTGCGGTTCGAGCGGCGGCTCATCCCGTTCATCTCGACGCCCGACGAGGCCCGCCGCGTCGTCGAGGTGCTGGACCGCGCCGCGGAAGGACCGGTCACCCCGATCGCCTTCACCACGGCGGCGACCGACGAGATCCGCGAGGTCCTGCACACCACCAAGTGCCCGATGATCGACTTCTTCGAGCTGCACATCTCCCGCGTCGAGGCGGTGTTCGGCGTCCCCGCGGCTCGCGTCGCGGCCCAGCTCCACGGTGTCGGCGACGTCCAGCGCTACAACGCACGGATGGCCGCGATCGAGTACTCCATCGAGCACGACGACGGGCAGAGCCTGCGGGCGCTGGACAAGGCGGAGGTCGTCCTCATCGCTCCGTCGCGGTGCGGGAAGACGCCCACGACCATGTACCTGGCTCTGCAGCACGGGCTGTTCGTCGCGAACTACCCGCTGGTCGAGGAGGACCTGCGAGACCACGGAGCTGCCTCGACCCGATCCGGAACCTCAAGGACCGGGTCGTCGGGCTGCTCGCGACGCCGGGGCGACTGTCGGAGGTGCGTCAGCAGCGGCGACCCAACTCCAAGTACGCCTCGCTCGAGCAGTGCACCTACGAGCTGCGCCGCGCCGAGGCGATGTATGCGGCCAACCGGCTTCCGGTCATCAACTCGACGACGAAGTCGGTCGAGGAGATGTCCACGTTGATCGTCCAGACGCTGCAGTCGGCCTCCCGGCCCGGCGCAGCCGCGGCACCCAAAGGAGCGGGCTCGTGAGCGCGAACGTCAAGTGGTTCTCGTCGTTGGGAATGGCCGACCTGGAGGAGGTCGGCGGGAAGAACTCGTCGCTGGGCGAGATGATCGGCAACCTCGCGTCGGCGGGTGTGCGGGTGCCCGACGGTTTCGCCACGACCGCGTCGGCGTTCCGGGACTTCGTGTCGCAGGAGGGGCTGTCGGCGCGGATCACCGGGCTGATGGAGGGCCTGGACACTGACGACGTCGACGCCTTGGCCCGGGTTGGCCAGCAGGTGCGGGCCGCGATCATCGAGCAGCCGCTGCAGCCGGCGTTGGAGCAGGAGGTCCGCGAGGCGTACGCGAAGCTCGCCGGAAGGCGACGAGGCCGAGCTTCGCGGTGCGGTCGTCCGCGACGGCGGAGGACCTGCCGGACGCGTCGTTCGCGGGGCAGCAGGAGACGTTCCTCAACATCCGCGGCATCGAGGGGATCCTGCAGGCGATCCACGAGGTGTTCGCCTCGCTCTACAACGACCGGGCGATCGCCTACCGGGTGCACCACGGGTTCGCGCACGCCGAGGTGGCGCTGTCGGCGGGGGTGCAGCGGATGGTGCGGTCCGACGTCGGCGCCTCCGGCGTGATGTTCACGATGGACACCGAGTCCGGGTTCACCGACGCGGTGTTCGTGACCGCGTCGTACGGGCTGGGCGAGGGGGTCGTGCAGGGCGCGGTCAACCCCGACGAGTGGTATGTGTGGAAGCCGGGCCTGGCGGCGGGCACGCCGGCGGTGCTGACGCGGGGCGTCGGCGGCAAGGCGACAAAGATGGTGTTCACCAACGACCCCAGCGTGGGGAAGACCACGGAGTTCGTGGAGGTCGACCCGGCGGAGCGGGTGCGGTTCTCGTTGACCGATGCGGAGGTCGAGGAGCTGGCCCGGCTGGCGGTCTCCATCGAGCAGCACTACGGGCGGCCGATGGACATCGAGTGGGGCAAGGACGGCGTCGACGGGAAGCTCTACATCCTGCAAGCGCGGCCGGAGACGGTGCAGTCGCGGCGGTCGGGGGCGGCCTTGTCGCGCTACCGGGTCGCGGGCGCCAAGGGCGCCGACGTGCTGGTCGAGGGGCGGGCGATCGGGCAGAAGGCCGGCGCCGGTGCGGTGCGGATCCTCGAATCCGCCGACCAGATGCGGGAGTTCGTCGAGGGCGAGGTGCTCGTCGCCGACATGACCGACCCCGACTGGGAGCCGATCATGAAGCGGGCCAGCGCGATCGTCACCAACCGCGGTGGCCGCACCTGTCACGCGGCGATCATCGCCCGCGAGCTGGGCATCCCCGCCGTGGTAGGCACCGGCTCGGCGACCCGGGAGCTGGCCGAGGGCCGAGAGGTGACCGTCTCCTGCGCGGAGGGCGACACCGGTTTCGTCTATGACGGGCTGCTCGACATCCAGGTCGAGCAGACCGACCTCGGCGCCATGCCGGACATCGACGTCGGCATCATGATGAACGTCGGCACCCCAGACCAGGCGTTCGCGTTCTCGATGCTGCCCAACGAGGGCGTCGGGTTGGCTCGGCTGGAGTTCATCATCAACCGGCAGATCGGCATCCACCCCAAGGCGCTGCTCGACCACGCGGCCGGGACGCTGGCCGGGGACGACCCCGAGCTGGCGCGGAAGGTCGACGAGGCGGTCGCCGCATACCCCGGTCCGCGGGAGTTCTTCGTCCAGCGGGTCGCCGAGGGCGTCAGCACCATCGCGGCGGCGTTCCACCCCAAGCCGGTCATCGTGCGGATGTCGGACTTCAAGTCCAACGAGTACGCCAACCTCGTCGGCGGCCCGAACTACGAGCCGCACGAGGAGAACCCGATGATCGGCTACCGCGGCGCCTCCCGCTACCTGTCACCGGAGTTCGCCGACTGCTTCGCGATGGAGGCCGAGGCGCTGCGCTACGTCCGCGACACGATGGGGCTGACCAACGTCAAGGTGATGATCCCGTTCGTCCGCACCCTGACCGAGGCCCGCGGCGTCGTCGAGCTGCTCGCCGAGCACGGCCTCAAGCGTGGCGAGAACGACCTGCAAGTCATCATGATGTGCGAGCTGCCGTCCAACGCCGTCATCGCCGACCAGTTCCTCGAGCACTTCGACGGGTTCTCCATCGGCTCCAACGACATGACCCAGCTGACCCTCGGCCTGGACCGCGACTCCGCGCTGGTGGCCGCCGGGTTCGACGAACGCGACCCCGCCGTGCAGCACATGCTGTCGCTGGCCATCGCCGCCTGCAAGAAGCACGGCAAGTACGTCGGCATCTGCGGGCAGGGCCCGTCCGACCACCCCGACCTGGCCGCCTGGCTGCTGGACCAGCACATCGACACGATGAGCCTGAACCCCGACACCGTCGTCGACACCTGGATGGCGCTGAGCAAGAAGTAGATGTTGTCTCGAGACGCCAGTCAGGAAATTGTCGTGACATTGTTACCTGAGGGCTCGCTGATCGTTACTGTGTGAGCATGACTGCTCAGCTCGTCGACCTGCGAATCGACCGGGGCTCACCCGTACCGCTGTACCACCAGCTCGCCGAGCAGCTGAGCAGTGCGATACGCGACGGACAGCTGGAGCCCGGCGACCCGTTCGAGAACGAGCTGGCCATGTGCGAGCGGCTGGGGCTGTCCCGTCCCACGGTGCGGCGGGCGATCCAAGAGATGGTCGACCAAGGGCTCCTGGTCCGTCGCCGCGGTGTAGGCACGACGGTCGCGAACCGCAAGGTGCATCGGCGGTTCGAGCTGTCCAGCCTCTTCGACGAGCTCAAGCGCGCCGGTCGGGCGCCACGGACGACCGTGCTCGAGCTCGAAAACGTCCAGGACTCCCAGGCGGCGACCGCGCTTGACCTCCCCGAGACCACCGAGCTGCTCTCGGTCCTGCGGCTGCGCCTCGTCGACGACAAGCCCTTGGCCCTGCTTCACAACTGGCTGCCGCCGGGGTACGCCGACCTCACGCGTCAGGAGCTGGAACAGACCGGCCTCTACGACGCCTTGCGGACCCGCGGAGCCAAGCCGGTGGTGGCGCGGCAGAGCATCGGCGCGCGGATGCCGACGCCGGCAGAGCGGCGGCATCTCAACCTGCGTGGCGGTCAGCCCGTCCTGACGATGACGCGAATGGCGTTCGACGTCGCGGGCAAGGCGGTGGAGTTCGGCGACCACAGCTACCGCGCCGAGGACTACGCCCTCGACATGGTGGTCGACGAGCGTTGACGGTCACCCGGGCCTCAGCCGGCCGGGCACGTTGAACGGCGTCACCACCTGCACGTTGGCCGGCATCGAGGTGGGTGCGCCCGGCACCAACCGATGGTGCCGGAGCACCTGGCGGATCGCGAGGCGCGCGTCGGTGTGGAGGTCGTGGTGCAGGACCACCGACAGCGAACGGCGCTGCAGTAGCTCCACATTGTCTCGATCGAGGTCGTGGGCGACGTGGACGAGCCGCGGCCGTGCCGCCGCGGCGAACGCGTCGACGATCGCGCGGTTGCCGCCGCCGATCGAGTATGCGCCGATGATGGACGGAGACAGCTGAAGCTCCCTCTGGACCAAGGCGACGAGCGTGGCGTCCAGACCCTCGCTTTCGGTGATGGCGAAAAGGCGCCGTTGTGGCGCCAGGTCGTGGAGCGTGTCGCGAAAGGCCGAGTAGCGCTCGCTTTCGCCGAAGAACGCCGAGCGGCTCAGCGTGACGAGGAGGTCACCCCGTCGCCTCCTCAGCCAGGCGGCCGTCACGTACGCGGCGGTGGCGCCGGCCGACTGGTTGTCCAACCCTACGTATGCGATCCGCCCGCTCCCATGGATGTCGGTGACCACCGTGACGACCGGGACACCCCGAGCAGTGAGTCGGCGGACGGCCCCGGCAACGTCGGGGTCGTCAGGAGCTTTGAGCAGGACCCCGTTCGACGTACGGCCCGGGGTTCCGAGCTGGTCCAGCGCCGCCACCGCATCCGCGACGTCGGCGTGTTCGGTCACGTGGAACCGAGCGCGTACGGCGGCTGGCCTGGCGGAGCCGAGCTGGGCCTCGACCGCTTCGCGGAAGGCCGTCGAGAACCGTCGTGGGGCCTGGATGATGACGTCGAGGACGACGGTGCGGGCCCCCAGCCGCAACTGGGTCTGCTGGCGGTCCAGGTCGAGCACGGCCTGCTCAACTGCTCGAACCGCGCGGGGGCTAGCTCCGGGCCGTCCGTGGAGGACGCGGTCGACGGTCGCCTTCGACAGCTGAGCCTGCGACGCGATGTCCACGACCCGATGGTCCCTGGTCACCCCTCACCGTAGGACAGCGGAGAGATCACTGAGGTCTTTCTGAGGCGATTCGCCTGGCCCGAGCACGGCTTTCGCAGTCACGCTGGTAGCAGCCCCACTCACCGCCCCAGGAGATTCCATGAGCGCCGTCGCCACCGCATCCATCAGCCCGCAGCGAATCACCGCAGTGGACGCCCGCATCCATGACCTGGTCGAGGTCCTCGAGCAGCAGACCCACCTGGGTGACTACCCTCACGCCATCGGCGTGCGCGACCAAGTTCTCGTGTACGACGCGCGAGCGCTCCGCGACCTGGACGACGACACGGTGAGCCTGGAGATCGAGCTTGCCCGTGCGCTCCGGTCCGGCCCGGGCATCGTGCTGTTCACCCGGGCGTTCGAGGCGGGAGTGGTCGACCGCACGACGACCGCCTTCGAGGCGATGATCGACGCACAGCGGGCATCCGGCGCCACGAGTGGCGATCACTTCGCCAAGCCCGGCGCCAACGACCGCGTCTGGAACGCCCTCGAGAAGCTGGCTGTGGCTAGCCCGGACGTGTTTGTCGACTACTACGCCAACGACGTCGTCGCCCTGGCCGCCCGTAGCTGGCTCGGACCGGCGTACCAGGTCACGTCTCAGGTCAACGTGGTGAACCCCGGCGGAGCGGCGCAGACCGTGCACCGCGACTACCACCTCGGCTTCCAGTCGGATGAGCGGTGCAGCATGTTTCCCGCCCACGTGCACGAGCTGTCGCAGGTGCTGACCCTCCAGGGCGCGGTTGCACACGTCGACATGCCACTGGTGTCCGGCCCGACGCTGTACCTGCCGCACAGCCAGAAGTACTCGCACGGTTACGTTGCCTACCGCCGCCCAGAGTTCCAGGAGTACTTCGAGTCTCACTTCGTACAGCTGCCGCTCGAGAAGGGCGACGCGGTCTTCTTCAACCCTGCGCTGCTGCACGCCGCGGGCTCCAACCAGTCGAGCGACATCGGTCGAATGGCCAACCTCCTGCAGATCTCGTCAGCCTTCGGCCGTGCGATGGAGACCGTCGACCGCGCGCGAGTCGTCACCTCGGTCTACCCAGCTCTGCTGGCCGCGGCGGAGTCCGGCATGTCAGCGGCTCAGGTCGCGAACGTCGTGGCGGCCGCAGCGGAGGGGTACCCCTTTCCGACCAACCTGGATCGGGCGCAGCCCGTCGGCGGCATGGCTCCTCCCAGCCAGGCTGAGCTCCTTGCGCTCGCGGTGGCCGACCGGGCCAGCGTGCAGCAGCTCACCGACCGGCTTACGGCACAGGCGAGATCGCAGCTCAGCCACTGACCGGACCGGAGCTCGTCCGCACCACCAGCGGGGGCTCCAGGACGACATCCGGACGTGAGCCGAGGACGCCGCCGTCGACCAGGTCGAGGGCGGCGTCCACCGCTGCGGCCGCCATCGCCATTGGAGACTGGCTCACCGTGGTGAGCGACACGGTTCCCAGCCGGGCCACGGGGCTGTCGTCGAAGCCCACCACCGAGACATCGGCGGGAACGTCGAGGCCGCCCGCCTGCAGCTGGTCGACGACCCCGAGGGCACACCGGTCGTTGAAGCAGACGTAGGCCGTGGGCGCCCCGGCACCGTGCGGTAGCCGGGCGTGCATGCCGGCCAGCTCGGTGTCGCCGCCGGCCACCACGGCGGGCGCCCCCTCGCCGCGTCGAACCGGCGCATGGCTCTCCGGAAGCCGTCGTCGTCGCAGGGTGGCGATCGGCCCCGGATGGACCGTCGACGTAGGCGACCCGACGGTGACCGAGGTCGGCGAGGTGCCGGATCGCCGCGGCGACACCTCGGTCGTCGGCCGCCCGCACGACGGCCACGCCCTGCGCCGTCAGTCGGCGTCCCACGACCACGACGGGGGTATGCGCGGCGAGCGACTCCAGCTCGCGCCGGGTGAGCGACGGGCCGAGCAGGATGAGGGCCTCGCACCGTTGGTCCACCAGGCGGAGTGCAGTCTGTCGCTCGTCACGTACGCCGGTCAGCGGTGACACCACGATGTCGTACCCGCGGTCGAATGCCGCCACGTGGATGTCCTCGGCCAGCTCGGCGTGGAAGGAGTTGGTCAGACTCATGGAGAGCCCGAGCAGGTGGGTCCGCCGGCGGGCCAGCATGCTGGCGCTGCGGTCGGCGCGGTATCCCAGGGACTCCGCGGCGGTCAGGACCCGTTTCCGGGTGTCCTCGCTAGGACCCGGGCGATCCCGAAGCACCAGCGAGGCAGTGGCGGTCGAGACCCCGGCCTGCACAGCGACATCGTCCAGTCGCGGTCGGGCGACGCGATGCGACGCCACCGGGTGCGGTAGGTCAGTGCCAGGCACCGTGGAGCCTCCTGCCCGATCGATTTGTCAGGACAAAGTGTTGACAGCGGAGACGTTAGGAAGGAGACTATCTTAAAGCGCTTCAAAAGAAAGGACGAACATGGCTGAGCAGATAGGCGTGGCGGTCATTGGAGCCGGAATGGCGGGTCGGGCGCATCTCGCGGGGTATCGCTCGGCTCCTACGTTGTTCGACCCACCGTTGCCGCCGCTGCGCTACGTCGCGGCCGTCGACGCCGACGAGGCGGTCGCCAAGGATGCTGCGGCTCGGTACGGGTACGAGCGGGCCAGCACCGACTGGCACGAGCTGCTCGACGACGATGCGGTCCAGGTGGTCAGCGTTGTCGTCGCCAACCAGTTGCATCGTCCGGTGGTTGAGGCCCTGCTAGCGGCTGGGAAGCATGTCCTCTGCGAGAAGCCCCTGGCACCGAGCCTCGACGATGCCGAGGCGATGATCGCGGCCGCCGCCGCCCGCCCGGAGCAGGTCACCGGCACAGGGTTCGTCTACCGTCGTCAACCCGGGGTGGCGGCCATCCGCGACCTGCTGCAGCAGCGAGCTGGGCGACGTGTCGCACTTCGACGGCCGGTACTGGTGTGACTACGCCCGCAGCGCCGAGACGCCGATGGCGTGGCGCTACAAGGGCGGGCCGGGCACCGGTGCGCTGTCCGACATCGGCAGCCACCTCATCGACATGGCGGAGTTTGTTTGTGGACCTCTGGCCTCCGTGAGCGGAGCCACGTTCACAACCAGGGTGACGCAGCGCGCCGTTCCCATCGGCACCACCTACGGACACGCCAAGGCGCAGCTCAGTGACGTCTACGAACCGGTTGAGAACGACGATGTGGCCGCCTTCAACGCCAGCTTCGCCTCAGGGGCCATCGGCACTTTCTCCCTCTCGCGCATCGCCACGGGACACGCCAACTCTCTCGGCTTCGAGGTGTTGGCCGAACGAGGGGCCGCGCGCTGGGACATGGACCGCCCGGCCGAGTTCTCCGTGCTTCGCGAGTTGCGCGATGACGGGCTGGACGGCTTCAACCAGATCCTCGTCGGTCCGGCGCATCCGTACATCAAGGGCGGGCTGCCGATGGACTTTCCGGGCGTCTCCTTCGGCACGGGAGACCTGTTCGGGTACCAGGCCCGCGCCTTTCTCGAGCAGGTGGCGGGGCTCGAGGGGCTACCGCCGGTGGCCTCCTTCGAGGACGGTCTCCGCGACCTCGCCGTCGTCGATGCCGTCATCCGCTCGGCCGCGGCGAACGGCTCGTCCGTCGACGTCGCCCACTGACCCGATCTAGGCCCCGCTGAACCTTCACTGACGAACCCTCCGAAAGGAACGACTCATGTACCTCGGCGCCTACGACGCCTGCCTCTTCGACAAGTCGCTCGGCGACACCCTCGACATCATCGCCGGCCTCGGCCTGACCAGCGTCGAGATCAACTCCGGCGGCTTTCTCCCGCCGGTGCACCTGCCGGTCGACGAGCTGCGCGCCAGCGCGGACGCGCGGGAGGCATACCTCGCCGAGTTCTCGACCCGGGGGCTCACGCTCACCGCCCTCAACTGCAACGGCAACCCGCTGCACCCGGCGGTGGGCTTCCCGCACTCCAAGGACCTCCTCGAGTCGATCGAGCTGGCGGCCCTGCTGGGCGTGAAGCGCGTCGTCACGATGTCGGGCACCCCGGGCGGTGAGCCGGGAACCACCGTCCCGGTGTGGAACCCGCTGCCGTGGTGGAGCCCCTTCCTCGACGTGCAGGACCACCAGTGGGAGGTGGCCGTCCCGTACTGGAAGGACGTCCAGCAGCGGGCCGCCGACGCCGACGTCCGGATCGCCATCGAGATGCATCCCGGCAACATCGTCTTCAACCCGCGGACCATGCACCGGCTCGCACAGGAGATCGGCGCCACGCACGTGGGAGCGGAGATGGACCCGAGCCACCTGTTCTGGCAGGGGATCGACCCGGTCCTCGCCGTCGCCGATCTCGGCGACCTCGTCTACAACGCGGCCGCCAAGGACACCCGGATCAACGAGGCCGCGAAGGTCAACGGGGTCATCGACGACGCCTTCAGCCGTGTGGCCGAAGGACAGCCGGGCTACCTGCCCCTGGGTGGCGGGACGACCCTCAGTGGCTGGCCGCGCAACCCCTCGTGGGACTTCGTCGCCGTTGGTCGCGGCCATGACACGGCCTACTGGACCGAGTTCCTGCGAGCGCTCCAGAAGGTGGACCCGGACATGCCGGTCAACATCGAGCACGAGGACCAGGAGCTCGACCAGCTGGAAGGACTGCGGTTCGCCGCTCAGACGCTGATCGCCGCCGAACAGGCGTTGTGAGGCCGCCGGGCCCAGCCCGCGTCAGGCGTAGAACGCCGGCTTGGCGATCATCTCCACCTTGACGACACCCTCGTCGGTGAGCGCCCTGACTCCCGCGTCACAGACGCAGGCTGCCGCATACCCGTCCCACGAGGTCGACCCTGCGTGCTGGCCGCTGGCGACGGCGTCGATCCATTCTTGGACCTCGGTGACGAAGGCGCCCCAGAACCGGTCGTTGTGGTCCCGGGCGACGCGGTTGCGGTGACCGGAGCCGTCGCGGACGGTGATGGCCTCCTGGTCGGACAGGGAGACCGTGCCTTTCTCGGCGACCGCCTCACACCGGATGTCGTAGCCGTACTGGCAGTTGACGAAGATCTCGTCGTCGACCCGGACGCCAGACTCGGTCTCCAGCACCAGGACGAGGGGGTCCTGCAGGTGTGGGAACCGCAACGAGGTCCGCTTGGGGGTGTCGACCCGGGCGGACACGAACTCCTCGCCGAGCAGCCAGCGCATCGTGTCGACCTCGTGGATGGCCGTGTCGTTGATGGCCATGTCCCACGTGTAGCCCTCCGGCACCGTGGGATTGCGGTGCGCGCAGTGGACCATGAGCGTCTCGCCGAGGTCGCCGGAGTCGAGCAGCGCCTTCATCTCCCGGTAAGAGCGGTCGAACCTCCGCATGAAGCCGACGGTTACCAGCCGTCGGCCGGCCGTCTGCTCCGCCTCCATGATCCGTAGGGCCGCGTCCGCGGTTGGGGTGAGCGGCTTCTCGCAGAACACCGGCTTGCCCGCGGCGATGCACGCGAGGACGTCCACCTCGTGCGCCGGACCGTAGCTGCAGATCATCACGGCGTCGACGTCCGAGGCGATGAGGCTCGCGGAGTCCGGGTATGCGGTGGCGCTGGTCCGCTCGGCCACGGCGGCCGCGCGGGCGGGGTCGACGTCAGAGACGGCCACCACCCGGCCGCCGGCAATGACGGTGTGGATGCGGTCGATGTGCGCCTGGCCCATGCCACCGGGGCCGATCATGCCGATTCTGACTGTCCCAGCGGTCATCGTGTCAGCTCCTAGGTTGGTGAGTCGACGACTACGCGAGGCCGAGGCCGATGGAGGCCAGGTACTCGCGGGTCTGGATGGCGTTCGGCAGCGGGTAGGTCGGGTCGCAGGGGTACATGTCCTGCTCGCACACCACGTAGAGATCCTTGTCGAGGTCCGCCAACGCCTCGATGAGCGCGGGCATGTCCGGCGCCCCGGCCGGCGGCGCGACCGAGCACCCCTTGGCCACCGCCAGCCCGAACGGCCAGTCCTCGTCGTGAGCCTGCTGCACCAGGGCCGGGTCCATCGCCTTGATGTGAACGTACGAGATCCGCTCCGGGTACTTGCGGCACAGGTCGACCGGGTCCCCGCCTCCGTAGACGATGTGACCGGTGTCCAGACAGAACCCGACGTACTCGGGGTCGGTCGCCTCGAAGATGCGGTCGATGTCCTCCGGCGTCTCGATGTGGCTGTCGCCGTGCGGATGAAGCACCATCTTCAGGTTGTAGTCCTCCTTGAGGAGGCGCCCCAGCCGGTCGGCGCCGGCGATGTAGTGGTTCCACGCCTCGGTCGACAGCACCCGGTCATCGGTGTACTCCCAGGTCTTGTCGTCGCGGAACAGCGGCGGGAGATGAACGATGTACTCGGCCCCGACGGCTGCGTGCGTCTCGGCGATGGCCCGGAAGGTCGCTTCGGTCTCGGCCCACGCCTCGGGCTGGTGCAGGATGCCCCACCCGGTCCCGGCGACGACCCGGAACCCGCGCCGGTCCATCTCCTCCTGCAGCCGCTCAGGGTCCTTCGGGAAGTACCCGAAGGGGCCGGTCTCCATGATCGAGAATCCGGCCTCAGCCATCTCGTCGAGCGCGGTCGGCCACGGAATCTGCTTGTCGTCCTCGGGGAACCAGACGCCCCACTGGTCGGGGCACACGCCGATCGTCAGCTTCGCGTACCTCGGGTCGGTGTTCGTGGCCTTCGAACGGGCGGTCGAGCTAGTCGTGTCAGGCATGGGTATTCGTCCTCCGGTCGAGTGATGGGGCCAGCGCGCGGGCGACCGCTGCTGCCTCGTAGTGAAGTCCCGCGTGCGCGATCTGCTCTTCGTCGTAGCGCAGCTCACGTCCGTCGTGCGACCGGAGAGAGAAGCCTCCGGGTTGGTAGAAGGGTCCGTCCAGGCGGAGCGTGGCCTTCGAGCCGACGACCGTGGCGGTTGTGGGCGTGTTTCCGAGGACACTGGCGAAGAGCACGGCGAACGCTCCGAACTCGTTGCGCTGGACCACGGCGATCTGCCCTTCAACGCCGCTGGGACTGAGGTCGGCCGGAGCCGGTGTGGCTACCTCCTGCACGGTCTCGAGGGGCCCGAGCACCCATCGCGCGAACCACAACGGGTACGTGAGCAGGTCGTAGCGCGCTCCGCCGGCCAGGTCGGCCCGCATGATGCGATGGTCGGCCGGGAAGTACTCGCCCACGTCCGCCTGGACCGAGTGGATGGCGCCGAGGACATCGTCGTCCAGCAGCTGGCGGATCACGTCGAACTTCGGCAGGTATGCGGACCACAGCGCCTCGCGGAGGAATAGCCCGGAAACGGCAGCGGCCGCCGTCATTCGCGCCACCTCCGCCTCGTTCAGTCCGATCGGCTTCTCCACAAACGTGTTCCGACCGGCGTCCAGGGAGAGCAACGCATGCTCGACGTGGAGGTGGTGCGGAGTGGCCACGTAGACGACGTCGACCTCCGAGTCGCTTACGAGCTCCTCGTACGAGCCGTAGCAACGAGCCTGCGCGACGCCCGTGTCCGCGGCGAAGGTGCGCGCCGATGCGAGCGATCGGGAGCCGATCGCATACACCTCCTGTCGGGTGTTCCGCCGCATCGCCTCGACGAAGCGGCGGGCGATCCACCCGGTCCCCAGGACGCCCCACCGCAGCGGCGGGGCATCCATCGAATCGGGAGTGCGGGCAGGCGGAAGCGACGAGGGAAACGCCACCGCCTATGCGTTCTGAGGGAAGCCGAGGTTGAGGCCGCCGTGGCTCGGGTCGAGCCAGCGTGAGGTGACCACCTTGCCGCGGGTGAAGAAGTGGACGCCCTCGATGCCGTGCGCGTGGGTATCGCCGAACAGGGAGTTCTTCCAACCGCCGAACGAGAAGTAGCTGACGGGCACCGGGATCGGCACGTTGACGCCGACCATGCCGACCTCGATCTCGTGCTGGAACCGGCGCGCCGCGCCGCCGTCGTTGGTGAAGATGGCCGTCCCGTTGCCGTACGGGTTGGCGTTGATCAGGTTGACGCCGTCCTCGTACGTGTGCACCCGGACGACGGAGAGGACCGGTCCGAAGATCTCGTCGTCGTAGACCGACATCCCCGGCTCGACGTTGTCGAAGAGCGTCGGGGCGAGGAAGTAGCCCTCGCCGTCGGCGTCGACGTCGGCGCCGCGCCCGTCCACGACGAGGGTCGCGCCGTCGGCGACGCCCGCATCGAGGTAGGACACCACCTTGTCGCGGTGCTGGCTGGTGACTAGCGGGCCCATGTCGCACCCGCGGGTGCCGTCACCGGTGACCAGCTTGCCCATCCGGTCGCGGATCTTGGAGACCAGCTCGTCGGCGATCGGCTCGACGGCGACGAGAGCGGAGATGGCCATGCATCGTTCGCCGGCCGAGCCGAAGCCCGCGTTGACGGCGGCATCGGCGGCCAGGTCGAGGTCGGCGTCCGGAAGGACGAGCATGTGGTTCTTCGCGCCACCGAGGGCCTGCACTCGCTTGCCGTGCGTCGTGCCGGTCTCGTAGACGTACCGTGCGATCGGCGTGGAGCCCACGAACGACACCGACTTGATGTCGGGATGGGTGAGCAGAGCGTCGACCGCCTCCTTGTCGCCGTTGACGACGCTCATGACGCCGTCGGGGAGCCCGGCCTCCGTCCACAGGCGCGCCACCGCGAGGGCGGCCGAGGGGTCCTTCTCACTGGGCTTGAGGATCACGGCGTTTCCGCAGGCGATGGCGATCGGGATGAACCACATCGGGACCATGGCCGGGAAGTTGAACGGGGAGATGACGGCGCACACGCCGAGCGGCTGACGCATGGAGTACACGTCGACGTTGGTCGACGCGTTCTCGGAGAAGCCGCCCTTGAGCAGGTGGGGGATGCCGCACGCGAACTCGGCGACCTCCAGGCCGCGGGTGACCTCCCCGACGGCGTCGTCGAGAACCTTGCCGTGCTCCGCGGTGATCAGCGCACCGATTTCCTGCTTGCGCTCGTCCAGGAGCTGTCGAAAGGCGAAGAGCACCCTGCTGCGCTTGGCCAAGGACGCCTCGGCCCACTGCGGCCAGGCCGCCTTGGCGTTCGCCACGACCTCACCGACGAGGTCTGCGGACGCGAGGTCCAGGACCCCGGTCTGCTCCCCGGTAGCCGGGTTGAAGACCGGTGACGTGCGCTCGGCGGTTCCCTCCCAGGAGGCTCCGTCGACCAGGTGGGTGATACGGGTGGGGGTGCTCATGATGCTTCCTTCGGTGCGGACTTCGGTGCCTCGTCGGCGGGGGACTGGAAGGTGGGCGGGGTGGCCCACTTGTCGAGGTAGGAGCGAATGGTGTCGCGCATGTAGACGCTGGACTCGGTGGCGCGGTCCTCCCACGCGAACACGCATGACGTGACGATGCCGTCGAAGCCGATCCGCTCCAGGCCGGCGAAGAACTGGGCGAAGTCGACCTCGCCCTGACCGATGTCGAGGTGCTGGTGGACGGTGACCTGCGAACCGGGTGGATTGACGATGTAGCGCAGGCCGGACGACGCCGTGTGGTCGTAGGCGTCGGCCACGTGGACCATGGTGAGCAAGTCGCCGGCCTTGTCCATGATGCCGTCGCAGTCGTTGCCCTGGTGGAAGGTGTGCGGCGCGCAGTAGAGGAAGGAGACGAGCGGCGAGTTGATGCCACGGATGAGGTCCAAGGCGCGCTTGCCGTCCTCCTCCCAGTCGTCGGGGTGCGGCTCCAGCACCAGCCGGATGCCGGCCCTCTCGAACTCGGGCAGCAGCTCGTCCATGGACCTCCAGAACTGCCGCTCGCATACGGCGGCTTCCCGAGGGTTGCCGTTGAACTCGGAGTTCATCGTGTCCACGCCGAGGTCCGAGGCGATCTGGATCGCCCGCTTCCAGTAGCGCACAGCGGCTCTGCGGTCCTCCTCGTCCGGTCCCGACCACCGGAACAACGGCAGCACCGAGGAGATGCCGACGCCGGCGGCCGCCAGGGCTTTGCGGAACGCGGCGACGCCCGCGTCGTCGATCCGGGGATGGTTGAAGAAGGGGATGACGTCGTCGCGCGGGGACAGCTCGATCCACTCGTAGCCGAGGTCGGCGACGACCCCCGGCAGCTCGAGGAGCGGGACTGTCCGGAACATGTACGGGTCGAGGGCGAGCTTCATCACGGGTCCTCTGCGATCGTCGGCGTGATCAGCGGCCGTTGGGTGGCCTTGTACGACTGATAGGTGCTGTACGCGTCCTGTGTCGAGTCCAGCTCCGAGACCTCGCTCACGGGGACGTCCCACCAGGCGTCACTGTCCGGTGCGTAGACCAGCGGGTCGGTCTCGACGTGGATGACGACCGGTCCGCCGTCGGGTGGAGCGGCCTTGGCGTCCTTGATCGCCTGCTCGAGCTCGGCCGCCGAGTGCACCTCGATGACGTGGGCGCCGAGGCTGCGCGCGTTGGCCGCGAGGTCGACCGGGAGCACCTCACCGTCGAGGCGCCCGCTGGACGCGGCCCGCATCCGGTAGCGCGTTCCGAAGCGTTGCGAGCCCAGGGACTCCGACAGGGAGCCGATCGAGTGGAACCCGTGGTTCTGGACCAGGACCACGATCACTTTGACCCGCTCCTGGACGGCCGTGACCAGCTCGGTGGGCATCATGAGGTAACCACCGTCGCCCACCATGGCGAACACGTCGCGAGTCTCGTCCGCCATCCGGATGCCGATCGACGCGGGGACTTCGTAGCCCATGCAGGAGTACCCGTACTCCACGTGGTATGCCTTGCGGTCGCGGACGCGCCACAGCTTGTGCAGGTCCCCCGGCATGGAGCCGGCGGCGCAGAGCACGACGTCGCGCGGGTCGGTCAGCTCGTTGACCGCGCCGAGTACCTCACCCTGGGTCAGCAGACCCTCACTGAGAGCGTCGGTGACCTCGACGGACGGGTGGTATGCCGCCTCGACCTCCGCGTCCCAGGCTCGCCACAGCTGCGCCTGACGCTCGCGGTAGTCGTCGTCGACCGAGTACCCGCCGAGGGCTGCGGTCAGTGCGGTGAGGGTGGCCCGCGCGTCGCCGACGACGTGAAGTCCCGCGTGCTTGGCGGCGTCGAACCGCGCCACGTTGACGTTGACGAAACGAACGCCCTTAGCCTGGAACACTGTTCGTGACGCCGTGGTGAAGTCGCTCCACCGCGTGCCGACCCGATGACGACGTCCGCCTCGGCAGCGAGCGCATTGGCCGCCGTCGTCCCGGTCGAGCCGACCGCCCCCATCTCCTGCGGGTGCGCGTGCGGGAGTGACCCCTTCCCAGCCTGGCTCTCGCCGACGGGGATGCCGGTCTGCTCGCAGAACGCGCGAAGGGCCTCCTCCGCCTGGGCGTAGTGGACACCCCCGCCCGCGACCACCATGGGGCGCCGCGCCGACCGGATCACCTCCGCGGCGGCCACGATGTCGTCGGGGTCCGGCTGCGCTCGCGAGATCCGCCAGGTCCGCTGCGCGAACAGCTCGACCGGCCAGTTGAAGGCCTCGGCCTGGACGTCTTGCGGCAGCGAGATGGTGACCGCCCCGGTCTCGACCGGGTCGGTCAGCACCCGCATCGCGCCCAGCAGAGCGGACGGCAGCTGCTCGGGCCGGTTGACCCGGTCGAAGAACCGCGAGAGCGGGCGGAACGCGTCGTTGACGGTGACGTCACCCGCATACGGCTGCTCCAGCTCCTGCAGGACCGGGCTGGAGACCCGGGTCGCGAAAGTGCCGGACGGCAGCAGCAGCACCGGGATCCGGTTGATCGTCGCCAGCGCCGCGCCGGTCAGCATGTTGGTCGACCCGGGACCCACGGACGCGGTGCACACCCACGTCTGCAGCCGGTCCTTCTGCCGGGCGTACGCGACTGACGTGTGCACCATGGCCTGCTCGTTGCGGGCGAGGACGTAGGGAAGGCGCTCGTCCCCCTCCGTCGTCAGCTCGTTCTGGAGGAGCGCCTGGCCGATGCCGGCGACGTTGCCGTGGCCGAAGATGCCGAAGCAGCCGGCGAAGAGCTTCTGCCGCTCACCGTCGCGCTCGGTCCACTGAGCCGCCAAGAAGCGGACCACGGCCTGCGCCACGGTCAGTCGCACGGTCTCTGTCATCGGACACCTCCGAGAGGTAGGCGAGGGTCGAGCGCCAGTGAAGTCCACGTCTGGCGAACCCAGGCGTGCGCCGGGTCGTCGCAGATCAACCATGCCCGGTCCGGGCCCGGTCCCGCCATGACGTTGAGGTAGTACAGGTCGTAGCCCGGTGCGGCCATCGCCGGCCCGTGCCATCCGTGCGGCACCAGGACGACATCGCCGGTGCGGACCTCGGCGAGCACGTCGATCTCGCGGTCCGCCGTGCCGTAGACGCGCAGGTAGCCGATCGGGTCGGCGCCCTCGGCCGCCCCGTCGGTCGCCTGCACCTCGTGGTAGTAGATCTCCTCCAGCTGCGACTCCGCGCCGGCGCGGTGGGTGTCGTGCTTGTGCGGCGGGTACGAGCTCCAGTTCCCGGCCGGGGTGACGACCTCGCAGGCGATGAGGGCCTCGGCGTCGAGGACGCCCGGCACGCCGAAGTTGCGGACCTCGCGGGACGCCTGGCCCGCGCCCCGGAGCTCGACTGGCACGTCCGGAGCGGCCAGGTGCTGGAACGTGGGGACTGGCCCCACCGGCTCGGCCGGCACGACCGCGACGGCCAGCGCGACCCGGCACGGCTCCGTCGCCTCCAGCACCAGGTCACTGGCGCGAGGGACGTAGGCGACGTCGGCCGGTCCGTCGAAGACCGAGGCGCGGCCGGTCAGCCGTACCGTCGACACGGCGCCCGAGGACTCGGTGCACCGGACCTCGACCGACCCCGAGAGCGGGACGACGATGAGCTCGCGGCCACCGGTGGACAAGCCACGTTCCTCCCCGGGCAGGAGGGAGCCGGCATACAGGCCGGTGTACTGCCAGCCCTCGACGCCTTCGTCGACGACCACGGCCCAGTCCTCGCGCTCGGCGCTGCCGAGCGGCAGGACCCAACGTCCGGTCATCGCGCCGCCCCGTGGACCAGCTCGGCGGCGATGTCGACGGCCGCTGCGACGTCGCCGTCCGGCGGGTAGAGCAGGGCGCGACCGACGACCAGGCCGCGCACCGCGGGCAGGTCGAGCGCGCGTCCCCAGGACGCATACGTGTCGTGCGGGTCGCCCTGCGGGTCACCACCGAGAAGCAGCGTCGGCAGCGTCGTCGCGTCCATCACCCGGGGGAGATCGTCGACGACGGGCAGCTTGAGCCAGGTGTAGGCGCTCGGTGCGCCCAAGCCAGACGCGATGGCGATGGACTTGATCGTGGAATCGGGGTCAAGGAGGTTGACCACACGACCGTCGCGGCGCACCGAAAGGAACGGCTCGACCATGGCCATCAGCCCGAGCGCGTTGAGCTGGGTGACCGCCGCCGCACTGGCCTCGAGGGTCGGCGCTGTGCCCGCATCGTCTAGGCAGATCCGGGTGAGCATCTTGCCCCCGTCCAGGCCGTGGGCGGCAATGTCCTGCGCACGGTATGCGGTGAAGCGGTCATCGAGCTCGAACGCGGCGCCCTGGAGGCCACCGCGGTTCATCGAGCCGATGACCACTTTGTCGTCCAGGGCACCGAGGAGCAGCAGGTCGTCGAGAATCTCGGGGGTACCCAGGACACCGTCCACCCCGGGCCGGGACAACGCGGTGACGAGGCGCTCGAGCAGGTCGGTGCGGCTGGCCATCGCGGTGACCTCCGACCGGACGCCGAGCGCGCCGCGGGCGGGATGGTCGGCCGCGACGACCAGGAGTCGGCCGTCCGGCCCGGCGATAGGCCGGCGCTGACGCGTCTGCCACATCTGCAGGATGCGCTCGGGCTCGCGGACCCGCACCTCGGTGAGGTCGGGGACGGCCAGGGCGGCGGTGGGGGTGTCGAGCGACATCAGCTGCCTCCGGTGGAGACGGAGCGGGTGGCGAGGGCGTCCTCGACCTCGGACTCGGTAGGCATGGCCGTGGAGCACTCGAGCCGCGACGCGACGATCGCGCCCGCTACGTTGGCGAACTCCAGCGTGCGGCGCAGGTCCCAGGTGCGCAGAAGACCGTGGACCAGCGCACCGCCGAAGGCGTCCCCGGCGCCGAGGCCGTTGACCACCTGGACGGGGAAGGTGGGCACCTCGACGCGCTCGTCACGAGTAGCCGCGAGGACGCCCTTGGGACCCTGCTTGACGATCGCGAGCTCGAGCCCGCGCTCGAGCAGGGCGTCGGCGGCACGGTTCGGGTCGGTCTCGCCGACGGCGACCTCACACTCCTCGCGGTTGCCGACGGCGATGGTGACGTGCTCCAGGGCTCGCTCGACCTGCGCCCGGCCGTCGTCGGCATGCGGGCCAGAACATCGGCCGCCAGTCGAGGTCCAGCACGGTATGCGTGCGACGGCCCCGCGCCTCCCAGGCGGCGAAGTGCGCCGCGCGGCTGGGCTCCTGAGACAGGCCGGTCACCGTGGACCAGTAGATCGCCGCGTCGCGAATCGCCTGCAGCGGCAAGGTTTCGGGCTCGATGAGCAGGTCCGGCGCGATGGGGTAGCGGTAGAAGTAGAGCGGGAAGCTGTCCGGTGGGAAGATCTCACAGAAGGTCACCGGCG
Source organism: uncultured Actinomycetota bacterium (assembly GCA_963751085.1). Lineage (GTDB taxonomy): Bacteria > Actinomycetota > Actinomycetes > Actinomycetales > Dermatophilaceae > Lapillicoccus. Next base: position 142,511 of record CAVVTH010000005.1, on the reverse strand, counting down.
TGGGCGGTCCGTCCACCGGCTCGACGAACGCGTCGTCGACGCCGAGCTCGCGTAGTTGCCGCTTGACGTAGCTCCCGAACGGGTCGTGTCCGGTGCGCGTGATGATGGCCGAGCGGTTCCCGTAGCGCGCGGCCGCCACGGCCACGTTCGTCGCGCTCCCGCCGAGGAACTTCTCGAACGTCCGCACGTCCTCCAGGCCGACGCCGTGCTGGAGCGGGTAGATGTCGACGCCGGTACGACCGATCGTGATCAGGTCGTAGGCCCTTGCGTCCGCTGCGGCGCTCATGTCGACGGGATCTCGTCGAGGTGCACAACGCGTCCCTCGTGGCGGGACAGCTCGCAGGCCTCAGCCACTCGGTACGCCTGCAGGGCGTCGTCGAGCGTGCACGGAGACGGTCGACGACCGGTGGCGACCTCGGCGAACGCGGTCAGCTCCGCGCGGTATGCGGGCAGGAACCGCTCCATGAACGACCAGTGACGTGGTCCGCGGGGATAGTCCGCGCCGTCCTCCGCCGAGGTGACCGCCAGGGAGTCGTCATACCCGACCCCGACGGTGCCCTCGCTGCCGAGCACCTCCATCCGGACGTCATGGCCGGCGCCGTTGTAGCGGGTGGCCGACAGTGTCACGAGGGTGCCGTCGTCCAGCGTGAGCACGGCCGCGGCGGTGTCGACGTCGCCCGCCTCGGCGAAGAACGAGGCGCCCTTGTTGGCGCCCGTGGCGAAGACCGATGTCACCTCACGCTCGCTGACGAAGCGGATGACGTCGAAGTCGTGGATCGAGCAGTCGCGGAACAGCCCACCACTGGTCGGGATGTATGCGGCGTGCGGAGGGGCCTGGTCGTGGGTGTTCGCTCGAATGGTGTGAACGAACCCGAGCTCTCCGTCCCGGACCGCCCGAGCTGCCCGCTGGTACCCCCGGTCGAAGCGGCGTTGGAACCCCACCTGCACGGGGACGTCGGAGCCGGCGGCCAGCTTCGCCAGGTCCAGTGTCTCGTCGAGCGTCGCCGCGACCGGCTTCTCACAGAAGGTCGGAACTCCGGCCTCGAGGCCCAGCCGAAGGAGCGGCGCGTGGCCCGGGGTCGCGGTCGCGATCACCAACCCGTCGATGCCCGAGGCGACCAGCTCGGCGGGGGACGCTGCGAGCCCCACCCCCAGCCGGTCGGCCACCTCCTTCGCCGCCTCGGGGAAGAGGTCGGCGACGACCACGTCGTCGACCACCTCGAGGCTTTTGAGGGTCTCTGCGTGGAAGGCGCCGATGCGACCGACGCCGACGAGACCGAAACGCATACGTGCTCCCTCTGGGCTCGTGTGGGAGGACCGGGCAACGCCGTCCTGTCGGAGACGATCGTGGTGGGCGGTGCACCAATTGTCAAGCATATGTCAGAACATTATTATGTGCGGTCAACCTCTTGACATGGAGTCGATGGCTGAGCCATGCTCTCGACGCTGGCATCGACGCCGACAGCAGCCGCCTTACACCGACGGTCTCTCGGCCCGATCGAGTGGTTCCTCTCGCGGGCTCCATCATGACCCGCGTTCTCTGACGGGTTCTCTGACGAACCGGAAGACGACGACCTCGCCTTCCCTCGGCAGCGGCCTCAGACCCCAACTACCGCGTGACCTCACGCCTCGTCGCTCGCGCCTTTCCGGCTCGGGCACAGACCGACCGCACGCCGGCAATCCGGGTCGCGGCGACACGACGAAAGGGATTCAACGATGACTCCGAGTCGACCCCGAAGGGTGGGCGTCGTCGCCGTAGCAGCAGCTGTGGCGACACTGGCACTGGCCGCATGCAGCGGCGGCGGAGCCAACAGCAACAACAACTCCCAAGGCGGAGGCGGCGGCGGAGGAGCCGGCGACAACTCCGGCTACACCTTCGCCATGGTCACCCACGAGACGCCGGGTGACACGTTCTGGGACAAGATCAAGGCCGGCGCCACGCAGGCGGCGAAGAACACCGGCGTCAACCTCAAGTACTCCAACGACCCGGAGCCGAGCAAGCAGGCGACGCTGATCCAGAACGCCGTCGACTCCAAGGTCGACGGCATCGCCACGACGCTGGCGACGCCGGACGCCCTGGCGGGCGCGGTGAAGACCGCCACGGATGCGAAGATCCCCGTTGTCGCCTTCAACTCCGGTATCGACCAGTACAAGCAGGTCGGCGCGCTCATGTACTTCGGTTCCGACGAGAACCTTGCCGGCGCGACCGGTGGTGCACGCGGATCGTCAAGGACGGCGCCAAGCACCCGCTCTGCGTCATCCAGGCGGCCGGCTCGGTCGCTCTCGAGGCCCGCTGCGCCGGCATCAAGACCGCCGCTCCCGCCACGGAGAACATCCAGGTCAACGGGGCCGACGACCCGTCCGTGGTCTCGGCCCTGCAGGCCAAGCTCCAGCAGGACAACTCCATCGACTACATCGTCACGCTCGGCGCCCCGATCGCCCTGGACGCCATCAAGGCGATGACCAGGCGAGCAGCAAGGCGAAGCTCATCACCTTCGACCTCAACGCCGACGCCGCCCAGGACATCAAGGACGGCAAGATCCAGTTCTCGATCGACCAGCAGCCCTACGTTCAGGGCTACCTGGCCGTCCAAGCCGCTCTACCTGCTGAAGAAGAACGGTAACGACATCGGTGGCGGCAAGCCCGTCCTGACCGGTCCGTCCTTCGTCGACTCAAGCAACATCGACGTCATCCTTCCGTTCGCGAAGAACAACACCCGCTAGTCCTGGACGAGGCGGCCAGTCGTGTCAGGCTGGCCGCCTCACCGATGTGCACGGAGATGTGCACGGATCGGAGCACCACTCATGAGTCAAGACGTCAAGACTCCGCCCGCCCCGGCGCCCGCCGAGGCCACCAACCGAGTCTCGCTCGGGCTGTCCAACCGGCTGCTGGCCCGCCCCGAGATCGGGGCGCTTGTCGCGGCCATCGTCATCTTCATCTTCTTCCTCATCGTCGCGCCGGCCTTCCGGTCGCCCGGCCTCCTTCTTCACCGTTCTCTACCAGTCCTCGACGATCGGCATCGTCGCCGTCGGCGGTCGGCATGCTGATGATCGGTGGCGAGTTCGACCTGTCCGCCGGCGTCATCACGACCTCGGCCGGCCTGGTCAACGCCATGTTCTGCTACCAGCTCGGCATCAACCTCTGGGTCGGGGCCCTGCTCTCGCTGGTCTTCGCCTTGGCCGTCGGCTTCCTCAACGGATACCTGGTGATGAGAACCGGGATCCCGAGCTTCCTGATCACCCTCGGGACGTTCTTCGTCCTTCAGGGAGCCAACCTCGGCGTCACGAAGCTGGTCACCGGCTCGGTGTCGACGCCGAACATCAACCAGATGGCCGGCTACAGCTCGCTCAGCAAGATCTTCTCCTCGAGCTTCCAGATCGGCTCGGTCACCGTGGAGATCACGGTGCTCTGGTGGTTCCTCTTCGTGGCGTTGGCCGCCTGGATCCTGCAGCGCACCCGGATCGGCAACTGGATCTACGCCGTCGGCGGCAACGCGGACTCGCGCTCGTGCGGTCGGTGTCCCGGTGCGGGCCGTGTCAAGATCGGCCTGTTCATGGCCGTCGCCTTCCTCGGCTGGTTCATCGGCATGCACCAGCTCTACAAGTTCAACACCCTCCAGGCCGGCAACGGCGTCGGCAACGAGTTCCTCTACATCATCGCCGCGGTCGTGGGTGGCACCCTGCTCACTGGCGGCTACGGCAACGCGATCGGTGTCGCCATCGGCGCGTTCATCTTCGGCATGACCAGCCTCTGCATCGTCTACGCCGGCTGGGACCCGAACTGGTTCAAGGCCTTCCTCGGCGTCATGCTCCTGCTCGCCGTCATGGTGAACCTCTACGTCAAGCGACTCTCGACCGCCCGAAAGGTGGGTTGACACCATGACCGACACCCTGCAAGACCACGCCGACCCGGAGCTGCACAAGGGCGACCACCTGGTCGAGATGATCGACGTGGGCAAGACCTACGGCGCGATCCGCGCCCTCAAGGGCATCAACCTGACCGTCAACGCCGGCGAGGTGACCTGCGTCCTCGGCGACAACGGCGCCGGCAAGTCCACCCTGATCAAGATCATCGCCGGGCTGCACCCGCACAACGAGGGCGACCATGAAGGTCGACGGCGAAGGAGGTCCACTTCAGCTCCCCCCGCGAGTCGCTCGAGCACGGCATCGCCACCGTCTACCAGGACCTCGCCGTGGTCGGCCTCATGGAGGTCTGGCGCAACTTCTTCCTCGGCTCCGAGATGACCAGCGGCAAGCTATCCGCTGGCTCCGCTCAAGATCAAGGAGATGAAGGAGATCGCCGACGCCGAGCTGCGCAAGATGGGCATCGTCGTCAAGGACATCGACCAGCCCATCGGCACCCTCTCCGGCGGCCAGCGCCAGTGCGTCGCCATCGCCCGGGCGGTCTACTTCGGCGCCCGGGTGCTGATCCTCGACGAGCCGACCGCCGCCCTCGGCGTCAAGCAGTCCGGCGTGGTGCTGAAGTACACCGCCGCCGCCCGCGACGCCGGGCTCGGCGTGGTGTTCATCACCCACAACCCGCACCACGCCTACCTGGTCGGCAACCACTTCGTCATCCTCAAGCTCGGCCAGGCCGTGCTGGACAAGAAGCGGTCCGAGGTCACCCTGGACGAGCTCACCCGCCAGATGGCCGGCGGCGACGAGCTCACCGAGCTGTCCCACGAGCTGCAGCGATGACCGTCGCCGTCGCGCACCAGGTGTCACCCACCAGCGAACGGGCGCTTACCGAAGGTGCCCGTGAGGCGTCGTTCCGGGACACCCGGCTGGCGGTGATCCACGTCGTCGACTCGCTCGACAACGACATCGCGGCCGCAAACGAGGCGGGCATCTCCGATGCGGTCCAGAAGGTGATGGCCGACGCCGGTCTTGCCCAGGTGCCGTGGGACCTGCACCTGGTCGCGGGTGGCACCGAGACTGCCGATGTCGCCGCGGCCGTGCTCGAGCAGGTGGGCCAGGTCGCCCCCGACCTGCTGGTGATCGGTGCCCGCCGGCGCTCTCCGGTGGGGAAGGCGTTCCTTGGGAGCGTGGCGCAGAGCCTCATTCTCCATAGCGACGTCCCGGTGCTCGTCGTCAAGAGCGGTACGTGACGGACGACTCGACGGCCACTCGGGATCGGGATCGTCGGCGCGGGTCGCATCGGCACCTCACACGCGGAGCTCCTGGCACACCATGTTCCAGGAGCTCGGCTGGTGGCGGTCGCCGACCCGCGGCCGGGGGCAGCCGAGACTCTCGCCGGAAGACGGTTGGTGCTCGGTCCTTCACGGACGCCGGCGCCGTGATCGTCGACGACGAGGTTGATGCGGTCGTCGTCGCGGCCAGCTCAGAGGTCCACTCCGACCTGGTCGTCGCCTGCGCCGCTGCCGGCAAGCCGGTCTTCTGCGAGAAGCCGATGTCCCTCACACTGTCGGATGCGGACCGCGCGCTTGCCGCGGTGGAGCGGGCCGGCACGTTCGTCCAAGTGGGCTTCAACCGACGGTTCGACCCCGGCTTCCGCGCCGCTCATCGACGCCGTGGCGGCTGGTGCGGTCGGGACGGTGCAGCTCATGCGTTCGCTGACCCGGGATCCCGGGATCTGGCCAACCCGGCCGCGGTTCCGCCCTGGACGGTGTTCCTGTTGACCCTGATCCACGACTTCGACGCCCTGCTCTGGCTGAACCCGGGCGCAGAACCCGTCGAGGTCTACGCGAGCGCCGACGCACTCGTCGCGCCGGACTTCAAGGAAGCCGGTCTCCTCGACACCGCCGTCGTGGTCATCACCTTCGACAACGGCGCTCGCGGCGTGGCCGAGGCGAGCTTCTCGGCCGCTTACGGGTACGACGTGCGCGGCGAGGTGTTCGGGTCGAAGGGCATGGTCACCGCGGGAGGGGCGGCGCGCAGCAGCGCCGTGCTCTACACCGCGACGGGGCTTCACCAGGACACGGTCCGGAGTGACGTCGAGCTGATGCGCGAGGCATACCGGGCCGAGTTCGTCGAGTTCGTCTCGGCGGTCCGTGAGGGGCGTCAGCCGTCCGTCACCGGCAGGGACGCCCGTCGGGCCCTCGCGGTCGCGCTGGCCTGCATCGAGTCGGTACAAAGCAACCGCCCCGTCGCCGTCTCCACCGGCCTCAGCCGATGAGCGGGCCATTCACGCTGGCGGTCTGCGCCGAGATGATTTTCACCGAGCTGCCGTTCATCGAACGGGTCCGCCGGATCGACGAGCTCGGGTTCCAGGTCGAGATCTGGGACTGGACGGTCAAGGACGTCGACGCGCTCATCGCCACCGGCGCCACCTTCTCGTCGATGACCGGCTACGTCCGTGGCGAGCTGGTCGACCCCGACGGCGCCGACGAGCTACTCTCGACGGCTGCACAGTCCATCCCCGTCGCGGCCCGGCTCGGCATCCCCCGTCTCAACCTGCACGGTACGGGTCTGGACGCCCGGGGCCTGCCCGTGCGTCCGGTCGAGACCGTGACCGGCGACATGTGGCTGGCGGCGGTCCGGACCCTCGAACGCGTCGCGGCCCTCGGTGAGCGCGAAGGAGTCACCTTCTGCCTCGAGAACCTCAACACCGCCGTCGACCACCCAGGCACGCCCGTTCGCGAAGGCCGCCGACACGCTGGCCCTCGTGTCCGCGGTCGACAACCCGCACCTGCGGCTCATGCTCGACCTCTACCACGCCCAGATCGGCGAGGGAAACCTCATCGAGCTGGTCCGCCGATGCTTGCCGTACGTGGGGGAGATCCAGGTGGCCGACGTCCCGGGGCGGTGCGAGCCGGGCACCGGCGAGATTCGCTATCCCGCGATCGCCGGAGCGTTGGCCGAGGCGGGGTATGCGGGTGCGGTCGGCCTCGAGGCGTTCGCGGCCGGGGACAGCGTGGTGGCGCTCGAGCGCTTCCGCGAGGCCTTCACCCTCTGAGAGGAACCAGTCGTGCCACTCGTCCGCATCGACGTCCAAGAAGGTCGCTCGCCGGCCCAGCTGCGCCGGATCGCCGACGTGATCCAGGAGGTCATGCTGGAGGTCTTCGCGGCTCCACCGCGTGACCGCTACCAGATCATCACCGAGCACCCGGTCGGCCAGATCATCGCCGAGGACACCGGACTGGGGTTCGAGCGCACCGACGGTGTTGTCGTGGTCCAGATCGTCCAGCAGGGCCGTTCGGCCGGCCAGAAGAGCGCCGCCTACGCGGCGCTCGCGTCGCGGCTGAAGGCCGAGTGCGGGGTGGAAGGCACCGACCTCATCGTGTCGGTCGTGTCCAACCGCCGCGAAGACTGGTCCTTCGGGATGGGTGAGGCGCAGTTCCTCACCGGCCGGCTCTGACGCGACCGCTCGGTCAGATGGGCTCCTCGGAGTTCATCGGGCTGTCACGCACGAGGTCAGCCTCCGGCTGGAGCAGCTGCTCGATCAGGGACAGCACTCGCTCGTCCTCCACCGTCAGACGCCGGCCGAACGGTCCCCGAGCCCGGGCGAACCCGCGGCCGACCGTCATCAACGTCGACCGGACACGATCCGCCTCATGCGCGTCCGCCCGCTCGAGGAGCCGCACCACGGCGTTCAGCCCCGAGACGATCGGACGGTCGTCCAGCTGGAACTCGTCGAACAGCCACTGTCGCTCGGCGGCCATGGCCTCGAGAATCTGCCTCGGGAGTCCGTCGGCGCGAAGCGCAGCCTCGGTGACGCAGTCCCAGAAGGCATCCTGCTCATCGGTGTCGAAATAGGTCTGGCCCACGAGCGCGCTCAGGATCCACACCGGACCCAGGCGAAGGGTGAGCAGCTCCGACTCGGACCAGCGTTCGTCGAAACGTGGCATCGGTCCGCACCCTTCTCCGCCGGCAGCTTTTCCCCAAGGGTATGCGCGTTGGGCCGCCGCCCACATCGCGTCAGAGGAGCGCGACGACGACGGCGGCGGCGGCGAGGGCGGTGCCCAGCCCAATCTCGACGACTGCCCCGAGCACGTCACCGGTGATCCCGGCCAACCGACGTCGCGCAGTTCCGAGGACCGCCCACGCGGCCAGCCACGCCGCAGCTACGACTAGCGCGCCTGCATACCACTCCCCACCGGTGACGACCGCGAGACCGGCCCCGACCACCACGCCGACGACGGCGCAGACGGCCGCGGCCGCGGTGGGGACGGATCCCGCCACCGTGGCGCCGAGCCCGTCGAGGCGCGCCGCCGGCACCCCGGCCCGGCAGACGAGGGCGAGCACCGCTCGGCTGGCCAGCAGCGCCACTACGGCGAGCCCGCATCCCCCACGGCTGGTCAGCAGGGTGCCCAGCGCCGTCACCTGGACCAGCAGGGTTAGCACGAGGGTCACCACACCGTTGGGACCGACGTCCCCGCGCCGCATGACCGCCAGCGCATCGTCGCGGTCGTACGCCGCCGCGAGGCCGTCGGCGGTGTCGGCCAGCCCGTCGAGGTGCAGCCCGCGCGACCACCAGGCGGTCGCGGCGACCACCAGCACCGCAGCGAGGTATGCGGGCAGCCCGCCGGTGGCCACCGCCAGGTGCGCGACCACCAGGACGACGACGAGGGGGACGGCGGTGAGCGGCGCCAGCAGCATGGCGCGGCCCGCCGTCGTCCGGTCGACGCGGCTGGGTGCCGGCGTGGGGAACCGGGTCAGCGTGCCGATCGCCAAGCGGAGGGCGTCGGTCACGGTACGACGGGCGCGTCGCTGAGGTCGAGCACGCGACCCGCCACGACGAGGTGCACGCGGTCGGCGGTCGACGCGAGCCCGGCGTTCACGCGTCCGAGCGCGTCCTGGAACCACCGGCCGGACGGCGTGGTGGCGACCGGTGCGAACCCCACCTCGTTGGTCACGACCACCACGTCGGCGCGGGTCGTGGCCAGAGCGTCGCGCAGGACCTCCGTGGCTGCCTCGAGGAGGCCGGTCGCGGCGTCGAGGTCGTCCCAGAGCGCCGCCTCGTCGACGAGCCCGGTGACCCACGTGCCGAGGCAGTCGACGACGACCAGCCCGTCGTGCGAAGCGATCACGCCCGCCACGTCGAGGGTCTCGAGCACGCTCCACCCCGACGGACGGCGCTCGCGGTGCAGGGCGAGCCGGCGCGTCCACTCCGGGTCGGTGCCAGCGTCGGTGCCGTCGTCGAGCGGTCCGGTGGCGACGTAGGTGACGTCGGAGACGCCCGAAGCCAGGGTCTCGGCGTGCCGGCTCTTGCCGCTGCGGATGCCACCGGTCACGAGCGTCACGGTCACCGGGGCAGCCTCCCACGGGCGTCGCCGCGGGGGTAAAGCCGGCGCGGAAGGTCGCCCCGTTTCACCCCCGCGGACGTGGGGACGCGAGGATGTCATCCGTGCAGCTCCCGTCGGTCGCCGCCCTCGACGCCGCCGCGATGACCGCCGCGGAGGCGCGGCAGGCGCAGCTGACCAAGCCGCCGGGCTCGATGGGCCGCCTGGAGGCCCTCGGCACGCAGCTGGCGGGCGTTGCCGGCGTCTGCCCGCCGCCGCTGCCCGAACCCGTGGCCGTCGCGATCTTCGCCGGCGACCACGGGGTGCACGCTCAAGGCGTGACGCCGTGGCCGCAGGAGGTCACCAGGCAGATGGTGGTCAACGTCTGCGCCGGCGGTGCGGTGGTGAACGCCCTGGCCCGGCAGGTCGGTGCGGAGGTGTTCGTCGTCGACGTCGGAGTGGCCGGCGACCTCCCGGGACACGACCGGTTGACGCCGGCGAAGGTGGCCCGCGGGACCGCCGACCTCGGCGCCGGTCCGGCCATGACCGAGGACCAGTGCCGGCAGGCCGTGGAGACCGGCATCTCCGTCGCCGACCGACTCGCCGACCAGGGCTACCGGCTGCTGGTCACCGGCGACCTCGGGCTTGCCAACACGACACCGGCCGCGGCCATCATCGCGGCGCTGACCGGCGCCGACGCCGACGAGGTGACCGGTCGTGGAGCCGGCAGCGACGATGCGATGCTCGCGCACAAGGTGGACGTGGTGCGCCGGGCGGTGGCACGGCTCCAGCCGGGCGCCGACCCGTTGACGGTGCTCGCCGAGGTCGGCGGCTTCGAGCACGCGGCGCTGGTCGGCTTCGTGGTCGCTGCCGCGCACCGACGCATACCGGTGCTCCTCGACGGCGTCATCGCCGGGTCGGCCGCGCTCGCCGCCGCCGCCCTCGAACCGCGCGTCGTCGACTACCTCGTTGCCGGGCACCGGTCCCAGGAGCCGGGCGCGACGGTGGCGCTGCGAACGCTGGCGCTGGACCCGCTCGTCGACCTCGGCCTGCGGCTCGGGGAGGGCTCGGGCGCTCTATTGGCGGTCCCGATCGTCCAGGCGGCGGCACGAATGCTGACCGAAGTCGCGACCTTCGAGGCCGCCGACGTCAGCCGGAGCTGACCGGGCAGCACCAGCGGTAGACCCGCTCGTCGCGCAGCTCGACCTCAGTCGGGCGGTCCAGCGTGTCGCAGGTCCCGCATCTCAGGCAGGGGTGTTGTCCTTCGCCCACATACCGATGAGACCTCGGAAGTGCCCCATGAACTGATCCCGCTCGTGCTCCGGGTACGTCGCGTCCACGGTCTCCCGCAGCAGCCGGTCGAAGTCGGGGGAGGCCACCCAGTCGTGCACCTGCTCGGGCAGGTGCGGGAGATACTCCTCGCACCACTGCCAGTAGCGGTCCGTCGAGTAGTGCTCGTTGGCGAGCGCGAGGTATGCGGTGAGCTTGCCCTCGTAGGACAGGGACTCGTCGTCGGCGATCGCGAAGTAGCGCTCGGTGTGGAGGTCGACGGACATCGAGCGGCCGTTGACGAGCGAGTAGACCGACCAGCGCACCAGCGCGGTGATGGCCCACGGAAAGTAGTAGTGCAGCGAGGTGACCGCGACGTCAGGACACGCGTTGGCGTAGTCGATCGGGTATACCTCGTCACCGGCGACGAGCATCTCCGCGGAGTTGAACTCCCAGCCGAAGAAGGCGTTGATGATCTTGCTGATCGCAGCGCACTCCGCGCCGGCTTTCGAAGACAGGAAGTCGTGCGAGACCGCATACCGGTTGTGCATCGGCTCGTCCGGGCGGAAGTCCATGACCATCGTCTCCGGGCCGATCGACAGAGCCCGGGCGAACTTCTCGTAGTCGACCGTCGCCTGCAGGTGCATGAGCATCTCGCCCGAGGCGTCGTAGGCGCTGTGCAGGTCGTCCTGGTTGTTGATCCGCGAGACCCCGCGCCAGCCACCGCCGTCGAACGGCTTCATGTAGAGCGGGTACCCGAGGTCGGCGGCGATGGTGTCGAGGTCGAACTGCTCGTTGTACTTCGCGCTGGTGTAGGCCCAGCGGACGTTGTCGACCGGGTTCTTGTAGGGGACCAGCACGGTCCGGGGGATCTTCAGCCCGAGCCGGACCATCGCGCAGTAGGCGGAGTGCTTCTCCATTGACTGGAAGGTGAACGGGCTGTTGAGCAGGTAGGTCCGGTTCATCAGCGCGGCCTTCTTCAGCCACTCACGCGGGTGGTAGTACCAGTACGCCAGCCGGTCGATGACCAGTCCGGCCCGGACCGGGTCGGTCAGCTCGAACGGCTCGATGGTGAGCCGCTCCGACTCGACGTCGTGGACGACGCCCGACGCATCGGTGATCGGCCCGACCCGGCGCAGGATCGCCTCGAACGCCTGCGGCCAGTCCTCCTCCGCACCGAGGAGCAGTCCGATGAGGTGGCGGGAGTGATCGGGCAACGGGAGACCTCCTGCAGCGGGGCGGACTCGACGTGACGACCGTAGCGGGGCCGGGGGCGCCGCGGTAGCGCGGGGACCCTCCACGCACTGTTGATGCGGATGACGCGTGTCGGTCATGCATGACGCCACGTCGGGCGGGTAGAAAGAGACCGAACCACCGACCTTGTCGATAGCCGCTGGCACAGAGCGCACACAAGGTGAGACCCGGCCAAGTATGAGTTGGCCGGGTCTCGGTGTGTCCGGGCGTGACGTCGACCGAACGTCGGTCAGCGCGCCTGGTCCCCTCGCGTCGTCCTGCGAGTCCGGCAGATTGCTCCGCTGGTGTGGACCTCGATTGCTGTCCGACCGCCTCTCCTTGCGGAAAGGCGTAGGAGAGTTCTACTCGCTGGTGCCCACGGTTGGCAAGGGCTCGATCGACCGATTAGCAACGGGTTTCGGCACCGGCGGCGTGTCGGCTCGACACGCCGGTCGGGTGGTATGCCTGTGACCAGAGGTGCGAGGAGAAAGCGACCGAGAATGTCGGCCGGGGTCAGCCGAGGGGCTCGACGGGGTCGCCGAGGCGCAGGCGGTCACCGCCGCCGGTGCGGACCAGCCGGGTCCCGAACCACGTCTTGCGGTCCCACCGACGGTGCCGCGCGAGGGTACGGATCGGTTCCTTGCCGCCCCGGATGGTCACGGGGTCGATGGTCGTCATGACGCACCGGTCGCATACCTCCGTCGTCCGGAACTCCACGTCACCCACCCGGACGCCGGGCCACGCGTCCTCGGCGAACGGTGCCTCGCCGTCGATGACGACGTTGGCCCGAAACCGGAGGACGTCGAGGGGCTCGGTGGCGGGTCCCGCGGCCGCGTCGCTGATGTCGGCGGCGTCGATGTCCGCGACGTCGGGGGTGTCCGACTCCTCCCGGATCCAGGCGTTGAGCTGCGCCATCGACGCCTCGCTGACGAGGAGCACCGGGCCGGCGTCGGCGAGGTTCATGACCTCGCCGGGCAGCCCGCCGTGAGCGCCGGAGATTGGTCGCGACGTCGGCTCCTCCTGCCACAGCAGCCGGAGCCGGGTGCCCACGCGTTCGCTGAGCCAGTCGTTGACGTCCTGGTCGGCGGGGGCGAGGAAGGGCTGCCGGGAGAGGCCGACGGGGACCGGGCCGAGCCCGAGCGGGGTGTCGACGAGGATCGACGCGCTGTCGGCGCGGTCGGTGAGCCGGATGGTGTCCTCATCGACCGGCTCGGCCGTGATCCGCAGCAGCTCGTGCACCTCGCGGGCCGTCACCAGGTTGCCGGCGTCGTCGACGAGGGCCCACCGACGGTCACCGGTGAACCCCGACGGTTCCACGACGACCGACTCCACCGCCACGCCGCCAAGGGACTTGACGGGGTAGAGGCGGAGCCCGGTCACGCGCATACGCGCGATGCTTTCACGGGACCCAGCGCCCGGCTCTCGACGCGAGCGGGGGCGGCGTCGGGGGACGGTGCAAGGATTCCGGCATGCTGCTGAGCGAGGTCGTCGCCACCGCCGCCACGGTGACGGCCACCTCCTCCCGGCTGGGCAAGGTCGAGGCGCTGGCCGAGCTGCTGCGCCGGCTGCCGCCCGAGGAGGTCGCCCCGACGGTCGGCTTCCTCGTCGGCCGCGCCCGGCAGGGGCGCGTCGGGGTGGGGTACCGCACCGTCTCCGCCCTCATGGGCCCACCGGCCGAGACCCCGAGCCTCACCGTCGCCGACCTCGACCGCCTCCTCGACGACCTGCTCGCGGCCACCGGCACCGGCTCCGCCGCCCTGCGCCAGGACACCCTCCGCACGCTGGGCCAGCGAGCCACCGCCGACGAGCAGTCCTTCGTGACCCGAGTCCTCATCGGCGAGATGCGCACCGGCGCCCTCGAGGGCGTCCTCGTCGACGCGGTCGCCAAGGCCGCCGACGTCCCGGGCGCCACGCTTCGCCGGGCCGTCATGCTCTGCGGCGACCTCGGCGAGACCGCCCGGATCGCCCTCACCGGTGGCGCCGACGCGCTGGAGGAGATCGGGCTCGCGGTCGGTACCCCGGTCCTGCCGATGCTCGCCTCCACCGCCGCCGACCCCGCCGCGGCGCTGGCCATCACCGGCGAGGCCTCCGTCGAGTACAAGCTGGACGGCGCCCGCATCCAGGTCCACCGCGACGGCGACGACGTCCACGTCTACACGCGGAGCCTGGCCGAGATCACCCACCGGGTGCCCGAGGTCGTCGAGGTCGTCCGCACCTTCCCGGCCGACCGGTTGATCCTCGACGGCGAGACCTTGTCGCTCGGCGAGGACGGCGCCCCGCGGCCGTTCCAGGACACCATGTCGCGGTTCGGCGCCGAGGCGCAGCGGGCCACCGTCCTCAAGCCGTGGTTCTTCGACGTCCTCCACGTCGACGGCGAGGACCTCATCGACCGTCCCCTGAGCGAGCGGCTGCCCATCCTCGAGAAGGTGGCCGGCGCATACCGGATCCCTGGCGAGGTCACCGCCGACCCGGACGTCGCCGACCGGGTCTCCCGCGACGCGCTCGCCGCCGGCCACGAGGGCATCGTCGTCAAGGGCGTCGACTCGCTGTATGCGGCCGGTCGCCGCGGCAAGAGCTGGGTCAAGGTCAAGCCGGTGCACACCTACGACCTCGTCGTGCTCGGCGTCGAGTGGGGCTCCGGCCGCCGGACCGGGTGGCTGTCGAACCTCCACCTCGGCGCCCTCGACCCGACCGGCGAGTTCGGCGAGCCGGGGGAGTTCGTCATGGTCGGCAAGACGTTCAAGGGCCTCACCGACGCGCTGCTGCGCTGGCAGACCGAGCACTTCCCGACCATCGAGACGCGGTCCACGAAGCACGTCGTCTTCGTCGAACCGGTCACGGTCGTCGAGATCGCCATCGACGGCGTGCAGCGTTCCAGCCGCTACCCCGGCGGGATCGCGCTGCGGTTCGCCCGGGTCAAGCAGTACCGCGAGGACAAGCGCCCCGACGACGCCGACACCATCCAGACGCTGAGGGCGATGCTGCCGGGCGCCTGACCGGTATCCGGGTCAGCGGGGCGGCATCCGCAGCGCGCCGTCGAGCCGGATCACCTCACCGTTGAGCATCCCGTTGTCGACGATGTGGCGCACCAGCGCGGCGTACTCCTCGGGCCGGCCCAGCCGTGACGGGTGGGGGATCCCCGCCTCGAGCGCGGCGGTCGCCTCGTCCGGCAGGCCGGCCAACATCGGCGTCGCGAACGTGCCGGGCGCGACGGTGACCACCCGCACCCCCTTGTCCGCCAGGTCGCGCGCCGCCGACAGCGTCAGCGCGACGATGCCGCCCTTGCTCGCCGCATACGCCGCCTGGCCGATCTGCCCGTCGTAGGCCGCGATGCTCGCCGTCATGACGATCACGCCGCGGTCGTCGTCGACCGGCTCGTTGTCGAGCATCGCGACCGCCGCGAGCCGCATGACGTTGAAGGTGCCGACCAGGTTGATGTCGATGGTGCGCTGGAACTCGGCCAGCGGGAGCGGCCCGTTGCGGCCGACCACGCGCCCCGCCGTGCCGATGCCGGCGCAGTTCACCGTGATCCGCAGCTCGCCCATGGACCGCGCAGCGTCGACGGCGGCCTGCACCGAGCCCTCGTCGCGGACGTCGGTCGGCACGAACCGCACCCGGTCACCGAGCTCATCGGCGAGCGCCGCGCCGGGTGACGACTCGAGGTCGACGATGACGACCTGCGCGCCGTCGGCCGCGAGCCGCCGGGTCGTCGCGCCGCCGAGGCCGGACGCCCCACCGGTGACGAGCGCGACGGTGGAGTCGGTGATCCGCAAAGGTTCTCCTCAGGTGTTCTTCAGCAGCTGGCGCGCGATGACGAGCCGCTGGATCTGGTTGGTCCCCTCGAAGATCTGGGTGACCTTGGCCTCGCGGAAGTACCGCTCGACCGGGAAGTCCTGGGTGTAGCCGGCGCCGCCGAGCACCTGGATGGCGTCGGTCGTGACGCGCATGGCGTTGTCGGTGCAGACCAGCTTGGCCACGGCGGCCTGCGTCGAGAACGCCCGCCCGGCGTCGCGCAGCCTTGCGGCGTGCAGGTAGGTGGCGCGGGCGCTGGTCACCGCGGCCTCCATGTCGGCGAGCATGAACGCGAGACCCTGGAACTCCGCGATCGGCCGGCCGAACTGCTTCCGCTCCTTCGCGTATGCGGTGGCCGCGTCGAGCGCCGCCTGCGCGAGTCCCGTTGCCGCAGCAGCGATTCCGAGCCGGCCCGAGTCGAGCGCGGCGAGCGCGATGGCCATGCCCTGGCCTTCGTCCCCGATGCGACGGTCGGCGTCCACCGGCGTCCCGTCGAAGACCACCTGTCGCACCGTGTCGCACCCCAGCCCCATCTTGCGCTCCGGCGTGCCGAGCTCGATGCCGGCCGCGTCGGCGGGGACGACGATGCAGGAGAGCCCACGGCTCCCGTCGTCGGAGGTGCGCACGAACGAGGTGTAGAAGTCGGCGTGACCGGCGTGGGAGATCCACGCCTTGGTGCCCTTGATCCGGTATGCGTCACCGCTCGGCTCGAGCGTGGCGCGGGTGGTCATCGAGCCGACGTCGGAGCCGGACATCGGCTCGCTGAGGCAGTAGGCGCCCAGCTGGTCGCCGCTCGAGCATCCCGGGCAGCAGCGCCTCCTGCTGCGCGACGGACCCCCACGACGCGACCGGGTAGCAGGTGAGGGCGTGCACGCTGACGCCCGACGGCGACGCTCATCCAGACCGACGCGAGCTCCTCGACGACCTGGAGGTAGACCTCGTAGGGCTGGCCGCCGCCGCCGTACTCCTCGGGGTAGGGCAGCGAGAGCAGCCCCGACTTGCCGAGCAGCCGGAACGTGTCGAGGGGGAACTCGCCGGCCCGCTCCATCGCGTCCACCTGCGGCGCGAGGTCCTTGGCGCAGATCTCGCGGGTGAGGTCGATGAGGTCCTGCGCCTCCTCGGTCGGCAGCAGGCGGACGGCGGGCATGGACGGCATGCTACCGACCGCGTCTTACATGCTGGACGGCGCTTCGACCCTGGCTCACCTCGTTCCGACCCCGCGCGAGCCGCCGCAACACGTGCCAACGACGTTAGTGGTTGCGGCCGCCAGCGCCGGGTGGCCGCAACCACTGACCACGACGACAGTCGTTGCGGCGGACGGCCACTACGGTCGCGGCGGCGGGTCCTGCGGCCAGCCGGTCCCGGCGCCCGGGTCGTCGATCGGCTCGGGCCGGTCGATGGGGTCCGGCCGGTAGGGCTCGGCGTAGCTGTCCGCGGAGTAGCCGGGCGTGGCCTCGGGCGCGGCGCCCGTCGCATACCTGGGCGGCGTCGCCCCGGGCGGTGTCGACCCGCCGGGCCGCTGCTCGGCGAGCTTGTCCACGCCGCCGGCCACCGTCTCCTTGGCCCTGGCGACCTTGTCGGCGTACTTCCCGTCGGTCCGCTCGTCGATCTTCGCGCCGGCCTTGTCGAGGTTCTCGCGGATCTTGCCGCGGTTCTCGTCCGCCAGCTCGGCGGCCTTGTCCTTGGCGTCGTGGGCGACCTTGTCGACCTCGGCGGCGAACTTCTCCGCCTTGCCCTGGACGTCCCACTCCTCGGCCTTCTGCTTCACCTTGCGGCTCACGTCGTCGAAAAAGCTCATGGCTGCCTCCCTGGTCGGCACGTCGTCGTCCCACCAACGCTTCCGGTCGGAGCCGAGGTTCCCGACGGTCGCATGCTCCCGGCGGGCGTCGTGGTCACCGGCTCCACTCGGTGACCGGCCGGGGGACGCGCTCCCCGTCGACGACGTAGTCGGTGTGCTCGGCGTAGAAGCAGAGCAGGCCGCGTACGGGTGCCGCCTCGTGCCGTGGGTCCTGGTAGGTCCACACCATGTCGGCCGCGTCGCCGTAGGAGAAGTAGGACGCCTCGCCCTTGTAGGCGCAGATGCTGCGCGTGTCCGACGGCGTGAGCAGGTCCATGCGCACGTCCTCGCGTGGGACGTACCAGCGCGAAGGGAGCATCGTCTCCGTGAGCAGCACGGGGTGCGTGGTGTCGGCGAGGACCTGGCCGTCGATCTCCACGACGACCTGCCGGTCGGACGGCAGGCAGCGGATGGAGTGAAATGGGTCGCGCGGGTGGCCACGGACCTCCTCGCCCTCCTCGAACCAGCGGCTGAACGCCGACCAGTCCACCACCGCGTAGCCGTCGAGGTCGGCGTCGTCGACGACGAACGCCGCTGCGGACAGCGTGCCGTCAGCCGTCTCGATGTCGTATGCCGTGCCGGTCGTCGAGTGGACGGCGAAACCCTGCACGGGACTCAGCACTGGTGGCAGCGACCGCACGTCGGGCGTCACCGGCTGGGGGTTGACGAGCGCCCCGGCGATCTCGGCGACGGGGACGGCATACGACGAGACGACCCGCCGCGGCTCCCACACCAGGCGCGCGGCGGACGTGTCCACCACCGTCGTCCCGTCGACCTCGGCTCGGACGCGCACGGCGACGGGGTGCTGCCGCAGCTCCTGGGTGGCCTTCGCCAGGACTGACATCATCTGCACGGACATGCCGTTCAGGGTACGAGCCGGTGCTGCCGACCCTCAGCTGAACGCGTTCTCGCCGGTCAGCGCCTTGCCGACGACCAGGGTGTGCACCTCGGTGGTGCCTTCGTAGGTCAGCACGCTCTCGAGGTTGGCGGCGTGGCGGATCGGGCTGTATTCCAACGAGATTCCGTTGGCGCCGAGGATGGTTCGGCATTCCCGGGCGATGGCGATCGACTTGCGCACGTTGTTGAGCTTGCCGACGCTCACCTGGTCGGGAGTGACCGTCCCGGCTTCCTTGAGCCGGCCGAGGTGCAAAGCGAGGAGCATGCCGTTGCCCAGCTCGACGGCCATGTCGGCGAGCTTCTGCTGCGTCAGCTGGTATGCGGCGAGCGGCTTGTCGAACACCTCCCGGCTCTTCGCGTAGTCGAGGGCGGTCTCCAGGCTGTCGCGCGCGGCGCCCAGCGAGCCGAAGATGATCCCGAACCGGGCCTCGTTGAGGCAGCCGAGCGGCCCGCTCAGCCCGGCGGCGCCGGGGAGCACGGCGTCGGCCGGCAGCCGCAGGTCGTCGAACGCGAGCTCGCTGGAGACGCTGGCCCGCAGCGAGAGCTTCTGGTGGATCTCGTTGGCGGAGAACCCGGTTACGTCGGTCGGGACGACGAACCCGCGGATCCGGTCGTCGGTCCGCGCCCACACCACGGCGACGTCGGCGACGGACCCGTTGGTGATCCACTGCTTGGTGCCGTTGAGCACCCAGTCACCGCCGGCGTCGCGCTTGGCCGTGGTCCGCATGGCCGCGGGGTTGGAGCCGGCGTCGGGCTCGGTGAGCCCGAAGCAGCCGAGCTTCTCGCCGGCCGCCATCGCCGGGAGCCACTCCTGCTTCTGCTCCTCGCTGCCGTAGGCGTGGATCGCGTACATCGCCAACGATCCCTGCACCGAGACCAGCGACCGCAGGCCCGAGTCGACGGCCTCCATCTCCTGACACGCGAGCCCGTATGCGACCGCGCCGGTGCCCGCGCAGCCGTAGCCCTCGAGGTGCATCCCGAGGATGCCGAGCGCGCCGAGCTGCTTCGCCAGCTCACGCGCCGGAACGCGACCCTCGTCGAACCACGTCGCGATGTGCGGGCGCAGTTCTCTGGCCCCAAAGCTCCGGACCGTGTCGCGGATCGCTCGCTCCTCGTCGGTCAGCAGGCCGTCGATGGCGTAGAGCTCGTAGGGGTGCATCACGCGTCCTTCCGCTCGAGCGGAGTGACCTCGGGACGCTTCGCGGTGAGCAGGTCGCCCGAGGACTCGCCGCGCAGCCGCCGCTGGACCCAGGGCATGAGGTACTCGCGCGCCCACTTCGCGTTGCCGGCCAACGCCTCTCGCCGGGGGATCGGTGCAGCGACGGGAAGCGGGGTACGCCAGTCGCTCTCGTCGGTGGGGTGGCCGAGCGTCCAGAGTGCGGCCAGGGCGACCCGGCGGTGGCCCTCGCCGGTCATGTGGATCCGGTCGTCGGCCCACATCCGCCAGTCACGCAGCGCCACCAGGCTCCACTGGTCGAGGACGCGGGCACCGTGCCGTTGGGCGATGCCGAAGACCAGCGCGGCGAAGGCGGCCGAGCGGCCGCGGGCCGCGCGCACCACCGGCGCGCCGACCGGGTCGACCGGGGTGGCCATGAGGACGTCTGCTCCGGCCTCGCGGGCGCGGACCACCGCCGCCTCCAGCTGGGCGGCCAGCTTCTCGACGTCGACGCTCGGCCGCAGGATGTCGTTGCCGCCGCCGACGATGCTGACGAGATCCGGTTGCAGGGCGAGGGCCGCGTCGAGCTGCGGGCCGACGATGTCGGCGAGCAACCGGCCGCGCACGGCGAGGTTCGCGTAGCCGAACTGCTCGCCGGCGTCCGCCGCATACCGGGCGAGGTCGACGGCGAGGCGGTCGGCCCACCCGACGTAGCGGTTCGGGACGTCCGGATCCGGGTCGGACATGCCCTCGGTGAACGAGTCCCCGACGGCGACGTAGCGCGTCCAGAGACGGGGTGCGGGTTGGGTGGCGTTCATGCCAACCTCCAGTCGACGGGCCGGCCGCCGGCGGCGACCAGGAGCGAGTTGGCCCGGCTGAACGGGCGGGAGCCGAAGAAGCCGCCGTGGGCGGACAGCGGTGAGGGGTGGACCGACTCGATCCTGGGGGTGCTCCCGAGCATGGGAGCAAGCGACTGCGCCTGGCGGCCCCAGAGGATCGCGACCAGGGGACCGCCTCGGGTGACCAGTGCCTGGATGGCCGCGGTGGTGACCGACTCCCAGCCCCTGCCCTGGTGGCTGCCCGACTTGCCGGGGGTCACGGTGAGCACCCGGTTGAGCAGCAGGACTCCCTGCTCGGTCCACCGCGTGAGGTCGCCGTGCTGAGGGGTGGTCTCGCCGAGGTCGTTGCGCAGCTCGGTGTAGATGTTGACCAGGCTGCGGGGGATCGGCTGGACCTCGGGGGCAACCGAGAAGCTCAGCCCGACGGGATGCCCCGGGGTCGGGTAGGGGTCCTGGCCGACGATGAGCACCCGCACGTCGTCGAGCGGCTGCCGGAAGGCCCGCAGGACGTTGTCGCCGCTCGGCAGGTAGCCGCGCCCCGCCGTGATCTCCGCGCGGAGAAAGGCACCGAGCTCGGTGATAGTCGCGGCGACCGGGGTGAGGGCGGGGACCCACGAGGCGTCGACGAGCTCGTCGAGCGGCCGGGCGGTCACGGACGTCACGCTAGCCGTCCTCC
This sequence comes from uncultured Actinomycetota bacterium, assembly GCA_963751085.1. Classification (GTDB taxonomy): domain Bacteria; phylum Actinomycetota; class Actinomycetes; order Actinomycetales; family Dermatophilaceae; genus Lapillicoccus. The sequence continues at coordinate 121,631 of CAVVTH010000005.1, read as the reverse complement.
GCGCGTCGCGCCGCGCGCCGGACGCCAGACGCCCGGCCGCGGCTCAGGGGTAGGTGACGGACTCGATCTCGGAGACCCGGAAGGCACGCTCGGCGTTGCGCAGGTGGCACCACCCTTCGAGCAGGTAGCCGGAGAACACCAGTTCGGACACCACCCGTTCCGTGACCGACGAACTGGCCGAGCGGTAGCGGATGCGCACCGCTCCGCCCTCGATGACGGCGGCGGCCAGCGTCTCTATCTCGTCGTGCGACAGGGTCCGGTTGGCACGACGGATCGCTTTCAGGAGCCCGGGGTCGGTGTCCTGGGTGCCCGGCGCGTGCAGAACTCCGACGAGGCGCGCCGCCGCGGTCGCCGGGTCCTCTGCGGTCGGCGCGAGCCCGGACCCGCCGCCCGGCTCGAGGCTGGCGAGGCTGGCGAGGATCGCGTCGAGCTCGTCGAAGCTCGTCGTGCTCGTCGTGCTCGTCGTGCTCGTCGTGCTCGTCGTGCTCGTGGGACGGGCCGACCAGACGCGACCGGAGGCGTGGTGAGAGGTCGAGCACCGTGTGATCAGGAGTGGCGGCGAGGTCGCCGGGCGTCACGGCGGCGTCGGGTGGTGCATCGCCGTCGTTGGGGCCCTCCGGCATCGGCAGGTATCCGGCACCTCGGAGCGCAGCGACGGTCTCGGCGTCGCCGACCCCGGACACCGCGACGGTGGGAGCGATGAGCCGTAGGGAGAGGGCGCGCAGCTTACGGTCCACCACCACCTCGGCGAGCAGCCCTTCGTCGGCGGACCGGATCACCGCACGGGCCGGCGCGATTCGCAGAACCCCGTGGCGGCGACCGACGTCGCCTACGAGGTAGGCGAGGGGCTGCGGGAGACCGGTGGTCGCGACAGCGGTGAGACGAGCCGCGAGCTCGGGCGCCGTCACCCCGGCGTCGAGCGCCCGGCGTACCGACGCCGTGGAGAACCGCCACGTCACGGCGCCTCCGCGGCTCTCCCGGTCAGCACACGAGTCGAGCAGTGCACTCAGCTCACCGGTCGGTGGCCCGACCACCACGGCCGTCAGGTCGGACCCGAAGGTGGCCGTCCTCGCCGCAGCCGGCAGCATCGCGTCGGTCAGGGACACCACAGCCGCGCGGTCACCGGTCAGCATCGCGCGCAACAGCGGCGTAGCGGCTCCGTGGGCGACCAGGCCGAGCAGCCGGGCCTCGTCGGCGATCCCCTCGAGCTGGGGACGGTCGTCGCTCATGAGCATCGGCGGTGCCGGCAGGGCCCGGGCGGTGGATCTCCGCGTTCGCCACCCGTAGTCCCAGCCGTCGGGCTCCTCGACGACCTCGCGGTGCGTCGTGTGGGCGAGCGGGCGCATCCAGGCGACCCGAGCCGCCACGGCGTCGTCGCTCAAACCTCCGTCGGCACCCGCCCACTCCTCGAGTGCCGCCAGCCGACCGTCCCGGCAGTAGCGGCAGTCGCCGTTGGGGTCGGCCACCGGCAGCGCCTTACCGGCGACGTCGTGGGTCCTCGTCGACGACCGTGGACTGACCAGCCATTGCTCCAGGAGCAGCGTCACGCGGGCGCCGGCGTCGAGATCCCGCCAGGCGGCCGCGGTGTCCTGGCAGCGGAGGAGGGAGCCGTCGTGGTCGAGCAACCCCGCCGCGTAGGCGAGGTCGAGCACCATTCGCACCACACCCACGTCGACGCGGGTGGCTTTCGCGACCCGGGTGACCTCGCGAGCGCCGATGCCGCCGTTCTGCAGCCACTTGAGGGGGTGGTTCCGGCAGTGGTCGAGGATGGTGAGGCTGGCCTCGTTGAACTGCTCGAGTGCGGCGATGCTCTCCTGCTGCACCCGCTCCGCGCTCACCTCGGTGGACGGAAGGGGTGGTGCCACGGGGTCGAAGGAGAGGCGCCGGCCGCGGAGCGCCATCCGCACCTCAGCCGGCACCTCACCGGCATACGGCGAGTATGCGGAGGGCGAGAGCTGCACGCCGGCCTCGACGGCCGCGAGCTGCGCCGCCCGGTGCTCGGTGAGCCACCGTTGCTGGTCCGCGATGCCCAGCGGGAGATCAGGTCGGTCGACGTCCTCGGCGATCAGCGCCCGATGCTGGGGAGTGAGCCGCTCGAGCTGTCGCGCCACGCGCACCGGGTCACCGAATGCCTCCGCGAGCACGGCCACCGTGGCGGCCTTGGTGCTCTGGCGCGGAAGGCCCCAGGCGGTCAGTGTCGGGGTCAGGGCGTCCTTCGGGTACGCCTCGAGGAGGGCTCGGGCGGGCTGCCCCCAGTCGTCCGGGACCGCGAGAACCGCACCGACGCCGGGGGCCGCGTGCACGGTCCCGTCGGAGTCGGTCCACACGAGGCCGTGGTCCTCGAGGTGTCGCAGCCACATCGTCACCGAGCCGAGGGGGTCCTCCTCCGCCACGCTCTCAAGCACGCCGGCGCAGCGAGCCACCGACGCCCGGCCGCCGAGCACGAGCAGCGCCGTCAGGACCTGCAGGGCCGGACGTGGTAGCCGTTGGAGCACGACCGCGACCGAGTGCTGCTGACCCAACCGAGCCGCGACGGCGGACAGGTCGGACGGCGGAGAGCCGTCGAGCACGTCCGGGCGGGTGCCGAGGATCTGTTCGAGCCGGGCCTCGGAGAGGCTCCCAAGCCAGGTCAGGTAATCCACTTTCGGTCCCTTCACGCCACTGCTCCACGCCGCGACCCGAGTCTACGAAAACCTGACCGCCGGACACGGCGTCCTCCACAGGCGCTCCCTTCGCCGCGATATCGGTGGACGAACCGGCTGGGGACCGGTCGACTGGCCCTCGTGGGCACCGAGACGGCTTCACGCATGCACGACGACGAGCTGCCGGTCGACCTCGAGCTCGTGCGGCGATTGCTGACGGAACAGCTTCCGGAGCTGGCCGGGCTCCCGGTGCGGCCCGTCGGGCGAGGGACGGTCAACGCGATGTTCCGCCTCGGCGACGACCTGGTGGTGCGGCTGCCGCGCACCGCCACCTGGGCCGGCGACCTGGACCGGGAGCGGGAGTGGCTGCCGGTGCTGCGCGAGCGGCTGACGCTGGAGGTGCCGGAGCCGGTCGCCCAGGGGCGGCCCACCGCCGAGTACCCGCTGGCCTGGGCGGTCTACCGGTGGATCGCCGGGGACGTCTACGCCGACAGAGTCGTGGCCGACGAGACCCTCGCCGCCGTGGAGCTGGCCCGGTTCGTCCGTGAGCTGCGCTCTGGGCCGGTGGCCGGCGCCCCGCTGACCGGTCGCCGGCCGCTCGCCGAGCTCGACGCGGCGACCCGGGCGGCGGTCGTCGAGGCCGGCGCCCTTCTCGACACCCGCGCCGTGCTGGCGGCGTGGGACCGCGCCCTCGCGGCGCCGCCATTCGTGGGTGACCGGGTGTGGGTCCACACCGACCTGCTGCGCCCGAACCTGATCGTCCGGGACGGCCGGCTCGTCGCGGTGATCGACTTCGGGGCCGTCGGCGTCGGTGACCCTTCGGCCGACGTCATCGCCGCGTGGACGGTGTTCGGCGCGGCCGGCCGGGCGCGCTACCGCGACGAGCTGGAGGTGGACGACGCGACGTGGGACCGGGCCCGCGGCTACGCCCTGACCCAGGCGGCGCTGATCGTCCCCTACTACCGCGAGTCGAACCCGGCGTTCACCGCGTCGGCCGTGCGCACGATCGGCGAGATCGTCGGGGACCGGAAGGCGTCGCATACCTAGGCTGTGCGCTCGTGCCCTCGACGCCGCGCTGGTCCTACGTCGTCTTCGATCTCGACGGAACCCTCGTCGACACCATCGGCTTGATCGTCGACTCCTACCAGCACGCCTTCACCACGGTGCTGGGTGCGCCCGAGGACGAGGTGCTGATCCGGTCGTGGATCGGCCAGCCGCTGATCCGGGCGTTCCGGGAGCACTCGCCGGCGCGGGCCGACGAGCTGTTCGCGACCTACGTCGAGTGGAACCACGCCAACACCGAGCGGCTGGTCCGTCGGTATGCCGGTGTCGACACTCTGCTGGCCGACCTCACCGCCGCGGGGGTTCCGTTCGCGGCGGCGACCTCGAAGCTGCGGGGGGCGGCGGAGACGGCGCTGCGGCTGACCGGGCTCGACGCCTACCTGGGTGGGCCGATGGCCCTGGTGACGCTGGAGGACACGAGCGAGCACAAGCCCGACCCGGCCCCGCTGCTGCTCGCGGTGGAGCGGCTGGGCGGTACCCCGGGGGAGGCGGTCTACGTCGGCGACGCGGTCGTCGACGTGCAGGCCGCCCGGCGCGCGGGCATGGCGGCGGTCGCCGTCACGTGGGGCGCCGGCGCTCGGGACGACGTCGTCGCCAGCGAGCCCGACGTGGTGGCCGACACCGTCGACGAGCTGCGCCAGGCCCTGCTCGGTCGCTAGACCGCCGGTCGTCGCCGGCCAGCTTGAACCAGTCAGTGGTGCGTCAGCGCTCGGATCTCCGAGCGCTGGCGCACCACTAACGCTCGTGGATCAGGTTCAGCCGCCGAACGAGAAGCTCGCGTCGGAGTCGTCGGCGCCGATCAAAGCGGTAGTGCCGGACGACATCCCGGGTGATGGAGTCGTCCATCTCGTCGACCGCGCCCATCTGGCGACGGTAGCGGCGCCCGCCCGACCCGCGCCCCCGGTTTTGGTGGTTGACGCAGCGTCGAGCGGGTTGACGCGGCCTACAGGTTGCGTCAACCCGCTCGACGCTGCGTCAACCCCGCCAAGCCGGGGGGATGGCGAGGGAAGCGGACGGGGGGCGGGGGCGGCGCGCATACGATCGGCCGGTGCACCGCTTCGACCAGCCGCTCGCGCCGGCCGACGTGGACGCGATCCTCGCCTACGCGGCGGACCGGCTCAGCCTTGAGCCGGTGCCGCTGGACGGGCCGCTGGACGAGCAGGAGCTGGTCGAGGAGGCCGGTACCACGCTCACGCCGGCCGGTCTCGGCGCCGCCCGGGCCCTTGACGTCTTCGCCGACGTGCTAGCCCCGTCGTGCCTGTCCACCGACCACCCGCGCTACCTGTCGTTCATCCCGTGCGCCCCGACCCAGGAGGCCGCGGCCTTCGACGTCGTCGTGGGCGCCTCGTCGATCTACGGCGGGTCCTGGCTGGAGGGTTCCGGCGCCGTCCACGCCGAGAACGAGACCCTGCGCTGGATCGCCGACCTGGCCGGCCTCCCGAAGGAGGCCGGCGGCGCGTTCGTCCCTGGCGGCACCATCGGCAACCTCTCCGCACTCGTCGCCGCCCGCCACACCGCGCGGCACAACGCCCTGGAGAACGGCTCGGAGGTCCGGCCTTGGCGGGTCGCCACGACCTACGGCGCCCACTCGTCGATCCAGTCGGCCTGCGACGTCATGGACGCCGAGCTGGTGACGGTGCCGGCCGACGACCGGTGGCGGCTCACCGGCGAGAACCTCCGCCGCACCCTGACCGAGAACGACCCGCGCACCTTCTTCGCCGTCGTCGCGACCGCCGGCACGACGAACTTCGGCATCATCGACGAGCTCGCCTCCGTGGCCGAGGTATGCGCGGAGCTCGGGATCTGGTTCCACGTCGATGGCGCCTACGGCGGTGCGGCCCTCGCAGCGCCATCCGCTCGGGCGCTGTTCGACGGCGTCGAGCGCGCCGACTCCTTCATCGTCGACCCGCACAAGTGGCTGTTCGCACCGTTCGACTGCTGCGCCCTCATCTACCGGGAACCGGCCCTCGCTCGCGCGGCGCACACCCAGCACGCGGGATACCTCGACGTCCTCACCGACGGTGTGGACTGGAACCCCGCCGACTACTCCGTCGGCCTCACCCGCAGGGCCCGAGGGCTGCCGCTCTGGTTCTCCATCGCGGTGCACGGAACCGACGCATACGCCCGAGCGGTGGAGCGCACGCTGGAGGTGGCCCGGTTCGCCGAGGCCGAGATCGGGCGGCGCGAGCGGTTGGAGCTGCTGCGGGAGCGCGACCTCTCGGTCATGGTCTTCCGCCGCATCGGCTGGACGCCGGAGGACTACCAGCGATGGTCGGACCGGTTGCTCGCGGACGAGTTCGCGTTCGTGGTGCCCACCACGCACGAGGGAGAGACGGTGACGCGGTTCGCGATCGTCAACCCGACGACCACCGAGGACGACATCCTGGCGATCCTCGACACGATGTCCTGAACCGCTCGCCGGGGAATGACACCGCTGTGATTCCGCCCTATAGTGTGGCCACCATGGACGCAGAGCGACACTCGCAGGACGGCGAACCGACGGGTGCGCGATGACGGCGTCCTGGCCGCGCGCGACCGGGAGATCCTCGCCTTCGAACGCCAGTGGTGGAAGTACGCCGGCGCCAAGGAGCAGGCGATCAAGGAGCTCTTCGACATGAGCGCCACCCGCTACTACCAGGTGCTCAACGCGCTGATCGACACGCAGGAGGCGCTCGAGACGGACCCGATGCTGGTCAAGCGGCTGCGCCGGCTGCGCGCGTCGCGGCAGCGGGCTCGCAGCGCCCGCCGCCTCGGCATCAACGTCTGAGCCGATCTCGAGACCGGGGCCGACGGCCGAGGATCTAGCCTGCACCGCGTGACCCTGCGGCCTGGCCCCACCAACTCGCTCACCGATGTCGCCGGCCTGCGGGTCGGCCACTCGACCCGCCGGGAACCCGGCTGGCTGACCGGCACCACCGTGGTCCTCGCGCCTTCCGCCGGGGCGGTGTGCGGCGTGGACGTCCGCGGCGGCGGCCCCGGGACCCGGGAGACCGACCTGCTCGACCCGCGCAACCTCGTGGACCGCGTCAACGCCGTCATGCTCGGCGGCGGCAGCGTGTTCGGCCTCGCCGCGGCGGACGGGATCGTCCGGGCGCTCTTCGCGGACGGGCTCGGCTGGCCCTTCGGTTCCCCTGGGCAGGTGGCTCCGATCGTCCCCGGAGCCGTGCTCTTCGACCTCGACCGTGGCGGTCACGAGGAGCGCTTCCCCGGCCCGGAGGACGGCGCAGCCGCCTACGCGGCCGCCCACGACGGACCGGTCGAGCAGGGCTGCGTCGGTGCCGCCACCGGGGCGAGCTCCGGGGGCATCAAGGGCGCCATCGGGTCGGCCAGCGCCGTCCTGCCCGACGGGACGACGGTGGCCGCTCTCGTCGCCGTCAACTCGGCCGGGTCACCCGTCGACCCACGCACCGGTGAGCTGTATGCGACGAGGTTCGGCCTCGGTGCCGAGTTCGAGGGCGTCGGAGCACCGGACCCCGCCGAGCTGGAGGATGCGCTCGCCCGAGCGCGCGGCGGTGGCCCAGGCGCGCGGCGGCCGCGGACCGGGGCTGGCGACCACGATCGGCGTCATCGCCACCGACGTCACCCTCACCAAGGCGCAGTGCCAGAAGGTGGCCGGCATGGGCCACGACGGACTGGCCCGCGCCATCAACCCGGTGCACACGATCTTCGACGGCGACACCCTTTTCGCCATGGCCACCGGTGACCGCCCAGCGCCGGACCTCGTCGGGCTGTTCGACCTCATGGCGGCCGCCGGCGACTGCGTGACCCGGGCCGTCGCCTACGGGCTGCTCGCCGCCGAGTCGGTGGACTGCACCGCCGAGGGCGGCGTGGCGCTCCGGTCGTGGCGGGACGCGTTCCCCTCCGCGGTCCGCTGAGGTCGCCGACACTCGACCGGCGTCGCCCGACGTCACGGCGGGACGCCGGTCACGATGTGGTCCGGCCTCGCACCCATCTGGCCGGCCGCGCACGATTCGTGGGGTGACGGAGCCCCAGACGCAAGAACCATCGCGGGAGACGCGGCAGGACACCTACACCCACGGTCATCACGAGTCGGTGCTGCGCTCGCACCAGTGGCGGACGGCGGCGAACTCCGCCGCATACCTGCTTCCGCATCTTGCTCCGGGCATGTCCCTGCTCGACATCGGCTGCGGCCCCGGCACGATCACCCTCGACCTGGCCGAGGCCGTCGCCCCCGGCCGGGTCCTGGGCCTCGACGTCGTCCCGGAACCGCTCGACGCCGCCCGCGCCAACGCCGAGGCGCGCGGCGACACGACGACCGAGTTCGGGGTCGGCGACGTCTACGACCTCGACCTGCCCGACGGGTCCGTCGACGTGGTGCATGCGCACCAGGTCCTCCAGCACCTCAGCGACCCGGTGGCCGCGCTGCGGGAGATGCGACGGGTATGCCGGCCCGGCGGCCTGGTCGCCGTGCGGGACGCCGACTACGCGGCGATGGTCTGGTACCCACCGTCCGCGCGGCTCGACGACTGGCTGAGCGTCTACGAGGACGTGGCCCGTGGCAACGACGCGGAACCGTCCGCCGCTCGGCACCTGCTGGCGTGGGCGCATACCGCGGGGTTCGAGGACGTGACCGCGTCGGCGAGCACCTGGTGCTACGCCTCCCCGGAGGAACGCGACTGGTGGGGCGGGCTCTGGGCCGACCGGGTAACCCAGTCCTCGCTGGCGACACAGGCGCTCGAGCGCGGGCTCGCGACGCCCGAGCTGCTCGAGGAGCTGGCGCGGGCGTGGCGGGAGTGGGCGGCCCACCCCGACGGGTGGTTCGCGGTCGTCAACGGCGAGATCCTCGCCCGGGCCTGAGCCGGCTGGGGTCCGTGGGACAGTGCTGCCCGTGACCGAGCGCCGCATCCGCACGAGGTGGGAGCGCCTGGACGAGCGGTTCGCGTCGATCGGCGGCGACCGCTACGTCGAGGTGCTGTTCGAGGACGGCCGCTGGCTGGAGGGACCCGCCTACTCGCCGCTCTGGCGCAGCGTGCTGTTCAGCGACATCCCGAACGACCGGGTGCTGCGCTGGGACGAGACCACCGGCGCCGTCGGGGTGTGGCGCTCGCCGGCGGGCTACGCCAACGGCCGGATCGTCGATCGGCGCGGCCGGGTCGTGCACTGCCACCACGGGAGCCGCTCGGTCTCGCGCGTGGAGCCGGACGGCAGCGTGACGACGCTGGCCGACGCGTGGCAGGGACGCCGCCTCAACAGCCCGAACGACCTGGTCGAGCGGGCGGACGGCTCGATCTGGTTCACCGACCCGAGCTACGGGATCCACAGCGACTACGAGGGCCACCGCGGCGAGCGGGAGACCGACGGCTGCCACGTCTACCGCGTCGACGCGGACGGCGCGATCACCCGGGTGGCCGACGACTTCGCCCAGCCCAACGGGCTCGCGTTCTCTGCGGACGAGCGCGAGCTCTACGTGGTCGACTCGGAGCGGAACCATGTGCGCCGGTTCGATGTGACCGAGGACGGCTCCCTCTCCGGGGGCGAGGTGGTGGTGACCGCCGACACCGGCGGGTACGACGGGATCCGCATCGACGACGCCGGACGGCTCTGGCTGGCCGGGCACGACGGGCTGCACTGCGTCCACGCTGACGGCACCCTGCTGGGCAAGCTGCTCCTGCCCGAGGTATGCGCCAACCTCACCTTCGGTGGTCCCCAGGGCAACGTCCTCTTCGTCACCGCCACCAACCTGCTGCTCTCGATCCGGGTCACCTGCCGCGGGGCCTCCTACCCGGCCTGAACCGGATCGGGTCTCGCCACCGTGTCGCTGCTGTCCGTCGGTCTCCTGGTGCCGGCGGGGGTCGTCGCCGGGGTCATGGGCAGCGCGGGCGGCATCACGTCGCTGGTCTCGTACCCCGCGCTGCTCGCGGCCGGCGTCCCGCCGCTGTCGGCGGACGTCGGCAACATCGTCGCCTCGGTGGCGCTGGGGCCCGGATCGGCGGTGAGCTCCCGCGAGGAGCTGACCGGCACCCGGCGGCTCCTGCTCCGGCTGCTGCCCGTCGCCGTGGTGGGCAGCGTGGTGGGGGCGCTGCTCCTGCTCGTCACCCCGTCGGCGGTCTTCGCCCGAGTCGTGCCGTTCCTCGTGGCGGCCGGGTCGCTGGTCCTGCTGCTCCAGCCGCTGCTGGCCTCGCGACGTCGCGGCGGCGAGCTGGGTGTCGGCGCCCTTGGCGCCGTAGTCGGGCTGGTGGCGGTCTACGGCGGCTACTTCGGCGCCGGCTCCGGGGTGATGTTCCTCGCGGCGGTCCTGTTCCACGAGGCCCGCGTGGCCCGCGCCAACGCCGTCAAGAACATCGTCGTCGGCGCGACCTGCGCCGCGTCGGCCGTCGTCCTCAGCCTCGTCCAGCCGGTCCCGTGGGACTCCGTGCTGCCGCTCGCCGCGGGGCTGCTGGTCGGCAGCACGCTCGGACCGGTCGTGGTCCGCCGGCTGCCCGGTCGGGTCGTGCGGTGGATCGCCGCCGGGCTCGGCTTCGCCCTGGCGGTCTACCTCTGGTTCGACGCGGCCTGACCACCGACCGTCCGGGTCATCGAGACCGAGCCGTCGGGCGGCTGTCGCAGGGACTGCCAGACGACGCAGTAGCGCTCGGTGAGCTTCACCAGCGCGGCCAGCTGCTCGTCCGTGGCGTCGGTGTCGAGGTGAAAGGCGAGCCGGATCTCGCGGAAGCCCACGGGCGCCTCCTTCGCCACGGCGAGGGTGCCGCGGAAGTCGAGGTCGCCCTCCGCCCGGACCGACCCGCCACGCACGTCCAGCCCCATCGAGGTCGCCACGGCGCCGAGGGTAACGCCGGCGCAGGCCACCAGGGCCTCGAGCAGCAGGTCGCCGGAGCAGAGCAACGAGCCGTCGCCGCCGGCGGCGGGATGCAGCCCGGCGTCGGCCAGCGCCCGGCCGGTGTCGAGGGAGCACGAGACGCCGTCGCCGAGGCGTCCACTGGCGCTCAGGGTGACAAGCGCGGTCTCCGGGTCGTCGCGGTACGACTGCTTGAGCGGGGCCTGCAGGGTGGCGAGGGCGTCCTTGTCCATAGGCCGACGTTAGCTCGCGGCACGCCCGGTGGGCTGTGCCAGGCTGGCGCTATGACGGCCGCCTGGACCACGCCCGAAGAGCTCGCCGCCGCACGGGAGACCATCGCGGCCTCGATCGACGGCTGGCAGCCGCCGGCCGCATACGCCGTCGGGCTGACGTCGGCGACCTCGTCGGCGGAGTACGAGTTCCCCGTCATCAACGTCGGCGACCACTACCTGCCCGCGGTGGTCCTGGCCAAGACCATCGGCTACGCCAGCGGGACCTCCACCCACGTCCTCTCGGCCGCGGAGCTCACCCACGCCATCAACGGGCTCGCGCCGGCCGAGGCGTGCACGACGATGGACCACCCCAACCTGTCGGCCTGGCGCGAGATGCTCGCCGAGGTGGAGTCGAACCCCTACCGCGGCATGGTCGCGGTGTTCGTCGGCGACCTCGACGACCCGGTGTCGTCGGAGGCCGACGGCTCCCTGCGGACGCAGCTGCCCGGCTGACGTGCTCGCTGCGAAGGCCTGCGTCTTCTGCCAGATCGTCGCCGGCGAGATCCCCGCGCAGGTCGTGCTGGACGAGCCGGACCTGCTGGGCTTCCTCGACGCCCGCCCGGTGTTCAAGGGGCACGTCCTGCTCGTGCCGCGGCAGCACGTCGACACGCTGCCCGACCTGCCCGCACGGCTGCGCGCGCCGCTGCTCGACGCCACCCAGCGGCTCGCGACCGCGGTCGTCGAGGGGCTGGGCGCACAGGGGTCGTTCGTCGCCACCAACAACGTCGTCAGCCAGTCGGTGCCGCACCTGCACGTCCACGTCGTGCCGCGCACCAAGGGCGACGGGCTCCGCGGCTTCTTCTGGCCGCGCACGAAGTACGCCTCGGACGACGAGGCGGTCCAGTATGCGAGCTCGCCTCAACGCCGTCCTGGCACCTCCGCAGGACTAGGTCAGGGCCCCGGACAGCTGGGCGTAGCCCCGCGCGAAGGCGTCGCCGAGGCGGTCCAGGGAGTAGGGCAGCCGGTCGTCGGCCTCCTGCTGAGCGTCGGCCAGCGGTATGCCGGCGGCGTGCCGCTGCGTGACCACCGCCGCGATGGCAGCGATCTCGTCCCGCTGGCGGACGACAAAGGCGCGGTCGGCCGGCGTGCCGTGCCCGGGGACGACGAGGGTGGTGTCGCCCATCGCGGCGAGGTGCAGGCCGAGGGTCGGCGCCCAGTCCAGCGGCCACGCGTCGCCGCCGAACGAGGGCGGCGCCGACTCCTCGACGAGGTCGCCGAGGAAGACGACGTCCGCATCGGACACGACGACCCGGATGTCACCGTCGGTGTGCCCGCGTCCGGCGTAGGCCAGCTCGACGACGTGGTCGCCGAGGTCGACGGTCGACGTCGCCGCGAAGGTGATGTCTGGCCCGCGGGGGGTCGTCGCGAGCACGTCGCGAAGATCTGCGGCGGTGTAGCCGAGCTCGGCGGCGTCCTCGTCGCCCTCCGCGCGGATCTGGTCCTTGAGCCGTTCGGCGTCGGCCACGAAGGTCTCGCCGACGCGGCGGTGGGCGTGGATGGAGGCGGCGGCGAAGGCGCCGTTGCCGAAGGTGTGGTCGAAGTGGACGTGGGTGTTGACGACCGCGACGACCTCGACACCGAGGCCCAGGCGCTGGACGTCCTCGACGAGCTTCCGTCCCTGGACGTCGCTGGCCCGCGTGTCGACGACCAGCGCGCCGCTGGAGCCGATGACCAGCCCCACGCCGACGTCCCACTGGCGGTAGCGGGCATGCCACACGCGGTCGGCGATCTCGACGAAGGGCTGGGTCTCGGGCATACCGACAGGCATACCGACCACGTTTGCACTCTCCCCGGGAGAGTGCCAATAATGGCGTTAGCACTCTCGATCCGAGAGTGATAACTCGGCCAGTCTGGGCGAGGGCCGGGAAGCGTACGGAACCTGAGCGTGCGGGACCCGGGCCGTCCGTCGCGGGCGCCCACCTGGTCTCCACATCGATTCGCGTGGGAGGAACCACCCGAATGGCCAAGATCATCGCATTCGATGAAGAGGCACGCCGCGGCCTCGAGCGAGGAATGAACATCCTCGCCGACGCGGTCAAGGTCACGCTCGGCCCGAAGGGCCGCAACGTCGTGCTCGAGAAGAAGTGGGGTGCGCCCACCATCACCAACGACGGTGTGAGCATCGCCAAGGAGATCGAGCTCGAGGACCCGTACGAGAAGATCGGCGCCGAGCTGGTCAAGGAAGTTGCCAAGAAGACCGACGACGTCGCCGGTGACGGCACGACGACGGCCACCGTGATCGCCCAGGCGATGGTGCGCGAGGGTCTGCGCAACGTCGCCGCCGGCGCCAACCCGATGGCGCTCAAGCGCGGCATCGAGAAGGCCACGCAGGCCGTCGCCGACGAGCTGCTGGCCTCGGCCACCGAGGTCGAGACCCGCGAGCAGATCGCGCAGACCGCCTCGATCTCCGCCGCCGACGAGCAGATCGGCGACCTCATCGCCGAGGCGATGGACAAGGTCGGCAAGGAAGGCGTCATCACCGTCGAGGACTCCAACACCATGGGCCTCGAGCTGGAGCTGACGGAGGGGATGCGGTTCGACAAGGGCTACATCTCGCACTACTTCGTCACCGACACCGAGCGCATGGAGACGGTGCTCGACGACGCCTACGTGCTGGTCGTCAACAGCAAGATCTCGTCGGTCAAGGACCTGCTGCCGGTGCTCGAGAAGGTCATGCAGAGCGGCAAGCCGCTGCTGATCATCGCCGAGGACGTCGACGGCGAGGCCCTGGCGACGCTGATCGTCAACAAGATCCGCGGCACCTTCAAGTCGGTCGCCGTCAAGGCTCCCGGCTTCGGCGACCGCCGCAAGGCCATGCTCGGCGACATCGCCATCCTCACCGGTGGCCAGGTCGTCTCCGAGGAGGTCGGCCTCAAGCTCGAGAACGCCGACCTCGACCTGCTCGGCAAGGCCCGCAAGGTCGTCGTCACCAAGGACGACACGACCATCGTCGAGGACCAGGAAGACCGGTCCGCCATCGAGGGCCGGATCAACCAGATCAAGGCGGAGATCGAGAAGTCCGACTCCGACTACGACCGCGAGAAGCTCCAGGAGCGCCTCGCCAAGCTCGCCGGCGGCGTTGCCGTCATCAAGGCGGGCGCGGCCACCGAGGTGGAGCTCAAGGAGCGCAAGCACCGCATCGAGGACGCCGTCCGCAACGCCAAGGCGGCCGTCGAGGAGGGCATCGTCGCCGGTGGCGGCGTCGCGCTGCTCCAGGCCACCAACAAGGTGTTCGAGAAGCTCGACCTGCAGGGTGACGAGGCCACCGGCGCGAACATCGTCCGCGTCGCGGCCGAGGCTCCGCTGAAGCAGATCGCCATCAACGCCGGCCTCGAGGGCGGCGTTGTCGCGGAGAAGGTCCGGGGCCTCGACAAGGGCCACGGCCTCAACGCGGCGAGCGGCGAGTACGTCGACATGCTCCAGGCGGGCATCAACGACCCGGTCAAGGTGACCCGGTCCGCGCTGCAGAACGCTGCGTGCATCGCCGCGCTGTTCCTCACCACCGAGGCGGTCATCGCCGACAAGCCGGAGAAGGCCGCACCGGCCATGCCCGGTGGCGACGGCGGCATGGGCGGCATGGACTTCTGAGTCCACCGCTCGAGGCACACGGCAGTACCCGAAGTACCCGCAGGACCCGGAGGCGGCTCCCCGAGAGGGGGGCCGCTTTCGTGGCGTTGGGGGCCGAGCTCGGCTTCCTGACGGTCTCCTGAAAGTGACTCAGCCGTCTTGGCCCGAGGCCTATCGTTCGCGTGTCGTCAGCGCGTGGGAACGGAGCCCGTCATGTCGATCCGCACCGGCCGGTTGGTGGTCGTCGCCGTGGCCGTCGCCGCCCTCGCCGGAGCGGTCCTGCCCGCTACCGCAGTGGCGGCCCGCGACGGCTCGCGGATCAGCGGCCTCGTCACCGCGAACGACGAGCCGGTGCGCGAGGCGACGGTCCGGCTCCTGGCAGCGGGTCAGTCGCCAGGCACCGCCGCGGTCGTCGACACGGTGACAACCGACCGGAGGGGCGGGTTCACGGTCACCGTGCCGCGGACCGTCCGCGCCGACGCGGTCCTGTATGCGACGGCGGCCGGTGGCCGGTCCGGCGTGCACGTCCTCGGACCGGAGGTCGAGCTCGCCGCGTCGCTGGGCGACATCCGTTCCGGTGGCATGGTCGTCAACGAGCGGACCACCGTCGCGGCGGGATTCTCGCTGGCCCAGTTTGCCGAGAACGGGTCCATCGGCGGGTCCGCCCCGGGACTGCCGAACGCCGCCCGGATGCCGCGCAACATGGTCGACCCGAGCGACGGGAAGCTGACGAAGTTCTTCCTCACCGAGCCGAACGGCACCTCGACCGAGACGCTCTCCTCGTTCAACTCGCTGGCCAGCATCATCGCGGGCTGCGTCGCTCGCACCAACGACTGCGCCGCCTTCCTCACCGCCGCCTCCGACGCGTGGGGCCACCGGCCCTCGACGACGTGGCAGGCGATGACGCTGCTGCCGACGAACCCGTCCGGCCATCCCGTCGAGGTCATGCGCCAGGTGCCGGCGCATCCGCTCTTCACGCCGGCGCGCACAACGGCCCCGGCCGGCTGGTACCTCGCCCTGAAGTTCTGGGGTGACGGTAAGTCGTTCGGCGGTCCGGGCAACATCGCGTTCGACAGCCAGGGCCGGGTCTGGGCCAACACCAACGCGACGGTCTCGAACAATCCCGCGCAAGGTCTGCCCCGGCAAGTACGTCTACCGCCTCGACCCGTATGCGAAAGGTCAACCGGTCGACCGGTTCGCCGGCGGCGGCCTCGACGGCTCCGGGTTCGGGATCGCCCTCGACCCGCGCGAGCAGGTCTGGCTCACCAACTTCGGCTTCACCGGATTCTTCTGCCCGGAGGTGCCGTCGTCCGACAGTGCGTCGCAGTTCAGCCCGAACGGCACGGCGCTGTCCCCGAAGGACGGCTGGAAGGACGGCCCGCTCAGCTGGCCGCAGGGCGTGAAGTCCGACGTCGACGGCAACATCTGGATCGCCAACTGCGGCGGGAACAACCTCGTCGAGTACCCCGACGGCGACCACAGCCGGTCCCGCACCGTCGGAGATGGCATGAAGTACCCGTTCGACGTGGCGATGAACACCGTCGGCAACATCTACGCGACGTCCAACGGCAACAACCTGGTCTACGGCTTCCGGCCGGACGGCACGCCGCTGCCGAGGTCCCCGTTCGGGCTGGGCGGGGGGTTCGACAAGCCTCTCGGTGCTGCGAGCGACAGCCTCGGCAACGTCTGGGTCTCGAACTCCGGGGTGGTGAACATCCCCTGCGCCAGCGACACCCAGCTCCAGGCACCCGAGGAGGGTGGTCCGGGAGGCATCCGACTGCACGGCACGATGGCCCGGCTGGCCCCGGACGGCACGGTGTCCCAGTTCGGCGGAGCTGGGATGACCGTGCCCTGGGGGATCGCGGTCGACGGCGACGACAACATCTGGGTCGCCAACTTCTTCGGCGAGCGCCTCTCGCACCTGTGCGGAGCCCGCGTCGAAACCTGCCCGACCGGCCACGTCGGAGACGAGATCTCGCCGGCGCAGACCGGCTACTTCTTCGACGGGCTGCAGCGGAACACCGGGGTGCAGATCGACGCCTCGGGCAACGTGTGGCTCGCCAACAACTGGAAGACGGTCCCGACCCTCGCCACTCAGTACGGCGACGGCCTCGTCGCCTTCCTCGGAGCAGCGGCCCCGATCGCGATGCCGCTGGTGGGCACCCCGAAGTAGCCGTGTCGCCCGTCGTGGCGGCGTCGTGGCGGCGTTGTCGAGGCGTCATGGCGCCGTCGTGGCGCCGTCGTGGCGCCCGTTGTCCTCCTCCGGGTGCGTCAGTGGGCGAACAGCCCCCGCACGCCCTGCTCGGTCTCCGCGTAGCTGCCGCTCGCCCGGGACGTCAGCGCCGCGATCTGGGCCAGGTCGGCACGGACCCGCCCCTGCAGCGCGGTCCATTCGCCGACCAGGCCCTGGAACTCGGTGGCGGCCGCACCGGTCCACGAGCCCTCCAACGACGTGAGCCGCGCGTGCATGGCGCTCACCGAAGACTCGATCTCGGCGGCGATGCCGGACATGTCGGAGGCGGCGGACTGGATGTGGTCGGTGTCGACGGTGAACATGGTTCCTCCTGAAACGGGTTGGTGTGCCACTGGTCTGCTGGTGTCCGACGCTAGGCCTCCAACACCACCCGCCCGTCGCGTTGTCCACAGGCCCACTAGCGTGAGCGGCGATGACCATCTGGATCGACCAGCCGATCTGGCCCCGCCACGGGACCGTCTTCGCTCACCTCATCAGCGACTCGTCGCTGGACGAGCTCCACGCCTTCGCGGCCCGTGTCGGGCTGCACCCGCGCTCGTTCGAGGGCGACCACTACGACGTGCCGCAGGAGCGGTACGCCGCGGTGCTGGCCTCAGGTGCGACGTCGACGACCGGTGCCGACGTCGTGCGACGGCTGCTCGGGAGCGGCTTGCGCCTGCGCAAGCGGCGCGGTGACCGGCCGGTGGCCCGGGTCCGGGGCGTTCGGTTTCCCGATGGAACCATCGTCGACGTCGACCTGGTGGTCACCGAGCGGGAGGTCGATGCCGGCGTCGTCGTGGCGGCGCTGGTTTTCGTGCAGGACCGCGATGGACGGTTTGCGGTGGTGCACACGCCGCGCCGCGACGCCTGGGGATCGCCCGGCGGCGCGCTCGAGCAGGGCGAGTCGGCCGCCGTAGCTGCGGTGCGTGAGGTCCGCGAGGAGACCGGGCTGGAGCTCGCGGAGGTCGACATCGAGCCGTGCGCGTACGAGCGGTTCGAGGTGGTGGGGGAGTTCTCCGGCATCCTGCCGCCCGGCCGCAGCTACGTGCAGATCTACCGGACCACCATCGAGGTCCGTGCTCCGAAGCTGCAGGCCAGCGAGGACGACGTGGACGGGTGGCGGTGGGTCGACCGTGACGGGCTCGAGGAGCTGTGCGGCGGCGAGTTCTGGTGGCCGCTGGTGCCAAGGCTGTTCGGGTAGCTGTCCCTCCGCCGGCGCTACGGTCGGGCCCATGGCGATGACGGTGGGAATGTGCTTCGCCCGGGAGTTTCCCGGGTCGGCGGTGACGGAGTTCGCGCGTCGGCTCGAGGGCGGTGGAGTCGACGAGCTCTGGCTGATCGAGGACTGCTTCTTCACGACCGCTCCGCCGTTGGCGGCGGCCGCGCTGGCCACGACGGACCGGCTCGCCGTCGGTCTCGGCATCCTGCCCGCCGTCGCCCGCACCGCAGCGGTGACGGCCATGGAGATCGCGACGCTGGCCAGCATCGCCCCGGGTCGGGTCGTCGGCGGGATCGGTCACGGCATCCAGTCCTGGATGGCGCAGATGGGAGTGGCGACGGCGTCGCCGGTGACCACGCTGGAGGAGGTCGTCACCACCGTTCGGCGGCTGCTGCGCGGTGAGACGGTGTCGTTCGACGGCCGAGAGGTGTTCCTCGACGAGGTGCGGCTGGAGCACGTCCCCGACCCGGTCCCGCCGGTCCTCGCGGGCGTCAGCGGGCCGAAGTCGCTGGCGTTGGCGGCCCGAGTGGCCGACGGAGTGGTCCTCGCGGGTCCGAGCACCGTCCCGCACGTGCGCTCGGCCCGGCTGGCGGCGAGCGGCCGGGGGTCGGACTACCAGGTCGTCGCGTTCACCAACCTCGTCGTCGCCGCCGATCCCCGGGACGCATACCGGCTGAAGGCCCCGTGGGTCGTCGAGATGCTGGGGTCGACGGGGTTCCGCGACCTCCCGTTTCTCGCGGAGCTCAAGGAGCGACACGCCGCGCACGGGCTGGACGCGATCGCGACCATGCCGCGCGACTGGTGGCTGCAGCTCGGCGCCATCGGCACGCGGGACGACGCCGTGGAGCACCTCGCGCTGCTCGAGGCCGAAGGCGTCACCGGCGTGACGTTCTTCCCGTCCGACGACCTCAAGACGGCCCGGCGGCAGATCGACGACGTGATCGCCATCGCCGGCGCCCGCTGACCGCGCGGTTGTTGCTGATGACCGTTCCGCCCACGGCGACCGAAGGGATCAGGTTCGAAGACGTCGTCGATGCTGAGCGTCGCATCAGGGGGTACGTGCGTCGCACCCCGTTGCTTGACACAGGGCGGGGTGGGCCGCCGCTGTGGATCAAGTGCGAATATCTGCAGCACACAGGGGTGTTCAAGACCCGGGGCGCGTTCAACCGGATGCTTGCTGCTCGGGAGCACGGAGCACTCGACGCCTCGGTCGGCGTGGTGGCCGCCTCGGGCGGCAACGCTGGTCTGGCCAACGCCTACGCCGCTGCGGTGCTCGGGGTCCCGGCAACGGTGTTCGTGCCCGAGACCGCCCCCGCCGTCAAGGTTGCCCGGTTGCGCGAGTACGGCGCGCAGGTGCGGCAGGTCGGGCAGCAATACGCCGAGGCTTACGAGGCGGCGATGACCTTCTGCACCGAACGCGGCGCCCTGTTCTGCCACGCCTACGATCAGCTGGAGATCGTCGCGGGAGCCGGGACGATCGGCCTCGAGATCCTGCGTGACCTGCCGCAGGTGGAGACCATCGTGCTCGCGGTGGGCGGCGGTGGGATGTTTGCCGGCATCGCCACCGCCGTCGCCGGCCGGGCGCGCGTCGTGACGGTGGAGCCGGTGACTGCGCCGACTCTGCACCGGGCCTTGGAGTCCGGGCATCCGGTGCACGTGGACGTGTCCGGTGTCGCCGCCGATGCCCTTGGCGCCCGGCGAGTCGGCGACATCGCCTTCAACGTCGCGGTGCGGACCCGACCGGTCAGCGTCTTGGTCACCGATGAGGCCATCGTCGCCGCTCGCCATCTGTTGTGGGACGAGTACCGGATCGTGGCCGAGCATGGAGCGGCCACAGCCCTGGCCGGGCTGAGCAGCGCGGCCTATGCCCCCCAGCCGGATGAGCGGATCGTCGTCGTCGTCTGTGGCGCGAATACGGACCCCGCCACCGTCGCCCATGTCGACAACTGATGTAGGGCGGCCGAGCAATGAACATTGTTTAGAACTGCATAGCCCTCAACAGAATGAACCCTGCACCCGGCACGGTGCCCTTGCACCCCAAAAGCGGATGGTCGGGCGATCTCGCCCCGACAGCGGCAAGAGCGGGCGTCGGTGGGTTTGCTTAGCTGGCGTTGTTGAGGCGGCGGATGATGAGCTGGTTGATGCTCAGTTTCTCTTCGGCGGCTTCGATGGCGAGTCGTCGGTGCAGTGCTTCACCGACTCGGAGGTTGAACTTTCCGGAGAAGGTGCGTTCTGAGAGTGGGTGCGGGATGGGCTCTTCCTGGGCGGTCATGTCTTGAACGATTCCGCTGATGAGGTCCTCGAGACCGGTGAGGGCGTCGACCTGCGTGGCAGCGAGCCACGACAGGGACGGGAACTCAAGACAGGTGGCGACGAACTCGTGGTCCTCGGCGGACCAGGCGACGCGGTAGGTGTAGTGGGAGATGTCTGTGGTGAACAGGGTGGGCATCAGTTGGCCTCCTTCATTTTGTCGATGGGGGTCAGGACTTGCTTGACCTGGTAGGGCTTGGCTTTGCCGTGGTCGTTCTCAATGTTCACGCGCGGGTCCCCGGGCCAGGGGCTGCGGTAGACGGCGTGGGACCCCCCGCTGGTGCGTGGCGGGCCGAAGTAGTGCTCACAGAGGTGTTGGAGGTCGAGGTAGCGCACGTTCTGGGGATTGGCCCTCATGGCGGTGAGATCTTGTCGACTGACGCTACCACTTCATGGTACTGCCGGCGGTACCGGGGTGGGGGTCTGACTCACCAACACCGCGCCACCAGCACCCCAGGCTTCTGAATGTCGGTGTCGTGCTTATCATCCGCTTCTCTTGTGCTTGTTGTTGCTCCGGGCGTATAACGCGTGGATACCTTGACCGAGTTCGGCTTGACGGTCACCGGCGGTGGTGCCCGTTGTGGGCTCCCGGGGGAGGTTCGCGTGGCTGGTCAGGGTGGGGCAGTGGTCCTTGGTGGACGGCGGCCGGCGGTCTGGTGGTCGCCGCGGCGGCCGGCGATGACGCCGTTGCGGCGTGGCCGGTGGTTAGTGGGCTCGTTGGTGACGTGTCTGGCCGCGACAGGCTTGGTGGCGGCTGCTGACGGTTCTTCGGCCGCCGCGTCGGATGTACCAGCGGTGACCTGTGGGGTGGGCCCTTCGGCGGGGATGTTGACGTGTTCCCAGGTGTTTGACTTCATAGGCGAAGAGGAGCAGTTCGTCCCTCCGGCCGGTGTTGATCGGGTGTACGTGACCGCGCGCGGGGGAGCGGGTGGCACCAGCTCGGCGCCGGTTGACGTCCCGGCGGCTTCGGCCGCGCTGGTGAGTGGAACGTTGACTGTGGCTTCCGGTGTGCCGCTGTATGTGGAGGTCGGCGGCCGCGGCCGCCCAGGCCGTGCCGCCAGTGCCTCGGCTGGTGGCGCGGGTGGGGCCGGGGGAGCAAACGGCGGCGGCCCCGGCGGCGACGGTGGTTTCAACGCCGAAGTCGGCTACGGCGGCCCCGGCGGTGGCGGTGGTGGTGGCGCCTCCGACGTACGGACCGTCGCTGCGGGAAGGCCGGGCTCGCTGAACAGCCGGCTACTGGTGGCTGCCGGCGGCGGGGGCAGCAGCGGCGGCGGCGACTTCAGCAGCGGCAACGCCACCGCAGGAGGGGCAGCAGGGCAACCCGGTTCCGCCTTGTACGACGGGGCTGAGGGCGGCCAGCCCGGCGTGGGCGCCATCGGTGGCGCCGGCGGTCTTGCTGGTGAGGGGGACGGCGGATACCCGGGCACGCTCGGCACGGGCGGGGCTGGCGGGAGCACTCCTCCTAACGCCAACCCGGGCGGCGGCGGTGGCGGCGGCGCTGGTTGGGCCGGTGGGGGCGGCGGAAGCGTGGACGCCGGCGGTGGTGGCGGGTCGTCGATGTTGCCGGCCGACGGCACACTCGCATTGGCCGATCCACGTGACCTCGGGCAGGTCACTGTCTCCTGGACGGTGCCGGCGGTTCGGCTCGCGGTGGGCCCGAACGCCACGATCGTGGCGGGGCAGTCGGCGGCGTTCACCGCGACCGCCGCTGACACGGCTGGTAACCCGGCTGACGTGACATCGGCGGCGACGTTCACGATCACCCCGGCGACCGGTGGGGGCGGGTCCACGGTAGGCGCGGCTTGTACAGGCGCATCATGCACAGCGGCCACGGCCGGGAACTACGCGGTCACCGCCCATTACGGCTCGGTGACCGGATCGGCGACGCTGACGGTGACTCCCGCGCCGGCCCCACCGGCACGGCCCACCGTCACCTCCGCCACTGAGGGCGACGGTCAGATCACCGTCGTGTTCACTCCGGGCGACCCCGGCTATCCCGCCGTCGTCAGCTACACCGCCACCGCCACCCCAACCACCGGCAGCGGAAGGGTGGCAGCGAACACCGGTGCTGGCTCCCCAATCACCATCACCGGCCTGACGAACGGCATCTCGTATGCGGTGACCGTCACCGCCACGAACGCCGCCGGATCCGCCGCTTCTGCTCCCTTCGGGCCGATCACTGTCGGAGTAGCGCCCTCCGTGCGCGGAACTCCACCAGCAGGCAAGGTCGGAGATGCCTACTCGTTCGCGTTCACGGTCACCGGAACTCCAGCGCCGACGGTCACCGTCAGCAACGGGACTCTGCCAGCCGGGCTCATCCTGTCCTCTGCCGGAGTGTTGTCCGGGACGCCGACCGCACCGGGCCAATACCCCTTTACCGTCACCGCGAGCAACGGCGTGGGCGCCACGGCCAGCGTGTCGGTCATCGTCCGAATCGAGTACGCGTTCAGCGGTTTCACCGGCCCCGTGGACAACCCGCCCATGGTCAACACGGTCAAGGCCGGTAGCGCGGTACCGGTCAAGTTCTCGCTCGGCGGTAACTACGGCCTGAACATCTTCACCGCCAGTGCCGGTGGGCCGACCTTCACGGTCGGTTCCTGCACCGGCGGCACCGAAGACCCAGTCACCGTCAACACCACGCCCACGTCGGAGCTCAGCTACGACCCCGCCAGCGGCCAATACACCTACGTCTGGAAGACCACCAAGGGCATGGCTAACCAATGCGGCACCCTCAACCTCAACCTCAACGACGGCTCGACGCACACCGCACTCTTCAAGCTGAGATAGCCCCACGGTGCCCCGTTGCCGTGGCGCGCCGTTTGCGGCGGGACTCACGTCCGCTGAGCGGAGATCCGAGTTCTTTCGCCGGCGGCCCCTCTCGTAGTGCCAATTCCGCCTCCGTGGCCAAACTGGTAGCACGCACAAGAGTGAAAAGGCGCACCGCATAGTCGGGCGAGCCTCGCTGCCGTCGACGCAGCATGGCGTACGTCCAGACGCCGCCCACGCCGAGGGACTAACCCTGACCGCCGCCCTCGAACGGCTCCTCGCGGTCGAGGTCGACGCCACCGAAGCCCGCCGCCTCGCCGGACGGCTACGGTTTGCCTCGCTGCCGACGCCGGCGACGCTCACCGGGTTCGACTACGACGCCGCGCCCGGGTCGACCCCGCCCTCATCGCCGAGCTCGCGACCGGCCGCTACCTCGAGACCGCCACCAACGTCCTGCTCATCGGCCCACCCGGGGTCGGGAAGACCCACCTGGCCGTCGGTCTCGCCCGAGCCGCCGCTGAGACCGGGTACCGAACCTACTTCACCACCGCCGCCGACCTCGCCGCCCGCTGCCACCGCGCCGCCATCGAAGGCCGCTGGTCCACCACCATGCGCTTCTTCGCCGGCGCGACCTGCCTGGTCATCGACGAGCTGGGCTACCTCCCGCTTCCCGCGGAAGCCGCGTCCGCCCTGTTCCAAGTCGTATCTCAGCGCTACCTCAAGACCTCGATCATTCTGACCAGCAACCGCGGCGTCGGCGCCTGGGTCGAGATTCTCGGCGACACCACCGTCGCCGCCGCCCTGCTCGACCGGCTCCTGCACCGCTCCGTCGTCCTCAACCTCGACGGCGACTCCTACCGCCTGCGCGAGCACCACGCCCGCGGTGAGACCCTTCGCGCCACCACCACCGGCACCCGCCAACCACTACGCTGACACCACCCACAGGTGGGGAAATTCGATGAGCAACCCTGGGGACTTTCGGCGAGCGGTATCAACCTAGCCTGCCGCCTTCGGGGACGGTCTAAGTGGTCACTGCGCCCCAGCTACCTCAGCGCTGCTGCTCGCGCTGCAGGGAGGAGTCAAGTCGCGCGACATCGCCGGCAATTCCGCACGGGTCTGGCCCTGGGGTCAGATCGGTGAGTCCACCCATGAACGGGGCGACGTAGTGCGCTTCCTCTCATGACGCAGAGTTCACCCAAAACACGAATCGCGATAGTGAAATCTTCGCTGCATCTCGACCGCGGTCGCCTCAGCGGCTGCGCACCTCGATGTCGCCGGAGGCGGTACGGACCTGTATCCGGTGGTCCGCCGTGGACTGTTCGGCGACCTCGATGTCCCGGTCACCGCTCGTCGTCTGGGCGTCCACGGCGTAGGTCTGGGAATTCGGCAGCCGGATCTCGACATCCCCGGACTGGGAGGTCGCGCTGAGCTGGTTCGGAGCGGCGCCGAGGTGCAGCTTCACCTCGCCGCTGGTCGACGTGGCGGTGAGAACGTCGGCGTTGATGGAGGCGTCGACATCGCCCGAGCCGGTCTGCAGCGCGACCCTCTGCATGACCCCGCCGAGATCGACGTCACCGGACTCGGTGCGCGCGGTGACCTCGACGTTGTTGGGCACTCGGATCTCGTAGGTCACGTCGCAGTCGGTGCCGCAGTCCAGCGACAGGGTCTCTGCCTGCCAGTCGTCCGGAGTCAGCGCGGGCAGGGACGTCGCGCGGGTCTTCCGAGTCACCTTGACGGTCCCGGCGGGTGCACCGGTGCGGACGGTGATGTCGCCGGCTCCGGCCGTGACGTTCAGCGCGGTGATGGCGTGCGTCAGGACCTCGGTCTCCTCGGTGCGCGGGCCGGCGAGCGCCACCGCGGTCCCGGCGAGGGCCAGCACGAGTGCTCCGACTGCCGCGAGGCCGATCCGCCGGGGATGCCGTGGTCGCCGCTCGTTCGGCGGGTATGCGGTGGCCGGCACCGAGGTGGGCGCGGGTACCGAGGTCGCAGCGGCCGGTACGCGGTCCTGCGGCCCGGCGGGGACGGGTGGCTGCGCGGGCGGCGGGGCGGGCGGCCACACCGGACTGTCCTGCGGTCCTGACGTCGTCACCGGATGCCTCGCCCTCTCCCGACTGCCTCCTGGCGCAGCCGGCCGGGCCGCGACGAGGAGCGGGTCGAGTGTTTCACGAGCCTTCAGACCAGTGGACGGGTACTACGAGAGCCGCGCCAGCTCGCGGTCGACGTTGACCCGGGCCACCGCGTCCCAGTGGGTGCGGCCGTGCTCGGTGAGGTAGATGCCGTCGGCACCGACGAGGTCGCGTAGAACCTGGGCGCGCGCGGCGCGGAACAACGGCTCCGGCACCGACGCGTACTCCTCGCGCACCTCGCCGCAGTACTCGTCGAACCGCGCCTCAGGCGACGCGAGAATCCACAGGTCGGCGTCGTGGAACGCCCGATGGAGCGCCGAGTCCCGCCGCACCGCGTGGTCGGCCGTCATCCGGACCAGTTCGACCACCGTCGTCACGTCCTGTGTGCCCAGCTCGACCCGTGGCAGCAGCGTCTCGGCCAACTCCGCGCTCGCGGATTCGTTCGCGCCGACGACCGCGGCCGGGTCGTACACCGCGTCGTGCAGCCACGCCGCCACCCGGCCAACCGCGGCCTCCCGGTCGCTGATCTCCCTGGCGTCGGTGAGGTCCTCCAGCGCCCGGAACATCTCGACGAGGTGACGGCTGGAGTGGTAGCGGCGGTGGGGCTCGCTCCATCGCTCCAGCAGGTCGGCCCCGGACGCGGCGACCACCGCGGCATCGGCGCGCGGGCTGAGCGCCGCGACGTCCTGGGTCCACCGCGTGATGAGCGCCGGCACGTCGCCCAGTCTGGCAAAAGCGGTGCACACCGACGGGCGTTGGTCCGTTCGGAGGCCCGAATGCCGCCTCCGTCGGCGACCAACGCCCCCTGGTGTGCTCAGCCGGCCGCCGCCAGCTCGGCCGGCAGGTCCGCCGAGTGGACGACGGTCAGCTGCCGACACCGCCCGGGTGAGCACGACGTAGAGCCGCCGCAGGCCCGTGCGCTCGTCCGGCTCGTCGGCCGCGATCGTCGCCGGCTCCACGACCACCACCCGGTCGAACTCGAGGCCCTTCGCGACGGTGGCCGGGACGACGTCGACCTGGTGGTCGACGTCGCCGTGGTCGGCGCCCAGCAGCCCATGCCCGATCCCGGCGGCGGTCAGCGCCGCCGACACCCCGGCGAGGAGCGACGCCGGCGCGATCACTCCAACCGAACCCGGCTCGGCCGCCATGGCGGCCACGACGACGCGCGACCTCACCAGCCACCGCCGCCGGCGCGACCCGGACGAGGTCCAGCCGGCCCGGGTTTTCGCGCACCGAGACCGGAGCCCCGAGCCCCGGCGCCATCGACGGCAGCAGTCGCGCGGCGAAGTCGATGACCGACGCCGGCACCCGAAACCCGCGGTCGAGGATCTCGATGTGGCCGTCCGGCTTGCCCAGGTGCGCCAGCGACGCGGACCACGAGTCGGTGGCCCACGGCGTGGTGCCCTGCGCGATGTCGCCCAGCACCGTCGCCGAACCGGTCGAGCAACGCCGGCCCACCGCCCGCAGCTGCATCGGCGACAGGTCCTGCGCCTCGTCCAGGACGACGTGGCCGAGGCTGGGCGTCCGCTCCAACAGGTCGGCCAGCTCGTCGAGCAGCACCAGGTCCGCCGCCGGACCACGGGGCCGAGGCCTTGGACCGCGGTGGCGTCGCCCAGACCAGCAGCTCCTGCTCGGTCGGGCTCAGCACGCCCGACGCATGCGTCGAGAGCGCCCCGGCGGAGGAGAACAGCTCGGTCAGCACCTGCCGCGGGTCGAGCTTGGGCCAGACCCGGGCGGCATACGCGCGGACCGCCGCCGACCGCGCCACCGCGTCCTGCACCCGGTCGTCGGGCGAGTCCCCGCTGCGCTCCATGGCCAGCAGCACGTGGTGGGCGAGGCGCTGCGGCAGCACCAGCCGCGCGGCCTCGTAGCGGATCGTCCGTCCGCGCAGCTCGGCCACGACCTCGTCGACGGTGTACGCCGGCACCCGCCATTTACGCGCTCCTCGCGGCACGACGAGGGCCTCGGGAGCCGGTCGCACGTGCGCCCACACGGCGCGCTCCAGCACCGTGGCCAGTCGGGGATCTCCCTTGAGGATGGCCACCGCGGTCCGGTCCTCTCCGCGCACCCGGGCGTCGCGGGCGACGAGCTCCTCGGCCGTGGTGTGCCGCACCTCGACCTCGCCGAGGGCCGGCAGGACCGCGCCGATGTGGTCGAGGAAGGCGCGGTTCGGTCCGACGACGAGGACGCCCGACCGCACCAGCCGGTCGCGGAACGCATACAGCAGCCACGCCGCCCGGTGCAGGCCGACCGCGGTCTTGCCGGTGCCGGGGGCGCCCTGCACGCATACCGTCGTCGCCGCGTCGGCCCGGACGATCTCGTCCTGCTCCGGCTGGATCGTGGCGACGATGTCGCGCATCGGCCCGACGCGCGGGCGCTCGATCTCCTCGACGAGGATCCGGCTGTGGCCGACGTCGCGCCGGCTCCGGGGCGACGAGGTGCTCGTCCTCGTAGGCGGTGAGCCGCCCCTGGTCGACCCCGAACCGGCGGCGCAGCCGCACGTCCATCGGCTCGGCGCGAGAGGCGCGGTAGAACGCGCCGGACAGCTCGGCCCGCCAGTCGATGACGACCGGGTCGCCCCGCTCGTCGTTGACGTGGCGGCGGCCGATGTACCAGCGCTCGGGGGGCTCGCGCCCGAGTTGCCCGAGGACCCGCCGTCCCCGGCTCGCTGCATGTCCAGCCGCCCGAAGAAGAGGCTCGTGGTGGGGTCGTCGACGAGCTGGGCGGCGCGGCGGTGCAGCGTCATGGCGAGTGCTTCGTCCGACACCCGGTCGCCGGCCGGAGACCCGGGCCGACAGGGTCTTCGCGCGCATCCGGGCGAGCTCGCGGCGGGCGTTCTCCAGGTATGCCTGTTCGCTAGCCAGGTCGTCGGTGACGACGGTGTGCTCGGGCATGCGAGAAGGGGCCTTCCACAGGGGACGCGGCTTCACGAGGAAGCGCGTCAATGTACCTGTGGAAGGCCCCCCAGGGGCAACCGGTTTCGCGAACCAGGGAAAAGGCGGAACCGGTCGCCTTACCCTCAGCCGGGACGGGCGGCGAGGGTGACCTTGATGTCCTGCTTCTGCGACCCGCGGATGACGGTCATGGTGACGGTGTCCCCGACCTTGTGCTCGTGGATGTTGGCCACCAGCGCCTCGGAGGAGTCGATCGGCTTGCCGTCGATGGCGATGACCGCGTCCTGCGCCTGCAGGCCGGCCTGTGCCGCCGGCGCGCCCTGCGACACCGACTGGACCAGGGCCGCCTGACGCTTGCTGCTGCCGTCGGTGATCGTGGTGTCACTGGCCGAGATGCCGACGTATGCGTGTTGCGCGGTGCCGGTGGAGATCAGCTGGTCGGCGATGGACTTGGCCTCGTTGACCGGGATGGCGAAGCCGATGCCGATGTTGCCGCTCTGGCCGCCCCCAGACGAGCCGAGGGACGCGATCGAGCTGTTGATGCCGATGAGCTTCCCGTCGGCCGTGACGAGGGCGCCACCGGAGTTGCCCGGGTTGATCGCCGCGGACGTCTGGATGGCGTTGGTGACGACCGGGTCGGAGGCGCTCGGCTGCTGGGTCCCGGGGATGAGCCCCTGGCCCTGCTGGCCTTGCTGCCCCTGGCTCTCGGCGGCCTGCGTCGTCACCGGCCGGTCGAGGGCGCTGACGATGCCGGTGGTCACCGTGCCGGACAGGCCGAGCGGGTTGCCGATCGCCATGACCGGCTGCCCCACCACGACCTGCGAGGAGTCCCCGAAGGACATCGGGACGAGGTCGCTCGGGGGGCTGTTCAGCAGCAGGACGGCGAGGTCGGTCGACGGGTCGGTGCCGACGATCTTGGCGTCGTAGGTGCGGCCGTCGTTCAGCGTGACGCTGATCGTCGCGTTGGTGCCGGCGCCGGTCGCCACGTGGTTGTTCGTGAGGATGTGGCCCTTGTTGTCGATGATGACGCCGGAGCCCTGACCCTCGGTCTGGCCACTGGCGACGGTGATGGAGACGACGCTGGGTGCGACGGCCTTGGCGGTGGCCGTCCAGTCCGGCGCCGACGCGTTGCCCTGGATGACCTGCGGCGAGCGTCGAGCCGTTGCTCTGGGTCGTGGCGACGGGGCTGGAGGTCGGGGCGGGCGTCGCATACCGGGTGGCCGCGTAGGTCCCGCCGCTGGCGAGGGCCGCGGCGAGGATCGCCACGGCGGTCATCTGGCCGAGGCCCCGGTTCGGCTTCGCCTTGGGTGCGGGGGTCGGCGTGGGGCTGGCCGGCGGGTAGGTCGGGTAGCCGCCGTTTCCGCCCGCTGCCGGCGTCGGTGCTGTCGCGTACCAGTCGGTGCGCTGCTGGTGGGTGTCCGGCGTCCCGAACCCGTAGCTCGGGAAGGCGCGACCGGCCTCCGGGGCCGCCGTCGGACCGGACTCGCCAGGCTGGCCGGCCGTCTCCGGCGCCTGCGTGGGGATCCCGGTCGTCGGCGCCGCGCCCTCACGGTGCTGCTCGGGGGTGCCGAACCACTGGTGGGCCGGCGGCTCAGGGGCGCTCTCGCCCCGGTTGTCCCTCGTGGGGTCCGGGTGGATGTCCTGCTGCGTCATGTCCTGCTCCTCTGGGTGACTTTCCCCTAATCAACCTCCTCGTCGTCAAGGCTCGCTGTCGCATCACTGTGAGCATGCTGTGGGAGCTCGAGAACGAACGTCGCGCCTCCTCCGGGCGTCGCCGAGACGCCGACCGACCCGTGGTGGGCGCTCACGATGGCGGCGACGATGGCCAGCCCGAGGCCGGTTCCGCCGCTGGCGCCGTTGGTGCGCCGGCTGCGCGCCGGGTCGCCGCGGTAGAACCGCTCGAACACCCGGCGCGCGTGCGCGGGGTCGATCCCGTCGCCGTGGTCGCGGACCTCGAGGGCGGCGCATCCGTTGGGGCGGTTGCCGACGGCGATCTCGACGGGTGTGCCGCTCGGGGTGTGGTGCAGCGCGTTGGAGACGAGGTTGGTGACCACCTGGCGCAGCCGCTGCTCGTCACCCAGCACGTGGACGGGGCCGAGGGGTCCGTCGATGCCGATGAGCCGGATGTGCCGGTCCGGGGCGAGCACGCGGGCGTCCTGGGTCGCGTCGCCGCCGAGCACCGCGAGGTCGACGTCGTCGAACACCACCGGCCGTTCGCCCTCGACCCGGGCGAGCACGAGCAGGTCCTCGACCAGTCCTGACATCCGGGAGGCCTCGCCCTCGATCCGCCCGAAGGCCTGGGCCACGTCCTCGGGGTTGCGAACCGCGCCCTGACGGTAGAGCTCGGCGTAGCCGCGCACCGTGGCCAGCGGCGTGCGCAGCTCGTGGGACGCGTCGGCGACGAACTGGCGCATGTGCTCCTCGCTCGCCTCCCGGACGGCGAAGGACTGCTCGATCTGCGCGAGCATCGCGTTGAGCGAGCGCGAGAGCGAGGCCACCTCGTCCCGGGTCGACGGCTCGGGAACCCGCTGGCTGAGGTCACCCGCGGCGATCGCGGCGGCCGTGTCCTCGATCCGCGTGAGGGGGCGGAAGGCGCGGCGGACCGCATACCAGCCGATCCCCAGCGCCGCCGCGAGGACCACGATGCCGATGAGCAGCGCGTAGGCAAGGAAGCTGCCGAGCGTGTCCTCCATCTGCCGCAACGGGACGGCGACCACGTAGATCGCATCGCGGTTGGCGTTGATACCGGCGATGGCCCGCCAGTTCAGGTCGGCGTCGTCCGCGCCCGCCGAGGAGATGGTGAACGGCTGCGACGACGTCACCCGTGGGTCGGTGCCGGTCAGCGTGGGGATGGCCGGTTCGGCGCCGGGTTCGGTGGCGGCCTCCGCGACCTTGAGGACGCCGCTGCCGTCGGGGCGGTAGAACCGGACGGTGAAGTTCGGCTGGATCGTCTGCGCGCCGCCGCTCCCGTAGGCGACGGCGGCGGCGACCCCGCCGTAGGTGTGCAGCTCCTCGTCGGTACGGTCGATCAGGTAGGTGCGCATCAGCACC
Organism: uncultured Actinomycetota bacterium; assembly: GCA_963751085.1. Taxonomy (GTDB): domain Bacteria; phylum Actinomycetota; class Actinomycetes; order Actinomycetales; family Dermatophilaceae; genus Lapillicoccus. The sequence continues at coordinate 90,693 of CAVVTH010000005.1, read as the reverse complement.
GTGACGATGAGACTGCTCGCCGCCAACGCGGCCGCGAGCAGGACGGCGACGACGGTGAGCAGCCGGACGCGCAGCGGTATGCCGCGGACCGCGGTGCGCACGGCCCGCAGCGAACCGGGTCCCGCCGTTCGCGGTCGCGCTCGGTCGGTCTCGCTCGTGCTCACCCCGCGGGCGTGCCCGGGGGGAGCCGCAGCACGTAGCCGACGCCGCGCTTGGTGTGGATCATCGCCGGCTCGACGGTGTCGATCTTGCGGCGCAGGTAGGAGATGTAGGACTCGACGATCCCCGACTCGCCGCGGAAGTCGTAGTCCCAGACGTGGTCGAGGATCTGCGCCTTGGACAGGACCCGGTTCGGGTTGAGCATGAGGTAGCGCAGCAGCTTGAACTCGGTGGGCGACACCTCGATGACGCGGCCACCCCGGCGGACCTCGTGGGAGTCGTCGTCGAGCTCCAGGTCGTGGAAGGTCAGCGTGGCGGTGCTCGGTCTCGTCGCCGCGGGTACGCCGCAACACGGCCCGGATCCGGGCGACGACCTCCTCGAGGCTGAACGGCTTGGTGACGTAGTCGTCGCCGCCGACGGTGAGGCCCTTGATCTTGTCGTCGACCGAGTCGCGCGCCGTGACGAAGACGATGGGCAGCTGGCGTCCCGACTCGCGCAGCCGCCGGGTCACCTCGAACCCGTCCATGTCCGGCAGCATCACGTCGAGGACGACGAGGTCGGGGTTGCGCTCGGACGCGCTGGTGATCGCGGACCGCCCGTCGTTGGCCACCGACACCTCGAACCCCGCGAAGCGCAGGGACGTCGCGAGCAGCTCACGGATGTTGGGCTCGTCCTCGACGACGAGGAGCGACGCCTCGGCGATGGCGGTTTCGGCAGTCACGCGGGAGAGTCTGGGGCGGATTCCTGGGAGTCTACTGGGAGTGTCCCGGACGAGATGGTCAGTCCCGTGCCTGTGAATCGGGAACATATCGGGTATGACTCCGAAGTCCGAACTCAGTCCGTCAGGAGTCCGAATGCTTCCCGATCCGGAGAGCGCCCCTCACAACGTGCTCAGGGTCGTCGCAGTGGCCGAGCTCGTCGGCCTGGTCGACGGCCTGGCTCACCCGGGCGACCTCGACACCTTCGTCGCCGCGACCGGGCGGCTGCAGGACCTGGGGGTGGGACGGCACGCCCCGGGATCGGCTCGCGGGTCGGCCGTATGACCTCGCCATCCTCGCCGAGCGCATGGTCGAGGCGATCGACGGGTCGCCGATGCCTGCGCAGGAGTGGCCGGCGCTGCTGCGGACCCTGGGGGAGGAGCTCGTCGGCGACCTCGTCGGCGTGTCGCTCACGTCGGTCCGCCGCTACGCCTCCGGCGCGCGACGGACGCCCGACGACGTGGCGGACCGGCTGCATACCGTGGCGTTGCTCGTGGCCAGCCTGTTCGGCAGCTACAACGACCTGGGGGTGCGGCGCTGGTTCCACCGACCGCGCACGGCCCTGAACGGCAAGGCGCCGGCCGAGGTCCTCGCCGGCGAGTGGTCGTCCGACGACGCTGACGTGGTCGCCGTTCGGGTCCTGGCCGACAGCCTGCTCGGCGCCGCCGCCGGATGATCGCCTTCCGGCACGTCGACCGGCGCTGGCCGTTCCTCTGGGAGTCCGCCCAGCAACCCCCGGCCCGGTGGCACGGGGAGGGAGAGGGGCCGGTCCAGTACCTGTCCAATACCCCCGACGGGGCGTGGGCGGAGTTCCTGCGTCAGGAGGAGATCACCGACGAGGAGGACATCGCCGGGGTGAGCCGTGCCCTGTGGGCGGTGTCGGTCGAGGAGCCGTCGTGGGTGCGCCCCGACCTGCCCGAGGCGACCATGACCGGCAGCCCCGAGACCTACCCCGACTGCCGGGCGGAGGCCCGTCGCCTGCGCGGTGAGGGCGTCCGTGCGGTGGAAGCGCCGGCAGCGGCGCTGCTGCCGGGCACGGCCGGTGGGTACCTCGTCGACGGAGGCCTGCAGCCCGCGGCGGAGGCGGACGCTCGCACGTTCGTCCTGTTCGGGCGTCGGCCGGATGTCGTCGGCTGGCTGGTCGTCGACGACGGTCGGCCTCCCCACGGCCTCGTCGACCGTGTCCGCCATCTCTAGCGAAACCCGGAAACCGGTCAGAGCACGGACAGATCATCGGCGTCGACGATCCGGTATGCGTAGCCCTGCTCCGCGAGGAACCGCTGGCGGTGCGCCGCGAAGTCCGCGTCGACCGTGTCACGGGCGACCACCGTGTAGAAGTGCGCCGTCCGGCCGTCGCCCTTGGGGCGCAGCACCCGGCCGAGGCGCTGAGCCTCCTCCTGGCGGGACCCGAACGTCCCCGACACCTGGATCGCCACTGAGGCCTCGGGCAGGTCGATCGAGAAGTTGGCCACCTTGCTGACGACGAGCAGCTGGATCTCGCCCACCCGGAACGCCTGGTAGAGCTTCTGCCGCACCGGCACCGTCGTCTCCCCGGTGATGATCGGCGCGTCCAGCCGCTCGGCGAGCGCCTCGAGCTGGTCGAGGTACTGCCCGATGACCAGCGTCGGCTCGCCGCGGTGCCGCTCGACGAGCTGCGACACGACCCGGTCCTTGGCGTCGGTGCAGGACGCGAGCCGGTAGCGCTCGTCCGGCTCGGACATCGCATACGCCATCCGTTCGCCGTCCGGCAGCGACACCCGGACCTCGACGCAGTCGGCGGGGGCGATGTAGCCCTGCGCCTCGATGTCCTTCCACGGCGCGTCGTAGCGCTTCGGGCCGATCAGCGAGAAGACGTCGCCCTCGCGCCCGTCCTCGCGGACCAGCGTGGCGGTGAGACCGAGCCGCCGCCGGGCCTGGAGGTCGGCGGTCATCCGGAAGATCGGCGCGGGCAACAGGTGCACCTCGTCGTAGACGATGAGGCCCCAGTCGCGGGCGTCGAGCAGGTCGAGGTGGGTGTAGACGCCCTTCCGCTTGGTCGTCAGCACCTGGTAGGTCGCGATGGTGACCGGCCGGATCTCCTTGCGCTGCCCCGAATATTCGCCGATTTCCGCCTCGGTCAGCGACGTCCGGCGCAGCAGCTCGTCCTTCCACTGCCGCGCCGACACGGTGTTGGTGACGAGGATCAGCGTGGTGGCGGATGCCGCGGCCATCGCTCCGGCGCCGACCAGCGTCTTCCCGGCGCCGCAGGGCAGCACCACGACGCCGGAGCCGCCGTCCCAGAACCCGTTGACCGCCTGCTGTTGGTAGGGCCGGAGCGACCACTCGGAGGTGTCCAGCTCGATCGGGTGCGCCTCGCCGTCGACGTAGCCCGCGAGGTCCTCCGCCGGCCAGCCGACCTTGAGCAGCTCCTGCTTGAGGTGGCCGCGCTCGGAGGGGTGGACGGCGACGGTGAGGTCGTCGATGCGAGCGCCCAGCAGCGGCTGGATCCGCTTGTGCCGCAACACCTCTTCGAGCACCGGCCGGTCGGTCGTATGCAGCGTGAGGCCGTGCGTGGGGTTCTTCTCCAACGTCAGTCGACCGTAGCGGTCCATCGTCTCGGCCACGTCGATGAGCAGGGCCTGCGGCACCGCATACCGGCTGTGGGTGAGGAGCGCGTTGACCACCTGCTCCGCGTCGTGGCCGGCGGCCCGGGCGTTCCACAGGCCGAGCGGGGTGACGCGGTAGGTATGCACGTGCTCGGGGGCGCGTTCGAGCTCGGCGAACGGCGCGATGGCCCGACGAGCCTCCTCGGCGCCGGGGTGGTCGACCTCGAGGAGGAGGGTCTTGTCGCTCTGGACGATGAGGGGTCCGTCAGTCATGGTCTTCAGGCCAACGGTCCCGGGCGGCGGGCTGTTCCTGCGTGGCGGTCATTGGTTTCCCAGCGCCCACACGTAGAACCAGATGAGCAGGGGCAGCGCGACGACGAAGTTGACGGCGTAGACGACCCAGCCGGTCGTCGTCCGCTGGCGGCAGGCGGCCGCGTCGGTGGCGTTCCGGCGCCAGGCGAGGACCGCGACGACGGCACTGGGGATGCCGATGATGCCGGTCGCGATGAGCGAGATCACCGACACGATCAGTAGGACGAACGTGCTGATCGGGAACGGCGTGGTGGGCGCCGGGACGTAACCGGCATACGCCGGCTGACCCGTTGGTTGCGGCCACGGTGACGCGCCCGGCGGCGCGCCGAAGGCGCCCTCTCCGGCCGGCGGCTGCGGCGACTCGCTCACCGGTCCAACGTACCCTCCGGCCCGCGGCTGCACGGATGGTCGTCGGCCGGCCAGGGAGCGGGGGCGAGTCTGGCAGGCTGACCGGATGAGAGCTCCACAGGTCGAGGCGGCGGTCGGGTTGCCTCCCTTCGTGACGGTCTACGAGGTGGGTCCGCGCGACGGCCTGCAGAACGAGAAGGGCCACGTCCCGACGACGGTCAAGGCGGAGTTCGTCCGCCGGCTGGTCGCCGCAGGCCTTCCGGTCGTGGAGACGACCTCGTTCGTGCCGGCGTCGTGGGTGCCGCAGCTGGGCGACGCTGCCGAGCTGCTTGCCGATCTGGGCCCGAGCGCGCTCGGTCGCCACCGGCCGGTCCTCGTGCCCAACGAGAAGGGCCTCGACCGCGCCCTCGAGGCGGGCGTCCAGGCCGTGGCGGTCTTCGGCAGCGCGACCGAGACGTTCGCCCGCAACAACCTCGGCCGCAGCGTCGACGAGTCGATCGAGATGTTCCGGCCGGTGGTGGCCCGGGCGCGGCAGGCCGGGATCTGGGTCCGCGGCTACGTCTCCATGTGCTTCGGCGACCCGTGGGAGGGCGACGTCCCGGTGGATCAGGTCGTGGACGTCGCGGTTCGGATGGACGACCTCGGGCTCGACCAGCTGTGCCTCGGCGACACCATCGGGGTCGGGACCACCGGTCACGTGCACCGGCTTCTCGAGGCGCTCGACCAGCAGGGGATCGGGGTGGAGCACCTCGGCGTCCACTTCCACGACACCTACGGCCAGGCGCTGGCCAACACGCTGGCGGCGCTCGCGGACGGCGTGACCGTCGTCGACTCGTCCGCCGGCGGCCTGGGTGGCTGCCCGTTCGCCAAGAGCGCGACCGGCAACCTGGCGACCGAGGACCTGGTGTGGGCGTTGGACGGCGCCGGCGTCGAGACCGGGGTGGACCTGGCCGCGCTGGTCGAGACGAGCGTCTGGATGGCCGGCCAGCTCGGCCGCCCCTCACCCTCGCGCGTGGTCACGGCCCTCTCCGGCGGCTGACCACCCAACAGGCCGCCCGCCCATCGGAACGCGCGCGCCCGTCGGTGACGCGCGCCCCTCGGAACGCGCGCCCCTCGGAACGCGCGCGCACGTGGTGACATGTTGACGGCCGCTGTCCGAGATGTCGGTAAACCAGCCACCACGTGCGCAAGAAACGCGGGGTGGGGACCCCCGGCGGGTGCGTCAGCCGGCGAGGTCGGCCACGCCGGTGATCCGGTAGACCGAGAATCCCCGTTCGGTCGCCGAGTCGGCCACCCGGCCCCACGCCCGGCCGCCCTCGACGCGGGTCGGGTAGAAGAGGTACCGGTCGGTGCGGCCGGTCATGTCGGCGTACCCGATCCACACCCCGTGCTGTTCGGCCGCCGCGTCGCGCAGCGCCGCCATCGTCACCGCCGGGTCGGCGGCGACCAGGGCCGGCCGCGTGTCCTCGCCCTCGGCGTTGCGCGACGCCTCCTCAGCGGCGCGCAGCCCACGGACCAGGCTGGCCGCATACCCCTCGTCAACCGGGCTCGTCCGCGGAGGGGAGGCGGCCCGGCGGACCGCAGCCCGGCGCCGGGCCGCCACCGAGACGACGACCGACCCATCGGGGCGCTCCTGCACCGGCGAGTAGCCGGCCTCGCGCATCAGCTCCAGCAAGGTGTCCGGCTCGGCCGAGGAGACGAGCACCGTCGGGGCGATCCGCCGGAGCCGTAGCGCGGCGAGGGCGCGCTCGACCAGCAGCGCCTCGAGCACCGCCTCGTCGTCGCTGCGGATGTATGCGGTCGCGCCGCCGACCCGGGTCTGGCCGTGGCGGCGGGCGACGTCGCGCACGAGGTAGTCCAGCGGCTGGGGAACCCCGGTGCGGCTGGCGCCGCGCAGCGACTCGAGCAGCTCGTCGGCGGTCCAGCCGGCGTCGAGAGCGCGGCGGACCGACGCCGGCGTGAACCGGTGCACCGTTGCCCCGCCCCGGGACTCGACGTCGGCGACCAGCCGCATCAGCTGGGCGAGCTCGCCCTGCAGGGGCCCTGGCGCGATCGCCGTGAGGTCCGCCTGGACGAGCACGTGGTCGACGGGTTCGGGCAGCTGGCTGGCCATCGTGGCGGCGACCGCCTCGACCTCCTCGCCGGCGACCAGCGCGCGTCCGGCGGTCGAGAGCCCGCCCCGGCCGGTGACGCCGAGCCACTCGGCCTCGCGAAGCACGGCGGTCATGGCGTCGCCCAGGCGGGCGGGGTTGCGCAGCGGGCGCCGCCACCGCAACCGGGCCAGCAACGACTCTGCCGTGGCCACGTCGCCGGGCGCCAGCCCCGCGAGCTCGGCGAGGACGTCGCTGCGCATCGCGCGGACCGGCGGCCAGTGCAGGTCCGGGCTCAACGCGTTGGCCGGCGACGACGAACCGGGAAGGCGCGACCCGACGAGGTGCGCGGCGCGCGTGGACGCCAGCCAGCCGGCCGCCAGCCGTGCCCACCGCGCTCCAGCGGCGTCGAGCAGCCACTCGTCGGCCACCGGCGTGGGCGCCCACACGGGGACGACCTCACCGTCGTCCGCCAGGAGACCGGCGCCGTACATCACCTCGACCAGCCAGGCGGCCCGCGTCGAGTCGACGTCGAGCGACTCCGACAGCCGGCGCAGGTCCCGAACCGCCAGTCCACCGGTCCGCAGGACCCGCGGTGGCGCCGGTCCCCAGAGCTCGATGGCCTCCTCGACGAGGGCCAGCAGGTCGCTCGACCTCACCGCCGGCGGCGGCGTCCACGCGGTCTGTCGCCCACGTGCGTCGTCACGGCGTCGGGCGGTGTCAGGGCGACGTCTTCGTGCAGCCGGCCGCCGCGCAGCAACAGGGCGACCTCGCGGGGCAGGAGCACGCGCGTCTCGGTCTCGCCACGGGCCCGTTCGGTGACCGTCGGCGTGACGACGTGCAGCAACCGGTGGTCGAGCAACCAGCGCACCCCCTCCGACCCCGGGGCGTCCCGGTTCACGACACCGATCGGCGGCCCCCACACGAGGCGGTCGAGGACCAAGCGGGCCGACTCGGGAGCCTCGGCCACCAGGGCGCGGACCTCGCCCGCCGCCAGCGGCCGCGCTCCCAGTTCCAGGGACGACGGACCGAGTCCCGCGGGGTGCGCCCCGAGCACCTCGGGGGCGGTGCGGACCGCATACAGGCCCTCGGGCGCCCGCCACACCAAGGCGAGGTCCCAGAGGTCCTGCAGCTCGGCGTGGACGTCGATGCCGCCCATCAGCTCGTCGACGGAGCCGGAACCGGAGCCGTCGCCGGCCACGACGACGGCCTCGAGGACCTGCAGGTGGCCGCGGTCCAGGCCCTCGACCGCCCGCTGGACGCTGGCGCGGGTACCGGCGCGGGCGGCGAGCGACGTCAGGTCGGACGGCGCCGGGCGGGCCAGGTCGGGGCGGCGCAGCACGAGGGCGGCGAGCTGGTCGTCCGTCCGGCCGCGGATGTCGTCGGCCAGGCTGCGCGCACCGGCCGGCGCGGCGGCGTCGGCGGCGGTGGACGGGCCGGCGGACATGAGGGCAACGCTAACCGGGTGGGCAATCGTCGCGCTGGGCCGAGGCTCGGCCGTAGGTTGGGCCCGTGAGCACCGACACGGGTGAGCGGTCCCGTCCCACCGGGGCGCAGTGGACCGTCCGGCGCGGCGGCGACGAGCTGGTCGTCGTGGAGTTCGGCGGCGGCATCCGCAGCTACACCCGGGGCGGCGTCGACGTGGTCGCGGGGTTCGGGCCGGACGAGATGTCGGTGGCGGGGCGCGGGCAGCAGCTCATCCCGTGGCCGAACCGGCTCCGTGACGGCCGGTATGCGTTCGACGGCACCGAGCGCCAGCTCGCCCTCACCGAACCGGCCAAGCACAACGCCACCCACGGCCTGGTCCGCTGGGCCACCTGGGACCTGCTCGACCAGACCTCGACGTCGGTCACGGTCGGCCACCGCCTGCACCCGCAGCCGGGGTGGGCGTGGGTGCTCGAGCTGACGACGATCTACGCGCTGGCCGACGACGGGCTGACGGTGACCGCGACGGCGCTCAACGTCGGCGAGGGGGACGCGCCGTTCGGCTACGGCGCCCACCCCTACCTCTCCATCGGTGACACCCGTGTCGACGACGTCCGGCTCGGAGGTCCCGGCCGCCACCTACCTCGAGACCGACGCCGACCGGCAGCTCCCAGTGGCCACCCACCCGGTCGAGGGGTCGGCATACGACTTCCGCACCAGCCGTCCGATCGGCGACCTCGCCCTGGACACCGCGTTCACCGGCCTCGACCGCGGCCCGGACGGCCGCTGGACCGTCACGCTCAGCGGCCTCGCCACGGGCGCGGTAAGCCTCTGGGGCGACGAGGCCTACGCGTGGACCCAGGTCTTCACCGGTCGGGCGCACCCGGACACGGAGGGGACGACGGGGATCGCCGTCGAGCCGATGACCTGCCCGCCGGACGCCTTCAACTCGGGCACCGACCTCGTCGTGCTGCGGCCCGAGCAGTCGCATACCGGCTCGTGGGGGATCCGGCCGGCCTGATCGCCTGGGAAAACCGGGTGGCCGGCCCCCGTTAGGCTGGTGCGTCGCGCAGGCGAACGCGCATCGATCATCGTGAAGGAGTAACCGTGCCCACCGGCAAGGTCAGGTTCTACAACGCGGAGAAGGGCTTCGGCTTCCTCACCGACGACGACGGGGGCGCCGACGTGTTCCTGCACGCCAGCGCGCTGCCCGAAGGCACCACGGCGCTGAAGACCGGCGCGCGCGTGGAGTTCGGCATCGTCGAGGGCCGCCGCGGCGCGCAGGCGCTGTCCGTGCGGGTCCTCGACCCGGCTCCGTCGATCGTCGCCGCGAAGCGGCTGGCTCAGCGCAAGCCCGCCGACGAGATGGTGGTCATCGTCGAGGACGTCATCAAGCTGCTCGACGACGCGTCCGAGGACCTGCGGCGCGGCCACTTCCCGGACCGCAAGAAGGCGTCGGCGATGGGTCGGGCCCTGCGCGGCCTCGCGGACCAGCTGGAGGCGTGAGATGGCGGAGCTGAAGGTCGACGCGACGCTGCGGGCCGCAGTCGACCTCGCGCGCTCCGCTCTCGACGGGGTGGCCGAGCCGGGCAGTGTCGGCGAGCACCTCGAGATGGTCATGGACGAAGAGCGCGTGGCGACGCACTACTTCGCCTGCCGCACCCCCGCCTACCTCGGCTGGCGGTGGGCGGTCAGCGTCTCCCGCGCCGCCCGCCAGAAGGTCGCCACCGTGTGCGAGACCAACCTCGTGCCGGGCGCGGTGTCCGTGCTGTCACCGCAGTGGCTTCCGTATGCGGAGCGGATCGCGCCCGGGCGACCTCAGCGCCGGCGACATCCTGCCGTTCCGGGCCGACGACCCGCTGCTGGTGCAGGGGTTCGAGGCGACCGGTGACGACGACGTGGACCAGATGGGCTTCTTCGAGCTCGGTCTCGGCCGCCGCCGGGTGCTGTCGGCGGAGGGCCGGGAGGTCGCCGCCCAGCGCTGGTACGACGGCTCCCACGGGCCGACCGCCGAGGTTGCCCTGCAGGCCCACGACCGGTGCACCACCTGCGGCTACTTCGTCCCGATGGCCGGCGCGCTGCGCGCGGTGTTCGGCGTATGCGCCAACGCCTGGTCCCCGTCCGACGGCCAGGTGGTCAGCCTCGACCACGGGTGCGGCGCGCACAGCGAGACGGAGGTCCCCGCGGACGACGCGGCGGCGCACGGCCGGCCGATCATCGACGAGTTCGCGGTCGACATCCTCAGCTGACCCGACCTGGGCGGCGACCCGCTGGCATACCTCTCGGCGGGCCGCGCCGGTAGGTGGTCGGGGGAGTCAGCCGCTGACCGACGCCTCGGCGGCGTTGCCGCGGCCCCGGCGCAGGTACGCGTATCCGACCAGCCCGAGCACGAGTCCCGCGACGCAGCACCACGGCCACCAGGACCGCGGGCCCTCGTGCAGCGTCGGCACCACGAGGGTCAGCGCCAGCGCCACCACCCAGACGCCGAGGCCGATCTCGATGATCCGCGTCATCGGCACCGCGACCGGCCGTAGCCCCGGCCCGGCAGGGGGTTCAGCGGTGCTCATACCGACAGCGTAGAGAACCCGCGTTGCGACACCGCCCGGAAACATCTCGCCACTACCGTCCTGGCCATGGCGACCACCTCCACAGCACCAGCGCGGCCCGGCGGCCCTCGGAACGCCGGCGCCCTCGACCGCTTCTTCCAGATCTCCCAACGCGGGTCCACGGTGCCCCGCGAGCTGCGCGGGGGCGTGGTCACGTTCTTCACGATGGCCTACATCGTCGTGCTGAACCCGCTGATCATCGGCACCGCGGCGGACAGCACGGGCGGGTTCCTCGGTGGCGGCGACATCGGCAAGGCCAAGCTCATGGTCGCGGCCGCGACCGCCCTTGTCGCGGGCGTCATGACCATCCTCATGGGGGTCGTGGCGAACTACCCGCTGGCGCTCGCGACCGGGCTCGGCCTCAACGCGTTCGTGGCGTTCGGCATCGCCAAGCTGCCCGGCATGACCTGGGCCGACGCGATGGGCCTGGTCGTCATGGAGGGCATCATCATCACGGTCCTCGTGCTCACGGGGTTCCGGACGGCGGTGCTGCGGGCGGTTCCGACCCAGATCAAGACGGCCATCTCCGTCGGCATCGGCCTGTTCATCACCTTCATCGGCCTGGTCGACGCAGGGTTCGTGCGAAAGCCCGCCGGACCCACCCCGGTCGAGCTCGGCATCGGCGGGTTCCTCTCCGGCTGGCCGATGCTCGTCTTCGTCGTGGGCCTCCTCGCCATCATCGCCATGCTGCTGCTCCGGGTGAAGGGGGCCATCCTCATCGGCATCGTCGGGGCCACGATCCTCGCCATCGTCGTGCAGGCCATCTTCACCGTCGGCAGCCAGACCGACGCCACCGGCAAGGTGGTCAACCCGTCCGGCTGGGGCCTGAACGTGCCGACCCTGCCGAGCACCGTCGTCGAGGTTCCCGACTTCGGCCTGCTGGGCCACTTCAGCCTGCTCGGGTCGCTCAGCAAGATCGGGTTCGTCGCTGCCCTGCTCCTCGTCTTCACGCTGATGCTCGCCGACTTCTTCGACACGATGGGCACGATGGTCGCCATCGGCGCGGAGGCCGGTCTGCTCGACAAGGAGGGCAACCCGCCCAACTCGCAACGCATCCTCGCCGTCGACTCCCTCGCCGCGGTCGCCGGTGGCGCCGCCAGCGTGAGCAGCAACACCGCCTACATCGAGTCGGCGTCCGGCGTCGGTGAGGGCGCGCGCACCGGCCTGGCCAGCGTGACGACCGGTGTCCTGTTCCTGCTGGCGACGTTCTTCGCGCCGCTCGTCGCTATCGTCCCGTACGAGGCAGCGACGCCCGCGCTGGTCATCGTCGGCTTCCTCATGATGCAGCAGGTCAAGGGCATCGACTGGGACGACCTCGAGATCGCCATCCCCGCCTTCCTCACCATCGTGCTCATGCCCTTCACCTACTCGATCACCGCCGGGATCGGCGCGGGCTTCGTGACCTACGTCTTCATCAAGATCGTGCGCCGGAAGACCGCCGTCATCCACCCGCTGATGTGGCTGATCGCGGCCCTGTTCGTCGTCTACTTCGCCATCGACCCGATCAAGGTGCTCCTCCACATCGAGTGACCCCCCGGGAGTAGTTAGCCGAAGTAATGAGTTATGCTAACTAACGATGGCCACCACCACACCGACCTCCCAGCAGCTGACCCGGATGGCGACGGACCTCCGTCTCGCCTGTATGCGGATCAGCCGGCGCGTCCGCTTCGAGTCCAGCCACGACGTGGCCCCGCACCAGTTCTCGGTCATGTGCCGCCTCGAGGAGGTGCCACGTACCCCAGGTGAGCTGGCCGACATCGAGCGCGTCGCCAAGCCGAGCATGACGCGGACCGTCGGCGCCCTGGTCGAGCGCGGCCTCGTACTGCGGCAGGACGACCCGACCGACGGCCGCTCCGTGATCCTGTCCCTGACCGACGACGGCCGCCGGACGCTCGCCGCGATCCGCCGCAAGCGCGACGCCTGGATGGCCAGTCGGGTCTCCCTGCTGAGCCGCGAGGAACAGGACGTGCTGGCCCGCGCCACCGTGATCCTCACGAAGGTGGCCGGCGAGTGAGCCCCACCTTCGCCTCCCTCAACGTCCGCAACTACCGCATCTACGCCACCGGGTCGCTGGTCTCCAACGTCGGCACCTGGATGGGCCGAGTCGGCCAGGACTGGCTGGTCCTCACGCAGCTGACCAACCACTCGTCCAGCGCGCTCGGCATCGTGACCGGGCTGCAGTTCCTGCCGTTCCTCATCCTGGCGCCGGTCACGGGGATGATCGCCGACCGATTCGATAAGCGCCACATCCTGCTGACCACCCAGTCGTTCCTGGGCCTGTCCGCCCTGGCCCTCGCGGTGCTCACGCTGACCGGTCACGTGGAGCTCTGGCACGTCTTCCTCATCGCCTTCCTCCAGGGCGTCGCCACCGCCGTCGACAACCCGGCGCGGCAGTCGTTCGTCTCCGAGATGGTGCCCAAGGACCGGCTCACCAACGCCGTGGCGCTGAACAGCGCGTCGTTCAACGCCGGTCGCCTCATCGGGCCCGGCGTGGCCGGCCTCGTCATCGCCGCGCTCGGCACCGGGTATGCGCTGCTGGTCAACGGGCTGTCGTTCGCCTTTGTCCTCGCGTCCCTGCTCGCCATGCGAGTCCGCGACCTCACCCCCGCGCCCCCCGCCCGCGGCAAGGGACAGGTTCGACAGGGGTTGGCCTACGTCCGCAGCCGGCCTGACGTCATGCTCATCATGGCGCTGGTGTTCGTCCTCGGGACGTTCGGGATGAACTTCCAGATCACGACCGCGTTGATGGCGACCAAGGAGTTCCACCAGGGACCGACCGAGTACGGCATGCTCGGCTCGATCATGGCCATCGGCTCTCTGGCCGGCGCGCTGCTGGCGGCCCGGCGCAAGGTGCCGCGACTGCGCATACTCCTCGTGGCGCTCGCCGGGTTCACGGTCGCCACCGCGATCGCCTCGCTCGCGCCGAACTACGAGGTGTTCGCCGTCGCCCTCATCCCCACCGGGCTGGCGTCGCTCACGGCCCTGACCACCGCCAACGCGATGGTGCAGCTGTCCGTCGACGCTCAGATGCGGGGCCGGGTCATGGCCCTCTACATGGCCGTCTTCATGGGCGGTACGCCCATCGGTGCGCCGATCATCGGCTGGATCGGCGACGTCTTCGGAGCGCGCTGGACGATCGGGATCGGGACCGTCGCCGTCGGCCTGTCCCTCGTCGCCGTGGCCGTCTATTTCTACCGGCGCGAGAATGTCCGGGTGCGCTACAAGCCCGACCGCCGACCGCGGTTCTCCGTCACCAGGCAGCCGGTCGACACGCCACAGCCCGAAGCGGTGCGGTGAACGTCCGGTTCCGGCAGCGATTGACCATCGCCGCGCTGGTGCTGCTCGTCGCCCTCGCCGTCGTCGCGGCGCTCCTGCGCCGCTGAGGGGTCAGCCCAGCCGCTCCACGACGTAGTCGACGCACGTCGTGAGGGCCGACACGTCATCGGGCTCGACCGCCGTGAACATGGCGACCCGCAGCTGGTTGCGGCCGAGCTTGCGGTAGGGCTCCACGTCGACGATCCCGTTGGCCCGCAACGTCTTCGCCACGGCGGCCGCGTCCACGGCCTCGTCGAAGTCGATGGTTCCGACGACGAGGCTGCGCGCCGACGGGTCGGTCACGAACGGGGTCGTGTATGCGGTGCGCTCGGCCCACGAGTAGAGCCGGCTGCTGCTGTCGGTGGTCCGCTTCACCGCCCAGTCCAGGCCGCCTTGCTCGTTCAGCCAGCGCACCTGCTCGGCGAGCAGTGCGAGGGTGCTGACGGCGGGGGTGTTGTAGGTCTGGTTGAGCCGGCTGTTCGAGATCGCCGTAGGGAGGCTGAAGAAGTCGGGCACCCATCGGCCCGACGCCTCGATCTCCTCGACCCGGGCGAGCGCGGCGGGCGAGAAGGCGGCCAGCCACAGGCCGCCGTCCGACGCGAAGTTCTTCTGCGGGGCGAAGTAGTAGACGTCGACCTCGGCGAGGTCGACCGGCAGGCCGCCGGCTCCCGACGTGGCGTCGACGAGGACGAGCGCGCCGTCGTCGGCGCCCTCGACCCGACGCACCGGAGCCATGACCCCGGTCGACGTCTCGTTGTGCGGCCACGCATACACGTCGACGCCGGCTTCGGGCGTGGGGGAGGCGAGGGTGCCCGGCTCGGCCTTGACGATGGTCGAGTCGCCGAGGAACGGCGCGTTCTGGGTCACCGACCCGAACTTCGCCGAGAACTCGCCGAAGCTGAGGTGCTGGGCCCGGTCGCGGACCAGGCCGAACGCCGCGATGTCCCAGAACGCGGTCGATCCGCCGTTGCCGAGGACGATCTCGTAGCCGTCCGGCAGCGAGAACAGCTCGGCAAGGCCTTCGCGCACGTCGCCCACGAGCCCGCGAACCGGCGCCTGCCGGTGGGACGTCCCGAGGATGGTGCGGCTGATGGACACGAGGTAGTCGACCTGCTCGCGGCGGACCTTGCTGGGTCCGGAGCCGAACCGTCCGTCCTGCGGCTTGAGGTCGGCGGGAATGGTCAGCGGCGCAGCGGCGGTCACGTTCTCGGTCACGTCCTCATCGTCCCAAAGGGCAGCGGACAGCCCGGCCACGGGTCCGCGGTGTGGACTTCGGAGCGCGAGCGTGGGCCGGGAACATCGAGGGTGGTGCGCACGTTTGTAAGTGTGTAATCATGTAAGCAGACTTACGAAAGGGGCTCACATGAACACCACACCACAGGACGCGCCCGGGCCTCAGGACGGCCCCGGCCACCACCACGACCACGAGCACGGTCACGAGCACGGCCACCACGAGCACGGCGACGAGCGCGGCGAGCGTGGCGAGCGCCGCGGTCGGCGCGGCGGACGTCGCGGCCCCGGCGGCCCGTTCGGTCCAGGCTTCGGCCCCGGCCCGTTCGGTCCCGGCGGTCCCTTCGCCCAGGGCTTCGGTCCCGGCTTCGGTCCGGGTTTCGGCGGCCGCGGGCGCGGTCGACGCGGCGGCCCGTTCGGCCGTCCCGGCGGCTGGCAGCAGGCCGACCTTCCGTCGGCGGACGACGCGGCGGACTGGTTCGCCGGGCGGCTTCCCTCCGGCTGGTATGCCTCCGCGCCCAGCGTGAGCGTCGACCGCGAGGAGATCATCGTCGTCGGTGAGCTCCCGGCGGTGGAGTCCGCGGAAGGCCAGTCCTCCGCAGCGGCCGCCGAGGGGCGGATCGCCCGCTGGCGCGAGGAGACCCGCGACGAGCGGATCGCCATCGCCCAGGAGGCGGAGTCCCGCTACGGCCGCAAGGTGGCCTGGGGCGCCAGCATCGGGGAGCACTCCGAGCTGTTCACCCACCAGGCCGTCCCGGTCATGACCCGGCTCCGGCAGCCGCAGCGCATGGTGCTCGACACCCTCGTCGACTCCGGCGTCGCGCGGTCGCGGTCCGAGGCTCTCGCCTGGGCGGTGACCCTGGTCGGCCAGCACGCCGACGAGTGGCTCACCGACCTGCGCAACGCCATGGCCGAGGTCGACAAGCTGCGCTCCGAGGGTCCGCAGGTCTGACCCGCACCGCCTCGGACGACGGCGCCGCACCCGCACCGGGTGCGGCGCCGTTTTCCGTCTGGCTCGGCTCCCAGCCAAGCGACTCGGCTCACCGTATGCGGGGAGCCGAGCCGCTTGACTCTCAGCCGAGCCAGACGGCTTGTGAGGGTTGACGCTGCGTCGAGCGGGTCGACGCCGGCTACCGCCGACGTCGACCCGCTCGACGCAGCGTCAACCCAACGGGAGCGGAGCCGGCGTCGACCCGAGCGGGGGCTGGCAGACTCCGCGAGATGGCCGACCCGCATACCGACTTCGCCGGAACCGCCTTGGCCTTGGCCCCGGACGGCACCTACGACGAGCTGCGGTTCGCCGGCGCGGACCTGGTCGACGCGGACGCCGGCGGGGCCCGGTTCCTCGACTGCCTCGTCGACGCCGCCGACCTCACCGGGGCGCACCTCAAGGACACCCGCTGGAGCGACTGCCGCTTCGACCGCGTTCGCGGCGTGGGCACCGAGCTCGTGGATGCGAGCCTGCAGGACTGCGAGCTGGTCGAGCCCCGGCTCGGTGCCGTCGCCGCATACGGCTCGAGCTGGCGCCGGGTGACCGTGCGCGGCGGGAAGGTCGACTACCTCAACCTGCGGGGCGCCCGCCTCCGGGAGGTGCGGTTCGTGGACTGCGTCCTGCTCGAACCGGACTTCGCCGAGGCCTCGCTGACCGACGTGAGCTTCGACGGCTGCGTCCTCACCACGGCGCAGTGGAGCAAGGCCAGACTCACCAAGGTCGACCTGTCCGGAGCCCGGCTCGTCGCACCCCAGGGGATCACCAGCCTGCGCGGGGCGACGATCGGCCGCCTCCAGCTCCTCGAGCTCGCCGACGCCTTCGCCGACCAGCTCGGGATCCGCGTCAAGGACTGAGCGGGCGGTCCTGCGGTCCTTCGTCGACGACGTCCACCGGCGCCGCGACCACGGGCTCGTCCTTCGCGTGGCGCCGAGGCAGATGGACCTTGGACACGGTCTTGCGCGCCGCCGAGGCCCGCTGCTTCGGCGAGGGGAAGTCCTCGGGCGGCCGCCGCCGGGCCAGGTCGGCGTGCGCGACCAGGTCGGCCAGGGGAACGCCGATATCCGGGTGCTCCGACACCGGCTCGTCCCCGCTGTAGACGACCCAGACGGTCTGCTCCCCGTGGAGGAGCGGCAGCACCGTGCCGTCCTGGACCGAGGCCGCCTTGGTCACCGCGAGCCGGCGCTGCCGAGCCGCCTCCACGCGGGTCTTGGCGAACTCGGTGGCCGGGCCTCGCGCCTCACGGATCACCGTCGCGATGACCGGCGAGTACTTGACTCCCTGCTTCACGCCGGTGAAGACCAGCTTGCCCACGCCCACAGGTACCTCCCGTATCCCCCCGCTCGAAGCGAGCCTAGTCACCCCACAAGTTTCTGCTCCCCTCGGATACTCCGCGAGGACGCGGCTAGCACTAGTCGCGCTTCTCGGAGTAGCACCGGTCCGGTCAGGTCCGACTGGCGTCCCACCAAAGCCAGCACTGCGTGGATCAGGGGACAACCGTTGACAGGGCAAGTTGGAGCAGGGATCATAAGCAAATCGATTTGGGCGGCGCTGCGTTTTCACGAGTAGTTGAGCGATGGCGGCCTTCCCGTGACCCAAACTTGGAGGTAGAGGCAAGCCATGACCGCCACGTCCGCGGCCCCGTCCGTGCATCCCGTCGACGAACTTCTGCCCGCACGAAGGCTCGTGCCGTTGGCGATCCAACACATCCTCGTCATGGTCGCGACGCCGATCTCCTCGGTCTTCGTCATCGCCTCGGCGCTCAAGCTCTCCGAGGACCTGACCGCCGCGGTCCTCGCCAGCGTCTTCGTCTTCAGCGGCCTGGGGTCGATCCTGCAGTCCGTCGGCGTCTGGCGTGTCGGTGTGCGGCTGCCCTTCGTCATGCTGCCGGGCGGTGCTGCGACGATCCTCTTCATCTCCATCGCCCAGGGAACCGACGTGCGCACCGCCGTCGGGGCAGTCATCATCACCGGCGTCTTCTACATCCTCGCCGTGACGGTGTTCGTGAGGGCGCTGCGCTACTTCCCGCCACTGGTCATCGGAACGATGGTCGTCGTCATCGGGATCAACCTCGTGCAGGTGACCGGGAAGCTCATCACCGGCAACCCCGGTACACCTCAGTTCGGCGACACCCGCAACCTGCTGGTCGCCCTGATGACCATCCTGCTGACCGTCCTCTGCTTCCGGTTCCTGCGTGGCCTGTGGGGCCAGCTCTCCGTCGCGCTCGGCCTGGTCGGGGGGACCATCCTCGCCTCCCTCATGGGCATGGCCACCTTCGGCGCCCAGGTCGCCGGTCCCGTCCTGGCGGCACCGACCCTTCTTCCGTTCGGGGCGCCGCACTTCGACCTCGTCGCCGCGGTTCCGATGCTCGTCTGGAGCCTGGCCTCGATGGCGGAGGCCACCGGGCAGACGGTCATCAACGGCGAGATCGTCGGTCGCGACGTGGTGCCCTCTCGGGACGTCCCGCGGGTTATCCGCGCGGACGGGATCGTCTCGATCGTCGGTGGCTTCTTCGGCACGCCGGCGATGGTGACCAGCGGCGAGAACGTCGGCATCGTACGCGCAAGCGGCGTGCGCAGTCGCTACGTCACCACGGTGGCAGGCGTCCTACTCATCCTCATCGGGATCAGCCCCGTGGGTCGGATCCTCAACGGCATCCCGGCCGCCGTCGTCGGCGGCACCGCCGTGGTCGTCTTCGCGATCATCAGCGTCCTCGGCATCCAGATGCTCGCGCGCGTCGACTTCACCCAGACCGGCAACCTCATCACCTGCACCCTCGCACTGGGGATCGGCCTCCTGCCGGTGCTCATCCCGGGCATGTACAACCACTTCCCCTCGAGCCTGCAGACCCTCCTGAGCAGTGGCGTGGCGATGACCGCGGTGGTGGCCGTGCTCCTCAACCTGCTGTTCCACCACGGCGGCAAGCGGCCTGTCGAGCAGGCGGACGCCGAGGACCACAACCGGGTCGAGGTGGAACACCGACCGAGCGACTACCGCATCTGACGATCAGCCCCGGGTGGACTCACGCACGACGAGCGTGGGTCCATCCGGCGCCGCCGCGCTCTCGCCGCCTAGCTCGTCGCTCTGGGCGTCGCCCAGCAGGGTGAGCAGGCGGTCGACCGCGGCGGCAGAGACGTTCCCCAGGTGGAGGTCGACTGCCGTGAGCGGGGGCGCGTTGGTTCGCGCGCGCAAGCCGTCGTAGCGGGTGGCCAGCAAGAGGTCCTTCCCGACGACCCGCCCCGCCTCGACGGCGGCGCGGGTCGCTCCACTCGCGAAGGCGTCGATCGGCACACATAGCGCGTCCAGCTCGGCATGCGTGTGCAGCAACCTCGCCGCGGCCTCCTGGCCGCCGCGGTCACCGTCGGCCTCGTCCGCCTCCGCAATGACCGGCTCGAAGCCGGCTCGTTCGCTCGCAGCGAGATACCGGTCGTGGAACACGCGCTGGGAACGGCGGCCACTCGTACCGAGAATCAGGCCGATCGACCGGGTGCCGCGCTCGAGAAGGTGCTCGAGCAGCAGGTCCGCCGACTGCTCATGGTGCAGGTCCACGCTCGTCTCGCTCTCGGGCCCGTCGATGCTCACGTACGGTATGCCGCGGTCGGTCAGCTCCTGGGCCAGCGGATCGTCCGGAAGCGGCTCGAGCAGGATGGCGCCGTCGATGTCGAGCTGACCCAAAGGGTTGTGATCCTGGACCGGCGGGGCGAGCACGAGAAAGTAGCCGCGCAGGAGCGCCGTCCGCGCGCAACCCATCGCGAGCTCGGTGAAGAAGCCGAGCTGTGAGGGTCCGGCTGAGACCGCGGCCGGCATGGACGACAGGAGGGCGATGGTGTGCGACCGCCCTTGGCGCAACCGTTGGGCGCGCACGCTGGGCCGGTAGTTGAGCCGGGCGGCCACCTCCTTCACCCGCTCCCGGGTCCGGGCATCGACCTGGCCGAGCCCGTTGAGCGCATGCGAGACCGTCGTACGGGATACGCCGGCCTCGCGCGCGACATCCGCGATGGTCACTCGCTTGAGGGTGTGGCTGGCCGTCATGACCGACCACACAGTAGTTCAGGCCTGAAGGATGACGACGATTCCGGAGACGACGGCGAACCCGAGCACGAGGTAGCGAAGGAGCGGGCCGTCGAGCCGATGGTGCACGAACTTGCTGCCGAAGGAGCCGGCGGCCAGGAACGGCAGCAGCGTCAGTGTGAGCAGGAGCGTCCCTGAATGCACCTTGCCACTGATGGCGAGCACGACGAGAGAGATGACCTCCCCGACGAGGAAGCACACCGCTACGGTCGAGCGCAGGGTCGGTCCAAGCTTGTGCTGGTATGCCAGGGCGAGCGGCGGCCCGCCCACACCGGTCGAGGTCTCCGTGATCCCGGTGATGAGACCTACGGCGGCGAGACCGGTGCGGTTCGGGTCGAAGGCCGGCACGAGGAGCGCGACCACCGCAGCGACTAGCGTCGACCAGCCGATGAGCAACGCGAGCTGGTGCAGGTTCACGATAAGCAGGATCCACAGGCCGATGAAGGTGCCGGCGAAACGGCCGACGCTGATCCACTTGACGCCGCGCCAGTCGAGCGCCTCGCGTTCCCGCCAGCCGACGTAGAAGTTCAGCGGGATCATGAGCACGAGCAGCATCACCGGGATGAGCGTGGGGTCGAGCAGGCTCACGACCGGGGCGGCGATCATCGCGAAACCCATCCCCGCCGATCCTTGGACGAAGGCGGAGACGAGCACCGTCACGCCGATGACGAGAAACGCCGCCACGCTCATGGACGGGCCCGCTTCCAGCGCGCGCGGTGTTTGGTCGCGCTCGGGTCGATCCTGCGCAGCGGCGAGGCCGCCACGACGCGACCCGCGAGGTCACGGGCGCGGTCGAGCAGGGCCTCCCCGTCCCAGCCCACCGGCCGGCCACGCTGGAGGCGGAGCCGGCCGTTGACGATGACCGACTCGATCTGGTCACGGTTCGCCAGCCGCACGAGCTCCCACGGCAGGTCCCAGGAGGGCACGAACTCGGGCACCGTGAGGTCGACGACGAGCAGGTCGGCATACGCCCCGGGGGCGATCTCGCCGACCTTGCCCCCGAGGCCCACGGCATCGGCTCCTCCGAGCAGGCCCTGCTCGAGCCACGTCCAGCCTCCGCCACTGGACGAGTCGCCGACGGCCATCGTGTGCGCCAGGCGTTGTGCGGTCTCGGCGGCGTCGAGCAAGCGGAAGGCGTCGCTACGAGTGCCATCGGTGCCCAGGCCCACCCGCACCCCGAGCTCGTGGAGAAGCAGGGCCGGAGCGACCGCGTTGCCCTTCCACGAGCTCGCGACCGGGTTGTAGCTGATGGCGCCGCCGCTGTCGAGCAGCAGGCTGATCTCGCGCGGCGTCAGCAGGGTGGCGTGGGCCGCGAGGAGCTCCGGACCGAGCGCACCGAGGCTCGCAAGCCGCTCCAGAGGCCGCATTCCGGTCGTCTCGAGCGACCGTTCTACCGCCGCAAGGTGTTCGTTGAGGTGGGTCTGGAAAGTCACTCCTGCGTCGCGCGCGAGCATCGAGACGGCGAGAAGGGTTTCGTCAGAGGCCACCTCGGGGATCGAGATCGCCAGGGAGGGATGCACGAGCGCATGCTGGTCCCAGCGGTCGAGGTGTGACTTGGCCCGCTCCAGCACCTCTTGGGTCGTGGCGGTGCGCTCACCCCCGGCCACGTCGTTGCAGATGATGCCGAGTACGCAGCGCAGGCCGACGTCCACCGTGACGTCGGCGAGGGTCGCCACGTCGACGGTGGCTCGGGTGCCCGCGTCCGCCACCGTCGTGAAGCCGCCCCGCATGGACTCCCAGGCTGCGAGCCGCGTCGCGACCTCGATGGCCTCGGAGTTCATGTGACTCTCCATCGGCACCCAGACCCTGCGGAAGATCTCCGACGGTTCTCCGAAGACGAGCGACTTGCCGAACGTCTGGGTCAGATGGTGGTGGGCGTCGACGAAGCCGGGCATGAGCAGCCGGTCAGGCAAGGAGACCTCGTATGCCTGGTGCTCGCGCAGCTGCTGTACCGGGCCGACGTCGGCGATTTTGCCGGCCTGGACGAGCACCGCAAGATCCTGCTCGGGGCCGCCTGGCAGGAGGACCTGCTGCGGCACAAGCAGCGTCGGCCGAGCATCAAGACAACTGAGGTCTGACATTGTTCTCGTTCCTGCCATGGAGCCGCGCCCAAATCGATTTGGTGACGACAGAGTATGCCATGGCGAGCCACCCAGTCAACGAACCTCGAAGGCGGCAATGGCACACCACCTGGCTCCGGCCCCCCGCGCCCTCGTCAAGAATTGGTTGGGCCGGCTCAGCACGCTCGAGCACCATGAAATTCCGCATGGCCCCAATACGTCGCGGCACCCTCGTAGTCTGCAGTTCATACCAAGAAGGGAGCCCGGATGACCTCGGTGCACCGCGTCGACTACACGGGCGAGGGCCTCAGCGAGGCCGAGCTCGCCGCGACCCCCTGGCAGCAGGCCCGCCGCTGGGTCGACGAGGCCGACGCCCGCGCCCAAGCGGGCGACGACGTCCCGGAGCCTCGAGCCCTCTCGGTGGCCACCGTGGACGCGTCCGGGGCGCCCAACGTCCGCACCGTCCTCATGCGGTTCTTCGACGAGCGCGGGCCGGGGTTCGTGTCCAGCCGCGGGTCCACCAAGGGACTCGAGCTGGCCCACGAGCCACGGGTCGCCGCAGCGTTGGTGTGGCCCGCGATGTACCGCGGGATCCGGTTCCGCGGGGTCGTGG
The DNA here is from genome assembly GCA_963751085.1 of uncultured Actinomycetota bacterium. Classification (GTDB taxonomy): domain Bacteria; phylum Actinomycetota; class Actinomycetes; order Actinomycetales; family Dermatophilaceae; genus Lapillicoccus. Next base: position 68,132 of record CAVVTH010000005.1, on the reverse strand, counting down.
AGGAGGTCGGAGCCGACGAGGTCCGCGACTACTGGGCCTCCCGGCCGTGGGGCTCCCGGATCAGCGCCTGGGCCTCGCGACAGTCGGAGCCGGCGAGCGGGCGGGAGCAGCTCGAGGCGGACTTCGACCGGTATGCCGCCCGGTTCCCGGACCACGGGCAGCCGGACGACGTGCCGGTCCCCGAGTTCTGGGGCGGCTACCGCGTGCGGTGCCGGGAGGTGGAGTTCTGGGCCGGGCGGCGCAACCGGCTGCACGACCGGCTGGTGTTCAGCGCCGTCGGCGCCGGCGGGGGAGCGGCGGCCCAGGACGTCGCCGCATACCCGAGCCTGGACGACCCGGCGGCCTGGACGGTGCTGCGCCGCCAGCCCTGAGAATTGGAAGGAACAGCCCGTGGGCTGCCGGATTCCTTGGGCCTCGTCGGGACTGTCCCGAGCGGGGTGAGGAAGAGCCGGCTGCACGCTGGACGGGGCGTACGTACCCACGGGCTGCAGCGACTGCTGGGATTGCGATCGCGCGTCCGGAGCTGACCGAAAGGTGGCCAGCGGAACGGCTGCGCTACCGCGCAGTCACCTCACGTGTCCGATAGGAATGCACTATCTGACCACCTCCTTTCTCGTGTCCTTGGACCGTAAGCCGAGAAGTCCCGTCGCGCAACGGGATACCGCACTTCGGGACCGTGGGATCCGTCTCCCTAGAGTGACGAGGTGGTCGAGACGGTCCGAAGCCTGCGCAGCATCGCGCTGCCGGCATACGGACCGACCGCCCTGGGCTCGGTCGGAACCGGGGCCGTTCTGCCGGTGGTGGTCCTGTCCGCCCGGGCGCTCGGGGCCGAGGTCAGCGTGGCCGCGTTCCTGCTCTCGCTGATCTGGGTGGCCCAGCTGGCCGCCGACCTGCCGGCCGGCGCCCTGGCCGCCCGCATCGGCGAACGCCGTGCGCTGATGGTGGCCTGCGCGATCGAGGCCCTGGGGATGATCGGCTGCGCCACGGCCCGCAACCTCGTGGTGCTCGGCGCCTCCGCTGTGCCTGCTCGGCGTCGCGTCCAGCCTCTTCGGGCTGGCCCGTCAGGCCTACCTCACCGAGATGGTGCCGGTCGCGATGCGCGCCCGGGCCCTCTCCACGCTCGGTGGTGTGAACCGGATCGGCATCTTCGTCGGACCGTTCATCGGCGCGCTCGTGGTCCTGCACTGGGGCGTCACGGCCGCCTACGTCGTCGGGTTCTTCTCCTCGACCGCCGCGCTGCTGTGCGTCCTGCTCGTGCGCGACATCACCTCGGGCCACGACCGACGAGGGAGTATGCCGCGCCGCAGCGTCGCGGCGGTCCTCGCCGAGCACCGCCGCACCCTGCTGACCCTCGGGGTGGGGGTGCTGTTCATCGCGGCGGCCCGCGCCTGCCGGATCGCCCTCATCCCGCTCTTCGCCGAGTCCCTCGGCCTCAGCGCCGCGCAGACCAGCCTGGTCGTCGGGATCGCCGGGGCGGTCGACATGCTGCTGTTCTATCCCGCCGGCGGCGTCATGGACCGGTACGGCCGGATGTGGGTCGCGTTGCCGAGCATGGTCGTGCTCGGGATCGGCATGGCCCTACTGCCGCTGGCGCACTCCTTCGGCACCCTTACCGCCGCGGCCGTCGTCCTCGGCCTCGGCAACGGCATCGGAGCCGGTCTGGTGATGACCCTCGGGGCGGACGCCGCACCGGCGGACGCCCGTGTGCAGTTCCTCGGGGGCTGGCGGCTGATGTCCGACTTGGGCAACGCGGCCGGACCGGCGGCGGTCAGCGCGATCACCATCGCCTTCCCGCTGGGCGCGGCGGCGGTGGCGATGGGTGCCGCCGCCCTCGTCGGAGCCGGGTGGCTGCGGGTCTGGCTACCCCGGTTCGACCCCGTCTCCCGCGCCTCGCTCGGGCGGGGAAGGCCGTCTTCCTGAGATGCGAGGATGGCCGGTGTGACCGATCTCATCGATACGACGGAGATGTACCTCAAGACCATCTTCGAGCTCGAGGAGGAGGGCATCACCCCGCTGCGGGCGCGTATCGCGGAGCGCCTCGGTCACTCCGGTCCCACCGTGTCGCAGACCGTCGCCCGGATGGAGCGGGACGGCCTCATCCACCTCGCCGACGACCGCCAGCTGCAGTTCACCGAGCGCGGCCGCACCCTCGCCACCCGGGTCATGCGCAAGCACCGGCTCGCCGAACGCCTGCTCGTCGACGTCATCGGCCTCGAGTGGGAGTTCGTCCACGACGAGGCCTGCCGGTGGGAGCACGTCATGAGCGAGCGCGTGGAGCGCAAGATCCTGTCGCTGCTCGCCGACCACCACAACTCCCCCTACGGCAACCCCATCCCCGGCCTCGACGAGCTGGGCGAGGAGCCCGGCGAGAACTTCCGGGCCGGGGTGTCGACCCTGCTCGAGCTGGCCGGCGTCGAGCCCCGGCTGGTGCGGGTCCGCCGGATCGGCGAGCCCGTCCAGGTCGACCACGAGGCGCTCTCCCTGCTCACGGTCGCCGGCCTGCTGCCCGGGGAGCAGGTGGCCGTCCGGCGCCTCGACAACCGCATCATCGCGGTGCGCGAGGGCGCCGAGGAGGCCGACGGCGTCTCGCTGCCCGAGGGCGTGGCGACCCACGTCTTCGCCGCTGCGGTCTGACCCGGTTCGTCGCCCGCTCGTCACAGTGCCGGGCGTTTCTTGGCAGTTCCGTGACCTCGGCGTGACATTTCAATCACCGTTGTTGTAGGGTCTGGGCACTCGGTCTCCCTTGGGCCGAGGTCCTGGTGGGGATCGCCGAGTCCTGCCACCACACCGGGAATCAGCACTCACCACACATGGCAGGAACGGGGGAACCACATTCCGGGCGTCGCACGACGTCCTCGGGGTGAAGTTCCCTTTCGTATGCGTGCTGCTCTTTCGTCGCCGACCAAGCGACACGGGGGCCTTGCATACGAAGGGCACCGGGTGACAACGACACACCTCCCACCCGAACCCGACAGCTCACCTCGTAGGCGTCCGAGAGGTCAATACGTGGCTCGTCAACACGTGGGTCGCCACCGCGCGCCCGATTACAGCCCGCTGAACGAAATCGCCGACATCGCGGCCCGCTCGGCGCAGCCCGCGGTGAAGGTCTCGGCCGTGGCCGTGGCGTCCGGTGGCCTGGTCGCCACCTTCGCCTTCCCGGCAGCCGCAGCCCCCGCCCACGAGAGCAGTGGCGGCAACTCCGCCGCGAGCGCCTCCGCCTCGCTGTCGCAGATCGCCGGCCAGACCGTCGCCGTCTCGGCGCCGGCGGTCGACAACGCCGTGGCTCCGACCTTCGGCGTTGTCGGGTTCACCGCCCAGCCCGCCGCTGCCGCTGCTCCGCAGCCGCTGACGATCACCAAGATCGAGCAGCCCGCCCCGGCGCCTGCTGCGGCCCCCGCCCCGGCTCCGGCTCCCGCCGCAGCTCCTGCGGCCACCCGCGCCTCGCGGTCCACCGCCCGGGCGGCAGCACCGGCAGCCCCGGCTCCGGCCGCCAACCCGGCGCCGGTGCCGGCCGCCACCGGCGGCATCATCGGCATCGCCGCCAGCCTCACCGGCATCCCTTACGTCTGGGGCGGGACGACCACATCGGGTTTCGACTGCTCGGGCTACACCAGCTACGTCTACGCGCGGGCCGGCAAGTCCATCCCCCGCACGGCCGAGGCGCAGCGCGCCGCGTCGACGAAGGTCTCGAACCCGGTCCCCGGCGACCTGATCTTCTTCGGCTTCCCGGCCTACCACGTGGGCATCTACGCCGGCAACAACATGATGTACGACGCGCCGCACACCGGCGTGACCACCGGACTGCACGTCATCTGGACCCAGTCGGGCGTGAGCTACGGCCGCTTCTGAGCCTCTCCTGCGGTCGCTCGACCGTTCGTAGCACCGGCCCTCGCCATCCGTGGCGGGGGCCGGTCTGCTTGCCCAGGCGACCCCTATCGGGCGGTGGCAGGATGGTCGGGATGACAGGTTCCGTTGCCGGCGCCAGGCCGGGGCCGCCCGACCCGGCCCTGGTCCTCGACGTCTGGGCGGATGTCGTCTGCCCCTGGTGCTACATCGCGAGGCGGCGGCTGCGTCGGGCCATCGACGGGTGGGAGCGCCCCCACGAGGTCCTGGTCCGGCATCGCGCATACGAGCTGGACCCCGGAATGCCGAAGGGCCAGGCGGTTCCGGTGGTGGACTACCTCGGCGAGAAGTACGGCGGTGGCGCCGAGGCCGGCGCCGAGATGTCCAGCCGGTCGGCCGCGATCGGCGAGCAGGAGGGGCTGCGGTTCGACATGAGCCGAGCCCTGAAGGTGAACACCTACGACGCGCACCGGCTGATCGCGCTGGCGCGCGAGATGGGCGGCCCGGCGCTCGAGGCCGCCGCGCTCGAGCGGATGTTCTCCGCCCACTTCGCCGAGGGGCTCAACATCGACGACCGCGACACGTTGCAGCGCTGCACCGCCGAGGCCGGCATGGACGAGCGCCGGGTGGCCTCGGTCCTCGCCGACGACACCTACGGCGACTCCGTCCGCGCCGACGAGGAGGAAGCCCGCGCGCTGCGGGTCCAGGGCGTCCCGTTCGTCGTCGCAAACGGCCGGGTTGCGGTATCCGGTGCGCAGCCGGTCGAGGTGTTCCTCGAGCTGCTCCGCGTCGCCACACGACCACCGGAGGCCGCGGACATCCCCGAGATCCCGGAGATCACGACATCGTCAGGACGCTGAGGATGTTGCCGGCCGGGTCGGTGAACCAGGCGATCGCGTCCTCGCCCTGCCGCTGGATGCCCTTGCTGTCGGTCTCGAACGGCGTTCCCTCGTAGCGCTCGAACCGCACCCCACGGGCGGTGAGCGCGTCCACGGCAGCGTCGATGTCCTCGACCGGGAAGTTGAGGATGGTGTAGGTCGCGGGCACGTGGTCGGGCTTGGGGTAGACGATGGTGTCGCGGTCCCCGGCGAGATGCAGCGTCAGGATTCCGTCGTCTTCACTGACGTCGATCCCGAGCGTGTCGCCATAGAACGCTTTGGCGGCGGCGACATCGGGCACGGCGAAGCCGCTGAAGGCCTTGGTCTCGCGGAACATGGGTCTACCTTCCGTGGGGGGATGGGTGGTCCAGCCAGTCGTCGACGATCGCGGCGACCAGCTGCGGGTTCTCCAGCATCGGGACGTGCCCGAGGTCGGGCAGGGCCTCCACGGTCCACCGCGGGTTCTGGGCGGCGACAGCCCGCGCGGCGGAGACCGGGACCAGCCGGTCACGTTCGCCGTGGATGAGGAGGACCGGAGCCTCGATCGTGTGCAGCAGCGCCGCATACTGCCGGCCCCGCTGTAGGACGCGCAGGATCGAGCGGGCGGCGCCCAGGAACGCGTTCTGGCCGTCGGGCAGGTGCGCGCGCCGGTAGGCCATCAGCTCGACTCCCGCGTCGAGGACTGCCGGGTCGGCAAGGCTGGGGTCAGCGAAGCAGAGGTTGGTGGTGTCCATGACCCGCTGGCGGTCGGTGCGCTCAGCGATCCGGCGGACGAACGCCTCGCCCACCCGCGGGATCCCGTAGACGACGAAGGTGAGCGCGACCTGGCGGTCGGCGTCGCGACGCCGGGTGGGGATCGACGGGTCGAGGAGGACCAGCCGGTCGACCAGCTCGGGATGAGCCGCCGTCAGCAGCAGCGTGACCATCCCGCCCATCGAGTTCCCGACCAGCACCGCCGGAGCACCGACGACGTCCCGGAGGAACGCGGCGAGCAACGTCACGTTGGCGTCGACCGTGCTGTCGCGCGGGCCGCCGGAGGTCAGCCCGAACCCGGCGAGGTCGACCGCATACACGCGGCCGTGGTGGCGCAGCAGCGGGGCGAGCAGCACCCAGTTCAGGTGGGATCCGCCGAGGCCGTGGACGAGGACCAGCGGGGTATGCGCCTCGCCCGCCGTCGCGTCCTGAGGGCCGCCGAAGTCCACGTAGTGCACGACCGGCAGGCGGGGACCGAGATCGGCCAGGTGCCCGCGTCCCGCCCCAGGGAGTGGCCAGGGACAGGGCCGGCGTGGCCCACGGACCGGCGTGCGCATCGGCGGGTTGCGGAGCGGTCACCCGAGGCATGCTAGGCGCGCCTGCCGCCGATGTGTGGTGAACGCCCTATCGTCGGAGGCGTCCGGATCGCCCGTCCTCCGATTGGGGGACGGCCGCGCCCTCCGGCTGACGGCCGGGTCGGGGGACGGTGTGGACGGCTGCGTTCGAACAGACTTCGGAGTACCAGAAGCGTTCGATGACCGACGAGCTCCACGAGGGCCGGACCCCTCGAGGTGCTCGACCAAGGAGCCGACACCATGAACATCGCCCCCAAGCTGACCTGCACCGTCCTGGCCGCCGCCTGCCTCGTCGGGCTGTCCGGACTCGCGTCCGCCGCCAGTGCCGCCGAGACGACCACGGCCGGCGTCGCCACCACGAGCGTGGCCAGCGGCGACGCGAACCTCCAGGCCTCTCGCCACTTCACCATCACGAACAGCAGCAGCGACACCCTCGTCGTCAACAAGGTCTTCTTCGCCACCGACGGGCGCACCAGTGGCTCACTCCCGGAGGACTCGTACCCGACGGTCGGCACGGTGCTCAAGCCGGGCCAGAGCCTGCCCTTCGAGGTGCACGCCTGGGCGGACCACGCGGTCAACGTCATCCTGACCGACGACTCCGGCCGGATGGTCGTCGTCTACCTGCTCGTCTCCGGCGGCACGCAGTACCCGACCGCCCAGAACGAGGCCGGAACGGGCGCGGCGTTCCACTTCACCCCGCAGCCGTCGATCGGCTTGCTGACGATCTCCGACTCGTCGGCCTGAGCGTGGCGAGTCGGTATCGACGTGGGTGAAACCGTGACATAACCCCTCGCTCGGTCCTAGGGTCCTGAACACGGACCGATCCGCCCTCGGCGAGTGAGGCATCGACATGACGTCACGGCGCCCAACGGCAGGCTTGAACCGTCGTGGCTCGCGGGTGGCTCTCCTGGCCGGCGGGACCGCGTTGGCCCTGGCGGTCGCGGCCTGCACCACAGCCTCGCCCACGGACACGACGACCACGGCCGGCACGATGACGACGGCCGGCACGGCGGGGGCGGCCCGCGCGTACGCCACCGCCACCTGCCCGAGCCCGAACATCAAGGGCATCCCGCAGCTCGACTTCCCGGCGAACGTGGTGTGCGGCTACCTCACCGTCCCCGAGGACCGGAGCAAGCCCGATGGGCGCATGATCCGCATCTTCGTGATGCGCGTGCCCGCCGTGTCGGCGAACCCCAGGCCCGATCCGATCGTCGTCCTGTCCGGCGGCCCGGGCGGCGGCGGGTCGTTCGAGTTCCCCGGGCGCATCAAGTCCGGGATGAACGCCGACCGCGAGATGATCCTCGTGGACCAGCGCGGTACGCATCTTGCCGACCCGCTCCTAGGGTGTGCCGACTACGACGAGGCGCAGAACAAGGACTACAGCATCGGGTTCATGTCGCCCGCCGCGGCCACCGCCGACGTCGCGGCCACCAAGGCCTGCGGCGACCGGTTCAGGGCAGCCGGCATCGACCTGTCCGCCTACAACACCAAGGAGAACGCCGCCGACCTCGCCGACCTGCGCGTGGCCCTCGGCATCCCCTCCTGGAACATGTACGGCGTCTCCTACGGCACCAAGCTCGCCCTCGTCAGCCTCCGCGACCATCCGGAGGGAATTCGCTCGATGATCCTCGACTCGGTGTCACCGCCGAACTTCAATATCGCCAAGGAGTGGTGGTCGGCGCCGGCCGAGTCGTTCAAGGCCATCTTCGCCGCCTGCCGGGCGCAGCCGGCCTGCGCCACCGCGTTCCCGAACCTGGAGGCCGACTTCTTCGCCACCGTCAAGCGGCTGGACGCGGCGCCCGTCGTCGCCGAGACCAAGGACGCTTCCGGTGCCCCGAAGACGCTCACCATCGACGCCTTCTCGTTCGCGTACACGGTCATCGACATCACGGAGCACGGCGACCCCGCCGTCATCCCGAAGATGATCGCCGACATGGCCCGGGGCAACTCCGACCTGGTGGCGAAGGCCATGCTGGCGGAGCAGACCGCGGCGCCGATCGTCGGCTTGGGCGGTCTCGGGCTCGCGTTCACGGTGTTCTGCGCCGAGGGCGGCAACCTCACCACCGAGCAGGAGGCAGTGGCGTTTTCGAAGTCCGTCCTCCCGGAGTTCCCGGACAGCGTGTTCACGCTCCAGCCCAAGCAGGGGCGGCTGTTCCAGCAGTGCCCCGCCTGGGACGTCGAGGACGCCGATGCCTCGATGATGGACCCGGTCGTGAGCGACGTCCCGGTGCTCATCCTCGAAGGGGCGTTCGACGCGGCGACCGCACCGTCGTGGGTCGGCCTCGTCACCCCCGGCCTCAAGGCCCACCAGCTCGTGCCGATGCCGTTCACCGGCCACTCCGTCTACGGCAAGTCGCCGTGCGCCGCCCAGATCGCCGCGGGCTTCCTGGCCAGCCCCACGCGGCCGTCGACAAGTCGTGCACCGACCAAGCCACCCGTCCGTTCGTCACCAGCTGATTCCGCGCCTCTCACTTCGCGTTGGGGGTAAAAGGGTTTCGACTTCCGAGCCGTCTTTACCCCCACGCCAAGTGAGGAGGAGCGGGTGAGGGCAGCTGGTCAGGAGGCGGAGTTCTCCGACTCCTCCGGCGGCTCGACGAAGAACGAGCGGCCCTCGTACGGGCCGAGAGTGCCGTGGCAGCTGTGCAGGTCGTCGATGTGTCCGACCGGCTCGCCGGTCATCATGTCGAACAACGCGCTGCCCGGCCGCAGATGCCGTGACATCACCGTCCCGGCCACCGGCGCCGCCGAGAAGTTGAGCACCGTGATCTGGTCGCCGTGCTCGAGCCGGTGGACCATGACGAGCATCGCCTTGTCGGACACGGCGGGGATGTCCAGCTGGGTCGCGGTGGCGATGCCGTACTTCGCCCGCACCTCGAGGATCCGCCGCAGCCCGTTGATGAAGGAGGTGTCGTCCTGGAGCTGCGCCGGGAGCGGGCCGTAGAGCGCGGTGCCCTTGGGCATCTTCGACGAGGACTGGCGGGCGTCCGGCTGGTAGTCCATGAGGTCGTATGCGGACCGGTGGATCCAGCGGGTGTCACCGTCGCGGATGAGGTCGGCGACCTGCTTGCGCTCCAGGGGCAACGCCCCGACCAGGTCCCAGCCGGAGAGCGCGAAAACGCCTGGCTGCCAAGCGTTGTACATCGCGAGCAGCAGGTGGGCCCGTTTGATCGCGTCGACGTCCTCGTCGGATAGCCGGCCCAGGTCGCGGAACCCCAGCGCGGCCGCGATGAGCGACGCGGTCGTCGACGAGATGCCGTTGGTCGTGAAGATCGCGTTGTACGGGCCGCGCTCGCCGGTGAGCCGCTCGACGAGCTCGCCGCGCACCAGGGTGGCCAGGTCGCCGCCCGAGATCGGCCGCCGCCGGAACGTGAACGTGTCGCCCGCGTGCAGGGTCGCGAAGTGGACCAGCTCGTAGGTCATCTCGTCGTGGTTCTGCAGGGCGTGCACGAGGGACGCCGTGTCGACGCCGGCGGCGCGCGCGAGGTTCATCGTCAGGCGCAGGAACTCCGTGTCCTGGGTGGCCAGGGCGTGCTGGTAAGCGGGCCGGTTGATGAAGTCGTAGGAGAGGTCGGCGCCGCGTTCCTGGGTGTTCTTGATGTCGTCGATCGTGAGGTTGAGCTCCTGGAAGGTGAACCCGCCGACCTTGCGGACCATGCTCGCGATGAGCTGGTTCGCGGCTTCCGAGAGCGGGTGTCCCTCCGACCACGCCGGGCCGCCCTCGGTGCTCTTCTCGACGCCGAGGAACCCGTTGGCGTCCAGCCGCAACGCTCCGCTGCCGAGGTCGCCGACGGAGTGCAGCGCGTCCCCGATCACCAGCCGCATACCGGCGAAGGTCGGGTCGAGCCAGTTCAGCGACGGCTGACCCTCCTTGAAGTAGTGCAGGTAGACCCAGCGGTGGTGCTTACCGTCGGGACCGAGCACCGCAGCGGTGGCCGACCAGTTGGTGTCCTTCAGCCCCGGCTCGTAGAAGATGACCCGCTGCAGCCGCCCGATGATGTAGCCGCCCTTGGCCAGCCGGTCCTCGGTCTCGTGGTCGAGGTTCACCGAGTCGCGTCCCCGGGGCACTTTGGGCAGGAGGTGCCAGTCGACCTCCGGAATCTCCACCATGTGGTAGATCCCCGGGTAGTCCTTGTAACCCATCTCGGCGAGCCGGAAGTCGGCCCCCTTGCCGGTGTGACCCGGGACGATGTCGTCGATGATGGTGCCACCGTGCGCGGCAGCGACCTCGCACATGGCGCGGAACTCGTCCTCGGTGCCGAACGCCTCATCGAACTGCGTGCTGATCCGGTCGAAGTGGCCGTCCACGCTGGGAGTGGTGTCCCACCCGCTGATGCCGCCGGCGCGCTTGACCGGGCCAGTGTGGATGGCGGTGATGCCGATGGTCTCGAACGCCTCCCACAGGTCCTGGTCGCCCATCGTGCCGAGGAAGGAGTGCCCCGCCTTGGTGATGAGGGAGATCGGGTATGCGGCGAACCAGACCGGCGCCTTCTCGATCGCCGCGCGGGGGTCGGGGTCGGCGAACGGGTTCTGCCACATGCTGCCCTGGCCGGTGAACTGCTTGGCGAAGGCCTTGGCGTCACCGAGCATGGACTCCTCGACGAGCCACTGCACGTAGTCCGGATTGTCACCGGTGGCCGGCCCGTTGCCCGGGCTGCGCCGCTGCCAGGGCCACATCCGCAGCCGGGCCCGAGGGCGCAGCCGGGACGGGCGGGCGGGGTAGAACTGCTCGTCGAAGTTGAGCTCCTCGGCCTGCACGTCGACCGGCCCGTCGCCCTGGCCGGTCCGCTGGCCGTTGACCTGACTCTCGACGTGGTCGAGGTGGTCGAGGTGGTCGAGCTGGTCGATGTGGTCGACGTGGTCCTCGAGGTCGTCGAGGTCGTCGAGCTCGACCGGACCGGCGACCTGGCCGTTGGTCGCGACGCCGTCATGAACCGGATGCGCCTCCGTCACGGGCAGCTCGTCGGTACGGATGTCGACGTCATGGATGTCGGCCACGGAAAGACACTCCTCCTGATTGGAACGGGGCCAGGGGTGGGACCGCGAAGAACGCGCATTTTCGCCGCCCCGCCATGCTGCCGCATCCTCCCGGGTCACGGGGCCGCGGGGCCCGCAGTTCACACAATCCGCATAGAGCGCTCAGGGACGGCTCATGGGCGGGGCCCGTGGAATCGCTTTCCAACGCCCGGGATTCGGGCTTCTTGACAGGTCGAGGAGGCCACGGTGACGACGGCAACGGGAACGACGGCAACACGGGACAGGCAGCGGGCGGGTTCGGCGTCGGGGAGGGCCGGCCGGTTGCGCCGGCTCCGCGTGGCCGGCGTCACGGCACTGCTGGCTGGCGCCGTCGGCTGCTCGGCCACACCGGCCCTGGGCGCCACGGTGCTGGTCCGGGGCGGCGGGCCGGCGGGCGGGTACGGGTCCTCCGGCGGGTATGCCGCATACGGCGGGTCCGCCGCGCCGAACTCGCAGCCGGCGACGGCGGCGGAGTCGGCCGGCGTGGTGCTCATCGACACGGTGCTGCCCTACCAGGACGCCCAGGCGGCCGGCACCGGGATGGTCCTCACCTCGTCCGGTCAGGTCCTCACCAACTACCACGTGGTCGAGGGCGCCGGCACGATTCGAGTGACCGTGGCGGCCACCGGTCAGACCTACCCGGCGACGGTGGTGGGCAGCGACCCGACCGACGACGTCGCGCTCCTGCAGCTCACCGGGGCGTCGGGCCTCACCACGGTCAAGGCCGATGACGACCAGGCCCGGGTGGGCGACGCGGTCACGGCGGTCGGCAACGCCGGCGGGACCGGCAGCCTCACCGCGGCGGCGGGAACCATCTCCTCGCTGACGTCGTCGGTCACCGCGGCCTCCGAGGGTTCATCGGGTTCGGAAACGCTGGGCTCGATGATCGAGACGACGGCCGACGTCGTGGCCGGCGACTCGGGCGGCCCGCTCATCGACGCCGAGGGCGAGGTTGTCGGTATCGACACCGCGGCCTCCACCGGTGCCGAGATCGACGGTTACGCCATCCCGATCCAGCGAGCGCTCGGCATCGTCGACCAAATCCGCTCCGGAGCGGAGACCAGCACGGTGCGGGTCGGGCCGGCCGCCTTCCTCGGCGTCCAGCTGAGCAGCGGTACGCCGATGGCCGGCTACGGCTTCGGCGCCAGCAACGCCGGCCTCGTCTCGGGGGCCACGGTGGGCAACGTCATCCCCGGCGGCGCGGCGGCCGGCGCGGGCCTCCAGGCCGGCGACGTGATCACCAGCCTCAACGGGAAGCCGGTCACCTCGGCCACCGACGTCAGCACCGCCCTCGCCGGAACCAACCCCGGAGACCAGGTCACCATCGGGTGGACCGACCAGGCCGGCGCGTCGCATACCGCGACCGTCGCCCTCGGAGCGAGCCCGGTGGCCTGACCCGCCTCTCGCTCAGCGCACCGCCCGTCGCTCAGCACACCGCATCCGGTGTGCTGAGCGACGCGGCGTGCGCGAGCGGGACCCGCCGGTCCCGACCGACGTCCGACCCGACCTCTACCGTAAGCGTGGCCGGAAGGAGGTCTCGATGACCAGGCGGGGTTGGCTGCTCTTCGTGATCCTCAGCGTGTGCTGGGGCATCCCCTACCTGTTCATCCGGATCGCCGTCACCGACCTCGACCCGCTGCACCTGGCCTTCGCTCGCACTGCGCTGGGGGCCCTCATCCTGCTGCCGCTGGCGCTGCGGGCGCACGCGCTGCGACCGGTGCTGCGGCGCTGGAAGGTGCTCGTCGTCTACACCGTCGTCGAGATCGTCGGTCCGTGGTGGCTGCTGGGGCACGCGGAGACCCGGCTCACCAGCTCGACCACCGGGCTGGTCATCGCTGCGGTGCCGATCGTCGCGGCCATCATCCTCACCGTCCTGGGCCACGACCGGCTCGGCTGGCGCCGCATCCTCGGCCTGGTCATCGGGCTGGTCGGCGTCGCCGTGCTCCTCGGTCTCGACGTCCACGCCGACGACCTGCTCGCCGTCGGACAGGTGCTGCTCGTCGTGGTCGGCTACGCGATCGGCCCGATCATCATCAGCCGGCGGCTGTCCGACCTGCCGTCGATCGGGGTCGTCACCGCGTCACTCATCCTCGCGGCGGTGGTCTATGCGCCGTTCATCCCGTTCGTGCCGCGCCCCAACATCACGCCGTCCGCCGTGCTGTCCGTGGTTGTCCTCGCCGTCTTCTGCACCGCCATCGCGTTCCTCGTGATGTTCGCCCTCATCGCGGAGGCCGGGCCGGCGCGGATGACGCTGATCACCTACGTCAACCCGGCGGTCGCCGTGCTGCTCGGCGCCCTCGTGCTCCACGAACCCATCACCGTTGGACTCGTCATCGGCTTTCCACTCGTCATCGTCGGGTCGGTCCTCGGCACCTGGGGTCGGGCGGCTCCACCACCCGATGCTTCCGTGCTCGACACGCCGACCGGCGAGGCGGTGCTCGACGCCGAGACGCACCACCACTGACGTCGACCATGGGCCGGCTCCTCGCGCGCCCACAGGTTTTACAAAGCCGCATGCTTAAGGCTGAAGGCCACCCCAGCACGAACCGAACGCCTTCCCCCGAGCAGCGCCGAGGAGCCCCGATGACCGCACTCGCCGAACGGCCGGAACCTCCGGCGGTGTCGTCGACCGGCCGCCGGCCAGCGCGCCGCCCGAGCGCCGCATACCCCTCGGTCGTTCCCGCCTGGTGGCGTGACGCCGTTGGCGTGCTGACGTGGGCCAGCATGCTCGTCGTCGTCGCGCTCTGGGTGGCCGGTGGCAACGTGTCGGACCTCAGGGGTTGGGGCACCGGGCTGACGTCCGTCGGCCGGCTCACCGGACTGGTGGCCTCGGACCTGCTCCTGATCCAGGTGCTGCTGATGGCCCGGATCCCTATGGCCGAGCGGGTCTACGGCCAGGACGAGCTCGCCCGCCGGCACCGGCTCGTCGGCTTCTGGTCGGTGAACCTCATGGTCGGGCACATCCTCGTCGTCATCGCCGGCTACGCGGTCCAGGCCCGGACCAACGTGTTCGTCGAGGCGTGGGACCTCGTCGTCGACTACCCCGGGATCCTCCTGGGGGTCGCCGGCGCCGGGCTGCTCTTGATGGTCGCCGTCACCAGCATCCGCAAGGCCCGCCGCCGGCTGCGCTACGAGTCATGGCATCTGCTGCACCTGTATGCCTACCTGGGGGTCGGCCTCGCCCTGCCGCACCAGCTGTGGTCCGGTCAGGAGTTTCTGTCCTCGAGGTTGGCGTCCCTCTACTGGTGGACGCTCTGGGCGCGCGGCGGCCGGTGCGATCCTGGTGTGGCGAGTCGGGCTACCGCTGCGCCGGACGCTCACCCACCGGATCCGGGTCGCCGACATCGTGCGGGAGAGCGACCAGGTGGTGTCCGTCGTCATGACGGGCCGGCACCTCGACCGGCTGCCCGTCCATGCCGGCCAGTTTCTGCTCTGGCGGTTCCTCAACGGACCGGGGTGGACCCGGGCGCACCCGTACTCGCTCTCGGCCCCGCCGACCGCCGACACCCTGCGCATCACCGTCAAGGACCTGGGCGACGCCTCACGCGGTCTGTCGCACGTGAAGGTCGGCACCCGCGTCGCCGTCGAGGGCCCCTACGGGCGGCTGCACGCCGGCGTGCGCACCCGCCGCAAGGTCCTGCTGCTGGCCGGGGGGATCGGCATCACTCCGCTCCGCGGTCTGCTCGAGGCGCTGCCGCAGGAGCGCGGTGACGTGACGCTGGTCTACCGGGCCTCCCACCAGGAGGACCTCATCCTCAAGGACGAGATCGAGGCGGTGGCCGGGGAGCGGGGTGCCCGGGTCTTCTACGCGGTCGGGCCGCGGGTCGAGGGCCGCCACTCCTGGCTGCCGCAGGCGGCAGCGGCGACCTCCGACGAGGACGCGCTGCGTCAGCTGGTTCCCGACCTCACGAGCGGGGACGGCTACGACGTCTACGTGTGCGGTGCCGACGGCTGGATGGACGCCGTCGAACGCGCCCTGCTCGCGACCGGGGTCCCCCGGGACGCGATCCACCTCGAGCGGTTCAGCTGGTAAGGGGAACGGGTATGCGTCGCATCGCCGTCGCCATCATGGGGACCGTCAGCGGGCTGGTCCTGCTGTTCAGCTACCACACCAGCCGCAACGAGGGCTCCGTCGCGGTGAGCGCATCGGCGCCGGCGGTGGCCGGGTCGTCCGGCTCGTCGGGCTCGTCGGGCTCGTCGGGCTCGTCGGGCTCGTCGGGCTCGTCGGGCTCGTCGGCAGGATCGGCGTCGCCCGCTGCTCCGGCGAGCGCCGCCGGGACCTACACCGGCAACTCGGTGATGACCCGGTGGGGCGCGGTCCAGGTGCAGATCACCGTGGCCAGCGGCAAGATCACCGCCGTCCAGGCCGTCGAGTACCCCCAGGGAAACTCGCGCGACCAGCAGATCAACGCCTACGCCCTGCCCGTCCTGGCGCAGGAGGCGACCCAGGCGCAGAGCGCGCAGATCGACGCCGTGTCGGGGGCCACCGTGACGAGTGACGGCTACATCCAGTCGCTTCAGTCGGCCATCGACCAGGCCCACCTCTGACCGAGCGGGCCGCGAGACCGCTGGGCTCGGCTGCGAGCCGAGCGACTTGGCTCGCCGTATGCGGGTAGCCGAGCTGCTCGGCTCGCAGCCGAGCCGGGCGGGCGGACCGATAAGTTCGCTCGCATGAGCAGCGAACCGACGCGCGTCGACTTCCCCAGCAGCGAGGGGGTCACCATCGCCGCATACCGGTGGGACCCGGAGGGCACCCCGAAGGCGATCGCCCAGATCACTCACGGCGTCGGCGAGTACGCCACCCGGTATGCGCGGGTCGCCGAGGCGCTCACCGCCGCCGGCTACGTCGTGTACGCGCACGACCATCGCGGGCACGCCAACTCCCTTGCCGCACAGGGCGAGTACGGCGCGCTCGGGCCGAACGGCTGGACCGAGCTGGTCGCCGACATCGGGCGGATGGGGGCGCGGGCCAAGGAGGCACACGCTGGTCTGCCGCTCGGTCTCATCGCTCATAGCCTGGGCTCGTTTGCCGCCCAGCAGCTGCTCCTCGACCACAGCGACGATGTCGACGCGGTGGCGCTGTCGGGGACCGCCGCCATCGACCTGCTCGAGCCGCTGATAGATGTGGAGGCGCCGATGGACCTGTCCGGCTTCAACGCCGCCTTCCAGCCGCAGCGCACCGAGTTCGACTGGCTCAGCCGCGACGAGGCGGAGGTCGACGCCTACATCGCCCACGAGTGGTGCGGGTTCGGGCTGGACGTCGCCGGCAACCGGGGCTTGTACGCGGGCGCCCGGGCGGTCGCCGACCCGGAGCGGGTGGCGGCGATGCGCAAGGACCTCCCGGTCTACATCACCGTGGGGCAGATGGACCCGGTGAACGGCGGGCTGGTGCTCGTCGACGCGCTGGTCGACCGCTATCGCGCCGCCGGCCTGACCGACCTCACCGTCCGGGTGTGGCCCGGTGCCCGGCACGAGATCTTCAACGAGACCAACCGGTTCGAGGTCATCGTCGACCTCGTCGACTGGCTGGACTCGAAACTGTTGCGCGCGAGCGGCTAGCGCGCCATCGCTGGCCGCCCGAACGCCTGGCGGGCCCACGGCACGACCGCGAGCACGACGAGCGCGGCCACGGCGGCGGCCACCGCGACGACCAGCGACTGCGGGCTGCCGGTGGTGCGCCCGACGGCGATCCAACCGAGCCCCCACGCCATGGCGACGGCCACCGCCCAGCGACCGCTCAGGGTGCGCGCGAAGATGACGCCGAGCGCCGCCGCGACGACGAGGACGACGACGGCCAGCGTGTCGCTGACGGCGTCGCTCGGCTCGACGCCCGAGGCGACGAGCGCGGCGGTGACGTTGGCGCACGTCGCCACGGCAACCCAGCCGAGGTAGAGCCCGAACGTCCCGTCCACCACGACGCGCTCCGTCCGGCCGGCGGCCGGACGGCGGGTGAGCCGGCGGAGCAGCTCGCCGAGCACCAGCGCCAACGCAAGGATGACGACCACGCTGGCCCAGATCCAGCCCTGCTGGGTGACCAGCAGCCAGCCCGCGTTGAGCAGCATGGACACCGCGGCCAGCCAGCCCGTCGACCGGGTCCGCTCGGTCACCGAAGAGGGCAGCCACTGCCAGACGGTGTACGCGGCGAGCCCGAGGTAGATGACGCTCCAGATGGAGAACGCCGGGCCGGCCGGGGCGATGCGGGTGGCCTCGGCGGACAGGGCGCCGCCGGCGGTGTTCTGGACCTCGGTGCCGCCGAGCAGGCCGATGCCGACCAGGGTTCCGAGGACGCAGAGGACCTCGGAGACGGTGACGCCGACCTGGCGGGCGCGGTCGCGGCCGGTGGCCGGCCGGACCGCGGTGGCGGCGTCGTGGGTGGTACTCATACGGGTTCCTCCGAGGGGGTGAGGTGGACGGCCGGTTCGTCGGCGGGGCGGCGTCCGCGCCCGAGCGAGGCGCTCGCGGCCAGCCCGACGACGAGGAAGCCGGCCGCCACGAGGGCGGACAACCGGGTCGCGTCGGTGTATGCGGACTCGGCGGCCGTGGCCACGGTGGCGGTCGCGGGGTTCGCGGCCAGGCCGGGGATGACGGCTCCGGCGCTGGACTCGACAGCGTCGACGAGCTGGACGCGCTGGGCGTCGGGCACGTCCATGTCGGTCAGCGCGTGGTCGAACCGGTTGGTGAGGGTGAGGAACAGGACCGTCCCGAGGATGGCGATGCCGAGCGCCGAGCCCACCTGGCGGGCCGTGCTCTGGGTGCCGGAGCCCTGGCCGCTGCGCTCGACGGGGACGTCGGCGAGGACGACGCCGGTGAGCTGGGCCGTGGCGAACCCGACCCCGACGCCGTAGACGAACAGCAACGGCACCACCACGGCCCATGTCGAGTCGGGCCTGATGAACACCGCGAGACCGGCGATCCCGAGGATCTCCAACACGATTCCGAGCCGCACGATGAACAACGGGCTGCGCGTCCGGCCCGATCACGGCACCCAGGCCGCTGGCCAGGAAGCTGCCGCCGGCGAGGCCGAGCAGGATCAGGCCGGTCTGGAACGCGGTGTAGCCGACGACGTTCTGCAGCCAGAGCGGCAGGGCGAAGATGATGCCGAACTCGCCGAGGCTGACGATCGCGGCGGCGATGTTGCCGTTGCGGAACGACGGGATCGCGAACAACGCGAGGTCCAGCATCCCGGCCTCGCCGCGACGCTGCTTGCGCCGCTCCAGCAGGACGAAGACCGTCAGCGCGGCGGCACCGACGACGATGGCGCACCGGCACGGGGGAGACGGACCACGGCCACGACCAGACCCGATGGTCAGCGGCGTCAGGGTGGTGAGCCAGCCGTAGGTGCGGCCCTCGATGAGGCCGAACACCACGCCACCGAAGCCGACGGCCGACAGCAGGGCGCCGGCCACGTCGATGCGGCCCCGGTGCGGACGGGTCCTTGGACTCGGCGACGAGCAGGCTCAGCCCGACGATGACGACGACGCAGAGCGGGATGTTGATGCCGAACGCCCAGCGCCACGAGAAGCTCGTCGTCAGCCAGCCGCCGAGCAGCGGACCGAGCGCCGCCGTGCCGCCGATGGTCGCGCCCCAGATGCCGAAGGCGATGCCGCGCTCCCGGCCGCGGAAGGTCGCGTTGAGCAGGGACAGCGAGGTCGGCAGCATCATCGCGCCGCCGATGCCCTGAAGCGCTCGCGCCCCGATCAGCGCGCCGCCGCTCTGGGACATCGCAGCCAGCACGCTGGCGGCGCCGAAGATCGCCGCGCCGATGGCGAACAGCCGCCGCCGTCCGAAGCTGTCGGCCAGTCGCCCGAACACCAGCAGCAGCGCGGCGAAGACCAGGGTGTAGATCTCCTGGACCCACTGCGCTTGAGTCGAGGTCACGCCGATGTCGTCGATGATCGAGGGCACGGCGACGTTGACGATGGTGGAGTCGACGATGATGAGCGAGACGCCCAGGCTGATGACGACGAGCCCCCACCATCGGGCGCGCGGGTTCGTCGCCGCAATACTGAGCATGCTGAGTAATATAGGCCGCTAGGGTCGGTTCGTGCCAGCCCGCGTCCCCGACAGTGTCCCAGCCGAGGGCGCCAGGAGCAGCCCCGAGAGCTGGTCGCTCGGCCGCCTGCTGTCGACGGCCGCCCGGCTGGTGGAGCACGAGTGGAACGCGTGGCTCGCCGAACGCGGCATCACCCACGCGGGGCTGCTCGCCCTCGACGCCCTCGACGCCGGTCCGCTGACCCAGCGCGCAGGTGGCCGCGGCCAGCCGCGTGGAGGAGCAGACGATGAGCCGGGTGCTCGACCGCCTGCAGCGCACCGGGCACGTGGAGCGGCGCCGCGACACCGTCGACCGCCGGCGCCTCGTCGTCACCTTGACCTCAAGCGGCCGCGAGGTCCTCGACCAGATCCGCACCGCCGACATCGCCGACATCCTCGTGGCCGACCACCTGCACGACGCGGTCGCCTTCCGCGCCGAGCTGGTCCGGCTCATCGGCGCGATCTCGGCGTCCGGCGCGGAAGCCGGCGCGGCGCATACCGACCGGGGCCGACCGCCCGAGGTCAGAGCGGCGGGAACTGGCGACCGACCGCCTCGCCCTGCTCGAAGATCAGCGACGCGGGACCGAGGATGAGCGGGTCCGGTTCGCCGACGAGCTCGGTGTCCTTCTCCTCGTAGTCGTAGAGGTTGAGGACGTGGCGCATCGCCGCGAGCCGGGCGCGCTTCTTGTCGTTGCTCTTCACGACGGTCCAGGGCGCGTGCTCGGTGTCGGTGTAGAAGAACATCGCCTCCTTGGCCTCGGTGTAGTCGCTCCAGCGGTCGAGCGACGCGAGGTCGGTGGGCGAGAGCTTCCACTGCCGGACCGGGTCGATCTGCCGGATGAGGAACCGGGTGTGCTGCTCCGAGCGCGAGACCGAGAACCACAGCTTGACCAGGTGGATCCCCGACCGCGTGAGCATCTCCTCGAACTTCGGTGCCTGGCGCAGGAACTCGCGGTACTCGTCGTCGGTGCAGAACCCCATGACCCGCTCGACGACCGCTCGGTTGTACCAGGACCGGTCGAACAGCACGATCTCGCCGGCCGACGGCAGGTGGGCGATGTAGCGCTGGAAGTACCACTGGCTGCTCTCGCGGGCCGTCGGCTTCTCCAGCGCGACGATGCGGGCGCCGCGCGGGTTGAGGTGCTCCATGAACCGCTTGATGGTGCCGCCCTTGCCGGCCGCGTCGCGGCCCTCGAAGACGACGACCAGCCGCTGCCCGTTGCGCTTGGCCCAGTACTGCAGCTTGAGCATCTCGATCTGGAGCAGCCGCTTCTCGCGCTCGTAGTCCTGGCGGTCCATCCGTTCCGCGTAGGGATAGCCCTGCCGCCAGGTGTCGACCACGGACCCGTCCTCGCGCAGCAGCACCGGGTCGTCATCGTCGTCGTCGAGCACCCGGAACCCGCTCGTCGACAGCAGCGGCTCACCACTGCTGTCGACAGCGGCGAAGGAGGAGGTCATGAGTCTCATCCTGCCGCCTCCGCCGACGGCGTCCCAGCGCCGGAAGGTATGCGTCGCGCCGGCGTCATGTCGCACGTCATGTCGCGCCTGCTGCGGTGATCATGACACCAACCGCGACATGAGCCGCGACATGAACAACAGCGGATGGAGCAATCTCCCGGTGGTCCAGGCACCTGGGTGGCACGATCGCCTCTGCCGAGTGCTTCCGGTTAGGGACGCGCGTGGTTCGGCAGTTGAGCCGGAGGTGGCCTCGTGACCCGTCCACATCGCCGGTTCCGGCCGCTGACGCTCGTGGTCGCGCTCGCCCTGTTGGCCTCCCTCGTGGGCGCGCTGTTCACCGGCGCCGCCGGAAGCGACTCCGCCGCGACGCTGCCGTCCGCGGACCGGGCGCTCGACGCCTTGCGTCCGCCGGTGACGAGGGACCGGTTCTACTTCCTGCTGCCGGACCGGTTCGTCAACGGCGACCCCAGCAACGACCAGGGCGGGCTGACCGGGTCGCGCGAGGTCACCGGCTTCGACCCCACCGGCTCGGCGTGGTACCACGGCGGTGACCTTAAGGGTGCGACGAGCAAGCTCGACTACATCAAGGGGCTCGGCACGTCCGCCCTCTGGCTGACGCCGGTCTTCCAGAACGACCCCGTCGAGGGACTGGGCACCCCCTACCCCGGGGCCGGCTACCACGGGTACTGGATCACCGACTTCACCAAGGTCGACCCGCACCTCGGCACCAACGCGGACCTCGTGACCCTCATCCAGCAGGCCCACCTGCGGGGGATGAAGGTCTACTTCGACATCGTCGTCAACCACACCGCCGACGTCATCCAGCCCGCACAGAAGGCGGGCGGGCCGGTGCCCCAGGCGTATGCGTACAAGAAGGACTCGCCCTACAAGGACGCGAGCGGCACGGCGTTCGACGACCGCACCTACGTCGGCGGGCAGCAGTTCCCCACGCTGAACGCGGCGACCAGCTTTCCCTACCTGCCCTCGGTGCCGGCGGGCCGCGAGTCCGTGAAGGGACCGCCCTGGCTCAATGACGTGACGATGTACCACAACCGCGGGAACACGACCTACTCGGGCGAGTCGAACACCTACGGCGACTTCGCCGGCCTCGACGACCTGTTCACCGAGGATCCTCGCGTCGTCAGCGGGATGGAGGGGATCTTCGACTACTGGATCCAGAACTACGACATCGACGGCTTCCGGATCGACACGATGAAGTACGTCAACCTCGAGTTCTGGCAACAGTTTCTGCCACACATCCTCGCCACCGCCAAGGCCGCCGGGAAGCCCGACTTCTTCGCGTTCGGGGAGGTCTACGACCTGCTGTCCGACCCCTACCTGTCGAAGTTCACTACGGCCGGCCGCAGCCAGGCGGTCCTCGACTTCACGTTCCAGCAGGGCGCGCGCGACTTCGGCGCGTCCAAGCCGACGTCCCAGCTCGCGGCAGTCTTCGCCAACGACGACTGGCTCACCGACGCCGACTCCAACGCCTACCAGTTCCCGACCTTCCTCGGTAACCACGACATGGGGCACATCGGGGCGTTCCTGCGCGACGACAACCCGGGCGCCGACAAGGCGGAGCTGCTGCAACGGGACGAGCTGGTGCACGCCCTGCTGTTCACCAGCCGCGGCAACCCCGTCGTCTACGCCGGCGACGAGCAGGGGTTCACCGGCGCCAGTGGCGGTGACAAGGCCGGGCGCCAGGACATGGGGCCGAGCCAGGACCCGGACTACGACAACCAGGGCGCCGACGCCGGCATG
Source organism: uncultured Actinomycetota bacterium (assembly GCA_963751085.1). Lineage (GTDB taxonomy): Bacteria > Actinomycetota > Actinomycetes > Actinomycetales > Dermatophilaceae > Lapillicoccus. Next base: position 45,820 of record CAVVTH010000005.1, on the reverse strand, counting down.
AACGCCGACATCGGGTCCGACGTCACCCCGATGGTCGACAACTTCGACGTGAACCACCCGCTTTACCAGGCCATCGCCAACCTCTCGAGGCTCCGCGCCGCGAACCCGGCGCTCGCCGACGGCATCCAGCAGAACCGCTACTCCTCGGGCCAGGCCGGAATGCTCGCCTTCTCGCGTACCGACCCCAAGGACCAGGTCGAGTACCTCGTGGTGCTCAACAACGCGAAGGCCACCGCGACGGCGACCGTTCCGACGTACTCCGCCGGCATGGGCTTCGACCGGATCTGGGGCGCGGACGCCGCGCCGGCCACCCTGACCGCGGCGGCCGACTCCACCGTGCGGGCCTCCCTCCCACCGTTGTCCGCCGCCGTCTACAAGGCGCGGGCCCGGGTCGCGACGTCGGCCGCGGCTCCGGCGGTGACCCTCACCGTGCCGGCGCAGGCGTCCGGGCGGCCGGCGCTGACCGCGACCGTGGCCGGCAGCTCGATCTACCAGGTGTCGTTCTACCTCGACTCCGGCAACGGCTGGCAGCTGGTCGGCACCGACGACAACGTGCCCTACCGCGTCTTCCCCGACCTGGGAACGGTCCCCGTGGGTACGCCGGTGCGGTTCGCCGCGCTGGCCAAGGACAACGCGGGTCACGTGCAGTCGGCATCGGCGACCACGACGGTCGCTCCGGCGGCCGACACCAGCGCGACCGCGATCGTCCATTACCACCGCGACGACGGCGCCTACGCCGACTGGGGCCTGCACGTGTGGGGTGACGGCGTGGCCGACGGCGTTGCGACCGACTGGGGAACTCCGTTGACACCGAAGGGAACCGACGACTTCGGCGACGTCTTCGAGGTACCACTCGGGGACACGACGCCGACGATGAGCTTCATTCTCCACAAGCCCAACGGCTCCGACGTGCCCGCGACCCAGGAGCCGGGCGGCAACCAGGCGTTCGTGCCGGCCACGACCCACGAGGTGTGGATCAACAGCGGCGACCCGACGCTGCATACGACCCGGCCCTGACTACGCCCGTATGCTGCTCGGCTCCGGGCCGCGCAGGGCGTCCTCCGGTTTGCCCTCCGGCCGGCCCTCGCCGACGGTGATGAGGCCGGGCAGGCTCTCGGTGAGGTAGTAGGACCACGCCGCGGAGCAGACGTCGTAACACTCGTGGTCGGCGCGCAGCCCGACGTGCGTGAACGTCACCTCGGTGCCGCCGTTCCGCTCGGTGAGGTCGAACCGGATCTGGGTGTCGACCCACTCGGTCTGGTCCTCGACGAAGCCCATGTAGTTCTCCAGGACGGTCCAGACGACGCGGCGGCCCGGCACCAGCTCGCTGACCCGGATCCGGGAACGGTGGATGTCCTTGACCCGGAAGACGAACTCGGCACCTTCAACGTCGGTGAGCCCCTCGACCTCCTGCGACCACCAGGCGCGGACGTCGTTGATAGCGTCGTAGACCTGCTGCGGGGAGCGGTCGACGGCGAAGGTCGTCGTGAAACTGGTGCTGGTCATGGTGCTTCCTCGTCTCGTTAGTGCAACTCGAAGGTTGCACTTTAGCACCGGAGGTCCCGGCGGCCAAGGGCCACCGCCATGCTGGTGCCGTGACGGAGCGCAACGTCCTGGGCGGCGAGCTGGAACCGTGCGGCACCGACCCGATGACCGGGTTCTTCCGCGACGGCTGCTGCAACACCGGCCCGAACGACATCGGCAGCCACACCATCTGCGCTGTCGTCACGGCGGAGTTCCTGGAGCAGCAGCGCCGCATCGGCAATGACCTCTCGACGCCGATGCCCGAGTACCGGTTCCCCGGGCTGAAGCCCGGTGACCGGTGGTGCGTCACCGCGCCGAACTGGGCGCGGGCCTACAACGAGGGGGTCGCCGCTCCGGTCGTGATGGCCGCGACCAACGAGGCGGTGCTGGCCATCGTGCCGTTCGCGGCGTTGAAACGGCACGCCGTCGACGTGCCGGACGACCTCAGCTCGCTGGAGTAGCCGACCGGCCGTGGACGGCGGTGAAGGCGATGGTCTGGGTCCACCACGTCGGGTCGGAACACTGCGTGAGGAACTGGTCGATGGTCGGGTCGTCCAGCGCGCCGGACTCGACGAGACCGGACCGCAGCTCGTCCACCGTGTCCACCCAGTAGGTCGCCCACGGCGAACCACCTTGGTACACAGCGGTTTCCGCCGTCCCGGCGATGTCGCCGATGTCGAGGGCCGCGAGACGTCGGGCCAGTGAGCGGCCGAGGTGGTAGTCGATCCCCTGCTCACGCGACCACTGCAGCCAGCCCTGCCAGAAGCGGTGCACCTCAGCCGGCTCGGCGATGGTGACCGGCAGGAAGTCGGGCTCGATGAGCAGGATGGCGCCGCCCGGCGCCAGGCTGGCGACGAGGTTCCGCATGGCGGCGTCGACGTCGGTGACGTGGTGGAGCACGGCGCGGGCCGTCACGAGGTCGAACGTGCCGGGGTCGACCGGGCCGGCGACGATGTCCGCCTGGAGGTAGTCGAGGTTGGCCGGCGCGGCGGCCTGGTCGACGAGCGAGAGGTCGATGTCGACGGCGACCGCCTGGCCCGTCGGCCCGACGAGCTCGGCCAGCCAGGCCGACACCGAGCCGTTGCCGAAGCCCACCTCCAGCGTCCGGGCACCGGCCCCGATGCCGAGGGCCTCGATGTAGCGGCGGTGCATCGGGTCGAGGAGACGCGACATCAACGCGAGACGAGCACCCTCGCCGTGGAGGTGGTGGTCCAGCACGTAACCCGGCATGCCGCCGATGGTACGGAGTGACGGTCCCTCCGTTCTCAACGTATAGCGCACTGGGGGTCTTGCGGCAAGACCCCGGTGATGACCCAGAATCACCGGCCGAGGCCGTCACCTCAGATCGGAGCCCATCCGTTGACCCCCGTGACCACCAGCGCGTTCGCCCTCCCCGACTACCTGTCCGCCAAGGACGACCCCGCCCTCATCGCCGAGGACGAACGGCACTTCGCCGCCATGACCGCGTCCCTCGCCGACTCGGTCGCCCACCTCACGCACCGCCTCGAGGAGGAGCGGCTGGCCCGTGGCGGTTACGGCCAGCAGGCCCTGGAGCGGGACCTGGAGATCCACCGGCTCACCGCCCGGCTGCGCGCCCTGAGCCGCTACGGCCTCGACCTCTGCCTCGGGCGGGTGGTCCTCGCCGACTCCGCCGAGCCGCTCTACGTCGGGCGCCTCGGCCTCACCGACAGTACGGGTCGGCAGCTGCTCGTCGACTGGCGCTCGCCGGCCGCCGAGCCGTTCTTCGCGGCCACCCACGCCAACCCGATGGGCGTCGTCAGCCGCCGGCGCTACCGCTGGACCCTCGGCCGCATCGGTGACTACTGGGACGAGGTGTTCACGGCGGACGGGGTCGACGGCCACGCGGCGCTCGACGACGAGTCGGCGTTCATCGCCAGTCTGGGCAGTGCCCGGTCCGGACAGATGCGCGATGTGCTCGGCACGATCCAGGCCGACCAGGACGCGATCATCCGAGCCGGCTCGCGCGGCGCGCTCGTCGTCGACGGCGGTCCCGGGACGGGCAAGACCGTCGTCGCCCTGCACCGCACCGCATACCTGCTGTATGCCGACCCTCGCCTCGGCCACCGGCGCGGCGGGGTCCTCGTCGTCGGACCACACCGGCCGTATCTCAACTACGTGGCGGACGTGCTGCCGAGCCTCGGCGAGGAGGGCGTGCAGACGTGCACAGTGCGGGACCTGGTGCCCGAGGGCGCCGCCGCCACGGAAGAGGTCGACCCGGCGGTCGCTCGGCTCAAGGCGTCGGCGCGGATGGTGGAGGCGATCGAGCCGGCGGTGCGGCTCTACGAGGAGCCGCCGACGCAGGGGATGGAGCTCGAGACGACGTTCGGGGACTTCTGGCTGAGCGCCGCGGACTGGGCTGACGCCTTCGCTTCGGCCTCGGGCACGCCCCACAACGAGGCGCGGGACCAGGTCCTGGACGACCTCGTGACGATCCTCGTCGACAAGAACGAGGACGAGGAGGTCCCACCCGAGCCTCTGCGCCGGGCCCTGACGGGGAGCGCCGAGCTGCGCGCCGCGCTGGCCCGGGCGTGGCCGGCGCTCGAGGCGACGGACCTGGTGAGCGACCTCTGGTCGGTACCCGCATACCTGCGCCGTTGTGCGCCCTGGCTCGAGCCGGACGACGTGGAGGCCTTGCATCGCAAGGATGCTCACGCGTGGACGGTCAGCGACCTGCCGCTGCTCGACGCGGCCCGGCAGCGGCTCGGCGACCCGGAGGCGTCCCGGCGCAAGCGGCGGCGCGACGCCGTGCTCGCCGCCGAGCGCGAGGAGATGGCGAACGTCGTCGACCACCTCATCGCCGCCGACGACTCCGAGATGCACCTCATGTCGATGCTGCGGGGCGCCGACCTGCAGGGCGCGCTGGCCGACGGCAGCGCCGTGCCCGAGGCCGACCCCGACCTGCTGGCCGGGCCGTTCGCGCACATCGTCGTCGACGAGGCGCAGGAGCTGACCGACGCCGAGTGGCAGATGCTGCTGGTGCGGTGTCCGTCGCGCAGCCTCACGGTCGTCGGAGACCGCGCGCAGGCCCGGCACGGGTTCACCGAGTCGTGGGCGGAACGGCTGGAGCGGATCGGCCTGGACCGGGTCACCGTGTCGTCGCTGACCATCAACTACCGGACGCCGGTGGAGGTCATGGCCGAGGCGGAGCCGGTGATCCGTGCGGTGCTGCCGGACGCCAACGTGCCGACGTCGATCCGAAGTACCGGGGTCCCGGTGGTCCACGCGTCGTACGCGGAGCGCGACGCGATCGTCGATCGGTGGCTGGTGGCGCACCCGACCGGGGTCGCGTGCGTCATCGGTGACCCGACGTTCAGGGCGACGCCGCGCGTGCTGTCCCTGGCGCCGGAGCTGGCGAAGGGGCTGGAGTTCGACCTGGTCGTGCTCGTCGACCCGGACACGTTCGGTACCGGCACCCAGGGCGCGGTCGACCGCTATGTCGCGATGACCCGCGCCACCCAGGAGCTGGTGATCCTCACGAACGGGTGAGCCCGGCGTCCGCGATGCGGTGCAGCCACTCGCCGAGCAGGGCGCGCTCGTTGTCGGTGAGCTCCTCGACCGTCGGCAGTGCTGCTGCCAGGCTGATCGCGGCAGCCACCGTGCCGGCCGGCGCTGCGTCGCGCCGGTCGGTGAGAATCGAAGCGCTGACGGACTCCCACGCCAGGTCGGCGAGCGCGGTGTCGCGCTCCTCGGCGGGCCGGTCGATGAGCGTGAGCACGACACCGGTCCCGGCCGCGTGGATCAGCTCCACGGCGCGGGGTTCGGCCACGCGGAGCCGCCCGACCTCGGCGATGCGGCGCACCCGCTCGGCGAGGATGTCCGCGCCGGAGGCGGCGATCCGCCGCCCCTCCGACGTCGGGGCCGAGGTGTGCATCAGCCGGAAGACGGCGGGGTTGGCCAGGCCGAAGCCGACGTGGAGGTCCCAGCCCGCCCGGAGGTCCTCGACCGGGTCGTCGTGCGGGTCCACGGGCGGCTTCTGCTGCAGGTAGCTGGCGAAGCCGTGCTCGGCGACCGCTTCGAGCAGGCCGTTCTTGTCGCCGAAGAGCCGGTAGATGGCCGGCGCCTGCACGCCGGCGGCCAGCGCCACCGAGCGGGTGGTGACCGCGGTGGGACCGCCGTCGGTGAGGAGCCGGGCGGCGACGTCGACCAGGCGCATACGGACGGAGTCGCGGGGGGCTTGGCTCGCGTCGGCGGTCACGTTTCCGATGATAGCGCGCGCTTGCTATCACTGTCGTTCCGGTGTTACCGTCACCGCCTTATCGCTGATAGCAGAGAGATCGAGCATGTATGTCCTCACCGGAGCCACCGGCGCGCTGAACGGAGCGACCGTCGACCACCTTCTCGAGCGAGTGCCGGCGGCGCAGGTCGCGGTGACCGCGCGGGACGTCAGCAAGGCAGCGCGGTTCGCCGAGCGCGGGGTCGAGGTGCGCCGCGGCGACTACGCCGACCCGTCGTCGCTGCCCGCGGCCTTCGCGGGTGCGGACCAGCTGCTCCTGGTGTCGTCCAACGACCCCGCCGCGGACGCGGTCAGCCTCCACCGGGCCGCGATCGCCGCTGCGGCCGAGGTCGGCGTGGGCCGCATCCTCTACACCAGCCACCAGGGCGCGGCCTTCGACAGCCCGTTCGGCCCGGCTCGGGACCATGCGGCGACCGAACAGCTGCTGGCCGAGTCGGGCGTTCCCTGGACGTCGCTGCGCAACGGCTTCTATGCCCACAGTCTGGGCTGGTTGATGGGGCCATGGCGGGAGACCGGCGTCGTCGCCGTCCCGGGGGACGGTCCGGTGTCGTGGACCGCCCGCGAGGACGCTGCCGAGGCCGCGGCGCTGGTGCTCCTGTCGGACGGTGGCTACGACGGTCCGACGACGATCACGGCGCTGGAGGCGCCGACCTTCGAGGACCTCGCCGCGACGGCATCGGACGTCACGGGACGGAAGATCCGGTTCGCGGACCTGGGCCAGGAAGAGTGGGTGGCGGCGAGGGTCGCCGGGGGCGAGGACGAGCGCCGGGCCCGGTTCACGCTGAGCTTCTACCAGGCGGCGCAGCAGGGCTTCTTCGCCGGCGTCGACCCGTTGCTCGCGACGTTGCTCGGCCGGTCGCCGCGGACGGTTCGCGACCTGCTGGCCTGAGCCGCAGGGCCGGCGGCTGCCACCCCCGTCATCCGGACGGTGGACGCCCAGGGGCTCGGTCGGCGGACCGGGGTTTCGGCCGGCGCCTCCCCCAGAAGGCGACGGAAACGGCATTTCTGGCAAATAGTCTTTTCCCGTCATCAGGACACCCTTTCGTTCGGGATGCGTCCACTCACGTGACTCCGACCCTTCGGTCGGCTCGTGGGTCGGACTGCTCCCGTGGCACTGCTGCGCCGGTCGTTGCCCGCTGCCACTCGACAGGGACACACACATCGTGGCTCGCGGAGCCTCAACCAGGAGAAGACATGCGTTGGATGAAGCCGAAGCCCAGGTCCGGAACCCGTCTGGCCGCCGTTGGTGCAGCGGCGGTCGTCGCCCTCACGATGGTCGGGCTGAGCGCGGGTAGCGCCACAGCGGCGCCTACGGCCGCGACGGTCGCGACCGTCGCGTCGGCCGCTACCCACGACCAGCAGCTGGAGACCGCCCGGGCGTATGCGGTTGCTGCCAACCCCGGCGCCTCCGTCGTGTTCGCCGGCGCGCAGGTCGTCAAGCCGAGCACGGAGAACAAGTACGAGTTCGTCTTCATGGTCGACGGCACCACCCGGTACGGGGTCTCCCTCAAGGGCGACGGCGGCCTCGGCTGGAAGTCCTCGGTGCCGAACTGCCTGTTCCCCGTGCCCTGCGAGACGCTCCCGGTCGAGACGTGGGTCAGCTCGCCCGCCGACGCGGTCGCGGCGATTGCCCGGACCGACGCCCGCTTCGCGGGCGACGTGACCACCATCCTCTACGGCAAGAACCCCGAGGCAACGCAGTACCACGGCAACCCCACTTACTACGTCACGTCGACCATGGTCGGCTACCAGGGAACGCACACCTGGCGGTACGACCCGGTGAGCCAGATGATCGGGCTTCCGTTCTGACCCGACCCTCACCGGCATCTGGTGCCCCCGGGCAGATTCGAACTGCCGACACCCGCTTTAGGAGAGCGGTGCTCTATCCCCTGAGCTACGAGGGCGGAGCCGCGTGGGCGCCGGAGGAAGGCTAGCCGACGGCGGCCATGCTCAAGGCGCGGCCGCAACGGCTCAGGAGTCCGAGAGCTGCTTGACCTCGTCGTCGGTGAGCCGGAGGTCGGCCGCGGCGACCGAGTCGCGGATGGTCTCCGGCCGCGACGAGCCGGGGATCGGGACGACGACCGGCGACAGCGCGAGCATCCACGCCAGGGTCACCTGCTGGGGGCTCACGCCGTGCGCCTCGGCGATCTCGGCGATCGCCGCGGAGGTCGAGCCCACGTCGGACGCCCGCGACGCGCCGCCGAGCGGGCCCCACGGCAGGAACGCGATGCCGAGCTCGTCGCACAGCCGCAGCTCGGGCTCCGAGGACCGGAACGCCGGCGAGAACTGGTTCTGCACACTGACCAGCCGCCCACCGAGGACCTCCTGCGCCTCCCGGATCTGGTCCGGGTTGGCGTTGGAGATCCCGGCCATCCGGATCTTGCCGGCGTCGAGCAGGTCGCGCAGCGCCCCCACCGACTCGGCGTAGGGCACCGACGGGTCCGGCCGGTGGAACTGGTAGAGCCCGATCGCCTCGACCCCGAGCGCCGACAAGGACGCGTCGCACGCCGACCGCAGGTGCTCCGGCGAGCCGTCGACCTCCCAGCGGCCGCCGGGACGGACATGTCCACCTTTGGTCGCGACGAGCACGTCGGAGATGTCGCCGCCCCAGGACCGCAGCGCCTCAGCGATCAGCCGCTCGTTGTGACCGGTCTCGGTGTCGTCGAGGCAGTAGGCGTCGGCCGTGTCGATGAGGGTGACGCCGGCGTCCAGGGCGGCGTGGATCGTCGCCACACCCTGGTCGTGATCCGGTCGCCCGTCGACGGACAGCTGCATGGCGCCGAGCCCGATCTCCGACACGGTCTGGTCTCCGATGGTTCTCGTCTTCATGTCGGCGACCGTACCCAGGGCCGAGCGGCCCAACCCCGGTTGGTATGCGCGGGGTCGGCACCGGGCTAGCCTCGAGGTGTGAGCTGGAGCGGCGTCGGGGAGATCTTCAACCCGGGGCAGCGCCATCTGCGCGAGGAACTGGACCGCAAGCAGGTCGAGGCCAAGATCCCCGGCAACGAGGGCGACGGCGAGACCCAGGTGGACCTCGAGAACAACGTCGTCCGCATCCCGCAGCCCCGGCCCGCAGCCAAGCCGGCCGACGCTCCCGACGCCGGCCCTCAGGACGAGTGACCCTCCCCGCCGGCGCCGTCCCGGACGGCCTCGACCTCACCGCGCTCGCGGAGCGCCTGACGACGATCGACGGTGTCGTCGGTGTCGCCCTCGGCGGGAGCCGGGCGCGCGGCGACCACTCGGCCGACTCGGACGTCGACCTCGGCCTGTACTACGAGGGCGACCTCGACACTGCGGCCCTCGGAGCGCTCGCCCGCGACGTCGCGGGCCCGGACGCGGAGGTCACCGAACGCGGCGGCTGGGGACCCTGGGTCGACGGCGGTGGCTGGCTGGTGGTGGGCGACGTCCACGTCGACTGGATCTACCGCGACGTCGACCGGGTCCGGGAGGCGTGGGCGCGGGCCCACCGCGGCGCGTACGACTGGAACGCCCAGACCGGCCACCCACTCGGCGTCCCGGACTTCGCCTACGTCGGCGAGCTCGCACTCTCGGTCGTCCTCGCCGACCCCACCGGCACGCTGACCGAGCTCCGCGACGCCCTGACTTACCCCGACGCTCTCAGCGCCGCCCTGGCCGAAAACCTCTGGGAGGCCGACTTCCTCCTCCAGCTCGCCGCCAAGGCCACCAGCCGGAACGACGCCGCATACGTCGCCCTCTGCCTGAGCCGGGCGTTGCTGCTGTGCGCCCATGCCCTGCACGGACACGACCGGCGCTGGCTGGTCAACGAGAAAGGCGCCGTCGCCGGCGCCGGACGGCTGCCCAGCGCTCCGGCCGACTTCGCCGAGCGCGTGGCGGTGGTCACCGGACGCATCGGCGCCACCACCACCGAGCTCGACGAATCGCTCCTGAGAGCAAGGGAGCTCGTCGATGAGGTCACCACCATCTGTCAGAAGGAGACGCCATGACCGCGCTGAACCAGGACGACCTGCGCCACCTGCGCCGCTGCGTCGAGCTGGCACGCGAGGCGCTCCAGGCCGGTGACGAGCCGTTCGGCTCGGTGCTCGTCGACGCCGACGGCAACGTGCGCGCCGAGGACCGCAACCGCACCGCCGACGGCGACCAGACCCGGCACCCGGAGTTCGAGCTGGCCCGCTGGTCGTCGACCAACCTCACCCCCCAGGAACGCCAGGGCGCCACGGTCTACACCTCCGGTGAGCACTGTGCGATGTGCTCAGCCGCCCACGCCTGGGTCGGCCTCGGGCGGATCGTCTACGTCGCGTCGACCGAGCAGCTGCTGGCCTGGCGCCGCGACTTCGGTCTCACCGACCCGTCACCGGTGAACCCGTTGCCGGTCAACGCCGTCGCCCCGGGGGTGATCGTCGCGGGGCCGGCCCTGGAGCTGGAGGACGAGATCCGCGAGCTGCACCGGCGGCACGCCGAGACGTCGGCTCAAGACCCGATCACGTAGGAGTGCGCCTCGACCGGCACCTCGCCGACGTCGGCCGGCTCGTCACCGGCGTTCAGCCACAGTGCGAGGTGCTCGTCACCGGACCGCAGGTGGATGGTCATCGTCGTGGCGGTGACGTCCGCCGTGGTGATCGCGGCGTCGACCAGCCACGGGTGGTCGCGGCGTATGCCGACCAGCTCCTGGTAGAGCGCCAACGTTTTGGCGCCGTACGGCAGCAGTCCCTCCGGCGTTTCGGGAAACGGCGGCCGCACCGCGTCGTCCCCGTGCGGCTGGTTGAGCTTCTTGCCGGTGAAGCCCTGCTCGTCGCCGGCGTAGATCGTCGGGACCCCAGGAACCACCATGAGGATGGCGACGGCCAGCGGACGGTTGCGCTCGTCCTCGATTAGCGACGCAATCCGGCTCTGGTCGTGGTTGCCGAGGAAGGTCTGCGATCGGAACGCCGCCGAGAACTCGGCGTGCCGCTGGAGCGTCCACTCCAGCTCGTGGAGGTTCTGTTCGTTGAGCGAGCTCCAGATCGCCTTCCACAACTCGTACTGGGTCACCGAGTCGACGCCGCTCTCGGCCACGAACTCCGGGTAGCCGCCGTTGATGAGCTCCGCGACGATCCACGACTCCGGGTGGGCCGCCTTGACCCGGTCGATGATCGGCCGCCACGCGGGGCCGCCGGCGGCAAAGGCGGCGTCGAGCCGCCACCCGTCGACACCGCGGTCCAGCCAGAAGCACATGACGTCGACGATGTAGTCGACGACCGGCGGGTGTGCGAAGTTGAGCTCGACCAGGTCGAGGTTGCCCTCGAACCCGATGGTGTAGCCGTTGTCCCACGTCACCCACTGACCCGGTTCGGAGTCCGGACCAGCCGCCAGAGCCCGGCGCACGATCTCGTGGTCCTGGCTGACGTGGTTGAAGACCCCGTCCAGACAGATCCGGATGCCGCGGTCCTTGGCGGCACTGACGAGGCCGTCGAAGTCGTCCAGGTCCCCGAGGCGCGGGTCGACGCGGAAGTAGTCGAGGGTGTCGTAGCCGTGGGACGTCGAGGCGAAGACGGGGGCCAGCATGAGGCCGTTGGCGCCGAGATCGACGATGTAGTCGAGCCAGCGGGTCAGCCGCCCGAGCCGGTGCTCGACCTGCCCCTCGGCCAGCTCGTCCGCCCGGGCCTCGCCGCCGACGAAGCGCAACGGGTAGCAGTGCCACCAGATCACCGACGCGACCCAGTCCATCCGTGTCTCCTTCGCCGCGCCGGAAGGCTGACGCTACCCGGCCGCGCGACCGGTCAGAAGCCGCGTCCGGCCCGCAGCACCAGCTCCAGCTCGAACCGCACCTGTGGGTCGTCGAGGGCGTCACCGAACAGCTCGCGCAGCTGGACCAGCCGGTAGCCCACCGTCTGCGGGTGCACGGTGAGGTCCTCGGCGACCTTGGCGCGCTGGCCCCAGTGCCGCAGCCACGCATACAACGTCTCCGCCAGCTTCTGCCGCGACGCCGGCCGGAGCTCCGCGAGCGGGGCCAGCCGCAGCTCGGCGAGGTCGTCCAGCGCCTGCGACTCGGCGCCGATGACGAGGTCGGCGAGGTGTTCCTCGACCCAGACCGGCCGGGTGTCGCGGTCGGCCTCCCCGCGCAGCGGTCCGCGGGACAGCGACGTCGCGGCGGTGGTGGCCAGGCGCAGGGAGTCCGGCGCGCGCCGCCAGTCGCGGGCCGGACCGATGACCGCGCGCCGGCCGCGCAGCGCGCGCTCGAGCTCCGTCCGCTCCCGGGCGGTGCGCGGCGCGGGGACCAGCGCCACCGCGTCGGTCGCGCGAGCCATGGTCAGGGCGCGCGAGCCCAGCTGGAACCGGACCCCTGACGCCTCGTCGAGCGGCATGGTGACGGCCACGATGGCGGTCGGCAGGACCCAGCCGGCGGCCGCCGAGGCCTCCTGGGCGGCGACGTCGTCGGCGGTCCCGTGCAGCAGCAGCTCGAGCAGGTCCACCCGCCGGCGGTCCATCTCGCCGGCTCGCTCGGACTGCTCGAACGCGAACCCCTCCGCGCTCGCCGCGGACAGCTCCTCGATGTAGGCGAGGATCGACTCGCCGAGAGCCACCAGTGCCTCGGTGTCCAGGCCGGCTTCGAGGGCGTTGCGCGACATCCGGCGCAGCGTCACCCGGGCGCCCGCTCGGTATGCGGCGAGCAGCCCTTCGAGGGTGCGGCCCTGCCGGACCTCCCCGCGGCCGAGCGACGCATACACGCGCCGGCTCTCGGGGGTGAGCGCCGGCTCCGAGGTCCCGGGCAGCTCGAGGAACCGCCCGAGCGCGACCTCGACCCCCTGGCGGACGCCGTCACCGAAGCGCCCCTCGAGGGGCCTCGCGTAGGCTGGCACCGCGACGGCGACGGCGGCGATGACCTCCGCGACCACCTCGGTGAGCCGGGGGCGGAGCATGTCGCTGATCTGTGCTGGTACGGCTAACCACGGCGGGTCCGGGGGGGCATTTCTCACAGGAGGGCCTCAGCGTTTGTGTCGGCGCGATAGTTACCTCGTGTACATCGTATGCGGCGATAGGAGCGTTCCGGGCCGGTTTCGAGGCACCCTGAGTAGGTGAGCAAGATCCGTCCCCTGAGCCGCGTCGCGTCGGTCTTCACCACGCCGCGCGCGCCGGAGGACTTCCTCTGGCTGGTGAACCCGCTCAGCTCGGCGCGCCAGCTGCGCGGCGTGGTCACCGCCGTCGTCCCCGAGACCCCGGACTCGGCGACCATCCACTTCCGCCCCGGTCGGGGCTGGCAGGCGCACCAGGCCGGCCAGTACGCGCGGATCGGCGTGGAGATCGACGGCGTGCGCCACTGGCGGTCCTACTCGCTCAGCGCCCCGTCGGGCGGCGGACCCGGCGATCACCGTGACCGCCAACGGCAAGGTGTCGGAGGCACTGGTCCGGCGCACCCGGCCCGGGCCACGTCCTGTTCCTCGCCCCTCCGCAGGGCGACTTCGTGCTCCCCGAGCACCCGCGGCCGCTGCTCATGCTCACCGCCGGCAGCGGCCTCACCCCGGTGATGTCGATGGTGCGCACCCTCGTCGGCCGCCGTCAGGACGCCGATCTCGTGCTCGTGCACTCGTCGCGGACGCTGGACGACGCGCTGTTCCGGGCGGAGCTGGCCACCCTCAGCGAGGAGCACCCGGGCCTGCGGGTCGTCCACTGGGTCACCAGCGAGCAGGGCCGCATCGACCTGACCCGCACCCAGGACCTCGACACCGTCGTGCCCGACTGGCGGACCCGCGCCGCCTACGTATGCGGGCCGCCCGAGATGCTCGACGCCGCCACCGAGCTGTGGCACACCGCCAACGTGCCCGACCAGCTGAGCGTCGAGCGGTTCGCTCCCGTGCTCCTCGACGGAGCCGGTGGCGAAGGCGGCCTGGTCACCTTCGAGACCTCCGACCGTGAGGTCGAGGTCGACGGCTCCACCCCGATTCTCGAGGCCGGCGAGGACGCCGGCGTCGTCATGCCCAGCGGCTGCCGCATGGGCATCTGCCAGAGCTGCCTCATCCCCCTGCTCGCCGGCCAGGTCCGCGACCTGCGCACCGGCGAGGTGCACGGGGACGAGGGACAGCTGATCCAGACCTGCATCTCCGCTGCGGCGGGCCCCGTCCACCTCGAGATCTGAGGAGCACCACCCCATGACCGCTCTCCCCATGACCACCCTGACCCGCCTCGCGCCCGACACCACCGACGCCCCGGCGGTACGCCAGTCGCGCCGCCGTCCGCTCCTGGCCGCGGACGGCCACCCGACCGTCCGGCCGGACGCCGCCGCCCACCTCACCGACGAGGACGTCGCCGAGCTCGGCCGCGAGCTCGACGCCATCCGCGACGCGGTCCTCGCCGAGCGCGGCGCCAGCGACGCCGCATACATCCGCCGGGTCATCCGCGCGCAGCGCAGCCTCGAGCTCGGTGGCAGGGCGTGCCTGGTCTTTGCCAGCCTGCCGCCCGCCTGGGTTGCCGGAGTTGCCATGCTCAGCGTCGCCAAGATCCTCGAGAACATGGAGATCGGCCACAACGTCCTGCACGGCCAGTGGGACTGGATGCGCGACCCCGACATCCACTCGACGACGTGGGAGTGGGACTTCGTCACGCCGGCCGCGTCGTGGAAGCACACCCACAACGACCTGCACCACACGTGGACCAACGTCCTCGGCAAGGACCGCGACGTGGGCTACAACATCCTGCGGATGGACCCCAAGCAGGAGTGGCAGCCGTGGAACCTCGGCAACCCGCTCTACAACGCCCTGTTGGCGCCGGTCTTCGAGTGGGGCATCGCGGTCTACGACCTGGAGCTGCAGGACGTCGCCGAGGGCAAGAAGTCCAAGACCGACCTGCGCCGAGACCTCAAGGCCATGGGCAAGAAGGTCGCGACCCAGTTCGCCAAGGACTACGTCGCCACGCCGGCCGTCGCCGCGCTCACCGGCTCGTTCGTGCCGGCGCTGCTCGGCACCCTCACCGCCAACGCGATCCGCAACGTCTGGGCGCACGCCGTGATCTTCTGCGGCCACTTCCCCGACGGCACCGACACCTTCACCGAGGAGATGATCGAGGGGGAGACCCGCGGCGACTGGTACGTGCGCCAGATGATCGGCTCGGCCAACATCTCGGGCAGCAAGGCCATGCACCTCATGACCGGCAACCTCTCGCACCAGATCGAGCACCACCTCTTCCCCGACCTGCCGTCGAACCGGTATGCGGAAGTGGCGCCCAAGGTGCGCGAGATCTGCGAGCGCTACGGCCTGCCCTACACGACCGGCCCGCTGTGGAAGCAGGTCGGCTCCACGTGGGGCAAGATCTTCCGGCTCGCCCTGCCGGACCGGAAGCCGGGTCACGCCGCGCTCGTTGGTTAGCCTCTGCGGGTGAGTTCAGGCCCGTTCGAGAGCGACGCGACGCGCACGCCCGAGCGGGCGGAGGCGGTCGCGGCGGCGCTCGCCGGGTGGCGGCGGCAGCTGTCCGCCCTCGGCGGCCCCAACACGTTGCTCTGGTACGTCGAGCAGCCGCATACCGTCATCGACCTCACCACCGCCCACCCGGGCGGGGTGTCGATGCTGCTCGCCGGCCGCCCGACCCGGCTGTCCGACCTGGTCCGGGAGCGCGCCGCGTTCGCGGACGCCCGGGCCCGAGCCGCCGAGATCCGGGGTCGAGCTCTCTCGCTGGCGGCCACGCGCGGCGTCGAGACGTCGTTCCTGGCTGCGGGCATGGCGACGTGGGAGCACCCGGGGGCGCCGACCGCACCGCACGCGCCCGTCCTGCTGCGGTCGTGCAGCCTGCGGCCGACCGACCCGGTGGCCAGCGACTTCGACGTCGTCCTCGGTGACGAGGTCGAGGTCAACCCGGTGCTGGAGCAGTACCTCCGGTCGACGGCCGGAGTCGACCTCGACACCGCGTCGCTCGCCGAGATGTCGACGCTCTCCAGCGGGTTCGACCCCTACCCCGTGTATGCGGCGCTGGGCCGGCTCTGCGCGGGGCTCCCCGGGTTCACCGTCACGCCGCGGATCCTCGTGGGGACGTTCCCGCACGGAAAGCTCGCCATGGTCGGCGACCTCGCCGCGTTGGGCGAGCCCGCTGCGCTCGAGCGGCTGGCGGGGCACTCGGTCGTCGCGGCCCTGGCCGCCGGTCCGCGCCGCTCCGGCCGACGGCATACGGGTCGAGGGCATACCGGCCGAGGGCATACCGGTCGAGCCGGCCGCCGACCTCGACCCCGACCCGGACCCCGCCGGCGAGCGGCTGGTCCTCGACGCCGACGCGGCGCAGGGTGGTGTGGTCGAGGCGGTGCTCCGAGGCGAGGACGTCGTCGTGCACGCCGCTCCGGGAACCGGGACGACGCAGACCATCGCCGCCGTCGTCGCCGCGCTGGCCGGCCAGCGCAACTCCGTGCTCCTCGTCGCGGAGCAGCGGTCCGAGCTGGACGACGTGCACCGACGGCTCGAGTCCGTGGGCCTCGGCTCGCTGGTCGCGAACGTCAGCGGCTCGCTCTTCGACCACCGCGGGACGTTGGCCGAGATGGTCGGGTTGGTCGGGGCTTTGGGCGTCGACGAGTCGTGGGCCGATCGGCTGCCGGTCGAGCGCAGCAAGCTGGAGAGCCGGTTGCGCACGCAGCGCGACGCGCTCCGGGACCACGTCGCGGCGCTGCACGAGGTGCGGCTGCCGTGGGGCGTGAGTGTCTACGAGGCGCAGTGCGCCATCAGCGAGCTGGGTTCACGTCAGCCGGCGCCGGCGTCGCGGGTGCGGATCCGGGGTGCGGCGCTGGCCCGGCTGTCGAGAGAGCGGCTTCACGAGCTGGCCGACGAGCTGGCCGGTGCCGTCGCCGTGGGCGCCTGGGCCTCCGGTGGGGGCGGTGATCCCTGGTACGGCGCCCGGATCACGAGCGCGGCCGATGTCGCCCGCGCCTCGGCGATCGTCACTCGGCTGGCCGACGGTGGGTTCGACGAGCGGGCGGCACTCCTGGACGAGATCCTCGCCGAGTCCACACTCCCGGCGGCGAGAACGGTCCAGGACTGGAAGACGACGCTCACGACGATGGCCGGGGTCCGCGACACCCTCGAGGTGTTCCGGCCGGAGATCTTCGACGTCCCGCTCGACGAGCACGTCGCCGCGACCGGAACGCGTGAGTACCGGCAGACCCACGGGGTGCAGCTCGGCTGGTGGGCGCGGTCCCGCGTTCGCCGACTCGCCACGCGGCTGCTCCGTCCCGGCCGTCCGCCGGAGGACCTGCACGCCGAGCTGGTCCGGGCGCGCAGCGAGCGCAGCGCCTGGAACGCGCTGGTCGGGGCCGGCGGCCGCCCGGAGATCTCGCCGCGGCTCGACGAGGCCCAGGACGCGTTGGACGCGCTGGACGCGGATCTCGCCTGGCTCGGCGAACGGCTGGCTTCGACCGCAGCCGGAGGCGACCTGCATACGACCCCGTGGCCCAGCTGCGGACCCGGCTGGCCGCGCTCGCCGAGCGCCCGGAGCGGCTGGCGGTCCTACCCGCGGTCGTGCCGGTGATCGACGACCTCCGAGCCGCGGGGATGGGCGAGGTCGTCGACGACTTCGCCGCCCGCGGGGTGTCGGCGGACGAGGTCACTCCGGAGCTCGAGCACATCTGGTGGGTCTCGATCGCCCACTACGTCGCCGACAGCGACCCCCGCTACGGGCAGCACGACGGCACCGGGCTGCGGTCGGCGGCCGAGGGGTATGCGTCGGCCGACCGCGAGCACCTGGCGCAGACCGCCCGCCGGACGCGGGTCGAAGCCGCGGCCTGGCACTCCGCCGCGCTCGACGCCAACCGCACCGCCGCGGCCATGCTCCGCGCCGAGGCCGACAAGTCCGGCCGGCCGATATCGCTGCAGCGGGCCTTCGAGTCGGCAGCGGACCTGCTCGTCGGGTCGGCACCGTGCTGGGCGATGAGCCCGCTGGTGGTCGGTGAGGCGTTGCCCCCAGGATCCTCGTTCGACGTCGTCGTGGTGGCGGGCGCCGGGTCGCTGACCACGGCGGCCGCCGTCAGCGCCCTGTCCCGAGGCCGTCAGGTCGTGGCCGTCGGCGACCCCGAGTCCACCTGGCCCACCGGCTTCACCGCAGGACCCGGCGGACTCGCCGAGGACCCGGCCCCGAGGTCACTCCTCGAGGACCTGTCGGGCATCCTTCCGGTGCACCGGCTGCGCTGGACGCACGGGTATGCGGACCCTCGGCTTCTCGACGTCGCCGGCGTTGTCGGCGGCGGCTATGCGAGCGGCTTCGTCGCTCCTCCTAGTAACCGCGTCGACGCTGTGGTCGGCCTGGAGATCGTCGACGGCCGGGCGGCCCTCGATCCGGGTGAGGACGCGACCATCGACTCGACCGACGCCGAGGTCGACCGCGTCGTCGCACTGGTCCTCGACCATGCGCGGACGCGTCCCGCGGAGTCGCTCGGGGTCATCGCGTTGACCGAGCGGCACGCCGAGCGGGTTCGGTCGGCTCTGGCGGCTTCGGCCGGTGCCCTGGACCCGGCGGCTGAGGCGCAGGCGCTCGCGTTCCTCAGTGCGGAGGCGGCGCGGCCGGTGGTCGTCGTGCCGATGGGCGCGGCGTCGGGCGT
Organism: uncultured Actinomycetota bacterium; assembly: GCA_963751085.1. GTDB lineage: Bacteria > Actinomycetota > Actinomycetes > Actinomycetales > Dermatophilaceae > Lapillicoccus. Next base: position 27,521 of record CAVVTH010000005.1, on the reverse strand, counting down.
CACGCGCGACGCCGTGATCGTGACGGTGGGGTACGGCAAGACCGCTCACGGCCGGGTCCTGCACCGGTTCCCCGCGTTGTCGTCGCCCGACGCGTCACGCCAGCTGCGCGCGACGCTGACCGCCGCGCGCCGGCGGCTGACCGTCGTGACGGCCATCGCTCCCGAGGAGCTGGACGAGAGCCGGCTGCGCGACGGCGGCGTGGTGCTGCGCGACCTGCTGCTGGCGGCGGCGTCCGGCGCCGTGCCCGGAGCGATCGACGACCCGGTCGTGACCCCCGACCCGCTGATGACGGAGCTCGCCGGCCGGCTGCGGCGTGAGGGCCTCCTCGTCCGCGAACACGTGGGGACCGGCCCACACCGGGTCGACCTGGCGGTGACGGTGCCGGTGCACCCTGAGCGGTGGCTCGTGGCGGTCGACGGCGACGGGCCGGCGTATGCGACCTGGCGGGGTACCCGTGAACGCGACCGGCTCTGGCCCCAGGAGCTCGAGCGCCGCGGTTGGCGACACCTGCGGGTGTGGAGCACGGACCTCTACCGCGACCCGGCCCGCGAGGTCGCGCGGATCGTCACGGCGGTCCGGGAGGAGGCTCGCGCCCTCGCCGGGCCGTCGCTGGCCGTCCCGCTGGCGGACGAGACGGCAACCGGCTCCGCGGAACCGACGTCCGGACCGGCGGCCGCCGGGCTCACGCCAGCCGACGAGACCTCGCCCGACGAGACCTCGGCGAACGGGACGCCGGCCGACCAGACGCCGGCCGAGAAGTCGGTGGCGGACCAGACCTCGGACGAGGAGCCGCTGGCCGAGCCGCCGGCCGCTGAGCTCCCGGCAGCCGACGAGACGCCGGCCGAGGGCGGCACGGGCTCCACGCGGCGCCGTCGAGGCTTTCGACGCGCGACGGCGGGACCGACCACCCCAGCTGCGTCAACGCCGTCCGACGATCCTGCTGGCTCGGCTGAGCCCGCCGGCCAGACGGTGGACGACACCGACGCCGGCTGGGGCGATCAACCGGACGACCGCAACCACGAGCAGTGGCTGCGCGAGCAGCGGCCGCCGCACTGGGACTGACCGCGACCGCTGCTGGCGAACGTCGCCCGCCGTCCGCTGTCGCGACGCTTGAGCATCCCGCCGCTCCCATCCGATCGGCGTTCAGCCTCCGGAGTCGTCGCTCTGGATGTGGTGGACCGCCTCGACGTTGTGGCCGTCGAGGTCGCGGACGAAGACCGCGTAGTAGCCCGGGTGGTATTCCGGGAAGATCCGCGGCGCATGGAGGATCTCGGCTCCGGCTTCGACGGCCGCCTGGTGCACCGCGTCGACCTCCTCCGTGCTGAGGGCGTTGAACGCGATGTGCAGCTCCCGGGTCTCCGGACCTCCCGACGGGCCGACCCAGAAACCGGGGAAGCCCTTGCGGCCGGCGATGCCCACTACGGAGGAGTCACCGGCGGGGTATCGCGCCGCCTCCGTGAAGCCGATCGGTCCGAAGACCCTGAGGTAGAACGCGACGGCGGCGTCGACGTCGGCCGCTTGGATGCCTACGTGGTCGAACATGCAGGCACCCTAGAGCCGTGGGCCGACACCGGGTGAGGAGGGCCGCACCGTTACGCGGGTGGTGACCCCTGCGGATCAGCGCGCCGGGGTCGGCGGGGTGGTGTCGGGGCCCATGCCTCCGGCCGGGGGCAGGCCTCCGGTGGGCGGCGGCCCCACCACGGTGGTGTCCGCGCCGCCCAGCAGGTCGCGGATCTGGGTGAGCAGTAGGACCTCCTCGGACGGGGCTTCGGGTGCCGGCTCCTCGCCCTGCCTGCGCAGCGACATCAACCGGTTCATGGGCACCACCAGCACGAAGTAGACCGCCCCGGCGACGAAGAGGAAGTTGAGGATCGCCTGTAGGACCGCGCCGACCGAGAAGTCCGCGCCGTTGATGGTGAAGTTGCCGACCTGCGCGATGTTGGGAGCGCCGGCGATGGCGGCGATCAACGGGTTGATGATGTTGTTGACCAGGGCGGTGACAATGGCGCCGAACGCGGCACCGATGACAACGGCAACCGCGAGGTCGATGACGTTGCCGCGGAGGATGAAGTCCCGAAATCCTTTGAGCACGATGTGTCCTTCCCTTCCCCTGAGACCGAGGGAAGCTGCATACGAAGCCGAATCAGGCCCGAGCACCATAGCGTCGGCGGGGTCGCCGAGTTCAACGCGCTCGGGGGCCGGTCAGCGCCGGTCAGCCGGTCCCCGCGCGGACCGCGACGAGGAAGCCGGCTCCGTTGCCGGCAGCTCCCATGGCCGCGGCGAGCGCCCGCGACTCCTCCGCGGTGACGGCCAGAACCAGGTGTCCCGACGTGTTCGCTGCGGACGCAAAGCCGCCCGACCCGGGCAGATCGGTCGCGAGCACGCGGGCGGCGGCGACCAACGGCGCGCCGGAGCCGGCCGCGAGCACCGACACGGTGTCCGAGGGCCGCAGTGAAGTCAGCAGCGTCGGATCCGACAGCGGCAGGCTGACGGCCACCGATCCGGGAGGCAGCCCCGCCAGCTGGCCGGCCCCTCGGAACCGCGCCGTCGTGACGATCTCGCCGGCCAGCACCGGGCCGGACAGCACCTGACCGACGGCCGCCGCGGCGTCCTGGAACGCCCTGACCGGTCGCTGCTCGGTGGGGCGTCGCTCGAGCCGCAGGTCGTCGGATGTCAGCGTCGACCCCAAGGGAAGGTCGTGAGCCATGACCACCGTCGGCATCCCGAGGTCCGCCTCCTGCGGTAGCACCGCGCTTAGGGTCAGCCACGCCGCGACGGCGACGAGGCCCACAGCTACCACCCGCGCGACCTGCGACTGTCGCCACCGCCGCCTCCGGGACACCGGTCCCCACCGGGGGCGTCCCCACCGGGTCCGCCCCCACGGTGGCTCGCGAGCGGCGGCGCCGGCCGGGGACTCCGCCGACGCCCGGGACGCCGGCGCCAAGGAGAGCTCGTCGGCCGGCGACACCCGCGTCATGTCGGCAGCGCGAACGGGAGGGTGAGCCCGTCGAGGACGCGACGGCACGGGCAGGTCGCGTCCTCGTCGGCCTCCGCCGGGGGCAGGGCGGCGACGGCGTCCGTGAGCACCGCCTTGAGCCGGCCGACGTTCTGCGAGAAGACCTCGAGCACCTCCTCGTGGGTCACCCCGGTCTCGCCCTCGACACCCGCGTCGAGATCCGTGACGAGCGCCACCGTCGTGAAGCACAGGGCGAGCTCGCGTGCGATGGCGGCCTCCGGCATACCGGTCATCCCGACGACCGTCCAGCCCGCCTGCTGGTGCCACCGGCTCTCGGCGCGCGACGAGAACCGTGGACCGTTGACGACCACCAACGTGCCACCGTCCTCCACCGTCAGGCCGGCCTCGCGTGCGGCGCGCACGGCGACCGGCCGACCCCGTGGGCAGTACGGCTCGGCGAACCCGACGTGCACGACCGGCCCCACCTCGTCGTAGACGGTGGACGGCCGACCCCAGGTGCGGTCGACGACCTGGTCGACGACCACGACCGTTCCCGGACCGAGCTTGCGGCGCAGCGACCCGACCGCGCAGGGGGCCAGCACCTGCCGAACGCCCAGCGAGCGAAGAGCCCAGAGGTTGGCCCGGTAGGGCACGAGGTGCGGCGGGTAGCGGTGCCCCTTCCCGTGCCGGGCCACGAACGCCACCCGCCGACCGCGCAGCTCGCCGACGACGAGGTCGTCGCTGGGGTCGCCGAAGGGGGTGTCGACGTGCACGCGGTCGGCGCCGTCGAGGAACTCGTAGAACCCCGAGCCGCCGATGACCCCGATCTCCGCCCGTGGCATACCCGTCATGCCGACGACCCTAGGAGGGGCGAACAGCCGGTCGGTATGCGGGCCGGTCCTACTGTGGACGACGAGCCGAAGCGGTCAGACCCTGGGGACGGCGAGCCCGCGCGGCGTCAGCTCGCGGCGGGGGTGGCGCTGCCCGACGACGTCGACGCGCCCGAAGAAGCCTTGGATCCCTTGTCCGATGAGGTCGACGAGGTCGACGGCTCCGAAGAGCTCTTCGAGTCCGACGTGCTCTTCGAGTCCGACGTGCTCTTCGAGTCCGAGCCCTTGGCGTCCGAGGACGCCTTGTCGCCAGACGCGCTCGAGCCGTCGGCGCCCTTGCTGGACCCGTTGGCGCCGGCGCGCGAGTCGTTGCGGTAGAAGCCCGAGCCCTTGAAGGTCACGCCGATCGACGTGTAGACCTTCCGCAGCCGGCCGCCGCACTCGGGGCACTCGGTCAGCGCGGAGTCGCTGAACTTCTGGACCGCGTCGAAGGCGTGGCCGCACGCGGTGCACGCATAGGCATACGTCGGCACGGGGAATGGTCTCCTCAGATGTCGGGCGGCCTCGGTCGGGCCGGCGGAAGTCTACGGGGGGAACGCGCGGGGGCCCGAATCGCTTCCCGAGCCTCCGGGGGTCACGCCCAGCCGGCGAGGCGGCCACCCTCGTCGACGTCACGGATTCGCTGCTCCGCCTTGCGGCGGACGTCGGCGGTGCTGACGACGAGCAGCTGGTCGCCGTGGCGGAGCACGGTCCGGCCCTCGGGGACGAAGCCCTTCCCGTCGCGGACCACCAGCGTGACGTTGGCGCCGACCGGCAGCCGCAGCTCGAACAGCTCCACGCCGTGCAGCCGCGACCGCTCGCCGACGGTGACCTGGATGACGTCCGCGCCCATCGTCTCCAGCGGCGTCGTCTCGACGTCGAGGTCGACCGCCCGTAACGACTCCGCGAGCCCCAACCGCCTCGCGACCCAGGGCAGGGTCGGGGCCTGCACGAGGGTGAAGATGACCACCAGGACGAACACCAGGTTGAAGATGCTGGCGGCATTCGCCGTACCCCGGGTGGCGGGCACCGTCGCCAGCACGATGGGCACCGCCCCTCGCAGCCCGGCCCAGGACAGAAAGGCTTGGTCCCGCAGCGGTATTCGGAACGGCGTCAGCGAGACGAGTACGGACAGGGGCCGGGCGACGAGCAGCAGGACCAGCCCGATGAGCACGGCCGGGGCGAGCTGGCCGGCCAGCTCCGACGGCGAGGCGAGCAGGCCGAGCAGGATGAACAGGCCGATCTGGGCGATCGAGCCGAGCGCCGACGAGAAGCTGTGCACGGCCGCGCGGTGCGGCAGTCCCAAGTTCCCGAGCACCAGGGCCGACAGGTATGCGGCGATGAAGCCGGACGTGTGCACCGTGGCAGCGATCGCATACGCGAGGACGACCAGGCTGACGACCCCGATCGAGAAGAGGGCCGACGAGGCGCCGGCCACCCGACGCAGCAACCAGGCTCCGGCCCAGCCGACGAGCAGACCGATGGCCGCGCCGCCGACCAGCTCGCCGGCGGCCTCGAGCACGAGGTACCACCAGGGATGATGCTCCGCCGACGCCACCGACTCGCCGGCGAGCGCGACGACGAGGATGACCACCGGGGCGTCGTTGAAGCCGGACTCCGCCTCGAGCATGCCGCTCAGCCGGCGGGGCAGCGGCACCGTGCGCAGCACCGAGAAGACCGCGGCCGCGTCGGTCGAGCTGAGGATCGCGCCGATGAGCAGCGCCACCGTCCAGTCGAGCCTGGAGGACGTAGCGCGCCGCCACGGCGACGATCCCGACCGACACGACCACGCCCACGGTGGACAGGACCGCGGCCGGCGCCACCGACCGCCGGATGCCGGCCCATCGGGTCGTCAGGCCGCCCTCGGCCAGGATGAGCACGAGGGCGCAGTAGCCGAGGACCTGGGTGAGCTCCTCGGAGTCGAAGGCGATGCCTAGCCCCGACTCGCCCAGGACCAGCCCGATGCCGAGGAAGATCAGCAGTGACGGCAGCCCGGAGCGCACCGAGATCCGCACGGCGGCGACCGCGACGAGGAGCACGGCCGACCCGATGAGCAGCGACCAGGTCAGGTCGTCGAGGAGGAACTCGGTCGGGACGGAGGCCAGCCGAGTCACCTCGTCTCCTCCTCGCGGGTCGTCCTGCCGGTCCGTCGTCGAGCGCCTGGCTCGTCGTGCGATGCGGGTGACCTAGTCTCGCAGGGTGGCACGAGCGAGGGTCGCCCGAAGGGTCGGGTTGGGCGTGCTGATCCTCGTGGTGCTGCTGGTGGTCGCGGTCGCGGTCGTGCTCACCGGCATCGTTCGCCAGTCGTGGCCGCAGACCACCGGGGAGATCAAGCTCAACGGCCTGGGCGGCCGGGTCGAGGTGTTCCGCGACGGTCACGGCATCCCGCAGATCTACGCCGACTCCACCGACGACCTGTTCCGGGCGCAGGGTTTCGTCGCGGCGCAGGACCGGTTCTTCGAGATGGACTTCCGCCGGCACGTCACCGCCGGTCGGCTGTCGGAGATGGTCGGCTCGGCCGGGCTCGCCACCGACAAGGTGGTCCGCACCATGGGCTGGCGGTCCGTCGCCGAGCAGGAGCTCGCCCTGGTCTCACCGGCCACCCGCCAGTACCTCAACGCCTACGCCGACGGGGTCAACGACTACATCGCCCGCGCGAGCAGCCCGAGCGACCTCGGGCTGGAGTACGTCGTGCTGGGGCAGCAGTTCCCGGGCTACACGGTGGAGAAGTGGTCCGCGGTCGACTCGCTGGCCTGGCTCAAGGCCATGGGCTGGGACCTCATCAGCAACTACGGCGACGAGCTCACCCGGGCGCGGCTCGGGACGACGCTGCCGCCGGACCGCCTAGCCGTGCTCTTCCCCGACTACTCGGTGACGGCCCACCCGCCGATCCTCGGGCCGGACGAGTGGACTCCCGGCTCGACGCCCGCCGCGAGCGCCCTGCCGCCGGCCCTGACCACCAGCGCGGCTCCGGCCGCCGCCCCCGCTCCCGCTCCCGCTCCGGTCCCGCTCAGCTCGGTCACCTCCGCGGTCTTCGCCAGCGCCCAGTCGGCGCTGGACTCCGTCCCGGCGCTGCTCGGTCGCGGCGACGGCATCGGTTCCAACTCGTGGGTCGTCGCCGGTTCGAAGACCACGACCGGCAAGCCGCTGCTCGCCAACGACCCCCACCTCGGGACCTCGATCCCCAGCATCTGGTACCAGACCGGGCTGCACTGCCGCACCGTGTCGGCCGCGTGCCCGTTCGACGTCGCGGGCTACACCTTCGCCGGTATGCCCGGCGTCATCATCGGTCACAACCAGTCCATCGCGTGGGGCCTGACCAACCTCGCGCCGGACGTCTCGGACTTCTACCTCGAGAAGGTGACCGACCAGACCTACCTGCGCGACGGCCAGCAGGTCCCGCTCGAGACGAGCACCCAGACGATCAAGGTGGCCGGCGGCAACGACGTGATGCTCCCGATCCGGCGGACGGTGCACGGCCCGATCATCTCCGACGTCGTCGACTCGGTCGGCCGGGTGGGCCGCAACGCCCTGGTGCGGCTGGTGCCGCAGCAGGACACGTATGCGGTCTCGCTCGCCTGGACCGGCCTGTCGCCCAACACCACCGCGGACGCGCTCTTCGGCATCGACGCGGCGACGAACTTCACCCAGTTCCGCGCTGCGGCAGCGAAGTTCGCCGTCCCGTCACAGAACCTCGTGTATGCGGACACCGCCGGCAACATCGGCTACCAGTCGCCCGGGCTGATCCCGATCCGGTCCACGTCGGTCCCCAACACGCCGCCCGGGTACTGGCCGGCGCCGGGCTGGGACAGCCAGTACGACTGGAAGGGCTACGTCCCCTTCGACCAGCTGCCGTGGACCTACAACCCCCCCGAGGGCTACGTCGTCACGGCCAACAACCAGGTGACCGCCGCCACGGGACCGCAGGTGCCGTTCCTGACCTCCGACTGGGACTACGGCTGGCGCAGCTCCCGGATCGAGACGCTGCTCAAGCAGACCCTGACACAGGGCGCGAAGATCTCGCCCGACCGGATGAGCGAGATCCAGAACGACACCTACAACGGGTTCGCGCCGACCCTGGTGCAGGCGTTGCTGCAGATCGACCTGTCCGGCGACGAGTTCACGCAGCAGGCGCAGATGCTGCTGGGGGACTGGGACTTCACCCAGCCGTCGGACAAGGGCAAGGCGGCGGTCCGGGCCGCATACTTCAACGCCGTCTGGATGCGGATCGTCGAGTACACGTTCAACGACGAGATGCCGCAGGACCTCCAGGCCAACGGTGGCGGGCGCTACATGGCCGCGATGACCACGCTGCTGAAGGATCCGTCCAACGGATGGTGGGACGACCGGCGTACGCCGGGTGTGGTCGAGACCCGTGACGAGGTGCTGCGGCGAGCCCTGGTGCAGGCGCGCCTGGATCTGGCCAAGCACCTGGGGAAGGACCCGGCCACGTGGTCCTGGGGCCAGCTGCACTCCCTCACGGAGGAGCACCAGGTGCTCGGCGGCGCCAGCATCCCCGACATCGTGCGGCGGATCTTCAACCGCGGGCCGGTCGAGCTGGGTGGCGGCCCCTCAATCGTCAACGCGAACGCGCTGGGACGCCGCGAGCGGGACCTTCGACGTGACGGCGGCGCCGTCCATGCGGATGGTCGTCAACCTCGGCGACCTGGACCAGTCGACGTGGGTGAACCAGACCGGTACCAGCGGTCATCCCTACAACGCGCACTACGTCGACCAGCTCGACGCGTGGGCCGCCGGCGAGACCTTCCCGTGGCCGTTCAGCCGCAGTGCGGTGGAGCAGGCCCGGGTGGACGAGCTGATCCTCAGCCCGCAGGGCGGGTCAGGCTGACGGCAGCGACCGGGCGCCGCCCGACGGCGTCAGCACCACGTCGACGGGGACGTCGTGCGGGTCCACCGGAACGGCGCCGGCCGGCAGCAGCTCGCCGTCGTGGACCAGCGTGACGACGAGCGCGTCGTGCCCGCGCCGGAGCAGCGCGCGGTCGTATGAACCGCCACCCTGGCCGAGCCGGTTCCCGGCGCGGTCCACGGCCAGGCCCGGGGTGATGACCACCTGGGCCTCGTGGACGGCGTTGCGGCCTAACGCTTCTGCGGTTCCGGCGATCCGCCAGTCGAGGTCGGCGTCGGCCAAGGTGATCGGCACGATCACCTCGTACCCAGCGGCCGTGAGCCGCTCGACGACGAGATGGGTCGGCGGCTCGGTGGGGAGCGACTCGTATGCGGCCACGCGGCATACCCGACCCCGCGTGCGCTGGGCCACGAGCGCGGTCACGTGGTCGGCGAGAGCGGCGGCCTCGCCCTGCACGTCGCGGTCCGGCTGACGTTCCCGGCGAGCCGCGCGGAGTCGTGCGCGGAGCGCCGATTTGGCCGTGGACGTCGCATCGACGGTCACAGCGACCATCGTAGGCTGGCCGTATGAGCGCTGCGGGGCTGGCCGAGGCACGACGCCGGATGGTGCAGCACGGCGAGAGCGAGGAGGCGGTCCTCGCCTTCGAGCGCAGCTACGCCGAGCTGGAGGAGGTCGTCGCGGCCGGCTCCGGAGGCACGATCCCCGAGTCGACGATCGACCCGCTCGTCGACGTGCCGTCGCTCGACGACTACGCCCCGTCCGACGACGCCATGGCCACGGCGCTGCGCCGGGTGGCGATGGTGAAGCTCAACGGCGGGCTCGGGACGTCGATGGGGATCACCGGGCCGAAGTCGGCGCTGGTGGTCAAGAACGGGTTGTCCTTCCTCGACGTCATCGCGCGGCAGACGCTGGCGCTGCGCACGGAGTACGGCGTCGACCTGCCGCTCATCCTCATGAACTCCTTCCGCACCCGCGCCGAGTCGCTGGCGATCCTCGACCGCTACCCCGACCTCCAGGTCGAGGGGCTGCCCCTGGACTTCCTCCAGAGCGCCGAACCCAAGCTGCGGGCCGACGACCTGTCCCCGGTGGACTGGCCCGCCGACCCCGAGCTGGAGTGGTGCCCCCCAGGCCACGGCGACGTCTACCTCTCGCTAGCCGCCACCGGTCTGCTGAAGGCCCTGCGGGACAAGGGTTTTCGTTACGTGTTCCTGTCCAACGCCGACAACCTCGGCGCCACCTGCGACCCGCGGATCGCCGCGTGGCTCGTCGAGAACGACGTGCCCTATGTCGCCGAGGTCTGCGACCGCACGGTCAACGACCGCAAGGGCGGCCATCTCGCCGTGCGCAAGAGCGACGGGCAGCTGGTGCTGCGCGACAGCGCGATGGTGGAGAAGCAGGACGAGGAGCAGTTCCAGGACTACACGCGGCACACGACCTTCCACGCCAACAGCCTCTGGGTCGACCTCTCGGTCCTCGACCGGCTGCTGGAGCGGAGCCGACAGGCGGGCGGGGCGGGGATCGGGCTGCCGGTCATCGTCAACCGCAAGACCGTAGACCCGTCCGACCCGTCGTCGACGGAGGTGATCCAGATCGAGTCCGCCATGGGCGGCGCCGTCGCGCTGATCGAGGGAGCCCGCGCGATTCACGTGCCGCGGACGCGATTCCGTCCGGTCAAGACCACCAACGAGCTGCTGCTGGTCCGGTCCGACATCTTCGAGCTCGACGACCAGTCCAACATCGTCTCGGTCATCAGCCACCCGGATCCCTACGTCGACCTGGGCAAGCCCTACAAGCTGGTGCCGGGCTTCGAGCAGCGGTTCGCCAAGGGCGTGCCGTCGTTGCGCCAGGCGACCTCGTTCCGCGTCGAGGGCGACATCACCTTCGGCGCCGATGTGGTGTGCATCGGCGACGTCACGGTCACCGCGTCGGCGCCGGCGACGGTCCCCGACGGCCGACGCCTGACCGGGGTGACGACGCTCGACGGGGCCGACCCCGAGGCCGGCTGAGGTGCGGACGCTCGAGGAGCACCGCGACGCGATCCTCGCCGCCGTCCCGCCGCTGCCGCCGGTCCGCCGCCGGCTGGCCGACTGCCTGGGCCTGGTCCTCTGCGAGGACGTGACGTCGCTGGTCGACCTCCCGGGTTTCGACAACTCGGCCATGGACGGGTATGCGGTTCGCGCGGCCGACGTCGTGGCGGCGTCGACCGCCCGCCCCGAGAGCGCCATCCGGCTTCCCGTCGTCGCCGAGGTCGCGGCCGGCGCTGTCGCCACCCGGCCCGTGGGGCCCGGCGAGGCGGTCCGGATCATGACCGGCGCGATGCTGCCCGACGGCGCCGACGCGGTCGTCAGGGTGGAGGACACCGACGGCGGCACCGAGACCGTGGAGATCCGCGCGGGTGTGGCGGCCGGCACCTCGGTCCGGCCGGCCGGTGAGGACGTCAGACACGGGCAGGTCGTGCTCGAGGCCGGCGCGACGATCGACGCCCGCCGCGTTGCGCTCCTGGCCGCGACCGGTCACGCCGACGCGCTGGTGCGCCCGCGCCCCCGGGTGGCCGTGGTGTCCACCGGCGCCGAGCTGGTCCCACCCGGAAATCCATTGCAACCAGGGCAGATCCACGAGTCGAACTCCTACATGCTCGAGGCTGCCGTCACCGCCGCAGGCGCCGAGGCGGTGCGTCAGCCCACCATCGACGACGACGCGGCCGCGGTGCTGTCCGCCGTCGCCGCGCTCGCTTCCGACGTCGACGCGATCGTCACCAGCGGCGGGGTGAGCATGGGCGCCTACGACGTCGTCAAGGAGTCGCTCCGCGACCACGGGGTCGACTTCGTCCAAGTGGCGATGCAGCCGGGCAAGCCCCAGGGGTTCGGCCTGGTCGGCGACCGCCACGTGCCGCTGTTCGCCCTGCCGGGCAACCCGGTCTCCTCCTACGTGTCGTTCGAGGTGTTCGTCCGGCCCGCGCTGCGGCGGATGATGGGCCGCTCACCGGAGAGCCGGACGGCCGTGCCGGCGCGGCTCGAGCACTCCCTGTCCTCCCCGCCCGGACGGGCCCAGGTCGCCCGAGCCGTGGCGTCGCATACCGGGCAGGGGTGGCGAGCGGACCCGGTCTGGGGCCAGGCCTCGCACTTCGTCGCCGACCTGGCCCGGGCCAACGCGTTCGTCCTCGTCCCGGCCGACGTCACCCGCCTCGAGGCCGGCGACCAGGTCGACGTGTGGCTTCTCGACGAACCTGGGGCAGGATGACGCCATGAGCGACGGCCGGCTCGACGGTGGACGGCTGACGCACGTGCGCGCCGACGGCAGCGCGCACATGGTCGACGTGAGCGGCAAGGACGTGACGGCCCGGCAGGCCTCGGCCGCCGGCCGGGTGCTGCTGTCGCCGGCCGCCGTGACGGCGCTCCGGTCCGGCGACGTCCCCAAGGGCGACGCGCTCGCGGTGGCCCGGATCGCCGGCATCCAGGCCGCGAAGCGGACGCCCGAGCTGGTACCGCTGGCGCACCCGGTGGCGGTGCACGCGGTGACGGTGGACCTCAGCGTCGCCGACGACGGTGTGGACATCGTCGCGACGGTCCGGACTGCCGACCGGACCGGCATCGAGATGGAGGCGCTGACCGCCGTCTGCGTCGGGGCGCTCGCCCTCGTCGACATGGTCAAGGCCGTCGACAAGCACGCGCGCATCACCGACGTACGCGTCACCGCGAAGTCGGGTGGGCGGTCCGGCGACTGGAGCGAGGCGTGAGCGGGCGGCGCGGCGCGGTCATCTGCGCGTCGACGCGGGCGGCCACCGGGGTCTACGACGACCGCACTGGTCCCCTCATCGTGGCGGCGCTGCGCGAGTGGGGCTACGAGGTCGACGACGCCACCGTCGTCCCGGACGGCGAGCCGGTGGCCGAGGCGATCGCGGCGGCGCTCGCCGACTCGCCGGCGGTCGTTCTCACGACCGGAGGCACCGGCATCTCGCCGACCGACGCCACGCCGGAGATGACCCGCCGCCACCTGGACCGGGACGTCCCGGGCATCGCGGAGGCGATCCGGGCGGCCGGTATCGCCAAGGGCGTGCCGACGGCGATGCTGTCGCGCGGGATCGCCGGGGTGGCCGGACGGTCGCTGGTCGTCAACCTGCCCGGCTCCACCGGCGGTGTGAAGGATGCGCTGGCGGTGCTCGCCGATGTCATCGCGCATGCCGTCGACCAGATCGGGGGCGGTGACCACCGGTGATGCGGTCGTGATGTCCGAGCGTCAGGTGTGGGGACGTGACCTCTGGCCGGTCAGCCTCGTCTCGCACGACACCCGCAGGCCGGTGATCGTGCTGCGGCCGCTGCGGCAGAGCGACCGCTCCGAGTGGGACCGGGTTCGCAGCGCGAACCTCCACTACGTCGGCCAGTGGGAGCCGACCGCTCCTGACGGTGTCGGGCGACGGGTGACGTTCCGGCAGTACGTCAAGAGTCTCGACCGGGAGGCGCGGGCGGGAAGGATCATTCCCTTCGTCATCGAGGCGGACGGCCGGATCGCCGGTCAGATGCACTTGTTCGGGATCGTCCACGGGTCGCTGCTGTCCGGGGCCGCCGGCTACTGGGTGGCCGAGGAGTATGCGGGCCAGGGCATCGCGACCCGGGCGCTGGCCATGCTCTGCGACTACGCGTTCGGGCCCCTCGGGCTGCACCGGGTCGAGGTCAACGTGCGCCCCGAGAACGCGCCGTCGCTGCGGGTCGTCGAGCACCTGCGGTTCCGCGACGAAGGCGTGCGCGAGCGCTACCTCCACATCAACGGCGGGTGGCGCGACCACCGCACCTTCGCCCTGACCGCCGACGACGTCCAGGGCGGCCGGGTACTCGACCGCTGGGCTCGCGCGCGCCAGAGCTGACGCCGGCTCGGGCGATGTCGGCTCGTCCCAGCGCGTCACATACGACACATCAGCGACACACCGTTATGGCTCCGAGATCCGCGCGCCCACACGGCCTACCGTCGGATCCGTGCAGCCCAGCAGCCTGATCTTCCTCGTCATCGTGGCGATCTGGGTGGCCTACCTCATTCAGCACTGGGTCCGCCGCCGCGAGCACCTCGCCACGGCCCGGTCGGTCGACAAGTTCAGCGAGGCCATGCGGGTCCTCGAACGCCGCACGCCCCTCGGGACGACCCTGCTGGCCGAGGCGTCCACCGGGCGTCAGGTCCCGGACTCCCGGCCCGAGGCGGTCACGCCCGCCAGCGTCAGCTCGCCGCTGCGAGCCCGCCGCGGCGAGTCGCCGTTGCCCCCGGCTCACCCGGTCCCGCTCGTCGAGCTGGTTCCGCACCGCACCGCTGCACAGGTGGCCCTTCGTCGCGCGAGGGGCGTCCTCTTCCTCGCCGCCCTCGTGGCCGTACCCGTCACCCTCGTCCTCTCGGTCGCCCACGTGCTGAAGTGGCTGAGCGTCGGCATTGCCATCGCGGTGCTCGTCGGCTCGGTCGTCTGGCTCCGCGTGTCGGCCATCCAGCAGCAGCGGGTCCGCCAAGCCCAACGGCTGCAGAAGCGGCGGCTGGAGCAGGCCCGGACCCACGTGGCGGCCACCGCGCGGACACCGCGCCCGGTCAGCGAGCCCGCGGCCACGCATGCTCCTTCGGTGGAGGAGGCTCCCGGCGCGTGGAAACCGGTCCCGGTGCCGCCGCCGACCTACACGCTCAAGGACCCGGCCTACCGGCCTGAGCCGACGCCCGAGAGCGACCGACCCGTGCCGATCGAGGTCGAGGACGACGACATCGACAGCGCCTCGGTCGGTATGCGTCGCCGCGTCGGGAGCTGACGCGGGCTAGCTCCGGCTTCGCCGGATCGATCAGTCTGTCGGTGCTCGCCGGTCTACTGTCGTGACCCACTTCCCGTGGGAACGTCGACCGAAGGAGCCCCACGCATGTCGATGCGACTCAACCCCTACCTGCAATTTGGCACCACGACCGCCGAGGCGCTCGAGTTCTACCGGAGCGTCTTCGGCGGCGACGTGGTGCTGAGCCACTTCAAGGACTACGGCACGGAGGGTGCCGACGGCGACCTCGTGATGCACGGCCAGCTCGAGACGCCGGCCGGGTTCACGATCATGGCGGCGGACACGCCGTCCTTCATGAGCGGCCCTGCCAAGGAGTCCAACATCACGGTCAGCCTCAGCGGAGACGACGCGGAGGCGCTGCGCGGCTACTGGCAGGGGCTCTCCGACGGCGCGGACATCGGCACTCCGCTGGAGAAACAGATGTGGGGCGACGAGTTCGGTCAGCTCACCGACAAGTACGGCGTCGGTTGGCTGGTCAACGTCAGCGGTCAGCAGGCCTGACCGGCGTCCGCGGGGGTGGCCCCGCGCTCACGCGGGCGACTCGCCGGACGCCAGGGGTGCGTCGCCCAGCTGTCCTCCGGCACCGACGGTCCGGTCGCCGGCCGCGCGCTCGTCGTCGGCGATGCCTTCGTTACGGTTGTGCGCCTCGAACAGGTGGTTGGCCACGGCCTTGGCCACGGCGAGGACCGGTACGGCGACCAGGGTCCCCACGATGCCGGCGAGGATCGCGCCGCAGGCGATGGCGGCGATCACCGCGACGGGGTGGACCCGCACCGAGCGACCGAGGATGAACGGCTGCAGCACGTGCGCCTCGAGCTGCTGCACGGCGATGACGACCGCCAGCATGATCAGCGCGGTCACCGGCCCGTGCGCGACCAGGGCGAGAAGCACCGCCACGGCCCCGCTCAGCAACGCGCCGACGATCGGGATGAACGACAGGAGGAACACCAGGACCCCGATGGCGATGGCGAACGGCACCTGCAGGATCAGCGCACCGGCGGTGATGCCGACGGCGTCGACGGCGGCGACGAGGACCGTCGCCCGCACGTAGTGGGTCAGCTGCTGCCAGGCCACGACCCCGGAGGAGTCGACGTAGGGCCGGGCGCTGCGGGGGAAGAGCCGGACGAGGTACGCCCAGATGTTCGGACCGTCGAAGAGGAAAAAGAACAGCGAGAACAGGGCGATGAAGATTCCGGCCACGAAGTGCCCGGCCGTCACGCCGGCCGCGGACAGGCGTGAGCCGACGTTGGCGTTGGAGAGCCACTGCTTCGCCTCGTCGACGTACTGGCCCAGCTGGTCGTCGCTGACGCCGAGCGTGTTGCGGACGTAGTCCCGGATCTGCTGGATGCCGTCGGTGAGCTGACGCGACATGTCGCTGGCGCCGCTGCTGATCTGCGACCCCACGAGGGTCAGCAGACCGAGGATGACGATGAGGGTGCCCACCACGGTGACGGCGGCGGCCGCGGCACGTGGCATGACCTGGCTCAGCCGGCGGTGCACCGACGAGAGCAGGGCGCACAGGAGCAGCCCGATGGCGAGCGGGACGACGATCTCGGAGAAGAACCCGAGCAGAAGGAACAGCGCGATCAGCCCTGCAGCGATGAGCAAAAGCCGCCAGGTCCATTCGCTCGCGGCCCGGACGAGCGGTGGCACGAAGGACTCGCGCGGGGTCGAGGTGGGTGACGTCACGGGCTGCGCCATACCCCGGACAGTGTGCGGTGACACCCGAAATGCCCGTCCTGGCGTCGGACCGACCACCGGTCGGGTCGCGGTGTCGCCGGGTGTTATCGTGTGGTCCGCAGTTTGGGGCTGTGGCGCAGTTGGTAGCGCGTCTCGTTCGCAATGAGAAGGTCCGGGGTTCGAATCCCCGCAGCTCCACCACCAGAGAACCCCGCCCCACCAGCGCAGACGCTGGAACCAGGGCGGGGTTTCGTTATTGTCGTTTGCCCTTGCTGCCCTTGCGTGCCCCCCCGGTGCCCCCCGTCCGCGAATTCAGCCGGTCCAAGCCCGCCGAATCGGCTCCGGTTCCGAGAAAGTGGAGGTACCGATTCGTCGTGGCGATCGACTCGTGGCCCATCCACGCCTGGACTGTTCCGGGGTCAACACCCCGCGCCAACCAGAGGCATGCAGCGGTGTGCCGAAGGTCGTGGATGCGGCGGCCGTGCCCGGTGGTTGCCCACCTCATCGACCGTAGGACGGACGATCGATGCAACGTGGCGCCCCGCGAGGTGGTCAGCAGGAGGTCTTCCGGCTGCTTTCCCTCCGCGAGCGACGTGGACGATCGGAAGTACGCGATTAGCCAACGGGACACGACGGGACCGCCGGCCCTTGGTGCTCTTCGTGCCGACGCCCTCTGGGGCAGATCGACGAACCATGAGGCCGGGCGTCGGGATCTCCATGAGGTCAGCCACGGTCAACGCTCTGGCCTCCGCCCATCGCAGGCCCGTCCAGCCGAGGACCAGCAGGATGTCCGCCAACCGCTGATCTACCTCTGTCCACCCCTCGTACGCCGCCTCGAGCTCGTCCTCGGAGAACGGCAGCATTTCGACGGACTCAGCTGACTGCCTAGGAACCCTGACCGCTAACACGGGGTTGCTCAGGATCAGCTTCTCTCGCACACACCAGCCGAAGAACGCCGACAGGCTGGCGCGGTAGCGGACGACCGACGACTCCGCCAGCCCTGACGCGAGGAGGGTTTCGAAGGATCGCGCCACCTCCCGACCGGACACTGCGCTGACGTGGAGCGCTTGGATGCTCGTCGGCGTGAGCCGGCCCAAGTCCTGGTCGGCCCGATACGTCTTCGCCGCAACCGTCGACCGCCTTACGGCCAGCCACCGGGATAAAACCTCCCGGACTCGCTCACGTCCGGCCCGCGGATCGACCCCGCCGGCGAGCGCGGCACGCTCCCGGTCGAGCCACGCTCTGGCTTCCCGTCGGGTGTCGAAGACTCGGCTCGCGACGTCCACACGGCCGCTCTTTAACTTCGCACGGTAACGCCCGTTCTCAAGTCGGACGACGCTCATGCCGCCACACGCTTGAGCCATACATCGACATCACTGCGCCGATACCGCGGACACGTCGGGCTCAGCCAGGTCACACGAGGACCCAGACCCGTCTGCCGCCAGCGACACAGAGTCGATGGTGACACCTTCAGCGCCACGGCCACCTCCCGGGAGGTGAGGAGGATTGGCAGGGCCTCGCTGGGATCCTGATCGTCAGGTTTCATGACCCGCTCCTCCTCCGAATCTTGTTGCTGGCAAACGCCGAACCGGTTGTGCAAGGCGGACCTGCACAGGTATCGCACCGCACGGCCCGAGTCGACGGTGCAGCCGATTGAGCACAAGGTTGTCGACTTGCTTGCCGAGTACCAGAACGTGCGTAGGCTCCTCGAGCTGCGTGGTGGCTTCTTCGCATCTGGGTAACGCGGTGCTGGTGTTGAAATCGACCGGCCGGCGTGATCCGCCCTGCTTCTTCGGCCAGTCCACGCCTCGGTTCAGTCCCCTGAGCCGCCGTAGCGCTGGGTGAGGTGGCTGCGCGCGGACCACCTGGCGACCTATAGCTGTGGTGAACATGTTCGGGGGGGCCGGTGGCGCCGGCGCGCCGAAGCGTTCGAGCGTGAGAGAGCGAGCAACGGCGTGCCGTTCGTCCTCGCCTGAAGGGGCGCGATGGTCCAGTTCTCGAGTGTCCATTGAGCTTCCTATGGTGAGGCGCCCGCGGAGCGGACTGGTACCCCTAAGCACCGACCCCCCCAAGAAGTGGACATCAAAACGGGGAAGAACTTTCTCCTGTTCAGCGTGCCAGTCTGGTCAGAAAGTTGGCAGGTCCCGGTTCTCCTACCGATGCCCAAGATGGCCGCAGCGTCAACGTCAACTACCGGCGGAAGGTTCTCCGCGCGGCCCATGGTCATGTCGTTCGGGAGAGAGCTCATCGCCGGCGGCCAGCCGCGAGTGACCATCCTCCTGTCGACGCCGCTCGAAAACGAGGCCATAGCGACGGTTGAAAACGAGGCCACCCCGACAGATTGGTTGGGTGATCTCGGTGGAGGATTGGGCTTTGATCCGGCGGCTGGTCGCGGACGGTGTTCCGCAGCGTCAGGTCGCGAGGGATCTGGGGGTCGGTAGGTCGACGGTCGAGCGGGCGTTGGCCTCGGACCGGCCACCGAGGTATGAGCGGCCGGCGGTGGCGACGTCGTTCACGCCGTTCGAGCCGCTGGTGCGGCAGCTGCTGGCCGCGACGCCGGACATGCCGTCCACGGTGGTCGCGGAGCGGGTCGGGTGGACGGGGTCGATCACGTGGTTCCGGGACAACGTGCGGCGGCTGCGGCCTGAGCACCGGCCGGTCGATCCGTGCGACCGGTTGACGTGGCTGCCCGGGGACGCAGCGCAGTGCGACTTGTGGTTCCCGCCGAAGCGGATCCCTCTCGAGGACGGCACCACGGCGCTGTTGCCGGTGCTGGTCATCACGGCCGCGCATTCACGGTTCACGCTCGCCCGGATGATCCCGACCCGGCACACCACCGACCTGTTGCTGGGGATGTGGGAGCTGCTGCTGCAGCTCGGCGCGGTGCCTCGGCGGCTGATATGGGACAACGAGGCCGGCATCGGCAGGGGCAAACGGCACGCCGACGGGGTCGGTGCGTTCGCGGGGACCCTGGCCACCACGGTGCAGCGGCTGAAGCCCTACGACCCGGAGTCCAAGGGGCTGGTGGAGCGCCGCAACGGGTTCCTCGAGACCTCCTTCATGCCCGGACGGGACTTCACGTCCCCGGCCGACTTCAACACCCAGCTCACCGACTGGCTGGCCATCGCGAACGCCCGGACCGTGCGCACCCTCAAGACCCGGCCGGTGGATCGGCTGGAGGCCGATCGGGCCGCGATGCTGCCCCTGCCGCCGGTGGCGCCGGCGGTCGGGTGGGTCAACCGGGTCCGGTTGGGACGCGACTACTACGTCCGCGTCGACAGCAGCGACTACTCCATCGACCCGGCGGTCATCGGCCGGCTCGTCGACGTGACCGCCGACCTGTCCCGCGTCGAGGTCCGACAAGGCGGGCGGCTGGTCGCCGCGCACGACCGGGCCTGGGCACGCGGCATGACCGTCACCGACCCTGCCCACGTCAAGGCCGCGAGGCTGCTGCGTGAGCAGTACCAGCAACCCCGTCCCGTCGCCGGTCACCACGATCTCCAGGATCCCCAGGATCAACACCAGGGCCTGCTGCGGGACCTGGCCGAGTACGACCACGCCTTCGGCGTGCTCGACGAGCTCGCTGACGCGGTCACCGAGGGTGAGGTGGCCTGATGGCGCCCAGTACGAGCAGGACCAAGAGCGATGCCGGTGAGGCGCTCAAGCAGCTGACCTACCTGGCGGCAGCGTTGAAGGCGCCACGGATCACCGAAGCCGCCGCCCGGCTAGCCGATCACGCCCGCGACGCCGGCTGGACGCATGAGGAGTACCTCGCCGCGGTCCTCGACCGAGAAGTCGCCGCCCGCAACGCCTCCGGCGCCCAGCTACGGATCCGGGCCGCCGGGTTCGGCGGCCGCAAGACGCTCGAGGAGTTCGACTGGGACGCCCAACCGGCGGTCCGGCAGCAAGTCGCCGCCCTAGCCTCCGGCGGGTTCCTCACCGAGGCCCGCAACGTGGTGCTCCTCGGCCCGCCCGGCACCGGTAAGACCCACCTGGCCACCGGCCTCGGCGTCGCCGCCGCCCACCACGGCCACCGAGTGCTGTTCGCCACCGCCACCGACTGGGTCACCCGCCTGACCGACGCCCACCGCGCCGGCCGGCTCCCTCACGAGCTGACCCGGCTACGCCGATACGCACTGATCATCGTCGACGAAGTCGGCTACCTACCGTTCGAGCAGGACGCCGCGAACCTGTTCTTCCAGCTCGTCTCATCCCGCTACGAACACGCCTCCCTCATCCTGACCTCCAACCTGCCGTTCTCCGGCTGGGGCGGCGTCTTCGGCGACCAAGCCGTCGCCGCCGCGATGATCGACCGCGTCGTCCACCACGCCGACGTCCTGACCCTCAAAGGCGCCAGCTACCGGCTCCGCAACCGCGGCATCGACACCCTGCCCAGCATCAGAACCCAAGACACGGCACACTAGAACCACGAACCGGTGGCCTCGTTTTCGAGCGTCGCATCGGCCTCAAATTCGAGCGTTGCCGACGCCTCCGTACCGGCGCCGGGGCCGTCTGCTTGCCAGTAGAACGCAGCCGACTCAGGCGCTGACACGTGACACTCCCCCTCGAGGGCAGAGGATGAGTCGAGTCCTCCGAAGCGCTCGAGCATGAGGGCGCGAACTAGAGCTGCCTGGCTCGCGTGAGGCGTTGCGCGGCCGTCCGTTGTCTCAGGGGGGTTCTGCATTGCTGTTCCTCGTGGTGAAGGGCCCGCAGCGCGGGCGACACACCCCTAAGCACCGACCCCCCCTCTTACTGGACATCAAAATGCGAAGAACTTTATTCTGCTTGTGCTGGCCAGCTCGTAACTTACTAACACATCCGCGGTGGGGGCCAGGATCTGAAGGTCCTCGGCGGTCGTGGCGGCCACGTCGAGGTACGCCTGGTCGGCCAGCGGCAACGTGGTCACACCCGCCGCCCGGCTGCTGTCGTGAACAGCCGGGGTGGAGCGTGGCTGGACCAGGTCGCCGCGTAACGCGCCCGCGCTGTCGGTCAGCTGCTGCCACGGCTGCTCGCCATGGGCGTCGGGCACCGACTCGTCGGGCGCGTTGCGGAGGTGCGCCATCAGCATGCCGACACCACGGCTGGTCTCCTCGTCCCAGCCGGTGGCCTGCACGGTTAGGCCCACCCCGGGCAGCGTGAGGATGCCGGAGGCGTCGAGGTGAGCGACGGTGGCGCCCGGGAAACCCTCGCCGCGGGGGTGCTCGTCGATGACGACGACGGCGGCGGCGGTGGTGCCGGCTCGGTCGTGCAGCACCGCGAACAGCTCGGCGACCTGGTCCCGATGATCGTCATCCCCCCGCAGGGCGTCCTGCTGGGGGTCCTGCTCGCCGCCCTGATCGTCACCGTTACGGGGTATGACCGGTTCCGCGGTGACCGGTGGTGCGGTGACCAGCACGTGGACGCCCCAGGCCTCGTCGTTGGCGGCGGTCCGCCGGGCCTCGACGACCGGCATGCCGACCTCGGCGTCGGTGTAGTCGGCGGTCGTGACGGCGGAACGGGTCGCCGACGCCAGCACGGCACGCGCCTGCTCCAAGGGTGCGTGCCGCAGCCGCGATGGGGCGGTCTCTACCAACTCCTGACCGAACCCAAGCATGGTGACGGTCACCAGCTCGGCCCAGGCGTTGACGCCCATCTGAGCCGACAGGACCCGAGCCAGCGCCAAGCAGCGGTCCCGGTCGCCGGTCAGCACAAGTCCGCCGAGCTGCTCGAGGTTCAGTAGCCACGCACTGGCGGCGTCGGACCCGACATGCACCAGCGTCGGGTACGGCGCGATCGCGTCGACGATCTTGGGGTCGGCCCCAGCCATCGGGGACAACGTGCGCGCCGCTGCGCACCTGGACCGGCAGTTCCTGGCGTCCCTGCGCGAGCACGGAGTGATGAAGCCGATCCAGGCCACCCGCGGCGACGACGGCACCCTGACCGTCAAGCGCGGGCAGCGGCGCACCCTCGGCGCGGTCAAGGCCGGACTGCACCGTGCCGGTGCTGGTCGTGGCCGACGACACCGACGAGGCCGACCGGATCGTCAAGCAGTGGCACGAGAACGAACGCCGCGACGCCCTGACCGAGACCGACCGGCTCGCCGCCGTCGAGCAGTTGACCATGCTCGGCGTGCCAGCGGGCAACATCGCCCGACGGCTCGGCACCCCCAAGAAGCAGGTCGAGGCCGCCGTCGTCGCCAACGGCAGCGACCTGGCCAAGACCGTCGCCCGCAAGCACGCGCTGACCCTGACCGATGCCGCGCTGATCGCCGAGTTCGAGGACGACCAGGGCACCGTGACGCGATCCTGCGGGCCGTCAAGGACGGCGACAGCGCCGAGCACGTCGCCCAGCGCGCCCGCGACGACAAGTCGCGTCGTGAAGCCCACGACGCCGCCGTGGCTGCGCTGGTCGAGGCCGGGGTCACCGTCATCGACCGGCCCGGCTACGACGACAAGACCATCAAGGAGCTGCGCGAGATCCGGCTGGTCAAGCGCAGCGGCGACCCCAAGGTCAACCCGCCCACCGAGGCCGAGCACGCCACCTGTCCCGGCCACGCCGCCTACGTCAGCACCT
This sequence comes from uncultured Actinomycetota bacterium, assembly GCA_963751085.1. Classification (GTDB taxonomy): domain Bacteria; phylum Actinomycetota; class Actinomycetes; order Actinomycetales; family Dermatophilaceae; genus Lapillicoccus. Next base: position 4,804 of record CAVVTH010000005.1, on the reverse strand, counting down.
ACTACGGCGGCACCCCGCAGGTGACCTACGTGTGCACCAACCCCAAGGCCAACGGGCACGGCCTGTACTCGTGGAGCGGCGAGACCCGCCTTCCCGGCCAGCAGCCCGGCGGCGGGATGACCGACGAGCAGAAGGCCGAGCGCAAGATTTTGATCGAGCGGAACAAGGCCTGGGACTCATCGACTGTGGTTCGCAGGGCTTGGCTGGCCGAGTCGTTCCTGACCCGGACCAGCCCACCCAAGGGTGCCGAGACGTTCTTGGCCTTGGCCGTGGCCCACGGCGAGCACACCGAGGAGTCGCACCAGCCTACACCAACCTGACCAGGAAGACGGGACGGCGATGTCCCCTCGTTCCAGCGGTACTGGGCAGTGACCGCCGACATCGAGGCGAAGGCCGACGCCGCCTCCCCCCGGCAGGTGGTCATGCTCGCCGTGGCTCTGCTCGTCTGCGAGTGGGAGTCCACCACTGAGCCGTAACACGTGGCGCCGTCCATCAGACCGCGTGATGGGCGGTACCTGACCGCGCTGATCGGCTGGGGCTACCAGCCCTCCGACGTCGAGCGACTCATCCTCGGCCAGCCCGAGAGCGACGAGCCCAACGACGACGCAGACGCGGACCCGGCCGACGGCACCCAGGCGACCGACGCCGGCCGACGACGACACCGAGCCGACCGACGCCGACCCGAGCGAGGACGACGAACCGACCGAGGCGGCGAGCCGGACGACGGCGAGGTCACGGACGACGACGAGGTTCGGACGAGGCGAGCCGAGCGGCGCCGCGCGGACGTACCAGAAGGACCGCGAGTGGTGGTACCGCTACCGGAACCCGGTCACCGGGGAGGTCCGCCCGCGTGGGCCGTTCGCGTCGACCCAGGACGCCCTGGCAGACGCTGAGGCCCCCGCTCAGCTGACTGCGGACTGAGAGGGGGAGCAACGATGTCCACAGCAGTGATCTGTCTGTCGTCGCCGGTCGACGTGTTGTCGGTGGTCCCCCATCTGCTGCGGTTTCATCCGTCGCAGTCGCTGGTGCTGGTGTGCCTGCGCAGCCCCGGCAAGGGTGCCGGGTCGGGATGGTCGCCCGGATCGACCTCCCCGGAAGGTCACGCCGCCGAGGTCGCCGACGCGTTCTACCGGCGGTGGCCCGCGAGGACCCCGACGCGGCTGTCCTGATCGCCTACGCCGACGCCGTGGACGAGGGCACCGTGGCGGTCGAGGTCCTCGGCGCGCGCTGACCGAGGTCGGCGTCCAGGTCCGCGACCGGCTGCTGGTCGTCGGGGACGCTGGCGGTCCCTCGCACTGCCCGGACCGCGCGCTGGACGGTGGTTCCAGGCCCGGACGCGGCGCCCGTCGCTGGAGTTCGCCCTGGTGGCCGGGTCCGCCCCGGCCGCCTCCCGGTCGGTGCTGGAGCGCCGGTGCGCGGCGGGTCCGCGCGCCGCCGCGGTCGGCCGCGAGTGCGCCCGCCTGGTCCGCACGACGGCGAGGTCAGCGTGGAGCGTGGAGCCGCCGTGTGGGGGCGGCTGCTGCTGGACCGCACCGGCCCGGCCGCGTTCTCCGACGCGACGGTGGCGCTGGCCGCCCTCTCGTTGCACGCGGGCGGCAGCCCGGCGCTCGGGACGCCCTGGCCGGCTGGTTGACGCCGGGGTTCCTGACCCCCGGCAGCTGGACCCGGTGCGGTGGCCGCCTGCGATGAGCACCTGCCGCTGCCATGGTGGGACAGCCCGCGCGGGCAAGCCGATCCGCCACGTCGGCAAGGCTGGTGGACCGGCTCATCCAGGTCGCCGGCTGCTGCCCGACCCGTACGCCGTGCCCGTCCTGGCCCTCCTGGCGCACACCGCGTGGAACCAGGGCAACGGTGCGGTCGCGCGGGTCGCCCTCGACCGCGCCCGTGCCGCCGACCCGCGCCTACTTGCTCCGCGCTGCTGGACCAGATGGTCACCGCAGGGGTCCGTCCGCGGGCGGGCTGAGGCCCGGAGGACGGTCGTGAGCCCCTCCCGACCGTCCACCGGCACCGCCGGCACATCGAAGAGGGGCAACTGCAAGCCCAGCCGTAGCAGCCGAGCCTGGTCGGCTGCTACGGCTGCGGGTCCGACCGGGTCATGTCTCGCAGCTCCTGCGACCGTCCCCGCGCACCGCGGGGGTCACCCAGCGGGTTCCCGGCGACCACCGCCGCGCTAGGAAGGCGCGGCGGTTCGCGCATGCGACGACGGGTGAACATGACCCGGGCCGATCCGCTGGCACAGCGGGTTGTCGCACCCATGCCCCAGCACCGGCACCGAGTTCAGCACCGCCGCCCCGTAGACCAGGGCGTACCCGACCTGTGCGCGATGACGCACAGGTCGCGCACTCCGCCGTCCCCGCCGTCCCCGCTGGTGGCAGCAGGGTCCGCGTCCACGGTGCCGACGTAGAAGCGCCCGTGGCCCCGGCCGGACACCGCTCCTTGCCACCACCAGGCAGTCCGAGCCGGGCACCTCGAGCACCTTGGCTCGGTACCGGGCCACGACCGCCCGGGTCACGCAACGCGAGCCTCGAGCACCCGCATGGGAGCCTCAGCCAACGGCACGGTCAGCCTCCACCGCGTCGGGCTTGGCGTCCGGCTTGGCGTCCAGCTTCGTCCGCAGCAACCGGGTCAAACGTGCGTCTCGGTCACCCCGATGTCATCGTCATGATGTCGCGCACGCCGACACTCTCACGGTTCAGCCGTTGGAGCGCCGCCGCCCAGGGTCCGCTCCTCCCGCTCGGCCTGGAGCCAGTGCGGCAGCACTTGTCTTCGATCGCCAACAGCGCCGCCGCCACCGCACCTTCGATTCGCTCGTCCTGGGCCTGACGCTCCGCCAGCATCACCGCCCGCGCCTTCACGTGCCGGGCCTTCGCGTCGTGTGCCCTGCTGGTCCTGCTCCCCATCGGTGTCTCCTTCACCAGCCGGTGAACCCCGGCCTAAGTCCCGGCGTCCACGCGCCGCTGACCCCTTAAGCACCGACCCCCCCTCTTACTGGACATCCTTTTGACGACGAGTTTCCGCCACTTTCCCCGGACTTCGGCCCCCGGCTACCGCCCGGGCACTCGACCCATCCTCTAGATCGCCACCGACACACACACCGACAGTGATCCTGCCCGTCGCCAGACTGCTTCAGCCCCGCGCCTGAGCGACCGCATTAACCCGAGCCCACGCCGCATCGGCTATCGCGCGCCGCCGACACCCACCACCCCCGCCGTTACCGTCCCGTGACCTGCTGAGCCAAGCGCCATAACCCACACACCTCTTGCACCCTCGGGCAGAACCGTGGCGAATCGCATCGGATGCGATCCCGCCACGCGTGTTGTTGGGAGGGGGTAACCCCCATCTGCGCTGGTCAGCGGCAGCGTCGCAGGGTTCTTCATTTCCGGGCCTGGAGCGTGCCGCCGGGCGACCCGCGACACGACAGGGTCGTGACCTGCAACGTTCCCGGCGGATCGCATCTGATGCGATATTCTCGCGGCGGATGCGACCACCAAGGAGGCTCCCTATGGGGCGCAACGAGGAGGTGCCGGCCGGTTCAGCGACCCTGGTGCTGACCGCCGGGGTGCGGCTGTTGCATCGGAGGCGCAGCTGTTTGAGGCGATGTTGGAGGGCTGGCGCAACCAGGATGCTGGCCCGGAATCTGGCCCCGGCGACGATCCGCAACGAGCTGCGGCTGGTGCGGGCGTTCGCCGCTCACGCGGACGCCTACCCGTGGCTGTGGTCGTTGGTCGATGGCGGACGAGTCGTTCGCCGACCTGCGCTCGGTGCGGGCATGTGTCGGTCTCGACGGTGCGCGGCTATCAGGTCGCGGTCCGCGGTTTCTGCCGGTTCATCACCGACCCCGGGTACGGGTGGGCGGGCGAGTGTGAGCGACGCTTCGGCACCCACCCGGTGCAGGTGATCAACGAGGTCAACTCCGCCGTGCACGTCCCTGACGTCGAAGGTGACCCGAAGAAGCGGGCGTTCACCCGGGTGGAGCTGCAGGCGTTGTTCGACTACGCCGACGAGCAGGTCGCGGTGAAACGATCCCAAGGGCGGAAGGGTTGGCTGCCGGCGTTCCGGGACGCGACCTTGTTGAAGGTTGGCCTACGGGTTCGGGCTGCGCCGGAACGAGACCCGCATGTTGGACGCCGCCAACTTCGGCCGCAACCCGTACGGGCCGGAGTTCGGTGACTACGGCGTGGTCTATGTGCGGTACGGCAAGGCCAACAAGGGCTCGCGCCCCGAAGCGACGCAGCGTGCTGACCGTCTGGGCCGTGGACACGCCGAGCATCCTGCAGCCAGTGGTTCACCGAGTTCCGGCCCTTGTTCGGCACCGACGGCAACCCGTCCGGCAGTGGCCCTCCGAACGCGGCCACCGGGTCGGCGTGGGAGGTCCTGGACCACGCCCTGACCGGGTGCCGCGACGCGCTCCGGGCTCCGACCGGGGCTGGACTTCCACTCGCTGCGCCGCTCCTACGTCACCCACCTGATCGAGGACGGCTGGGATCCGCGGTTCCTGCAGGAGCAGCTGGGCCACGAGCACGCCCTCGACCACGTCGATCTACACGTGCGTGTCGTCGGACTTCCGGACCCGAACCCTGCGCCGGACCCTGGACGACATGGTCGCCGAGGCACTCGGTCACCAGGCTCCCGGCCACCAGTCTCCCGGCCACCCCCAGCCGGGCTCGAGAGCAGCAGGTTCGTGATGGCGGTCCAACGGCGGGTGGTTTCCTACCAGTGGCGGCTGCGGGAGGTGATGGCCGAGCACGGCCTGTACGCCACCACCGAGCTGGTGCCGCTGCTGGCCGAACGCGGCATCACCTTG
>CAVVTH010000004.1:0-1385480 GCA_963751085.1 uncultured Actinomycetota bacterium | reverse complement strand
GAAGGCCTCGTGCAGTGGTACGGCGTGTCCAATGGTCTTCACCGAGCGGCTCGCCGAGGTCATCCTGGCTGCGCGACACGGGCCGGGCCGACGGATTCGTCGCTTCCCAGGCCGCGTTCGCTGCGGCCGACCCGCGACCCGGCTCGATGGCCGCCGACCTCGTGGCCGCGGGACGGGCCGATGCTCACTGCCCACAGGGACGCCGGGGCTGACATTGTTCGCGTACTCGGCCCAGGCCAAGCGGAGTCCGCCGGCGCGCCGGAGGCGGAAGCCGTCGACGACTCGCCGGAGAACCGACGGGCACGAGATGTCGTGCGCGGGCGGTCGGGATCGAGACCGGCTCCCCGCCTGGCCAGGTGGCGTTGGCGGCACTGCTGGGCCTAGACCTCCCGCTGCGCCTCGTCGTGGGCTGTTCGTCGCCGTCCCGGCTCGACGAGTGCCTGGGCGCGGTGTCGTTGTCCCTGTCCCCCGGCCAGCGGCAGCGGATCCACGCGGTCCTCCCGGTCGTGCCCGAGACCAACACCAAGCCGGCCCCGGCATGAGTGCCGCGGAGACGCTCTTCCCGTCGCGTCCGTCGCCGTGGCCTGGGTCGCCGGACCGCGGTTCGAGGTCCGGCGGTTGCACCGAGCGGCCGGTCGTCGCTTCGTGATCCTCGATGACGACCCGACCGGTTCCTAGTGCGTCCACGACGTCGACGTGCTCCTCGACGCGGACGTCCCACTCGACGCGTCCCGTCCGAGCCGGGGTCTGCCGCGTTCGTGCTCACCAACACCCGCAGCATGGCGATCTGCTGGAACGCGGTCCCCGCGAGACCGAAGCGCAGTGGCGCTGCGCCGTCGACGCCGTCCGGCGCGGGCTCGACGCGCCGGTCAGCGCTCGTCAGCCGCGGTGACTCCACCCTGCGGGGTCACGTCATGGCGGAGGCGACGGTCCTCGCTGCGTCCGAGCGTCGCGATACGGCGTCGCCTACGACGCCGTTCTCGTCGCCGATCCCCGCCTATCCCGAGGCCGGACGATTCAGGTCGACGACATCCACGACATGGTCGTGGACGGGAGACCCGTCCCCGTCGGCGAGAGCGAGTTCAGCCGCGATCCAGCTTCGGCTATGCCGCGTCGAACCTCCGCGACTACCTCGTCGAGAAGTCCGCTGGAACGGTGTCGCGGGAGAGTGTCGTCTCCCTGTCGCTGGACCTGATCCGCAGCGGCGGACCGGAGGCGGTGTCCGAGGTGCTGTCCCGCGTCCGGGGCGGCGCCTTCGTGGTCGTCAACTCCCTCGATGGCTCCGACCTCGACGTCGTGGCCCGGCGATGGCCCGGCTGACCGCGACCGGGATGTCCTTCGGATGTCGATCCGCATCCGCGTTCGTACCGTCGCTGGTGGGCCTGCCGCCTCGTGGCGTCCTGACGGCCGACGAGCTCGCCTCCCCGCCGGGCCGAGGGCCCCACGGGTTGGTGGTCGTGGGCTCCCACGTGGGGATGACGACGCGCCAGGTCGCGGCAGCGCAGGCGCGGGGCCACCTGACGTGCGTGGAGCTCGACGTGACCCTGGTGGGGTCGTCGCGCCTCGCGGAGCACCTGGCCGCGGTGACGGCCGAGGTTGCGGCCGGGCTGGCGACGTCCGACGTCCTGCTCTACACGAGCCGGGCGCTTCGCCGCGTCGACGACCCCGACGCCAGCTTGGCCCTCTCGCGAGAGGTCTCACGAGCGGTGACCGACGTCGTCCGGGGCGCACTGTCGGTGCGCCCCGCGTGGGTCGTGGCCAAGGGCGGCATCACGTCTCACGACGTGGCGTCACGCGGCCTGGGGATGCGGCGGGGACGGATCCTCGGCCAGCTGATGCCCGGGATGATCTCGGTCTTCGCGCCGGTCGTGGCGCATCCTGACGCGGTCGGTATGCCCTACGTCGTCTTCGCCGGAAACGTCGGCGACGAGCAGACCCTGGCCGACGTCGTGGACGTCCTCGCGGAGCGCCGGCGCCAGGTGGACGCGCCCGACCTGTGAGGCGAGAGGGCGTCATGAGCCACGTCACCGTCGAGGGGCCATGGGTACGCCGCTCGATCACTGACACCGGGATCGGGAGGGGCGCCGGCGGGACCGGCTCTTCTCCGAGCTGCCCGGTAAGCATGTCGATCGACATCCGAGCCAGGGTGTCCAGGTCGCAGCGGACTGTCGTGAGCCCGACCAGGGGCGCACGTTAGCTCAACGGGTCGACCGCGGCAGCCGCTCCGTCACGAAACGGCTGATGGTGTCGAGGTAGTCAACCGTGAAGTGCATGAGGCGCTCGACCGACCCGACCGTGAAGTACTCGTCGGGAGCATGGGCCCGGTCGCCATGGCCGAGACCTGCGACGCTGAAGGGCATCCGGCGGCCTAGTGCCGTGAACAGGGCGCCGGGGCAACAGTTGTTGGCCAGCGGCCAGACGGCCGTCGCGACGTTCTGACGACGCGCTGCCGCGACGGCCGCAGTGAGCAGGGTGTCGTCCTCCATCGGTAGGGGCGGCGATCCCGGGTATCCCCGCGCGTTCTCGATGTCCACGTGGCTGAAGCCACGACGGTCGAGATGCCGGCGCAGAACCCCGCAGAACTCTTGCGGGGTCAGGCCGGGCGGGAACCGGAAGTCGAGACGGGCGCTGGCCTGGCCCGGCATCATCGTGTAGAACGTGGGCCCCTGGTAGCCACCGGCGATCCCCTGCACGTTGACCGTGACACCGGTCATGTAGTACCCGATGTGGTCGCCGATCGGCTTGCCCGCCAACGGTTGCGCGACGTTGAGGTTGCCGAGCATGTTGGCCTGCCACTGAGGGTTGGCGTGGAAGTCGGCCGACATGCGCAGCACGTCGTCAGCGAGGGTGGACCGGGTCTGCGTCTCGAGGGGCTCCAAGCCGTCGATGGTGGCGCGCTGCTGGTCGTCGAAGAGGGTGGCGAGCGCGCGGATCAGCTGCATCATCGGCGCGTCGAGCCAAGCCGAGTTGCCCGCCCAGACGTGGCGACCGTCGCGCGGGCCTCCCCACTCGCCGCCCCGACAGGTGAGGTGGGTGAAGACGGTGCCCTTGTAGCTGCGGCGAACGCTCATGACGCCAGAGGTGTTCTGCTGGAAGGTCGGCAACCACACCCCCGCAGCGTCGGCGAGGAGGTCGCGATGCGCCTCGATGAACCCGGAGAGGCTAGGGCTGCCGATTTCCTCCTCGCCCTCGATGACCCAGACGAGGTTGACCGGTGGCCGGCCCCCCGCGGCGAGCATCGCCTCGACGGCACAGATCGCCGAAATGACCGGCCCCTTGTGGTTGTTGGCCCCTCGGCCAACGACGACCACACCCAGATGCGGCAGCAGTCCGACGTCGGCGGCCTCGACGATCTGTGCGCCGAGCGGGTCGACGGTCCACTCCTGCGCGATGGTCGGGGTCACGTCGTAGAGCCCGTAGACGACGAGGGTGGGCGCGCCCGCCGTCGCCGCCGCCGTCGTCCCGAGCACCACCGGGTGGCCAGCCGTCGCCACAAGAGCGGCGTCAGGGCATACCCGCCGCAGCAGGTCGCGGAACCACTCGGCGGTCTGGAGGATGCCTTCTCCGGTATCGCTGAACGACGGCATGCGAATGCTCTCGCGCACGAGCTCCAGCGTGGGCCGGTGGCGAGCGGAGACGGCGCTGTGCGCCGTGGGCTTGTCCCTGTGATGCCCGCTGGTGAAGTTGATCGAGTCGCTCACCACTCGTTCATCCTCGGGCTCGCAGGCCGACGACGGCCCGAGGTCAAAGCCGGCCGGCACGGCTCAGGCTGGCCGCTGCTCGGGTGACGCCGTCCGCGCCGGGTCGGTCTCGGGGATGCCGGTCAGAGCGGCGTCGATGGCCTTCAGGGCGTCGGCCTCCAGCCGCACCCCGACCGCCTTGACGTTCTCGGTGACCTGTTCGGGGCGCGAGGCGCCGATGATCGCCGAGGCGACGTTGGGGTTCTGCAGCACCCAGACGACGGCCAGCTGGGCCAGGCTCAGCCCCGCGTCGTCGGCGATGGGCTTGAGCCGCTGTACCGCCTCGAGGACGTCGTCCCGCAGGTAGCGCTTCACCATGTCGGCGCCGCCCTTCTCGTCCCGGGCCCTGCTGCCCTCCGGTGGCTGCGCCCCCGGCTGGTACTTGCCCGTCAGCACGCCCTGGGCGATCGGCGAGAAGACGACCTGCGACAAACCCAGCTCTTCGCACGTCGGGACCACCTCGGCCTCGATGACTCGCCAGAGCATCGAGTACTGCGGCTGGTTGCTGACCAGCTGAATGCCGAGGTCCTGAGCGAGCGCGTGCCCCTCGCGGATCTGGGCGGACGTCCACTCGGACACGCCGATGTAAAGCGCCTTTCCGGCGCGGACGACGTCGGCGAAGGCCTGCATCGTCTCCTCCAGGGGAGTATCCGCGTCGTACCGGTGCGCTTGGTACAGGTCCACGTAGTCGGTCTTCAGCCGCCGCAGCGACCCGTCGATGGACCGCAGGATGTGCTTGCGGGACAGGCCGACATCGTTCTTCCCGCGGGGACCCACCGGCCAGTAGACCTTCGTGAAGATCTCCAGGGAGTCGCGTCGCTCGCCGGCGAGCGCCTCGCCGAGGACCGACTCGGCCTTGGTGTTGGCGTAGACGTCGGCGGTGTCAAAGCTGGAGATGCCAGCGTCGAGGGCCGCCCGGACGCAGGCCTTGGCCTGCTCGTTCTCGACCTGGGACCCGTGCGTCAACCAGTTGCCGTAGGTGATCTCCGAGATCTTCAGCCCGCTGTTGCCGAGGTAGCGAAAGTCCATGCCGACCAACCTATGCACGTTGCGACCGGGCCGCGCGGGCGAGGGGGCTCGCGCTGCAGGGACGGCTGCCGTTGGATGGGGGACATGACGCCGCCGAGGCATGGTCCACGATGAGCCGACCCCTTCTCGTTGGCGTCCAGCTGCCCGAGGTCGAGCGCCGGGTGGAGTGGCCGGAGCTGCTGGCGATGGCCCGGACCGCCGAAGACGCCGGCCTCGACTCGCTCTGGCTGGGCGACCACCTGCTCTACGACCTGCCAGGCGGTGTCACCCGCGGGCCGTGGGAGGTCTGGACGTCGCTGGCGGCCGTGGCGGCCGTGACGTCGCGCATCGAGCTGGGTCCGCTCGTGGCGTCGACGGGCTTCCACTCCCCGGCCATGCTGGCGAAGATGGCGGCCACGGTCGACGGGATCTCCGGCGGGCGCCTGATCCTCGGTCTGGGTGCCGGCTGGAACGAGCGAGAGTATGCGGCGTTCGGCTTCGCATACGACCACCGCGTCTCCCGGTTCGAGGAGGCCTTCACCGTCATCCGGACCCTCCTGCGGGAGGGCCGCGTGGACTTCCACGGGCGCTACTACGACATCGACGACTGCGTCCTCGACCCCGGGCCGGTGCGGCCGGGTGGGCCGCCGATCATGCTCGGCTCGACCGGCCCGCGGATGCTGCGGATCGGACTGCCGCACGTGGACCAGTGGAACGTCTGGTGGAGTGACTACGGCAACTCGCCGGCCGAGTTCGCGGCCCTGCGGGAGCGGGTGGAGGCCGCCGCGGCGCAGGCCGGGCGAGGACCGGACGACGTCGGTGCGACCGCCGCGGTCCTCGTGCAGCTCGCGGGCGGCGCCGGACGCGTGATGGGCGACTCGGCATACCGGACGGTGGTCACCCCGGTGCCCGGCGTACCGGCCGCCATCGCGGAGCATCTCGAGGCGATGGCCGCAGCGGGGGCGGTGCACGTGCAGCTGGTGCTCGACCCGATCACCGTGGACAGCATCGCCACGGTTGCGGAGGCCGTGGCGATGCTGGACCAGGGGTGACCCCTACCGGACCGCGATGGTCGCTAGGTCGGGGAAGCCGCCGAACAGGTGGTTCTCGGAGTAGCCCTTGACGTTGGAGCCGCGGACGTAGGTGAACTTCTGGCTGGTCAGCGGAATGACCGCTCCGTCCGTGCTGATCTGCTGGTCGACCGCGCTCCACGCCTTCTCGCGGGCGGCGGTGTCGGGGATCAGGTATGCCGCGTCGATCGCCGCGTTGACGGCCTCGCTGTTGTACCAGCCGTAGTCCTGGTTCGAGCTGGTCGGTGTCAGGTTGATCCGGCCGTCGAACAGCGGTGGCAGGACCGTCGACCCCGACGGCCAGTCGGCGCCCCAGCTGGCCCAGAAGGCGTCGTTGGTCTTCTGGGCGACGCCCGAGATGGTCCGGTAGTACCCGGAGCTCGCGACGCCGTCGAGGGTCACGGTGAAGCCGGCCTGGTCCCACGTCTGCTTGAGGGCGGCCAGCGAGGCGTCGCGAGTCGCCGTCTTGCGGTAGACCACGGTGACGGGGATCGGCAACGTCTTGCCGGCGTCCTGCAGGACCTTCTTCGCCGCGACCGGGTCGCCGCTGGTGGGTGCGCCGAACGGGTTGAAGTCCTTGCTGTAGCAAGGCAGCTCGGGGTTGCAGACGGAGTAGCTCGGCGTCATGACCTGCTTACCCCCGTTGGCGGTGACGTAGGCGTCACGGTTGGTGGCCATCGCGAAGGCCTGCCGGACCTTCGGGTCCTTCATCGCCGCGCTCGTGACGTTGGGCTGGATGTAGTCCACGAACGGTGCGGCCGGGTTGGTGGCCCGCCCGGCAGCCGAAGGGTTGGCCACGATCTGCGGCAGGATCGAGGGCGGTGCCGTCACGAAGGTGATGGCGTTCTTGTCCTCGCCGCCGTCGGCGATGCAGCCGCTGGTAGATCTGCTCGCTCTGGATGCCCTCCACGTCGACGATCTTGTCCGGCAGCGCCTTGCGCAGCGGATCGGTCTTCTCGTCCCAGTTGGGGTTCCGCACCCACGTCCCGCCCTTGTTGGGATCGAAGGTGCCCTGGAGCTGGTACGGGCCGTTGCTGAAGACGTCGAACAGCGACTTGGCGCCCTGGTCCTTGTCCTTGCGGACCGGGGAGTATGCGGCGAGCGAGGCCACCGCGTAGTTGAAGTCGGCCCAGGGCTTCTTGAAGTGCAGCGTCAACGTCTGGCCGGCGCAGGTGATCGCCTTGTCGAAGTCGGCCTGGCCGGCGTTGGAGTATGGGCCCTTGTAGAGCGGAGCGCCGTCCGCGTCGCTCGGGACGTCGAGGAAGTTGAGGATGTAGGTGGGGCCGTTGGAGATGACGTCGGTCGCGAAGGTCCGCGAGATGCCGTACTTCACGTCGTCGCAGGTGACCTTCTTCCCGTCCTGCCAGGTGGCGGTGTCGACCAGGGTGAACGCCCACGTCTTGCCACCGTCGGACATCCGACCGGTATCGGTGGCCAGATCCGGGACGAGCTTCGCGTCGTCCCCGACCGAGTAGGTGACGAGGCTGCGCGCATACACGCGCGACGCGAACTCCAGGTCCGCGCCGACGTAGCTCGCCTGCGGGTCGAGTCCGTTGTGGGGCCCGGTGTTGATGACGTAGAGCGTCCCGCCCTTCTGGCCCGGAGCGGCGGCCGCGCCGCTCGTGGCGGTGCCGCTCGTCCCGCCGCCACCGCACGCCGCGACGGACACGCATACGGCAGCCGCTAACAGCCCCGCTCGCCCCGTGGACCTCATCACCGTCTCCTCGCTTCGCCTCGACGTCCGTTCTGCGACAGGGTGCGCCCGGTCACCGGGTGCGGGGCAACGATTTCGGTGTCGCCGAATGGAAGAGCCAGGCTGCGTTCCGCGCGACGATGGCGTGGTGAGGAGGACCCGATGATCACGTATGTGCTGAGCACCGACGTGTTGGGCAGCACCCGGTTCACGTTCTCGCCGTTGGCCGAGGTGACGATGAGCCTGCGCCTGCTGAGCTGTCCGAACCCCACGCACATCCACGGTCCCTGGCTGCGTGAGGCGCGAGGTCGGCTCGAGGGCCTTGACATGCCGCTGCTGCTCGCGGTCACCCCGCCGGGAAAGTGGGTGGTCAGCTGCCTCGTGCCGTCGTCGCCCGGTCCGCAGGTCACCATCGAGGAGCAGCTGCGCGGCTTGACGCAGGTCGCGCCGGAGGAGCTGAAGAGCGATCTCGAGGAGGTCTGGCCGGAGCGGTCGCAGCCCCGCCGGGTCCAGGAGCTCATCGCCGCCGGAGCCCGGGGCCCCGGGTTGCTCGCGGAAGCGGTGTGGGACTACTGGGACGCGGTGATCGACCCGTTCTGGCCCAGGATGTGCGCTGTCCTGGAGGACGACGTGTCCTACCGGGTCGCCGCCCAGATGAACGGTGGGCTCTACGCCCTGCTCGAGGACCTACACCCGGAGGTGAGCCTCGAGGGCAACCTGCTGAAGGTGGACAAGCCGCAGCACAAGAGCTCCACCTACGAGGGCCACGCCATGACCCTGACGCCGTCGATCTTCGCCTGGCCCGGGCTGCTGCTCGACGACGGGCACGGTGACCGCTTCGGTCTCACGTACGCCGCGCGAGGAGTCGCCCGCGTGTGGGAAGGGCTGACCACCATGGACCGCAACGACGAGGACCCCCTGGCCGCGCTGCTCGGGCGGACCCGGGCCGCCATCTTGGAGATGACGGCGGTGCCGCTGTCGACGACGCAGGTCGCGCGGCAGCTCGGTCAGAGTCCCGGGTCGGTGAACCAGCACCTGTCGGTCCTGCGCGAGAGCGGGCTGGTCGTGAGCCGGCGGTCCGGGCGGTCGGTCCTCTACCGCCAGACGACCCTGGCGCAGTCGATGATCGCCGCTCAGCAGGTCGCCCGCCACGGCACCACGGCCCCTGCGCCGCCGACTCGGCTGCGAGGCTGACCAGCCCAGCCGCACCCGGGTGACCACCGCGGGCGGCGCCCGGCTAGCGTCGAACGGGTGACCGACAACACCTCTCCCGCCGGGCTGGCCGGCACCTTCTCGCTCGGCGACCGGACCGTCCGGCGCATCGGCTTCGGAGCGATGCAGCTGCCCGGGCCGGGCGTCAGCGGACCGCCAAGGGATCACGACGAGGCCGTCCGCGTGCTGCGGCGCGCGGTCGACCTCGGCGTCAACCACATCGACACCGCTCAGTACTACGGACCAGACGTCGCCAACGCCCTGATCCGCGAGGCGCTGCACCCGTATGCGGACGATCTTGCCCTGGTCTCCAAGGTCGGGGCCCGTCGTGACGCCAGCGGTGGCTGGAACCTCGCCCAGCGCCCGGAGGAGCTCCGCGAGGACGTGGAGGCCAACCTGCGCAGCCTGGACATCGAGCAGCTGGCCGCCGTCAACCTGCGGCGCATGGACGAACAGGGCGGGGGAGACTCCGCTGGAACGGTGCCGCTCGAGGAACAGCTGGGCGAGCTGGTCGCCTTGCGCGACGAGGGCAAGATCGGCGGGGTCGGGGTCTCCACGGTGACGCTGGACCAGGTGGACACGGCGATCGACAAGGCCGGGATCGTCTGCGTGCAGAACGCCTTCAGCCTCTTGGACCAGCGCGACACCCCGGTGTTGGAGCGGTGCGCCGAAGCGGGCGTCGCCTACGTGCCCTACTTCCCCCTCGGCTCGGCGTTCGCCCACGTCCCGAGCGTGACGGACCACCCACCGGTGGTGGAGCTCGCGGCCGAGCTCGGCGTGACGCCGGCGCAGATCGGCCTGGCGTGGCTGCTGGCCCGGTCAGCCAACCTTCTGCTGATCCCGGGGACGTCGTCGGTCGCGCACCTCGAGGAGAACGTCGCTGTCGGCAGCGTGGTCCTCACTGACGCGGACCTCGCGCGCCTCGCGGCTGACCGCTAGCGCGTCACCGGACGGCGCCCCAAGGAGCCCGCGGGCGCGAGACAGCGGTCAGAACGGCGTTGCCGAACCGTTACACTCTCTCGGTCGCGATCCGCGACGGCTTACGGCTGCGTCACCGTCGCCGCGCCACGACCGCCCGGGCCGTGGTTACCCGAGAGTCACCGCGAGAGCCCTTACCATCGGGGCACGGTCATCCGGTCTCGGGAGGATCACGGCGTGCGGCCGGAGGTCCGGCCGCGACCCAGCGACCAGCACCCCAGCGACCAGCCTTCTGACTCCTGCCCGTCCCCCATCCGAGGAGATCATGCCCCGCCCGATCGACAACAAGGGCTCCTACCTGCCCGCGCTGGACGGTCTACGCGCCATCGCGGTCGGTGCGGTCGTCGCCTACCACCTCGGCTCGGACGCGGTTCCGGGGGGCCTGCTCGGCGTGGGCATCTTCTTCACGCTCAGCGGCTTCCTCATCACCGGCATCCTGCGCTCCACCGTCGAGCGCACCGGGGGTCTCGACCTGCGCCACTTCTGGCTGCGCCGGGCCCGGCGGCTCCTGCCCGCGGTGGTCCTCCTGCTCGTCGTCGTCCTGGCGGTCACCGCGCTGAGCAACCCCGGCGGCCTCGGCGTCCGTGCGGCGGAGACGGTCGCGGCGCTGTTCTACGTGAGCAACTGGACGACGATCAGCCTCGGCGTCTCCTACTTCGCCCGGTTCAACGGGCCCGGCCCGCTCGACCACCTCTGGTCCCTCGCCGTCGAGGAGCAGTTCTACGTCTTCTGGCCGCTGATCATCTGGGGCCTCATCACCGTGTTCCGCAAGCGCTGGGACCGCGTCGCCCTGGTGACCCTCGCCCTCGCGATCCTCTCGTTCGTGGCGATGTGGGTCATCGCGACGCCGGGCTTCGACAACACCCGCGCCTACGAGGGCACCGACACCCGGGCTGGTGGGCTCCTCGTCGGCGCCGCGCTCGGGATGCTGTGGCGGCCGGCCCGGCTCCCGGCGAAGCTGCCGACCCGCGGCCGCGTCGTCGTCGACGGCGCCGGGGTCGTAGCCCTGATCGTGATCGCCCTGCTGCTGACCCAGACCGACGAGTACTCGATGTTCCTCTACCGCGGCGGGATCCTCATCCTGTCGCTGGCCACGGCGCTGCTCATCGCCGTCGCCACCCACCCCGCCAGCCTCGTGTCCAGGGCGGTCGGCGTGCTTCCGCTGCGGTGGCTCGGGGAGCGCTCCTACGGCATCTACCTCTGGCACCTGCCGGTCATCGTCTTTCTGCCGGAGTCGGTTCTCCAGGACTCACCGTGGCGACCGGTGCTGCTCTGCGTCATCATCGTCGCGCTCGCCGCCCTCAGCTGGTCGCTGGTCGAGGACCCGATCCGCCGGCGCGGGCTGCTCGGCGCACTCCGTCGCGGCCGGGAGAACCGCGCATGGGGCGGCCAGCAGACGCGTGCCGGCAACCGCGGCCACGGCACGCCGCTGCTCGGCAACGTGCTGGCGCTCGTGCTGGTGGCGACGGCCGGCCTGACCGCCCTCACGGTGATGGGCCCGTCGAGCAGCAGCTCGGCGGCCCAGACCGCGGCCAATGGCCCGGGCGCCCCGCCCGGCTACACGCCGCCCGACGCGTCGGGGGACCCGGCGGCCACCGCGACCGCGCCGCCCTCTTCGGCCGCCACGTCGACGACCAGCGCCCCGGTCGATCCCGCATCCCTGCAGACGTCCTGCACCGGCGTCACGCACATCGGGGACTCCACCTCGCTGGGTCTCATGGATCCCGCTGCCCTGCCCAACGCGGCTGACCGCATCGACGCGCAGTACAAGGACTTCGGCGTCAAGACGGTCTTCACCGACATCCTCGGTGCCCGGTCGATCGTCGAGCGCTGGAACAACCAGCCCAACGCCGAGGACGGTCTCAAGACTCGTCAGGCGGCCGGGTTCGACGGCTGCTGGGTGTTCGCCATGGGCCTCAACGAGGCGGCGAACCAGGCCGTGGGTGGCAACACCCCGCTCGACAAGCGGATCGACCTCCTCATGCAGCACGTCGGCAACGAGCCGGTCATGTGGCTCACGGTCAAGACGCTGCTGACCAAGACCGCCTACGCCGAGAACCAGATGCAGAAGTTCAACGACGCCCTGGTGGCCGCCTGCCAGCGCTACCCGAACATGCGCGTCTACGACTGGGCCAGCGAGGTCCAGGACAACTGGTTCGCCAAGGACAAGACGCACTACACGAGCACCGGGTGGAAGGAGCGGGGACACCGCACGGCCGAGGCGCTCGCCATCGCGTTCCCCAAGTCCGGTCAGTCGCCGAACAGCTGCCTGATCCGGACACCCGGCTGACCGGCCGCAGAACCGCCACCGACGCCGTCCACACGCATACGATGACCTCGTGCCGCCAATGCAGGCGGCCGTCGCTCCACAGCGTGGTGAAGGAGTCTGGCATGGTGCAGGTCAACCTCTCGAAAGGGTTGGACAAGGCGTACGAGGACAAGAGCCTGGCTGAGATCCTCGCGGCGCCGCCGTCGGCGCTGGCCGGGCTGACGGCCGCGGACGACGCGGCCCTCAAGCAGAACCTCGGCATCAAGACCGTCGCCGACCTCGGCTCCAACAAGCACTTCGCGCTGGCCGGCGTGCTCGTCGCGCTCGCCAACAAGGAAGGCTGAGCAGCCGCTCGGACAACCCGAGAGGGCCGCTCCCCGTCGGGAGCGGCCCTCTGTGTCGTGCTGGCAGTGCGTAAGAGCTCAGGCGGGCTCACGGATCGCCGAGACGTCGAACTCGAGGTTGACCTTCTCGGAGACGAGGACGCCACCGGTCTCGAGGGCGGCGTTGAACGTCAGGCCCCAGTCGCCGCGGTTGATCGTGACGGTGCCCTCGAAGCCGACCCGGAGGTTGCCGAAGGGGTCCTTGGCCTCACCGGTCTCCTCGAAGAGGATGGTGACCGGCTTGGTGACCGCGTTGATCGTCAGGTCGCCGGTGATGCTCCACTCGGTGCCGTCCCGCTCCACGTCGGTGGACACGAAGCGGATCTCGGGGTAGTTCTCGGTGTCGAAGAAGTCGGGGGTCTTGAGGTGGGCGTCGCGCTGCGCCTGGCCGGTGGTGACGCTCGCCGCCTGGATCGTGACGGACACGGTCGAGTTGGCCGGGTTCTCCGTGTCGACGTGGGCGTTGCCCTCGAACTGGTCGAACTGGCCTCGAACCTTGGTGACCATCGCGTGCCGGGCGGAGAAGCCGACGCGCGTGTGGGCCGGGTCGAGGACGTAGTCCCCGGCGATGTTGGCGGCGGCCGGAGCTTCCTCCGCCAGCGCGGACGACGTACGGTTGAACAGAGCCATGGGAATGACCTCTCGGGTGGATGGGCGAAGGCTTGTTGAACTTTCAACTACGGTAGCCGCCGATTCATTCCAGGCGCAGAGTGGACGCCCCGAAATCCGGTGTGTCGTACGTCACGTGGCGGCCAGTTCCGGCTCGCGGATCGCCCGTAGCACCCATGCCCACGACAATGCCGGTATGCCGCTCTCGCGCCTGCTGTCGCCGTCGGACCTCGAGCGACTAGTCGACCGGGTGACCGGACTTCTCGGCGACGGCGGCGACGGTCGCAGCGACCGCCGGGTGGTCATCGGTGTCGCCGGAGCTCCGGGCGCCGGGAAGACGACCCTCGCCGAGGACCTGGTGGCGGCGCTCGGGGACCGGATGGGTCCCGCGGCGGTCGCGCACCTGCCGATGGACGGCTTCCACCTGGCCGACCTACAGCTCGATGTGCTGGGCCTAAGGGACCGGAAGGGCGCGCCGGAGACGTTCGACGGTCACGGCTTCCTCGCCACCCTGAGCCGACTGCGCTCCGCCGACTCGGCAACGGTCTACGTCCCCGGCTTCGAGCGAGTACTCGAGCAACCGGTGGCCGCCGCCATCGCGATCCCGGCATCGGCCCGCGTGGTCGTCAGCGAGGGCAACTACCTGCTGCTCGAGGATGACCCCTGGCCGCGGGTGCGGGCGCTGTTCGACGAGGTGTGGTTCGTCGACCTCACCGACCGGGAGCGGGTCCGGCGGCTCGTGGCCCGGCATACCGAGTTCGGCAAGGACACCGGCGCCGCGCAGGCCTGGGCGCTCGGTCCCGACCAGGCGAACGCTCAGCGGGTCCTCGCCACGCGGGACCGTGCCGACCTGGTCGTCCTCGCGCCCGACGCGGACTAGCGCCGGGGGCCAGGACGGCGCGGCATACTCGGAGGTGCCCCGCTCGATGCCGAGCGCCCTCGGGGGCCTGGTCCGATGTCACGGAGGTCGTCGATGCCCGCCGCAGCCGCCCTGTCGCAGCCGCTTTCCCACACCGCCGGTGAGACCGACGCCTCGCTCATCGAGCAGACCATCGGTGACAGCCTCGACGCGACGGTCGAGCGCTTCCCGAACCGCGAGGCCCTCGTGGACGTCGAGCAGGGGAAGCGCTGGACCTGGGCCGAGCTGCGGCGAGACGTCGACATCGCCGCGCGCGGGCTACTCGCCGCCGGCATCGAGAAGGGCGACCGTGTCGGCATCTGGGCCCCCAACTGCGCGGAGTGGACCATCGTGCAGTTCGCCACGGCGAAGATCGGCGCCATCCTCGTCAACATCAACCCGTCCTACCGGACCCACGAGCTGAAGTACGTCCTCGGGCAGGCCGGCATCCGGATGATCGTGGCGGCACCGTCGTTCAAGAGCAGCGACTACGCCGCGATGATCGAGGAGGTCCGTGGTGAGGTGGCCGCCCTCGAGCAGGTCGTCGTCATCGGTACCGGCAGCTGGCACGACCTGCTCGCGGGCGCGGAGCGGGTCGACGGCGACCACCTGGCGCGGGTCCAGGCCGACCTCGCCAACACCGAGCCGATCAACATCCAGTACACGTCCGGGACGACCGGGTTCCCCAAGGGGGCGACCCTCAGCCACCGGAACATCCTCAACAACGGCTTCTTCGTCGGCGAGCTGTGCCACTACACGGAAGCCGACCGCGTCTGCATACCGGTGCCCTTCTACCACTGCTTCGGGATGGTGATGGGCAACCTCGCCTGCTCGACCCACGGGTCGGCGATGGTGATCCCGGCCCCGGGCTTCGACCCCGCGAAGACGCTCAAGGCGTGCCAGGACGAGCAGGTGACCTCGCTCTACGGCGTGCCGACGATGTTCATCGCGGAGTGGTCGCTGCCGACCTTCGGCGACTACGACGTCTCGACCGTCCGCACCGGGAT
This sequence comes from uncultured Actinomycetota bacterium, assembly GCA_963751085.1. Lineage (GTDB taxonomy): Bacteria > Actinomycetota > Actinomycetes > Actinomycetales > Dermatophilaceae > Lapillicoccus. The sequence goes on along the minus strand of CAVVTH010000004.1, from coordinate 1,370,613 downwards.
CATGGCCGGCTCACCGTGTCCGGCCGAGCTGATGAAGAAGGTGATCGCGTCGGGCATCACGGAGATGACCATCTGCTACGGGATGACCGAGACGTCGCCGGTCTCGACGCAGACGCGCACCGACGACACGTTCGAGCACATGGTCGGCACCGTCGGCCGGGTAGGGCCGCACCTGGAGATCAAGGTCGTCGACCCGACGACCGACGAGACGCTGCCGCGCGGCGAGCCGGGGGAGTTCTGCACCAAGGGCTACTCGGTGATGCTCGGCTACTGGGAGCAGCCGGACAAGACCGCCGAGGTGCTCCGGGACGGCTGGATGCACACCGGCGATATCGCGGTCATGGACGACGACGGCTACGTCGAGATCACCGGCCGGATCAAGGACATGGTCATCCGGGGTGGCGAGAACATCTACCCCCGCGAGATCGAGGAGTTCCTCTACACCCACCCGGACATCGTCGACGCGCAGGTGATCGGCGTCCCCGACGCGCGCTACGGCGAGGAGCTGTGCGCCTGGGTCCGGATGCGCGAGGGTGCCGAGCCGCTCACGGCCGACGCGGTCCGCGCGTTCGCCAGCGGCAAGCTCGCTCACTACAAGATCCCGCGCTACGTGCAGGTCGTCGACGAGTTCCCGATGACGGTGACCGGCAAGGTGCGCAAGGTCGAGATGCGCGAGAAGTCGGTCGCCGACCTCGGGCTGGCCGCCCAGGACTAGGGCTCCACCGGCGCGGCATACCTTCCCCCTGCACAGGTATGCCGCGCCAGTGCCCCCCCACAACGGACCGTCCTGTCGTCACATGCGCGTGAACTGCGCAGCGACGGGCCGGACGGTCTCCACCCCGGCGGCGGTCGCCCGCCCCCGGAGATGATCGGTGACCCTCGTGATGACCAGGATCAGGCAGATCGTGGTCGCGACGTCGAGGACGGTCGTCGCGATGAACGCGAAGATGAGGTCGCGCAGCTCGTCCACGGAACCGAGCGCCTCACGAATCCTGAACAGCGCCAACGAGACGACGAGGGATGGGAAGAACCTCAGGATGCAGTAGGCGATGACGATGGGTGGGGCCGCCCGTGAGGCGGTGGCCGGTCCGTGACCGGCTCGGCGCGGGTCGGACGCCTGGTAGAGGTCGGTGAGGGTTCGCCAGGCGATGCGGATGCGGACCAGGGGCACGAACCAGCCGATGACCGTCCCCACGGTGGAGCCGCGGAGCAGGGCTCGGTTCATGTGGCGGTCGTTGCGGGCGACGGCGATCCACACGAGCTGGAAGACGGCCGCGAACAGCCAGACGGCCACCAGGGCGATGGCGATGAGGATCATGGTGTGCACCACCGCCCGCGCCTCGTCCTCGTGCACGTCGCCGGGCTGAAGGCTCCAGATCTGCAGGGTGTTGAGGGTGGCGATCCCCCAGAGCAGCGCCGTGCAGGAGGCCACGATCTTCAGCGCCAGCATCAGCTGGGCGATGAGGGCCCAGGCGCGGACGCCTTCGTTGGCTCGGGGCGGAGGGGCTGCCTTCCGCGCCTCCGCCACCGGGTCCAGCGGCCGGACGTGCTCGGTCCAGTGCCGCCCGTCCCAGAGCCGCAGCTGACCTGCGACGTTCGGGTCTGGGCGCCATCCGGCCTCGGTGCCGTGCGGGAAGTACGTCGGAGCGTCGGGCGTCTCGCCGGTCGGCGGCGTCCAGGGATCGCTCATGCCGACAGTGTCCAGGGCGCAGCGCAGCCCCGGGATCCTCCGAATGGGTGCCTCCCCCCTAGCCTTGTGGCCATGCCGTCCCCGTCCGAGGTGCTCGCTCCCCGCGTGACCGCGGCCATCGCGGCGGCGTTCGGCGACGCGCATCCGGACCTGCGGGACGCCGACCCGGTCCTGCGGCCCTCGCAGTTCGCCGACCTCCAGTCCAACGCCCCGCTGGCCCTGGCCAAACGCCTCGGGATGCCGCCGCGCGAGGTGGCGGCCTCACTGGTCGCGCACCTCGACGCCGACGGGCTGGCCAGCGCCGTCGAGATCAGCGGGCCGGGCTTCGTCAACGTCACGTTCGCTAACGAGTGGCTGGCCGCCGCGGTCGGACGAGATGGCCGCCGACCCGCGCCTCGGGGTGCCCGTTCAGCGCCTCGAGCACATCCCGATCGACTACTCCTCGCCCAACCTCGCCAAGGAGATGCACGTCGGTCACCTGCGCACGACGGTGGTCGGCGACGCGCTCGCTCGGATCCTCGAGCGGCTCGGTCACGACGTCATCCGGCAGAACCACATCGGCGACTGGGGCACGCCGTTCGGCATGCTCATCGAGCACCTCCTCGACGTCGGCGAGGACTCGCCCGAAGGCCGCTCTTCTCGAGACCGACCCCAACGCCTTCTACCAGGCCGCCCGCGCCGACTTCGACCGCGACGCCACGTTCGCCGCCCGAGCCCGGGCACGGGTCGTCCTGCTGCAGGGCGGCGACGCCGACACGATGCGGCTCTGGCGCGAGGTCGTCGAGCGGTCGAAGCACTACCTCCACGGCGTCTACGACGTCATGGGCGTTGGGCTCACCGAGGCCGACCTCTACGGCGAGTCGCGCTACAACGCCGAGCTGGCGGCCATCTGCGACGAGCTCGAGGCCAACGGAATCGCACGGATGAGTGACGGCGCCCTCTGTGTGTTCCTCGACGGCTACACCGGCCGAGAGGGAAAACCGGTCCCGCTCATCATCCGCAAGTCCGACGGCGGCTACGGCTACGGCGTGACCGATCTGGCGACGATCCGCTACCGCGCCAACGAGCTGCACGGCAGCCGGATCCTCTACGTCGTCGGGGCGACCCAGGCCCTGCACTTCCAGATGGTGTGGGAGACCGCCCGCAAGGCCGGCTGGCTCCCCGACGACGCTCGCCCGATCCACGTCCAGATCGGCAACGTCCTCGGCAAGGACCGCAAGCTGCTGAGAACCCGCTCGGGCGAGACGCCGCGGCTCAGCGGACTTCTCGACGAGGCGGTCGCGGCGGCCCAGCGGGTCCTCGACGAGGCCCGCCCCGACCTGCCGGCCGAGGTGCGCACGGCGGTCGCGCCGCAGATCGGGATCGGAGCGGTGAAGTATGCCGACCTCTCCGTCGCGCACGACAGCGAGTACGTCTTCGACCTCGACCGCATGGTGTCCTTCACCGGCAACACCGGCCCCTACCTGCAGTATGCGGCGGCCAGGGTCCGCTCGATCTTCCGGAACGCGGGCCTGGAGTCCAGCCTCGAGGGCGCCGGCGGGGAGCGCCGACGGGTCGTCGTGCGGGACGCCGGCGAGCGCGACCTCGCCCTGGCCCTGCTGGACTACGGGTCGGTGGTGGCGCAGGTCGGGGACGCTCTCGAGCCGCACCGGCTCGCGGCATACCTGTTCGACCTTGCGCAGACCTTCTCCACCTTCTACGAGCACCACCCGGTGCTCAAGGCCGAGGACGCCGAGCTGCGCGAGTCGCGCCTGGCCCTGTCCGCCGTCACGCTCGCCGTGCTGGTCGAGGGCCTCGCGCTGCTCGGCGTGGAGTCACCCGAGCAGATGTAGCCGCCTTCCAGACACGCGTTGTTGTCGATTTCGTGGCGCGGGGCCCCCAGAAGTCACAACAACGCGAGTCTGGAAGCGGGAAAGAGCCGGCTCAGCCGAGATCGCGGGACAGGTCGGCCGCCGCCTGGCGCAGGATCGGGACGGCTCGGTCGACGACCTCCGGGGTCATCCGGCTGGCCGGTCCGCTGACCGAGAGGCCCAGCCGGGTCGGCGCGTCGGGAACCGCCACCGCGACGCAGCGGACGCCGTTCTCCTGTTCCTCGTCGTCGAGCGCGTAGCCGTGCTCGTCGACCCAGACCAGCGCCCGGGCGAACGCATCGGGGTCGGTGATGGTGTTGTCGGTGTGCTTCGGCATCCCGGTACGCCGCAACAGATCGAGGACCTGCTCCTGCGGCATTCGCGCCATGATCGCCTTGCCGACCGCCGTGCAGTGTGGCAGGACCCGGCGCCCCACCTCGGTGAACATCCGCATCGAACGCCGCGACTGCGCCTGCGCGACGTAGACGATCTGGTCGCCGTCGAGCATCGCCAGGTTGGCCGACTCGCCGAGATCGCTGACGAGACGGTCGAGGTGTGGCTTGGCCCAGACGCTGAGCATCGCGCCTGAGCTCTCGCCGAGCCGGATGAGCCGGGGGGCGAGGACGTACTGGCGGCCGGCGTCCTGTCGCAGGTAGCCCAGGTCGACCAGGGTGCGCAGCAGCCGGTGGATGGTCGGCAGCGGGAGGCCGGACTCCTGGGCCAGCTGGGACAGACCCATCGTGCCGCCGTGGTCGGCCATCGTCTCGAGCAGGCCGAAGGCCCGTTCGATCGACTGCACCGTGCCGGAGCGCGCCGGACCCTTCCCCGCTGGGCCGGCCGGCCCGGCTGGCTCGGCCGCTGCTACGGCAGTCATAGGTCCTCCTAGTGACGTGCTTCCCAATGTTTCCGTCTGGCGAAAGAGTGCGCCTGGCGAAAGAGTAGGTCGTGCTGCTGACCCCTCCGCCAGATATATCAACAATCAGTTGAAGTTCCGCAAGACAGATAATAGTATCCACCATACGAAAACTTCGTGCAAGGGAGAGAGAGCATCCATGGCGACACCCAGTCCCGGCTATGCCATCACGGTCCGCGTCGAGACCCCGTCCTCGTCGGGGGCCACCAGCGGTCTGGTGGCCGCGGTGAGCACGGCCCAGGGCGTGCTCACGGCGCTGGACGTCGTCGAGTCCCACGCGGACCGCCTCGTCGTCGACGTCACCTGCAACGCCTCGGACGACGAGCACGCGGACGCGATCGTCGCCGGGCTGGCCGAGCGTCCGAGGGTGTCACGGTCCGCAAGGTCAGCGACCGGACGTTCCTCATGCACCTCGGCGGCAAGCTGGAGGTCGAGCCCGCAGGTCCCGCTGAAGAACCGCGACGACCTGTCCCGGGCCTACACGCCCGGCGTGGCCCGGGTGTGCCTCGCCATCGCCGAGAACCCCGAGGACGCCCGCCGGCTGACCATCAAGCGCAACACCGTCGCGGTCGTCACCGACGGCTCGGCGGTGCTCGGCCTCGGCAACATCGGCCCGGCCGCCGCCCTGCCGGTGATGGAGGGCAAGGCCGCCCTGTTCAAGCAGTTCGCCGGCGTCGACGCGTGGCCGGTCTGCCTCGACACCCAGGACACCGAGGAGATCATCCGGATCGTCAAGGCTCATCGCCCCGGTCTACGGCGGCATCAACCTCGAGGACATCGCCGCTCCCGCGCTGCTTCGAGATCGAGCGCCGGCTGCGCGACGAGCTCGACATCCCCGTCTTCCACGACGACCAGCACGGCACGGCCATCGTCGTCCTCGCGGCGCTCACCAACGCGCTGCGGGTCGTCGGCAAGAGGATCGAGCGACGTCCGCGTCGTCGTCAGCGGCGTCGGCGCCGCCGGCCACGCGATCATCCAGCTGCTGCAGGCGCAGGGCGTCGGCTACATCGTCGCCTGCGACCGCTAGGGTGCGATCCACTCGCGGCAGGAGCACGTACGCCGAGCCCGCCGCTGGATCGCCGAGAACACCAACGCCGACGGCCATGTCGCGGCACGCTGCACGAGGTCCTCGCCGGGGCCGACGTCTTCATCGGCGTCTCGGCGCCGCAACTGCTCGACCGGCGACGACATCGCGACGATGGCCGACGACGCCATCGTCTTCGCCCTGGCCAACCCCGACCCCGAGGTCGACCCGCTCGAGGCCGCGCAAGCACGCCGCGGTCGTCGCCACCGGCCGCAGCGACTTCCCCAACCAGATCAACAACGTGCTGGCCTTCCCCGGCTTCTTCCGCGGCACTGCTCGACGCGGGCGCCCGGGAGATCACCCAGGAGTCATGCTCGCCGCGGCGCCGAGGCCATCGCCGACTGCGTCACGGACGCCGAGCTCAACGCCAGCTACATCGTGCCGCAGCGTCTTCGACCCGGCCGTGGCGCCGACCGTCGCCCAGCCGTCCGCGAGGCGGCGACCCGCAGGGCAACGCCACGCCCGCCACGGCGACGAGGACCTGACCCTCGACGACACCGTTCCCGAGTACCAGCCGACGCCATGGAAGGAGCGACCAGTGCCGTTGAGCTCACCGTCGAGGTCACCGGCTCGCCCGTCGAGCGGGCGGAGGAGATCCTCACCCCCGAGGCGCTGGCCTTCGTCGAGGCGCTGCAGCGCGAGTTCGCCGCACGCCGCGACGAGCTGCTGGCCGCGCGGCAGACCCGCCGCGACGAGGTCGCCCGCACCGGCAAGCTCGACTTCCTGCCCGAGACCCAGCACGATCCGCGACGGCGACTGGCAGGTCGCGCCGGCGCCGGCCGCCCTGCGTGACCGCCGCGTGGAGATGACCGGTCCGGCCGACCCGGCCAAGATGGCCATCAACGCCCTGAACTCCGGCGCCAAGGTCTGGCTCGCCGACATGGAGGACGCCAGCTGCCCGACTGGCCCAACGTCATCGGCGCGCCATGCTCAACCTGCGCGACGCGGCCCGGGGCACCCTGTCCTTCACCAACGAGAAGGGCAAGGAGTACCGGCTGCGCACCGACGCGCCGCCTCGCCGTCGTCGTCGCCCGCCCCCGCGGGCTGGCACCTCGACGAGGCGCACCTGCTCGTCGACGGCGCGCCCGGCCGTCGGCGGCCTCGTCGACTTCGGCCTGCACTTCTTCCACCTCGCCCAGCAGCTGCTCGACAACGGGCAGCGGCCCGTACTACTACCTGCCGAAGATGGAGAGCCACCTCGAGGCCCGGCTCTGGAACGACGTCTTCACCTTCGCCGCAGGCCGAGCTCGGCATCCCGCACGGCACGGTGCGCGCCACGGTGCTCATCGAGACCATCCCCGCGGCGTTCGAGATGGACGAGATCCTCTACGAGCTGCGCGACCACGCGTCCGGGCTGAACGCCGGCCGCTGGGACTACCTGTTCAGCATCATCAAGTACTTCCGCGACGCCGGGCCGGAGTTCGTCCTGCCCGACCGCGGCAACATCACGCATGCCGACGCCGTTCATGCGCGCCTACACCGAGCTGCTGGTCAAGACCTGCCACCGGCGCGGGGCCTTCGCCATGGGCGGCATGGCGGCGTTCATCCCCAGCCGCAAGGACCCGGAGGCCAACGAGCGCGCCTTCGCCAAGGTCCGCGAGGACAAGCAGCGCGAGGCCAGCCGACGGCTTCGACGGCTCCTGGGTGGCGCACCCGGACCTCGTCGCCGGTCTGCCAGGAGGTCTTCGACGGCGTCCTCGGCGACCGCCCCAACCAGCTCGACCGGCGCCGCTGGAGGACGTCCACGTCACCGCCGAGCGACCTGCTCGACGTCGCGTCGGCCGCAGGGCCAGATCACCGCGCGGGGCTGCGCAGCAACGTCTAGGTCGCCGCTCGCCTACACCGGCGGCATGGCTCTCCGGCAACGGCGCCGTCGCGCATCCACAACCTCATGGAGGACGCCGCCACCGCCGAGATCTCCCGCTCGCAGATCTGGCAGCGGATCGCACAACGGCTCGCGCTCGCCGACACGGGCAAGCCGATCACCGCGCGAGCTCGTCGCGACGGTGCTCGCCGAGGAGCACGACGCGATCCGCGCGGAGCTGGGCGACGCCTACGTCGAGCGCTACTACGAGCCGGCCCGGGCGCTGGATCGCAGGTCTGTGCCTCGCCGACGACTTACGTCGACTTCCTGACCCTGCCGGCCTACGAGCTGGTCGCTCGAGCATGGCCACAGCGACCGCTGGCGCGGGGTGAGCAGCCTCGCCGACGCCCTCGACGAGCAGCTCGCCGCCGACCGACGCCGCTCCTGGCACGAGCACTACCCGGGCGACGCGCGGCGTCCGCCAGCCCGTGCACACGGTCTACGTCCCCGCGGACCGTTACACCGCCGACCTGCGCGTCACCGACTGGGGGCGCGAGGCGCTCGGCCGCGCTCGACGCGCACGGCGGCATGCCGAGCGGTCTGCGCCGACGCGGCCGGTATGCCCGACGAGATCACCGCCGCAGGTCGCCCCCGGGTCGCCGGCAAGCTGGAGACCGAGCCGATCGAGGACCTGCGGATCGACTTCGAGGACGGCTACGGCAACCGCGCCGACGCCGAGCGAGGACGCCGCGCGCGCGCGGCCGCCGCGCAGGCCCTCGCCGAGTCCGTCGACGCCGGAACCGCCGCGCCGTTCCATCGGGATCCGCTTCAAGTGCTTCGAGGCGCCGACCCGCCGCCGCGGGACTGCGCACCCTCGACCTGTTCCTCGGCGCGCTGCTCCGCGCCGGCGGCTCTCACCGACGGCTTCCTGCTCACCCTGCCCAAGGTCACCACGGTCGACCAGGTGCAGGCGATGGTCGCCGCGTGCCAGGCGCTCGAGGACACCCACAGCCTCCCCGCGGACGGCTCGGGCTTCGAGATCCAGGTGGAGACGCCCGCAGGCGATCCTCGGGTCCGACGGCACCGCGCTCGGTCGCCGCGGCTGATCCACGCCGGCGGCCGGCCGGGTCACCGCGCTGCACTACGGGACCTACGACTACTCCGCGTCGACCGGCGATCTCGGCCGAGTACCAGACGCATGGAGCACGCCGTCGCCGACTACGCCAAGGCCGTCATGCAGGTGGCCGCCGCCGGCACCGGTGTCTTCCTGTCCGACGGCTCGACCAACATCGTGCCCGTCGGCGACGACGAGGCGGTGCGTCGCGGCTGGACGCCTGCACGCGCGCCTGGTCCGCCGCTCGCTCGAACGCGGCTACTACCAGGGCTGGGACCTGCACCCGGCGCAGCTGCCGACCCGGTATGCGGCCACCTACGCCTTCTACCGCGAGGGTTCGGCCCGAGTCGGCGACGCGGCTGCGCGACTACCTCGACCAACGCGGAGATCGGCGTCCTCGACGAGCCCGCCACCGCCCGAGCCCTGGCGCGCTACCTCCAGCGCGGCCACGACTGCGGCGCGCTCGACGAGGACGAGCTGCTCGCCATGACGGGCGTCACCGCCGACCAGCTGGCCGCACTGGCGCGCCCCGGTTCGGACACCGAGGCCGTCACGCCGCATGCAGCCGGGAGACCCCCACCCCGGCCGCCCGATCCCCGTCTCGACCGAGAACACAAAGGAGTGCTTCCACGATGACGACCTACTACGCCCCGCCGGGCGGCCTGCCCGCGCAGACCGACCTGACTGACCGACCGCGTCGATGTTCACCGAGGCCTACGCCGTCATCCCCAAGGGCGTGCTCACCGACATCGTCACCAGCTTCCTGCCGAACTGGACGGACACCCGCCTCTGGGTCCTGGCGCGCCCGCTCTCCGGCTTCGCCGAGACGTTCTCCCAGTACCTCGTCGAGGTCTCCCCCGGCGGCGGCAGCGACGACCCGGAGAGCAACCCGGAGGCCGAGGCGGTCCTCTTCGTCGCGTCGGGACAGCTGGCGCTGACCATCGACAGCGAGGAGCACACCCTGGACGCCGGCGGCTACGCGTACCTCCCGCCGGGGGCGACGTGGACCCTGCACAACCGCGGCTCGCAGAACGCGACGTTCCACTGGATCCGCAAGGCATACCAGCGGGTCGACGGCGTGGAGGTCCCGCCCGCCTTCGTCACCAACGAGCAGGACGTGACGCCGATCCCCATGCCCGACACCGACGGCGCCTGGGTCGACCACCCGCTTCGTCGACCCGGCCGACCTGCGTCACGACATGCACGTCAACATCGTGACGTTCCACCCCGGCGGCGTCATCCCGTTCGCCGAGACCCACGTCATGGAGCACGGCCTCTACGTCCTGGAGGGCAAGGCGGTCTACCGGCTCAACACCGACTGGGTCGAGGTCGAGGCCGGCGACTTCATGTGGCTGCGCGCGTTCTGCCCGCAGGCCTGCTACGCCGGCGGACCCGGGCGTATTCCGCTACCTGCTCTACAAGGACGTCAACCGCCACATGTCGCTGCACCGGCAGTTCGGCTGAGCGACCACCAGCACGGCCCTACCAGCACCGCCCCTTTCACCACCCGATCTCACATCACAGACCAATGGAGTTCTGACATGTCCAGCAGCGTCACCACCAGCCCCCGCACCGAGGAGCCACATCCCGTCGACGAGGTGCTGCCGTTCCCGCAGATGTTCGTCTACGGCCTGCAGCACGTGCTCAGCATGTATGCGGGCGTCGTGGCCGTCCCGCTCATCATCGGCACCGCGCTCAAGCTGAGCCCCACCGACCTGACCTACCTCGTCTCCGCCGGGCTCTTCATGTCCGGCATCGCGACCCTGCTGCAGACGCTCGGGGTGTGGAAGATCGGCGCCCGCCAGCCGATCGTCCAGGGCACGTCCTTCGCCGCCGTCTCGACGATGCTCGCGATCGGCGCCCAGAACGGCGGCGGCACCGTCGGACTGCGAGCGATTCTCGGCGCCCTCCTGCTGTCCGGGATCATCGGGTTCCTCATCGCCCCGGTGTTCACCCGCCTGCTGCGCTTCTTTCCCGAGGTGGTGACCGGCACCGTCATCACCATCATCGGTGTCTCCCTGCTCCCGGTCGCGATCAAGTGGGCCGGCGGCGGCACCCCTGGCGTCACCAAGACGTTCGGTGACCCCGTGAACATTCTCGTGGCCGCGCTGACGATGCTCATCATCGTCCTGATCTACCGCTTCCTGCCGGGCGCCTTCAGCCGGGTGGCGATCCTGTTGGGACTCGTGCTCGGCACCGTCGTCGCGATCCCGTTCGGGCTGACCAACTTCGGCAACATCTCCAACGCCGCGATCTTCCAGCTCACCGCGCCGTTCCACTTCGGTACCCCGATCTTCGCGGTCGGGGCGACGATCTCCATGGTCGTGGTGATGCTCGTCATCATGACCGAGACGACCGCCGACATCCTGGCCATCGGCGAGGTCATCGACCAGCCCGCCACCCGCGACCAGGTCACCAACGGTCTGCGCGCCGACATGGGCGCGACCGCCCTCTCCGCCATCTTCAACGGCTTCTCGGTCAGCGCCTTCGCCCAGAACGTCGGCCTCGTCGCCATCACGGGCATCAAGAGCCGGTTCGTCGTCGCCGTCGGCGGCGGGATCCTGGTCTTCCTCGGGCTCTTCCCGATCCTCGGCGCGCTGGTCGCCCTCGTGCCGCTGCCGGTCCTCGGCGGCGCCGGCCTCGCGCTGTTCGGCACTGTCGCCGCCAGCGGCATCCGCACCCTGAGCCGGGTGGACTTCTCCGGCAACGCCAACATCGTCATCGTCGCCTTCGCGCTCGCGATGGGCATCATCCCGATCGCGGTGCCGACGTTCTACGACAAGTTCCCCAGCTGGTTCACGGTCATCTTCGACTCCGGTATCACCGCCGCCGCGATCACCGCAGTCCTGCTCAACGTGGTGTTCAACATCGTGGGCCGCAAGGAGGAGACGGAGGCTCCGATCTTCGCCGAGGCACCGGCACCCGCCATCATCTCCGACGAGGACGAGGCGCGACTGGACCCGGCCGGGCCGGCCGCCCACGGCGTGCACCAGGAGGGCCAGGCCCGAGACGGCGCCATCGAGGCCGACACCGCCCACCGGCACGGGCTGGATGAGCACGCGGCGGCCGGGCATGTGTCCCTCGAGGAGCAGCGTGGTTTGAGCCGGGACACCCGGAACAACCCGTGAGCTACATCTCCGCCCACGTCCTGGACGCAGCGGTGGGCAAGCCCGCCGCCGCAGTTGCCGTCCGGCTGGCCGACGCCCACGGAACGGTCATCGCGGAGTCCTCGACCAACGCCGACGGCCGGGTGCCCGACCTCGGGCCCGATCGGCTCGATCCCGGGACCTACCAGGTGACCTTCGAGTCCGGCCGCTACTTCGCAGACCGGGGAACCACCTGCTTCCACCCGTCGGTGACGGTGCAGTTCACCGCCTCGGCCGAGGACGGGCACTACCACATCCCGCTGCTGCTCAGTCCCTACTCCTACACCACCTACCGCGGCAGCTGACCGGAGCGGGCAGCACCCACTCGCCACGCATATTTCGAGAAACCGAAATACGAAAGGATTCGCCATGACCGACGTCGTCCTCACCACCAACCAGTACGGCAAGGCCGAGAACCGAGTCGTCCGGGTCGTTCGCGACACCGACCGTCACGAGGTATACGACCTCAACGTCACCTCACAGCTGCGGGGAGACTTCGAGGCCGCCCACACCCAGGGCGACAACGCCCACGTCGTCCCCACCGACACCCAGAAGAACACGGTCTTCGCCTTCGCCAAGGACGGCGTCGAGTCGCCCGAGGCGTTCCTGCTGCGGCTGGGCGACCACTTCACCAGCGAGTTCGACTGGGTGACCGGCGGCCGGTGGGCGGCCGACCAGTACGGCTGGACCCGGATCAACGACCACGACCACGCCTTCTACCGGGGCGCGCCGGAGATCCGTACCGCGGTGCTGGTGCGCGACGGCGACACCAACACCGTGCTGTCCGGCTTCTACGACCTGACCGTCATGAAGACCACCGAGTCGGGGTTCGTCGGCTACCCGAAGGACAAGTACACGACCCTGCAGGAGACCGACCGACCGCATCCTGGCCACCGACATCTCCACGAAGTGGCGTTACAACACGACCGATGTCGACTTCAACGGCGTCTACGACAGCGTCAAGCAGACGATGCTCAGCGAGTTCTCGCAGGGCTACTCCAACGCCCTGCAGCAGGACCTCTATGACATGGCGGCCGCGGTCATCGACAAGCACCCGATGATCGACGAGGTGCGGTTCTCGTGCCCCAACAAGCACCACTTCCTCTCGGACCTGTCGTTCTGCGGCCTGGAGAATCCCGGTGAGGTGTTCTACGCCGCCGACCGGCCCTACGGCCTGATCGAGGCCTCCGTCCAGCGCAAGGGCGCCGCGTCCGCGGACGCTGCCTGGGTCGGGGTCGCCGGCTTCTGCTGAGCAGCGGCCCCTCGCGTCCCAGGCATACCCAGCAACTCCCACAGTCCGCCCACGGCGGCGAGCACACGGAAAGGACCGACCACCATGACGACCACCCTTAACGGGCAGACCACCTCCGGTGTCGACGATGAGGAGCTCTCCGAGTGGGGTGAGTCCTTTGACCAGCTGCTTGCCGTCCGCGGGCCGGGCCGGGCGGCGGAGGTGCTGCAGATGTTGGGGCGGCGGGCCGCCATCGCCGGGCTCGGCGGCCCGGAGGCGGTGACGACCGACTACGTCAACACCATCCCGCCGAGCGCGGAGCCGGCGTTCCCCGGCGACGAGGACATCGAGCGCAGCTACCGGCGGCTGTTGCGCTGGAACGCCGCCGTCCTCGTGCAGCGGGCCCAGCGGCCGGATATCGGTGTCGGCGGCCACATCTCGACCTACGCCGGCGCGGCGACCCTCTACGAGGTGGGGCTGAACCACTTCTTCCGAGGGCCGGAGCACCCCGGCGGCGGCGACCAGGTCTTCTTCCAGGGGCACGCCTCTCCGGGCATGTACGCGCGGGCCTACCTCGAGGGCCGGCTGAGCGAGGCCGACCTCGACGGGTTCCGCCAGGAGAAGTCCAAGGCCCCCCACGGCCTGCCCTCCTACCCGCACCCGCGGATGCTGCCGGACTTCTGGCAGTTCCCCACGGTCTCCATGGGCCTCGGTCCGATGAACGCCATCTACCAGGCGCAGTTCAACCGCTACCTCGCAGCACCACGGCATCAAGGACACCTCCGACCAGCGCGTCTGGGCGTTCCTCGGCGACGGGGAGATGGACGAGCCGGAGTCGCGCGGGTTCCTCCAGCTTGCCGCCAACGACGGCCTGGACAACCTCGTCTTCGTCATCAACTGCAACCTGCAGCGGCTCGACGGGCCGGTCCGCGGCAACGGCAAGATCGTGCAGGAGCTCGAGGGCTTCTTCCGCGGGGCCGGCTGGAACGTCGTCAAGGTCCTCTGGGGCCGTGAGTGGGACCCGCTGCTCGCCGCGGACCGCACCGGTGACCTCGTCCGCGTGATGAACGAGACGCCGGACGGCGACTACCAGACCTACAAGGGCGAGTCGGGCGCATACATCCGCGACAAGTTCTTCGGCAAGACGGACGGCCACCCGCCAGCTCGTCGAGAACCTCACCGATGCGCAGATCTGGAACCTGCGGCGAGGCGGCCACGACTACCAGAAGGTCTATTCCGCCTACCACGCCGCGACCCGGGGCAACGGCAAGCCCACCGTCGTCCTCGCCAAGACGGTCAAGGGCTACGGGCTGGGCGCCAACTTCGAAGCCCGCAACGCCACCCACCAGATGAAGAAGCTGACGGCGTCCGACCTCAAGGTGTTCCGCGACCTGCTCCACATCCCGGTCACCGACGCCCAGATCGACGCCGACCCCTACGCGGTCCCGTACTACAAGCCGGCCGACGACGCACCGGAGATCCGCTACCTGCGCGACCGCCGTCGCGAGCTCGGCGGGTTCGTGCCCGAACGGCGCAACCGGCCGCGGGCCGTCACGCTGCCCGGACCGGAGGCATACCAGACCGCTCGGAAGGGCTCCGGCAAGCAACAGGCGGCCACCACGATGGCCTTCGTCCGCGTCCTGCGCGAGCTGATGCGCGACAAGGAGTTCGGCCCGCGCGTCGTGCCGATCATCCCCGACGAGGCGCGCACCTTCGGGATGGACTCGTTCTTCCCGACCGCGAAGATCTACAACCCCCGGGGGCAGAACTACACCGCCGTGGACCGGGCGCTGTTCCTCACCTACAAGGAGTCGGAGCAGGGCCAGATCCTGCACACCGGGATCAACGAGGCCGGCTCGATGGGGGCGTTCACCGCCGTCGGCACCAGCTACGCCACGCACGGCGAGCCGATGGTCCCGGTCTACCTCTTCTACTCGATGTTCGGGTTCCAGCGCACCGGCGACTCGATGTGGGCGGCCATGGACCAGATGGCCCGCGGCTTCATCATCGGGGCCACCGCCGGTCGCACGACGCTCACCGGTGAAGGTCTGCAGCACGCGGACGGGCAGTCGCCGGTCCTCGCCGCCACCAACCCGGCGGTGCGGGTCTACGACCCGGCCTACGGCTACGAGATCGCCCACATCGTGCGGGCGGGGCTCGAGCAGATGTACGGACCGGACTCCACGGAGCCCAATGTCATGTACTACCTGACGGTCTACAACGAGCCGATGCTCCAGCCGGCGGAGCCCGAGGACGTCGACGTGGAGGGCATCGTCCGGGGCCTGCACCGGATCGCGGTCGGCGACGGGTCCGGACCCAAGGTGCAGCTCCTCGGCTCGGGAGTGTCCGTGCCGTGGGCGTTGGAAGCGGCGCGGGTCCTCGCCGAGGACTGGCAGGTCAGCGCCGACGTCTGGTCGGTGACCTCGTGGACGGAGCTGCGGCGCGACGGCCTGGCGGCGGAGAGCCACAACTTCCTGCACCCTGAGCAGGAACGCCGGATCCCCTACGTGACCCGGACGCTCGGCGCGGCGCCGGGCCCCATCGTCGCCAGCACCGACTACGTGTCGCAGGTCCCGGACCAGATCCGGCAGTACCTCCCGCAGCCGTTCGCGACCCTCGGGGCCGACGACCACGGCTTCTCGGACACGCGGGCCGCCGCGCGGCGCTACTTCCACATCGACGTCCACTCGATGGTCGTGCGGGCCCTGCAGATGCTGGCCGAGGAGGGCCAGGTCGAGGCGTCGGCGGCCGCGGAGGCGGCGGAGCGGTACCGCTTGCTGGACGTCACCGCGGGAACGACCGGCCAGGCGGGCGGCGACTCCTGACGAGGTGGCCGGTGCCTGGGCGCGTCGCTCGGCCGGAGTTGACCGGGCACCGGCGGTCCGGCATACTTGTTCCATAATACAGAAGAAGTTTTCCACATAGTGAAAGTGGTTCCGACACCGATGTCCGACCTGCCCTACCTCGCGAACTGCTCGATGCTCTTCACCGAGGTCCCGTTGCTGCAGCGACCGGCCGCCGCGAAGGCGGCCGGGTTCGACACCGTGGAGTTCTGGTGGCCCTGGCCGGACCAGCCGGTCCCGGCCGACGCGGACGTCGACGCGTTCGTGACGGCGATCGAGGAGGCCGGCGTCCACCTCGCCGGGCTCAACTTCTTCGCTGGAGACCTCGCCGGTCCGGACTGCGGCGTGCTGTCGATCCCGGCTCGCTCCCAGCAGTTCCGCGACAACATCGACGTGACCGTCGGTATCGGCGAACGGCTCGGCACCGCCGCCTTCAACGCCCTCTACGGCAACCGCGTCGACGACGCGAAGGCGGAGGAGCAGGACGAGCTCGGCACCGAGAACCTCGGGTATGCCGCGAAGGCTGCCGACCGCGTCGGGGCCACCGTCCTCGTCGAACCGGTGAGCGGCCCGAAGCCCTACCCGCTGCGGACCGCCGACGACGCGGTCGCCGTCGTCGACCGGGTGCGGGCGACCGGCGTGACCAACGTCGGCTTCCTCTGCGACCTGTTCCACCTGGCCAACAACGGTGACGACGTCGACGCGGCCATTGCTCGCTATGCCGACCGCGTCGCGCACGTGCAGATCGCGGACGCACCGGGTCGCGGCGAGCCGGGTTCCGGCGACCTTCCGCTGCAGCGGTGGCTGTCGGACCTGGAGGACGCCGGATACGAAGGATGGGTCGGCCTGGAGTACAAGCCGACCTCGACGACGGAAGAGAGTCTCGGCTGGCTGCCGCGCGAGCGCCGCGGCCGAGAGACGTTGGACAACGGAAGAGAGACACGAGGATGACGAACATCGCCTTTATCGGCCTCGGCATCATGGGTATGCCCATGGCCGGCCACCTGGCCAAGGCCGGGCACACCGTGACCGGGTTCAACCGGCACCCCAACTACGAGCCTCTCGAGGCCGCCGGCGGCAAGGGCGCCGGGTCGCTCGCGGAAGCCGTCGCCGACGCGGACGTCGTCTGCGTCATGGTCCCGGACTCGCCGGACGTGCGTGAGGTCCTCGAGGGAGAGGGCGGCGTCTACGACAGCGCCAAGCCCGGCACCCTCGTCGTCGACTTCTCCAGCATCCGGCCCGACGTGACCGTCGAGCTGGCCAAGACGGCGCAGGAGCGCGGCTTCCGGCTCATCGACGCCCCGGTCTCCGGCGGCGAGAAGGGCGCCAAGGACGCCGTCCTGTCGATCATGGTCGGCGGTGACGCCGGCGACGTCGAGGAGGCGCGACCGCTGCTCGAGACGGTCGGCAAGACCGTCGTCCACGTCGGTGGCAACGGTTCCGGCCAGACGGTCAAGGCCGCCAACCAGCTCATCGTGGCCGCCAACATCCAGGCGCTCGCCGAGGCGGTCGCCTTCCTCAAGGCCTACGACGTCGACCTCGAGTCGGCCCTCGAGGTGCTCGGTGGGGGCCTGGCCGGTTCGGCCGTCCTCAACCAGAAGAAGCAGAACATGATCACCGGCTCGTTCCAGCCGGGCTTCCGGATCGACCTGCACCACAAGGACATGGGCATCGTCACCTCCGCCGCCCGCGAGGCGGCCGTGGTGGTGCCGGTGGCGGCCCTCGTGGCGCAGCTGATGGCCTCCGCCCGGGCGAACGGCGACGGTGGTCTCGACCACTCCGCCCTGCTCCGGGGCGTGGAGCGGCTCAGCGGCCAGCTCGGCACCAGCAGCGAGGAGTCGTCGTCATGAGCCGGATGCGCAGCGTCGACGCCGCGGTCCTCATCCTCGAGAAGGAGGGCGCCACGCAGACCTTCGGGCTGCCGGGTGCCGCGATCAACCCCTTCTACCGGGCGATGAAGGACCACGGCGGCATCAACCACATCCTCGCCCGCCACGTCGAGGCCGCCTCGCACATGGCCGAGGGCTACACCCGCGCCAAGGCCGGCAACATCGGCATCTGCATCGGCACCTCCGGCCCGGCCGGCACCGACATGATCACCGGTCTGTATGCGGCGATCGCCGACTCCATCCCGATCCTCTGCATCACCGGGCAGGCGCCGGTCGCCAAGCTGCACAAGGAGGACTTCCAGGCCGTCGACATCGCGGCGATCGCCGCGCCGGTCGCCAAGTGGGCGGTCACCGTCCTCGAGCCGGCCCAGGTGCCGGGCACCTTCCAGAAGGCGTTCCAGCTGATGCGGTCCGGCCGTCCGGGGCCGGTCCTCATCGACCTGCCGATCGACGTGCAGCTGGCCGAGATCGAGTTCGACATCGAGACCTACGAGCCGCTGCCGGTCGCCAAGCCGACGACGACCCGCGCTCAGGCCGAGAAGATCCTCACCATGCTCACGGCGGCGGAGCACCCGCTCATCGTCGCCGGCGGTGGCATCATCAACGCCGACGCCGCCGACCTGCTCGTCGAGCTGGCCGAGGTGACCGGCGTCCCGGTCGTGCCGACCCTGATGGGCTGGGGCACCATCCCCGACGACCACCCGCTCAACGCCGGCATGGTCGGCCTGCAGACGTCGCACCGCTACGGCAACGCGACGATGCTCGAGTCGGACTTCGTCCTCGGCATCGGCAACCGGTGGGCCAACCGGCATACCGGGGGGATCGACACCTACACGCAGGGCCGCACCTTCGTGCACATCGACATCGAGCCGACGCAGATCGGCCGGGTGTTCGCGCCGGACTACTCGGTCGTGTCCGACGCCGGCGAGGCGCTGAAGACGCTGGTCGAGGTCGCCACGGAATGGAAGGACGACGCCCGCATCCCCGACTACGGCGTGTGGGCGAAGTCGGCCCAGCAGCGCAAGGGCACGATGCAGCGCAAGACGTCGTTCGACGTCGTGCCGATCAAGCCGCAGCGGGTCTACCAGGAGATGAACAAGGCGTTCGGCCCGGACACCCGCTACGTCTCGACCATCGGCCTCTCGCAGATCCAGGCGGCCCAGCTGCTCCACGTGTTCAAGCCGCGGCACTGGATCAACGCCGGCCAGGCCGGTCCGCTCGGCTGGACCCTGCCCGCGGCCCTCGGCGTGGCCACCGCCGACCCGGACTCCACGGTCGTGGCGCTGTCCGGCGACTACGACTTCCAGTTCCTGCTCGAGGAGCTGGCGGTCGGGGCGCAGTTCAAGATCCCCTACATCCACGTCGTCGTGAACAACGCCTACCTCGGCCTCATCCGGCAGTCGCAGCGCGGGTTCGAGATGGACTACTGCGTGCAGCTGTCCTTCGACAACATCAACGCACCCGAGCTCAACGGCTACGGCGTCGACTTCCTCAAGGTGGCCGAAGGGTTGGGCTGCAAGGCGATTCGCGTCTTCGAGCCGGACGACATCCTGCCCGCCCTCGAAACCGCCAAGAAGCTGCTGGTCGAGTTCCAGGTGCCGGTGGTGGTCGAGGTCATCCTCGAACGCGTCACCAACGTCTCCATGGGCACCGAGATCGACGGCGTCGTGGAGTTCGAGGACCTCGCCGAACGCGGCCTCGACGCTCCCACGGCCATCGCCCTCCTGGACTGACGTCGCCGCCGTGCCTACCGTGCTGATCGCCTCGGACAAGTTCAAGGGGTCCCTGACCGCTGCCCAGGTCGCGGCCGCGGTCCGGGCCGGCATCGCCCGGGTCTCGGACGCGGAGGTCGTCACCGTCCCGGTCGCCGACGGTGGCGACGGGACGGTGGACGCCGCGGTCGCTGCGGGGTTCGCGCGGGTGCCGGTCGTCGCCAGCGGCCCCACGGGTGCCCCCGTCCAGACGGCGTATGCGCGTCGCGGGCCGACCGCGGTGGTCGAGATGGCCGACGTGTCGGGACTCTGGCGCCTGCCCGGTGGCCGGCGCGAGCCGCTCACCTCGACCAGTCGGGGCCTCGGCGAGGTCGTGGCCGACGCGCTCGACGCCGGAAGCACCGAGGTGATCCTGGGGATCGGCGGTAGCGCCAGTACCGACGGCGGTGCCGGGATGGTCGTCGCGCTCGGCGGCCGGCTGCTCGACGCGCACGGCGACGAGCTCCCGGACGGAGGTGCGGCTCTGGCCGACCTCGCCCGGCTCGACCTCGGCGCGGTGCGTAGCCGGCTGGAGGGCGTCACCGTCACCGTCGCATCCGACGTGGACAACCCGCTCCTCGGCGAGCGAGGTGCCGCGGCGGTCTACGGACCTCAGAAGGGCGCGACGCCCGAGCAGGTGGCCCAGCTCGACGCCGCGCTGGCGCACTGGGCCGACGTCGTCGACGAGGCGACGGGGCGCGACGACCGGCGGCTTCCGGGATCGGGGGCTGCGGGAGGCGTCGGCTTCGGCGCGGTCGCCGTGCTCGGGGCCAGCATCCGCTCGGGGATCGACCTGCTGCTGGGGCTCGTCGGCTTCGACGCCGCGCTCGAACGGCTCACCCCGAACGACCTCGTCGTCACCGGGGAGGGGTCGCTTGACGAGCAGACCCTGCACGGCAAGGCGCCGGCCGGGGTAGCGGCTGCGGCGGCGGCCCGAGGCATACCGGTCGTCGCCGTATGCGGACGCACCACGCTCGACCGGGAACGGTTGCGCGGGGCGGGGATCGAGGCCGCATACGCCCTGACCGACATCGAACCGGACCGGCAGCGGTGCTTCGACGAGGCCGCTTCGCTGCTGGAGCGCCTCGGCGAGCAGCTGGCGCGCGAGAGGCTGGTCGCCGGCGACGGAGACCGGATAGGAGCGACACCATGACTGACTACGACCTGCTGGTTCGGGCGCGGCGCGCCGTCCTTCCCGACGGGGAACGCGGCGCCGACGTGGCCGTCAAGGACGGGCGGATCGTCGCCGTCGAACCGCCCGGTTCGCTGGACGGGGCGTCGTCGGCCGATGTCGTGGAGCTGGGCACCGACGAGGTGCTGGTGCCCGGGATCGTGGACTCGCACGTGCACGTCAACGACCCCGGCCGCACCGAGTGGGAGGGGTTCGAGTCCGCCACAAAGGCCGCGGCCGCCGGCGGCGTCACCACCATCGTGGACATGCCGCTCAACAGCATCCCGCCGACCGTCGACGTCGCGGCCCTGGAGGTCAAGCGCAAGGCCGCTGACGGCCAGACGTGGGTCGACGTGGGGTTCTGGGGCGGCGCCGTGCCGGGCAACGTCGCCGACCTGCGGCCGCTGCACGAGGCGGGCGTGTTCGGGTTCAAGTGCTTCCTGCTGCCCTCGGGCGTCGACGAGTTCCCGATGCTCCCGCCCTGCGAGGTCGAGGCGGCGATGCGCGAGATCGCCGGCTTCGGCGGGCTGCTCATCGTGCACGCGGAGGACCCCGACGACATCGACCACGCGCCGCACGTCGGCGGACGCGACTACCGCAACTTCCTGGCGTCCCGCCCCCGCGCCGCCGAGAACGACGCCATCGAGCACGTCATCGAGTGGTCCCGCAAGACCGGTTGCCGGGTGCACATCCTCCACGTGTCCTGCGCTGACGCGCTCCCGCTGATCCGGGCGGCCAAGGCCGAGGGGCTGCCGATCTCCGCGGAGACGTGCCCGCACTACCTGACGTTCACGTCGGAGGAGATCCCCGAGGGGGCGACGCAGTACAAGTGCTGCCCGCCGATCCGGGAGTCGGGCAACCGCGACCTGCTCTGGGAGGGGCTGCGGGACGGCACCATCGACATCGTGGTGTCCGACCACTCACCGTCCACCGCCGACCTGAAACACTTCGACACCGGCGACTTCGCGGTGGCGTGGGGCGGGATCTCGTCGCTGCAGCTCGGGCTGTCCGCCGTGTGGACGGAGGCGCGAGGCCGCGGCTTCGCGCTGGCGGAGGTCGTGCGGTGGATGTCGCGTGGCCCGGCCGACCAGACCGGCCTCACGCACAAGGGCCGGATCGCGGTGGGGGCCGACGCCGACTTCGCCGTCTTCGCGCCGGACGCCGAGCAGGTCGTCGACGCCCAGCGCCTGCACCACAAGAACCCGATCACCCCGTATGCGGGCCGGAGCCTGACGGGTACGGTCCGCACCACCTGGCTGCGCGGCGTCCGCATCGACCTGGCCGACGCGCCCCGGGGCCGCCAGCTGGTGCGAGGAGCGTAGGCCGGCGGTTGGACCCGCGTCGCCACCACAACTGACTGCCGTGTCGGCAGTTGCTCCCGGACGGCCGGATGGGCCGCACGTGCTGACCGTGATGTCGGCAGTTGCGGCGGGCGCCCACTGAAGCCGCTGGCTCACGCGCGCGTCTCAGAGGTCGCACAGCGGCCGCATAGTGGGCGCGCCCACCCTCGGAGACGTCAGGTCGGCACCGGGTCGGCCTCGTCTGCCCGAGGAGGCTCACGATGGGAGCCCAGCCGATGCCACGACCCAGCGACCACGACCTGAACAGGTTCGACCACGCCCCACGCTTCACGCTGCGCGGACCGGCATACGAGTGGCCGCTCTGGTCGACGACTGTGCGCGTCGTCACCGCGGACCCGCATGCGCTCCCGTCGGCGCGCCGGCTGGTCGACACGGAGCTGGCCCATGTCGAGCTCGCCGCTGGCCGGCGACGCGACTCCGAGGTCGCCACCCTGCCCGCCGGTCGGCGCACCCGGGTCAGCGTCACGTTGACCGGCATCCTCGCGGCCGCCCTACGCGCGGCCGCCGACACCGACGGCGCCGTCGACCCGACCCGCGGACGGGCGCTGCGACCAGTGGACGACGTAGCGCGCTGGCACGAGATCGAGCTCGACGAGGCCGACCGCACCGCGCTGGTCCCTCGCGGGGTCGAGCTGGACCTCGACCTCGTCGCGCGGGCCTGGGCCGCCGACCGGTGTGCGTCCGTGGTGGCCGAGGTCCTTCAGGTCGGCGTGCTGGTCCGTCTCGGCGGCGACATCGCCACCGCGGGGCCGCCCGGCAGCGGCGCCTGGCAGATCCTCCTCGAAGATCCGATGCCCGCAAACCAGACGCCGGCAGACCCGACGCCGGCCGGCCGCGGAGCCCTCGTCGCCGTGCCGACAGGTCTCGCGGCCGCGTCCGCGGCCGGCCCCCACGGCGCGACGCTCCAGCGGGCCACCGTCGTCGCCCCGGACTGCGTCACCGCCACCACCTGGTCCACCGCTGCGGTCACCGGCGACCGGGGCGTGCGCGGCCTCATCGACACCGGCCTCCCCGCGCGGCTGGTCGGGGTCGACGGCGCGGTGACCTACTTGGGCGGCTGGCCGGAGGACGGCGACGCCAGAGCCGATCCGAGAGCGTCTGCGCGTTAGGCCCCGCGGTAGCCGTCGGCTCGGTTACGCTGAGGTCGTTTAGGCGTCAACTTGCGCTGAAAGCCCCTCAGCCGCTGAAGGCCCGCGATGTGTCCCCTGTCTCGCGGGCCTCCAGCATCTCCGGGCCCAACCGGTGATCGGAGCGCTCGACCGCATTGGATACCCTCGCCGCGACTCAATGGACCGCAGGGTGGAGTGGCATGGCGACCGCACGACAGATCGGTGTCCCGGCCGAGTCCCGGCCCGGTGAGACGCGGGTCGCGGCGACGCCAAGGACCGTCGAGCAGCTGCGGGCCCTCGGCTACGACGTGGTCGTCGAGTCCGGTGCCGGCGCGCGCGCCAGCTTCGCGGACGCCGCCTACGAGGCGGCCGGCGCCCGCGTGGTCGAGGGCGCCGAGATCTGGTCCAGTGACCTGGTCCTGAAGATCAACCCGCCCTCGGACGCCGAGCTGGCCCGCCTGCGGGACGGCGCCATCCTCGCCGGCCTCATCAGCCCGGCCATCGACCCGGGCCTCGTCGCCCGGCTCGCCCAGCGCCGCATCACGGTGCTCGCCATGGACGCGGTCCCGCGCATCTCGCGGGCGCAGTCCCTCGACGTGCTCAGCTCGATGGCCAACGTCGCGGGCTACCGCGCGGTGATCGAGGCGGCCCACGAGTTCGGCAGCCTGTTCACCGGTCAGGTCACCGCGGCAGGGAAGGTCCCGCCGGCCAAGGTCCTGGTCGTCGGCGCCGGCGTCGCCGGGCTGGCGGCGATCGGCACCGCCGGCAGCCTCGGCGCCATCGTCCGCGCCTTCGACGCCCGCCCCGAGGTCGGCGAGCAGGTGGAGTCGATGGGGGCGCAGTTCCTCCAGGTCGACCGGTCCGAGGAGGAGTCGCTCGCCAGTGCGGACGGCTACGCGCGCGAGACGTCGGAGGACTTCGACCGCAAGGCCGCCGAGCTGTATGCGGCCCAGGCCCGCGATGTCGACATCATCATCACGACGGCGCTCATCCCCGGTCGCCCTGCCCCGCGCCTCATCACCGCCGACATGGTCGCGTCGATGAAGCCGGGCAGCGTCATCGTCGACATGGCCGCCGCCAACGGCGGGAACTGCGAGCTGTCGGTCCCCGACGAGGTGGTCGTCACCGACAACGGCGTCCGCGTCATCGGCTACACCGACCTGGCCGGCCGGCTGCCGACGCAGTCGTCGCAGCTGTTCGCCACGAACCTCGTCAACCTGCTCAAGCTGCTGACGCCCGGCAAGGACGGCCAGCCGGTCCTCGACATGGCGGACCAGGTCGTCCGCGGGATGACCGTCGTCCGCGACGGCGAGCTGCTGTGGCCACCGCCACCGGTCCAGGTGTCTGCGGCCACGACCGCGAACATCGCGGCGACCCGGGCCGCGGCCGCCCTTCCGACGCATACGGCGAAGAACGCCCCGAACCCGCGCCGGCGCAACGTCCTGCTGGTGGTGGCCGCGCTGCTGCTGGGGGTGCTGGGCGCGGTGTCGCCGAGCGAGTTCCTCGGCCATCTCACGGTGTTCGCGCTCGCCGTCGTCGTGGGCTTCTACGTCATCACCAACGTCCACCACGCGCTGCACACCCCGCTGATGTCGGTGACCAACGCCATCAGCGGCATCATCGTCATCGGTGCGCTGCTCCAGGTCATCTACCCGAGCGGCCTCGTGACGGCGCTCGCGGTCCTCGGCATCCTCGTGGCCAGCATCAACGTGTTCGGCGGGTTCACCGTGACCCGGCGGATGCTGCAGATGTTCCGGAGGGCGTGAGCGATGACCATCTCCACGACGGGGATCGTCGCCGCCGCCTACATCGTCGCGGCGCTGCTGTTCGTGCTGAGCCTCGCCGGCCTCTCCCGGCACGAGACGGCGAAGAACGGCAACACCTACGGCATCGCCGGCATGGCTATCGCGCTCGTCGCGACCGATCTGGGTCGCCTTCGACGACCGCGGCTGGCCGCTCGGCGGGCAGATCGCCCTCATCGGCGTGCCGATGCTCGTCGGCGGCGCCATCGGCGTGTGGCGGGCGCTGCGGGTCGAGATGACCGGCATGCCACAGCTCATCGCGATGCTGCACAGCTTCGTGGGCCTCGCGGCGGTCCTCGTCGGCTACAACACCTGGCTGATCGCCGAGGACACCGGTGGGCCACACGACGCCGTGCACCTCACCGAGGTCTTCCTGGGCGTCTTCATCGGTGCCGTAACCCTCACCGGCTCGATCGTCGCCTTCCTCAAGCTCAGCGCGCGAATCCCCAGTAGCCCACTGATGCTGCCGGGCCGCCACGTCATGAACCTCATCGCGCTGCTGGTCTCCGCGGGGCTGCTGGTCTGGTTCGTCACCAGCGGTGGCGCCGTGCCGCTGCTGCTGATGACCGCCATCGCGCTGGTCTTCGGGTGGCACCTCGTCGCGTCCATCGGCGGCGGCGACATGCCGGTCGTTGTCTCGATGCTCAACAGCTACTCCGGGTGGGCCGCGGCGGCCGCCGGCTTCATGCTCGGCAACGACCTGCTCATCGTCACCGGCGCGCTCGTCGGCTCCTCCGGTGCCTACCTCAGCTACATCATGTGCCAGGCCATGAACCGGTCCTTCGTCTCGGTCATCGCCGGCGGGTTCGGCTCCGGTGCCATCGCGGCCAGCGGCGACACCGACTACGGCGAGCACCGGGAGACGACCGCGGCGGACGTCGCCGACCTGCTCAAGGACGCCCAGTCCGTGGTTATCACGCCCGGCTACGGGATGGCGGTCGCCCAGGCGCAATACCCCGTCGCCGACCTCACCCACAAGCTGCGCGAGCGCGGCGTCGACGTGCGGTTCGGGATCCACCCGGTCGCGGGCCGGCTGCCCGGCCACATGAACGTGCTCCTGGCCGAGGCGAAGGTGCCCTACGACATCGTGCTGGAGATGGACGAGGTCAACGCCGACTTCCCCTCCACCGACGTGGTCCTCGTCATCGGCGCCAACGACACCGTCAACCCCGCCGCCGCCGAGGACCCGACCTCACCGATCGCCGGTATGCCGGTCCTCGAGGTCTGGAACGCCAAGGACGTCGTCGTCTTCAAGCGCTCGATGGCGGCCGGGTATGCGGGGGTGCAGAACCCGCTGTTCTTCCGGGACAACAGCTCCATGCTGTTCGGCGACGCCAAGGAACGGGTCGAGGACATCATCAAGGCCCTGTGAGCGCTGGTCGACGGCCCCGCAACAACCGACATGCCTGTCAGTCGCGGTGGCGCTCAGACCCGGATCGCCGCAACTGCTGTCATGAGCGGCAGTTGTGGTGGCGTCAGTCGTCCGAGCCGGGCTGCTCGGTCTGGGGGAGCGGTCCGGTGTCGGCCATCCGCCGCTGCCGGCGTTCGCTGTCGCTGCTGTAGATGACCTCGCCACTCGGCAGCGGCGAGGAGTCGCCCATCTGGTGCAGCGGGATCGCCTGGGAGTAGGACCAGCGCTCGTCGACCGCGGAGCCGTCGGACCGCTTACCGGACTGTCGCCTGGCGACTCCGCCGCTCAAGGGGTTGACGACCGGCATCCGGCCCGAGGCCGGCGCGCCGCCGGTGCCGTCGTCGAGGTAGCCGTCGTCCCGGTCGGGGTCGGTGACGCGTTCCCGGCTGGGCACCCCGAAGATCTCGGTACAGATGATCCGGTAGGTCACGTCGGGGTGGGGGACCCAGTCCACCTGCCGCAGCGCCTGGTCCTGGCCCGCGCTCTCGAGGATGAACCGGCCGTAGCCGAAGAGCCGCCCGGGGACCGAGCGTTGGTACGACATGTCGGTCACCTTGATGAGCGGCATCATCGCGACCTTCTGGGTGAACAGCCCGTAGTTGAGCAGCAGGCGCTTGTCCGTGGCGATGAACCGGTCGTGCCGCCACTGGGCGACCTGGAACACCATCCAGCCGAGCAGCACGAACCACAACAGCCAGAGCAGGCGGGCGAACGAGCCCGCGTCGACGCGGATGTGCGCATCGACCCACATGACGACGAACAGCCCCGCGAGCGTGGCGGCGACCGGGCCGGCGATGACGCCCCAGTGCTGCCGGACGTCGACAACCACCCGCTCACCGTCGAGCAGGAAGCGCTGCAGGTTCGGGTCGCGACGGCGCCGCATCCGGCCGCGCCGCTACCGCGAGATCAGCGAGTCGAAGAAGGCGAAGATCGAGCGGACGCCCTCGGCGAGAATCTGGAAGGACGTCTTCACCACGTCCGCCGCCTGTACCGGGGACTTGATGATCGCGTAGACGAGGTACGCGAGCAGCACCCAACCCAGGATCTTCCGCACTCGGCTCATCGGGGCGGCTCCTTGCTGAGGCGGGGAAGCGGACGGTATGCGTAGGGCTGGACAGAACCCGAACGCCAGTGTGCCGCAAGGGACAGG
The DNA here is from genome assembly GCA_963751085.1 of uncultured Actinomycetota bacterium. GTDB lineage: Bacteria > Actinomycetota > Actinomycetes > Actinomycetales > Dermatophilaceae > Lapillicoccus. The sequence goes on along the minus strand of CAVVTH010000004.1, from coordinate 1,343,294 downwards.
TGGGGCCAGACAGGCGCGCCCAGGACCGGCCGGCGAGTCAGACGAGCCCGTAGAGCCGGTCGCCCGCGTCGCCGAGGCCGGGGACGATGTAACCCTGGTCGTTGAGCCGCTCGTCGACCGCGCCGGTGACCAGGCTGAGCGGCACCCCGAGGTCGCCCAGCTCCTCCTCGACGTGGGCGATGCCCTCGGGTGCGGCCAGCAGCGTGATCGCGGTGATGTCGTCGGCCCCGCGCTCCACGAGGTAACGGATGGCCATCGCCAGCGTTCCCCCGGTCGCGAGCATCGGGTCCAGGACGTAGCACTGGCGTCCGTGAAGGTCGTCGGGGAGCCGGTTCGCATACGTCGTCGCCTCGAGGGTCTCCTCGTTGCGCATCATGCCGAGGAAGCCGACCTCCGCCGTCGGCAGCAGCCGGACCATCCCGTCGAGCATGCCCAGCCCGGCGCGCAGGATCGGGACGACGAGCGGCTTGGGGCTGGCCAGCTTGATTCCGGTAGTCGGGGCGACCGGGGTCTCGATGTCGAACGGCTCGACGCGCACGTCGCGGGTGGCCTCGTAGGCCAGCAGGGTCACCAGCTCGTCGACCAGCCGCCGGAAGGTCGGGGAGTCGGTGCGCCGGTCGCGCAGGTAGGTCAGCTTGTGCGAGATGAGCTGGTGGTCGGCCACGTGCACGCGCATGCGGGAAACTTAGCGCGTGCTCGAGGACCGGTATGCCGCGTGGATGACCCGTCCGCTCGAGCTCGCCGCGGTGGCGGAACGGGCGCGCGGACGTGCCCGTCGGTGCGGTCGTCGTCGGCCCCGACGGCGAGGTTCTCGGCGAGGGCCACAACGTCCGCGAGGCGCAGGAGGACCCGACGGGGCACGCGGAGATCGTTGCTATCCGCGCCGCCGCCCGGGCCTTGGGGTCGTGGCGGCTGATCGGCTGCACCCTCGTCGTGACGCTCGAGCCCTGCGTGATGTGCGCCGGCGCGATGGTGCTGGCGCGGCTTCCGGTATGCGTGTTCGGGGCGTTCGACCCCAAGGCCGGAGCCTGTGGCTCGGTCTGGGACGTGGCGCGAGACCCCCGGGCGAACCACCGCGTCGAGGTCGTCGGCGGGGTCCGGGAAGAGGAGTGCGCGCGGCTGCTCCTCGATTTCTTCGCCGCCCGACGGCTCCGGTAGCCTTCCCGGCGGTGGCGTGTCCGAGCGGCCTAAGGAGCACGCCTCGAAAGCGTGTGTGGGGGAGACTCCACCGTGGGTTCAAATCCCACCGCCACCGCCAGAGCCCTCCGGAGCCCGAACCATGAGCCTGAACCATGAGCACGGAGAAAGGCCGACATGGCCCGACCGGTGATCGCCGTCCTCAACGGTCCCAACCTCAACCTGCTCGGCGAGCGCGACCCCGAGGTCTACGGCTCGGAGACGCTCGCCGACATCGAGGCGCGCTGTGCCGCATACGCCGACGGACTCGGCTTCGACGTCGACTGCCGGCAGAGCAACCGCGAGGGCGAGCTCGTCGACATGATCCAGGACGTGCGTCACGGGGCGGGCATCGTCGTCAACGCCGGTGCCTACACGCATACCTCGGTCGCCATCCGCGACGCGCTCGCGTCGGTGCGGTGTCCGGTCGTCGAGGTACACATCTCGAATGTCCATGCGCGCGAACCGTTCCGGCACCACTCCTACCTGTCCGCCGTCGTTACGGGCGTCATCGTCGGGCTCGGCACCCAGGGCTACGAGCTGGCCATCGCGGCGGTTGCCGCGCGGGCCACGACCTGACCCGGATCAGCAGGGGTTGGCCGCCGGCGCGGTCGTCGTCGGCGTCGGCGCGGCCGCCAGGGCCTTGAACCCGTTGCCGAGCACGAGGTCCACCGTCGCGTCGGCGCGGGTGTCCTGGGTCGGGGTCAGCCCCGTCCACCAGCTTGACGACGAGCTCGGCGCCGGCCTTGCCGTTGGGACCGAAGCGGACCTCGGCCGGCCCGTCGATCTTCTTCTTGGCTGGGTCGTTGGTGACCTGGCCGACGACGAACCCGCGCGCCTTGACGTCCTTGGCGGTCGAGGCGGCCAGGCCCGCGCGCTTGGTGGAGTTGAAGACGTTCACCGTGACCTGCCCGGGAGCCAGGGCGGCAGCCGCCCCCGCACCCGCGGTGAAGTCGCCGGTCGGGCAGTCGGACGAGGCGGCCGGGGTGGAGGGCCGGTTGAAGTAGGTGGCGGCGTAGTAGAACGCGCCGGCGAGCAGGGCCACCAGCACCACGAGGACGATCGCCGTGCGCCGGTTCCTCCGGTGCCGCCGCGACGTCGCGGACTCGACCACGTGGCTCACGGGGGTTAGTGAAGCACGAGGACCCGTGCGTGCAGGGTCGGACGTTGCTGCAAAGCCGCCCGCAATGCGCGGTGCAGGCCGTCCTCGAGGTAGAGGTCGCCCTGCCACTCCACGACGTGGGCGAACAGGTCGCCGTAGAAGGTCGAGTCCTCGGCCAGCAGCATCCCCAGGTCGAGTGTCGTCTTGGTCGTCACGAGCTCTTGGAGGCGCACCATCCGCGGCGGGACGTCGGACCAGTCCTTCGCCGAGACGCGCCCGTGGTCCGGGTAGGGGCGTGTGTCGCCGACGGCCTTGAAGATCACCGCCGAAGTCTAGGGCGGCGATTCGTGCGGGCTAGCATGCGAAACGTGACCGACGCGACCTCGCCCACTCCGTCAGCAGCCGCTCCGCCGGCCGCCGCGAACCCGCCGGGCCCGGTGCCCGAGCAGATCACCGCGATCACCGCCGGGTATGCGTTCGACGCCCCGTCGCTGTTGTTCGGCAGCGCGGTGTTCGAGGACACCATCTACCCCGAGGCGAAGGTCCGGATCCCGCTCTCGGTGATGAACCGGCACGGGCTCGTCGCCGGCGCGACGGGTACCGGCAAGACCAAGACGCTGCAGCTCATGGCCGAGCAGCTGGCGGCCCAGGGGGTTCCGGTCTTCCTCGCCGACATCAAGGGCGACCTCAGCGGCATGGCCGTCGCGGGGGAGCCGAACCCGAAGATCGCGGAACGCTGCGAGAGCATGGGCCTGACGTGGCAGCCGACGGGCTTCCCTACGGAGTTCCTCTCCCTCGGCGGCATGGGTCAGGGCGTCCCGATCCGGACGTCGGTCACCTCGTTCGGACCGGTGCTGATGTCGAAGGTGCTGGGGCTCAACGCGACCCAGGAGTCGAGCCTTGGCCTGGTGTTCCACTACGCCGACCAGCGCGGGCTGCTCCTCGACGACCTCAAGGACCTGCGTGAGGTCATCTCCTACCTGACGTCCGACGAGGGCAAGGGCGACCTCAAGGAGCTCGGCGGCCTCTCCGCGGCGACGGCGGGGGTCATCCTGCGCCAGCTGATCACCTTCTCGGCCCAGGGCGCCGACGTCTTCTTCGGGCTGCCGGAGTTCGACACCGCGAGCCTGCTGCGCACCGCCGCCGACGGCCGCGGCATGGTGACGATCCTCGAGCTGCCCGCGGTGCAGGACCGGCCGGCGCTCTTCTCGACCTTCCTCATGTGGCTGCTGGCCGACATGTACCACGACCTGCCCGAGGTCGGTGACCTCGAGAAGCCCAAGCTGGTGTTCTTCTTCGACGAGGCGCACCTGCTGTTCGACGACGCCTCCAAGCAGTTTCTCGACGCCATCCAGCAGACGGTCCGGCTCATCCGGTCCAAGGGCGTCGGCATCTTCTTCGTCACGCAGTCGCCCAAGGACGTCCCCGGAGACGTCCTGGCCCAGCTCGGCAACCGGGTGCAGCACGCGCTGCGGGCGTTCACCCCGGACGACGCCAAGGCCCTCAAGGCAGCGGTGTCCACCTATCCCACGAGCGACTACGACCTGAGCAAGGTCCTCACCTCGCTCGGTACCGGTGAGGCGGTCATCACCGTCCTGTCCGAGAAGGGCGCGCCCACGCCGGTCGCCTGGACGCGGATGCGCGCCCCGGAGTCGTTGATGGCTCCCGCGCCGACGGAGACGATGACGCAGATCATCGGCGCCAGCCCGCTCAACGCGGCGTATGCGGCGGCGCAGGACCGGCAGTCGGCCTACGAGATGCTCAACGCCGCCACGCAGGAGTCGGCGGCCCAGGCCGCCGCTGCGGAAGCCGCTGCGGCCCAGGCCAAGGCCGACGCGGCCGCTGCAGCGGCGCAGGCGAAGGCCGACGCGGCCGCCGCCAAGGAGGCCGAGCGCGCCCAGGCGGAGGCCGACAAGGCCCGCGTCGCGGCCGAGAAGGAGGCGGCCCGCCAGGCGGCGGCCGAGGCCAAGCGGCAGGCCGCCCAGCCGACCGTGGTCGAGTCGGTGCTCGGCAACTCCGCCGTCAAGTCCATGCTCCGCTCCGCGGGCACCGCCCTGGGACGCGAGATCACGCGCAATATCTTCGGGACGGCCCGCCGTCGCTGATGTCCGCTACGCGGTGGACGAACGACTCTGCACGACCAGGCGACCGACGACACCGGCAGCGAGCACGCATACGCCGACGGCTACCGCGCTCCGGGGCAACGTCGCGACGAGCACCAGACATCCGGCGACGCCGAGCATCTGCAGCCAACGCGGCCAGCGCCGGTGCGCGGCATCCTGCGTGAGCGCGGCCGCGTTCGCCACCGCGTAGTAGACGAGCACCCCGAACGACGAGAACCCGATCACGGCTCGTACGTCGAAGGCCGCGACCAGCAGGACGACCACCGCACAGACCGCCACCTGGCCGGCCTGCGGCACGCCGCGGTGTTCGTCGACGCGAGCCAACGCGACCGGCAGGTCGCGCTCGCGGGCCATCGCCAGGACCGTTCGGCTCACACCGGTCACCAGGCCGAGCAGCGCACCCAGGCTCGCGAGCACCGCGGCGACCCGGACGACGGCGCCGACCCAGCTCACCCCTGCTTGCTCCGCGGCCGTCAGCAGCGGCAGGTCCGACGCCGCCACCCCGACGGGGCCCAGCACCGCCAGCAGCGCGACCCCCACGACCGCATACAGGACGACGACGATGCCCAGGGCCCGCGGGATCGCCTTGGGGATCGTGGTCTCGGGGTCGCGGACCTCCTCGCCGAGGGTCGCGATCCGTGCATACCCCGCGAAGGCGAAGAACAGCAGGCCCGCCGACTGCAGGATCCCGTATGCGGACGAGGTCGCGATCGACTCGAACGGCGAGTGCCACGTGCGGTTCCCGACGCCGACGGCCACCAGGGCGATGCCCAGGAGCCCGACCGTCAGAACCACGAGCACCGCGGCCAGCCGGGCGGTCTTGGTGATCCCGCGCAGGGTGACGACGGTGAGCCCGACCACCGCGGCGATGGCCAGCAACCGCGTCGCGCGCGCGTCGCCGCCGACCGCATAGGTGGCCACGGTGAGCGCCATCGCGGCGCACGAGGCGGTCTTGCCGACGACGAAGCCCCACCCGGCCACGAACCCCCACCACGGACCGAGGCGCTCGCGTCCGTAGACGTAGGTGCCGCCGGACGTGGGGTACTGCGCGGCCAGCTGTGCCGACGCCGTCGCGTTGCACCAGGCGACCACGGCCGCCACCACCAGCCCGACGAGCAGGCCCGAGCCGGCGGCGGCCGCGGCGGGCCCGAACGCCGAGAACACCCCGGCGCCGACCATCGAGCCGACCCCGACCACGACGGCGTCCCGCACGCCGAGGCGGCGGTGCAGGGAGCGATGCGGCTGCTCAGTCGTCGGAGTCGTCCTCGCCGTCGTCCTCATCGTCGTCCCACCCAGCGAAGTAGGTGACGACCTGGATCTCCGGGTTGTCGGCGACCTCGAGCACCAGCTGTCGAAGCCCGACCTCGCGGTGGTCCGGAAGCCGAACGCGCTTGATACCGCTGCGAGTTGGCGGCCCGTCGTGGCGCTCCCACCACGTCCGCGCCTCGGGGGTAACCGTGAAGATGCGTTCGAGCAGCGCCATGAACGACGGGTCGTGGCCGTACTGCGAGTACGACTCGCGGAAGTGCGCGACCTGGTTGCGGGCCTCGGTCTGCCAGTCGACGTAGAGCCGGCGCGCCGCCGGGTCGCAGAGGTAGAACCAGAGCATGTTGTGCTCCTCGGCCGGCCGGTGCTGCCAGTTCGTGAAGAGGAGCTCGGCGGCGCGGTTCCAGTGCAGCAGGTCCCACCGCGCGCTCATGGCGTAGGTCGGATTCGGGTCGAGCACGTCGACCAGCTCGTGCACCTCCTCGCCTACCTCGACGAGGTTCGGCTGCAGCCGCGGCGGTTCGCCGGTGCGCAGGTCCTGCAGCTGCCGCTGCTCGCCGGCGGTGAGCTGCAGCGCGCGGCCGATGGAGCGCAGTACCTCCGTCGACGGCCGCACGTCGCGGCCGCGCTCGATGAAGGTGTAGTAGGCCACCGAGATGTCGGCGAGCTCGGCGACCTCCTCGCGCCGCAGGCCCGGGTCGCCGGAGCTGCGTTGGCCGTGCGGCCGCCGGATGCCCGCGTCCTCGGGGAGCACGCGCATCCGCCGCTCGCGCAGGAACTCGCCGAGCGTGGGCTCGTCGTCGTTCGCGTCGCGGCCCCGCACTGCCATTGCGACAGTGTGCCAGCGGGCCGTGCGGAAGCACCTGACCGCGCTCGCCGGACTTCGGGGACAGCGCGTATGCCGCTCGGTTAGCGTGTGGTTCATGGCAGGTCGTGCGCGCAGCGCCACCCGGCCGTCTCGGGCGGAGCCCGATTCGCCCGCGGGCCTGCTCGTCCGTCTGCGTGGCCTGCGCCCCTCCTTCTCGCCGGCCGAGGACCGCGTCGCGGACTGCGTCCTGGCCGACCCGCGTGCGGCCGCGGCGCTGACCATCAGCGAGCTGGCCGACGCGGCGCATACCTCCGAGACGACCGTGCTGCGGTTCTGCAAGCGACTGGGGATGCCGGGCTACCCGCAGCTGCGGCTGGCTCTCGCCGCGGAGTCGGCCCAGCCGCGGCTGCTCACCGCTTTCCAGTCGGACATCAACGAGGACGACACGATCGACGACATCATCGCCAAGGTCGCCTACGCCGACGCCAGCGCCGTGGAGGAGACCGCCCAGCAGCTCGACCGGGTTGCGTTGACCAAGGCGGCCGACGCCATCGCCGCGGCCACCCGGGTGGACCTTTACGGCATCGCGGCCAGCGGCGTCGTCGCCTTCGACGCGCAGCAGAAGCTGCACCGGATCGGCGTCCTGGCCTTCGCGTGGAACGACCCGCACGTCGCCCTGACCAGCGCGACCCTGCTGCGCCCGGGCGACGTCGCCATCGGCATCTCCCACACCGGCACCACCAAGGAGACGATCGAGGCGCTGGCCAAGGCGCGCAGCCGGGGCGCGACGACGATCGCCATCACCAACTTCCCGCTCTCGCGGCTCGTCGGCACCGCCGACATCGTCCTCACGACGGCGGCCCGCGAGACGTCGCTGCGGTCGGGGGCGACCGCGAGCCGGATCGCGGCACTGACCGTGATCGACTGCCTCTACATCGCGGTGGCGCACCGCGACCTCGCCGGCGCTACCGTCGCCGTCGCCGAGACCCGGGCGGCCGTCGCGGGCCACCACGTCTAGGGGCGCGGCCGTGACACCGGGCAGTCATTGGCGCCGTTGACCGCGGTGATGGAGGAAACTACCATCCGCAGCGTGGAGGACGCGGTGAACGTGAGCGCGCCGACCGAGGACCGCAACCCGGCGTCGCTGCACATCGACCGGATCCCGACGCTGGAGGTCCTCCAGCTGCTCAACGCAGAGGACGCCACGGTGCCCACCGCGGTCTCGGCGGTGCTGCCCGAGCTCGCGCGTCTCGTCGACGACGCGGTGGCGCGGATCCGCGAGGGTGGGACCGTGCACTACTTCGGTGCAGGGACGTCGGGGCGGCTCGCGGTGCTCGACGCCGCGGAGCTGATGCCGACGTTCAACTCGCCGGCCGGCTTGTTCACCGCCCACCACGCCGGCGGGGCGCAGGCCCTGCTGGCCGCCGTGGAGAACGTCGAGGACGACGAGGCGGCCGGCCGCACTGAGGCGCAGGGCCTCGGGCCCCACGACATCGCGATCGGGCTGACCGCCTCCGGGCGCACCCCCTACGTGCGTGGCGCGCTGACGGTGGCCGTTGAGCGCGGCGCCCTCACTGCGCTCGTCACCGCGCACGTCGAGTCGGAGATCGGCGCTCTCGTGGACTACGTGATCGCTCCCGCGACTGGTCCCGAGGTGGTGACCGGGTCCACCCGGCTCAAGGCCGGGACCGCCCAGAAGCTGGTCCTCAACGGTTTCTCGACGTCGGTGATGATCGCGCTGGGACGTACCTGGTCCAACCTGATGGTCGACGTCGTCGCGACCAACGCCAAGCTCCGCGGCCGGGTGGTGCGGATCCTTCGCGAGGCCACCGGGGTCGACGAGCAGTCCGCGCAAGAAGCGCTGGCCGAGGCCGGTGGCGAGCTCAAGCCCGCGCTGTTGCACCTGCTCACCGAGATCCCCGCGGCGCAGGCCCGCGACCTGCTCGACGCGCACGGCGGCTCGGTGGCGGCGGCGCTCGGCGCCATCGCGCGGACGCGGTAGGAGCGGGCGTGGGCGTCGTCGTCGGCGTGGACGTCGGCGGCTCCGGGCTGCGCTGCCAGTCCGTCGTCGACGGTGCCCGTGGGCCGGTCCGCTCGGGCGCCGGACTGCATCTCGGTCCGGCCGGGATCGACGTCGAGGCCCTGGTCGACTCCGTCGTCCCCCTGGCTCCCGCCGGTTCTGAGGTGCTCGTGTGGTCGATGCGCGGGCTGCTCTCCCTGGCCGACCCGGTGGCGGTGATGGCCCTCATCCGGGCCCGGTTGGGGGCCCGCGAGGTCTGGGTATGCGGCGACGCGCTCGCCGCGATGGTCGGGGCCGTCGGGTCGGTCCGGCCCGGAGGAGTCGTCGCGGCGGGGACCGGAGCGGTCGCCTTCGCCACCGACTTCGACCAGGTGTGGCGGCGGGTCGACGGCTGGGGGCACATCCTCGGCGACCGCGGCTCGTCGGTCTGGGTCGGGCCTGCAGGCGCTGGGGGCGGCGCTGACGACATACGACGGCGTGCGCCCCGGCGGCGAGGCGCTGCTCGCGGCGGCCACCGAACGGCTCGGGCCGCCGGAGACGTGGCCCAGGATGGCGATGACCCGGCCGGACGCGATCGCCGTCATCGCGGGGGTGGCGCCCCTCGTGACCGGCTTGGCGGCGACCGATGAGGTCGCCGCTCGGATCTGCGCGGAGGCCGGTCGCGAGCTGGCGCACTCCCTGGCGGCCGCCGCGGCCGGTATCGAGGGCGTGTCACTGTCCCGCACCGGCGGCCTGCTCAGTGCTCCCGCGGTTCAGGAGGCGTTCGACGAGCAGGCGGTCGCCCTGGGGCTGACCGTCCTGCCGCCGGCCGGGACCGGCCTGGACGGCGCGGTCCTGCTGGCCGAGCACCTGGCCGCCGGCCGGCCGCTGACCGGGCACGCGGCATACCTGCAACGCGGAGGATAGGGGATTCGAACCCCTGAGAGCTTTCACTCAACACGCTTTCCAAGCGTGCGCACTAGGCCACTATGCGAATCCTCCGCCGCGCAGGTTATCCGAGGTCGTGGCGGCGGCTGAAATCCGGTTGAGGCTGTCGGTGTCCGACGAGAGGGTGGCCTGATGTCGTCGCCCACCGCTCCGGACGCTCGCCCGACGCTGGGCTCGTTCTGGCACGACCTGCCGCGGGAGGGCAAGTACCTCCTCTCGACGATCATCGTCGACTTCGTCGGCACCGGCCTGGTCATGCCGTTCAACGTCGTCTACCTGCATGAGGTGCGCGGATTTGAGCTGGCGCGCGTCGGTCTGCTGCTGGCCCTGCCTGCGCTGGTCGGGTTGCTCGTCGTCGGCCCGGTGGGCGCGCTCATCGACCGGATCGGGCCGCGGATCGTCGTCATCGTCTCGCTGCTGATCCAGATCACGGGCAACGTCACCCTCGCGTCGGCGACCACCGAGCTGAGAGCGGCCATCGGGTGCGTGCTGCTGGGCTTCTCGGGCGGCGTCATCTGGCCCGCCATCCAGACCCTGGTCGGAACCGTGATCCCGAGCCAGCTGCGGCAGCGCTACTTCGGCGTGAGCTTCACCCTGCTCAACCTCGGCATCGGGATCGGCGGCATCATCGGCGGCCTGGTCGTCGACGTCACCCGTCCGGCCACCTTCGTCGCCATCTACCTCATCGACGCGGCGACCTTCCTCGCGCCGCTGGCGATCTTCCTCGGACCGCTGCGTCACGTGCACCGTCCCGTGGAGCCGAGCCCTGAGGCCGCTGAGGAGGCCGCCGTCCGCGGCACGGGCTATCGCGCGGTGCTGCGCGACCGCACGCTGCGGCTGGTCCTGCTCATCGTGTTCGTCGCGTCGTTCGTCGGCTACGGCCAGCTCAACACCGGCCTGCCGGCGTTCGGCCGCGACGTCGGCGGGATCTCGACCCGGGCGCTGGGCCTGGCCTTCGCGGCCAACACCGCGGTTATCGTCGTGCTCCAGCTGTTCGTCCTTCAGCGCATCGAGGGCCGACGGCGCACCCGAGTTCTGGTCCTCATGTCCGGCGTCTGGGCGGTGTCGTTCCTCGCCCTCGGGGCGACCGGTCTGGTGCCGGGCACCTTCGTCGCGGCTTTACTGTTCGGGCTCTGTGCGGCGGTCTTCGGGTTCGGTGAGACGTTCTACCAGCCGACGCTGCCGGCCATGGTCAACGACCTCGCGCCCGACCACCTGCGGGGCCGCTACAACGCGGCGATGAGCATCGCCTGGCAGTCGGCCTCCGTCGTCGGACCGGCGGTCGCCGGCGTCCTCATCGGCCAGGGCTGGAGCACGGCCTACGTCGCGATGCTCGTCGTCGGGTGTGTGCTCGTCGGCTGGCTGGCCCTGGTGGCGGAGCGGCGGCTGCCGCGGCGGGTCAACGGTGTGCGTGACGACGAGCGCCCGATCCCCAAGGCCCCGATGGTGCCCGAGCAGGCGTGAGAACGCGCCGTCCTCGTCGTCTAGACTGAGCGTCGGCACCCCGCGTGGTGGTACCTCACTGAACTCCCCCAGGGCAGGAATGCAGCAAGGGCAGGTGGGCTCTTCCAGGTACGTGGGGTGTCTTCGTGTCTCCCCGCGGCCGCGCTGTGGTCCCCGCCCACGCCTTGTTCACAGGCCCGCTTCGGTGTCGTTCGCCGCGACTAGGGTTCCTGGGTGAGCACCGCGCTGTACCGCCGCTACCGGCCGGAGACGTTCCGCGACGTCATCGGCCAGGAGCACGTCACCGAGCCGCTCATGCAGGCGCTGCGGACCGGTCGGGTGGGGCACGCCTACCTCTTCAGCGGCCCCCGAGGGTGCGGCAAGACGACCAGCGCACGGATCCTCGCGCGGTGCCTCAACTGCGAGCAGGGCCCGACGCCGGACCCCTGCGGCGTATGCGACTCGTGCGTCGCGCTTGCCCGCGGCGGGGCCGGCACCGTCGACGTCGTCGAGATCGACGCGGCGTCGCACGGCGGCGTCGACGACGCCCGAGACCTGCGCGAGCGCGCGTCCTACGGTCCGGCCCAGAGCCGCTACAAGGTCTACATCATCGACGAGGCGCACATGGTGACGCCGCAGGGCTTCAACGCGCTGCTGAAGATCGTCGAGGAGCCGCCGGAGCACGTGAAGTTCGTCTTCGCGACGACCGAGCCGGAGAAGGTCATCGGGACCATCCGGTCGCGCACCCACCACTACCCGTTCCGGCTGGTGCCGCCGGCCCGGCTGACCGCATACATGGAGGACCTCTGCCGCCAGGAGCAGGTCGCGGTCGCACCCGGCGTGCTGGGGTTCGTGACTCGCGCCGGTGGCGGCTCCGTCCGCGACTCCCTGTCGGTGCTGGACCAGCTCATCGCGGGGTCCGGCGACGAGGGGCTCACCTACGAGGGCGCCGCGTCGCTGCTGGGCTTCACCGACGGTGAGCTGCTCGACGCGACCATCGACGCGCTCGCGGCGGGCGACGGCGCGGCGGTGTTCACCCAGATCGACAAGGTGATCGAGTCCGGGCACGACCCGCGGCGGTTCGTCGAGGACCTGCTCGAGCGCCTCCGCGACCTCATCATCGTGGCGGCGGTGCCCGACGGCGCAGCATCGGTGCTGCGCGGCGTTCCCGAGGACCAGCTGGAGCGGATGCGCGGCCAGCAGTCCCGGTTCGGTCCAGGCGCGCTGACCCGGGCGGCCGACATCGTCAACGCCGGACTCACCGAGATGACCGGCGCCACCGCACCCCGCATGCAGCTGGAGCTGATCTGCGCGCGGATCCTGCTCCCGGCGGCCTCCGGCCCGAACGGGTATGCGGCTCGCCTCGACCGCCTCGAACGCCGCCTCGACCTCGGCGGCGTCCCGTCGTCGAGCCGGTCGGCGGAGGGGCCGGCGACCGACCGGCCGCCCGCTCGACGCGAACCCGCCCGGACGGCGCCCCCCGCTTCGGCGCCCTCCGCGTCGGCGCCGCCCGCTTCGGCGGCCCCGGCTCCTGCGACCCCCGCTCCGGCTGCTCCGTCCGGCGGAGCCGCCGCCGCCACGTCGTCAGGTGGTCCTCGGGAGACGATCGCGTCGGCGCCACCCGAGGCCGACCCGAGCGCCACCCGACCGGGCCGTGCGGAGAGCCGCCGAGGCCGAACCCACCAGGGCTACCTCGTCCGGGGACACCGGCGGCCTGGACACGGTGGCGCTCCGCCGGGTCTGGCCCGACGTCCTGGCGCGGATCTTCACCATGCGCCGGGTGACCTGGACCTTCCTGTCGCAGCATGCCCAGATCGTCGACTACGACGGCCAGCGGCTCCTGCTCGGCATCGCCACCGTGGGCCTGGCCAACACGTTCCGCGCCGGCAACCACGCCGAGCTGGTCCGGCAGGCGCTCATCGACGAGATCGGCGTCGACGTGCCGGTCGAGGGCGTGCCGATGGCCACTGCGGCGACGCCGGCGTCAGCGCCCTCCGCATCGCCGTCAGCCGCGTCGCCGTCTGCGCCGCCGGCTTCGGTGCCGCGGAGCCGCGACCCGGAGCCGTGGCCCGAACCTGAGCCCGAACGAGAGCCGGACGCCGACCCGTGGACGCAGCCGGGAGCGCCACCGGACTTCGTGCCCAGCGCCGAGGAGCGCAGCGCGGCCCCCTCGCGGCCAGCGCCTGCGGGGCCTGGGGCGCAGACAGACCGGTCCGAGAAGCCAGCGGGCCGATCCGAGAAGCGAGCGGGCCGCTCCGAGGAGCCAGCGGGCCGCTCCGAGAAGCGCGGTTCCGCCCCGCCCCGCTCCCGAGCCGACGCTGCCGGGCCCCGGTCGGTGCCCCGACCGCAGGACACCGCGGCCACGGGGCGGGCGGACGGTCCCTCGCCCAACGGGACGTCGAGGCGTGGCGGAGCCGGGGCACGCGAAGGGGCACGTGGAGGTACGGGGGCCGCCAGCGGCTCGCCGGACGACGGGGTCAGCGAGGACGACGAGGACATCGCGTCGTCCACGGGCGACGGCCGGGCGGTGGTTGAACGGGTTCTCGGTGGCCAGTTCCTCGGCGAGCTCGAGGACTAACGCCCAGCCCGCTCTGAGGGGAGCGAAGTGGGTGCGGGGACACCCATTTCTCTCCCCGCAGCACCTGCGCCAACGGCGAACTGGGACAACAGCCCCGTGTACGCCTTGGCCGGCGGCGGCGCATACTCGTGGATCGCGCTGGTGCGCAGACCCAGCCGGACCAGCCCCTCTATGGTGACCACCGCGGCCGCGACCCCGTCGATGACCGGCGCGCCGATCTCGGCGGAGATGTGCGCGCACAGGTCGGCCATCCCGGCGCAGCCCAGGACCACCACGTCGGACTCGTCCAGCGCCAGCGCCTCCCGGCAGGCCTGGGTGATCCGCTCCCGCGCGTCGGGTGACGTCTCGAGCTCGAGCACCGGGATCTCGCAAGCGTGGATGCCCCGGCAGGCTCGCTCGACGCCGTAGGTGGCGGCGAGGTCCCACGCGCGTCCGCGCGTCCGGCCGAGCGTCGTCACGACGCTGAACGAGCGACCCAGGTAGGTGGCGGCGCGCATACCGGCCTCGGCGATCCCCACGACCGGGCCGCGGGCCAGCTCCCGCGCGGCCTCGAGCCCCGGGTCGCCGAAGCAGGCGATGACGTAGCCGTCGACGCCCTCCGTCTCGCCGCGGGCGATCTCGGCGAGGATGCCGGGCACCGCCAGCGCCTCGTCGTAGTGGCTCTCGATCGACGCCGGCCCCATCGCCGGCGATACCGCCTCGACGGTGACCCCGGGAGGGGCCACCGCCGAGGCGCATTCGCCGATCAGGCGGGTCATCGACCACGTGGTGTTCGGGTTGATGACGCGGATTCGCATGGTTCAGCCCACCACCACGTCGTCGCCCTCGCGAGCCAGGACCAGCTTGTCCACGCCCGCGCGCATGGCGAGGAGGTAGTAGACGACCAGCCCGAGCCCGCAGCCGATGAACCAGCTGTAGTCCGTCGCCGCGTTGACGCCCGGTACGAAGACGCAGCAGATGGCGACGACCGCGGCGATCCCCGTGGCCCAGACCGCCGACGGGTTGAACCCGCGGGTGTAGTGGTAGACGCCCTTGTCGTCCATCGTGAACAGGTCGTCGATGACCACCTTCTGCTTGTGCACGAGGTAGTAGTGGGCGATGAGCACGCCGAAGAGCGGGCCGATGAACGCGCCGAGGGTGTCCAGCGTGTAGTGGATGGTGTCGGGGTTCTTGTAGAGGTTCCACGGCGTGATGAGGACCGAGCCGACGGCCGCGATCATTCCGCCGGTCCGCCACGAGATCTTCTGCGGGTTGACGTGCGAGAAGTCGAACGCGGGCGACACGAAGTTGGCGACGATGTTGATGCCGATGGTCGCCGTGGTGAACGTCAGCGCGGCCAGCACGATCGCGAAGGTGTTGTCGATCTTGCCGACGGTCTTGACCGGGTCGGTGATGAGCTCGCCGTAGACCGGGAGGGTCGCCGCCGCGGTGAGCACGGTGAGCACCGAGAACATCGTGAAGTTGACCGGCAGGCCCCAGAAGTTGCCGCGCTTGACCGCCTTGAACGTCTCGCCGTAGCGCGAGAAGTCGCCGAAGTTGAGCATCGGCCCCGAGAAGTAGGACACGACGAGGGCGGTGGCCGCGAACATCGTGGAGACGACGGCGCCGCCGGAGAGCTGTTCGCTCGAGAGGTTGAGGCTGACGTTCCAGTTCGCCTTGGACAGCAGGTAGATGCAGAGGATCACCATGACGACGTAGACGGCCGGACCGCAGAAGTCGATGAACTTCCGGATGGTGTCCATGCCGGTCCAGAACACCGCCGCCTGGAGCACCCACAGCAGCGCGAACGTGAAGTACCCGAGGGTCGACAGCCCGAGGAACCCGTGCTGGGTGACGTCCCCGTAGGGCGCCAGCGACGGCCATACCCGGACCAGGAGGATGTCGAGCGCCGCCGACGCGAGGTAGGTCTGGATGCCGTACCACGCGACGGCGATCAGACCGCGGATGATCGCGGGGATGTTGGCGCCCACGACCCCGAACACCGAGCGACAGATCACCGGGAACGGCACCCCGGTGCGCTGCGACGGCTTGGCGACGAGGTTGCAGAAGAACAGCACGATGGAGATGCCGACGATGAGGCAGATGAACACCTGCCAGCTCGTGAGGCCGAGGGCGAACAGCGAGCCGGCGGTGACGTAGCCGCCGACGCTGTGCACGTCGGACATCCAGAACGCGAAGATGTTGTACCAGGTCCAGTTCTGGTCACGCAGCGGCGCGAGGTCGTCGTTGGTAAGGCGCGGGTGGTAGCCCGGTTTGATGACTCCGACACCAGCCGGATGCTCGGCGCTGGGCGGAGCCGGTGTGTCGATGGTGTCGGTCATGAGGGTTCCTCTCGGGCGGATGACGACGGTCGAGATAAACCGAAAAGGTAGCGCCGCAACGCTTTCCAGCACGTGCCCGCAGGCATATATCCGAGATATACGGGCCGTCGCGAACGCTGCTCACGGAACCGCGGACTTCAGGAACCCCCGACCGCACGCTCCAGGCGTTGGTAATGCTCGGTGGACATCCGCACCAGGCGATCCGCGTCGCGGGCCACGAAGGCCTCGAGCATGTCGGCGTGGTCGGCGTGCATCCGGCTGCGTTCTTCGTCGGAGACCCGTGACATGGGACGTGCGGGTTCCGTGATGTTCCAAGCCATTTCGAACATGTGCAGCAGCCGCTGCATGCCCGAGGGCTTCACGAGGGCGATATGGAAACGGCGGCTGTCGCGGTGGTATGCGCCGTAGTCACCGGCGGCGATGGCGGCGGCCAGGTCGGCGTGGATCTCGGTCGCGGCCGCGTCGTCCGCGGTGCTCGCGTTGCGCACCGAGGCGCGCAGTGCGGCCGACTCCAGGGCTTCCCGGATGACGTAGAACTCGCCGAGCTCGGCTGGTGTCAGCTGCGCGACCCGGTAGCCGCCGCGCGGCTCGTGGTCGACGAGGCCCTCGCCGATGAGGGTCTTGAGCGACTCGCGCACGGGGATGAGGCTGCAGTCGAAAAACTTCGCCACCTCGTCCAGGGGGATCGGCGTTCCCGGGGAGGCGTTGCCGGCGAGGATCATCCGGCGCAGCTCGAGAAGGATCTCCTGCTGGTTGCTCGGCTGCCCGGGCGTGCTCGTCGACAGGCGGGTTACGAAGTCGCTCAGCAGCACTGGACGGCTCACGCATACCTCCTCCCAAGACTCCCCGCCAGCCTAGAGGTGACCTGCTCGCCGGCATACCGTCCGCTGGGACGTTCCGGTCGGACCCGGGCCCGGCCACTAGGGTCGGCGCATGCTCTACCGGCTGGGACACGTCGTCCTGAAGCCCCTCAGCCGCGTGCTCTACCGGCCGACGATCGTCGGCACGGAGAACGTGCCGAAGACCGGTGGGGTCATCCTCGCGAGCAACCACCTGTCGTTCATCGACTCGTTCGCGATCCCCCTCGCCGCGCCCCGGCAGGTGCACTACCTGGCCAAGGACGACTACTTCACCGGCACCGGCGTGCGGGGGTTCATCAGCCGCGAGGTGTTCGAGGGGCTGGGCGCGATCCCGGTCGACCGGCACTCGTCGCGCGCCGCTCAGGAGTCGCTCGACGCCGCGTTGACGGTGCTCGGGGAGGGGGAGGCCTTCGGCATCTACCCGGAGGGCACCCGGTCCCGGGACGGCCGGCTCTACCGCGGCCGGACGGGGGTGGGGTTCCTCGCCCTCACCGCGAAGGTGCCCGTCGTGCCCGTCGCGCTCGCCGGGACGCAGGACATCCAGCCGGTCGAGGCACGGTTCCCTCGGCTGGCCAAGGTCAGTGTCACCTTCGGCGCGCCGCTGCACTTCACCGAGCGGTATGCGGGGGTGCCGCAGGGCCGCGCGCGGCGGGCAGTGACGGACGAGATCATGGACGCCATCGCTGCGCTGTCGGGTCAGGAGCGAGCGGACGGCTACAACGAGATCCCGTCGGAGCCCGGCCCGCAGCTGGGCACCTGACCTGATTTAGGTCACGTCGAGGCCCCTTATCGCGAACCACTTGCAATAAGCCGCGGCGCGTCCTTAGGGTGACGGCGTGACGACCGCGACGCCCACCTCGCCCCCGAAGGCGGCGCGCCGTCGCCTCGACCTCACCCCAGAGGAGCGGCGGTCGGTCATCGGCATGGCGACCTTCATCCTGCTGCTGCACCTGATCGGTTGGGGCACGCTGATCGCCCTCGTCGCACCGCGGGAGTACCAGGTCAGCGGGCAGCTGTTCAACATCGGGCTCGGGGTGACCGCATACACGCTGGGTCTGCGGCACGCCTTCGACGCCGACCACATCGCCGCGATCGACAACACGACGCGAAAGCTGATGACGGAGGGCAAACGGCCGTTGAGTGTCGGCTTCTGGTTCAGCCTCGGGCACAGTTCGGTGGTCTTCGTCATGGTGGCGCTGCTCGCGATGGGGATCCGGGCGCTGGCCGGCGCGATCGAGGACGACCAGTCGACGCTCCAGCAGGTCACCGGTGTGTGGGGAACAGCCGTGTCGGGCGTGTTCCTGGTCGCGATCGGGATGGTCAACCTCGTCGCGCTGGCCGGCATCCTCAAGGTGTTCCGGAAGATGCGGACCGGCCACTTCGTCGAGGCGGAGCTCGAGGAGCAGCTGGACAAGCGCGGGTTCATGAACCGGATCCTCGGCCGCGTCACGCGGACCGTCACGAAGCCGTGGCACATGTATCCGGTCGGCCTGCTGTTCGGCCTCGGGTTCGACACGGTGACCGAGGTGGGCCTGCTGGTCGTCGCCGGCGGTGCCGCCGCGTCGGGGCTGCCGTGGTGGGCGATCCTCACGCTGCCGGTGCTCTTCGCCGCCGGGATGTCGCTGCTCGACTCGATCGACGGCTCTTTCATGAACTTTGCCTACGGCTGGGCGTTCGCCAAGCCGGTGCGGAAGATCTACTACAACATCACCGTCACGGCGCTTTCGGTCGCGGTGGCGCTGGGCATCGGGGTCATCGAGCTGCTGTCGATCCTCACCGAGAAGCTCGACGTCACCTCCGGACCGTTCGCCGCCCTCGCCTCGCTCGACCTCGAGTACGTGGGGTACTGGATCGTCGGGCTCTTCGTCGTGACGTGGGTCGTGGCGCTGGCGGTGTGGCGGGTGGGCCGGATCGAGGAACGCTGGTCGGCCGACCTCCAGGCGGCCGACTGAAGGGCGTCTCAGGCTGACCCGGGAGGCTTGGTGGGTGACCTAGGCTGACGGCCGTGTACGAGGGCGTGGTGCAGGACCTCATCGACGAGCTGGGGCGACTACCGGGGATCGGCCCGAAGTCGGCGCAGCGGATCGCCTTCCACCTGCTCCGCGCCGACCCGGAGGAGGTGGCGCGGCTGACCACGGTGCTGACACAGGTCAAGGCGACGATCCACTTCTGCGCGCGCTGCGGCAACGTGGCGCAGGAGGAGCTCTGCCGCATCTGTTCGGACCCGCGCCGGGACCAGACGGCCATCTGCGTCGTCGAGGAGCCCAAGGACGTCGTCGCCGTCGAACGCACGCGGGAGTTCCGGGGGACCTATCACGTGCTCGGCGGCGCGATCTCGCCGATGGACGGCATCGGGCCAGAGGACCTGTCGATCCGGGAGCTTCTGCAGCGCCTGGCCGACGGCACCGTCACCGAGCTCATCATCGCCACCGACCCCAACATCCAGGGCGAGGCGACGGCCACCTACATCTCCCGGTCGCTGCGCGGCACGGGACTCGCCATTACCCGGCTCGCCTCCGGTCTGCCCGTGGGCGGCGATCTTGAATACGCTGACGAGGTGACGCTGGGACGGGCCTTCGAGGGACGGCGGCCGATGCATGAGTGACGAGACGCAGGCCGTCAGCGACGTGACCGCCGTCGAGGCGGAGCGCGCGGAGCTGCGGGCCATCGCGGCCGACTCCGCGGCCGACGCCCGCAACTACATCACCACCGTCACCGAGGTCGCCTCGGGCGAGGCGGCTGACACCGCGATTCCGTTGATGCTGCTGGCGACCGCGCAGCTCCTGTTGACCGGTTCCCGCCTCGGCGCGATCCAGGACGTAATGCCGGTCGAGCGGTTCGAGCCGGACCCAGGTCCCGACCCCGACGTCGACCCGCTGCGGATCAGCCTGCTCAACCTGCTCGAGGGCCTGGACGAGTACGCCGACGTCGTCGACCCGGTCACGCACGTGGAGCTGACCCGGGGATCGCTGTCGAACGACGTCATGGAGATCGTGCTGGCGCTCGAACACGGGCTCAGCCACTACGACGACGGCCGGCCCATCGAGGCGCTGTGGTGGTGGCAGTTCTCCTACCTCTCCACGTGGGGCGACCGGGCGGCCAGCTCGCTGCGCGTTCTCCAGTCGGTCCTGGCCCACCTTCGGCTCGATGTGGACGAGGAGACGGTGTCCTCCGCGGAGTTCGACGCGTTACACCCGTGAGAACCCGGCCATCTCACTGTCCGGAGCAGCGTGAGGCCTCCGGACGGCACCGGTAAACTAGCTCGTCCCGACCGATTTCAGCGGTTCGCCCCGTCGAGAGAGCACGTGTTCGCCGTGAGCCTGGTGGTGCAGAAGTACGGCGGCTCCTCCGTAGCGGACGCCGACAGCATCAAGCGCGTCGCCCGCCGGATCGTCGAGACCCGCAAGGGCGGCAGCGCGGTATGCGTCGTCGTCTCGGCGATGGGGGACACCACCGACGAGCTCCTCGACCTCGCCAACCAGGTGGCGCCGCTGCCACCCGGGCGCGAGCTCGACATGCTCCTCACCAGCGGTGAGCGCATCTCCATGGCGCTGCTGGCCATGGCCATCGCCAACCTGGGCCACGAGGCCCGTTCCTTCACCGGCAGCCAGGCGGGGGTCATCACCGACGCCGTCCACGGCAAGGCCCGGATCATCGACGTCACGCCGGGCCGGATCCAGACCGCCCTCGACGCCGGCCACATCGCCATCGTGGCGGGGTTCCAGGGCGTCAGCCAGGACACCAAGGACATCACCACACTCGGCCGGGGCGGTTCCGACACCACCGCCGTTGCCCTCGCCGCCGCTCTCAACGCCGACGTCTGCGAGATCTACAGCGACGTCGACGGCGTCTTCACCGCCGACCCGCGCATCGTCGCGAGCGCCCGCAAGATCGGGCACCTCGGCAACGAGGAGATGCTCGAGATGGCAGCCTGCGGCGCCAAGATCCTGCACCTGCGCTGCGTCGAGTACGCCCGCCGCTTCGACATGCCGATCCACGTCCGCTCCTCGTTCTCCGCCAACGAGGGAACCTGGATCACCGACAAGCCCCAGCAGGGCCCGGAAGGAGAGTCCGTGGAAGCCCCGATCATCGCCGGCGTCGCCCACGACCGCAACGAGGCCAAGATCACGGTGGTCGGCGTCCCGGACCGCGCGGGGATGGCGGCCGAGATCTTCCAGGCCGTGGCGCCGCGCCGAGATCAACCTCGACATGATCGTCCAGAACGTCTCCGCGTCGGAGACCGGTCTCACCGACATCTCGTTCACGCTGCCCAAGACCGACGGCCAGACCGGTATGCAGGCGCTCGCCCAGATCCAGGAGCAGGTCGGGTTCGCGCAATCTGCTCTACGACGACCACATCGGCAAGCTCTCCCTGATCGGCGCCGGGATGCGTTCTCACCCAGGCGTGTCCGCCACGCTGTTCCAGGCGCTCGCCGACGGCGGCATCAACATCGAGATGATCTCGACGTCCGAGATCCGCGTCTCGGTCGTCACCCGTGACGACCAGCTCGACGACGCGGTCCGGGCGGTCCACACCGCATTCGGTCTCGACTCGTCCGAGGGCGAGGCCGTGGTCTACGGAGGTACCGGACGATGACGACAACCACCAACCGCGCGGGTATGCGCAAGCCCACCCTCGCGCTCGTCGGCGCCACCGGCGCCGTCGGCACGGTGATGCGACAGATCCTCGTCGACGCGGGAGGACGTCTGGGGTGAGATCCGGCTGGTCGCCTCCGCGCGGTCCGCCGGCAAGCTGCTCGACGTCCGCGGCGAGCAGGTGGTGGTCCAGGCGCTCAGCCCCGAGGTGTTCGACGGCGTCGACGTCGCGATGTTCGACGTCCCCGACGAGGTGTCGGCGCAGTGGGCGCCCATCGCCGCCGCCAAAGGCGTTGTCGTCGTTGACAACTCGGGGTCGTTCCGGATGGATCCCGACGTCCCGCTCGTCGTGCCCGAGGTCAACCCCGACGCGGTGACCGAACCGCCCCAAGGGGATCATCGCCAACCCCAACTGCACCACCCTGACGATGATGGACGCCCTCGGCGCCCTGCACCGCAGGTGGCAGCTCACCGAGCTGGTCGTCTCGTCCTACCAGGCCGCGTCCGGTGCCGGCCAGCCCGGCATCGACCGCCTCCACGACGAGCTCCAGGTCGTCGGCGGCAACCGCGAGCTGGGCTCCCAGGCCGGCGACGTGCGCCGCGAGATCCTCGACAAGCTCGGCCCCGACTCGCCGTTCCCCGCCCCGCTGGCGATGAACGTCGTCCCCTGGGCCGGGTCGCTCAAGGACGACGGCTGGTCGTCCGAGGAGCTCAAGGTCCGCAACGAGTCGCGCAAGATCCTCGGCATCCCCGACCTCAAGGTGTCGGCGACCTGTGTCCGGGTCCCGGTGGTGACCACCCACTCCTTGGCCGTCCACGCCGTCTTCGCCAAGGACGTCACCGTCGACGCCGCCCGCCAGGCCCTCGAGGAGGCCCCCAGTGTCGTCGTCCTCGACGACCCTGCCGCCGGCGAGTTCCCGACACCCGCGGACGTCGTCGGCGCCGACCCCACCTTCGTCGGCCGGCTGCGTCAGGCCCTGGACTTCCCCAACACCCTCGAGCTGTTCGTCTGCGGCGACAACCTGCGCAAGGGGGCCGCGCTCAACACGGCGCAGATCGCCGAGCTGGTGGCCAAGGAGCTCACGACCGGCTGACTGCCGGCAGGGTGACGACGGCCTGGCACCCCCGGGGCGGCGTCCTCGAGCACCACCTGAGCACCATTGCGGCGCAACAGCTCTCGCGCGATCGCTAGACCCAGCCCGGTTCCGCCACTGTCCCGGTCCCGCGCTTCGTCCAGCCGCGTGAACCGGTCGAAGACGCGCTCGCGCTCGTCTCGGGAATGCCGTGACCGTCGTCGGTAACCCGGACCAGGACCGCCTCACCGGACCGCTCGAGTGTGATCTCGACCCCGGTGGCCGCATGGCGTACGCGCGTTGTCCACGAGGTTGGTCAGCGCCCGGTAAAGGTCGTCGTAGGACGCGGCCACGGTCGCCGTCCCGGCGTCGTCGGGGACCGCCGCACCGCACCGGCACCCGGGCCGACGCATACCGGCCCGCGACCTCCTCGACCAGCCGCCCGACGTCGACCACGCCGGTGACCCGGGCGGCCGACCGGTCGTCGTCGGTGCGGGCGAGGAGGAGCAGGTCCTCCACGAGGGCCGAGAGCCGGGTGACCTCGGGCACCAGGTCGTCCGGCAGCCGGCCGCCCTCACCGAGCCGCGTCGCCACCTCGAGCTGCGTGCGCATCGAGGCGAGCGGGCTGCGCAGCTCGTGGGCCGCGTCGGCGACGAAGGCGCGCTGGGTCCGTCGCGCCGCTGCCACCCGGTCGAGCATCTCGTTCAACGTCGTTGCGAGAGCGGCGATCTCGTCGCGCGTCGGCGGCACCGGAAGGCGCTCGTCGGTCGACGACCCGTCGATCCGTGAGGCGCTGCTGCGCAGCTGCTCGACCGGTGTGCAGTGCCGCTCCGATGACCCGCCACGCGATGAGCGCGCAGACCAGCAGCAGCAGGGGGAACACGATCAGGAGCAGACCCCGCAACGTGCTGGTCGCCGACTCGAGGTCCGCCGTCGGCAGCGCGGCGACGACGGTCAGCCGGTCGGCGCCAGACACCGGCCTCGACCGCGCTGACCTGGAGCCCGCCGGACAGCCCGGAACGGTTGCCGGGCACGACGACGAGGTCCCCGGCCAGCGCCCGGGCCTTCTCCTCGGGCGTGACCAGCGCCGTCAGCCGGTCCGCGGTGAGCGAACCGGTGAGGACCCGGTTGTCCGCGGACAGCACCTGCACCACCTGCGCACCCGACGCCGGGACCGGATCGGGGATGCGGCCGGAACTCGACCAGCAGGGCCACCTCACGCGCGCTGGACAGTCGCCTCCGACCTGCACGGTGCGGGTCAACGACGAGCCGAGTACCGCGTACAGGATGATTCCGCCGAGGACGAGGGCCCCCGCCACGCCGAGCACCCCGATCGGTCATCAGCCGGCCACGCAAGCCGATCCGCTCGAACCGGCCGGGCATCAGACCGCGACCCGGTAGCCCACCCCGCGGACCGTCTCGATCCGCTCCCGGCCCAGCTTGCGCCGCAGGTAGCCGATGTAGACCTCGACGACGTTCGCGTCGTCACCCGACGCCCAGACCCGGTCGAGCAGCTCCTCCTTGCCCGACCACGGCCGGCGCCGCCCGCAGCAGCTGCTCCAGCAGCCGGAACTCGCGCGGCGACAGCTCCACGTCGACGCCGTCCGCCTGTACGCGGTGAGTGGCGGGGTCGAGCGCGAGACCGCCGGCCTCGAGCACCGCGGGACGCGGTCCGCTGTCCCGCCGCACGAGCGACCGGAGCCGGGCAAGCAGCACCACGAACGAGAACGGCTTGGTGAGGTAGTCGTCGGCGCCGTAGTCGAGACCGTCGGCCACGTCGTGCTCGCCGTCCTTGGCCGACAGCAGCAGCACCGGGACCCAGTTCTCCTCCTGGCGGAGCGTCCTCACGACCGTGTACCCCGACATCCCCGGCAGCATGATGTCGAGCACACGACGTCGTATGCGCCGAACCGCGCCGCCTCCAGCCCGGCCGGCCCGTCGGCGACGTGGTCGACGGCGTAGCCCTCGGCACCGAGCCCACGGGCAAGGGCCGCCGCCATGCCGGGCTCGTCCTCGACGAGGAGCAGTCGCACGCGCACACCCTGCCACGCGGTCGGCCGCGGGCCATGCCGAGCTCTCCAGGACCCTCTCAGGTCGCGCGTCGGACAATGACTGGGTGAACCTGTTCGCCGACCATCCCCGTGCGCGCTGGGCCCTGCCCGCCGGCGCCGTCGTTCTCATCGCCGCCGGAAGCCTCGTCGCCTCCCGCACCGCGAGCGCCGACTCGGGCCTGGCCCCGCGCACCGCCGCCCAGCTCCTCGCCGACGTGCAGCAGTCGCCGACCCGGCATCTGTCCGGCACGGTGGTCCAGACCGCGAACCTCGGTCTGCCCGACCTCGGCGCCCTCACCGGCCAGGCCTCCGGCGGCGCGGCCGCCAGCGCCGGGCGGCAACGACCTCACCTCGGTCGTCTCCGGCACGCATACCTGGCGGGTGTGGCTCGAAGGCCCCACCCAAGCCCGCGTCGCCCTCGTGGGTGGGTCCGGCGAGTCCGACGTCATCCGCAACGGCAACGACGTGTGGGTCTGGTCCAGCGCCGGGAAGTCGGCGGTCCACGACACCATGACGGCCAAGGACCAGGCGAAGGGCCAGGCGAAGGGCCAGGCCGGCACCCCGCAGCTCTCGCCGACCGACCTGCCGAAGACCCCGGACGAGGCGGCCCAGAAGGCGCTCGCGGCCATCGACCCCACCACCCAGGTGACGACGGCCGGCACCGCGGTCGTCGCCGGCCGGCAGGCATACGAGCTCGTCCTCCAGCCGAGGACCAAGGACACCCGCGTCGCCCAGGTGCGTATTGCGGTCGACGCGAAGATGCAGGTGCCGCTCCGCGTCCAGGTCTACTCGACGAAGCTCGCGAACCCCGCCCTGGAGGTCGGTTTTACGGCGGTCGACTTCGCGGCGCCCGACGCCCGGCAGTTCGTCTTCACGCCGCCGCCCGGCACCAAGGTGACCGAGGAAGGCTCCACCGCTTCGGGCGCCAGCACGCCGGCCACCGGCACGCCGGCCACCGGCACGCCCGAACCCAAGGTCGTCGGCACCGGCTGGACATCCGTCGTCGTCGCCCAGGCGCCGGCCCAGCTCGCCGGCGCCACCACCGACCCCAAGGTGCAGGGCCTGCTCCGGTCGGTGCCGAAGGTCAGCGGCGGCTGGGGATCCGGCCGCCTCATCGACGGGACGCTGTTCTCGGCCGTGCTCACTGACGACGGCCGCGTCGCGGTCGGGGCGGTGGCACCTGAGGCCCTGTACGCGGCCCTGACCGCGAAGTGACCCTGCCGGTCACGCAGGAGCCGTCCTGGTGACGGCCACGGCGGCGGCGCCAGTTGCCCCGGGCCCCACTGGCCGGCCGGCGGTCGAGACGCACGGCCTGAGCAAGCGCTTCGGCTCGCGGCTGGCGGTCGACGGGCTGGACATGCTGGTACCGCAGGGCGCCGTCTACGGGTTCCTCGGCCCCAACGGGTCGGGCAAGACCACGACGATCCGGATGCTCCTGGGGCTGGTCGAGCCCAGCTCGGGCACCCGGTCGCTGCTCGGGCACGCCATTCCCGCGCGACGCGGCGCGGGCGCTGCCGCAGGTGGGGGCGCTGGTCGAGGGTCCCGCCTTCCACCCGTACCTCTCCGGCCGGTCCAACCTCGCCCGCCTCGACGCCGCCGATCTCTGGAGCGACCCGCGCACTGCCCGGACTCGCATCGACGCCGCCCTCGACCGCGTCGGCCTGCTCGCGGCGGCGACCAAGCGCTACCGCGCCTACTCCCTCGGTATGCGACAGCGCCTCGCCATCGCGGGCGCGCTGCTCACGCCGCGGGACCTTCTCGTCCTCGACGAGCCGACGAACGGCCTTGACCCGCAAGGCACCCGCGAAGTCCGCCACCTCGTCGCCTCGCTCGCCGAGGACGGGGCGACCGTCCTCATCTCCAGCCACCTGCTCTCCGAGGTCGAGCAGATCTGCACGCACCTCGGGATCATGAGCGACGGCCGGCTCGTGGCGCAGGGCACGGTCGAGGCGCTGCGCGGCACCGGGCTGGCCACGGCGCGCGTGTCGACCTCGCGGCCGTCCGACGCGGCCGCGGTGCTGGGCCGGCTCGGGGTCGGCGGCGTCGAGGTCGGACGGGCAACGAGGTGCGCGGCCGAGCTCGGCACGGTCGCGCCCGAGGAGATCGTGGCGGCGCTGGTGCACGCCGACGTGCCGGTGCGCGGGTTCGCCGTGACGACGCCCAGCCTCGAGGACCTGTTCGTAGGGCTGACGGGGGAGGGCTTCGATGTCAGTGGCTGAGCGGGCGGAGCCGGCGGTCGACGCTTCCGGCGAGCGCCCCCGCAGGCGCGCGGTGTCCACCCGGCTGCTGCGGTCGGAGATCCGGCTCGTCGGCGGCCGCCGACGCAACCAGATGGGGCTGCTCGTGCTGGCGGCGGTGCCGATCGTCCTCGCCATCTCGGTGAAGCTGTCGAGGGGCTCGAGCCAGGGCGGCCCGGACTTCCTCGACTCGGTCACCTCGAACGGCCTGTTCGTGCCCCTTGCGGCGCTCAGCATCGAGATGGGCATCTTCCTGCCGCTGGCGATCGCCATGCTGGCCGGCGATGCCGTCGCGGGAGAGGCCAACCTCGGCACCCTGCGCTATCTGCTGACCGTCCCGGTGAGCCGAACCCGGTTGCTGGCGGTCAAGTTCGCGTCCCTGTGCATCGGCGCGCTATGGGGAGTGGCCACCGTGGCGGTGGCCGGCGGCATCATCGGCGTCGCCCTGTTCGGTGCCGGCCCGCTGACCACGCTGTCCGGGTCGCAGCTGGACTTCCCGGCGGCACTGGGCCGGGTGCTCCTCGTCGTGCTCTACCTCAGCGCCGGCATCGCGGCCCTCGGCGCCGTGGGGCTGTTCATCTCGACGCTCACCGAGCAGCCCATCGCGGCGACCATCGCCCTGATGATCTTCGCGATCCTGTCGTGGATCCTCGACACGGTCCCCCAGCTGGCGTGGCTGCACCCGTGGCTCATCGTGCACGAGTGGCTGTCGTTCGCCGACCTGCTGCGCGACCCACCGTTGTGGGACAACGTCCTGCGCGGCCTTGGCGTCGACGCCGCATACGCCGCGGTGTTCTGGCTGCTGGCCTGGGCCCGGTTCTCCGGCAAGGACGTCACCAGCTGAGCGTGCAGCGACGCCAGTCGCTGCTCGTCGTCGTGGTCTTGTCGGGCAGGTAGGGCTCGATCGCCGACGCCAGCTTCTGCGGCGTCATCGACTGCAGCCAGACGTGTCCCGGACCGTGGATCTGGGCCAGCATCATCGAGTCACCGAACAGCTTGTTCTTCACGCCCTTCATCGACGCGAAGGACAGCTCCATCTCCGCGCGATAGAGCGCGAGGTGACCGGGGTGGACGAGCAGGGACTGCCCGCGTTCGAGGTCGTACTCGACGATCTCGCCGGACAGCTGCACCCACGCGGTCCCGTTGCCCGACAGCTTCTGGAACACCAGGCCCGCCCCGCCGAAGATGCCCGCGCCGAGCCTCTTCTGAAGGCCGACCGAGATCTCGACGTCGGGGGTGCTGCAGGTGTAGGAGTCGGACTGGACCATGAAGTGGTCCGCCGCGTCGATCCGCAGCTCGCGGATCACCCCCGGCAGCTTGGCCGTGAAGGCGACGAAGCCGCCGCCGTTGGCCGGAGCGGCGTACTCGGTGAGGAACAGCTGCCCACCGCCCATGACCCGCTTGAGGCCGCTCATGAAGCCGCCCTTGCCGCCGGAACCGAAGCGGGTCGAGGTCTCCATCCCGAGGCCCGGAGTTAGCCAGCCGATCTCGCCGCCCTCGGCGATGATGCGCTCGCCCGGCGCGAGGGTGACCTCGAGGACGGGCATCGTCGTGCCCACGGTCCGTGTCTGCATGCTGCTGAAACTAGCGGGTGAACGCTGCGCAGCGGTCGAGATCGTCCGCACCGGTGAGGTCGGGAAGCGCGAGGAACATTGCGCTCACGCCCAGCTCGCGCAGCCCCGCGTAGCGCTCGGCGTGCGAGGCCGGTTCGCCGGCGTGGTGCCGAGCCGCATACGTCGCCGCCGGCGTGCGCCCGCGCAGCCGCTCGACGCGGCGGGCGGTGTCCTCCCGGGACGCGCCGACCACCGCGACATCGAGAACGGTGACCGCGACGTCGTCGGGGTCACGGCCGGCCCGCTCGGCCGCCTCGCGCACCACGGCGATCCGCCCGGGCAGCAGGGTCTCGTCGGCGGGGACGTTGACCGCGTCGCCGAGGGTGCCGGCGATCCGAAGTGTCCGCGATCCAGCGCCGCCGACGAGGATCGGCAGGTCGCCGGCCGGCCGCGGGTAGCAGGTGGTTTCGGGAAGCGAGATCCGTTGCCCCGCATACGCCTTGGTGCCCGGTGCCCAGAGGGCCCGCATGGTCTCGATGGTTGCGGCCAGCGCGTCCAATCGCTGCGGCGCCGCCGGGAACGGCACCCCGAACCCCGCGTGCTCGCGCTCGAACCACCCCGCTCCGACGCCGCAGAACGCCCGACCGCCCGACAGCACGTCCAGGGTGGCCGCCTGCTTCGCGAGGACGCCGGCGTGGTGCAGGGTCACCGGGGACACAAGGGTGCCGAGCCGCAGGTCGGTGTCGAGGGACGCGAGATGGCCGAGCGTCACCCACGGCTCGGGGATCGGGTCCCAGGCCCGGCCGACCTGCGGGATCTGCACGAGGTGGTCCATGAGCGACAGACCCGCGAACCCGACCTCGGCCGCCCGCAGCGCGATGTCGCGCAGCCAACCGGACGGGTCCGGCCCCCACGGGAAGGCGCTCACGTGGAGGAACACGCCTTCGAGCAGCCGCCCTCGGGATGCTGGAGCCGCGGGCACGGCGCGCTCCGGCTTCGGGCCCCGCCCGGTCCGACAGCACGTGCACGACGTCCCAACCCTCGGCCGCCAGCTCGTCGGTGACGGTACGCATCCGGCGCAGCTGGGCCGTCAGCGCCGGCGCCGGGCACCGGCCGGTCGCGCTGGGTGTTCCGCACGCGGCATACCGGCGCGGGGGTGTCGAGCACGACGGCGACCGCCGGCAGCCCCGCCGTCCGCGCCACGGCGAGGTAGGCGGCTCGCCGGCCGGGGTCCAGGCCCAGGGTGTCGACGACGACGGTGAGCCGACGGCCCGCGCGGGCGGCGACGATCCGGTCGAGCAGGTCGAAGGAGTCGACCGACGCGTCGAGGTCGGCCGGCCCGCTGCCGACGACCTCCCGCAGCGCGTCGGACGAGACGACCTCGGCCGCGCGGTAGTGGGTCGCGGCCCAGGTGGACTTGCCCGACCCCGCCGCCCCGACGAGGACGACGAGGGCGGGGTCGGGCAGCTCAGGCATACCCGCCGGTCAGACCCTCACCCGAGCTGCTTGACGTCGAGCTCGCCCTCCGCGTAGCGCCGGCGCAGGACCTTCTTGTCGAACTTGCCGACCGAGGTCTTGGGCACCTCGTCGATGAACGCCCATCGCTCCGGCACCTGCCAGCGGGCGACCTTGCCGCTCGAGGAAGTCCGCGAGCTCGTCGTGCGTCACGGACTGGCCCTCGACGACGACGACCGAGGCGAGGGGTCGCTCGCCCCACTTCTCGTCGGGCACTCCGACCACCGACGCCTCCAGGACCGAGGGGTGACCCATGAGGGCGTTCTCCAGATCCACCGAGGAGATCCACTCGCCACCGGACTTGATGACGTCCTTCGAACGATCGGTGAGGAACAGGAAGCCGTCCTTGCTCAGCGAGCCGACGTCACCGGTGCGCAGCCAGCCGTCGTCGCTGAACTTGGCCGCCATCTCGCGCCGGTCGGTGTCGGTCTCGGTGCCGTTCATGAAGTACGAGCCGGTGATCCACGGCCCCCGCACCTCCAGCTCGCCGACCGACTCGCCGTCCCAGGGCTGCTCCTCGCCGTCCGGCCCGATCAGCCGGCCCTCGACACCGACGAGGAACCGGCCCTGCGCCGAGCGGTAGCGCCAGTACTCCTCGCTGTCCTTCTCGACCTCCGCGGGCGGGATCGCCAGCGT
This sequence comes from uncultured Actinomycetota bacterium, assembly GCA_963751085.1. GTDB lineage: Bacteria > Actinomycetota > Actinomycetes > Actinomycetales > Dermatophilaceae > Lapillicoccus. The sequence goes on along the minus strand of CAVVTH010000004.1, from coordinate 1,313,009 downwards.
CCCCACCGGCGACATCTCGGTCATCCCCCAGCCGTGGATGATCTCGATGTCGTGGCGCTCCTGGTAGGCGCGGATCATGGCCGGCGGCGCCGCCGAGCCGCCGACCATGAGCCGGTAGCAGCTGTCGGCCTTCTCCGGGTGGTCGTCGAGGTAGCGCAGGAGGTCGTTCCAGATCGTCGGGACCCCGGCGCCGGTGGAGACCTTCTCGGCCTCCATCATCGCGGCCAGCGGCTCGGCCTGCAGGAACCGGTCGGGCATGATCAGCGAGGTGCCGGCGAGCATGGCGATGTAGGGGAAGCCCCAGGCGTTGGCGTGGAACAGCGGGACCACGACGAGGCTGCGGTCGCCCTGGCGGACGCCGAGGCTGTAGGCGTCGGAGAGAGCGTGCAGGTAGTTGCTGCGGTGCGAGTACGCAACGCCCTTGGGGTTGCCCGTGGTGCCGGAGGTGTAGCACATCGACGAGGCGTCGTTCTCGTCGATGTCCTCCGGCCAGTCGAAGGCCTCTGGCTGGCCGCCGATCAGCTCCGCGTAGTCGTGCACGCCCTCGACGTGCTCGACGCCCTCGAGGGCCCCGCGGGTCTCGGCGTCGACCGGGCCGTTGACGATCACGTTCCGAATCGTCTTCAGGTGGGGGAGCAGCTTCGCGAACGGGGCGGCCAGCGTGTTGTCGACGATCACCACCTCGCTGCCGCCGTGGGTGGTGACGTAGATCAGCTGCTCGGGGAAGAGCCGGATGTTGAGGGCGTGCAGCACCGCGCCCATCGACGGAACGGCGAGGTATGCGGTGAGGTGCTCCGCGTTGTTCCACATGAACGTCGCGACCCGCTGGTCACCGGTGACCCCGAGGCCGCGCAGCGCGTGCGCCAGCTGGGCGGCCTGGACGCCGAGGTCGGCGAAGCTGATCCGGCGGCCACCGTCCGCCGTCCACGTCACCACCTCCTGGTCGGCGTGGAGAGTGGTCCCGTAGCGCAGGAGCTGCGAGATCAACAGCGGTGTTGTCTGCATGGTGCTCTTCATGGCGGTGAGCGTGTCAAACAATGCTGGCTTTCTCCAGCGAGTCGGGCGGAACCTTCGCAGACCTGTAACGCTGCGGATGCCGCGAGCCGCACGGGCAGGTTACGTTCGGCTCATGCCTCGCTCGCTGCGCCGCAGCCTCGGCGCTCTCGCGATCACCGGAGTGCTGCTGGGCGCCACCGGCGGCGTGGCGGGGGCCGAGCGGGCACCCGACGTGAACGACGGTCAGCGTGCCCTCTCCCTGTCGTGGCAGTCGACGCCGACGGACAGCACCGCGCGGTTCCGAGGATTGTCCGCGGTCTCGGCGGACGTCGCGTGGCTCGCCGGGACGCAGAGCACGGTGCTGCGCACGACCGACGGCGGCGCCTCGTGGGCGTCGGTCGGTCCGCCTGGTATCGATCCGTTGGACTTCCGCGACGTCGAGGCCACCTCGGAACGCCACGCGGTGGTCCTCGCCGTCGGACCCGAGACCGACTCGCGGATCTATGTCACCGACGACGGTGGCGTGTCGTGGTCGCTGGCTTTTGAGAACCAGGACCCGGCCGCGTTCTACGACTGCATGGCCTTCAGCACGCCGCAGCGGGGACTGGCCCTGAGCGACCCGGTGGACGGGGTGTTCCGGCTCCAGGAGACGACGGACGGCGGGCGCACCTGGTCCCTCGTGGACCCGGCGGGCATGCCCCCAGCGGGCGCGACCGAGTTCGGGTTCGCCGCCAGTGGGACGTGTCTTACGACAGGCGAGGGGCAGACCACCTACTTTGGCTCCGGTGGCGACGACGGGCCCCGCATCTTCGTCAGCACCGATCGCGGACACACCTGGTCCGTCTCCACGGCGTACTTGGCGAAGGGGCCGTCCGCAGGAGTCTTCTCGGTGAGGTTCCGGGACCGGCACACGGGCATCGCCGTCGGCGGCGACTACTCGAACCCGGCCAGCCCGTTGGGCAACGCGTCCCGCAGTATCGACGGTGGCCGGACATGGACGAAGGCTGACATCCTGCCGTCGGGCTACCGCTCGGGGTCGGCGTGGCTGCCAGGCGAACGGGACGCCGCGGTAGCCGTCGGTCCGAGCGGTTCGGACGTGAGCACGGACGCCGGCCGCACGTGGTCCGCGTTCGGCCCGGGCAGCTTCGACAGCGTGGACTGCGCACCTGACGGCGGCTGCTGGGCGTCGGGCGAGCAGGGCCGGGCGGCCCGGCTGGTGATCGGCTACGGCTGAGGAAAGGGAACGACGATGAGCGTGGCGCACCACCGGGAACGCGAGGTCACCTTCGACGTCGACGACGGCTGGACGGTGCCGGACCTCTCCGCCCTGACGCCGGAGGGTGGTCGGATCGAGACCGCCGAGCACGAGCTGGCGGCGACGTACTACGACACCGAGCGCGCCACCCTGCGCTCGCTCGGCATGACCCTGCGTCACCGCGGGGGCGGCACCGACGCGGGCTGGCACCTGAAGATCCCGGCCGGCGACGCGCGCACCGAGGTGCAGAGCCGGGCCGGCGGCGGCTCCCTCCCAGCGGCGCTGCGGCGGCGGCTGGCGGGGGTCGTCGGCGACGATCGCGGTCCGTCCGGTGGCGACGATCCGGACGACCAGGCGAACCACGCACATCATCGACGCCAACGGTGCGCTGGTCGTCGAGCTGGCCGACGACCGGGTCACCGGCACGCCCGCCGGCGCCGACGCATACCCCGTCGTCTGGCGGGAGGTGGAGGTCGAGCTGGGGGACGCGGGCGACGAGGGGCACCTGGAGCGGGTGGTCGCGATGCTCGACGGCGCGCGCCCGGCGGTGGTGACCCGCAAGATCACGCACGTCCTCGGGGAGCCGCCGCGCGCCGAGCATGGCGGGTCCGCCGCGTTGGTCGTGGACTACCTGCGCGACCAGTGCGCTGCGGTCCTCCTGGGGGACGTGGGGCTGCGCGACGACCCGACGCCCGAGGTGGTGCACGCCACGCGGGTGGGCCTGCGCCGGCTGCGGAGCACGCTGCGGCTGTTCGACCACGTGGTCGACGAGGTGCCGGGGTCCTTCGACGCGGACCTCGGCTGGCTGGCCGGCCTGCTCTCACCGATCCGCGACGCCGACATCCTCGGCCGCCGGCTCGCCGGCGCTCTCGACGAGCTCGACCCGCGCGACGTCGTCGGACCGGTGCCCGAGGAGGTCCGCCGCGCGCTGCGCGCTGCGCGGCGAAACGGCCTCGAGGAGTTGCGGCAGGCGGCCGACGCCCCTCGGTACCGCGGCGTCATGGCCACCCTGGTGCGCTGGTACGCCTCGGTGCCCGTCCGCGACGAGGCCCGCGTCCGGCCCCGCCGGACGCTGCGCAAGGCCGAGGCCAAGGTCCGGCGACGGCTCGCCGATGCCACCGACGCGCACGGCCTGCACCAGTCACGCAAGGCGGCGAAACGGCTCCGGTATGCGAGCGACCTGCTCGAGCCGGTCCGCCCGGAGGCTCGGAAGGTCGCCCGCGGCGCCAAGAAGCTGCAGACGACCCTGGGCGACCACCAGGACTACGCGGTCGGGTCGGACTTCGTGCGGTCGATGGCCCGCTCGGGAGAGGTCAAGAGCGCCTTTACCTACGGCGTGCTGGCCGACCGGTTCGACCAGCACGCCGCCCGCATCCGCTCCGCGGTCCTGGACGGGTGACGACGACCCCGGAGTCAGGCCGCCGCCGGAACCCGGTCGAGGAAGCCGAGCACGAGGCTGATCCGGCCGTCCTTGGCGAGGATCACGACGTCGGAGCCGACGACGACCGGCTCCGCGCCGGCCGGCCCGAGGCCCCAGGTGAACCGGGCCTGGTCGTGGTGGCCGTCGACCGCGCCGATGGGCGCGAAGACGAACCCCGGGAACTGGGCCTGCGCCGCCGCGATCACCGCGTCGAGCTGGTCGTGGCCGGTGACGTCGGCCAGGGGGTCGGCGTAGCGCGCGTCCTCGGTGTAGACCCGGGCGATCGCGCCCCGGCGCTCCTCCGGGTCGGTGGCGTTCCAGGCGGTTAGGTAGTCGGTGACGGGCTGCTGGTAATCGGTCATCGGGACTCCTCTGAGGTGGCGGGACGGCCCCTCTGGCGGTCCCGGTGACGCCGATCCTCGGTCGCCGGAGGGAATGCCGTCGATGACCTCCGAGGTAACGGCACGTGGTCGACCCGCGGCATACCGTCATGTCGTGAGCACGACGGCGGTGGGCCAGCAGCTGCGGCGATGGCGAGAGCGCCGGCACCTCAGCCAGCTCGAGCTAGCCGCTCGCGCCGACGTGTCGACGCGCCACGTGAGCTTCGTCGAGAACGGCCGGTCGCGGCCGACCTCGACGATGATCCTTCGGCTGGCGGAGCAGCTCGACGTCCCGCTTCGCGAACGCAACGCGTTGCTGGTCTCGGGCGGCTTCGCCCCGGCGTACCCCGAACGGCCGCTGGGCGCGTCGGCGATGGCGGTCGTCAACGACGCCGTGATGGCGATTCTCGAGGCACACCAGCCTTTTCCGGCATTGGTCGTCGACCGTCACTGGGACCTCGTCTCGGCCAACGCCCCGGTCTACGCCATGGTGTCCGGGGCGGCGGCCGAGCTCCTCGAGCCGCCGGTCAACGTCCTCCGGCTCACCCTCCACCCCCGCGGCCTGGCGCCACGGATACTCAACCTCCCGCAGTGGCGGGCACACCTGCTCGACCGGCTGGGACGCGAGTATGCGTCGTCCGGGGACGAGGGGTTGGTGGCGCTGCGCGAGGAGATCGCCGCATACCCGGTGGCGAGCCACGGCCCGGTGGACACGACCAGCGGTCCCGTCGTCCCGATGCGCCTGCGAGTCGGTGCGGACGTGCTGTCGATGTTCAGCCTGACAACGGTGTTCGGGACGCCACACGAGGTGACGGTGTCGGAGCTGGCGATCGAGACGTTCTACCCGGCCGACGAGGAGACGGCTCGGGCGCTGCGCGCGCACTGGGCGCACGCCGGGGCCGGCTCCGGGTCATCCCTGATGTCCGACCGCGCCGGCCCGACCTAGCGTGACGGGATGACCGTTTCGTTCGCCGTCGTTGCCACTCCCGGACCGACCCAGGCCTCGTGGGTCGAGCACGTCCGGATGCTCGAGGACCTCGGGTATGCGGCGGTGCTAGTCCCGGACACGCTGTGGACCGTCTCGCCGTTCCCCGCCCTCGCGGCCGCCGCCGTTGCGGCGCCACGGATCCGGTTGCGGACCTGGGTGCTCGCGTCGCCGATGCGCACGCCCGGCGGCCGTGGTCCGTGAGGCGACGGCGCTGCAGCGGCTGAGCGACGGCCGGTTCGAGCTCGGCATCGGCACCGGCCGGCCCGATGCCGCCGACGAGGCCGCCCGGCTCGGCGTTCCCTGGGGAGCGCCTCGGAGCGGGTGGCGCAGCTGGAGGCGGCGGTGGTCGCCGTGCGGGAGCAGGTCCAGCCGCGCCCTCCGGTGGTGATGGCCGCCAGCGGCGCGAAGGCGCTCGCCGTCGCCGGGCGCGTGGCCGACCGGGTGGCCGTCGCGTTGGCGCCGCAGGCGACGCTCGCCGACCTCAAGGCGGGCGCCGCGCGGGTGCGGGAGGCGGCGCCCGGAGTCGCGTTGACCCTGCAGGCGTTCGGGGTGGGCGAGCGCGTACCCGAGTATCTGCGCCGGCAGGGGTTCTCCGCGGCGGACCTCAGCGAGGCCGGCTCGATCCTCATGCTCCCGAGCGACCCCGCGGCCATCGCCGCGCAGGTGCGCGAGCACGCGGAGACCTTGGGCGTCGACGAGCTCGTCGTACCGTCGGATTTCGCCCGCGAGGTGGCGCCGGCGATCGCCCTGGTCTGACCCCGAAGCGTCCCAGGCGCCGCTGAGGATCGGCCGCTAGGGTGCTTGTCGTGGTCGCGATCCAGGAGCACGCAGCCGACCAGCAGCCGGCCGACGCCTTCGTCTCGTTCGGCGTCACCGGCGACCTGGCCAAGAAGATGACGTTCGTTGCGCTGTACCGCCTGGAGCGGGCCGGCCGGCTGGACCTCCCGATCATCGGGGTGGCGGTGGACGACTGGACCGACGACCAGCTGCGCGATCACGTGCGGGAGTCGGTCCGCGCCTCGCTCGGCTCCGACGAGACCGTGGACGACACGGTGTTGGAGCGGCTGGTCGCCCGTATGCGTTACGTCGGAGGCGATTTCGCCGAGCCGGCGACCTACACGAAGCTCGCTCAGGTGCTCGGCAGCGCTCAGGTCCCGGTGTTCTACCTGGAGATCCCGCCGTCGTTGTTCGAGATGGCGGTCAAGGGCCTGGCGGCGGCTAACCTCACCGGTCAGGCGCGGGTGGTCGTCGAGAAGCCGTTCGGCCACGACCTGGCGTCGGCCCAGGCGCTCAGCGCCTCGTTGCGCGCGATGCTGCGTGAGTCGCAGCTCTACCGGATCGACCACTTCCTGGGGAAGCTGTCGGTGCAGCAGATCCTCCGGCTGCGGTTCGCCAACACGGTGCTCGAGCCCGTGTGGAACCGGCGCTACGTCCAGTCGGTGCAGATCACCATGGCCGAGAACTTCGACGTCGCCGACCGGGGCGGGTTCTACGACAAGGTCGGCGCCCTGCGCGACGTCGTCCAGAACCACCTCATGCAGGTCCTCGCCATGGTCGCTATGGAACCCCCAGCGCGGGGCGGGCTCGACGCGCTCTCGGACCGCAAGCGCGACGTGTTCGCCGCGATGCCGGCGGCCGATCCCGCCGCATACGTCCGCGGCCAGTACGAGGGCTACCAGTCCGTCAAGGGCGTCGCCGACGGGTCGACGACGGAGACGTATGCGGCGTTGCGGCTGTGGGTCGACAACTGGCGCTGGTCGGGGGTCCCGTTCCTGATCCGCGCGGGAAAGTCACTGCCGGTGACCACGACGCAGGTCCGGCTGGTGTTCCAGTCGCCCCCTCCGCTCGGGTTCACCGACGACGACGGCGTGCAGGAGCCGAACCAGCTGGTGCTGCGGGTCGACCCGTCGGCGGGTGCCCAGCTGGTCATCCAAGCCCAGAGCCAGACGAGCGAGTCGACCCGCACCGTGGACCTCGACGTCGACCTCGGTGGCCCGGACGTGCCGACGCCCTACGAGGAGCTGCTGCATGCGGCCATCGTCGGCGACGCCACGCTGTTCACCCGCGAGGACGTCGTCGAGGAGACCTGGCGGATTCTCACGCCGCTGCTCGACCTGCCTACGGCGCCGGAGCCCTACGCGCCCGCGACGTGGGGACCGGCGGCCGCAGACCGGCTGGCCCAGGACGTCGGCGGATGGCGCGCCCCCTGGACCTAGGCCCGAAGACGACCTGGACCTGAGTCCCTGGCCGGCGTCGCCGTCGCCCCCTAACGTGGTCGACCATGGGGGACCGACGCGCGCGGCGCGCACTCGTGACCGGTGTCGCTGTAGGCGTTGTCCTGGCCTGTGCGGCCTGCACCGAGACTGGCGGTGGCCCCGGCCCCACGACGGGTGGCGCGACCGCTAACCCCTCAGGGGGAGGCGCGGCGACGGGGGGCTTCAAGGGCGGGTACGACAGCACGACGAAGTTCACCCAGCTCACCGCGACGCTGCTGACGACTCCGGGCCCGGTCGAGATGACCGACGGCAAGGTGCACCTCACCTACGAGCTGGTCCTCACCAACTCCGCGCCGGTCCCCTTCCGCGTGGACACCGTCGAGCTGCATGACGCCGCCACGTCGGCCCTCGTGCCGGGCACGACCGGCCGGGTGGACCTCACCCCGCTCGCCGTGGGTGCACCGGCGGAGGGGGTGACCGACCCCGGGCCCGGGAACGCCTCCGTGACGATCGCTCCCGGGGCGACCGACGTGGCCTGGGTGGACGTCACCTTTCCGCAGCGGACCGCGGTACCGGCGACCATCGAGCACGTCGTGACCGGTGCCGTGCTGCCGCCGGGCGGCACCCCGCCCGTGCCGGCCCAGCTCAGGATCGGGCGCGCTGACACCGCGACCGACGGGCCCGTGGTCCTCGGAGCACCCGTGCCGGCGGGGATCTGGTACATGAGCGAGGGCTGCTGCGCCGACGACACCCACCACCGGCGGGGAATCGCGCCCATCAACGGCATCCTGTCCGTGCCGCAGCGGTATGCGATCGACTTCTACAAGCTCGACGACCAGCACCGGACCTGGGTCGGCGACCCGTCCAAGCTGGAGAGCTACCTCACCTACCGGGTGCCGATCCTCGCCGCCGCCGAAGGGCACCGTCGTCGCCGCCCTCGACGGGTTCGCCAACACGACGGCTCTCCCCAAGCCGCCGAAGCCGCCGCCGATCAACGAGACGGTCGGGAACCACGTCATCGTCAAGGTCGCCGACGGGGTCTACGTCCTCTACGCCCACATGGACCCGGGCTCCGTCGCGGTGCGGGTCGGCGACCACGTGACGCGGGGCCAGCAGCTCGGTCTCATCGGCAGCAGCGGCAACTCCACGACGCCCCACCTGCACTTCCAGATCCTCACGACGCCGACGTACTTCCCGGCGGACAGCAAGCCGTATGCGTTCGACTCGTTCACCCTGCTCGGGCGGATCACCGACCGGATCTGGGACGACAACATGGGCCTGGAGCCGACCGGCACGCTGCCGTTCGCGGCCGCCACCCCGACCTCACCTCGAACCAACGAGCTGCCCCTCGACCGCGACGTGGTTCAGTTCGGGTCGTGACCTCGGCGCTCTTTGCTGGCCTGTGCGTCGTCGACCTCGTCCACCGGGTGGCCCGCCCACCCGGACCGGACGAGAAGGTCACCGCGCTCACCCAGGAGCTCGTGGCCGGCGGTCCGGCGACCAACGCCGCCGTCACCTTTTCGGTCCTCGGCGGCTCGGCGCGGCTGCTGACGGCCGTGGGGTCGCGAGGGCTGGGCGCCGTCGCTCGAGCGGACCTGGGGCGGCCCGGGTTGACGGTGGTCGACCTCGCGGCCGACGACGCGGACTTCGAGCCGAGCGTGTCGGCGGTCGTCGTCGTCGACGGCACCGGCGAGCGCCGCGTCGTGTCGCGCGACGCGGCCCCGCTCGACGACCGCTCCGCGGTCGCCGCCGTCCGGGCGTCCCTGTCCGAGCGGGCCTGGTCTGAAGGGGTCGGGTCCGACGCGACGCCCGACGTGGTGCTCCTCGACGGGCACTATCCCGCGGTCGCGGTGGAGGTGGCGTCCTGGGCCCGGGCCCGTCGCATACCCGTGGTCCTCGACGCCGGTCGCTGGAAACCGCAGCTCACCGCGTTACTGCCCCTGGTCGACGAGGTCGTCTGCTCCGGGGACTTCACCGTCCCGACCGGCGGGGACTTCGCCGAGCTGGCCGAATACCTGCACGGTCTTGGCGCCCGCGTGGTCGCCCAGACGCATGGGCCGGGCGGCATCGACGTCAGCGTCGAAGGCCGGCGTACTGAGGTCCCGGTGCCGGCGGTCACGGCCGTCGACACGCTGGGAGCGGGCGACGTCCTGCACGGCGCGTACGCCTTCTACCGGGCCGAGGGGGCCGACGCGGAGGCCGCGCTGAGGCGGGCCGCCGAGGTGGCGTCGTTCCGGTGCCGCTTCGCGGGCAGCCGCCGATGGGCGGGAGAGTGGCCGAACAGGTGACGGATGCGCCGCGGGTTCCTACCCTGGAGGGCGTGGCGGAGGTGGTGGAGGGCAAGCGCGTCACCTGGGCGGAGGGCTTCTTCGACCTGGTCTTCGTGCTGGCCGTCACCCAGGTGGCGACCCTGTTGGGCGAGCACCACCAATGGTGGGGCCTGGGGCGGGCATTCGTCATCCTGGCGCTCGTCTACCGCACCTGGGTCACCACGTCCCTCCAGACCAACCGGCTCAGCCGCGACTCGATGCGCGACCGGATCACCCTCTTCGGCGTCGGCCTCGGGGGCGTCGTGATGGCCATCGCCATCCCGCACGTCTACGACACAGGCGCCCTGCAGTTCGTCCTCGCCTACTGGGCGGCTCGCGTCCTGCTGTGGGTGCGCTACGTCCCTCAGCTGAAGCCGAAGCTCAACACCTCGCTGGGCCTCAGCGTCATGGTCATCGGCCCGCTGCTGCTGCTCGGCGCGTTCCTGAGCGACAACGCGCGCGAGATCGCCTGGTTGGTCGGCGCGCTGATCGACCTCGGCACGGTCGCGTTCCTCGGCCGGCAGCACCGGCTCATCCACTACGACCACAGCCACCTCATGGAGCGGTTCGGGCTGTTCGTCCTCATCGCCCTCGGCGAGTCGATGGTGGACCTCGGCCTGCCGCTCGCCCGCCAGGCCGACGTGATCGAACCGCTCGAGCTCCTGGCCGTGGCGATCTGCTTCCTCGTGGTCTGCACCCTGTGGTGGACCTACTTCGACCACTCCAACGCCGCCATCACCGTGGCGTTGCAGGGCACCCAAAAGCACATCGTCGTCTCGCGACACGTTGCCTATGGGCACTTCGGCGTGATCGGCGGCATCGTGTGCATCGCGGTGGGGTTCGAGCAGATGGTGACCCGGCCTGGGGTCACCATGACCTTCACCCACCTCAACCTGCTCTACGGAGGGGCGATCCTGCTGCTGTCGTCGATGGTCTACATGCGGTATGCGATGTCGAAGGTCTGGCGCGTCGCCCGGATGATCGCGGTGCCGGTCCTGTTCGTGCTGCTCTACGTCTCGTTGCTCGTGCCGGGGTTCGTCGCGACCGCGCTCCTGGCGGCGGCGCTCTTCGGGCTGGTGACCGTGGAGAAGCGCTTCCCCGGGTTCTCGTCCCGAGGTGCGGTACCGGCCCGCGAGGAGGCCCAGGCGTAGCCGCACCGCCTCGCGACGACGTCACGACCGGGTCACCGCTCCCGACCACACCCACGTCTCGTGCTGGTGGGGCGGGACGCCGAAGCGGACGTGCACCGCTCGCGGCGTCCAGGCGACGGCGTGACCGACGACGAGCTCCTCGACACCGTCCTCCCAGACGATCCAGGCGCTCACGCGTACCGGTTCGGCGGCCGACGTCACGCTGGAGTGGGTGAGCTGCTCCGAGGTCAGCGACCGCGGCTGCCGCGGCGCTCGCCTCGGCACGTCGGTCATGGCCCGAGACTATCGAACATGCGTTCTAACGGCGGGACGGCCGGAGCGCCGCCACAACAACTAACCGCGCGGTCAGACGTTGCGGCCAACAAACGCCGAGGCCCACCACGATCGACAACGAGTGCAGTTGTTGCGGGAGCGGGTATGCGTCTCCGGAGCGCGGTGCGATCCAGATCACACGGTCGGGGTGACAGGATTTGAACCTGCGGCCTCTTCGTCCCGAACGAAGCGCGCTACCAAGCTGCGCCACACCCCGTGGCCACTGCCCGTCCGACGTGGTGATCCGGCGTCGTGATCCGGCGGGAGGCAGCGAAGAGTGAGGATAGCCGAGCCGAGCCGAGCGGCTGAAATCGGTTCGCCAGAGCGCCCCGTCCGACCGAACCGGTCAGGCGGCCGGAACCAGCGTCAGGAGCGTGGCCTCCGGCCGGCAGGCGAACCGCACCGGCGCATACGGGGAGGTCCCCAGGCCGGCCGACACCTCGAGCCAGGCCGCGTCGGCCGGTGCCGGCGAGCCCACCGCGCGCCCCGCTCCCGGCCACCAGCGCGAGAGTCCCTTGGCCCGGCCTCGGTCGAGGTCGCAGTTGGTCACCAGCGCTCCGTATCCCGGCAGGCAGAGCTGCCCGCCGTGGGTGTGCCCGGCGATAACGAGCCGGGCGCCGTCACGGGTCATGGCGTCGAGGGTCCGCTGGTACGGCGCGTGGGTGACCCCGAGCGCGAGGTCGGCAGTCGGGGAGAACGGCCCGGCCACCAGGCCGTAGCGGTCGTACTGGAGATGCGGGTCGTCCACTCCCACCACCTCGACGGTGGCGCCAGCCACGTCGAGAGTGGTCCGGGTGTTGGTCAGATCGGTCCAGCCGAGGTCCAGCATGCCCTTGACGAGGTCCTCGCTGGGAAGCCGGACCGCCTTCTCCTTGGTGGTGTCTGCGGCTGTGGCGGGGAGCAGGTAGCGGGCCGGGTTCTTGAACTTCGGCTCGAAGTAGTCGTTCGAGCCGAGCACGAAGACCCCCGGAACCCCGGCAAAGGCGGAGTATGCCTCGAGCACCACGGGGATCGCGTCCGGGTGCGCGATGTTGTCACCGGTGTTGACGACGAGGTCGGGCTCGAGCGCTGCCAGCTCGGCGACCCAGGCCGCCTTACGACGCTGTGCGGGCATCAGGTGCAGGTCACTGAGGTGCACGACCCGCAACGGCCGGTGGCCGGCGGGCAGCACCGGCACCGTGAACCGGCGCATGACGAAGGCGTTGCGCTCGACCAGCGCCGCGTAGCCGAGCCCCACCGCGGCCGCCGCACCCGCCGCACCGACCAGTGACGCGGTGCGAGCGACGGGATGCATACCTCGATCCTCGCATGGTGCCGCCCCTGCCTCGGCGCGCGATCCGCCTGCCAGACTCACGGCATGAGCCGCCTCAAGGACCGTCTGCGCTCCGACCTCACCGACGCGATCCGCAGCCGGGACCAGGTGCGTGCCGGCACGCTCCGGATGGTGCTCACCTCCGTGACCAACGAGGAGGTGGCCGGCACGCAGGCCCGCGAGCTGAGCGACGACGACGTCCTCAAGGTCGTTGCCAAGGAGGCCAAGAAGCGGCGCGAGGCCTCGACCGCATACACCGGCGCCGGACGGCCCGAGCTGGCCGCCCGGGAGGACGCCGAGCTCGCCGTCATCGAGACCTACCTGCCCGCGCAGCTCACCGACCAGGAGATCGAGGACATCGTCGCCGCGGCGGTCGACGAGACCGGAGCCACCGGTATGCCCCAGATGGGCCAGGTCATGAAGGCCGTCCAGCCGCGAGTTGCCGGACGCGCCGACGGCGGCCGGGTGGCCGCTGTGGTCCGGAAGGTCCTCGCCGGCTAGCTCGACCGCCGGCGATGACCTAAGGAGTCGGAGCGGCGGCCGGGGGCGGCGGTGCCTGCTGCTGCGGTTGCGGTTGGCTCTGTGGTGCCGGACCGGCGGAGATGTAGAGCGTGATCTGGCTGCCCTGGTTGGCGCTGCCGGCGGGGTTGGCGTAGGCGATGATGCCGGGCCGGTAGTTCGAGTAGACCCGCCGCCCGACCGTGACGGAGAAGCCGGCGGCCTGCAGGGCGGCGGTCGCGTTGGCCACGGTCTGCCCGGACACCGATGGAACCGTCACCTTGGTGCCACTCGCCACCTGGTCGGTCGGCGGCGGGAACCCGACGGCGGGCTGGCCGGCGAGCGCGTGGTCCATGATCGTCTTCCACGTCGGTGCCGCGATGCTGGCCCCGAAGACGGTGGGGTAGGTGGTGCCGGCCAGCCTGATGTTGTCGAGGACCAGCTTGTTGCCGAGCGGCTGGCCGACCCAGACCGCCGTGGTCAGCTGCGGTGTGTAGCCGACGAACCAGGTCTGCTTGTTGCCGTCCGTGGTGCCGGTCTTGCCGGCGGCCGGCCGGCCGCCGTCGAGCGTGCTCGCGGCCGCGGTCCCCCCGGGAGCCAGGACGCTGCTCATGATGCTCGCGACGCCGTTGGCGACGGCGGGCTGGACGACGTTCTGGCAGTTGGTCGTGCCGGGCTTGACGATCGGCAGCTCCTTGCCGTCCGGCCCGACGATCGACTGGATCGGGACGGGCGAGCAGTGCGTGCCCTCGTTGGCCAGGGACCCGTAGGCGCTGGCCACCGTCATCGGGGACACCTCCTGCGTCCCGAGAATGATCCCGGAGGGACCGACCTTGGAGATCGGGTTGCCGTCGGCCCGGTGCAGACCCATCTTGGTCTCGGTCGCTTGGACGTTGCACACGCCGACCTGGCCGGCGAGGGCGACGAACGCGGTGTTGATCGACCGCGCCGTGGCCTGGGTGATGGTCATCTGCCCACCGGCCGTCTCGTCGTTCCGGACCGTCCAGGCCGGCGCGCCCTTCGGGACGCCGCAAGCGTCGTTGTTGAAGTCGGCGTTGGTGTAGACCGCCGCCTGGCTGGGACCGGCCTGCTTCGCGTTGACCGTCGTGTTGATCGGCAGGCCCTGCTCGAGGGCGGTCACCAACGTGAAGGCCTTCTCCGTCGACCCGAACCCGAACCCGTTGGAGCCGCCGTATTTCGAGTCCACCGCCCAGTTGACCGCGGTCTTGTCCCACGCGTCGTTCTTGATCGAGTAGGAGGAGTTCTGGGCGAACGCGCGTACGGCTCCGGTGTTGGGGTCGAGGGTGACCGACGCCGCACCGATCTGGTAGGGGTTCCCTGCTGGCACCTTGGCGAGGAGCGACTGCTTGCTGAAGGCCATCAGATCGGGGTCCATCGTCGTCTGGATAGTCAGCCCGCCGCCGAAGATCTTGGCCTTGCGCTCGTCGACGGTCTTGCCCAGAGCCTGCTCCAGCGAGGGGTCCAGCTCCAGCCACTTGATGACGTAGTCGCAGAAATAGGCGTTGACGTCGCCCGCCGCCTGGCAGGCGGTCGGCGCCGACGTGACCTTGAGCATGTCGGTCAGCTTGACCGCCTTGGCGTCGGCCGTCTCCTTGTCGGTGATGAGGCCGAGCTCGTGCATCCGGTCCAGCACGACGTTGCGTCGGGCGATCGCCCGCTCCGGGTTGTTGACGGGGTCGGTGGTGCCCGGGTTCTGGGCGAGGCCGGCGATGAGGGCCGCCTCCGGCAGGTTCAGGTCCTTCGCGTCCTTGTTGAAGTAGTGCTTGGACGCCGCCTCCACGCCGTAGGCCTGGTCGCCGTAGTAGACGATGTTGAGGTAGCCCTGGAGGATCTGGTCCTTCGTCTGCTCCTTCTCGAGCTGGATCGAGTACTTCAGCTCCTGGAGCTTGCGAGTGACGCCAGCGAGGCCGCGCTGGGTGACGGCGGCCTGCGCGGCCTGCGTGTCGCCGGCCTTGAGCGCGGTGTCGAGGAGGGTCAGCTTGACGTACTGCTGCGTCAGCGTGGAGCCGCCGGAGGTGTTGACCGAGCCAGAGGCATTGGACACCAGCGCCCGGACGACGCCGCGGACGTCGACCCCACCGTGCTCGTAGAACCGGCTGTCCTCGATCGCGATCTGCGCCTTTTGCATGACCGGCGCGACCTGGTCCAGCGGCACAATGATGCGGTTCTCGTCGTGGGGGGTGGCGATGACGTTGCCCTTGGCGTCGAGGATCTTCGACTGCTGCGACAGCTTGGCGGCCGTGAACTCGCTCGGCAGCGCGTCGAACATGTCGACGCCGGTACGCGTGATCGCCCCGGCCGCGCCCACGGTGGGCATGACGAGGCCTGCCCCGAGCAGCCCCATAACCAGGGCAGCGCCGACGAACGCTCCCAACAGGGGGATGATGCTCGCGATGTTGGTCGTGCGCCCAGCCTTCACGCGACCTAGGCTAACCTGACCGGCACGCCAAACCGGACAACGCCGAGGGGCCGAGACGGTTCCGGTATGCGTCTGCCGGTCGGCCGTGCAAAGGGTAGTCCGATCGGACTACCCCCTTTCCACCGGACAATCATCCGTGTGGACGATGGTTCCATACCCCCCGCCTTCCTAGGGTCCATTTAGACACATTCGGTGGCGCGTAAACCGCTTCGCCGCGTTGTGTCCCAGTTCGTACTAGGGGATCAGCGGGAGCGGAAACAGTGACCATCATCGAAAGCCGGCCCATCGGGGACACCGGGAGCGCCAAGTCGCGGACAGCCGGGGGGCTGCAGGCCGACTGGGCGGGCCAGGGGCGTTGCCTCAGCAACGACCCGGACGCCTTGTTCGTCCGCGGTGCGGCGCAGCAGAACGCCAAGATCGTCTGTCAGAAGTGCCCGGTCATCGCCGAGTGCCTGGCCGACGCGCTGGACAACCGGACCGAGTTCGGCGTGTGGGGCGGCATGACCGAACGGGAGCGACGCGCCATGCTGCGACGCCACCCCAACGTCTCGTCGTGGTGGAGCCTGTTCCAGACGGCTCGCCTGGACCAGGGCGAGGTCTCCACCGCTTCCTGAGCTACGCGGGTTGCGGCCCTAGCCGGCCGCGAGGGCCTCGCCGACCTGCCGCAGCCCGTCGACGTCGTGGACGTCCTCGGCCAGGGCCGGCACCTCCACCACCGGGGTGGCCGGGTGGCCGGCGGAGAACCGGCGCGCGAGCTGGCGCTGCCGGTCCGCCGCGCCGGCCACGTCCGCGTGCAGGGCCAGCAGCCCGGAAGTGAGGTGATCGCCCTCGTCGGCGCGCTCCTCCGCGGCTGCGCGTGCTCGCGCCGCGCTGAGCCCGGGGGCCTGCACCTGCTGGACCCGGTTGAGAACGAGGCCGGTGAGCGGCATCCGCTCCGACTCCAGCCGGGCGATGAAGTAGGACGCCTCGCGCAGGGCGTCTCGCTCGGGCGCGGCGACGACGAGGAACGCCGTCGAGCGCTGCCCTAGCAACGCATACGTTGTGTCGGCCCGCTGGCGGAACCCGCCGAACATCGTGTCGAGCGCCCCGATGAACGTCTGGACGTCGCGGAGCATCTCGCCGCCGAGGACCCGGGAGAGGGTGGACGACACCAGCCCGATGCCGACGTTGAACACCCGCAGCCCCGCCCGACCGCCCGCTTTGGCGGGAGCGGTCATGAGCCGGATGAACCGGCCGTCGAGGAACGAGCCGAGCCGCTTGGGCGCGTCGAGGAAGTCGAGCGCGGAGCGCGAGGGCGGGGTGTCGACGACGATGAGGTCCCAGCGCGGGCCGCCATTGCCGCCGTTGGCGCGCACCTCCTGGTGCAACTGGCCCAGCTTCTCCATCGCCATGTACTCCTGCGTGCCCGCGAACGAGCTGGAGACGGCCTGGTAGAAGGGATTCGCGAGGATCTGGTCCGCCTTCTCCGGCGTGGAGTGGGCGACGACGACCTCGTCGAACGTCCGCTTCATGTCGAGCATCATCGCGTCGAGAGAGCCGCCGGCCGTCGTATCGATGTGCTCGACCGGACGGGGGGTGTTGTCCAGCTCGGTGAGGCCCATGGACTGGGCGAGCCGGCGGGCGGGGTCGATGGTGAGGACGACGACCTTGCGCCCCTGCTCGGCGGCGCGCAAGCCGAGCGCGGCGGCCGTGGTGGTCTTGCCCACGCCACCCGAACCGCAGCACACGACGATGTCGGTATGCCGGTCCGCTAGGAGCGCGTCGACGTCCAGCCGCGGTGACCGCGGGGTGGCCCGGGTGCTCATCGGGCGAGCTCGTCGCCAGGCCAGCCGCGCTCGACGAGCAGGTCGGCGAACTCGCGGACGGTGGACCCGTCGATGCCCTCGGGGTTGATCGGCAGCCGGACCATCGGCCGGTCGAGCTGCTCGAGCAGGGCCAGCTGCTCGCTCTCCTGGGCGACCCGGAGGGCGTGGTCGTGCGCCTCGGCCAGCAGGCCTTCAACGAGGGCGTCGGTGACCCGCAGTCCCGCTGCCTCGAGGCCGGCCCGGACCTTGGGCCGGCCGATAGTGCCCTTGGCCGCCGACGCGAGCTCGCGCGGACGCAGCAGCGGCTCGCGGACCTGGTTGATGATCACGCTGCCGATGGGCAGGCGGGCCGCCCGCAGGTCGGCGACGGCATCGACCGTCTCCTGCACCGGCATCTCCTCGAGCAGCGTCACGACGTGGACCGCCGTCTGCGGGGAGGTCAGCATCTCGGTGATCGAGTCGGCCTGCGAGCGGATCGGCCCCATCTTCGCGAGGCCGGAGACCTCCTCGTTGACGGAGAGGAACCGGACGACCCGGCCCGTGGGAGGAGCGTCGAGGACGATCGCGTCGTACGCCGGCCTGTTGTCATTGCGGGAGTGGCGACCGGTGGCGCGGCGCCGGTTCGCCTCGTACACCTTGCCGGTGAGCAGCACGTCGCGGACGCCGGGCGCGATGGTGGTCGCGAAGTCGACCGCCCCGAACCGCTCCAGGACTCCGCCGGCGCGGCCCAGCTTGTAGAACAGCTGGAGGTACTCGATGAGCGCGGTCTTGGCGTCGACCGAGAGGCCCCACACCTCCCCGCCGCCGGACGCGCCGGAGATCCGGACCTCCTCGGTGGCGAGCGGCGGCACGTCGAACGTCTGGCTGATGCCCTGGCGCTCCTCGACCTCCACGAGCAGGACCCGGTGGCCGCCGGCGGCGAGCGCCATGGCCATGGCCGCCGCAACGGTGGTCTTTCCCGTGCCGCCCTTGCCGGTGACGATGTGCAGCCGCACACCGGTCGAGGTGCGCACGGCCATGCGGTGACCCTACGTCGACGTCAGCCGGCCCACCGCATCGAGGACGACCGCGAAGGCCGGCTCGGCGGGCTCGATCACCTCGTCGTGCCCGACCCCGGGGAGCCGGATCAGCTCCGGCCGGGTGTGCGGCGCCTGACGCTTGACGTAGCTCACCGACACCTCGAAGGGCACCGTGTCGTCGGCGTCGCCGTGGACCAGTACGACGGGGACCAGCGCCGGATGCGCGGCCGGGTCGGCGGCCGTCCACGCGGCCTCGTCGGCGTCGCCTATGAACCGCGCCGCCGCCCCACCTCCGAGGCCCAGGTCGCGGGTCATGGCCAGATCGACGCAGCCGGCGAGGGCGACAACGCCGGCGAGCGTCGCGGCCTCGGGACGCGTCGCGGCGAGCGCGACGAGGTGGCCCCCGGCCGAATGACCGACGAGGACGCAGCGGTCGGGCAGCGCCGGGTCGGTCAGTACGGCGTCGACGGCCGCCGCCACGTCGGCGAACGTCTCCGGCCAGCCGCCCCCACGCATACCGGTCCGTCGGTACTCGACCACCGCGACGTGGTGACCGGCGTCAGCGAAGGCCTGCGCCTGTCCGGCCGCGTGGGTGCGGTCCCACTCCGGCTTCCAGAACCCGCCGTGGACGACGACGACCGTCGTGCCGGTCGGATCGCTGCCCGGTAGGCGAACGTCGTAGACCTGGTCAGGATCGATCCCGTATGCCGTGGTGCGGTTGGGCGGCGGGACGTCGGGCAGCGGGTCAGCGGGCATGAGGGGACCCTGCCACGGGTAGCGTGCCGTCGTGGCGGTGACCTGGCTGACGGCGTTCCTCGACACGGCGGCGGCGGACGCTGCGCGCACCGGGGCCTACTGGGCAGCGGTGACCGGCTGGCCGCTGTCGGAGCGGCGCGGCGCGGACGGCGAGTTCGCCACCCTGCAGCCGCCGGACGGCGACAGCCCAGTCACGGTGCAGGTGGTCGGCGAACCGCCGACGGGCGGCATGCACCTCGACGTGCACACCGACGACCTCGACTGCCTGGTCGACGACGCCGAGCGGCTCGGCGCCGAGGTGCGGATGACCGACCAGGGGTATGCGGTGGGGCGCTCACCCGGTGGGCTCACCTTCTGCCTGGTGCCGGAGCAGCGTGAGCGCCGTCCAGCTCCTGTCTCGTGGCCCGGTGGCTCGAGCCTGGTCGACCAGGTGTGCCTGGACATCCGGCCGGAGCAGTTCGAGGCCGAGGCCCACTTCTGGTCCATGCTCACCGGCTGGCCGCACGTCGAAGGTGCCTTGCCGGAGTTCGACCGGATCCTGCCGCCGGCCGGCCAGCCGCTGCGGGTGCTGCTGCAGCGGGTCGACGAGGAAGCCGGGCCGGTTCGCTTACACCTCGACCTGGCCAGCGAGGACCGGGACGCCGAGGTGGCCCGACACGTGGAGCTGGGCGGCCGGGTGGTGCGACGCACGGAGCACTGGACCACGTTGCTCGACCCGAGCGGGCGCGCATACTGCGTCACCGTCCGAAACCCGGGAAGTGGCCGGCTGCCCTGACCGGGCTGGAGGTCAGGCGGGCCGGGCCGCGGCTGTGCCGATCTCGTGGCCCAGCCGGCGGGCGGCGAAGGCGGCGATGACGAGGATGACCCCCCAGATGATGGCGACGACGCCGACCCACAGCACGATGGACAGCACGCCGACTCCGGGCCGGGCGACGAAGAGGATCCCGATGAGCAGGGACAGCAGCGCCGAGACGACGAGCATCCACCGCGGCTGGGTGCGCGTGCTGGAGAAGGCGCCGACGCCCTGGAAGATCGCCGTGACGATGAACCAGATGCCCAGGATCCAGGTCAGCGTGAGCGCGACGTCGAACGGGTGGATCACCGCGATGAGCCCGGCGATGATGGAGATGACGCCGAAGACGATCTTCCAGCCCTTGCCCGCAGCACCCGTCTGGAAGGCGGCCACGAGGTTGACGACGCCCTCGACGAGCGCCCAGAACCCCCAGAGAACCGCCAGCGCCACCGCCGTGATGCCCGGCCAGATCATCGCCATCAGCCCGAAGAGGACGGCGATGATGCCCCGCACGAGGAGCATCACCCAGTTGTCGTCCAGCCAGTTCTTCTCCATGGTCACAGCGTGGCAGGTCGGGGACGCGCGGGACCGGTTCTCCTCCGGAGACGCACCGCGTGTCGGACCGTGCGTGCGGCCCCTACAGTGACCGCATGACGAAGTGGGAGTACGCCACGGTTCCGCTGATGATCCACGCCACCAAGCAGATCCTCGACAACTGGGGTGACGACGGGTGGGAGCTGGTCCAGGTGGTCCCCGGCCCGGACGGCAACGGCCTGGTGGCCTACCTCAAGCGACCGAAGGCCTGAGGTCACCGCGATGAGTGCCGTCGAGGACCGGCTGACCGAGCTCGGGCTGAGCGTCCCGGACGTCGCCACACCGGCCGGTGCCTACGTCCCGGCCCTCCAGGAGGGCCACCTCGTCTACACCTCTGGCCAGCTGCCGATGGTGTCCGGTGACCTCCCGCAGACCGGCAAGGTCGGCGACGGTCACGGCCTGGTCCCGGCCGACGACGCCAAGGCGCTCGCGCGGATCTGCGCGCTCAACGCCATCGCCGCGGTCAAGTCGGTGGTCGGCGACCTCGACCGGGTCACCCGCGTCGTCAAGGTCGTCGGCTTCGTGGCCTCCGACCCCTCGTTCAGCGGCCAGCCCGGGGTCATCAACGGCGCCAGCGAGCTGCTCGGCGCCGCGTTCGGCGACGCCGGTGTCCACGCCCGCTCGGCGGTCGGGGTCGCCGTCCTCCCGCTCGACTCCCCGGTCGAGGTGGAGATCGTCGTCGCCGTCGCCGACTGACCCCGAGCGACCTCGTGGCGGTACGCGACTTCGCCCCCGGTGCGCTCGGCCCGCGAGCGGCCGAGTGGCTGGCCGGGCGCCGAGGTGAAGCAGTCCCGCCCCGGTATGCGGCGACGGTGATGCTCGTGCGCGACGCGGCCTCCGGGCTGAGGAGCCGGCCGCCGCGCAGCTCGTCGCTGGAAGTGTTCATGCTGCGCCGGGTGCCGACGATGGTGTTCGCGCCCCGGACGTGGGTGTTCCCCGGTGGCGGGGTGGACCCGCGGGACGACGAGCCGGACCTGCCGTGGGCTGGTCCCGCAGCCGCGGGAGTGGGCCGCGGTCCTGGGCTGCGAGGAAGGGCTGGCCCGGGCGCTGGTCTGTGCGGCGGTGCGTGAGGTGTTCGAGGAGTGCGGGGTGCTGCTCGCCGGGCCCGTCGTCCGACACGGTCGTCGCCGACCTCCGGGACCCCCAGTGGGACGCCGAGCGAGCGGCGCTGCTGTCCAAGGAGCAGTCCTTCGCCGAGCTGCTGCTGCGGCGCGGGCTGGTGCTGCGCTCCGACCTTCTGTCGGCGCAGGGCCGGTGGGTGACCCCTGAGTTCGAGCCTCGGCGCTACGACACCTTCTTCTTCGCCGCCCTGCTGCCCGAGGGCCAGATCCCCGACGACGACACGTCGGAGGCCGACCATGCCGACTGGACCGATCCCGACACGCTGCTCGCCGCATACGAGTCCGGGGAGGCGATCCTGCTGCCGCCGACCGTCGTCTCGGTCGAGCGGGTCCGTGCCGCGACCTCGGCCGCCGAGCTGGTCGCCACCTCCCGGCCGTCGCGCGCGGTGATCCCCCAGCTGGTCGAGGTGGCCGGCCAGCCGATGATCCGGGCCGACCTGCCGGATGACTGAACCGCCGCTCGGCTCGGCTGGCGAGGTTGACGCAGCGTCGAGAGGGTTGACGCTCCCTGTAGACCGCGTCAACCCGCTCGACGCTGCGTCAACCCGAGAACCGGGGTCGCTACGGTGACCGGGTGAGCGACGCGTGGCGGTCGGGAGTGGTGAGCGAACGCGCGTACTGCGTGCTCGCCCCGAACCCCGGACCCATGACGCTCGACGGCACCAACACGTGGGTCTTACTCGAACCGGGGTCCGCCGAGGCGGTCGTCGTGGACCCTGGACCGCTGGACCTCGGGCACCTCGAGGCGGTGCTGCGGCTCGTCGAGGAGCGCGGCGCCCGCGTCGCGCTGACCCTGCTGACCCACCACCACCAGGACCACGCGGAGGCCGCCGAGCACTTCGCCGCGCAGACCGCCGCGCCGGTCCGCGCGATCGGGCGGGGCCACGACGACCTCGGCGACGGCGAAACCGTACGAGTCGGCGGGCTGGAGGTCACCGTCGTCACGACGCCCGGGCATACGGGTGACTCCGTCTCGTTCCTGCTGCCGGCCGAGTCGGCGCTGCTGACCGGCGACACCGTCCTCGGCCGGGGGACCACGGTGGTGGCGTGGCCGGATGGCGAGCTCGCCGCATACCTCGACTCGCTGGAGCGGATCGAGCGGCTGGCGGCGTCCGGGCATGCGGCCCGCATCCTGCCGGGACACGGGCCGGTCGTGCCCGACGCGGCGGCCACCGTGCGCTACTACCTCGAGCACCGCGCGCACCGGCTCGAGGAGGTCCGCGCCGCACTGGACGCCGGTGACACCGAGCCGCGGCAGGTCGTCGAACGGGTCTACGCCGACGTGCCCAGAGAGGTCTGGCCGGCCGCCGAGCTGAGCGTGCGGGCGCAGCTGGACTACCTGCAGTACCGGTCCGCCGACGGCGGACGTAACGTGACTGAGTGACCCACCACCCTGAGCCCGCCACCATCGGGCAGCTGCGCGCCTCCGGACACGAGCCGCGCACCGTCAAAGCGGAGATCCGCGCCAACCTCGTCCGCCTGCTCCGCGCCGGCGAGAACCCCTTCCCCGGGCATCGTCGGGTTCGACGACAGCGTCCTGCCCGACGTCCAGCGGGCCCTGCTCGCCGGGCACGACATGGTCCTCCTCGGCGAGCGCGGCCAGGGCAAGACCCGGCTGATGCGCACCATCGCCGGCCTGCTCGACGAGTGGTCCCCCTACATTGCCGGCTGCGAGATCCACGACGAGCCGCTCGCGCCGATCTGCCAGCGCTGCCGCACCCTGGTCGCCGCGTCGGAGAACGAGCGGCGACGACGTGCCGATCGAGTGGCGGCACCGCGACGACCGCTACACCGAGAAGCTGGCGACGCCGGACACCAGCGTCGGCGACCTCGTCGGCGACGTCGACCCGACCAAGGTGGCCGAGGGCCGGACCCTCGGTGATCCCGAGACCATCCACTACGGGCTGCTCCCGCGCGCCCACCGCGGCGTCTTCGCCCTCAACGAGCTGCCCGACCTCGCCGAGCGCATCCAGGTCGCCCTGTTCAACGTGCTCGAGGAGCGCGACATCCAGGTGCGGGGGTATGCGGTCCGGCTGCCGCTCGACGTGCTCGTCGTCGCGTCGGCGAACCCCGAGGACTACACCAACCGTGGCCGGATCATCACGCCGCTGAAGGACCGGTTCGGGGCCGAGGTGCGCACCCACTACCTCGACGACGTCGACGAGGAGGTCGCCCTCATCGCCCAGGAGGCCGGCCTCGTCGCGGCGGTGCCCGCGCACCTGCTCGAGGTGATCGCCCGGCTGGTCATGGAGCTGCGGACCTCGTCGTCGGTCGACCAGCGGTCCGGCGTCTCGGCGCGGTTCGCGATCGCCGCGGCAGAGGCGACCTCGGCGTCGGCGCTGCGCCGCGCGGCCCTCACCGGCGAGGAGGACGCGGTCGCCCGGATCGGCGACCTCGCCGACGTGCTGCCGACGCTGCGGGGCAAGGTCGAGTTCGAGATGGGCGAGGAGGGCCGCGAGCTGGAGGTCATCGGCCACCTGCTGCGGCTGGCCACGGCGGCGACGTTCCGCGAGCGGGTCGCGGGCACCGACCTGTCCGGCGTCACGGCGCACTTCGAGGACGGCTCGGTCGTCGAGACCGGCGACCTCGTCCCCGCGACGACGCTGCTGTCGCAGCTGGGCACGACGCCCGGCCTGGCGGCGATCCTGGCCCGGCTCGGCGTCGGCGAGGACTCGGTGTCGCCCGGACAGGTCGCCGCTGCGGTCGAGTTCGTCCTCGAGGGGCTGCACCTGACGAGACGGCTGTCCAAGGTCCAGGCCGACGGCCAGACGATCTACGGGAGCTGACGTGCCGTCCGGGAGGCACCGCGCGGGGCGCTACCGCTACGGCTCGTGGGCGGGCGGGGCCGACCCGCTCGCCCCGCCGTTCGACGTCCGCGCCGCGGTCGACGAGATCGGCCAGGACGTCATGGAGGGCTCCTCGCTGCGCGAGGCCATGGAACGCCTGATGCGGCGCGGCCTCGGCGACCGCTCCGGCCTCGACGAGCTGCGCCGGCGAGCTGGCCCGCCGCCGCCGCGAGGTCGAGCGCCGCGGCAACCTGGCGGGAACCCTCGACCAGGTCCGGGAGGAGCTGGACCAGGCGCTGTCGGCCGAGCGCGAGTTCCTCGCCGGCCGTGACGGCGACGACGCCCGGCTCGCCGAGATGTCCCTCGACACGCTGCCCGACGACACCGCGGGACAGGTCCGGGAGCTGAACGACTACCAGTGGCGCAGCGCCGAGGGCCAGCAGCACTGGCAGAACGTGCTCGACCTGCTGCGCCGCGAGGTCCTCGACGCCCAGTTCGCGGGGATGAAGGAGGCGCTGTCCGGCCAGAACCCCGCGGCCATGGAGGCGGTCCGCGACATGATGGCCGACCTCAACGCGTTGCTGGGCAAGCACGCCCGCGGTGAGGACACCGCCGAGGACTTCGAGCAGTTCATGGAGAAGCACGGCGAGTTCTTCCCCGAGAACCCAAGGACGTCGACGAGCTCATCGACGCGCTCGCGCGCCGGCAGGCGGCCGCCGAGCGGATGATGCGCTCGCTGTCGCGCGAGCAGCAGCAGGAGCTGGCCGGCCTCATGCAGCAGGCCATGCAGGACATGGGCCTCGAGCAGGAGATGTCCCAGCTGGCCGACTCGCTGCGCTCGCTGCGACCCGGCATGTTCCGCGGGCCGGCAGCCGCGCCGACATCGACGGCAACGAGTCCCTCGGCCTCGGTGACGCCGTCGGCGCCGTGGCCGACCTCGCCGACCTCGAGGCGCTGGAGAACCAGCTCTCCCAGGCGTCCGCGCTCGGCAGCGGGCTCGACGACGTCGATGTCGACCGGCTGGAGCGGCAGCTGCCCGGGTCCTCGGTGCGCGACTTCGAGGCGCTGCGCGAGCTGGAGCGCGAGCTGGAGCGGCAGGGCTACCTGCGGTCCGACTCCGACGGGCTCACCCTGACGCCCAAGGCGCTGCGGCGGCTCGGCGAGACGGCGCTGCGCCGGATCTTCCAGCACCTCGACGCCGACGCGTCCGGGTCGCACCTCGACCCTCGGTCCGGCAGCGCCGACGAGCGCACCGGCGCCCACCTGCCGTGGGAGTTCGGCGACGAACGCCCGCTCGACGCGGTACGGACGGTGCAGAACGCCGTGCTCCGCCGGGCCGGCTCGGGTATGCCTCTCGCCGGCGAGGCTCGCGGCATCCGGCTCGAGGTCGAGGACTTCGAGGTGGCCGAGACGACCCGCCGAACCGGCGCGGCGGTCGCGCTGCTCGTGGACCTCTCGTTCTCCATGATCCAGGAGGGCCGCTGGGGGCCGATGAAGCAGACGGCTCTCGCGCTGTCGCACCTCATCCAGAGCCGGTTCCGCCAGGACGCGCTGCAGATCATCGGGTTCGACCGGACGGCGCGGAAGCTCAACCCCATGGAGCTCGCCGAGGTCGAACCGCAGTGGATCCAGGGCACGAACCTGCACCACGCCCTCATGCTCGCCGGCCGTCACCTGCGCCGTCACCCAGAGGCCGAGCCGGTGGTGCTCATCGTCACCGACGGCGAGCCGACCGCTCACCTCGAGGAGGACGGCACGCCGGTGTTCCAGTGGCCGACCACCCCCGCCACGGTGCGGGCGACGGTCCGCGAGGTCGACTCGCTCACCCGCTACGGCGTCCCGCTCAACTTCTTCCTCCTCGGCGACGACCCGGGGCTGGCCCGGTTTGTCGACTCGGTCGCCAAGCGCAACGGGGGCCGGGTGTTCTCGCCGGACGTCGGTCGGCTCGGCGAGTACGTCGTGTCCGACTACCTGCGGGCCCGCGCGGGACGGCGCCGCTCGGCCTGACGCTGCTCAGCTCCTCTTGCGAGAGCGCCGCGCGACAACGGGGAGCAAATTGGGCGGTCTGACGCCCAATGATCTCCCCGGAAGCCCACGAAGCCGTCGAACGGACGTTCGGCTCCGTGACCTCAATGTGACTTTTCCACTGCTCTGTGGTTCGGTGGTCAGCGATGTCTGCGACTCCACCTCACCCCTCGACGGACCGCAGGACCCCCTCTGGACGCCACCGGGGATCCGCGCTGCCCGTGTCCCTGCCCGTGACCCGGCCCCGCCCGTCCATGCCCTGGCGCACGGTCGGTATGCGTTCGGCCGCCGGCCTGGCCCTCGTCCTCGGCGCCGGCGCCGTGACCCTGGGTCCGGCCCGGTCGACCGACGCCGCCGTGAGCCCGGCGGCCGCGCAGATCGGCGTCGCCGACGCGGCGCAGGCGGACGCCGCGGCGCTGTCCATGCGCCTGTCGGAGCGCGCCAGCCGGTCCGGTCGCAGCGAGCTGCTCGCCGCTGACGCCCTGGGCGCCGACGTGCTCGGCACCGAGGACCGCGCCCATCCTCAGACCCGCATCAACCCGGCCGCCGCCGTACCCGCACCGGCTCCGCCGCCGGCCCCCGCACCTGCTCCCGCACCGGCCCCCGCGGCCACCCCGAAGGCCGCCGCGAAGCCCACCCCCACGCCGACACCGAGCCCGACCGCAAAGGCGGCCCCGAAGCCGACCGCCACCCCCGCGCCGACGGCCGCGCCCGCCGCGCTGGCCGGCATCTCGATGGCGGCGTGCGCCGACGGGTCCGCCGTCGAGGCGGGGCTCACCAAGGACGCCATCCGGGTCCACCGCGCGGTCTGTGCGTTGTTCTCGAGCGTCACCGGCTGGGGCGGCGTCCGCGGGTCCGGCGACTACCACGGCACCGGCCAGGCGCTCGACATCATGATCCCCAACAGCTCCGTCGGCCAGGCGATCGCCAACTACGTGCGCGCCAACGCCAAGGCCCTCGGGGTCAGCGAGGTCATCTGGTCCCAGCACATCTGGACGGTGCAGCGGTCCGGCGAGGGCTGGCGGGCGATGCCCGACCGTGGCTCACCGACGGCGAACCACTACGACCACGTGCACGTGTCGGTCTACGGGAGCTCGGGCACGGCCTGAGCGTTCAGCGGGCCCGGCGGCGAAGCCGGTCGACGTCGAGCAGGAGCACGGCCCGCGCCTCGAGCTTGAGCCACCCGCGACCGGCGAAGTCGGCCAGCGCCTTGTTCACCGTCTCCCGCGAGGCCCCGACCAGCTGGGCGAGCTCCTCCTGGGTGAGGTCGTGGGTCACCAGGACACCGTCCTCGACCGGCCGGCCGAACCGTTGCGCCAGGTCGAGCAGCGCCTTGGCCACCCGGCCCGGGACGTCGGTGAACACGAGGTCCGCCAGGTGCTCGTTCGTCCGCCGCAGCCGCTGCGCGAGCGCCGCCAGCAGCGTCTTGGCCACCTCCGGCCGTCCGGTGAGCAGGCCGGTCAGGGAGTCGTTGCCGAGGGCCAGCAGCTGCGTCTCGGCGACCGCCGTGGCCGTCATCGTGCGCGGACCCGGGTCGAACAGGCTCAGCTCGCCGAACATCTCGCCGGGGCCGAGGATCGCGACGAGATTCTCCCGGCCGTCGGAGCTGGACCGCCCGAGCTTGATCTTGCCCTCGCCGATGACGTAGAGCGAGTCGCCGCTCTGGCCCTCGCGGAAGAGGATGTCGCCGCGCTCCATCCGGGTCGGGCTCATCTGGGCGAGCAAGGCCTCCGCGTCCTCGTGGTTGAGGGCCGCGAAGAGCGGCGCCTTGCGCACAACCTCGTGGTCCACGCCGACAGTGTGACAGAACGGCGCAAACCCACACCCTGACTGGCCGGCGCCCCAGCGAGTCCTGACGGGCAGCCTTGACCGACGTGGGGTGCACTTAGGGTGGACGGATGTCCGCCGCCCCCGAGACGCTCGCCAGCGCCGCCGTGCCGGGCGAGAGCCGCGAGAGCCCCGTCGCCCGGACCCGGCGGGCCCGCCGGATGTACCGCGCGCTGCACGACCGCTATCCCTACGCTCACTGCGAGCTCGACTTCACCTCGCCGTTGGAGCTGCTCGTGGCCACCATCCTGTCGGCGCAGACGACCGACCAGCGCGTGAACCTCGTGACCCCGCACCTCTTCGCGCGCTACCCGGACGCCGCCGCATACGCCGGGGCCGACCGCACCGAGCTGGAGACGATGATCCAGTCGACGGGGTTCTTCCGGAACAAGGCCGACGGGCTCATCAAGCTCGGCGGCGCCCTCGTCGAGCGCTTCGACGGCCAGGTCCCGGGCCGGTTGGCCGACCTCGTCACGTTGCCCGGGGTGGGCCGCAAGACGGCGAACGTGGTGCTAGGCAACGCGTTCGGCGTTCCGGGCATCACCGTCGACACTCACTTCGGCCGGCTGGTCCGCCGGTTCGGCTGGACCGACGAGTCCGACCCGGTGAAGGTGGAGCACCTCGTCGGCGGGATCTTCCCCCGCCGCGACTGGACGATGCTCAGCCAGGTCCTCATCTTCCACGGCCGCCGAACCTGCCACGCCAAAAAGCCGGCGTGCGGGGCGTGCCCCGTCGCCGCGTGGTGTCCCAGCTACGGCACCGGGCCGACCGACCGCGACGAGGCCCTGAAGCTGCTGGCCTACGAGCTCAAGCCCGGGGCCGGGCTGCCCGAGCCGCCGCCGGCCCCGCTGCCGGCTCCGCTCGGCCGGCCCCGGCGGCGGCGGACCCTCGCGAACGCCGACTGACCCGCATGTCGCGTATGCCGACGCTCGCCGGTCCCGGCGAGGCGCTCCACCCCCTCGCGTCGCCGTCGGTCACCCGGCCGCCGCCCTGGCTGACCCGGATGATGCACAACGCCACCGCGGCCGAGCCCGGCTGGTTCAGCCGGTTCCTCCCCCCGGACGACGGCGGGCGCGAGTCGGCGGTGTTGTTGCTGTTCGGTCCCGATGCCGACGGCGCGGAGTCGTTGCTGCTCATCGAACGTTCACACGACATGCGTTCCCATCCCGGCCAGGTCGCGCTGCCCGGCGGCGCCACCGACCCCGGTGACGCCGACGTCATCGCGACGGCGCTCCGCGAGGCCACGGAGGAGGTGCACCTCGACTCCGCCGGCGTGGAGGTGCTCGGCACCCTCCCACCGCTGTTCCTGCCGCCCAGCGGGTTCGTCGTCACGACCGTGGTGGGCTGGTGGCGCACGCCGGGGCCGGTGTCGGTCGGGGACCCGCACGAGGTCGCTCAGGTGCTCCAGGCGCCGCTGTCCTTCCTCACCGACCCCACGGTGCGGCATACCGTCACGCACCCCTCGGGGTACCGGGGTCCGGCGTTCCAGCTCGGCGACGACCTGCTGCTGTGGGGGTTCACGGCCGGCGTGGTGACCAAGGCGCTGGAGCTGGCGGAGCTCGACCGGAGCTGGGACGACACCCGGGAGCTGCCGCTGCCCGAGCGGTTCCTGCCCCGGGACGGCGGTCGCTCGTGAGCGGCACCGTCCTGGACGTGCTGCTCGTCCTCATGCTGGTGCTCTACGCCGTGACGGGCTACCGCCAGGGAATCCTCGTCAGCACGCTGTCGCTCGTGGGGTTCCTGGGTGGTGGGGCCATCGGCATGTGGCTGCTGCCGACGGTCCTCGCTAACGTCGACTGGCTGGGTGGCAACGACGTCATCCGCGTCCTGGTGCTGGTGTTCCTCGTCTTCCTCTGCGCAACGGTCGGCCAGGCGATCACGGTGCCGGTCGGGAACCGGCTCCGCGCCCAGGTCCGCGGCCGGTCCGGACGGACCCTGGACGCGGTGCTCGGCGCGGTGGCCACGATCGTCGCCGTCTCGCTGCTGGTGTGGTTCGTGGCGGGGGCGGTGCGGGGAGCGGTGCCGACGCCCCTCGCGAAGGCCATCGGCGACTCCCGGGTGCTGGCGACCATCGACCGGGCGATGCCTCCGGCGGCGGGACAGCTGTTCGCCGGGTTCCGGTCGCTGCTGGACCAGGAGGGGATTCCCAAGGTCTTCGAGGGGCTGTCCCCGGAGCCGATCCAGCCGGTCGCCCCGCCGGGGTCCGGCGTCGCCGCGACGCCGGGCGTGCAGCAGGCCGGGCAGTCGATCGTCCGCGTGACCGGCGTGGCCGTCGCCTGCCGCCGCGGTCAGGAGGGCAGCGGCTGGGTGGTGGCACCGGGCAAGGTGGTCACCAACGCCCACGTCGTCGCCGGTATGCGGGAGGCGGCGGTCCAGGTCGGTGGCGTCGGCCGCGAGTACCCCGCACAGATCGTTGTGTTCGACCCGGAGCGCGACCTCGCCGTGCTCGCGGTCGACGGGCTCACCGCGGCGCCGCTGCGGCTGGGCAGCTCCCTCGGGATCGGCGACGAGTCGGTGGTCGCTGGATTCCCGCTCGACGGCCCCTACCGCCTCGATCCGGCCCGCGTACGCCGCACGTTGACCGCCACCGGGTCCGACATCTACGGCCAGCCCGGCGTCACCCGCGAGATCTACTCGCTGTTCGCCCGGGTCGAGCCCGGCAACAGCGGCGGCCCGCTGCTCACGCCGGCCGGCGAGGTGGTCGGCGTGGTGTTCGCCAAGTCCCTCGACGACCCGTCCACGGGGTATGCGTTGACGCTCACCGAGGCGCGGCCCGTGCTCAACGCGGCGGCCGGGGCGAGTGAACCGGTCTCGACCGGCGGCTGCTCCACGGGTTAGGGCGGGTACCGACGGCCCGGTCAGTCGACGGTGTCGAGCCAGTCGACGATCGCCGCGCTGACCCGCTCCGGCGCCTCTTCGGTGAGGAAGTGCCCGGCACCGTCGACGAGCTGGAACGCATACGGCCCGGTGACGTAGTCGCCCGAGCCGCTCGTGCACTCCGCGACGACGCAGCCGTCCTCGGTGCCCTGCAGCTGGAGCACCGGCTGCGTGACGGGCCCCCGGACCCGCCGGTTGAACAGCGGGCCGTCCTGGCGCAGCTGCGACCGCCCGAACCAGCGGTAGTGCTCCGCCGCGGAGTGGGCCACGAAGGGCAGCGCCATCGCGTTGCCGTAGCGCTCCACGTCCTCCGGGGTCGGGTAGTCGCCGAAGGGCGACGCCCACGCCCGCAGGACCTCCTCCACGTAGGCGTGGTCCTGGGTCATCTCGCGCTCGGGGACGAAGGGGCGTTGCAGCTCGACCAGGTAGCGGCTGGCGTGCCGCTGCCGACGGTCGCGGAGCGACGCCCGCCGCATGACCCGCGGGTGAGGCATCGACAGCGAGCCCACGGCACGGACCACGTCCGGCTGCAGGTAGGGCATCGACCAGGCGATGAACCCGCCGAGCCCCTGGCCGACGACGATGGCGTCGTCCTCACCGAGCGACCGGATCAGCGACGCCGCGTCCTCCGCGCCGGTGTAGGTGCTGTAGCCGCGTGGCGGCTTGTCGCTGGCCCCGTAGCCCCGCAGGTCCATCGCCACCGCCCGCCAGCCGGCGTCGGCGATCGCCGTCATCTGGTGGCGCCACGTGTACCAGAACTGCGGGAACCCGTGCATGAGCAGCACCATCGGCCCGTCGCCCAGCTCGGCGACGTGGAAGCGGGCGCCGTTCGCCGAGACCAGGCGGTGCGTCCAGGGCCCGTCGACCAGCACCGACGCGGCGTCGGATGGGACCACCCGCTTGCGGGGAGGCGTCACCCTCGCGACGCGACCGTCGCGGCTCGCGTCACCGGGTGGTCGGCCGCTGGTCGAGCGCGACCTGGGCGTTGGGCGCCGGCACCGCCTTGGCGTGCTCGACCCCGGACGAAGCCGAGCCCAGCACCGCCTCCATCGTCTGCTGGGCCTGCGCGATCGCCCGCTCCGGGCGGGGGTTGACGTCCTTGAGCGCGTTGCGCCCGAGCAGGGCCAACACCCCGGTGACGATGAACAGCACGACCGCCATGATGAGGAACCCGGCCCACGGCGGCAGCCAGATGGCGATCACCAGCGACAGGGCGATGAACAGCAGCCCGAGCCCGTAGAGCGCGAGCACGCCGGCCGTCGCGAGGAACCCCGCACCCTTGCCGGCCACCCCGAGCTGAGAGGTGATCTCGGTCTTGGCCAGCTGGATCTCGGTGCGGACGATGACGCGCAGGTCGTCGACGACCTGCGCGACGAGCTGGCCGATCGTGCGCTCCTGCGAGTGCCGCAGGTCGCCCGGGGCGGGGCGGGTCGCGTCGTGGTCGGTGGTCAACGGGGCCTCCGGGGGCGTGGCTGGTTCCGGCGTGAGCAGTATCGGTGGGCGAGCTCTCCGGAGCGCGTTCGCGGCTGAACGTGCTGTTTGTGCTCGCTCTCAGGAGCCTATCGCCGGGCGGGGATTCCCGTAGCCGTCGGGAACCCCGTCGGCGTCCTCGTCCCGCGCCTCGTCGGCCTCCACCTGGCGGTAGTGCCGGTTCCGCAGTCGCAGCACGACGGCCGCCAGCAGGGCGGACAGGACGGAGCCCAGCAGGACCCCGAGCCGGACATGGGCGTCCCGCTCGGATGCCATGCCGAAGGCCAGCTCGCCGATGAGCAGCGACACGGTGAAGCCCACCCCGGCCAGCAGCGACAGGCCGAACACGTCGCTCCACGCCAGGTCGTCGTCGAGCGAGGCCCGGGTGAAGCGGGCGAAGAGGTAGGTGCCGCCGAACACCCCCAGGCACTTGCCGACCACCAGCCCGACGACCACGCCGAGAGCGGCCGGGTCGGCGAGGGTCGCGCGAAGCCCGCCCGGACCGATGGTGACCCCGGCGGCGAAGAACGCGAAGATGGGGACGGCGAGACCGGCCGACCACGGTCGCAGCCCGTGCTCGATCCGCTCGGCGAGGCTGTGCTGGTCCGGCGCGTGCTCCTGCCGCTTCGACACCGGCACCAGCAGGCCCAGCAGCACCCCAGCCACGGTCGCGTGCACCCCGCCGGCGTGGACCAGGCCCCAGGCGAGCAGGGCCGGCACGGCGAGCAGGGCGGGGTTCGTCCAGCCGCGGCGCAGCAGCCACCACCAGAGAGCCAGCGGCAGGACCGCCAGCAGCAGGAAGAGCACGGAGACGCCGCTGCTGTAGAAGACGGCGATGATCGTGATGGCGATGAGGTCGTCGACGACGGCCAGCGTCAGGAGGAACGACCGCAACGCCGACGGCAGGTGGGTCGCGATCACGGCGAGCACGGCGAGGGCGAAGGCGATGTCGGTCGCGGTCGGGATCGCCCAGCCGCGGAACACGTCGCCCGTGCCACCGGCCAGCGCGGCCGTCACGGCATACAGGACGGCCGGGAGGACGACACCGCACACCGCTGCGGCGATCGGCAGCGCGGCCTTGCTGCGGTCCGAGAGGTCACCGGCCACGAACTCCCGCTTCAGCTCGATGCCCGCGACGAGGAAGAACAGCGCCAGCAGGCCGTCCGCCGCCCACGTGCCGAGGCTGAGGTCTAGGTGCAAGGCGTGCGGCCCGACGACGAGGTCGCGCAAGGAGGTGTATGCGTCCTGCCACGGCGTGTTAGCCCACGCGATGGCCACGACGGCGGCGCCGAGCAGCAACGCCCCGCCGACCGTCTCAGTGCGCAGGGCGGTCGCGACGAAGCGCACCTCCGGCCGGCTCCCGCGAGACAGCAGGCGCCGGGCGGGACGTTCCCGGGGTGGTTCGGGCGGCGTCACCTGGGAAAGGCTAGCGACGAGGTATGCCGCCAGGCGGGTGTAGGGCGGTTCAATACCCTGCATGAGCAATTCTGTGGCGGACCTCTACGACCGCTGCACCGACGACCCGGCGGCCCACGGTCGCGAGACGGCGGTCTACGACGCGATCCACGCGAAGATCAGCCCGCGCAGCTGGGGGCACCACCCGCTTGCGGGGGAGGTGCTGCGGCTGCTGCCGCACCGCGAGCGCCGGATGGTCGGCGCCTGGTGCTTCGTGGACCTCTATGGTCCCCGGCCGGTGGCCGTCGGCGACGGCGACGCGATGCACGTGGCGCCGCACCCGCATACCGGCCTGCAGACTGTGTCCTGGCTCGTCGCCGGCGAGGTGACCCATCGTGACTCGCTGGGCACCACCGCTCAGGTCGTGCCGGGCCGGGTGGCGGTGATGACGGCGGGGGAGGGCATCGCTCACGCCGAGGACGTGGTCCCCGCGGCGGAGGTCGACGGGATGCTCCACGGCGCCCAGCTGTGGGTGGCGCTGCCCGACGCGGAGCGGCACGGCGCGCGCGACTTCGTCCTGCACGAGCCGGCGCCGTTCCTCGAGGCCGACGGTGTGCTGGCTCGGGTGTTCATGGGTTCGCTCGGTGCGGTGACGGCGGGGGCGCAGGCGTTCACTCCGCTGGTCGGGGCGGAGCTGACACCGCACGGCGAGGGAACGGCGCGGCTGCCGCTCGAGCCGGCGTACGAGCACGTCCTCGTGCCGCTCTCCGGGTCGGTCATCGTCGAGGGCACGACGGCCGGTCACGGGCAGGCGATGTACCTGGGCGTGGACCGCTCGGCCCTGGCGCTCGAGCTGTCCCCCGACGCGCGCGTGCTGCTCCTGGGCGGCGAGCCGTTTCCCGAAGAGATCGTCATGTGGTGGAACTTCGTGGCTCGCAACCACGAGGAGATCGAGCGAGCTCGGGAGCGGTGGAACGCCGGCGGCGACGCACGGTTCGGCGAGGTGACGCACTACCCGACCGACGAGCGGCTCTCGGCACCGCCGCTGCCGAACGTCCGGTTGCAGCCCCGCGGGCGGGTCTCCGTGAGAAGGCCGACCTGAGCCGGGTGCCCGCGTCGGCCTGGCGGCGCGGGGTCCGGGTCACGCTGACGGCGATCGCCGTGTTCTACGGGTGCCGCTACGGCCTCGGCGACCCGACGATGGCGCTGTATGCGGTGTTCGCGGTCCTCGCGTTCTCCCTGCTCTCGCAGACCTCGGGCGCTCCGTCCGTCCGGACGCGAACGTTGTTGGCATGCTTGGCGTTCGGGCTCGTCGACGTGACCATCGCGACCTACGCTGCGGTCAACACGGCGACCGCGGTGGTCGCGATGTTCGTCTTCGGGTTCCTCGTCTCGTTCGCCGGCGTCTGCGGCGTCCGGGTCAGCGAGGTGTCGACCGGGCTGCAGCTGCTGTTCATCCTGCCGTCGCTGCCGCCGTTCGACCCGGGCTCGCTCGGATCCCGGCTCGTCGGGCTGACCATCGGCATGGTGGTGCTGGTCGTCACCGACCGCGTGCTGCTGCCGGACCCCGGTCCGCCGACCTTCACCGACCGGCTGGCCGACGCGGTCGAGCGCGCGCGGCTGCTCGCGGCGGGCATCGTCGACGCGTGCCGGCTGGGCGGGTCGGTCCAGGCCGCCGAGCTCGACCGGCTGGTGGCGGAGATGAAGGCGGCGTCGCTCGGACTGCGGCTGGTCGAGGTGCCGCTCGTCGAGCGGCCGTCCGCACCGAGCCGGATGGACCGCGGCCTGACCGACGCCGCGGGAGCGCTCCGCGCCACGGCCTACCGGCTCATGGTGCTGCGGACCGAGGTGGACGACGACCCGCAGGACTTGCCGGTCCCCATCGTGTCGGCCATCGAGTCGGCGCTGGCGCAGGTCCGCGCGTCGCTGGTCGGCCAGGGTCCACCGCCGTCGATCGAGGGGCTGACCGCCGCGCTCGAGAGGGAACGGGACCTGTGGCGAACGGTGCTCGCCGACACCCCGGACTCCGCGCAGGCCCGTGAGGTGCGCTCGCTCGGCGGGGCGACAACGCTGGTCGCCGCGATCCAGGCGGCCGACGGCGCCCGGGCCGTGGTGCTCGCCCTCCGGGCCGGCGCCGGTGCCTCGGTCCCGGTGGAGGAGTCCGGACCCCAGGACCCGTTCTGGTATGCGCACGGCTCGGCGATCTCGCTGGTCTGGCACCGGGTGCGCCGCAACCTGACCGTGCGGTCGGTGGAGCTCCAGAACGCGCTGCGGCTGGCCGGGGGTCTCGCGCTGGCCCGGTTCATCGCGGGCGAGTTCTCGCTGTCGCACGGCCTGTGGGTCCTCCTGGCCACCCTGACCCTGACCCGGACGTCGGTACGCGCGACCCGAGGCGCTCTGAAGCCCGCGCTCGCCGGCACCATGCTCGGCGTAGTGCTCGCGGGACTGCTGCTGTTCCTGGCCGGCGAGAACGCGCTGCCCTACATCGTGATGATGCCGATCGCCCTGTTCGCCGCGGTGCTCGCCGGCCCCGCCGTCGGCCCCATCGGGATGCAGGCGGCGTTCACGCTCGTCGTCGCGTGCTTGTTCAGCCAGGTCGCGCCGCCGAGTCTGGAGCTGGCGCGCGACCGGTTGGTCGACGTGCTCGTCGGCGCCTGCGTGGGCGTCGCGGTCGGGGTGCTCGCCTGGCCGCGGGGCGGTCAGGCGGAGCTGCGCCGAGCGGGGTCGCAGTGCCTGTCGACCGCCGCCGACTGCGT
Source organism: uncultured Actinomycetota bacterium (assembly GCA_963751085.1). GTDB lineage: Bacteria > Actinomycetota > Actinomycetes > Actinomycetales > Dermatophilaceae > Lapillicoccus. The sequence goes on along the minus strand of CAVVTH010000004.1, from coordinate 1,276,508 downwards.
CGACACGACGGCCGACTGGATCGTCGCGACGTGTCCGCCCAACGCCCTCGGCGCGCGGCTGGATGCGGTGCGTCAGGCGCTGGCGCTCTACGAGTCGACGTATGCGCAGTACCGCAGCGAGCCGGCCGACCCCCGCGACACGACGGACTGGCTCATCGTCGGGGTCGTCGCCGCCCGGGCGGCCACCGGAGCCGAGGCGGCGGCCCGGTGGGCCGAGCAGCGCGGTGCCCTCCCGTGGGAGGACGTCCGGGCCGACCTCGAGACCGCGGCTCGCCGGATCGCCGACGAGCTGCGCTCGTGCGCATACCGGCTCTCCGAGCGCACTCCGGCCGCCGGCGGCAGCCGCGCGACCCTGCGCGAGGCGGACCGTGCGGCCGTCCGCGCGGGGCTGGCGGAGACCGCCCGTGAGCCGGGGCGTGACCAGCACCCCAACGCGACCCTCCGCGCGGTCGAGGCCTGGGGGTGGCTGTGGTGGCTGGCCGACGACATCTCTCGGCTGGAGGGCGAGGCCTTGCCGGCCGTGACGGCCGGGGCCGCCCGCTGAACCGGGCGGTCAACCCGGCGGGACGAGGAACCGGCAGCGCGGACCGGTCGCGCGGGTGAGACGACGGTCGAGGGTCGCCAGCGGGATGTCGAACGCTTCAGCGGCTGCGACGTACCACGCGTCATAGGCGGTCAGGTTTTGTCGTAGCTGCCACACCCGCTCCGCATATGGTGCGTAGGGCACGAGCAGTGTCGGCAGGGTCACCACCTCCAGGTGGGCCCGGGCGCCGGTCTCGGCCGAGATTACGCCGGCGAGAAGGGTGCGGCGGAGGACCTGGGTGACCTCTGCTGGCATGACGTGTGGCGCGACGAGTTCCTCGTCGGTGATCGTCAAGAGCTCCCACGACGGCAGCCGGTCGCTCGGCAGCACCGCGCCGGCCACGACGGACGCGTCGGCGACGATCACTCGCGCATGTCGTGAAGCGTCTCGACGATCCACTCGTCGGATATGGAGGCGCCACCAGTGCGGCGCTTGCGCTCCTGGACGCGGTCGACCCACTCGTTGATGTCGGGACGAGAGACGTCATTGACTAACTTGCTCTTGACGTACTCCTGCATGGACCGTCCGGAGCGCTCCGCCCGTGCCGCCAGTTCGTCGACGACATCGTCAGGGACGTTCCGGATGGTGATCGACCGGCTCATGCATGCATACTAGCAGCACGCATGCATAGTGCTGCTAGTCCTCGGACGGGCCGGTGCCCAGGCCCTCCTTGATCAGGTCCATGACGCTCGAGTCGGCGAGCGTGGTCACGTCGCCGACCTCCCGGTGCTCCGCGACGTCGCGTAGCAGCCGGCGCATGATCTTGCCGGAGCGGGTCTTGGGCAGCTCCTTGACGATCATGATCTGCCGGGGCTTGGCGATCGGCCCGATCTCGGAGGCCACGTGGTTGCGCAGCTCCTTGACCAGCTCCCCGCCCTCGCCCGGCTCGTCGGCCTCCTGAACGGCCTCGCTACGCAGGATGACGAAGGCACACACCGCCTGGCCGGTCGTCGCGTCGTTCGCCCCCACCACGGCAGCCTCGGCGACCTTCGGGTGCGACACCAGCGCCGACTCGATCTCCGTCGTGGACAGCCGGTGCCCGGACACGTTCATGACGTCGTCGACCCGGCCGAGGAGCCAGATGTTGCCCTCGTCGTCCTTCTTGGCACCGTCCCCGGCGAAGTAGAGGTTGTCGAACCGCGACCAGTACGTCTCCTGGTAGCGCTCGGGGTCGCCCCAGATGCCGCGCAGCATCGACGGCCACGGCTTGTCCACGACGAGGTACCCGCCGCCGCCGTCGGGCACCGACGTCGCCTCGTCGTCGACGACGTCGACGGAGATCCCGGGGATGGCCCGCTGGGCCGAGCCCGGCTTGAGCGCGGTGACGCCGGGCAGCGGGCTGATCATGATCGCGCCGGTCTCGGTCTGCCACCAGGTGTCGACGATCGGCGCCTGGTCGCCGCCGATGACTCGCCGGTACCACATCCACGCCTCGGGGTTGATCGGCTCGCCGACGCTGCCGAGCAGCCGCAGCGACGACAGGTCGAACTTCGCCGGGATCGCCTCGCCCCACTTCATGAAGGTCCGGATCGCCGTCGGCGCGGTGTAGAGGATGGTCACCTTGTACTTCTCGATGATCTCCCACCAGCGGCCCTGGTGCGGGGTGTCCGGTGTCCCCTCGTACATCACCTGCGTCGCGCCGTTCGCCATCGGCCCGTAGACGATGTAGGAGTGCCCGGTCACCCAGCCGATGTCGGCGGTGCACCAGTAGACGTCGGTCTCCGGGTGGATGTCGTGGACGACGGCGCTGGTGTATGCGCACTGGGCGAGGTAGCCGCCGGTGGTGTGGAAGATGCCCTTCGGCTTCCCCGTCGTGCCGGAGGTGTAGAGGATGAACAGCGGGTGCTCGGCCGCCATGCCCTGGGCCTCGTGAGTGTCGGCGGCCTTCTCCAGCGCCTCGTGCCACCAGACGTCGCGGTCGTTCCATGCCGTGTCCTGACCGGTGCGCTGGACGACCAGCACGTGCTCGACGGTCGTCTCGCCCTTGGCGAGCGCGGCGTCCACCGCGGGCTTCAGCGCCGCCGGTGCTCCGCGCCGGTAGCCGCCGTCGGAGGTGATGACGAGCTTGCACTTGGCGTCGTTGATGCGGGTGTAGAGCGCCTCGGCCGAGAACCCGCCGAAGACCACGGAGTGCGGCGCCCCGATCCGGGCGCAGGCCAGCATCGCCACGGCCGCCTCGGGGATCATCGGCAGGTAGATCGCGACGGTGTCGCCCTTGCCGACGCCGAGGTCCTGCAGCGCGTTGGCCGCCTTTTGCACCTGCTGGTGCAGCTCCGCATACGTGATGTCGCGGGTGTCGCCGTCCGGCTCGCCGACGAAGTGGATGGCCACCTTGTCGCCGTGGCCGGCCTCGACGTGCCGGTCGACGCAGTTGTAGGCGACGTTGAGCTCGCCGTCGGCGAACCACGTCGCGAACGGCGCCTTGCTCCAGTCGAGGACCTCGGTGAACTCCTTGCTCCACGTGAGCCGGTCGCGAGCCTGCTCCGCCCAGAACGCCTCGTAGTCCTCGTCGGCCTTCGCGTAAAGGTTCTCAGTGCCGTTGGCCTGGGCGGCGAAGCCGGGGTCCGGAGGGAACGAGCGGTCCTCGTGTCCGAGGTTCTCGAGGGTCTGGTGCGACGTCTCGTTTGACACTGGGAATCCTCCTGCGCTGTCACTTCACCTTGCTGGGCTGACGCTCGTACGCGTGCGGCGCCTCTCCTGCCAACCTACTCAACGGGTATGCGGTCGGCTCGGCAAGCCGCGGCCGCTCGACGACCGGGCGGGCGGCCGATCCGTGAGGCGAGCGGCGTCCGGCTGGCGAGCAGATGAACAGTGGTTGAACTCCCTCGCGAGGGCCGGTCAGAACGTCGGCAACGGCCCCAGACTCGGCGTCATGACCACAGCAACACTCGTGCTGGCCCTGGTGGTCGTGGTGGCGCTCGCGTTCGACTTCACGAACGGCTTCCACGACACCGGCAACGCGATGGCCACCTCCATCGCGACCGGCGCCCTGCGTCCCAAGATCGCCGTCACGCTGGCGGCGGTCCTCAACCTCGTAGGGGCGTTCCTGTCGGTCGAGGTCGCCCTCACCGTCACGAACGCCGTCATCAACATCCAGGACGGCAAGGGAGCGCCGAAGGCCGACCTGCTGGCCGACGGCGGCTACTCCCTGCTCCTCATCATCCTCGCCGGCCTCGTCGGCGGCATCGTCTGGAACGTCCTGACGTGGCTGCTCGGCCTGCCCTCGTCGTCCTCGCATGCGCTCTTCGGCGGCCTCATCGGGTCAGCCATCGCGGCCCTCGGGCTGAGCGGCGTGAAGTGGAACGGCGACGGCAGCAAGCTCGACGGGGTCATCGGCAAGGTGATCCTGCCCGGGCTGGCGTCACCGGTCATCGCCGGCGTCGTGGCGGCGGTCGGGACGTGGCTCATCTTCCGGGTCGTCGCCGGCGTCGCGACCCGGTTCACCGACCAGGGGTTCCGGTGGGGACAGATCGGCAGCGCCTCGCTCGTCTCACTCGCCCACGGCACCAACGACGCCCAGAAGACGATGGGCGTCATCACGCTCGCCCTCATCGCCGGCGGGGAGTGGAAGGACACCGCCTCGGTGCCGCTGTGGGTGAAGTTCGCCTGCGCGATCGCTATCGCGGCGGGCACCTACGTCGGTGGCTGGCGGGTCATCCGCACACTGGGGAAGGGGCTCGTCGAGATCTCGCCGCCCCAGGGCATGGCCGCCGAGAGCGCCTCGGCCGCGGTGATCCTCGCCTCGAGCCACCTCGGGTTCGCCCTCTCCACGACGCACGTCGCGACCGGGTCCATCCTCGGCTCCGGGGTCGGCCGGCCCGGCGCCAAGGTCCGGTGGTCCATCGCCGGCCGGATGGCGGCCGCCTGGCTCATCACGCTCCCGGCGGCCGGCGCGGTCGGCGCGCTGATGTGGTACCTCGGCCACCTCCTCGGCGGGGCCCTTGGCCCCGTCGTGGTGGTCCTCGTGCTCGCGGCCCTGTCGACCTACATGTGGCTGCGCTCGCGCCGGGAGCCGGTCAGCTCCGCCAACGTCAACGACGAGTGGGTCGACCCGCCCACCCGCGCCAAGGAACTGGAGCGTGTCGGATGAACCTCGCCCTCGCCGCTGACGGCGCCTGGAAGGTGCTCGTCGCCAGCCTCGTCCTCGGAGCCGGCCTGCCCATCCTCTTCGCCCTCGGCGTCCGCGCCCGCGCATACGCAGCCGGCGGAAGTGCGGACGGGACGCACGCCGAGCGGCATCCTGCCGCCAACGTGCTTGCGCTGGCGTGCCTCCTGGTGGTCCTGCTCGGCGTCGCGGTCGGCATCACCATCGTGGTCGCCTCGGGGTTCGGCAAGGCCGTGTCGTTCGCCCACGTCTACCCGACCATCGTCAGCAAGTGAGGAGGTTGCCATGGCTCTGAACGCGCGCCTTCGCGGCGTCATGGACTGGCTGCTCGAGGGCTACCCCGCGGGCGTACCCCCGAAGGACTACATCCCCCTCGTCGCCCTGCTGCGCCGCCGGCTCAGCGACGACGAGATCCGCGAGATCGCCGACGAGGTCGCCCGCATCGGCTACGAGCCGGGCGAGACGGTCGGCGACATCGGGGTCAGCATCACCCGTCTCACCGATGCGCTCCCCGGTCCGGAGGACATCGCCCGGGTCGAGGAGCACCTCTACCGCTACCACGACTGGCCGCTCGAGGCCTCCTGACTTCAGGCACCAGACGGCCCCGACAGCGGTATGCCCGGCGCCCCGAGAGGGGGCACCGGGCATACCGGTTGATCAGGGTGATGCGTCAGCTCACGGCGTCGAGGGCGTCGACGAGGCCCTCACCCCAGTAGCTGTTGTTGGCCGCCGGACCGACGCAGACCGGGCCAGCGGTGGCGGGGACACAGGCGTGGTCGTCAGCCTGAGCGCGCAGCTTCTGCAGCATCTGCGCCGGCGTCCACGACGGGTGGACCGACTTCATCAGGGCGAGCACGCCGGCGACGTGCGGCGACGCCATCGAGGTACCGCTCTTGATGCCGTAGCCGTTGTTGGCGACGACGGTCGACAGGATCCTCGAGCCGGGCGCCGCGACATCGATGACCCCCAGACCACGGTTGCTGAAGCTCGACAGCCGGAAGTCCAGCGGGTTGGCCGGGGAGCGCTCCACCGAGGAGACGGTGACCACGCCGGGGAGCTCGGTCGGGATGTCCTGGCACCCGCTGTTGAGCGTGCGCGAGACCTGACCCGAGGCGGGCTGGTCGTCCGGGCTCGTGGTGTCCTTGAACGAGGACTTGTCGGCCAGGTCGCGAGCGGAGTTGCCCGCGGCCGCGGCGTGCACGACGCCCTGTCCGGTCGACCACGCCACCGCACGGCGCACGGCCTCCTTGGCGGCCAGCTGGTCGGGCTGGTCCTCGCAGTAGAACTCGAACGGGTCGACGTAGTAGCTGTTGTTCGTCACGTCCATGTGCTTCATGCCGGACCACACGAACCCGCAGACGGCGTACTCCGGGTAGATGTAGCCGTCGTCGTTGACCACCTTGACGGCGGCCATCCGCACGTTCGGGGCCACGCCGACGATCCCGACGCCGTTGCGCGCGGCGGCGATGGTGCCGGCGACGTGGGTGCCGTGGTCACTCGTCGTGGGGTGCCACCCGGTGGACGACAGGTCCGGGCGGCCGGAGTCGGTGCAGTTGACCGAGTTCGCCTTATCGATGTTGGCGACGAGGTCCGGGTGGTCGGGGTCGATGCCGCTGTCGAGGACGCCGACGAGCACGTTGCGAGAGCCGTCGGTGATCCTGTGCGCCTGGTCGGCCTTGATCATTGTCATGTCCCACTGCTCGGTCTCGCGCGGGTCCGTGCCGAGCGCCGGCGTCGGAGCTGCCTCGATATCGCCGTTGGCCTTCTTCTTGGCGTCCCGCTGATAGCCCTTCGCCCACGTGGTCGGCACGTCCGCCGGTGTTCCCTCGCTGACGCCCACCGTGCGCGAGGCGCCCACGGACTCGAGCTGGTTGCCGCCGGCCGCGGTGACGTCGGTGCGGAAGGAGGCGTGGTCGCTGTGTGCGATGACGACCCCGATCTGCGGCCAGGACTGGACGACGACCCCGCCGGCGTCGACGACGGCCTTCTCCAGCAGGCGGGTGTTCCCGGTGTTCTGGTGGCGGGCGTTGAGGATGTAGCTGAAGACGGTGCCGTCGGGCGTGGCGATCGGCACGGGGGTCGAGACCGGCTCGGCGCTCGGGGCCGCGGTGGCGGTGCCCGTGAAGAGCGCCGCGCCGAGGGCGACGGCGGTCACGGCCGTCAGGGCCGCACGGCGCCGGGAAAGCCGTGGTGACATGGGTGAGTGCTCCTTCGGAGGCCCCGCCGCCTGAGGCGGGGCAATGGGGTCCGCCTACCCTCTCCGGAAAAACTCAGGAAAACAGCCCTTCCTGGGTAAAACCTGTGTCAAGAAGTTCCGTGCACCCCTGATCCCGCACCGTCGGCCGGTCGGCGAGATTCTGGGTGCCGGCGCCGTGCGCCGCAACAACTGCCGACGATGTTCCTCGTTGCGGCCCACTCGCCGAATGCGCCGCAACACCTGACCTTGAAGTTAGGTGTTGCGGCGCAGTCAGCGAGCGCGGCCGGTGGGCAGCCGCATACCGGTTAGTGCACGACCGCCTTCTCGGCGCCGGCTCCGGTGAGCGACCGGACCTCCATCTCGGCGTACTTCGCCTCGTTGTGCTCCTTCGAGGTGACCGTCCCCAGCCAGCCGAGGAAGAACCCCAGGGGGATCGAGACAAGCCCGGGGTTGGCCAGGGGGAACCAGTGGAAGTCGATCGACGGGTCGGTGATCATCGACGACGCCTTGCCGGCCGTCACCTTGCCGCCCGAGACCGTCGGGCTAAAGACGATCAGCACGATGGCGCTGATGAGGCCGCCGTAGATGCTCCACAGGGCGCCACGGGTGTTGAACCGCCGCCAGAACAGCGAGTAGAGGATGGTCGGCAGGTTCGCGCTCGCGGCGATGGCGAACGCCAGGGCGACGAGGAAGGCGATGTTCTGCCCGTTGGCGAAGATGCCGCCGACGATGGCGACGGCGCCGATGACGACGGCCGCGATCCGGGCGACCCGGACCTCGGCGTCGGCACCGCCCTCACCTCGCTTGATCACCTGGCCGTAGATGTCGTGCGCGAAGCTGGCACTGGCGGTGATGGTCAGGCCGGCGACGACGGCGAGGATGGTGGCGAACGCGACGGCCGCGATGATGCCGAGCAGCACCGTGCCGCCGAGCGCGTATGCGAGCAACGGCGCCGCGGAGTTCGCCCCGCCGGGTGCGGCGGTGATGGCCGCTGGGCCGACGAGGGCGCCGGCGCCGTAGCCGAGCACCAGCGTGAAGAGGTAGAAGATGCCGATCAGCCAGATGGCCCACTCCACCGACTTCCGCGCCTGCTTCGACGACGGAACCGTGTAGAAGCGCATGAGGACGTGCGGCAGGCCGGCGGTCCCGAGGACCAGGGCCAGGCCGAGCGAGATGAAGTCGATCTTGCTCGTCGTCGTGGCGCCGTACTGCAGGCCCGGGCCGAGGATCGCCTCACCCTTGCTCGACGCGGCGACCGCGGACCCGAGGACCGTCGAGAGGTTGAACCCGTTGAGGGCGAGCACCCAGATGGTCATGACGAACGCGCCGATGATGAGCAGGGTCGCCTTGACGATCTGGACCCACGTGGTGCCCTTCATCCCGCCGATGAGGACGTAGCCGACCATGACGACGCCGACGACGGCGATGACCACGCTCTGCCCGACCTTGGCCTCGATCCCCAGGAGAAGGGCGACGAGACCGCCGGCGCCGGCCATCTGGGCCAGCAGGTAGAAGAAGCTGACGACCAGGGTCGAGATCGCTGCCGCCACTCGGACCGGGCGCTGCCGCAGCCGGAACGACAGGACGTCGGCCATCGTGAACCGGCCGGTGTTGCGCAGCAGCTCGGCGACGAGCAGCAACGCCACGAGCCAGGCGACGAGGAAGCCGATCGAGTAGAGGAACCCGTCGTAGCCGTTGATGGCGATGGCTCCCGCGATGCCGAGGAACGAGGCCGCCGAGAGGTAGTCACCGGCGATGGCGACACCGTTCTGGCGTCCGCTGAACGCCCGGCCGCCGGCGTAGTAGTCCGCCGCCGTCCGGTTGTTGCGCGAGGCGCGGATGACGATGCCCAGCGTGATGATGACGAACACTGCAAAGATCGCGATGTTGAGGCCAGGGCTGCCGACGTTGGTGGCGGCGGGCAGGGCTGCCGCGACGGTGCTCACGAGGCCCTCCCCACGACCCGCTCACGCAGCGCTTCGGCGGCCGGGTCGAAGTGACGGTCCGCCCAGCGGACGTAGGCGATGGTGATCGCGAACGTCGACACGAACTGCAGCAGCCCGAGGATGAGGCCCACGTTGATCTCGCCCACGACCTTGGTCGACATGAAGCCGACCGCGAACGAGGAGAGCAGGACGTAGAGGAAGTACCACGCGAGGAACAGCGCGGTCAGCGGGAAGACGAAGCGACGGAACCGGCGCTTCAGCTCCTGGAACTCGTCGGACTGCTGGACCTCGGTGTACCGGGCTCCGGAGTCCGATGCAGCGACCTCGCGGTCGAGAGCATCGTTGCTCAACGCGACACCTCCGTTGGTGGGCAGGCGAACACGGGCGCGGGGCGCCACCCGTGGCTCGGCCCAGCGTCGACCTGTGACGCGGCCGGGGGAAGCCGACCCGCGCCCGGTGGGGAGAGCGGTCGCCCAGCGGGGTGGCTGACCGCGCCGAACGGCGGACCCTCAGCGCCGAACGGTATGCCGGTATGCGGTGGGACCAGTCGCCGCTCCGGTATGCGGTGGGATCAGTCGTCGCCGGCGCCGGGCCCCCGGCGCGCAGGTTCTCCGGAGCGTGCAGCCGGACCATGGTCCGGGAGGTGCCGGCGGGGACCGAGCCCGGCGTCGCATACGAGACGAGGACGGCGACGAGGAAGGCCGACGGCACGGTCCACGCCGCGGGTTGGGCGAGCAGCGCGCCGAGCCAGCCGCCGCCGACCGAGCCGGGGCCGCCGAGCACGGTGATCGTCGTCGCCGTCAGCGCGAGCACACCGCCGACCACCAGACCGGCGGTGGCCCCGGCGACGGACAGGCGGCGCCACCACACGCCGAGGACCAGCAGCGGGCAGAACGTCGACGCCGCCACGGCGAAGGCCAGTCCGACGGTGTCGGCGAGGCTCGTGTTGACCGCCAGCCAGCTCGCCGCATACGGCACGACGACCGCGAGGACCGCGGCCATCCGGAAGGTACGGATCCGCGGGACGTCCCCGCCCGCGCGGCGACCGATGGTGCGGGCCAGGAAGTCCTGGTCGACCACCCCGGCGACCGAGATGGTGAGGCCCGAGGCGGTGGAGAGGAAGGCGGCGAAGGCGCCACCGGCGAGCACCGCGGACAGCACCGTCCCGAGCACGCCGGGGGCGACGGCGGAGGGCAGCAGCAGCGTGACGGAGTCGGACCGGCTGCCGTCCGGGAGCGTCGGGAGGTAGACGCGGCCGAGCACGCCGTAGACCGGCGTGAAGAGGTAGAACAGGCCGAGCAGGCCCACGACGACCAGAGTGGTGCGGCGGGCGGCGTGGCCGTCGGGGTTGGTGTAGAAGCGAACCAGCACGTGCGGCAGGCCCATGGTGCCGAAGCACAGCGCGAGGATCGTCGAGTACGTCGCGTAGACCGGGTGCTCCCGACCGCCGAACCCGCTGAGGGCCTGCGCCCACTCGGCGCCCGCCGTGCTGGTGACGTTGGGGGCCGGCGCGCCGCTCTGCCACCAGAGCGCGAGCAGCACGAACGCCGGCACGGAGATGGCGGTGAGCTTGAGCCAGTACTGGATCGCCTGCACCAGGGTGATCGAGCGCATCCCGCCGGCGGTGACGTTGGCGAGGACGACCACCGCGACGATGACGCTGCCGAGCGCCGGCGGTGCGCCCGTGACGGTGCTGAGGGCGATGCCGGCGCCCTGGAACTGCGGCAGGAGGTAGAGCCACCCGATGCCGACGACCAGCAGGGAGGCCAGCGCCCGCACCCGCCTGGACTCGAGGCGGCCCTCCGCGAAGTCCGGCAAGGTGTATGCGCCGGAGCGGCGCAGGGGAGCGGCGACGAGGACCAGCAGGACGACGTAGCCGACGGTGTAGCCGACCGGGAACCACAGCATGTCGGCGCCGAGCGCGTAGACGAGTCCGGCGATGCCGAGGAACGAGGCGGCCGAGAGGTACTCACCGCCGATGGCGGAGGCGTTCCAGCCGGCACTGACGCTGCGGCCGGCGACGTAGAAGTCGCTGGTGGTGCGCGACAGCCGCAGCCCGAAGGCGCCGGCGACGAGGGTGACGCCGCAGACGATGGCGATAGCCAGCACGCCGGCCTGAGCGATGCTCACCGCGGCCCCATGAGGTCGGAGAACTCGCGTTCGATCCGTTCCGACTGGGAGACGTAGATGCGGGCGGCGACGAACACCACCGGGTAGACGAGGACGCCGACCGCCAGCCAGGGCAACGGAATCGGGCCGACCATGAGAGTGCGGGTGACCGGCAGGAGGACGAACAGCGTGGGCAGCCCGAGGACCACCACGGCGATGCCGAGCAGGATGGCGAGGGACAGCCGCAGCTGCGCCTTGAGCAGCGCCGACAGGTAGACCTCGCCCAGCCCGGTCTGCTCCTCGAGCTCCTGCGCCGGTGGACGGCGCTCGCCCGGCCGGCGGGCCTCACGCCGCGGCGACGTGATGCGGACGCGCCGTGGCGGCCCGGTCGGTGGCGAGGTGCTCACCGGGCGGCGGGACGCAGAAGTCGGTCGCGCAGGTCGCGGGTGTGCCGGCGACTGACCTGGAGCTCGACGTCGCCCACCCGGACGACGGCCCGTCCCGCGTCGGTCGACACCTGGGTGACGTGCGCGAGCGAGACCAGCGTCGACCGATGGATGCGGACGAATCCCTTTTCACCCCAACGCTCCTCGAGCGCGTTGAGCGAGACCCGGACGAGGTGCGATCCGTTCGCGGTGTGCATCCGCGCGTAGTCGCCGTGGGCGCTGGCGTAGGCGATCTGGCTGCGCTGGATGAACCGCGTCACGCCGCCGAGCTCCACGGGGATCGTCTCGTCCTCGGGCGCCGTCGAGGAGGGGCCCGCGCCCGAGCGCTTCGCGACGACGCGGCGGACCGCTTCGCCGAGGCGTTCGGCGCGGATCGGCTTCATGACGTAGTCGGTGGCCTGGAGCTCGAAGGCGTGAACGGCGTGCTCCTCGTAGGCCGTGACGAACACCACCTGCGGCCGGTCGGCGAACCGCGCGAGCACCTTGGCCAGGTCGAGCCCGTCGAGACCGGGCATCGAGATGTCGCAGAAGACCACGTCGACGGGGTGGTCCTCCAGGGCCCGGAGGGCCTCGGTGCCGGAGGAGGCGGTGTGGAGCTGACCGACACGCGGATCCTGCCGCAGCAGGTAGGTCAGCTCCGCCAGGGTCGGCGCCTCGTCGTCGACGACCAACGCGCGCAACGGCGCCTCGGCGGACGGCGGCGTCGCGGGCATACCTGAGGATAGGTCGTCCGGGAAGGCCGCTCAGGGTTCGGCGCGGACCCCCGGGGCGTACTTCGGGACGCGGAACGTCACCTTGGTGCCGGCGCCCGGAGCGGTCTCGACGACCAGCCCGTGGCGGTCGCCGAACGCCTGCCGCAACCGGGCGTCGACGTTGCCGAGCCCGAGGCTGTCGGCCTCGCTCTCGCCGGCGAGAACGGCGCGGATGGTCTCCGGGTCGCCGCCGACGCCGTCGTCCTCGATGGAGATCTCGGCCTCGGCGCCGTGGTCGGCGGCCGTGATGGTGATGTGGCCGACGCCGGTCTTGCGTTCGAGCCCGTGGCGAACGGCGTTCTCCACCAACGGTTGTACGGCGAGGAAGGGCACCGCGACAGGGAGGACCTCGGGAGCGATGGTGAGGGACACGACCAGCCGGTCGCCGAAGCGGGCCTTCTCGAGGACGAGGTAGCGCTCGATGTTGCGCAGCTCGTCGCGCAGGGTGGTGTAGGCGCCGCCCCGGCGGAACGCATACCGCGTGAAGTCGGCGAACTCGAGCAGCAGCTCCCGCGCGCGGTCGGGGTCGGTGCGGGTGAACGACGCGATGGCGCCGAGGCAGTTGTAGACGAAGTGCGGCGAGATCTGGGCGCGCAGGGCCCGCAGCTCGGCCTCCATCAGGCGGGTCCGCTGGCGTTCCAGCTCGGCGAGCTCGACCTGTGTGGAGATCCAGCGGGCCAGCTCCTCGGTCGCGCGGACCAGGCCCGTCGAGACGCTGGGCCCGTATGCGGCGAGCGCGGCGACCACCTGCTCGTCGGCGACGATCGGCGCGAGCACCCCGGACCGGATCGGGCAGTCGGGATCGGAGCAGAGAACGGTCCGCTCGTCGAGGACCAGGGTCTGCCCGGAGCTCAGGACCGGCTGGGCCTGGTGATGGACCGCCTCGCGGTGGTGTGCTCCGACGCCGTCCCAGGCGAGCACCGCCTGCGGGTCGGTGAGAGCGACGGCGCGGGTCCCGAGCATCGAGCGCAGCTGGCGGGTGGCCTTCTGCGCGCCCTCCGGGGTGAGCCCGTCGCGCAGGAAGCGGGTGGCGAGGGCGGCCCGGTGCAACGTCTCGTAGGTCGCGCGGTCGACCTGGCTGACGAACCGCCGCCGCCGCAGCAGCCAGACGAGGCCGACGATCGCGAGGACGAAGACCAGCCCGGCGAAGAAGGCCGCCACATGGTTCCGGTCCACGGGGGCAGCGTATGGGCGCGCCTACGGTGAGCCCGTGACTTCCGTCGAGGCGACCGCTGACCGGCTGCGCGCGCTCGCCGCGCTGCCGGGGGTCGCCGAGGGCAGCGATGCGGCCCGGGAGGCCTGCACGCGGCTCCGGTTCGACGAGGCGCTCCGGCGGCGCACGGCCGAGGCGGCGGCCGAGTCGCGGGTGCGGGGCGCGCGGGCGAGCGCTGCGCTCGACGGTGCGGAGCTGCCGGTCGACCGGGTCCGGGCGATGGTGCTGGGTGGAGCGGCCCAGTCCGTGTCGACGGGTGTGGACGCGGCGGTACGCGGGGCGATCCAGGCGACGGCGGAGTCCGAGCACGTCGTCGGTCTCGTGCTCGTCTCGCCGTGGCAGGCGCTGGCACGGCTCCACGTGGCCGCCATGGGCGGTGTCCTTCCGGCCGACCAGGTGGGACGACCCCGGCGGCCGGGGGAGACGGCCCGGGAGCTGGTGGACGTGGGGCCGGCTCCGGAAGCGGGTGAGGTGGACGCCCGGCTGCGTGCGGTCGGTGACGTCGTCCGGGCGGCGGGGGTGTCGGCGGTGGTCGTGGCCGCCGTGGTGCACGGCGAGATCGCGGCGATGCGGCCGTTCGTCCAGGGCAACGCGGTCGTCGCGAGAGCGGTGGAGCGGGCCGTCGTGCAGGCCTCGGGACTGGACCCGACCGGCGTGGCCGTTCCCGAGGTCGGGCACCTGCGCGGCGGGCTGGCTCCCTACGTCGGGGCGCTCGCCGCATACGCGACCGGGACCGCCGACGGGGTGGCCCTGTGGCTGCGGCACTGCGCCGACGCCGTGGTCGTCGGCGCGGAGGAGGGTATGCGGGTCTGCGCCGCCGTCCGGTCGGGGCGGCTCGGCTGAGCTCGGCAGCGGTGCGCCGAGCGGTATGGCGGGTCGCGGCCGGGGCGAGTACAACAGAGGGACAAGTACAGACCACCGTCCGACGACCCGGCACCCACGCGCGGCAGTCCACTGATGGACAGCTCGTCCGGGGGTTCATCCCCCGGCGACAACCACTGAGATGCACGCTCTGGTCACCTGGACCGCCTGACGGTCGTGATGGCACCTCACCCACGCGAGCTGAGGTGCCATCACTTTTCCGGGCGCGCGGTCGACGTTTCTCAGGCGCGCGTTTCCCACAGGCGCGTTTCCCACGGGGCCGCCGTTTCCCACAGGGGGTGGGCGCGTCGTCCCACGGTCCACAGGCCGAGGGTCGGCGCTTCCGCGGTGCCGTGGCGGTCGCCGAGGGTGGTCGCAGTGGTCCGAGGGGCGGGCCGGTCAGGAGTTCGGTCGTGGCGTCGGGGCAGCTGCTGGTTGTCGTGGGAGCCTCGGGTGGGCTCGGGTCGTCGGCGCTGTCGGCAGCGGTCGCGGTGCGGGCGGCACGTGCGGGCCGTCACCCCGTGCTCGTCGACGGGTGCCCGGTCGGCGGCGGGCTCGACGTGGTCCTGGGTCTGGAGCAGGAGCCGGGCGTGCGCTGGCCGGACCTGCACCGGCTGGTGGGGTCTGCGGACGGCCCGGCGCTGCTGGCCCGGCTGCCAGCGGCGGAGGGGGTCACCGTCCTGTCCTTCGGGCGGGACGGTTCCGAACCGGCGCCGGCGGTCGCCGAGGCGGTGGTCTCAGCCCTGCGCGCCGAGCGCCCGCTCGTGGTGGTGGACGGGTGCGCCGCCGGAGGGGCGGTCACGGCGGCGGCCCTGGGCACGGCCGACCGGATCCTCCTGGTGGCCGGAGAGGGCATGAGCCAGCTCTCCGCCCTGTCCGTCGTGTCGCAGCTCATCGCGGGCGGCAGTGGCCGGGTCGGTGTCGAGATGGCCGTATGCCTGCGCGGGCGCCACTCCACCACGGGCCCGGTCGCGCGGGTCGTCGAGTCGGAGCTGCGCTGGCCGGTCATCGGTGTCCTGAGCGACGACCCGCAGCTGGCCGGTGACCTGGCCCATGGCGTCCCTCCGGGTGCCCGGGGCAGCGGGCCGGTGGTGCGGGCGGCCGACGAGATCCTCGGGTGGGCGTTGCTCGACCGTCGGGGTGTCGCATGAGCGGCCCTCCTCACTTGCCGGCTCCGGCGTGGGAACAGATCAGAGGTGGCCACCGGCCCGAGCCCCGGACCCTGGCCACCGTCGCGGAGGTGGATGTCGCGACCGATGGGCGCGGTGGCGCGGCGGCACTGCGCGGATCCCTGGAGGCGCAGCTGCTGGGCGCCGGTCCGCTCGAGCCACTGCTGGAACTACCCGGACTGAGCGATGTCGCGGTCAACGGGGACGGTTCGGTGTGGATCGACGTCGGGGCAGGGTTGGTCCGCAGCGACGTCCGCGTCGGCGACGCCGAGGCGGTACGCCGCCTGGCGGTCCGGCTGGCGGGGCTGGCCGGCCGGCGGCTGGACGAGACGTCTCCGTTCGTCGACGGCGTGCTCCCGTCCGGTGTCCGGCTCCACGCGATCCTCCCGCCGCTCGTGGCCGACGGACCGCACCTCACGTTGAGGGTGCCGGCCCGCACCGCCATGACGCTGGCGCGAGCTCGAGGCACGGTCGATGTTCCCCGCTCACTGGGCGGCGGTCCTGCGCCGGCTGGTGCGTCGACGCGTGGCGTTCGTCGTCTCCGGGGGGACCGGCGCCGGCAAGACGACCCTGCTCGGTGCCCTGCTGGGCGAGGCGGATCCCGGCGAGCGGCTGGTCGTCGTGGAGGACGTGCGTGAGCTCCGGGTCGACCAGGCGCAGGTGGTGCGCCTCGAGGCCCGGCCTCCCAACGTCGAGGGCGCCGGCGAAGTCACGCTCACCACGCTGGTCCGGCAGGCGCTGCGGATGCGGCCCGACCGGCTCGTCCTCGGGGAAGCGCGCGGCGCCGAGGTGCGGGAGCTCCTGGCGGCGCTCAACACCGGTCACGAGGGCGGCTGCGGGACGCTGCACGCCAACAGTGCCGCCGACGTCGTGGCGCGGTTCGAGGCGTTGGGGGCACTCGCAGGGATGGCACCGGAGGCGGTGCACGCGCAGCTGGTCAGCGCGGTTGACGTCGTCATCCACCTCGGCCGGCGGTCCGAGGACGGGACGGTTCGACGGCGGGTGGAGGCCATCGGCGTCCTGGTCCGTGGGCTCGACGGTCGTCCGGTGGTGCTGGACGCCTTGTCGTCGGCGTCGGCGTCGGCGTCCGCGTCGTCGGCGTCGGTGTCCGCGTCGGCCGCGGCGTCGTCCTCGTCGTCGTCCTCGTCCCCGACGTCTGCCTCCTCGTCGTCTGCCTCCTCGTCGTCCGAGTCGGGTGCGGCTTCGGGCACGGTCCAGGGTCCGGGGTGGGAGCAGCTGCTGAGGGTGCTCGGGATGTCCGACCAGCGAACCGGTCGAGGGGGCGCTCCGGCTCCGGGCCAGTGGTCAGCGGGAGGGGCGGACGACCGGTGCCCTGACACCGTCGCCGTCACGGCCCGACGGGCGGACGAGCCATGACCGCCGTCGTGGTGGCGGCATTGCTGGCCGTCGCCACCGGGTTGCTGTGGCGGCCAAGACGAAACGGTCGGTCGGCCCTGACGGCCACCGGCGGAAGGCGCGCCAGCATGCCCGGCGCGCCGGTGCAGCTGCCGTCGGCGTCGCTGGTTCACGCGGCGTGGCGATCATCGAACGGCGGACCGCGTCGAGGCCGACGCGCTCGACCTGCTCGACGGGCTGGCTCCGGCCCTGCGGGCCGGTCTGCCGCCGATGGCCGCGCTGCGGCTAATGACGTCCAGCGAAGCCGGTCCGATGCCCGCGAAGAGCGGCGGCGGTGCGACCACCCGAACGCGGACGGGCGGTCTTCTGTCTGGGCTCGGCCAGGCGGCCGGACGCGGAGAGCGGCTCGCCCCGGTCTGGTCGTCCTACGCCGAGGCGGTCGGCTCCGACGACCTTCGGCTGGTCGCCGCGGCGTGGTCGATGTGCGACGCCCTGGGGTCGCCACTGGCCCCCACGGTCTCGCTGGTCTCCGATGTGGTCCGCCGGCGCCGCGCCGTCCGCCAGCGCATCGCTGCCGCACTGGCCGGCCCCCGCGCCACGATGTGGGTCCTCACCGCCCTGCCCCTGTCGGGCCCGGTGCTCGCGCTCGCCGTCGGGGTGTCACCGGGCGACCTCTACGCGCAGCCCGCCGGCGCGGTCTCGCTGGCCGCGGGGCTGGGTCTACTGGCGCTCGGTCGGCTGTGGGCCGCCCGGATGATCGGCGCCGTCGGCGTCGAGCGACGGCGGGTGGCGTGACGGTGCCGGAGTTGTACCCGGCGGTGGCGCCGCACGCGGAGGTCACGCCCCGGCTCCTCGGCGCCGTCGTGGCGCTCCTCGCCGGCGCAGCGCTGTGGAGCATATGGGGGAAGGCCCGACGTGAGCGTGCGGCGAGGGCCGCCCTCACCCTGGGACGGTCCCAGGGCGAGCTGGGTTCGCATGGCGGTTCGCCCGCCCCGTCCCCCGCGGTTGGGCCCGGCCGGTGGCGTCCCCGTCGACGGGCAATCGGAGCGAAGGGTCGGCGGGCCCGAGACCCGACGACGGAGGAGGTGGCCGCGTCGATGGTCCTGCTGGCCGTAGCGCTGCAGTCGGGGTGTGGCGTCGTCGAGGCGATCGAGTACACGGCCGAGGTCGCGCCACCCGTGCCGGCCGCCGAGCTCGGGGTCGTCGCGGCCGGCCTTCGGTGGGGCGTCGCCCCGGAGCAGGTCTGGGCGCAGGTGGATGAACGCTGGTCACGCGCGGCTCTGGCGATGACGCTGGCTAGGGAAGCCGGGGTGGCGCCGTCCTCGCTGCTCCTCGCGGGGGCCGAGGACCTGCGCTCCGGCCGGCTGGCGGCAGTCGACGTGGCCGCCGCTCGGCTCGGCGTGCGGTTGGTCGTCCCGCTCGGGGTGGCGTTCCTTCCGGCGTTCGTCCTCACGACCGTCGTCCCGGTCGTCCTCGCCCTGGCCCGCCAGGTGCTCGCCTCGTGAGCCGCAGCCCGCCGCTCGACCCGCGGGCGTGAGATCGTCGGACCGTGGCTGCCTCCGATCTCGCCCCCGCTCTGCGCACCGCCGCCGCCGGCCGGTCACCCCAGAGCAGCCGAGGGCTGTGGCTGAGCTTCCTGTCGGCCTACGGACTCGAGGCCGTCCTGACCAGCGAGGGGTCCCGTGGGATCGGCTGGCTCGGGGTGGACCTCCAGCACGGCGACCTCGACCTCGCCGACGTCATCCCGCTGGTCCGGGTGGCCGAACGCGCCGGTATGCCGGTGCTGGCGCGGATGGCCTCGCACGCCGGCGACGCGATCGGCAAGGTCGTCGACGCCGGCGCCCAGGGGGTGATCGTTCCGGGGGTCGAGTCAGGAGCGGAGGCCGCCGCGCTCGTGCGGGCGACCCGGCTGCCCCCGGCCGGTGGTCGCAGCACGGGATCGGCACGCACCGCCCTCGGCATCGCCGACGCCGGCGAACCGCTGCTCCTGCCCATGGTGGAGACGGCCGCCGGTCTCGCCGCCGCCGCGGACATCGCGGCGGTCGACGGGGTCGACGGAGTGTTCATCGGGCCCTACGACCTGTCGATGTCCCTCGGCTGCCAGCCCGGTGACGATGAGGTCATGACGGCCATCGACTCGGTCGTCGACACCTTCCGCGCCGCCGGAAAGATCGTCGGGATGTTCGGCGGTCGTCCCGACCTGCTGGCCGTGGCGCCAAGGCTGGACCTCGTGGCCGTCGACACCGACGTCACCGCGCTGCGCCGCGGGAGTGCCGACCTCTTCACCTGACCGGCGACCGGCTGGACCGACTCGACCGACTCGAGCGACTTGAGCGCCTGGACACGGCCGCACACTCCGCGCGGCCCCACGCCCGCGGGCGAGTCGAGGCCGAATACGCAGGATGTCGTCCTATCCTGCGGCCCATGGCACAGCGAGTGCGGACGATCCTCATCTCGGACCTCTCCGGAGACGAGGTAGAGGACGGCGCCGAGTCAGTCGCGTTCAGCTACAAGGGTGTCGACTACACGATCGACCTGACCGCCAAGGAGGCGGCCGGTTTCGACAAGGCGATCGCGATGTACGTCCAACACGCCCGCAAGGGCGGCCGGGCGCGACCCGGACGCTCCTCGTCCGGGTCGGCCCACAGCCACACCGAGCGCATCGGCAACATGAAGAAGTGGGCGGCGGAGCAGGGACTCGACTACCCGAAGCGGGGCCGCCTGCCCAAGAGCCTCGTCGACGCGTACGACGCGGCGCACTGACCGCGGCCCGGTCGCATACCGGTCCGGGGGCCTCGGCCCACGGCGCTGCGGCCTGGCTCCCATCGAGCCGAGCCGGCGTGGAGCTCCTCGTCGCCCGGGGCCACTCCGACACCGCCCTTCGACTGACGCATACCGTGCTCTTCACCCTCTCCCGACCGAGGAGCACTCCTGATGCCCCAGACCGATGACTCCGCATACGTCTACGCCGTAGTGCGCACGCCCTTCGGCCGGTTCGGCGGTGGTCTGGCCGGCGTACGACCGGACGACCTCGCCGCGACGGCCCTGCGCGGAGTGCTGGCCACGCTGCCCGACCTCGACCCGCAGGACATCGGCGACGTCTACTGGGGGAACGCGAACGGCGCGGGGGAAGACAACCGCAACGTCGGCCGGATGGCCGTGCTGCTGTCGGGCCTCCCCGTCACGGTGCCGGCGACGACGGTGAACCGGCTCTGCGGGTCGAGCCTCGACGCGGCCATGATCGGATCGCGGACCGTCGAGGCCGGTGACGCCGACGTGGTGCTCGTCGGTGGGGTGGAGTCGATGACCCGGGCGCCGTGGGTGCTTCCGAAGCCCGCCAAGGGGTTCCCGGCCGCCGACGTGACCGCGGTGTCGACGACGTTGGGCTGGCGGTTGGTGAACCCGAGGATGCCGAAGGAGTGGACCGCGTCGCTGGGCGAGTGCAACGAGCAGCTGCAGGAGAAGTTCGCCATCTCCCGCGAGCGGCAGGACGCGTTCGCAATGCGATCGCACCAGCTGGCCGACACCGCCTGGACCGAGGGGTTCTACGACGACCTGACGGTGACCGTGCCGGACACCGATGTCGTTCGCGACGAGTCGATCCGGCCGGGGACCTCACTGGAGAAGCTGGCGACGCTGGCGCCGTCGTTCCGCGTCGACGGCACCATCACGGCCGGCAACGCGTCTCCGCTCAACGACGGCGCTTCGGCGCTGGTGCTGGGCTCGAGAGCTGCGCAGTCGCGGGTCGGCACTGCCCCGCTAGCCCGGGTTGCCGGCCGAGCGGCGGCCGCCCTGGAGCCGCAGCTCTTCGGGTATGCGCCGGTCGAGGCGGCGGAGAAAGCGTTGCGGCGTGCGGGGATCGGGTGGTCGGACGTCGGTGCGGTCGAGCTCAACGAGGCCTTCGCGGTGCAGTCGCTGGCCTGTGTCGACAGCTGGGGCATCGACCCCGAGATCGTCAACGCCAAGGGGGGCGCCATCGCCATCGGCCACCCGCTGGGGGCGTCGGGCGGACGCATCCTCGGCACCCTGGTCAAGCGGATGCGCGACGGGGCGCACCGGTGGGGCGTGGCGGCCATCTGCATCGGCGTGGGCCAGGGCTTGGCGGCGGTCCTCGAGAACGAGGACGCCTGACGTCCCGGGTCCCGGCCCTGGTCGACTCCGACGATGCGGTTGCCGAATTCTTTGGTGGGGCAACGGTTCTCAGAATCGCCGGTATGCCGGTCCCCCTCATCGACCGCTCGCGCTCGACGAGTGTCAGCCCCACGAATATCGGCGCCCTCACCTCCGACCGATGACGTGGGCGTAGGGCTCTGGCTACGGTGACGTGGTGAGCTCGCCTGAGGCGTCTGAGGTCCCCACCGAGGATGGGCGCGATGGGAGTGCTGCTGCCGCAACGCATACGGGTGCTATGCAAGCGGGCAGAGCCGGCGCTCAGCGGTGGAGGCGACCCGGCTGGTTGACCCGGGGTGTCGCGGTGGCTGCCGCCGTCGCCGCGGTCGTCGGGTTGTTGGGCGGGCTGCTGGGCGGCTGGTTGTCCGGCAGCTGGGGTCGTCCCAGCGGGGCGTGCGACGCGATCGGGGTAGCACGCGATGTCCTGCCCGGCGTGGTGACGATCGCGGCTCAAGGTCCGGCGGGGTCCGGCACCGGCAGCGGCGCCATCACCTCCGCGGACGGAGTGGTCGTCACCAACGACCATGTCATCTCGGTGGCGGCCCAGTCTGGGCGAATCGAGGTGCGGCTGAGTGACGGGACGACCAAGCCGTCGACCCTGGTGGGCCACGACCCGAAGACCGATCTAGCCGTGCTGAAGGTCGACGCCACTAACCTGCCGGTCGTGGCCTTCGGGGATGCGACCGCCCTGCAGGTGGGCCAACCGGTGATCGCCCTGGGTGCCCCGTTGGGGTTGTCGAACACCGTCACCACCGGCATCGTCAGCGCGCTGGGTCGGGACGTGACCGCGCCTACCGGAGACGGGGGAACTACGGTCTTGCTGGGGTCGATCCAGACCGACGCGTCGATCAACCCGGGCAACTCCGGAGGACCGCTGGTGGACTGTGCCGGTCGCCTGATCGGCATCAACACCGCCATCTCCACGGTCCCGAACGCGTCGGGCGCCGCGGGTGGTGGCAGCGTCGGCATCGGGTTCGCCGTCCCCGCCGACACGGTGAGCACCATCTCGGCCCAGCTCCTCGCTCGAGGCCGGGTGTCACACCCCTGGCTCGGGATGAGCACCGCCTCGGTGCCGGAGGCGGCCGCGAAGTACTTCAACACCCCAACGGGGCTGTTCGTCCAGGCCGTCGCCAGCCCCGGGCCAGCGGCGGCAGCGGGCCTGCAGGTCGGCGACATCCTCACCCAGCTCAACGGGCAACCGGCCACGCCAGCGTCAGTGGCGCATCTGCTGGAGACCGCCGCGGTCGGCGACAAGGTCACGGTCGACTACGTCCGCGCCGGTGCTGCCGGCACCGCACAGCTGACCCTCGCCGAGCAACCGTGACCAGCCAAAGCGGCCTGATGTGGTGCGCGTCGGTGGCGTCGACCGGGCTCACCCTGCATGGGTGACCGCTTGGTGAGTCCGGTTGTGCGAGGATCCCGACGGATGTGGTGGCCGATCGTCGACCGTCAGACCTGACCTTCAAGCAGCGGAGGTTGGCATGAGTAACCCCACGATCAGTGGTTATGACCCGATTCCCTCGGTGTCACGACGTTGTGCGGTCACGGTCCGGACCGAGATGCCGTCGTCCGGCGAGGTGGGCGCTCTCGCCGTACCGGTCGTCGGTGGTGGTGATCCGCCGGCGGAGCTCGGCGTCGATGCGGCCGCGCTGGCGTCGGCCGGCTTCACGGGCGATCGGGGGCAGACGCTGGTCCTGCCGCATCCGGACGGCGTGGTGCGGGTGGCCGTCGGGCTGGGACCCAGCGGGACGGTCGACGCCACCCTGGTCCGGGACATGGCCGCCGAGTTCGCCCGGGCCGTCCCGCACCACAAGGTGCTGTCGGTCGAGGTACCTTCCGCAGACGCCGAACTCTCCGTCGCGGACTTCGCCCAGGCGGTGACCGAGGGTGTCCTGCTGGCCCGTTGGCGGTTCCGGGTCGGTGCCGACCAGGACGAGCGTGCTCTGGAGGGGCTGGTCCTTGTCGCTCCCGAGGCCGGCAGCGAAATGGGCGAGCAGGTGCGGGAAGGGGCGCGTCGAGGTCAGGCCATCGCCGACGCCTACAACCTCGGCCGTGACCTCGCCAACTGCCCGGCGACGACTCTCACTGCCGAGCGGATGGCGGAGGTGGCCGCCCAGCTGGGGCCGGAGGCCGGGCTGGTGGTGGAGTCCTTCGACAAGGAGCAGCTCGTCGAGATGGGCTGCGGCGGCATCCTCGGGGTCAACATGGGTAGCGCCGAGCCACCCCGGCTGATCGTTCTCCGGTATGCGCCGGAGTCGCCGACCGGCCGACTCGCCTTGATCGGCAAGGGAATCATGTATGACTCGGGCGGCATCAGCCTCAAGCCGAGCGACGAGTCCCACGCGCAGATGAAGAACGACATGACCGGTGCGGCGGCGATCCTCGCGACGATGACCGCCCTCCAGGCGGTCGGTTGCACCTCGGCCGTGACCGCCTACCTCTGCTGCACCGACAACATGCCCTCCGGCAGCGCCATGAAGCTGGGCGACGTCCTCACCATGCGTAACGGCAAGACCGTCGAGGTGCTCAACACCGACGCCGAGGGACGGCTCGTCATGGCCGACGGTCTGTCGCTCGCGGTGGAGGAGCCGGTCGACGCCGTGGTCGACGTGGCGACGCTGACCGGTGCCTGTCTGCGGACGTTCGGGGTGGAGATCGCGGGGCTGATGGGCAACAACGCCGACCTGATCGGTCAGCTGAAGGCCGCCGGCGACACCGTCGACGAGCCGGTCTGGGAGCTGCCGCTGTACCGGCCCTACCGCCGCCACCTGGACTCGGCGATTGCCGACATGACCAATATGGGCGGCCCGAACGCCGGGTCGATCACGGCGGCGCTGTTTCTCGAGGAGTTCGTCGACGGCCATCCTTGGGCGCACGTCGACATCGCGGGTACGGCGCAGCTTCCCTCGCCGCGGACGTGGCGAAACCAGGGCGCAACCGGGTTTGGGACCAAGCTGCTCATCGAGCTGGCGACGTCCTTCCGGCCGCCGGCCGGGACGGATGAGTCGTGAGCACCGAGGCCGCCGCGCCGGAGGAGGAGGCCGACCAGGGCCAGAAGGGGTTCCTCGGCACCATCGAGCGGATCGGCAACAAGATCCCGCACCCGGCGATCATCTTCCTGGGGCTCATCGCCATCGTCATCATCCTGTCGGCGATCCTCTCCGCCGCCGGGATCAAGGCCGAGGTGCAGGTGGCGACACCGCAGGGCACCGAGGTCGTCCCGGACTACAGCGACGCCGGGTCGATGTATCCCTCGCTGGACCACGCGACCGAGCCGCCGATCCCCGACTACACGATCAAGACGGAAACGATCACCGTCAACAGCCTGATCAGCGGTGACGGGATCCGGTTGATCTTCACCACCGTCGTGCAGAACTTCAACGACTTCGGCGTCGTCGCCGTGATCCTCGTCGCGATGATCGGTATCGGCGTGGCCGAGGAGGCGGGCCTGATCGCGGCGCTGATCCGCAAGATGGTCTCCGCGGCGCCGCCATGGTCCATCACCTTCATCATCGTGCTGATCGGTGGCATCTCCAGCGTCGCGTCCGACGCGGGTTACCTGGTCCTCGTGCCGCTGGGCGGCGCGGTGTTCGCGTCCCTGGGCCGGAACCCGTTGGCCGGTATCGCCGCGGCGTATGCCGGGGTCAGTGCGACGTTCTTCGTCAACATCCTCATCACCCCGGCCGACGGCATCATCACCGAGGTCACGAACGAGATCATGGGGGGCGTCGCGCCGAACGCGCCGGCCCTCGACGTCACCCACAACTTCTACTTCTCGATCGTCTCGACGCTGGTCATGGCCGTGGTCATGACCATCCTCAACGACCGGTTCCTCGAACGGCGGCTGGGCCCGTGGGACCCCTCCGAACGGCCCGCCGACGCGCCCGTCGACCACGTCCCCGACGCCGACGAGCTCAAGCTCGAGACCAAGGGCCTGCGGACCGCGGGCCTCTACCTGCTCGTTGCCGTCGTCATCCTGTCGCTGCTGACGTTCCTGCCGAGCGCCCCCCTGCGCAACCCGGAGACCGGCGACATCTTCAGCAACAGCCCGTTCATGTCGAGCCTGCTGTTCATCATCTCGCTGCTCTTCCTCGTCTCGGGGATCGGCTACGGGCGGGGCGCCCGGACGCTGACCGGCAGCACGAACATCATCAACGCCATCGTCAAGACGTTCAACGGGCTGGGCGGGCTGATCTTCCTCATGCTGCTCATCGCCCAGTTCATCACCTATCTCAACTACTCCAACATGTCTCGACTGGCTGCCACCGGACTCGCGGATGCCTTGGGGCACGCCAACATCGGGGCTCTGCCGCTGCTGATCGGGTTCATCCTGCTGGTGTTCGTGATCGACATCATCATGCCGGGCGTCATCCCCAAGTGGGCGATCATCGCGCCGATCTTCATCCCGCTGTTCTACAACCTCGGGATCGCCCCGCAGACCGTTATCGCGGCCTACCGGGTGGGCGACGGACCGGTGAACGTCATCACGCCGCTGATGGTCTACCTGCCGTTCATCATCCTGGTCTGCCAGCGCTACCGGAGGTCCGCGGGGATGGGCACGGTCGTGTCGATGATGATGCCCTACACCGTCGTCGTGCTGGTGGCGTGGACGATCTTCTTCGTCATCTGGTATGTCACCGGCATCCCTTGGGGGCCCGGCTCACCGGTGCATCTCTGACGCGGCGGCGTTGAAACGAAGCGCGATGGACATCGCGTTTGCCGAACTGGCAACGCGAATGGACGCCACCCTCCGGGCGGGTGAGACGCTGCCCGGATGACACACCACGACCACGACCTCGACCCGGCCACGTTGCATACCGCGGAGTTCTGGGATGAACGCTACGGCTCGACCGACGCGCTGTGGAGCGGGCGACCCAACCAACGGCTGGTCGAGAACGTCTCCGGGCGGCCGCCGGGAACGGCGCTCGAGGTCGGCTGCGGCGAAGGGGCCGACGCCATCTGGTTGGCCCAGCAGGGATGGACGGTTACGGCGGTCGACGTGTCGCAGGTCGCGCTGGACCGGGCCGCACGGCACGCCGCCGAGATGGACCCCGAGGCCGCACCGCGGATCACCTGGCGCCGGGAGGACCTGCGCGCGTGGGCGCCGGAGCCGGCGTCCTTCGACCTCGTCACCGAGCACTTCCTGCACCTGCCCAGCGCGCTGCGGGTGCGACAGCACGCGCGACTGGCGGCGGCGGTCCGACCCGACGGGATGCTGCTCCTCGTCGGGCATCACCCCGTCGACAACACCACGCTGCACCGGCCGCATCCGGAGGACCTCTACTTCCTCCCCGAACAGGAGGCGGAGGCGCTGTCGCCGGACGAGTGGGACGTCACGGCGACGTCGCCGAGCCGCCCAGCGCGCGATCCGGAGGGCAACGAGATGACGCTCACCGACGCCGTCGTGCGGGCGATCAGGCGCCGGTAGCGAGTTGGCGCCACGGCCACGCGGACAGCGAGGTTCCCCCAACCTCCCGCGGTCCGCGTGGACGTTCCGTGGCTGTGGAGGAGGAGGCCGGCGCAAGCCGCGCTGATACGCCCGGGCGTTCGCTCAGTCAGTGGCCGCGCGTCGGTCAGCCGTCGGCGGCGTCCGGGTCCTCTTCGGGCTCGAACGAGTTCGGTTCGCCGGTGGTGAGCTCGATGCCCTCTCCGCCGCCGCCCTCGATCGGCGCGTCGGAACCGGTGCTCGACTCGGAGCCCGTACTGGTGCTTTCGGCGCTGGTGTCGTCGCTCATGACGGTCTCCTACCCGTGCTGGTGGTGCCGCAACCGACGCCGCTGCCGCTTGGGCGGACGGCAGCGCCCCCGCGGGGGGAGGGGGCGCTGCCTCGCCTCGAAGCGGGCAGGAAGTTCGGCTGGGTGGTGCAGCCGACCACGTCCCGAGCAGGGGATCTCGGGATCCCGCATCCCCAACCCCCGAGGTCGGGGGGTTTTCGAAGCACAGCCATCCTCGACCACCCCGCGATGCCTGTCCATTCGAGATGGTCCTCCGTCGTGCACATGCGGTGTGCGTCGAGTCACGGCATCCACAGGGCGAGGCGAGGCGCTGGCCGGCGTAGCGGCGCACGGCGAGCATCCAGGGGAGCGGCCGGAGCGTCCGGCCCGGCGTGAAGGAGATCTGCGATGCGAAGCGTGGCAACGCGTTCGGTAAGAGGTTCGGTAGGGAGATCGGCGTGCGGTTCGGCGACGAAAGGACTGCGGGCGCGCGCAGCGCGGCTCAACCGGCTGCGGTCGTCGGGCATGACGACGGCGGAGTATGCGGTGGGCACCCTGGCCGCGGTCGCCTTCGCCGCGGTGCTGCTGGCCGTCGTCAAGTCCGGTGCGGTGATGTCCGCCCTCACCGGCATCATCACGACGGCCTTGAGCTCGGCGAGCTGACCGTGCCCCGACGGGGCCCGGTGGTGGCCACAACGCGGGGGCGCCGAAGAGCCGGCGGTCGTGACGACGGCATGGTGACCGCCGAGCTGGCGGTCGCGGTGCCCGTCGTCGTCGTGGTCCTGGCCATCGGGCTGGCGGCGCTGCGGATCGGTGTCGACCAGGTCCGGTGTGTCGACGCGGCCCGGCTGGCGGCTCGGGCGCTGGCCCGGGGAGACGCGGACGCGTCGGCTCGGTCGATCGCCGCCACCGCCGGGCCTCCCGGAGCGGTGGTCGCCGTCGACGTCGGGGGCACTCAGGTCTCGGTGACGGTCTCGGCGACCCGGGACCTGGCCGGCTGGCGAGTCCTCACGGTGTCGAGCTCCGCCACCGCGGCCCGGGAGGAACCGCCGTGACCGTCCCCGAGCGGGCGTCGGCGCGGAACCGCAGTCGGGGTTCGGCCACCGTGCTCGTCCTGGGAGCCGTCGCGGTGCTCCTCGTGACGATGGTGGGAGGGCTCCACGTCGTCAGCGCGGTGGTGGCAGCACACCGGGCGCAGTCCGCGGCTGACCTGGCCGCTCTGGCCGCTGCCGCCGCGCTGGTCGCCGGGGAGTCGTCCCCAACCGCCTGCGGTCGCGGCGCCGCGGTGGCCGCGGGCAACGGCGGCCACCTCACCGGCTGTACGGCAGGACCGGACTTCTCGGTCGAGCTGGTCGTGCAGGTCGACGCTGCCGGGCCGCGGGTCGGTACAGCGACGGCCCGTTCTCGCGCAGGACCGGCGGGCGGTCAGTGATCTTGACCGGCCTGGTCCAGCGTCAGGTCCAGGAGGGTGACCGCCCGCGCCTTGTCCAGCGGCTCGTTCCCGTTGCCGCACTTGGGCGACTGGACGCACGAGGGACAGCCCGAGAGGCACGCGCAGCCGGCGATAGCGGCTCGGGTGCCGGAGAGCCACGTGTGCATCGCGTCGTACCCCCGCTCCGCGAAACCGGCCCCACCGGGGTACCCGTCGTAGACCAGGATCGTCGGGACACCGGTGTCGGGGTGCAGGGCGGTCGAGACGCCGCCGATGTCCCACCGGTCCGAGGTCGCGACGAGCGGCAGCATCCCGATGGCGGCGTGCTCGGCGGCGTGAGCGGCGCCGGGGACGGCGGCCTCCGGCACACCCCAGGCGGCCAACCGGTCGCTCGGGATCGTCCACCAGACCGCCTTGGTCGGAAGCGAGCGCACGGGCAGGTCCAGGGGGTGCTCGCCGATCACCTCACCGGTCGGCAGCCGGCGCAGAAAGGAGGTGACCTGGGTCCGGACCTGCACGTCGCCGAAGTGGCACGCCACCGGTCCCCACTGGCGAGCGCGGTCGACGGACACGATGTCGAAGGCGGACATCGAGCGGGCCTGCGTCGACCAGCCGGGGTCGCCGACCCGGACCAGCGCGCAGCCGTCCTCGAGGTCCAGGTCGGTCACGACGAAGGTGTCGCCCTGGTGGACGTAGACCGCGCCCGGATGCACGGCGGTATGCGACCGCGCGTCGTCGATGGTGCCGAGCACCCGGCCAGTGCGATGGTCGACGATGCGCAGCGTGCGACCGGACCCGCGCAGCGACACCCGGTCCGTAGGCCGGTCGTCCTCGGCCCAGAACCACCCGGTGGGACGCCGACGCAGCACGCCGGCAGCGACCAGGTGTTCCAGCAGGGCCGCCATCGTCGCGCCGAAGTAGGCCTCGTCGTGCTCGGTGAGCGGCAGCTCGGCGGCGGCCGCGGCGAGGTGGGGTCCGAGCACGTAGGGGTTCTCGGGTCGAGAACCGCCGCCTCGACCGAGGTACCGAACACCGCGTCGGGATGGTTGACGAGATAGGTGTCGAGCGGGTCGTCCGCGGCGACGAGCACCGCGAGCGACTCGGCGCCGGCTCGCCCGGCGCGCCCGGCCTGCTGCCACATCGACGCGCGGGTGCCCGGCCAGCCGGCCAGCAGCACGGCGTCCAGGCCCGACACGTCGATGCCCAGCTCGAGAGCGGTGGTGGCCGCCAGGCCGAGCAGACCGCCGGCCCGCAGCGCGGCCTCCAGCTCACGGCGCTCCTCCGGGAGATAACCGCCCCGGTATGCGGCGACCGTGTCACCGAGGGCGGCGTCGAACTCGCGCAGGTGGCTTCGAGCGGCGGTCGAGATCACCTCGACTCCGGCGCGCGAGCGGGCGAAGGCGACCGTCTGCACCCCCTGGGCGACCAGGTCGGAGAGCAGGTCGGCGGACTCCGCCACGGCGCTGCGTCGCCGGGCGGTGCCGGCGTCCCGAGGAGCCGCTTCGCACGCGGCCGCCGGCTCCTCTTCGCCGACCGTGCCGGCAGGGTCGGGGAAGCCAGCCTCGCTCACCATGCCAACCGTGTCGGTGTCGACGGTGTCGACGGTGTCGACGGGGCCGACGGTGTCGGCGGCGCCCAGGTCGCGGGAGGCGAGCGCAGGGCGCCACCCGTACCCCGCGTCGCCGGGCTGCCACAGGCCGAAGGTCAGCGCCGCGCGCGGTGAGCCGTCCTCGGTGACCGCCTGGACCGGCATACCGACCAGCCGTCCGGCGTGGACCGCCGGGTCCGCCACCGTCGCGGAGGCGAGCACGAAGGTCGGGAAGGAGTGGTAACGCGCGCAGACCCGGCGCAGCCGGCGCAACACCATCGCCAGGTGCGAGCCGAAGACGCCACGGTAGACGTGGCACTCGTCGAGCACGACGTAGCGCAGCGCCCGCAGGAACGGCGCCCAGTGCTCATGGCCCGGCAGCAGCGAGTGGTGCAGCAGGTCAGGGTTGGTCAGGACGTAGTTGGCGTGCTCCCGGACCCAGCGCCGGTCCTCGGGAGAGGTGTCGCCGTCGTAGGCGGCAGCACGCAGTCCCGGCAAGGCCAGCCGGTCCAACCGGTCCAGCTGGTCGTGGGCGAGCGCCTTGGTCGGCGAGAGGTAGAGAGCGGTCGCGCCCCGCCCGTTCGGGGCGAGCGAGCCGTCGACGACGTCGGAGAGGGCCGGCAGCAGGTACCCGAGCGACTTCCCCGACGCCGTCCCGGTCGAGAGCACGACGTGGGTCCCGACATGAGCGGCCTCGGCGGCCTCCAGCTGATGGCTCCACAAGCTGGTCAGGCCCGCCTGGGTCAACGCCGCGTAGAGCGTCGGGGCGACCCACGCCGGCCACGGCGCGGGGGACGCCTCCCGAGCGGCGACGCGGTGGACGTGCGTGAGCCGCTCACGCCGGGCGCCTTGAGCCAGGTGCCTCAGCAGCGCCTCGGGGGAGAGCCCGCCGGCGCCGCGGGCAGCCGTCGACGGGATCGCGGACGATCCCCGAAGCGGAGGTGGAACGGCGCTGGACATCGCCGATACCGTACGTCCGCGCGAGCCTGCAGAGTAGGGTTCGGGCGTCGGTCGGGGCGGCATGTCGCGCGCCCGGTCTGCGGAACTCGCTCCCCGTCGGGACGCTGGCGGCCAGAACAGGGAGGACCTTGGACCTCGAGATCAGTAGCTCGGTGGTCGACGGCCGCACGGTGGTGCAGGTCGCCGGCGAGATCGACGTCTACACGGCGCCGCAGCTGCGGGAGTTCCTCGACCAGGAGATCGACGCCGGCCGCTACCAGCTGGTCGTCGACCTGTCCGGGGTCTCGTTCATGGACTCCACGGGGCTCGGTGTCCTGGTCGGCCGGCTCAAGCAGATCCGGCTCCACGACGGCTCGATGCGGCTCGTGTGCGCCCACGACCGGGTGCTCAAGGTCTTCGTCATCACCGGCCTCGACAAGGTGTTCGCGATCTTTCCCACGGTCGGCGAGGCACTGGCCACCGCCTAGCACCGACTAGCACGGAGTAGCCCGAGTAGCCCAACGAGCCCGCTGGGTGCGTCTCTGCCCACTCTGGTTTGATTAGGGCCAGCACCTACCTCCAGGTAGGGTTCCCGGCGAAATCACCCATGCGTTCCTGCTGTGCTCACTTCCGGGGGCTCAACACGGGTCCGTCCACTCAAGGGTGAGTGAGCGTCCTCAAGGAGGAAGTGCAGTATGCCCAACCTTGCCCCGGCAGCGGACACCCCGCTGGAGCTGGCCGGCAGCAACCTGGTCCTCGTCTACGCGGTGCTCGCCATCGCGGTCATCGCCCTGGTGTTCGGCTTGTTCTTCCGTCGTCAGGTGCTGGCCACCGACCCCGGCACCGAGAACATGCAGAGCATCGGCGCTGCCGTCGAGGAGGGCGCCCAGGCGTACCTCAACCGGCAGTTCCGTACGTTGAGCATCTTCGTCGTCCTGGTCTTCGGCCTGCTGTTCCTGCTTCCGGCCGACACCTTCGGCATCAAGATCGGCCGGTCCGCCTTCTTCGTCGTCGGTGCCTTGTTCTCGGCGCTCATCGGCTACCTGGGCATGTCCCTCGCCGTCAAGGCGAACGTGCGGGTGGCCTCCGCCGCGCGTGAGGGCAACCGCGACCTCGGTATGCGGATCGCGTTCCGCACCGGTGGCACCGTCGGCATGGCCACGGTCGGCCTCGGGCCTGCTCGGCGCGTCCGTCGTCGTGCTCGCCTACAAGGGCGACGCTCCGAAGGTCCTCGAGGGCTTCGGCTTCGGTGCGGCGCTGCTCGCCATGTTCATGCGGGTCGGCGGCGGCATCTTCACCAAGGCCGCCGACGTCGGCGCGGACCTCGTCGGCAAGGTCGAGGCCGGCATCCCCGAGGACGACCCCCGCAACGCCGCGACCATCGCGGACAACGTCGGCGACAACGTCGGCGACTGCGCGGGCATGGCCGCGGACCTCTTCGAGTCGTATGCCGTGACGCTGGTCGCTGCGCTCATCCTCGGCTCGGTGGCGCTGGGGGTCCAGGGCCTGGTCTTCCCGCTGATCATCCCCGCCATCGGTGCCATCACGGCGATCATCGGCGTGTTCATCACGCGGGTGCGGCCCGGCCAGAACGCCCTGTCCGCGATCAACCAGGGCTTCTACATCTCGGCGGTCATCTCGGCAGTGCTGTCGGTCGTCGCCGTCTTCATCTACCTGCCGACCGCGGCGCCCAACACCGTCGACGCGTCGACCGGTGCGGCGGTCGCCGGGGTCGACGGGCTGAGGATCCGCGCGGCCGTCGCCGTCATCATCGGCATCGTCCTCGCCGGCATCATCCTCTGGCTCACCGGCCACTTCACCGGCACCGACAAGCGGCCCACGATGGACGTGGCCCGCACCTCGCGCACCGGTGCCGCCACGGTCATCCTGGCCGGCATCGGTGTCGGCTTTGAGTCGGCGGTCTACACCGCGGTCATCATCGGCGCGGCGGTCTACGGCGCCTTCCTCCTCGGTGGTGGTTCGGTCGCCCTCGCCCTGTTCTTCGTAGCGGTCGCGGGTACCGGCCTGCTGACCACGGTCGGTGTCATCGTCGCGATGGACACCTTCGGCCCGGTCTCCGACAACGCCCAGGGCATCGCCGAGATGTCCGGCGACGTCGACGGGGAGGGCGCGCAGATCCTCACCGACCTCGACGCGGTCGGCAACACCACCAAGGCCATCACCAAGGGCATCGCCATCGCCACCGCGGTGCTGGCGGCGACCGCACTGTTCGGGTCGTTCACCGACGCCTGGAGCTCCACGGTCCAGAACCTCGTCAACACGAACCAGATCGTCGAGGCCCCCAGCCAGTTCGTGCAGGACATGTTCAACACCCAGATCGTCACGCCGAGCACGCTGGTCGGGTTGCTGCTGGGCGCCGCGGTGGTGTTCCTCTTCTCCGGCCTGGCCATCAACGCGGTCACCCGTGCCGCCGGGGCCATCGTCTTCGAGGTGCGTCGCCAGTTCCGCGAGCACCCCGGGATCATGGACTACACCGAGAAGCCCGAGTACGCCCGCGTCGTCGACATCTGCACCCGCGACTCGCTGCGCGAGCTCGCCACCCCGGGGCTCCTCGCCGCGCTCACCCCGGTCGTCGTCGGCTTCGGCCTCGGCATCGGGGCGCTGGCCGGGTTCCTCGCCGGGGCCATCGGCACCGGCTGCCTGATGGCCGTGTTCCTCGCCAACTCCGGTGGGGCCTGGGACAACGCCAAGAAGATCGTCGAGGACGGCCACTACGGCGGCAAGGGCTCCGATGCCCACGCGGCCACCGTCATCGGTGACACCGTCGGCGACCCGTTCAAGGACACCGCCGGCCCGGCGATCAACCCGCTCATCAAGGTCATGAACCTCGTCTCGGTGCTCATCGCCCCGGCGATCGTGATCCTCACCGTAGGTGCCTCGTCCAACCCGCTGGTCCGCTACGGCATCGCCGCGGTCGCGCTCATCATCATCGTCGCCGCGGTGGCCGTCTCCCGGTCGCGCGACATCTCCTTCGGTGGCGACGACGTCGAGGACGAGCCGCTCGACGACGACGAGCTCGGCGCCCGCACCGAGTCCGAGGCGCTCGTCCCCGAGGCGGACGAGGAGCAGTCGAGGGTCTGACCCGGACCCGATCTGCAACCGCCGACAGGGCCCACCCCAGACGGGGTGGGCCCTGTCGCGTCTCCACCGGCATACGGTGAGGCCGTGCCGCCGTCGTCCCCGCCGCCACGCGTCGACGCTGGCGGTCTAGCGGCCCTTCGCGCCGATCTCGCCGACGCCGCCTACACCGTCGACGGAGTCCGCGCGATCCTCGGACCCGTCGCCGACGCAGCTCTCCACCGCGAACAGCCGCTGCCGGCCGACCTCGCCACGCGACACCGGCCGGAGCCCGCGGCCGTGCTCGCCCGCTGCTTCGCCCTCGGCATGCCCGTGGCCACGAGCGACCTCGACCGCGCCCTGCCGCGGCTCACGGCGGCCGGTGCCGCCGCGCTCGGCCTCGTCGAGCTGAGCGCCGGTGAGTCGCGAGCGACCTGCGACCTGCGCCCGTACGGCGACGAGGCCCACGACTGGTGGGTCGTCTCCGACCAGTCCGAGATCGCACGCGGCGGCCCGTTGCCACCCGACCACGTCCTCGGTGTTGGCCCGGCCTCGATGACCGTCGCCCAGTGGACGCCCCGCCGGCCGGTCGGACGCGCGCTCGACCTCGGCACCGGCTGCGGGGTGCAGGCGCTACACCTCGCGTCGCACGCGCGGGAGGTGGTGGCCACCGACCTGTCGCAGCGCGCGCTGGCCTTCGCCCGGTTCACCACCGCCCTCGCCGACATGGACGTCGACCTGCGCGCCCGGCAACCTCCTGGGCCCGGTCGCCGGCGACGCGGTTCGACCTCGTCGTGAGCAACCCGCCGTTCGTCATCACGCCCCGCCGGCCCGGCGTCCAGACCTACGAGTACCGCGACGCCGGCCTAGCCGGCGACTCCGTGGTCGAGCGCCTCGTGCGCACCGTCGGCGACCACCTCGAGCCCGGTGGCGTCGCGCTGTTCATCGGCAACTGGGAAGTCCGCCCCGACCACACGTGGCGCGACGTCTGGACGTCTTGGCTCCACGGCACCGGCCTCGACGCCTGGGTGGTGCAGCGGGACGAGCAGGACCCGGCCGAGTACGCGGAGCTGTGGGCCGGCGACGCCGGGTCACGCAGCGGGACAACGGGTTACGACGAGCTGTATGCGGCCTGGCTGGCCGACTTCGCCGACCGCGGCGTCGAGCGCATCGGCTTCGGTGTCGTGACCCTGCACCGCCCGGAGCGGCCGCGCGAGCCGTGGACCGACCTCGTCGACCATCGCGGCCCCGTGGCCGACGCCATGGGACCCGTGGTGGACGCCGCCCTGGCCGCCCGCACCTGGCTGGCCGAGCACGACGACGATGCGCTGCTCGACGTGGCGTGGTCCTGCGCCCCGGACGTGACCGAGGAGCGGCATACCCGACCGGGGGCGACCGACCCGGACGTCATCCTGCTGCGGCAGGGCGGCGGACTGGGGCTGACCCACCGCCTCGACACGGTGTCTGCCGGCCTGGTCGGCGTCTGCGACGGGACGCTGTCCGCGGGCCGGGCGCTCCGGGCCATCGCGTCCCTGCTCGAGATGCCCGAGGAGCAGGCCATCTCCTCGGCGGTTCCGCACCTGAGAGCGCTGATCGCGGCCGGCATGCTCACCTGAGCACCCACGAGCACGCATCAGCATGGCCAACTGCAGACGAAGTCCGTTACCACTACGTAACCGCGAGTGCGCTCGACCGCGACATGATGAAGCCTGATCGACCCCGCAGTGCCGAGGCAGGACGACAGCTGAGGACGGTTACGTGACCACCACCGAGACCAGCCACCACGACTCGCTGAACGCCGAGCAGGTCGGCTACAAACAGTCGCTCGGCAGCCGGCACGTCCAGATGATCGCCATCGGCGGCGCGATCGGCACCGGCCTGTTCCTCGGCTCGGCGTCCCGCCTGCACAGCACCGGCCCGGCGCTGCTGTTCAGCTACGCGTTCGTCGGCGTGCATCGCCTACTTCCTGATGCGCGCCCTCGGCGAGCTGGTGCTGCACCGCGCGACGTCCGGCGCCTTCGTCTCCTACATGCGGGAGTTCTTCGGCGAGAAGGCCGCCTTCGTCACCGGCTGGATGTACTGGCTGAACTGGGCTCTGACCGGCATCGCCGAGCTGTCGGCGGTCGGGCTGTACGTCCAGTACTGGTTCCCGACCGATGCCGACCTGGGCTGACGGTGCTGATCGCCCTCGCCGTCGTGCTGTTCATCAACCTGCTGTCGGCGCGGGCGTTCGGCGAGTTCGAGTTCTGGGCGTCGATCCTCAAGGTCGGCGCCATCGTCGTCTTCCTGGTCGTCGGCCTGGTCGTGGTGATCGGCCGGTTCAACATCGGCGGCCACCAGGCCGGCTTCCACAACCTGTGGAGCAACCCCGGCGGCTTCTGGCCGCACACGCGGACGGCTTCGACTGGTACGGCCCGATCCTCGTGATGTCCGGCGTCGTGTTCGCCTACGCCGCCATCGAGATGGTCGGCGTCGCCGCCGGCGAGATGGAGAACGCCGACGCAAGGAGGTGCCGAAGGCGGTCAACGCGGTCATCTTCCGGATCGCCATCTTCTACTGCGGCTCGATCCTGCTGCTGGTCTCGATGCTGCCGACCAGTCGAGTACAAGTCCGGCACCAGCCCGTTCGTCACGGTCTTCGGCCGGCTGGGCCTCGGCTGGATGGCCGCCGTCGATCCAGGCCGTGCTGATCGTCGCGGCCATGTCCAGCCTCAACTCGGGCCTCTACTCGACCGGCCGCGTGCTGCGCAGCCTCGGCATGTCGAAGCAGGCGCCGCCGTTCACCCTGCAAGATGAGCAGCTCGGGCGTGCCGTGGGCCGGCATCGTGATGACCTCGGTCGTCTTCGTGCTTCGGCTCGGTGCTCAACGCCCTCGACCCCCGACGCGTTCGAGATCGCGCTGGAGGCGGCGCTCGATCGGTGTCCTCTTCACCTGGGGCACGATCTTCGCTCTGCCAGCTCCGGCTTCGGCAGCTGGTCAACAGGGGCGTGATCCCGCCGAGCCCGTTCCAGGCGCCGGGCTATCCCGTGGACCAGCTACATCGGGCTGGCCTTCCTGGTCCTGGTGCTCGTCGGCCTGGCGATCTCGGGCTGGCAGTCCTCGCCGTACTTCTGGCACAAGACCGACTTCCTGGTCGTCGTGTTCGGCATCCCGGTCCTCGCGTATCCTCGTACATCGGCTGGCGGGCGGTGAAGCCCAAGGTCGTCGAGAACACCGGCGGCCGGCTCAAGGCGGTCTGGTCGCGACACCGGGCCCACCTACGGCGCGCGACGTCGACGCCCGAGGACGAGCCGATCGACCCGCTGCCGACGAGCCGCGATCGCCCCAGCTGACCGAGCACCGGAACGCACGCGACCTGCGCAGAGCGACGGATCGACCTGGCGGCTGGCCGGCGCTGGCCGGTCGCCGCGTCGCGACGCTGACCGGCGTGCGGTCGGCGGCGTGCTCGGCTCCGACCCGCGCCGTCGCCGACGCCCGCGGCGTCACCGGGCGGCAAGCTCACCATCGGCATCGCCGTTCGACCAGCCGGGCATCGGGCTCAAGAACGGCAACACCTACACCGGGTTCGACGTCGACACCGCGATCTACGTCGCCGCGGCGCTGGGCGTGCCGCCGGCGAACATCACCTGGAAGGAGGCCAACGCCGAGCCAGCCGCGAGCAGCTGCTGATCGCGGCGAGGCCGACCTGGTCGTCTCCACCTCTCGATCACCGACGAGCGCAAGCAGGAGGTCGACTTCGCCGGGCCCGTACTTCGTGGCCCACCAGGACCTGCTGGTCCGCCGCAACGACGACCGAGATCACCGGCCCGGACGACGCTGGACGGCAAGAACCTGTGCTCGGTCGCCGGCACCACCTCGGCGGCCTACGTCACGAGCCACTACATGCGGCAAGATCAAGCTGAGCGAGTACCCGACGTTCTCCGACTGCGTCGACGGCGCTGGCCAACAGCGAGGTCGACGCGGTCACCACCGACGACGTGATCCTGGCCGGCTTCGCCGCCGAGCCGCAGTACAAGGGCAAGCTCAAGGTGGTCGGCAAGGGCTTCTCCGACGAGCGCTACGGCGATCGGGGTGAAGAAGGGCAACACCGCGATGGTCGACAAGGTCAACGCCGCCCTCAAGCAGTACATCGCCGACGGCTCCTGGAAGACCGTCGCTGGACAACACGTCGGCCCGTCCGGCTACTGCATCCCCGAGCCCACCGACCCCGGGGAGCTAGCCGGCGATGGCACGCGACCGGACGAGTCGACGCGGCCGCGACGCCGACGTCCGCGACGGCTCGGCGCTGGCCGACCTCGCCGGCTTCCTCGCGGCATACCCGCCGTTCGACCCCCTCGACGACCAGGCGCTCGCCGCCGTGGCCGGATCGCGGCACGCGTCGACGCGGTTCGCGGCCGGGCGAGCTCGTCCTCGACGCGTTCGCCGACGCCGAGTGTCGAGGTCTTCGTCGTGCTCGAGCGGCGGGTCGAGCTGTGGCACGACCGCCGACGGCTCGGCGGCGCCGCCCGACGAGCACCTCGGCCCGGGCGGCCTGTTCGGCTTCTCCGCCATGCTCACCGAGCGTTCGATCGGCCCGCGGGCGGTGGCCGCCGAGGCCGTCGACGGTCGCGCCGGATCCCGGAGGCCGCGGTCGTGGCCGCCTTCGCCTCGCCGCGAGGGCGCGCGGTTCCTCGCCGAGCAGCTGGCGCCGGCGCCCGCGGCCGCGCGAGGTCGGGCCGACCTACAGCCCGTGTCGACGAGCTCATCCGGAGCGCAGCCGCTGGTGGTCGGGCCGGACGCGACGGTCGGCGAGGTGGCGCGCGTCGATGACGCGACGCGGCCCGGCGTATGCCGTCGTCGCCCTGCGCCGACGACGGCTACGGGCTGGTCACCGACGCGCTGCTGCGGCAGCGGGTGCTCGTCGACGGGCAGCCCGGTCGGCACCCCGGTGCGGGAGGTGATGGTCGACCTCGCCGCCGGTCGTCGCGCGCGGCGACGTCCGCCGCCGAGGCGCTGATCCTCCTGCTTCGACCGCGAGGCGCGAGTTCGTCCTGGTGACTCGACCGCGACCGGCGCGCTCCGCGGCGTGGTCGCCCCCCGCGACTTCGCGGTCTCCCCGACCACGGCGGGCGTCTCGCTGCACGAGCAGCTGCGCCGGGCGACGACGACCGACGAGCTGCGTCGACCGGGCCCGCCGCGCGCCGGCGGCTGCTCGACGACCTGCTGCCGGCGGGGCCTGGCCTCCGCGCGCGTCATCGCGGTCTACTCGTCGATCCTCGACACCATCGTGCGCCGGGCGATCACCCTGATCTTCGCCGGCCATCCCGACCTGTCGCTCGACGCGTTCACCTGGCTGTCGTTGGGCAGCAACGGCCGGCGGGAGGCGGTGCTCAGCTCCGACGTCGACTCGCGCCGTCGCCTTCGACGACGACCGGGTCGACCCGGCGACCATCGCCGCGTACCGCGCCGCGTTCGCCGAGGTCCAGCGCGGTGCTCGCCCGAGCCGGGGTACGCGGCGACCGGCACGGCGCGACCGCGTCCCGACCCGCGTTCGCGCGGACGAACGCCCAGTGGCGAGCGGCGGCCCGAGGAGTGGCTGGCCGGCCCCGGCGGCCAACAACGGCGCCATGATGACCTCGCTGCTCGTCGACGGCCGGCCGATCCACGGCGACCCGGCGCTGCCGGCGGTGACGGCAGGTGTTCGGCGACCTGCGGCCGCACCCGGGCACCATGCGGCTGCTGCTGGAGGAGTCGCTGGCGTACCGGGCGCGGATGCGCTCGTGCGCGACCTGCTCACCGGGCGGCCGGACACCTTCGACGTCAAGGCGCACGCGCGTGCTGCCGATCGTCAACCTCGCCCGGTGGGCGGCGCTCAGCCGTCGGCTCGCCCGGCGCTGCCGACCGCGGAACGGCTGCGCGCCGCGAGCCGGGTCGTCGATGCTGCCGCGCGACCGCGGCGACGACGCTGGTCGAGGTGTTCGGGTGCTGCAGCGGCTGCGGCTGCGCTACCAGCTCGTGCAGCTGCAGCGCGGCGAGCCGGCCGTCGGACGTGCTCACGCTCGACCGGCTGTCCCCGATCGACCGCAGCGTGGTCGCCGAGGCCGTGCGCGAGATCGCGGCGGTCCAGCGGCGGATGGCCAACGTCGCGCGGTTCGTCCCCGCCGAGGGATGGGTCGCGGCCGACCGGCCCTGAGCCCTACGGTCGCGGGATGACTGCCACTCCCGACGCCGAGGTCCGAGCCGGCCGACGAGGACCTGCGCTCGACCCTGCGCGAGGTGAGGCGGGTGGCCCGGCTCCTGCTCCAGGGCCTGGAGCCGGACGGGCGACGGCCCGAATCTGCTCGACGTGCTCGAGCAGCACCTCGGCGTCCGGCCCGACACCCTGCCGGTGACCACCGAGGACATCCCGCATGCACCGCACGGTCGACGCCGACATCGCCGTGCACCGAGATCGCGGAACGCGACCCTCAGGCCCGCCTCCTCGGCCTGGGCGGCGGCGACATGCGCCACCACATCACCTTCGGTGACCAGATCCAGCACGCGCGGATGGGCGCCGGCGGCCCTCGGGCCAGGTCGAGTACGTCCAGACGGCCATCGGTCCCGGGCCGGCCGACCACCGCAACGTCGTCGCGTCCGGGTTGTGGCTGTTCCACTACGGCGACGCCCCGGTCGCCGTCCGGCTGCAGGGCGCCACGATGCAGATGGGCGGCCGGCCCACCGGGCCGGCTCGACGTCCTCGCCGTCGACTCACGAGGTCGCCCGCGCGCTCGTGGCGGAGGTCCGCGACCTCATGCAGGAACGCGAGCATCCTGCGGGGCCAGGTGCTGACCTTCGCGGAGGACCCCTACGGCCAAGGGCTCGGCGGCATCACCTTCTTCGAGCGCCCGACGATGAGCCGCGACGACGTCGTCCTCCCCGACGGCCTGCTGGACCGCGTGAGCGAGCACGTCCTGGGGATCGCCGAGCACCGCGCGGTCCTGGCCGCCCACGGCCAGCACCTCAAGCGCGGCATCCTGCTCTTCGGCCCACCCGGCACGGGCAAGACCCACACGATGCGCTACCTGCTCAGCCAGAGCCCGGGCACGACCGTCGTCCTCCTCAGCGGCGGGTCGCTCCAGTTCATCCACGACGCCGCCAAGGTGGCGCGCGCCCACCAGCCGGCGATCGTCGTGCTCGAGGACGTCGACCTCATCGCGGAGGACCGCTCGTTCGGGCCGATGGCCAAGCCGCTGCTGTTCGAGGTCCTCGACGCGCTCGACGGCATCGACGCCGACGCCGACGTCGCCTTTCTGCTCACCACCAACCGGGTCGAGCACCTGGAGCGCGCCCTCAGCCAGCGGCCGGGCCGGGTGGACCTCGCCGCCGAGATCCCCCTGCCCGACGAGCCGGGCCGGAAGGCGCTGCTCCGCCTCTACGCCGGGTCGCTGTTTTCCGACGCGGCGGTCGACGACGCCGCCCGGCGCAGCGAGGGCACCACGGCCTCGTTCGCCAAGGAGCTGGTCCGGCGGGCGGTGCTGCTGGCCGCGACCGGTGGCGGTGACCCGCAGGACGAGCACCTGTCCGCCGCCCTGGACGTGCTGCAGTCGGACAACGAGGCGTTGACGCGGAGCCTGCTCGGCGTCGGCTCGGCCACGACCGCCGGCCCGGAGTTCGGGCCTATGGGCGGCTTCCGCCCGGGCGGTTTCTGATGGCCGACCGGGCCGCAGACTTCCTCGCTCTCCACGTCCCCGGCTCGCCGCTGTTGCTGCCCAACCCCTGGGACGCCGGCTCCGCGCGGCTGCTCGCCGGCATGGGGTTCCGCGCGCTCGCGACGACCAGCGCCGGCTTCGCCGGCACGCAGGGTCGGACCGACGGCAACGTCGGCCGCGACGAGGCCCTCGCCCACGCCGCAGCGGTCGTCGCCGCCGTGGACGTGCCGGTGTCGGCCGACCTCGAGAACGGCTTCGCCGACGACGCCGCCGGGGTCGCCGAGACGGTGCGACTGGCGGTGGCGGCCGGCCTCGCCGGCTGCTCCGTCGAGGACTGGGACCCCACCAGCCGGCAGCTGTATGCGCCGGAGGTCGCCGCGGAGCGGGTCGCCGCCGCGGCGGAGGCGGCCCACCGCGGCGGAAGTCGCCTCGTGCTCACGGCGCGCGCCGACGGCCACCTCCACGGGCGAACGGAGCCGGGCGACCTCGACGACACGGTCCGGCGGCTGCAGGCATACGAGCACGCGGGGGCGGACGTCCTCTACGCACCGGGGGTCAACAGCGTGGACGGCATCCGGCGGATCGTCGAGTCGGTCTCGCGCCCGGTCAACGTGCTGGCCCTCGCCGACGCCCCACCCGTCGCCCGACTCGCCGAGCTGGGGGTCGCCCGCGTCTCCACGGGATCTGGTCTGTTCTGGGCCGCCATGGGCGGGCTGGCCAGCGCCGCCGAGGAGCTGCGCGACCGCGGCACCTATGCGTTCTGGGCTGGTGCCGCCCCAGGCCGCGCGGCCGGGGCCACCGCGTTCGTCAGCGACAGCGGCTCATGACATAACTCACTTGACCCTGCCCTGGGGTGAGGGTCGACAGTGGAGCCCGTGTCGGCGGGGGTCACGGTCGAGGTTGGACCGGAACACGTGGTGAGTGAGCGCTCACTCATCTATGCTTCGCTCATGAGTCCTCGCGCCTCGGCCCTGCCGCCGTCCGAACGGCGGGTCTCGATCGTGCGGGCGGCGTTGCGGCTGATCGCGGACCACGGCACCATGCCGACGACCCGGGAGGTCGCCGAGGCGGCGGGGATCGCCGAGGGCACCGTGTTTCGTGCCTTCGACACCAAGGAGCGGCTCGTCGAGGCGGTCGTCGGCGAGGCGTTCTGTCCCGCTCCGGTCGCCGAGCGGATGCGGGCGATCGACATGGCGCTGCCCCTGCACGAACGGCTGGTCGCCGTCGTCACGGTCTTCCAGAGCCGGTTCACCGAGATCTTCGGCGTCATGAGCGCGCTCGGGCTCTCGGCCCCACCGGCGGACTTCGAGGAGCACCGGGGCTGCCGTCCGGACACCGGCCACGTTCCCGTCGACGAACAAGACCACGACGTCGACAGCGCCTGGGGCGACCACCCCGGCCGGCTGCTGCGGTTCGTCGAACCCGACGCCGACCAGATCACGTGCTCGCCGGCGGACCTCATCACCTACCTGCGGCTGTTCACCTTCTCGGCCAGCCATCCCGACATCACCCAGGGCCAGATCCTGCCGCCCCAGACCATCGTCGCCGTCGTCCTCGACGGCGTGACCAGGAAGGCCTGCTGATGCTCGTCCGACTCGTCCGGAACCACCTCGTGCCCTACAAGGCCGAGCTCGCCGCGATCCTCGTGCTGCAGCTCATCGGTGCGATCGCGGCGCTCTACCTGCCCACGCTCAACGCCGACATTATCGACAGCGGGGTGGCCAAGGGCGACACCGGATACATCATCCGCACCGGTGGCTGGATGCTCGGCGTCAGCGTCGTGCAGATCGTCGCCACCCTCGCCGCCGTCTACCTCGCGTCGCGGACCTCGATGGGGATGGGCCGCGACCTGCGCGCCGGGATCTTCCACCGGGTCGGTGACTTCTCCGCGCAGGAGGTCTCGAAGTTCGGGGCTCCGACGCTGATCTCCCGCAACACCAACGACGTCACCCAGGTGCAGATGGTCGTCTTCATGGCCCTGGCCATCATGGTGTCGGCGCCGATCAACATGGTCGGCGGCATCATCATGGCGCTGAACCAGGACGTCGGACTGTCGTGGCTCGTCGCCGTGGCGATCCCGCTGCTCGCCGTCGCCGTCGGCCTGGTGATCCGCAAGATGATCCCGCAGTTCCGGATCATGCAGACGTCGATCGACAGCGTGAACCGGATCATGCGGGAGCAGATCACCGGCATCCGCGTCGTACGCGCGTTTGTCCGCGAGGACTTCGAGACCGACCGGTTCGGAGCGGCCAACGCGACGCTGACCGGGACAGCGCTCAACGTGGCGCGGCTGCAGGCGCTGATCTTCCCGATCGTCATGATCATCCTCAACGCGTCGAGCGTCGGGGTGCTCTGGTTCGGTGCGGCCCGCGTCGAGAGCGGCGCCATGCAGGTCGGCTCGCTGACCGCCTTCATGGCCTACCTCATCCAGATCCTCATCTCGGTGATGATGGCGACATTCATGGCGATGATGATCCCGAGGGCGTCGGTGTCGGCCGAGCGGATCGGCGAGGTGCTCGACACCGAGTCGTCGGTCGCCGAGCCGGCCGAGGCCGTCACCGACATCCGCCCGGGCTCGGAGATCATCTTCGACCACGTCGACTTCCACTACCCCGGCGCCGAGGCGCCGGTGCTGCAGGGCGTCTCGTTCCGGGCCGAGCCGGGACGGACGACCGCCGTCATCGGCTCCACGGGGGCCGGCAAGACCACCCTGGTCAACCTCGTTCCCCGGCTCTTCGACATCACCGGTGGCTCGCTGACCATCGGCGGTGTGGACGTTCGCGACGTCGACCTCGACACCCTGTGGTCGCGGATCGGGTTGGTGCCGCAGCGGCCCTACCTCTTCACCGGGACGGTCGCGAGCAACCTGCGCTACGGCAACCCCGACGCCACCGACGAGGAGCTGTGGGAGGCGCTGCGGGTCGCCCAGGCCAAGGACTTCGTCGAGCGGATGCCCGACCAGCTCGAGTCGCCGATCGCCCAGGGCGGCACCAACGTCTCCGGCGGCCAACGGCAACGGCTGGCCATCGCACGAGCGCTGGTCCGCAAGCCGGAGGTCTACCTCTTCGACGACGCCTTCTCGGCGCTCGACCTGTCCACCGACGCGCGGCTGCGCGCGGCGCTGCGACCCATCACCAGGGAGGCCACGATGATCGTCGTCGCGCAACGGGTGTCGACCATCATCGACGCCGACCACATCGTCGTCCTGGAGGACGGTCTCGTCGTCGGCCAGGGCCGGCACGACGAGCTCTTGGAGACCTGCGAGACGTACCAGGAGATCGTCGAGTCCCAGCGGAGTGCGGAGGGGGGCCCCGAAGCTCCCACGCCAGTGGGAGT
The DNA here is from genome assembly GCA_963751085.1 of uncultured Actinomycetota bacterium. Taxonomy (GTDB): domain Bacteria; phylum Actinomycetota; class Actinomycetes; order Actinomycetales; family Dermatophilaceae; genus Lapillicoccus. Next base: position 1,231,847 of record CAVVTH010000004.1, on the reverse strand, counting down.
CGGAGGGGGTGCGGCATGAGCGAAGAAGGGGTGAAGTCCGCCGAGGAGAAGGCGGCCGAGGCGCGGCGCGGTCCCACCCGGGCCGGTGGCATGGGCGGTCGCGGTCCGATGGGCATGGCCATGCCCGGCGAGAAGTCCCGGAACTTCGGCCCCAACGCCAAGCGCCTCATGGCCCGGCTCCGCCCGGAGCGGGTCCTGGTGTCGCTGGTGGTCCTGCTGGCCGTTGCCAGCGTCGCGCTCTCGGCCGTGGGCCCGAAGATCCTCGGACACGCGACGAACATCATCTTCGAGGGGTTCTTCGGCAAGCAGCTGCCCGCCAACCTCACCAAGGACCAGGTGGTCGCCGGCCTGCGCGCGAGCGGCCAGTCGCAGCAGGCCGACCTGCTCGTCGGGGATGGACCTCGTTCCCGGACAAGGGATCGACTTCACCGCCCTCGCTCACGTGCTGCTCCTCGTCATGGCGCTCTATGTCGTCGGTGCCCTGCTGCAGTGGTGGTCCGGCTGGATCCTCGCCGGCGTCGTCACCCGCACGATCAACAAACTTCGGGCCGACGTCGAGGCCAAGCTCAACCGGCTGCCGCTGCCCTACTTCGACGGCCAGCCCCGCGGTGAGCTGCTCAGCCGGGTCACCAACGACGTCGACAACATCCAGCAGAGCCTGAGCCAGACGCTGAGCCAGCTGCTGACCTCGTTGCTCACGGTCATCGCCGTCGTCGCGCTGATGTTCTCGATCTCGTGGTCCCTGGCGTTGATCGCCCTGGTGACCATCCCGATCTCCATGTGGATCACGTCGATGATCGCCAAGCGCTCCCAGAAGCTGTTCGTCGAGCAGTGGAAGACGACCGGCCAGCTCAACGGGATCATCGAGGAGACCTTCACCGGCCACGGCCTGGTCAAGGTCTTCGGCCGGCAGCGCGAGGTGCAGGCGTCGTTCGACGACAAGAACGGCGAGCTCTACAACGCGGCGTTCGGCGCCCAGTTCATCAGCGGCATCATCATGCCGGCGATGATGTTCATCGGGAACCTCAACTACGTCGTCATCGCCGTCCTCGGCGGGCTCCGCGTGGCGTCCGGGACGATGAGCCTCGGTGACGTGCAGGCGTTCATCCAGTACTCGCGCCAGTTCACCCAGCCGCTGACCCAGGTCGCGTCCATGGCCAACCTGCTGCAGTCCGGGGTGGCCTCGGCCGAGCGGGTGTTCGAGGTGCTCGACGCGCCGGAGCAGGACCCGGAGTCGACGACCCCGGCCGAGGTCGGCGTGTCCAAGGGCCGGGTGTCGTTCGAGAACGTCCGCTTCTCCTACACGCCCGACAAGCCGCTCATCGAGGACCTCAACCTGTCCGTCGAGCCCGGCCAGACGGTCGCGATCGTCGGTCCGACGGGAGCCGGCAAGACGACGCTCGTGAACCTCATCATGCGGTTCTACGAGCTGAACTCCGGCCGGATCACCCTGGACGGCGTCGACATCACCGACATGACGCGGCACGACCTGCGCTCGCGGATCGGCATGGTGCTGCAGGACACGTGGCTGTTCCAGGGCACGATCCGCGACAACATCGCCTACTCTCGCCCGGACGCCACCGAGGAGGAGATCCTCGAAGCCGCTCGTGCGACCTACGTCGACCGGTTCGTGCACTCGCTGCCGGACGGCTACGACACCAAGCTCGACTCGGAGGCCGGCAACATCTCGGCCGGCGAGAAGCAGCTGCTCACGATCGCGCGGGCGTTCCTCGCCGCCCCCGAGCTGCTGATCCTCGACGAGGCCACGTCGTCGGTGGACACCCGCACCGAGCAGCTGGTGCAAAAGGCGATGGCCGCCCTGCGCAGCGACCGGACCAGCTTCGTCATCGCGCACCGGCTGTCGACCATCCGCGATGCCGACGTCATCCTCGTGATGGAGGACGGGCACATCGTCGAGCACGGTTCGCACGACGAGCTGCTCGCCCGGGACGGTGCCTACGCCCGGCTCTACGCCGCACAGTTCAGCGGCGCGGCCAACGAGCTGGGCGAGGAGGGCGCCGCCGTGGCGGGCCCCGCAGCGGGCGGCGGGATGCTGGCCGGCGCCGGCCGGATGGCCCCCACCGAGTAGCCCGCGTCACCGGCAACGGCGGGGTATGCGCGGTGGCGACACTGCGCATACCCCGCTTTGCTGTGCCGTCACGACGGTCTACGCCATGATCGGGACCATGAGGCCGCTCACCCGCCCCGTCGTCGCGCTCGGCCACTTCCTCGTGGGGGACAGCGCCGCCAGCCGCGCGGCGGCGCTCTACTCGACGGTGACGGCGGGGGCTTCCTTCATGCCGGGGCTGATGCCGCGGGGGCTACGGGAGCAGGTCGCGCTGACCGGCGTGGCCTCCACCCTGCAGCACACCCTCGTCATGAACGCCCAGGCGCGGCACCGTCTGGCGGCCAGGCTCATCTGCTCGTGGACCGGTCACGACTCGGCGCGCTCGGTGCGGGGCATGGAGGCCGCCGTCGCCGTCGGGACGACGATGGCCGGTGCCGCCGGCTACCTCGCGCTCCGCGAGCGGGGTGGCGAGTCGTTCCGGCGTCGGGCCGCCCGCACGGTGGCGATCCGCAGCCTGCGCATCGGCATGGCCACCCTGACCGTCACGGCGGCGGAGTTCGTCGACGAGCGGTACGGCCGGCGGCACCCCGCCGTGCGGGTGGTCACGCCGCTGGCCGGGTTCCTCGTCGGCACGGGCATCGCCAGCGCGCTGATCCGGCGGTTCCACCGGCCGGACGCGGTCGTCGAGGCCCGCGCCGCCCTGTCGCGCGACCCGCTCACCGGCGAGCGGCTCCGACCCGAGCGCAAGCAGGAGGAGATCGGGGCCACGTCGGTGCCGGTCTCGATCGCGTTGGGGTTCGGGGTGTCGGTGGTGCTCAACGTCGCCGGCGACGCGGAGCTCGCGGTGTCGCGCCTCGTCGCGCGGCTCATCGACCGGTTCATCCCCGGCAGCGGCCCGTATGCGACGCTCGTGGGCCGCTCGCTGGTGCTCGGCGGTGTCGTCACCGCCGTCGGGGTCGGCTGGGAGTACCTCTACCGCCAGGCGGAGGCCGGTGGCTCGGCCATCGACAAGGCCTACACGAGCGCCCCCACGTCGCACTACGTCAGCGGCGGCCCCAGCTCACGAGGTGGACTGGCAGACCCTCGGCCGGGAGGGGGTCCGGTTCGTGGCCATGTCGCTCCCGGAGGACCGGATCGCCGAGGTCACCGGGATCCCGGTGGCCGACGTGAAGCCGCCGATCCGCTGCTACTCCGGCCTCGAGACCGCCCAGACGGTGCACGGGCGGGTCACGGCGGTGATGGAGGAGATGGAGCGGCTCGGGGCGTTCGAGCGGTCGGTGATCTGCGTCTTCTCGCCCACCGGGACCGGCTACATCAACTACGTGGCCATCGAGACGCTCGAGTACCTCACCCGCGGCGACTGCGCGACGGTCGGCCTGCAGTACTCGCTGCGGCCGTCGTACCTCTCGCTGGACCGGGTTCGCCTCGCGCGGGAGCAGAACCTGGCTCTGCTCAACGCGCTCACGTGGCGGATCCGGGGCCTGCCCGGACGACCGGCGCCCGCCGGCTCGTGGGCTTCGGGGAGTCCCTCGGTGCGCAGACCCTGCAGAGCTGCTTCCTCCACGAGGGCGTCGCCGGGTTCGAGCGGGCCGGCATCGACGCGACGCTGTTCCTGGGCACCCCGGCCGGCAGCGAGTGGAAGCGCGAGTGGCGGATCCACCCCGCGGAGGAGGACCCGAAGGGCGAGGTCGTCCAGGTCGTCGAGCTATCAGCAGTGGGCAGGCGGTCACGGCCGGGCGCACGAACCGGGCTCGGGTCGTCCTGCTGGAGAACCCGGAGGACCCGATCACCAAGTTCACGCCGCGGCTCGCCGTGATGCGGCCGAGCTGGCTCCCGGCCGAGGGCCCGAACCCGCCCGGCGTACCCGAGTCCGCGATCTGGATGCCCTACACGACGATGCTGGTGACCCTCGTCGACATCGTCAACGCCATCGACTTCAAGCCCGGCGTCTTCGTCGCCCGCGGCCACGACTACCGGGCGAGCCTCGCGCGGATGGTGGCCGCCGCATACCGGTTCGAGGTGGGCGACGACGAGATGAACCGCATCGAGCACGCGCTCCGCGACCGGGAACGGTCGTGGGCGGAGCGGCGGATGCTCGCGGAGCAGGTGGCGCGCGCGAGCGACGCCGTGAGCCGGCAGGTGCGCAGCCTCAGCGACTTCAGCAGCCCGCACCCGGAGGCCGCGGTCGACCACCTGGACTAGCGCCCTGTCCCGCTTCCAAACTCAGCGTGTTACGACTTGGCGGCCCTCGGCTGCCGCGAAAGTGACAACAACGGGTGTCTGGAAGGCGGCTAGGCGTCCGCGGGTTGGGCGCGAGCCAGCTCCGGGTCGTCCGCCCGCACCTTGGGCATCAGCGTCGTGATGAGGGCGGTCAGCGACCGTCGCGACCAGGACGGCGAGGAACACCGCGGCGCCCGCGTCGACGACGGCGCTGGGCTGGTTCGGCCCGCCCGACGTGCCGAACACCGCGTTGGCGACCGCTCCGAACACGGCCACGCCGACCGCGCTGCCGATCGAGCGGGCGAACATGTTGGCGCCGGTGACGACGCCCCGCTCCGCCCACCCGACGCTGGCCTGGGCGGCGATGAGGCTGGGGGAGGCGACCAGGCCGAGACCGAGGCCCATGACGAAGCACGACACAGCGACGACCGCCACCTGCGGGGTATGCGCCCGCACGACGAGCAGGACGACGCCCACGAGGACGAGGCCCATGCCGATGAGGACGGTGGGCCGGAAGCCGTACCGCAGGTAGAGCAGCCGGCCGGAGAAGGTGGCGGCGAGCGGCCAGCCGAGGGTGAGCGCGGCGAGAGCCAGACCCGCCACGAGCGGCGGTGAGCCGATGGCCCCCTCGAGGTAGGTCGGCACGTAGGACGTGAGCCCGATGAGGATGGCGCCGACCCCGAGTGAGGTGAGGCTGGTCGTGAAGAGCAGCCGTCGGCTGAGCACCCACAGCGGCAGCACCGGCTCCGCCGCGCGCCGTTCGGCGAGGACGAACGCCACCAGCAACGCCGCTCCTGCGCCGAACACCGCGAGGCTGGTCGGGGACGCCCAGGCCCAGGCCTGACCGCCCTCGAGGACGCCGAGGATCAGCAGGGTCATGGCACTGGTGAGCAGGAAGGCGCCGGCGAAGTCGATCCGGTGCTCGCGCCGCTCGACGCTCTCGTGGAAGTTGCGCCAGATCAGCACGGCGGCCAGTAGGCACAGCGGCACGTTGACGAAGAAGATCCACCGCCACAGGTGCAGCTGCGCGAACAGGCCGCCCAGCGCCGGCCCGATGACCGACGAGGCGCCCCAGACGCTGGCGATGTAGCCCTGGACCCGCGCCCGCTCGGCGACGCTGTAGATGTCACCGGCGATGGTGATCGGACATCGGCTGGACGGCGCCGGCACCGAGACCCTGCAGCGCTCGGAAGGCGATCAGGGCGGGCATGCTCCAGGCGAACCCGCAGAGGATCGAGCCGAGCATGAACATCCCGATGCCGAACAGCATCAACGGCTTGCGGCCCACCGTGTCGGCCAGCTTGGCGTAGACCGGGACGGACACCGCCTGGGCGAGCAGGTACACCGAGAACAGCCAAGGGAAGGCCGAGAACCCGCCGAGCTCCCGGACGATCGACGGGACCGCGGTCGCGAGGATGGTGGCGTCGATGGCGATCAGCCCGGTCGACACCATGATCGCGATCAGCACCGGGCCGCGCTCGGACCTCAGCCCGACAGCGGAGTCCGTGGACGTGCTGTCGGTGGACGTGGTGGAGGAAGCCGTCACACGGTAGCCAAGTCGTCGCGGGCTGACAACCATTCCCTCATCGCCACTCATGACGGAGATTTCGGTCAGCCGAGCTGCCAGGACCGCTTCGACAGTCCGAACCAGAACCCGTCGATGACGCTGCCGGCTGTCGAAGCCCCCGCTGCCGTCTGCGCCGTAGGCGGCGCCGAGTGACACGAAGAGCGGGGCGAAGTGCTCGGTCCGCGGGTGCGCGACCCGCGCGGCCGGCGCCTTGTCGAGGAAGTCGAGCAGGGCGTCGACGTCCTCGTGGGCCATCGCCTCCTGCGCCCAGGCGTCGAACTCGCGGGACCAGCCCGGCGGCGGGGCGTCGGCCGGCTTCGCCGGGTTGAACTCGCGCAGGTTGTGGGTCGTGAACCCGGACCCGACGATCAGCGTCCCGGCGTCGCGCAGCGGAGCGAGCTTCTGACCCAGCCGGAACAGCGCCCGCGGGTCGAGGGTCGGCATCGACATCTGCAGGACGGGCACGTCGGCGTCCGGGAACATCTCGACGAGCGGCACGTAGGCGCCGTGGTCGAGGCCCGCGCTCCTCGTCCCGGTGGACCGGGGTGCCGGGCTCCGCGACGATCGCTGGCGACCTCGTCGGCGAGCTCGGGGGCGGGCGGAGCCGCATACGTGACGTCGTAGTAGCGCTGCGGAAAGCCCCAGAAGTCGTAGAACAGCGGTGCGCCGGTCGTGGACGACAGCGCGAGCGGCGCCTCCTCCCAGTGCGCGGAGACGACGAGGATGTTGGCCGGCTTGTCGTACTCGCCCTGGAGGCCGCCGGACCACTGCGCGAGCTCGCGGGTCCACGTGGCGTCGTCCGCGAGCGGCGGGGCGCCGTGGCTGAGGTAGAGGACCGGCTGGGTGGTCACCGGCCCAGCATACCGCATTCGGTTGAAGTTCAACTATCACGGAACGGAATGGACTTTTCCGGACGAGGGTTTACCGTGTGCATCCGCGACCTGACGTCCGAGCAGCGACGAATCCGCTGCACGTCCGGCCGGGAGATCTGGGGTGGACCGTGGCAGCAGGGAAGGGCCGCAAGCTCGTCATCGTCGAGTCGCCGGCCAAGGCGAAGACCATCGCGGGCTACCTCGGAGGCGACTTCGACGTCGAGGCGTCGGTGGGGCACATCCGCGACCTGCCGAACCCGTCGGAGCTGCCGCCCGACATGAAGAAGGGCCCGTTCGGCAAGTTCGCCATCGACGTCGACAACGGCTTCGAGGCCTACTACGTCGTCGACAGCGACAAGAAGAAGAAGGTCGCCGAGCTCAAGCGGCTGCTGAAGCAGGCCGACGAGCTCTACCTCGCCACCGACGAGGACCGCGAGGGCGAGGCCATCGCGTGGCACCTCCTCGAGGAGCTCAAGCCGCACGTACCGGTCAAGCGGATGGTGTTCCACGAGATCACCCGTGAGGCGATCCAGCGCGCCGTCACCGACACCCGCGAGCTCGACACCGCCCTCGTCGACGCCCAGGAGACGCGGCGCATCCTCGACCGGCTCTACGGCTACGAGGTGTCGCCGGTGCTGTGGCGCAAGGTCCGGCAGGGCCTGTCCGCCGGGCGCGTGCAGTCGGTCGCCACCCGGCTGGTCGTCGAGCGCGAGCGCGAGCGGATGGCGTTCCGCGCCGCCTCCTACTGGGACGTCGAGGGCGAGTTCACCACGCGGTCGAGCTCCGGCGCGCTGGTCGAGTCGGACGCGTTCACCGCGCGGCTCAGCGCCGTCGACGGCGACCGCGTCGCCACCGGGCGCGACTTCACCGACGCCGGCGAGCTGAAGCAGAAGTCCGTCGTCCACCTCGACGAGTCGATGGCGCGGTCGATCGCGACCGCCGTCCAGGCGGCGCCGGTCGCCGTCACCAGCGTCCAGGAGAAGCCCTACACCCGCCGCCCGGCCGCCCCGTTCACGACCTCGACGCTCCAGCAGGAGGCGTCCCGCAAGCTGCGGCTGTCCTCGAAGAACGCGATGCGCGTGGCGCAGCGGCTCTACGAGAACGGCTACATCACCTACATGCGTACCGACTCGATCACGTTGTCGGAGAGCGCGATCACGGCCGCCCGCAGTCAGGCCCGCGACCTCTACGGCGCCGACTACGTGCCGCCGGCGAACCGCGCCGGTATGCGGCCAAGGTCAAGAACGCGCAGGAGGCCCACGAGGCGATCCGCCCGGCGGGCGACCGGTTCCGCACCCCCGCGCAGGTGGCCGGCGAGCTGCGCGGCGACGAGTTCGCCCTCTACGAGCTGATCTGGAAGCGGACCGTCGCCTCGCAGATGGCCGACGCCCGCGGCTCGACCGCGACGGTCAAGCTGACCGCGACGCTCGACGGGGTCGAGGTGGCGCGGTCCGCCGAGTTCACCGCGAGCGGCACCGTCATCACCTTCCGCGGGTTCCTCGCCGCATACGAGGAGGGCCGCGACGAGACCGCCGCCAAGAAGCGCAAGGAGATCGCCGAGGAGGAGCGCCGGCTGCCGAAGCTCGGCGAGGGGACCCCGCTCGCGGTGATCCGCGCCGAGGCCGACGGCCACGAGACCCAGCCGCCGCCGCGCTACACCGAGGCCACTCTCGTGAAAGCCATGGAGGAGAAGGGGATCGGGCGCCCGTCGACGTATGCGTCGATCATGGGCACGATCCAGGACCGCGGCTACGTCGGCACGCGAGGCAACGCGTTGGTGCCGACCTGGCTGGCGTTCGCGGTGACCCGGCTGCTCGAGGAGCACTTCCCGCGGCTCGTCGACTACGACTTCACCGCCTCGATGGAGGAGGACCTCGACCGGATCGCCAACGGCGACGAGCAGCGGGTCGCGTGGCTGGAGCGGTTCTACTTCGGTGACGAGGCGGCGTCCGCCGAGGGGCTGAAGCAGCTCGTCGACGACCTCGGGCGAGATCGACGCCCGCGAGATCTCCACGATCCCGCTCGGCGACGGCATGGTCGTCCGGGTCGGCCGCTACGGGCCCTACGTCGAGGAGGTCATCCCTGCGGGCGTCGACGCCCGGACCGGTGAGGTGCTGCTCGACGACGCTCCGCGCGGTGCCCGAGACGCCCCGCCGCGCCACCATCAACGACGACGTCGCCCCGGACGAGATGACGCCGGCCAAGGCCCGGGAGCTGCTCGAGGCCGCAGCCGACGACGGCCGGGTTCTCGGCCGGGACCCGTTGTCCGGCAACGAGATCATCGCCCGCGCCGGCCGCTACGGGCCCTACGTCACCGAGGTGCTACCCGAGGCTGAGACCGACGAGGCGCCGCCGAAGCGGGGCAAGGCCGCGGCCAAGCCGAAGCCGCGTACCGCCTCGCTGTTCAAGGACATGGACCTCGCGACGATCGACCTTGACGCCGCCCTGCGGCTGCTCTCGCTGCCGCGGGTGCGTCGGGACGGTCACCGAGGAGGACGGCACGTCGGTCGACATCACGGCGCAGAACGGGCGCTACGGGCCTTACCTCAAGAAGGGCACCGACTCGCGGTCCCTGGTGACCGAGCAGCAGCTGTTCGACATCACCCTCGACGAGGCGCTGGCGATCTACGCCCAGCCGAAGCAGCGGGGGCGGGCCGCCGCCGCACCGCTCAAGGAGCTGGGAACCGACCCGGTGTCCGGCAAGGCGGTCACCGTCAAGGACGGCCGGTTCGGGGCCTACGTCACCGACGGCGAGACCAACGCGACGCTGCGCCGCGACGACGACCCCGAGTCGATCACGCCCGAGCGGGGCTACGAGCTGCTCGCCGAGAAGCGCGCCAAGGGCCCGACCACCCGCAAGCGCGCCGCGAAGAAGACCACCAAGTCGACCGCCAAGAAGTCGACGGCGAAGAAGACGGCCGCCTCCCGAGCCACGGGTCGGACCACGACGCGAAAGGCTTGACCGGCGTGGCGACGCTCGAACCGTCGACGGCGCGGGAGCTCTCGACCCGGCTCGCCGTCGAGCAGCGCAAGCTCCGGCTGCCGTCGGTGGCGGCCGGCATCGTGCGCGGCGGCGAGCTGGTCTGGTCCGATGCGCGGGGCACGCTCGACGGGCGCTCCGACGGCGAGCCGGCCGACGCCGACACGCAGTACCGGATGGGCTCCATCACCAAGACCTTCGTCGCCGTCTGCGTCATGCGGCTGCGCGACGCGGGGCGGCTCGACCTCGACGACCGGTTCGAGGACCACGTGCCCGGCAGCGCGTTCGGCCGGGCGACGATCGCGCAGCTGCTGACGCATACCTCCGGCCTGCAGTCCGAGACCGACGGCCCGTGGTGGGAGCGCACACCGGGCGGCGACTGGGCGGCGCTCATGGCGCCCTCACCGGTGCAGCGCATGCGGCCGAGCAGCCGCTACCACTACACGAACGTCGGGTATGCCGCGCTCGGCGAGCTCGTCGTCCGGGCGCAGGGCGCGTCCTGGGCCGAGGTCGTGCAGCGGGACCTGTTGGACCCGTTGGGAATGACGCGCACGACCACGCGGCCGACCGGCAAGGCAGCGGTGGGATTGGCGGTGCACCCGTTCGCCGACCTGCTGCTGACCGAACCGGAGCACGACGCCGGCGCGATGGCGCCCGCCGGCCAGCTCTGGTCGACGGTCCGCGACCTCGGGCGATGGGCGGCGTTCTGCGCCGGGGACACCGGTGATCTGCTGGCCACGGACACCCTCGAGGAGATGCGGGTCGTCCAGGCGGTCAACGACCTGCCCGGGCAGGCGTGGCTTTCGGGTCACGGGCTCGGCTGGCAGGTCTGGAACGTCGAAGGCCGGCGCTACGCCGGTCACGGCGGGTCGATGCCGGGGTTCCTCGCGGGCCTGCAGGTCGACGTCGAGAGCGGTGACGGCGTCGTGGTGTTCAGCAACACCACCCACGGACCGCTGGCCTTCGCCCGTGACCTGCTGACCGTCGTCCGCGAGCGGGAGCCGCTGCCACCGGAGACCTGGTATGCCGGGGGTTCCGATCCCGACGCGGTGGAGCTGGTCGGGCTGTGGCACTGGGGACCGGCGGAGACGCTGGTCCGGGCGACCGGCGACGGTGGCCTCGAGATGGGGGTGCCGGGCGAGGGCCGCGGGGCGCGGTTCCGCCGCCAGGCCGACGGGTCGTGGGTCGGGCTCGACGGCTACTACGCGGGGGAGCCGCTCGTCGTCGTCCGCGACGCCGACGGCCGAGTCAGCCACCTGGACCTCGCGTCGTTCCGCTACACGCGGGCGCCCTACGACCCCGAGCGCGACATCCCCGGCGGCGTCGACCCCGCCGGCTGGCACTGACCCCTTCCCGCTTCCAACCCGACGTTGTGCCACGTTTTCGGGCCGGAACCGCCGTGAAACTTGGCACTTCCCCGGGTTGGAAGCGGGTCAGGGGCGGGTGAGGGCCTCGATGCCGTCGAGGATGAGGTCGAGGCCGAACCGCATCTCGTCGCGGAAGAAGTCCTCCCCGTCGTCGTCGGTGATCGCCGGCGACGCCGCGAGCAGGGCGGGAAACCGCTCCGGGTCGAGGAGCATCGGCAGGTAGGTCACGTAGGCGTCGGGTGCCGGCGTCTGGGGGCCGGTGAGGCCCATGGTCACCGACATCGCGACGTGGCTGCGGACGTAGCCGTCGACGACGAGCAGCGACGACATCTTCTGCTGGCTGGTGAGCGCCAGCCCCTCGAACGACCGCGCCCCCGCCTCGGTCCAGCCGATGATGTTCGGCGATAGCGGCGGTGACGTCATCGGTGCGGCCGAGATCCACGGGTGCTTCACGAGCGCGTCGGCCAGCGCCCACGCCCACCGGGTCAAGCGCTCGCGCCACGACCCTGACGACACGAGGGCTAGGTCCACCGGGCCGTAGGCGGCGTCAAGCATGACCTCGAGCAGCTGTTCCTTGGAGTCGACGTAGCGGTAGAGCGACATCGGCGTCATCCCGAGCTCGGCCGCCACCGACTTCATCGACACGCCCTCGAGCCCGTCACGGTCGGCGACGACCACGCCGGCGGACCCGATCTCGTGGATCGTCCGCCCCGGCTTGGGCCCGCGTCGACCCATCGGCTCGCGGTCCCACAGCAGCTGGAGGTAACGCGGGAGCGGGGGATCGTCGGCGGCCACGGCACCAGCATACGGAAACTGCTTGCGCCGTACGCATCTGCACGGTTACCTTCTGCGTATACCAACAACAGTTGACCATCTACGCAGTTAGGGAGACCGTCATGACCCCACGCGCCGGGCGCCGCGAATGGATCGGGCTGGCCGTGCTGATCCTGCCCATCCTCATCGCCTCGATGGACGTGTCCGTCCTGTTCTTCGCGGTGCCGTTCATCGCCCAGGACCTCCAGCCGACGGCGACGCAGCAGCTGTGGATCTTCGACGTCTACGGGTTCGTCCTCGCCGGCCTGCTGCTGACCATGGGGTCGGTCGGGGACCGGATCGGCCGCCGCCGGCTGCTGCTCATCGGGGCGGTCGGCTTCAGCGCCGCGTCCCTGCTCGCGGCGTACGCGCAGTCGGCCGAGATGCTCATCGCGGCGCGTGCGGTCCTCGGCATCGGCGGTGCGACGCTGATGCCGTCCACCCTCGCGCTGATCCGCAACCTCTTCCCGCACGAGGCGGACCGCACCAAGGCCGTCGCGATCTGGTCGGCGGCTTTGACCGGCGGCATCACCGTGGGGCCGATCATCAGCGGCGTGCTCCTCGAGCACTTCTGGTGGGGCTCGGTGTTCCTCATCAACCTGCCCGCGATGGTGCTCCTGCTGGTCACCGCACCGTTTCTGTTGCCCGAGTCGAAGGGCACCCGCTCCGCCCGGTTCGACTGGCCCAGCTCGCGTGCTCGCCCTCGGCACGGTCATCCCCGTCATCGCCGGCATCAAGTCCGTCGCCGCCGACGGCTGGTCGACCCACGCGGTCCTGTATGCGGTCGCCGGGCTGCTCGTCGGCCTCGCCTTCGTGCGCCGCCAGCTCACCGCCGAGGTGCCGATGCTCGACGTGCGGGCGCTGACCGAGCGCCGGTTCGGCGGGTCGGTCGTGGTCAACGTCCTGGCGATGTTCGCCATCATGGGCAACGCCGTGATCCTCACGCAGTACCTCCAGTCGGTCCTCGGCTTCAGCCCGCTGGTGGCCGCCCTCTGGAGCCTCGTCCCGTCCGTCGTCGTCGGGGCGGCCGCTCCGTTGGCGGCGGCGCTGGCGCCGCGGCTGGGTCGTCCCGCGGTGATGGCCGGCGGGTTCGTCGTGTCGGTCGTCGGGTTCGTCCTCATCAGCCGGGTCGACGAGACCACGGCTATCTGGGTCGTCCTCGTTGCGGCGGCGCTGGTCTCCGGCGGGCTGGTGGCGGTCCTGTCGCTGATCACCGACTACGTGGTCGGCGTCGCGCCCGCCGAACGGGCCGGATCGGTAGCCGGGCTCGTCGAGACGTCCAGCGAGCTCGGCGGGGCGCTCGGCCTGGCCCTGCTCGGTAGCGTCCTGGCGGCGGTCTACCGGAGCCAGGCCGAGCTGTTGATGCCAGCGGGGCTGCCCGCGTCGGTCGCGGCGGAGGCCGGCCAGACCCTGGGCGGCGCGGTCGCGGTGTCGGCCCAGCTGCCGGGTGCGCTCGGTCAGGCGGTCCTCGAGGCCGGCCGCGCCGCATACACCGCCGCAATGCACACCGCCGGTCTCACCGCCGCCGCCGTCCTCGTCCTCGCCGCCGCCGTCACGCTGGTCATGCTGCGCGGCAGCGACACCGCGACGACCGATGAGTCAGAGCCGGTCAGTCCAGTCGCGCAACGACCGTCTGCCCGATGAGGGCGTACCCGGCGTCGTTGGCGTGGATGTCGCCCTTGAGGCACATCCAGGTGTAGCGGCAGATGTACGACACGTTGGTCGGGACACCGCCTACCTCGGTCCAGTCAGTGCTGTGGAAGGCCGTGGCGACGTCCGCCAGGGTCGCTCCGCTGCCGGCGGCGGCCGCGCCGATGATCCCGTTGAGCATGGCCTGGAGGCCGGCTGACTCCAGTGCGAGCGGTGGGTTCGCGGACCAGGCCGCCAGGAACGGGTTGTAGTAGTTGAGGACGATCACCTGAGCGGCGGGGGCCGCGGCCCGCAGCTTGCCCAGGATCATCGGCAGATAGGTGGCGACATCCGCCATCCCGGCCCGGATGCAGACCATGTCGATGACGAATGTCGCCCGGTCGACGCACCGCTGGACGTCGTTGGCGCCGATCTGGACGGTGACCACCCGGGTGAACCGGCCGTGGGCGTGGAGGAAGGCCAGCGCCTGGTCCAGCTGGCTGCCCTCGTCGTAGGCGCAGACACCCCCGGAGACCATGGTGGTCGAGCGCTCGCCGGGGCAGGCCAGGTTGACCGACGTCGTCTTCGGCTGGGTGGCGCGGACCCCCGCGAGGACGTCGTCGGCGTACCCGCCGGTCGGGTCCGGCCCGCGGTCCGGCTGGTACCCCGCTGCGAGCGAATCGCCGAGGGCGAGGTAGTAGCCCCGGGCGTTGGCCGACCCGGTGGGAGACGGCGCGGCGGAACCGGCCGTGGCGGACGCCAGGACGAGAGCAGCAGCGGCGGCGACGGAGGCGACGAGACGGCTCAGGAGCATTCCCGGACGGTACGACGAACTCGACGGGCTCGCCCGGTCGAGGACTGCCCGCATACTCGACTTGACCCTCACCCGGCGTCAGGCCGGACGCTGGGAAACATGACCGAGAGCAGGACCGGAGGAGTGCTGGTGGACGCCGTGTGGACGGTGGGGCAGGTGGCCGAGGAGCTCGGCGTGACGGTGCGGACGCTGCACCACTACGACGAGATCGGGCTGCTGCACCCGAGCGGGCGCACGCCGGCGGGCTACCGGCTCTACACCGCCGACGACCTCGAGCGGCTCCAGAACATCGTCGTGTACCGGCGCCTGGGGTTCCCGCTGGAGGAGATCGGCGTACTGCTGGAGGCGACCGGCGCGGACCTCGAGTCCCACCTGCGTCGCCAGCGGGCCGCGGTCATGTCCCGGCTGGACGAGCTCGGCGAGCTCGTCGCAGCCATCGACCGAGCATTGGAGAAGGAGATGTCAGGACTGAGGCTGACGCCGCAGGAGCAGCGGGAGCTGTTCGGCGACGGGTACTCCGAGGAGTACGCCGCCGAGGCCGAGGAGCGCTGGGGTGACAGCGACGCGTGGAAGCAGTCGCAGCGCCGCACGTCGCAGTACACCAAGGCCGACTGGGTGGAGATCAAGGCCGAGATGGACGCGGTCGGCGCCGAGCTGGTGGCCGCGAAGCGTTCCGGCGCTCCGGCCACGAGCGAGCGCGCCATGGACGCGGCTGAGGCGCACCGCAGGCACATCAACGACCGGTTCTACGAGATCACGCCGGAGTTCCACCGCAACCTCGGCGAGATGTACATCGCGGACCCTCGGTTCACGAAGACGTACGAGGACCAGGAGCCGGGGCTCGCGCAGTACGTGCGGGACGCCATCAACGCCAACGCGGACCGCGCCGCGTCCTCCGAGTAGCCGGGAGTCCGGGTGATATCGGTCGCAGTTCCGACCGGTGTCACCCGGACCCGCGGACGGCGATCTTGTCGCTGAGCTTGCGGAGCATCGTCACGTTGCGGCTGGTCGAGCTGAGCGGACCGAGGATCCTCGCCCAGTCGCCGCCCGACCAGCGTGCTCTGGATCGACGTGCCGTGCATGAGCCAGTGCACGTCGGCGCCCTGCACCACGAGGGTGTCGACGTCGTTCGACAACCCCTCGAGCGCCTTGGCGCCGGCGGCCGGCGGCGCCTTCTTGAGGAACGTGACGAAGTGGGTGTCGCCGCTGCCGACCTCGAACGGCGTTGCCGCCAGAGTCTTCTCGAGCTCGGCCGCCGTCCGCACGAACGTCGTGCACTCGAAGCCGAACTCGGCCTCGAGCGCCTTCTCCATCGCCCGCTCGAGATCGGCGCGGCTTCCGGACGCGTCGAAGACGACGTTGCCGCTGTTGATGTAGGTCCACACGTCGCCGTGGCCGAGCCCCTCGGTAACCGCCTTGAGGCGGCCCATCTCGACCTTCCGCTTGCCGAGGTTCACCGCACGCAGGAAGCCGATCCGGACCGTCATGGCCGCACCCTAGTGGCGCGGCCATCAGCGGTATGCAGGTCAGGGCGTCGGTGCGCTTCGCTGGATCTGCGCCTGGTCGAGCCGGACCCACTCGCCGTGGCCGCCCTGCATCAGCATGGGGTCGTCCCAGCGCAGCCGGACCCGGTCGCGGCTTGACCTCCAGCAGCCACGCCTCCCGCCACGTCGCCCCGTCGACGCGGACCCACCACCGTTCGGCCAGCGACGACAGGCCGCGCTCGCGGACCAGCGACTCGGCCGCCTCCACGTCCGTCGCCGCCCCCAGGGCCGCGCCGAAGACCGTCGCCGGCACCCACCGGCCACCGTCGACGGGCAGCAGCAGGCCGACGAGCTCGCCGGGCTGGTCCGGAGCCCAGTCGTCGTCGCGTCGTACCTCGCGCACCGTGGTGTCTTGGCTGGTCATGGGCGACGACGGTACGGACTCCCCCCACGTGAGGGTCAACCGGTTTGTGGTAGCGAGCGAGGGGCTGACCCCCCGCTGCCCTACCATCGCGGGCATGGCGACGGCGGGACGAGGGCTGTTCGTCGCCTTCGAGGGGGGCGACGGGGCGGGCAAGACGACGCAGGTGCGGCTGCTCGCCGACGCGCTGCGCCGCGCCGGGCTCGACGTCCTGGAGACCCGCCAGCCCGGCGGCACCGACCTCGGCGTCCAGCTGCGCAACCTCGTCCTGCATGGCGACCACGTCTCGCCACGGGCCGAGGCCCTGCTGTATGCGACGGACAAGGCGCACCACGTCGACACGGTGATCGCGCCGGCGCTGGACAAAGGCCGGGTGGTGATCACCGACCGCTACATCGACTCGGCTATCGCCTACCAGGGCGCCGGTCGCGACCTCGGCTCGCAGGAGGTCGCCGACATCCAGCTGTGGGCGGTCGCGGGCCTGGTCCCGCACCTCACCGTCGTCCTCGACGTCCCCGCCGGCACCGGCCGCAGCCGTCGCGGCGACGTGCACGACCGTCTCGAGGCGGAGGGCGACGACTTCCACGAGGCGGTGCGGGCGCACTTCCGAGCGCTCGCCGAGGCCGAACCCGAGCGCTACCTCGTTGTCGACGCCACACTGCCACCGGACGGAGATCCACGCCCGGGTCCTCGCCCGCCTCCGCGAGTCGGGGCTGGTCGAGGAGGCGACATCGTGAGCGTCTGGGACGACGTCGTGGGGCAGCCGGACGCCGTGGCGACCCTCACCCGGGCCGTGACCGACTCGACGGCCATGACCCACGCCTGGCTCTTCACCGGGCCACCGGGCTCGGGCCGGTCGGTCGCGGCCCGGGCGTTCGCCGCCGCCCTGGAGTGCCCGGACGACGGGTGCGGCGTATGCCGGGAGTGCCGGACCGCGTTGGACGGCACCCACGCCGACGTGACGGTCAAGGCGACCGAAGGGCTGTCCGATCCGGGTCGAGGACACCCGGGCGCTGGTCCAGGAGGCGGGGCTGCGGCCCTCGGTCGGACGGTGGCGGGTCATCATCGTCGAGGACGCCGACCGCCTCACCGAGCGGGCGGCGGACGCGCTCCTCAAGGCGCTTGAGGAGCCCACGCCGCGGACCGTCTGGATCCTCTGCGCCCCCTCCCTCGAGGACGTCATCATCACGCTGCGCTCCCGCTCCCGGCACGTCCGGCTGCGTACCCCGCCCGTCGACGCCGTCGCCGACCTGCTGGTCCGGCGCGACCGACATCGACCCCGCCATGGCCCGGTATGCGGCTCGCGCGGCCCAGTCCCACGTCGGCCTCGCCCGCCGGCTGGCCCGCGACGAGGGCGCCCGAATCCGGCGCCGCGACGTCATCGCCATGCCCGGACGCATACGGACTATCGGCGACGCGATCGCCGCTGCCGCCGACCTCGCGTCGATCGCCGACGAGGAGTCCACGTCCTCCGGGGCCGAGCGCGACGCCGCCGAGCGTCACCGGCTGCTCGAGACCCTCGGTGCCGATCCGGGCGCCCGCACCCAGCCGCCGCACGTCCGGGCGCAGCTGAGCACGCTCGAGAGGGAGCAGAAAACCAGGGCCACGCGGTTCGCCCGCGACACGGTGGACCGGGCGCTCGTCGACCTGCTCTCGGTCCACCGCGACGCCCTCGTCCTGCGGATCGGCGCGAACGTCGGGCTGGTCAACGAGGACAGCATCGACGTCGTCCGCGGGCTGGCCGCCATGCGCAGCGCCGAGCAGCTCCTCCAGGCGATGGAGGCCGTGGGCGAGGCGCGCGAGCGCATCAACCTCAACGTCGCGCCGCTCCTGGCGCTGGAGGCCATGACGATCACCGTGCTCAACGGATCTGCTTCCGGCGACTGAGGCACACGCTCCTCTGAAGACCTGGACGAGCGGCGGGCCCGGCACGAACCGGGGCCCCGCAGTCGTTAGCGCGTCGTGAACTCGACCGCGGACCCGGCTCCAGAGCTGCACGGGTTACCGTGCTCCGGTGCCTCGTGACCCCCCCGCGCCCTGCCCGTCGGGCCCGGCGAGGACTGGTCGCGGTGCGTGGCGGCGGTCGTGGCGTCGCTGGGCCTGTCCTCCTGCCTGGTGCTGCCGTTCCTGCCGAGCGACGACTCCGGCGGGTCGTCGGGTGAACCGACGTTCGTCCCGCAGACCGCCGCCCCCGGGAACCACCGGGCTGGACAGCTTCTACAGCCAGCGCCTCCAGTGGGCGAGCTGCACCGGGGGCCAGTGCGCGAAGCTGCGGGTCCCCATCGACTACGCGAACCCCGCCGGCGAGACGATGCAGCTCGCCGTGATCCGGTCCAAGGCCCGCTCGTCCAGCCAGCGGATCGGCGCACTGGTCTACAACCCCGGGGGTCCGGGTGCCTCGCCGGTCGACTACGTCGGGCAGTCGGCGAGCACTCTGGTGAGCAGCGACGTCCGGCGCCGCTACGACCTCATCGGCTTCGACCCGCGGGGAGTCGGCCGGTCCTCCCCGATCGACTGCCTCGGGGACCGGGAGCTCGACACCTTCCTCGGTGGCGTCGACTCCACCCCCGACACGCCGGCCGAGGAGCAGGGCCTCATCTCGGAGGCGACGAAGTTCGCCGCCGGCTGCGCGGCCAAGAACCCCGAAGATCATCGCGCCACGTCTCGACCGTGGAGGCCGCCCGTGACATGGACATCCTGCGGGCTGCGCTCGGAGAGCCGAAGCTGAACTACCTCGGTGCGTCCTACGGAACCTTCCTCGGCGCGACCTACGCCGGGCTGTTTCCCGCACAGATGGGCCGGTTCGTGCTCGACGGCCCGCTGCCGCCCGACCTGACGGCGCAGGACCTGTTGGCGGGGCAGGCCAAGGGCTTCGAGACGGCCACGCAGGCCTATGTCGACGACTGCGTCAACCACAGCGACTGCCCCGTCGGGCAGAGCCGCGCGGAGGGAATGGCGTGGATCCGCGATTTTCTTAAGGGTCTGGACGCCCAGCCGCTGCCGGTCACGAACGACCAGACCGTCACCCAGCTGACGGAGGCCTGGGCTTCGACCGGAATCCTCTATGCGATGTACAACCGGTCCTATTGGGACGGGCTGACGAAGGCACTCACGGACGCCAAAGGCGGAGACGGCAACGGCCTCATGCGGCTCGCTGACTCCTACGCCCGACGCACCCCAGGCGGTCAGTACCAGAGCAACATCATGGAGGCGATCTTCGCGGTCAACTGCCTCGACAAGCCCGACACGGCCGACCCGACGCGGATCGAGGCCTTCGCGCAGCAGCTGAGCCAGGAGGCGCCGACCTGGGGCCGCTTCCTCGCGTGGAGCGACGTCCCCTGCGGGGTCTGGAAGGTGCCGGCCACCGGCACGAGCGAGAAGATCGCCGCACCGGGCTCGCCGCCCATCGTTATCGTCGGGACGACCCGTGACCCGGCGACCCCCTACGAGTGGGCGACCCGGCTGCGCCAGCAGCTCGCGCACGGGGTCCTGGTGACGCGCGACGGCGACGGGCATACCGGCTATCCCCGTTCCAGCCCCTGCGTCGACAAGGCCGTGGACGGCTGGCTGATCGACGGGACGGTGCCGCAGGACGGCCTGAAGTGCTAGCCCGTATGCGGGTTTGCCCCGTCCGCGCGGGGCTCCCGCTCGGTTCGGCGAACCGCTAGCGGATCCGTATAGTGGTGCCCCGCGCCCGCGAGGGCGCCCGCCGCCTTAGCTCAGTCGGCCAGAGCGATTCACTCGTAATGAATAGGTCATCGGTTCGATTCCGATAGGCGGCTCCACCAGTGCGACCCGGCTCCCGCAACAAGTGGCGACGACGGCAAGGGTTGTGGCCGAGAGGTCCTGAACGGCCGCAACCGTCAACAGTGATGTCGGTTGTTGCGGCCCTTCGCGACCAGCCGGTATGCGCTCAGGCCGCGGTTCCTCGGTCTGAGCGTGCCGGACGGCTCTCCAATGCCGGACCCAATGCCGGGGCCACGGCCGGGTCGAGGGCGAACCGCAGCTCGGCCAACAGCCGAGTGAGGAGTCGAGAGACCTGCATCTGCGAGACGCCGAGGGCACGGCCGACCTCCTGCTGGGTCAGGTCATCCACGAACCGCAGCCGCACCAACCGACGGTCCCGTTCGGAGAGCCGCTCGACGGCGCGTCGCAGGTCGATGCGGTCGGCGAGCGCGTCCAGCAGCTCGGCCTCCTCGTCGGAGCGGTGCCAGGCGGGCGTGGCACCGCTCGGCCCCTCGTCGCACTCGAGCGAGCTGCCGTGGAAGGCGTCACCGGCCTGCTGCGCGTCGTCCACGAGCTCTACGGCCACACCGAGGCGCTCGGCGACCTCGGCCCGCGACGGCTCCCGGCCCAGCTGTGCCCGTAGGTCCTCGCGGACCGTCCGGATCTCGGCGACCCGGTTCTGGAGCGAGCGTGGAGGCCGGACGAGCCAGGCCCGGTCGCGGAAGTGTCGCTTGATCTCGCCCGCGATGGTCGGCGAGGCGAAGGCGACGAACGGCGTGGCCGCGGCGGGGTCCCACCGGTCCACCGCGAGGCAGAGGCCGACCATCGCGACCTGGTCAACGTCCTCGTCCTCGACCCCTTTGCGGTGGTATCGCCGGGCGATGGCCAGAGCGAGCGCCCGGTTCAGGACCACCGCCTCGTTGCGGAGGGCGGCCGCCTCGCTCTCCGTGACGTCGGCGCTGCGCGCGACGAGGAGCAGGTCTCGGGTGCGCTGTTCGCGTCGTTCGGAAGCCGGAAAGCGACGAGCCCACGTATCGGAAGCCTGGACAAGAGCTGACATGACGTCTCACGATCCCGGGCGACAAACGGCCCGTGTTCCCGCGGATGTCAGGTCACGTGTCTGAAACCGACGTCTCACCACATCACAGTTCGACGCGCGTGGCAACACTTGGGGTGACAATCCTTGGGGCACGTAAGGTTTCCACGCTCAACTACGGTGCTAAAGTTGACGATTCGACCAGGACGGGTGGGGTTGATGGCTCCCGAGCATCGTGAGCACACCGCCGACGGCACCGTCGGCGTCGCCGCCGATATCGTGCCGGTCGACGACCGGTTGGGGCTCGCGCTCGCCGCCGCGTCGCGGGCGATGGGTATGCGTTACCGCAGCTCGCTGGAGCGGCTGCAGCTGACCTACCCGCAGTTCCAGGTCATGTCGGTTCTCTGGGAGGACGGTGCCCACGTCATCGGCACCCTCGCCGACAAGCTCGCCCTCGACGTCAGCACCATCTCCCCGGTCCTGAAGCGCCTCGAGGCCCGGGGGCTCGTGACGCGCCGTCGCGACCCGAGCGACGAACGCCGCGTCGTCGTGACGCCCACGAAGCGAGGGATGAACCTGCGGGCCGAGGAGAGCACGGTCCTCGACGAGGTCAGCGTCATGACCCATCTCAGCCCGACGCAGGAGCGGCGGCTGGTGCGCCAGCTGCAGCGGCTCACCCGCTTCCTCGAGGCCTGAACCACCCGCATACCGAAGTCCGACGAAGTCGGTCCGTTCTGCAGCAATCCGTCGTCGCCACCGAGACGAACATCATCTGCAGAGAGAAGACTCCTTCGAAAGGACCGCTCGATGAGCCAGACCAGCCGGCGAGGTTTCCTCGCCGTCAGCGGAACGGGAGTCGCGGCCATCGCCGTCGCCCCCGCCATCATGGGCGCCGACTCGGCTTCCGCCGCCACGACCGCTCCGCCGGAAGGAGCCGTCGTCGCCTACATCAAGGACGCGTCCACCGGTTCGGTGGCCGTCATGGCCGGTGAGCGTGAGGTCGTCGTGACCGACAAGGCGCTCGTCGCCACCCTCACCCGACACCTGCGCGCCTGACCGCACCAGCACCGGCCGCGGCGCGGCGACCGGTGCTCCAGCACGCCTTCCGCCCTGTGCGTCCAGCGACGTGGGGTCTCGCGCTGCTTTTGCCTGTACCAGCCCAGCACCCGCCAGCACGAGAGGTACTGCCCATGTCATCGCACCGCGAGGCGCCGGAGATCTCCAAGGACCCCGTCGCCGACAACTCGGACGTCTACGCGTTCGTCAGCCCTGACCGTCCGTCCCACGTCACCCTCATCGCCAACTTCCTCCCGATGCAGAACCCGATGGGCGGCCCGAACTTCTTCGAGTTCGGCGACGACGTCCTCTATGAGATCCACATCAGCAACGGCGGTGACACGAAACCGGACGTGACCTACCAGTTCCGGTTCACGACGAAGATCCGCAACCCCAACACGTTCCTCTACAACACCGGCCCGATCCAGAACATCGGTGACGCGACCTTCAACCGCCCGCAGACCTACTCCGTCACCCGCGTCCCCCGTAAGGGCCGACCCACGGTCCTGGCGTCCGGGCTCGCGGTTCCGCCGGTCAACGTCGGCATCCGCAGCACGCCGAACTACGCGCACTTCACCGCCCAGGCGACGCATACGCTGCCCGGCGGCCGGGTGGTCTTCGCCGGCCAGCGCGCGGACGGCTTCTTCGCCGACCTGGGGTCCATCTTCGACCTCGGCGCCCTGCGCCCGTTCCAGCACCTGCACCTCATTCCCTCGGCCGACGCGGCCGGCGTCAACGGGCTCCAGGGCCTCAACGTCCACACCATAGCCATCCAGGTCCCCAAGACCGACCTCACCCGCGACGGCAAGAACCCCACCGACGTCATGGCTGCCGGCTCGGTCATCGGCGTGTATGCCAGTGCCAGCCGGCAGAAGACAACGGTCATCGACGCCAAGACCGGAAAGCCCTCGGGTCACGGCCCGTGGCAGCAGGTCTCGCGGCTGGGCAACCCGTTGTTCAACGAGGTCATCGTCCCGATGGCGCGCAAGGACGCGTGGAACGCCCTCGACCCGTGGGACGACAGCGCGTTCGCCTCCTACGTGTCCAAGCCCGAGCTGGCCGGGCTGCTCCCCGTGCTCTACCCCGGCGTGTTCCCGAACCTCAAGGCCTACACCAAGCCTCGGGCGGACCTGCTCGCGATCCTCCTCACCGGCATACCGTCCGGTGTGGTCCCCGGCTTCCAGAACTTCACCGGGACCACCCAGGCCGACCTGCTGCGGCTCAACCTCGCCGTGCCGCCCACCGCGTCGCCGAACCCGCTCGGTCTCGTCGCCGGCGACGCTGCCGGCTTCCCGAACGGCCGCCGCGTCTTCGACGACGTGGTCACCGTCGAGCTGCGGGCGGTAGCGGGCCTGACGATCCCGCTCGTCGACCCGAGCTTCACGCCGGACGGGGCAGCGGGAGCCATCAAGGACGGCACGTCGAACACCAACTCGGGCTATCTCGCCAACTTCCCGTATCTCGGAACCCCGGCCGGTGGCTACCAGATCGAAGCCCGGCGTTCCCGCCGCCTGACCCCTGGGGTGGCGGCGGGCCGACCGCCCGCCGCCGCCCACCCCGCCCCGAAGGATCGCCATGACGCATACCCCGCAGCGCGCGCTCAGTCCGGAGCGCGCCGCCAACCTCGCCGAGAACCCGTATGCCGGTCAGGGCCCAGTACTGCTCGATATCGGCGGTGACGTCGGAGCGGTCGTCCTGCACCTGGCGGCGCACTGGGAGGGCGCGGAGGTCGAGTACGAGCGCGAGGACGGCTCTCCGGTCGGCACCGGTGCGCACACGCACCCCCACACGCATCCGCACCCGCATGAGCACCGGCCAGAGTCCGGTCACCGTCCGCACGTCGCGGTGGTCGGCCGGCCGGCGGCCGGAGGAGTCGCCTACACCGCCGTGCTGCCCGACCTGGTCGCCGGGCGCTACCGGTTGACCCTTCCGGACGGGTCGCCCCTGGACGTCGAGGTCATGGGTGGCGCCGTCACCGAGCTGGACCGGTCGGAGGACCGGCTCGACGCATAGCCCGATCGGGCCATCTTCGGTATGACGCCGGTCAAGTCTGGTGTCGAACGCCAGGACCCGGAGCCGGTCCACTGCCTAGGGTCGTGGGCATGGGAGGCGACTGGAGCTACCTCACCGACGAAGCCCTCCGCGAGGAGATCGAGCTCGTCGGTGACCTGGTCGTCGCCGCGAGCGCGTGCCCGGGCCGGATGGCCCAGGACGACGTCGACTCGGTCCTCGGGCTCTCCGGCGGGGCCGACTTCGACGAGTGACGCCGGCCCTCAGCCGACGACCACCGGCAGCGGCTCGAACCCGTTGAACCCCACCGTGGAGTAGCAGGCGGTGTAGGCGCCGGCCGACTCGAAGCGGACGATGTCACCCTCCGCGAGGTCGAGCGGCAGGTGGACGGGGGTGACCTGGTAGAGCACGTCGGCGCTGTCGCACGTCGGTCCGGCCAGCACGCACGGCCCGGTCGGCCCGCCGTCCGCGCTGGTCTCCAGGCGGTAGCGGATCGCCTCGTCGAGGGTCTCGACCAGCCCGGTGAAGACGCCGGCGTCGAGGTAGACCCAACGGGCGTCGCCGCGCTGCACGACGCCGATGACGGTGGTGACGAGAGCACCTGCGTCGCCGACCACCGCCCGACCGGGCTCCGCGATGACCCGCGGTCGCTGTGCCCCGAACGACTGCTGCAGCTGCTCCTCGATGACGATGCCGTATGCGCGCGAGGCTCGGCACCTCGCCTTCGTGCCGGGCGGGGAACCCGCCGCCGATGTCCAGCAGCCACGGGTGCAGACCGGCGCTGCGGAGCGCCGTCGAAGACCGCTGCGGCGGCGGCGATCGGGCTGCGCCACGCGCCCGGGTCGCGCTGCTGGGAGCCGACGTGGAAGCTGACCCCGGCCGGGTCCAGGCCGAGCCGGTGGGCGGCCTGCAGGATCTCGACCGCCTGGCCCACGGAGCAGCCGAACTTGCGCGACAGCGGCCAGTCCGACCCGTCGCCCGAGGTGACCAGGCGGCAGAGGACGGCCGTGCCGGGCGCGGCCTCGGCGACCTTGTGCACCTCGGCCGCCGAGTCGACGACGAAGACCCACACGCCGAGGGCGGCCGCCTCAGCGATGTGGTCGCGGCGTTTCATCGGGTTGGAGTAGACGAGGTCGTCGGGAGAGGCACCGGCGGCGAGCGCCGCCCGAACCTCGGTGGGGCTCGCGACGTCGAAGTTGCCACCCGCGGCGACCACGGCCGAGAGGACGTCGCGATGCGGGTTCGCCTTGACGGCGTAGTGGATCGCGACGTCGGGGAGTGCGGTGCTCAGCTCTTGGAGTCGGCGGCCCACGACCGCCGTCTCCACCTCGAGGAACGGCGTCGACGGCAGGCCGGCCGCGTCGGCATACCGTCCGGCGAACTTGCCCCTGGGGGCCGTGACGGTCGGGGGCTCGGTGATGGTCATGAGGGTCTCCAGGGCTGGTCCGGCGCCCGCGGGCAGGGGCTTGCCCTGAGAAGACCCCGTGCCGAGCTCGCAGATACGTGCGGGCCGGCGGGCGCGAAGCGCCGTGACGGTGGAAGGATGCGGCCATGCAGACGGCAGCGTGGCGAATCGGTGGCAACAGAGGCTCAGCGTGGGAACGTCGAGGACGACGAGCTGAGCCCGGCGGAGCAGCAGCAGACCCGGACCCAGACCATCCAGCGGGCCCGGGCGACCACCGGCTCCTACTCCATCACCGTGCGCATCCACTCCGGCACCGACCCGGCGGTGGTCGGGCAGCTGGCAACGGCCGTGAGCGACGCCGGCGGCATCACGACGGCGCTGGACATCGTGGAGTCGCGCCACGACCGACTGGTCATCGACCTGACCTGTTCGGCAGCCAACGGTGACCACGCGGGCGAGGTGGTCGACGCCGTTCGAGCGGTGACCGGAGTCACCGTGCACAAGGTCTCGGACCGGGTCTTCCTCATCCACCTCGGCGGCAAGATCGGCGTGGAGCCCACCGTCCCGCTGCGCAACCGCGACGACCTGTCGATGGCCTACACCCCCGGTGTCGGACGCGTCAGCATGGCGATCGCCGAGAACCCTCAGGACGTCTCCCGGCTGACCGTCAAGGGCAACTCGGTCGCCGTGGTGACCGACGGCAGCGCCGTTCTCGGGCTGGGGAACATCGGGCCACGGGCGGCGATGCCGGTCATGGAGGGCAAGGCGGCGCTGTTCAAGCGGTTCGCCAACATCGACGCGTGGCCGATCTGCCTTGACACCCAGGACGTCGACGAGATCGTGCGCACGGTGCAGCTGATCGCGCCGGGCTTCGGCGGGATCAACCTCGAGGACATCGCCGCACCCCGGTGCTTCGAGGTCGAGGCCCGACTGCGGGAGCTGCTGGACATCCCGGTATTCCACGACGACCAGCACGGCACGGCAATCGTCGTGCTCGCGGCCCTGCGCAACGCGTTGCGGTGCGTCGGCAAGCAGATCGAGGACGTCCACATCGCCGTGAGCGGAGGCGGTGCCGCGGGCTCGGCGATCGTCTCCTTGCTGCTCGCGGCCGGTGCGAAGGACATCGTCGTGTGGGACCGCGAGGGGATCCTCCACCGCGACGACGCCGCGCTGTCGCCCGCGAAGCGCTCGCTGGCCGAGCGGACCAACCCGCGCGGCCTGACCGGGACGCTGCGGGACGCCGTCAACGGCGCGGACGTGTTCATCGGGGTGAGCGCCCCGAACGTGCTGGCACCGGAGTGGATCGACGAGATGGCGCCCCAACGCATCGTCTTCGCCCTGGCCAACCCGGACCCGGAGGTGGACATTGCCGAGGCGACGCGCCGCGCCGGTGTGGTCGCGTCCGGGCGGTCCGACTACCCGAACCAGATCAACAACGTCCTCGCGTTCCCCGGGGTGTTCCGCGGTCTCCTCGACGCTCGGGCCACCCAGGTCACGACCGACATGCTGATCCGGGCTGCGGACGCGCTGGCGTCGGTGGTGACCGACGCCGAGCTGAACCCGAACTACATCGTCCCCAGCGTCTTCGCTCCCGACATCGTCAAGACGGTCGCCGCCGCGATCGCGGCCCGTCCCTGAGCGTCAGCGCGTGTAGGTTCCGCCGCTACTTGGCACTCGCGGTACCTCTGACCTGCGACGGGACAAGTTGGTGAGGCGGTGTACGTGTCACCGACTTGTCCAGAACCTCAAACCCAGGCGCTTTTGGTCGAGGAGGGCCTAGCGGCCGGGAAGCTGGGCGTTCTTGCCATCCATCGGATGGGCAGCACCGCGGGGTCGCTTGCGGGGTCAACGCCTAGACCCACTTCGGTGGCCCTCGGGGGGGCGGACGGGTCGTCCTGCCGATGTCACCCGAGCCGTTCGAGCGGGTTCTCGTGAAGCTTGCGGACCACCCCACCGTCGACAAGGCGGCGCGCAGCCGTCGTGGGCTTCCGCTTGGCCTGATCCGTGACGCACGAGCTGAACTCCTGCGCCAGCTGACCGCGCGGATGCGCTGCGAGCACCTCCCGCAAAAATTCCTCGGGAAGCGCGTCGGGCTGGGCCCCGGAGATGTCGAGGCCTGTGGCCATCTCGAGCAGGTGGCCCTCGACATCGAATGCAGGGTCGACGCTCGGCCAGTTGTGGCGCACGATCACGTCGAGCACCCGGCGGCGGCGGTCGGCGGGCCATCCTGCCCCTGCGGTCAGTGCGACGCCTACGTGCCCGCCGGCGTCCTCGTAGGAGATCGTGTGGTTGTCGAACTCCGTCACCATGCCGATGTCGTGGAGGATGCGCGGCGACGTAAAGGAGCTCATGATCGACGTCCTGGATCTGCTCCACGACGGCGAACGCCTCTGCCCATAGCCACGAGCGGATCACGTGTGCGGTGAGCGCCGCGGATTGGTAGGCAGTCGCCAGCGCGAGGGCGCCGCGCGCGGCGGGCGTATCCGGTGCCGGGAAGTCGGCCATTCGCATGATCGATCCTTGCACTCCGGTCCAGTGTTCAGGGCGGCGAGCCGTCCTCGTTCGTCAAGCCGCGACTACACGACTGCCGACTGCTCGCCATTCCCGTAGACGGACGCCTGCAACTCGGACGAAGAGCCCACCCCGGATAGTGGCGCTGACCAACACACGATCGATGCTTCGCACCGGAAGCCCATGCACGACGCGGTCACCGGGCAGCTGGCCCAACGACGGCGAAACGCCCTTCCCCTCAGTGCTCACATGCAGCGCGCGCGCGACAGCAACAAGACGAGAACCGACACGCCAGTGACAAAAAGTGAGGAGCGGGCGACTGCGTGAGAGGCCACAGCGCGGTCCGTCATCCGGTCGTCACCGGCCTGACATCGTTACCGTCTTGTGACCTGACTCGGACGAGTGATCGATTCAGCCGGAGTGACCTGCGGAAAGACAAGAGTGTAAGTAGCCGGATCACACGGCTGTAAGTCGCGAATTCGTCCTATTCGCAACGGTTTTCGTGTGAGCGCTGTTCCCTGTGTGACGAATGAGTCCTAGTGTCGACTGCGCCCAGTTCGTCCGGTCGCCGGTCGCTTGAAGACGCCTGTTGTTGGGCGTCGGATCGAGGCTAGTCAGGCGACACGCCGTTCGTGTGAGAGGACCCTCGTGCCCGACGCTTCCCGGCCGGCCCGCCGCGCTGCGCGCGCGGGCATCACCGTTCTCGCAGGTCTGGGGCTGGTCTCCGGTATCGGTCTCCCACTGTCCGCAGCTCATGCCGATCCGGTCTATCCCTCCGCCGACCAGGTGGCGGGCGCTCAGGCGGCCGCCTCGTCGGCGGCCGGCCAGGTGGCCTCGCTGGACCAGCAGCTCGCGGCCTCGAGAGAGCGGCTCGACGACCTCCAGCAGGCGGCCGGTGACGCCGCTGAGGCGGCCAACGGCGCCCAGCTGGACCTCCAACGCGCCGCCGCGCAAAGTGCGGACGCGCAGGGCAAGGCGACTGCGGCGCAGAACACGGCCGACGAGGCGACGCTCGCGCTCTCCCGGTATGCCGCCGAGGTGTACCAAGGCGGTGGGGACACCAGCCAGCTCGACGTCTTCTTCGGCGACGGCGGCCCGCAGGAGGTCCTCGACAAGGCCTCGGGCATCCAGGCTGTCGGTGCCGAGCGTGCTCGGATGATGCAGGAGGCCGAGTCGGCGCGCCTCATCGCGGCGAACCTCAAGCAGGCCGCCGCCGAGGCCGAGGCGCGGCGGGCGACGGCCGCTGCAGCGGCCACCACGGCAGCTGACGCGGCGCGCCAGTCGGCGCAGGACGCCGTCACCCAGACCGCCCAAATCGAGCAGCAGCAACAGCAGATGGTCACCCAGCTGGCCGCGCTGCAGAACACCTCGGTGCAGCTGGAGCAGCAGCGGCAGGACGGCATCGCCGCCGAGCAGGAGCGTCAGCGCGAGGAAGCCCGCCGGCTGGCCGCGGAGGCGGCGGCCCGCGCCGCCGCGGAGAAGGCAGCGGCCGAGGCGGCCGCTCGCGCGAAGGCCGCCGCGGACGCCGAGGCCGCCGCTCGCACCGCCCGGCAGCAGAAGCAGGCCGAGGATGCTGCGGCTCGCGCCGCCGCGGACAAGGCGGCTGCGGACCAGGCCGCCGCCGCCGCACGAGCCGCCGCTGCTGCTACCAAGCCGACCACGAAGCCGGCCACCACGACGACACCGCGGGCCACCACGACGACCCCGCGAGCCAGCACCACGACACCGCGGACCACCAGCACGGCTCCGCCGCCGACCACGGTTTCGGCCGCGCCGGCGCCGTCCGGCGGCGTCGCCGCCGTCATCGCCTTCGCCCGGGCTCAGCTCGGCGAGCCGTACGTCTGGGGCGGCGCCGGCCCCAACGTCTGGGACTGCTCGGGGCTGACGATGATGGCCTGGCGCCAGGCCGGTGTGAGCCTGTCGCACTACACCGGCTACCAGTGGGCCGAGACCGCCCGAGTGCCGATCTCCCAGCTCCAGCCCGGGGACCTCGTCTTCTACGGCACCAGCGGGCCCAACAGCCACCACGTCGGGCTGTACATCGGCAACGGTCAGATGATCCACGCCCCGAACCCCAGCACCGTCGTCAAGATCGCGTCGATCTACTCGATGAGCGACCTGCTGCCCTACGGCGGCCGCCCGTAACGAGAGGTCGGCGGCTAACGCCGCTCGCTGAGGCCAGTTGGCCTGATGTACGTTCTCATGAAATTGCGGGAGATCTGGTGAGCGGAGATCTGCCGGCTCACCGAGCGTAGGTCCCCTTGACCGCTGCGAGGTCTGCAGTGTCCTGAAGCACTGGCAGGAGCGGAACTGTGATGAGACGTCAACAGATCCTGGCGGGGATCCTCGCCGTGACATTCGTGCTCGGCTTCGGATCCACCTCATCGGCGGCGGCCACGCTGAGCCCCTCGGCGCCGGTCAGCGCTGACAACTCGTCGATCTCCACCCAGACTGCCGCCGCCGCGACCGATGCGGTGACGCGCACGGCGTACGTCAACCCGGTCTCCACAACGTTCGCGGACACCTTCGCCGATCCGTCCGTGATCCGAGCCAAGGACGGCTGGTGGTACGCATACGGCACCTCCGACCCGCTCCGTGAAGGACAGACGACGCCCCACCAGATCCCCATCGCTCGCTCGCGTGACCTGGTCACCTGGTCGTTCGTCGGGGACGCGTTCACCCCCTCCACCCGGCCGAGCTGGGCTGCCGCGGACGCCGGCCTCTGGGCGCCGGACATCCGGTATGTCGACGGCCAGTACCGCCTCTACTACGTCGTCACTCAGACGACGGTGACCCCGGAGCCGAACGACAACGCGATCGGCATGGCCACTGCGCCAACTCCGGTGGGCCCGTGGACCGACAGTGGCGCTCCAGTCGTCGGCCCGCGACGCGGGGCCTCGGGCAACGCCGGTGACTTCCTGTGGACCTACGACCCGGCCGTCGTCACGAACTCCGACGGGAGCGCAATGGCTGTTCTACGGCTCCTACTACGGGGGCCTGTTCGTCACCAAGCTGAGCAGCGACGGCCGTCGCAGCGTCGGCGCGCCGACACAGGTCGCGATCGACAACAAGTTCGAGGGCTCGTATGTCGTGCAGCGCGGAGGCTACTGGTACCTCTTCGCCTCCACTGCCAACTGCTGCGCCGGGCCGACCACCGGCTACAGCGTCGAGGTGGGCCGATCGACCGCACTCACCGGGCCGTACGTGGACAAACAGGGAGTGCCGCTGCTGGCATCCCGAGCGGGGGGCACTCCCACGCTGTTCCAGAACGGAAACCGGTGGATCGGCTCAGGGCACAACGCGATCGCCACCGACCTTACGGGTCAGGACTGGATCGTCTACCACGCTGTCGACCGGGGTGACCCCTACCTGAACGGCACCGACGGGATCCCGCAGCGCCCCATGTTGATCGATCGCCTGGACTGGATCGACGGCTGGCCCGCGGTCCGCGCCGGGCAGGGTCCGAGTGCCGGGCTGCAGCCCGGTCCGGCGACGGGTGGTCGCTTCGCCACGGACTTCGCCAGCGGAATCCCCGCTCAGTGGCTTCAGCTCGGCCACTGGACGACCGCCTCGGATCCGCAGGCCGGGCGGTATGCCGCCGCGTCGAGCGCCGGTGCGTTGGTGACGTCGCCCGACCCGGCGCTGGCGGCGGCCACAGCGACGGGGATCCGCGTGCAGGCCGACCTGCGGTCCGCCGGCGCGGCATACGGGCTGGTGGTCGGTGACATCCGTTCGCCGCTCTCAGGTGGCGTGGCGGTGGTGGTGGACTCGGCCTCCGGGGTTCTCGTGGTCCAGGGCTGGCGGGGTGGGCGGTTGGCCGCGCAAGCGCGCGCACCGTTGCCGGCCGGTTACACCCCCTCGTCATGGCACACGGTGTCGATGACCGTGCGCGGTGGGACCGCGACAGCACAAGTGACCTACGCCGGACTGGGCGACCCACTCGCCGCGGCGTCGCTCGACGTCCCCGGGCTCCCAGCACCCGCCCAGGGCGGTGCACTGTCAACCGGCGATGGCGTCGGCGTGGACAACCTCAGCGTGGTGCCGGCGGCGGCTCCGGTCACCCAGCTGGTCTCCGAGCGCGTCCCCAGCCGGCTCGACCGGGGGGCCAGCGACGAGTTCAACGGTGGATCGTTGCAGCCGGGTTGGACGTGGGTTCGTAAGGATCCGAACGCCGTGGTTGGCAACGGTTCGCTGCGCTGGCCTACGGAGGCGGCCGACCTGGTCGGCGCCACGAACGACGCGGGGGTCCTGCTTCGCGACCCGGGCAACGGGAACTGGACGGTCGAGACCAAGCTGACCCTCGACGTCGGGGTCGACACGGTACGCAACTTCCAGCAGGGCGGACTGATTGCCTACGTCGACGACGACCTGTTCACCCGCTTGTCCCACGTGGCGATCTGGGACACCCGGCAAGTCGAGTTCGGCAAGGAGATGCCGTACGCCGGCCGGCTCTCCTACGGCGGCACGATCATCGGGCCCCCAGCGGCGACGACGTGGCTGCGACTCACCCATCGAGTGAACCCCAGCAACGGCGAGCACGAGCTCCGCGCCTGGAGCAGCCGAGACGGCAATACCTGGGTGGAGGGCGGAGTGTGGACGCTGCCCGCCGGAGCAGCGCTACGGGTTGGCTTGGTCTCCTCGGGCGGAGCCGGCGCAACCGCGACGTTCGACTATTTCCGGCTGTACCGCGACTGACGTCCCAGCCACGAAGGAAGAGAGAGCTCGATGTCGCTCGTCTACACCCCCACTCCGACGGCCTTCGACGCCTCGACCCTGCCCGATCCACTGACCGACGAGGAAGTGGAGCGGCTGCGGCGAACGATCGACGAGGACGGCATCGTTGGCCTGCAAGGGGCGTTCAGCAGACCATGGGTCAGCGAGCTGCACGAGGACATCGACCAGGCCTTCCAGGAGGCGCGGGCGAGGCCTGGCGGCGCCGTCGGTCGCGGCCCTGAGCGTTACTACGTCGAGATTCATCCGCAGCAGTTGCGGGGCTTCGCTGCGCTCGCTGGTCACCCGTGGATTGCCGCGGTCGCGCAAGCGGTGCTCGGACCGGACTACCGCATCGTGGAGGTCGGCTTCGACGTCCCAGGTCCGGGAGCCGTCAACCAGCCGTGGCATCGCGACTTCCCTTCCCCGGTCGAGACCCGCAAAGACCGCCGACTGTCGTCGCTGGCCGTGAACGTCACCGCCGTCGACACCGAGGAGGACATGGGCCCATTCGAGATCGCGCCGGGCACCCACTGGGACCCCGGGACCGAGTTCGAGCACGAGATGTTTCCGCCCAAGTCGTCGTACGGCCGCTACGAAGCCCGCGCTCAGCGCAAGTACCCGCGCATGGGCGACATCTCCATACGTTCGGCGCTGACGATCCACCGGGGTACCACCAACCGATCCGACAAGTCGAGGCCTGTACTCGTGCTCGGGTTGGACGGCCCTGAGGCGACCAACATCGATCACCATGACCTCGCCGTCACCTCGGACTACCTCGAAAGGCTCCCTCAGACGGTGCGGAGTCACCTTGACGTCCCCGTCGTGGATGAGCTGACTCCCATTGCACAGAAGCACACCATTGAAGGACTGGTGATGGGCGACGCTTAAGCCCGCAGGCCTCGTCCACGCCTTTCATCGCCAAGCAGGCACGGCCGTTGAAGAGGTTGAAGACATAATCCGGACCGTGTCGTCGTCGAGGACCTCGCTGCAGACCAGTTCTCTACGCCGGGTTCAGCGCCGGAGCTTGCGTTCTCGCGCCGAGCTTGCCCGGCTCGAGCTGTGCGACCCCGACACCAGCCGCGCGGCATACGGAGCTCTTCGCTGCAGCTGGATGCGATGGTCGAGTTCGGGATGTCCGCGACCGAGGCTCTCGTGGCGGCCACGCGCAACGCCGCGGAGAACATCGACCTCCTCCAGGACATCGGGACCCTGGAGGTCCGAAAGCTCGCCGATATCGCCGTCGTCAGGGACAACCCGGCCGACGACGTCAGCGCCGCACGTCAGGTCGTGCTGGTGTGCAAGGAGGGCAGCCTGGCCCGCGACGAGATCGGCGTCTGCAACGGACTGCACGAGCTCGACCGGAAGTAACGGACTCAGCGCTCACTGTTGCTCAGGATGCTGACCGCCCCGCGGGCCTCACTGATCGCCAGGTGCACGCCAGAAGGACCGTCGATGCCGTGCTGACGAAGGGCTGACTCCAGGTCGGCGTCGGTCATGCCACACCGGCGCAGGTTGCGCCGGTCGACCACACCATCGCGGATCAGGAGCAGGACCGGAGGGTCGATGAGCCGCCGGATCCGGGGCCACCGACGCAGCCCGCTGATCAGCGCGTGAGCGGCCAGGATGACGGCGAGAGCTACGGCGCCGGACAGCCAGGACGAGTCAGCGGCCGTCGCCGTGCGGCCGACGATCGCGCCGACCGCAACTGCGGCCACCCAGTCATACGGTGCGAACTCCGCCAAGGTGCGGCGCTCTCGGAACCGGAACAGCACCGCCGCCGTGATGAACAACGCGAACGCCTTGATCGCGACCGCGACCGACTGGCGCCAGTCGCCGACAAGAATCGCGGCAAGGTCGATCACGGCGGCTACCTCCGAAGCTGGCGGCGCGGGGCCCGGGGCGAGTGGGCTCCACGGCTGGTGTGCTTACCCGCCAGCGCACCGACCGACACTCGGTCGACTGCAACAGGCCAGCATGCGGGTGCCGCTCGGGCCCGGCAAGGAGGTACGCGGGGGCTCAGTGCTGCGTGTTCGGCAGCCGCCAGCGCGCGGTCGTGAGGCCGGCCTTCGCCGCCCGGACCAGCGCCTCGTTCACGCAGAGCTCGGCGTCCGTGCGGCCACCCCAGCTCGCGCCCTCGACCGACTTGCCGGGCTCGAGGTCCTTGTAGGTCTCGAAGAAGTGCTGGATCTCCAGCCGGTCGAACTCGTTGACGTGGTCCAGCTCGCTGATGTGGGCCTGGCGGGGGTCGTTCGCGGGCACGCAGAGCAGCTTGTCGTCGCCGCCGGCTTCGTCGGTCATGTGGAAGACGCCGATCGGCCGGGCCAGGACCTGGCAGCCGGGGAAGGTCGGCTCGTCGAGGAGCACCAGGGCGTCGAGCGGGTCGCCGTCCTCGCCCAGGCTGTCCTCGACGTAGCCGTAGTCGGCGGGATAGCTCATCGACGTGAACAGCAGCCGGTCCAGCCGGATCCGGCCGGTCTCGTGGTCGACCTCGTACTTGTTGCGCGCCCCTTTTGGGATCTCGACGGTGACGTAGAACTCCACGGGTGACCCCTCCATCGGCGGGCGTCCCCGGACGACCGGCGTCGTCGGGGAGAATCGTGCTTCGCATCTTGTCAGAACGAATCGGGCAGCAGGGAGGAGCGAGCGTCGTGCGTCGTGTCGTCAGACGTCGGATCGTCGCCGCGTCGGGTCTGGCCGTCGTGCTGATCGCCGGCTACGCCACCCTCGACGTCTACGACGTCGTACCGGGGATGCTGACCCTGGCGACCCCGGCCGACCCCGCTCCGGCGACCCCCCCGACGCCGGCGCCCACCACGACGGTGGCCCAACCACGGAGGACGGACGGCGGTATGCCGCTCGCCGCCTCCGGTGCGCAGCAGCCGGCCCCCACCGCTGCGGGGGTCCAGGCGGCGACCGCGGCCGCTCTCGCCGACCCGGCGCTCGCGGGAAGCCTCGGGGCCACGGTCCGCGACGCGGCCACGGGCACGCACCTGCTCGACGTCAACGCCGACACCCCGCTCATCCCCGCGTCGAACCTCAAGCTGCTCTCCGCGGCGGCGGTCGCGGCCACCTTCCCGGTCGACGCGACCTTCACGACGCGAGTCGTCCAAGGGCCGACCCCGGGGCAGGTCGTCCTGGTCGCCGGCGGTGACACCCTCCTGAACCCCGGCGCGGGCGACCCGACCGCCGTGGCCGGCCGCGCCGGTCTGGGCGACCTCGTCACGGCGACCGCCGCAGCGCTCACGACGAAGGGCGTGACGAAGGTGTCGGTCGCCCTCGACCTCGGCCACGCCCCCGGGCCGTTGCTGGCGCCGACGTGGCCGGCGTCTTTCCGCCCGACCGGCGTCACCGGAGCGGTCGCCTCGATCGGCCTGTCGTCCCAGCGCGTGACGCCGGGCCATCCCGGACCGGCCGACCCGGCGGCCTCCGTCGGCGCCGCGTTCGTCGCCGGCCTCACCGCTCACGGCGTGTCCGCCACCCTCGCGGCCCCCGCTACCGCACCTCCAGGGGCGCCGACCCTCGCGTCCGCGACCTCCGCCCCGGTCCTGGACCAGCTCGGACTCGCCCTTCAGGACTCCGACGACGCGCTCACCGAGTCGCTGACCCGGCAGGCCGCATACGCGAAGGGAACGGCACCCGGGTTCGCCGAGGCGGCGGCCTTCGTGCGCACGACCGTGTCCGGGCTCGGCGTCGACCTGACCGGGGTCTCCACCGTGGACGCGAGCGGGCTCTCGCGGGAGAACCTCGCGCCGGCGCGCGTCATCGCCGACGTCATCGCCCTGGGGGAGCGGCTGCCCACCCTCAACCACGCGTTGCTGGAGATGGCGGTGGCCGGCCTGAGCGGCACGCTGGAGAACCGCTTCGCCGCGGCGAACACCCACGTGGCCGCCGGCGTGTTCCGCGGCAAGACCGGGACGCTGACCGGCGTCAACGCCCTCGGCGGCAGCGTCGTCACCGCCGACGGGCGACTCCTCGTCGTCGACGTCATGTCCAACACGGCCGGCCCTGGCCGGGGAACGGACGCCGTCCGGGCCGCGTTGGACCGGGTCATAGCGGTACTAGCGTCGTGTGGGTGCCGTTGAGAGTGCAGTGCAGGGCGAGACGAGGGACGTCACCGACATGAGCGAGCTGGCACGACCGGACGAGCAGCCGGGAGGCCGCCCGCAGTACGTCGACTGGGAGTTCGCCAAGTCGACCGGACGCCGGCTGGTCAACGCCGGCCCGCGGGTGACGCCGTCGGAGGCGGCGGGGATCGTCGACGAGCTCCGGGGAGCCGCGGCGGCGGCGCGGGAGCCGATCGCCACGACGTCCCGGCTGCACAGCCCGGCGGACGCCCCCCCGGTCCTGGTCGTCGACCGGCCCGGCTGGATGGACCTCAACATCGAGTCGATGGCCTCGCTGGTGGCGCCGGTCATCGACAAGGTCACGGCGGGCACGTCCCGCTCGCAGCCCAACGCGGTGACGGCGATCGGCGGCAAGGTCACCGGTGCGGAGACCGGGGCCGTGATGTCGTTCCTCGCGACCAAGGTGCTGGGGCAGTACGACCTGGCTCCCCAGGGGGTGCCGCGGCTGATGCTCGTGGCGCCCAACATCGTCCAGACCGAGCGCGAGATCAAGGTCGACCCGCGCGACTTCCGGCTCTGGGTCGCGATGCACGAGGAGACTCACCGCCTGCAGTTCACGGCGAACCCGTGGCTGCGCGACCACATGGTGGCTCGTACGCGTGAACTAACGGTCGAGATCGCACCGACTCCGACCGAGTTGGCGGGCCGGCTGCAGGAGATCGCCCGCCGGCTGCCCGAGGCGTTCCAGCCGGGCTCCCAGGGGCTCGCCGAGGTGCTGCTGACGCCGGAGCAGCGGGCCAAGGTCGAGCAGATCACCGCGGTCATGTCGCTGCTCGAGGGGCATGCGGACGTGATGATGGACGAGGTCGGCCCGCAGGTCATTCCGAGCGTCGCGGTGATCCGGGAACGGTTCACCCAGCGCCGCCAGGGCGTGTCCGGCGTGGACCTCATCCTCCGACGGGTCCTCGGCCTCGAGGCGAAGATGCGCCAGTACTCCGACGGCGCCGGGTTCGTCCGCGGCGTCATCGAGCGCACCGGCCTCGACGACTTCAACGTCGTCTGGTCCTCACCCGAGACGCTTCCGACGCCCGCCGAGATCGGCGACCCACAGGCCTGGGTTCGGCGCGTCCACGGCCGATGAGCGGCCGGTCGTGAGGGCCCCGCGGTGACTGGTCCCGCGTCGGCGGTCGCCGCCACCCGGCTCGCGGTGCGCACCGAGCTGTTTCTCCTGCCGGAGGGAAGCATGGTGCTCGTCGGATGCAGCGGGGGACCGGACTCGCTGGCGCTGGCCGGTGCGGTCGGGTTCGAGTCGCCGAAGCGCGGCATCAAGGCGGCCGGGCTGGTCGTCGACCACCGGCTACAGGCCGGTTCCGGCGCGGTGGCCGAGTCCGCCGCACAGCAGTGCCGTGACCTCGGGCTGGACCCCGTGGAGGTGCAGACCGTACGCGTCGCCCGGGACGGCTCCGGCCCGGAGGGCGCGGCCCGCTCGGCGCGCTACCGGGCGCTGGAGGACACCGCGGAGCGGCTCGGTGCCGCGGCGGTGCTCATCGGGCACACCCGCGACGACCAGGCGGAGCAGGTGCTCCTCGGGCTGGCCCGGGGTTCCGGGTCTCGGTCCCTCTCTGGTATGCCGCGCCGCCGCGGGTTGTTCGTCCGGCCCTTCATCGCCCTGGGGCGAGCCGAGACCGAGGCCGCCTGTGTCGCATACGAGCTCGACCCGTGGCGTGACCCTCACAACGAGGACTCGACGTTCGCGCGGGTGCGGGCGCGCGGGTTCCTCCGGGCGCTCGAGGACGAGCTGGGGCCGGGGATCGCTGCGGCACTGGCCCGGAGCGCGGAGATGCTGCGTGAGGACGCCGACTACCTCGAGGACCAGGCACGCGCGGTCCGGCCGACGCTGGGTGACGGGCCGTGGTCGGCGGCCGAGCTGCTCGCCCTGCCGCGGGCACTGCGGACGCGGGTGTGGCGGCTCCTTGCGGTGGAGGCGGGGTCCGGAGCGGGACAGCTGACCGCGGCTCACGTGGAGTCCCTCGACGCGCTCCTGACGTCGTGGCACGGCCAGGGTCCGCTGCACCTGCCGGGGCACGTGCAGGCCAGCCGGGTCGGTGACGACGTGAGCCTGGCTGGGGTACCGGCCGTCGGATAGCCTGCCCGCGTGGACGCCGCGGACATGGGGAACGACCTCCAGAAGGTTCTGCTCACCGAGGAGGAGATCCTCGCCCGGGTCCAGGAGATGGCCGCCGACATCTGGCGGGACTACGAGGGCAAGGACCTGCTCCTCGTGGGCGTGCTCAAGGGCGCGATCCTCGTCATGGCCGACCTCATGCGGGCGCTACCCGGGACGGCGCCGATGGACTGGATGGCGATCTCGTCGTACGGGTCGGGGACCAAGTCGTCCGGCGTCGTGCGGATCATCAAGGACCTCGACACCGACATCACCGACCGGCACGTGCTCATCGTCGAGGACATCATCGACTCCGGTCTGACCCTGTCGTGGATCCGCTCCAACCTCGAGTCCCGGTCGCCGGCGTCG
The DNA here is from genome assembly GCA_963751085.1 of uncultured Actinomycetota bacterium. Classification (GTDB taxonomy): domain Bacteria; phylum Actinomycetota; class Actinomycetes; order Actinomycetales; family Dermatophilaceae; genus Lapillicoccus. The sequence continues at coordinate 1,192,558 of CAVVTH010000004.1, read as the reverse complement.
GTCGAGATCTGCACGCTGCTGCGCAAGCCGGAGGTGGCCAAGGTCGACATCGACGTGCGCTACGTCGGGTTCGACATCCCCAACGAGTTCGTCGTGGGCTACGGGCTGGACTACGCCGAGAAGTACCGCAACCTGCGCGTCGTCGGCACCCTGAACCCCTCCGTCTACTCCTGACGCGCCCCGGTCGGAGGCGCGGCGACATCATCGCGGTGCCTAGGACCCCCCATAGGGTGAACAATCCACCGCCCTGACGTCGGGCCGCCGCGGCCCGCCCGGACGGAGACCTGGGTGACGCATACCGGCGCTCCCGGGAGCCGGTTGGAACAGGAGTCTCCGGTTGCACGTTCACCTGCGAGAATGACCGGGAGACGGGTCCCCCAACCGACCCGTCTCCGTCAGCACCCCAAGCAGGAGGGTCGGGGCCAGCCCCGCACGCACATGGACTTCAAGCGCATCCTTCGCACGCCGATGCTGTGGATCGTCGTGCTCATCGGCGCGGCGATCCTCGTCCTGTCGCTGTCCGACAACGGCGGCTTCACCCGCATCGACACGTCCAAGGCCCTCGACCTGGTCAACACCGGCAAGGTCGACTCCGCCAAGCTCATCAACAACGAGCGGATGGAGCTGACCCTCAAGCAGGGCGACTCCTTCTCGGACGGCGACAAGGTCAAGAACGCCACCAAGGTCTACGCCTACTACGTCGAGGCCCGCGGGACCAACGTCGTGGCCGCCCTCGACGCCCACGTGCCGCCGAACGGATACACCGACCAGATCGACGAGACCAACTGGTTCGGCTCGATGCTGGTCAGCCTTATCCCGATCATCATCGTGCTCGGCCTGTTCTGGTTCCTCATGGGCCAGATGCAGGGCGGCGGCTCCCGGGTCATGCAGTTCGGCAAGTCGCGGGCCAAGCTGGCGTCCAAGGACACGCCCAAGGTCACCTTCGCCGACGTCGCCGGTTGCGACGAGGCGGTCGAGGAGCTCCACGAGATCAAGGAGTTCCTCCAGGAACCGGCCAAGTTCCTCGCGGTCGGCGCCAAGATCCCCAAGGGCGTGCTGCTCTACGGCCAGCCCGGTACCGGCAAGACCCTGCTCGCGCGGGCGGTCGCCGGTGAGGCCGGCGTGCCGTTCTACTCGATCTCCGGTTCCGACTTCGTCGAGATGTTCGTCGGTGTCGGCGCCGTCGCGTGTCCGCGACCTGTTCGAGCAGGCCAAGGCCAACGCCCCGGCCATCGTCTTCGTCGACGAGATCGACGCCGTCGGCCGGCACCGTGGTGCGGGCCTCGGCGGCGGCCACGACGAGCGGGAGCAGACGCTGAACCAGCTGCTCGTCGAGATGGACGGGTTCGACGTCAAGACCAACGTCATCCTCATCGCGGCGACCAACCGCCCCGACATCCTCGACCCGGCCCTGCTGCGCCCCGGTCGCTTCGACCGCCAGATCGCCGTCGACACCCCGGACATGCTGGGCCGCAACCGGATCCTCCAGGTGCACTCGCAGGGCAAGCCGATGGCGCCCGACGTGGACCTGCTGGCTGTCGCCCGCCGGACCCCCGGCTTCACCGGCGCCGACCTCGCCAACGTCCTCAACGAGGCCGCACTGCTGACCGCTCGCAGCAGCAAGAAGTTCATCGACGACCACACGCTCGACGAGGCCATCGACCGCGTCATCGCGGGGCCGCAGAAGCGCACCCGCATCATGTCCGCCGCCGAGCGCAAGATGACCGCCTACCACGAGGGCGGCCACGCCCTCGTCGCCGCGTCGCTGAACCACACCGACCCGGTCACCAAGGTGACGATCCTGCCGCGCGGCCGGGCCCTCGGCTACACGATGGTGATGCCGCAGGACGACAAGTACTCCACCACCCGCAACGAGATCCTCGACCAGCTCGCGTATGCGCTGGGTGGCCGGGTCGCGGAGGAGATGGTCTTCCACGACCCCACCACAGGCGCCGCCAACGACATCGAGAAGGCCACCGCGATGGCCCGCAAGATGGTCACCGAGTACGGCATGTCGGAGCGGCGTCGGGGCGATCAAGCTCGGCCAGAGCAACGGCGAGGTGTTCCTCGGCCGCGACATGGGCCACCAGCGCGACTACAGCGAGGAGATCGCCGGCGTCGTCGACGAGGAGGTCCGCAAGCTCATCGAGAACGCGCACGACGAGGCGTGGCACGTCATCAACGACAACCGCGACGTCCTCGACCGGCTGGTCCTCGAGCTGCTCGAGAAGGAGACCCTCGGCACCGCCGAGCTGGCCGCGCTGTTCGCCGACGTCCGCAAGCGGCCGATGCGCCCGACGTGGCTGTCCAGCGAGTCCCGGCTGCTGAGCGACCTTCCGCCGGTGCTCACCCCCGCTGAGCGCGACGCCGGCCACAACGGCTCCAACGGTTCCCACGGCTCCAACGGCTACAACCGCAACGGCTACGGCACCAACGGCCGAACGGCACCAACGGCCAGAACGGCGCCAGCGCCCAGAACGGCTCTAACGGCCAGAGCGGCTCTAACGGCCAGGGCGGGCATACACCCCAGGACGCCAGCGGCGACGTGGAGCTGGGGCACAAGATCGACGAGGCCGCTGAGGCCGGTGCCCACCCCCTCGCCGAGGAGGAGCCGCGGACCCAGGTGATCGAGGTCCCGGACGGCGGTCGAGTCGACCCCACCGAAGAGCACTGAAGGGACCACTGACCACGATGGCGGTCGACCACGACCGCGCCGCGGCGGCGGTGCGGGAGCTGCTCATCGCCGTCGGTGAGGACCCCGACCGTGAGGGGCTCCGCGACACCCCGGACCGGGTCGCCCGCGCCTACGCCGAGACCTTCGCGGGCCTCGACGCGGCGCCCGAGAGCGTGCTGAAGACGACCTTCGCCATCGACCACGACGAGATGATCATCGTGCGCGACATCGAGGTCTACAGCACCTGCGAGCACCACCTCGTGCCGTTCCACGGCGTCGCCCACGTCGGCTACATCCCGGCGAAGGACGGCCGGGTCACCGGCCTGTCGAAGATCGCCCGCCTGGTCGACCTCTTCGCCCGTCGCCCCCAGGTGCAGGAACGGCTGACCACGCAGATCGCCGACGCGCTGGTGACCCACCTGCAGGTCCAGGGCGTCGATCGTCGTCGTCGAGTGCGAGCACCTGTGCATGTCGATGCGCGGCGTCCGCAAGCCGGGCTCCCGGACCGATCACGTCGGCCGTCCGCGGCCAGCTGCGCAACCCCGCCACCCGAGCCGAGGCGATGTCGCTGCTGCTCGGTGGTGGACGATGAGCGGCGGCCTCCCGACTGCCGACGCGCGACCGGTGCTCATGGGCGTCGTCAACGTGACCCCCGACTCGTTCAGCGACGGCGGCGCCTGGTTCGAGCCCGCAGCGGCCATCGCCCACGGCCGGCGTGCTCGTCGCCGACGGCGCCGACCTCCTGGACGTCGGCGGGGAGTCCACCCGACCGGGCGCCGAACGCCCCAGCGTCGAGGAGGAGCTGCGCCGCGTGCTGCCCGTCGTCGAGGCGCTCGTCGACGAGGACGTCGTCGTCTCGGTGGACACCATGCGCGCCGAGCGTCGCCGCCCGCGCCCTCGACCGTCGGGGCCTCGATGGTCAACGACGTCAGCGGCGGCCTGGCCGACCCCGACATGGTCGCCGCTGGTCGCCGACCGCGGGTGCCCCTACGTCGCCATGCACTGGCGGGGCCACAGCACGCTGATGCAGGACCGGGCGGTCTACGCCGACGTCGTTCGGGACGTATGCGACGAGCTCGCCACCCGGCGCGACGCCATCCTCGCGGCGGGGGTCGCCGCAGACCGGCTGGTCCTCGACCCGGGGATCGGGTTCGCCAAGCACGCCCCGCACAACTGGGCGCTGCTCGCCCACCTCGACGCGCTCCGCGCGCTGGGTCAGCCGGTCCTCGTCGGCGCCTCGCGCAAGGCCTTCCTCGGCCGGATCGGCGTCGCCTCCGGCGGCGAACCCCGGCCCCCGCTGGACCGCGACGTTGCCACCGCCGTGACCAGCGTCGTCTGTGCCGGCGCCGGCGTCTGGGGCGTCCGGGTCCACGACGTGGCGGGCACGCGGGACGCGTTCTGCGTGCTCCGCGAGGTGGCGAACCACCGATGACCGACCGCATCCACCTGCGTGGCGTGCAGGCCTTCGGCTACCACGGCGTCCTCGCCGACGAGAAGCGCGACGGCCAGCCGTTCGTCGTCGACGTCGTCATGGCGCTCGACCTGGAGCCGGCCGGGACCAGCGACGCCCTCGACGACACCGTCTCCTACGCCCAGGTCGCCGGTGAGGTCGTCGACCGCATCACCGGCCCGTCGTTCGACCTCATCGAACGGCTGGCCGAGGTCATCGCCGACGACGTCCTCGGCCACGCGCTCGTCGACGAGGTGACCGTGACCGTCCACAAGCCCCAGGCGCCGGTCGGCCACCCGTTCTCCGACGTCGCGGTCGAGGTGCACCGGACCCGCGGCGTGCCCGTCGTCGTCGCCCTGGGCGCTAACCTCGGCGACGCGCGGTCGACGCTCGAGGCGGCGGTCCGCGAGATCGCCGCCCTGCCCGGTATGCGGGTCCGCGCGGTGTCGCCGCTCGTCGAGACCGACCCCGTCGGCGGCCCTGAGCAACCCGCATACCTCAATGCCGTGCTCGTCGGTGACACGACGCTGCCGCCCGAGACGCTGCTGCGCCGCCTGCACGGCATCGAGGCCGAGCACGGCCGAACGCGCGAGATCCGTTGGGGCGCAAGAACACTCGACCTCGACCTGATCCAGGTAGGCCGCCCCGGCTCCCCCGCCGAGGTCCGGCGCGACGACGCGCGAGGCTCACCCTGCCGCACCCGCGTGCCCACGAACGCGGCCCTTCGTCCTCGTCCCGTGGGTCGCGGGCCGATCCCGTCCGCGACCGTCCGCACGACCGGAGGGGATACGGCCCGTGGCCGACCTCGTGGCGACCCTCGACACGAGCGGCGTGCGGCCGGGACCGGACTGGAGCCCGACGTGGTGAACCGGGCCGCCGGCATCCGCGCGCGGATGCTGGTCGCCGTCGCGCTCGTCGTCGGCGGCGCGTCGTGGGTCGTCCTCAAGCTGCTCGAGGGCGGTGGGCGCGACCTGCCCTCGACGAGCTGGCTCGCCGTGTTCATCTTCGTGGCGCTCGGCCTGGGTCTGCTCGTGGCCGGGCGTCCCGTCAAGCGGCTGGTCGCCGGGCGGGCCGTCGCGTTCGCTGAACCCGCTTTATGCCGCCCGGGTGCTGGCCATGGCCCAGGCGGCCGCGCTCGCGGGCGCGGCCTTTGTCGGCTGGTATGCCGCCCAGGTCCTGCTCCTGCTGCCCGACGCCGACATCCCCTCCCAGCGACTGCAGATGCTCGTCCTCGGCGTCCTCGCGCTGGCCGCCGCGGGACTCGCCGCCGTCGGTCTCGTCGTCCAACGCTGGTGTCGTCTGGACGAACCGGACCCCCGCCGTGACGAACGGGTCGACCAGCCCTCGGACTGACCCGGGGTGGGGTGCGCCCTGTGGGTGACTATCGATAGACCTCGCCGCCGATGGTGCCCATCGACGGGTTGAGCATCCCCGCGGCGACCCAGTTCGGTCCACCGTGGACGTATTTCGCGGTGGCCAGGGCCTGGGTCAGGGCGCCGAGCTTGGCCTCGGGCGTAGGCGCATACCAGAGGTAGACGGCCTCCTTGCCGGCGAGGGCGCTGGCGCAGACGACGGCCTCCGGTGCGGCCGGCGCCGTCGCGCCGGTGGCCGCTGGAGTCGGCGTGATGCGGATGGGGGTAACTGCGGCGGGACACTGGAAGACCGACGGCAGGTCGTTCACCGATCGCAGCGCGTTGGGGTCGACGGGCGACGTGCCGACCGAGAGCGGCACCGGCATGCCCGGCAGCGCGGTTGTGCTGGCCGCGGTCGGCTGGCCCTTGCTCGCGGTGGACGGACTCGGCACCGCCGTGACGGCCGTAGTCGTGGGTGGGATGGCGGCCGCCGGCTGCGGGTCTCGGTCGGCGCAGGCGGTCAGCGTTCCGAAGCACAGGAGACCCGATGCCGCGAACCCGGCGGCGCGCATACCGGCGCCTCACTTGTCGATGTCCCCTACGACGAAGAACATCGAGCCGAGGATCGCCACCATGTCACCGACCACCTGGCCGGGCAGCATCTCGGACAGCACGGCGACGTTGTTGAACGACGCCGACCGCAGCTTCAGCCGCCACGGCGTCTTGTCGCCGCGCGAGACCAGGTAGTAGCCGTTGAACCCCAGGGGGTTCTCGGTGGCGGTGTAGAGGTGGCCCTCCGGGACGCGCAACACCTTCGGCAGCCGGACGTTGATGGGGCCCTGCGGCAGGCGGCGGAGCCGGTCGATGCAGGCGTCCGCGAGGTCGAGGCTGACCTCGGTCTGCTCGAGCAGCACCTGGAGGCGCGCCTGGCAGTCGCCCTCGGTGCGGGTGACGACTCGGCCGGGACCGCCCTCGGCGAACAGCTCCGCGTAGGCGAGGTAGGGCTGGTCGCGGCGCAGGTCGACGTCGACGCCGCTGGCCCGCGCAATCGGTCCGGAGACGCCGTATGCGTGCACCGTCGCCGGGCTGAGGACCCCCACCCCGCGAGTGCGCGCGAGCAGGATCTCGTTGCCCACCAACATGTTCCGCAGGTCCGACATCCGCCGCCGGACCTCGCCGACGGCGTGCTCCACCCGGCCGAGCCACCCGGCGGGCAGGTCGGCCTTGAGGCCGCCGACCCGGTTGAACATGTAGTGCATCCGGCCGCCCGAGGCCTCCTCCATGACCGCCTGCAGCTCCTCCCGCTCGCGGAACGAGTAGAAGATCGGCGTGATGGCGCCGAGCTCGAGCGGGTAGGAGCCGAGGAACATCAGGTGGTTGAGCACCCGGTTGAGCTCGGCGAGGAGGGTGCGCGCCCAGACCGCCCGCTCGGGCACCTCCATGCCGAGCATCTGCTCGACGCCGAGCACCACGCCCAGCTCGTTGGAGAACGCCGACAGCCAGTCGTGCCGGTTGGCCAGGACCAGGATCTGGCGGTAGTCGCGGACCTCGAAGAGCTTCTCGGCCCCCCGGTGCATGTAGCCGATGATCGGCTCGGCCGTGATGATGCGCTCGCCGTCGAGCACGACCCGCAGGCGCAGCACTCCGTGGGTCGCCGGGTGCTGGGGGCCGATGTTGAGCGTCATGTCGGCGGTCGCCAGGCCGCCCGCACCGACGCCGACGGTGACCTCTCGGCCGCCGGCCACGCCCGGCCGGTCGGTGGTCGAGGTCATGGCCGCCAGTCTGCCGCATGCCCTCGGCTCCGGGCTCAGCGCGGCTGCTCAGCGCGGCTGCTCAGCGCGGCTGCCTACGCTGGCGCCATGAGGTCCGTCGACACCGTGGACGCCGCCGAGCTGCTCGACCTGTCGGACCCTGTGGTCGTCGCCGACCCGTACCCCGCGTTCGCCGCGATCCGCGCCCAGGCCCCGGTCGCCTGGCACAGCGGTCTGGGCATCTGGGTCGCCACCAGCCACGCGACCTGCAGCCAGGTGCTGCGGGACCGGTCGCTCGGCCGGATCTTCCGGCCGCGCGTCCCGGAGGAGCAGTGGGCGACCTTCAACTGGCTGCACGCGGACTCGATCCTCGACAGCGAGCCGCCGAAGCACACCCGGCTGCGCCGCCTGGTCCAGAGCGCGTTCAGCCGCGGTCACGTGTCCCGGCTGGCTCCCCGGATCGCGGAGCTGACCGACGGGCTGCTCGACGACTGCGCTACGCGGCTGGCCGCCGTCGGGTCGTTCGACGTCATCGCGGACCTGGCGGAACCGCTGCCGGTCCTCGTCATCGCCGAGCTGCTGGGCTGGCCGGAGGCCGACCGCCACCTGCTCCGGCCCTGGTCGCAGGCCATCGTCAAGATGTACGAGGTCCACCGGACGCCCGCGCAGGAGGCGGAGGCGGTCGCGGCGAGCGCTGAGTTCGCCGCATACGTCGAGGGTTTGGCGGCGGAACGGGCCGCCGACCCCGGTTCCGATCTGCTCTCCGACCTCGTCGCGGTCCGCGACGGCAGCGACCGGCTGTCGACCCGCGAGCTGGTGGCGACGGCGGTGCTGCTGCTCAACGCCGGCCACGAGGCGAGCGTCAACGGGTTCGGCAACGGGCTGGCCTCGCTGCTCGCCTCCGGCGCCGAGCCGGGTGCGCCGGACCTGCTCGTCGAGGAGATGCTGCGGCACGACTCCCCGCTGCAGCTGTTCGAGCGGACGGCCACGCGCGACGTGACCGTCGGCGGCGTGACGGTCGCCGAGGGCGAGAAGATCGCCGCCCTGCTCGGCGCCGCGAACCGGGACCCGGCGGTGTTCGACGCGCCCGACGAGTTCCGTCCGGAGCGGGACCCCAACGCGCACCTCGCGTTCGGGGCGGGGATCCACTTCTGCATCGGCGCGCCGCTGGCCCGGCTGGAGCTGCAGACCAGCGTCGCGGCGTTGCTCTCCCGGTTCGGGCGGCTCGAGGTCGTCGACGCGGTCCGCCGACCGACCTTCGTCCTGCGCGGGTACGAGCGGCTCTCGGTCAGACCTGCGCGATGACCCACCAGAAGTCGCCGAACCCGCCCCGTCGCCGCAACGTCGCCACCGCGCTCCTGCTCGGCGAGCCGCTCCAGATAGACCGCCCGGGTCGGTCGCCGCCAGCGCGTGGTCCGGCGCTCCCAGCCCGGTCACGGCGTCGCGCTGTCGCAGCCGCCGGGTCTGCCGCAGCGAGTCGACGGCGACGTGGGCCGTGAGGTCGCAGGAGCCGTCCGGCACCGGGTCCACGAGACGGCCTTCCCGGTATGCGGCGAGCGTCCCCCCGCTGGGTCGGTCTGCCGCGGTGTGCCCGTAGTCGACGGCGAGCGCCACGGAGCCGGGTGCGAGCCGGTCCAGCAGCGCGGCCCACGCCTCGTCCCGCTGCCGGCCGACCTCGACGCGGTCCCCGGGCCGAGCCTCCGGCGAGACGACCGACGGCCAGTGGCGGCGGCACCACTCGAGATCCGGCCCGGACAACGGTGGTCCCAGTGACTCGTTCGTGCGGCCCGGGTACGGATATTCGATGCGGTTCAGAGCACGAACCGGGGGTGGGGAGCGATACGTCGACGAGGAGCTCGTGGAGGGTGCCGTCGGGTCCGACCTCTCCGATGGTGCACGGGACCACGTCGAGCCACTCGTGGGCCACGACGAGGGCACGCTCCGGGTGCCAAGCCGCCGGCAGTGTCGCCCCGCCGGGTGACTGGACCCACGCCACCGGCTCCGGCAGGTCGACCGGTCGGGCCACCACGTCCAGCCCGACCAGCGGACGCGAGGGCGCAACCGCATACAGGTGCCGCAGCAGCTCACCGCGGCCGGCGCCCACGTCGACGACGCCGGCGAGGTCGTACCGGTCCGCGAGCGCCCACAGCGTCCGGGCGAGCGCCCGGCCGGTAGCCCCGTGCGTGGCGGTCGTGAAGTGACCGGCCGGTCCCCGGTCGCCGCGGTAGAAGCCGTGCGGGCCGTAGAGGGCGGACTGCCAGGCCGCTCGCCACGACACCGGCCCGCTCACCCGCACATCCTGCCCGGGGTAGGTTCGTGCGTCGTGAGCGCATTCGACGCCTCGGCCCGAGAGGACCGCCCGCCGCGGTTCACCGTGGGCGTCGTCGGCGCCGGCCGGGTCGGGGCCGTCCTCGGCGCCGCACTCCACCGGGCCGGCCACACCGTGACCGCGGTGGCCGCCGTGAGCGAGGAGTCGCGAGCCCGCGCCGCGGACCTGCTCCCCGGCGCCGCGGTCCAGGACGTCCCGCGGGTCGTCGCCGACGTGGACCTCGTCCTCATCGCCGTCCCCGACGAGACGCTGCCCAGCCTGGTGAGCGGCTTGGCGAAGGTCGGCGCCTTCCGGCCGGGACAGGTCGTCGTCCACACGAGCGGCCGCTACGGGGTGGGCATCCTCGAACCGGCGCAGTTCGTCGGCGCCCTCCCCCTGGCCCTGCACCCCGCCATGTCGTTTACGGGAACCGCCATCGACCTCGACCGGCTGAGTGACGCGTGCTTCGCCGTGACGACGCTCAAGGAGCTCGAACCACTCGGAGAGGCCCTGGTGCTGGAGATGGGCGGCGAACCGATCCTCGTCGAGGAGGAGGACCGCCCGCTCTACCACGCGGCGTTGGCCCTAGGCGCAAACCACCTGACCACGCTGGTCGCGCAGGCGACCCGGCTCCTGGAGGACGCGGGTGTCGACGACCCGGGCCGGGTGCTGGGCCCGTTGCTCGGCGCGGCGCTGGACAACGCGCTGCGGGCCGGCGTGCTGAGCGGCCCGGAGGCGGCGGGCGATGCCGGCACCGTGGCCGAGCACCTGGCCGAGCTGGCCACCGAGCCGCAGATCCGGTCGACCTACCGCGCGCTCGCCCTCGCCACCGTCGACCTCGCGCAGCAGCGGGGCCGCCTCCGGGCGGCCGACGCGGAGTCCGTTCTCGCCGTCCTGCACGACGCCGCCGGGACCGGGACCCATGCCCGCGATGGCGAGTACACGGACGACGACACCGACGACGACACCGAGCCGCCCGATGCCGCCGAGGGAGGCGAGGCCCGGTGACCGACCCGCTGCACGTCCCGCGCCGGCTCGACGCGTCGCCGCCCGGCTGGTCGATCGACGTCGACGTCATCGTGGTCGGGTCCGGCATCGCCGGGCTCACCGCCGCCCTCCGGCTCCGGGAACAGGTCGACACCGTCCTGCTCGTCACCAAGACGGTCCTCAACGAGGGCTCTACGGCGTGGGCCCAGGGCGGCATCGCCGCGGCGATGGACCCGGCCGACTCGCCGGAGGAGCACCTGCACGACACGCTCGTCGCGGGCGTCGGGCTGTGCGACGTCGCCGCCGTCACGGCCCTGGTGACCGAGGGGCCGCCACGGGTCCGCGAGCTCGTCGCCCTGGGCGCCGAGTTCGACCGCGACTCCGCCGGCGAGATCCTGCTCACCCGCGAGGGGGGCCACCACCGTGACCGGATCGCGCACGCCGGGGGCGACGCGACCGGACGCGAGATCAGCCGGGCGCTCATCGAGGCGCTCCACCGCGTGCAGGCCGACCCCGGCATCCAGGTGGTCGAGCACGCGCTGGTCGTCGACCTGCTTCAGACGCCGGCGCCGGACGGGACGGACCGCGTATGCGGCGCCACCGTTCACGTCATCGGCGAGGGTCAGGTCGACGGCGTGGGAGCGGCGCGCGCTCGCGCCGTCGTGCTCGCGACCGGCGGGCTGGGCCAGCTCTACACGGCCACGACCAACCCCGCGGTCTCCACCGGCGACGGCATGGCCATCGCCCTGCGGGCCGGCGCGGTGATGGCCGACCTGGAGTTCGTCCAGTTCCACCCCACGGTGCTCTGGCTCGGCGAGGGCGCCAACGGCCAGCAGCCCCTCATCAGCGAGGCGGTTCGCGGCGAGGGCGCGTTCCTCGTCGACGGCGACGGCGTCCGCTTCATGCAGGGCGTCCACGAGATGGCCGACCTCGCACCTCGCGACGTGGTCGCTCGCGCCATCGTCGCGCGGATGCGCGAGACCGGCACCGACCACGTCTACCTCGACGCTCGCCATCTCGGCCGCGAGTTCGTCGAGCGCCGCTTCCCGTCCATCGTCGCGAGCCTGCGGGAGCACGGCTTCGACCTCGCCGCCGACCTCGTCCCTGTCGCGCCGGCGCAGCACTACGCAAGCGGCGGCGTGAAGGTCGACCTGCACGGCCGCTCGTCGGTCGACGGCCTGTACGCCTGCGGCGAGGCGTCGTGCACCGGCGTCCACGGCGCCAACCGGCTGGCCAGCAACTCCCTGCTCGAGGGCCTGGTCTTCGCGCACCGCATCGCCGACGACATCACGGCGCGGTTCGCGGCCGGCGAGCTCGCGCCGGTCGAGCCCGCCGACCCGAGTGGAGACAGTCGCGCTCCTCGCCGCGGAGCACCGTCGGGATGTGCAGCGCGCGATGACCGCAGGCAGCGGGGTCGTCCGCTCGGCCGAGTCGCTGGCGGGCGCGGACCACGAGCTGGCCACGTTGGCCAAGAGCGCCGAGTCCGGCGGCGCGCATCCGGAGCCGGCCGCCTGGGAGGCCACCAACCTCCTGCACCTCGGCCAGGTCCTGACCGCCGTCGCGGCCCTCCGCGAGGAGACCCGGGGCGGACACCTCCGGTCCGACTTCCCCGACCGCGACGACGAGCACTGGCTGGGTCACCTGCTCGCCGTTAGACGTCCGGACGGCACCGTCGAGACGTCCTACCACCCGGTGACCGCCGGAGTGAGCGAGCCGACATGACCGCAGACCTCGGGTTCCCCGCCGGTGACGCGCGCCGCGTGGTCCGGGCGGCCCTCGACGAAGACCTGGGCCCGCAGCACCTCGACGTGACGACCCTCGCGACCATCCCCGCCGACCAGGTCCGCAGCGCAGAGATCGTCGCCCGGGCTCCGGGGATCGTCGCCGGACTGCCCGCCGTCCCGCTGGTGTTCGACGCCGTCGCCGCCTTCGTCGGAACGGGAACGGTCCAGACCGAGCTGCTCGTCGCCGACGGCGACCAGGTCGAGCGGGGCGACGTCGTCGCCCGGGTCCGCGGCCCGCTGCGCACCGTCCTCATCGGCGAGCGCACGCTGCTCAACATCGTGTGCCGGCTCTCCGGCATCGCGACGCATACCCGGCGCTGGGCCGACGCCCTCGAGGGGACGGGCGCCATGGTTCTCGACACCCGCAAGACCACGCCCGGGATGCGGCAGCTGGAGAAGTACGCGGTCCGGGCCGGCGGCGGCACGAACAAGCGGATGGGCCTCTACGACGTCGCGATGATCAAGGACAACCACAAGCTGGCCGCCGGCTCGGTGGCCGCCGCCTACGCGGCGGTGAGGTCGAGCTTCCCCGACGTCGACGTGCAGGTCGAGGTGACCACGGTCGACGAGGCGCTCGAGGCGTATGCCGCGGGGGCCCGGTTCGTCATGTGCGACAACATGTCGGTCGAGCTCCTCGCCGACACGGTGCGGGTGCTGCGGGACCAGCCCGAGGACGTCGAGATCGAGGCGACCGGCGGCCTCACGCTCGAAGTCGCCCGCGCATACGCCCTGACCGGGGTCGACTACCTCAGCGTCGGCGGCCTGACCCACTCCTCGCCGATCCTCGACCTCGCCCTCGACCTCGCCGACTGACCCCGGCCCCTTCTCGCTTCCAACCCGAGGAAGTGCCCACTCTCGGGCGGTCCAGAGTGGGAAAACTGGGGACTTCTCCGGGTTGGAAGCAGGAAAGTCTGGCTCCTCCATACTGGACCGTGTGACCGAGGAGCCGCCGAGCCCGCCCGCGGACGAGCCGGACGACGTCCCTGAGCAGATGCGGATCCGCCGCGACAAGCGGCAGCGGCTGCTCGATAGCGGCCGTGACGCCTACCCCGTCGAGGTCCGCCGCACCCATACCCTCGAGCAGGTCCGCGAGCAGTGGGGCCACCTGGACACCGGGCAGGAGACCGACGACGTCGTCCGCGTCGCCGGCCGGGTGGTCTTCGTGCGCAACACCGGCAAGCTCTGCTTTGCGACGCTCCAGGAAGGCATCGGCACCCGGCTTCAGGTCATGATCAGCCTGGCCGAGGTCGGCGAGGACGCGCTGGCCGACTGGAAGGCCCTGGTCGACATCGGTGACCACGTGGTCGTCGAGGGGCGCGTCATTTCGAGCCGCCGCGGCGAGCTCTCGGTGCTGGCGTCCTCCTGGTCGATGGCCAGCAAGGCGCTGCGGCCCCTGCCGGTCCTGCACAAGGACCTCTCCGAGGAGACCCGCGTCCGGCAGCGCTACGCCGACCTCGTGGTCCGCCAGGAGGCGCGCGACATGGTGCGTACCCGCGCGCGGATCACCCAGGCGGTGCGGGACGAGCTGGCCCGCCAGGACTACGTGGAGATCGAGACGCCGGTGCTGCAGCTGGTCCACGGCGGTGCCGCAGCCCGGCCGTTCCGGACCCACCTCAACGCGTTCCAGCAGGACATGACGCTGCGCATCGCCCTCGAGCTCAACCTCAAGAAGGCCGTCGTGGGCGGGGTCGACCGCGTCTACGAGCTGGGCCGGATCTTCCGCAACGAGGGCCTCGACGCGACGCACAGCGCGGAGTTCACGATGTTGGAGGCCTACCAGGCCTACGGCGACCAGACGACCATCGCCGGTCTCATCCGCGACCTCTACCTCGCGGTCGCCGACGCGCTCGGCTCCCGGCAGGTGGAGACGCCCAAGGGGGTCGTCGACCTCGACGGGGAGTGGCGCTGGCTGCCGGTATACGACGCCGTCAGCGAGGCGGTCGGGGAGGTCGTCACCATCGAGACCCCGCTCGCCACACTGCAGGAGTATGCGGCGAAGCACGACGTTGCGCTCGACCCCTCGTGGCACGCCGAAAAGGTCGCGACCGAGCTGCTCGGCGAGCTCGTCGAGCCGCACCTCGTGCAGCCGACCTTCCTCTGCGACTACCCCGCCTCGGCGCAGCCGCTGGCCCGGCGTCACCGCAGCGCGCCGGGGCTCATCGAGGCGTGGGACCTTGTCATCGGCGGCGTCGAGCGGGGGACCGGCTTCTCCGAACTGGTGGACCCGGTCATCCAGCGCGAGGTGTTGACCGCCCAGTCGCGGCTCGCGGCCGGCGGCGACGAGGAGGCCATGGAGCTCGACGAGGACTTCCTGCGGGCCCTGGAGTACGGCGCGCCACCCATGGGCGGCCTCGGGCTCGGCATCGACCGGATGGTCATGCTCTTCACCGGCGCCACCATCCGCGAGACCATCCTGTTTCCGCTGCTCAAGCCCGAATCCTGAGGCGCCCCGCCATGTGGAACGCGGTCTTTCCCTACCTCGCGGCTCTCCTGCCGACGGTCGCGGTCGGTGTGCTCTTCTATTTCCTCATCAAGACCATTCTCGAGGGCGACCGGCGCGAACGCCTCGCCCAGTCCAAATGGGAGAAGCAACGCGAGAAGCAGGGCGACAAGGAAGAGCCTCGGGACACCCCCGAAAACTCGGCGTAATTCACAGAACCCGCCGAATGACTTAGGCTGTCATGGTTCCGCGATATTCCGCGCGGTGCGATCACCTACATCAAGCCCTGCTGATGTAACGAAAGGAAACTAACCCCATGGCACAACGGGTCCAGATCGTCCTCGAGGACGACCTCGACGGAGGGGCGGCCGTCGAGACGGTGACCTTCGGTCTCGACGGCGTGAGCTACGAGATCGACCTGAGCGACAGCAACGCGGGAAAGCTCCGCGACGAGTTCGCCACCTGGATCGGGCACGCGCGCCGGTCCGGTGGCCGCCGCGCCACCGGCCGCCGCGCGTCCAGCGGTTCCTCGGGCACCTCGAGCGCCGGGAGCCGTCGCGACCTGTCGGCCGTGCGCGCCTGGGCGCGCTCGAACGGCCACCAGGTCAGCGACCGCGGCCGGGTCTCGGCCGCGGTACAGGAGGCGTACGACAAGGCGCATTGAGGCTCACTGAAGCTCACTGAGCCGTGCGAGCACGGGTCGATCGGTGGCTGCGGGCGATATGTCGGCACGAAAAGGACACCTCGGATTTCCGGGGTGTCCTTTTCCGGTCTGTTTCGGCGTGTGGGCCGCTTTCATTGTTTCTGGCGCTTTTCAGCAAGAACCGCCGCAAGATCGCCGACACCGGCCAGCCGCTCGACCACCTCGGTCATGAGCAGCTGCTCGAACCGGCCTCCCGCTGCACCCTCCTCGACCTCCTCCCACGTCCGCGGCGCCGCGACATAAGGGGCCGCTTTGCCCCGCAGGGAGTAGGGGCAGATCGTCGTCTTCGCGGCGGTGTTCTGGCTCCAGTCGACGAACACCTTCCCCGGTCGCAGCGACTTCGTCATCTTCCACACGACGAGATCAGGGTGTTTCTTCGTCATCTCCTGGGCCAGGTCCTGGGCGAGAGCGCGGATATCGTCGGCGGAGTGCTGCCCGGGCAGCACCGCATACAGCTGCATGCCCTTGCTGCCGCTGGTGACCGGCACCGTCGTCGTCAGTCCCATCTCCTCCAGCCGCGGCTTCACCCACATCGCCACCCGGGCGCACTCGGTGAGGCCCGCGCCGGAGCCGGGGTCGAGATCGATGACCAGGCGGTCGGGGTTGAGCGGGTGCTCCGTGGTGTCCACCTGCCACTGGTGCACGTGCAGCTCCAGGGAGGCCAAGTTCACCAGGTAGGTCAGGTCGGCGAGGTCGAGGACCAGCGGGTAGGTCAGCCGGTCGCGCTCCGGGTGGGCGTCGGCGTCCCGGCCGTGCGACGACACGGTGACCCGCGGCAGCCAGGACGGGGCCCCTGAGGGCAGGTTCTTCTCGAAGAACATCGGCCCCTCGACGCCGTGCGGCCACCGGATCCGGGTGACCGCGCGGCGGCCCATGAGGGGGATCATCACCGGCGCCACCTGCGCGTAGTAGCTGAGCACCTCACCCTTGGTGGTCTCGGTCGCGGGGTACATCAGCTTGTCGAGGTTGCTCACCGTCAGCCGGCGCCCGGCCACCTCGACGGTGACCCGTTGCTCCGCGCCGCCGCCCCGCTGGTCAGGCACCGGGCACGTCCTCGAGCGTCACGTCGTCGGCCAGGAGGTCGGGTCGACGGCCCCGGTATGCGGGTTGCCGCAGCCGGCCCTGTGGCGTCAGCCCCAGCGCCTGCACCTCGCAGACGAGGACCGGGTCGACGAAGGTCGCGCCGAGGGCGTCCTCGCGGGGCACCGGCCCAGCGAACGGGGACTCGGGCAGCGCCAGCCCGGCCAGCTCCTGGGCCAGGGCGACCCCCGCCTTGCCGGCGATGCCGCTGCCCACCCGGCCGAGGTATCGCAGACCTTCGGGTGCGGGGACGCCGACGAGGACTGCGCCGAGCCGTTGGGTGCTGTCGACCTCGGGCCGCCAGCCGCCGATGAGGACGGAGATCGAGGTCCGGTGGGGGAACTTCAGCCACTCCTCGCTGCGCAGGCCCGGGTGGTAGCGAGACGACAGCCGCTTGCTGACGATGCCCTCGAGGCCCTGGTCGCGGGTGGCGTCGCGCAGGACCTCACCGTCGGTGAAGGTCGGCGGCACCTGCCAGTGTGGCCCGGCCAGCTCGAGCCGTTCCAGGGTGGCCCGCCGGTCGGCCAGGGAGCGCTGGGTGAGGTCGACGCCGTAGAGCCGGAGCAGGTCGAACGCCATGAGCGTCGCGGGGTTCTGGGCGGCGAGGGTGACCGCGCGGCGGTGGTTCGTCACGTGGAACCGCTCGGCGAGGGCGGGGAACGACGGGACACCGGCACGCATCGCGACGATCTCTCCGTCGAGAAGCATGTCCTCGAACTGGCCGGCGAGCGCCGCGAGCTCGGGGAACGCGACGGTCACGTCGCGCTCGGTCCGGCTGGTGAGCGTCACCCGGCCACCGGCAACGTCCGCGAGCACCCGCATACCGTCCCACTTGACCTCGTGCACCCAAGCGGCACCGGTGGGCACCCGCGTGGCCGGCGTCGCGAGCATCGGGCGCATGTCCTCATCCTGTCCTCATCCTGGCAAGATCGGCGGCCGGTGTCCTCGCCGGAGCGGCCCGTTCGTGGTGTAGGTGAAGGCTGCCCATACCGGGAGCAGACTCACCACCACCGAAGGAGTGCGCGATGCCGAGGTACCTGCTGTCCGTCTGGAGCCGCGAGGACGACCCGACGCCGTCCGAGGCCGAGATGGAGGAGATGTACGCCGCGGTGGGCCGGTTCAACGAGGAGGTCAAGCAGGAGGGCAGCTGGGTGTTCGCCGGCGGCCTGCATCCGGCCAGCACGGCCACCGTCGTCGACGGTCGCGGCGGTGACGTCGTGACCACCGACGGCCCCTACGCCGAGTCCAAGGAGCAGCTGGGCGGCTTCTGGGTGCTGGAGGCGGCCGACCTCGACGCGGCTCTCGAGCTGGCCCGACGCGGCTCGGCGGCCTGCGGCGGCAAGGTCGAGGTCCGTCCCTTCCAGGACGACGTCTGACGCGTCGCGTGTCGACTCCCACCTCTGGCGACGAGCCGGCCCTCCTGGTGCCCCTCCCGACGTCGCGCCCGATCGACCACACGGTCGAGCACGTCTTCCGCGAGGAGTACGGCCGGGTCGTCGCCGGGTTGATCCGACGGTTCGGCGACATCGAGCTGGCCGAGGACGTCGCCCAGGAGGCGTTCGTCGAGGCGCTCAAGCGGTGGCCGGAGTCCGGCGTGCCGCCGAACCCTGGGGCCTGGCTGACGACGACCGCCCGAAACCGCGCCATCGACCGGCTCCGCCGGGAGTCCACCCGCGACGCGCGACACGCGCAGGCTGCCGCCATGATCGGCCCCTTCGACGACGATGTCGCCGACCGCGACGCCACTGTCACCGCCAGCTCGGTTCCCGACGACCGGCTGCGGCTCATCTTCACCTGCTGCCACCCCGCCCTGGCCCGGGACGCCCAGGTGGCGCTCACGCTGCGGTTGCTCGGCGGCCTCACCACCGCCGAGATCGCCCGCGCCTTCTTCGTCGACGAGGGGGCGATGGCCAAGCGGCTCACCCGGTCGAAACAGAAGATCAAGGCCGCCCACATCCCCTACCGCGTGCCGAGGGACCACGAGCTGCCAGCGCGGCTGGCCGGCGTGCTGGCCACCCTCTACCTCGTCTTCAACGAGGGCTACCTGCCGTCGTCCGACGTCGAGGTGCGGACCGACCTGTCGGCGGAGGCGATCCGCCAGGGACGGATGCTCGCGACGCTGATGCCGGACGAGCCGGAGGTCCTCGGCCTCCTCGCGCTGATGCTGCTCACCGAGGCGCGCCGGCCGGCCCGGTTCGCCGGCGGGATGCTGGTGACGTTGCCGGACCAGGACCGTCGTCGCTGGGACGCCAGCCTGGTTGCCGAGGGTCATGCGCTGGTGCGGGCCTGCCTGCGCCGGGGCCGGCCCGGGCCCTACCAGATCCAGGCCGCCGTCAACGCGGTCCACACCGACGCCCGACACGCAGCGGACACCGACTGGCGGCAGGTCGTCGCGCTCTACGACCAGCTCTACGCGCTCACCCCCACTCCGGTCGTCGCGCTCAACCGAGCCGTCGCCCTGGCCGAGTGCGACGGGCCGGACGCCGGTCTCGCCGCATTGGCCGCCGTTGATGGACTCGACGGCTACCACGCCTACCAGGCGGCTCGGGCGGACCTGCTGCGGCGGGCCGGCCGGGTCGCAGGAGGCGGCCGACGCATACCGCGACCGCCGTCGAGCTGAGCGCCAACCCGGCCGAGCGCGCGTTCCTCGAGGGCCGGCGGGCCGAGCTCACCGGCGAGCCGGGCTGAGCAGCGCCTCCATCGCGTCGGCTCCGGCGACCGCTCCGCCCGCTGCCGCGAAGCCCGCAGCCACCCGCTGGGCACCGGCCTGCTTGGTCGCTGCCTCCCGGACGGCGGCCCGCAGCCGGTCCGGGGAGAGCCGCTTGGCCCGCACCCGGGTGCCGGCGTCGGCGTTGACCGTGCGCGCAGCGACCTCCAGCTGGTCGCGGCCGAACGGCACGACGCATACCGGTATGCCTCGGGCCAGCGCCTTCTGCGTCGCGCCCATGCCGCCGTGGGTGACCGCGACGACCGTGTTGTCCAGGACGTGCCGATGCGGGACGAAGTCGAGCACCCGCGCGTTCGCGGGCACGTCGCCGAGACCCTGGACTCCGGCCGGCATCGTCGCCACCACCGTGTAGGGCTCGTCCCGCAGCCCCTCGAGCGCGGCCCGGACCAGCGCCTCGTCGGCCTGGTACTCCGACGAGGTGGTGACGAGGACGACCGGGTGTTCGAGCTCGTCGAGCCAGCCGGGTCGGACCGCCGGGGGGTCCCATGGCATCGCCCCGATCATCCGGATCCGGTCGCCCCAGTCGTCGTGGTGGTACTCGAACGGCTCGGCGGTGGTGACGAGCATGAGCGGGGCGCGACGGAAGTACTCGTCGGCCGAGTGCACGGTGGCGAGGCCGTACTG
The DNA here is from genome assembly GCA_963751085.1 of uncultured Actinomycetota bacterium. Taxonomy (GTDB): domain Bacteria; phylum Actinomycetota; class Actinomycetes; order Actinomycetales; family Dermatophilaceae; genus Lapillicoccus. The sequence goes on along the minus strand of CAVVTH010000004.1, from coordinate 1,172,677 downwards.
CGCGCGCAGGGCGTTGACCTTCGGGGTGAGGGTCTTCTCCGCAGCGCCGGTCACCAGGGGCCGGACTGCGGCATCGCGCAGCCGCCCGATCGGTCCGGGCCGCGGCACGAGGCCCGGACCGAACGGCGGCGTCCCGGCCGAGCTGATCGGCGGCGTGAAGGGGCTGAACACCGTCCACGGTCCGCCCCATGCCTCGGCGACGCTGAGGGCGCCCCAGGTGTTGATGTCCACGAGCACCGTGTCCGGCGCCACCTCGTCCAGGGCCCGCTGGAAGTCCGGCCCGTCGATCGCCGCCCGCTCGGAGAAGGTGGCGATGGCGGCCTCCAGCCCCTGCTTGGCGTTCGAGGCCTCCCAGTCGGGATGCACCACGTCCTCGACGGCCGCATCAATCGCCTCGGCGTGCAGTCCGAGGTCCCGCATGAGGTCGACGCGGGACCCGAGGGTGCGCAGGTGCACGTCGTGACCCCTTGCCTGCAGCTCCAGCAACAGCGGGGTCATCGGGAAGAGGTGCCCGATCGCGGGCGACGTGTAAGCGAGAATCGTTGCCATCACTGGCCTCTCGGTCATGGTGCGCGGTCGGCACCTGGGGTGGTGAGGGGTTTGAGCAGCTCGATCAGGGCCGTCGTCACCTGCTGGCGGCTGAGGCCGGCGTCGTGGCGGAGCAGCTTCCACGTGTAGACGTCGCAGATCGCGACGAGCTGGGCGAGACGGCGAGCGCGGTCGGCGCCGCGGAGGGGTGCGAGGGTCGGGGCGAAGACCCGCGCGCACCAGTCGCGGTGCAGCGCACGGCCTTGGCCGGTGATCGTCGCGAGGAGGGGAACCGATTCCTCCTCGGCGAGAAGCCGCAGGGACACCCGACCGACGTCCTCGTAGTGGGCGACGAGGTTGTCGACGGCGCCGTCGAGGTCCCCGACCGGAGCGGCGTCCCGGTGGGCGAAGACCTCGTCGCGGCCGCGCTCGGCGGCCGCGGCGGTCAGCCCCTCCTTGTCGCCGAAGCGCCGGATGACGGTCTGGACCGTGACCCCGGCCCGGGCGGCGACGTCGCGCAGGGTGAGCTGGGCGTAGGGACGCTCGACGAACAGCGCCACCGTGGCGTCGAGGATCCGCTCGCCGGTGGCGGCGGTCGACCGGGCGCGCTCGGTCATCACGTACCCCCGGCTGCTGTTCATGTTAATGACACTAACACTAAATCAGTCGGGTGTCCGGGTTTTCGCGACCGAGCACGCTGCGGTTGTCGGCCGACTCTGGGAGAGTGGGTGGATGCCTCGCGCGATGTGGAAGGGCGCCGTCTCCTTCGGTTTGGTCAACGTCCCGGTCAAGCTCTACTCGGCCACCGAGGACCACGACATCTCGTTCCGCCAGGTGCACCGTGAGGACGGTGGCCGGATCCACTACAAGCGGGTCTGCGCGATCGACGGCGAGGAGGTGTCCTACGACGACATCGCCAAGGGCTACGAGACCGAGGACGGCGAGATGGTCGTCATCACCGACGACGACCTCAAGAACCTACCGAACCAGTCCAGCAAGGAGATCGCGGTCGAGAAGTTCGTGCCGTCCGAGCAGGTCGACCCGATGCTGCTCGACCGGTCCTACTACCTCGAGCCCGAGAAGGGCGCCGCCAAGGCATATGCGCTGCTGCGCGACGCGCTGGAGGCCGCGGATCGGATGGCCCTCGTCACCGTGGCGATCCGCAGCCGCAAGAACATGGCCGTGCTTCGGGTCCGCGACGACATCGTGGTGCTGCAGACGATGATCTGGCCGGACGAGGTCCGCTCGGCCGACTTCGCCAACCTCGGCGACGTGGGCAGCGCCACCGAGCGCGAGCTGTCGATGGCGACGATGCTGATCGACTCGCTCTCGGGGGACTACGACCCCGATGAGTTCCAGGACGACTACTCCGAGGCCGTTCACGAGATGGTCGAGGCCAAGCTGTCCGGTGGCGAGGTCAAGCACGCCCCGGAGCCCAAGGACACCGGCGAGGTCGTCGACCTGCTCGAGGCGCTGCAGCGCTCGGTGGACCGCGCCAAGGCGTCGCGCGGCGAGCCGGTGGAGGAGAAGGCGGCTCCGGCGAAGAAGAGCACCGCCAAGAAGGCGGCCCCGGCGGCCAAGAAGACCACGACGAAGAAGACCGCCGCCAAGAAGACGACGACCAAGACGGCAGCCAAGAAGAAGGCCAGCTGAGTGCCCGAAGGCCACACGCTGCACCGGTTGGCGCAGTCGCTGGACGCGGCCTTCGCGGGGACCACGCCGGCGGTCTCGTCGCCGCAGGGACCGTTCGCGCAGGGTGCGGCGCTGCTGGACAAGCGACCGGTGGTGGCGGCGTCCGCATACGGCAAGCACCTGTTCGTCGACTTCGCCGGTGAGGCGGTCCTCAACGTCCACCTCGGGCTGATCGGCAAGTTCGCGGTCGACCGGATCACCGGGCAGGGGTCCGTGCCGCCGGTGCGCGGTCAGGTGCGGCTCCGGATGATAAACGACGACTACCTGGCCGACCTGCGCGGCGCGACGATCTGCCAGGTGGTCACGCCCGACGAGGTGGCCGCCACGGTCGCGCGGCTCGGCCCCGACCCGCTGCGGGACGACGCCGATCCGGCGCGGGCGTGGACGAAGGTCTCGCGGTCCGGGCGGACGATCGCCGAGCTGCTCATGGACCAGGCAGCGCTGGCGGGGATCGGCAACGTCTACCGGTGCGAAGTGCTGTTTCGGCACCGGGTCAGCCCGTTCCGGCCGGGGCGGGAGATCCGGCGGCGGACGTGGGACGCGATCTGGACGGACCTCGTGCGGCTGCTGCCGCTCGGCGTCGCGTTCAACCAGATTCTGACCATGGACGACCAGGTCGAGCGGGCCGAGCGGCTGGTGGCCGCGGGGCAGGTCCCCGAGCTGACGTCCACCTGGACCGACTCGGCCCGGTGGGTCGGTCGCGGGCCGGCCGGCGTCGTCGCCGAGGTGGCCGAGGTCGCCGCGGAGGTCGGTGCCGTCGAGGAGGCCGCGCGGGACGCCGACCTCGAGGACGAGGAGGACGACGCTCGTGCCGGAGTCGGCGGCTCCGGTATGCCCCGGCGCTACTGGGTCTACCGCCGCGCCGGTGAGCCGTGCCGGGTCTGCGGGTCCAAGGTGCGCACCCAGGTGGTGGCCGGGCGCAACCTGTTCTGGTGCGGCCGCTGCCAGCGCCGCCGCTGAGCTTCCCCGGGCGTTGGCGCTAGTGGGGAGAGAGATGGGTGTCCCCACACCCGAAACTCTCCCCGCCGGCACGTCCGCGCCTGACGTTGGCGTGGCTCCACCGGAGCTGGGAGCGCGCGTCGGGACCTTGCGTGGCGCGTTGTCTAGGGTTGGTGGATGAGCCAGGGCTCCGACCTCGACACGCTGCGCGCGCAGGCATTCGCCGCATACCAGGAAAGCCGTCCGACGTTCGTGGTGCGGCTGAAGCTGACCCAGTGGGGTTCGCCGGCCGGGGAGATCACCGGCTGGATGGACAGCGTGGATGCCGTCGAGGCGAACGGCTGGGTGCTCGACCAGTGGTCCGTCAACTTCGACTCCGGCGGCACGTTCAACGCCTTCCCGCTGTTCCGCCGCCGGGAGAACTTCGTCCCGCAGGACCGGCGCTGACCTCAACCGGACGCGCTCCGGTTTCGCCGTGGGCGAACGTGAGCCGACCTGGCTCAACGACGGGAACAGGCCTGGACGACGGCGCGTTCCTTCCATCGCCCCCTCTTGTACGCGCCAAGGGACATCCAGGGAACGGAAGCCGAGGGGTACTGACAGGCAACTCGCATACCATCGACATGTCTGAAGAGACATCGGCGGTTTGTGAGAGGCCGACAAAGGTAGGGAGCTTTGGCGATGTTCGAACGGTTCACAGATCGGGCCCGGCGAGTGGTGGTGCTCGCGCAGGAAGAGGCGCGCATGCTCAACCACAACTACATCGGTACCGAACACATCTTGCTAGGGCTCATCCACGAGGGTGAGGGTCTCGCCGCCAAGGCGCTCGAGAACCTCGACATCTCCCTCGTCGCCGTGCGCGAGCAGGTGCAGGAGATCATCGGCCAGGGCCAGCAGGCGCCGACCGGGCACATCCCCTTCACGCCGCGCGCGAAGAAGGTCCTGGAGTACTCGCTCCGCGAGGGCCTTCAGCTCGGGCACACATACATCGGGACCGAGCACATCCTGCTCGGCCTCATCCGCGAAGGCGAGGGCGTCGCCGCCCAGGTCCTCGTCAAGCTCGGCGCCGACCTCAACAAGGTCCGGCAGCAGGTCATCCAGCTGCTTGCGGGCTACCAGGGCGGCCAGGGCGAGAAGGCCGGCGCGGGCGTCGGCCAGGGCCAGGGACAGGCGGAGGGCACCCCGGCGGGCTCCCTCGTCCTGGACCAGTTCGGGCGCAACCTCACCCAGGCGGCGCGCGAGGGCAAGCTCGACCCGGTCATCGGGCGCGAGAAAGAGATCGAGCGCGTCATGCAGGTGCTGTCGCGCCGCACCAAGAACAACCCGGTCCTCATCGGGGAGCCTGGCGTCGGCAAGACCGCCGTCGTCGAGGGGCTGGCCCAGGACGTCGTCCGGGGCACCGTCCCGGAGACGCTGAAGGACAAGCAGCTCTACACCCTCGACCTCGGCGCGCTGGTGGCCGGCAGCCGCTACCGCGGTGACTTCGAGGAGCGGCTGAAGAAGGTCCTGAAGGAGATCCGGACCCGCGGCGACATCATCATCTTCATCGACGAGATCCACACCCTCGTCGGGGCGGGTGCCGCCGAGGGCGCCATCGACGCGGCGAGCATCCTCAAGCCGATGCTGGCCCGCGGCGAGCTGCAGACCATCGGGGCGACCACCCTCGACGAGTATCGCAAGCACATCGAGAAGGACTCGGCCCTCGAGCGCCGGTTCCAGCCGATCCAGGTGGCCGAGCCGACCCTGGCTCACACCATCGAGATCCTCAAGGGCCTGCGTGACCGCTACGAGGCGCACCACCGGGTCTCGATCACCGACGCGGCGCTGGTCTCCGCGGCCAACCTCGCCGACCGCTACATCAACGACCGGTTCCTGCCGGACAAGGCGATCGACCTCATCGACGAGGCGGGGGCGCGACTGCGCATCCGCCGGATGACGGCGCCACCGGACCTGCGGGAGTTCGACGAGAAGATCTCGCACGTCCGTCGCCAGAAGGAGGCGGCCATCGACGGCCAGGACTTCGAGAAGGCGGCGCGGCTGCGCGACGACGAGAAGCGGCTCTCCCAGCAGCGTTCCGAGCGCGAGCAGCAGTGGAAGAGCGGCGACATGGACGTCGTGGCCGAGGTCGACGAGGAGCTGATCGCCGAGGTGCTGGCGGCCAGCACCGGCATCCCGGTGTTCAAGCTCACCGAGGAGGAGTCCAGCCGGCTGCTCAACATGGAGCAGGAGCTGCACAAGCGCATCGTCGGCATGGACGACGCCATCAAGGCGCTGTCCCAGGCGATCCGCCGCACCCGCGCCGGCCTGAAGGACCCCCGTCGTCCGGGTGGCTCGTTCATCTTCGCCGGCCCCACCGGCGTCGGTAAGACCGAGCTGGCCAAGACGCTCGCGGAGTTCCTGTTCGGCGACGAGGACAGCCTCATCCAGCTCGACATGTCGGAGTACTCCGAGAAGCACACGGTCTCGCGGCTGTTCGGCTCGCCTCCCGGCTACGTCGGCTACGAGGAGGGCGGCCAGCTCACCGAGAAGGTCCGGCGCAAGCCGTTCTCCGTGGTGCTCTTCGACGAGGTCGAGAAGGCCCACCCCGACATCTTCAACACCCTGTTGCAGGTGCTCGAGGACGGCCGGCTGACCGACTCCCAGGGCCGGATGGTCGACTTCAAGAACACCGTGATCATCATGACGACCAACCTCGGTACGCGGGACATCACCAAGGGCAGCCTCGGCTTCACCGCCGGCCCGGACACCCGCAGCGAGTACGACCGCATGAAGAACAAGGTGATCGACGAGCTCAAGCAGCACTTCCGTCCTGAGTTCCTCAACCGCGTGGACGACACGATCGTCTTCCCGCAGCTGACCAAGTCGGAGATCGTCGCGATCGTCGACCTGGAGATCGCCAAGCTCGACGTGCGGCTCAAGGACAAGGACATGGGCATCGAGCTCACGACCGCGGCCAAGGACCTGCTGGCTAAGAAGGGCTACGACCCGCTCCTGGGTGCCCGGCCGCTGCGCCGGACCATCCAGCGGGAGATCGAGGACATGCTGTCCGAGAAGATCCTCTACGGGGAGCTGAAGTCCGGCGAGTTCGTCCTCGTCGACACCCCGTGGACCGAGGGCGACGCCTGGAAGGACGCCACCTTCACCTTCGCGGGCAGCAAGCGCGAGGAGACGCTCCCGGAGATCCCCGACACGCCGCCGGTGGAGACCATCGTCGGGAGCGGACCGCAGGACTCGACGGGCGCCGCAACCGCCTGACGGGCCGACCAGCACGACCCGTACGGCTGCGAGAGGCCGCCTCCTCCGGGAGGCGGCCTTTTCGCATACCGAGTGGGCGCGCCGGACCGACCTCGTGCGCACCACCGCTGCGGACGTCGTAGGCTGTACGCGAGCGCGCCGCATCCTGCATCCGTCCGCAGCTGTGCCGGCCGCGCCGACCACCTCCGGCGGAAGCCGGCGCAGCGATGACCGGGAGCCCCCGGCCGTGGCGCCCCCGGACGCCGCGACCTCTCGCCCGAGCGGCGACCCGAGGTGGAGACCAGTCGATAACAGCTGGAGGAGTATGCCGACCACCGACCGCCGTCGGTCGTCCCGCCGTGCGTCCGCGTCCGCGCAGTCCGCGTCCGCGCAGACCGCCACGGGGAACGGATCAAGCTCGTCGAACGGAACCCGCGCGACGGGGCCCGCGAACGGCGTGGCCGCCCGGCAGCGTTCCGGGGACGACCCGGCCCCGATCATCCCGATCCTCGCCCGACGGGTCCGTGAGGTCGAGGCCAAGTCGCTGGAGGGTAAGGTCGGTCCGGCCAAGCGCACGAAGTTCCAGGTGATCGCGCTGCTGGTCCGGGAGGAACGCGCGCGGATCAAGGCGGACACCACCATCACCGCCGCCGCCCGGACCGAGCTGCTCAAGCGGCTCGACGGCGTCGCGACGATCCTGGCCAAGACGGCCGCGCACGACACCAGCCTGCTGCGGCTGCTCGACGGTGGCACCCCGCCCGGACCGGCCGCGCAGCGGATGCGGCTCGAGTGGCTCATCGAGTCGGGCGCCGAGGTCTCGCCCGAGGAGATGGCGATCGCCACCAGCGCGCCGCCACGGAGGCCCACCGTCTCCGCCGAGCTGGCCGCCAAGCAGGTCATGCCGGCGTCGGTCCCGGCCCGCGTCCGGGCGAACCCGTTCCTGGCCCCCGACCTCAGCCACCTCCGCGACGACGAGTACCGGGCCGGGCTGCTGGCCCGGTGGGACCTCATGGACCCGCTGTACCGCGCGTTCGAACAGGGCGCCGGCGGCGGGTCGGCGTCGATGGAGCTCCCGCCACTGCCGTCGATCGACCGCTACTCGCCGCCCGGGCTGGAGCTGATGCCGCACCAGATCCGGATGATCGAGTCGGTCCGCGAGGGGCACCGGACCTTCCTGCTGGCCGACGAGCCGGGTCTCGGCAAGACCGCCCAGTCGGTCATCGCCGCGTCGGTCGCGAACGCATACCCGTTGCTCGCCGTCGTCCCCAACGTCGTGAAGATCAACTGGGCCCGTGAGGTCGAGCGGTGGACCCCGCAGCGCCGGGTCACGGTGATCCACGGCGACGGCGTCGACGTCGACGCCTTCGCGGACATCTTCGTCGTCAACTACACGGTCCTCGACCGGCACCTGTCGTGGCTGTCCACGTTCGGGTTCCGGTCGATGGTGGTCGACGAGGCGCACTTCATCAAGAACCTCAGCTCCCAGCGGTCGCAACACGTCCTGGCCCTGTCGCAGCAGATCCGCGACAACACGCCGGGCGGCGACCCGCTGCTGCTCGCCCTGACCGGTACCCCGCTCATCAACGACGTCGAGGACTTCAACGCCATCTGGCGGTTCCTCGGGTGGGTCAACGGTGACCAGCCGGCACCCGCGCTGATGCGCCGGCTCGAGGCCAGCGGCCTGACGCCGGCCGACCGCGGGTTCTACCCGGCGGCCCGCGCCGCCGTCATCGACATGGGCATCGTCCGCCGTCGCAAGGTCGACGTCGCCAAGGACCTGCCCGACAAGCGGATCGCCGACATCCCCGTCGAGCTCGACGACGAGGCGGCCCGCTCCATCCGCGCCTCCGAGCGCGAGCTGGGCCAGCGGCTCCTCGCCAGCTACCGTCGCCTCCTCGCCGCACGCGAGGTGGAGCAGGGGGACGGGCAGGACGGCCTCCTCGCCGTCTCGGCCGCCGCCTCCGTGGAGGTCGACGAGGACCTCATGCGGCGGGTATGCGTGCAGGAGCTCGAGTCGTCGCGCTCCAGCGGCCAGAAGGGCGAGAACGTCTTCACCATGGTCCGCCGCATCGGCCAGGCCAAGGCGCCCCTCGCCGCGGACTACACGGCCCAGCTCGCCCGCTCCGTCGGCAAGGTGGTGTTCTTCGCCAAGCACATCGACGTCATGGACACCGCCGAGCGGATCCTCAAGGAGGCCGAGCTGCGGACCGTGTCGATCCGGGGCGACCAGACGGGTACGCAGCGGCAGCAGGCCATCGACGCGTTCCAGAAGGACCCCGACGTCTCGGTCGCGGTCTGCTCGCTGCTCGCTGCTGGCGTCGGGCTCAACCTGCACGCCGCGTCCAACGTCGTCCTCGCCGAGCTGTCCTGGACCGCCGCCGAGCAGCAGCAGGCCATCGACCGCGTCCACCGGATCGGTCAGGACGAGCCGGTCACCGCGTGGCGGATCCTGGCGGCGCAGACCATCGACAGCAAGATCGCCGAGCTCATCGACAGCAAGCAGGGCCTGGCCGCCCGTGCGCTCGACGGCAGCGACCAGGAGGTCGGGTCGGGCGACTCGGTCCAGCTCGACGCGCTGATCCACCTGCTGCGCCAGGCGCTGACCGGCCGCTGATGGCCGATGAGGTGGTGGTGCGGCGCGCCCGCACCCCGGACGTCCGCGCGATCCGGGCGCTCGTCGAGCCGATGACGACGTCGCGGCGGATCGTGACGAAGGACGCCGTCGCCTACTACGAGGCGGTCCACGAGTTCCGGGTCGTCGAGCTGGACGGCCAGGTCGCCGGCTGCGGCGCGCTGCACGTGATGTGGGAGGACCTCGCCGAGGTCCGCACCGTGGCCGTGCGCCCGGAGCTCAAGGGACGCGGGCTGGGCTCCGCGCTGCTCACCGCCCTGCTGGAGGACGCGCGCGACCTCGGGGTCGCCCGGGTCTTCTGCCTGACGTTCGAGACGGCGTTCTTCGGCCGGCACGGGTTCCAGCGCATCGACGGCCAGGCCGTCGAGCCCGAGGTGTATGCGGAGCTGCTCCGCTCCTACGACGAGGGTGTGGCCGAGTTCCTCGACCTCGAGCGGGTCAAGCCGAACACCCTCGGCAACACCCGGATGCTGCTCACCCTGTGAACGGCGCGCTCGGATGGCGGCTCATCCGGCCAGCGTCGGAGGGTCACCGGCGCGGCGGGTCGCGACGACGGCGAACAGCGGGTCGCCGCGGTAGCCGGTGCTCGGGTCCGGCGTTCGTCGCGTGGTTACGGGCGGGTCGAAGTCCGGTACCGCTCGCACGTAGCCCTCGACGATGGCAGCGTGGCCGGCGTCGTCCGCGGTGAGCCACGCATACACCGCCTTGGTGGGGAAGCACCGGTTCGAGAAGGTGACCACCAGCGGCGACCCGGGCCGGAGCACTCGCGCGACCTCCGCGAGCACCTCGACCGGACGGACGAGGTAGTCGACCGAGACGCAGCACAGCACCGCGTCGAACGAGGCGTCGGCGAACGGCAGCCGAGGGTCGCGGCTGAGGTCCTGCACGACCCGCTCGGTGGCCATCGAGTTGGCGGCGAGCTCTGCGGCGTTGAGGCCGAGGACGACGAGCTCGGTCGGTGCCGTCTGCAGGTGTGACACCCACGACGACATGAGGTCCAGCACGCGCCGCGGCTCGCCCGAGCCCCCGTCGACACCGAGCTCGGCGTAGAGCCGGCCCACGGCGGCGATGGCGCCGTCGTCGATGTGGGTGACGAACCGGGGCGCGCGGTAGAACGTCGCGTCGTCCGACTCGTCCTGGCGGCGCAGGGACGTGGGGGGCAGGTCGGCGCTGCTGGGCTGGGTCACGACGACAGTCTGCGGCGTCACCGACGTACGACTAGCCGACGCATCGCTAGGGTTGCTGCCATGGAGGCCTCCCGGGCGGGGCAGGACCCCGACATCGTCGTCGTCATGGGCGTCGCCGGGTCGGGGAAGACGACCGTGGCCAAGGGCATCGCCGTGAGCATGCACTGGATCTTCGCGGAGGGCGACGCCTTCCACCCCGAGGCCAACGTCGCGAAGATGCACAGCGGCGTTCCCCTCACCGACGAGGACCGGTGGCCGTGGCTGCGGCTCATCGGCGAGTGGATGGACGGCCAGGTGGAGGACGACGTCTCCTCGGTCGTCACGTGCTCCGCCCTACGCCGCGTCTACCGCGACCTGCTGCGGGAGGGTCGACCGAACGTGCGGTTCTGCCACATCACGGCGCCCGAGACGGCCATCGCCGACCGGCTCGACCACCGCGCCGGCCACTACATGCCCCCCTCGCTGCTTCCCAGCCAGCTGGCCACCCTCGAACCCCTCGAACCCGACGAGCCCGGTGTGACCGTGTCCGGGGAGGGTACCGAGGCCGAAGTCCTCGATCGCGCGCTCCACGCCCTGGGCCTCACGCCGCCCGTCTAACCATCCGCCATCTGGAGGTCGCATGTCCGCAGCCGGAGCCGTCCTTGCCGCCGTACCCACCGCCGACCCGATCAGCAAGGCGGGCAACACCCAGCTGGTGATCGCCTGCCTGGTCGGCATCGCCGTCATCGTCGTCCTCATCAGCTGGCTCAAGATGCACCCGTTCCTCGCCCTGATGCTGGGCTCGGCGGCGCTGGCCGCGGTCGCCTGGATCAGTCCGACGGCAGCGCTCACCAGCTTCACGAACGGGTTCGGGAGCACGGCCGGCGCCGTCGGGATCCTCATCGCCCTCGGCGCCATGCTCGGCAAGATCCTGGCCGACTCCGGCGGGGCCGACAACATCGTGAACCGGATCACCGACCGGCTCTCGGGCAGCAAGCTGCCGTGGGGGATGGCCCTCATTGCCGCGATCATCGGCTTGCCGCTGTTCTTCGAGGTCGGCGTGGTCATCCTGGTCCCGGTCGTGATCCTCGTGGCGCGCCGCACGAAGTCGACGCTCATGCGGGTCGGCATCCCCGCGCTGGCGGGCCTGTCGGTGCTCCACGGCCTCGTCCCGCCGCACCCGGGCCCGCAGACCGCCATCGCCCTGCTCAAGGCCGACCAGAGCCAGACGCTGATCTTCGGCCTCATTGTCGCGGTGCCGACGCTGATCATCGCCGGCCCGCTCCTCGGCAGCCTCATGGACCGCTGGGTCCCCCTCTACGCGCCCGCCAGCCTGGGCGAGTCGGCCATCGACGCCCGCACCCAGGACCGGGAGCTGCAGACGGCGTCCGTCGGCGGGTCCTCAGCGGGGTCCTCGGCACGGTCGACCGGTGCGACGACGACCGACGTCATCGAGCGGGACAGCCGCCAGACCGGCACGCAGGTCCGCGGTCCCGGCGAGGACGACCCCGGGCTCCTCGGCACGCAGGGGATCGGCTCGGCCGCACCTCGGCTGGCCAAGCGGCCGTCCTTCGGCGCAGCGCTCATCACCATCGTCCTGCCGGTCCTGCTCATGCTCCTCAAAGGGATCAGCGACCTGACAACACCCACCGGCAGCCTGGCCCGGCAGATCTTCGACACCATCGGGGCGCCGACGATCGCGCTGCTCCTCGCCGTGCTGCTCGCCTACTTCACGCTGGGCAAGGGCGCGGGTATGCGTCGGGAGCAGGTCAACGAGTCGCTCGGGTCGGGACTGCCGGGGATCGCCGGCATCCTGCTCATCGTGGCCGCCGGTGGTGGGTTCAAGCAGCTGCTCGTCGACGCCGGTGTCGCGAACGTCATCGCCGACTGGGCGACCGGCGCCAACATCTCGGTGCTGCTGCTCGGCTGGCTGGTGGCGGTCGGCATTCGGCTGGCCACCGGCTCGGCGACGGTGGCGACGACGACGGCCGCCGGCATCGTCGGCGCCCTGGCCGGGACGCTATCGACGTCACACCTGGCTCTGCTCGTGCTCGCAATCGGCTGCGGCTCGCTGTTCTTCAGCCACGTCAACGACGCCGGGTTCTGGTTGGTGAAGCAGTACTTCGGGCTCACCGTCGGTCAGACGATCAAGACCTGGTCGATCATGGAGACGGTGATTTCCGTCGTCGGCTTCGTCCTCGTCATGCTGCTCAGCCTGGTGTTCTAGCGACCGGCTGTGCGTCACGGCAGTCAGGCCGGCAGCCGGTAGCGGTTGCCGGCCAGCGGTTCCAGGAGACCATCGGCGACGAGCGAGTCAAGGCACCGCAGCCGTTGTTGCTCCGGTGGCCAGGCCGTGCGTAGTTCCTCCGCGCCGACCGGCCCGGTGACCCTGCGCAGGACGTCCAGGAGTGCGCCACGGGCCTGCCGGTCCGTGCCGTGCCAGGTCTGCGTCCGCCGCACCGGTCCCGCGTATGCCGGTCGGCCGGCACGGTTCCAGGCGCACAGGTCAGCGACGGGGCACCGGTCGCACGCCGGCGAGCGCGCCGTGCAGACCAGGGCGCCGAGCTCCATGGCGGCGACGTTCCAGACGACCGCGTCGTCCGCGTCCTCCGGCAGCGCGGCAACTGCGAGGTCGCGCTCGGCGCGGTTCATGGCCGGCGCGGCCTGCGCCTGACCGAGGAGGGTCCGTACCAGCACCCGACGGACGTTGGTGTCCACGACGACCGTCGGTTGCCCGAACGCGAAGCACGCTACCGCCGCGGCCGTGTAGGCGCCGATCCCGGGCAGCGCTCGAAGCTCCTGCTCGCTGGCCGGCACCTCGCCCTCGTGGCGGTCGACCAGGGCTCGCGCGGCCTCGTGCAGGCGCAGCGCCCGGCGGGGGTAGCCCAGCCGTTCCCACGCGCGGACCGCCTCACCGGGCGGTGCGGCGGCGAGGTCGGCCGGGGTCGGCCACCGAGCGAGCCACTCGCGCCAGACCGGCTCGACCCGAGCCACCGGCGTCTGGTGCGACATCACCTCGGAGACCAGCACCGCCCACGGCGACGTCCCCGGCCGGCGCCAGGGCAGTGGCCGGGTGTTCGTCGCATACCAGCGGTTCACCCGGTCGTGCAGGACCGGCAGGGAAGGAGCGAGCGGGTGCACCAGGCGGTCAGACGTACCGCTCGAGGATGCTGGACTCCGCGAGCCGGGACAGGCCCTCGCGAACCGCGCGAGCGCGGCTCTCGCCGACGCCGCCGACGCTCATGAGGTCCTCGAGGTTGGCGGCGAGCAGCCGCTGCAGCGACTCGAAGTGCTCCACGAGGCGGTCGACGATGGCCGGCGGGAGCCGGGGAACCTTCGTCAGCAGCCGGTAGCCCCGCGGGCTCACCGCGCTGTCGAGGGCGTCCCCCCCGACGGTGAACCCCACGGCGCGGGCGCCCGCGCCCAGGTCGAGCAGCTCGGCGGAGGTGAGCTCCATGAGCGCGTCGAGCGCCTCGTCGACGGTTCGGCCGGACTTGGCGCTGTCGATGTAGTCGCGGATCACCAGCTCCCGGTCGTTGCCCAGGCCACCGGCCAGCTCCTCGAGCTGGAGGCCGAGCAGCCGGCCGTCGTCGCCGAGCTCGACGACGTAGTCGGAGATCTCCTCGCTGATCCGGCGGACCATCTCCAGGCGCTGCAGCACGCTGGCGACGTCGCGGACGGTGACCAGGTCCTCGATCTCGAGAGCGGAGAGGGTGGAGGTGACCTCGTCGAGGCGGGACTTGTAGCGCTCCAGCGTCTGCAGCGCCTGGTTGGCCTTGGAGAGGATCGCGGCGCTGCCCTCGACGACGTGCCGCCGGCCGCCGACGTAGAGCGCGATGATCTGCATCGACTGGCTGACCGACACAACGGGTAACCCGGTCTGGATGGCGACCCGCTCCGCGGTCCGGTGGCGGGTACCGGACTCCGAGGTCTCGATGCTCGGGTCCGGGACGAGCTGGGTGTTGGCCCGCAGGATGCGGTTGACGTCACGGTCCAGGACGATGGCCCCGTCCATCTTGGACAGCTCGCGCAGCCGGGTCGCCGAGAACTCGATGTCGAGCGGGAAGCCGCCGCTGCTGATCGAGTCGACGACCTTGTCGTTGCCGAGCACGATGAGCGCGCCCGTGCGGCCGCGGAGGATGCGCTCCAGGCCGTCGCGCAGGTCGGTGCCCGGCGCCACGGCCGCGAGCGTGGCCCGCAGCAGGTCGTCGAAGCCACGCTGCACGGGTGTCGCCACGTCCCCTTGTCCCTCCCACTCGACGGCCGACCCGGCGGTGTCCTCGCTGTAGACGGTGCCGGTCGGCTCGCCGGGAGTCTAATCACCCCACGAAGTTCTCCCCACAACGCTCTTCGCTTCGCTCCGAACGTTGCGTGGGCCGACGCTTCGCTCCGATACTTCGCGGGGACCCCGACCTAACCGTGGGCGGAGCCGCGGGCCGGGACGTCCAACGCCGCGACCACCGCGGTGGCCACATCGGGCACCTCGACGACGCGCAGCCCGTCGGGGATCGGCCCGGACCCCACCACACCGCGGGGGGTGAAGGCCGTGCGGAAGCCCAGCCGGGACGCCTCCGCCAGCCGGCGCGGCATCCCCGACACCGGGCGCAGCTCTCCGGCGAGGCCGACCTCGCCGAAGGCGACGGCGTGCGCCGGCAGGGGAGCGTCCACCACGGAGCTGGCCACGCTCGAGCGCCACCGCGAGATCCGCGGCCGGCTCCGCGAGGCGGACCCCGCCCACGGTCGACACGTAGGCGTCGCGCGTGCCGATGGGGATGCGGGCCCGGCGTTCGAGGACCGCCATGATCATGGCCACCCGGCTCGCGTCGAGTCCGTGGGTGGCGCGGCGCGGGGACGGCAGGGTGCTCGGCGCGATGAGCGCCTGGACCTCGGCGACGAGCGGGCGGCGCCCCTCGAGCGTGACGGTCACGCAGGTGCCGGCGACGGTGACGTCGCGGTGCGACAGGAACAGCCCGCTGGGGTCGGCCAGCCCGACGATGCCGACGTCGGAGAGGTCGAAGCAACCCACTTCGTCGGTCGGCCCGTAGCGGTTCTTCACCGCCCGGACCAGCCGAAGCCGGGAGTGCCGGTCGCCCTCGAACTGCACCACGACGTCGACGAGGTGCTCGAGGGTGCGCGGTCCGGCGATCGAGCCGTCCTTGGTGACGTGACCGACCAGCAGGACGGCCACGCCGCGGCTCTTGGCCGCCTGGATGAGGCTGGCGGCCACCTCGCGGACCTGGCTGACGTTGCCGGCCGCCCCCTCCACCTGTGCGCTCGCGATCGTCTGCACCGAGTCGACGATGACGAGATCGGGCCGAACGGCCTCGACCTGTCCGAGCACCGTCGCGAGGTCGGTCTCCGCGGCGAGGAACAGGGTCGCGGCCATCGCCTCGATCCGCTCGGCCCGCATCCGCACCTGGGCCGCCGACTCCTCGCCGCTGACGTAGAGCACCGTCTGGCCGCCCCGGGCCGCACGAGCGGCGACGTCGAGCAGCAGGGTGGACTTGCCGATGCCCGGCTCCCCTGCGACGAGCACCACGGCGCCCGGCACGAGCCCACCCCCGAGAACGCGGTCCAGCTCGCGGACCCCCGTGCTCCGGGCGCTGGCGTGCTCGACGTCCACCTGCCCGATCCGCAGCGCCGGCTGCGCCACCGATGTCGCCGCGGTGGTGCGGATCGTCGGGACGCCGACCTCGGCCACCGAGCCCCAGGCCTGGCACTCTCCGCACCGGCCCACCCACTTGACGGTGGTCCAGCCGCACTCCGCGCAGCGGTAGCCGCTCGCCCGCGCCGACGCCCTGGATGCCATGCGCCGAACGCTAGGCGACGGCGCCGACAGCCTCCGGGAGGCGGGCTCGTCCGGTCAGCTCGGCGGCCGGAACGGCCACCCGGGCTGGATCGGCTCCTCGCGGCCGGGCTCGATGTAGAACTCGGTGCCGAAGACCGCCGCGAAGTCCTCGTCCGGCATACCGCGCATCCACGCCGTGTCAGACTGGCTGGCGTGGGCGCGAACCGCGGCCCGACGCTGTGCGATGTAGCCGGAGACGTCGACCTCCCAGGAGATCTCCTCCTCGGCCGAACCGACGGGGTTGCCGTCGTCCATGGGTGCCTCCGGGTCCCAGTCGATCTGCTCACCGCGGTCCAGCCGGATCTTCCGGTCGAGCGCAAGGCGGGTGCGGTTCATCGTCGACTCGAGCAGGCGGGGTCGCCGGGCGGCCAGCTCGGCCGCACGGTGGGCCACGTGATGCACCTTGACGTGGTCTGGGTGGCCGTAGTTGCCGTGCCAGTCGTAGCCGACCAGCACGTCGGCGTCCTCCTCGTCGAGGATCGTTGCCACGCGGCGGGCCACCTCGTCGACGTCGGCACCGTGGAGTGCGCCGTCGGCGTCGTTCTGCTCCCACCCGGACATGCCGGAGTCGGTGTAGCCGAGCCAGATCACCCGGTGGGTGCCGGTCGCCCGCGCTGACGCCTCGGCCTCGGAGCGCCTCCGGTCGACGACGGTCTCGCCCTCCGCGAGGTCCTCGGGCACCTCCCCGTGGTCGCCGTTCGTCGCATACAGGACCACCACGCGGTCGCCCTCGGCGCTCGCGCGGGCCATCGACCCGGAGGTCTGGGTGGTCTCGTCGTCGGGGTGGGCGTGGACAAAGACGATGGTCGTCATCGGGTCATCACCGGGTCATCATGCCGTCGGCCACCGACGCCACCGCAGGTTGAGTGCATAGTCCACACCGGTCCGGTCCGGATCGGTGGCGATGATCTCGTCGGCCAAGGTGGGACTCAGCTCGATCCGCAGCACGCGGGCGAAGTCCGCCGCGGAGTCGAACGTCCACTCGATGTCCAGGGCCCGTCGCACCCAACCTTGCCGTCGCCAGAACCGCTCCACCGCCTCCGGGTCGTAGCGGGGAAGGAACCGCCGGAACCACGCCCCGAACGTCGAGCGCGTCGCGTCGTTGTCGATGACGAAGGCGGCGCCACCCGGCCGCATCACCCGGTCCAGCTCGGCGAGGCCGGGCTCGCAGCCCGGGCCGAAGAAGTAGGACCACCGCGCGTGGGCCACGTCCACGCTCGCCGCCGGCAGCGTGGTGTCCTCGGCGGACGCCTCGACGACGCGGACGGAGGCGAGTGCGGCCGTCCGCCGCCGAGCCGCCGCCACCAGGGGCGGGTGCGGCTCGACCCCGGTGACCGACCGGGCCGTCCGGGCGAAGCGCGGCAGGTGGAACCCGGTGCCGCACCCGATGTCGAGCACGTCCAAGCCGGCCCAGTCGTGGATCTCGCGCATCGCGGTCTCGATGACGCGGGCCCGGTCGGCGGCCTGATTCTCCAGCTCGTAGAGCTCCGGCCACTCCCAGATGTTCGGGCTCGGGATGGCGGCCCCGCCGTTCACCGGCGCGAGTGCTTCTTACCCGGCTTGCCCTCCGTCTGGCTGGCCGCAGCGAGCTTTCGGACCTTGGCCGCGGACGCGCGCTCCGCGCTCCGCACATCCTGGGCGGCGAGCGTGGCGGGATGGACGAGCAGCGGCAGCAGCTTGCGGTTGCCGATCCGGCGAGCCGCGGTGACGGCGCGCAGGTGCGCCTCACAGCGCAGCACGAGCTCCTCGTAAGCGGCCTCGCCCATCAGCTCGACCAGCTCGACCTTGCACGATCGGTAGACCGGCTCGCGGCCGACGTGTGCCTCGGGGTTCCCCGAGCAGTACCAGTCGAGGTCGTGCCCGCCGGGGCCCCACCCGCGACGGTCGTACTCCGTGATGGTCACCTCGAGGTAGCTGGTCTGGTCGGCCAGCTCGACCGTCCGGTAGCTGCGCCGGATCGGCAGCTGCCAGCACACCTCGGGCTTCAGCGACGTCGGCGGCAGCCCCTGCAGGACGGCGTGCTGGTGGAGGGCGCAGCCCATGCCGCTGGGAAAACCGGGCCGGTTGAGGAAGATGCAGGCGCCGTCGACGACCTTCGTCTTGGTGGCGCCGTCCTCCAGCTCCGTCCAGGAGTCCTTGTCCAGCAAGCCTTTTCGGTATGCCACGTCGCGGTACTGCCACTCGTCGGGCCCCATGTTCGCTGCCACCGCGGCGACTCGTTCGTAGTCGGCGTCCTCGGTGAAGTGAGCGCCCAGCGTGCAGCACCCGTCGTCGGGCCGGTCGGCGTAGATGCCCTGGCAGCCGTTGCCGTAGATGCACATCCAGCTGGACGTCAACCAGGTGAGGTCACACCGGAACCGCTGGTCCGCGTCGGCCGGGTCGGGGAACTCCACCCAGATGCGGGGCATGTCCAGCGGAACCTCGGCCACCGGGTCAGCGTATGCGGACACTCCTGTCCGCCCGCGCGGAGGTCCATGTCGGACAATGGCGCTCGTGACCACTCGGATCGGGCTCTCCACGGCCTCGATGTACCCCGAGAACTGCGCCACGACGTTCGCCACGGCCGGGCGGCTCGGGTACGACGGGGTCGAGGTCATGGTGTGGACCGACCCGGTGACCCAGGAGCCCGGGGCGATCCAGGCCCTCAGCGACCTGCACGGGCTGCCCGTGCTCTCCGTGCATGCGCCGACTCTGCTTCTGACGCAACGGGTCTGGGGGACCGACCCGTGGGAGAAGGTGGACCGTTCCATCGACATGGCGCTGACGCTGGGGGCGCCGACGGTGGTGTTGCACCCGCCGTTCCGGTGGCAGCGCGAGTATGCGTCGGGGTTCGTCGACGGGCTCGCCGTCCGGCAGGAGGAGACGGGCGTCCAGCTGGCCGTGGAGAACATGTTCCCGTGGCGTGCGCGGCAGCGGGAGATGCTCGCCTACCTGCCGCACTGGGACCCGGTGGGCCAGCCCTACGACCACGTGACGCTCGACCTGTCGCATACCGCGACCGCCGGTTCGGACGCGATGGCCATGACGCGGGCGCTGGGCGACCGGCTCACCCACATCCACCTCGCCGACGGCAGCGGGTCGCCGCGCGACGAGCACCTCGTTCCCGGCCGCGGGACCCAGCCGTGTGGTGAGCTGCTGGAACACTTGGCGGGCAACGGTTTCGACGGCTCGATTGTGGTGGAGGTCAGCACCCGGCGGTCGGTCGCCGAGGTACGCGAGCTGGACCTGGCGGCGGCGCTGGCGTTCGCACGGCTGCACTACGCGGCGGTGGCGCACCCGTGAGCGAGGCGGCCTCGCCGGCCCGTCGCGGCCGTCGCCCGGCCGGCGAGGACACCCGACGGCTGATCACCGAGGCGGCCCGAACGGAGTTCGCCGACAAGGGCTACGAGGGCACGTCGTTGCGGTCGGTGGCCCGGGTGGCCGGCGTGGACGCCGCCCTGGTGCATCACTACTTCGAGGGCAAGGCCGACCTGTTCGCGCAGTCGGTCGTCCTGACCCGGGTCAACCCGGCGCAGATCGTCGAGGGACTGCTGGCCGGCCCGCCGGACACCTTGGGCGAACGCCTGGTCCGGACGTTCCTCGGGGTCTGGGACGACCCGGACAACCGGGAGCGGCTCGTCGCCATCGTGCGGGCGCTGCATACGAACGACGAGGTCACTGCATTGATGCGCGAGTTCGTGACCCGCGAGATCGTTGGGCGGGTCACGGACCGCACGCGGGTGTCCGAGGCGCCGTTGCGGGGGGCCCTCGCCGGGGCGCAGATCATCGGTTTGGCCACGACCCGGTATGTCGTTCGGCTGCCGGCCATGGTGGCGGCCAGCCATGACGACCTCGCCCGGTGGCTGGGTCCGGTGCTGCAGCGGTACCTCGTCGACCCGTGAACCGGTGAGGCGGACGCCTCGACGGGCAGCAGGGCCGGAAACGGCCCGGGAACGGCTGTTCGGGCTCTTCCTGCCCGTCGAGCGGTCCGCGACTCCCCGTCCGAGCTACCAGTGCACCTGTACGCCCGCGCGCCAGTGGTCGAGCAGAGCCGGGTCGGTGCAGGTGGCCACGTCGCCGCGGTTCCAGAGGGCGAGGTAGACCTGGGCCGCGGTGCCGCTCACCGCCACATCGGCCGGTCCCTCGTCAGGTTCGCCGACCCGCGACGTGGTCCGACCCTCGCCGACCCGCAGCGTCCAGGTATGCCCGGTGTCGGTCGTCCGCACGACGACCGTCCTCGGCTCGGGCAGCTCCAGCCCGCTCCGGCGGCGCGGCACGAACCCCATGAGGAGCTCGTCGACGCCGTCCGCGGCCAGCTCGGCGTGGATCCAGGTCTCGCGCGCCGGCGGAACCGAACCCCGCGCCGCCGCCATCGCGTCCACCGCGTGGATCGTCGTCTCGTGGCACTGGCGCCGCGCCCAGCCCTGTCGAGCGCCGGGGGCGTCCGGCAGGAAGAACCACGCGTCCAGGTCGGCCGGGGCGAAGGCCAGGGCGGCGAGGAGGTCCTTGGCGCCCTCGTCCAGCCACGCCAGGAGGTCGGGCGAGGCCAGGCCCTCCTGCTCGATGACTGCGCACGCGTCGTCGTCGCGTTCGCCGCGTACGCACGCAGCCGCCCAGCGATGGACCATTCCCTGGTGGGCCACCAGCTCGCGCACCGTCCAGCCCGGACACGTGGGCACCGCGGCTGCGAGCCCGGCCCGGGCGGCGTTGTCCCGCAGGACGGTCCACGCGTCGCCGAGCCCCTCGCCGTGCTCCTCGAACGTCAGGGACGTGGGCATCCCCGCAGCGTAGGTCCTCGCCCCCGGCCGGTGCCGACCCGAGAGAACGTCCAGCGGCGAGGATAGATTGCTCTCGTGGAGCCCAGTGACCTGCTGCGCAACGGCATGCTGCAGCTCGCCGCCTCGACGACCGTGCGTGACGCCGTCGAACGAGCGCCGGTGAGCCGCAACGTGGTTCGTCGATTCGTGCCCGGGGCGCGCACCCCGGACGCCGTCCACGCCGCCGGCGAGCTCGCCAGCCGGCACCGGATGTCGACGATCGACTACCTCGGCGAGGACACGACCGAGCTCAGCCAGGCGCAGCACACCCGCGACGCCTACCTCGCCCTCCTCGCGGCGCTCTCCGAAGCCGGCCTCACCGCCGACGGGGTCGCGCGAGGTCTCGCTCAAGCTCTCGGCCTTGGGGCAGGCGCTGCCGGGGGACGGGCACAAGATCGCCCTCGAGCACGCCCGCCAGATCTGCCAGGCGGCCAGCAACGCCGGCACGACGGTGACCCTCGACATGGAGGACCACACCACCACCGACTACACGCTGGAGACGCTGCGCGAGCTGCGCCAGGACTTCCCGACGGTCGGGGCGGTGCTCCAGGCATACCTGCACCGCACCGAGGCCGACTGTGCCGACCTCGTCGGCGAGGGCAGCCGGGTGCGGCTCTGCAAGGGGGCCTACAAGGAGCCGGAGTCGGTGGCCTACCAGTCCTCCGGCGACATCGACAAGGCCTACGTGCGCTGCCTCAAGGTGCTGATGGCCGGTCAGGGATATCCCATGATCGCCAGTCACGACCCTCGGCTCGTCGAGATCGCGGGCGCCCTGGCGGCCAAGAACGGTCGGGACCCCAAGTCGTTCGAGTACCAGATGCTCTACGGCATCCGGCCCGAGGAGCAGCAGCGCATCGCCGACCGGGGCGACCAGATGCGCGTCTACATCCCCTACGGCGAGGAGTGGTACGGCTATCTCATGCGACGGATGGCCGAGAAGCCGGGCAACCTCATGTTCTTCCTGCGCGGCGTCGCGACGAAGGGCTGACACCGATGACCACCACGGCGATCTTCGGCGCCGGCGTCATGGGGGAAACCCTGCTGTCCGGGCTGGTCCGCTCCGGGCGCGACGTCGCCGACCTCAGCATCACCGAGAAGCGCACCGACCATGCGGCCGCCCTCAACGCGAAGTACGGCGTCAGCGTCCTCGACAACGCCACGGCGGCCAAGTCCGCCGACGTCCTGGTCCTCGTGGTGAAGCCGCAGGACATGGACGGGCTGCTCGCCGAGATCCGCGACCACGTGGTCCCCGGCAACCTCGTGGTCTCGCTCGCGGCCGGCATCACGACGGAGTTCCTCGAGTCCCGGCTGCCCGAGGGGTCGTCGGTCGTGCGGGTGATGCCCAACACGCCGGCGCTCGTCGACCAGGGCATGGCCGCGATCTCGCCCGGGCGGCACTGCACCTCCGAGCACCTCGAGGAGGCCGAGGCGCTGCTGCGCTCGTGTGGGCGGGTCGTGCAGGTGCCCGAGAAGTACCAGGACGCGGTGACCGCGATCTCCGGCAGCGGACCGGCATACATCTTCTACGTCGTCGAGGCGATGATCGAGGCCGGCGTCGTCCTCGGCCTGCCCCGCAACACGAGCACCGAGCTGGTCGTCCAGACCCTGTTCGGCGCCGCCACCATGCTCAAGGAGACCGGCGAGCACCCGACGGTGCTCCGCGAACGGGTGTCCTCGCCCGGCGGCACCACCGTGGCGGCGCTGCGCCAGCTCGACGACCACAAGGTGCGGGCCGCGTTCATCACCGCCATGGAAGCGGCGGCGCGACGTTCACACGAGCTGGCTGCCGGGAACCCGTGACGAGCCCGTGAACCTCACGGTCCACCGAGTCACGCCGGACGACTGGCGCTCGCACCGCGACCTCCGCCTCGAGATGTTGCAGGCCGCTCCGGACGCCTTTCTCACGCAGTACGCCGATGTCGCCCACTTCGACGAAGCGGCCTGGCGGGCGCGCATCGCCGGACAATGCCACTTCCAGGTGCGCCTCGACGCGGAGCCGGTGGGCTCGGTCGGCATCTGGGACGACCCGGAGACTCCAGGCGACGCCGCAATGCTCGTGGCCATGTATGTCGTCCCGAAGGCGCGGGGCACCGGCGTGGCCGAGCTCCTCGTCCGGACCGTCGTCGAGGAGGCAGTCCGGCGCAGTCGGTCCCGGGTCGTCCTCGAGGTGACGGAGGGCAACGTGCCGGCCATCCGGCTGTACGAGCGGATGGGTTTCACCTTCGACGGCACCCGCTATCCGCTGCCCGGCAAGCCCGGCCTCTACGAGCAGGGCATGGAACGAGTGCTCGAGACCCCGGTCCCCGGTGCCGGTCCCGGCGTGGGAGGCTGACGCCATGAGCGAGGTGACGGTTCGCGAGCTCGGCGAGGAGGACTGGCCGGAGTTCCGGTCGATTCGCCTTGCGGCGCTTAGGGACTCGCCGGACGCGTTCGTCGCGAGCGCCGACGACGAAGAGGGCTTCGAGGAGGACCTCTGGCGGCTGCGGATGAGGCGGTCCACCCGTCTGGTGGCCGTGCGCCACGAGTCGGAGAGCGGTGACGGCCAGCCCGTCGGAGTCGTCAGCCTCGGCGAAGGCAAGGACGACGAGGGCCGGGTGGCCGAGATCTTCGGGCTCTGGGTGGCGCCCGCAGCGCGAGGCACCGGGGTCGCGACGAGGCTCGTCGAGGCCAGCGCCGACCGCGCCCGCCGCGACGGGCGTACGCACGTGTCCTACTGGGTGGGCACGGACAACGGG
Source organism: uncultured Actinomycetota bacterium (assembly GCA_963751085.1). Classification (GTDB taxonomy): domain Bacteria; phylum Actinomycetota; class Actinomycetes; order Actinomycetales; family Dermatophilaceae; genus Lapillicoccus. The sequence continues at coordinate 1,149,107 of CAVVTH010000004.1, read as the reverse complement.
CGGGCGGTCGCCTTCGCCAGCGGAATCGGGTTCCGCCCCACCGACTTCCGCCGCCCGATGCGGGTGACGTCGCGCGACGGTGGCGCCGCCCAGAACGAGCTGCAGGACGAGCAGCAGGACGAGCTGCAGGAGGAGATCGCCATGGTCCTGCCGCTCGGTGAGGACCGCCGCCGGCCGGACGTGCTCTGAGCGGCCGCAGCAAACCTCGGTAGCCTCACGGGATGCCGACGCAGGCGCAGGTCGTGTGGGACCCGGGCTTCACGCGGTACGACTTCGGGCCGACGCACCCGATGTCGCCGCTCCGCCTCGACCTCACAGCTCGGCTCTGCGACGCCTTCGGGCTGTTCGACCATCCCGACGTCGACCGGGTCGACCCCGACATCGCCGCCGACGTGCTGCTGAGGACCGTGCATAGCGACGCCTACGTCGCCGCCGTGAAGGCGGCCTCGGCCGACCCCGAGAGTGCGGACGGCGCATACGGGCTGGGCACCGACGACGACCCGGCGTTCACAGGGATGCACGAGGCGAGTGCTCGCATCGTCGAGGGGACGCGGGAGCTGTGCGAGGCGGTGTGGAGCGGCCGGACCGCCCACGGCGTGAACTTCTGCGGCGGCCTGCACCACGCGATGCCCGACGCCGCCTCGGGGTTCTGCATCTACAACGACGTGGCGATCGGCATCCGCTGGCTGCTCGACCACGGCGTCGAGCGGGTCGCCTACGTCGACGTCGACGTCCACCACGGCGACGGGGTCGAGCGGATCTTCTGGAACGACGAGCGGGTGCTGACCGTCTCCATCCACGAGTCGGGGCGGGCGCTGTTCCCCGGCACCGGGTGGCCGGGTGACATCGGCGGCGCGGACGCCCAGGGCTCGGCGGTCAACGTCGCGCTGCCGCCGGGGGTCGCCGACGCGGGTTGGCTCCGCGCGTTCCACTCGACGGCGCTGCCTCTGGTGCGGGCGTTCCGTCCCCAGGTCCTGGTGACCCAGCACGGCTGCGACACCCACGTCCAGGACCCGCTGGCCCACCTGGCGCTGACCGTGGACGCGCAGCGTGAGGCCGCCGATGCGCTGCACCGGCTCAGCCACGAGGTATGCGACGGACGCTGGGTCGCGCTCGGCGGTGGCGGCTACGAGATCGTCGACGTGGTGCCCCGGACGTGGACCCATCTCTCGGCCATCGCGACGCACCGGCCGATCGCCGTGACCGAGGCCGTTCCCGAAGACTGGCGAGAGCACGTGCGCGAGCTGACGGGGCGGCCGGCGCCGTTCCGGATGGGGGACCGCGGCCCCGACGCGGGACCGTTGTGGTGGCGCTCCTGGGATCTCGGCTACGACCCCGATGACCCGGTCGACCGCGCGGTGATGGCGACTCGGCAGGCGGTGTTCCCGCTGCACGGCCTCGACGTCTACTTCGACTGAGGTGGGCGCGCTTCACGGTCGGCTGGTGAGGCATCCCGCGTGTCGACTTGACGCCCGCGGCCCGGGCGGCTCACGCGGCTTCCCCAAGCGTCACACGTGCCCCTAGAGTGACCTCTTGCACCCGCGTAGTCGACCGCCGGAGGGGAAGCCGGCGCTGGGCGGAGCAGATCGAGGGTCACATGTCCACTGAGCGGCAGCTCGCCGAGGTGCGGTTCCTGACCGTTGCCGAGGTCGCCTCGATCATGCGCGTGTCGAAGATGACGGTCTACCGGCTGGTCCACGCCGGGGATCTCCCCGCGGTCCGCGTCGGTCGCTCCTTCCGGGTACCGGAGGACGAGGTGCACAAGTACCTGCGCACCTCCTTCGTCGACACCGCCTGAACGGTCCACGCCGTTGGACGGGCCGGGCTCGCCCACGGCGCTGACCGTGCCTTCGACCTGCGCCGGCGTTTGGGTGCTCGCGCCCGCGAACGCTACGATGGCGGACGATCTGTTCGGCGTTAGCTCTGGTTGCCCGCCGACACCACGGTAGGCACGACGACACGCGAGGACGGTCCATGGGCTCGGTCATCAAGAAGCGCCGCAAGCGGATGGCGAAGAAGAAGCACCGCAAGCTGCTCCGCAAGACACGTCACCAGCGCCGCAACAAGAAGTAGCCGCCGCACCAACGACGTGCGCCGACAAGCCTCCACCCCGCCCGGGGTGGGGGCTTTCGTCGTCTCGCTAGGATCGACCGCGTTAGTCGACGTGCCGCCGGCACGGTGGGAAGGGGGTTGTCATGGCCTCCGTCGTGCTCGTCACGGGCGTCTCTCGCTACATGGGCGGCGTCTTCGCCCGCGCGCTCGCCGCCGACGACTCGGTCGAGCGCATCATCGGCGTCGACGTCGTGCCTCCGCTGCATCCGATCGGGCGCGCCGAGTTCGTGCGCGCCGACATCCGCAACCCGATGATCGGCAAGATCATCGCCCAGGCCGACGTCGACACCGTCGTCCACATGAACGTCATCGCCACGCCGCTGTCGGCCGGCGGACGGGTCTCCCAGAAGGAGATCAACGTCATCGGGACGATGCAGCTGCTCGCGGCCTGCCAGAAGGCCGAGCACCTCCAGCGCCTGGTGGTCAAGTCGTCCGCCGCCGTCTACGGCTCGTCGCCGCGCGACCCGGCGATGTTCACCGAGGACATGAGCCCAAGGTCGTTGCCGCGGGCGGGGTTCGGCAAGGACTCGGTCGAGGTCGAGGGCTACGTTCGCGGGTTCGCCCGACGCCGTCCCGACGTGGGGATCACCACGCTCCGGCTGGCGAACATCATCGGTCCGGGCATCCGCACGTCGATGACGGACTACTTCGCGCTCCCGGTGATCCCCGCACCGCTCGGGTTCGACGCGCGTCTCCAGTTCGTGCACGAGACCGACGCGGCCGCCTGCCTCGTCCTGGCGACGACGGCACCGGCCGCTGTGGGCAACGTCAACGTCGCGGGTGACGGGGTCATCACGTTGATGCAGGCCGCGGCCCTGGTCGGCCGCGTGATCCTCCCGCGTCCCGCTTCCGGCGGCCGGCTTTCTCGGCGGTGTCGTCAAGCGGGCCGGGCTGGCGGACTTCTCCGACGACCAGATGCAGTACCTCGCCTACGGTCGCGGGCTCGACACGACGCGGATGCGTGAAGTGCTCGGCTTCGAGCCGCTCTACACCACCCGCGAGGCGTTCCTCGACTTCGCGCCGCACGTGACCGCGGTGGTGCCCGGCGCGGCCACGGCGGTCAGTGTCGTGCAGGGTGCGGCCGGCTCGGCGGCCAACGCCGTCGCCAGCGCCCTGAGCGGAAGGACCGGCTGATGCCGCCGACGAGGAAGCGCCCCAGCGCGGCGGCGGCCGCCACCACCGCCAACACCGCCAAGACCGCCAACACCGCCAAGACCGCCAAGCCGAGGACGACGACCAAGAAGGCCAAGACCGCCAAGACGGCCGGGACGGCCAAGACGGCGAAGACGGCCAAGACGGCGAAGAGCGCGACTAAGGCCGCGGCCACGGCAGACGCCGTTAAGTCCGCCGCGAGGCCGGCCACCAAGGCCACCGCCGCCGCCACCGGCTCGGCCCGGCGGACGACCACCCGGGACGCCCTGGCCGCCGGCGCCGCTCGGGCTACGGGCGAACGAGCCCGCCGCCGCGGCACCCCGCTCATCGCCGTGCCCAGCCCGCAACCCGAAGACCGCGAGACCGCCGCGCCCACACCGGCCGCGTTGGTGACCGTGACCCCCGACTCGGCCAGCACTGGCGCCACCACCGGGACAAGCCCCGCGACCGACACCCCTACCACCGCCGCGACCGCCGGTGCGCCGGCCGCCGCCCGCCCGGCGTCGAGCGCCGGTCGGAAGCACCGCCCGCAGCCGGCGCCCCGCGCCACGAAGCCAACGACCCGGGCGATGGCCCGCGAGGGCGGTCGCCGGCGGACCGACCCGCCGCGACCGGTCCGCCCGCTCCGCACCGTTCCCGACGCCACGACGCATACCGACGCGGCGCGGACGCCGCTGGCGGCCGCGCCACCGCCTCGCGCCGAACCCGTCCGCCCGGGAGAGGCGTCCCGGTCCGTCGTGCCGGGCGTCGAAGACCTCGTCCAGGCCGGCGTTGCTGCCCTTCGAGCCGTCGTCGCGGCCTCCGGGGTGGCCCCGGAGGACGTCGAGAAGCAGGTCGCCAGCACGTTGGCCTTCCTCCGCCGGCGGCTGACCGGCGACTTCGAGGTCGACGACTTCGGCTTCGACGAGGACTTCACCACCAACGCCTACCTGCCGCTGCTCCGGCCGCTCTACCGGACCTGGTTCCGGGTCGAGGTGCGGGGCATCGAGAACATCCCCGCCGAGGGTGGTGGGCTCGTCGTGTCGAACCACTCGGGCACCTTGGCCATGGACTCCCTGATGACCCAGGTCGCCGTCTTCGACGAGACCCCGACGCACCGCCACCTGCGGATGCTCGGAGCCGACTTCGTGTTCCAGACCCCGATGATTTCGCAGGTCGCCCGCAAGTCCGGGTCGACCCTGGCGACGAACGCCGACGCCGAGCGGCTGCTGGGCAGCGGGGAGCTGGTCGGGGTGTGGCCCGAGGGGTTCAAGGGCATCGGGAAGCCGTTCAGCGAGCGCTACAAGCTGCAGCGGTTCGGTCGGGGAGGCTTCGTCGCCTCCGCGATCCGGGCCGGGGTCCCGATCATCCCGTGCTCGATCGTCGGTGCGGAGGAGATCTACCCGATGATCGGCAACCTCAAGACGTTCGCCCGGCTCGTGGGTGCGCCCTACGCACCGGTCACGCCGACCTGGCCGCTGCTCGGGCCTCTCGGCCTGATCCCGTTGCCCAGCAAGTGGATCATCGAGTTCGGCGCCCCGGTCCAGACCGCGGACCTCGGGCCGGGAGCCGCGGACGACCCGATGCTCATCTTCGACCTCACCGACCAGACCCGCGAGACCATCCAGCAGACCCTCTACTCCCTGCTCATGCAGCGCCGTTCGGTGTTCTTCTGACTGCCATGACAACGACGCGGATCACCCTCATCGGCCGCCCGGGCTGTCACCTGTGCGACGACGCCCGCGCGGTCGTGGAGCGGGTGGCCACCGAGATGGGTGTCGGCTGGGAGGAGCGGTCCGTCGAGGACGACGCCGAGCTGCGGGCCCAGTGGGCGGATCACATCCCCGTGACGCTGGTCGACGGGCGTCCGCACGACTTCTTCCGGGTCTCGCCGGACCGGCTACGGTCGGCCCTGAACCGGTCCCCGCGGCCTCGGAGCGCCGCCTCCGAGTGAGCCCGGTCACACCGGTTCGGTAGGCCCGTCCACGGGCTGGCCGCACCGTCGTCACGACTTTGTGCAGGCGTTCACAACCGCATACGCTGACATCACCACGCGCTCCGTGCCGCCGGGCGACACCTGAGCCGACCTCGCTGGTCGGCCCTCGCGTTCGCCTGGGGCCACACCTGAAAGGAGCCGGTGAGCGACCCATGTCCGCCGACGCCGCGACCCGCCGGGAGATCCCCGACGCCACCGTCGCCCGGCTGCCGGAGTACCTCCGGGCCCTCACCGACTACGCCGAACGTGGCACCAAGAGCGTTTCGTCCGAGGAGCTGGCCACCGCGGCGGGGGTCCGGTCCACCCAGCTGCGCAAGGATCTCAGCCACCTCGGCTCCTACGGCGTGCGTGGCGTCGGCTACGAGGTCGACCACCTGGCCGTCGAGATCTCCCGCGCCCTCGGCCTGAGCCAGGACTGGCCCGTCGCCATCGTCGGCATGGGCAACCTCGGTCGTGCGCTCGCCGCATACTCCGGGTTCACCTCGGGCGGGTTCCACGTCGCGGCGCTGTTCGACGACGACCCGACGGTCGGCGGCGGCCACGTCGGTGACGTGGCGATCAGCCCGATGAGCGACCTGCGCCGCCTGGTTCGCAGCCGCAAGGTCGCCATCGGCGTGATCACCACCCCCGCCTCGTCCGCGCAGCAGGTATGCGACGCGCTGGCCGCCGCCGGGGTCCGCTCGATCCTCAACTTCGCGCCGGCCGTGCTGACCGCACCTCCCGGGGTCAACGTGCGGCGCGTCGACCTCAGCACCGAGCTGCACGTGCTGGCGTTCCGGGAGATGCAGGTCGACACCCTCGACCAGCCGGTGGAGGTCGCCCGGTGAGCCTGCTCGTCATCGGCCTGTCCCACCGCACCGCGCCGATCGCCCTGCTCGAGGCTGTCGCCGGCGTGCCCGCGGCGGCGCTGGCACACCACGTGGCCGCGGCCGACGCCGTCGGCGAGTCGGTCGTGCTCGTCACCTGCAACCGGCTCGAGGTGTATGCGGAGGCGCTTACCTTCCACGGTGCGGTCGCCGCCATCGGCGAGGCGCTGGCCGAGGTGACCGGTGTCGACCGCACCGAGCTGACCGCCCACCTCTACGTGCACTTCGAGGACCGGGCCGTGGCGCACGCCTTCTCCGTCGCGGCGGGCCTCGACTCGATGGCGGTCGGGGAGGCGCAGGTCCTGGGCCAGCTCCGCGACGCCCTGCGCACCGGCCAGCGGGCCGGCACCGTCGGCGAGTCGCTGAACTCCCTACTGCAGCAAGCGCTTCGGGTCGGCAAGCGGGCTCACCACGAGACCGCCATCGACACCGTGAGCCGCTCCCTCGTAGAGGCTGGCCTCGACGAGGCGGAGCGCGTCCTGGGTCCTCTGGCGACGCGTACCGTGCTCGTCGTCGGCGCCGGTGGCATGTCCAGCCTGGCCGCCGCGACCGCCGCCCGCCGCGGTGTGAGCGGCATCCTCGTCGCGAACCGGACCCTGGCGCGAGGCGAACGGCTGGCCGAGACCACCGGCGGCCGGGCCGTCGGGATGGACCGCCTGGTCGACGCCATCGCCGAGGCCGACGTCGTCATCTCCTCGACCGGCTCGGCCCAGTACCTCATCGGCGCCGACCTCGTCGCCGCCGCGGCGGCCAGCCGTGGTCACGAACGGGTCTTCGTCGACCTGGCCCTGCCCCATGACGTCGACCCGGCCGTCGGTGACCAGCCCGGCACCACCCTCGTCGGGCTCGCCGAGCTGGGGGCGGTCCTCGCGGACCGGGCCGACGTCGAGACGCTGCCCGAGGTGCAGGCGGTCCGCGACCTCGTCACCGGGGAGGTCGCCGCCTACCTCGCCTCGCGGATGGTGAAGTCCGTGGCGCCGACCGTCGCCGCGCTGCGGTCGCGCGCCGCCGCTGTCGTCGCCGGTGAGATGGAGCGGCTCGACCACCGCCTCCCGGGCTCGACGAGGCCACCCGACAGGAGGTCCAGCACGCCGTGCACCGCGTGGTGGAGAAGCTCCTGCACACGCCTACCGTCCGGATCAAGGAGCTCAGCAACGACGGCCACGGTGAGGACTACGCCGCCGCGCTGCGCGAGCTGTTCGACCTCGACCCGCACACCGTCGCCGCCGTGTCGACACCGCCGACCTCCGTGCACCACGAGCTCGGGAGCACGCCGTGACCGCGCTCCGGCTGGGCACGCGCCGGAGCACCCTCGCCGTGGCCCAGGCCACGCAGGTGGCCGACCGCCTCACCGGGCTCGGCCACCAGGTCGAGCTCGTCCCGATCACGACGCTGGGCGACCGGTCGGCGCACGCCCTCACGACCATCGGCGGCACCGGCGTCTTCGCCGCGGCCATCCGCCGGGCACTCCTGGACGGCGAGATCGACCTGGCCGTCCACTCGTTGAAGGACCTGCCCACGACGCCCGAACCCGGCCTCGTCGTGGCCGCCACCCCGGTTCGCGAGGACCCGCGCGACGTCCTGGTCGCCCGCGACGGCCTGACCCTGGGCGAGCTGCCCGCCGGCTCCGTGGTCGGTACGGGGTCGCCGCGCCGCGCCGCCCAGCTGGCCGCCCTGGGCCTCGGGCTCGAGGTGGTCGCCGTCCGCGGCAACGTCGACACCCGGCTGGAGCTCGTGCCGGTCCGGCGCGGTCGACGGCGTCGTCCTGGCCCGCGCGGGGCTCGCCCGCATCGGCCGGCTGGACGAGGCCACTGAGACCATCGATCCCCTGCAGATGCTGCCCGCGCCCGGCCAGGGCGCCCTCGCCGTCGAGTGCCGCGCGGACCGGGACGACGTCCGGGCCGCCGTCGCGGCCCTCGACGACGCCGACACCCGGGTATGCGTCACCGCCGAGCGCGCGCTGCTCGCCGCCCTGGAGGCCGGGTGCACGGCCCCCGTCGGCGCCCTCGCCGAGGTGGTCGAGGGCGACGCAGGGCCGGAGCTCTCGCTTCGCGCCTTCGCCGGCGCGCCCGACGGGTCGGCAGAGCTGCGGCGGTCGCTCGTCGCACCGGTCGACGACCCGGTTTCGGCCGGTCACCGGCTGGCCGCCCTCCTGCTCGAGGACGGCGCCGCCGACCTCGCCACCACCGGACGCCCCGTCCTCGACGAACCGCCCGACGGCATACCTCGACCGCTGTCGACGTTGACCACCACCCACCAACACCACACGGAGCAGGTCTCGTGACCCCCACTGCCACCACTCGCGCCGGCAAGCCAGTCGGCCGCGTCGCCTTCGTCGGGGCCGGCCCCGGCGACCCCGGACTCGTCACGCTGCGGGCCCGAGACCGGCTCGCGGTCGCCGACACCATCGTGCTGGACCGTCAGGGCCGGCAGCTGAACCGCGACGAGATCCTCGCCCGGTTCGCTCGGCCCGACGTCGTCCTCGTCGACGCCGGCCACGGCGAGCACGGCGAGGAGCTGACCCGCGCCTCGCGCGCCAAGCTGCTCGTCCGCACCGCCAAGGCCCTCGGCGCGCGGCGGGCTCGTGGTCCGGCTCCTGGACGGTGACCCCAGCCTGTTCAGCGGGTTCGCCGAGGAGGCGCTGGCGCTGCACAAGGCCGGCATTCCCTTCGAGGTGGTGCCGGGGGTCAGTGCGGCGTCCGCGGTGCCGATGTACGCCGGTGTCCCGCTGACGACGCAGCAGGCCACGGCCGTGCACGTCGTCGACGCCGGCGACCGCCGCCACGACTGGGCGCCGGCCGTCCCCGACCACGTAACCGCCGTCGTCCTCGGCGCCCCCGAGACGCTGGCCCCCGCCCTCGTCGGCCTGCTCGGCGCCGGGCGGGCCCCGGAGACCCCGGTGCTGCTCACCGAGCGCGGCACCACCACCCAGCAGGTCAGCCGGGTGACGACGCTCGGCGAGGCCGAGCGCGGTCCTGGCCGGGTCCACCGTGCACTTCCCCTCGCTGGCCGTGGTCGGTCACAGCGTCTCGATGCGCTCGGAGCTGTCGTGGTTCGAGACCAAGCCGCTGTTCGGCTGGACCGTGCTGCTGCCCCGCACCAAGGACCAGGCCGGCGCGACCAGTGAGCGGCTGGCGTTCTACGGCGCCCACGCCGACATCGTGCCGACCATCTCGGTCGAGCCACCCAGGACCCCGCAGCAGATGGACCGGGCCATCAAGGGGCTCGTGACCGGGCGCTACGAGTGGATCGGGTTCACCTCCGTCAACGCGGTGCGAGCGGTCCGGGAGAAGTTCGAGGAGTCCGGCCTCGACGCGCGGGCGTTCTCCGGGTTGAAGATTGCCGCCGTCGGCGGTGTCACGGCCGAGCGCGCTGCGCGACTGGGGTCTCGTGCCCGACCTCGTCCCCTCGGGCGAGCAGTCCGCGGCCGGTCTCCTCGCCGACTGGCCGGAGTTCGACGACCTGCTCGACCCCATCAACCGGGTGTTCCTGCCGCGGGCCGACATCGCCACCGACACGCTGGTCGCCGGCCTGCAGGACATGGGCTGGGAGGTCGACGACGTCACCGCATACCGGACCGTCCGGGCCGCCCCGCCGGCCGCGGAGGTCCGCGACGCGATCAAGTCGGGGGCCTACGACGCCGTCGTGTTCACGTCGAGCTCGACGGTCCGCAACCTCGTCGGCATCGCCGGCAAGCCGCACCCGTCGACCGTCGTCGCGGTCATCGGGCCGGCCACGGCCAAGGCGGCGGAGGAGGCCGGGCTGCACGTCGACGTCATGGCGCCGGAGGCGTCGTCCGACGCGCTGGTCGACGCCCTCGCCGCCCACGGGCTCGGCCTCGCGGTCGCCGCACAGGAGTCCGGGGAAGCGGTCCGCCGGCCCAGCGAGAGCAAGTCCACGGCTCGTCGCCGGGCCCGCTGAACGCCGGCCCAGGAAGCGTCGATGGGTGTCGAGCTCCCGGTAGTGCGCCCGCGGCGGCTGCGGCAGAACGCGGCCGTCCGGGCGCTCGTCGCCGAGACCCGGCTGCACCCGCGCGACTTCGTGCTGCCGGTGTTCGTCAAGGAGGGCGCGGCCGAGCCGGTCCCGGTGTCGAGCATGCCGGGGGTGGTCCAGCACACGTTGGACTCGCTGGTCGACGAGGCCCGCGCGTGCGTGGCGGCGGGCGTCGGGGGGTTCATGATCTTCGGCGTCCCGACGACCAAGGACCCGTTGGCGTCCGGCGCCGACGACCCCGACGGCATCCTCAACGTCGCCGTCGCCCGGGTGCGGGACGCGGTCGGTGACGACCTCGTCGTCATGGCCGACCTGTGCCTCGACGAGTTCACCGACCACGGCCACTGCGGCGTCCTCGACGACCGCGGACGCGTCGACAACGACGCCACCCTGGAGCGGTATGCGGCGATGGCCGTCTCGCAGGCCCGCGCCGGTGCTCACGTGGTGGGACCCAGCGGGATGATGGACGGCCAGGTGCGCGTCGTCCGGTCGGCCCTCGACGAGGCCGGGTTCATCGACACCATCGTCCTGGCCTACTCCGCGAAGTACACGAGCGGGTTCTACGGGCCGTTCCGGGAGGCCGTCGAGTCGTCCCTGGTCGGCGACCGGGCGACCTACCAGCAGGACCCCGCCAACCTCGTCGAGGCGCTCCGCGAGATCCAGCTCGACCTCGACGAGGGGGCCGACCTCGTCATGGTCAAGCCGGCCCTGCCGAACCTCGACGTCATCCACGCGGCGACCGAGATCGCCACGGTGCCGGTCGCCGCATACCAGATCAGCGGGGAGTACTCGATGATCGAGGCCGCCGCGGAGCGGGGTTGGGTCGACCGGCGCCGCTGCGCACTGGAGACCCTCACGTCGATCAAGCGGGCCGGCGCCCAGGTGACGCTTACGTACTACGCCCTGGAGGCCGCCGCCTGGCTTGCCTGACCAGCAGCGCCTGCCGTCGGCGGGACGCGTCGATGCCGACCGCGCCGAGCATGACCATCCCGACGATGAGGCCGCTGCAGATCGCCGTGGCCGCGAGGGTGTCCTCCGCCGCGACGCCGGTGAGGGCGACCATCAGCCCGACGACCCCGAGGCTCAGCGTGAACCAGCCCAGCCACAGGAACACGTCCTGCTGGAAGACCATCCGGAACACCAGCCAGTGCACCCCGAGCACCGTCGCCACCCACGGCAGCGATGCGCTCGGCGCGTCGAACACTCGGATGAACAGCTGTGCCCCAGCGAAGATCAGGACGACCTCGAGGACGACGACGATCCAGAACGCCTGCATCTGACGGGCATCCGGCCGGACGGCCTCGTCGTCCGCGGGCACGCGGAAGATCGCCCAGAGCACCCACAGGAACCAGACTGCGCCGACCGCGATGGCGATGGGCTGCCAGGTCTCGCCCAGCGACCACGCGTTGAAGACCACGAAGGCCAGCCCGCCGACCGCCCCGATGAGGGCCCCTACCCGGGCCCCGTTCCACTCCACCGAACGCTTCGCCACCCCGCCATTCTCGGGTATGCGACCGGTGTCGCCCCACCGCGGGCACAATCGGGGCTCATGGACGACCTGTCTCCGGACCTGTCTCGGCACCCCGACGAGGCGACCCACCAGCTGGCCGCCGCCCGGTCCGGCCAGCCCACCGCGTGGTTCGACGACCTCTATCGGGCCGCGGCCGAGGGACGAACCGAGGTGCCCTGGGACCGGCCGGCGCCCAACCCCCTCCTCGTCGAGTGGATGGAGCGAGAGGCACCGCCAACGTCGGCCCGCACCGTTGTCGTCGGAGCGGGGTACGGCCGGGACGCCCAGCACGTGGCCGGCCTGGGCTACCCGACGACAGCGTTCGACATCTCGCCGTCGGCCGTCGAGCAGACCCGGCGACGTTATCCCGACAGCGCCGTTCACTATCGGGTGGCCGACCTGCTGGCGCTGCCGGACGCCTGGCGCGGCGGCTTCGACCTGGTCATCGAAAGCATGAACGTCCAGGCGCTGCCGGAGCCGATCCGGGCCGACGCCATCCGCGCCGTGACCCAGCTCGTCGCCCCGGGCGGCATCCTGGTCGTCATCGCCTTCGGGGCCGACGGCGACATCGCGGAGCGTGACGCCCACTCCGGTCCGCCCGTGGCCGCTGGTGCGCAGCGAGATCGACGCCTTCGCCGTCGACGGGCTCGACCTGGTGTCCGTCGAGCGCGTCTACCCCGACGAGGACCTGCGGTGGCGGGCGACCCTGCGGCGTCGCTGACCGCGGTCGTCCTGACCGGAATGTCACCGAGCCTGGGGCCGTTGCACAGTAGATTGAGGGGAAACGGGGAGGGGACCACGGTGAGTGCGGGGATGCATGAGCCTCGCTGGCTGAGTGACGGCGAGCAGGCGTCCTGGCGCGCCTACCTGCGCGGCAGCCGGTTCCTCGAGGAGGCGCTCGACCGCGACCTCCAGGCCCACGGGCTCCAGCTCACCGAGTACGAGATCCTCTCCATGCTCAGCGAGAGCGACGGCGGGCGCCTCCGCATGTCCGAGCTCGCCGACCTCGTCGTCCAGTCGCGCAGCCGGCTGACCCACACCGCCGCCCGGCTCGAGAAGCGGGGGTGGGTGATGCGGCAGTCCTGCCTGTCCGACCGGCGCGGGGTCGAGCTGGTGCTCACCGAGGACGGGTGGGAGCGGCTCAACACCATGGCCCGGACCCACGTGGAGAGCGTCCGCCGGCACCTCCTCGACGTCATGGGCGCAGACGAGTTCGCGGCCCTCGGGACGGCGATGGGCAAGGTCCGCGACGCGGCGCTCGGCATTCACGAGGCCGTCGTGGCCGAGGCGTGCGCCGAGGCCGAGCTCCAGGAAGAGCTCAGCTCCCGGCTCGGTGAGCTGGCCGGGTCCCGACCCGACGCCTGACCCTTCCGGGCTCTGCGCGGGCTCCGGACGGGGCTCGCAGCCGGGCTTGCGACAATGCCGGGGTGACCTCGACGCATACCGCCCTGCCCGCATACCCCCGCGAGGCACCGGCGTCCGCCGCACTCCTGGCGCGCGCGCAGGCCGTCATCCCCGGCGGCGTGAACTCGCCGGTGCGCGCCTTCCGGGCCGTCGGCGGCACGCCGCGGTTCATGGCGAGCGCCTCCGGCCCGTGGCTCACCGACGTCGACGGGCGTCGCTACGTCGACCTCATCGGGTCGTGGGGTCCGATGATCCTCGGCCACGCCCACCCGTCGGTGCTCGCCGCGGTGCAGGAGGCGGCGACCCACGGGTTCTCCTTCGGCACCCCTTCTGAGAACGAGGTGGCGCTCGCCGAGGAGATCGTCGCGCGGACCTCCGCGGAACAGGTCCGGCTGGTCAACAGCGGCACCGAGGCCACGATGACCGCCATCCGGCTGGCCCGCGGCTTCACCGGGCTTAGTGCGGTCGTGAAGTTCGCCGGCTGTTACCACGGGCACGTCGACTCGCTGCTGGCGGCGGCCGGCTCGGGCGTCGCGACGTTCGGGCTGCCGGACAGCGCGGGGGTGCCGGCGTCCTCGGCCGCCGAGACGATCGTGCTGCCCTACAACGACCTCGGCGCGGTCGAGGCCGCGTTCGCCGCCCGGGGCCACGAGATCGCCTGCGTCATCACCGAGGCGGCCGCCGGCAACATGGGCGTCGTCCCGCCCGGTGACGGGTTCACCGAGGGCCTCCTGCGGATCGCGCACGAGCACGGGGCGCTGGTCGTCAGCGACGAGGTGATGACGGGGTTCCGGTGCTCGCCATCAGGGTGGTACGGGCTCGAGGGTCCGTATGCGTCGGGCCCGCCGGACCTCTTCACCTTCGGCAAGGTCATGGGCGGTGGGTTTCCCGCGGCGGCCTTCGGCGGCCGCGCCGAGGTGATGGCCCTGCTGGCGCCGTCCGGGCCGGTCTACCAGGCGGGCACCCTCTCCGGGAACCCGGTGGCCACGGCGGCCGGTCTGGCCACCCTCCGCGGCTGCACGCCCGAGGTCTACGACCGGCTCGATGTCGTCAGCCGCACCATCGCCGACGCCGTCGCGGAGGGGCTCGCGCGCGAGGGGGTGCCGCATACCGTGCAGTGGGCCGGCTCCATGTTCAGCGTGTTCTTCCGCGACCAGCCGGTGCGGAACTACGACGACGCACGGGCTCAGTCGACCGAGGCCTTCGCGGCCTTCTTCCACGCGATGCTCAGCCAGGGCGTCCACCTGCCGCCCAGCGCGTTCGAGGCGTGGTTCGTCAGCGCCGCGCACGACGACGAGGCGGTCGACCACGTCCTGGCGGCGGTCCCGGAGGCGTGCCGGGCCGCAGCCCGGGGGTTTGCGACAATCGACGCATGAACCCCCCGGTCACCGTCGTGCACCTGATGCGCCACGGCGAGGTGCACAACCCCGAGGGGATCCTCTACGGCCGGCTGCCCGGCTACTACCTGTCCGACCTGGGCCGGGAGATGGCCGAGATGGTGGCCCGGTTCCTCGCCCCCAAGGACGTGGTCCGGGTGGTCGCCTCCCCGCTGGAGCGGGCGCAGGAGACCGCGGGCCCGATCGCCGCCGCCTTCGACCTGCCCATCGAGCACCGACGACCGGCTGATCGAGGCCGGCAACTACTTCGAGGGCAAGACCTTCGGGGTCGGTGACGGCGCCCTGCTCCAAGCCGTCGACGTGGCCGCGCCTGGTGAACCCGTTCACGCCGAGCTGGGGCGAGCCCTACGAGCGGATCGCCGCCCGGATGCTCGGCGGCCATCGCCGACGCCCGAGCCGCCGCATACGGACACGACGCGGTGCTCGTCTCGCACCAGCTACCGGTCTGGACCGTGCGCAACCGGCTCGAGGGCAAGCGGCTGTGGCACGACCCGCGCAAGCGCGAGTGCTCGCTGGCCTCGCTCACCTCGCTGACCTACGTCGGTGACGACCTCACCTCCATCACCTACACCGAGCCGGCCGCCAACCTGCTGGCGCGCGCGGGCAAGAAGGCGGGCGCGTGACGCCCAACCGTCGGCGGCGCGGCCGCGGCTGGCGGCCGGCGCGCTCGCCCTGACGCTGGTCGCCGGTGCGTGCACCGACGACCCGAACAGCGTTGCGGCACAGGCCAAAGCCGGCGACGGCAAGGGCTACGTCGCCGGGGACGGAGCCGTCGAGCAGCTGCCCGCCGCCGAGCCGAGCGGACGCCGTCACCCTCGCCGGCACGACGGTGGACGGGCAAGCCGTGGTCGGCGGCCGCCGACGCCGCCGGCAAGGTCGTCGTCGTCAACGTCTGGGGGTCGTGGTGCGCGCCCGTGCGTCGACGAGACGCCGCACCTGCAGAAGGTCTGGCAGTCGTATCGCGGCAGCCGGCAAGCCGGTCGCGTTCGTGGGCATCGACATCAAGGAGAGCGCCGCGACGGCCGCCGCGTTCCTCAAGGCCAACGGCGTGACCTACCCGTCGCTCAGCGACAGCGGGAGCGGCGGACAGCCGATGCTGGCGCTGCAGGGCAAGGCCGCCGCGACCCCCACCACGCTGGTCCTCGACCGCCAGGGCCGGATCGCCGCGCGCGTCCTCGGCGCCACGACCGTCGGCACCCTCACGGGGCTGGTCGACGACGTGCTGGCCGAGCAGGCCTGAGCCGCACGCCGTGACGGTCGTCCCTCTCGCCATTGCGGCCGATGTCGCCGACGCCACCGTGGCGACGGCGGCGCTGCCGATCGCGGTGGTCGTCGCCCTGGCTGCGGGCCTGGTCTCCTTCGCCTCGCCGTGCGTGCTGCCGCTGGTGCCCGGCTTCCTCGGCTACGTCACCGGCCTGTCCGACGTGGCCCTCGAGCAGCGCGCGCCGGTCCAACCTGCGTGCTCGGGCGCTCTGCTCTTCGTCCTCGGCTTCACCGTCGTCTTCATCGTGCTCGTCGCGGTCGCATCCGCCGTGTCCTTCGCCCTGCGTGAGCATCTCGACCTGCTCACGCGTATCGGCGGCGCCGTCGTGGTCGTCCTGGCCCTGGTGTTCCTCGGCGTCGGCTCCGGCATCGGCCTGCAGCTCACGACGGCCCCCCGGTGGAAGCCGGCCGCCGGCCTCGCGGGCGCGCCGCTGCTCGGGGCGGCCTTCGCGCTCGGCTGGGCGCCGTGCACCGGGCCCACCCTCGCCGCGATCCTCGCCCTCACCGCCCCGTTGAGCGCCGACGGCGGGGCCGTCGGCCGCGGCGTGGTCCTCGCCGTGCGCCTACTCCCTCGGCCTCGGCGTCCCGTTCGTGGTCATCGCGGCCGGCTACTCGCGGGCCGGCCGCGCGGGCCGGACCGCACTGACTGCTGCGTCGCCACCGGCGCGGCATCCACGTGTTCGGCGGGGTGCTGCTGCTCGCCGTCGGGGTCCTCATGGTCACCGGCGTCTGGACCGACCTCGTCGCGTGGGTGCAGACCCATCTCGTCGGCGGCTTCACGACGGTGCTGTGACATGGCCACCCAGACGTCGCCGCGCGCGCAGGTCACGCAGCCCAGGCTCGGCCCGGTCGGCTGGGCCCGGTGGGCGTGGCGGTCGCTGACATCGATGCGGACGGCGCTGTTCCTGCTGCTGCTGCTGTCGATCGCGGCGGTACCCGGGTCGATCTTCCCGCAGCGCTCGATCGACGCCGGCAAGGTGGCCGACTTCCTCGGCGAGCAACCCCACGACCGGCCCGTGGCTCGACCGGCTCGGCTTCTTCGAGGTCTACTCGTCGGTCTGGTTCTCCGCGATCTACCTGTTGCTGGTCATCTCCCTCGTCGGCTGCATCGTGCCGCGCAGTCGGCTGCACTGGCATACCCTCCGCGCGAAGCCGCCACGAGCCCCGCGCAACCTCACCCGTCTCGACCAGCACGTCGAGCTCGTGTATGCCGGAGACGTCCCGTCGGCGCGGGCCGCGGCGGCAGAAGCATTGCGCGGCAAGCGGTTCCGCGTCGTGTCGCACGACGACGAGACGGTCAGTGCGCGAGAGCGGCTACCTGCGCGAGACCGGCAACCTCGTCTTCCACACCGGGCTGTGCGTCGTCATCGTCGGTGTCGCCATCGGGCACCTGCTGGGGTGGCGCGGCGACGTCATCCTCACCGAGGGCGAGACCTTCTCCTCGACGCTGTCGTCCTACGACACGTTCCTGCCCGGACCCATGACCGACCCGGAGAACCTGCCGCCGTTCACCATCAACCTCAAGTCGATGAGCGCCACCTTCGAGGACCAGGCCGGCGGCGCACAGTTCGGCGCGCCGCGCAGCTTCACCGCCGACGTGACGACCACGGAGCGGCCGGGCGGTCCGGCCACGGCCGCACAGATCAGCCCGAACCACCCCGTCACCCTCGACGGCGCCGACGTCTATCCTCCTCGGCAACGGCTACGCGCCGGTGGTCACGGTCAAGGACGCGTCCGGGGCGGTCCTCTACCAGCAGGCGACCCCGTTCCTCGCGCAGGACAACGTCTACACGTCCGTCGGCGCGATCAAGGTCGGAGCGGCGCGGCCGAAGGCCCTCGCGTTCAGCGGGTTCTTCCTGCCGACCGCCGAGCCGACCTACGCCAACGGACCGGTCTCCCTGTTCCCCGACGACCGCAACCCCGAGCTGGCCCTGTCGGTGTGGGAGGGCAACCTCTTCCCCGGCGACCGCCCCCAGTCGGTCTACACGCTGGACACGACCGACCTCACCCAGCTGACCAAGGCGGACGGCACGCCGCTGCTGATCCGGCTGCAGCCTGGGCAGAGCTACCAGCTCCCGGACGGCCGGGGGTCGATCTCGTTCGACAAGGTGGACCGGTTCGCCGGGCTGTCGGCGCGGGTCGACCCCGGCAAGGAGCTCACCCTCGTCGCGGCGATCGCGACGATCCTCGGCCTGATGGCCTCCCTGCTCGTGCGGCGGCGGCGGATCTTCGTCCGGCTCCGGCCCGACACTGACCCCTCGCGTACGCTCGTCACCATCGGTGGTCTGGCCCGGACATCGGACCCCGGGCTCGGCGCCCTCCTGGCCGGGCTGCGCACCCAGCTCAGCACCGGGCCCTGAGAAAGGAAGACCGTATGCCCTCGGCCGAACTCGTCGGGTACTCCAACCTCGCGCTCTACTCCGCGATGGCCGTGTTCACGGTCTCCATGCTGATGTTCGCCGCCTACCTCGCCGCGCTCGGCCCGGTGACCGCCGAACGAGGAGCCAAGCGGCGCCCACGGCAGCTCGTGGCGGCGGGTTCGGCTGGTGCCGGTTCGGCTGGTGCCGGTTCGGCGACGGTGGCCGACGCTCCGCATACCGGCGCGGTGTCCCCCGACGCGCTGTCCGAGCCGCCGTCGGCGCGGGCGACCAAGACCGGCAACATCGCCCTGTCGCTCGCCTGGCTCGGCACCCTGCTGCTGCTCGCGTCGGTCGTGATGCGCGGGCTCGCCGTCATGCGGCCGCCGTGGGGCAACATGTTCGAGTTCGCGACGGCCGGAGCGGCCGCCGCCTCGCTGGCGTACTGCCTGCTGGCCCGTCGGCGCCACTGGGAGTGGCTCGGCTTGTTCGTCATCGGGCCGATCCTGCTGATCCTCGGCCTCGCGATGTTCGCGTTCTACACCGAGGCCGCGGAGCTGATGCCCGCGCTCAAGAGCGTGTGGCTGGTCATCCACGTGGTCGTCGCGATCCTCGCGGTCGCCGTCTTCACCATCGGGTTCTCGGTCGGGATCGTCTACCTCGTTCGGCGCCGGCGTGAGGAGAACCCGCCGGCCCGCCGCAACTTCGTCGAGTCCCTGCCGCCCGCCGCGTCGCTGGAGCGAGCCGCATACGGGCTCAACATGGTCGGCTTCATCCTCTGGACGTTCACGTTGGTGGCGGGGGCGATCTGGGCGCAGAAGGCGTGGAGCTCCTACTGGACGTGGGACCCCAAGGAGGTCTGGACGTTCGTCATCTGGGTGGTCTACGCCGCCTACATGCACGCGCGCGCCACCGCCGGATGGGAGCCGCGCAAGGCGATGTGGATCGCACTCGTGGGGTACGTGTGCGTGCTGCTCAACTTCACCGTGGTGAACCTCCTGTTCACCGGTTTGCACAGCTACTCCGGGCTGAAGTAGTGCTGCGCTACACGCTCTACCGGCTGCTGATCTTCTTCGGCTGCCTGCTGTTCTTCTGGCTCGTGGGCCTGCGCAACGACGAAGTCCTGCTGCTGCTGGTGTCCGCGGTGGTGTCGGTCGTGCTGTCGTACTTCCTGCTGCGCTCGCAGCGCGACCAGTTCGCCGCGCAGATCGCCGACCGCATGGAGAGGCGCCAGGCCGCCAAGCGCGAGGCGCTGGCCTCAGGCGACCTGGACCCCGACTCCGACGAAGCGGCCGAAGACGCCGAGCTCGACCACCGCCCCGACCGCGGCCCCGACCACTGATCCCTGAGCTTTCCCGCTTCCAGACACACGTTGTTGTCAGTTCCGCGGTCTCCACGGGTCCGAAACTCACAACAACGTGAGTCCAGAAGCGGGAGTGCACTGGAACCGGCCCGAGAACCTCACCGCTGATCCGACGCGGCGACGCGCTCGGATCTGCCCGCGGACCGTTGCGTCGCGATGCAGTAGGTCGTCGAGGCCGAACCGCACCCGTTCCAGACCGAGATTTCCGACCCGGTCGTACCGCTGCTTCTCCACTCGCCAGGCGCCCTCGGGGTCGACGACACCGTTTCTGGCGAGCTGGTACTTGCTTAACCCGTCCAGCTCGAGCACCGTCCCGTCCTCGAGCCATCCCCCATCGACGCGCGCGACGAACCGGCCCTGCTCATCGAGAACGATCACCTGTGGCTCCGGAAGGTCCAGCCCCCATTCGGAGAAGCGCACGAAGGCGTAGGACTCGAGCCATGACTCCCGTCGACCGTCTACGAGCGGCAGGGACAGTTCGCATCGCGACCGGCCGGGCCAGTGGCACTGCATGGCCAGCTGGACCATGACCTCGTCGGCCGTCGCGAGCCCGCGGTGGAGCGCGGCATCAGCGATGGGAATGCACACCCGCGGCCAGAACACGCGCAGGCAGTCGGCGACGGTCCGCGCCACTGTCGTCACCGGAACGCCGTCGACCTCCGCGAGGTCGGTCTCGCTCGAGTCGGCGTGGTGTATCTCCAAGCCCGGGAGGCGGCGACTCCGTGGCGCTCCCAAGGTCGTGGTCAAGTGCACCGTCTCCGGCGGCCTGAGTGGCAGCGGCAGCCCCCAGATAGCCGCGGCGGACAGATGGCTCAAAACGTGGCCGTTCCCACGACCGGATCGGGCGACCGTGGACGCCTGCAGATATCGCTGCCGCGGGTCGTCGATGACGGCCCGCGCATACACGCCACGGCGGACTCTGACGAGGTAGCCGCGACGGACCAGGCTCGCGAGCCTTACGTCGCTGACGCCCAGGGCGTTCGCTTGCGCTCGGGTGAACACCACTGGCAGCTGCGGAGGCAACATCCCGGCACTGTCGTCCGCCCGCGACGACCTCTGCCAGACGCCGCATCAGCCCTGTGGATGGCGGGAGAACCCGCGCACCCCATGTGGACAACGCCCCTGCTCGCTTCCAGACACACGTTGTTGTCGATTCTGGGCCAACTGCGGCCGCGAAATCGACAACAACGCGTGTCTGGAAGCGGGAAAGCCCCGAGTCAGAGGTGGCGGTGCAGGGCGAGGCCGACCGCCAGCAGCACGGACCAGAGGAGCTGGAACTGGCCGGTCCGCGCGAGCACCGGGATCAGGTCGCGCCCCACCGCCCTGGACCGGAGCGCGCGCAGCGCCGGCCACAAGAGGGCGTATGCCGGCAGTGCCAGCAGCGTGAACCAGTACCCGAGCGCCGCACTCGCCACCACGACGGCGACCGAGACCGCCACCAGCCCCGCATACAGGAATCGCGTGCGACCGTCACCGAGCCGGACCGCCAGCGTCCGCTTGCCGGCCGCCGCGTCGGACGGGATGTCCCGCAGGTTGTTGGCGACCAGCACGGCCGAGGCCAGTGCGCCCACGCCCACCGACCCGAGCGCCCCGACGAGGGTCACCACACCCGCCTGCGTGTAGAGCGTCCCCAGGGTACCCACCAGCCCGAAGAAGACGAAGACGAACACCTCGCCGAACCCGCTGTAGCCGTAGGGCCGCCGCCCGCCGGTGTAGTACCAGGCGGCCACGACACACGCGGCGCCGACCGGCAGCATCACCCACGCCTGGCTGAGCGCGACGAGCGCGAACCCCCAGAGCCCGGCGACGAAGAACGCCACGAACGCCGCCAGCCGCACGTCCGTCGGGTTGGCGAGGTCCTGACCCACGAGCCGCACCGGCCCGACCCGCCCCGCGCCGGGCGAGTCCGTCCCGCGGATGCCGTCGGAGTAGTCGTTCGCGTAGTTGACGCCCACCTGCAGCGCCAGCGCGACGACCAGTGCGAGCAGGGCGTACCCCCAGACCGTCTCACCCAGCGCGTATGCGGCACCCGTCCCGACCGCGACGGGGGCGACGGCGACGGGCAGGGTGCGGGGCCGGGCACCCTGGACCCACTCGGTGAACGTGGCCATGCGGGACTTCTGCGCTCGATTCGTCGGGTCTGCGGGATCCGCGTCAGAGGTTACGCAGGAAGTCGGGGTCGTCCTCGGGGCCACGCGGGCCGCTCATCGGCCGTTTGGGGTTCCAGCGGCCGGGCGGCAACGACCGCTCGTGACCGGCCAGCAGCCAGCCGAGCGGCCCTACCCACGGGATGAGGACGATCAGGACGACCCAGGCGAGCCGCGGCAGGTACCTGACCCGCTCGTCGTCGGTCTGGAAGCAGTCGATGACGGCGTAGATGGTCAGCGCCAGACCGGCGAGCAGCAGTAGCACCCGCATGGGACCGATCTCCCCTCACGCACATCGTCGAACGGTCACAGTGTCTCACCGAACGCGGCGACCAGCGCGCGGCGGTCGGGCTTCCCGGGACCGCGCTGCGGGATGGCGTCGAGCACGAGAAGCCGTTGCGGCAGTGCGTGGTCGGCGACCACGCCGCGCAGAGCCGAGCGGGTGTCCCGCAGCGTCGGCGTGGGGGCCCCCCGGCGCAAGGTCACCACGGCGGAAACCGCCTGACCCCAGGTCGGATGCGGGGTGCCGACGACGACGGCGTCGAGCACCCCGGGCACGAACCGTACGATCGCGTCCTCGACCGGACCCGGCGCGACCTTGAGGCCACCGGTGTTGACGAGGTCGTCGGCCCGCCCCCGGATCTGCAGCCGGCCGTCGTCGTCGAGAGCGCCGAGGTCGTCGGTCCGGAACCAGCGCACCCCGTCGGAGTCGACGGTGAACGCGTCCGCCGTCAGCAGCGGCTCCCCGAGGTAGCCGAGCGCCACGGTGGCCCCACCGAGGACGACGTGGTGGTCGTTGTCGATGTGCACCTCGGTCACCGGCAGCGGCAGCCCGTCGTAGACGCATCCGCCGGCGGTCTCGCTCATGCCGTAGGTCGTCACGACGGCCACTCCCGCGGCCTGCGCGCGGTCGCGGTCGACCGCCGAGGTCGCCGCCCCGCCCACCAGCACGCCGTCGAACAGGCGCAGCGCCCGGATGCCGGCCGGGTCGTCGAGCAGCCGGGTCAGCTGGGTCGGTACCAGCGCCGTGTAGCGCCGGTTGGCCCCTGCGGCCAGCCGCTCGGACGCCTCCGCGAAGCGGTCCACGGCGAACCCGTCGTCGAGGTTGAGCACCTCGGGCGTCGTCCCGCCGACGACCGAGCGGACCAGCACCTGCAACCCGGCCACGTGGTGGGCGGGCATCGCCAGCAGCCAGCGCCCCGGCCCGCCCAGCGCCTCGTGGGTGGACGTCGCCGACGCGACGAGAGCGGCCGCCGTGAGGATCGCGCGCTTGGCCGTGCCGGTCGAACCGGACGTGCCGATGACGATCGCCACCCCGTCGTCGACGTCGGGCAGCTCCGTCGAGTCCGCCGACGAAGCAGCCTCCTCGGAGACCGGTTGCAGCGCGTCACCGCCGTCGAGCGCCTTCTCCAGGTCGCCGAGGACCGAGAGAACGGCCGGACCGCGGGGGATGGCCAGGCGCCGCAGTCCGGTCATCCGGCGATGCTACGTGCCGGTATGCGTGCCCGATGACGGCCCGCGCCACGGCCGGGTCTACTCGGGCCGGCGGGTCATCGCCATGACGTCGAGGGCGTCGTCCAGCTGCTCCTCGGTGAGGTGGCCGGAGTCGAGGTAGCCCGCGTCGATGACGACATCGCGGATCGTCCGGCCCTCCTTGAGCGCCTTCTTAGCGACCGCCGCGGCGTTCTCGTAGCCGATGTAGCGGTTGAGCGGCGTGACGATGCTCGGGGAGGACTCCGCCAGGTGGCGCATGTGGGACTCACGGGCCGTGATGCCGTCGATGCACCGGTCGGCGAGGAGCCGCGGTCACGCTGGTCAGCAGCCGGATCGACTCGATGACGTTGCGGGCCATCAGCGGCATCATGACGTTGAGCTCGAAGTTGCCGGCGGTCCCGGCGTAGGCCACCGCGACATCGTTTCCGATGACCTGCGTGCAGGCCATCATGGTGGCTTCGCAGATGACGGGGTTCACCTTGCCCGGCATGATCGAGGAGCCCGGCTGCAGGTCGGGGATGAGGATCTCGCCGAGGCCGGCGCGTGGCCCGGAGCCCATCCAGCGCAGGTCGTTGCAGATCTTCATCAGGCTCACCGCGATGGTGCGCAGCGCACCGGACGCCTCGACCAGCGCGTCCCGGGACCCCTGGGCCTCGAAGTGGTTCCGCGCCTCCCGCAACGGCAGGCCGGTCTCGTCGGCGAGGATGCCGATCACCTTCTCCGCGAACCCGGCCGACGTGTTGATGCCCGTGCCGACGGCCGTGCCGCCGAGGGGCAGCTCGGCGACGCGAGGCAGGACCGCCTCCAGCCGCTCGACCGCATACCGGACCTGGGCGGCATACCCCCCGAACTCCTGACCCAGCGTGACCGGCGTGGCGTCCATGAGGTGCGTGCGCCCGGCCTTGACGACGCCGGCGAACTCGACCTCCTTGCGCTCCAAGGCTTCCGCGAGGTGGACGAGCGCCGGCGTCAGCTCCTGGACGAGGCCCTCGGACGTGGCGAGGTGCACCGCGGTCGGGAAGACGTCATTGCTGCTCTGCGAGGCGTTGACGTGGTCGTTGGGGTGAACGCGGGTGCCGTCCCGGGAGGCGAGCGTGGCGATCACCTCGTTGGCGTTCATGTTGCTCGAGGTGCCCGAACCGGTCTGGAAGACGTCGAGCGGGAACTCTGCGTCGTGCCGACCCTCCATGACCTCCGCCGCCGCGGCGGCGACCCGGTCGGCGATCTCCGGCTTGACGACGCCGAGCTGGCTGTTGGCGCGGGCGGCGGCGCCCTTGATCCGGCCCAGCGCGTGGACGACGGCCGGCTCGATAGGCGTCCCGGAGATCGGGAAGTTCTCGATCGCCCGCTGGGTCTGCGCCTGGTAGAGGGCGTCTCGCGGCACGCGGACCTCGCCCATGGTGTCGTGCTCGATGCGGTAGGCGTCGGCGTCCGGCTCCGTCGTCGTCAGCTCGTCGGTGGTCATCCTCCTAGTCTGCCGCGTCCCTTCGATGACCTGTCGACCTGGTGACCGATCAGACCCCCGCCAGACGGCAGGATGTCGGCCATGGAGCCGACCGCGACGCCCGGCAGGCCGTCCGAGCCGCTGACCCGCCTGGCCGCCGCATACGGCGTCTCGACCGACTACTGGGACTGGCGCGGGCAGCACGCGCCGATCTCGGCGAGCACGATCGAGGCGGTCCTCGAGGCCCTCGGGGTGCCCGCGCACAGCCCCGGACGCGGTCGAGGCGTCGCTGACAGAGGTCGACGACCGCTACTGGCGACGGACGCTGCCCGCGACCGTCGTGACCAGGGAGGGCTGGGCGCCGAGGGTCGTCGTGCACGTCCCCGACGGCACCGGGGTCCGGTTGACCATCGACCTCGAGGACGGCCGTGAGTGGGAGGTCCGACAGGTCGAGCACCTCGTGTCGCCCCGCTCGGTCGACGGCCGGCTGGTCGGTGAGGCGGCGTTCGAGCTGCCGTGGAACCTGCCGCTGGGGTGGCACCGCCTCGTCGCTCACGTGGACGCCGAGCCCCTGGACCGGTCGACGACGACGGCCACGGTCATCGTCACTCCGCACCGGCTGACGCTCCCGGGGGGCTCGACGAGCGACGCGGCGTCGGCGTGGCCACGCAGCTGTACCAAGTGCGGTCGGAGGGCTCCTGGGGCATCGGCGACCTGGCCGACGCGGCCCGGCTCGGCACCTGGGCCGCCGAGGAGCACGCGGCGGACTTCCTCCTGGTCAACCCGCTGCACGCCGCGGAACCGGTCGCCCCCATGGAGCCGTCGCCCTACCTGCCCACCACGCGCCGGTTCCTCAACCCGCTCTACCTGCGCGTGGAGGACGTCCCGGAGGCGGCCGGGCTCGAGCCCGAGGACGCCGCTCGGGTCGCCGCGCTGGCCGCACACGGTCGGGCCCTCAACGCGTTCGACGGCATCGACCGGGACGGGTCCTGGGAGCTGAAGCGGGCCGCCCTGGGGCTGCTGCACAGGGTGCCCCTCGCCGGGGCCCGAGCCGACGCGTACGCCGCGTTCCTCGATCGGGAAGGGGACGGGCTGGTCGCCTACGCCACCTGGTGCGCGCTCGCGGAGGCGCACGGTCTGCCGGTGACGACCTGGCCGGCGGAGCTGCAGGACGCCCACGGCGAGGCGGTCGCCCGGTGGCGCGCGGAGCACACGGAGGAGGTCGACCTCTACTGCTGGCTGCAGTGGCTGCTCGCCGAGCAGGTCCGCGGCGTCCAGACCGCGCTGCGCAGTGCGGGTATGCGGGTGGGCCTGGTCGAGGACCTCGCTGTGGGAGTGCACACGCAGGGATCCGACGCGTGGTCGCTGGCGGACGTCCTCGCCGGTGGCGTCTCCGCCGGCGCTCCGCCCGACCAGTTCAACCAGCTCGGCCAGCGCTGGGACCAGCCGCCGTGGCGGCCGGACCGCCTTGCGGAGCAAGGCTATCGACCGTTTCGCGACATGGTGCGGACGGCGTTGCGCGACTCGGGCGGCGTCCGCATCGACCACGTGATCGGGTTGTTCCGGTTGTGGTGGATCCCGAGCGGGATGACCGCCGACCAGGGGACCTACGTGCGCTACGACCACGAGGCGCTCATCGGCATTCTCGCCCTCGAGGCGCAGCGGGCCGGCGCGGTGGTGATCGGCGAGGACCTCGGCGTCGTCGAGCCGTCCACCCGCGACTACCTGCTCGAGCGCGGCGTCCTCGGGACCTCGGTGGTGTGGTTCGAGCGGGACGGGTCGACGCCGCGGCCCCCGGAGCGCTACCGCAGCCTCTGCCTCTCGGCGGTCACGACGCACGACCTGCCGCCGACGGCGGGGTTCCTCGCGCTCGAGCACGTCACCATGCGGGAGCGCCTGGGGCTGCTGACGCAGTCGGTCGAGGAGGAGCGGGAAGCCGAGCTCGGCGCGATCGGGCACGTCCGGTCGGCGCTGGTCCTGCGCGGGCTGCTGGAGCCGCACGCGTCCGAGGACGACTTCCTGGTGGCCCTGCACGCCTGGCTCGCCGAGACGCCGAGCCGGTTGGTCGTCGCGGGCCTCGCCGACCTCGTCGGCGACCGGCGCGCGGTGAACCAGCCGGGGACGCTGGACGAGTACCCCAACTGGCGAGTTCCGCTGACCGACGCGTCGGGAAAGCTGGTGCGACTGGAGGACGTCACCGGCGGCGGGCACGGACGGGCTGGCCGGGCGCATCTTCCGCGCGCTCGGCACCCGCTGACAGTCTGGAGGTGCGGAGTGCCGGATCGGGGAGCTTTTTGGGCATCCGGACACCGATAACCCTCCCCGTTACCGCCGTTCAGCCCTTGAAGATCGCCGTCGGATCGTCGTCGACCTCGACCAGCAGCTCGGCGACCGATCCGAACTGGCGGTTACCTTCGTGGTACGGGTGCCAGCGGTTGTTGCGGTCCGCCCAGTGGAGGGACCAGTCGCCGCTCTCCGGTCGGTAGCGGAGCTGTGCCATCGGCAGGTGGTCCCAGTCGCCCTGGCCGGAGCTCCACGGCGCTCGAGACTCGCACAGCGTCACGCTTCGGCCCCGTCGGTGAAACTCCACTCTTATCGTGTCCTTGAGCCGCGCCGGGACCGCCTCAGCGCACCAGCGCTGGATGCGGGCGAGATCCGTTTCCGGCACCGCTGCTGCGGGCATACCCCAGGCTAGAAGTACCAGGGAAACGGCGACCAGTCGGGCTCGCGCTTCTCGAGGAACTGGTCCCGTCCCTCGACGGCCTCGTCGGTCATGTACGCCAGCCGGGTCGCCTCGCCCGCGAACACCTGCTGGCCCATCAGCCCGTCGTCGACGAGGTTGAAGGCGAACTTGAGCATCCGCTGGGCCGTCGGCGACTTGCCCATGATCTCGCGGGCGACCTGCAGCGCCTCGGCCTCGAGCGAGGCATGGTCGGCGACGATGTTGACGGCGCCCAGGCGCTGCATCTCCTCCGCGGAGTAGGTCCGGCCGAGGAAGAAGATCTCCCGGGCGCGCTTCTGCCCGACCATCCGGGCGAGGTATGCGGACCCGTACCCACCGTCGAACGAGCCCACGTCCGCGTCGGTCTGCTTGAACCGGGCGTGCTCCCGTGACGCGATGGTGAGGTCGCAGATGACGTGCAGCGAGTGGCCGCCACCGGCCGCCCAACCGGGTACGACGGCGACGACGACCTTGGGCATCGTCCGGATGAGGCGCTGCACCTCGAGGATGTGCAGCCGCCCGCCGGCCGACGCGGTCAGCACCCGGTCCACCGTCTCCGCGGTCTCACCCGACGCGTACTGGTAGCCCGACCGCCCCCGGATCCGCTGGTCGCCGCCGGAGCAGAACGACCACTGCCCCTTGGCCGAGGGACCGTTCCCGGTCAGCAGGACCACGCCGACGTCGGGGCTCTGGCGCGCGTGGTCGAGAACCCGGAACAGCTCGTCGACGGTATGCGGCCGGAACGCGTTGAGCACGTCCGGCCGGTCGAAGGCCACCCGGACGGCGCCGAGCCCGCGCGCCCGGTGGTAGGTGACGTCGGTGAGGTCGAAGCCCGGCACCTCGTCCCACGCCGACGGGTCGAACAGCTCGCTGGGGGAGTCCGGCACGGCCCGAGGATACGGCCCGGCCGGCGCGGCGGCCGGTCCGGCCGCCGCGCCGCCTGGGCCGGGCGCTCAGCCCTCCTGCAGCGTCGTCGGCGCCCCGTGGACGGCGGGGATGCGGCCGAGCTTGCCGTCCTGGAAGTCCTCGAACGCCTGCAGCACCTCGGCCTTGGTGTTCATGACGAACGGACCGGCCCAGGCGACCGGCTCGCGGATCGGCCGCCCGCCGAGCACCAGCACGTCGAGACCGTCGAGCCGGCTCTCCTGGCTCGCGGTCGGCGCTCACGCTGACCACGTCGCCGGCGCCGAGCACCGCGAGGTTGCCCGGCCCCACCGGCGTGCGGTCGGGTCCGACGGTCCCCCGGCCGGACAGCACGTAGACCAGCGCATTGAAGTCCGTGCGCCACGGCAGGTCGAGGGACGCCGTCGGGGCGAGGGTCGCGTGCACGAGGGCCATCGGCGTATGCGTCGAGCCGGGACCCTCGCAGCCCGGCGACGTCGCCGGCGATGACCCGGACCAGCGCGCCGCCGTCCGGGGTGGTCGCCAGGCCGACCGAGCCGGCCCGGATGTCCTGGTAGCGCGGGGTCACGAGCTTCTGGCTCCGGGGCAGGTTCACCCAGAGCTGGATGCCGTGGAACAGGCCGCCCTGCGTGACCAGCCACTCCGGCGGCGCCTCGATGTGCAGCAGGCCCGAGCCCGCCGTCATCCACTGGGTGTCGCCGTTGGTGATCGTCCCGCCGCCGCCCTGGCTGTCCTGGTGGTCGAAGACGCCGTCCATGATGTAGGTGACCGTCTCGAACCCGCGGTGCGGGTGCCACGGCGTGCCCTTGGGCTCGCCCGGCGCGTACTCCACCTCGCCCATCTGGTCCATGTGGATGAACGGGTCGAGCCGGGCGAGGTCGACGCCGGCGAACGCCCGCCGCACCGGGAAGCCCTCGCCCTCGAACCCGCTCGGGGCCTCGGTGCGCTGGACGACCGGGCGGGAGACCGCCGCGAGGCCGGGAGCGGAGATACGGGGCAGGACGCTGGTGTCCGGGACGGTGACGGCAGGCACGAGGACCCACTCCTTCAGTCGGCAGTTGATCCGTCAACGAGTGGAGGTCCGGTGGCATTCCGGCCGCCCCGTCCGGCCCCCGTACCCTCGGAGCGTGTCGATCCCCGAGTTCGTCGCCCGGCTGCGCGAGCACGTGGGAGCGGACCTGCTCTGGCTCCCCGGCGTCGCCGCCGTGGTGGTCCGCCCGAGTCCGGTCGACGGCACCGACGAGGTCCTCCTCGTCCAGCGCGCCGACACCCTCGAATGGACCGTCGTCACCGGCATCCTCGACCCCGTTGAGGAGCCGGCCGTCGGCGCCGTCCGCGAGGTCCTCGAGGAGACCGGGGTGGTCGCTCGCGCCGACCGGCTGGTGTGGGCGCACACGACGCCCGTCGTGGAGTACCCCAACGGCGACCGCTCCGCCTTCCTCAGCCTCTGCTTCCGGTGCTCGTGGGTCGCGGGTGAACCAGTGGTCGCCGACGACGAGTCGGTCGACGCCCGCTGGGCCCGGGTCGATGCGCTGCCGCCGATGTCCGACGACCAGCGCCGCCGGGTCGAGCTGGCCCTCGCCGACGGGCCCGAGGCCGTCTTCGCCACATGACCTTCCCCTCTCTCGACGAGCTGCTCAGCGGTATGCGGGTCGTCAGCCTGCCGCTCCACCTCCGGTTCCGTGGGGTGGACCACCGCGAGCTGGCCCTCCTGCGCGGGCCGGCCGGCTGGGGCGAGTTCGGTCCGTTCCTGGAGTACGGCCCGGCGGAGTCGTCCCGCTGGCTCGCCGCGGCGGTAGAGGCGGCGTGGGACGGCTGGCCGCCCCCGGTCCGAAACCGCGTCCCGGTCAACGCGACCCTGCCCGCCGTGCCGCCCGACCAGGTCGCCGGCGTCCTCGCCCGCTACGACGGCTGTACGACGGTGAAGGTCAAGGTGGCCGAACCGGGCCAGTCGCTGGTCGACGACGTCGACCGGGTGGCCGCCACCCGGGAGGCCCTCGGGCCCAGCGGGAAGATTCGGGTCGACGCCAACGCGGCCTGGAACGTCGACGAGGCGCTGCGCCGCCTCACCGCGCTCGTGCCATACGACCTGGAGTATGCGGAACAGCCCTGCCCCACGGTCGAGGACCTGGCCGAGCTGCGAAGACGGCTGGCGCGCAACGGGATCGACGTCCTGGTGGCGGCCGACGAGTCGATCCGCAAGGCGGAGGACCCGATCCGCGTCGCCCGTGAGGGCGCCGCAGACATCGTCGTCGTCAAGGTGCCGCCGCTAGGTGGCGTCCGCCGGGCGCTCGAGATCGCGGCGGAGTGCGGGCTGCCGGCGGTGGTCAGCTCCGCCCTTGACTCGTCGGTCGGCATGGCCGCCGGCGTCGCCCTCGCCGCCGCGCTGCCCGAGCTGCCGTACGCCTGCGGCCTCGGCACGGTGGAGCTGCTCGCCGCCGACGTCGCCCACGTCCGGCTGGTGCCGGTCGGTGGCTCCGTGCCGACCGGGCCGGCCCGCGCCGACGACGACCTTCTCGATGCCGCCGCGGCGACCCGCGGACGGGTCGTGTGGTGGCGCGACCGGGTGGCGAGCTGCCACGCATACCTCTCCGCGCACCAGGCGACGAGGTCCTGACCGATGCTCCAGGTCTGCCTCAACGGCAGCCGGCGGCCGCACGACCGGGTCCCGGTCACCCTCGCGGAGATCGCCCTGGCGGCGGCCGACGCGGTGGCCGCGGGCGCCGAGTCGGTGCACGTGCACCCCCGCAGCGATCTCGGCCGGGAGACCCTCGACGGCGAGCTCGTCGCGCTCACTGTCGAGGCGGTGCGCCGCGCCGTCCCCGGCATCCCGGTCGGCGTCACCACCCGCGAGGGGCTCGTGCGCGACGGCGCCGAGCGGCTGACCGTCGTGAGCCGCTGGCCGCGACCCGACGACGGCGGGCCGGACTTCGCCAGCGTCAACTGGCACGAGGGGATGGCCGTCGATCTCGCCACGGTGCTGCGCACCCGGCACATCGAGATCGAGGCCGGGCTGTGGACCCCGAGCGCGGCGGCGGACTTCGTCGGCCGGCGCTGGCCGTGGCAGGTGCTGCGGGTGCTCGTGGAGGCGGTGCCCGGCCGCACCCCCGGCGGGTACGGCACGTGGGCGGTCGAGCGGATCCTCTCGGCCCTCGGCTCACAGCCCGCCCCCGCGCTGGTGCACGGTGAGGACCACTGGGCCTGGCCGGTCCTGCGGTGGGCCCAGAACCAGGGCTACGACACCCGGATCGGGTTGGAGGACACCCTGTTCGACGAGGCCGGCCTGCGGGCTCGGAGCAACGCGGCTCTGGTCCGCGAGGCCGTCAGCGGGCGCGCGGCGTCCTGACCCTCGGGGTCCGTGTGCGGCCGGTCCCGAGGACTGGTTACATGTGGGCGTGTCTCTGGCTGCCCTGCGTCCGGTCGGCGACGAACGGCATCGCGCCGCGACCGCCCGGCTGCTCGACGACCTGGCCGCTCTGCCACCGGACGCACCGGTCCGGCTCGGCAAGCGCACCTCCAACCTCTTCCGGCAGCGGACAACGGACTCGGCCCGCCTCGACGTCTCGGACCTCAACCACGTCATCGACATCGACCCGGTCTCCCGGACGGCTCGCGTGCAGGGCATGACGACCTACGAGGACCTCGTCGCGTCGACGCTGCCCCACGGCCTGATGCCGCTCGTCGTCCCCCAGCTGCGAACCATCACCCTCGGTGGTGCGGTCACCGGGCTCGGCATCGAGGCGTCGTCGTTCCGGTCGGGGCTGCCGCACGAGTCGGTCCTCGAGGCCGAGATCCTCACCGGCGACGGCGAGATCGTCGTCGCGCGTCCGGAGGGCGAGCACGAGGACCTCTTCCGCACCTTTCCGAACTCCTACGGCTCCCTCGGTTATGCGGTGAGCCTCACCATCGAGCTCGAGCCGGTCCAGCCCTTCGTCGCCCTCCACCACGTGCGATTCAGCTCGCTCATCGACGTCCAGGACGCGATCGGGGAGGTGATGCGGACCCGCGCCTGGGAGGGCGAGGCGGTCGACTTCCTCGACGGGGTGGTGTTCTCGAGGGACGAGATCTACCTGACGTTGGGCCGCTGGGCGGACTCCGTTGTCGGCCAGGCCGGCCCGAGCGGCTACACCGGTCAGCAGATCTTCTACCGCTCGCTGCAGCAGCGGGAGCGTGACGTCCTGACCGTGCACGACTACCTCTGGCGCTGGGACACCGACTGGTTCTGGTGCTCGCGCGCCTTCGGGGCGCAACAGCCGGTGGTCCGTCGGTTCTGGCCGCGCAGCAAGCTGCGCAGCGACGTCTACTGGAAGATCGTCGCGTTCGAGAACCGGCACCACGTCATGGCCCGGCTCGACGCCCGGCGCGGCAAGCCGGCGCGGGAGCGCGTCGTCCAGGACGTGGAGATCCCGCTGGGGCGCACCGCCGAGTTCCTCGAATGGTTCCTGCGCGAGGTTCCGATCGAACCCGTGTGGCTGTGCCCCATTCAGTTGCGCAACGCGACTAGTGTGGAGGGCGGAGAGACACCGTGGCCCCTCTACCCGATGGCGTCGGGCCACCCCTACGTCAACGTCGGCTTCTGGTCGACCGTGCCGGTCGAGCCGGGCCGCGTCGACGGAGACGTGAACCGAGCCATCGAGGACGAGGTCGCCCGGCTGGGCGGTCACAAGTCCCTTTACAGCGATGCCTACTACGACGAACCCACGTTCGACCGGCTCTACGGTGGGGCCGAGTACCGCCCCGTGAAGAAGCGGTACGACCCGCGGGGACGCCTTCCGACCCTCTACGACAAGGCGGTGCGCAGACGATGACGACCTTGATGAACCGGACCAGCGACACCATGACCGTGGGGGACGCCTTCACCCGCGTCTTCGGCCCGACCGTCCCCGTCCGCTTCGAGGCGTTCGACGGGTCGGCGTCCGGCCCCGGCGACGCCCCGCTGCACCTGGAGCTGCGCAGCAAGCGCGGTCTGGACTACCTGCTCACCGCGCCGAGCACGCTCGGCCTGGCTCGCGCATACCTGCAGGGCGACCTGGTTCTCGACCCGATCGACGAGGGCAACCCCTACGAGGTGCTGAAGTTCATCGAGGACCACCTCACGCCGAGCCGGCCCGCACTGCGTGAGCTGCCCGAGCTGGCCCGGTTCTTCCGCGCCTACCGGCCGCACCTCCACGAGATCCCCAAGGAGGAGACTCCGGGGCAGCTGCGCCGGATGGCCCGCGGCTTCACGCACGGGCGGGCCCGCGACGCCGACGCGATCCACCACCACTACGACGTCTCGAACCGGTTCTACGAGCTGCTGCTCGGGCCGTCGATGGCCTACACGTGCGCGGTCTACCCGAATCGGGAGGCGTCGCTCGAGGAGGCCCAGGACGAGAAGTTCGACCTCGTCTGCCGCAAGCTCGGGCTGGAGCCGGGTATGCGGCTGCTCGACGTCGGGTGCGGCTGGGGCGGCATGGTGCGCCACGCCGTCCTGCACTACGGCGTCACAGCCATCGGCGTCACCCTGTCGAAGGAGCAGGCCGCCTGGGGTGCCGATCGGATGGCGCGCGAGGGGCTGGCCGACCGGGCCGAGATCCGGCACGGCGACTACCGCGATGTCGTCGAGAGCGGGTTCGACGCCGTCTCCTCGATCGGCCTCACCGAGCACATCGGCGTCCCCAACTACCCGGGCTACTTCCGGTTCCTGCGCAGCCGGCTGCGGGACGGCGGACGCCTGCTCAACCACTGCATCACCCGCCCGGACAACCAGCACCCCGGAATTCCCTCGCGCGGGTTCATCAACCGCTACGTCTTCCCCGACGGCGGGCTGACCGGCTCCGGTGACATCGTCACGGTGATGGAGGACGAGGGCTTCGAGGTGCGCCACCAGGAGAACCTCCGGGAGCACTACGCCATGACGACACGCGACTGGTGCGCCAACCTCTCGGCCAACTGGGACGCCGCCGTCGCGGAGGCCGGGCTCGGGGTGGCGCGGGTCTGGGGTCTCTACCTCGCCGGGTCGCGACTGTCGTTCGAGCGCAACCGGATTCAACTGCACCAGGTGCTCGCGTCGAAGACCTCGGCGAGCGGCGAGTCGGGGTTCGGGCTGCGTCCGACCTGGGCCAGCTGACGCGGTTACGCCGGGAAAGCTGCCGGCGCGCCGGTCAGGAGGCGGTGGTCGCCCGGCTGCGCCACCAGCGCCAGACGGCGGTCACTACGACGGCGCCGATGACGGACCCGAGAATGCCGCTGGGCTTCAAGTCGAGGCCGTCACCGCGCACCAGGCTGAGCAGCAGCCCGCCGACGAACGAACCGACGAGGCCGGCGACGAACGCCATGGTCCAGTCGATGCCCTTGCCTCCGCGGCCCAGGATCAGCTGCGCGGCTGCGCCGACCAGCATGCCGAACAGGATGATCGCGATGATGAGCACGGCGGCAGCGTAACGCGGGAATCCCGTCTGCTCGGCTGAGGTTGTCGCCAGCGTGAGCCCAACACCAGTGCGACTGTCCGTGCTCGACCTCGTTCCCGTCCGCACGGGGCAGACCACCCCCGACGCGCTCGCCGCCTCGGTGGCCCTGGCGCAGGTGGCCGACCGGGCCGGCTACCAGCGGTACTGGGTCGCCGAGCACCACAACATGCCGGCCGTCGCGGCCACCAACCCGGCGGTGCTCATCGCGGTCATCGCCGGTGCCACCGAGCGGATCCGAGTCGGCTCCGGCGGCGTCATGCTGCCGAACCACGCTCCGCTGGTCGTGGCCGAGCAGTTCGCGCTGCTGGAGGCGGCCCACCCGGGCCGGATCGACCTCGGCATCGGCCGCGCCCCGGGCAGCGACCCGGTGACCAGCTGGGCCCTTCGCGCCGGCGGCAGCGTCGAGGCCGACGCCGTGAACCGGTTCCCCGAGTACGTCGAGACGGTGATGGCGATGATGGACCCGGCCGGCCTGCCGCTGGACCTCCAGGGCCGGCCCTACCTGCTGCGCGCGACCCCCTCGGCGGCCTCCACGCCGCCCGTGTGGCTGCTGGGCTCGTCGGACTACTCGGCGCGGCTCGCCGCCTCGCTCGGCCTGCCCTACGTCTTCGCCCACCACTTCTCCGGCCAGGGCACGGCCGAGGCCCTGGCGCTCTACCGGGAGAGCTTCCAGCCCAGCCCGTATGCGTCGGAGCCGACGACGTTCCTCACCGTCAACGTCTGCGTGGCGGAGAGCGAGGAGGAGGCGTTGCGGCTGGCCCGGCCGCAGGAGCTGGCGATGGTCGCCCTGCGCACGCGCGGTGAGCTACGGCCTCAGCTGACGGTGGAGGAGGCGGCGGAGGTAGTCCTGCCGGCCGAGCACGAGGCGCTGGCCGGCGCCATGCGCGAGCGGTGGGTCATCGGCACTCCAGACACCGCGGCGCGCCGGATCGAGGAGCTGGCAGCGCGCTACGGCGTCGACGAGGTCATGGTGCATCCCGTGGCGGGTGCGCTGGCCGCGACCGACCGCCGCCGCTCGCCCGCGCGGGAGGCGACGCTCGAGCTGCTCGCCGGGGCGACCGTCGGCCGCTGACGACCGCGGGTCCCGGTGCTCGCGGAAGCGGCTACCCGCGGGACGCCTGCCGCTTGAGCTCCGCGCGCGCCAGCGCGTTCTTGTGCACCTCGTCCGGGCCGTCGGCGAACCTCAGCGTGCGGATGCCCGCCCAGGCGGCGGCCAGCGGGAAGTCCTGGCTGAGCCCACCGGCCCCGTGGGCCTGGATGGCCTTGTCGAGGATCCACTCGACCGTCGCGGGCGTCGCGATCTTGATCGCCTGAATCTCGGTGTGGGCGCCCTTGTTGCCGACGGTGTCCATCAGCCACGCGGTCTTCAGCACGAGCAGCCGCAGCTGCTCCAGCCTGACTCTGGACTCGGCGATCCAGTCGCGGATGACGCCCTGCTCGGACAGCGGCCGGCCGAACGCCGTGCGCACCGACACTCGCGCACACATCAGCTCGACGGCCCGTTCGGCCACGCCGATCGAGCGCATGCAGTGGTGGATCCGGCCCGGCCCGAGCCGGGCCTGTGCGATCGCGAACCCGTCGCCCTCGCCGCCGACGAGGTTCGACGCCGGCACGCGGGCCCCGTCGAGGACCAGCTCCGCGTGGCCGCCGTGGTCGCGGTCGTCGTACCCCATGACGTGCATCGGCCGCACCACCGTCAGCCCCGGCGTGTCTCGGGGGACCAGGATCATGCTCTGCTGCCGGTGGCGCTCCGCGGACGGGTCGGTCTTGCCCATGACGATGAAGACGGCGCAGTCCGGGTTCATGGCCCCGGTGATCCACCACTTCCGGCCGGTGACGACGTAGGAGTCGCCGTCGCGCTCGATCCGGGTGGCGATGTTGGTCGCGTCCGACGACGCCACGTCGGGTTCAGTCATGGCGAACGCCGAGCGGATCTCGCCGCGCAGCAACGGCTCCAGCCACTCCGCCTGCTGCTCAGGTGTCCCGAACTGCTCGAGGACCTCCATGTTGCCGGTGTCCGGCGCGGAGCAGTTCAGCGCGGCCGGTGCCAGCTGGATCGCCCGGCCGGTGATCTCCGCCAGGGGGGCGTACTGGAGGTTCGTCAGGCCGGCTCCTCGCGGTCCCGGGAGGAAGGCGTTCCACAGACCGCGCGCCCTGGCCTCCTCCCGCAGGGCCGCGAGCACCGGCGCCCGGCTCCACGCCCACGGGTCGTCGAGCTCCGTCAGCTCCCGCGCGAAGACCTCCTCCGCGGGGTGCACCCGGCTCTGCAGGAAGTCGAGCAGTGACGCCCGCAGCTGCTCGGTATGCGTGTCCCAACCGAAGTCCATCAGCTCCGCCTTTTCGTCTCGTCCTGCCCAAGGGACTCGAGGCCCATGGCGACCAAGGGTTCGACCATGGCCCCGATGCCCGCGAACCCCTCGCCGACCGTCTGCCCCTGGGCGTGCCGGTAGAAGATGCCCTCGAGGATCACCGCCAGCTTGAAGCAGGCGAGCGCCTCGTGGAACCCGAGGTGTCCCAGGTCGCGGCCGGTGCGGCCGGCATACCGCTCCATGACCGCCTCCCGCGACGGGAAGCCGGGCGCGCTCGGCGCCGTCGAGACCCCCACGCCGACACCCAGAGCGGCGATCCGCTGGTAGGTCAGCAGCAGCGCCATGTCGGTCAACGGGTCGCCGAGCGTCGCCATCTCCCAGTCGACGACCGCCCCGATGTCGTCGCCCGGCGTCACGAGCACGTTGTCGAGCCGGTAGTCGCCGTGCACGACCGTGCCCGGCGACTCGGGCGGCAGCTGCTCACCCAGCCGACGTCGCAGCTGGTCGATCCCCGCGACGTCGCGGCTGCGCGAGGCGTCCAGCTGCTGGCCCCACCGGCGCACCTGCCGGCTCAGGAACCCCTCGGGGCGGCCGAAGTCCGTCAGCCCCACCGATGCCACGTCGACCTCGTGCAGGTCGGCCAGCGTGTCGATCAGCCGCTCACCGATGGCTCGGGTCCGCTTCTCGCCCAACGCCTCCAGCTCGGCGGCGGAGCGGTACGGCACGCCGTCGACCATCGACATCACGTAGAACGGCGCCCCCAGCACCG
This sequence comes from uncultured Actinomycetota bacterium, assembly GCA_963751085.1. GTDB lineage: Bacteria > Actinomycetota > Actinomycetes > Actinomycetales > Dermatophilaceae > Lapillicoccus. The sequence continues at coordinate 1,111,478 of CAVVTH010000004.1, read as the reverse complement.
ACTCGTCGGCACACCACGCATACGCCTCCGGAACCGGGACGGGGGTGTCCCGCAGCGCGGAGATGACGCGGTACTCGCGGCCCATGTCGTGCGCGGTCGCCAGGACGTGACCCAGTGGTGGCCGCCGGACGACGACCGACCGGGACCCGTCGGAGACCCGGTAGGTGAGGTTGGACTTCCCGCCGGCGATGAGCGCTCCGGTGAGCGGCCCGTCGAGCAAAGCCGGAGCCGCGCCGTCGAGCCACCTCCGCAGGGCGCCGAGGTCGAGCCCGCGCGGCTCGCTGTTCACGCCTCCCACACGACCCGCCCGACGGTCCGGCCGTCGGCCAGCCGCTGGACGCCCTCAGCGAGCCCGTCGAAGCCCACCCGCTCGCCGACCACCGGAGCGATTGCGCCCGCGTCGACCAGCCGCACGAGCGCCTCGTGCGCCGCCCGCACCCGGGCCGAGTCCAGCTGCGCGTAGAGCCCCCAGTGCAGTCCCAGGATCGCGTAGTTCTTCACCAGCGCGTGGCCCAGCGGCGGCGACGGCATCGCCCCGCTCGCGAACCCCACGACGACGATGCGGCCCTCGAAGGCGACGCACTTCGTCGACTGGGTGTATGCCTCACCGCCCACCGGGTCGAAGACGACGTCGGCGCCGCGGCCGCCAGTCGCCTGCTTGACGGCGGCCACGATGTCCTCGGTACGCCGGTCGACGACGACGTCCGCGCCGCACCGCCGAGCCACGTCAGCCTTGGCCTCACCGCCGACGACGGCAATCACCCGGGCGCCGGCCGCCTTGCCGAGCTGCACCGCGGCGCTCCCGACGCCGCCCGCAGCGGCGTGGACCAGCAGCGTCTCGCCGCGCTGGACGTGGGCCCGCTCGTGCAGCGCGAACCAGCCGGTCTGGTAGGCGATGACGAACCCCGAGGCCTGCGCGTCGTCGAGCCCGGGCGGCGCCGGGAACGTGACGGAGGCGTCCATCACCGCCTCCTCGGCGAACGACCCGTGCGGGAGGACGCAGGTGCCGACGACCCGGTCGCCGACCGCGATGTCGGAGACCTCCGGTCCGACGGCGACCACCACGCCGCAGGCCTCGACCCCCGGCGTGAACGGCAGGTCCGGGCGCACTTGGTACTCGCCGCGGCACAGCAGCACGTCGGGGAAGTTGGCGGGCGCCGCGAGGACCCGCACGCGCAGCTGCCGCGGCCCGACATCCGGCGGCGGGACGTCGGCCACCCGCAGCGCCGAGCGCGGCTCGCCGACCTCCGTCACCTGCCACGCCCTCACGGCCGGCCGCCCGCGTCGAGCTTGGCCTGCAGCCGGCCCATGCCGGCCAGCCAGGCGTCGGTGTCGGCCGCCCGGGCCCGGTAGTAGCCCGCCACCTCGGGGTGAGGCAGGACGAAGAACGCGTCGCCCTGCAGCGCCTGCCACACCACGTCGGCCACCTCCTCGGGCTCCAATGCCCGGTCGCGGCTGAGCAGCTCCTTGAGCGGGCCGGCTTGGTCCAGCATCCGGGTCCGCACGCCCTGCGGGCAGATCGCCTGGACCACGATGCCGCGGTGGCCGTAGGTGGCTCGCAGCCACTCCGCGAAGGCGACGGCGCCGTGCTTCGACACTGAGTACGGCGCGCTGCCGATCAGCGTCAGCAGGCCGGCCGCGGACGCCGTGACGACGAAGCGTCCCTCCTGGCCCTCGTCGAGCCAGCGGGGCACCAGCAGCCGGGCAGCCCGGACGTGGGCCATGACGTTGACCTCGAGGGCGGTCGCCCAGGCGGCGTCGGAAGTGTCGAGCCCGCGACCGACGTCGGTGCCGGCGTTGGCGAAGAAGACGTCCACCCGGCCAAGGTCGGCCAGCGCCACGTCGACGAGGCGGCCGACCCCGGCCTCCGAGGCGCAGTCCCCGACCACGGCGGTGGCCCCCAGCGTCGCGGCCACGGACTCGACAGCGGGGTCGAGGTCGGCCAGGACCAGCCGGAACCCTTCGGCGGCCAGGCGGCTGGCGATGGCCCAGCCGATGCCGCCGGCCGCGCCGGTCACGACCGCGGTGGAGCCCGACGCATACATCGTCAGACGCCGCCGGTCAGAGTGAGCCCACCGTCGAGGACCAGCGTCTGGCCGGTGACCCAGGAGGCGTCGGACGACAGCAGGTAGGCGACGGCGCTGGCCACGTCGGCCGGCTCGCCCAGGCGCTTGAGCGGGTATGCGGCGGAGACCTGCTCCTCGCGGCCCTCGTAGAGCGCCGTGGCGAACACCGTCTTGACCACCGCGGGTGCGACCGCGTTGACCCGGATCGACGGCCCCAGCTCGACGGCCAGCTCCTCGGTGAGGTGCACCAGCATCGCCTTGCTGGCGCCGTAGAACCCGATGCCGGGCGCCGGCTTGAGGCCCGCGATCGAGGCGACGTTGACGACGGCCCCGCCGTGCTCACCCAGCCACGCCGCGTACGCCTGCTGCGTCCAGGACAGGGCGGCGAGGCAGTTGACCTCGACGATCTTGCGCGCCGCGCCGAGGTCCAGCTGCATGAGGGGTCCGTAGGCGGGGTTGATGCCGGCGTTGTTGACGAGCAGCTCGAGGCTCCCGAAGGCCTCGACGACCTGGGCCACGGTGTCGCGCTGGTGGTCGAGGTCGTCGGCCTTGCCGGCGACGCCCAGCGCGTGCTCGGCTCCGCCGAGCTCCGCCACCGCAGCCTCGAGGGCGTCCGGTCGGCGAGCGGTGACGCACACTCTGGCTCCTTCGTCGACCAGCCGCTGGGCGATGCCGAGACCGATGCCCCGGCTGGCCCCGGTGACGAGGGCCACCTGTCCGTCGAACCGTCCCATGCAGGTCTCCTCCGTCGGCCGCCCGAGATAAGCGCGCTTACCTTGGCTCACCCGAACCGCGTCGTCAACCGCGGGAGTGCCGTCCGCGCGAACGTCCGCCGGGGAGCCGGCGCACCATCGGCGCGAGCAGGTCCCCCACCTCGGGGACCCGCAGCAGCAGTGTGAGCCCCAGGTAGACGACACCGAACACGGCGCCCCCAACCGCGAGCTCGACGAAGGACCCCAGCCGTCCCGTCGCCCCGTCGCGCAGCGGCGCCGTGGCGAGGTAGGCGACGGCCGACGCGACCAGAGCGGCGGCCACCATCCGGAGCCAGCTCGAGCCCACCTGGCCGAACCCGATGGGCCCCATCCGTCGCCGGGCGAACCACATGCCGAAGGCCGCGCTGCCGACGTTGCTGAGGACCAGACCCGCCGCCACCACAGCCACGGCGATCTCGGGCCGCACGGTGAGGGCCAGGAGGGCGATTCCCGACGCGACGACCGACAGCACGACCTGCTCGTAGAACACCATCCGGCCGTCGTCGTGGGCGTAGAAGAACCGCTGGTTGAGCACGTCGATCCCAAAGGGAACGATGCCGGGCGCCATGACGGCGAGCACGAGGGCCATCGCGGGGAGCTCACGCGGGTCGCGCGACGAGAACAGCAGGGTCACGACCGGTAGGGCGAAGACGATGAGCGCGAATGTCGCGGGGATGGTCAGCACCGTAGGCAGGGCCAGGCCCCGGCGGTACTCGGTGCGCAGCAGGCCGTGGTCGGCGTCCTGCACGGCGCGCGACATCCGCGGGTAGATCGCCGTGATGATCGACAGGGTGACAAACCCGTGCGGGACCATGAAGATGAAGAAGGCGGAGGCGTAGACGGAGATGCCGGCGACGAAGTCGGTGCTCGGCTGCTTGGACGCGTGCCAGATGACCTGCGACGCGACGAGGTAGCTCACCTGGGAGACCAGCAGGGCGATGAACGCCCAGCCGGCCACCTTCGACGTCGTCCGCAGCCCCACGCCGCGGATCCCGAACCGGGGCTGCCACCGGAACCCGGTACGCCACAGCGCGACGACGAGAACGACCGCCTGGGCGATGATGCTGAGCGTCGCGCTGCCGGCGAAGAGCCACACCATGGGAGCGGTCCACTGGCCCGGGCTGGCGTGCCCGTCGAACAGGGCCATGAACGACAGCAGGCCGGCGATCGCGAAGACGTTCGCGACGCCGGGCGCCCACGCGAACGCCGCGAACTGGTTGCGGGCGTTGAGCACCTGGCCGAGCAACGCATACAGTCCGTAGAAGAAGATCTGAGGCATCGTGACCACGGCGAAGAACGTGGCCAGGGCCGCTCGGTCGGGCGGCAGGTCGCCGGCGTAGAGCCAGATGAACCACCCGGCCGCGGCCGTGCAGACGGCGGTGACGACGAACATGCCCGCCGTCGACAGGGTGATGATCCGGTCGGTGTACTCGCGGCCGCCGTCCGGCAGCCGCATGGCCTTGACGATCTGGGGGACGAGGACCGAGTTGAGCACGCCGCCCGCGATGAGCATGTAGATGACGTTCGGCAGGTTGTTCGCCGTCTGGAACGCGTTGCCGACCAGGCCTTGGCCAATGGCCAGGACGATGAGCGACTGGCGGACCACGCCGAGCAGCCGCGAGGCCATGGTGCCGGCGGCCAGGGTCAGGCTCGACCGGGTGAGGCTCGGCGTGGAGGTGGTCATCAGCCCGATTGTCCCTGGCCGCACACCAGGGCGTTGATCGCCGCGGCCGTCGCGCGCCGCTGGGACCGGTCGACGCGGGCCTCGAGCACCCGCATACCGGCGGGGCCTTGGGCCAGCGCGGTGCGCAGGTCCGCCACCGTGTCGACCCGGGTGTATGCGGTGCGGGTCGCCGCGCAGAGGGCCTGGAGGTCGACGCCGTGCGGCGTCCCGAACACCCGCTCGAACCCGGCACGGTATGCGTCCGCGCCCTGCTCCAGCGTCGCGAAGATCGACCCGCCGTCGTCGTTGACGACGACCAGCGTCAGGTCGGGGCGTGGCTCGTCCGGTCCGATGACCAGGCCGTTGGCGTCGTGGAGGAAGGTCACGTCACCGAGCAGCGCCAGGGTGCGCGAGGCGTCGGGGCGCCCGAGGGCGATCCCGACGGCGGTGGAGACGGTGCCGTCGATGCCGGCCAGACCACGGTTGCCGACGACGAACCGGTGCTCGTGCGGGGGGTAGGGCGTGGTCATCAGGTCGAGGTCGCGGATCGGATTGGAGGAACCGGCGACCAGGGTGGCGTAGGGCCCGACGGCAGCCGCGACCTCGCGGGCGACGTGGAGGGCGTCCAGCGCGGGCAGGTCGTCGACGAGGCGGTCGAGGCGGCCGGAGAGCTCGCGGTCGGCCGCGCGCCAGGCCTCGAGCCACGTGACGTCGGCGTCCGTGGGCTCGGACCGGTCGACGGTCGGGACGGCGCCGAGGTGGCGGGCGACGCGACCCGGGTCGGTGACGACGCCACCCGGCCCGGGAGCGGCCAGCACCTTGATGTCCCCCCGCGAGATGAGCCGGGTCACCGGCCGGGAGAGGGTCGGGTGCCCCAGGACGACGACGCGTTCGATGTCGTCGGCGAGCGGACCGGCCAGGAGCAGCCGGTAGGTGCGGATCGCGTTGGCGCCGACGCGGGCGCCCGAGGTCGGCTCGGCCAGCAGCGGCCAGCCGGCGCGCTCGGCGAGGATGCGCGCCCGGGAGCCGGCGTCGTCGCCGGCGACGACGACGGTGCGCGGTCCACGCCGGAGCACCTCGACCCCGCCCGCGCCGGCCGCCGACTTCCTCGCCGGTTGCCCCGCGGATTTCTTGCGCACGTGGTGACTTATCCGGGCCGAGATCCGATATGTCGGTTAACGCGCCACCACGTGGTGAGAAGTTGGCGGCGGTGTCAGCCGCGGCGGCGGTGGCCGCGGTGGCGACGGGCCACCAGGGCTCGGCCGCCGGCAGCAGCGGCTCCTCGAGCTGCGCGTTGAGGTGGGTCGGTCCCCGTCGGCGAACGGCGATCGCCGCGGCGGCGTCCAGCTCCTCGGCGGTGGCCTCGACGCCGAGGTCGAAGCACGGCGCGAACACCCCGAAGATCCCGTCCTGGCGGGTGGTCTGGTTGGCGCCGCTGCCCCGCATCGCGGCCGGTCGGTCGGCGACCAGGACGACGAGGCGGCGCCCCGAGTGGGACGCCTCCATGACCGCGGGCAGGAGGTTCCCCACCGCGGTACCCGACGTCGTGACCACTGGCACCGGTGTCCGCGAACCCGTCGCGAGCCCCAGCGCCAGGAAGCCCGCCGACCGCTCGTCGACGCGCACGTGGAGCCGCACGTCTCCGGCGGCGTCCGCCGCATACAGGGCCAGCGCCAGCCCGGCGGAGCGTGAGCCGGGGGCCAGCACGACGTCGCGGACACCGCCGGCCACCAGGGCCGCCAGGAGGTGGGTCGCGCGCTCGGCGGACCTCACGGCGTCCTCACCCCGCCGAGTATGCCGGTCCGGTTCGGCGTCGATAGCGTTGGCCGGTGACCCAGACGCCCTCGACGACGCCCTCGACGACGCCCTGCGACGACGCACGACCGGGACTGGTGGCGGCAGGCCGTCGTCTACCAGATCTACCCCCGCAGCTTCGCCGACGCGAACGGCGACGGGATCGGCGACCTCCGCGGCATCATCGACCACGCCGGGCACCTCGTGCGGCTCGGCGTCGACGCGGTCTGGCTCAGCCCGTTCTATCCCTCGGCCCTGGCCGACGGCGGCTACGACGTCGACGACTACCGGGCGGTGGCGCCGGAGCTGGGCACCCTCGCCGACTTCGACGAGCTGGTGTCGGTGCTGCACGACGCCGGCATCCGCCTCATCGTCGACATCGTGCCTAACCACACCTCGAACCGGCACGCGTGGTTCCGGGAGGCGCTCGCGTCACCGCCGGGGTCGGCGGCCCGCCGCCGCTACGTCATCCGGCGGGGCAACGGCCCGGACGGGTCGGAACCGCCCACGGACTGGCGCTCCTACTTCGGCGGCCCGGCGTGGGAGCCGCTCGGCGACGGTGACTGGTACCTGCACCTGTTCGCCCCGGAACAGCCGGACCTCAACTGGGCCGACGAGGAGGTGCGCGCCGACTTCCTCACCACCCTGCGGTTCTGGTCGGATCGGGGGGTGGACGGGTTCCGGATCGACGTCGCCTCGCTGTTGGTGAAGGACGCGTCGGTCATCGAGGGCGCCGCTGCCGACCTGCCGACGCAGGAGCGGATCCAAGCCGGCTTCCCGGACGGGCAGCACCCGTTCGAGGGCCGGGACGAGGTGCACGAGATCTACCGGACGTGGCGCGCGGTGTTCGACGAGTACGACCCGCCGCGGATGGCCGTCGCCGAGGCGTGGGTCGCGGCGCACCGCCGGGTCGCGTTCGCCCGGCCGGAGGGGCTCGGCCAGGCCTTCAACTTCGACCTGCTGCTCACGCCCTGGGACGCCTCGGCGTTCCGCAAGGTCATCGAGGACAACCTCGCTCTGGCGGCCGAGGCCGGTGCCTCGTCGACGTGGGTGTTCTCCAACCACGACGTGATCCGCCACGTCACGCGCTACGCCGTCCCCGACGGCACCGACCTCGTCGCCTGGCTGCGCGACGGTGGACACGACCCCGAACCCGACCTCGAGCGCGGGCTGCGCCGGGCCCGGGCAGCGACCCTGCTGGCGCTGGCGCTGCCGGGGTCGACCTACGTCTACCAGGGGGAGGAGCTCGGTCTGCCGGAGGTGACCGACCTGCCGGAAGCGGTGCTGCAGGACCCGACCTACCTCCGCTCCCAGGGCACCGAGAAGGGCCGCGACGGCTGCCGCGTACCGCTCCCATGGACCGAGACCGGTCCGTCGTTCGGCTTCGGCCCTGGCCCGGCGTCGCACCTGCCGCAGCCGGCCTGGTTCGGTGACTACGCCGTCGAGCGCGAGCTGAACCAGCCGGCCTCGACGCTGCACTTCTACATCGACGCCCTGGCCGCGCGACACTCGCTCCAGACCGCCGAGGTGCTCACGTGGCGAGCGTCCACGCCGGAGGTCGTCGCGTTCGAGCGGCCGGGTGGCTGGGTGTCCGTGACCAACTTCGGGGAGCACCCGGTTCCCATGCCGGAGGGCCGGCTCGTCATTGCGAGCCGCGCGGTCGACGGGCTCGAGCTCCCCGCCGAGACCACGGTGTGGCTGCAGACCCTAGGAACAGGAGCGTGATGGACCTCCGCATCTTCACCGAGCCGCAGCAGGGCGCGAGCTACGACGACCAGCTGGCCGTCGCCCTGCGCACGCAGGAGTGCGGCTTCTCCGCCTTCTTCCGCTCCGACCACTACCTGGCGATGGGCGGCGACGGCCGGCCCGGCCCCACCGACTCGTGGGTGACGCTCGCGGGACTGGCCCGCGAGACGTCGACCGTCCGGTTGGGCACCCTGGTCACGTCGGCGACCTTCCGCTATCCCGGGCCGCTCGCGATCAGCGTGGCCCAGGTCGACGTCATGAGCGGCGGACGGGTCGAGCTCGGGCTCGGTGCCGGGTGGTTCGAGGCCGAGCACACCGCATACGGGCTGCCGTTCCCCGACATCAAGGAGCGGTTCGACCGGTTCGAGGAGCAGCTCGCCGTCGTCACCGGGCTCTGGCGCACGCCGATCGGCGAGACCTTCTCGTTCGCCGGCGACCACTACACGGTCCGCGACTCGCCGGCCCTGCCCAAGCCGGTGTCACCCGACGGGCCGCCGATCATCGTCGGCGGGCACGGCAAGCGCCGCACCCCGCGGCTGGCGGCGCAGTATGCAGCGGAGTTCAACGTCGGGTTCTCCGCGGCGGACGTCGTCGGGGCGCAGTTCGAGCGCGCGCGCGAGGCGTGCGACGCTATCGGCCGCGACCCGGGCACCCTGGTCCGGTCCGCGGCACTGACCGTCTGCTGCGGACGCGACGACGCCGAGGTGGCCCGGCGGGCGGACGCCATGGGCCGCGACCTCGACGAGCTGCGCGAGTCCGGGGTGGCGGGGACGCCGGCGGAGTGCGTCGAGGCGATCGGCCGGTATGCGTCGGTCGGCACCGAGCGCCTCTACCTCCAGGTCCTCGACCTGGCCGACCTCGACCACCTCGACCTGCTGGCCGCGGAGGTCATGCCGCAGGTTTGAGCGGTGGCGGAGGGGGCCAATGCACTGGTCGATGCCCGTTTTGGCCCTGGAAACGCTGGACAAGGCGGACAGCGACCAGCCGACGGGTCCGCCGGCCCCGGCCGGAGTGCGGTCGGACTAGGTCGCCGTAAGAGCGTCGCGCATCGGCAGGAACTTGGCCTCGGCCTCGGCCGCCTCGGCGTCCGGGTCCGAACCGGCGACGATCCCGCACCCGGCGAAAAGCCGCATCCCGCTCGGGTCAGCCTCGTCGAACCGCCCGCAGCGCAAGGCGATTCCCCACTCGCCGTCGCCCGACGCGTCCATCCATCCCACCGGCCCGGCGTAGCGGCCGCGGTCCATGCCCTCGAGCTCGGCGATGAGCGGTACCGCCACCGCCGCCGGCGTCCCGCCGACGGCCGCGGTCGGGTGCAGCGACGCGGCGAGGGCCAGCGACGTGGCTCGGTCGGCGGCGACCCCGGCCACGTCGGTGGCGAGGTGCATGACGTTGCTGAGGTGCAGGACGAACGGCGTCTCCGGCACGTTCATCGAGGAGCAGTGCGGCGCCAGCGACTCCGCGACCGAGCGAACGGCGTACTCGTGCTCCTCGAGGTCCTTGCTCGACCGCGCGAGCGAGGCCGCGAGGGCGAGGTCCCGGGCGTCGTCCCCGGTCCGCCGGATGGTGCCCGCCAGCACGCGGGACAGGACAAGGCCTTGATCGCGGCGGACCAGCAGCTCCGGCGTCGCGCCGACGAGCCCGCCGACGGCGAACGTCCAGGTGCGTGCGTAGCGCTCGGCGAGCTGGCCCAGCACCCAGCGGGCGTCGATCGGCGCCGCGGCCCGGACCCGAAGGTCGCGCGCCAGGACGACCTTGTCGACCTCGCCGCTGGTGATCCGTTCGACCGCCCGGCCGACCGACCGCTTCCAGTCCTCCGCGCGTGAGGGCGCCGGTCCTGAAGGTCACGTCGACCGGTGCCACACCCGGTGGGGCGGGGGCCAGCATGGGGATCGGCGGCAGGTGCGCGTCGTGGCCGATCGTCGTGACCCACCACCGGTCCCCGCGGCGGCCGACCACGACCTCGGGGACCACCAGCACGCCGGGATCGCTCGAGTCGTCGGCGAAGGGCAGCGAGCCGAACACCACAGGGCCGGAACCGGGTAGGCGCACCTCGTCGCGGACGACGGCGTGCGCGACGACGTCTCGCCACCACTGGTCGGCCAGCGCGAACCGCTGCGGCCCGGACACCGAGAACGACGCGGCCGCGCCCCATCCGACCAGCCCCTCGCGGTGGCGAACCCAGGACACCAGCTCCTCCGGTGCCGTCTGCGGCAGCAGCGCCAGCAGCGCTCCGGGGTCGGCAATCGCGTGGGTACGGACGACGAGCGGCGACCCGCTGGGCAGGGGCGTCGGCGTGGCGGCGGTCCCGGGGTGGCTGGACACAGGCGACCACTCTACGGCGAGGTATGCGGGTGTCCGCGACACGGGACCCGGTCGCCCGTTGCGACAGAATGGCGCCGTGAAACGCGCCACCCTCGACAAGGACCCGTCCGACGTCGCCGCAGATGTTCGACGGTGTGGCCGGCGCGCTACGACCTCACCAACGACGTCCTCTCGCTCGGTCAGGACCGGCTTTGGCGCCGGGCGACCATCGCCGCTCTCGGCTGCGAGCCCGGCGACCGGGTCCTCGACATCGCGGCCGGCACCGGCACCAGCTCCGAGCCGCTCGCCGACGCGGGAGTCGACGTCGTGCCCGCCGACTTCTCGCTCGGCATGCTGCGGGTCGGGCGGAACCGCCGTCCCGACATGCCGTTCACCGCGGCCGACGCGATGCACCTGCCGTTCGCGGACGCCGCGTTCGACGCGGTGACGATGTCGTTCGGGCTGCGCAACGTCGCCGACACCGCCGCCGCCCTCGCCGAGTTCCGCCGCGTGACCAGGCCCGGCGGCCGGCTCGTCGTCTGCGAGTTCAGCCGGCCGGTGAACGGCCCCTTCCGCGAGGTCTACCTGCGCTACCTCATGGCCGCGCTGCCCCGCGTCGCCCGCCGGGTGTCGTCCAACCCCGACTCCTACGTCTACCTGGCCGAGTCGATCCAGGCCTGGCCGGCTCAGCGTGAGCTGGCCAGGACCATCGCCGCCGCCGGCTGGCGTGACGTCGCCTGGCGCAACCTCAGCGGCGGCATCGTCGCCCTGCACCGCGCCACCGCCTGACCGGATAGCAGCGGTCGGCCCGCTCAGGTATGCCTGGCGCGACAAGGCTCCCCACGCAGGCATAGAGTGCTGTGGAGTTCGTGAACATCTTCACAAGCACTTCGACGGACGGAATGATGGGCGCCATGGACGCAGGCCGGGACCGCCGCTTGCGCGGCACCGCCGACGTCATCGTCGTGGGCGCCGGTCCCGGCGGGTCCGCCACGGCGGCATACCTCGCGATGGCCGGGCTGGACGTCCTGCTGCTGGAGAAGACGACGTTCCCCCGCGAGAAGGTCTGCGGCGACGGGCTGACCCCGCGAGCGGTCCGCGAGCTCGTCACCCTCGGGATCCCGCACCCCCAGGACGACGGGTGGGTGCGCAACAAGGGCCTGCGGATCATCGGCGGCGGGCTGACGCTCGCCCTCGACTGGCCCGAGACCTAGCGAGTTCCCGCCCTACGGCCTGGTCCGCACCCGGATGGACTTCGACGACATCCTGGCCCGCCACGCGGTGAAGCACGGCGCCCGGCTGCTCGAGGCCACCAACGTCACCGGCCCGATGCTCGACGGCGTCGGGGCGGATCACCGGCGTCACCGCGCGCGCCGTCGACGAGAACGGCCGCAGCGCCGGACCGGTCCTCACCTACCGCGCCCCGCTCGTGGTCGCCGCCGACGGCAACTCCTCGCGGCTGTCGCTGTCGATGGGCCGGCCGAAGCGCGACGACCGGCCGATGGGCGTCGCCGTGCGCACCTACTACACGTCCCCGCGGACCGACGACGACTACCTCGAGTCGTGGCTGGAGCTCTGGGTGGACGACCCGAAGAACCCCGGCCAGCGCGTCCTGCTGCCCGGCTACGGCTGGGTCTTCGGCGTCGGCGACGGCACGTCCAACCTCGGCCTCGGGATCCTCAACACCTCCAAGGCGTTCGGCAACGTCGACTACAAGGACGTCATGCGGCGGTGGGTCGCCACGATGCCGCCGGAGTGGACCTACACCGACGAGACCATGGTCGGCCCGATCCGCGGTGCCGCGCTCCCGATGGGGTTCAACCGGCAGCCGCACTACGCCGACGGGCTGCTGCTGGTCGGCGACGCCGGCGGCATGGTCAACCCGTTCAACGGCGAGGGCATCGCCTACGCGATGGAGTCCGGCCGGCTCGCGGCCGAGGTCATCGCGCAGGCCTTCGCCCGCTCCGACGACGCCGGTCGTGAACGGGTCCTTTCGTCGTACCCCCGTGTGATGAAGGATGCCCTCGGCGGCTACTACACCCTGGGTCGCTGGTTCGCCCGGGCGATCGGCAACCCCGAGGTCATGCGGCTCGCCACGAAGTACGGACTGCCTCGCACGACCCTCATGCGGTTCCTGCTCAAGATCATGGCCAACCTGCCGGAGCAGCACGGCGGGCGGGCCGACGACCGGATCATCCAGGCCCTGTCCACGATGGCTCCGGACGCGTGACCAGGGCCGACCCTAGGATGAGAAGACCGGCAACCGTGAGCCACGTGAGACCTGTGCACCGCCACCGCAGTGACCGACGGAAGGGGTATGCGCGATGACCAACTCCTACATCCCGCTGCTGTTCCTCCTCGCCCTGGGCCTGCTGTTCGCGGTGCTCTCCGTGGGCACGCAGCCTGGTCGTGCGGGCCGAAGCGCTACAACCGCGCCAAGATGGAGGCCTACGAGTGCGGGATCCAGCCCACCCCGCACCCCGAGGGCGGCGGCCGCTTCCCGATCAAGTACTACCTCGTGGCGATGCTCTTCATCATCTTCGACGTTGAGAGCCTGTTCCTCTATCCCTTCGCGGTGGCGTTCAACCAGCTCGGCCTGTTCGCCCTCGTCGAGATGGTCCTGTTCATCGTCACCGTGTTCGTCGCCTACTCCTACGTCTGGCAGCGCGGCGGGCTCGAATGGGACTAGCCACCGACCTTCCACCAGCATCCGGTAACGAACGCACGGCTTGACGAGAGGCACGACATGGGCATCGAGGAGAAGCTGCCGGCAGGCTTCCTGCTGTCGACGGTCGAGGGTCTCGCCGGCTACATGCGCAAGAGTTCCATGTGGCCGGCCACTTTCGGTCTGGCCTGCTGCGCCATCGAGATGATGGCGGTGGGCACCCCCGACTACGACATCGCACGGTTCGGCATGGAGCGGTTCTCGGCGACGCCGCGGCAGGCCGACCTGATGATCGTCGCCGGCCGGGTCAGCCAGAAGATGGCGCCGGTCGTCCGCCAGGTCTACGACCAGATGCCCAACCCCAAGTGGGTCATCTCCATGGGCGTCTGCGCGAGCTCCGGCGGGATGTTCAACAACTACGCGATCGTCCAGGGCGTCGACCACATCGTCCCTGTCGACATCTACCTGCCCGGCTGTCCGCCGCGGCCGGAGATGCTCCTCAACGCGATCATCACGCTGCACGACGAGATCCAGGCCATGCCGCTCGGCGTCAACCGCGAGAGCGCGGCCCGGGCGGCCGAGCAGGCGGCGCTCAAGGCGACGCCGACGCACGCGATGAAGGGGCTACTGGCGTGACGAGCAGCGCCGGACCCGCCGGGGCGCCGGAGGGTTCACGAAGCCGCCCTCGGACGGCCCCGCGGGCACCGGCGGCACGGACCCCGCCGCCGCCCCACCCAAGGAGGGTTCCGTGCCGGCGGCCGAGGCGGGCAGCCAGGAAGCGGCCCAGCAGTACGCCGGCAACCTCCCGGCCCCGCCGGGGACCACGCCCGACCCCGTCGTGATCGGCGAGCGGTTCGGGATGTTCGGCGCCTCCAACGGCCAGGACACCTCGGGCTACGGGGGTCTGCGCAGCCCGATCCTGCTGCCCGGGTGCGTCTCAACGGCCCTATGGCGGGTACTTCGACGACGTGGCCGACACCCTGGAGACGCGCGCTCGTCGGCGGCTCCGCCTCCTACGCCGAGGCCGTCGAGTGGGTCACCATCGACCGCGGCGAGATGACGATGTTCGTCCGCCGCGAGCACCTGCCGGCGGTGGCGCGGGCCCTGCGCGACGACCCCGGCCTGCGGTTCGAGCTGTGCCTCGGCGTCTCCGGCGTGCACTTCCCGCACGAGACCGGGCGCGAGCTGCACGCGGTCTACCACTTCCTGTCGATCACCAACGAGGGCCGCCGGGTCCGGGTCGAGGTCACCTGCCCCGACGCCGACCCGCACATCCCGTCGATCGTCCAGATCTACCCCGCCAACGACTGGCACGAGCGGGAGACGTGGGACATGTTCGGGATCCAGTTCGACGGCCACCCGGCCCTCACCCGGATCCTCATGCCGGACGACTGGCCCGGCCACCCGCAGCGCAAGGACTACCCGCTCGGCGGCATCCCCGTCGAGTACAAGGGCGCGACGATCCCGCCGCCCGACCAGCGCAGGAGCTACAACTGATGGCACCCCACAAAGTTCTCCGCTTCGCTCCGATACTTTGCGGGGACCCCGCATGAGCACGTCCACCAGCCGACAGACCGGGCGCACGAGCGACCCCTACGCCACCACCGGTGCCGACGAGGCCGCCGCAGAGGGCGCCTTCGTCGTCAACGCCTCCGGTGGCGGCGACTGGGACGACCTCATCGACGAGGCCACGGCTCTCCACGAGGAGCGGATCGTCGTCAACATGGGGCCGCAGCACCCGTCGACGCACGGCGTGCTCCGGCTGATCCTCGAGCTCGACGGCGAGACGGTGACCGAGACCCGCGCGGGCATCGGCTACCTGCATACCGGCATCGAGAAGAACATGGAGTTCCGCAACTGGACGCAGGGCGTGACGTTCTGCACCCGGATGGACTACCTCATGCCGATGATGAACGAGGCGGCTTACTGCCTCTCCGTGGAGAAGCTGCTCGGCATCACCGACCAGATCCCCGAGCGCGCGTCGACCATCCGGGTCCTGATGATGGAGCTCACCCGGATCAGCTCGCACCTCGTGGCCCTCGGCACCGGCGGCATGGAGATGGGCGCCACCACGGTGATGACCGTCGGGTTCCGCGAGCGCGAGCGGGTGCTGCGGATCATCGAGATGATCACCGGGCTGCGGATGAACAACGCCTACATCCGTCCCGGCGGAGTCGCCCAGGACCTGCCGCGCGGGGTCTACAACGACATCCGCGACATGGTGCCCCAGGTGCACCGGGGCCTTAAAGAGCTCGAGGCGCTGCTCAACGAGAACCCCATCCTCAAGGGCCGCACCGTCGGCGTCGGCTACCTCGACCTGACCGGCTGCATGGCCCTGGGGATCACCGGGCCCCGTCCTGCGGTCGGCGGGGTCTGCCGCACGACCTGCGCAAGGCGCAGCCCTACTGCGGCTACGAGAACTACGACTTCGACGTCATCACCCGCGACACCTGCGACGCCTACGGCGCGGCTGCGGATCCGGATCGACGAGATGTACCAGTCGCTGCGGATCATCGAGCAGGCCACCGACCGGCTCCAGGCCGACGAGCCCGGGCCCCGGTCATGGTGGCCGACAAGAAGATCGCGTGGCCGGCCCAGCTGGCCATCAGCGGCGACGGCATGGGCAACAGCCTCGACCACATCCGCAAGATCATGGGCGAGTCGATGGAGTCGCTGATCCACCACTTCAAGCTCGTGACCGAGGGCTTCCGGGTCCCGCCCGGCCAGGCCTACGTCCGCGATCGAGAGCGCGAAGGGCGAGCTGGGCTGCCATGTGGTCTCCGACGGCGGCACCCGGCCCTACCGCGCCCACTTCCGGGACCCGTCCTTCAACAACCTGCAGGCCGTGGCGGCGATGTGCGAGGGCGGCCAGGTCGCCGACGTCATCGTCGCCGTGGCCTCGATCGACCCCGTCATGGGAGGTGTCGACCGCTGATGTCCGGCGACTACGCGACCGCTGGCGCTCAGGCCTCCGGCCACTTCCGGGTGAGCCCGAGAGCAAGACGCCCTACCCCGACGACGTGCTCGCCCAGCTGCATGACGACGCCGACGCAGGTCATCGCGCGCTACCCGCAGCCGCGGTCCGCCCTGCTGCCGCTGCTGCACCTCGTGCAGAGCATCGACGGCTACGTCTCCGGGCGCGGGATCGCCTTCTGCGCCGAGCGGCTCGACCTCGAGACCGCGGAGGTCAGCGGGGTTGCGACGTTCTACACGCAGTACAAGCGGCACCCCAACGGCGAGTACACCGTGGGCGTCTGCACCAACACGCTCTGCGCGATCATGGGCGGCGACGCGATCTGGGACGCCGTCAGCGAGCCACCTCGGCGTCGGCCACGACGAGACGACCCCCGACGGCAGGATCACCCTCGAGCGGGTCGAGTGCAACGCGGCGTGTGACTACGCCCCCGTGGTCATGGCGAACTGGGAGTTCTTCGACAACCAGACCATCGAGTCCACGACCGCTCTGTCGACGACCTGCGCGCCGGGAAGCCGGTCAAACCCACCCGCGGCGCCGACACCGTGGTCACCTTCAAGGAGGTCTCGCGGGTGCTGGCCGGGTTCCACGACGGCCGCGCCGACGAGGGCGTGGGGGCCGGCGGCCGTCCCTCCTCGGGTCTGCGGCTCGCGCACCAGAACGGCTGGACCGCGCCCGGTTCTGCGCAGGAGGTCCAGGAGGAGCACACCGCTGACGAGGCGTCGCCCGACGGCGGCGCGCCCTCGGCCCCCGGCCCGGCGGACGTGCCCGTGGACTCCGCACGGCGAACCGGGTCCACCGACAGCCCGTCGAACGCCCCCGACGAACACCCGTCCGAGGGCACCTCATCCACCCCCACGACCGACGGCACCGAGAAGAAGGGCGGGACCGCGTGAGCGTCCAGCTGACCCCGATCCTCACCAAGTTCTGGGACGACCCGCAGTCCTGGACCCTCAAGACCTACGAGGACAACGAGGGCTACCAGGCCCTCAAGGCCGCCTTCGGCATGAGCCAGGCCGACCTGGTCGCCCATGACCAAGGACTCCGGCCTGCGCGGCCGTGGTGGTGCCGGCTTCCCGACCGGTCTCAAGTGGTCGTTCCTGCCGCCGCCGGACGGCGGTCCGCGCTATCTCGTCGTCAACGCCGACGAGTCCGAGCCGGGCACCTGCAAGGACATCCCGCTGATGATGGCGGCGCCCCACTTCCTCATCGAGGGCGTGGCGATCACCTCGTATCGCGATCGGCTGCAACCACGCGTTCATCTACGTGCGCGGCGAGGTCGTCCACGTCTACCGCCGGCTGCTCCGCGCGGTCGAGGAGGCGTATGCGGCGGGCTACCTCGGCAAGGACATCCAGGGCACGGGGTTCGACCTCGACGTCACCGTGCACGCGGGGGCCGGCGCCTACATCTGCGGTGAGGAGACCGCGCTCCTCGACTCGCTCGAAGGGCCGGCGCGGCCAGCCCCGGCTCAAGCCGCCGTTCCCCGCCGTGGCGGGGCTCTACGCCCGGCCGACGGTCGTCAACAACGTCGAGAGCATCGCCTCGATCCCGCCGATCCTGCTTCATGGCGCCGACTGGTTCAAGGGCATGGGTACCGACAAGTCGACCGGCTTCGGGATCTTCAGCCTGTCCGGGCACGTCAAGCGGCCCGGCCAGTTCGAGGCGCCGCTCGGCATCACCCTGCGCGAGCTGCTCGACCTGGCCGGCGGCATGCGCGACCCCTTGCACCCGCTGAAGTTCTGGACGCCGGGCGGCTCCTCGACCCCGCTGTTCACCGACGAGCACCTCGACGTGCCGCTGGACTTCGAGTCGGTCGCCGCGGCCGGGTCGATGCTCGGCACCCGGGCACTGCAGATCTTCGACGACACCACCTGCGTCGTGCGCGCCACCGAGCGCTGGACCGACTTCTACAAGCACGAGTCCTGCGGCAAGTGCACGCCGTGCCGTGAGGGCACATGGTGGCTCGCGCAGATCCTGGAGCGCCTCGAGCACGGCCAGGGTGACGAGGAGGACCTCGAGAAGCTGCTCGACATCTGCGACAACATCCTCGGCCGCTCGTTCTGCGCGCTCGGCGACGGCGCGACGTCGCCGATCACGAGCAGCATCCAGTACTTCCGCGACGAGTACCTCGAGCACCTGCGGCTCGGCCGTTGCCCGTTCGACCGTGAGGCCTCGACCCTGTTCGCGACCGGCTCGGCCAGCTCGGCCGGTTCCGTCGGGGCCACCAGCTCGGCCAGCTCGAACGACGTGAAGGAGCCGGCGTCGGCATGACCACCACGATCGATCCCATCACCACGAGCCCCAGTGCCGGCGGCAACGCCGTCAGCACCGGCGGCGACGCGCGGCCCCCCAAGGGGCCGGACGACATCACGCTGACCATCGACGGCATCGAGACGTGGGTTCCGAAGGGCACCTTGGTGATCCGCGCCGCCGAGGAGGTCGGGGTGCAGATCCCGCGATTCTGCGACCACCCGCTCCTCGAACCGGTCGGTGCGTGCCGCCAGTGCCTCGTCGACATCGCGACGCCAGGACCCGACGGCTCGATGCGCCCGATGCCGAAACCGCAGGCGTCCTGCACCATCACGGTGTCCGAGGGCATGCAGGTCAACACTCAGCTCACCTCGCCGGTCGCCGACAAGGCGCAGCAGGGCATCATGGAGATGCTGCTCATCAACCACCCGCTCGACTGCCCCGTGTGCGACAAGGGCGGCGAGTGCCCACTGCAGAACCAGGCGATGAGCAACGGTCGCGCCACGTCCCGGTTCGAGGACGTCAAGCGGACCTACCCCAAGCCCATCAACATCTCCAGCCAAGTGCTCCTCGACCGTGAGCGGTGCGTGCTCTGCGCCCGGTGCACCCGGTTCTCCGACCAGATCGCCGGCGACCCGTTCATCGCCCTCGTCGAGCGAGGCGCGCTGCAGCAGGTCGGCATCTACGAGGACCAGCCGTTCGAGTCCTACTTCTCCGGCAACACCGTGCAGATCTGCCCGGTGGGCGCGTTGACCGGTGCGGCCTACCGGTTCCGGTCGCGGCCGTTCGACCTCATGTCGACTCCCAGCGTCTGCGAGCACTGCGCCTCGGGATGCGCGATCCGCACGGACCACCGCCGAGGCGTGGTGCTGCGCCGGATGGCGCTGAACGACCCGGACGTCAACGAGGAGTGGAACTGCGACAAGGGCCGCTGGGCCTTCCAGTACGCCACCCTGCCCGACCGGCTCGAGATCCCGCTCGTCCGCGACGCCGACGGCGAGCTGCGGGCCGCGGGCTGGCCGGAGGCGTTGGAGCGGGCGGCCGAGGGGCTGCGCCGGGCCAAGGGTGCCGGGGTGCTCGTCGGCGGGCGGGTATCCGTCGAGGACGCCTACGCATACGGGAAGTTCGCGCGGATCGCGTTGCACACCAACGACATCGACTTCCGGGCGCGGCCGCATTCCGTCGAGGAGGCGGACTTCCTCGCCCGCCACGTCGTGGCGACCGGTCCGGACGGTGGAGCGGTGACCTACGCCGACCTCGAGAACGCCAAGGCGGTCCTGCTCGTCGGGTTCGAACCCGAGGACGAGTCGCCGATCGTGTTCCTCCGCCTCCGCAAGGCCGTCCGGCACCACCGCACGCAGGTGTATGCGGTCGCACCGTTCGCGTCCCGAGGCCTCGACAAGCTCGCGGGCCGGCTGCTGCCGACCCGTCCGGGCGGGGAGACCGCCCTTCTGCGCGACCTCGGCGGGTCGAAGGCGGGCCGGGCCGCCCTGGAAGCGCTCGGCGACGGCGGCATCGTCCTGGTCGGCGAGCGCCTCGCTACCGTGCCCGGCGCCCTCACCGCGGCGGCCGCACTCGCCGAGAGCGCCGGCGCGAAGCTGGCCTGGATCCCGCGGCGCGCGGGGGAGCGGGGTGCCCTGGAGGCGGGGGCGCTCGGCGCCCTCCTGCCGGGGGGCCGCCCGGCGGCTAGCGCCCAGGCCCGGACGGAGGTGGCCGAGGTGTGGGACGTCGTCGGCCTGCCCGACGCCGCGGCCCGGGACGGGAACGGCATCATCGAGGCGGCCTGCGCGGGGGAGATCGACGCGCTCGTCGTCGGCGGGGTCGACCCCGCCGACCTGGGCCACCCCGGTGTCGAGGAAGCTCTGGCGAAGACCTTCGTCGTCTCGCTCGAGCTGCGGGAGTCCGCGGTCACCGCGGTGGCCGACGTGGTGCTTCCGGTGGCGCCGCACGCGGAGAAGGAGGGGGCGTTCGTCGACTGGGAGGGGCGCGTCCGCCCGTTCCAGGACGCCCTCGAGACCAACGCCATGAGCGACTACCGCGTGCTCGACATGCTGGCCGGCGAGCTCGGCTACTTCCTCGAGACGCGCACCCAGGAGCAGATCCACGAGCAGTTCGTCGCGCTGGGGCCCTGGACCGGTGAGCGCGGAGTCGGTGACGGGGGCGGCCGCGTCGCCGGACGCGCCCGCTTCTGGACGTCGGGGCGGGTTCGTCCTGGCCACCTGGCCGACCTTGCTCGACGCCGGCCGCCTGCAGGACGGTGAGCCGTTCCTCGCCGGAACGGCGCCGCGGGCCGTGGCCCGGCTCTCGGCCAGCGACGCCGAGCGCCTCGGCGTCCTGGACGGGGACGACGTGACGGTGTCCAGCGCCAACGGCTCCGTGACGGTGCCGGCCGTGGTCACCGACCGGATGGTCGACGGCGTCGTCTGGCTGCCGACCAACTCGGCCGGGTGCGCCGTCCGCAGCGAGCTGCGCGAAGGTGCCGGCGCTGCGGTGGAGGTCACCCGCAGCGCGGTGCAGGGTGCCGACTCCCGCGGCGTGACCGCCTCCCCGTCGGCGGCCCGGTCGGTCGCCAACCGGGCCTCCATCGCCGGCACCGTGCCATCCGGTGGCGGATTCGACGAAGGACTGCCGCAATGACCCTCTTGACCGTGCTCCCGCAGGTCGCCCTGCCCGCCCTGCCCGCGCTGGACAACCCCAGGGCGGACTTCTCCGACACGCCCTGGTGGATCTCGCTCATCAAGGCGGTGCTGATCTTCGTCTACCTGCTGATCAGCACCCTGCTGGTGATCTGGTTCGAGCGACGGGTGATCGGGCGGATGCAGCAGCGTCCCGGTCCCAACCGCGCCGGGCCGTTCGGCCTGCTGCAGACGCTGGCCGACGGCGCGAAGTCGATGCTCAAGGAGGACGTCACGCCGGCGGCGGCCGACAAGATCATCTTCACCCTCGCGCCGCTCATCGCCGCGACGATGGCCTTCGTCTCCTTCTCGATCATCCCGCTCGGCGACAAGGCCTGGATGTTCGGGCACCTGACGCCGCTGCAGCTGGCGGACTTCCCGGTGGCCGTCCTGCTCGTCCTCGCCGTGGCGTCCGTCGGCGTCTACGGCATCATCCTCGCCGGCTGGTCGTCGGGCTCGACCTACCCCCTCCTGGGCGGCGTGCGGTCGACGGCCCAGGTCATCTCCTACGAGATCGCCATGGGGCTCGCGCTCGTCGCGGTGTTCATCTACGCCGGCTCGATGTCCACGTCGCAGATCGTGTTCGGGCAGGCGTCGCTCTGGTACATCGCCCCCGGGCTGTTCTCCTTCGTCGTCTACGTCATCACCATGGTCGGGGAGACCAACCGGCTGCCGTTCGACCTCGCCGAGGGTGAGGGCGAGCTCACCGGAGGGTTCCACACCGAGTACGGCTCGATGCGCTTCGCGATGTTCTACCTCGCGGAGTACGTCAACATGTTCACCGTCTCCGCGCTCGCCACGACGATGTTCCTCGGCGGCTGGCAGGCGCCACCGCTCATCTCGCTGATCAACGACAACATGTTCAGCGGCGGCTGGTGGGGCATCCTCTGGTTCACCGCCAAGATGTGGGCCTTCATGTTCGTCTTCGTCTGGCTCCGCGGCTCGCTGCCCCGCACCCGCTACGACCAGTTCATGCGGTTCGGCTGGAAGTTCCTCATCCCCGTCACGCTGGCCTGGGTCGTCCTGGTGGCCTTCATCCGCGGGGCCCAGAACGGCTGGTTCGGCGACAGCATCGTCACCATCGCGGGCCGGAACTTCCCGGTGCCCATCCTCGTCGCCATCGCGGTCATCGCCATCCTGGCGCTCGGCGGCTCGTGGCTCTACGACACCCGGCGCGCCGACCGGGAGGAAGCCGACGCGGCCTCCGGACCACCGACGGTCATCGACCCCTTCGCGGGTGGATACCCTGTTCCGCCGCTACCCGGTCAGACGCTCAAGGAGCCGGCGCGACGACCCGTCGCGGTCGGCGCGCGGGCCGGCGGCACTGCATCCGAGGTCGACACGCATACCGACACGCTTACCGACACGCATACCGAGGAGGACGGCCGTGGCTGAGGACTCGACCGGCCGCGACCTCTCGGAGCCCCAGGGCGAGCAGCCCCGCTCCGAGGGCGGCCCGTCGTTCCGCGAGAGCGTGCCGCATCCGCCGGCCAAGCGGGTGCCACCGCGCGCCCCGGCCCGACCGTCGGCGGCGGAGCGACGCGCCGCGGACGACGAGCCGGGTTTCGTGGAGAGCTTCTTCGCCCCGGTGGCGGGGTTCGGCGTCACCTTCGCGACGATGTTCCGCAAGGTGCTCACCGAGGAGTACCCCGAGGTCAAGCGCCCCACGGAGGCCCGGTTCCACGGTCGCCACCAGCTGAACCGCCACCCGGACGGGCTGGAGAAGTGCGTCGGTTGCGAGCTGTGCGCCTGGGCCTGCCCGGCCGACGCCATCCTCGTGGAGGGCGCCGCGAACGACGACACCGAGGGCGGGTCGGGCCGGTTCTCGCCCGGCGAACGCTACGGCCGCGTCTACCAGATCAACTACCTGCGCTGCATCTTCTGCGGCCTGTGCATCGAGGCCTGCCCGACTCGGGCCCTGACGATGACCAACTTCTACGAGCTGGCCGACAACAACCGGGCCGACCTCATCTTCACCAAGGACCAGCTGCTGGCGCCGATCCAGGAAGGGATGCTCCCCGCGCCCCACCCGATGGTCGACGGCATGGAGGAGCGCGACTACTACCAGGGCAAGGTCACCCAGGCCACCCCCGAGCAGGAGGAGTGGGTCCGCTCCCACCGTCGGCAGAACGAGGACGTCGACGGGACCGCCGGCGACGTCACCGACGACTCGGTGGGTCTGGGCACGACCGGAACCCGCAGCCCCTCCCCGGACGACGGAGCGTTCGGCGCTCCCGAGACGATGGGCGTGAGCGCCCCGAACATCGGAGGCAGCCGATGACCTCGACCGGCGAGGCGGTGATCTTCTGGATCCTCGGGCCGCTCATGGTGATCGCGGCCCTCGGCCTGCTGTTCGCCCGCAAGGCGGTCCACGCCGCCCTCTGCGTGGCCTTCGTCATGGTCAACCTCGGGGTCCTCTACATCGTCCAGCAGGCGGACTTCCTCGGCATCGTCCAGGTGTTCGTCTACACCGGCGCCGTGATGATGTTCTTCCTCTTCGTCCTCATGCTCGTCGGCGTCGACTCCTCCGACTCGCTCGTCGAGACGATCCGCGGCCAGAAGGGCGCGGCGATCATCCTCTGCCTCGGCCTGGCGCTGGTGATGTTCTTCGCGCTGGGCTCGCTCACCCTGCCGGAGCCCAAGTTCCTCGACGCGGTCAACGCGGACACCGGCAATGTCAGCGGTGTGGCCGAGCTGATCTTCGGCAAGTACGTGTGGGTCTTCGAGCTGACCTCGGCCCTGCTCATCACCGCCGCCGTCGGCGCGATGGTCCTCGCCCACCGGCAGCGCATCGGCGAGAAGCGCACGCAGAGGGACTGGTCCGAGCGCCGGGTGCGGGAGAACGAGTTCGTCGCCGGTCTGCCGGTCCCCGGCGTGTATGCGCGCCACAACGCCGTCGACACGCCCGCTCTGCTGCCCGACGGCACGCCAACGCCGCTGTCGGTCTCGCGGGTGCTGCAGTCACGGGACCAGATCGGGGCGCCGGACACCTACCACGCCGCCGAGCAGGCGATCGAGGGCGAGATCGAGGAGGGATCGCAGCGGTGAACCTCGTCCACTACATCTACCTGTCGACGATCCTCTTCGCGATCGGCTCCGCCGCGGTCCTGTTGCGCCGCAACGCGATCATCGTGTTCATGGGCGTCGAGCTGATGCTCAACGCGACGAACCTGGCCTTTGTCACCTTCGCGCGTCTCTACGGCAGCCTCGACGGGCAGGTGATCGCGCTCTTCGTCATGGTCGTCGCGGCCGCCGAGGTCGTCGTCGGGCTCGCCATCATCATGGCCATCTTCCGCTCCCGCCGTTCGGCCTCGGTGGACAACGCCAACCTCCTGAAGCTCTGAGAGAGAGAGCCACATGTCTGTTGAGAAGGCACTGTGCTGACCCTCGCCACCGCTGAAGGAGCGGCTGCCGCCGCGACCGGCATCACCGCGTACGCGTGGCTGCTCGTCGCCCTGCCGGCGCTGGGAGCCCTGGTCCTCCTGGTGGGCGGCCGGCGCACCAACCGGTTCGGACCGGTGCTGGCCGTCGCGTTGTCGTGGGCCGCCTTCGTCGTGGGCCTGCTCATCGTCGTGGCGATGGTCGGCCGACCCGACGCCGAGCGGCCGATGCACCTCACCCTCTACGACTGGCTGCCGGCTGGTCAGTTCCAGCTGTCCGCCGGCATGCTGGTCGACCAGCTGTCGATGGCCTTCGTCCTGCTCATCACCTTCGTCGGGTCCCTGATCCACGTCTACTCGCTCGGCTACATGGCGCACGACAAGGACAAGCGGCGGTTCTTCGCCTACATGAACCTCTTCGTCGCGGCCATGCTGACGCTGGTGTTGGCCGACTCCTACCTCGGCCTCTACGTCGGCTGGGAAGGCGTCGGCCTCGCGTCCTACCTGCTGATCGGGTTCTGGAACTACAACCCGGCCTTCGCCACCGCGGCCAACAAGGCGTTCGTGGTCAACCGGGTCGGCGACCTGGGGCTGTCCGTCGCCATCATGATCATGTTCTGGCAGTTCGGGAAGGTCGACTTCGCGTCGGTCAACGCCGGCGTCGGGCACGCGAGCCAGGGCGCCGTCACGGCGATGGGTCTCTTCCTGCTGCTGGGCGCCTGCGGGAAGTCGGCCCAGTTCCCGCTCCAGAGCTGGCTCGGCGACGCGATGGCCGGTCCGACACCGGTCTCGGCCCTGATCCACGCCGCGACGATGGTAACGGCCGGCGTCTACCTCGTCGTGCGCAGCCACGCCGTCTTCGAGGCCGCTCCGGCCGCCCAGCTGGTCGTTGTCCTCGTGGGCGCCATCACGTTGCTCTACGGGGCGATCGTCGGATGCGCGAAGGACGACATCAAGAAGGCGTTGGCGGCGTCGACGATGAGCCAGATCGGCTACATGATGCTGGCCGCCGGGCTGGGTCCGGCCGGCTACGCGTTCGCCATCGCGCACCTGCTGACCCACGGCTTCTTCAAGGCCGGGATGTTCCTCGGCGCCGGATCGGTCATGCACGCCATGAACGACCAGGTGAACATGCGCCGGTTCGGCGGGCTCTTCTCGGTCATCCGGATCACCGCGGTGACGTTCGGGATCGGCTGGCTGGCCATCATCGGCTTCCCAGGGCTGTCCGGCTTCTTCACCAAGGACCGCATTATCGAGGCGGCGTTCGTCGGCGAGGGGTGGCGTCCCTGGGTGTTCGGCATGGCGGCACTCATCGGTGCCGGGATCACCGCCTTTTACATGTCGCGGCTCTACTTCATGACGTTCTGGGGCAAGCGGCGCTGGACCGACGACGTGCACCCGCACGAGTCGCCGCTGTCCATGACGGTGCCGATGATGGTCCTGTCACTCGGTTCCGGGTTCCTCGGGCTCATCCTCATCCCCACCGGGCTCATCACCGGGTGGCTCAACCCCGTCTTCGGCAGCGACAGCGAGGCCGGTCTGGGGGCGGCCGGCGACCACCCGGTGATCCCCGCGCTGGCGATCACCGTGGCGACCCTGCTGCTCGTCGCCGCCGGCGTCCTGCTGGCGTGGATGCGCTACCTACGTGACGAGGTGCCGCGCACGGCCCCGGCGGGCAACCTCGCCACGCAGGCGGCCCGCAACGACCTCTACCAGGACGCCGTCAACGAGGGCGTGTTCATGCGGCCCGGCATCCACCTGACTCGTTCGATGGTCTTCGCCGACAGCGCCGGCGTCGACGGCGCCGCGACCGGCCTCGGCCGGCTCGTGGCCGGGACGTCCGGGCGATGGCGCAAGCTGCAGAACGGCTATGCCCGGTCCTATGCGCTGACGATGCTCGTCGGCGTGGTCGTCCTCCTCGGCGCCGTGTGGGTGATGCAGGGATGAGCAGCTTCCCCTGGCTCACCGTTCTCGGCGCCATCCCGCTGGTCGGCGCCATCGTGGTCTGGCTGCTGCCCGCCGGTGTCGCCG
Organism: uncultured Actinomycetota bacterium; assembly: GCA_963751085.1. Taxonomy (GTDB): domain Bacteria; phylum Actinomycetota; class Actinomycetes; order Actinomycetales; family Dermatophilaceae; genus Lapillicoccus. The sequence continues at coordinate 1,085,180 of CAVVTH010000004.1, read as the reverse complement.
CCCGCGCCAAGCAGGTCGCCCTCGGCTTCTCGCTGCTGACCCTCGTCGTCGGCATCCTTGCGGCGGTCGCGTATGCCGGTTCGTCCGGCACCGGCCAGTTCCGGCTCGCCGAGCAGCACCAGTGGATCCCGCAGTTCGGGGTCAGCTACGCACTGGGCGTCGACGGAATCGCGCTGGCGCTGATCCTCATGTCACTGATCCTCGTGCCGATCTGCCTGCTCGCCGCCTGGCGCGACCTGCCGGACACCGACGGCATACCCGACCCTCGGGTGAAGAACTACTTCGCGCTGATGCTGGTCCTCGAGACGTTCATCGTCGGCGTGTTCGCCGCGACCGACGTGTTCCTCTTCTACGTCTTCTTCGAGGCCATGCTCATCCCGGTGTACTTCCTCATCGGGCAGTACGGCGGCCCGCGCCGGCAGTACGCCGCGGTCAAGTTCCTCCTGTTCTCGCTCGCGGGTGGGCTCATCATGCTGGCGGCGGTCATCGGCCTCTACACCCAGGGCCCCGGGGGTGCCGACGGCTTCCTCGTGGAGAAGCTGACCGGGCTCAACCTGGACCCGACGACCGGCCGGCTGCTGTTCCTCGGGTTCTTCATCGCCTTTGCGGTCAAGGCGCCGATGGTCCCGGTCCACACCTGGCTGCCGGACGCCGCCACCGAGGCGACGCCGGCGACGGCGACCCTGCTCGTCGGCGTCCTCGACAAGGTCGGCACCTACGGGATGATCCGGTTCTGCCTCCAGCTGTTCCCGGAGGCGTCCCAGTGGGCCACCCCGGTGGTCATCGCGCTCGCGGTGATCTCGGTGCTCTACGGAGCCCTGCTGGCCATCGGGCAGACCGACGTGATGCGCCTGATCGCCTACACCTCGATCAGCCACTTCGGCTTCATCGTCCTCGGCATCTTCGCGATGACGTCCACCGGGTTCGCCGGCTCGACGCTCTACATGGTCAACCACGGGTTCACCACGGCAGCGCTGTTCCTCATCGCCGCAATGATGGTGAGCCGGCGCGGCAGCAAGCGGATCTCCGACTTCGGCGGGTGGCAACGGGTCACGCCGGTACTCGCCGGGTCGTTCCTCGTGGCCGGCCTCTCCGGCCTCGCCCTGCCCGGGCTCGGCGCGTTCGTCGCGGAGTTCCTCACCCTGGTCGGGACGTTCCAGCGCTATCCGGTGCCCGCGGTCATCGCGACGGTCGGGATCATCCTCGCCGCGCTCTACATCCTGCTGATGTACAAGCGGATGGCGACCGGACCGGTACCCGAGAGCGCCGCCGGCACGCTCGACGTGGGCACCCGAGAGAAATGGGTCATCGCGCCGCTCATCGCGTTGTTCCTCGTCCTCGGCTTCTACCCGAAGCCCGCACTCGACATGATCACCCCGGCGGTGTCGACGACGCTCGGCCACATGGGCGTCGTCGACCCGGCTCCCATCGTCCCGGTCAACGCGGAAGGAGGCGCGAAGTGAGCGCCGTCGCCCAGCTGCCGGAGCAGTTCGTCCAGGCGACCATCAACTACGCCGCGCTGCTGCCGCTGCTGGTGGTCTTCGGTTTCGCGCTCATCGGGGTGCTGGTCGAGGCCTTCGTGCCGCGGACCAACCGGTATGCGGTGCAGGTCGTCATCACGATCATCGGCCTCGTCGGCGCGTTCCTCGCCGTCGTCCTCGTGGCGGTCAACAACCAGACGTCGACCGCCGGCCTGGCGTCCGGCCCGGGCGTCAAGGGGTCGGTCGTCATCGACGGGCCGGCCCTGTTCCTGCAGGGCGCCATCATCATCTTGTCGTTGATGAGCGTGCTGACGATGGCCGAACGCCTGGGCGGCGTCGGGTCCGACGCCTTCACGCCGATGGGCGCCGCCACCCCGGGGTCCGGACAGGAGGCCCTCGCGGTCCGAGCCGGCCTGGCGACCTCGGAGGTCTTCCCGCTGGCGCTGTTCTCGGTCGGCGGCATGATGCTCTTCCCGGCCGCCGGTGACCTCATCACGATGTTCGTCGCGCTCGAGGTGCTCTCGCTGCCGCTCTACATCCTCGTCGGCCTCTCCCGGCGCCGGCGCCTGCTGTCCCAGGAGGCGTCGCTGAAGTACTTCCTCCTCGGGTCGTTCTCGTCGGCGTTCTTCCTCTTCGGCACCGCCTTGCTCTTCGGCTACTCCGGCTCGGTCTACCTCTCCGACATCGCCGACGCGATCACCAACGGCCAGTCGATGATGAACGGGCTGCTGGTGCCGGGCGTGCTCCTCGTGGCGATCGGCCTGCTGTTCAAGATCGGTGCCGTGCCGTTCCACGCGTGGGTCCCCGACGCCTACGAGGGTGCCCCAACGCCGGTCACCGGATGGATGGCGGCCGCAACCAAGGTGGCGGCGTTCGGCGCGATTCTGCGCGTGGTCTACGTCGGCATCGCCGGCGACCGGTGGGACTGGGCCCCGGCCGTCGCCGTGGTGGCCATCTTGACCATGATCGTCGGCTCGGTCCTGTCGGTCACGCAGACCGACATGAAGCGGATGCTCGCGTACTCGTCGATCGCCCACGCCGGCTTCGTCCTCGTGGGCGTCCTGGCCTTCGACCGGTCCGGTGTGAGCGGCGTCATGTTCTACCTTGTCTGCTACGGCCTGATGACCATCGCCGCGTTCGGCATCGTCGGCCTGGTCCGTGACCGGTCGAACCAGTCGGAGGCGACCCGGCTCACGCAGTGGGCGGGTCTCGGCCGCCGGCACCCGTTCACCGCGGCGATCTTCGCGTTCTTGCTGCTGGCCTTCGCCGGCATACCGCTCACCTCCGGCTTCACCGCGAAGTTCGCGGTCTTCGAGCCGGCCCTGCGCAGCGGCGGTACCGGCACGATCATGGTCATCATTGGGCTGCTCTGCAGCGCCATCACCGTGTTCGTCTACGTGCGGGTCATCGTCCTGATGTACTTCAGCGACCCTCAGGGCGACACCGTCGGTGTGGTCACGCCGTCCGCCCTCACCCAGGTCGCGATCGGTGTCGGGGCGCTGTTCACGCTCGTCCTCGGGGTGGCTCCGTCCTCGCTGCTGCTCCTCGCTGGGAACGCCTCCCAGTTCCTGCGCTGATCCCCACGCCTGCGATGATGGACGGGTGAACGCCTCACCGCCCGTGCTCGCCGTACCGGGCCTGCCGCCCGAGCTCGCCGCGCGGGTCCAGGACGGGCTGACCCGCGTCGACGACCTGATCCTGACCACGGTGGACCACGAGGACCCGCTCATCGCCCAGGCGTCGGCCCACCTCACCGAGGCCGGGGGCAAGCGGTTCCGGCCGCTGTTGACGCTGTTGGCGTCGGAGCTCGGCACTGGGATCTCCGACCACGTCGTGGCGGCTGCCGCCGGGGTCGAGCTGACGCACCTCGCGTCGCTCTACCACGACGACGTCATGGACGAGGCGGAGGTGCGCCGGGGCGTGCCCAGCGCCAACGCGAAGTACGACAACTCGACGGCGATCCTCATCGGCGACCTGCTCTTCGGCAAGGCGTCCGAGCTGGTCGCCGGGCTGGGCGCCGAGGCGGTCCTCATCCAGGCGCGCGCGTTCGTCCGGTTGTGCGCCGGCCAGATCCGCGACGACCGTGCCTGCCCACCGGGTGCCGACCCCGTGCAGTACTACCTCGGCGTGCTGCACGACAAGACCGGAGCCCTCATCTCGACGGCCGCCCGCTACGGGGCCATGTTCTCCGGCTGCTCCGACGCCGAGGTGGAGCTCATGGCCGCCTACGGCGAGAAGCTCGGGATGGCGTTCCAGCTCGCCGACGACCTCATCGACATCGCCTCGGACGCCACGGAGACCGGCAAGACCCCCGGCACCGACCTGCGGGAGGGCGTCGACACGCTCGCAGTCCTCTACGCCCGGCGCGGCACCGATCCGGCGGACGCGCGGCTGCGGGAGCTGCTGGCCGGAGACCTGCGGGACGACGACCGGCACGGCGAGGCCCTCGCCCTGCTGCGGGCCAACGCCGCCCTCGAGGAGGCCCGCAGCACCACGCGGAGCGTCGGCGCCGAGGCCGTCGCCCTCTTGGACCCGTTGCCCGAGTCGGACGCCAAGGCGGCCCTGACCGCGCTGGTCACCTCGGTCGTCGACCGCGTCGGCTGACCCGCCGCTCGTGGGCGTCCTCCGCTCGGTCAACGTCGGCCGGCTGCAGCCGAACGGCAACCGCCGCAGCCACCGCCTCACCGGCATCGACAAGCTCCCCACCGCCGGGCCGGTCGAGGTCCGGGCGCCGGGCAGCAAGCTCCATGGCGTCGGCAGCGGCTTGGTGGGTGACGAGATCGGCGACCATGGCCATCACGGCGGCGACGGGCAGGCGGTCTACGCCTACGCGCGCGAGGAGCTCGACGACTGGCAGCGACGGCTCGGCCGCGACCTGCGCGACGGCATGTTCGGCGAGAACCTCACGACGAGCGGGGTGACCGTGAGCGAGGCGGTCATCGGCGAGCGGTGGCGGGTGGGCGACACCGTCGTCCTCCAGGTGACCGGTCCCCGGATCCCGTGCGGCACCTTCCGGGACCACATGGCCGAGCGGGGCTGGCTCAAGACCTTCGCCCTGACGGCGCGGTCCGGCGCATACCTGTCCGTCGTGACGCCCGGACCGGTCCGCGCCGGCGACGAGGTGGCCGTCCTCCACCGGCCGGACCACCGGGTCACCGCGGGCCTTGCGTTTCGCGCGCTCACCCGCGAACGGGAGCTGCTGCCGAAGCTCCTCGCGGCCGGCGACGACCTCCCCGAGGAGCTGCGCGACATGGCCGTGGCGGGCGAGACCTACCACCTGTCCTGACCGGTCACGGCGCGGGCTCGCATACCCCGTCCTCGGCAGCGTCGCGAACCCGCCGTTGCCGCACGCCGATCAGCGAGTCGACGGTCAGCACGACCAGCGCGACCCAGACGATCCCGAACCCGACCCAGCGCTGCGTCGACATGTGCTCACCGAGGAGCACCACGCCGCAGATCAGCTGCATGACCGGTGTCACGAACTGCAGCAGCCCGATCGTCACGAGCGGCACCCGTCGAGCGGCGGCGGCGAACAGCAGCAACGGCGCCGCGGTGACGATGCCAGAGAGCACGAGCAGGGAGGTGTGGACCGGTCCCTCGGTCGTGAAGGTCTGGGTGCCGCTGACCCCGAGCCAGACCACGAGGCCCACGGCGACCGGGGTCAGCACGGTCGTCTCGACGGTCAGGCCGTGCAGTGCCGGCAGCGTCGCTCCGAGCCGCTTCTTCAAGAGCCCGTATGCGGCGAAGGTCACCGCCAGCGTCAGCGCGATCCACGGCACCCGGCCGGCGCCCACGGAGAGGTAGAGCGCGGCGACGAGCCCGACGCCGACGGCCATCCACTGCAGGGGGCGCAGCCGTTCCCGCAGGAGGAAGACGCCGAGGGCGACGGTGACGATGGGGTTGAGGAAGTAGCCGAGGGCCGCGTCCGAGACGTTCCCCGCGACCACGGCGGCCACGTAGACGACCCAGTTCACCGCGATGAGCAGGGCCGCCACGGCGATCCCGCCGACGAACGCGGGACGCCGTAGCAGCGGGCGGATCCACGACCAGTCGCGCCGGACGGTCAGCAGCAGCAGGCAGAACGCCAAGGTCCACAGGATCCGGTGGGCGAGGATCTCCCACGCTCCCGAGGGCTCCAGGGCGTGGAAGTACAACGGGAACAGCCCCCACAGCAGGTAGGCGCTGAATCCCTGGATCGCGCCGCGGCGCTGGTCGTCGAGTGGTGCGTCCGTGGCCGCCGCCGGCCGGGTGTCCGCTTCGTCGGTCACGCCCTAGGTGCCGTCTCGACCATCCAGGAGTCCCGACCGGCGAGCAGGTCGGCGAGATCCTGGTCGCTCGCCGGTCCGCCCGCGCCGGCCACGGTGCCGTCGACCTGCGCGCGCACCAGGTCGTCGTAGGTGGAGCGCTCGACGTCGCGGAAGACGCCCATGGGCACGTGGGCGAGGCTGGGGTCGTCGAGCTGGGACAGGGCGAAGGCGACCGACGGGTCGTCGGCGTGGGCGTCGTGGCGAACGATGCGGGCGGGGTCGGCCTCGTCCCGCGGTACGACGTCGAGGGTGCCGTTGTCGCGCCGCACGACGACGTTGACGCCGGCGGCCACCTCCTCGCCGTGCCGAAGCTGCAGGATCCGGGCCTGTCCCTCCGAGCGGTCCTTAAGAACGTCGAAGACGCCGTCGTTGAAGATCGGGCAGTTCTGGTAGATCTCGACCAGGGACGTCCCTCGGTGCGCGGTGGCCGCGCGCAGCACCTCGGTGAGGTGCTTGCGGTCGGAGTCCATCGTGCGGGCCACGAAGGTCGCGTCGGCGCCGAGGGCGAGGCTCACCGGGTTGAACGGGTGGTCGACGGATCCCAGTGGAGTGGACTTCGTGACCAGGCCGACGCGCGACGTGGGGGAGTACTGCCCCTTGGTCAGACCGTAGATCTCGTTGTTGAACAACAGGATCGTGAGATTGACGTTGCGCCGCATCGCGTGGATCAGGTGGTTCCCGCCGATCGACAGGGCGTCGCCGTCGCCCGTGACAACGAACACCGACAGGTCGGGGCGCGAGGTCGCCAGGCCGGTCGCGATGGCCGGCGCTCGCCCGTGGATCGAGTGCATCCCGTAGGTGTCGAGGTAGTAGGGAAAGCGCGACGAGCACCCGATCCCCGAGATGAAGACGACGTTCTCGCGGCGCAGACCCAGCTCGGGCAGGAACCCCTGCACGGCGGCCAGGATCGCGTAGTCGCCGCAGCCCGGACACCACCGGACCTCCTGGTCGGAGGTGAAGTCCTTGCGTGTCTGGGGCGGAGCGTCCGCGGGCAGGGTGGGCACCCCGGCGAGCCCGTGGGTGCTCGGGGGACTCGGGGACGGAGCCCCCGAGGGTCGGCATACCGAGGTCGGCCGTGGTGGCTGACGCGGTCATTCGGTCACCGCCTTTTGGATGACGTCCTCGAGGTCGGCGGCGCTGAACGGCAGCCCCCGCACCGAGGTGTGCGACTGGACGTCGACCAGGTACTCCGCGCGCAGCAGCATGGCGAGCTGGCCGAGGTTCATCTCGGGGACGATGACGTGCCGGTATGCGGACAGGATCTCTCCGGTGTTGGACGGGAACGGGTTGAGGTGACGCAGGTGGGCCTGCGCCACCGGGAAGCCTTGCGCCCGAAGCGATCTGGCAGCGGCCGCGATCGGTCCGTAGGTCGAGCCCCAGCCTACGACGAGCACCTCGGCGTTGCCGTCGGGGTCGTCGACCTCCAGCGGGGCCACGGACTGGGCGATGCCGTCGATCTTCGCCGCTCGCAGGCGGGTCATCAGGTCGTGGTTCTCGGGGTCGTAGGAGATGTTGCCGGTGACATTGGCCTTCTCGATGCCGCCGACCCGGTGCTCCAGGCCGGGCGTGCCCGGAACCGCCCAGGGCCGGGCCAGCGTGTCCGGGTCGCGCAGGTAGGGGTGGAAGACGTCGTGGCCGTCGGCGTCGACGCCGTTGGGCTCGGTGGCGAGCCGCACCTCGAGGTCGGGGAGGTCGGCCACCGCCGGGATCTGCCATGGCTCGGACCCGTTGGCGAGGTAGCCGTCCGAGAGGACGAGCACCGGGGTCATGTAGGTGGTCGCGATGCGTACCGCCTCCATCGCGACGGCGAAGCAGTCGGCGGGGGAGCGGGGCGCGACGATCGCGACCGGCGACTCACCGTTGCGGCCGAACATCGCCTGGAGCAGGTCGGCCTGCTCGGTCTTCGTGGGCAGGCCGGTCGACGGCCCGCCGCGCTGGATGTCGCAGACCACCAACGGCAGCTCGAGCGAGACGGCGAGGCCGATCGTCTCGGCCTTGAGCGCGAGACCGGGACCGGACGTCGTCGTGACCCCGATCGCGCCACCGAACGCCGCTCCGAGCGCCGCGCCCGACGCCGGCGATCTCGTCCTCCGCCTGGATCGTCGTCACGCCGAACCGCTTGAGGCCCGGCCAGGGTGTGCAGGATGTCGGACGCCGGCGTGATCGGGTAGGAGCCGAGGACGAGCGGGCGGCCGGTCCGGTGGGCGGCGGTGACCAGGCCGTAGGCCAGCGCGACGTTGCCGGTGATGTTGCGGTAGTGGCCTGCGGGCATCGGGGCCGGCCCGACCTCGTAGCGGTGGGCGAAGTCCTCGGTGGTCTCGCCGTAGTTGAACCCCGCTCGCAGCGCGGCGAGGTTGGCCGCCAGCACGTCGGGCTTGGCGCCGAACTTCGTCGTCAGGAAGCGCTCGGTCAGCGAGATGGGGCGGGTGTAGAGCCAGGACAGCAGGCCGAGCGCGAACATGTTGGTCGCGCGCTCCTTGTCCTTGCGGCTCAGGTCGAACGACGCGAGCGCCTCGACGGTGATCGACGTCAGCGCGAGGGCGTGCACGTGGTAGCTCTCCAGCGTGCCGTCATCCAGGGGGCTGGCGGGGTAGCCGACCTTGGCGAGGTTGCGCTTGGAGAACTCGTCGGTGTTGGCGATGATCGTCGCCCCACGCGGCAGGTCGGCGAGGTTGGCCTTCAGCGCCGCGGGGTTCATCGCCACGAGCACGTCCGGCTCGTCGCCGGGCGTCAGCACGTCGTGGTCGGCGAAGTGCAGCTGGAAGCTGGAGACTCCCGGGAGGGTGCCCTGCGGCGCCCGGATCTCGGCGGGGAAGTTGGGCAGTGTGGACAGGTCGTTGCCGAGCAGCGCCGCCTCGGTGGTGAATCGGTCGCCGGTGAGCTGCATCCCGTCGCCGGAGTCGCCGGCGAAGCGAATGACGACGCGGTCGAGCTTGACGGTGTCGGGGGTCGACGGGTGGGACGCTGTCGACGTCGGGGTGGGCATTGCTGGGATCACCAGAATTCATCGGGCACCTGGGGACGGCCGGGTTGTGGCCTCTCCTCAGCATCGTATGTCGCGCTCGGCGCCGCGCGTCGGAGGCTTTCACCTACATCACACCCCTCGACGCAGCATCGACGAGGACGGCCGGGCTCAGAGGATTCGGCCGGACTCCGTGAACACCGCGCCGAACCCGTCGACCGCGGCCAGCGCAGCGTCGACGCGTCGGGCCGTGTAGTCGGCGGCCCGCGCGTGCACGTCTTCGGAGGTGCAGAACGCCACCTCGCGAATCTCCCTGGCCTGCAGCACGACTCCGTCGAGGACCGAGACCGGATGCACCCCGGCGTCGAACACCAGGCACAGGGCGTCGTCCCAGCCACCCCACGGCGGCAGCCAGTCGGCGAGAACCAGCCGGCCCATCGGCAACCGCAGCCCGAGCTCCTCCAGCACCTCGCGTCCCGCGGCCTCCCGCGGTGACTCGCGGACCTCGACGACGCCGCCCGGGAGGTCCCAGTCGTCCTTGTAGGTCGGGTGGCACATGAGCACCCGACCGGACTCGTCGCGGACCAGCGCCTGCGCGATCACCCGTTTCCGCGGCAGGAACGAGTTGAGCAGGGCCCGGAACCCGCCGTGCTCCGTGGGCGACGGGTCGTCGCGCAGCCGGCCGAGCAGCGTGTAGTCGCCGGCGCCGGCATCGAGGGCGACCCGCACGACCCCCTCGTTGCGCAGGCCGACCCGCCGGGCCACGCGGACCGCGGCGGCGTTGTCGGTGGCGACCCGCGCCTGGACGCGGCCGAAACCGAGCGACCCGAAGGCGTACTCGACGAGCAGCCGGACCGCGCGCGTCGCATACCCCCGACCGCGGGTCGCGTCGTCCAGGGCGTAGGAGATCTCCCCCGTGGACTCGCCGACGTCGCGGACCCGGACCGCGCCGACGACGCGGCCGCCGACCTCGACGGCGAACTCCTCGTGAGCGTCGGCCGACGCCGGTCGCAGCGTGACGATGCCGTCGGACAGCGTCCGCTCAGGCGTCATCGGGCTCGCCGACCTCGGGCGTCTCGTGGCCGGCCCGCTCGTCGCGCTCCGCCCACTCCAGGAGCTGGTCGAGGCGGTAGGCGCTGTCGTCGATGGCCGCGTGCAGGTCGCCCTTCTCGGCGAACCGCGCCGGGACGGTGGCGATAGTGAAGTCGCCGGGGACGACGTCGTCGATCTCGTCCCAGAGTATCGGGGTGGAGACGGTGCCGTCCGGCACCCCGCGCACCGAGTAGGCGCTCGCGATGGTGTGGTCGCGGGCGTTCTGGTTGTAGTCGACGAACACGACGTCCGGCTCGCGGTCCTTGCGCCACCACGTCGTCGTGACGTCGCCGCCGGCCCGCCGCTCCACCTCGCGGGCGAAGGCCAGCGCTGCGCGGCGGACGTCCTGGAACCCCCACTCCGGGACGATCCGCACGTAGACGTGGAGCCCCTTGCCGCCGGAGGTCTTCGGGAAGCCGGTCGCCCCGAGCTCGTCGAGCACCTCGTGGGCGACGTGGGCCACCCGGCGCACGGTGGCGAAGTCGCAGAGGGGCATCGGGTCGAGGTCGATCCGCCACTCGTCGGGCGTCTCGGGGTCGGCGCGTCGCGAGTTCCAGGGGTGGAACTCGACCGTCGACATCTGGACGGCCCAGATCACGCTGGCGAGCTCGGTGACGCACAGCTCGTCGGCGGTGCGGTTCCAGCGCGGGAAGGTCAGCCGCACGGTCTCGAGCCACGGCGGTGCGCCGTGCGGTACCCGCTTCTGGTGCACCTTGTCGCCGGCCAAGCCCTCGGGGAACCGGTGCATCATGCACGGTCGCTCGTAGAGGGCGCGCACGATGCCGTCGCCGACGCTGAGGTAGTAGTCGACGAGGTCGCGCTTGGTCCAGCCGGTCTTGGGGAAGTAGACGCGGTCCGGGTTGGTCACCCGGACGGTGTGCGGACCCACCTCGATCTCGACGGCGGGCGATGTCCCCTTGGCGGCGGCCATGGACATCAACCTAACCGGCGCTGATCGGAAGGGCGGTGACCGCAACAACTGACTGCCTGGTCTTCTGTTGTGGCCGATCGGCGTCGGCGGCCGCAACCAGAGACATCGCAGTCAGTAGTTGCGGATGCGGCGAGGAGGAGGAGCAGACCGGCCGGTAGCCCGCTCAGGGGAGGACGACGAGCTTGCCGCGGGTATGCCCGGTCAGGCCTTCGCGGTGCGCCGCCGCGGTGTCCTCGAGCGCATACGTCTGCTGGATCGGCAGGGTCAGCTCGCCGGACGCGAGCAATCGCGCGACCTCGGGGCGGGCGGCGTCCCGGATCTCGGTGCCGGGGTCGCCGCCACCGCCGATGAGGACGATGCCGTCGTCCCGGCGCCGGTAGCCGGCGATGCTGACGACCCGTCGGGGTTCGACGAGGGCGAGCGACACGTCGATGGCCTCGTCGGTCCCGACCGTGTCGATGACCGCGTCGACGCCGTCCGGCGCGAGGGCCTTGACCCGGTCCAGGAGGCCGTCGCCGTAGGTCACCGGCTCCGCCCCCAGCGAGCGCAGGTAGTCGTGGTTGCGCTCGCTGGCGGTCGCGATGACCCGGGCGCCGCGCCGCCCGGCCAGCTGCACGACCAGGCCGCCGACCCCGCCGGCGCCCCCGTGCACGAGCAGCGTCGTCCCGTCGCCGACGTGGGCTGCCTCCACCGCGTGGGCCGCGGTCCCGCCCGCCACCGGCACGCTGGCGGCCAGCTCCCACGAGAGGCCCTCGGGTTTAGCGATCAGCCCGGCCGTCGGCACCACGGCGGCGTCGGTGTAGCCGTTTCCCGGTACCTGGGTCGCGATGACCTCGTCACCCGCTGACCAGTCGGTCACCCCGTCGCCCACGGCGTCGACGACGCCGGCCAGCTCGAACCCGATGCCGCCCAGAGCCTGTGGGTCGCGGCCCATGGCGCCGCTGTAGAGCTTCCAGTCGATGGGGTTGACCCCGATGGCGCGAACCGCGACGCGGACCTCGCCGGCTCCAGGCTCCGAAGTGGGGACGTTCCGGACCACGAGCTGCTCTGGGCCGCCGAAGTCGGCGGGCGCGACGATGCGAGTCATGGCGGCATCAACCGCGCTGGACCGGCCTCGATTCCCTGGCGCTCCGCGGGTCAGGACGCGGGGCTCAGCTTCTGCGCCGCCCAGGGCAAGGCGTCCTTGAGGCCCGCGCTCCAGTACGTGTACTCGTGGGCGCCGGGGAGCTGACGGAACTCGACGCTGAAACCGCGGGCCTGCAGCTTGGGCAGGATCGCCTGCATGTCGGCGATGACCTTGCTGTCGCTGGCCCCGCTGCCGAGGTAGATGGCAGGGCCCTTGCTGCCGTCCAGGGTCGACACGTACTTGGAGGGGCTGTTGGCGTCGGCCTTGGCCTGCCAGTCGGGGCCGCCGTAGAGCGCCTGGTTGCCGCCGGCCAGCGTGTCGGGCTCGGACGCGGTCTCCCCGGACAGGTCGATGACGACCGAGTAGAGGTCGGGGTGCTTGAGCCCCAGGTTGAGCGCGCAGAAGCCGCCCATCGACAGACCGCCGATCCCCCGTCCCTTGGCGTTGGTCTGGGTCCGCAGCTTGCTGTCGACGGCAGCGATGACGTCTTTCGTGATGTAGGTCTCCGCGTTCCCCTGCGAGGCGGTGTCGACGCAGAGGCTGTCGCCGGTGATGTTGTTCTGGATGTCCTCGGCCATCACGATGATCACCGGCCGGCCGCTGTTGGCGACCTGGAGGAAGGTGGCCGCACCCCCGGCGGCGGTCAGCCAGTCCGTGGCCTGGCCCGGGTTCCCGTGCAGGAGGTAGACGACGGGGAAGTGCTGACGCGGGTTCGTGAAGTACTGCGGGGGCAGCCACACCTGGGCGTCGAAGGCGCCGAACTTGCTGGCCGTGTCGGCGACGCTGATCTGGGTGACGGCGCCGTTGGGCTGCGGCTGGACCTCTGGTCCGGAGGCGTTGCCGTCGACGGTGGGGTAGGTCGGGATCCCCGCGAGGTCGGCCACGTTGTCGAAGTAGGCGAACTGGGTGTTGACGTAGTCCGCCGCGGTGCCGACCCCGAAGGCGAGGAACAGCAGGACGAACAGCCAGCGCCACACCTTGTGGTTGCGCCACAGCAGCACCGCGATGATGAGGCAGCAGACCCCCAGCGCGCCGATCGTGATGATCGGCCCCCACCCCAGGAGAGGGATCTTCGCGAGCACGTCCGTCACGCCAGCCTCGATTCTCGACGCCGTCGTCGAACGGCGGTGCGCTCACGGTACCGGCCGTGAGCGCGACTCTCGGGTAACCGCTGCCGAACCGAGACCTGCCGCCGCAGATCCGCGCCGCGGAGTCCACAGCTGCCGTCGACCACCCGGCAAAGCACTATGGGGAGCGAAATGAGTGTCGGCACACCTTCATTGCTCCCCGCAAGGTCCGGCGAGACGGATGCAGCGGGGCCCTCGCTAGGGTGGCTCGCATGAGCGGGACTCGCGGCCGCGAGTGGGGCGGCTGATGGGCGGCTACGTCGTCGTCGCGGCGGTCGTCGGGGCCGGGATCCTGCTGGTCGTCGCCGCCGGCCAGGCCCGCCGGCTGCTGGCCCCCCGGGCGCCGACCAGGGCCAAGCTGACGACGTACGAGTCCGGCGTGGACCCGGTCGGTCTCGGCTGGGGCCAGACCACCGTGCGCTACTTCGTCTACGCCTACCTCTACGTCATCTTCGCTGTGGACGCCGTCTACCTCTTCCCCTGGGCGACCGTCATCCGCGACGCCGACCTCAGCGTCGCCAGCCTGGTCGAGATGGGCATCTTCGTCATCGTCCTCGTCGTCGGCCTGGCCCACGCGGCCCGCCGCGGCCTGCTGCGCTGGGTCTGACATGACCGTCGACCTGCCGTCTCCGCGCGTCGGACCCCTGTCCGAGCACGCCCCCGAGCCGATCAAGGTCGTCCTCAACTGGGGCCGCCGCTACAGCCTGTGGGTCTTCAACTTCGGGTTAGCCTGCTGCGCCATCGAGTTCATCGCCGCGTCCATGGCCCGGCACGACTTCATCCGGCTGGGCGTCATCCCCTTCGCGCCGGGACCACGACAGGCCGACCTCATGGTCGTGTCCGGGACGGTCACCGACAAGATGGCGCCGGCGGTGCGCCGCCTCTACGACCAGATGCCCGAGCCCAAGTACGTCATCTCCTTCGGCGCCTGCAGCAACTCCGGCGGGCCCTACTGGGACTCCTACTGCGTCACCAAGGGCGTTGACACCGTCATCCCCGTCGACGTCTACGTGCCCGGCTGCCCGCCACGCCCCGAGGCCTTGCTGCAGGGGATCGTCCGGCTCCAGGAGAAGATCGCCCGCGAGTCCTTGTCGGGACGGCAGATCCAGTCCCGGTATGCCGGGGGCCGGGTCGCCTCGGCCGCGGAGGTCCAGCGCCCCCTGGTCACGGACGAGGCCATCCCGGGCCGCGGTGACGCCCTCGCGCGGCGGGTGGGCGGGCCGCCGCCCGAGCCGGCCGCCGTCCGGGTCGTCCAGCCGGTCGCCGAGCAGCCGCCGGCGGAGCCCTCAGGGAACCGCCCCGCCGGGCCGCCGACGGTCGCCATCCCCGTCGGCGAGACCCTGGCGGACTACGGCCTGCCCACACCGCTCTCCTCGCCCGGACCCGAGACGACGGTCCTTCCCGCTCCGCCGTCCGAGGGCCCACCGAGAACCGGAGCGGACGAGACGACCCGACGCGGGCGCGGTCGGCGGCCGCCAGGGGATCGCCCGAGGCACACCCTCGCGGACGACATCTTCGACCTGGGGGACGGGCTGGGGGACGAGGACGAATGACCGAGCCCGCCGTGCGCCCGGCCGACCTCGACCACCCGGCCGGTGACCAGCCCTGCCTGGACGTGACCGCCTCGGAATGGCGCGGGGCGGCTCGCGAGCTGGTCTCCCAGGGGTTCACGTTCTTCGACTGGCTCACCGCGGTCGACCAGACCGACGACGCCGAGGCGCCCGGGTTCGACGTGGTCCTGCACGTCCTCGACGTCTCGACACCGGGAGGCCTGCGCGGCCACCTGCTGCGCACCCGCATACCGGACGGAGCTCCGCTCCCCAGCCTGACCGCCGTCTTCGCCGGTGCGGCGTGGGCCGAGCGCGAGACGCACGAGATGTTCGGGATCGACGTCGAGGGCTTCGACGACCGGACGGGCCTGGGCTTGCGGCCGCTGCTGCTTCCCGACGGCTTCGAGGGCACACCGCTGCGCAAGTCGTTCGTCCTCGCGGCGCGCGCGTCGAAACCGTGGCCGGGGGCCAAGGAGCCCGGGGAAGGCCACGACGCACCGAGGTCGCCGGGCCGTCGCCGGGTGCAGGCGCCCGGGGTACCGCCACCGGAGTGGGGGCCGCGGTGACGGCGCTGGAGGTGGTCGTCCGCACCGTGGCCGTGCTCGCGGGGTTCCTCGTCCTGCCGCTGCTCGTCGGCCAGACCGAGCACAAGGTGATGGCCCACATGCAGGGCCGGCTCGGGCCGATGTACGCCGGCGGGTTCCACGGCTGGGCGCAGCTGGTCGCCGACGGCGTCAAGTTCGCGCAGAAGGAGGACGTCATCCCCGCCGCCGCGGACCGGTGGGTCTTCCGGCTGGCGCCGGGCGTCGCCCTGGTGCCCTACCTCGTCGCGATGAGCGTCATTCCCCTGTCGCCGACCCTGGTCGGGGCCGATGTCGACGCCGGCGCGCTGTTCGTCGTCGCCCTGGCCGGCGTCGGCATCCTCGGCACGCTGATGGCCGGCTGGTCCAGCGCCAACAAGTACTCGCTCCTCGGCGCCATGCGGTCCGCCGCGCAGCTGCTCAGCTACGAGCTGCCCATCGTGCTGTCGGTCGCCTCCGTGGCCCTGGCCGCCGGGACCCTCTCGCTCAGCGGCATCGTCCGGGAGTGGAGCTGGTGGTGGCTGGTGTGGCAGCTGCCGGGGGCCGTGGTGTTCCTCGTCGCCGCGCTCGCCGAGCTCCAGCGGCCGCCGTTCGACATGCCGGTCGCCGACTCGGAGATCGTCTTCGGGGCCTACACCGAGTACACCGGGCTGCGGTTCGCCTTCTTCCTGCTCTCGGAGTATGCGGGCATCGTCCTGATGTCCTTGCTGTTCGCGGTGCTCTTCCTCGGGGGGTGGCGCGGACCCTGGGGCGACTCGGTCGGGTGGGTCTGGACCCTCGCCAAGGGGTTCGCGGTCGCCGTCCTCATCGTGTGGCTGCGGGTGGCCTGGCCGCGCCTACGCGAGGACCAGCTCCAGCGGCTGGCGTGGGTCTGGCTGGTCCCACTCGCGATCCTCCAGGTCGCCATCACCGGCGTCGGGGTGGTGGTGACGCAGTGACCCCCGAACCCCGCCGCGGCGGCCTGCCCGGGCTGATCAAGGGCCTGGCCACCACCGCCCGGACCCTGTCGCGCCCGACGCATACGGCCGAGTACCCCGACACCAAGCCCGCCCTGCCGCCCCGCTCCCGGGGCGTCATCGCGTTGACGGAGGAGAACTGCACGTCGTGCATGCTCTGCGCGCGGGAGTGCCCGGACTGGTGCATCTACATCGACTCGCACAAGGAGACGTTGCCCCCGACCACCGAAGGCGGGCGCGAGCGGCAGCGCAACGTCCTGGACCGGTTCGCCATCGACTTCTCCCTCTGCATGTACTGCAGCATCTGCATCGAGGTATGCCCGTTCGACGCGCTGCACTGGAGCCCCGAGTTCGAGTATGCGGAGACCGACATCCGCGACCTGCTGCACGAGAAGGAGCGGCTGGGTCAGTGGATGCAGACGGTCCCGCCGCCGCCGGCGCTGGACCCGGGCGCGGCGGAACCGGCCGAGGTGTCGGCGGCCAACGCGCCGCCTCGCGCGGCCGGGCTGCGGGAACGCCCGGCGCCCCGGACCGCCCGGGCGGCGAAGGCGGCGTCGCCGGCAGCGGTGGCCGAACCGGTCGCGGAACGCGCGGAGCAACCGGCGACGGAACGGACGCCGGACGACGCTCCGGAGGCCGGGTCGTGACGACCCGCGACATCGTCTTCGCCGTCGTCGGCGTGATCGCGGCGGCCAGCGCGATCCTCGCGGTGACGACCCGCAACCTGGTCCACGCGGCGCTGTGGCTCGTCGTCTCGCTGGGGACGATCGCCGGCTGCTACGTCGTCCTGGGCGCCGAGCTCGTGGCGCTGGTGCAGGTGCTCATCTACGTCGGGCGCCGTCGTGGTCCTCGTCCTGTTCGCCCTCATGCTGACCCGCTCGCCGATCGGGACCAACCGCGAGCTGGCGACGCCCTGGTGGCAGCGGCTGCTCGCCGCCGTGCTCGGCGTCTCCGTCGCCGTCCTGCTCGGTGTCGCGCTGGTTCCGCTGGTCGGCGAGGGCGCGCTCGAGTCGAGGAACGGCGACACCCACGCGGTTGCCACGGCGGTCTTCGGCACCTGGGTCTGGCCGTTCGAGCTGCTCTCCGCGCTGCTGCTCGCCGCGCTCATCGGCGCGTTCGCGCTCGCCCGGATCGCGGGGGCCGGGCTGGTGCGCACGCCGCGCCGTCGCCGGTCGCAGCCGCCGGGCTCCGTGGTCGCCGCACCCACCGGGGAGGACCGCTCCTCGTGATGCACCTCTGGCTGCCGATGCTCCTGGCGAGCGTCCTCGCCGGTGCCGGCACCTACGGGGTGCTCGCCCGGCGCAACGCGGTCCTCGTCCTCATCGGCGTGGAGCTGATCCTCAACGCCGCCAACGTCATGCTCGTCGCCCTCGGTGCACGCGACGGATCGCCGCTCCAGACCGGACAGTCCCTCACCCTCTTCATCATCACCATCGCCGCCGCCGAGATCTGCGTCGCGCTCGCCGTAGTCCTCGCCATGTTCGCCGCCCAGGGCCACATCGACCTGGCCGCACCACCGCTGCTGACCTCGCCCGACGACGAGGAGGCCACCCGGTGACCGTAGTCACCGTGGCGACGGTCCAGCTGCTCGTGCTGCTGCCCGCCCTAGGTGGCCTGGCGGGGCTGCTGCTGCGCCCTCGCCGGGCGTTCTCCGGTCTCGTGGCGGTGGCCGCCGCGGCGCTCGTGTTCGTCCTGTCGGTGTTCCAGTTCGCCGAGACCGCCGGCCGGCCCGAGGTCGTACCGACCTTCGGGCCGCTCCCGGTCGGGGAGCTGCAGATCCCGCTGAACCTCCTCGCCGACCGCACCGCCGCCGGAATCGCGGTCGCCGTGGCCGTGGTCGGGCTTGCGGTGCAGGTGTTCTCGGTGTGGTACCTGCGCGACGACGCGCGCTACCCGGTGTTCGCGTCCACGGTGAGCCTGTTCCTGGCCGCCATGCTGCTCGTCGTCCAGTCCGCCGACCTGGTGCTCACCCTCGTCGGGTGGGAGGTCATGGGCTGGTGCTCGTTCCTGCTCATCGGCCACGTCAGCGCCCGAGAGTCGGCGAGGCGGGCCGCATACAAGGCGTTCCTCGTGACCCGCGTTGCCGACATCGGCTTCGTCATCGGCATCGTCATCCTCGCCGTCGGCGCGGGCAGCACCGACATCGGGTCCGTCCTCCAGCACTGGGCCGGCGGCTACGGGTCGGCCACCGCCACCCTCGTGACGACCAGCCCGGCGCTCACCGCGGCGCTGGTGCTCCTGCTCGCCGGCGTCGCCGGCAAGTCGGGGCTGATCCCGTTCCACGACTGGCTGCCCGACGCCATGGAGGGCCCGACCCCCGCGTCCGCGCTCATCCACGCGGCGACGATGGTCGCGGCGGGCACCTACGTCGTCGCGCGCCTCCACCCGTTGTTCGCCGTCGACGACACCTCCCGCATCGTGCTCGGGGTGCTGGCCGGCCTCACCATGGTCTGGGCCGCCCTGCTCGCCTTCGCCCAGAGCGACGTCAAACGGATGCTGGCCTACTCGACGCTGAGCCAGGTCGCCATCATGGCCAGCGCGCTGGCCTTCGTCCTGCGGCCCGACGAGACGCCCGGCGTCGCCTTGGGCCACCTCTTCTCGCACGCGCTGTTCAAGTCGCTGCTGTTCCTCGCCGTCGGCTGGCTCGCGGTCCTCGCCGGCGGGACCGCCTTCGTGGCCCTGCGCGGCCGGGCGCGCGGCCGCGGTGCCCTCTACTGGTCCATCGGCATCGGGCTGGCCGCGCTGGCCGGGCTGCCCCCGCTGGTGGGGTTCTTCTCGAAGGAGGGCGTGCTCTTCGCCGCGGAGGAGTCGCTCAGCGGCCGCGACGCCGGGCTCGCCTGGTTCGTGCTCATCGCGCTGGTGGTCACGGTGGGTCTCACCGCCGCCTACTGCACCCGCGCCTGGCTGCTGCTCACGACCGAGCGTGCAGGCGGTCTCGCGGAGCTCGAGGCCGAGCAAGGACAGGCGGAGAGCGACGAAGAGGCGGCGCCCGCGGGTGACGACGTGGCGACCGGCGCTCATGAAATCCGGCCCGTGACCTCGCTTGCGGCGCTCACCGTCTGCGTCCTAGCCGTCCTCACCGTCGTCGGCGGCGTGCTGCTCATCCCCGTCAGCGGCGGGATCCACGTCGGGCTGGTCATGACCGTCGTCTCCCTCCTGGTCATCGTCGTGGCCGTCGTCGGCGTCCGCGCCATGGCGACCGCCGGCCATGACCCGGCGGCCCGCCTGGGACCGGCCGCCGCTGACCTCAGCGACCGCGGCTTCGGGTTCGACTCGGTCTACGTCGCCGTCGGCCGCGCGGTCATCGCCGTGGCCCGGCTGGTAGTCCGGCTCGACCGGGACGTCGTCGATGCCTACCCGCGTGGGGCCGCGTCCCTCACCGGCATCGCCGGCCGGCTGGGCGAGCGGGCGCACCGGGCCGCGCCGTCCGCCGGTCTCGTCGCCGTCGTCGTCGGCGTCGTCCTGGTCGCCGTCGCGGGGGTGACGGTGTGGCACTGACGCTCACCCTCGTGGTCCCCGCGGTCGCAGCGGTCTGGCTGCTCGCCGCCGGTCGTCGGTATGCGCCGGCCACCGCTCGCGGTCTCGCTCTGGTGGCCAGCGTGGTCACCTTCCTGCTCACGGTCCTGACCGTCGTTCTGCGCACCGACCTCGACGCGCCGTGGGTCAGCTCTCTGGGGCTGCGCTGGCACTTCGCGGTCGACGGGATCACCGTCCCGCTGGCCCTCCTGACCGCCGCCCTCGGTGTCGCGGTCGTCGTGCACGCCCGAGGACGCGAACCGGGCCGTCCCGACGGGACCGTCGAGGCCACCACTGTGAACTCCGCCGCGACCTACTACGCGTGCCTGCTGCTCGTCGAGTTCGGTGCCCTGGCCACCTTCTTCGCCCGCGACGCGATCCTCTTCTTCGTCGCCTTCGAGGTCGTCCTCGTCCCGATGTGGGTGCTCATCAGCCGGTTCGGCGACGCTCACGCCACCGAGCGGGCCCGGGCCGACGCCTCCAACCGGTTCGTGCTCTTCACCGTCCTGGGCTCGACGCTGATGCTGCTCGGGATCCTGGTCCTCGTGGTCCAGAGCGGGACGTCGGACCTCGGTCGCCTCGCGGCGGCCCACGGGGCCGGTCTGTCGCCCGCGACGCAGGTCCTCGTCGCCACCCTGCTCGTGGTGGGTCTCGGTATCAAGGTCCCGCTCTGGCCCGTCCACACGTGGTTGCCGCCCGCGCACACCATCGCGCCCACCGCAGGGTCGGTCCTGCTCGCTGCGGTCCTGCTCAAGATGGGGACCTACGGCATCATCCGGCTCGCGATTCCCACGGTCCCTGACGGGTTCCACGCCGTAGCCCCGTTCCTCGCCGCGAGCGGGGCGGTTGGCATCGTTTGGGGAGGCCTGGCCTGCCTGGTCGAGCGCGACCTCAAGCGCCTGGTCGCCTACAGCTCGGTCGCTCACATGGGCTTCGTCGCCCTTGGTCTGGCGTCGGGCACCCAGACCGGAATGCAGGCCGCGCTCTTCGGCAACGTGGCCCACGGTCTGGTGTCCGCGCTGCTGTTCTTCGTCGTCGGGGGGCTCAAGGAGCGCTGGGGTAGCGCCGACCTCACCGTGGCGCGGGACGCCCTGCGCGACGTGTCCCCCCGGATGGGGTTCGCCCTCGTCGTCGGCTTCGCCTCCGCGTTGGGGCTGCCCGGGCTGGTCGGCTTCTGGGGCGAGTTCCTCGCGGTGTACGCGGCGTGGACGCCGGCGCCGGGACTGCCGACCCCGCTCTACCGGATCTGCGCCGTGACGGGCGTCGTGGGGATGTCCCTCGCCGCCGCATACTCGCTCCGCGTGTTGCGCGTCGTGTGGGCCGGCCACGAGAACTGGACCGGACCGCAGCCCGGCACGCTGACCCGCAGCCGGCGTCGCGACGACGCCCACGGCGCCGAGGCCGTCGTCGTGCTGGCGCTCGTGGCGTTCGTCATCGGGCTCGGCGTCGTCCCGAAGCCGCTGCTCGGCGTCACCGAACCCGACACCGCCGTGCTCGTGCCCCGCTCGGCGCCGGCCGGGCCGCCCACACCGGCCACCGGCCAGACCGTGGAAGCGAGCGGACCGTGATCAGCGTCGACGTCGGAACCCTGCTGCCCGCGCTCGCGCCGGTGGTCGGTGCCGTCGTCGTCCTCGTCGTCGACGTCCTC
The DNA here is from genome assembly GCA_963751085.1 of uncultured Actinomycetota bacterium. Lineage (GTDB taxonomy): Bacteria > Actinomycetota > Actinomycetes > Actinomycetales > Dermatophilaceae > Lapillicoccus. Next base: position 1,063,903 of record CAVVTH010000004.1, on the reverse strand, counting down.
GACACCCGTGCCCAGCGGGTCCACTACGCGATCGCCTTCATCGCGCTCGTCATCGGCATGTTCGGGACGTTCGGGGCGCTCGGCTCGCCGAGCGGCGACCAGCTGCGCACCCTGTGCCTGCCGAACGGCGGAGCCTGCTTCTACTCCGCGACCGCGCTCTCGACCACGCTCCAGCTCGCCGTCCTGCTGGCCGCCGCCGTCACCATGCTCCTCGCCTGGCCGTCTGAGCGCGCCGACGAGACCGGGCGGACCGCCGTCACCGTCTCGCTGCTGCTCGCGGCGACCGGCGGCGCCGTCGGCGTGGCCGGCGCCCGGGACGTCGCCTCCTGGCTGGTCACCCTCGAGCTCGCGACCCTGCCGGTGGTGGCGCTCGCCGCTCTGCCGGGCACCCGCCGCGCCCTGGCGGGAGCGGTCCAGCTGGTCACCACCTCGCTGGTCTCCTTCGCGATGCTCGCCCTGGCGGCCGCCTGCTGGTACGCGGCCACCGGCTCACCGGAGCTCGGACCCGGGCCGGCGCTCGCCGCCACGTCTACCCCGCAACGCGGTCTGCTCGCCCTCTCCGTCGTGCTCGCGCTCGGGGGCATCGCCTTCAAGCTCTCCCTGGTGCCGTTCCACGCGTGGACCCCGACGACGTATGCGGGTTCGCCACTGCCGGTCACCGTCTTCCTCGCGAGCGTTTCCAAGGTGGCCGCCCTGGCTGCGCTGCTCGTCGTGGTCGAGGCGGTCACCCAGCTCGGCCGGTCGGCCCTGGTGGCCGTCGCGGTCCTCGCGATCGCGAGCATGACCCTGGGCAACCTCATGGCGCTGCGCCAGATGGACGTCGTCCGGCTGCTGGCGTGGTCGACGGTGGCGCAGGCGGGCTGGGTCGTCGTGCCGCTGCTGTCCGTCTCGTCCTTCGGCGCCCGAGCGGCCGCGGGCTACCTGCTGACCTACCTCGTCGCCACCCTCGTCGCGTTCACCGCCGTGATGATGACCGTCGCCGTCGTCGGCGCGCGCCGCGGCCGGGACCTGGCCGCATACACCGGTCTGGTGCGAACCCACCCGTGGGCCGGCGGTGCGCTGCTCCTCGCCCTGACATCGCTCGCCGGGCTCCCTCCCGGCGTGCTCGGGCTCATCGGCAAGATCGTGGCCCTGCGCCCCGTGCTCGCCGAGGGGTGGTGGGTCGTCGGCGTGCTGGCGGCCGCCAACGCCGTGCTCGGCGTCGCGGTCTACCTCCGGTGGGTCCGAGTGCTCCTGCAGCCGGCGCCGGAGGCCGTCCGGAGCGCCATGGAGGAGGGCGGCCCGGGCACCGTAAGGGCCGGCACCCGGGTCCGTACGCACCCGAGCCACCTGGTGGCCCTCGGCGTCGGCAGCGCCGTCCTCGTCCTCGGTTCCGTGCAGCCGGACCTGCTCCTCGGCCTGCTCGGCTGAGGGCTTCCGCCCCCACCGCCACCGGGAACGCCCGTGGACAACCTGACGTTTTCGTGACATGCCCCCCGTGCACCGCCACTACAACGGCCTTAAGACCGCTGCACTGTTCGGCGCCATCTGGGCCCTGCTGCTCGCCATCGGCGCGGTCGTCGCCGGCGGCCGGTTCATCTGGATCTTCGCGCTCATCGGTGTCGCCACCACGTTCTACGGCTACTGGAACAGCGACAAGCTGGCGATCCGCGCCATGCACGCCTACCCAGTGAGCGAGGCGCAGGCCCCGGCGATGTACCGCATCGTCCGCGAGCTCTCGACCAAGGCCGGCAAGCCGATGCCGCGGCTCTACATCTCGCCGACCGAGGCCCCGAACGCCTTCGCCACCGGACGCAACCCCCAGAACGCCGCCGTCTGCTGCACCGAGGGGATCCTCCAGCTGCTCGACGAACGCGAGCTGCGCGGCGTGCTCGGGCACGAGCTCCAGCACGTCTACAACCGCGACATCCTCACCAGCTCCGTCGCCGCGGCGATCGCCGGCGTCATCACGGCCGTGGCCCAGATGGCCCTGTTCGCCGGGATGTTCGGCGGTAGCGACGACGACGAGCGCGGCAACCCGATGGCGCTGCTGTTGCTCTCGCTCCTGGCGCCGTTCGCGGCCACCGTGATCCAGCTGGCCATCAGCCGCACCCGCGAGTACGACGCCGACGAGGACGGCGCCGCCCTGACCGGCGACCCGCTCGCGCTGGCGTCCGCGCTGCGCAAGCTCGAGCTCGGCGTCGCCCGAGCGCCGCTCGCCCCCCAACAGCAGATCGTCAACGCCAGCCACATGATGATCGCGAACCCGTTCCGCGCCCAGGACGTCTCCAAGCTCTTCTCCACCCACCCGCCGATGCCGGAGCGGATCGCGCGCCTGGAGTCGATGGCGTCCGGCTACCTCGGGCGCTGAGGCCACCCCACGAAGTTCTCCGCTCCGCTCCGATACTTCGCGGGGACCCCGGCTATCGGCGCGGCGGCGGGATCTCGCCCGACCCGCGCACGACCAGGGTCGGGATGGACAGGACCCGACGCGGCGGTGAGGTGTCGCCGTCGATGCGGCTGAACAGCAGCTCTGCGGCCCGCCGGCCGATCTCGCGGACGTTCTGGCGCATCACCGTCAGCGACGGCGTCATGAGGTCGGCCAGCGGGAAGTCGTCGAAGCCGACCAGCGCCACCTCCTGCGACAGGCCCAGCTCGCGTAGTGCGCGGATGGCGCCGATGCTAAGGATGTTGCGGCAGGCGAAGACGGCGGTCGGCGGGTCCGCCCGCGCCAGCAGGGCCGCGAGCGCCGCCTGCGCCTCGTCGCTGGTGCGCAGGCCGGTCACCACGAGCTCCGGGTCGGGCCGGACTCCGGCCGCTCGCATCGCCGACTCGTAGCCGCGCAGCCGCGCCGCGGCTGTCGGGATGCTGACGAGGTCGACGAGCACCGCCACGCGGGTATGCCCGACGCTCAGCAGGTGCGCGACGGCCTCCCGAGCGCCCCGGTGGTTGTCGACGACGACGCTGTCGGCATCCACGCCTCGTGGCGGACGGTCGACGAACACCGTCGGCAGCCCGGCCCGGACCTCCGAGGCGAGGTAGGACTGGTCCGCGGTCGAGGGCATGAGGATGAGCCCGTCGACGCGGCGGGCCACCAGGTCCGCGACGAGCGCCCGCTCACGCTCCGTCTCCTCGTCGATACTGGCGGCCAATACCACGCACTGGTGCTCCCGGGCGGCGTCCTCCAGACTGCGCAGGAGCCGTACGGAGAAGCTGTTGCTGACGTCCTGGACGAGCGCGCCGACGACGCCCGTTCGGCCGTGGCTGCGCCGAAGGTTGCTCGCGGTGAGGTTGTGGGTGTAGTCCAGTCGTTCGACGGCTCGCTCGACCCGTTCGCGCAGGTCGTCGGAGACGCCGGCTTCGCGGTTGACGACCCGAGAGACGGTCTTGAGGCTGACGCCCGCCAGAGCCGCGACGTCGCGCATGGTCGCCCGACCCAGCCTGGGGGCGGGCGGTGCCGACGTTGACATCGTTGTCACAACCACGGTGCCAATTAGGTCACAGACATTGACGTGAGCGCAAGACCTCCGCTATACATGCTCCTGACAACGTTGTCACACCAATGGAGGTCAGTTATGAAGCCAGCCACCGCCCTCAGTCGGCGCACCCGCGTCGTCGCGTTGGCATCGGCCGCCGGGGTCGCCTTGACGCTCGGCGCGTGCAGCAGCAACAGCGGTGACGGAAGCGGATCCGGGTCGACCGGTGGAGGCGGCGAGAAGATCGGCGTCACCCTCATCACCAAGGACTCGAACAACCCGTTCTTCGTCGCCATGCAGAACGGCGCCAAGGATCTCGCCGCCAAGCAGGGCAACATCACCCTGACCGTGGCGTCGGGCAAACAGGAGGGTGACGACCAGGGCCAGATCGACGCCATCGAGGCGTCCATCGCCAAGGGCGACAAGGGGATCCTCATCACCCCCATGTCGACCGGCGTCAACTCGGCCATCAAGAAGGCCCGCGACGCGGGGCTCTACGTCATCGCCCTCGACACGCCGCCGGACCCGGCGAACGTCGTCGACATCACCTTCGCGACCGACAACTTCAAGGCCGGCAAGCTCATCGGCCAGTGGGCTGCGGCTCAGGTCAAGGGCAAGCCGGCCACGATCGCGCTGCTCGACCTGTTCAACGACAAGGTCGTCTCGGTCGACTACAACCGCGACCAGGGCTTCCTCACCGGGATGGGCATTCCGGTCAACGACCCGAAAAAGAACGGCGACGAGGCCAAGACCGGCAACTACAGCGGCGGCACCTACACGATCGTCTGCAACGAGGCCGGCAACGGTGCCGCCGATGGCGGGCGCGCGGCGATGGAGCGGTGCCTGACCAAGAACCCCGACATCAACGTCGTCTACACGATCAACGAGCCCACCGCCGTGGGTGCTGACGCTGCGCTCAAGGCGGCCGGCAAGAAGGCGACGATCGTCTCGATCGACGGCGGCTGCGCCGGCGTGAAGTCGGTCAAGGACGGCGTCATCGGCGCCACCGCCCAGCAGTACCCGCTGTTGATGGCCCAGAAGGGCATCGAGGCGATCTACCAGATCGCCACGGGTGGGGCGAAGCCGGCCACCTCGCCGGGCCTCGACTTCTTCGACACCGGTGTCAAGCTGGTCACGGACAAGAAGGTCGAGGGCCTCGACAGCATCACCAGTGACGAGGGTTCGAAGGTCTGCTGGGGCAGCGCCTCATGACCACGACCACGACGACGGGCGGCGCTCGACAGAGCGCCGCCCAGGCGGAGCTGTCGCGGCGGTCGCAGTCGCCCGCCCAGCGGGTCCAGCACCTGCTCCACGGGAACCCGTGGCTCAGCCCGCTGGTCCTGCTGGTCGTGACGATCATCGTCTTCTCGGTCGTCAACCCGCGGTTCATGCAGGCGAACTCGATCTCGCTGCTGGTGCAGCAGACGGCGGTCGTCGCGGCGCTCGCGCTCGGTCAGACGCTCGTCATCCTCACCGCCGGCATCGACCTCTCCTGCGGCGCCATCTGCGTCCTGTCCATGATGATCATGGCCTCGCTCGCGGCGAAGAACGGGATCCCTGGGTTCCTGGCCCTCGTCATCGGGGTCGCCTTCGGTCTGCTGGCCGGCTACCTCAACGGGCTGCTGGTGACCCGGCTCAACCTGCCACCGTTCATCGTCACCCTCGGCACGCTCAGCATCTTCACCGCCGTCGCGCTGCTCTACTCGGGTGCCGAGAGCATCCAGGACAACCGTCTCCCCGACATCCTCAACTGGACCGGTAACAGCTTCTCGGTCGCCGGGTTCCGGGTCACGAACGGGGTCCTCATCGTCATCATCATGTATGCCGTGGTCGGCTTCGCCCTGAGCCAGACCGCCTGGGGCCGCCATCTCTACGCGGTGGGTGACGACGCGGAGTCGGCGCGCCTCAGCGGCATCGCGAGCAAGCGGGTGCTGGTCTCCGTGTACTCCGTCGCGGGCCTCATCTTCGGCCTCGGCGGCTGGGTCCTCATCGGCCGGTCCGGCGGTGCGACACCCAACGCGATACCCACCGGCAACCTCGACAGCATCACCGCCGTCGTCATCGGTGGCACCAGCCTGTTCGGTGGTCGCGGAGGGGTGGTGGGCACCGCCATCGGAGCCCTCATCGTCTACGCGTTCACCTTCGGGCTGTCTCTCGCCGGCGTGGACCAGCAGTACCGGATCCTCGCCGTCGGCGTGCTCGTCATCGTCGCCGTGGCCATCGACCAGTGGATCAGGAAGGTGAAGTCATGACGGTCCAGGACGCGTCCAAGGAACGCACCGCAGCCGGTGGTTCGTCGAAGTCCGCGGACGGTCGCACCCCCGTCCTCCAGGGCAAGGGCCTGATCAAGACGTTCGGCCGGGTCATCGGCCTCGACGGCGTCGATATCGAGCTCTACCCGGGCGAGGTGCTCGCGGTCATCGGCGACAACGGGGCCGGCAAGTCGACGCTCATCAAGTGCCTGTCGGGGGCCTACACCCTCGACGGGGGCGAGCTGAGCATCGACGGTCGTCCGGTCAACTTCCGGAACGTGCAGGACGCCCGCGACGTCGGGATCGAGACGGTCTACCAGCAGCTGGCCGTCATCCCCGCGCTCGACATCGCGAGCAACCTCTACCTCGCCCGCGAGGAACGCCGTCCCGGTCCGCTGGGTTCGGTGCTGCGGATGCTCGACAAGAAGGGTATGCGCGACCGGGCCAGCGACTCCGTCCAGGGCCTCGGCATCCAGACGATCCAGAACATGGGTCAGGCGGTCGAGACCCTGTCCGGCGGCCAGCGCCAGGCGGTCGCCGTCGCGAGGGCGGCGGCGTTCGGCAGCAAGGTCGTCATCCTCGACGAGCCGACCGCGGCGCTCGGGGTCAAGGAGGGCAACGCGGTCCTCGACATGATCAAGGGGCTGCGCGACAAGGGGATGCCGGTCATCCTCATCAGCCACAACATGCCGCACGTGTGGGAGGTGGCCGACCGCATCCATATCCAGCGGCTGGCCCGACGAGCCGGGGTCATCACGCCCCAGTCGCACACCATGCAGGAAGGCGTGGCGATCATGACCGGCGCGGTCACCCTCGACGGCCAGAGCACAGCGAAGGAGGCTTCGTGACGGTCGTCGTCGGCTACCTCCCTACCCCGGAGGGCTCGGCGGCGGTCGACCACGCGATGGAGGAGGCGCGGCTCACCTCCTCCCGCGTGGTGGTCGTCAACACCGGCCACTACGGCGACTTCTCGCACCCGAACTACGCTTCGGCGGAGGACATCGACGCTCTCGATGCCCAGCTGACCGCGGCGGGGCTGCGAGCACGAGATCCGCCGTAGTACCGAGAGCACGTCGGCGGCGGAGGCCATCCTCGCGGCCGCCGAGGACACCACGGCGGACCTCATCGTCATCGGGGTTCGGCGACGTTCTCCGGTCGGGAAGCTGTTCGCCGGTAGCACCGCCCAGCAGGTGCTGCTGGACGCCGACTGTCCGGTGCTGGCGGTCAAACCCCGCTGAAGCCAAGCAGCGCCGGAAGGCCGGAGAGTCGACGAGCACGCCGACTCTCCGGCCTCTCGCGTGTCAGGCTGGGCACCGTGCCCAGCCTCACCCGCGCCGAGGCGACCACCCGTGCCGCCCTCGTCGAGGTGATGTCCTACGACGTCGATCTCGACCTCGACACGGGACCGGTGACGTTCGAGAGCACCAGCACCATCCGGTTCCGGTGCCGCGCGGAGGGCAGCTCCACCTGGCTCGATGTCGCGCCGGTGGTCCTGCACGAGGTGCGGCTGAACGACCGGACGCTCGATCCCGCCGGGCTGGTGGACGGCCGCATCGAGCTGCCGGACCTCGGCGAGGACAACGTCGTGGTGGTCCGCGCGACGATGGCCTACAGCCGTGACGGCCAGGGCCTGCACCGCGCGGTGGACCCGGCCGACGGGCAGGCCTACCTCTACGGCCACGCGTTCCTGGCCGCAGCGCCGCGGATGTTCGGCTGCTTCGACCAGCCGGACCTCAAGGCGCCGTACACGCGTCGCGGTAACGGCGCCCCCGCACTGGACGGTCGTCGGCAACGGTGTCGCCACCTCGTCCGCGCCGGGGCGCTGGTCGCTCGCCACCACCCCGCCGCTGGCGACCTACTTCGTCACGGTCTGCGCCGGGCCCTACGTCACCCGCCGCGCCGAGCACGACGGCATCCCGCTGGCCGCTACACGGCCGGCGCTCGCTCGAGGGACCCCTCGACCGGTGGGCCGACCAGATCCTCACCCTCACCGGGTCAGGGTCTGGACCGCTACCACCGGCTCTTCGGCATCCGGTACGCGTTCGGCGAGTACCACCAGGTCTTCGTGCCGGAGTTCAACGCCGGTGCCATGGAGAACCCGGGGTGCGTGACCATCCGGGACGACCGGCTGTTCCGCGGCAGCGCCACGGAGGACGCCCTGCTCATCCGGGCCCGCACCATCGAGCACGAGCTGGCCCACATGTGGTTCGGCGACCTCGTCACGATGCGCTGGTGGGACGACCTGTGGCTCAACGAGTCGTTCGCGGAGTACCTCGCCACGACGACGCTGGTCCACGCCACCGAGTTCCGCGACGCGTGGACGTCGTTCGGCATCGTCCGCAAGACGTGGGGGTATGCGGCGGAGCGGCGCCCCAGCACCCACCCGGTCGCGGGGTCCCCGGCCCTGGACGCCGCTGCGGCGCTCCAGGACTTCGACGGCATCTCCTACGCCAAGGGGGCCTCGGTCATCCGGCAGCTGGTCGCCTACCTCGGCGAGCCGGCGGCGACCGCCGGCGTCGCGGCATACCTGCGAGCCCACGCATACGCGAACGGGACCTTCGACGACCTCGTCGGCGCGTTGGAGGCCGCGAGCGGACAGGACCTCGGCGCCTGGTGCCAGGCCTGGCTGCGGACGGCCGACCGGGACCGGCTGCGGGTGGAGACCGACGTCGAGGACGGCGTCATCCGCGCCGCCCGGCTCGTCCGTCAGGTGCCGCCCCGGCACCCGGCCGACCGCGTCCACGTCGTCGACGTGGTCGGCTGGACGGACGGTGTCGAGCAGCTGCGCACCCTCGTGCGCACGACCGGCGACGTCACCGACCTGCCGGAGCTGGTCGGAAAGCGCCTGCCGACGCTGCTGGTGCCCAACGCCTCCGACCTGACCTGGGCGGGAGTGGACCTCGATCCCGAGACCGTGGCGGCCCTGCCGGGTCAGCTGTCCCGCGTGCCCGAGGGACCGGCCCGGGTGGTGGTCTGGTCGGCCCTCGTCGACGCGGTATCCGGGGGCGTCATGGACCCGCGGCCCGTCCTGCGCCTCATCCAGTCCGAATGGGTCACCGAGCCGTCCCCGCCGCTGCTCGAGCGGCTCACCGCGACCGCCGTCCGGCGCTTCGTTCCCGAGTTCCTCCTCGAGGCCGAGCACAGGGCCGCGTGGCAGGGGCTGGCAGCGGCGGGACACCAGCTGCTCTCGACCGCCGAGCCGGGCTCGAACCACGCGGTCATCGCCGCACGGGCCGTGGCGGAGTGCACCGACGACGAGGTGTTGCTGCGCCGCTGGCTGGCCGGCGGAGCGCCCTCCGACCTCGCGGCCGACACCGACTTCCGGTGGCTGCTCTGGGGAAACCTGGCCCGCCGCGGCCTGCTCTCAGCCGCGGAGCTCGACGAGGCCGAGGCGGCGGACCCGACGTTCGGGGGCCGGCTCGCGGCGTTGCAGGTCCGCGCGTCCCAGCCCACCGCCGCCGCCAAGGAGTGGGCCTGGAGCCAGGTCGTGGAGCGGTCGTCCCGGTCGAACCACCAGCTCGTCGCCCTGCTCCAAGGGTTTTGGACGACCCCGGACCTCGACCTCGTCCGGCCCTACGTGCACCGGTTCTTCCAGGAGGTCCCCAGGCTCTCGGGGTGGCTCGGCGACGACGCGCTGGCCCGCGTGGTGCGGTTCGGTTTCCCGCGGGTCGTGGAGCGAGCGACGCTGCGGCTCGCCGAGGAAGCGCTCGAAGGCGCCTCGCTGTCACCGGCCACCCGACGGAACATCGTCGACGGCGCGTCCGCGCTCGGCGAGGCGGTCCTCTCGCGGGAGCGGTATGCGCCGAGACCGCCGGCGGTCGGCGGCTCGTCCGGTCGGGGTCCCGGCGAAGTACCGGAGGACTTCGTGGGGTGACCTAGCGGTAGTTGGTGAACTGCAGCGCGGTGTCGAGGTCCTTGCCGCGCAACATGTTCTGGATCGACTGCAGGTCGTCGCGCGACTTGCTCGTGACACGCAGCTCGTCGCCTTGGATCTGCGACTTGACCGTCTTGGGCCCCTCGTCGCGGATGATCTTGGCGATCTTCTTCGCCGTCTCCTGGTCGATGCCCTCCTTGAGGCCGACCTCGAGCCGGTACTCCTTGCCCGACACCTTCGGGGTGGGCTTCTCGTCCTTACCGCCGTAGTCCAGGTGCTTGAGCGAGACCTTCCGCTTCACCAGCCAGGTCTGGAAGACGTCGAGGACGGCCAGCGCCCGCTCCTCGCTGTTGGCCTTGATGAGCACGGCGTTGTCACCGGAGAACGCCAGAGAAGCGCCGACACCCTTGAAGTCGTAGCGGGTCGACACCTCCTTGGCGGCGGTGTTGAGGGCGTTCGCGACCTCTTGCTTGTCGATCTTGCTGACGATGTCGAACGACGAGTCGGCCATCTGCTCCTCACTCCTGCCACACTTCTGCCGCACCCGGTGTGGGGCCGGCGCCCGAGGTGCCCGGCGATTCGGGGCACCGCTCGTTGCTTGCTATCCTTCCATGCGCGTCACGGCAGGTTGCCCGAGCGGCCAATGGGAGCGGACTGTAAATCCGTCGCGAAAGCTTCGAAGGTTCGAATCCTTCACCTGCCACCACGAGCGCAAACAGCCCCTGACTTGCGGAAACGCTGATCAGGGGCTGCTTCGTCGGGTCCGGCGAGATCCGGCCCACGGCTCTTCGTGTCCCTCTTCTGTCCTAGGCCTTCTATGGCCGCGGCGATCCGACGTTCGGAGAACCCCTCCTGGTCGTCGAGGGCATGGGCGTAGACCCGCAGCGGCGCTGCCATGCTGTGGCCGCGGACTCCGACAGCGACATCGACGTGCTGCTCGTCCGTCCCGAGGCCTTGGCAGACTGTCGGACGGTCGCCATCTGAGAACGTCCCAGTTTCAGTCGACAGCGAAAGGCGTTGAGCATGAAGGTCACCGATAACGGACCCCGCCCGAACGCGTTCGACATCGAGAACGCCACCGTCACCAACGAGAACTACCGCACCGTCGCCTGGACCGGGAAGTACCTCCAGGTCACCCTCATGTCGATCCCGGTCGGCGGTTCGATCGGGTTGGAAGCCCACCCGAGCACCGATCAATTTCTTCGCCTCGAGGCCGGGCAGGGCCGATGCGTGATGGGTCCTTCTGCCGACCAGGTGGATTTCGAACAAGATGTTTCTGATGGGTGGTCCATCCAGGTCCCCGCCGGCGCCTGGCACGACGTCGTCAACACCGGCGAGGAACCCATGCGCCTGTACGCCGTCTACGCACCGGTTCACCACGCGCCCGGGATCACCCAGGCCACCAGCCGTGACGCCGAGGAAGACGAGAGCGCCGGGAAGGACGAGCCGCCGTCCTGGTCGGTCCAGCCGGACGACACGTCCTCCGACCGGCACGCCTGACGCACTCGCAGTCCACCCAGCTTCAGCGGCGACAACGCTAGATCCGGTGAACCCAAGCGCCCACAGGCGGCGGTGTGGGGCGGCCGGCTCGGCAGGGCGCGCCTCCGCGCTACGGAAGCTTGTCATCGTGGATGCCGCAGAGACCCTCGATGACCCGCGGATTCCGCTTGGTAACCGGCTGGAAGCCCTGCGAGGTGACCGGACCGGTCAACACAGCATTCGCAACCATCAACAGTGGCGGGTCTGCTGCACCTGGACGCCCGCCGGACCCGAGAACGTCGAGGTCGTCGATTACCACTGACCCAAGGAGGAACACCGATGACGACCATTGCGCCGATCCACCCCGGGGAGGTCCTGCTTGAGGACTTTCTGGCCCCGCTTGGCGTGACCCAGCACCACCTAACGATCTCCATCAGCGTCCCGCCATGTCGAATGAACGAGATCGTGCACGGTAAGCGCCGGATCAGCGCCGACACCGCCCTTCGGCTGGCACGCTACTTCGGCACCAGCGACCGGTTCTGGCTCAACCTGCAAAACCGCTACGACCTCGAAATCGAGAAGGACCACCTCGGCGCCGCCCTGCAACGGATCCACCCCCTCCCAGAGCGCCTGACCGAAAGCCGCTACGCGGCGAAGCGGGGCGCTGGATTAGCCAGGTGACACGATGTCGCGGCGGAGCCGCGGGGCGGGCCCGAACAATGTCTGCTCGTCCCCTATCCGGGCGAAACCCGCGGAGGCGTAGAACTCGGCAGCGTGGTGGTTCGCCGTCACCTCGATCCAGGCCACGCCATCGCGGGCGGCTTGGACAACAGCATCGAGTACCAATTGGGAGGCCACCCCCTGGCGCATGGCATCAGGATCGACGAACAGGTCCTCAAGCTCTAGGCCGCCCTCGATGCTGACGACGGTCGCGAAGCCCAGGATTCGGCCGTATCTGTCCATCGCCACGCGGGTCCGCCCAGCCGCAATGCCGTCCCCGCCCCAGTGCAGCGCGGCTGGTGAGGCAAGCAGATTGGCCCGGTCGCCGTCGTTGCTTAGCGACGCGCGTCGGTAAATGTCGCGAAGCACGTCCAGGTCACAATCGCTCGCCAGACGAATCGAGATGTCGGCCACGGTCAGTCCGCCGCAGCCTCGAGCACGACCCGGTCAATGAGAGCCTCGGCGGGACTGATGACGGCATAGAACGAGCTGACCCTCGGTAACGGTCCGCGCACCCCTCGAGCCTAGGACGCCGCGCTACGGATGGCGCCACCCCGCCTTGGGGCTCGCGCTTCGCCGTGGTCGGACGCCCCACAGTCACGAAAGCCGCGAAGCGGCGGCGCACGTGCCCGTATCGGAGCCAGAGTGACGCGGGTCGGCGAACCGTTAACTCTCCCGGGTGAGCGCGCCCGACGACTCTCAGATTTGGGGCTGACAAAGGTCCGCCGGGACACCTGGACTTTGATGGCGGAACGTTGCGTCTGCGTACGATTTTGACGAGGGCGTGGCGTCCCTTTGTGGAGAAGAGTTCGCGGACGCGGTCGAGGGACCGGTCACGACGCTTACCTTCACTGCGGCGGAGGGCGCCGGCGGTCACTGTGAACGGTCGGGGCATGAAGTCTTCGACCAGTACGTCTACGGCTGGCCTCATCAGGTGGTGACGGGGGTGGCTGCGAACGACAGGAGGGGTTGGGAATGAGTGAGCAGTCACACGACCAGGTAGGCGCCCACGACGTCGCCGGTGGCCACCCTGACGCGGCCGCGATCGACGCGCAACGAGCGGATGCCGGCGTCATCCGAGTCTTCCGCGACTCTCAGGACTCGATCATGGCGCCGACCGGCATTATCGGAACCTCGGACGGCGACATGTGGTTCACCAGCATCGGCAACAGCCGAATCGGGCGAGTCCATCCGTCCGACGGCGCGATCGAGACCTTCGCCGATCCCGCCGACAACATCGCACTGCCGGCGAACATCTTCCCTGCCGCCGACGGCAGAGTGTGGTTCACCTGCCTTGGCTCCAACCGTCTCGGTTCCATCGACCCGACGGCGACGGACCCGGCCCAGACCATCACCACGATTACCCATGCAGCCTTCAACAAGCCGGTCGCCTTGAAGGCGGCTCCGGATGGGTGGCTGTGGTGCAGTCTGCGCGGCGGCAACGCGCTGGCCTCGGTTGACCCGCTCGCCGCGGACCCCGCGTCGAGCGTCACCGTCGTCGACCACTCGGCCATCTCAGCTCCCGCGGCCATCTTCATCGATCCGTCCGCCCGCCTGTGGTGGGTCAACGGCGGCAACGACACCATCGGCTACCTCGACACCGCATCGGCTGCACCCGCCGACACCGTCCGCGTCATCAACCCTCCCAACGGGCTGTCCAGCCTGCGGGGATGGTCACTGGATGACGAGGGCGCGCTCTGGCTGACAGCGCAGAGCCCCGCGGCGCTTATCCGCATCGACCTCAACGCTCGAGAACCGGAGCGCGCCCTCCGTCACGCGACCGATCCTCGGCTTCGCACCCCCGACGGTATCTGGCTGGGGGCCGACCGAGCCTTGTGGTTCGCCGACACCGATGCGCACGCCATCGTTCGCTTCGACCCCGCCGCGTCCGCCGATGGAGACGCCTTCACGATGTACGGTCAGCCGCCATTAGTACAGGCGCCCTTCGACATCAAAGCCACACTCGACCCGTCCTGACCGTTCACTGTGGTTCACCGACAAAGGAGCCAACAAGATCGGCAGCATCACGACGTAGAAGGCGCCTGCTGAAAGCCCCCACGACGACGTGAAGGGGCCCTGCCTAGCCCGGATCTTGCATGGGGGTCCGGCGTGAGATCCAGTACGGCGTGATCATTGGTTCTGGTGGTGATTCTTGCTGGTGGGTGTGACAGTGGCCGCGATGTCGCTCGCGGTGGGCGTCGTCTTCCACGGCCGAAGAGTGCTGCTGTTCGCGCGGACGGCTGGGGTCCTGGGGATCAGGTCGGCGTGGCGAGATCGACGAGCCGCTGGTGCCCGGTTGTGAGCAGGTCGGCCCACGACGCGGTCTGTTTGATGTGCAACAGGATCGCGCGGCCGTGCCGGGCCAGGGTTGCTGGGATGGTGAACAGCCGCAGCCGTAGCCGTTTGGGTTCCCAACGGCGGGCGTCGTGCCCGTGCAGGGCGAGCAGCTGGGTCCAGGCGGTCAGGTCGAGCGCAAGCATGACCAGCGCGCACCAGATCCGGTTCTGGTCGAACCCGTGTAACGGCAGGTTCGTCAGGCCGGTGTCCTTGGCGACCCGGATCCGGTCCTCGCAGCGGGCCCGGCGCCGGTGCCGCAGCTCGAGGTCGGCGACCTGACCGCGCATCGTGTTGGTGGCGAACGCGGTCAGCCGGTATCCGTCGATGTCGTCGAACCGCAGCTGCGCGCCGGGGTGGGGTCGTTCCCGGCGCACGATCACCCGCATCCCGGGCGGCCAGCCGGTCAGGGTCAGCATCCCGGTCAGGTCGGCCACGTGCGCGCCGTCGCGGACGTCGCCGCCGGCGTTGATGGCGGCTTGCCACGCTTGCTCGGGGACCAGCCGGTACACCTGGGGCATGCCCGACGGGAGCGTGAAACCGATCGAATAGGAAACTCCTCGAGCCGCCAGCCAGCCCACGAACTCTCTGGTGCCGCCGCCGCCGTCGGCGCGGATCAGCACCTTCCGGCCGGGCCGGGACGCGTTGATCCCAGGTAGAGCGTTCAGCGCTTCCCAGGTGACGGCGATGTGGTCGGCGGCGGTGTTCGAGCCGGCGTTCCCTGGTCGCAGCCGGATCGCCAACGCCTCACCGGTCCCCTCGGCGCCGTGGTCGAGGAACGCGCACAACGGGTGAAACCCGAACCCCTTCTTGAACGTGGCCGCGGCCTGCTCCTTCTCGCTGTGGCTGGTCACCAGGGTGGCGTCCAAGTCGACAATCAACGGATCATCAACGCTGACAGCATGATCCGGGGCGCACTCGCCCGCCAGGGCCCACGTCCGAGCCCGAGCGACCTTGCGGGCAGCGGCGACCGCGGCCAACACCCGGTCCGCGTCCGCCGCCAACGCGCTGATCGTGCGCGACACCGTCGCCTCCGAGGCCACCCGCCCAAACAGTGCGCCCTCGGACCGGATGACTGCGGCGTCGGCCAGGCAGTCACCACCCAACGCCAGCGTCACCGCCAAGTCGGTCAGCACCTTGCCCGGGTCGTGCACCGCAGCCCGCTTCCGCCACCGCGACAACGCCTCCCGCAACGAGGCGCTCAACCCGTTCAGGTCCGCGGTCTTCGTCAGCAGCACCCCACCGGCCGAACCGACCGCCGTCACCGGCGCCGAGTCGACACGAACAGGCGGGTAGAAACCGGTATTCTTCTTCACCTGGAAGGTGCTCCTCGAGCTCGCTCCGATACGTGCGTCGCAACACCTATCGTCCCAGGTCAGGGGCACTTTTCACGTCACGCCACAGCCACCGACAAAGCCGAGCGATGAAATCTCTGGCTAGCGCGACGGGCGACCAAACGTGCCTTTCCCAGAACCGAGCCGTGAGGCGGCGGTGAGACCGTACCGCTTCGCGGCCAAAGGACGCAGGTGTGCCGCGATCGCAGGCGGGGGGTGCGGCGGTATGGCCTTGGACTCTGGGCGTTGGGTCGCCGTTTCAGTGGCAGTTCAGCCCGTGCCTGCCGGCGCACTGGTAGTAGGTGCCTATGTCCATCGCGTCAGAATCTCTTCACGGTTGAATGCCGCTCGCGCCGCGAAGAACAAGACGACCACCAGCACCAGCAGTGCGGCTGCCAGTAAGAGCATCGAGCCGGGGTCGAGGGTGAGGATCCCGATCTCGGATGACACGTAGATGGCCGCGAACGGGATCACGATGAGGGCTCCAAGTTGCTGGGCGGATCGAACATCGGTGGATCGGGCAGAGACCAGCACGCTGACTTCGGCACTGACCGTGGCGACGAGTGGGACCAGGAGAAGCATCGTGAGTAACGCGGTCGGGTTGGGGAAGAACCAGTAGCCGAGCGTGCCGTGTGCCTGGATGTCGGTGATCGTCATGAAGACGCTTACGCCTACCCACATCGACGCTACCGAGGGCGCGACCGCGGCCAGCGCTTTGCCGAGCAGCACGTCGATATCGGTCACGGGGGTGGCGAGCAGCGGCTCAAGGCTGCGTTCCATCTTTTCGCCAACCAGCGAATAGGCCGCGATGGTCGTGGGCAGGGTCGCCGCTCCGATCACGAAGAAGAACTGGAATGAGGTCAGCAGGCGTGCCAGGACATCGGAGGACGGCAGCCCTCCGGACTTGCGCCCGGCGAGCAAAAGGACCAAGGGAAGTCCCACGCCGACGAGAAGAGGGAACGCCACCAGGGCGGTCACAATGCTGCGGCGACGCATGGTCACCGCGAGGTCCTTGCCGGCGATCGTGAACACGTCGTTGTGCATCACGCCAGGTCTCCCAGGATGGTGAGGTATGCGTCCTCCAGCGACTCTTCCGCGGCGGACACGCTGGTGACTCGTGCCCCTGCCGCAACGAGCGCTGCGACGAGGTCGGCCGACGTGACCGTCGGGGATGCCAGGGTGGCCTCGATCCGGTTCCCCTTGACGACCAGCTCCTCGACACCCATCTCCCTCAGGAGGGCCAGGTCGGGGTCGCGGACGGCCTCGAGCTCGATCGTCAGGGAGCGCGATGGTGTCATCGCCGACCGCAGCTGTTGTGGAGTGCCTACGCGCAGCAGCTGGGTACGCAGGATGCCGACCCGGTCGCAGATGCGTTCGGCCTCCTCCAATCGGTGCGTGTTCAGCACGACGGAGCGACCCTGAGCCTTCAGCTCGAGCAGCACGTCGCGGACCACTGCCGCCGCTTCGGGGTCCAGATTCGCCGTGGGCTCATCGAGCATCACCACCTGCGGGTCGTGGATCAGGGCCCGCGCCAGCGCTAGCCGCTGCTTGAGGCCCTTCGACAGGCTCGACGCCGCATCGTCGCGCCGCTCCCACAACCCCAACCGGGTCAGCAGGAGCTCCGTTCTCTCACTCCGGGCCGACTTGCTCATCCGGTACAGGCGACCGAAGAAGTCCAGCGTCCGGATCGCCGACAAATCCCCGTACAGTCCTGCCTCCTCGGGGAGCACCCCCACCAGTCTTCGCACTTCACCGGCTCGCGAGGGGTCGGTCACGTCCACTCCCGCGACGACCGCACGACCTGAGGAGGCCCCGATCAAACCTGCCAGCATGCGTACGGTCGTGGTCTTCCCGGCACCGTTCGGCCCCAGCAGACCGAAGACTTCACCCTCGGCGATCTCCAGGTCCACGTGATCCACCGCGAGGGTAGGACCGAAGCGGCGGGTGAGGCTCTCCGTCAGAATCATGCCAACCCCATCCGCCACACCAGAACAACCCTGGATGCCCGTACACGTGCGATCGTGGGCCGTCCACCTGAGGAAACGCCCAATAGACCGGCGAATGGTCACGCTGCCGACGGTCGGCGGACACCCTCAGCGAACCTCCAACCGCGGGTCAGGCATCCCGCGTCAACGACGCGCGCAGCAATCACCACCCTGCGGGCCCGCGCGGCGGCCAGTTGGGTTCACGTTCCCGGCGCTCCCCGGCCATCGTCTACAAGCTTTCCCCGTTCCGAGCCGATCGGGCCGTATCCCTGCCGACCGGCGACGGGCGGGTCCTTAGCAGTCTGCCGATGTCCATTTCGCGGCGGATGTGACGCACTTCGGCATCACCGAGGGTCGGCGTCTGCGGCTCATCGCGTGCTTCGTCGGCAGGCGAGATCCAGTCATCGTCCGTCACCGTCTGGCGCCCATCGGCAGGACCCCCGATGACTTCTGCGTCAGCGACAGGTCATAGCCGACATGGAGATCATCAACCTTGGAGCAAGCGAGGGCCTTCCGCCGCTGGACTGGGATCCCATCGTCTCCAAACTCGACGCGAAGTCGGCACCCCCGGTCGGCGCCATCAACGCGCGCACAACATGGTTGGCAACGATCAACGACGACGGCAGCGCCCACCTCACCGCCGTCGGCGCCCTATGGGTCGATGGCCGGTTCTGGTTCCAAACCGGCGACACCCGAAAGGGCCGCAACCTCGCACGCGACACGCGGTGCTCGATCGCCATCTCGGTACAGGACGCCGACGTCGTCGTGGAAGGCGACGCGGTCCGGGTGACCGAGCCAGAGGCACTGACTCGCGTCACGAAGGCCTGGGCGGACGACGGCTGGCCAGCCGAGCCAGACCCAAGCGGATCCGGGATCACTGCACCGTTCAACGCCCCCTCTCAGGGACCACCGCCTTGGAACGTGTACCGGCTCCAGCCCCGCTCGGCGACCGTCGTGTCATCCGCGGAGCCAGGCGGATTAACCCGCTTCGTGTTCTGACCGACCATCCACTCACTCCCGGATGAACTGCCTCAACGGCGACTTGCGTCCGAGTGACTGTGCCGCTTCGCGGCTGTTAGCAGTTCGAGGTGACTACCATTGGTGGTCATCCCGATTGCGTGGCGGAGGGCGCTCTGAGGATCCTGATATGCGGACGTATGGTCGTGTGCTGGGTTAACGCTGCGCTTCGTTGTTACGGGCAGACACGCGCGGCCGGATGAACCGCCTGGGAAAGTCCAGCCGCGCCCGACGGCCCCCCGTTGTCGGACCTGCGAGGCTGTCGAAGCGGCCCCTTCGGATTCATCGCCGTCAGGGCCGCGTCAATGGTGAAGGCGCTGTTGTCCCGCGCGGGGCTGTTCCGGTGGTTTCAACATGCCACGTCGCTGTTCCGGCGGTTGCGGTTTCTGCTCGGGCCCGATGCGGCTCTACGGCACGCCCGGGTAGAAGGTGACCCAGTCGAGGCTGATGATTAGGCCGCGGTGAACCTTGAACAGGTGCGCGCATCGGCCGGCTTTGGTTTGGGCTGGGCGGCTCGCATGCTCGTAGCTGAGCACGACCCCATTGGCGAGGTTGCGGACCTGGTCCCGTGTCCAGGTGATGCCGTGGAGGTTCTGCCAGGCGGCGACGTAGAACCCGATGACTGCGTCGAGGCCGTGGTAAACGGTGGTGACGCCGGCTGGGCTGGACGCGGTGAGCACCGCGTCGGCGGCGTAGACGGTGGTCAGGGCTGCGAAGTCCGCGTTGGCGCTGGTCATTCCGGCGTTGAGGATGCCGAAGTAGCGGGTAACGACCTGCTCGGCGTGGGTGGGTCCCTGTTCCGTTGCCGCGTCAGCCTCGGTCGGGGCGACGAAAGCCATCGCGCCGACGGGTACCGCGACGGCGGCTCCGGCCAGGATTTGCCTGCGGCTGACCGATATTTGAGACATGCTTCCTCCTGGATCTTTGGTGGCTGGGTCTTTGTCCCGAGGCCTAAAAAACATCAAGTGACGTGCGGCCATAGCTGCTTTGGACTGTCGCGCTTCTGGGGCAGCCCATCCAGGTGTCGGAGCGGTTGGGCGGTCCGGTCGACTTGGAGCGCTGGCGGTTGGGTTACTGGATCCTCAGCCAGTGCAGGGTCGTCTCTCCGGCGAACCGGTTGCAGGGGTCGGTGATGACGGTGGCGGTGAAGGAGAAGTCGCCCGCGGCGGCATTGGTCAGGGTGGTGTCTGCGCACCCACGGTGGTCGAGGCTGGTGAGCTGGACTTGTCCGATCTTGGGGATGGTGATGGAGCCGCTGTTGTCGGCTGCGGTGTCGATGGTTCCCTTTCGGTCGATCCGGTACTCGATCGCGGTGCCTGAGGCGGAGCCGACGACCAGGACAACGCCGGTCCCTTGCAGCAGCCAGACTCCGTACAGGTCGTTGGTCGAGGTGACCGGGGTGACGTTGTTGTCGGGTTGCGGCGCGAGGGCGACTCCCGCTGGGGATGCCGGGGAGATGCGGACGATGGTGAAGGGCTGTGCCAGTGCCTGCCCTGGGCTGCAGCCGGGGCCGACCTGGCTGACCGGGGTCAGGTCGAGCTGCCCTTCTTGCGGGCTGGCTGTGGTGAAGGTGTACTCGCAGGACTGTGGGGTGCCTTCCAGCATGGACATGGCCAGGGTGTCTCCGTTGACCCGGTACCGAGCGGTGTCTGCCAGTAGGCGGCCATCCGGTCCGAAGCTGCCCCAAGTGACCAGCACTCCTTCGGCGAGGGTGAAGAGCCGTTCCGTCCCGTCGGCGCGGAAGACCATGGAGATGGCGGCGTTGCCGCGCCACACGCCGACAATCTCCTGAGACAGGGTGGGACCGGCCGGCCGTGGCGGCGGTTGCGGGCGACGGACCCAAATCGCTCCTACCACTGCGGCGGCCACCGCCACCGCGGCAACCGCGGCCACCCAGCGCCGACGACGCCTCGCCGTCGCATCCGGCGTCGGATCCGGTCCATGTTTCGGTTGACGGTCGGTCTGCCGGCCGGCTTCCTGGTGATCCAGCCGTGCCTGCAGGTTCTGGTGCATCCGTTCCACGTCACTGCTGGTCATGCCAAGTCCCTTCACGTAGGTCGTCAGCCCGTCCCGGACCTGTGCCCGGTCGACGCTCATGGCGTCACCTCCAGCCGCCGGGTCAACCCGGCCAAGCCACGACGCTCGTGGGTCTTGACCGAGGTGCGGCCCATTTCCAGCACGGTGGCGGTCTGGGTCTCGGTCAGCTCCAGGTAGAACCGGCACACCAGCACCTCACGCTGCCGGGTCGGCAGGGCCCGCACCGCGGCCGCCATGCGGGCGGCCTCGTCCCGGTTCACCGCCGTCTCTTCCGAGCTGGGCACTACTGTCGTCACCGGTCGCAACGCAGGCAGTACCGTCCGTGCTCGAACCAGCCGCCG
The DNA here is from genome assembly GCA_963751085.1 of uncultured Actinomycetota bacterium. Lineage (GTDB taxonomy): Bacteria > Actinomycetota > Actinomycetes > Actinomycetales > Dermatophilaceae > Lapillicoccus. The sequence goes on along the minus strand of CAVVTH010000004.1, from coordinate 1,043,075 downwards.
CTGCCGTGACCGACATCCGTTGACCACGGCCGCCCTCAGGTAGGCCACCGCGGCCGCCTGCTCACGCAGCTCCCGCCAGTGCCGATGCAGGGCCACGAACGCGTCCTGCACCACCTCCTCGGCGGCCCCGCGGTCACCAAGCAAGCAGAACGCCACACCGACCAGCTCCGTAGAGTGCCGGTGAAACAAGACCGCCACCGCCTCGTCCCGGTCCACCACGGCCGGAGGCGGAACCGAGGCGCCGGCCGAGCCTGGGCCTCGAGTCACGGCCACCTCTGGCGGCTGCCTACTCATAACCCTAAAGTCGCTCGACAACCCTCCAATGGCGACACAAATCCGCCAGAACTTTCCTCAACCGGGGCGGTCGAAGGCGGGCATCCTTCACGAGGCGTTGATCCGCGGGGCCGCCACCTCCATGATCCACATCGGCCACACCATGGCAGCCGCAGTGGGGCAGCCCACATCTGCTCGCGGAGGTGACACCGGGGAAAGCCAACAAGGACATCACCACCTTGCCGGCAAGGGAATCCTCTCCGGTGTGCGGCCGCGTGACCAGCCGGTTAGACGCGCAGGACGTTGGCGCTGGAGCAGCTGGCCGAGATGACTGGGGTCGATGCGAAGATCAAGGCTCCACCAAGCAGCTGAACACCCTCATGCTCGAACGTGGGCCACGCTGATTTGACCTCGCCGAGTCGGGCCGGTCGTCGCGGCGCGGATCCGGGCCGACGTCGAGGGCGCGGCCCGGTTCGCGGATCGGAACCGGTTGTCCTACTGGACCGGCGCCGCCCCAGCAGTAGCCCTTTCTGGGCGGTGTGGGTCACTCGGTCGCGCGTTGCTAGAAGGATCTGAACGTCCCGGTGGGCCGGCGGTCACTGGCTGGCGTCGACTGTCCGTGGACCATTCATGCCAGGGCTCAAGATCCAAGTTGTTGCCGCAGTTCAACAGATTGCGGCCGACGGACTCTAGATTCGTCGCGAACAACTTCCAAGGTTCGGATCCTTCACCTGCGGCTGCGGTGCACACAGGACTCTCGATCCGGTACGCCGGCCGGCCAGGGCTCGACGTGGTGATGGCGGATGATGACGGGCGTGACCCCTCCGCCGCGCTCCCGGCTCGCCCGGGTGGTGTACGTGGCACCAGTGTGCGTCGCCCTGGCGGGCGTCGGGGGCTGCTCCTCCGATGCGGCCGCCTCAGCGCCCGCGCCGGCCGTCGTGACCACGTCGGCCCCGTCCGGTACCCCGGCCAGCCCGTCCGGCCCATCGAGTTCGACGAGCCCCGCCACCTCGCAACCCGGGCCGCCGTTCATCGCGCGCGTGCAGTGGGTGAAGGCGTCCGGTGGCCGCAGCCTGCACATCGTGCCGACCGCCTCCGGTCGGGCCGCTCAAGCGCCGTCCGGCGACGAGGAGGCGTGGTCCGAGGTGGTCGCGCTGGCGCCGGACGCCGACCAGCCGGGTATGCGCGCGCAGTTCGACTGCCACTGGACGTTCGCCCGGCTCGTCCAGGCGGACAAGCCGTCGTGGAACATCGAGCCCTGGCGTCCCGTCGTCTCCGAGTCGCAGATGGTGGACGCCCGCTGCAACCCTGGCGGTCCGGAGTCCGAGGAGAACTGAGGCTGCCGGGACCCGGCTACTTCTTGCCGCGCCAGCCGCGTTCGAACGGCAGCCGCCACGCGTGCGGGGCGATGAGCTGGTGGACGGCGTTCGGACCCCAGCTGCCCGGCGCATACGGCTTGGCGGGCGGTGGGTCGTCGAGGAGGGGCTGGGCGCGTTCCCACAGCGACTCGATGCCGTCGGCGGTGGTGAACAGCGTGTGGTCGCCGCGCATGGTGTCGAGGATGAGCCGCTCGTAAGCCTCGAGCACGTCGCGGTAGTGCTCGCCCTCCTGGGTGGCGAACTGCATCGACAGCTTGTCCATCTTCATGCCCGGCCCGGGCCGCTTGCCGTAGAACGACAGCGACACCTTCGAGTCCTCGGACAGGTCGAACGTGAGGTGGTCCGGGCCCTGCTTGCCCACGCCGGAGTCCGAGGGGAACATGGACTTCGGCGCCTCCTTGAAGGCGATCGAGATGATGCGCTGCCCCTCGGCCATCTTCTTGCCGGTCCGCAGGTAGAACGGCACGCCCGCCCACCGCCAGTTGTCGATGCCGCACCGCAGGGCGATGAACGTCTCGGTGTCGCTGTCGAACGGGACGCCCTCTTCCTGCGTGTAGCCGGCGTACTGGCCTCGCACGACATCGTTCGGGTGGATCGGCATCAGCGAACGGAAGACCTTGTTCTTCTCCTCGCTGATGGCGCGCGGCTCCAGCGCCGTCGGCGGCTCCATCGCGACGAAGGCCAGCACCTGGAGCAGGTGGGTCACCACCATGTCCTTGAACGCGCCGGTCTGCTCGTAGAACGCCGCCCGGCGGTCGAGGCCCAGCGTCTCGGGGATGTCGATCTGCACGTGGTCGATGAAGTCACGCTTCCAGATCGGCTCGAACAGGCCGTTGGCGAAGCGGAACGCGAGGATGTTCTGCGCCGCCTCCTTGCCGAGGAAGTGGTCGATGCGGAAGATCTGGCTCTCGTCGAAGGTCTCGTGCACCTGGTCGTTGAGGATGATCGCGCTGTCGAGGTCGGTGCCGAACGGCTTCTCCATGATGACCCGCGAGCGGTCGACCAGCTGGGCGTCGCGCAGCGTCTTGATGACGACCGGGGCCGCCGCCGGCGGGACGCTCATGTAGTGGATCCGGCGGACGTTGCCGCCGCCGAGGTCGGCCTCGGCCGCCTCCACGGCCTTGCGCAACCCCTCCGGGCCGGTCGACGTCGGCACGTAGTGCAGCCGGGAGGCGAACGTCTCCCACTGCTCCTCGCTGAGCGGGTGGGTGGAGAACTCCTTGACCGCCTCCTTGGCGAACGCCCGGAAACCGTCGTCGTCCAGGTCCTCGAGGGACGTCCCGACGACGGTGATGTCCGGTGACAGGGCGGAGAGGACCAGGTGGGCCATTCCCGGGAGCAGCTTGCGGCGGGCCAGGTCACCGGTCGCCCCGAACAGCACGATGACGTGGGGATCCATCCGTTCCGGATGCCCACGCCGAGGGCGGGTCGACGGCGACGGGTAAGCGATCGTCTGGGGCGGGTTGATGACGTCCACGGTCCGATCTTGGCACTGCGAGAGTCCGTGGTGCCATCCCAGGCCGTTCGGTCAGCCGAGGGCGGCGTCCAGGGTGATCTCCGGACCGGTGAGCGCCTTGCTCACCGGGCAGGAGGCCTTGGCCTCCTCGGCCGCCTTGGCGAACCCCGCGTCGTCGAGGCCGTCGACCTGGCCGCGGACGGTGAGCTTGATCGTGGGGATGCGGAAGCCGCCGGCCGGGTCCGGCCCGAGAGCGACCTCTGCCGTCACGTCGAGCGACTTCGGCGTCCCGCCGGCGGCCGCGAGCAGGGACGACAGCTGCATGGCGAAGCAGGAGGAGTGCGCCGCCGCGATGAGCTCCTCGGGGCTGGTCGTGCCACCGGCGTCGTCGGCGGCCCGCTTGGGAAAGGAGACCTCGAAGCGGCCGGCGTGGGAGCTGGCCAGCTCGACCGTTCCGGACCCGTCCTGCAGGCCTCCGGTCCAGGCGGTGTGCGCGGTACGTGTGGGCATCGTTGCTCCTCGATGTGAATGCGGGTGAGATGCGGATGGCTGTGGGGAAGTCTGCTACCGGGGACCCGACGAGGGAACCCCTGGCCGGCGAGGCTACGGCTCGGCGGGCGACGACGTGCGGCCGGGTCGGAGCGTTCGCGTCTCGGTAGCCTCGCGGGGGTGACCACTCCGGACGACGTCCTCCAGCGTGGTCTCGACGAACGCCGGTATGCCGGGGTCGCGGCCCAGGTCCTCCGCGACGGTGTGGTCGTCCACCGGGCGATCCTCGGGGATGCGTCCAACCGTTCCGGTCCGCGCGTATCACTCTGGGACACAGCGCAATTCGACATCGCCTCCTGCACCAAGGCGGTGGCCACCACCGCGTCGGTCATGGCCCTGGTCACCGCCGGGGAGCTTCGGGTGGACGACGTCCTGAGCCGGTACCTGCCGTCCCCGCACCCGGACATCACCCTGCGACACCTGCTCACGCATACCGCCGGACTCGTGGAGTGGCAGCCGCTCTACCTCGCCTCCCGCACTCGCGAGGAGGCGGTCGCCGTCGCCGCGTCGCTCCCGCTCCCGTATGCGGTGGGGGAGGGCCGGCACTACTCCGACCTCGGTCTCGTCATCACCGGCGCGGTCGTCGAGCGCGTCACCGGGGAGCGGCTGGACGCAGCGGTCCGTCGTCTGGTGACCGCGCCGCTGGAGATGACGTCGACAGGCTACGGCCCGGTCGAGCCGGAGTCGGCGGTGGCCTACGGCCACGGTGACGACATCGAGCAGGCCATGATCCGCGACGGCGAGCCCTATCCCGTGACTATCGAACGGTCGGTGACACCGCACTTCCGCACCGGCTGGGTGCGGGGCGAGGTCAGCGACGGCAACGCCTTCCACGCCATGCACGGGATCTCCGGTCATGCCGGCCTGTTCTCGACGCTCGACGACATGGCGCGGTTCGGGTCGGCCCTGCTGACCGAGTCGCCGGTGTGGTCGCGAGCCGTTCTCGACGCGTTCCTCACGCCGGGCCCGGACGGTCAAGCCGTCGGGTTCTGGTGGCAGCCCGGGGCGGGCGGCCCGGCATACGGGCATCCGGGGTTCACTGGGGCCCGGTTCCTCGTCGACCCGGCGACCCGCTCGGTGGCGGTCCTGCTCGCCAACCGGCTGCACGTCATGGCGCCGAGGGAGCGGGTGCCACCGGACATCGGCCCGGACTGGCAGGCATACCTGCGAGCAACAGGCTTCGCCCCCTGAGCTGCCGGCCGATTCGCGCGCCCGTCAGCCGGCGGCGCGGGGGGCGTAGCGCAGGTACAGCGTCCCGTTGGGCAGCGTCTCGCTGTGGACGACGTTCAGCCGGTAGGTCGGCGTTCCCTCGAAGAGGCGCATCCCGTGCCCCAGCGCGACCGGGTGCACGAGCAGCGCCAGCTCGTCGACGAGGCCCTCGGACAGCAGCCAGCGGACCGTCGTCGGCGAGCCGGACATGCCGATGTCACCGCTCTCGGTCGCTTTCAGCTCCCGGAGGCGCCCGGCGACGTCGGGCCCCGAGATGAGCGTCGTGTTGTTCCACGCCGCCTCGGTCAGGGTGTTGGAGAGCACGTACTTCGGGATCGCGTTGATGTAGGGGGCGAACATCTCGTCGTCACTGGCCGGCCAGTAGGCGGACCACTCGTCGTAGAGCTTCCGGCCGAGCAGGAAGCTGCTCTGGCTTGCCATCCCGGCACCCAGGATGTCGCCGATCGCCGGGTCGAACATGTCACCCTGCCATTCGCCGGGCTGCTCGACGACGCCGTCCACGGTGGTGAAGAAGTTGCACACGATCCGGCCCATGATGGTCCTCCTCGGGGTTGGTTTCAGCGGTTGGACCGGCGCCGACCACTGAACTCATCGGGCTCCGTCAGCCCAGATGACCGCGGACCGAGGCGTGACCCCTCAGCAGGTTGCGGGCGATGGTGCGGCGCTGGATCTCGTCGGTGCCCTCGTAGATCCGCAGCAGGCGCAGCTCGCGGTACCAGCGCTCGATCGGCAGCTCCCGGGTGTAGCCCATCCCGCCGTGGATCTGCAGCACGCGGTCGACGATCTCGTTGGCCTTGACCCCGCCGTAGAGCTTGGCCATGGACTGCGCCTGACGTGAGTCCAGCCCCTGGTCGACCTGCCACGCGGCGGTGAGCACCAGCCAGCGCAGCGCCTCGATCTCGGTGGCCGAGTCGGCGATCATCCATTGGATCGCCTGCCGGTTCGCGATCGGCTCACCGAACGTCGTGCGGTTGTGCGCGTGCTCCATCGCCATCTCGACGAGCCGCTCGCAGGCGCCGAGCGCTCGCGCCGGCAGCAGGTAGCGCCCGCGACCGATCCACTTCATGGCCAGGGCGAACCCCTGTCCCTCCTGGCCCAGCACGTGGTCGTTTGGGACACGAACGTCCTTGAACACCAAGGACGCCGGCCCCCACTCGCCCATCGTGTCGATCGGCGCGGAGGTCCACCCACGGTCCCGGTCGACGAGGAAGCAGGTGACTCCGCCGTCGGCGCCCTTCTCCTTATCCGTGACGGCGAAGACCATGGCGAAGTCCGCCTCGTTGCCGCCGGTGATGAACGTCTTCTCGCCGTTGATCACCCAGTCATCGCCGTCCCGCCGCGCGCTGGTGCGGATCGCTCGCGCGTCCGAGCCTGCGCCCGGCTCCGTGATGGCGAAGCACGACTTCCGCTCGCCGGAGATCGTCGGTCGCAGGTATGCCTCCTGCTGCGCCTCGTTCGCGTCGTAGAGGATGTTGTCCGCCGCGCCGCCGAAGGCGAACTGGAGGAAGCTGCGGCCGAGCTCGATCTCGACGAGGGCCGTCATCACGGCCGACAGGCCCATCCCGCCGTATGCCTCGGGCGTCTGGATGCCGAAGAAGCCGGACTGCTTGGCGACGTCCTGGAGCCGCCGCAGCTCCTCGGCGGGCAGCCCTCGTTCACCGCGGCGCTCGCGGGCCAGCGCGTCGGCCTCGAGCGGCAGGAGCTCCTTGGTGACGAAGGTGCGGACCCACGAGCGGATCTCCTTCTCGTCGTCGCTCAGGGCGAGGTCGACCATGCGCACTCCTTCATCCGGGCGTCGTCGCTACGAACGGCCATCATGAGCCATGACCAATGCGCTTCCCCACCGTGCCCTCCGGTGGGACGCTAGGAGGTGCTGGGGCGGCCAACGACGATCCGACCCTGGAGGTCACCACCATGCTCAATCGCGCATCCGTCACCGCCAACATCCCCGCCGCCGACATCGACCGGGCCCGGTCGTTCTACGCGGACACACTCGGCATGAGCCCAGCCGCCGAGATGACGGACGCCGGCATGCTCATCTATCGCACCGACGGCGGGACGTCGTTTCAGGTCTACAAGACCGAGTACGCCGGCCAGGCCGGTCACACCATCGCCCAGTTCCACGTCGACGACGTCGTTGATGAGGCCCGCGCCCTGCAAGAGAAGGGCGTCCGGCTCGAGACCTACGACATGCCGGGTGTCACCTGGGACAACGGTGTCGCCGACATGGGCGGCATGGGCAAGGCGGCCTGGTTCAAGGACAGCGAGGGCAACATCCTCTGTATTGACTCGGGGTTCCCGGAGGGCTGAAGGGATCTAGCGGTCCCGGGCCAGCAGCGCCGGTCGGGGGATCTGCACCGTCATCCGGGTCAGCCCGATCCGCACCGACGCCCGGTGGGCGAGGTGCCGAGCGACGAGGACCGTCACCACGGCGGGCAGCAACCCGGCCAGCAACAGCCCGAACCGGGCGCCGAGCGTCTCGTCGATGAACCCGACCACCGGGCCGCCGAGGGCGCCGCTGCCCATGAACGCGAGCAGGTAGATCGCCACGACGCGGCCGCGCAGGTGCTCGGGGACGGTCAGCTGCACCATCGACTGGGCCGAGGTCAGCAGGGCGAGGTTCGCCGCGCCCACGAAGACGATCAGGACGGTGAGCGCTGCCTGAGTGGAGCCGAACGAGGCGACGACGTGGGCCGTGGCGAGCAGGGCCGCGATCGTCATGATCGTCCTCAGCCGCAACGCCTTGCGCCGGCGCGCGGTGAGCAGCGCGCCGCCGAGCGCGCCGGCCGCCGCTGCGCCGTTGAGGACACCGGCTCCCAGCGCCCCCGAGTGGAAGTCGTTCTTCGCGAAGGCCGCCAGGGTCACCGGCAGGCTGACGGTGAAGAACCCGAAGGTGCCGACCATCACTGTGGGCCACAGCACCGTCGGGTGCGAGAGCGCATACCGGAGCCCGTCCTGGAGGCCGGAGGTCGCGGCGCCCGAGCGGTCCCGCGGCAGCCGCGCCGGGAGCCGCATCAGCGCCAAAGCGGTGAGCGGGCCGAGGTAGGTGACGGCGTTGACCGCGAAGGCCCAGCCGGGACCCACCACGCCCACGAGGACGCCGCTCAGCACCGGCCCCAGCATGGCGCCGAACTGGAACGTCGACGACACCATGCTGATCGCGCTGCGGACCTGGGCGACACCGACGATCTCGGTAACGAACGCCTGCCGGACGGGGTTGTCGACCGCCGCGACGACGCCGAGGGCCGCAGCCATCAGGTAGACGTGCCAGGTCTGGACGGCCCCCGTCAGGGTGAGGACCGCCAGCACCGCGGCGATGACGGCCATGAGGGTCTGGGTCGTCTGGAGGATGCGACGCTTCGGGAAGCGGTCGGCCAGCACCCCGGCGTGGAGCCCGAACAGCAGCGTCGGCAGGAACTGGAAGGCGGTGGTCAGGCCGACGGCGGCGGGGCTGTTGGTCAGGGTGAGCACCAGCCAGTCCTGCGCGATCCGCTGGACCCACGCGCCGGTGCTGCTGACGAACAGGCCGGCGAGGAACAGCCGGAAGTTGCGGTTGCCCAGCGACGCGAACGTCGGGGTGGGAGCTGGTCGGTCCTGCGGGGTGTCCATCGGAGTGGTGTCGGGGACTCGGGTCGGGGCCTGCGCGGTCAAGGTCGTCCTGGTTTCGGGGCTCGTCAGTATGCGTCGTGTCGTCCCAGTCTCGACCGGGGACCGCTCATCATCCAACTTGATGAAAAGATTAGTCTGATCGCGTCGCGTGATGAGCTTAGATGGGGAGGCCGCTGGATGTACGAGCCGGAGCTGCTGCGGACCTTCCTCGCCGTGGCGCAGACACTGAGCTTCACCAGGGCCGCAGCCTCCCTCGGCCTGCGCCAGTCGACGGTGAGCCAGCACGTGCGGCGGTTGGAGGAGGCGGTCGGCCGGCAGCTGTTCGTGCGCGACACCCGCACCGTGGCGCTCACCTCGGACGGTGAGGCGCTCGCGGGGTATGCGGTGGAGATCCTCGCGGCTCACCGTCGGGCGGAGAGCCACTTCAGCGGGTCGGTGGTCGAGGGGCGGCTCCGGTTCGGGGTGACCGACGATCTCGCCCTCACGGCGCTGCCGCGCATTCTGCGAACGTTCCGGCAGCTCAACCCCCGCGTCGACATCGAGCTCACCGTCCTGCAGAACGACCTGTTGCTGCGGCGGATCGAGTCCGGTCACCTCGACGTCGCGTTCGTCAAGAAGAGCCCCGACACGCCGACGTTGTCGATCGGCCAGCTGGTCCGCCGCGACCGGCTGGTGTGGGTGGCGGCCGAGGGGACCCGGGTCGAGCCGGACGAGCCGGTGCCGCTGGTCGTCTACCAGGCGCCCAGCCTCAGCCGGTCCGTCGCCGCCCAGGCCCTGCAGGACATCGGCCGGCCCAGCCGGATCACCTGCACGGTCCGGGGCGTCAACGGGGTGCTGGCCGCCGTCCGGGCCGGCATCGGGATCGCCGTGATGGCCAAGACGCTCACGCCCGGCGACCTGGTCGAGGTACCGGCCGCGAGCAAGCTGCCCAAGCTGCCGAACCTCGACCTGGTGCTGCTCACCAACCCCCGCGCTCCCGAGGCGCCGGCCGCGGCGCTCACCTCCGCGATCCGGGCCGGAGCGTCGCCGACGTCGTCGGTCGCCGCCGGCTGATCCGGTCCCGCCCGGCCGACTTTCCCCCAAATGGTGAGCTGTTGACGCTTCCTGTCCGAGATGTCGGAAAGTCGGCCACCACGTGGCGAGGTCTTGGCCGGGGGCCGAGCGGCGGGCCGGCCGGCCGGCCGCCGCGCAGGGGAGGCGTTCAGCGGAACGAGCGCAGCCGCAGGCTGTTGGTGACCACGAACAGCGAGGACAGCGCCATCGCGGCTCCGGCGAGCATCGGGTTCAGCAGACCGAGCGCGGCCAGCGGGATCGCCGCGACGTTGTAGGCGAACGCCCAGAACAGGTTGCCCTTGATGACCGCCAGCGTCCGCCGTGCGAGCCGGATCGCGTCCGAAGCGACCAGGAGGTCGTCACGCACCAGGGTGAGGTCGCTGGCCAAGATCGCGACGTCACTACCGGTGCCCATGGCGATCCCGAGGTCCGCGGTCGCCAGCGCCGCGGCGTCGTTGACGCCGTCGCCCACCACGGCCACCGTGCGGCCACCGTCCTGGAGGCGTCGCACCTCGGCCGCCTTGTCCTGGGGCAGCACCCCGGCGACGACCTCGGTGTCCGGGTCCAGCCCGACCTGGGCGGCGACCGCTCGCGCCACCGACCGGTGGTCTCCGGTGAGGAGCACCGGTCGCAGGCCCAGCGCCCGGAGTCGAGCGACCGCCTCGGCTGAGGTCGGCCGCGGACGGTCGGCGACCGCGATGATCCCCCGGGCTCGGCCGTCCCAGGCCACTGCCGCCACGGTCGAACCGTTGTGCTGCACGCGTTCCAGCGCCGTGTCGAGGGACGGCTCGAGGTCGACGGACCAGTCGGCCAGCAGGGCGGGCCGGCCCACTACCGCAGCGTGTCCGTCCACCACCCCGCGAACTCCGAGTCCCTGCTCGTTGACGAAACCGTCCATCGGCCGAAGACCGCCACGCCGCAGGGCCTCGGCGGTGATGGCGCGAGCGACGGGGTGCTCCGAGCCGTTCTCCAGCGAACCGGCCACCCGGAGCACCTCGTCGGCGGACTCGCCCGGCGCCGCGACGACCTCGACCACCGCCATGACGCCCGTCGTGACCGTCCCGGTCTTGTCGAGCAGGATCGTGTCGACGGTGCGCGTCTGCTCGAGGATCTCCGGCCCGCGGATGAGGATGCCCAGCTGGGCACCACGACCGGTGCCCACCATGAGCGCCGTTGGCGTGGCCAGGCCGAGGGCACAGGGGCAGGCGATGATGAGGACCGCGACGGCCGCGGTGAGTCCCGCCGCGACGCCGTAGCCCAGCAGCAGCCACGCCGCGAGCACGACGACGGCCAGGACGATGACGACCGGGACGAAGACGCCGGACACCCGGTCGGCGAGGCGCTGAACGTCCGCCTTGCCGTTCTGCGCGTCCTCGACGAGGCGGGCCATCTGGGCCAGCTGGGTGTCGGCGCCGACCCGGATGGCGCGCACGATCAGCCGTCCGTCGGTGTTGACCGTCGACCCGACGACCCGGTCACCGGGACGAACCTCGACCGGGGCCGACTCGCCGGTGACCAGGGACGCGTCGACCGCCGAGCAGCCCGACTCGACGACACCGTCGGTGGCGATCTTCTCGCCCGGCCGGACCACGAACCGCATCCCGACCTCCAGCGCCTCCACCGGCATACGAGACTCCACGTCGCCGTCGGGTCCCGGCTGCAGCACGGCCACCGACGTCGCTCCCAGCTCCAGCAGCGCGCGTAACGCTGCTCCGGCCTGCCGCTTCGAGCGGGACTCGAGGTAGCGGCCCGCGAGGATGAACGTGGTCACCCCCGCGGCGGCCTCGAAGTAGACGTAGGACAGACCCTCGCCGCGCTGGACGGTCAGCTCGAACGCGTGCCGCATCCCGATCTCGCCCGCGGTGCCGAACACCAGCGCATACACCGACCAGCCGTATGCGGCGAGCGTGCCCACCGAGATGAGGGTGTCCATCGTCGTGGCGCGGTGCCGCAGGTTGGCCCACGCGGCGCGGTGGAAGGGCCAGCCGCCCCAGAGCACCACCGGCGTGGCCAGCACGAGGGACAGCCACTGCCAGTAGTCGACCTGGAGCGCCGGCACCATCGCCATGGCGACGACCGGCACCGTGAGGACCAGCGAGACGAGAAGACGTCGGCGCAGCGCCGTGGAGTCGTCGGCCGGGGCCGGCCGAGCGGTGGCGACGCTCGCGGAGTAGCCGGTCTCGTCGACGCGGTCCACGAGGTCCTCGTCGGTCACCGTCGGCGGGGCGACGACGTGCGCCTTCTCGGTCGCGTAGTTGACCGTCGCCGTGACCCCGTCGAGCTTGTTGAGCTTCTTCTCGACCCGTGCGGCGCACGAGGCGCACGTCATCCCGCCGATGACCAGGTCGACGGAGCGGTGCTGAGCAGGGGCGGATGGCATACGACCACTATACCCCCCTAGGGTATGCCGCAACACGCCGGGTAGTCCTAGGGTCGGTTCATGTCGACGCTCGACGAGACCGGACTGCTGGCGTTCCCCACCGACGAGTCGACGGTGCGCACGAACGACATGGCGCACGTCCTGCACTCGTGGGCCGCCCAAGGGCACATCGACGCCATGCCGATCGCCGGCGGCGAGGGGGCGTGGTTCTGGGACCCGGACGGGCACCGCTACCTCGACTTCTCCAGCCAGCTGGTCAACGTCAACATCGGCTACCAGCATCCGCGCCTCATCGCGGCGATCCAGGAGCAGGCCGGCCGGATGGTGAGCGTCTCGCCGGCCTTCGCCAACGACGCCCGGTCGGAGGCGGCCCGGCTGATCGCGGAGCTGGCTCCCGGCGACCTCGACATGGTGTTCTTCACCAGCGGAGGCGCCGAGGCCAACGAGATGGCGATCCGGATGGCCCGCGTGCACACCGGCCGGCACAAGATCCTCGCGGCCTACCGCAGCTACCACGGGTCGACCGCGGGCGCGGCGGCCCTGACCGGTGAGCCGCGACGGTGGGCCACGGAACCCGGTATGCCGGGCGTCGCCCGGTTCTGGGGGCCGAACCTCTACCGCTCGCCCTTCCACGCGTCGACACCGCAGGAGGAGTGCGACCGAGCGCTCCAGCACCTGCGGGACACGATCGTCGCCGAGGGGGCGCATACCATCGCGGCGGTGATCCTCGAGACCGTCGTAGGGACCAACGGGATCCTCGTGCCGCCGGACGGCTATCTCGCCGGGGTCCGCGCCCTGTGTGACGAGTTCGGCATCCTCTACATCGCCGACGAGGTGATGGCCGGGTTCGGCCGGTGCGGTGAGTGGTTCGCCGTGGACCGGTGGGGCGTCCGGCCCGACCTCGTGTGCTTCGCCAAGGGGGTGAACTCCGGCTACGTCCCGCTCGGCGGCGTCATCCTGTCGCCGGCGATCGCGGCGACGTTCCAGGACCTGGCGTTCCCCGGTGGCCTTACCTACTCGGGTCATCCGCTCGCGTGCGCGGCGGCGGTGGCGTCGATCCGGATCTTCCGGGAGGAAGGCATCCTCGAGCATGTCCGGGAGCTGGGGGAGACGGTGATCGGACCGGCGCTGCGGGAGCTGGCCGACCGCCACCCCTCGGTCGGTGAGGTGCGCGGGCTCGGGGTGTTCTGGGCGCTGGAGCTGGTGCGGGACCGGACGACGCGGGAACCCCTGGTGCCGTTCAACGCCAGTGGCGCTGCCGCCGCGCCGATGACGGAGTTCGGCAAGGCGTGCAAGGCCGCCGGGCTCTGGCCGTTCGTCCACATGAACCGCACCCACGTCTGCCCGCCCTGCGTCATCACCGCCGACGAGGTGCACCAGGGGATCGCCATCCTCGACCGAGCCCTCGAGGTGGCCGACCGCCACACGACCTCGGCCTGACGCATACCGGCGCATCCCCGGTCGTGAGGGTGCGGACCGGCGGCGCATGGGTAGGGTCGCGGCGTGAACCCCGCACGCCGGCTCGGCGTCGTCGTCAACCCCACGAAGTTCGACGACCTCGCCGACGTCAAGGACCGGATCGCCAAGGTGTGCGCGGACCACGGGTGGGGCGACCCGGTCTTCGTCGAGACGACCGTCGAGGACCCGGGCGTCGGCCAGGCCCACGAGGCGCTGGAGCGCGGGATCGACATCCTGTGTCCACTGGGCGGCGACGGGACGGTCCGGGCGGTCGCGACCGCACTGGTGAGCACGGACACGCCGATGGGCCTGCTGCCCGGCGGGACCGGCAACTTGCTCGCCCGCAACCTCGACCTCCCGGTCGAGAAGCTCGAGGACGCCGTCGAGGTCGTGCTCACCGGCACCGACCGGCGCATCGACGTCGGGCCTCGTGCGGCTGCTGCCCGACTCGAGGTCGTCCGAACCGCTGAAGGGCGACGACCCGCCGAGCGCCGAGGACCCGCGGCAGGAGGACGAGGAGGTCTTCCTGGTCATGACCGGGATCGGTGTGGACGCGGAGGTCATGGCGCGGACCAACGAGACGGTGAAAGGTCTCCTCGGTTGGCCGGCCTACGTGTTCGCCGGTATCGGTCGGATGTTCACCAGGGGGTTCATGGTGCAGGTGTCGTCGGGCGGTGGCGATCCTCAGATCCAGCACGCGCGCAGCGTGATCGTCGGCAACTGCGGCAGTCTCCAGGGCAACGTCGAGCTGATGCCGGACGCCAAGCTCGACGACGGCATCCTCGACGGGGTCATCCTGGCGCCCAAGGGCGCGTTCGGCTGGGGCGCCGTCGCCGCCGACCTGGGGAGCCGGCACCGCCGCGGCCACCGTCAGATCGTGCGCCTCACCTCCGCCGCCATCCGGGTGACGACCGGTAAGGACGCCGTCGAGACGCAGATCGACGGCGACCCGAAGGGCGAGCAGTACGGCCTGACCACCCGAGTCCTGCCGAAGGCCCTGGTTGTCCGCGTCCGCTAGCGTCACGGCGCCGTTCACCCGGCCTCGCGGACGCTGGCGTCGCCTCCGGCCCGCGGTGGGGTATGCCGTCGCCACCGCCGTCCCGGTCACCGCGCTGGCGCTGCTCGGTCGCGACCGGGTCGACGCGGTCATCGACCTCGACCGGGACGCCATCGCGGCGGCCACCGAAATCGCCCGCGCGCACCCCGCCCTGCACGCGGCGTTGGTCCGGTGGCAGCAGGCGCTGCAGCCGGTCTGGGTCTACGCCGTCGGGACCGGTGTCTGCGGGTGGCTCTGGTGGCGGCGCCACCTCAAGAGCCGGGCCATCTGGGGGTTCGTCACGATGATGGTCTCCTGGAACCTCGCCCTCGACCTGAAGTACGTGGTGCGGCGCGCCCGCCCGGTGCTCACCGACCCGGTGTCCTCGGCGCCGGGCTACAGCTTTCCGTCCGGGCACGCCGCCAACTCGGCCGCCGCCGGGACGGTCGTCGTCATCATGGTCTGGCCACTGCTCACCACCACCGCCAAGGTGGCCGCCTGCGGCATCGCCGGGGCGGTCGTCCTGATCACCGCGCTGGATCGCGTGTTCCTCGGCGTGCACTTCCCCTCGGACGTCGCCGCGGGCGTCCTCGTGGGCTCGGGGCTGGCGCTGGCGTCCTACGCCGGCTACCGCGGCTCGAACCCCGCCCACCCGACCCGGGGGTCGGCCGAACGACCCGAGGAGAACCCGAGCCCATGGCCTTCCTGACCCGCTATGTCGACGACCAGACCCGGCCCACCGTCACGAGCGCGCTGCGAGACATCGCCGTTCGCGCGATCCTGCCCGCGATCGTCCTCTGGGTGGTCATCGTCGGGATCGGCAAGCTCATCGAGGGCCCGTTGGGAGGTCTGCCGGGCGAGAGCTCGATCAACCGGTCCCTGCAGTCCGGCCGGACCGCGACCTGGGACGCCGTCACGATGGTGTGGTCCCACATCGGCAACACCGAGATCGTCATCGGCGTGTGTGTCGTCATGGTGGCCCTGATCTGGTGGCTGACCAAGCAGTGGTGGGTCGCCGTCGTCCCGGCGGTCGCCATCGCCGTCCAAGCCTCGGTGTTCGTCCTGGCGACGGCGGTGACCGGCCGGGACCGGCCCGACGTCGAGCACCTGGACCCGGCGCCGCCCACCTCGTCCTACCCGAGCGGCCACGTGGGTGCGTCCACCGCCCTCTACCTGACGCTCGCGGCGATGTGCCAGCGCATCTCCAACCCCGCCCTGCGCTGGGTCCTGACCGCCTTGTGCCTCGTCATTCCGCTGCTGGTGGCGTATGCGCGGCTCTACCGCGGCATGCACCACCTCAGTGACGTGCTGGTCGGGTTCCTCAACGGGATCGTGTGCGCCTACCTGGCGTGGAACTACCTGCGCCGTAAGGCCTGAGAGCGAGCCGGCGTCAGACCCGGGCGTACTTGGAGCGGGCGAAGAGGTAGACCGCGAACGAGGCGAACCCGAGGGCGACGACGGTCAGCAGGATCTGCCCGTAGGGAGCGTCGCGCAGCGTCCGCAGCGCGCCGTCGAGACCGGTGGCCTCGCCCGGTTGGGTATGCACCGCGGCCAGGACGAACAGCACGCCGACCAGCGCGAAGGCGATGCCTCGGGCGATGTAGCCGAACATGCCGGCGCGGACGACCCACTGGCCGGGATGCTCGCGCAGGTCTTGGAGGAACTTCTTCCGGTAGCCCTTGTAGACGTGGTAGGCGCCGACGCCGAAGACCGCGACGCCGAGCGCCCCGACGAGGACGCGACCGAACGGCTTGTCCATCAACGAGGTGGTGAAGTCGACGCTCTGCTGGCTGCTCGAGGAGCCACTGCCCTTGCGGGCGTAGCTGAAGAAGCTGAAGGCCAGGAACAGGTAGACGACGGCCTTGGCGGCCGCCTTCAGCCGGTCGGAGGTCTCGCCCCGGCCGACGATGACCTCGGTGACCTGCCACACGCCCAGGCCGACGAAGCCGACGACGGCGATCCAGAGGATGACCCGGCCGATGTCGGTGCCGGCCAGGGTCTGCATGGCGCCCGACTGGTCGGCGGAGCTGCCGCCGCCGGCCCAGGCGACCTGGAGGGCGAGCCATGCGATGAGCAGGTGGACGACCCCGTTGACGGCGTATCCCAGACGCGCGGCGTTCTCGAGGGCGGGATGGTCGCCCGCCTTGGCGGCAGCCTGCTTGACGTCGTTGGTGTCCACGGCCCGCATCCTGGCCCACACCGGACCCTGGACGCCAGCCGGACACTGTCTGTGACCCCGGTGCATGGGCCCGAGCCGGCGGGACCGGCCATCGCGCATACCGACCGTCGCCAGGCTTCTGGGGCAGGATGGCCCCGTGTCCACCGACTCCGTACGCCGTCCGGCGGAGGCGCCCGGCGGCCCCGAGCACCAGCGGCACTCGGAGCACGCCGAGCCGGCGGAGACGACACGCGTCGAGGTCACCGACGAGGGGTCGCCGGCCACGGTGGAGGTCGTCGAGCCGCCGATCCCCGACCGGGTCCGGCGGCCCGCGGACCTCTACCGGCTGATCCTGGCGCTCGTGCTGCTCGTCGGCGGCGTGGCGCTCGGTGCCGCCGCCGTGGGGACCAGCGGTGCCGTCGAGCAGGATCTCGCCGATGCGGTCAGCGGCCTGCCTCGGCTGCTGCTCACCCTGCTCACCTGGCTCGGGGCGATCGGGGTGGTGCTGCTGCCGTTCGTCGTCGGGACCGACCTCATCGTGCGGCGCCGGCCGATGCAGCTGATCCAGTCGCTCGGCGCGGCCGTCTTCGGTGCCCTGCTGGTCATCGGCCTGGTGTGGTCGATCACATCAGGGCCGCTGGAGCTGCTGCGGCCGATGCTCACCCGGGCCAACAGCGAGGGCCAGTCCGCACCACTCGACATCGTTCTTGTCTCGACCGTCGCGTTGCTGACCGTGGCCGACGTCATGGGCCGGAAGTGGATCTCCCCGCTCGCCATCACCGTCGTCGCCGCCACCGCAGTGACCGGGTTCCTCTCGGGGTCGGTCACCGCGGCGGCGATCGCGTGCTCGCTGCTGCTCGGCTGGGCGGTCGGGCTGGGCTTCCGGTATGCGTTCGGCGCGACCTCGACCCGGCCGCCGGGCAGCGAAGTGGCCAAGGCCCTGGTCTCGACCGGGATCCCGCTCAGGCGGCTGGAGCTGGTGGACGCCAACGACTCCGGCGACCGCCACTACCGCGGGACCACGGACACCCTTCCGGTCGACGTCCACGTCATCGACCGCGACACCTTCGGACTCGCCTCCGGGCGACGGTTCCTGCGGGTGCTCCGGTTGCGCAACGGCTTCACCCGGCCACCGGCGCTGACCCTGCGCTCCGAGCTCGAGCACCGCACGCTGATGGGACTGCTCCTGGCGCAGGCGCGCATCCCGGCGCCGCGACCGGTGTCGGTATGCGAGGTCGGCCCCTTCGCGGCGGTCATCGCCTACGTCGAACCGGTGGGCGAGTCGCTCGCAGAGCGCGGTGAGCGTCTCGACGACGACGACGTGCGCGAGGTGTGGCGGATGATCGGCGCCCTGCAACGCCGTCGTGTCGCCCACCGCAACCTCGGACCGAACGTCGTGATGATCGAGCAGGACGGGCGTGCCGGACTTCGTTGGGTGGGCGCCGGCGACCTGGCCGCCGACGATGTCACGCTGCGCATCGACGTCGCCCAGCTGCTCACCACGATCGCGCTGTCGATCGGTCCGGAACGAGCGGTGCGCTCGGCGGTGGCCGAGCTGGGGGAGGACGCCGTCGTGCGCGCGGCTCCCCTGCTCCAGCGCGTGGCGATGACCCACGCGACCCGCGAGCAGCTGAAGGAGCACAAGGGGCTGCTGGCCACCCTGCGGGACGAGGTCGTCGCGTTGCGGCCTTCGCAGGAACGCATCGAACCCGTGGAGCTGCGCCGGATCACGTTGCGCGGCGTGGTGATGCTCGTCGGCATCGCCGTGGCCGCCTACATCGTCCTGCCGCAGATCGCCCAGGTCGACTTCGCCACCGTGATCAGGACGGCCGACTGGCGTTGGGCGCTCGGGTCGGTCGTCTTCTCCATCCTGACGTTCGCCGGAGCGTCCATCGCCCTCAACGGTGCGGTGCGGATCCACCTGACCTTCGTCAAGACCTACATGACCCAGCTCGCCGTCGCCTTCACCGGGCTCGTCGCGCCCGCCGCCGTCGGCAACATCGCGCTCAACACCCGCTACCTCCAGACCTCCGGACTGCCGCCGGCGGTGGCCGGCGCGGGGGTCGGGCTCGCCCAGGTGGCGCAGTTCTGCTCCTACTTCATCCTGTTGCTCATCTCGGGGGTCCTGGCGGGTACCGGTCCGCGCGCGTCCTTCACGCCGCCGCCGATCCTCGTCGCCGCCATCCCGGTCGTCGTCATCCTGCTACTGGCGCTGCTGGCCATTCCTCGCGTTCGGGGTTTCCTCACCGCGCGGATCCTGCCGCCGATCAAGGCGGCGGTGCCCCAGGTGCTCGCGGTGTTCCAGACCCCGACCAAGCTGGCCCAGCTGCTCGGTGGCGCCCTACTGCTCGACGCGAGCTTCGTCGCGGCCCTGGTCTGCGCGACCCGGGCGTTCGGCGTGGAGACCTCGATCCCCGCGACCGCGGTCGTCTACTTCGCCGGCGCGATCATCGGGTCCGCGGTTCCCACGCCGGGCGGCCTGGGTGGCATCGAGGCGGCGATGTCCGCCGGGCTCATCGCGATCGGTGTCGACAGCGGGACCGCGGTGTCCTCGGTGCTGCTCTACCGGCTGGCGACCTACTGGCTGCCGATCCCGTTCGGCTGGTTCTCCCTCAACCGGCTGCAGAAGATCCACGCCCTCTGACCCGGAGCTTGGGCTCGTCGGCCGGGTCAGCAGTGGGTCAGCGGTCCGTGGTGGTGGTGGTGGTGGAGGGCACGCCCGGGAGTGGCGTCGTGCGGTCGGTCGGAGGCTGCCCCGGAGCGAGCAGGCTCTCGTAGTCGGCGGCCATGAGCGTGGCCGAGGTCATGCTGCCGTCCGGTCCGGGAACCGGCAGGGGGGTGCCGTCGCGCAGGAACGCCACCCGGTCGACACCGACGATGCTCGTGGCGGTGAGCACGATCTGCCCGATGGCGATGGGCAGCTTGTTGGGGCTGGGGTCCTGCTCGGTGGGCTGGAGCTCGATCGTCGCGGTGCCGGAGGTGATGCTGCGCAGCACCAGGCTCGAACCCGGGCTGAGGTCGGTGGCCAGGCCACGTTCCCGCTCCCGGTCGCTCGGACCCAGGGCGAGCCGGGTCAGCAGGGTCTGGAGCATCGGTAGGGCCTGGGCGTCGGGCACCTGGACACCCACGGCGACCAGCTTCTGCTGCGGGTCCGCCAGGTAGATGGTCCCGGCTACCAGCAGCCCGCCGGGCGTGGCCGTCGGGGTCGGGCTGATGGTGGCGGTCTCGAGCAAGCCGTAGGGCACGTCGGCCGAGTTGACCTGAGTGGGGGAGCTGCTGCGCGGAAGGCCGCAGGCGCCCAACCCCGCGAGCGCGGCGACGAGGACGGCTAGGACCGCGATGCCGAGCAGCAGGGCGCGCCGGCGGTGCGACGCATACCCGTCGGGCCGCAAGCGGAGACGGAGGACCCCCACGTCACGCCGCCCCGACGTGGTCGGCGAGCGGTCGCGCCATGCGCGACGGGCGGGGCGCGATGGGCAGCTCGACGCTGAACCGGGCGCCACCGCCGGGAGCGTCGTCGCACCAGACGCGGCCGCCCAGGCTGTTGGCGGTCTCGGCGACGATGCTCAGGCCGAGGCCGCTGCCCGGCAGTGAACCGCGGGAGCCCGCGCGCACGAACCGCTCGAAGATCCGCTCGCGGTCGGCGGCCGGCACACCGTCGCCGCGGTCGTCGACGTCGATCCGGACCCGGTCGCGGACTCGCTGGACCGTGACCGCCCGTACGCCACCGGCGTGCCGGTCCGCGTTGTCGTAGAGGTTGACCAGGGCGCGACCGAGCTGCTGCTTGTCGACTCGCACAGTCAGCGTGCCGGCCGGACCGCGCTGGGGACCGGTCACCGTGAGCAGCGCAGGGTCGCGGTGGCTCTGTTCGAGGGAGATCCGGACTAGCTCGGCGGCATCGACATCGGTGAGCACCTGGGAGCGGACACCGGCGTCGAGCCGGCCGAGCTCCAGCAGGTCCTGCAGCGTCTGCTGGAAGCGGTCGAGCTCGACGGCGACGAGGTCGAGGGCGCGCTGGGTACGCGGCGGCATCTCGTCGCGGCGGCCCTCGATGACTTGGACGCTCGCCACGAGCGCGGTGAGGGGGGAGCGCAGCTCATGCCCGAGGTCGGCGGCAAATCTGGCGTCCCGCTGGATCCGCTCGTCGAGGGCCTCCACCATGCTGTTGAACGAGCCGACGATGGTGGCCAGGTCGGGGTCGTCGGTCGGGGGCAGCCGGGTCTGCAGGCCGCCCGCGCCGATCCGTGCCGCCGCGGTCGCGACGTCGTCGAGCGGCGCCATGAGACGCCGGGACGCGACCCGCCCGAGGGCGGCACCGGCCAGGGTCGCGAGGACCGCGAACGCGGCGAGCACCGTGGCGAGCGTGGTGAGGGTGGCCTGCAGCTCGGTGGTCGAGACGATCTCGTAGAACTCGGCGTCGGCGGCGGGCAGAGGCACGCCCACCACGAGCGCTGGCTGGTCGTCGACGACGCTCCACGCAAACGTCACGGCACCCCCGACCACCCCGTCGCGGACGTCGGTGGGAATGGTCTGCGATCCGCGGGCGAGGGCGGAGGAGTACCAGCGGTCGTCCTTGCGGACCACGAGCTCGGAGTCGGCCGGCGCGTTGACCGAGCTCAGCACCTCCGGGATCCGGGCGTCTCGCGCGAGGAGGCCGTCGAGGACGAACGAGGCGTCGGCGTAGGACTGGCGCAGGGCGGTCGCCTGGCGCTGGTCGGTGAGGTAGTGCCGGGCGGTCAGGTAGGTCCCGACGGCCAGCAGCGCGGAGACGATGAGGGCGCCGAGCGCGAAGGACGCCGTGACCGTTCCCCGCAGGCCCCACGTCGACCAGGGGCCTCTCATCTGATGTCCAGCCGGTACCCCTGACCGCGGACCGTGACGACGAGCTGCGGCGCGTTGGGGTTCGCCTCGATCTTGGTGCGGAGGCGTCGCACGTGGACGTCGACGATCCGCTCGTCGCCGAAGTAGCCGCGTTCCCAGACCCGTTCCAGCAGTGCCCGGCGGCTCAGCACGCGACCGGCGGGCGAGGCCAGCTCGCACAGCAGCCGGAACTCGGTCAGCGTGAGGTGCACCTCGTCACCGCCGCGGCGGACCACCCCGGCGTTGACGTCGAGGATCAGCGGGCCGCGCTCGGAGTCGAGCACGAGGGTCGTCTGCTCGACCGGCGAGGCACCGCCCGGGTTGACGGTGACGCCGGCGCGGCGGCGCAGCGCGCGCAGCCGCGCGCCGATCTCCTTGACCTGGAACGGTTTCGTGACGTAGTCGTCCGCTCCGGCCTCGAGCGCGGCGACGATGTCGTGGGTGTCGGTCTTGGCACTGAGCACGATGATCGGCGCCTGGCTGGTCGGGCGGACCTCCCGGATGAACGAGAAGCCGTCCATGCCCCCCAGCATGAGGTCGACGAGCATGAGGTCCGGCGGCGTCCGCTGCACCAGCTGGAGGGCGGCCTCGGCACTCGGCGCCTCGAGGACGTCGTAGCCCTCGTCCTCCATGGCCAGGCACAGGGCGGTACGGATGCCGTCGTCGTCCTCGAGGACCAGCAGGGTGAGGGACACAGGGTCAATCCTGCCAGCGCCGGCTAGGCGCCTCCTGTGGGAAGACCTCGGCCGGTGCCGACGCGTCGAGAGGTCGTCACGAGACTGCAAACAAACCATGACCAGTTCATCACCGTCCACGGGGCACTGTTGGTGGACCGCCGGGTCGACCACGATCCGGCCGTTTTTCACACACCAGAGGAGGCGCATACCGATGACCGGTCTCAGCCTCCTCAGCCGGGCTGATCAGCGCGTGTGCGTCGCCTTGACCGACGAGCGGATGACCCAGGGTCTGGGCGACCTGCGGTGGCACCTGCCGACCCTGCTCGCCGGCGGGACCAACACCCTCGTCATCGACCTCTCCGCAGTCGCCCGGCTGTCCTCCACCTGCGTCGCGACCCTGCTCTGGGTCAAGCGCAGCTGCCAGCCCCGCCACGTCCGGGTGGTCCTCGCCGACCCCACCGACCGCACGCTCGACGTGCTCACCCGCACGGGGCTGGCCTCCGTCTTCGAGATCGAGAGCCGAGTGTCATGACCACGACGACCCCTGTCCGCATCTCTCCTTCCGCCGCCCCCCGCCACGTGCTGGGCGCCGGCTTCGACATCGCCCTGCACGAGGGCGCGGGCCGGGCGGCTCGCGTGGTGCCGAGCGCCAGCCGGGTATGCGTGGTCGTGGCCGACGGGGCCATGGCGACCGCGGGTTCGCCGGTGGCCTTCGACCTGCCGGTGGCCGGACCGTCCTCCTCCTGCCAGGTCTGGGGCCACGCCGACGGCGCGATCCAGGTCCGCACCGCCTGGGCGCCACCGGCGCTCCTGGTCAGCCGCTCCCGGGTGCTTATGGTGCCCGAGACGCCGGGAACCCCGGGCGTATGCGTGATGTCGCCCGGTGACCGGCTCCTCGTGCTGTCCTCGTCGGCCTACGAGGCGGCTCCGGAGCGCATGGTCCGGCTGTTGCACGAGGAACCCGCGCGGCTGTTGGCCGCGCTGGCCGACGACCTGCTCGAGGGCCTGTTCCGCGACGTTCCTGAAGCGGGGGGAGCGGTGGTCACCCGCGTCGGGTGACCACCGCTGGGGGAGTCTCCCCGATCCGCTGGACCCGGCTGGATGCGTGGATCGACCGCCCACAGCGGCGTGAGCGGCGTTCCACGCGTCCGGTCGTCACTCGTTGCGAGGGCTCTGAGCCGGCGTGACCGCGCTCAGGCCGTGGTCGCGGCCTTTTCGTCATCGGTGGCCGCGCGCACCACGATGCGGGTCCACGCGCCGACGTAGATCCGGTCGTCGTCGTCGAGCTCGGTCCGCGGGCCGACCGGGATCGGCTCCTCCGGCAACGGACCCGAGGCGGGCGCCACGAACGTACCGTTCGACGAACCGAGGTCCTCGACGAACCAGCGCTGCCCGTCGGTCGTGAGCTGCGCGTGCCGGCGGCTGACGCCGGTGTCCGACGTGCAGTCGATGTCGGGGTGGATGTTGCGGCTCGGCGACACGCGACCGATGAGCAGGCTGCGGGTGGTCAGACCGACCACCGCGGGCAGACCGGGCGACGGCATCGGCTCGTCGGCCTCCTGGACGGCGTACCAGTCGGGGTCGACCCACACCTCGGCCACCCACTCGAGCGGGATCGCCGGGGCAATCGGCCCGCCGGATGCGGCGGTGGCGCCGGCTGCGGCACCGTCGGGAGAGGCCCCGTCCGGTTTCGGTGAGGCTCCGCGCGGCAGGGCGCCGGTCGTGAAGTCGTAGCCGCACGCCTCGCAGAAGAGCGCATCCGGCGTGTTGGGCGTCGAGCAGTTGGGGCACACCTGCTGCGCGGGCGCCGCCTCCGCCGCCTCCGAGGTCGAGCCGCCCGTGGCCGCCGCCGTCGAGCCGCCCCCGGCCGACGCGGAGGCCGCGGCCGCGACGGGCTCCGGCTGGTTGTCGAGGTCGATCTTGGCGCCGCAGGTGTCGCAGAAGTCGTCCGCGCCGGACGGGTGTCCGTTGGGGCAGACAGCGCTCATGCAGTCACTTCCGAACCCTGGTCGTCTTGGTGGAGGCGGTGTCGAGGGCCATCTCGTCCAGCCGGTCGACGCCCTTCTTGAGCCTGACCGTACCGGTCTCCGCGTTGTCGATCTCGACGACCTTGCGCAACCGCGACGTCATCTCCTGGTCGCCCGCCTCGTTCGCCAGCTGCACCGCGCGGCCGAGCTTGGACGTGGCGTCGTCGTCGCGCCCGGCCGCCTTGGCCGCCAGCCCGTCCTGGATCATCTGCGCCAGCTCGGCCTTGCCGGTGTAGCGGGCCACCTGGTCGTCGATACGGGTCGTCAACGACTCGTCGTTGCTCCACGTCGCCTTGACCAGCGCCTGGGTCTGGACCTCCTCGCCGAGGGCCACCTGCACGCGCGCGGCGAGCTGCTCCTGGCCGACCGACTTGGCCGACAGGCGGACGGCCACGTGGTAGTCCCGGCTCTCGTCCGCCCACGCCCCGGTCGGGTAGCCGGCGGTCAACGGGTTCACCTGCGTGCGCCGGCTCGTGAGGTCCTCGAGGTTGGGCGCCACCTGCTTGACGAACAGCGTCTGAGCGCCCTGAGGAGTCCACACCCGCAGCTCGACGTTGGCGACTCCGCGCGCCATCGACTTGCGCACCAGGCTCTGGAACTCGGCCGCCATGGCCGACGGCGCGGGGATGAGGTCCACGGTGCCGAGCAGCGCCGACGCGATCCGGCGGACCTCGTCGACCTGCCAGCGGTCGCCGAGCCCACGGCAGTCACACTGGAAGACGCCGGTCGCCTCGTGGATGGAGCGGGTCAGCTGGTCCGGCGTCTCGTGCTCGTTCGCCCCGTCGGTCAGGAGGATCGCGTGCCGCTGGCTGGCCTGCGGCACGGTGGAGAACACCTCGCGCGCCTTGGTCAGCCAGGTCCCCATCGCCGTGCCGCCGTCGGCCCGGAACGCCTGCATCGACGCGATGGCCGCCTGCCGGGTCGACGGGTCCATCCGCACCATCTGCTGCGGGCCGCCGGGGTAGGGGAAGACGAGGGTCCCGACGTGGTTGCCAGCGATCAGCGCGAACCAGGTGCCGTCGAGAATCTCGTTGAGCGCCGCGGTCGCCGCGTTGCGGCCCTGGGCGATGCCGCTCTCGCCCATGGAGCCGGAGGTGTCGATGATGATGATCTCCGCCGCGTCCGCTGCCGTGGTCTGCCCGGCTTGACCCGCCCCGCGGCACGTGACGCGCACGATCGCGTGCACGTCGGTCCCGCCGTCGGGCAGGAACTCGTTCTGGAAGACCTCGGCGGTGAACTGAGCCATCAGGTGATGTCCTTCGTCTGTCGGAGTCCGGGGGGTGCCTCAACCGTATGCAGGTCGCCGACGCGCGCCAACGCGACCGTGATGTTGTCCATCCCACCAGCCTCGTTGGCGAAGTCGGTCAGCGCCTGCGCGAGCGTGACCGGCTGCCGCCCCTCGGGACCGAGCCGCTCGACCGTTTCGCGGACCAGGACCTGCAGGTCGGCCGCGTCCGAGCAGTAGTTCCACAGCCCGTCGCTGCATACCAGTAGCCACCCGTCTTCCGACAGCTCGATCTCCTCGGTATGCGGCGAGATGTCGTCCGGGGAGTCGATGCCGAGCCAGCGGGTGATCGCGTGCGCGCCGGCGCTGGTCTCGGCCTCCTTGCGCGGCATCCCCGCGCTCATCTGCTCGGCGGCGAACGAGTCGTCCTCGCTGAGCTGCACGGCTCGGCTCGACGGCGCGTCCGGCAGCCAGTAGGCCCGGCTGTCCCCGACGTTGCCGACGACGGCGGTGCCGTCGGCCACGAGCGCCGCGACGAACGTGCACGACGGTGGGTTCTCGACGGCCGCCTCGCCCGCCGAGCGGGTGACCGCCTCGACCGCGTCGTCGGCGGCAGCGACCGCGTCGGCCAGGCGCCGCTCGGCGGCGGCCACGAACGAGGACTTGGTGCCGACGCCGTGGGAAAGCGGCGTGCGGAGCACCTCGCGGGCCGCGCGCGAGGCGGCGAGGCTCGCAATGTGGGAGTCGGTGGTGTTGGAGACGCCGTCGCAGACGACGATCGCCGCGAACGACCCGGCGGCCGGCTCCGCCGACAACGCCAGCGCGTCCTCGTTGCGCCGGTGACGCTTGCCGATGTCGCACACCCCCGCAACCCATGCTGCCGGAGCCTCGGTGAAGTGATCGCGCGGGTCCGGCTGCTTGGCTCCGCAGGTGTCGCAGTAGCCCTCGAGGTAGTGGCCGTCGGAGCACTGTGTGCATTTCGCGCCCTCGACGGCGGCCGCGTCGGGGCCGTTCGGACCGTCCGTACCGTCCGGAGCGACGGGCCGCGACGCCTGGGACACCGGCCCGGTCCAGCCGACGTCGAGCGGCGACTCCTCCCCGGGTGGCGCGGTCACCGGCGTCGCCGCCGCCTCGACGGCGACGTCGGGAGGGAAGGACTGGGCGGCCGGGACGCCGCCGTCCGGAGGCCCCGCCGTGCCGGCGGCCGCCGGATCCACTGAGACGTCAGGGAACTGGAAGGCGCACGCCTCACAGAAGGCGGCACCCGGGATGCGGTCGGCGCCACAGCTCGGACACGTGGCGGTCCCCGTCGACACCGTCGTCATCGCCGGGTCATCGTGGGATCATCGCGGAGCCATGGCGGGTCACCGCAGGGTCCACGGTCGGACGTCGTTGGCCTGGTCCACCAGCTGCACGCGCTCGTCCCGGTCGGGGGTGAGCCGTGCGAGCCGGCGCAGGGCACCCTCGAGGGCTTCTCGCATACCCCGTGCGGTGGCGGGGTGGGACCCGACGGTGAGGGCGGGCTGCTCACCCCGGCGGCCGACCTCGTCGAGCCCGATCGAGAAGATCCGCACGTCCAGTCCGGCGCGCTCGCGGGGGTCCATGAGCACCTGGTCGACGCTCGAGTACGCCTGCGAGAGCGCCGGTATGCCCGCGCCGGAGGCGGCGAGGAGGTTGGCCCGCGCCTGCCGCGCCAGCGCGTAGGCGCGCGACGTCGGCGGCACGAGGTCCAGGGCCTGGACCGCTCCCTCCACGTCGTGGCGCTTCGTCCGGATGCGCGCCATCCCGAACGCCGCGGCCGGCGTGTAGTTGGCGTCGGTGCGGGCGCAGGCAGTGTAGAGGTTCTCGGCGATCGCCAGCTCGTCGCTGGCCTCGCAGGCGCTGGCGAGGGCCAGCTTCGGCGCCAGCTCCCCGGGGACCTGGCCGTAGACCGCGTTGAACGCGCTCTGCGCCACCCGCGGCTCACCCTGCTGCAGGGCGGAGAGTCCCTGCATCCAGACGGCTCGCCACTCCCAGGGGTCGACGCGCAGCATCGCGTTGGCGGCGGAGTCGACGAGGTCCGGCTGACCGGCGGCGAGCGCCGCGCGACAGATCGCGAGGTGCACCTCCGGCGACATTGCGGGCGCCTTGTGCAGCAGGGCGAGTCGTTCCTGGGGAGTGCCCTGCGTGAGCCCGTGCAGCCAGCTCGGCCTGCGGGTCGGAGGGGTCGACCCGCAACGCCGGCAGGGTGTGCCAGTCCAGCCGGTCGGTCTCGATGGCCGGCTCCTCGAACAGCAGCGAGCTCGACGAGCCGGTCGCCCGGCCGAGCCGCTCGTTCTGGGCGACGACCTCACGCAGGACGCCCAGCATCTGCACCCGTAGCTCGTCCGCCGACCCGAACCGGTCGTCCGGCGACGTCGCGCACGCCTTGAGCAGCAACCGGTAGAGCGAGTCGTACTTCTGGAAGAGCGGGGTGGACTCCACCGGTGGCAGCGAGTCGACGTAGGTCGACTGGTAGCCGCGGAACTCCATCATCAGCACCACGAGGGTGCGGCCGATCGTGTAGATGTCGGAGGCGACCGTCGTGCCCTGCACCGCCACCTCGGGAGCCTGGTAGCCCACCGTGCCGAAGATCGCCGAGTCGTCGTCGTCGATCCGGCGGACGCCGCCGAGGTCGATGAGCTTGATCATGTCGCCGACCTGGATGAGGTTGTCGGGCTTGAAGTCGCAGTAGACCAGGCCGAGGTCGTGGAGGTACTGGAACGCCGGCAGGATCTCGATGACGTAGGCCAGCGCCTGGTCGGCGGGGATGGGGTCGTAGCGACCGGCCTTGCGCATCCGTTGCTTGAGGATGGACTTGAGCGACGTGCCGCCGACGTACTCCATGACGATGTAGCCGGCGTCGTCGTGGGTGACGAAGTTGTAGATCTCCACGATGTGCGGATGCGACACCTGCGCGAGGAACCGCTGCTCGGCGATGGCCGCCGCGAGGGCGTCGGGGTCGCCGGAGTTGAGCAGGCCCTTGAGGACCACCCAGCGGTTCGACACGTTCTTGTCGCGGGCGAGGTAGATCCAGCCGAGGCCGCCGTGGGCCAGGCAGCCGGCTACCTCGTACTGCCCGGCGACGAGGTCGCCGGGCTTGAGCTTCGGGTCGAACGAGAACGCCTGCCGACACTTGGGGCAGAACCCCGTCGTGCGGCCCGGACGGCCGTCCTTGCCGCGGCCGACCGGGTTGCCGCAGTTGGAGCAGAACCGCTTGTCCTCCGGGACGACCGGGTCCGTCATGATCGCCTTGCTGGCGTCGATGGCCGGCGCCGGCGGGATCGTCGTAAGCCCCGCGCCCAGCCGCGCGGTGCGCAGGCGCTGTGACTCCGATCGCACGCGTCGCGTCTTCGTGCTGCCGCCCACACCGGCCCGGGCCGAGCCGAGGGCGGTCGAGGCGAGCCGGTTGCTCGCCCGCGACACGGTCGACGGAGAGCTCGACACGCCGGCTGGCCCGGCGGCCTCCACCGGATCCGAGTCGCCGGAGGCGCCGCAGGTGTCGCAGTAGCCGTCGAGGATGTGTCCCTTGCACCCGGGCTGCGCGCACGCCGTGCCGTTGGGGATGGTCGACACGATGACCTGCTGGACGGCCGGCGGCAGCCCGCTGCCGTCGTCGTCTGCTTCGGCTACCGCCGCGGCCCTGGCGGTGACTCCGGTCTGCAGGCCGCCTTCGCCGGGGGTGCCGCAGACGTCGCAGTACCCGTCGACGATGGTGCCGGAGCACCCGGGCTGCTGGCACGCGCCCGGAGCTGAACTCGGCCGGCCCTGCGCGGCGACGCTGCCCGGCATACCGCAGACGTCGCAGTAGCCGTCGACGACGTGCCCGGTGCACCCCGGCTGGGTGCAGGCCGGCGCGGTCGTGGTGGTCGTGGTCATCGCGTCCCCCCGTGACTGGTGAGCGTGCGCAGGTAGGCCTGGTACGCCGCGAGCAGCCCCCGGGCGCGCCGCATGTCGGTGGGTGTCGCCGCGACCACCTCGTCGAGCCGGCCGGCGAGGTCGTCGAGGTCCGCGGAGCCGGCACCCGTGGCGCGCGCCTGGGCCCGGTAGGCGCCGCTCAGCCCGACGAGCTCCTCGCGCTCGGCGAGGGCGTTGGCGTAGGCGTTCTGGGCGGCGGTCAGCGCGCGGGACACCGCGTCCAGGCGGCGGAGGTAGGCGTCGACGGCGCCGGGGTCGGTCGGGACGTCGCCCAGCGCGGTGACGTCCGGGATCGCGAGCCGGGGAGCCGGGTCGACGGCGGCGACGCACTGCGCCTCGAGGAGGCGGATGGCGGCGCCGCGGGCGGCCAGCTCGCCGCGTTCGACCGCGGCCCGCTCGGCGTCGCGCGCCGCCTCGAGGCGCTTCCCGGCATCGACGATGAGGTCGCGCTCGGCGGTCGACGCGTCGTACTCGAGGGGCGCCAGCAGGCCACCGACGTCGGCGCCGCGCTTGGCCTTGTCCACGACGTCGGCGAGCCGGGAGTCCAGGCGCTGCACCGCCGCTCGAGCGTTCTCGCGGTCGGCGCCGGCCGGGACGTAGGTCACCTGGTCGCGGATCCGCTCCACGGTCTCGCGCACCGACCTCAGCCGGGTGCCGACCTCCGCGCCGGAGGGTTCCAGGGAGAGCCGCGCCCGCAGCGAGGAGGTCATCGCGTCGGACAGCCGGCAGGCCTCGGGCAGCGACAGCCCCAACGCGCCGGAGGTCGAGGGGGCAAGAGACCCGGCCGGGGAGTCCGGGGGCACGTCGAGGCGCCCCCAGATGAGCGCGGAGAGGCGCTCGGCTTCCTTGGCCCCCACGCGGCCGTTGTCGAAGGTCACCTCGAGCAGGTCGTAGCGGTCCGAGATGGCCTTCCACAGGGCCATGGAGATGAGCATGTCGCGGCTGAACGCGTCGCGTTCGCTCGACGCCAGGGCCGCGGAGTCGAGCGCGTCCAGCTCCTCCTTGCGCTTGTCGCGCCACACCGCCAGGTCGCGAAGGTAGGCGAACGCCTCCTGCGGCGTGACCGACGATCCGGGCCGGCCGGGCGCCTCGGGTGCGCCTCCGGTGGCCGCGGGTGGCGTGGGCGGCGAGAGCTCGAGCGACACCGGGTCAGCCTCGCCCGTAGACCGGCTGCGGCGGCTGGGGAGCGGGACCCAGCGCCGAAGCGAACCAGCGGTCGTAGCTCTGCTTCCAGCGCCCGTCGGCCTTGACGTCGTCCAGCACCCGGTTGACGTAGCGGACCAGGCCCACCTGGTCCTTGTTGACGCCGATGCCGTAGGGCTCGGAGGTGACCGGCTGCATCGGCGGGACGTAGGCGTAGGGGTCCTGGGCGACCAGCCCGGCCAGCACGGTGTCGTCGCCGGCGATGGCGTCGACGTCGCCGTTCTGGAACAGGACCAGGCAGCCGGTATGCGTCGCCGCGCCGACGGGGATCAGGCCGGCGGTGGCCTTCACCGTGTCGAGGGTGGAGGTCCCCGTGGGCGCGCAGACCTTCTTGCCGGCCAGCCCCGCGAGGGTGTTCGTGGGGTCGCCCTTCTTGACGAGGATCTTGAGGCCGGACTGGTAGTACTCGGACGAGAAGGCGATGTCCTGCCAGCGCGCGCACGACATGGTCATGTTGCGGACGACGAGGTCGACCCGCTTGTCCTGCAGGGCTTTGATCCGGTCGGCGGCCGAGATGACGACGAGCTCGATCTTGTTGGGGTCTCCGAAGATGGCCTGGGCGACGTCCTTCGCCATGTCGATGTCGAAGCCCTCGATCTGCCCGTTGACCGGGTTGCGGGAGCCGAGCAGCAGCGAGTCGGCGGAGACGCCGACCTTGCAGGCGGCCGTTGCTCTTGATGTCGGCGACGGCCTTGTTCGCGGCGTCCCCGGTGAGGGCCGGCAGGGGGTTGTAGGACTGCGTGGCGTTGTCGCAGGCGGCCGGGGTGGTCGTCGCGCTGCCCGACGGCGCCGGCGTCACGGTGGGCGTGGCCACCGGGCACCTGGGTCTCCTCGTAGACGCCGCTGCTGCACGCGCCGAGGAGCACGGCCGCCGCGACCGCGGCCACGGCCGTGACCGTGCCGCGGCGTCGCCGGCTCATCGGTACTCCTCGATCCGCTGCCCCATGCCGCGCAGCATGAGGATGGCGGCCCCCGCGCAGAGCACCAGCAGCAGCCAGCCGAGGATCGTCACCCACGTCACCGGACCGACCAGCGAGCTCTGCGTGTCGGAGCTGAAGGTCTTCAGGGTGGCGTCCGCGTCGGCGGCGAAGCTGGTGAAGGCCGCGTTCGCCGTGTTGGGTCCGGTCTTGAGGGCCAGCTGGACCGCAGCGTCCCAGTCGCCGCCGTCGTCGGCCTTCCGGATGGCTTGGTGCAACGTCGTGTAGGCGTCCCACTCGCCCTTCAGCCGGCTCTGCGTCGTGTCGTCGAGGGCGGCCAAGGAGGACGCCAGGCTGTTGGACTGGGTCTGCCACGCCTTCTCGTAGGCCGAGCCGGACCCGCGAGCGATGAGGGTCAGGCTCTCGTTGGACTTCGCGTCGTACGCGGCGGTGCGCGCGTCGGCCAGCTTGACGGTGTAGGCGAAGGACGAGTTCCGGACGGCCTGGACCTGGCTGCCGACACCCGCCAGCGTGACGATGCCGATGGCGAGCGCGGCCAGGACGACCAAGGACCCGACGAACATCGACGGGTTGAGGTAGCGATGGGTGCGCCGAGCCAGCCACACCATGACGAGGACCAGCACGGCGAGCGTCACCAGGCCGACGGGGATCATGGTGACCAGGCGGCTACTCGCGTCGAACTCCGCATCGGCCCGGGCCTTGTTGGCGTCGACGAGGGTCTTGACGATCGGCAGGATGTCGGTGCGGAGCGTGCCGCTGGCGTTGCTGAGGTACTGTCGCACCGACGGGCAGGCCCTGGCGGTTGTAGACGCGCGCCTCCTCGACCGTCGCGGCGTAGTCCTGGACGGCGCCGTTGAGCGCGCCGAGGGCCTCACTGTCCGCGGGCTGGGCATCCGCCGCGTCGGCGATGCCCGTCGCCACGCGGTTCAGGCTGGCGTCGTAGTCGGCCCGTTGAGTGGGGTTCTCGATGCCGCCGACGAGGAAGGAGCTCGTCGCGTCGGCGTCGGCCCGCACCAGGTCGGCGTAGATCCCCTGGATCCGCACCACCTGCGCCGTGTTGTGGTCGGCCCGGTCCAGGGCGCCCGCCGAGGACCACAGCGACATGGCGCCGACCACCCCGAAGGCCGCCGCCACGACGGCGGCCACGAACGCCAGCAGCCGCATCCGGCCCGGGGTGCCCTCCAGGGCCGACCGGACGGCGTTGCGGGAGCGCGGGACGCTGCCCGCGCCGAGTGGCGTCGGCCGATGGCGTGCTGGACCGCGCGACGACCGTTGGAGCACCGGCGCCCGCTGCCGCGGACGGTGCCGCCGTGGCCCTGCTCATGTGGTGTCTCCGGTCGGTCGGTCGAGGTCCTCGTCGCCCGGCTCTCGGACCGGGTCACCTACCGACGTCTGCGCGGTGCTCCCGGGTTCCCGAACCTGCTCAGGACCAGGGCTGACCCCGACCGGCTCGGGGTCGTCCCCGGCTTGGCCGGGAGCCTCCGCGAGCTGACGGAAGTCCTCGGCCTTGAGCTCCCGGAGCTCCTCGCGAGTGGGGTCCTCGACGTCCTGCAGCCGCCAGGCGTGCCGCCCGATCGCCTCCTCGAGGAGGTTGCGGGCGAACCGGCCGTTACCGAACGCCTGGGTCCGCGCCGCGCCGGCCAGGATGCCGCGGAACGTCATCTCCGCCTCGCGGCTGATGTCGTAGTCCGCGGCCGAGGCCAGCTTCCGCAGGATCTGCACCAGCTCGTCGTCGGTGTAGTCGTCGAACTCGATGACCGTCTTGAACCGGCTCGCCAGGCCCGGGTTCTGAGCCATGAAGACCACCATCGGCTGGGTGTATCCGGCCACGATGACGACGAGCTTGTCGCGCTCGTCCTCCATCTCCTTGACCAGCGTGTTGATCGACTCGGTGCCGTAGTCGTCGCCGCCGAGCGCGTAGGCCTCGTCGATGAACAGCACGCCGCCCGTGGCCTTCCCGCACACCTCGGCGGTCTTCATGGCGGTCTGGCCGAGGTAACCGGCCACCAGCTCGGAACGGTCCACCTCGACGAGGTGGCCCTTCTCCAGCAGGCCCAGCGCGTGGTAGATCCCCGACACCATCCGGGCGACGGTCGTCTTTCCCGTGCCCGGGTTGCCGACGAACACCAGGTGGCGGGTGACGTCCGGGTTCTTCATCCCGGCCGCGACCCGCTTCTGCTCGACCTTGAGCATCGCGACCTGCTGGTGGACCTCGCGCTTGACCCGGTCCAGGCCGATCATCGCGTCGAGCTCGGCGAGCAGCTCCTCGACCGACTTCTGCGGTTCGGCCGGCACCTCGGGCTCCGCCGGGGCGGGGGTCGCGGGGTCGGCCGTGGCCACGGCTCCGGTATGCGGGTCGCCCGGTGGTGTGGGGCCAGCAGCGTGGTCGACGGGTGCGGGGGCGACGGGTACCGGAGCGAGCGGGTTGCCCAGCGCACCGATGAGGCGCAGCGACTCCTGGATGCGGGGGTCCTGCAGCGGGCTGAGCGACGGGTCGTAGGAGAGCGTGCCGGGCGGGACACCCAGTCCGGGCGAGGTGAGCACCTGGGTCGCCCCGAGCCGCTGCGCCTGGGCGGTCTGGACGACGTTCTCGGCGACCGCCGCGTTGCCGCCGCCGAGGGTGGCGGACGCCTCGACCACGTCGGCGAGCGCGTCGGCATACTCCGCAGCTCCCGTCCCGGTGGCGCGCAGGTGGGCGACGAGGGTGGTGGGGCTGGCGCGCCACTTCCGGCCGGAGGAGGCGGACTCGACGAAGGCCTCGTTGGTCGCCTTGAGGTTGTCGGGGTCGGCCATGCCGGTCGCGCGGGCCCAGTCTTGAGCGGCGCGGTACATCGGCTGGGCGGCCGAGGACACCGTCGCCGCGAGGACCACTCCCTCCCGGCGGGCGTCGTGCGCGTCGACGCCGAGCCGGCGCGCGACAGCGGCGAGCTCGTCGAGGGCCGCCTTGAGGGGTGCCGGTCGCTCGGACATCAGGCGGTCCGTCCCGGCGGGGGAGTGAGCGGCGAGGCGCCGCCGGCCCCGGAGACCCCCGAGGCACCGGAGTCGCCCGGCATCGGCGGCACCGAGGTCGACCCCAGCCGCAGGTCGCCCCCGCCGGTGGCCGAGCCGAACTTCTCCTCGAGGAACCGGCCGTGGACGACGAGCGCCTCGGCGTCGGCCCGGCATACGGCGTCGAAGACCTTGTCCATGGTGGCGCCGAGCAGGTCCAGCTGGTCGATGAGGATCATCAGCGGTGTCTTGCCGCGGTCGACCGGCCGGCTGTCGGCCCACTGGCGGGGCAGGCGCAGGTAGCCGCCGATGGCGTCGGGCAGGTAGTTCGTCGCCGTCGCCATGACGTTGTAGGCCTGGGGGCTCCCGGCCCCGAGCGTGTCCAGCCGAGGCACGGTGTCGCGAACGGTCCGGGCGACCCGGCCCAGCCGGGACTGCACCATGCCCGGGACCTTGCCGGCCTTGGCCTGCTGCTCGATCCGGTCGACGGCGTCCAGCAGGTCCTGGCTCGTCGGCACCGTGAGCACGGGTTCCGGCGGGGTCGGCGGCGTCCGGGCGCTCCGGTCGCCGAAGCCCAACCACGAACCGATACCCATCTGCCTATTGTCCCCGACTCGTGATGTGGTGCTCCGCTGGTCCTGCGCGTCGCTGCGGTCAGCGACCGATGTCCAGCGACCCCGCCATGACCTGCGGGTTCTGGCGGTTCGCGCGGTCCAGGTAAGACTGGGACTTGGCCACCTCGGTCTCGAGCGTGCCGATCGTCGCCGCCATCGCGTCCAGGGCCTGCACCTTGTAGGTGTCGATGGCGTCCATCGTCTGGTAGATGTTCGCGAACGCCGCCTGGAGCTGGGGCAGGCCGATCGTGGCGGAGGCCGCCTGCTCCTGGATCTTCACGGAGTTGTCGCGGAGCATCTCCGAGGTCGACTGGATGAGGTTGCTCGTCGTCGTGTTGAGCGCGGTGATCTGGTCGAGGACCATCTTCTGGTTGCCCAGCGCCTGCGCGACGATGACCGCGGTCCGCAGCGCGGAAATGGTCGTCGTCGACGCCCGGTCGACGCCCTTGATCAGCTCGATGTTGTTCTTGATGGTGATGTCGATGGCCAGGTAGTTCTGGATCGAGACGGCGAGCTGGGTAAGCAGGTCCTGGTGCTTCTGGCGGACGTAGAACAGGACGTCCTGCTTGAGCGCCGTCGCCTTCTCCGCGTCGGTCGCCTCCAGCGTGGCGATCTCGGCGGTCAGCTTCGCGTCCAGCCGCTCGGCGATGTAGACGTACTGGTTGAGCCGGCCCATGGAGTCCCAGAGGTTCTGCTTCTCCATGTTGAGGGCGATGTTGTCCTTCTGGAGCTCGTCCTGTCCGTCGCGCAGCGAGTGCAGGATGCCGTCCAGGTGGGACTGAGCCGACTGGTACTTGCGGAAGTAGTCGGTGATCCGGTCGCCGAACGGGATCATCCCGAGGACCTTCTTCGCCCCGTGCGCCTGCGAGGGGTCGAGGTCCTCGACGGTCCGGCGCAGGTCGAGGAGGGTCTTGCCGACCTTGCCGGTCTCGCTGAGGCCGCCCTCCTTGAGGGCTTTGACCGGGGTCCGCAACAGCCGGTTGCTGGACTCGGCCGCGCGCCGGATCTCGTCGTCGCCCATGGTGCGCACGTCGGTGGCCTTGGCGTCGAACGTCGGCGACTTGGTCTGGGCGGTGAGCAGCGCGCTCAGATAGCTGTCGACCTTGGCGTCGAGGCCGGGCAGGGCCGCGGCCGGCACCTGCGGCGCCATCTTCGGGGCCGCCGTCTCGTTCACCGCCTGCACCGGGGCCGGCGCCTCCAGCGTCAGCACGGAGGACGTGCTTGCCGGTGGGGTCAGGGGCTGCACGGCCTCGGCGGCCGGCGGCGCAGCTGCGGCGGCAGCGCCGGAGGAAGGCTGGTCCGACATGGTGCTGGTCTCCCCTCGATGGGCTGGACAGGAGGTATGCCGGTCGTCGACGCCCGTGGCGCGACCCGGCATACCCCCGCTGTGCAGACGAACCGTCAATCTACGCGGTTCCCGAACGGGCCGACGGTCCGGTTCTGCCCTGAGCGGACCCTGGCAGGTGCCCACCGTGGGGTCAGTGTCCGGTTGCTTCTGCCGGGACGGCGGGCGAGGATCACCCGATGGCCAACGACACCCGGATCAGCCGAATCACCGTCTCCCGGACCATCGACGCTCCCGCCCCCGAGATCTTCGACGTGCTCACCCTGCCGGCGCGGCACCGCGAGATCGACGGCTCGGGGTTCGTCGTCTCCGACGACCGGACCGACCGGATCACCGGGGTCGGCCAGGTGTTCCGGATGAACATGACCGGCGACCACATGGGCGGCGACTACCAGACCGAGAACCACGTCACCGGCTACGACAAGAACTCCCTGCTGGCGTGGCGAACGGCACCGGCCGGTACCGAGCCCGCCGGCTGGGAGTGGATGTGGGAGCTCAAGGCCGACGGCTCGGACTCCACCGAGGTCACCCTGACCTACGACTGGGACAAGGTCACCGACAAGGCGATCCTTCAGCAGGTGTCGTTCCCCCTGGTGTCGCAGGACCAGCTCGAGGACTCGCTGGCCAACCTCGCGGCGGCGGTGTCCAGCTAGGTCGCGGGAGCCCAGAGGGTGCAGACCTTCCTGCCCTACGCCGACTTCGAGCGGTCCGCGCGGGTCCTCGACCCCAAGCGACTCGGCAAGCAGCGAGTAGAGGCCCTTCAGGTGGTCCGCGGCCTGACCCGGCCGAATTACGGCTGGCGGCACCATCCGGCGGTCCTCATGTGGAAAGGGTTCGAGGAGGCCCTCGGTCGCTACGGTCTGGTGTGCTGCTCGGTGTGGACCGAGCTCGGGTTCGGCGACACCTGCGCGGCGACCATCGTGCAGGACCTGCAGGCGGCCGGTGTCACGTCGGTCCGCACCCAGGCCGAGCTTGCGGCGCTCGGAGCGCTGCCCCCGTGGCTCGGGGACGCGGCGCTGCACCGCAGTCACCAGTCGGCGCTGGTGCGCAAGGACGCCGAGCGGTACGGGCGGCTCTTTCCCGGAGTTCCTCCGGACCTGCCCTACGTGTGGCCGACGCGGTCTGCGGACTCCAGCCGCGCGCAGTCCTAGTTATCCCGGTTCAAGCCCACCCAAACGGGAGAGTCGAGCATACTCGGCGCATGGATCTGCTCTCCACGGACCAGGCGTACCGGTCCAACCCCTTCCCGCTGTACGCGTCGATGCGCGACACCGCACCGGTCACCAAGGGATCGATCAACGGGATGACCGGCTGGCTCGTCACCGAGTACGCCCTGGTCCGGTCGCTGCTCACCGACCCGCGGCTGAGCAGCAACCCGGCCAACGAGGGCGGTATCGCCGGGCGCGGGGACATCAGCGGAAACCTGCCGGATCCCGACAGCCCCTTCTCCCACCAGATGATCACCATGGACGCACCGGACCACTACCGGCTGCGTCGGCTGGTCAACCAGGGCTTCTCCGCACGTCGCGTGGAGCTGCTCCGGGATCGCGTGCAGGACATCGCCGACCAGCTCGTGGACGGCCTCCCGCCGGGCGGCACGGACCTCACCGCCGCCTTCGCGGCACCGCTCCCGCTCGTCGTCATCATGGAGATCCTCGGCGTCGCCGAACCGGACCGCGACGCCTTCGTGCACTGGTGCAAGATCGTCACCGACGGCGAGCCGGAGACGGCGGACCAGATCCCGGAGGCCTGGGCGCAGCTGCTGACCCTCTTCTACGCCACCGTCGCGGCGAAGAGCAGCGACAACGACGAGACCGACCTGCTCAGCGCTCTGGTCCAGCTGCGCGACGAGGGCGACCGGCTCACGACGAACGAGCTGGTGTCCCTGGCGGTGCTCATCATGCTGGGCGGCCACCTCACGACCGTCGACCTCATCAGCAGCGCGATGCTGGCGCTGCTGACCCACCCCGACCAGCTCGCCGCCGCCCGGAAGGACGCGACGGCCGTGGTCGAGGAGACGCTTCGCCACAGCCCGCCGCTAGAGATGCCGATGGCTCGCTTCGCCACCGAGGAGATCGACATCGCCGGCGTCACCATCGAGCGGGGTGACGCGGTGTTCCTCGTCCTCTCGGCAGCCAACCACGATCCGGATCGCTTCTCCGAGCCAGACGACTTCGACGTCCGTCGCGACGCCTCGGGCCACCTGGCGTTCGGCCACGGGATCCACCACTGCCTAGGGGCGCCGCTGGCGCGGCTGGAGGGTGAGATCGCCATCCGGACGCTGCTGCAACGGCTGCCAAACATGCAGCTCGACGTCGACCCTGCGTCGATCCGGTGGCGAGCCAACCCGATGCAGCGGGGACCCCTCTCGCTCCACGTCACCTACTGACCCCTCGGAGCCACCGTGCGGGTGCACTCAGAACTGCGAACTCCGCCGGTCAGGGACAGAATGGGACCGTGGATGTCGAAGGCATGGTCGCCGAGCTTCGGCCACTGCTGCCGGCGGACTCCGTCATCACGGACCGCCAGCGGTTGCGCACCTACGAGTGCGACGGACTCGCCCACTACCGCGTGATCCCGGCCCTTGTCGTCCTGCCCGAGACCGCCGACCAGGTGGCCGCGGTCGTGAAGGCTTGCGCGCGTCGACGCATACCGTTCGTGGCCCGTGGGTCGGGGACCGGCCTGTCGGGAGGGGCGCTCCCGCACGCCGACGGCGTCCTCATCGTGATGTCGAAGATGCGCCACATCCTCGAGATCGACCGCGACAACCAGCGGGCCCTCGTCGAACCCGGGGTCATCAACCTCCAGCTGACGCGGGCGGCTCAGCCCGACGGCTACTACTTCGCCCCCGATCCCTCCAGCCAGCAGGTCTGCTCCATCGGCGGAAACCTCTCGGAGAACTCCGGGGGCGCC
Source organism: uncultured Actinomycetota bacterium (assembly GCA_963751085.1). GTDB lineage: Bacteria > Actinomycetota > Actinomycetes > Actinomycetales > Dermatophilaceae > Lapillicoccus. The sequence continues at coordinate 1,003,768 of CAVVTH010000004.1, read as the reverse complement.
CACTGCCTGAAGTACGGCTTCACCACCGGTCACGTCACCGGCGTCGAGCTGGTCACCCCGCAGGGCGAGCTCGTCGAGATCGGCGGCACGGCGGTCGACTTCCCGGGCTACGACCTGCTCGGCGCGATCGTCGGGTCCGAAGGCACGCTCGGGATCGCCACGACGATCACGGTTCGGCTCACCCGCAGCCCGCAGGCCGTCCAGACCCTGCTCGCCGCGTTCCGCGACACGGACACCGCTGGGCAGGCGGTGTCCGCGATCATCGGCGCCGGTGTGATCCCTGCGGCGATCGAGATGATGGACGCGCTGGCCATCGAGGCGGCAGAGGCGGCCGTCCAGTGCGGCTACCCCGAGGGCGCCGGCGCAGTGCTCATCGTCGAGCTGGACGGGGCAGCGGCCGAGGTCGAGCACCAGTTCGCCCAGGTCACCGGCGTTCTGTGAGGAGGCGGGCGCGTCCGAGATCCGCATCGCCGCCGACGACGTCGAGCGGGCGCTGTTCTGGAAGGGCCGCAAGTCGGCGTTCGCCGCCGTCGGCCGGATCAGCCCCGACTACATCGTCCAGGACGGCGTCATCCCGCGGACCGTGCTGCCCGACATGCTCCGGCGGATCGCCCGGCTCTCGGCGGAGTCCGGCGTCCGGGTCGCCAACGTCTTCCACGCCGGCGACGGCAACCTGCACCCGCTGGTGCTCTTCGACGACGCGGTCGAGGGTGAGGCCGAGCGCGCCGAACACGTGTCGGGCGCGATCATCGACCTCTGCATCGAGCTCGGCGGCTCGATCACCGGCGAGCACGGCGTCGGCTCCGACAAGGCCAAGTTCATGCCGAAGATGTTCAGCGAGGACGACCTCGACACGATGCAGCTGGTCCGCTGCGCCTTCGACCCGGACGGGATCTCCAATCCCGGCAAGGTCTTCCCCACCCCCCGGCTCTGCGGCGAGGTACCCGGCCGCAAGCGCGGCGCGCACCCCCTCGTCGACGCCGGCCTGGCGGAGCAGTTCTGATGACGGCGCTCGCCCCGGAGGCGACCGGCCGGCTCGAGGATGCGTCGGCCGGTCGCATCCGCGACGGCGGAGCCCACCGACGCGGTCGACGGCCGAGACCCGCGTTGGGTGGTGTCGCCGAGCGGACCAGGCTCGGTGGCCGCGGGTCCTCGCGGTATGCGCGGAGCTGGGTCTCGCGGTCGTCCCCCGTGGGTCCGGGACCAAGCTGGGCTGGGGAGCTCCCCCGACCGCTCTGGACGTGGTCCTCGACCTCACGGCCCTCGACCGCCTCGTCGAGCACACCGCCGGAGACCTGGTCGCCGTGGTCGAAGCGGGACGGCGGCTCGACGACCTGCAGACCGACCTGGCGCGCGCCGGCCAGTGGCTCGCCGTCGACCCGCCGCGTCGCGGGACGATCGGTGGAGTCGTCGCGACCGGGGCGACCGGACCGGCCCGGATGCACGCCGGTCCGGTCCGCGACCTCGTCATCGGGGCGACCGTCGTGCGGCCAGACGGTGTGGTCGCCCGGTCCGGCGGCAAGGTCGTCAAGAACGTCGCCGGCTACGACCTCGGCAAGCTGCTGACCGGTTCCTTCGGGACCCTCGGGGTCCTCACCCAGGTCGCGCTCCGGCTGCATCCTCGAGCCCGAGAGCAGCAGCTGGGTATGCGTTCCCGTCCGGAGCCCCGCCGAGGCGCAGGATGCGGTGCTCCGGCTCGCGCACTCCCACCTGGTCGCCGTCCGGCGTGGAGCTGGACTGGCACGGACGGCCACGGCGGAGCTCGCGGTGCGGCTCGACGGCATACCGAAGGGCGTGGCGGCACGCACCGCCGACGCCGAGACCCTGCTCGGGCCCGGAGCGCACGCCGCAGCAGGAGGCCCCCGAGTGGTGGGGTGCCGAGCCGGCCGACGGAGAGGTGCTGCTGAAGGTGACCCACGAGGTCGCGTCGTTGTCGCGCGGCGCTCGCGGCGGCCGCGGGCGACGCGCATACCCGGGGTAGTGCCGGCATCGGCACGCTCTACGTCTCGCGTGCGCGCCGACCGGGCCGTCGACCTCGTCACCGAACTGCGTTCTGCCGCAGCCGGATTCGGCGGCGCCGTTGTCGTCCTCGATGCCCCCGCCGAGATCAAGGAGCAGGTGGACGTCTGGGGTCCGGTGCGCGGTCTCGACCTGATGCGCCGCGTCAAGGACCAGTTCGACCCGAACCGGGTGCTGTCGCCCGGCCGCTTCGTGGGAGGCATCTGAGATGACCGACGCCGTCACCACCCCCGCCGGTGCCCGCGGCGAGCACGGTCCGACCGGAGTCCGCCGCCGCGCGGACCCGGAGCGTTCGACGACCACAAGCCGCCCTCGGCGGAGCTGGTCGCCGACTGCGTGCACTGCGGGTTCTGCCTGCCGTCCTGCCCCACGTATGTCCTCTGGGGCGAGGAGATGGACTCGCCGCGCGGCCGGATCTACCTCATGAACGAGGGCCTCGAGCGGCGAGCCGATGACCGACTCGATGGTGGGCCACTTCGACGCCTGCCTCGGGTGCATGGCCTGCGTGACCGCCTGCCCGTCCGGCGTGCAGTACGACCGGCTGATCGAGGACACCCGCGCCCAGGTCGAACGCCGGCACGACCGGTCCGTCCCCGACAAGGCGCTCCGCGAAGGCATCTTCGCCCTCTTCCCCTACCCACGTCGGCTCCGGGCGGCGCGGGGTCCGCTGCGGCTCTACCAGCGCACCGGCCTGCCCAGGCTGCTTCGCCGCACCGGTCTGATCGACCGGGTGTCTCCGACCCTCGCGGCCATGGAGGGCCTCGCCCCGAACCTGGGCCGGGCGGAGCGCGTGCCGCGAACGGACCTCGGCGCGCGGCACCCGCCGCGGCGGTCGTCGGCATGCTGCTCGGCTGCGTCCAGCGCGAGTTCTTCCCCGGCGTCAACGCGGCGACGGCCCGGGTGCTGAGCGCCGAGGGCTTCGACGTCGTCGCGCCCGTCGGTCCCAGGGCTGCTGCGGCGCGCTGTCGTCCCACAACGGTCGCGAGGACGAGGCCAAGCGTTTCGCGCCGCGCCCTCATCGAGGAGTTCGAGACGGCCGGGGTCGACGCGCGTCGTCGTCAACTCCGCCGGCTGCGGGTCGGCCATGAAGGACTACGTGCACCTGTTCTCCGACGAGCCGGACTGGGTCGACCGGGCGCGGGCGTTCAGCGCGAAGGTGCGCGACGTCGCCGAGTTCCTCGCCGAGGTCGGGCCCGTGGCCGAGCGCCACCCGCTCGACGGTCACCGTCGCCTACCACGACGCCTGCCACCTCGGACACGCCCAACGGATCCGGGCCCAGCCTCGGCAGCTGCTCCGCGGCATCCCCGGCCTGCGAGCTGAGGGAGATCAACGAGGCCGACCTCTGCTGCGGGTCGGCGGGGATCTACAACATCCTCAACCCCGAGCCGGCCCGGGAGCTCGGTGACCGCAAGGCGAAGAACGTCATGGCGACGGGCGCGCAGCTGCTCGTCACCGCCAACCCCGGCTGCCTGATGCAGGTGTCCTCGTCGATCGAGCGAGCCGGTGGCCACCTGGCGCTCGCCCACACCGTCGAGGTGCTCGACGCCTCGATCCGCGGCCTGACCCCTGCAGACCTCGGCGTCTCCTGAACCGGCTCGCCTACAACACAACGAGGTGTTGCCCATGTTCCGACCAGTGCTCGACGCCGTCGCCGGTTCGCTCCTGCTCACCGCTCTCGTCGCGATGCTTCCCCTGCTCACGCTGTTCGTCCTGCTCGGTGTCGTGCGGATGACGGCATGGAAGGCGGCGCTGATATCGCTGCTGGTCGTCCGTGCTCGTGGCCGTCCTGGCCTACGCGATGCCGATCGGCCAGACGCTGCTGGCCGCGACGGAGGGTGCCGCGTTCGGCTTCTTCCCGATCCTGTGGATCGTCATCAACGCCATCTGGGTCTACAACATGACCGTCGTCACGGGCCACTTCGACGTGCTCCGGCGGTCCTTCGCGAAGGTCAGCGACGACCAGCGGATCCAGGCGGTGATCATCGCCTTCTGCTTCGGTGCCCTGCTCGAGGCCCTCGCCGGGTTCGGGACCCCGGTCGCCATCACGAGCGTCATGCTCATCGCCGCTCGGGTTCCGACCGCTCAAGGCAGCGGTGGTCGCGTTGGTCGCGAACACCGCCCCGGTCGCCTTCGGCGCCCTCGCCGTCCCCATCACGACGCTGGCCACGGTCAGCGGTGTCCCGGAACACTCGCTGTCCCAGATGGTCGGCCGCCAGACGCCGATCCTGGCGGTCTTCGTGCCGATGGCGCTGGTCTGGATTCTGGACAAGGGCAAGGGTGTACGCGAGACGTTGCCCGCCGACTCTCGACCTGCGGCGTGGTGTTCGGGATCGTCCAGTTCGTCACGTCGAACTTCATCTCCACGCCGCTGACCGACATCGTCGCGTCGCTGGTCGCCGCCGCCTCCGTCGTTCTGCTGCTGCGCGTGTGGAAGCCCAGCGGTCGCTACGTCGAGGTTCCGGACACCGTCGCGGAGATCGGAGATGCTCGGAGCGCCGGCTCGACGACGGCGTCGCGGACGTCGACGGCGTCGACAGCCACGACGCAGTCGACCGCCGCCGCCGCCGACCGCGGCGTCGAGCTCGGTTCACCGACCGCCGGTGGTGATCACGGCGACCACCCGCTGGGTCAGGGCGTCGGCACCATGGACGAGCTCGCCGAGCGCGACCGGTTGGCCCACGACACCACCTCCGACGTGGTGAAGGCCTATGCGCCCTACCTGATCATCGTCGCCCTCTTCGTCGTGACCCAGCTGCCCGGCATCAAGAACTTCTTCAACGCCTCGGCCGCCAACCCGTCGTTCACGTGGCCCGGCCTCGACCTGCAGACGCCCGAGGGCAAACCGTCGACCATCCCGACGTTCAAGCTCAACATCCTCTCGGCCGCCGGCACCCTGATGATCATCGCCGGGCTGATCACCATCCCCGTGATCGGCATCTCCCCGGCCAAGGCGGTCAAGGCCTACCTCGACACCTACCGCCAGCTCGCGCTCGCCATCGTCACGGTGATGGCGGTCCTCGCCCTCGCCTACGTGATGAACGCGTCCGGCCAGACCGCGACCCTCGGGCAAGTGGCTCGCCGCATCGGGTGGCCTGTTCGCGATCCTGTCCCCGATCCTCGGCTGGCTCGGCGTCGCCGTCACCGGTTCCGACACCTCGTCGAACTCCTTGTTCGGCGCCCTTCAGGTCCAGGCGGCCAGGCAGACCGGCCTCTCCGAGGTCCTCATGGCGGCCGCGAACTCGTCCGGAGGCGTGCTGGGCAAGATGATCTCGCCGCAGAACCTCGCCATCGCCGCCGGCGCCGTCGCCATGGCCGGCCAGGAGGGGCACATCTTCCGAAAGGTGCTCGCGCTGGTCCGTGGCGTTCCTGGTCCTCATGTGCCTGATCGTCTACCTGCAGTCCACGCCCGGTGCTGTCCTGGATGGTCCCCTGAGTCACCCCGACTAGGGTCGCGCCATGAAGGTCGCCCTGATGCTCACGTGCATCAACGACGCCTTGTTCCCCGACACCGGAAAGGCCGTCGTCCGGCTGCTTCGGCGGCTCGGAGTCGACGTGGACTTTCCCGAGGCCCAGACCTGCTGCGGGCAGCCGATGATCAACACCGGATACCTCGATGAGGCGGTCCCCGCTGTCCGGCAGTGGGTTTCGGCGTTCGAAGGCTACGACGCCATCGTCGTGCCGTCCGGGTCCTGCGCGGGAGCGGTGCGACACCAGCACGGCATGGTCGCCCGCCGCGCGGGGGACCGGGCCCTGGAGGAGGCCGTCGCCGAGACCGGGCCACGCGCATACGAGCTCACGGAGTTCCTCGTCGACGTGCTCGGGGTGGACGACGTCGGTGCCTACTTCCCGCACCGGGTGACCTACCACCCGACGTGCCACTCGCTGCGGATGCTGGGCGTCGGGGACCGGCCGATGCGGTTGCTGCGCAACGTCCGTGGGATCCGGCTGGTCGAGCTGCCGGCCGCGGAGGAGTGCTGCGGGTTCGGGGGGACGTTCGCGGTGAAGAACGCGGAGACATCGGTGGCCATGGGGTTCGACAAGGTCCGGCACGCGCGCGAGACCGGCGCCGAGGTACTGGTGGCGGGGGACAACTCGTGCCTGCTCCACATGGGCGGGATCCTGTCTCGCGAGCAGGCCGGTATGCGCGTGATGCACCTCGCGGAGGTCCTCGCCTCGACGGAGGAGTCCTGATGGGCGCGACGTTCGTGGGGATGCCGCCGTTCCCCGAGGCGGCGCACGCGGCGCTCGCCGACACCCAGCTGCGGGCGAACCTCGCGCACGCGACGCGCACCATCCGCGACAAGCGCGCGCGTGTCGTCGGCGAGGTCGACGACTGGGAAGCGCTGCGCAGCAAGGCCGCTCGCATCAAGGACGACACGCTGGCCCACCTGGACGACCATCTGGTCCGGCTGGAGGAGTCCCTCACGGCCCGGGGTGCGGTCGTGCACTGGGCGCGGGATGCCGCCGACGCGTGTGCGGTCATCGCGCAGATCGCGCGCGACCACGACGTCGACGAGGTGGTCAAGGTCAAGTCGATGGCCACCCAGGAGGTCGAGCTCAACGAAGCGCTTGCGGCGCAAGGCATCTCGGCCTGGGAGACCGACCTCGCCGAGCTCATCGTCCAGCTGGGCGACGACCTGCCGTCACACATCCTCGTGCCCGCGATCCACAAGAACCGGGCGGAGATCCGCGAGATCTTCCGCTCGCGGATGGCCGCGGCCGGGCGCCCGGCGCCGGACGACCTGAGCGACGAGCCGGTCGACCTCGCCGCCGCCGCCCGACAGCACCTCCGCGAGAAGTTCCTCCGCGCTCGGGTCGCCGTGTCGGGAGCCAACTTCGCCGTCGCCGAGACCGGCACCCTTGTCGTCCTGGAGTCCGAGGGCAACGGGCGGATGTGCCTCACGCTGCCCGAGGTGCTCGTCAGCCTGGTCGGCATCGAGAAGCTGGTGCCGACGTTCGAGGACCTCGACGTGTTCCTCCAGCTGCTGCCGCGGTCGAGCACCGGGGAGCGGATGAACCCCTACACGTCGATGTGGACCGGTGTCACCCCGGGCGACGGCCCTCAGGAGGTGCACGTCGTCCTGCTCGACAACGGCCGCACCAACGTGCTCGCCGACGAGGTCGGCCGCCAGGCGCTGCGCTGCATCCGCTGCTCCGCCTGCCTCAACGCCTGTCCGGTCTACGAGCGGACCGGCGGACACGCATACGGCTCGGTCTACCCCGGACCGATCGGGGCGATCCTCACGCCGTTGTTGCGCGGCGTGGGCCACGACGCGCAGGTCGACTCGCTGCCCTTCGCCTCGAGCCTCTGCGGCCGGTGCTACGAGGTGTGTCCCGTGCAGATCGACATCCCGTCGGTGCTCGTCCACCTGCGCGCCAAGGTCGTCGACGCCCACCGCGACGGCCGACCCAAGGGCCAGGACCTCGCGATGAAGGGCGCCGCTTTCCTCTTCGCCGACGGGCGACGCCTCGGGTATGCGGTCAAGGCCGGCTCGGTCGCGAACCGGTTCGTCACGGCCGTGAGCCGGCGGACGCTGCCCGGCGGGCGGACGGCGATCGGCCGCATACCGGGTCCCGGCGCCTCTGCCTGGACCGGCGCCCGCGACCTCCCGGCGCCGCCGCGGGAGTCGTTCCGGGCCTGGTGGGCGAAGACCGACGGCGGCCGCAACGACGAGGCCACCCCGTGACGGCGCGCGACGACGTGCTCGGACGGGTGCGCTCGGCGTTGCGACAGGCGCCGAGCGGAGCCCACGCGGAGCCGCCGGCGGCTCCTCCGATCGTCCCGGTCGAGGTGGACGACGTCGTCGGCCTGTTCGTCGAGCGGGTCGAGGACTACCGAGCCGTCGTCGTGCGGTGTCGTGCCGAGGAGGTGGCCGACCGGGTCTGGCAGGGGTTGGCGGGGTCGGTTCGGGTCGTGGTGCCGGCGGGGTTCCCGAAGGAGTGGCTACCGGAGGCCGTCGACCAGGTGGCCGACGACCCGCCGCTCGGCGCCTACGACCTCGACGGTGTCGACGCCGTCGTCACCACGGCGGCGCTCGGGATCGCGGTGACCGGCACGATCGTGCTCGACCACGGACCCGGCCAGGGCCGGCGTGCGCTCAGCCTCGTGCCCGACCGGCACGTCTGCATCGTCACCGCTGACCAGGTGGTCGCCGACGTCCCGGATGCCGTCCGCCGCCTCGACCCCATCCGCCCGCTCACCTGGATCAGTGGGCCGAGCGCCACCAGCGACATCGAGCTCGACCGCGTCGAAGGCGTCCACGGCCCTCGGAACCTCCACGTCATCGTCGTCGGCCCCGCCTGAGACTCCTCTCCCGCCTCTCTCCCACCCCCCGCCTCTCCCGCCTCTGTCCCGTTCGGCTCGGCTCTCAGCCGAGCGGCTCGACTCCCCACATGTGGCGAGCCGAGTCGCTTGGCTGAGAGCCGAGCCGAGTGACGTTGGCGTTTTCCACAGCCGGCACCCGGGCGGCGGCCTCGTGGTTCAGGGGTTCACCAGGCTGGGAACCGTGGAAGACTGGATGCACGCCACCGACCGGCACCGTCTGGCCAGCGTTGCCGACCTGCGCGGCGCGGGCCTCGGCCGGAGCGATGTCGCCGCTCTGGTCAAGGCGGGCAGCATCACCCCGTTGACCTACGGCTGGTTTGCCTCCGGCCCGGTCGTCGACGACGTTGAGCGACACGTCCTCACCACTCGAGCCATGCTCCGGTCGCACGAGGGTCGGGCCGTCGCGGCGCATCACAGCGCGTTGCTGCTCCTCGGTCTGCCGACCCTCGGCGCCGACCTCAGCGTGGTTCGGCTGTCGAGGCGGACGGCCGGTCCGACCCGGGTCCGACCCTGCTTTCGCCTCGGCCGGGCCGTGCCGGCGGAGTTCCAGGCGGACGACGACGGTCACGCCCGCCCTCGCCGCCGTCCAGCACGGGCTCTCCGCCGGACCGCTCTCGGCCCTCGTGGCCGCCGACGGTGCCCTCTGCCTGGGCCTCGCCACCCGGGCGGACCTCGACGCCGCCGCCGACCTCGTGCACGGGCACCCGGGGTCACAGGGGATCGCCGGGCTGCTGCGGCACGCCGACGGTCGCCACGAGTCGCCCGGGGAGACTCGGCTCGCTCACGCCTTGCGGCTGCTCGGCATCGCCGCCACGCCCCAGGTGCGCGATCCCGGGCAGCAACGCCATCGTCGACTTCCTGCTCGACGAGGCACCGGTGGTCATCGAGTTCGACGGCCGGGTCAAGTACGGCCGCGGCGCCGACGAGGTGGACCCGTTCGGGCATCGACGCGCCGGCCGGGACGTGCTCTGGCAGGAGAAGCGCCGCGAGGACACGCTCCGCGAGCTGGGCTACGAGGTGGTCCGGGTGGTCTGGAGCGATCTGCGACTCGCCCCGCGAGCTGGCGGCACGCATCCGCCAGGCCGTAGCGCGCTCCCGGCGGCTGACGGCGTGAGCGACAGCGGGCCAACCGCCTGGCTCGGCTCTGAGCCGAGCGGCTCGGCTCCCCTCATGTGGTGAGCCGAGTCGCTTGGCTGAGAGCCGAGCCGGAGTCCCGGGCCGATAGGTTGCCCGCATGGCGGATGCAGCGACCCGGTTGTCGGAGGCCGACCTGGAGTTCCTCGTCGGGCAGACCACCTCGCTCGTCGAGTTCGCCAAGCGGAGTCCCCACCCCGACGGCGGGTTCGCGTGGCTCGACGACGACGGCCACCCGCTCCTCGACCACCCGGTCGAGCTGTGGATCTCCTGCCGGATGCTGCACGTCCTCGCACTCGCCGAGATCCTCGGCGACGCGTCGTGCCGCCCCTTGGTCGATGCCGGTCTCGACGCCCTCCGCGGCCGGCTCCACGACGAGGAGTACGGCGGCTGGTATGCGTCGGTCACGACGAGCGCCGACGGCACCTCGGTCCCCGCCGACGACACCAAACCGGCATACGCCCACGCCTTCGTCATCCTCGCCACGGCCTCGACGGTCGCCGCCGGACACCCGGACGCCCGGCCGATCCTCGATGACGCCCTCGCCATCTTCGACCGCTACTTCTGGCGGGACGGCGACGGGATGGCCGTGGACGTCTACGACCGCACCTTCGAGCACGCCGACGCCTACCGGGGCGTCAACGCCAACATGCACACCGTCGAGGCGCTCCTGGCCGCCCACGACGTTACCGGTGACGAGGTGCACCTGCAGCGGGCCCTCACCATCACCAGCCACGTCGTCCACGAGTTCGCCCGCGACAACGGGTACCGCCTCCCCGAGCACTACGACGAGCAGTGGCACGCGCTCCCGGACTACAACCACGACCAGCCCGGTGACCGGTTCCGGCCTTACGGCGTCACCATCGGCCACCTCATGGAGTGGGCCCGGCTGGCCCTGCACGTCCGGACCGCCCTCAGCAGGTCCGGCGCCGAACCCCCCGCCTGGCTCCTCGACGACGCCCGCGCGCTCTTCGACCGGGCCGTCGAGGACGGCTGGCAGCAGGCCGACGCGGCCACCGACCAGGCCGAGGGATTCGTCTACACCACCGACTTCGACGCGATCCCGGTGGTCGCCGACCGGCTGCACTGGGTGGTGACCGAAGCCATCGCCACCGCCTGGACCCTCGCTCTGGCCACCGACGACGCGGCCCAGGCCACCGCATACCGGGCCTGGTTCGACCGCTGGGTCGAGCACGCTCGCGAGTACTTCGTGGACGAGATCCACGGCTCCTGGCGGCACGAGCTGGACCCGCAGAACCGCCCGTCGAGCCACGTCTGGGAGGGCAAGCCGGACGTCTACCACGCCTACCAGGCGATGCTGCTGCCCCGGCTCGGCGAGGTCTCCTCGTTCGTCGACGGTGCGGTCCGACTGGCGCCCTGACCGGCCGTTTTCGATTTCCTGAGCCGCTCGGCCACCGTGTAGTCTCGCCGTCGCGATCACAGCACGACCGGCCCCTATAGCTCAGTCGGTAGAGCGTCTCCATGGTAAGGAGAAGGTCAACGGTTCGATTCCGTTTGGGGGCTCTGCATCACTCCATGGCGGGGTAGCTCAGCTGGTTAGAGCGCACGACTCATAATCGTGAGGTCGCGGGATCGAGCCCCGCTCCCGCTACTCGATTAGCGGTATGCCGGAATGTCGGCCTACCCTTGTGCGTTGACTTTGCGCGCCGAACGCGCACAACCCCGTACCCGAGAGCAGGTTGTCACCCGTGGCCAGCAAGTCCGTCGACGTCCGCCCGAAGATCACCATGGCGTGCGCAGAGTGCAAGCACCGCAACTACATCACCAAGAAGAACCGCCGCAACGACCCCGACCGCCTGGGCCTGACGAAGTTCTGCCCGAACTGCGGCAAGCACACGGAGCACCGCGAGACCCGCTAACCCTCACCTCGCGGGGACCGCGGAACCCGCCACACGACCGCTCCCGACCTCGGGGGCGGTCGTTTGCGTCAGCAACCATCGTGGGAGGATCCGCCGAGTGAGCGACCGGCCGGAGGACCCCTTCGACGGGCCCCAGGTCGCGGAGAACCCCGCCGAAGCGGCGCGCGGACTCCGGTCCCTGCTCGGCCGGCACGCGGTCGACACCCGGCCGCTGCGGATCCCCGAGTACCGGCGCATCCTCATCGGGCAGGGCACGTCGTTCATCGGCTCGATGCTCACCCAGGTGGCCGTCCCGGTGCAGATCTGGGCGCTGACCCAGTCGCCGCTCTACGTCGGGTTCGTCGGCCTCGCCGGGCTGGTGCCGATCGTCGTGTTCGGGCTCTACGGCGGCGCTATCGCGGACGCCGTGGACCGCCGCATCCTCTACCTGTGGTCGTCGATCGGCGGGTGGGTCGTCACCCTCGCCCTGCTGGTGCAGACCCTGCTCGACCTCGGCAACGTGTGGCTCATCCTGGCCCTGGTCTTCGTGCAGTCCGGGATGTTCGCCGTGTCCTCCTCGGCCCGCGGCGCGATCATCCCGCGCCTCGTCCCGATGGAGCTCGTCCCGGCCGCCAACACCCTCAACTTCACCGTGGGCAACGTCGGGCAGGTCGCCGGCCCGCTGATCGCCGGCCTGCTGCTGGTCCTGCCCAAGGGGTTCGCTCTCGCGTACGCGGCGGACGCCCTGCTGTTCACCGCCGCGCTCTACTCGGTGCTGCGGCTGCCGTCGATCCCACCGCAGGGGGAGGTGCAGCGGCCGGACTGGCGCGCCGTCGCCGAGGGGCTGCGGTTCATCGCCGTCCGGCCGGTGCTGGTGATGAGCTTCGCCATCGACATTGCCGCCATGGTGCTCGCGATGCCGCGGTCGCTGTTCCCGGCGGTCGCGGACGCCCGGTTCGGCGGGCAGGTGGGCCCGCTCTACGCCGCCATCGCCATCGGCGCCGTCATCGCGGGGCTCTCGAGCGGCTGGATCGGACGGGTACGTCGGCAGGGTCGCGCCCTGACGGTGGCCATCGTCGGGTGGGGTGCAGCGGTCGCCGTGTCCGGCCTGGTCGGCCAGCTGTGGCTCGTCGTCGCGCTCCTGGCCCTGGCCGGCGCGTTCGACCTGGTCAGCGCCGTCTACCGACAGACCATCCTCCAGACCTACGCGCCCGACGAGATGCGCGGCCGGATGCAAGGCGTCTTCATCGCGGTCGTCGCCGGCGGCCCCCGGCTCGGTGACGTCCGCGCCGGCGCCACCGCCGCCGTGACGAACCCGACGGTCTCCTGGGTGGCCGGCGGCATCGCGTGCGTGGCCGTGGTCGCCGTCGCGGGGCTCGTGGTGCGGCCCTTCTGGCGCTACGACACCGCACGCGACCTGCCCTCCGCGGCCAGCTGAGCAACCGCACTAGGGTCTTCGGTATGCCAGTCGGTAGCAATGTGAACGAGGACTTCGTCGGACGTCAGTACCCACCGACGCAGCCGTATGCGGTGGGAGCGGCCAAGATCCGCGAGTTCGCCGAGGCCGTCGGCTCGACCGACCCGGTGCACGTCGACCGCGCCGTCGCTCAGGCCCGCGGCTACCGCGACGTGATCGCCCCGCCGACGTTCGCCGTGCTCATCGCCCAGCAGTGCGACGCGCAGCTCGTCCGGGACCCCGAGGCCGGCATCGACTACAGCCGGGTGGTCCACGGCGAGCAGAAGTTCGTCCACCACCGCCCGCTGACCGCCGGCGACGACGTGGTGGGGGTCCTGCACGTGGACGCCGTCCGGGCGGCCGGCGGTCACGCCATGGTCACCACGCGGACCGAGCTCACCGTCGAGGACGAGCCGGTGTGCACCGCCGTGTCCACGCTGGTCATCAGGGGAGGCGAGTGATGGGCGACGTCCGGACCGCTGCCGACGTCGAGGTCGGGCAGCCCATCCCCGGGAAAACGGTCCACGTCGAGCGCGCCACCCTCGTGCAGTACGCCGGAGCGTCGTTGGACCGCAACCCGATCCACTGGGACGAGCGGTTCGCCACCAAGGTCGGGCTGCCCGACGTCATCGCGCACGGGATGTTCACGATGGGCTCCGCCGTCACCGCCGTCACCGAGTGGGCGGGCGACGCCGGTCGGGTGGTCGAGTACTCCGTGCGGTTCACCAAACCGGTCGTCGTGCCCTACGAGGGTGGCGCCGACATCGCGGTCGAGGGCGTGGTCAAGTCCGTCGACCCGGCGACGAAACGCGCCACGGTCGAGCTGACGGCGAGCAGCGGCGGCGACAAGGTCCTCGGGCGCGCGCTCGCGGTCGTCCAGCTCGACTGAGCCGGACGTCCGGACCTTCTCGTATGCGTGAGGAGCATGACGTCGCCCTGTCGTCGCTGACCACGATGCGCGTCGGCGGCCCGGCGGCCCGCCTGGTGCGCGTCACCACCATCGACGAGCTCGTCGACGCCGTCCGCGAGGTGGACGACGCCGATGAGCCGCTGCTGGTGCTCGGCGGCGGCTCCAACCTCGTCGTCGCCGACGAGGGTTTCCCGGGGACTGTCGTCCGGGTCGAGACGACCGGCGTACGCGTCGAGTCCGACGACCGCTGCGGCGGTGCCAACGTGCGGGTCGCGGCGGGCGAGCCGTGGGACGACCTCGTCGCCGAAGCGGTCGAGCAGGGCTGGGCCGGAATCGAGGCGCTGTCCGGGATCCCGGGCTCCACCGGGGCGACGCCGATCCAGAACGTCGGCGCATACGGTCAGGAGGTCGCCCAAACCATCGCGCAGGTGCGCGTCTGGGACCGGCGCGACGCTCAGGTCCGCACGCTCTTCGGGTCGGACTGCGGCTTCACCTACCGCGACTCGCGGTTCAAGCGGGACCCGTCGCGGTTCGTGGTCCTCGACGTCCTCTTCCAGCTGCGCGTCGCCGACCTGTCCGAACCGGTGCGGTATGCCGACCTGGCCCGTTCGCTGGGCGTCGAGGCCGGCGCCCGGGTGCCGTTGGCCGATGTCCGGGAGGCGGTGCTGGAGCAACGGCGACACCGCGGGATGGTGCTCGACGCCGGCGACTTCGACACGTGGAGCTGCGGGTCGTTCTTCACCAACCCCGTCCTCGTCGGCCGGCAGCGATGGACGCCCTGGCCGACCGGGTCCGCGACCGGCTGGGCGCCGGTGCGCCCGACGCTCCCGGTCTGGCCCGAGCCGGACGACCGCCGGAAGACCAGCGCCGCCTGGCTCATCGAGCGCGCCGGCTTCGGCAAGGGGTTCGGCTCGCCCGGCCCGGCGGCGCTGTCCGGCAAGCACACCCTCGCCGTGACGAACCGGGGGAGCGCCCGCACGAGCGACGTGCTGGCCCTCGCCCGACAGGTCCGCGACGGCGTCGAGAGCGAGTTCGGGATCCGGCTGGTCAACGAGCCGGTCCTCGTCGGCGTCGACCTCTAGGCGAGCGGCTCAGCCGACGACGCCGACGCTGAACGTCTTGGCGGGGAACGATGTCTGGCTGCCGCTGACCTGCACGGCCGGACGGGTGTAGTCGAGCGTCAGCTTGGGCGCGTCGCGGGGGTCGACCTTGAACACCAGCCATCCGGTGACCGGGTCGCCCTTGTCGACCTGGTCCGGCAGCAGGGTCCAGCCGTTCGCCTTGGCGGCGTCGTTGACGATCGAGTCGGGCGTGTTCGGGAACTGGCTGCCGGTGTTGATCGCGAAGTCCTGCGCGCGGATGGGGATCGTGTAGTCCTTGGACGGGGTCCACGTCATCTCCAGGGCCACGAGCTCGTAGGCCTGTGCGGACGCCTTGTAGCCGGCAGGCCACGGCAGGGCCCGCGCGACCCGCTTCACCGTGATCGAGTCCTTGAGATCCGGGTCCGCGATGTTCTGGTTCACGTCCGTGAAGGTCGAGGGAAAGGCGGTGGGGACATCCGTCGGCGTCGCACTGGCTGACGTCGGCGCCGTCGTGGTGGTGCTGCTGCTGGACGTCGTCTCGGGGGCCGACGTGGCGTCCACCGCGGCCACCGTCCCGCTCGGAGCGGGGGTGTCCGCGCCACTGCTCGAGGCGCAGCCGGCCAGAAGGATGACGGCTGCGGGCACGACGGCCAGGGCAGTCTTCATGGCGTTCAGGGTGCCTTGCGCGCCGGGCGCCGACCAAATCGACGGTTCACCGCCACGGAGCCGAACGGCCTGCCGCGGTCAGCCCGCCAGCCACGCGTCGATGTCGGCAAGGGCAGCCTTGCGCACTGCTTCCGGTGCCCGGCTGCCCTCGAGGCTTTGCCTCGCAAGGGCGGCCAGCTCGGCGTCCGTGAAGCCGAGCGCGTCGCGGGCCAGCGTGTACTGCGCCGCGAGCCGGGTGCCGAACAGCAACGGGTCGTCGGCGCCCAGCGCCACCGGTATGCCGGCGTCCACGATGGTCCGCAGCGGCACCTGGGCGGGATCCGCGTAGACCCCCAGCGCGACGTTGCTGCCCGGGCATACCTCGAGCGTCACACCGGACTCGGCCACCCGGTCCAGCGCCGCGGGGTCCTCGCTCGCCCGGACTCCGTGACCCACCCGGTCCGGACGGAAGACGGTGAGCGTGTCCATGACCGACGCGGGCCCGAGCAGCTCGCCGCCGTGCGGGACCAGCGCCAGGCCACCGCGGCGCGCGATCTCGAACGCCGGCGCGAAGTCCAGCAAGGAGCCACGTCGTTCGTCGTTCGAGAGCCCGAAACCGACCACCGTGCCGGCACCCTCACCCGCATACCGCACCGCCAGCCGGGCGAGCGTGCGTGCGTCCAGCGGGTGGCGGATCCGGCTGGCCGCGACCACCACGCCGACTCCGGTCCCGGTCGACCGGGTCGCCTCGGCCGCCTCGTCGAGGATGATCTCGAGCGCGGGCGTGATGCCGCCGACGTAGGGCGCGTAGGACGACGGCTCCACCTGCAGCTCGAGCCAGCGGGACCCTTCCGCGGCGTCGTCCTCGGCCGCCTCCCGGACGATCCGGCGCAGGTCGTCCTCACCACGGACGCACGCCCGGGCCACGTCGTAGAGCCGCTGGAACCGGAACCAGCCCCGCTCGTCGGTCGCGTGCAGCTGCGGTGGCCACTCGTCGGTGAACGCCTCGGGCAGGGGGACGCCGCGCTCCTGCGCGAGGTCGGCGAGCGTGCCGATGCGCATCGACCCGGTGAAGTGCAGGTGCAGGTGGGCCTTGGGCAGTGCGGCGAGGTCTCGGGGCGAGGGATCAGCCTCGGGTGTCGTCGGACGGGCTTTCGAGGGAGTCGAGCTCGTTCATCGGGGCTTCGTTCTCGATCCGGTATGCGGTCGCCTCGGTCAACCCGTCGGCGTCCCCTTCGTCATCGGTCCCGAGGTCATGGTCGCCGATCTCGTCGGAGGCGATGTGCATGGCCGCCTCCTCCGCGGACGCACCGGCACCGGAGATGCCGACGTCCTCGGCGACGAGGTCCTTCTCGGTGTCCTCCCCGAACCCCTGGTCCGGCGCCACCAGGCGGCCCGCGCGCTCGCCGATATCGCCGACGAAGTCGCTGTCGGCCGGGATGGCGTCGGGGTCGTCGCCGCCGACCATGTCGCCCTCGTCGTCCAGCCCCGATTCATTCTCCGGTGCGCCGTAGGCGGTGTTGGGGTCGGGCTCCTCCTGGCGGATCCGCTGGTCGATGGTCTCGTCCTGCGACTGCTCCCACGCCGTGGTGCCCCAGCGGTCCACGCCCAGCGGCTTCTCCGGGGGCGAGTACCCCTCGTCGAGCGAGCTCTCGACGCCGCGGTCGATGAGGGTGTCCTCGGCGTCGAACTGGTCCTCGTCGTCCAGCGAGTAGCTGCCGGTATCGGTGTTCAGCTCTTCGCCGCTGTAGCTCTCGTCGCTCATACCGGCCACTCTGCCATCCGCGGGGTCACGGCTCGACCCGGCCCGATCCGCTGCGGCGTCAGACCCCGACGGCCAGCTTCTCCGCAGCCGCGAGCGCGACGCACGTCCCGACGCCGGCCATGGCCGCCTCTACCTGCTCCAGTGGCGGGAACGTCGGCGCGAGCCGGATGTTGCGGTCGCGCGGGTCGCGGCCGTAGGGGAACGACGCGCCGGCGGGGGTGAGGGCGATCCCGGCCTCCTTGGCCAGCTGGACGACCCGCGACGCGGTGCCGTCGAGGACGTCGAGGTTGACGAAGTAGCCCCCCGTGGGCTTCGTCCATTCCGCCACGTCGAGGCCGGTGAGGGCGGCCGTCAGGGCAGCTTCGACCGCGGCGAACTTCGGCGCGATGATCGCGCGGTGCCGGCGCATGTGCTCCCGCACGCCGTCGGCGGAGCCGAAGAACTCGACGTGGCGCAGGTGGTTGACCTTGTCCGGGCCGATCGAGGCCATCGCGAGGTGCTTGAGGTACCACGCCTTGTTCTCCGCGGCCGGCCGCGAATACCGAGACCCCGGCACCCGCATACGTGATCTTGGAGGTGGAGGCGAACATGAGCGGCCGGTTGGGGTTGCCCGAGGCCGCGGCCAGGGTGAGCACGTCGGCGCTCTTGGCCTCGTCCTCGGTGAGGTGGTGGAACGCGTAGGCGTTGTCCCAGAAGATCCGGAAGTCCGGGGCGGCGGTCGGCATCGATACCAGCGGCGGCGGCGACCTCCTGGGAGCAGACGGCGCCGGAGGGGTTGGCGTAGGTCGGCACCACCCACATGCCCTTGACGCTCGGGTCGTCGCGGACCAGCGCGGCGACCGACGGGACGTCCGGGCCGTCGCTGTTCATCGGGACGGTGACCATCTCGATGCCGAGGTCAGCCAGCATCGAGAAGTGCCGGTCGTAGCCCGGGACGGGGCAGACGAAGGTGACCTTCTCCTCCTGCGCCCACGGCCGGGGCGACTCGGGGGCGCCGAAGAGCATGAGGTAGGCCAGAACGTCCCACATGAGCGTGAGGCTGGAGTTGCCCCCGCAGACGACCTGCTCCGGCTCCACCCACAGCAGCTCGGCGAAGATCTCGCGGAGCTCGGCCAGCCCTTCGAGGCCCGCCGTAGTTCCGCACGTCGGCACCGGCGCGGTCCATGGTGGTGGTCGGCAGGGCGAGGAGCCGGTCGGCCAGGTCGAGCTGGGCGCTCGACGGCTTGCCCCGGGTGAGGTCCAGCGCCAGGCCACGGGCCTTGAGGCGCGGCGTACTCCGCCCGCTTCTCCTCGAGAAACGCGGCGAGCTCGGCCTCGCTCAGGTCGGCCAGCGGGGTCCGGGTGACGGTCGATGGCGTGGTCACGGCGGCCATCCTCCCACCGCGCCGGACCGGCCTCGCAGCGGCGTCGGAGGCGTCTCGCAGGTTCGCGAGCACCAGGCGCGGTCCCGTATGCTGTCCCTTCGGTGGTGGCCTGCCGCCTGCTCCGGCATGCCCGTCAGACGGTATGCGCGAACAGCCCAGGCCGGCGCCCGCGGACCGGCCCAGCCCCGGTTCGCGTAGGGCAGTGGCTCAATTGGTAGAGCACCGGTCTCCAAAACCGGCGGTTGGGGGTTCGAGTCCCTCCTGCCCTGCGGTGCAGGCACAGACCACCTTCGGGGAAAGGAGGAGCGAATGACCGAAGCACGCGCGGGCAACCGCGGCTCCGGACGCGCCGCCCAACGGCGACCCCGTCAGGGCAACCCGGTCAGTCGGCTGTTCCAGTCCCTCGGGCTCTTCATCAGCCAGATCGTCGACGAGCTGCGCAAGGTGGTGCGGCCGACCGGTTCGGAGCTGCTCAACTACACGATCGTCGTCATCGTCTTCGTGCTCGTCATCATGGCGATCGTCGGCGGCCTCGACTTCGTGTTCCACCGGCTGATGCTGCTCGTCCTCGCGGGCTGAGCGGCGTTCCACCTCCGGCCCCGACCGGCCGAACGACTGACACACAGACAGGAAGCAGGCAGCAGCGTGTCCGACAACGACACCCAGCTCGACACCCAGCGCGAGAACGACCGCGAGACAGAGCGTGCAACGGAGCCCTACCAGGACTTCGGCGCCCTCGACTCCGCCGGGACCGTGCACACCGTGGACACCGACGCCGCGCAGGACATCGCCGACTACAACGCCGAGGTCGACGCCGAGACCCAGGGCACGACCGACGGCGAGACCGAGGGCGCGACCGACGGGGAGGCGCCAGCCGACCCCGTGGAGGAGTACAAGCGGCAGCTGCGGCTCAAGGACGGCGACTGGTACGTCGTGCACTCCTACGCGGGCTACGAGAAGCGGGTCAAGACCAACCTCGAGACCCGGATCCAGTCCCTCAACATGGAGGACTACATCTTCGAGATCGAGGTGCCCATGGAAGAGGTCACCGAGATCAAGAACGGCCAGAAGAAGCTGGTCTCGCGCGTGCGGATGCCCGGCTACGTCCTGGTCCGGATGGACCTCACCGACGAGAGCTGGGGCGCCGTGCGGCATACCCCGGGCGTCACCGGCTTCGTCGGCAACGCCCACCAGCCGGTGCCGCTGAGCCTCGACGAGGTCTTCACCATGCTCGCCCCCGACCTGGAGACCCCGGCCACCGCGGGCGGCTCCGGCTCCTCCGGCGGCGGCGGGAAGACCAAGGAGACCCCGGTCGTCGACTTCCAGGTCGGCGAGTCGGTCACCGTCATGGAGGGGCCGTTCGAGACCCTGCCCGCGACGATCTCCGAGATCAACGCGGACACCCAGAAGCTCAAGGTGCTCGTCTCCATCTTCGGCCGGGAGACCCCGGTCGAGCTGTCCTTCTCCCAGGTCGCCAAGATCTGAGCCCGCCGGACACCCCCGCCCGTGCTCACCGACGCGGTCTTGCAACCGGGTCATCGCCCACGGCGTAGGCCCACAACGAAAGCGACAACAGCATGCCTCCCAAGAAGAAGCGGATCTCCGGCTTCATCAAGCTGCAGATCAACGCCGGTGCGGCCACGCCCGCGCCCCCCGTCGGCCCGGCCCTCGGCCAGCACGGCGTCAACATCATGGAGTTCGTCAAGGCCTACAACGCCGCGACGGAGTCCCAGCGCGGCAACGTCATCCCCGTCGAGATCACGGTCTACGAGGACCGGTCCTTCACCTTCGTCACGAAGACGCCGCCGGCCGCCGAGCTGATCAAGAAGGCCGCCGGCGTGCCCAAGGGCTCCGGCGAGCCGCACAAGACCAAGGTCGCCACCCTCTCGGCCGACCAGGTCCGCTCCATCGCGGAGCAGAAGATGGAGGACCTCAACGCCAACGACGTCGAGGCCGCCGCCAAGATCATCGCCGGCACCGCCCGGTCGATGGGCATCACCACCCCCGGCTACTGACGCCCTCGGGGGCTCCGCCCCCGAGCACCCGCGAAGACCCGCCGGAAGCCTCCGGCGTAGTGGCAGGACCAGCGCTGGTCCGTCGACCACGACTCCACCAGAAGCGAACGAAGGAGCAGCACATGAAGCGCAGCAAGGCGTACCGCGCCGCCAGCGACAAGATCGACGCGGCCCGGGTCTACAGCCCGCTCGAGGCCGTCCGGCTCGCCAAGGACACCAGCACCACGAAGTACGACTCGACGGTCGAGGTCGCGATGCGGCTCGGCGTCGACCCGCGCAAGGCCGACCAGATGGTCCGCGGCACGGTCAACCTCCCGCACGGCACCGGCAAGACCGCCCGGGTCCTGGTCTTCGCCAACGGCGACAAGGCCGAGGCGGCCCGTGAGGCGGGGGCCGACTACGTCGGGTCCGACGACATGCTCGAGAAGGTGCAGGGCGGCTGGCTCGACTTCGACGCCGTCGTCGCGACGCCGGACATGATGGGCAAGGTCGGCCGGCTGGGCAAGGTCCTCGGCCCCCGTGGCCTGATGCCGAACCCGAAGACCGGCACCGTGACCATGGACGTCGCCAAGGCCGTGACCGACATCAAGGGCGGCAAGATCGAGTTCCGCGTCGACAAGCACGCGAACCTCCACTTCATCATCGGCAAGGCGTCGTTCGACGAGAAGTCGCTGGTGGAGAACTACGCGGCCGCGCTGGAGGAGATCCTGCGGCTGAAGCCGTCCTCGTCCAAGGGCCACTACATCGAGAAGGCGACCTTGACCACGACGATGGGCCCGGGCATCCCGCTGGACTACCGGCGCACCCGCAACCTCCTCGTCGAGGACGCCGAGTCGGTCAACGCCTGACCGACCGACCCAGCAGGGCCCGGAGCCGACCCGGCTCCGGGCCCTTCGTCGTCTGCGCCGGCGCTGTCGGGGTGAGCGGCCGGACCGGCCGGCGCGGCGAGTCGCATACCGAGACCTGAACAACACCAGACCTTCTCATCAGGCGCACAGCGGGCGCCCAGGGATACGGTCGGCCGATGAGCCGCCTGCGTCGTCGTGTCGTCCTCGGCCTCAGCGCCGTCACCGTCCTCGCCCTGGTGAGCGCCGCGCCGGCTGTGGCCGACCGGGGAGCCAGCGGGAAGCCGCCGGGCGACCTGCCGAAGGTGCCCCTCATGATCGGCTCCGGCGGAGCGGTCTCGACCGTGGACCGCGACGCGAGCCAGGTCGGGATCGACGTGCTGGCCAAAGGCGGCAACGCGGCCGACGCGGCGGTCGCCACCGCTGCGGCGCTCGGCGTGACCGAGCCCTACAGCGCCGGCATCGGTGGCGGCGGCTTCTTCGTCTACTACGACGCGAAGACCAAGAAGGTCAGCACCATCGACGGCCGCGAGACGGCACCGAAGTCCTTCACGGACCAGGCGTTCGTCGACCCGGCCACCGGCACGCCGTACCCCTTCGCGACCGCGGTGACCTCGGGGCTGTCCATCGGGACTCCCGGCACGCCGGCGCTGTGGGAGAAGGCGGCCAACACCTTCGGAACGCAGAAGTTCCACCAGCTGATGCAGCCCGCCGCGCTGCTGGCGCTCAAGGGGTTCACCGTCGACCAGACCTTCCACGACCAGACCGCCGCCAACGCCGAGCGCTTCGCGCGGTTCCCCGCCACGGCGAAGGTCTTCCTTCCGGGAGGTAAGCCGCCGGCCGTCGGGTCGACCTTCCGCAACCCCGACCTGGCCCGGACCTACATCCAGCTCGCCGCCCGGGGCACGTCGTGGCTCTACCAGGGCAAGCTCGGCGATGCGATCGTCGCCGAGGCGCAGCACCCGACGACCAAGGCCGGCGACTCGGTCATGGGCGGACAGCTCACCAAGGCCGACCTGCAGGCCTACCGGGCGTTGATCAAGGACCCGATCGCCTCGCCAGTACAAGGGCTTCGACGTCTACGGCATGCCGGTGCCGAGCTCGGGCGGCATCGCGGTCGCCGAGATCCTCAACCTCGTCGAGGCGTACGAGGCCAAGACCGGCACCAGGCTCGCCAGCCTCAGACGACGCCAACTATCTGCACTGGTTCTCGGAGGCCTCCGCGACGGCGTTCGCCGACCGGAACCGCTACGTCGGCGATGTGCCGACGGGCGACTACCACGACACCGTCCCGGTCAAGGAGCTCATCAGCGACGGCTACGCGGCCGAGCGAGCCTGCCTCTTCGACCCCGCGAAAGCCCAGGCCCGGCCGATCCCGTTCGGCAGCCCGGACGGCAGCTACACGAGCTGTGTCGGGTCGGCGGCCCGCCAGGGGCAGCCCTACGAGGGCCCGTCGACGACGCACCTCGTCACGCCGACAAGTGGGGCAACGTCGCGTCCTACACCCTCACCATCGAGCAGACCGGCGGCTCCGGCATCACCGTCCCCGGCTACGGGTTCCTGCTCAACAACGAGCTGACCGACTTCAACTTCGTGCCGCTGACCGCCGGGCGTGCCCGACCCCAACCTCCCCGGTCCGGCAAGCGGCCGCGGTCGTCGATGAGCCCGACGATCGTCCTCAAGGACGGCTCGCCCTACCTCACGGTCGGGTCGCCCGGTGGCGCGACCATCATCACGTCGGTCGCGCAGACCCTCCTCGGCTATCTCGACCGCGGCCTCCCGCTCGTCCAGGCCATCGCCGAGCCGCGGCTGTCGTCGCGGAACGGGGCCGAGGGCGCCGAGCCGCAGATCCTCACCGGCCCGGACGGCGACGCGTTGCGCCAGCTCGGGCACAACCTGGTCTCGAGCGGCACGCCGAACGAGATCGGGGCGGTTACCGCCATCCACCCGCTCGGCGGCAACGCCTTCGAGTCGGCCGCCGAGACGGTGCGGCGCGGCGGCGGCTCGGCGATGGTCGTCCGGCCCGGGACCCCCTGACGCTGCGGTCCGGGGCCGGCCGTTTTGGTCGGCCCCGGACCGGTCTGTACACTCGGCATCGACCAATGACCGCCGGTCGTCCGTCTCCTGGTTCGCCAGGTGGCAGACCGAAGGCCCGCACCGCGTGCGGCGACCTGCGCAGGACACGAACCGACTCGCATACCCGCCCTTACGGCTGGCTGCGACTCCGCCCCGTGCGCCTGCGCCGGGGCGTTTCTCGTGTGCGGACCCTTCCGCCGGCTCCCCGCAATGCAGAAGGAGGCCCCATGGCCACCGCCGAGAAGCAGGCGGCCATCGCCGAGCTCGCGGACAGCTTCCGCGGTTCCAGCGCGGCCGTGCTCACCGAGTACCGCGGCCTGACCGTCAAGCAGCTGTCCGAGCTGCGCGGCTCGCTGCGCGGGCACGCCACCTACGCCGTCGTCAAGAACACGCTCACCGAGCTGGCGGCCAAGGAGGCCGGGGTCACCGCGTTCGACGGACAGCTCGTCGGGCCCCACGGCCATCGCCTTCGTCACCGGTGACCCGGTCGAGGCGGCCAAGGGCCTGCGCGACTTCGCCCGCACCAACCCGCTGCTCGTCATCAAGAGCGGCGTCCTCGACGGCAAGGCGATGACCGCCGCCGAGATCACCCAGCTCGCGGACCTCGAGTCCCGTGAGGTCCTGCTCGCCAAGCTCGCCGGCGCCATGAACGCGTCGCTGACCAAGGCGGTCTACCTCTTCGCCGCACCGCTGTCCCAGAGCGCCCGCCTCATCGAGGCGCTCCGGGCCAAGCGCGAGGCCGAGGGCCCCGCAGGACACGGCTCCGCAGGACGCGACACCGCAGGACGCGGCCGCCGAGGGCACCACCCCCCAGGACGCGGCGGCTCCGGCCGTCGAGTCCACTCCCCAAGACGTCGCCACGGGTGGCGACACCGCCTGAGCCACGCGGCTCAGCTCAACCACACACGCCACTCAGGCAAGAACAGGAAGGAACGCCATCATGGCGAAGCTCAGCACTGACGAGCTCCTTGACGCTTTCAAGGAGATGACCCTCATCGAGCTCTCCGAGTTCGTGAAGCAGTTCGAGGACACCTTCGGGGTCACCGCGGCGGCTCCGGTCGCCGTGGCCGCTCCCGGTGCGTCCGCCGCCGGCGGCGGCGCCGACGCTCCGGCCGTCGAGGAGCAGGACGAGTTCGACGTCGTCCTCGAGGCGGCCGGCGACAAGAAGATCCAGGTCATCAAGGAGGTCCGCGCGCTCACCAGCCTCGGCCTCAAGGAGGCCAAGGACCTCGTCGACGGCGCCCCCAAGGCGGTCCTCGAGAAGGTCGACAAGGCCGCGGCGGACAAGGCCAAGGAGCAGCTCGAGGGCGCCGGGGCCACCGTCACCCTCAAGTGACGCCCCGCGTCTCAACGACGCACTCCTGAACGACGCACCACCAAGGACGGGCTCGACCGCACGCGGTCGGGCCCGTCCTGCGTTCCAGAACCTTCCGCATACCGCCGCAAAGACCCGGAGACCGGGTGACCGCTCGGCTCGGCTGTGAGCCGAGCGGCTCGGCTACCGACATGTGGGGAGCCGAGCCGCTTGGCTGGGAGCCGAGCCGAACGAAAACCGGCCACGCCCGGGCCCTTAGACTCGCGGGTCTATGTACGAGCCGACCCCGCCACACGACGAGGGCTGGCTCGACGTCGGGGACGGCCAGCGGCTGCACTACGAGGTCCGCGGCGATCCCAGCGGCGTCCCGGCGGTCGTCCTGCACGGTGGCCCCGGCTCGGGAGCCGGCTCGTGGTGGGCCGGCTTCTTCGACCCCCAGCGCTACCGCGTCATCCTGCTCGACCAGCGCGGCGCCGGCCGCAGCACGCCATCCACCATGGACGCCACGACCGACCTGTCGGTCAACACCACGGCGCACCTGGTGGCCGACCTCGAGCGGCTCCGCGAGCACCTCGGCGTCGACCGGTGGCTGCTCCTCGGCGGCTCGTGGGGCTCGACCCTCGGCCTCACGTATGCGGTGACGCACCGCGACCGCGTCCGCGCCGTCGTTCTAGGAGCGGTGACGCTCACCCGGACGGTGGACGTCGAGTGGCTGACCCGCGGCGTCGGCCGCTACTTCCCTGAGGCCCACGAGCGCTTCCTGGCCGCCCTGCCCGAGCCGGATCGCGACGGCAACCTGGCCGCCGCATACGCCCGTCGGCTGGCCGGCCCCGACCCGCAGGTGCGTCACGCCGCGGCCCTGGCGTGGTGCGAGTGGGAGGAGGCCATCGCCAGTCTCGACACCGAGGCCGTGCCCGGCGTCTGGACCAACCCGAGGTATGCCGACGCCGACTTCCGCTTCGGCTTCGCCCGGACGGTGACGCACTACTTCGCCCACGCCGCCTTCCAGCCGGGCGACGCCATCCTCGGAGCGCTGGCCGGCCTCGCCGGCATCCCGGGGGTGCTCTGTCACGGGCGGCTGGACCTCGCCGGTCCGGCGGACGCGGCGTGGGCGGTCGCGCGGCGCTGGCCGGGCGCCGAGCTCCACATCGTCCCCGGGGTCGGGCACCTCGGTTCAGAGCCGATGAACGACCTCATGGTCGCCGCGACCGACCGCTTCGCGTCGGCCTGACCTGGGCAAACGCGGTGAAACGGCCGGTTGCGCTTGACGCGGGCCCGGTGAGGGTCCATAGTCGTCCCGTTCTCGACAGGTCCGTCCTGCTTGGAGCGCAGCCCCTCATCCTCGTGAGCGGGGCGGGCGTCCGCGGACGGGGACTTGACTCGACTGGACAACTATGCCCTGGCGGGGTATGCTATCGCTTTGCGCTGCCTCTGCCCGCAACCTTCGTCCTCTCGAGCGCTTCGTGGTGTCCCGACCGGTTTCCACACCGGATCTGGGACCTAGCCCTCACGGTGAGATCCGTGAACCGGACCACGACGCGTCCCGAACCAGGTCCGAGGGTCATGGACAGCAAGCCGCGCTGACAACTCAAGTTCAGTAAGGCCCGTGGAAGGACCCTCCTTGGCTGCCTCGCGCACCGCGTCCCAGAATGTGTCCACCGCACGGACGGCCTCCGGCCGTCTGTCGTTCGCCCAGATTCGCGAACCACTGGAGGTCCCCGACCTCCTCGCCCTCCAGACGGAGAGCTTCGACTGGCTGCTCGGCAACGAGCGCTGGCAGGCCCGCGTGGCCGCCGCCAAGGAGGCGGGCCGCACCGACGTGCCCGACCGCTCCGGCCTCGAGGAGATCTTCGAGGAGATCTCCCCGATCGAGGACTTCTCCGGCTCGATGTCGTTGTCGTTCCGCGACCACCGCTTCGAGGAGACCCGCAAGACCATCGAGTCCTGCAAGGAGCGTGACCAGACCTACGACGCGCCCTTGTTCGTCACCGCCGAGTTCATGAACACCAACACCGGCGAGATCAAGAGCCAGACCGTGTTCATGGGCGACTTCCCGCTCATGACCGAGCGCGGCACCTTCATCATCAACGGCACCGAGCGCGTCGTCGTCTCGCAGCTCGTCCGCAGCCCGGGCGTCTACTTCGAGCGCACCGCCGACAAGACCTCCGACAAGGACGTCTACACGGCGAAGGTCATCCCCAGCCGCGGCGCCTGGCTCGAGTTCGAGATCGACAAGCGCGACATGGTCGGCGTCCGCGTCGACCGCAAGCGCAAGCAGTCGGTCACCGTGCTCCTCAAGGCGCTCGGCTGGACCGAGGCGCAGATCCTCGAGGAGTTCGGCGACTACGAGTCGATGCGGCTCACCCTGGAGAAGGACCACACCCAGGGTCAGGACGACGCCCTGCTCGACATCTACCGCAAGCTGCGCCCGGGCGAGCCGCCGACCAAGGAGGCCGCGCAGACGCTGCTCGACAACCTCTACTTCAACGGCAAGCGCTACGACCTGGCCAAGGTCGGTCGCTACAAGCTGAACAAGAAGCTGGGGCTCGAGGAGCCGCTGAGCGCCTCGACGCTGTCCATCGACGACATCGTCGCGACGATCAAGTTCCTCGTCGTCCTGCACGCCGGCGAGCCGACGATGAAGGGCCGCCGCGACGGTCACGACATCGACCTGCGGGTCGAGGTCGACGACATCGACCACTTCGGCAACCGTCGCCTCCGCAGCGTCGGCGAGCTGATCCAGAACCAGGTCCGCACGGGCCTGTCCCGGATGGAGCGCGTCGTCCGCGAGCGGATGACCACCCAGGACGTCGAGGCGATCACGCCGCAGACCCTGATCAACATCCGCCCGGTCGTGGCGAGCATCCGGGAGTTCTTCGGGACCTCGCAGCTCAGCCAGTTCATGGACCAGAACAACCCGCTGTCGGGCCTGACGCACAAGCGGCGTCTCTCCGCGCTCGGCCCGGGTGGTCTGTCCCGTGACCGCGCCGGCATGGAGGTCCGCGACGTCCACTCGTCGCACTACGGCCGCATGTGCCCGATCGAGACCCCTGAGGGCCCGAACATCGGCCTGATCGGCTCGCTCGCGTCCTACGGGCGGATCAACGCGTTCGGCTTCGTCGAGACCCCCTACCGCAAGGTGACCAAGGGCAAGGTCAGCGACGAGGTCGACTACCTCACGGCCGACGAGGAGGACGAGCACGTCATCGCCCAGGCGAACGAGCCGTCTCACCGCGGACAGCCACTTCGCCGAGGAGCGCGTCCTCGTCCGCACCAAGGGCGGCGAGGTCGAGTACATCCCCGGTGCCGACGTCGACTACATGGACGTCTCACCCCGGCAGATGGTCTCGGCGGCCACCGCGCTCATCCCGTTCCTCGAGCACGACGACGCCAACCGCGCCCTCATGGGCTCGAACATGCAGCGTCAGGCCGTGCCGCTGGTGCGGTCCGAGGCCCCGCTGGTGGGCACCGGCATGGAGTTCCGCGCGGCGGTCGACTCCGGTGACGTCGTGGTCGCAGCCAAGGCCGGTGTCGTCACCGAGGTGAGCGCCGACCTGGTCACCGTCGCCAACGACGACGGCACCACCGTCACCTACCGGATCGCCAAGTTCGACCGCTCCAACCAGGGCAACTGCTACAACCAGATCGTCCGCGTGGACGAGGGTCAG
Organism: uncultured Actinomycetota bacterium; assembly: GCA_963751085.1. Taxonomy (GTDB): domain Bacteria; phylum Actinomycetota; class Actinomycetes; order Actinomycetales; family Dermatophilaceae; genus Lapillicoccus. The sequence goes on along the minus strand of CAVVTH010000004.1, from coordinate 975,289 downwards.
CGGGTCGAGGTCGGGGCGGTCATCGCCGACGGCCCGGCGACGGAGAACGGCGAGATGGCGCTCGGCCGCAACCTGCTCGTGGCGTTCATGCCGTGGGAGGGCCACAACTACGAGGACGCGATCATCCTCAGCCAGCGCCTGGTGCAGGACGACGTCCTCTCCTCGATCCACATCGAGGAGCACGAGGTCGACGCCCGCGACACCAAGCTGGGCCCCGAGGAGATCACCCGGGACATCCCCAACGTCTCCGAGGAGGTCCTCGCGGACCTCGACGAGCGCGGGATCATCCGGATCGGCGCCGAGGTCCGCGACGGCGACCTGCTGGTCGGCAAGGTCACGCCCAAGGGCGAGACCGAGCTCACCCCCGAGGAGCGGCTGCTCCGCGCGATCTTCGGTGAGAAGGCGCGCGAGGTCCGCGACACGTCCCTGAAGGTGCCCCACGGCGAGACCGGCACGGTCATCGGCGTCAAGGTCTTCGACAAGGACGAGGGCGACGACCTGCCGCCCGGCGTCAACCAGCTGGTCCGCGTCTACGTCGCGAACAAGCGGAAGATCACCGACGGCGACAAGCTGGCCGGCCGGCACGGCAACAAGGGCGTCATCTCCAAGATCCTGCCCGTCGAGGACATGCCGTTCCTCGAGGACGGGACGCCCGTGGACGTCGTGCTCAACCCGCTCGGCGTGCCGGGCCGGATGAACGTCGGCCAGATCCTCGAGCTGCACCTCGGCTGGGCCGCTTCCCGCGGCTGGAAGGTCGAGGGACAGCCCGACTGGGCCAAGCCCATCCCGCAGGACGCCTACGAAGCGCCCCCGGGCACCCGGGTCGCCAGCCCCGTCTTCGACGGCGCCGGTGAGAACGTCATCACCGGGCTGCTCGACTCGACGAACGAGACGCGCGACGGCGTGCGGCTCATCGACGGGTCCGGCAAGGCGAAGCTCTTCGACGGCCGCTCCGGCGAGCCGTTCCCCGAAGACGTGTCGGTGGGCTACATGTACATCCTCAAGCTCCACCACCTCGTCGACGACAAGATCCACGCTCGCTCGACCGGCCCCTACTCGATGATCACCCAGCAGCCGCTCGGCGGTAAGGCCCAGTTCGGTGGCCAGCGCTTCGGTGAGATGGAGGTCTGGGCGCTCGAGGCCTACGGCGCGGCCTACACGCTGCAGGAGCTGCTGACGATCAAGTCCGACGACGTCCCCGGCCGCGTGAAGGTCTACGAGGCCATCGTCAAGGGCGAGAACATCCCCGACTCCGGCATCCCCGAGTCCTTCAAGGTCCTCCTCAAGGAGATGCAGTCGCTGTGTCTCAACGTCGAGGTCCTGTCGACCGATGGCCAGACCATCGAGATGAAGGAAGCCGACGAGGACGTGTTCCGCGCGGCGGAGGAGCTCGGCATCGACCTGTCCCGGCGCGAGCCGAGCTCGGTCGAAGAGGTCTGAAGGATCCGAGCGAAGCGAGCATCTTTCGGACCCGGCATGCGTCGGGCGAAGCCCGTCCATGCACTAGCCGGCACCACCGGCATACAGAAGTCACTCGAATTCGAGAGAAGGAAGCACGAAGTGCTCGATGTCAACTTCTTTGACGAGCTGCGTATCGGCCTGGCCACCGCTGACGACATCCGCCAGTGGAGCCACGGCGAGGTGAAGAAGCCGGAGACCATCAACTACCGCACCCTCAAGCCCGAGAAGGAGGGGCTGTTCTGCGAGCGCATCTTCGGCCCCACCCGGGACTGGGAGTGCAACTGCGGAAAGTACAAGCGCGTCCGCTTCAAGGGCATCATCTGCGAGCGCTGCGGCGTCGAGGTGACCCGCGCCAAGGTGCGTCGTGAGCGGATGGGCCACATCGAGCTCGCCGCCCCCGTGACGCACATCTGGTACTTCAAGGGCGTCCCGAGCCGGCTGGGCTACCTGCTGGACCTGGCGCCGAAGGACCTGGAGAAGGTCATCTACTTCGCCGCCTACATGATCACGTCGGTCGACGTCGACCAGCGGCACCAGGACCTGCCCTCGCTCGAGGCGCAGATCCAGGTGGAGAAGAAGGAGATCGAGAACCGTCGCGACGCCGACATCGAGGCGCGCGCGAAGATCCTCGAGAAGGACCTCGCCGAGCTCGAGGCGGAGGGCGCCAAGTCCGACGCCAAGCGCAAGGTCCGCGAGTCGGCCGAGCGCGAGATGAACAACATCCGCAAGCGCGCCGACCAACAGGTCGAGCGGCTCGAGCAGGTCTGGGACCGCTTCAAGAACCTCAAGGTCCAGGACCTCGAGGGCGACGAGGTGCTCTACCGCGAGATGCGTGACCGGTTCGGCCTCTACTTCGAGGGCGGCATGGGCGCGGCGGCGATCCAGAAGCGGCTGGAGACCTTCGACCTCGAGTCGGAGATCGCCGAGCTGCGCGAGATCATCGCCACCGGCCGGGGCCAGAAGAAGACCCGGGCCCTCAAGCGGCTCAAGGTCGTGACCGCGTTCACGACGACGACCAACAGCCCGACGGGCATGGTCCTCGACTGCGTCCCGGTCATCCCGCCGGACCTGCGCCCGATGGTGCAGCTCGACGGTGGCCGGTTTGCGACGTCCGACCTCAACGACCTCTACCGCCGGGTCATCAACCGGAACAACCGCCTCAAGCGGCTGCTCGACCTCGGTGCGCCGGAGATCATCGTCAACAACGAGAAGCGGATGCTCCAGGAGGCCGTCGACTCGCTGTTCGACAACGGCCGTCGTGGCCGTCCGGTCACGGGTCCGGGCAACCGGCCGCTCAAGTCGCTGTCCGACATGCTCAAGGGCAAGCAGGGCCGGTTCCGCCAGAACCTGCTCGGCAAGCGCGTCGACTACTCCGGCCGTTCGGTCATCGTCGTCGGCCCGCAGCTGAAGCTGCACCAGTGCGGCCTGCCGAAGCAGATGGCGCTCGAGCTGTTCAAGCCGTTCGTCATGAAGCGGCTCGTCGACCTCGACCACGCGCAGAACATCAAGTCCGCCAAGCGGATGGTCGAGCGCGCGCGGCCGGTCGTCTGGGACGTCCTCGAGGAGGTCATCACCGAGCACCCGGTGCTGCTGAACCGGGCGCCCACGCTGCACCGCCTTGGTATCCAGGCGTTCGAGCCGCAGCTGGTCGAGGGCAAGGCCATCCAGATCCACCCGCTCGTCTGCACGGCGTTCAACGCCGACTTCGACGGGGACCAGATGGCCGTCCACGTGCCGCTGTCGGCGGAGGCGCAGGCCGAGGCCCGCATCCTCATGCTGTCGAGCAACAACATCCTCAAGCCGGCCGACGGCCGTCCCGTGACCATGCCCACCCAGGACATGATCATCGGCCTGTTCCACCTCACCTCCGAGGTGGCGGACGGCCCGGGCGCCGGTCGGGTGTTCGGGACGCCCGCCGAGGCCCGGATGGCGTTCGACAAGCACGAGATCCTGCTCGGGTCGCGGATCCGGGTTCGCCTGACGGACGTCGTGCCCCCCGTGGGTACCGAGCTGCCGGAGGGTGTCGAGTCCGACGAGAACGGCATCGTCCCGTCGCTCATCCTCGAGACGACGCTTGGCCGGGTGCTGTTCAACGAGGCGCTCCCGGTCAACTACGCGTTCGTCGAGGAGGTCGTGGACAAGAAGCGGCTCTCGTCGATCGTCAACGACCTGGCCGAGCGCTACACCAAGGTGCAGGTCGCCGCGTCGCTGGACGCGTTGAAGGACGCCGGTTTCTACTGGGCCACCCGGTCCGGTGCCACCGTCGCCATCTCCGACGTCGTCACGCCGCCGCGCAAGAAGGAGATCCTCGAGGAGTACGAGGCCCGCGCCACCAAGGTCCAGAAGCTCTACGACCGTGGAGCGATGACGGACAACGAGCGTCGCGAGGACCTCATCGAGATCTGGAACGAGGCCACCAACAAGGTCGCGGAGGAGATGCGGGCCAACATCCCGGTCACCAACACGATCTACAAGATGGTCAACTCCGGGGCCCGAGGCAACTGGATGCAGCTGCGCCAGATCGCCGGTATGCGTGGCCTGGTGTCGAACCCGAAGGGCGAGATCATTCCCCGTCCGATCCGCGCGAACTTCCGCGAGGGTCTGTCGGTGCTCGAGTTCTTCATCTCGACGCACGGTTCTCGTAAGGGTCTTGCCGACACCGCGCTGCGGACGGCGGACTCGGGCTACCTCACCCGTCGGCTCGTCGACGTCTCCCAGGACGTCATCATCCGCGAGCACGACTGTGGCACCGAGCGCGGCCTCACCATGCCGATCGCCGACACGCGCGGCGGCCAGCGGGTCCCGCACGAGGACGTCGAGACCAGCGTCTACGCGCGGACCCTCGCGCAGGACGTGGCCGACGCCGACGGCACGGTTCTCGCCAACGCGGGCATCGACCTCGGTGACGTGGTCATCGACGCGCTGTTCGCGGCGGGCATCGACCAGGTCAAGGTCCGGTCGGTTCTCACCTGCGAGAGCAAGGTCGGGACCTGCGCGATGTGCTACGGCCGCTCCCTGGCGACGGGCAAGCTCGTCGACATCGGCGAGGCCGTCGGCATCATCGCGGCGCAGTCGATCGGCGAGCCCGGCACCCAGCTGACGATGCGGACCTTCCACACCGGTGGTGTGGCCGGTGACGACATCACGCAGGGTCTGCCCCGAGTCGTCGAGCTGTTCGAGGCGCGTACCCCGAAGGGTGTCGCCCCGATCGCCGAGACGACCGGTCGCGTCAAGGTCGAGGACACCGACAAGACCCGTCGGATCGTCCTCGTCCCGGACGACGGCAGCGACGAGCACGCCTACCCGGTGAGCAAGCGGTCCCGCCTGCTCGTCCAGGACGGCGAGCACGTCGAGGTCGGCCACCAGCTGATCCAGGGCGCGATCGACCCGAAGCAGGTGCTGCGGATCCTCGGCCCCCGTGCGGTCCAGACGCACCTCGTCGACGAGGTGCAGCACGTCTACCGCCAGCAGGGTGTGTCGATCCACGACAAGCACATCGAGGTCATCGTCCGGCAGATGCTGCGCCGGGTGACGGTCATCGAGGCCGGCGACGCCAACCTCATCCCGGGCGACCTGGCGGAGCGCACGCGCTTCGCGATGGAGAACGACCGGGTGTCCCGCGAGGGTGGCAAGACCGGCGTCGGGTCGACCGGAGCTCATGGGCATCACCAAGGCCTCGCTCGCGACCGAGTCGTGGTTGTCGGCGGCGTCCTTCCAGGAGACGACCCGGGTGCTCACCCAGGCCGCCATGGAGGCCAAGTCCGACCCGCTGCTCGGCCTCAAGGAGAACGTCATCCTCGGCAAGCTCATCCCCGCCGGCACGGGCCTGCCCCGCTACCGGAACATCACGGTGGAGCCGACCGAGGAGGCCAAGGCGGCGATGTACGCGCTGCCGAACTACGACGCCTACGACTACAGCACCTTCGGTGCCGCGTCCGGCGAGCCGGTTCGGCTGGACGACGTCAGCCTCGGGTTCACCGACAGCTGACGGTCAGCACCGCCACAACGACGGGCGGGTGTGCCCGGGGAGACCCGGCGCATACCCGCCCGTCGTCGTTTCGTTCTGCCCCCTACGCGGGCAGCGGCCGCTGCCAGACCCAGACGAGCACCATGACCTGGGCGATGAGCATCGTCGTGCCGAGGGGAACGTGGATGCCGAGCGAGCGGGAGAAGCCGAAGCCGAGCTGGACGGCGGTCGCGAACGAGAGCAGCAGGCCGGCCAGCGGCATCCACGCCGGGCCACCGCCGGGTCGCCAGGCCAGCACCAGCGTGACCGTCAACGCGAGCGTGCCGCCCACGAGCATCAGGCCGTTGGTCGAGTGGAGCGACAGCGCAGCTACCCGACCCGCCACGACGCCACCGGCGAGGACGGCCTGCGTGAACGCGCTCAGCACCGCGAGGACCGTGACGGCGCGTAGCAGCACCCACGGCCAGCGGCGAGGGACGGATGACGTTGCGACCCGGGTGATCTCGTCGACGGTGGCCATCTGACGAGACTCGCAGCGCGGTCATCGCCGGGGTATCGGTGACCTCACCGGGCGGCCCCTGAACCGACCCTGACCCGGCTCAGGACGGCGACCCAGGCGAGCCCGAGGACGACGACGCCCACCAGGGTCAGGACCAGCCAGGGGTACCAACCGAGCGGCGGCGCCCAGTGTGCGACCGGGACGAACCACGCGGAGCCGGAGTCGAGACCGACGGCATACCGCTTCGCGTTGAGGTAGAGGCCGACGAGGACGACGAGCGGCAGGGCGACCGCCGCCACGCGCACCGCGACGTCGAAGGCCCGGGGCGCGAGTCGCTCGGCGACCACGACGCCCGACCAGACCGGCACCAGGGCGAAGATCGGCAGCACGTGGCGGCCCTGGAGGCCGGCGTTGATGGGGAAGAACACTCGTGAGTAGGTGACGTAGCAGACCACGAGAGCGACGAGTACCGCGCCGACCAGGACGACCCGGTCGCGGCGGTCGCCCACGACGAGCGCGGTGACCACCAGGGCCACCGCCGCCGCGAACCAGACGAGGTTGACGTCGTAGGGCGGCCGGACGTCGAGCCAGCCGAACCAGCCCACGCTCTCCTGGATCAGCTGCATCCACTGCTCCCGAAAGCCGCGGAGGCTGTCGGCCGAGAGCCAGGGACCGAGCAGCACCGGGTGGTCGTAGCGCAGCTCCCAGGCAGCGACGGCGAGCGTGGACACCGCCGGCAGCAGCACGGCGGCCCAGGTGACCGGCCGGCGAGCGCGCAGTCCGGCCCACACTTCGCGCCAGCCGCCGAGCCCGAGCAGCAGCACGGTGAGCAGAGCCATGGTGACGATCCCCAGCTGCCGGCTGAGCACGAGGGCGGTGCCGCAGACCAGGACCGTGAGCTGGGTCCCCGTCGCCGCCAGGGACTCCGGCCGCCGCGCGTAGACCGTCACGACCGCCGCCATCCCGAGCGCGCCGAGGATCTCGGCCGCGCTGGTGTTGAGGATTCCCAAACAGAACACCGCCATCGGGGTCAGCAGCACCGCTACCCCGCCGAGGCTGCGCCGGCCCAGCCACCGCACGAGGTGCCAGCAGGCCAGCCACAGCAGCACCGCCGAGCTGACCAGCACGACGAGTCGCCCGAGCCGGGTCGCGCTCACCGGGTCGCTCCCGAGGCTCGCCGCCCAGCCGACCGGGGGATAGAGGAACGGCGGGTATGCGCCGAGCGTGGTCCGGGCCGCGACGTCACCCCCGGCGGTCCGGGAGGTTGTCGGCTGGCAGGCCGCGGTGAGCTCCGGCCGGAAGAAGAAGCACGCATACCCGACCGGGTCGAGAGGCGCGGGGATCTCGACGACTCGGGTGATGGACGCGTTGCGAACGGCTCCGAGGTCGCCGGTCTCCGCGGTCGGCGGCCCGGGGACGCCGATGTCGAGCCGGGCCATGCCGAGCGCCTTGACCAGGTGCGCGTCCTCGTCGGGGGCGGCCATGGCGGGGTTGGCGAACACCCAGACCACACCCAGGAGCAGGTACGGCAGGACGAAGAGCGTCGCCACCCGCCGGTCGGTCACCGCGAAAGCATGTCAGTCCGGCTGTTAGTCTCCGGCCGGTGAGCGGCCAGCCCGGTGACCAGTCTTCACCGGGGTACTTCGGCACCCGGCTGGCCCACGACCCGAACCGGTCGAAGGTGTGGCGCCACGTCACCGCGCATCTGGCGCGCTGGATCCCGTCCGACGCCCGAGTGCTCGAGCTCGGCGCCGGCTGGTGCGACTTCGCGAACCAGGTGCAGGCCGCCGAGGTGGTGGCACTGGACGCCGACCCGACCGTCGTTGCTGCGGCCCGCGGCGGGGTGACCGCGGTGGTGGGCGACTGCACGGACCTCTCGGCCTTTCCGGACGGGCGGTTCGACGTCGTGTTCGCGTCGAACCTCGTCGAGCACCTCGACAAGGCGGCCGCCGGACGTCTGGCCGACGAGAGCTTCCGAGTCCTCGTCCCGGGCGGCCGGCTGATCCTGCTGCAACCCAACTTCCGGCTCGCGCCGGGACGCTACTTCGACGACTACACCCACGTGAGCATCTGGTCGGACGCGTCGCTGGCCGACTTCCTGCGGGCTCGCGGCTGGTCGCTCGAGGCGGTGCTGCCCCGCTTCCTGCCCTTGACCATGAAGTCCCGTGGAGCCGGCCTGACGTTCCTCGTCCCGTGGTACCTCCGGTCGCCCGTGAAGCCGTTCGCCGGCCAGATGCTCCTGGTCGCGCGCCGATGAGCGGCTGATGAGCTGGCGGGACAAGTCGTTGTGCGTCGTGCTGCCGACCTACAACGAGAAGGACTCGATCGCGGAGTGCATCCGCCGGTTCCAGGCGCTGCCCGAGGTCGACGAGGTGCTGGTGGTCAACAACAACGCCGCGCCGGGGACGTCCGAGGAGGTCGCGAGCACCGGCGCCCGTGAGGTGCGCGAACCGCGGCAGGGATACGGCGCCGCCATCCAGCGCGGCCTCACCGAGACCGACGCCGACCTCATCTGCGTCTGCGAGCCGGACGGGACCTTCGACCCCGAGGACCTGCGCAAGCTGCTGGCGTTCATGCCCGAGTGCGACCTCGTCATCGGTTCGCGCACGGTGGCGACGTTCATCTGGGACGGCGCCAACATGGGCTGGTTCCTGCGATGGGGCAATTGGGGCGTCGCGAAGTCGGTCGAGGTGCTCCACAACACGACGTCGCTCAGCGACGTGGGCTGCACGTTCCGGGTGATGACCCGTGAGGTGGCCGCAACGGGTCTTGCCCCGGTCGACGGTGAGTGGTTCGGCGTACGGGCTCGAGATGATGCTGGTGGCTGCGATCCTCAAGATCCGGATGGTCCAGGTGCCGGTCAACTACAAGCCGCGGGTCGGCGTCTCCTCGGTGACCGGCGACCTGCGCCAGACCCTCGTCCTCGGGACGCAGATGGTGGGCCACGTCGCGCGGAGCCGGTTCCGGGCGCGGTCCCTGCGCCGTGAGCCCTTAGAGTGACCGCCGTGACCGCGCCCGAGCCCAGCCCGACCTTTGAGGTACTCGGGCCGACCATCGTCCTCACCGAGGTGCCGTTGAAGGACCTGGACGTCACCCGCATCACCGCCCTGCACGAGGGTGACGAACCCGCATACCGGGTCCTCGTCCCGGCCGACACGCAGCGCAACGTCCTGGTGTCCGTGCTCAACCACCTCAGCCTGTTCGAGATGCGTGAGGCGCTCGAGTCCCTGAAGCCGGTCAACCGGGGCGAGGCGCACACCGACGCCGAGGCGACGCTGGCCGAGAGCCTGCGGGTCCTGGCCGCCGCGGGGGTCGAGGCGACCGGCGCGATCACCGACGACGACCCGCTGCCGACACTCGAGGCGGAGGTCGGCCGGATCCGGGCCGGCGAGGTCGTCATCGTCACCGAGCCGCACGCCGTGCAGGACACGTTCCACACCGACTGGGCCAGCGAGGCCCGCGAGCGCCTGGGCGTTCCGGTGCTGCACGTCTACACGGGGGACTGGCGCCTCGGCTGACCGACAGGGCTCTGAGGACACGAGCGAGGGACGAGCGAGGCCCGGAAGAGCCCGCGGAGGTCAGCCAACGGACTCGGGCTGAGCCTGGGTCCGCCCGGAAGCAATTTGGCCCCCTTGGTCGCAGGCGGTAAACTCGATCCTCGTGTCTGGACTCGTTCCGGGCACCCGAGCAGGCGTAGGACGCCTCGACGACCTCGAACAGGTCGCGAGGCACAACGACACCGGCTCACCCTCTCTCGCCGGGCAGTCCACCTGGGGCCTGGGACGGACGTCAGTCCGTGCCGACCACGGGTGGGAAGTGCAGGGGAGAGCGCCACGACCGAGAGCCGACGACACACCCGAACGCGGGGGTCGACGGCCGCCGAAAGTGGACACACCAAGGAGCCTCGTACCGGCAGCGGCCGGCGGGACCGACAACTACCGACAACGGAGAACAGGTTGCCCACGATCAACCAGCTGGTCCGGAAGGGCCGCCAGGACAAGGTCGGCAAGACCAAGACCCCGGCGCTCAAGGGCTCGCCCCAGCGGCGCGGTGTGTGCACGCGCGTGTACACGACCACCCCCAAGAAGCCGAACTCGGCGCTGCGCAAGGTCGCCCGCGTCAAGCTGACCTCGGGCATCGAGGTCACCGCCTACATCCCCGGTGTCGGCCACAACCTGCAGGAGCACTCCATCGTGCTCGTGCGTGGCGGCCGGGTGAAGGACCTCCCCGGGGTCCGCTACAAGATCGTTCGCGGCTCGCTGGACGCCCAGGGCGTTCGCAACCGCAAGCAGGCCCGCTCACGCTACGGCGCGAAGAAGGAGAAGAGCTGATGCCTCGCAAGGGACCCGCTCCGAAGCGCCCGCTGGTCGTCGACCCGGTGCACAACAGCCCGCTGGTCACCCAGCTGGTCAACAAGATCCTCCTGGACGGCAAGAAGTCCATCGCGGAGACCATCGTCTACGGCGCCCTCGAGGGTGCCCGCGCAGAAGACCGGCACCGACCCGGTCGCGACCCTCAAGCGCGCGCTCGACAACATCAAGCCGGCCATCGAGGTCAAGTCCCGCCGCGTCGGCGGCGCGACCTACCAGGTGCCGATCGAGGTCAAGCCCGGCCGCTCGACGACGCTGGCCCTGCGCTGGCTCGTCGGCTACTCCCGGCAGCGCCGCGAGAAGACCATGACCGAGCGCCTCATGAACGAGATCCTCGACGCGAGCAACGGTCTCGGTGCCGCCGTGAAGCGCCGCGAGGACACCCACAAGATGGCCGAGTCCAACAAGGCCTTCGCGCACTACCGCTGGTGACCTGACCGGCGCGTATGCCTCCCCGAGGTTCGGGGGGTGCACGGCGGCGGAGCTCCCGTGGGTGGGCATACGCGCTGGCCCGCCAGCGTTGTACTACTCGCCGGTAACCCCGGCTGAGCACTGCACGCCCACAATCTTCGAGATGAGAGACGACACGTGGCACTCGACGTCCTGACGGACCTCACCAAGGTCCGCAACATCGGCATCATGGCGCACATCGACGCCGGCAAGACCACGACGACGGAGCGCATCCTCTTCTACACCGGCATCAACTACAAGATCGGTGAGGTCCACGACGGCGCGGCCACGATGGACTGGATGGAGCAGGAGCAGGAGCGCGGCATCACCATCACGTCGGCCGCGACGACGACCTTCTGGAAGAACCACCAGATCAACCTCATCGACACCCCGGGCCACGTCGACTTCACCGTCGAGGTGGAGCGCAACCTGCGCGTCCTCGACGGCGCCGTCGCGGTGTTCGACGGCAAGGAGGGTGTCGAGCCGCAGTCCGAGACGGTGTGGCGCCAGGCCGACAAGTACGTCGTCCCGCGGATCTGCTTCGTCAACAAGATGGACAAGCTCGGTGCCGACTTCTACTTCACGGTGCAGACCATCGTCGACCGCCTCGGCGCGACGCCGCTGGTTGTGCAGCTGCCGATCGGCTCGGAGGCCGACTTCGTCGGCGTCGTCGACCTGCTGACGATGAAGGCGTTCACCTGGCACGGCGAGGTCAAGCTCGGCGAGGACTACGAGATCGAGGAGATCCCGGCCGACCTGCGCGACAAGGCGGAGCAGTACCGCCACGAGCTGGTCGAGAAGGTCGCCGAGAGCGACGACACCCTCATGGAGAAGTACCTCGAGGGCGAGGAGCTGACGGTCGCCGAGCTCAAGGCCGGCATCCGCGCGCTCACCATCGCCGGCGAGGTCAACCCGGTGCTGTGCGGGACGGCGTTCAAGAACAAGGGCGTCCAGCCGATGCTCGACGCGGTCCTCGACTACCTCCCGTCACCGCTGGACGTTCCCCCGACCGAGGGTCACCGCCCCGGCAAGGAGGACGAGATCGTCGTGCGTCACGCCGACGCCAGTGAGCCGTTCTCGGCGCTGGCGTTCAAGATCGCGACTCACCCGTTCTTCGGGACGCTCACCTACATCCGGGTCTACTCCGGCCATGTCGCCGCCGGCTCGCCGGTCATCAACTCGACCAAGGGCCGCAAGGAGCGAATCGGCAAGCTGTTCCAGATGCACTCCAACAAGGAGAACCCGGTCGACGGTGCGTCGGCGGGCCACATCTACGCCGCCATCGGCCTCAAGGACACGACGACGGGTGACACCCTCTGCGACCCGCAGGACCAGGTGATCCTCGAGTCGATGACCTTCCCCGAGACCGGTCATCTCGGTGGCCATCGAGCCGAAGACCAAGGGCGACCAGGAGAAGCTCGGCGTCGCGATCCAGAAGCTGGCGCAGGAGGACCCGACGTTCCAGGTCCACCAGGACGACGAGTCCGGCCAGACGATCATCGCCGGGATGGGCGAGCTGCACCTCGACATCCTTGTCGACCGGATGCGCCGCGAGTTCAAGGTCGAGGCCAACGTCGGCAAGCCGCAGGTGGCATACCGCGAGACGATCCGTCGCTCGGTGGAGAAGTACGACTACACCCACAAGAAGCAGACGGGCGGGTCGGGCCAGTACGCCAAGGTGCAGATCACGCTCGAGCCGCTGGACACCCACGAGGGCGAGCTCTACGAGTTCGAGAACAAGGTGACCGGTGGTCGCATCCCGCGGGAGTACATCCCGTCGGTCGACCAGGGCATCCAGGACGCCATGCAGTACGGCGTGCTGGCCGGCTACCCGCTCGTCGGGCATCAAGGCGACGCTGCTCGACGGCGCATACCACGACGTCGACTCCTCGGAGATGGCGTTCAAGATCGCCGGCTCCATGGTGCTCAAGGAGGCCGTCCGCAAGGCGGATCCGGTCCTGCTCGAGCCGATGATGGCCGTCGAGGTGCGCACGCCCGAGGACTACATGGGCGACGTCATCGGCGACATCAACAGCCGCCGTGGCCAGATCCAGGCCATGGAGGACATCAGCGGCGCCAAGGTCGTCCGTGGCCTCGTCCCCCTGTCGGAGATGTTCGGCTACGTCGGCGACCTGCGGTCCAAGACGCAGGGCCGGGCCAACTACTCCATGCAGTTCGACTCCTACGCCGAGGTTCCCAAGAACGTCGCCGAGGAGATCATCAAGAAGGTGCGGGGGGAGTGACCGAGGTCCGGCCGCACTCAGGTGCGGTCGGGTTCCCGTAGGCTGTCCCACCGAAAACCAGACCAACCCAGCACGCCACGTCCCCGCCATAGGCCGTCCGGCGTAGTACAGACAAAGTCCTGAGGAGGACCACAGTGGCGAAGGCAAAGTTCGAGCGGACCAAGCCGCACGTCAACATCGGCACCATCGGTCACATCGACCACGGCAAGACGACGCTGACGGCTGCGATCTCGAAGGTCCTGCACGACAAGTTCCCCACGCTGAACCCGCAGTTCGCGTTCGACGACATCGACAAGGCGCCTGAGGAGAAGCAGCGCGGTATCACCATCTCCATCGCGCACATCGAGTACCAGACGGAGTCGCGGCACTACGCGCACGTCGACTGCCCGGGTCACGCGGACTACGTGAAGAACATGATCACGGGTGCCGCGCAGATGGACGGCGCGATCCTCGTGGTCGCGGCGACCGACGGCCCGATGCCGCAGACGCGGGAGCACGTGGTGCTCGCCCGTCAGGTGGGCGTCCCCTACATCGTCGTGGCGCTCAACAAGGCCGACATGGTCGACGACGAGGAGATCCTCGAGCTCGTCGAGCTCGAGGTCCGCGAGCTGCTCTCGTCCTACGAGTTCCCCGGCGACGACCTCCCGGTCGTGCGCGTCTCGGCGCTCAAGGCCCTCGAGGGCGACGAGGAGTGGGGCAAGTCCGTCCTGGACCTCATGGACGCGGTGGACCAGTCCATCCCGATGCCGGAGCGCGACGAGGACAAGCCGTTCCTCATGCCCGTGGAGGACGTGTTCACGATCACCGGTCGTGGCACCGTCGTCACCGGCCGCATCGAGCGCGGCACCCTCAAGGTCAACGAGGAGGTCGAGATCGTCGGCATCCACACCGGGCCGCCGGCCAAGACCACCGTCACCGGTGTCGAGATGTTCCGCAAGCTCCTCGACGAGGGGCGCGCGGGCGAGAACGTCGGTCTGCTCCTGCGTGGCACGAAGCGTGAGGACGTCGAGCGCGGCCAGGTCATCGCCAAGCCGGGTTCGATCACCCCGCACACGAACTTCGACGCAAACGTCTACATCCTGTCCAAGGACGAGGGTGGCCGGCACACGCCGTTCTACGACAACTACCGTCCGCAGTTCTACTTCCGCACCACCGACGTGACCGGGGTCGTCAAGCTCCCCGAGGGCACCGAGATGGTCATGCCCGGCGACAACACCGAGATGTCGGTCGAGCTGATCCAGCCGATCGCCATGGAGGAAGGTCTCCGCTTCGCGATCCGCGAGGGTGGCCGCACCGTCGGCGCCGGCCGGGTCACCAAGATCACCAAGTAGGAGCCAGCCAGGGAAGTCCCACCACAGTCCGCTGTGGTGGGACTTCCCTGTATGTGGGGCCCCGCCTGGTCAGCTCGACGGGCAGCAGGACGTGATTCGGCTCCGTAACAGCCGGATTGGCTGGTGGTGCCAGTCGAGCTGTCCGGGTCGGGCGCGGCATACAGTGGCGGGCGTGCCGCGGACCCCCGAGACCGACGCCGCCGTCGACGGGCTCATCGACTTCGTCGACGCGTCCCCGTCGCCGTTCCACGTCGTGCTCACCGCGGCGGGGCTGCTCGAGGCCGCCGGCTTCGTCGAGGTCGACGAGACGGAGCCCTTTCCCACCCAGCCGGGCCGCTACTACCTGGTCCGCGGCGGCTCCCTCGTCGCGTGGTCGACCCAGGACCGGCCCCGTCCCATCGCCTCGTTCCGGGTCGTCGGAGCGCATACCGACAGCCCAAACCTGCGGATCAAGCCGAACCCGGACCAGGCGCGCGCCGGGTGGCAGCTCCTCGGCGTCGAGTCCTACGGCGGGCCGCTGCTGGCGTCATGGCTGGACCGCGACCTCGGCCTGTCCGGACGGGTGGCGGTGCGCGGCTCGAACGGTCCGGAGGCGCGTCTGTTTATCGCCGACGAACCGCTGTTGCGCGTCGCCGAGCTCGCCATCCACCTGTCCGAGCCACCGAAGAACACGCTCACGCTCAACGCCCAACAGCACCTGGCGCCCATCTGGGGCCTGGGCGCCCTGCCGGGCGACTTCCGGGCGTGGCTGGGGGAGCGGGTCGACGCCGGCGCCGAGGACGTGGTGGCCTGGGACGCGATGACCCACGTCATCGACCGGTCGCGCCGGATCGGCCGCAGCGCCGAGCTCGTTGCGGCGCCTCGTCTCGACAACCAGGTCACCTGCTACGCGGGCGTGACGGCGCTGATCGGCGCGGCGCCGCAGGACTCGACGCATACCCCGGTGCTCGTGCTGTTCGACCACGAGGAGGTCGGGAGCCAGTCCGAGCGCGGCGCGCTGTCGACGCTGCTCCCCAGCGTGCTGGAGCGCATCGTGATCTCGAACGGCGGCAGCCGAGAGGACTACTGGCGGGCGCTCGCCCGGACCGTGGTGGCCTCCGGCGACACCGCCCACGCGATCCACCCGAACTACCCCGACCGACACGAGCCGCAGCACCCGATCGCCGTCGACGGCGGTCCGGTCCTCAAGATCAACACCTCACTCCGGTATGCGACGGACAGCCTCGGCGCCGCCGCGTTCACCCTGGCCTGCGAACAGGCCGGCGTGCCGATGCAGCGCTACGTCGTCCGCAGCGACCTACCGTCGGGCAGTACCGTCGGCCCGATGACCGCAGCGCTGACCGGAGCGACGACGGTGGACTTCGGCGCGCCCGTCCTGTCGATGCACAGCAGCCGAGAGCTGTGTGCGGCCGTCGAACCGGCCCGGTATGCGGCGGCGCTCGGCGCCTTCCTCGCGCCGCGGCTGACGCGGATTTGAACCGACCCCGCCCGCTCTGGCACACTAGGGAAGTTGCTTGACGCGCGATGCCGTCCCTGACGGCGTCGCCACCCCTTGTCGGACGCGTTCACGAACAGTCCGGACACCTTGTGTGGCCCGAGGGAAGCGCAGGCACCCGGGCGACCGGGAACTTCGGTTCGAAAACCCGACGTCGGGCACGAGAGTGCCAGCCGTCGGACCGCGGAGCGGGCGCGACACACCCGAGCGCGGGGGCCGGAAGAGTCCAGCGCCCGGAAACCACCGACCAGCACCACCACAGACCACCACAGCAGTTGTCCGGCGAGAGAGAGACCAGACCCAGATGGCGGGACAGAAGATCCGCATCCGACTGAAGTCGTATGACCACGAGGTCATCGACAGCTCGGCGCGCAAGATCGTCGACACGGTGACCCGTGCCGGTGCGACGGTGGTCGGCCCGGTGCCGCTGCCCACGGAGAAGAACGTGTTCGTCGTCATCCGGTCGCCGCACAAGTACAAGGACTCCCGCGAGCACTTCGAGATGCGGACGCACAAGCGCCTCATCGACATCATCGACCCGACCCCGAAAGCGGTCGACTCGTTGATGCGTCTCGATCTGCCGGCGGACGTCAACATCGAGATCAAGCTCTGACCCGGGGGAGATGACCCGCCATGACACAAGCGACTGTGAGGACCGTCAAGGGCGTGCTCGGCGAGAAGCTCGGCATGACCCAGGTCTGGGACGATGCCGGCCGCCTGGTGCCCGTGACCGTCATCAAGGCCGGGCCCTGCGTGGTCACCCAGGTCCGTGACGGCGACACCGACGGCTACGGTGCCGTCCAGATCGCCTACGGCGAGATCGACCCGCGCAAGGTCAACAAGCCCATGAAGGGCCACTTCGAGAAGGCCGGGGTCACCCCGCGCCGCCACCTCGTCGAGCTGCGCACCGGCGACGCCGGTGAGTACCGCCTCGGCCAGGAGGTCACCGTCGAGGCGTTCGAGGCGGGCCAGCTGGTCGACGCCAGCGGCACGACCAAGGGCAAGGGCTTCGCCGGCGTCATGAAGCGGCACGGGTTCCACGGCGTCTCGTCGTCGCACGGCGCCCACAAGAACCACCGCAAGCCGGGCTCCATCGGCGGCTGCTCGACCCCCGGTCGGGTGTTCAAAGGTATGCGGATGGCCGGCCGGATGGGCGGCGTGCGTCAGACGACCCAGAACCTCACCGTCCACGCCGTGGACGCCGAGAAGGGCCTGCTGCTCGTCAAGGGGGCCGTTCCCGGCCCGCGCGGTGGCGTCGTCCTCGTCCGCACCGCGGCCAAGGCCGCACCGGTCCTCAACGGCACGAAGGGAGCCTGACATGCCTGCGACCGCCGTCACCACCGTCACGGCCGATCTCCCCGCTGAGTTCCCGGAGATCTTCAACGTCCAGACCAATGTCCCGCTGATCCACCAGGTCGTCGTCGCCCAGCTCGCGGCCGCCCGCCAGGGCACGCACTCGACGAAGACCCGCGGCGAGGTCCGCGGCGGTGGCGCCAAGCCCTACCGCCAGAAGGGCACCGGCCGCGCCCGTCAGGGCTCGACCCGGGCGCCGCAGTTCACCGGTGGTGGGGTCGTCCACGGCCCGACGCCGCGCGACTACGCGCAGCGGACCCCCAAGAAGATGAAGGCCGCCGCCCTGCGCGGGGCCCTGTCCGACCGGGCCCGCCACGACCGCGTGCACGTCATCGAGTCGCTCGTCACCGGCGACGTCCCCTCCGCCAAGCAGGCGTGGGCGGGGCTGTCCGGCCTGACCGACCGTCCGAACCTGCTCGTCGTGCTCGAGCGCGGCGACCAGGTGTCGTGGAAGAGCGTGCGCAACCTCGAGGGCATCCACGTCCTCGCGGCCGACCAGCTCAACACCTACGACGTGCTCTGCGCCGACGACGTCGTCTTCACCAAGAGCGCGTTCGACGCGTTCGTCGCGGCGGCGTCGAAGAGCGAGCCGAAGGGAGCCCAGAAGTGAGCATCCACATCAAGGACCCCCGCGACATCCTCATCGCCCCGGTCGTCTCGGAGAAGTCCTACGGGCTGCTCGACGAGGGCAAGTACACCTTCCTCGTCGACCCTCGGTCGAACAAGACCGAGATCAAGATCGCCATCGAGCAGATCTTCCGCGTGAAGGTCGACTCGGTCCACACGATGAACCGCCAGGGCAAGTCGCGGCGTACCCGCTTCGGCGTCGGCAAGCGCAAGGACACCAAGCGCGCCATCGTCACGCTCCGCGAGGGGTCCATCGACATCTTCGGCGCGGGCGCCTGACCGCCCCGGCGTAGGCAGAGAGACATACGACATGGCTATTCGCAAGTACAAGCCGACCACCCCGGGCCGTCGTGGCTCGTCGGTCGCCGACTTCGTCGAGGTCACCCGGACCACGCCGGAGAAGTCGCTGGTCCGTCCGCTGAGCAAGAGCGGTGGCCGCAACAACGCCGGCCGGATCACCACCCGGCACATCGGTGGCGGCCACAAGCGCGCCTTCCGCGTCATCGACTTCCGTCGCCACGACAAGGACGGCGTGCCGGCCAAGGTCGCCCACATCGAGTACGACCCGAACCGCACGGCCCGGATCGCGCTGCTGCACTACGCCGATGGCGAGAAGCGCTACATCCTCGCGCCGAACCGGCTGAAGCAGGGCGACACCGTCGAGAACGGGCCGGCCGCCGACATCAAGCCGGGCAACAGCCTGCCGCTGCGCAACATCCCGACGGGTACCACGGTGCACGCCATCGAGCTGAAGCCCGGCGGTGGCGCCAAGATCGCCCGGTCCGCCGGCTCGAAGGTCCAGCTCGTCGCCAAGGACGGCCCCTACGCCCAGCTGCGTATGCCGTCGGGCGAGATCCGCAACGTCGACCTGCGCTGCCGCGCCACGGTCGGCGAGGTCGGCAACGCCGAGCAGAGCAACATCAACTGGGGTAAGGCCGGCCGAATGCGGTGGAAGGGCAAGCGCCCGACCGTCCGCGGTGTCGCCATGAACCCCGTCGACCACCCCCATGGCGGTGGCGAGGGCAAGACCTCCGGTGGTCGCCACCCGGTCAGCCCCTGGGGACAGGCCGAGGGCCGTACCCGCCGTCCGCACAAGCCGAGCGACAAGCTCATCGTCCGTCGCCGTCGTTCCGGCAAGAAGCGCTGAGGAGCCTGACCCACCATGCCTCGTAGCCTGAAGAAGGGCCCCTTCATCGACGACCACCTCCAGAAGAAGGTGGACGTCCAGAACGAAGCGGGCACCAAGAACGTCATCAAGACCTGGTCGCGCCGGTCGGTGGTCAGCCCCGACATGCTCGGCCACACCCTCGCCGTCCACGACGGCCGCAAGCACGTCCCGGTGTTCGTCACCGAGTCGATGGTCGGCCACAAGCTCGGCGAGTTCGCTCCGACGCGGACCTTCAAGGGTCACGTCAAGGACGACAAGAAGGGACGTCGTCGCTGATGCCCTCCGCAACCATCGACACCGACGTGCGGCTGACGCGCGCCTCGGCGCGCCATGTCCGCGTCACCCCGCAGAAGGCCCGCCGCGTCGTGGACCTCATCCGCGGCAAGCAGGCCACCGAGGCCGTCGCCGTGCTGCGGTTCGCTCCGCAGGCCGCGTCCGACCCGATCCGCAAGGTGCTCGAGAGCGCCATCGCCAACGCGCGAGTCCACGCCGACCGCAACTCTGAGGCCTTCGACGAGCGCACCCTGGTCATCCAGTCGGCGTTCGTCGACGAGGGCCCGACGATGAAGCGGTTCCGGCCGCGCGCGCAGGGCCGCGCCTCGCGGATCAACAAGCGCACCAGCCACATCACCGTCGTCGTCGCGCCGACCGGCAAGGCGTCCGAGCCCCAGCCGCGCGGCGGAGCCACCAAGAAGACCGCCGCGAAGACCGCAGCGGCCTCCGGCCAGCGGTCCGCACGACAGTCATCCAAGGGAGGGACCCGCTGATGGGTCAGAAGGTCAACCCGCACGGGTTCCGGCTCGGCATCACGACCGAGCACGTGAGCCGCTGGTTCGCGGACTCCACCAAGGAGGGCCAGCGCTACCGCGACTTCGTCAAGGAGGACGTCGCGATCCGCAAGCTCATGGCGACCGGCATGGAGCGCGCCGGCATCTCCCGTGTGGAGATCGAGCGCACCCGTGACCGCGTCCGTGTCGACATCCACACCGCCCGGCCGGGCATCGTCATCGGCCGTCGCGGTGCGGAGGCCGACCGCATCCGCGGCGAGCTCGAGAAGCTCACCGGCAAGCAGGTCCAGCTGAACATCCTCGAGGTCAAGAACCCCGAGGTCGACGCCCAGCTGGTCGCCCAGGGCATCGCCGAGCAGCTCGCCGCCCGCGTGTCGTTCCGTCGCGCCATGCGCAAGGGCATGCAGTCCGCCCAGCGCGCCGGTGCGAAGGGCATCCGGGTGCAGTGTTCCGGTCGTCTCCAGGGCGCCGAGATGTCGCGCTCGGAGTTCTACCGCGAGGGCCGCGTCCCGCTGCACACGCTGCGCGCCAACATCGACTACGGCTTCTACGAGGCTCGTACGACGTTCGGCCGGATCGGCGTGAAGGTGTGGATCTACAAGGGCGACGTCACCGCTCGCGAGCTCGCGCAGCAGCAGGCCGCCGCGCCCCGTGCGCCGCGTGGCCCGCGTCGCGACGGCGCGGACCGCATGGACCGTCCGACCCGCGCCCGCCGCGACGCCGCTCCCGAAACCGCCACGGCCGCCCCCGGCGGCCGACACCACCGAGACCGTCGCTGCCCAGGCTCCCGAGGCCGCGGCCAGCGTCCAGAACGAGCAGGCCTGACCATGTTGATCCCTCGTCGAGTCAAGCACCGTAAGCAGCACCACCCGGGTCGCTCGGGCGCCGCCACCGGCGGCACCCGGATCGCCTTCGGTGACTACGGCATCCAGGCGCTGGAGCCGGCATACGTGACGAACCGGCAGATCGAGTCCGCGCGTATCGCCATGACCCGCTACATCAAGCGTGGCGGCAAGGTCTGGATCAACATCTACCCGGACCGTCCGCTCACCAAGAAGCCCGCCGAGACCCGGATGGGTTCCGGTAAGGGTTCGCCGGAGTGGTGGATCGCCAACGTCAAGCCCGGTCGGGTCATGTTCGAGCTGTCTGGCGTGACCGAGCCCGTCGCCCGTGAGGCGATGCGGCTGGCCATGCACAAGCTGCCCATGAAGTGCCGCTTCGTCCGCCGTGAGGGTGGTGACATCTGATGGCCGTCGGTACCAAGGACCTGGCCTCCGAGAACCTGCGCGGGTTCGACGACGACCGCCTCGTCGACGAGCTGAAGAAGGCCAAGGAGGAGCTGTTCAACCTCCGGTTCCAGTCGGCCACCGGCCAGCTGGACAACCACGGCCGGCTGCGCGCCGTCCGCAAGGACATCTCGCGGATCTACACGGAGATGCGCGAGCGGGAGCTCGGCATCGGCCTGCCGCCGGCCAAGCAGGCCGCCGCCGCCCCAACGGCGACGGACGCCAAGGCCGACAAGAAGGCCAAGAAGGCCGACAAGGCTGATAAGGCCGACAAGAAGTCGAAGAAGAAGACCGAGGACGAGTCATGAGCGAGCAGGAGACCGCGGACGCGGCCGCCCAGGAGCGGAGCCACCGCAAGACGCGGCAGGGCTACGTCGTCAGCGACAAGATGGACAAGACCGTCGTCGTCGAGGTCGAGGACCGCGTGAAGCACGCGCTCTACGGCAAGGTCCTGCGGCGCAGCAGCAAGATCAACGTCCACGACGAGGCCAACGCGGCCGGTGTCGGTGACCGCGTCCTCATCATGGAGACCCGTCCGCTGTCCGCGACGAAGCGCTGGCGCGTCGTCGAGATCATCGAAAAGGCCAAGTGATCCACCGATGATTCAACAAGAGTCCCGTCTGCGGGTCGCCGACAACACCGGTGCCAAGGAGATCCTCTGCATCCGGGTGCTCGGCGGGTCCGGGCGGCGGTATGCCGGCATCGGCGACACCATCGTCGCCACCGTCAAGGACGCGATCCCGGGCGGCAACGTCAAGAAGGGCGACGTCGTCAAGGCCGTCATCGTGCGCACCGTCAAGGAGCGCCGCCGGTCCGACGGGTCCTACATCAAGTTCGACGAGAACGCCGCCGTCATCCTCAAGGCCGACGGCGACCCCCGCGGAACCCGCATCTTCGGCCCGGTGGGCCGCGAGCTGCGCGAGAAGCGGTTCATGAAGATCATCTCGCTCGCACCGGAGGTGCTCTGACCTCATGGCTACCCATTCCATGCGGATCAAGAAGGGTGACCTCGTCCAGGTCATCTCCGGCCGCAGCCAGAAGAACGGCGGCGACCGGGGCAAGCAGGGCAAGGTCATCGCGGTCTACCCCGACAGCCAGCGCGTGCTGGTCGAGGGCATCAACCGCGTCACCAAGCACGAGAAGGCCGGCGCCACCGCTCGCGGGACGCGCACCGGCGGTCTCGTACACACCGAGGCCCCGATCCACGTGAGCAACGTGGCCGTCGTGGACCCGGACTCGAAGAAGCCGACGCGGATCAAGACCCGCGTCGAGACCGTGGAGCGCGACGGTCGGCAGAAGGCCAGCCGCATCCGCGTGGCCGTGCGCTCCGGTAAGGACCTCTGATGTCAGACACCATGGCGGACGACCCGCACCGCACCGCGCCTCAAGCAGCGCTACCAGGACGAGATCAAGTCGACCCTGCGTGACCAGTTCTCCTTCGGGAACGTCATGCAGGTCCCGGGTGTCGTCAAGGTCGTCGTCAACATGGGCGTCGGCGACGCCGCCAAGGACAGCAAGCTCATCGAAGGCGCCGTCCGCGACCTCGGCGCGATCACCGGCCAGAAGCCGGTGGTGACCAAGGCACGCAAGTCGATCGCCCAGTTCAAGCTGCGCGAGGGCATGCCGATCGGCGCCCACACCACGCTGCGCGGCGACCGGATGTGGGAGTTCCTCGACCGGCTCGTCACCATCGCGCTCCCGCGCATCCGTGACTTCCGCGGTCTGTCTCCGAAGCAGTTCGACGGCAACGGCAACTACACCTTCGGCCTGACCGAGCAGTCGATGTTCCACGAGATCGACCAGGACCGCATCGACCGGGTCCGGGGCATGGACATCACCATCGTGACGACCGCGAGCAACGACGACGAGGGCCGCGCGCTGCTGAAGCAGCTCGGGTTCCCGTTCCGCGAGAACTAGGAGAAACGCGATGGCTAAGACCGCCCTCGTCAACAAGGCGAACGCCAAGCCGAAGTTCAAGGTGCGCGGCTACACCCGCTGCCAGCGCTGCGGCCGGCCGCACTCCGTCTACCGCAAGTTCGGTCTGTGCCGGATCTGCCTGCGGGAGATGGCGCACCGCGGCGAGCTGCCCGGCGTCACCAAGAGCTCCTGGTAATCACCCCACGAAGTTCTCCGCTCGTTCCTCGCTCCGATACTTCGCGGGGACCCCGAGATCGACACGAAGCCGCTCACTCATCACTAACACCGAAGGTCACCCCCGCATACGAGGTATGCGCGGTGAAACCGCGGTGAGGAAGGGCCTGAAGCCCACATGACCATGACCGACCCGATTGCGGACATGCTGACCCGCGTCCGGAACGCCAACTCGGCGCACCACGACGACGTCTCCATGCCGTTCTCCAAGCTCAAGTCCCACATCGCCGAGATCCTCCAGGCCGAGGGCTACATCGCCAACTGGAAGGTCGAGGACGCGGAGGTGGGCAAGACGCTGACCATCGACCTCAAGTACGGCCCCAACCGCGAGCGCTCGATCGCCGGCGTGCGCCGCGTGTCCAAGCCGGGCCTGCGGGTCTACGCCAAGTCGACCAACCTGCCCAAGGTCCTCGGCGGCCTCGGCGTCGCCATCATCTCCACGTCGTCCGGGCTGCTCACGGACCGCCAGGCCGCGTCGAAGGGTGTGGGCGGGGAAGTCCTCGCCTACGTCTGGTGACGGTGGAACCGGGAAAGGACAACTGACATGTCGCGAATCGGACGACTTCCGGTCACCGTGCCCTCGGGCGTCGACGTGACCATCGACGGCCAGGCCGTCATCGTCAAGGGCCCCAAGGGCTCGCTGAGCCTCACCGTGCCCGAGCCCATCACGGTGGACCGCGGTGACGAGGCCAACGAGACCAACACCATCGAGGTCAAGCGCCCCAACGACGAGCGCGAGGCGCGCTCGCTGCACGGGCTGACCCGCTCACTCATCAACAACATGGTCGTCGGTGTCACCGACGGCTACGAGAAGAAGCTCGAGATCCACGGCACCGGGTACCGCGTGGCCAACCAGAGCGGGTCCCTCGTGTTCTCGCTCGGCTACAGCCACCAGATCACGGTGGAGGCCCCCGACGGCATCGCGTTCGCCGTCGAGAACCCCACCCGGTTCTCGGTGCAGGGCATCGACAAGCAGCAGGTCGGCGAGGTCGCCGCGAACATCCGCAAGCTGCGCAAACCGGACCCGTACAAGGGCAAGGGCGTGCGCTACGCGGGCGAGCAGATCCGCCGCAAGGTCGGAAAGGCCGGGAAGTAAGCCATGTCAGTACGCAACATCAACGGCGTCATCAAGCGCGGCAAGAGCAAGGCCGCCGCGCGCGTCCGACGTCAGGTCCGCGGTCGCAAGCGCATCAGTGGCACGACCGAGCGTCCGCGCCTGGTCGTCTCGCGCTCGAGCCGGCACCTGTTCGTCCAGGTCGTCGACGACACGCAGGGACGCACCGTCGTCTCGGCGTCGACGATGGAGGCCGACCTTCGCTCCTTCGACGGCGACAAGACCGCCAAGGCCAAGCGGATCGGTGAGCTCGTCGCCGAGCGCGCCAAGCAGGCCGGCGTCGACGCGGTGGTCTTCGACCGCGGCGGCAACAAGTACCACGGCCGGGTCGCGGCGATCGCCGACGGCGCCCGCGAAGGGGGACTTTCTCTGTGAGCCACATTTACACGCATAGGAACACTGTTGAGATGAGGACCATCTGATGCCCGGACCACAGCGTCGAGGCACCGGCCCCGCCACCGCGGGGGGCGACCGGCCCGAGCGCCGGGGCGGTCGTGACGGCCAGGGCGGCCGCGGCGGTCGCGACGGTCGCGACTCCGGCGAGAAGAGCCAGTACATCGAGCGGGTCGTGACGATCAACCGCGTCGCCAAGGTCGTCAAGGGTGGCCGTCGCTTCAGCTTCACCGCCCTCGTCGTCGTCGGCGACGGTGACGGCACGGTGGGCGTCGGCTACGGCAAGGCCAAGGAGGTGCCCGCGGCGATCGCCAAGGGCGTCGAGGAGGCCAAGAAGGCGTTCTTCGCCGTCCCCCGCATTCAGGGCACCATCCCGCACCCCGTGCAGGGTGAGGCGGCAGCCGGTGTGGTCATGCTGCGCCCGGCGTCGCCCGGTACCGGTGTCATTGCCGGTGGCCCGGTGCGAGCGGTGCTCGAGTGCGCCGGCATTCACGACGTCCTCAGCAAGTCCCTCGGGTCGAGCAACGCCATCAACATCGTCCACGCGACGGTGGAGGCGCTGCGCAGCCTGGAGCGGCCGGAGGCCGTCGCGGCCCGTCGTGGCCTAACCCTGGAGGAGGTCGCCCCCGCGGCGATGATCCGGGCGCAGGCCGCCGGCCGCCAGGAGCGGGCCGACCGGTCCGCACTGGCCGGGTCGGGGGTCTGATGCCACGCCTCAAGGTGACCCAGACCCGATCGGAGATCGGCGGCAAGCGCAACCATCGCGAGACGTTGCGCAGCCTCGGTCTCAAGCGCATCGGTGACGTCGTCGTCAAGGAGGACCGCCCGGAGATCCGGGGCATGGTCCGCACCGTGACGCACCTCGTCGCCATCGAAGAAGTCGACTGAGAAGTCGACTGAGAAGTCGACTGAGAAGTGGAGTGACCATGTCTGACGAGAACCCCGACAAGCCCGACAAGGCCGAGGGGACCTCGGCTCCGCAGGGGACGACCCTCAAGGTCCATCACCTGCGCCCGGCGCCCGGGGCCCGTACCGCGAAGACCCGGGTCGGCCGCGGTGAGGGCTCCAAGGGCAAGACCGCGGGCCGAGGCACCAAGGGCACCAAGGCCCGCTACCAGGTGCCCGAGCGGTTCGAGGGTGGCCAGATGCCGCTGCACATGCGGCTGCCGAAGCTGCGCGGGTTCACCAACCCGTTCCGCGTCGAGTACCAGGTCGTCAACCTCGACCGGCTGGCGGCGCTCTACCCGCAGGGCGGCGACGTCACCGTCGACGACCTCGTCGCGAAGGGCGCGGTCCGCGACGGTCGTCCCGTCAAGGTCCTCGGCACCGGGGACATCGACGTGCCGGTCACCGTCACGGTCCACAAGTTCTCCGGCGCCGCCCAGGCGAAGATCGAGGCGGCGGGCGGCTCGGCCACCACGCTCTGACCGCTTCGTGACCGTATGCGGACGGCCGGCACCCAGCACGGGTGCCGGCCGCACGCATACCGGCCATCCACCGCAGGGTATTCTCTGCGGGTTGGGCTGCCCGATGAGCGGGCCGTCCTTCAGCATCACCCCGTACCACCAGCAACAGCGGCAACTAGAGGTCGTCACGGCAGGAGCCGGCGCCTCCCAGGAGGATCAGTGCTCTCGGCCTTTGTTCGGGCGTTCAAGACGCCCGACCTGCGCAAGAAGCTGCTGTTCACGCTCTTCATCATCGCGATCTACCGGCTCGGCACGGCGGTACCCACCCCCGGGGTGGCCTACACCAAGGTCCGCGACTGCCTCTCCGGCGCCGACCCGCAGGCCGGGTTCATCGGCCTGGCGAACCTCTTCAGCGGCGGGGCCCTGCTCCAGCTGTCGATCTTCGCGCTGGGGATCATGCCCTACATCACGGCCAGCATCATCGTGCAGCTGCTCACCGTGGTCATCCCCCGGTTCGAGGCGCTCAAGAAGGAGGGCCAGTCCGGGCAGACCCGGCTGACCCAGTACACGCGCTACCTCACCATCGGGCTGGCCATCCTGCAGAGCTCGACGCTGATCACCTTTGCGCGCAACCCGCAGCAGATCTTCGGCCCGTCGTGCACGTCGATCCTCACCGACGACACCATGCCGACCATCGTCATCATGGTGCTGACCCTGACCGCCGGCACCGGCCTGATCATGTGGATGGGCGAGCTCCTCACCGACCGCGGCATCGGCAACGGCATGTCCGTGCTGATCTTCACGTCCATCGCGTCGGGCTTCCCGAGCTCGCTGTGGGCGATCCAGCAGAAGGACGGCCGCTGGGACGTCTTCATCGGGATCATCCTGCTGGGCTTCGTCATCATGGCGCTGGTCATCTTCGTCGAGCAGTCCCAGCGCCGGGTCCCGGTGCAGTATGCGAAACGGCAGGTCGGGCGCCGGATGTACGGCGGCAGCTCCACCTACATCCCGCTCAAGGTCAACATGGCCGGCGTCATCCCGGTCATCTTCGCCAGCTCGCTGCTGTCGCTGCCCGCTCTCATCGCGCAGTTCCAGACGCCCCAGAACGGTCAGCCGCCCGCGGCGTGGGTGCAGTGGATCCAGGAGAACCTCACCCGCGGTGACCACTGGATCTACATGCTGCTCTATGTCCTGCTGATCCTCTTCTTCACGTTCTTCTACGTGTCCATCACGTTCAACCCGACCGAGGTCGCGGACAACATGAAGAAGTACGGCGGCTTCATCCCCGGCATCCGGGCCGGCCGGCCGACCGCCGAGTACCTCGACTACGTCCTGACCCGGATCACCGTGCCGGGCGCGCTCTACCTCGCCCTCATCTCGCTGATCCCGCTCATCGCGCTGGTCGCGGTCGGCGCGAACCAGAACTTCCCGTTCGGCGGGACCTCGATCCTCATCATCGTCGGTGTGGGCCTCGAGACCGTGAAGCAGATTCAGGCTCAGCTGCAGCAGCGGCACTACGAAGGGTTCTTGCGATGAAGCGACTGATCATCATGGGTCCCCCCGGTGCGGGCAAGGGCACGCAGGCCGTCCGCATCGCCGAGCGGTTCGGGATCCCCGCCATCTCAACCGGCGACATCTTCCGCACCAACATCAAGGACGGCACCGAGCTCGGCCGCCAGGTGGAGGCCATCCTCAAGTCGGGCGGCTACGTGCCCGACGAGATGACCAACGCCATCGTCCGCGACCGCCTGGCTTGGGTCGACGCCGCGCCGGGGTTCCTCCTCGACGGCTACCCGCGGACGCCGGGCCAGGTGGAGTTCCTCGACCAGGTCCTCGCGGCCCACGGTCACGCCGTTGATGCGGTCATCGAGCTGACCGTCGACGAGGACGCCGTCGTCGACCGCCTCCTGAAGCGGGCCGAGATCGAGGGCCGGGCCGACGACACCGAAGCGGTCATCCGCGAGCGGCTGGCGATCTACCGCAAGGAGACGGCGCCGCTCATCGAGATCTACGAGCAGCACGGCATCCTCGTCAAGGTCGACGGCATGGGTACGGTCGACGAGGTCACCGACCGGCTCACCAAGGCCGTCGAGACCACGTCCGGCTGAAACGACGCTGACCACGATGTTCCGTCGATCCCAGACCCCGGGCCGCACCCACGAGCAGCTGCTGCTGATGCGGCGCGCCGGCCACCTAGTCGGTCAGACCCTGGAGCTGCTGCGGCGTGAGGTGAGAGACGGCACCACCACCCTGGCGCTCGACGCGCTGGCCGAGGACTTCATCCGCGCGCACGGCGGGATCCCCAACTTCCAGCTCGTCCCGGGCTACACGCATACCCTCTGCACGAGCGTCAACGACGAAATCGTCCACGGCATCCCGTCGGGCCGGCGGGTGCTGCGCGACGGCGACCTGGTGTCGGTCGACTGTGGGGCCGAGCTCGAGGGCTGGAACGGTGACGCCGCCTTCTCGATGGTCGTCGGCGGCCCGGAGGCCGGTCGCCCCGAGGATCTGCGACTCATCAACGTGACCGAGGACGCGCTCTGGGCCGGCATTACCGCGCTGAGCGTGGGCGGCCGGCTGTATGCGGTCGGCGAGGCGGTCGAGGACAGCGTGGAGGCGGCGGCGGCGGCCGACGGGCGCGCATACGGGATCATCGAGGAGTACGTCGGACACACGATCGGGCGGTCCATGCACGAGGACCCGCAGATCCCCAACTACGCGGTGCGCGACAAGGGCCCGATGGTTCGCTCCGGGTTCACGGGGGCGATCGAGCCGATGGTGACCCTCGGGGGCAGCGCGACGCGCACCCTCGACGACGACTGGACCGTCGTCACCGCCGACGGATCGCGGGCCGCTCACTGGGAGCACTCGGTGGCGGTTACGGACGAGGGTCTGACGGTGCTGACGGCCGTCGACGGCGGCGCCGCCCGGCTCGGTGACGCCTACGTCTCCCTGGACCGCTGACCGTCGTCCGTCTCGTGACGTCCGTCAGCTGAGCCGGGCCTGCCAGTCCTCCGGGACGCGGCCCTCGGGGCCGGGTACCGGCTGGGACTCGGGGTGGCTCTCGGGCGGCGCGAGCTCGGGTCCGTTCGTCATCTGCGACGTGCGGTAGTCGAAGAACCACGCCTCGCCCGGCTCGAAGCTGCGGATCACCGGATGCCCGGTCGCTCGGAAGTGGGCCGTGGCGTGCTGGGACGGGGAGGTGTCGCAACAGCCGACGTGCCCGCAGGCGGCGCACCGGCGCAAGTGCACCCACCAGCCGCCGGCGTCGGCGCACTCCGCACATCCGGTGCCGGACGGCGGCACGCCGGGGTCGATGTCCAGCGGGCTCGCTGCCTCCGGAGGGGTCACCCTCCGATGCTAGGCGCCTGCGCCGGTCGGCACCGGCTCGGGTTCGGGTGACGCGGCGCCCTCGGCATCATCGACCAGCACGATGGTGCCGGCGGTCCCGTCGAGGCGTACCCGCTGACCGGTGACCAGCCGCGTGGTCGCCTCGTGGACGCCGACGACCGCCGGGATGCCGTACTCCCGGGCCACGACCGACCCGTGGGTCATCATCCCGCCCACCTCGGTGACCAGTCCCGCGGCGCTGAGGAACAGCGGCGTCCACGCGGGATCGGTGCCGGGGCAGACGAGGATCTCCCCGTGCTTCAGCTCGGAGCGTGCGGGGTCGAGGACGACGCGCACCGTCCCCTCGACGGTTCCCGGCGACACCGGCGACCCGGTGATCACGCCGTCAGCGCCACCGACGTCGCCGAGGCCCTCGTAGAACGCGCGCCCGTCGCCGACGAGGATGCGCGGCACCTGGACGCGTCGCGACTCCCGGTCCAGGGCGAGGCGGCGCTCGCTCACGACGGTACGCAGCTCGGCTGTCGGTTCTGCCCGGAGCGCTTCGAGCTCGGCCAGGCGCAGCAGAAAGATGTCGTCCGGCGAGTCGAGGACACCCGCGTCGACGAGGTCCCGGCCGGAAGCCGCGAGCGCCGCCCGGGCCACGCCCATCATCCGGATGATGGTGAACTTCGGCAGCTCGCGGCCGCCCGCCAGCGTGCGGACCCGGCCGGCCAGGAACCGGGCCAGCCGCCCGCGGGCCCCGCCCGTCTGCGACCCGAGCCGCTCGATCGCCCGGGTGGCGGCCTCGGCTCCGCGGGTGAACTGCGCCGGCGGCGACTGGTCCTCCGGGATGTCCTGGTAGCGCTGGACCGTCGCCAGCACCTCCGTCGGATCGTCGCTCCAACGCGGCCGGCCCAGGTCGATCTCGCCGATCCCGCGCATTCCGTATGCCGCGAGGAACCGGTCGAGCGCGGCGGTGAGGGCCGGCGGCAGGTGACCCGACGCATACCGGGCGGCGAGAGCGGCGGGGCTCAGGTCGGCGACCAGCCGGCTGCTCTCCGCCTCGTTGCGGGCCGCCTCGGCGACTCGCCAGAGCGCGAGATCCATCTCGGTGGTGACGTTGTGGGGCAGTGCCCGGGTGACCTCGAGGACGAGGGGCGAGACGCCGTGGTCGCCCTCGTCGGTCGCGCGGGAGAGCCGGGTCAGGAGGCGCAGGGCGAGGACCGGGCCGGCGATGACGACCCCGGCGTAGGGGACGACGGTGGGGAAGGCGTCGGAGAGCGTCGCGCGCAGAGCCCGGCCCCGGGCTGCGGCCCGGCGCAACGGGTCCGGTTCGTTGCTGGTGGCGGCGAAGGCGGCCTCCGCACGCGCGACCGCGGCGTCGGTGACCTCGTCGAACTCCGCTCGCAGGGCCCCAGGATCGCGGACGGCGCGGGCGAGATTGCGGCCGGCGACGCGGGCGAACCGGGCGAGCCGGGGTGCGACCTGGCGCATGCTCGCGTTCGGCAGTGGCGCCAGCATCCCGTCGACGCGGAGGTCGAGCACGATCCGGCGGGCACTGGGGTCGATCGCCATGAGCAGTCCCGGCAGCACCCGGCGGCCGAGTGGGTTGCGCAGGGCCCGGTCGATGCGGATCCACAGTCGCTCGCCCGCCGTTCCGATCCAGGGGTTCGTCCCGGGTTCGACCGTGGCGCCGAAGACCTGCGCGCCGCCGGCCATGATGCAGCGGATCGCGTCGGCGCCGAGCGGGGTGATCGGGCCGAGCATGCCCTGAACCGCGCCGAAGGAGAGGTAGACGGCGTCCTCGGGCGCGTTCTGCGGGACCGGGAACAGCGAGGTTACGGGCCGGGCCTGCAGGAGGGCGACCTCGCCGCCGGAGATGGCCCACTCGATGTCCTGTGGGGTGCCGTACTCCTGCTGGACTCGCCGGCCGAGGTCGACCAGGGCCCGGACGTCACGCTCCGAGAGCGTGGGGTCGACGCCGCGGTCGTGGTGGCGCGTCTCGACGCCGCCGCCGGCCTTGGGCGACGTGACGACGGACTTCGCGCCGAGGGTCCGGGTGATCACGCGACCGGTCCGCGCGTCGGCGACGTAGTGGTCGGGTTCGACGAGACCCGAGACGAGCGCCTCGCCCAGGCCGAACGTCGCGTCGATGGCCATCTGCCCGCGGTGCCCGGTGAGCGGGTTCGCGGTGAACAGCACTCCGGCGGTGTCGGCGGCGACCATCCGTTGCACCGCGACGGCGAGTACGGCCGCCTCCTCCGGTATGCCGGCCCGGCGCCGGTAGGTGATGGCGCGGGCGGTCCACAGGCTCGACCAGCACTGGACGACCGCGACGAGGAGCGCGTCCTCGTCGGTCACGCCGAGGAAGGTGTCCTGCTGCCCCGCGAAGGACAGGTCGGGTAGGTCCTCGGCGGTCGCGGAGGAGCGCACGGCGACCGCTCCGCCGCCGAGCTGCCGGTATGCGTCGATCACCGCGTCGGCGACGGGTTCGGTGAGGAGGGTGGCCGGCGGCGCCTCGGTGAAGGCAGCGCGGATCCGCTCCGAGGCGTGGTCGACCGAAGCCGGGTCGTCGGGGTCGGCGTCGGCGAGCGCGGCGTCCACGACCTCGCGCATACCGTGCGCCTCGAGCGCGGCCCGGAACGCGTCGGTCGTCACCGCGAATCCGGAGGGCACGGGAAACCCGGCTCGGGTCAGGCGCGACAGGTTCACCGCCTTGCCGCCGACCGTCTCCAGCGTCGCTGCCTCGTCGCCGAAGCGAAGCGTCCACATCATCGTCATCACCTTGGCTCGACTTATTCAACAACCGATGAATTACAGAGGAGCGTAGCACCGGCGTTGCGGCTGTCCACACCTTGTGGTCACGTTCTCCCAGCGTCCACAGCCGACGACCCAGACCAATCCGGCCGACTTCGTCACCCCGAGACTCGACCGATGACGCTGCCTCCCCACACTGCCGCCCTGGTCGCAGAGCAGTATCAGCTCGCCACCCGGGAACAGCTGCTCCGCGGCGGCGTGACGATCGGCGAGCTCCGATGGGCCCTGGGCCGGCGGTGGCGCATGCTGCTACCTCGCGTTGTGCTGCTCGAGCCGGGACTTCCAACCGCGCAGCAGCGGCTCGTCGCCGCGCAGCTGTTCGCCGGCCCGGACTCGTGGCTCGGTGGGATGACTGCGGCAGCGGTTCATGGGTTCCCGGGCTGTGCCCTGACGCCGCCAATTCAGGTCCTGGTACCTCCGCATCGCACAGCCCGCTCGGTCGCCTGGGTACGGGTGTCACGCACCTACCTGTTAGACGAGCGAATGGTCACGCGGGGGCCGCTCCGAGTCTCGTGCCGGGCTCGCGCCCTCGTGGACGCGGCGGCGAGCAGCCCGGACGACGCCAACGCCCGCGCGCTGATCATCGACGCGGTGCAGCAACGCCTGGTCCGCCTTGACGACGTAGAGCACTGGGTCGAATCGCGCAGCAGCCACGGCCGGCGGCGGTTGCGCGCGGCGCTGGCGGACGCCGCCTCGGGTGCCTGGTCGCTGCCCGAGGCGGATCTCCGCCGGCTCATCGAGGCGGCTGGCCGGCTTCCGGAGTCATGGGCCAACCCGGAAGTCCGCGACCCTGCGGGACGGCGACTCACGACGCCCGACCTCTGGTTCGACGACGTGGCGCTGGCGGTCATGGTGCACTCGAGGACGTTTCACGCCGGAGTGCTCGACTGGGAGGCCACGGTCGGGGCCGACGAGGACCTTCGGGCCGCTGGGATCGAGGTCGTCGCGGTGACGCCGGTCTCGATCACCGCGGAGCCGCAGCGGGTGCTGGCCCGAATTGACGCGGCATACCAGCGGGCGTCGCGCCGACCGCGACCGGTCGGCATCGTGGCCCAGCCCTGGTATGGCCGACGGACGGAGATGGAAGCGGGGATCGAAGCGGCCGGATGGTCGTGATCACGACCACGGAGCCGCTACGACCGCCGCTACGACCGCCGCTTCGACGGCCGCCTCCGGGTGGAATCCGTAAGAGCTGGGCGCCCGTCGACCGATTAGGCCGCGAGCACCGGCCTGCCGTAAGATCGTCCGTTGGGCGTTCTGTGCTCGGGCGCCCATTTTTACTGTGATCCACCAGTGATCCGCCAGTGATCGACCAGTTCTGAGCACGCACACAACGGATTGACGGAGGACATGGCCAAGAAGGACGGTGTCATCGAGATCGAGGGCACGATCGTCGAGGCTCTCCCGAACGCGATGTTCCGGGTCGAGCTGAGCAACGGTCACAAGGTGCTCGCCCACATCTCGGGCAAGATGCGCCAGCACTACATCCGGATCCTCCCCGAGGACCGCGTGGTGGTGGAGCTCTCGCCGTACGACCTCGACCGTGGCCGGATCGTCTTCCGGTACCGCTAGACCCCGCTAGAACCCAACTCAGCAGAAGACACGAGGCAGATGAAGGTCCAGCCGAGCGTCAAGAAGATCTGCGACAAGTGCAAGGTGATCCGCCGTAACGGTCGGGTCATGGTGATCTGCGAGAACCTGCGCCACAAGCAGCGTCAGGGCTGACCAGCACCACCACCTCCCGCACGACTCGCCGCTTCGCGACGAACCAGAAGCAGCACCCAGAAGAAGCAGCACCCGGCCCCTGGCACTGTGTTCACTCAACAGCAGCAGGACGTCACCCCCGGCACGGAGGCCGGGGACCGGAGCGCATCGCGCCGCCGGAACGGTGACTGCTCAGAACCTCCGCACACCCGAAACGGGAGTACACCCCCATATGGCACGACTCGTCGGAGTCGACCTGCCGCGCGACAAGCGCGTCGAGGTCGCCCTCACGTACATCTTCGGAGTGGGCCGCACCCGCTCCAACCAGGCGCTGGCAGCGACCAGCGTCAACCCGGACACCCGCGTCAAGGACCTGACCGACCAGGATCTCGTCGCCCTGCGCGACTACCTCGAGTCGAACGTCAAGATCGAGGGTGACCTGCGCCGCGAGATCGCGGCCGACATCCGTCGCAAGGTCGAGATCGGCTCGTACGAGGGCATCCGGCACCGCCGGGGCCTGCCCGTGCGCGGTCAGCGGACCAAGACCAACGCGCGTACCCGCAAGGGCCCGAAGCGGACGGTTGCCGGCAAGAAGAAGGTTGGTAAGTAATGCCCCCCCAGAAGCGTGCGCAGGCCGGCGCCAAGAAGGTCCGCCGCAAGGAGAAGAAGAACGTCGCCGTGGGCCACGCCCACATCAAGAGCACGTTCAACAACACGATTATCTCGATCACCGACCCGACCGGAGCGGTGATCGCGTGGGCCTCGGCCGGCCAGGTCGGCTTCAAGGGTTCGCGCAAGTCCACGCCGTTCGCCGCGCAGATGGCGGCCGAGGCCGCTGCCCGTCGCGCGATGGAGCACGGCATGAAGAGGGTCGACGTCTTCGTCAAGGGCCCCGGCTCCGGTCGGGAGACCGCGATCCGCTCGCTCACCGCAACCGGCCTCGAGGTCGGCGCGATCAGCGACGTCACCCCCTCGCCGCACAACGGCGTCCGCCCGCCCAAGCGCCGCCGCGTCTGAGCCAGAAGGAGACTCACTAAATCATGGCTCGGTACACCGGCCCCATCACCAAGAAGTCCCGTCGGCTCAAGGTCGACCTCGTCGGCGGCGACAAGAACTTCGACCTCCGTCCCTTCCCGCCCGGCCAGCACGGCCGTCGCCGGATCCAGGAGAAGGAGTACCTCACCCAGCTGCAGGAGAAGCAGAAGGCCCGCTTCACCTACGGCGTCATGGAGAAGCAGTTCGTCCGCTACTACAAGGAAGCGGCGAACCGTCCCGGCAAGACCGGTGACAACCTCCTGACGATCCTCGAGTCGCGGCTCGACAACGTCGTCTACCGCGCGGGCCTGGCCCGTACGCGTCGGGCGGCCCGTCAACTGGTCACTCACGGCCACTTCGAGGTCAACGGCAAGCGCGTCGACGTCCCGTCGTACCGCGTCGAGCAGTTCGACATCGTCACCGTGCGCAAGCAGTCGGTCGCGACGTTCCCGTTCGAGCTGGCCCGCCAGACCTTCGGTGACCGCCCGATCCCCGCGTGGATGCAGGTCGTCGAGGGCAGCCTCACGATCCTCATTCACCAGCTGCCGAGCCGGGCGCAGATCGACACGATCCTTACGGAGCAGCTGATCGTCGAGCTCTACTCCAAGAACTGAAACCGTCGGGGGGCTCCGCCCCCGACCTCCCCCGAAGACCCGCCGGGCTGGCTTTGCGGGTCGGTGCAAAACGGTCGGGCCGCATACCGAGGTGGTTCGACCGGAAGAGGCTTCGCCTCTTCCGTTCACGAGGCGTCATATAGCGGGCGCCCGTGGGAAGGAACAGAACAGTGCTCATCGCCCAGCGTCCCGTGCTCAGCGAAGAGGTCGTGGCGGACAACCGCTCGCGCTTCGTCATCGAGCCCCTCGAGCCCGGCTTCGGCTACACGCTCGGAAACACCCTCCGCCGCACCCTGCTCTCGAGCATCCCCGGTGCCGCGGTCACGTCGATCCGCGTCGACGGTGTCCTTCACGAGTTCCAGACGATTCCCGGGGTCAAGGAGGACGTCACCGAGATCATCCTCAACCTCAAGGCCCTCGTCGTCTCCTCGGAGCAGGACGAGCCGGTCGTCATGTACCTGCGCAAGCAGGGCCCTGGCACGGTCACCGCCGCGGACATCGCGCCGCCGGCGGGTGTCGAGGTGCACAACCCCGACCTGCACATCGCGACCCTCAACGGCAAGGGCCGCATCGAGATGGAGCTGACCGTCGAGCGCGGCCGCGGCTACGTCTCGGCCGCCCAGAACAAGGCCGGCGACGCCGAGATCGGCCGGATCCCGGTCGACTCGATCTACAGCCCGGTCCTCGCCGTGAAGTACTCGGTCGAGGCCACCCGTGTCGAGCAGCGCACCGACTTCGACCGTCTCGTCCTCGACGTCGAGACCAAGAACTCGATGGCTCCCCGCGACGCGATGGCGTCCTCGGGCAAGACCCTCGTCGAGCTGTTCGGCCTGGTCCGCGAGCTCAACGTCGAGGCCGAGGGCATCGACATGGGCCCGTCACCGACCGACGCCGCGCTCGCGGCCGACCTGGCGCTGCCGATCGAGGACCTCGACCTCACGGTCAGGTCCTACAACTGCCTCAAGCGTGAGGGCATCCACACCGTGGGCGAGCTGGTCTCGCGCAGCGAGGCCGACCTGCTCGACATCCGCAACTTCGGTGCGAAGTCGATCGACGAGGTCAAGGCCAAGCTCGTCGGCATGGGTCTGGCGCTCAAGGACAGCCCGCCCGGGTTCGACCCCAGCGCCATCGTCGACACCTACGGCGACGACTACGACTACGACGACATGGCGGACGTGGCGGCGCTCCCCGAGGGTGGGCCGGACTTCGGCGACGCCGGGGACGACGGCCGCTCCCTCGCCGAGGACGAGCGGTACTGAGCGGTCGTCTCTGACGACTGACCGCCACTCGACCACTTCCGACGACGGACTGGAGACAACATGCCTACCCCCACGAAGGGTCCTCGCCTCGGCGGTGGCCCGGCGCACGAGCGGCTGATGCTGGCGAACCTCGCCACGTCGCTGTTCGAGCACGACCAGATCACGACGACCGAGGCCAAGGCCAAGCGGCTGCGCCCGCTGGCCGAACGGCTGGTCACCTTCGCCAAGCGCGGTGACCTCCACTCGCGCCGGCGGGTGCTGACCGTCGTCAAGGACAAGGGCGTCGTGCACCGGCTCTTTGCGGAGATCGCGCCGGACATGGAGCAGCGTCCGGGCGGCTACACCCGGATCACCAAGGTCGGCGCCCGCAAGGGCGACAACGCCCCCATGGCCGTGATCGAGCTGGTCCGCGAGCCGCTCTCGCCGAAGAAGGCCACCGTCAAGGAGGCCGAGGCGGCCACCAAGCGCGCGGCCAAGCAGACCGCGCCCGCGGCCACCACCGCCACGGCGGAGTCCACCGACGCGGCGGCGACCGAGCCGCAGGACGCCGGCACGACCGAGCCGGAGGACGCGAGCAGCGCCACGCAGCAGGACCGCTCGCCCTACGTCGACGGTCCCGAGGCGCCCGGGGGCGAGCCCAACGACGCTGCCGACGGTGGCTACGGCCCGGGTTCGGCGGCGCCGAACGAGGACGGTTCCGCGCCGGCCGGGTTCGACATCAAGGGCAACGCCGACTCGATGAAGTACCACGAGCCCGACGGGCAGTGGTACGACCAGACCGACGCCGAGGTCTACTTCCGGACCGCGGAGGACGCCGAGAAGGCGGGCTTCACCAAGGCCGGCGGCGAGTAGTCGCCGGTCGACGCGAGCGCCCCGGGACAGCGGTCCCGGGGCGCTCGTCGTCGTGGTGGCGCCGATCAGACGTCGACGGATCAGATGTCGACCGACCCACCGCTGCGCCAGTAGCGGCCGTCGCGGCGGTCGAGGAACTCCGCCTCCACGAGATATCGCCGTAGGGCCGCGACGTCCGGGTGGAAGCGGCGCAGGACCGCGTTCACCTCAGCCTCCGGCCAGCTCTCCCCGATGGGGAACGCCTGGGCCACGAGGTCCAGGACGACCAGCCGTTTCGCGGCCCGGGCGGGGATCGACCGGAGCGTGCCGTCCTCGGCGACGAACGCACGCAGAACCGCATCCCGTTGACGGACGGCCTCCTCCGGCGACGGACGCTGCATACCGTCACGGTACCCAGCGAGGGCGGCCCCGCACCCTCACTCGTCGACCGCAAGGGACCGGGCATAGGTTCGCCGTATGCCTGCCACACCGCCGTCCGGGTCTGCGACCGCCGCGCTGCTCGAGGGGTTCGGCCGCACGCCGCACCTCGTCGACGCCGCGCTGGACGGCTTGTCGGACGCCGACCTCACCCGCCGGATCGACCCCGACGCCAACACCATCGCGTGGCTGGTGTGGCACACCGCGCGGATGCAGGACGGTCAGATCGCGTCGGCGAAACGCGCGCTCGACCGAGACGACGCCGAACAGGTCTGGATCGCAAAGCGTTTCGCCGACCGGTTCCACCTCCCGGTGGCCGACCGCGAGGTCGGCTACGGCATGACGTCGGACCAGGTGGCCAGCATCGTCGCTCCCGCCGACCTCCTGCGCGAGTACCACACAGCGGTCGCGGACGTCACGACGACGTTCCTCGAGAGCCTGGACGACGCCGACTACGGCCGGGTCGTCGACGAGCACTGGGACCCGCCGGTGACGCTGCTCGCCCGGCTGGTCAGCATCGAGCAGGACGCCGTGCAGCACCTGGGCCAGGCGGCGTTCGTCCGCGGCGTCCTCGATCGCACCTGACCGAGCGCCGGCCATGGGCGACGTCGTTCGCGTACGGCTGGACCTCGCCTACGACGGGACCGACTTCTCCGGTTGGGCCGCCCAACCCGGTCGGCGGACCGTCGAGGGCGAGCTGTCGTCGGCCATCACCACCGTGCTGCGCAGTCCGCGAGCCGGTGCGGCTCACGGTCGCCGGCCGCACCGACGCCGGCGTCCACGCCCGGGGACAGGTCGCCCACGCCGACGTCGACGCCGAGGCCTGGACGCTGGTGGCGGGCCGGTCCGACCGCTCACCGGAGGCGGCGCTGCAGACCCGGCTCACCGGGGTGCTGCCGGCGGACATCGTCGTCGCCCGGGTCAGCCGCGCACCGGCGGGCTTCGACGCCCGGTTCTCCGCAACATCGCGCCGCTATCTCTACCGTCTCGCCGATGACCTGGCGGCCCACGACCCGTTGCGCCGCCGCGACACGGTGCCGGTCCGCAGCCACCTGGACGCTGCGGCCGATGAACGACGCCGCATACCTGCTCGTCGGCCTGCACGACTTCGCGGCGTTCTGCAAGCGGCGCGAGGGCGCGACCACGGTGCGGACGCTGTTGGCGCTCTCCTGGGAGCGGGCCGCGGACGGTGTCCTCGCCGGAACCGTCGTCGCCGACGCCTTCTGCCACTCGATGGTCCGCTCGCTCGTGGGCGCCCTAGTTCCAGTGGGCGAGGGCCGCCAGGACGTCGACTGGCCGGCTGCGGTGCTGACCGGTGCTGTCCGCGACCCGCGCGTCCGTGTCATGCCACCGCACGGGCTCAGCCTCGAAGCGGTCACCTACCCGCCGGACGGCGAGCTCGCCGCCCGGACCGTCGAGACCAGAGCGACCCGCATACCGGGCTGACCGTCAGACCCAGCGGCGGGTGTGGCGGCAGAACTCGTCGTACTGCTCACCGAATCGCCTGCGCAGGTAGGCCTCCTCGCGACGGATGACCTTGCGGTCGATGATCGCCACGATGGCCGGCAGCACCGCCGGGGCCCACCAGGTGCCGAGGAGCAGGCTGCCGCCGACGTAGGCCACCGTCATGCCGACGTACATCGGGTTGCGCGTGTAGACGTAGGGCCCGCTGGTCACCATCATGGCCGCCGGCCGGCCGGGAACGACCGGCGTGCGGTTCTTGCGGAACGACGCGGCCCCTGCGGTGCTGAGCGCCATGCCGGTGGCGACCAGGCCCAGGCCGGCGCCCGCGCGCCACCTCGAGACGGGCATCCGCCACGGCAGCAGGCGGTCGACCGCCCAGGCGGCGGCGAGGGAGGCGGCGTAGAGCAGCGGCGGAGGGACGTGGACGTCGGCGCCCTGCAGACTCGGCGTGTCAGCCAACTCAGACCTCCTCGGGCAGCGGCGCCCCCACCGCCTCTAGACCGTAGCGCGGTCCGACTTTTCCACCGGGGTAATCTCGGGATCAGGACGCCTGCCGCGCCTTTGGTCCGAATGAACTTCGGATGAATACTGGTAGGGTGGGTGGCATGGCGGAGGAGGTCAGGAGCCGCACCTACCGGTCACCGCGCCGGGCGGAGGGCGCCGCTCGGACGCGCTCGCGGATCCTCGCGGCGGCACGGGCGCTGCTGCACGACCAGGGGTATGCGCGCACGACGGTGTCCGAGGTCGCACGCGGAGCCGGCGTGTCGGTCGACACGCTCT
This sequence comes from uncultured Actinomycetota bacterium, assembly GCA_963751085.1. Lineage (GTDB taxonomy): Bacteria > Actinomycetota > Actinomycetes > Actinomycetales > Dermatophilaceae > Lapillicoccus. Next base: position 934,915 of record CAVVTH010000004.1, on the reverse strand, counting down.
ACGCGAGTGTCGGCCGCAAGCCGCAGCTGGTGCTGGCGGTCGTCGACGACATCCTCGGTGAGGGCCGCGGCCCGATCCCCGCGCTGCAACGGGACTATGTCGCGCAGATGCGAACGGCCCTCGGCCTGGCGGCGAAGCTGCGGATCTATGCGGACGCCATGGGGCGGCTGCAGCCGCGAGATCGCCCCCCTGCTGCGCGCCCTGGCCTTCGCCGGCGAGGACGACGCCGCCTGTGCCGAAGCGTTCCACCTCATCGACGAACGCCGGGCGGCCAACATGCGGCTGATGGCGGCCGACCTGCGCACCACCGAGGAGCTCCGCGCCGATCTGGACGACGACGCGGTCGCCGACCTCGTGTGGTCGACGAACTCCTGGGAGTACTTCGAGCTGCTGCGGCGACGCGGCTTCACGCCGGAGCGGTATGCGGACCACCTCGCCGACTTGTGGTACCGCACGCTGGCGGCAAAACCCGCGTGACCTGACGCGCTCCCCTTGTCAGACTGGGTCCTCGTGGGACACGTCGACATCGCGGGGGTCTCCTTCTCGCTACCCGACGGCCGCCCGCTGCTCCGGGACGTCTCGCTGCGAGTCGGAGAGGGCGCCAAGATCGCGCTGATCGGGCCCAACGGCACCGGCAAAACCACGTTGACCCGGATCATCTCCGGTGACCTGGTGGCCGACGACGGCGCGATCACTCGCAGTGGCGGCCTCGGTGTGATGCGCCAGTTCGTCGGCCAGCTGCGCGACGACTCGACCGTTCGCGACCTGCTGCTCACGGTCGCCCCCACCAAGGTCCGCAGGGCCGCGGCGGAGGTGGACGGCACCGAGCTGCTGATGATGGAGCACGACACGGAGGCGGTCCAGCTCGCATACGCACAGGCGCTGGTCGACTGGGGCGACGCGGGCGGCTACGAGTACGAGACGCTCTGGGACACCTGCACCGTCGCCGCCCTCGGCATCCCGTTCGAGAAGGCCCAGTGGCGACAGGTCACCACCTTGTCCGGTGGAGAGCAGAAGCGGCTGGTGCTGGAGGCCCTGCTCCGCGGCCCCGAGGACGTGCTGCTCCTCGACGAGCCGGACAACTACCTCGACGTGCCGGCCAAGCGGTGGCTCGAGGACCAGCTGATGATCTCGCCGAAGACCGTCCTGTTCGTGTCGCACGACCGGGAGCTGCTCAACCGTGTCGCGACGCGCATCGCCACGCTCGAGCCGGGCGCCGCGGGTGCCGCCCTCTGGGTGCATCCCGGCCGGTTCGCGACGTATGCGCAGGCCCGCCGGGACCGCAACGAGCGGCTCGAGGAGCTGCGCAAGCGGTGGGACGAGGAGCACGCGAAGCTCAAGGCGCTGGTCGTGATGTACCGGCAGAAGGCGTCGTACAACGCCGACATGGCGTCGCGGCTGCAGGCGGCGGTGACCCGGCTGGACCGGTTCGTCACCGCCGGCCCACCGGAGGCGGTGCCGGTGCGCCAGAACGTGCGGATGCGGCTGGCCGGCGGCCGCACGGCCAAGCGGGCCATCGTCTGCTCGGACCTCGAGCTGACAGGACTCATGCGGCCGTTCGACCTGGAGGTCTGGTACGGCGAACGGGTCGCGGTGCTCGGGTCGAACGGGTCGGGCAAGTCACATTTCCTGCGTCTCCTGGCGGCGGGCGGGTCGGACCCCGACAGGGAACACCAGCCGGTGGGCGACGTCGTCGCGCGGCCGGTCGCGCATACCGGCGTGGCTCGGCTCGGCTCGCGGGTGCGACCGGGCTGGTTCGCCCAGACCCACGAACATCCCGCGCTGCTCGGCCGCACGCTGCTGGAGATCCTGCACCGCGGCGACGAGCACCGCGCCGGCAAGCCCCGAGAGGAGGCCGCCCGGGCGCTGGACCGCTACGAGCTCGCTCGGGCGTCGGAGCAGACGTTCGAGTCGCTGTCCGGTGGGCAACAGGCGCGGTTCCAGATCCTGCTGCTCGAGCTGTCCGGAGCGACGCTGCTGCTGCTCGACGAGCCGACGGACAACCTCGACCTCGACTCCGCCGAAGCCCTCGAGGAGGGACTGCAGGCGTTCGACGGCACGGTCGTGGCGGTGACCCACGACCGGTGGTTCGCCCGCGAGTTCGACCGCTACCTGGTGTTCGGAGCCGACGGGCGCGTCTACGAGTCGACGGAGCCGGTCTGGGACGAGGGCCGGGTCGCCCGCGCCCGCTGAGAACCTAGCCGGCTCCGCTCAGTCGCCTACTCCGGCCAGAAAGGCGCTGAGGATCGCCGCAGCGAACCCACCGAGGAAGATGACCAGGCCCAGGACGGGGATTGCGGGCAGGGCGAACATCATGACGAGCCCGACGACCGCGAGCACCGCCGAGGGGATCGCCTTCTTGTAGCGGGCGGGCGAGCGCCGCGGCCATCCATCGCGCTCGTGTCGGGCCATCACCGGCTCCCTCGTCGCTCTCACACCGAGCCGCCACTGTAGCCGCCGGAGGCGCTCACCGCGTCGGTCAAGGTCCGGCAACAACCGCCGCCGAGACGCGCCTTGTCAGGACATTCCTACTAAGGTGACAGGCGCTGGAGTCGGCCGCACGACGGGTCGGTCGGCCGGCGAGACGACAGGGAGTCAACGATGACCTCGACGATCACCTCAAGGAACCGACCGGCGCGGGCCCGACTGGCCCGTCGAGCCGTCCCGGCGATCTCGATCCTCCTTCTCGGCACGCTCGTCGCGGCGTGTGACCGTTCGTCCGGGAGCAGCAGCGCCAACCCCACTCAGAACGCGAGTGCGACCGAGGTCGCCCTGACCGTGACGTCCAACGCGATCTCCGGGGGCAAGAACGCCGCCGAGGCGGACTGGTATGCCAGCTACGTGATCCCCAAGTTCACCGCGGCCGAGAAGGCCAAGGGGGTCAACGTCACCCTGAAGTTCCAGCCCTCCGGCGTCGACGACGAGCAGTACAAGGCCAAGCTCGCTCTGGACCTCAAGAGCAAGTCGGGCGCCGACGTCATCGCGCTCGACGGCATCTGGGTCGGCGAGTTCGCGGAGGCCGGCTATATCAAGCCCCTCACCGACGTCGTCGGACCCAACGTCACGTCGTGGGACGGTTGGTCGCAGATCCCGAAGGCGGTCCAGGCCAACGCCTCTTACCAGGACAAGATCTTCGGCGTCCCCGGCGGAACCGACGGCCGGGTCCTCTACTACAACAAGAAGCTATTCCAGCAGGCGGGTCTGCCGGCCGACTGGCAGCCGACGAGCTGGCAGGAGATCCTCGACGCCGGCACCAAGCTCAAGGCGGTCAGCGGGGTCACGCCGATCCAGATCAACGCCGGCACGGCCATGGGTGAGGCGACCACCATGCAGGGGGCGCTCGACCTCCTCGTCGGCACGGGCGCGGAGATCTACCAGGACGGCAAGTGGCAGGGCAACACCGCGAACATGCGCGACGTCCTCGGGTTCTACAAGCAGCTGCTCGACCAGGGCCTGATGGACAAGAACTTCCAGCAGGCGGCCAAGGGTCGCGACGAGTCCTTCGCCGCGTTCGCCGCCAACAAGATCGGCATCCTCCTCGAGGGCGACTACTTCTGGCGCTCCGTCATCAACCCCGACAAGGGTTCCGCACCGATGGCCACCCGAGACGCCGACGTGGGCTTCGCCGAGATCCCGGCCAAGGCCAAGGGCGCCGGAGTTGGCGGTCAGGACGTCGTGTCCATGTCCGGCGGTGGCGGCACGTTCCTCAACCCCAACACCAAGTTCCCGCAGCAGGCGTGGGACCTCATCCAGTTCATGTACTCCCCGGACGCCATCAAGGCCCAGCTGGCCGGGTCGGCCCGGATCACCGCGCGGCAGGACGTCAACAAGGAGATCCTCAGCAAGGACCCGCTCCTGTCGTTGATCTCCGAGAAGGTGCTCCCGATCACCCGCTACCGCCCGGGGCTCGCCGTCTACCCGCAGGTGTCGCAGGCGCTGCAGCAGGCCACCGCGGACATCGTCTCCGGCAAGTCGGTCGACGAGGCGGCAACGGCCTACCAGAGTGCGGTGGAGAAGGTGGCCGGCGGGGCGGACAAGGTCCAGAAGTCGTGATCGCCCGGTGACGGCCACCGCGCAGGGTGCGTCCGACGCCGCTGGTCTCGGACGCACCCGGGCCGTCGCGTTCGTCACGCCGGCCTTCCTCCTGATCGCCGCGTTCCTCGTCTTCCCCGCGGCGTGGACCATCTGGCTCGGCATGACCGACTTCCGGCTCACCGGAGCGGCTGCCGCCGATCCCCAGTTCGTCGGACTGGACAACTACCGGGCGGCACTCAGCGACCCGTCGTTCCGCAGCTCGCTCTGGCTGACCATCCTGTTCGTGTTCGGGTCGGCGATCGTCGGCCAGAGCGTCCTCGGCTTCCTCATCGCCTGGACGATGCGGTCGGTCCCGAAGGCGGTCAAGGCGGTCGTCGAGACGCTGGTGCTGCTGGCCTGGATCCTGCCGAGCTCCATCGTGGCGTTCCTCTGGGTGGCCTTCCTCAACCGCGACGGCGGCACTCTGAGCGCCATCCTGCACACGCCGGCGACAGCCTGGCTGCTCGAGTACCCGATGGCCTCGATCATCGTCTACAACACCTGGCGCGGAACCGCGTTCTCGATGCTGTTGTTCTCGGCGGCCCTCGGAGCGGTCCCGCCCTCACAGCTCGAGACGGCGCGGCTCGCGGGTGCCTCGACGTGGCAACAGTTCCGGGACGTCGTCTTCCCCCACATTCGCGGGCACATCCTCACCAACACGCTGCTCATCAGCCTGTGGACGTTCAACGACTTCGGCCCCTACCTGCTGACGGCGGGCGGCCCGGACCACGCCACCGAGACGCTGCCGGTGTTCATCTACCTGCGCGCGCTCTACGGCGGCGAACTGGGCTACGGCTCGGCGATCTCGTTCATCATGCTGCTGATCAACCTCGCCATCGCGCTGTTCTACATCCGGCTGTTGCGCGAACGGCGTACCGAGAACCGCGCCGCGGAGCCGCGTGACACCGAGGCCGGCGCCGGCGAGGCGCTCACCGCCGCCGAGGCCCGGAACGTGGGGCAGTGACGTGACGCCCGCTGCCGTCGTCCGCCGGATCCTCTTCTACGGGCTGATCACCCTGCTCGCGCTGTTCTTCGCGTTGCCGTTGCTGTGGCTGGTCCTCGCGCCCTTCGACAAGACGCCGACGCTGACCGTGAAGATCCCCGACTTCACGCTCGACAACTTCGCCGAGCTCGGCAAGAACCCCTACGCCCTGTCGTCCCTGAAGAACTCCATTCTCATCTCCGGCGGGGCGATGCTGCTCGTGACCGCGTTGTCAGCCCTCGCGGCATACGCGCTCTCCCGGGTGCGGGTGCCGGGCCGCGACCTCATCCTGTATGCGTTGCTGCTGCTGTCGTCGATCGTCACCGGCACCGCGGCGATGGTTCCGATCTTCTTGCTGATGTTCCAGCTCGGCCTCATCGACGACCGCAGCGGCGTCGCCCTCGTCCTCACCGGTGGGCTGCTGCCGGCGGCGATCTTCATCCTCAAGGACTTCATGGACGCGACGCCGAAGTCCTACGAGGAGAGCGCCCGGGTCTTCGGGGCGAGCCCGCTGCAGGTGCTCCGGCATGTCGTCCTGCCGATCGCCCGGCCCGGACTGGCGACCATCGCGGTGTGGGCGCTGGTCAACGCCTGGGGCGACTTCCTCACCGCCTACATCCTGCTGCGCGACCCGGAGAAGACGCCGGCCGGAGTCCTCATGTACACCTTCTACACCGAGGGCGGACAGGCGAACCTGCCTCTCATCTCGACGTTCTCGCTTGTGTATGCGATCCCCGTCGTCGCGCTCTACCTGTTCGTCAACCGCCGTTACGGCTTCCGCTTCCACGGAGGCATTAAGTCGTGAGGAAGGAACACTGATGGCCAGCATCGACCTCGTTGGGCTCTCCAAGGTGTATGCCGGTGGCGTCGCCGCCGTCGACGACCTCACCCTCTCGATCGCCGACGGTGAGTTCTTCGCGCTGCTCGGGCCATCCGGCTGCGGCAAGACCACGCTGCTGCGCACCATCGCTGGTCTGGAGGACGCCACCTCGGGGCAGCTGCTGCTCGCCGGCAAGGACGTGACGAAGCTCCCCCCAGGGAAGCGGGACGTCGCGATGGTGTTCCAGGACTATGCGTTGTTCCCGCACATGGACGTCACCGACAACATCAGCTACCCGCTGCGAATCCAGAAGGTCGGCAAGGCCGAACGTCACGGAAAGGCCGTGACGACCGGCGCCGGGCTGGGCCTGGAGAAGCTGATGGACCGCCGGCCGGGCCAGCTCTCCGGCGGTCAGCAGCAGCGCGTCGCGCTAGCCCGGGCCATCGCCTACCAGCCGGCCGTGTTTCTCTTCGACGAGCCGCTGTCCAACCTCGACGCTCGGCTCCGCCTCGAGGCTCGGACCTTCCTCAAGCGGCTGCAGCACGAGCTCAGTGTCACGACGGTGTTCGTCACCCACGACCAGGCCGAGGCGCTGGCCATGGCCGACACCATCGCCGTCATGGAGGCTGGGCACATCCGCCAGATCGGGACACCGTCGGACGTGTTCCACCGTCCCGCCAACGTGTTCGTCGCCAACTTCATCGGGTCGACACCGATGAACCTCGTTCCCGGCACCGTCTTCGGTCGCGAGCGGGTTCCGGAGGGCGACGAGGTCCTGGTCGGCTTCCGACCGGAGTACACGAAGCTCGAGGATGCCGGCCACTACGCGCTCGACGGCACCGTGAGCATCGTCGAGAACCTGGGCGCGTCGATGCTGGTGTCGGTGATGTGTGGCGGTCACTCGATCCAGGCGCTGGTGCCGGAGGGCGAGGAGCCCCCGGTCGACGCCAAGGTCTCCGTCAGCCCCATCGACCGGCGCGTCCTGCACTACCGTGCGGCGGACGGCGAGCTGCTGCCGGGCGACCGGGTTCCGGCGCCCGCCGACCGGTGACCTTGCTCGACCGGCGGGGCACCTGGACGCCGGAGGACCGAGCCGAGAACCAGTGTGCGACAGTCGGGTTCGAGGTGCCGGACGGACTGAGTGCACTTCGTGTTGCGCTCGAGTATGCGCGCGGCGAGGGTGCGGTTCTGGACCTCGGCTGCGAGGGACCCGGCGGCTACGTCGGCTGGTCCGGTGGAGCGCGGTCCCACTTCCTCGTCAGCGAGGCCTGGGCGACGCCGGGCTACCTCCCGACTCCGGTGGTCGCCGGAACCTGGCAGGTGCTGGTCGGGCTGCACCGCATACCGGGCCCCGGTGTGGACTACCGGCTCACCGTCTCGGCGGTCACGGCGGCGGAGATCGCGGCGGAACGCGACGCACAGCCCCCGGCACCACCGGTACCCCAGCTAGGACCTCGCCGGTCGCTTCCCGGCGTCGACGGGATGCGCTGGCTCGCGGCCGACTTCCACGCGCATACCGTGCACTCCGACGGGGCGTTGGGCATCGAGGAGCTGGCCGCCCTCGCGGTCAGCCGCGGTCTCGACGCCCTGGCCGTCACGGACCACAACACGACGAGCCATCATGCGTTCCTGCCCGGCGTGGCGAACCGCTACGGGATCACGCTGATCCCGGGCCAGGAGGTGACAACCGACCGCGGACATGCGAACGCCTTGGGAGACATCGGGTTCGTCGACTTCCGGCGCCCTGGAGCGCACTGGCAGCGCGACGTCGCGGAGCGGGGCGGGGTCCTGTCGGTGAACCACCCGCTGGCTACCGACTGCTGCTGGCGGATGGTGCTGGACGAGCCGACGTCGGTTGCGGAGATCTGGCACTCGTCGTGGCACGCCCTGCCGGTGCTGCACAACTGGGGCGGACCGCTGGCCTGGTGGCTGTCGTGGGGCCGCACGACGGTGCCGATCGGCGGGAGCGACTTCCACGCCTACGGCAGCGACGCGCTGCTCGGTGCGCCGACCACCTGGGTCCTCACCGAGGAGAACGACGTGCTGAGCGGCGTGACCGCCGGTCGCACCGCGGTCAGCTCCGACCCGGCAGGGCCGGTACTGATCAGGCTCGGCGACGAGCTCGTCGCCCTCGGCGCGGACGGCCTGGTGCTGAGCGGCTTTGACGTGGGCCGCCGGGTCATCATGGGCGACCGCGCAACGTTTCACGCGACGGAGGGGCCGTGGTGGCTCGAGGACGACCAGATGCGCGTCCAGGCGCTCTGCGGCTGACGGCCCGCGGTCGACCCCGGCCGGACCGGTCACCACCCTCGAGGTATGCGTCGGAAGCGCACCCGCTCGCCGGGTCGCAGCTGCGCCAGCACATCGGTGTCCTCGTCCACGACGACGGCTACGATCGGGTACCCGCCCGTGGTGGGGTGGTCGGCGAGGAACACCAGTGGCTGACCGGAGTGCGGCACCTGAACCGCCCCGCGGACTACGGCCTCACTCGGCAGCTCGCGGCCGGGGTCGACACGGGCAAGCCGCGGCCCGGCCAGGCGGACCGCAACCCGATCGGCGTCCGCGGTGACGCTCCAGGGCTGAGAGGTCAGAGCCAGCAGAGCGGCGGACGTGAACCAGTCGTCCCGTGGTCCGAGGACGACGCGCAGGACGACGTCGGTGACCGGCGGCGGCTCCGGCGCCGCGACGTCGACGAAGGCCGCGGGTCCGCTGGCCGACGCGGGCGCGATGGCCAACCGGCGGCCGGGCGCGAGCGGTGCCGGCCCTGTCCCCATCGTCGGGTCGGTGCTCAGGCTGCCCAGGACCGTGGGCTCGGCCAGCCCGCCGCGCACGGCGAGGTAGGTGCGCAGCCCGGTCGGCGGCATACCTACCGTGAGCAGCTGACCGTCGCCCAGGTCGACCGGGACGCCGAGCCCCACGGCCCGACCGTCGACCTGCACGGGGGCCGGCGCACCGGTGACGCAGACGCGGACGGCGCCCTCGGCACGGACGGCCAGTCCGCCCAGGAGCACCTCGATCCCGGCGGTTCCTTCGGCGTTGCCCAACAGGCGGTTGGCCAACCGCAGGGCGCGGCGGTCCGCGGCGCCGCTCCTGGTCACCCCGATGTCCGCGTGACCCGGCCGACCGAGATCCTCGACCAGAGCCAGGGCGCCCACGGCCTCGACGACCAAACTGCTCACGACGACGCCGCCACGAACCGCACTCGGCGTCCCGGCGCGAGCAGGGCCGGGGGCTCGCGGTCGGGGTCCCACAGTTGCGCGTCCGTCCGTCCGATCAGCCGCCAGCCTCCCGCCGAGGCCCGCGGGTAGATGCCGGAGTACGGCCCCGCGAGTCCCACCGAGCCGGCGGGTATGCGCGTGCGCGGCGACTCGAGCCGGGGCACCTCCAGGCCTCCGGCGGCACCGGCGAGGTAGGCGAAACCCGGTGCAAACCCTGCAAACTCGACGGTCCAGAGCTGCCCGGTGTGCCGAGCGACGACCTCCCGCGCCGTAAGCCCGAGGAGCTCGGCGACGTCGGACAGATCCTGCCCGTCGTACCGGACGTGGACCACCACCTCCTCGGCCGCGGCTGAGGGCTGGTCCCAGGCCTGCTCGCCGTCGAGGACGAGGTCGCGGAGTGCTTCCGCGATCCGTGGAAGGTCTGCGGGTCTCCTCGCCACGACGAGGACGGTTCGAGCGCCGGGCACGTGCTCGAGCGTCCCCTCGAGGGGCCGGCGGCGCAGGGTGGCGTCCAGCCGCCGGCGCTCGTCGCCGTCGGCGACCTCGACGAGGATCGCCCGGTCACCGCACGGCAGCAGCCTCATCCGGCCGGTGGTGCGGCGAAGGCGACCACGTGAACGTCCGCGGCCGACAACGCATCCCGAACAGCCCGGGCCATCGCCACCGCGCCCGGAGAGTCGCCGTGCACGCATACGGAGTCGGCCCGGACCTCGATTTCAGAGCCGTCGGCGGCCACCATCCGGCCCTCGGTGACTAGCCGGACGACGCGGGCGGCGACCTGCGCGGGGTCGTCGAGCACGGCACCGGGCTCGGTCCGCGGGAGCAGGGTGCCGTCGGCGCGGTAGCCGCGGTCGGCGAACGCCTCGCGGACCGTGCGTAGCCCTCGCTTCACCGCGCGGTCGAGCAGTACCGAGCCGGGCAGGCCGACCAGCGCCAGCTCGGCCGGATGGTCGGCGACGGCGCGAACGACCGCGTCGGCCTGCGCCTCGTGGTGCACCACGGCGTTGTAGAGGGCGCCGTGGGGTTTGACGTAGGTCACCGCGCTGCCGACGCTCCGCGCGATGCCGTCCAGGGCGGCCAGCTGGTAGAGGACGTCGGCGTAGAGGTCCTCGTCGGCGATGTCGACGAAGCGGCGGCCGAAGCCGGCGAGATCGCGGTAGCCCACCTGGGCGCCGATCGCGACCCCGCGCGCGGCAGCCGCACGACACGTTGCCACCAGCGTGGTCGGGTCTCCGGCGTGGAAGCCGCACGCGACGTTCGCCGACGTGACCACGTCGAGCAGGGCCTCGTCGTCCCCCAGCCGCCAGCGGCCGAAGGACTCGCCGACATCGGCGTTGAGGTCGATCGTCGTGGCGTCCGGCACCGCTCGAGCGTCGTGACCAGGGCCGACGCCTGTCAAGCCTGCTCGTAGGACAGCAACACCTTGCGCAGCAACCCGTTGAGCTGCTCCAGCTCACGGCGCGAGAGCGCGGAGAGAAGGTGCGCCTCGCGTTCCATGCCGGCGTGGAGGTGCTCCTGCCACGTGTCGCGGCCCTTGGTCGTCGGCCGGATGATGACCCGCCGCCGGTCCAGCGGGTCCACCTCCCGGGTGACGTAGCCGCCCTCGACGAGTCGGTCGAGCCGGCTGGTCATGGCCGCGCGGGTGACGTGGCAGGTGTCCGCCAGCTGCGCCGGCGTGGCCTCGACCGGGTACGGCTGGACCATCAGCGCGTGCAGGGTGTTGGAGTCCTCCAGGCTGAACTCCCGGCCCGCGTGGAACTCCGCGTCGTCCTTGCGCAGCTGGCGCACCACGAACTGCATCCGCGTGGTCGCGCCTTCGACCAGCGGGTCCAGGTCGGGGATCTGGGACACCCAGCGAGCCACGTGCGCATCTACCGCGTCGGTGGCGCGGGGCTTGGGCACCTCGCCAGTATGCCAGTCGAGATTCACGGTGTGAAGGCCAGAAAGTATGGTGACAAATAGTTAGACGCCGTACTAGTCTGCTTTGGATGAGGGCTCGAACTATTGATGAGGAAACGAGGATCGCCTCGCCGTGGGGGACTCGGGACTTCCGCCTCCTCGTCGGAGGCCAAGGCCTCTCGTGGGTGGGCGACGCGTTCCAGCCCATCGCGCTGTCCTTCGCGCTGATCGCCTCCGGTGGTTCGGCCACCGACCTCGGCTTGGTCCTGGCCGGTGGTGTGGTGGCGCGCCTGGCGTGCACCCTCGTCGGTGGGGTGTGGGCCGACCGGCTCCGGCCGCAGACCATCATGGTGGCGGCCGACCTGGTGCGCGCGGCCGCCGCGGGAGCGCTCGCCGTCCTGTACCTGGGCGCGCATCACCCCTTGCCACTGCTGTTCGGGCTCGTCGCGGTCTTCGGCGGCGCCGGTGCGTTCTTCTATCCGGCGATGTCCTCGTTGAAGCCCACGCTGGTCCCGCCGGCGCAGCGCCGGTCGGCCAACGCCACCCTCAACGCGGTGCAGACCGCCTCGCTCACGGCCGGGCCGGCCGCCGCCGGCGTCCTCATCGCGGCGTTCGGAGCACCGTTCGGGTTTCTCGTCAACACGCTCAGCTTCCTGGCGTCGGCCGCGACGGTCGCTCTGATCCGCGTCCGGGCCGAACGCGCCGCGCGGGTCGGGTTCCGCACGGAGCTGGCCGGCGGGTTCAGCGCCCTGCGCGCACACGACTGGCTGTTCTGGGGCGTCGTGGCGGCCGGTGTCTACCACGTGGCCAACGGCGTCGTCCTGGTCACTGTCAACGTCGTCGCGCTGCGCGACCTCGGCGGCCCCTCGGCGCTCGGCGTCATCGCCGCGGCGGAGGGTCTGGGTGGCGTCATCGGAAGTGTGGTGGCCATGCGGGCGCGGCCGAGCCGGCCACTCGTCGCGGGCTTCGTCGCGCTCGGCCTCATGCCGGTCTGGGTCCTGGCCTACGTGCTGGCCGGGCACTTTGACGGGCGTGCTTCTCGGTGCCGTCCTCGGCTACACCGGCCTGATGTTCTTCGGAGTCTGCTGGGAGACGGCCATTCAGAACCACGTGCCGCACGACCTGCTTGCGCGGGTGTCGTCGTGGGACATCCTCACGTCCTTCGTGGGATGCCCGTGGGCCAGGCGCTGGCCGGCGTCCTCACCGACCGGTTCGGCACCCACCCGGTCCTCGTGGCGTGTGCCGGGGTCATCCTCGTCTCCGGTGTAGGTCCGCTCGCCGTGCGGGGCACCCGACGCCTGCGCTGGGAGCCCGATCCCGCTCACGCGCCGACCTGACCAGGTGCACACCGACGGGCGTTGGTCGCCTTCTCCGCCCCGAAACCGGCGTCGTCACTCACCAACGCCCGTTGGTGTGCTCGCGCGAAGCTCGATCAGGCGACGTGGACCGGCTCGGACTTCCGCCGGCCAGCGCGTTCGGCCGTCAGCGCCGGGAGGTACCCGAACGCCCCGAGCACGCTGAACGCCCCGACGAGCACCATCGCGACCTGGACCGACGTGCGCGCCGCCAGCTGCCCGGCGACCGCCGCCGTCAGGCTGAAGCCGAGGAACGACACCATCGAGTTCATGGACAGGACCGTCGAGCGGTTGCGGGCGGACGCCTCCCGGTGGAGCAGGGCGCTGTGGACCGGTCCGGCGGCCCCGTGCAGTGTGTAGGTCACCGCGTAGGCCGCGATGAGTGCGACCGGCCCGGCGACGAGGCCCATGACGACGGCGCCGAGTCCGTTGCAGACACGGGCGAGGATCGCCGTCCGGACGACGCCGAAGCGCCGGCTCCCGACCGCCGCCAACGCCGCGCCGAGCGCGAACAGCCCCACCCGCCACTGGCCACCGGCCCCATGACAGCGGCGGCGTCGTCCTCGCTGCCGAGCAGCTGGGCCAGCCGGATCGGCTGGAACGTCTCGAAGACCACCATGCCGGCGGACCAGAACAGCTCGACCGCCACCAGGCCCCCGAGCACGTGGTTGCGCCGCAGGAGCGACAGCCCCTCCCGCACCACGACCGGAGCCTCGCGCACCGAGGCGGCGGCCCGCCGCAGCCCGGTTCCGTCGTGCGCGCCCGGCCGGTCGGGCTCCTTGAGGATGACGACGACGGTGACGAGGTGGACGACGCCCAGCCCGCAGTAGAGCAGTCCCGGCAGCAGCAGCGCGCTCTGCGACGCGATCGGGTGCCACCAGACCAGGCCGCCGGAGATCAGCGCACCGGTGGCGATTGCGGATCCGAGCACCGTGCCCTGGCGCGACAGGTCGCGCTCCACGTCGGCGCCCGGCTCGGTGACGTGCACCGTGTCGACGAACCACGCCTCGAGCGGTCCGGAGTCGAGGGCGCGGAACACCCCCGTCAGCACCGCAGCCAACGCGAACTGCCACCAGGCCGTCGCTGTGAAGAAGACGACGGTGGACACGATGAGGACGACCGCCGCCGTCACGTAGACCGGCCGCCGACCGAAGGCGTCCGCGAAGCCGCTGGTGGGCAGCTCCATGAGGAAGACGGTGACGCCGGTCAGCGAGGTCGCCGCCAGGGCCTCGGGCACGGTGAGCCCGCGCTCGAGCGGCCACAGGGTGAGGATCCCGACGACCAGACCGACGGGAAACCAGCGCGTGACGGTGAGGGTGAGGAAGACCCGTCGAGCGGCGGCGGGGGAGAGGACGCCGCTCACGAGCGCGTCCCCCGTGGGCTCCCATCGAGGTCCACCGGGTATGCGTACGTGTAGACGGCGACTCGCTTGGCCTGCGGGTTGCCCTGGCCCACCCGGCGGTACTTCTGCAGGACCTCCTCGATCTCCGAGCGCATCGCTCGGAGCTGGTCGAGGGTGACCAGGGCGACGTTGTCGTTGATGCCCAGGTGGTCCACCCACTCGACGGGCCAGTCCTGCTGGACGTCCAGCCACTGCTCGGCCTTGCTGGCGAAGTGGCGGATGTAGTCGCGCTCGAGCCAGTTGAGGGCGGTGACGGCGTCCTCGTCCTCGACCAGCTCGCTCGGGGTCCACGAGTGCTGCTCCACCGCGGCCCGCCAGATCCGCTCCTTGCCCTTGCCGGTGTCGGTGTCCTGGACCAGGCCGACGGTCTCCAGGCGGCGCAGGTGGTAGCTCGTCGCCCCGGAGTTGGTCCCGAGCAGCGCGGCGAGCGCGGTCGCGGTGAGGGGCCCGCTGCGCCGCAGCTGGGTGACGATGCGGGACCGCAGCGGGTGGGCGAGGACCTTGACCGCGTCGGCGCCGAGATGGAGCTCCGACGGGGTCTCGGTGGCACCCCAGGTGCCGGGTGGCGGACGTGGTGTGGTCGTCATACGTGCACAGTACCTGTGCACAATATGTTTGCACAAGACCCACGCACGCACGGCGGTCAAGAGCATGTCTGCAGGTCAGCGGGCCTGTGGACGGGCGAGCAGTGGGATTTGGCCGCCCCTCGGCGCCCCTCTACACTGGAGAGGTTGTGCCGCTCGGGCCGTTCCGGCTCGGGCCACGCGGCCCGGTCCGTCGACCGGTTGGCCGCGGCAGGCATACCGGAGATCCCGTCTGAACGAAAGCTGATCCCTGTGCGCACCTACACCCCCAAGCCCGGCGAGGTCGATCGCACGTGGCACGTGATCGACGCGACCGACGTCGTTCTCGGCCGCCTCGCGAGCCAGACGGCGATCCTGCTTCGCGGCAAGCACAAGCCGACCTTCGCGCCGCACGTCGACACCGGTGACTTCGTCATCATCGTCAACGCCGACAAGGTGGTCCTCACCGGCGCCAAGGCCGAGCAGAAGCAGGCCTACCGCCACTCCGGTTACCCGGGTGGCCTGAAGTCCACCTCCTACACCGAGCTGCTCGAGAAGCACCCGGCCAAGGCCGTCGAGAAGGCGGTCCGCGGCATGCTCCCGAAGAACTCCATCGCCCGGCAGCAGCTGACCAAGCTGAAGGTCTACACCGGCGACGCCCACCCGCACGCGGCCCAGAAGCCGGTCCCGTTCACCATCTCCCAGGTCGCGCAGTAAGGAACCCGAGTGTCCGACAACACCATTGACATCGCCTCCGACACCGTTCTGGAGGCGGACGAGCCGCAGCTGACCTCCTACACCTCGGAGTCCACCGCCCCCGCCGCCGGCGAGGCGGCCCGTCGCCCGAGCGCCTCGGCGCCCGGTGCCGCCACCGGCCGCCGCAAGCAGGCCATCGCCCGGGTGCGCATCGTCCCTGGCACGGGCGAGTGGCAGATCAACGGCCGCACCCTGGAGGGCTACTTTCCCAACAAGGTGCACCAGCAGATCGTCGGCGAGCCGTTCTCGGTACTCGAGCTCGACCGGCGCCTACGACGTGCTGGTCCGCGTGCACGGCGGCGGCCCCTCCGGGCAGGCTGGCGCCGTCCGTCTCGGCGTGGCTCGGGCGCTGAACGGCGTCGACGAGGAGCTGAACCGTCCGGCCCTGAAGAAGGCCGGCTTCCTCACCCGTGACGCGCGGGTCCCCGAGCGCAAGAAGGCCGGCCTCAAAAAGGCCCGCAAGGCTCCCCAGTACAGCAAGCGCTGACGCTCCTGCTCCCGTGCGAGGGCGGTCCCGGTATGCCTGGGGCCGCCCTCGTGGCGTAGTAGGTTCGTCCGTCGGCCCCGACCTCCTTCGGCGACGGGCGTGTGAGTCGCGTAGAGAGGTGGACCGGCGCAGTGGCTCGACTCTTCGGGACCGACGGAGTCCGCGGGCTCGCCAACCAGGACATCACCGCCGAGCTGGCGCTCGACCTCGCGGTTGCGGCGGCCCACGTGCTGGGCGAGTCCGGCGAGTTCGAGGGGCACCGGCCGACCGCCGTGGTCGGCACCGACGGCCGGGCTTCCGGAGAGTTCCTCGTCGCCGCCACCGTCGCCGGTCTGGCCTCGGCCGGCGTGGACGTCCTCGACGCCGGCGTCATCCCGACCCCGGCGATCGCCTTCCTGACCGGCGACCTCGAGGCCGACCTCGCCGTGATGATCTCCGCGTCGCACAATCCGATGCCGGACAACGGGATCAAGTTTTTCGCGCGCGGTGGCCACAAGCTGGCGGACCATGTGGAGGACGCCATCGAGGCGCGGATGCGTGAGCCGTGGCAGCGGCCGACGGGTGCGGGGGTCGGCCGGGTACGACCGCTCCAGGACGGTGTCGAGCGCTACGTCGGGCACCTGGTCGGCGCCGTGCCCAACCGGCTGGACGGCCTGCACATCGTGCTCGATGCCGCGAACGGGGCCGCGTCGGTGGCCTCACCCGAGGCCTTCCGCCGGGCCGGAGCACGCGTGTCGGTGATCGGCGCGTCGCCCGACGGCCTCAACATCAACGACGGCTATGGCTCGACGCACCTCGAACGGCTCTGTGCTGCGGTGGTGGAGGAGGGCGCGGACCTCGGCATCGCGCACGACGGTGACGCCGACCGCTGCCTCGCGGTCGACGGAGCGGGGACCCCCGTCGACGGCGACCAGATCATGTCGATCCTCGCGATCTCGCTGCGGGACAAGGGTCGACTAGCGTCCGACACCCTCGTGGCGACGGTCATGTCGAACCTCGGGATGCTGCAGGCCATGGAGCGTTCGGCCATCACCGTGCGGCAGACCGCCGTCGGGGACCGTTACGTCCTGGAGGACATGAAGGCCGGCGGGTATGCGTTGGGCGGCGAGCAGAGCGGACACGTCATCCTCCTGGAGCACGGCACCACCGGCGACGGCGTCCTCACCGGCCTGATGCTCGCGGCTCGCGTCGCCGAGACCGGCCGGTCGCTCACGGAGCTCGCCTCGGTGATGACCCGCCTGCCCGCAGGTGCTCGTCAACGTGCGTGGGGTGGACACGTCCCGAGTCGACTCGCACGAGGCGCTGCTCGACGACGTCGCCAAGGCCTCGGACGAGCTGGACGGCAGCGGCCGGGTGCTGCTGCGCAAGTCCGGTACCGAACCGCTGGTCCGGGTCATGGTCGAAGCCGCCGACGAGTCGCAGGCACAGGCGGTGGCGCAGCGGCTGGCGGACTCGGTCCGCGTGCATCTCACCCTGCCGTGATGTCCGTGGTGCAGCGGTGAGGCTCGCGATCCTCGGCGGGGGAGGGTTCCGGACGCCCCTCGTGTATGCGGCGCTGGCCGCGGGGAGCTCCGGCATCACCGAGGTCGCCCTCTACGACACCGACCGTCACCGCCTCGACGTGATCGCAAACGTCCTGGCCGCCCTCCCGGTTCGTGCTCTGGAGCGCCCCGAATTCGGGGCGCTCCAGAGCACGAACCGGGGAAACCGGGGGAGGGCGCGCCCCGGGTGACGGCCACCACGGACCTCGACGCGGCGCTCGCGGGCGCCGACTTCGTGTTCTCCGCGATCCGCGTGGGCGGCCTCGCCGCGCGGGTCCAGGACGAGCGCGTCGCGCTGGAGCTCGGCGTGCTCGGCCAGGAGACGACCGGAGCCGGTGGGATCGCCTACGGCCTGCGCACCGTGCCCGTCGCCCGGCGGGTGGCCGAGCGCGTCCGCGCCGTGGCGCCCGACGCGTGGGTCATCAACTTCACGAACCCCGCCGGCATGGTGACCGAAGCCATGCAGGCCGTCCTCGGCGACCGCGCCGTCGGGATCTGCGACACCCCGATCACCATGGCCAAGCGGGCTGCCCGCCTCCTCGGTGTCGAGACGCATACGCCGGTCGCGCTCGACTACGTCGGGCCTCAACCACCTCGGCTGGCTCCGCGGGCTGAGCGTCGACGGCGAGGATCGGCTGCCGTCGCTGCTGGCCGACGACACGCTGCTCGCCGCGACGGAGGAGGGCCAGCTCTTCGGCGTGGACTGGATCCGGCAGGTCGGCGCGCTGCCCAACGAGTACCTCTACTACTACGACTTCACCCGCGAGGCCGTCGCCGCGATCCGCGACGGTGGGCGGACTCGGGGCGAGTTCCTCGCCGATCAGCAGGGCGACTTCTACGCCGCCGCCGTGGCCCCTCCGCAGCAGGCGCACGAGCTGTGGACCGCCACCCGGGCGGAGCGCGAGGCGACCTACATGGCGGCGGAGCACGCCGGGCAGGCCCGCGGTGGCGAGGAGGGGATCGCCGACGTCGGCGGCTACGAGGGGGTGGCGTTGGCCCTCATGCGCGCCATTGCCCGGGACGAACGCGCGACGATGATCCTCGACGTCGCGAACTGCGGTGCGGTCGAAGGGCTTCCCGACGACGCCGTCGTCGAGGTGCCGGTGTCCGTCGGCGCCGAGGGCGCCACCCCGCTCCCCGTCGCGCCGCCCACGCTCTACCAGCTCGGGCTCATGGCGCAGGTCAAGCACGTCGAACGGCTCACCATCGAGGCCGCCGTCACGGGCTCCGCGGACCTCGCCCAGCAGGCGTTCGCCCGGCACCCGCTGGTCGACTCGGTGACCGTGGCGCGAGAGCTGCTCCGCGCGTACCGCGAGCGCATCCCCGAGGTCGACGCGGTCTTTCGGTCGTAAGTCGGCGAAGGCCACCGCGCTCGACGCCGGCATCTGTCATCGTCGTGTTCCGACGGCAGTTCGGAGGCGGTGGAGCCGTGACCGCCGCTGGGAGGAGGCCGTGCGATGAGCACTAGGAGGCGGCCGGGGACGGGTTCGCGTTCCATCTGGACGGCCCGCGTCGCTCTGGTCGCCGTGTGTGTCGTGTGGAGCATCCCCACCATCGGCACGCTCGTCAGCTCGTTCCGCACGCGCGACGCACAGCGGAGCTCCGGCTGGTGGACCGCGCTCAGCAGCCCGCTCGACGCCGGGCAGTGGACCCTGGACAACTACCGCGTCAGCCTCTTCGCCACCTCTCCGGACGGCGTCAACATGGGGGAGGCCTTCGTCAACAGCCTCGTCGTGACGCTTCCCGCGACCGTGGTCCCCCTCCTCATCGCGGCGTTCGCGGCCTACGCCTTCACCTTCATGGCGTCGCGCGGGCGCGACGTGCTCTTCCTGGTCTTCGTCGGTCTGCTCATCGTGCCGGGCCAGCTGGCCCTCGTACCTCTGCTGCGGCTCTACGCCGCGGTCGGGCTGACGGAAAGCTTCCTCGGCGTGTGGCTGCTGTACACCGCCTTCGGGATGCCGCTGGCGGTCTACATCCTGCGTTCGTCCATGTCGCGGCTGCCTCGGGAGGTGGTCGAGTCCGCGAGGGTCGACGGAGCGAGCCACTTCACCGTCTTCTGGCGGCTCGTGGTCCCCCTGTCCGTGCCCGCCTTCGTGTCCTTCGCCATCCTCCAGTTCGTCGGCGTGTGGGGCGACCTGCTGATGGCGCTCCTGTTCCTTGGTCGTGGCGAGAACTCGACGGCGACGGTCGCTCTCCAGCTCCTGCAGGGTCAGGACATCAACAGCCCGGAGCTCATTCCCGCCGCCGCGTTCGTGACGATCGGGGTGCCGGTGCTCGCCGCCATGGCGCTCCGCGGCCACGTCGTCCGCGGTTTGACGTCGGGTCCGGTCACTGACCCGCCCGCTCCACCAGAAGCCCGCGAGCGGCGCCGACCAGTGATGTGGGAGACGCACACCGGGGGCCGGTCAGACGCGTCGGTCGAGCAGACCGGTGTCCACGTCGTAGATGAACCCGCCGACTGCGACGGTGTCCGGCACCAGCGGGTGCGTGCGGATCTTCCGCACGTCCTCACGTAGGGCCGCTTCCTGGTCCTCCACGACGTGGAAGATCTGCCAGGTGGCGTCCTGGCCGGCGGACTCGCTGACCCGGTCGCGCAGCTCCGCCTGCGTGTGGGTTGCGACGGCACACCGGGTATGCGGGACGACCAGCACTCGGTCGACGCCGAGAAGGTGCACCCCCAGGACGACGGCCTCCAGAGCGGCCTCGGTCATCCGGCCGCCGGGGTTCCGGACGATCTTGGCGTCACCCGGCTCGAGGCCGAGAAGACGCAAGGGGTCGATCCGGGAGTCCATGCAGGTCACGATGGCCACCCCGGCGTGGGCGATGCCGTCGAAGCCCGACATGGTGAAGTGGTCCGCGTAGGTCCGGTTCGCGGCCAGCAGGTCGTCGAAGATGTGGTCCTCGGTCACAGGGACAGCCTGCCCCTGACCGTCCAGCAGGCGGACATCGGGGGCAGGAGTAGGCCGCCGGGTACCGCCCGACCGGAGCTCTTTGCCGTGCAGTTCCGGCGTTGTTGCACGCCCGCTCCGGTTGCTCTTGCAGGCGATGGACCGGGCGCGCCCGCCCTCCCGAGCGCGGGAAGCGGATACTCGTCCGTTTCGACCGAGTCCACTGCTGACGCCCTGCAAGGGAGTTACTAACGGTTCCAACGCCGTCCACGTCAACGGGACGCTGGACTGGCCGAGGTCACAAAAGCGCAAAGCCTGTGATCCCTGTGGCGGAGATCACCTCCTGTGGTGTTCCATGGGCCGCAGAGCAACGAAGGAGCAGAACAGAGGCGACCCAGCGCCTCGAACGCAGGCCGGCCGGCGACGTCGCCGGTCCGGCGGCAACCCGGCCTGGAGCGGCCGGCCCGCGTGGGGCCAATGACGCCCCCGAGATCACCTCCAAGGAGGAGTTCGGAACATGATCACTCGCAGGGCAAGCGTGACCGCTCTCGTCGCCGTGGCCGTTGCTGGCCTGGCCTCGGGATGCCTGTCATCAGGAGGATCCAGCGGCAGCAGTGATGGTGCCGCCACAGCCAGCGGACCTGGCAAGTCGACCATCGAGGTCATGTACGGCCTCGGCGCCGACACCGAGCCGGGCTTCAAGGCCGACGTCCAGACATGGGCCTCCCAGAACGGTGTGACCGTCAAGTTCACCAAGGCCGCTTCGTGGGACACCGAGATTCGAGCGCGGGTCGCTGGCGGAAACGCGCCCGACGTGGGCCTCTTCCCGCAGCCAGGGCTGATGTGTGACCTCGCGAAGCAGAAGAAGCTCATCCCGTTCGACGACGCCACGGTCGCCGTTGACAAGCAGACCCTGGTCCCGGGATTCGTCGGTGCGGGCACCTGCGCGGACGGCAAGGTCTACGGGCTCCCCAATGAGGTGAGCGTCAAGAGCATCCTCTGGACCGACAAGCCCAGCTTCAGCGCGGCGGGCTACACCGCACCCAAGACGCTCGACGAGATGCTGACCCTCACCGACAAGATCCGGGCCGCGGGCAAGGTGCCGCCGTGGTGCATCGCGGCCGAGTCCGGTAACGCCACGGGATGGCCGATCACCGACTGGATCGAGGATCTCGTCCTCCGGCTCGCGGGGCCGGAGAACTACGACAAGTGGGTGGCGGGCACGCTGAAGTTCAACAGCCCGGAGATCAAACCCGCCTTCGAGTACTTCCAGAAGATCGCGTTCACCGACGGCAACGTCCGCGGTGGTACGAAGTCGATCGTCGCGACGAACTTCCAGACCGGTGGCAACGCGCTCTTCGACCAGCCTCCGGGGTGCTACCTGTTCAAGCAGGCCAGCTTCGAGGCGAACAAGGGTGGTTTCCCCGACGCGATCATCGCCAAGCTCGACACCGAGACGACCGCGAACCCGTTCCCGCCGAAGACCGAGGGCGACAACCCGGTGGAGGTTGCCGGTGACATCGTCGCGGCGTTCAACAACGATGCCAACTCGATCAAGCTGCGCAACTTCATCGCCAGCAAGGAGAACGGAACTCAGCAGGCCAAAGCCGGCGCCTTCTCGCCGCACAAGACGGCCGACGTCTCGCTCCTGCCGAACAAGACGCTGCAGACTATTGCGTCCGATGTGCTCTACAAGGCCAGCACGGCGCGGTTCGACGGGTCGGACAGCATGCCGGCCAAGGTCGGGGCCGGCACGTTCTGGACCGAGCCGGTCAAGTGGCTGTCGGGTCAGCAGGACCTGGACACGACGCTGAACAACATCGACGCCAGCTTCCCGAAAGCCAGCAGCTGATGTCGTGATCCGCTGAGCCGCGGGGGGCCGACCGGTCCTGCGCGGCTCAGCGGGCGCACTTGAGTCAACCGTTCTATCGCTCAGACATCATCTCGAGAGGACTGAGTCCCGTGGCCTTGAAGATCGCCAACGCGGTGATCGCCATCATCGGCGGCATCGGCGGCGCCATGCTTTTGTTTTGGATCCTCAACAAGCTCGCCGAGTCGCTCAAGGGCCGCTGGGAGGACCGCGTCAAACCGTGGCTGTTCGCCGGCCCGGCGATCCTCGCCATCGGGGTCTTCCTCATCTACCCCGCCATCACCACCCTCCAGTACAGCTTCGCCAACGAGGACTCCACCGCCTACGTCGGCTTCAAGAACTACAGCAACCTGCTGACCGACACGTCCTTCCTGCAGGTGCTGTTCAACAACCTGCTGTGGATCATCATCGTGCCGGCGGTGACGGTGGCATTCGGCCTGGGTGTCGCCGTTCTGGCCGACCGGCTCAACCCGCGTGGTGAGAAGGCGGCGAAGACCCTCATCTTCCTGCCCATGGCCATCAGCGCCGTCGGGGCGACGACGATCTGGCGCTCGATCTACGAGTACAAGCCCGGCGGCACCCCGCAGACCGGTCTTCTGAACGCCATCATCGGTCTCTTCGACCGGGGACCGGTGTTCTGGTACGGCACCGAGACGCTGCACTTCAACAGCTTGTTACTGATGGTCATCATGATCTGGACTCAGGTGGGGTACTCAATGGTCCTGCTGTCGGCCGCGATCAAGGGGGTGCCTGAGGACACCGTGGAGGCCGGCCGAATCGATGGGGCCGGCGAGCGACGGATCTTCTTCAGCATTGTCGTCCCGCAGATTTGGCCGACGGTGATCACGGTCTTCATCACGGTGCTCATCGGCGTGATGAAGGTGTTCGACATCGTCTACGTTGCGACCAACGGCGCCTACAACACCGACGTCATCGGGCGGCGGTTCTTCGACGAGATGTTCACCCAGGGCAACAACGGCTACGCGTCGGCGATCGTCGTGATCCTCATGATCGCCATCGTCCCGATCCTCGTTTACCAGGTCCGTCAGTTCCGGGTCCAGGAGGCCACCAGATGAGCACCACTCTGCAGCCCGGAGTCGGCGCCCCCGAGGACAAGCCGGCCTACGTCCTGCGCCAGTCCAGGCCGGGCAGCGGGCAGGGAAGTGCCACCTGGCCGGTACGCGTCTTCCTCGCCATCCTCTGTCTGTTGTGGATGATCCCGGTCATCGGCCTGCTCATCAGCTCGTTCCGCACCCGGGACGCGCAGCTGAACTCCGGCTGGTGGTCGGCGATCGCCAGCCCACTGGACTTCACCCAGTGGACGGTGAGCAACTACACGCAGGTCCTGTCGGAGAACGGCACAGGCGTCAACATGGGGCTGGCGTTCATCAACAGCTTCGTGGTCACGGTGCCGGCGACGATCATCCCGATCCTCATCGCCGCCTTCGCCGCGTACGCCTTCACGTTCATGCAGTGGCGAGGGCGCGACATCGTCTTCATCATCATCGTCGGCCTGTTGGTGGTGCCGAACCAGGTCGCCCTCGTGCCGCTGCTGAAGCTCTACGGCGCCACCGGCCTGACCGGGACGTTCCTCGCGGTGTGGCTGGCGCACATCGGTTTCGGAATGCCGCTGGCGGTCTACATCCTGCGCAACTACATGTCCACGCTGCCCATGGCCATCATCGAGTCCGCGAAGATCGACGGCGCCAGCCACTTCACCACTTTCTGGCGGCTCATCATGCCGATGTCGGTTCCCGCCCTGGCGTCGTTCGCGATCTTCCAGTTCCTCTGGGTGTGGAACGACCTGCTGGTCGCCCTGCTGTTCCTCGGTCGTGGTGACAACACCATTCTCACCGTGGCGCTGCAGGGGCTCCAGGGCCAGACCGGTCAGGGCATCGAGCTGATCCCGTCGGCCGCGTTCGTCGCCATCGTCGTCCCGCTGATCGTCTTCCTGTCACTGCAGCGGTTCTTCATCCGCGGCATGACAGCGGGAGCGGTCAAGGGCTGACCCGCCCGTCCACCGCAGCAACGGTATGCCGCGAGCCCCGTCGGTTCGCGGCATACGCTGTCGGTCAAGGACTTTCGGTCGAGCTCGGCTCGGCTAGGGAGGGAGCCGCTAGTCGAGCTCGGCACGGTGGGGGCTGTACGCTCCGGCCCTGGACACGGTGATCCCGCCGGTGGTCACCGCCCGCTCGACGGCCGGGCGGACGTCCTCGAGGCGCGCTGCGGCGAGCCGCTCGCGGGCCTGCACCGACCCGAGCAGCCCGGCGTCGAGCAGACCCGACAGCAGCCCGGCCATGAACGAGTCACCAGCGCCGACGGTGTCGACGAGACGGACGGCGCGCGCCTCGCAGGTGGCGACCTCACCCACGTGGTGCACGGCGTACAAAGCGCCCTTGCTGCCTCGGGTGACGACGGTCAGGGAAGCGCCCAGTGCGCCCCAGTGCCGCAGCACGTCGGGAACGAACCGGTCGGGGTAGAGCCAGGCGATGTCCTCGTCGCTCGCTTTGACGACGTCGGCGAGGGCGACCAGCGCCTCCATCCGCGGGCGGACCTCGTCGGGTGAGCCCATGAGGGTCGGCCTCGCGTTGGGGTCGTACGAGATGGTTGCCGTGGCGCGCGCCTGCTGGATCGTGACGAGCGCCTGCGAGCCGCCGGGTTCGAGGACCGCCCCGATGCTGCCGGTGTGGACGTGCCCGTAGTGCGGCAGATCGGCGATCGCCGGTACCTGCCAGGTGATGTCGAATTCGTAGGTCGCCGCGCCATCGGCGTCGAGCACCGCGCGGGCGACGGAGGTGCGTGCCGCGCCGTCGCTGCCGGCGACCACCTTGGCGCCCTTCTCGGCGCAGCGGTCGGCGATGCGGCGTCCCCAGTCGTCGCGGCCGAACCAGGTGGCCAGCGAGACGTCGTGGTCGAGGGCGCCGAGACCGAAGGCGACGTTGGCGGGCGAACCGCCGACGTGCAGCTCCGGCGGTTCGCTGCCGCGCTCGACGGCGTCGATGAGCGACTCGCCCACCACGAGCACGGACGGGAGAGAGGCGGGCGTGTCGTTCATTGACGTCACCGGTCCGATGCGGGGTGGACGAAGTCGAGGTGGCCGTAGGCGTTGACCTTGTGAAACTGGTGCTGCGCCTCGATGGTCCGGATAGTGCCGCTGCGTGACCGCATCACGAGGGAGTGGGTGGTCGCCCCGCCGGATCCGTAGCGGACCCCACGGAGCAGCTGACCGTCGGTGATGCCAGAAGCGACGAAGTAGCACTCGCCGCTGACCAGGTCGTCGGTGGCGAGCACCGCGCCGAGGTCGTGTCCGGCGTCCTTCGCCCGCTGCCGCTCCTCGTCGTCGGAGGGTGCGAGCCGGCCCTGGATGACGCCGCCCATGCACTTGATGGCGCACGCCGCGATGATGCCTTCCGGGGTGCCGCCGATGCCGAGCATGAGGTCGACCCCGGTGCCCGGCCGGGCGGCCATGACCGCGCCGGCCACGTCGCCGTCACTGACGTAGAAGATGCGGGCACCGGCGTCGCGGATCTCCTCCACCAACCGGGTATGCCGCGGCCGGTCGAGCATGACCACGGTGACGTCCGAGGGCCGTTCGTTCTTGGCGTTGGCGACGCGGCGGATGTTCTCCCGCACGGGCAGCCGGATGTCGACCACGTCGGCGGCGTCCGGTCCGGTGGCCAGCTTGTCCATGTAAAACACGGCGCTGGGGTCGTACATCGTCCCGCGCTCCGCGACCGCCAGGACCGAGACAGCGTTGCTCATTCCCTTGGCGGTCAACGTCGTTCCGTCGACGGGGTCAACGGCGACGTCCACCTCCGGGCCGGTCCCGTCGCCGACATGCTCGCCGTTGTAGAGCATCGGCGCGTTGTCCTTCTCGCCTTCGCCGATGACCACGACACCACTCATGCTGATGCTGGCGATGAGGTGGCGCATGGCCTCCACCGCGGCGCCGTCGGCGCTGTTCTTGTCCCCTCGGCCGACCCAGCGACCAGCGGCCATCGCGGCCGCCTCGGTGACACGAACCAGCTCCAGCGCCAGATTGCGGTCGGGCCGCTCCGCGGACGTGGGTGGGGCCGGACGGAACGGAGTGCTCGTCGAAGTCATCGCCGCGCTGGTCTGCGCTGGTCGCTCTGTTTTCTCGGCACTCGGCACGTCGCCAACCCTAAGTCACCCCACGAAGTCCTCCGCTTCGCTCCGGTACTTCGCGGGGACCCCGACCGGCAGCCCGCGTTTGGCTCCCGCTCCCTCTCGGGAGACGATGGAGCCATGAGCTCGCCGGGTCCGGTGCCGTCGCCGAGCGTCCCCCAGGACGCTCCGGCGGACGCTTCGCCGGTTCAGCCCACCGAGCCCACCGAGCACCAGGCGCCGCCGCTGCGGAGCCGCTACACCATGGGCACCTACGGCAACATGATCCGGTCGCTGGTCGTCATCCTCGGGATGGTCGGCGTACTCATCGCGATCGTGCCCAGGGTGCAGAGCGTGCAGCAGCCGCCGGTCGACGCCGCTTCGGTCGTCGCCGACGCGTCACGCCAGAGCGGCCTGCCGTTCCAAGCTCCCGTCGGGCTGCCCCAGGGCTGGTCGGCGACCAACGCCCGGTATGCCGCGAGCACCGACGGCCTGCCCACGTGGCAGGCCGGGTGGACCACCCCCACGGGCGGCTACGTCGCCATCCGCCAGACCAAGACCGCGAGCCCGGCGTGGCTCCAGGCGGCGACGAGCGGAGGGAAGCAGACCGGGACGACGGAGCTGGCCGGCCGCTCGTGGACGAGGTACTACGACGCCGACGCCAAGCGGACCAGCCTGGTCTGGGTGCCGTCGGGTGCGGAGACCGCGACGTCGATGGCGACGGTGATCACGGCCATCGCGAACGACGACGAGGTGGCCGCGTTCACGACGGCGTTGCAGCCGGCCCAGCCTCACTGATCTGGCGCTGCGCACCGTCGAGCCACGCGGTGCAGTGGGCGGCCAACGCTTCCCCGCGCCGCCAGAGCCGCATCCCCTCTTCGAGCGGCACCTGCCCGCCCTCGAGCTGCGCCACGATCCCCGTCAGCTCGTCGCGGGCGTCCTCGTAGGACAGCTCCGCAACGTCGGCGAACTCCTGGGCGAATGTGTCGGCGGCCTGGTCGTCGGGCCCGGCGCCGTCGTCGCTCGGTGAGGTGCGTGCGGCCATGCCCGTCACCCTAGCCAGCGTGCGATGGCGCGGCGTCGTCCGGACTCGCGACCGGGCGTACGCCGAAGTCGCCGTGCGTCACCCGCACCCGCAACAGCTCGTCGTGGCGCACCTCTTCCCGCGACACGACCACGCGGCCGTCACGGTGCTGCACCACCGCATACCCCCGTTCGAGCGTCGACTGTGGCGAGAGGCTGCGGACCCGGGCGCCGAGGTGGTGGACCTCGTCCTGCGCCCGCACCAGCCGGCCGAGCACCCGGTCTCGGGACCTCCCCCGCAGCCCGGTGACCAGCTCCCGCTGGCGGGTCACCAGGGCCGTGGGGTCGGCCATGACCGGACGGGTACGCAGCGCCCGCAGGACGTGGCCCTCATGGTCGAGGCGCCGGGCGAGCGCACGGGTGGCCCGGGCGAGGGACTGCTCGGTGGCCCGCAGCTCGCCCTCCGCGTCGGGGACGACCCGCCGGCCGGCATCGGTCGGCGTGGATGCCCGCCAGTCCGCGACGAAGTCCAGCAGTGGGGTGTCCACGTCGTGGCCGATCGCGCTGACCACTGGAGTCCGCGCCTCGGACACCACCCGCAGGAGCGTCTCGTTGGAGAACGGCAGGAGCTCCTCGGCGGCGCCACCCCCTCGGGCGATGACGATGACGTCCACCTCGGGATCCGCGTCGAGCTCCTTGACCGCAGCGCTGACCTCGGCCACGGCCGTGCTGCCCTGGACCGCGACCTCCCGGATCGCGAACCGCACCGGCGGCCAGCGGCGCCGGGCGTTCTCGACGACGTCCTTCTCGGCGGCGCTGCCGCGGCCGGTGACGAGCCCCACCTGCCGCGGCAGGAACGGCAACGGCCGCTTGCGGTCGGCGTCGAAGAGTCCCTCCTGGGCGAGACGCTGCTTGAGGATCTCGATCCGGGCGAGCAGGTCGCCGACGCCGACGGGACGGATCTGCCGGGCGTCCAGCATGAGCGTGCCGCGCTTCGGCCAGAACACCGGCTTGGCCTGCAGCACGACGCGAGCCCCCTCGGCGAGCGGCGCCCCCATCGCGGCGATCGCGTGCACCGAGATCGACGCGGACAGCGACATGTCGACGTCGGGGTCGCGCAGCACGAGGTAGGCGGTGGTGCCGCGCCGGTTGATTTGCACCACCTGTCCCTCGACCCACAGCGCCGACATCTTGTCGACGTAGTCGGCGATCTTGAGGCTGAGCACCCGTACCGGCCAAGGCTCTTCGGCGCTGGTCTCGGCGGCCTTCTCCGGCAGTGTCGCGCCCGACGGCGAAGCGGTCACCGCCTCACCCTAGGCGCGGGCACCCTCACTCCGCCGTGGCCTCGGCCCGCTCCGCGGCGGTGTAGGCCCGCATCGCTGCGGCGGGGTTGGCGGCCCGTGCTCGGCGAAGGTCGGCCACCATCGCCGAGGTCGCGCCCATCGCGGCCTTGGCCGAACCACGGCTCCACGTCATGGCGTGGTCGGCGGCGATCCCGAGCCCCTTGCCGACCTCGACGGCGTCCTGGTCGGCCCCCATGTAGAGGAACTGCCAACCGTAGTCCGAGGTCTGCTGGTCGACGAGGGCCTTGATCGACGCATGGGTCCACTCCCGGCTCGCGTTCTCGAAGCCGTCGGTCATCACCGCGACGACGACGGTGCCGGGTCGCTCGTGCTCCGGGATGGCGGCCAGCCGGACGCCGGCGTCGACGACCAGCCGGCCGATCGAGTCGAGGAGCGCGGTGCTGCCGCGGGGCTCGAGCACCAGGGGTCCGACGTCGGTGATGCGCCGCTCGGCGAACACCTGCTCGTACTCGTTGTCGAACCGCGCGAGGGTCATCCGACACTCGCCGGTCCCCGCCTTCTGCTCGGCGACGAACGCGTCGAAGCCACCGACGATGTCCGACTTGATGGACTGCATGGAGCCGCTACGGTCGAGAAGGACGTAGAGGTGGGTGAGATCGGATCGGGTCATGGCGTCCTCCTCGGACGGAACCGCATGGGTTGGCGCGGCGCCTGCTCTGTGCTGTTGGTGCTGTCGGTGCTGTCGATGCCGGGCTCGGGTCTGCGTCCGGTCTCGTGGTCGTACCTCGCCCGTTCGACCCCCGATGCGGTCACCCGACCGTTGTCGTTGGCGTAGGCGGCGAGCATGGGGGTGCGCGCGAGCCGGGGGCCGACCGCGTTCTCCGAGAGGCCCGCGCCGGCGCCGACGGAGCGCAGGCTGCTCCGGCCGGTGACGAGGGCGCGGGCCATCGTGTCGTCGATGAGGTCGGTCAGCCGGTCGGCCGCGGCGCGCAGGTGCGGCAGGGCATCGGCGGGCGCCGAGCTGGCGGCGGCCGCGGTGAGCGCGTCACGGATCGAGGTGAGGCGAGGGTCGGCGGCGGCAGGCATACGAGCTAGCGTACCGCACTTTCTGCGGACTGACAGGAACTCTGGGTATGCCGCAAGTGCGGTCCCGCAGTTCCGGTGACCAGGTGTTCGGCCGACCGCCCGTAGCATGGTGAGCATGTCCCACGAGTCCGCAGCCGCTCCGAAGCGGGTCCTCCTCGCGGCGCCGCGGGGGTACTGCGCGGGGGTGGACCGGGCGGTCATCACGGTCGAGAAGGCGCTCGAGCTCTACGGCGCTCCGATCTACGTCCGGAAAGAGATCGTCCACAACAAGCACGTCGTGACCACCCTGAGCAAGCGCGGAGCGGTGTTCGTGGACGAGACCGACGAGGTGCCGGAGGGCGCCACCGTCATCTTCAGCGCCCACGGTGTCGCACCGGTCGTCCACGAGGAGGCTCGGGCCCGCAGCCTCAAGACCATCGACGCGACCTGCCCCCTGGTGACCAAGGTGCACCGGGAGGCGGTCCGGTTCGCCGACGCCGACTTCGACATCCTGCTCATCGGTCACGAAGGCCACGAGGAGGTCGTCGGGACCTCCGGCGAGGCGCCCGAGCACATCACGCTCGTCGACGGTCCGGACGACGTCGTCAACGTCGAGGTCCGCGACCCGGACAAGGTGGTCTGGCTGTCGCAGACCACACTGTCGGTGGACGAGACGATGGAGACCGTGCGGCGGCTGCGGGAGCGGTTCCCCCAGCTGCAGGACCCCCCGAGCGACGACATCTGCTACGCGACACAGAACCGTCAGCTCGCGGTCAAACAGCTGGCGCCGGAGTGCGACCTGGTGCTCGTCGTCGGCTCCCGCAACTCGTCCAACTCGGTACGACTCGTCGAGGTCGCGGTGGAGCACGGCGCGCGCACCGGCCACCTCGTGGACTACGCGGACGAGATCGACGAAGGCTGGCTCGAGGGAGTGTCGACGGTGGGCGTGACCTCCGGGGCCAGCGTCCCGGAGGTACTCGTCCGGGACGTGCTGACCTACCTCGCCGAGCGCGGGTTCGGTGAGCCGGAGACCGTGGTCGCCGCAGAGGAGTCCCTGCTGTTCGCGCTGCCCACCGAGCTGCGCCGCGACCTCAAGGCCCGGTCCGGCACGGAGCCGGAGCAGCTGCGGCACGACCCCTCGAGCCTGGCCGCGACGATCCTGCGCTGACTCACCACCAGCCCTGCCGCTTCGCCCACCGCAGCAGCACCCCGGACATCACGATCATGATGACCAGGAGGATGGCGATGCCGCGGTAGTCGGACTCGGTGTTGACGATGACGTTCATACCCATGATCCCCGAGAGTGCGGTGATGGGCAGCGTGATCGCCGCGATGACGGCGAGGCGCTCGGCGGCGATGGTCATCCGGGTGTCGGTGCGTCCGCGGTAGAAGTCGGAGACGCCGGTCAGGAAGTCCAACTGGGCGGTCGCAATCCGGTCCAGCCGCCGGTAGCGGTCGCGCAGGTCCTCGATGACCTCCAGGTCGTCGTCGGGGAGGTGGCGGAGCACCCGGGTGCATCGGCTGAGGATCTCGCTGCTCTGCGACGCCATCGTCCGCACGGTGATGAGCACGTGCCGGACCATGAACAGCTCGTCGAGGAACGCCTGCGGGTTGTTGTCGTCCATGTGCGCCATGACCCGCTTCTCCAGGCCGCCGACCTCCTCGGCTAGCTGGTTGACCAGGGTCTCCTCGGTCGTGGTCAGCGTGGCGATGATCGTGCCCATGAGCACGACCGGTGAGGAGGCGGTGAACCGTGCCGAGCCGAGCCGGGTGGCGACCTCGGAGGTCTCGGTCAGCATCGCGGAGACGGGCACCACCGGGTTGCGGGGCCCGTGGGCGGTGACGAGATAGTTCGGCCCGACGAAGAAGTCGAGCTCCAGGTAGTGGACGTGGCCGCCCTCACCGCGCAGGGGTCGGTGCAGGAGGAGCATGAAGTGGTCCGGATAGCCGTGCATCCGCGGGACGTGGGCTCGCTCCATGACCGCCTGCACCGCCCGTGGGTGGAAGCCGAAGCTCCTCGCCAGCATGGCGGCCGTCTGCTCGGTCGGATCCGCGAGGTCGAGCCACAACCACCCGTCGTCGCGCGCGAGGAGCTCGTCGAGGTCCGCGTCGACGACCTCCTTGGCGAGGCCGGAGTCTCGCTCGACCCAGAACACCGTGTCCCCAGGCACGGCCGGGACTTTACCGCCGACCGCTGGGCGCCCCCTGATCCGAGGCGGATTCGTCAGGCGCTCCGGGCTTTGTGGTCGGGCTCGCCGCTGGTGGCGACGTCGAGCTCGGGACGTCCCACGTCACCGTCCAGGGCCGCCAGGTCGGCTGCGGCGGTATGCGGCGAAGCGTCGGAGAGACCGGCCGGCCGGTCCTGAGCGTCATGGGGGCCGACGAGCTCGTAGGCGGTCAGCGGGCGAGTCGTCGCGTCGAGCGGCCGGAGCCGGTCGAGGTCATGGTCGACCACGCCGAGGTCGCGCATCCGTCGAGCGGTCGGCAGGACCCGGTGCTCCAGCGATCCGACGAACCCGTTGTAGGCCTCGACCGACCGGCGCAGAGCGGCCCCCATGATCTGAGCGTGACCACCCAGGGAGCCGAGCCGGTCGTAGAGGTCTCGGCCCACGGTCAGCAGCTCGCGAGCGTTGTCGGCGAGGGCGTCCTGTTGCCACGTGAAGGCGACGGTCCGCAACAGGGCCAGCAGCGTCGCGGGTGAGGCGAGCACGACCCGGCGGCGCATCGCATACTCGTGCAGCTCGGGGTCGTGGGCCAGGGCGGCGGTGAGGATGGCGTCGCCCGGGACGAAGCAGACCACCATCTCGGGCGTGGTGTCGAAGGCCGACCAGTAGGCCTTGCCGGCCAACGCGTCGATGTGGCCGCGCAGCGCCTTGGCGTGGGCGGCGAGCCGTCCGCTGCGCTCAGCCGAGCTGATTCCCTCGCGCTGGGCCGCGAGGAACGCGCTCATGGGGGTCTTGGCGTCGACGACGAGGCTCTTGCCGCCGGGCAGCCGCACGATGACGTCGGGCCGCAGCCGCCGGTCGTCGGCGCCGGTCGCCGTCACCTGTTCCTCGAAGTCGCAGCGGGCCAGCATCCCCGCGTGCTCGAGGACCCGGCGCAGCTGCACCTCGCCCCAGGAGCCGCGCACCGACGACGCGTTGAGCGACCCGACCAGCGACGCGGTCTGGGCGCCGAGCTCTGTCGTCGTGCGGGCGACCCGGGCCATCTCGGCGGCGACCTCGCTGAACTGCGCGACACGCTCACGCTCGAGGTCGTGGACCTGGCGCTCGACGCGGTCGAGGCTGGAGCGCAGCGGCGCGATCATCTGCGCCGTCTCGGAGTCCTCGCTCAGGGTGGCCTCGAGGTCGATGACGCGTTCGCGCAGCAACGCGCGCTCGGCGCCCGCGGTGGCGAGCGCGACGGCATACCGGGACCGCACCACCAGCCACGTCACGAGCGCGCCGAGCAGCAGCCCGGTCAGCGCGACGAGGATCTCCATGGGTGGGAGCGTGACAGCCCGCACCGACAGAACGTCGGACCTAACGCCGGTGGTGCGACTCCTGCAGCCCGTAGACCGGGGTGTCGAGGCCCTCGAAGCGCGCCCGCAGCTGCAGGGCGAGGAACTGCGAGTAGTGCCGGGACTGGTGCAGGTTGCCGCCGTGGATCCAGAGGTTCTCGACGTTGGTCGGCTTCCACATGTTGCGCAGCTCGCCCTCCCACGGCCCCGGGTCCTTGGTCGTGCCAGAGCCGTAGCCCCAAACCTTGCCGACTCGGTCGGCGACCTCGGTCGAGATGAGCGTCTCGAGGAAGCCGTTCATCGACTGGTAACCGGTGGCGTAGACGACCACGTCCGCCGGCAGCGACGTCCCGTCCTCGAGGACGACTGCGTCCTCGGTGAGGTGGTCGACCTGGCCGTGGGCCACCGGGATCCGGCCGTCGATGACGAGCTGGCCGGCGCCGACGTCGATGTAGTAGCCCGACCCGCGGCGAAGATACTTCATGAACAGACCGGAGTCGTCCTCCCCGAAGTCCACGTCGAACCCGGCCGCCCGCAGCCCGTCGTAGTACTCCTTGTCGCGTACCTGCGCCTCGTCGTACGCCGGCTTCACCGCGCCGGCCATGATCCGGTAGGGGAGCGAGGCGAAGATCAGGTCGGCCCGCTCGGTCGTCACGCCGCTCGCGACCGCTCGCTCGGAGTAGAGGTCGCCGAGCGCGAGGTCCATGAGCGAGTCACTCTTGATGAGGTGCGTGCTCGACCGCTGCACCATCGTGGGGTGCCCGCCGGCCTCCCACACGGCCGCGCAGATGTCGAAGGCCGAGTTGTTGGACCCGACGACCACGACGTTCTTGTCGGCGTAGGCGTCCCCGCCGGGGAAGTCCGAGGAGTGGTGCTGCTCGCCGCGGAAGACGTCCTGACCCGCATACGTCGGCCGGTTCGGGTAGCCGCTGACACCGAGGGCGATGACGAGGTGCTTCGGTCGGAGCTGGACGTCGGTGCCGTCGCGGTCCACCGTGACGACCCACTCCTGGGCGTCCTCGTCCCACCGCGCGCTGCGACACTCGGAGCGGGTCCAGTAGTTGAGCTCCATCAGTGCGACGTAGTGCTCGAGCCAGTCGCCGAGCTTGTCCTTGGCGGCGAATACCGGCCAGTGCTCGGGGAACTTCAGGTAGGGCAGGTGGTCGTACCAGACGGGGTCGTGCAGGTGGAGGGACTTGTAGCGCTTCCGCCACGAGTCGCCCGCGCGGTCGTTCTTCTCGAGGATCACGGTGGGAACGCCGTGACGCTTCAGCCGGGCGCCGAGACCGATGCCACCCTGGCCGCCGCCGACGATGACGACGTAGGGCTGCTCGGACTCGCCCAGGGCGGCGTCGGCCTCGGTCTTGCGTTCCAGCCAGGACCGGCGGCCCTTGGTGATCTCGTGCTCGACTCCCTTCTCGCGACGGCCTCCCAGCGGCTCCTCGAAACCCTTCAGCTCCACCATGGTGGTGAGGAGGGTGAAGGCCTTGCCACCCTGGAGCCGGAGGTGCCCGAACCCGCGCGCCTCCGCGGTCTCGAAGTCGATCCACGCCTCCTCGGCGCCGGGCTCGCCCGTCGCCGGTTCGGAGAGCGACCAGCCCTTCGGCTGCACCCGAGAGAGGGTCGCACGGAGCATGTCGGCGATCTGGTCACGTCCCTCGACCGTGGTGATGTTCCACGTGAAGGCGACGAGGTCGCGCCACAAGCCGTCGTCGGTGAACAGGCCTGTGGCCGCGTCGATGTCACCGGAGCTGAGGGCGGAGTCGAAGGCGTCGAGCCACGACTCGACGGCCTGGCTGGTTTCGGTCATGAGTTCTCCTCACGTCGGCCGGGGTGGCTCGTCCCATTGCACTCGGGTATGCGTGCGAAGGCAACGTCCGATCGGCCCGGCGAGCGGCTCTGGTAGAGATGGCCCATGGTGAGCCAGCGCTTCGAGTTTGACGAGGAGATCGCCGTCGAGCCGGTCGAGGGGCGGCCGGAGGTGTTCGCGGGCTCGTTCGGGGAGGGCTGGCGAATCGGCAACGGGGTCAACGGTGGCGTCATCATGTCGCTCGCGACCAACGCGCTCCAGCGCCGGCTCGACCGCGAGGGCGCGCACGGCGACCCGCTCGCGTTCAGCGGCTACTTCCTGACGCCGTCGACCCCCGGTCCCGTCGAGGCCGCCACCGAGGTGCTTCGCGTCGGCCGGACCATGTCGACGGGGCAGGTGTCGGTCGCGCAGCCGGGAGCGGATGGCGTCCTCGTCGAGCGGATGCGCGCACTGGCCAGCTTCGGCGACCTGGACGCGTCCGCGGAGGTCGTGCGGACCGTGGCGGCGCCGGACCTGCCGCCCCCGGACCGGTGCATCTCGGCCCAGGAGGCGCCGCCCAGCTTCCTCGCGGCGGCCTCGCTCCTCGAGCGGCTCGACCTGCGGATCGACCCCGCCACGGCCGGCTGGGCGGCTGGTCACCCGAGCGGTGCCGGCGCCATGCGCGGCTGGCTCCGGATGCGCGACGGTCGTGAGCCGGACCCGGTCATGCTGCTCTTCGCCCTGGACGCCCTGCCGCCGGTGGCCTTCGACCTCGGCATCCTCGGGTGGGCGCCGACCCTGGAGTTCACCGGACACGTCCGTCGTCGTCCCGCGGGCGGGTGGCTGCGCGTCGCGCTGTCGAGCCAGAACGTCACGGCCGGGCTCATGGAGGAGGACGCCGTCGTCTGGGACAGCGAGGGCCGGTTCGTCGCGCAGTCGCGACAGCTGTGCGGAATCCGGGGTCCGCGCTGACGTCGGCCGCAGCCAGGTCGTCGGGGTCCCCGCGAAGTATCGGAGCGGAGCGGAGAACTTCGTGGGGTGACTTAGACTCTCGGCCTCGTGGCTCTCACCATCGGCATCGTCGGACTGCCCAACGTCGGCAAGTCGACCCTCTTCAACGCGCTGACCAAGAACTCGGTCCTCGCCGCGAACTACCCGTTCGCGACCATCGAGCCCAACGTCGGCGTCGTCCCGCTGCCGGACGCCCGCCTGGGCGTGCTGTCGCAGCTGTTCGCCAGCGAGAAGACGGTGCCGGCGACGGTGTCGTTCGTCGACATCGCCGGCATCGTCCGCGGCGCGTCGGAGGGGGAGGGGCTCGGCAACAAGTTCCTCGCCAACATCCGCGAGGCCGACGCGATCTGCCAGGTGATCCGGGTGTTCGAGGACGACGACGTCGTCCACGTCGAGGGCAAGGTGTCGCCCGAGGGCGACATCGAGACCATCAACACCGAGCTGATCCTCGCCGACCTGCAGACCCTCGAGAAGGCGGTGCCGCGGCTCGAGAAGGAGGCGCGGATCGCCAAGGACAAGAAGGCCTCCCTCGACAACGCCGTCGCCGCGCAGGCGGTGCTCGAGAAGGGCGACACCCTGTATGCGTCGGGCGCCGCCGCCGGGGTGGACCTCGCCGAGGCGCGGGCCCTGTCCCTGCTGACGACCAAGCCGTTCATCTACGTGTTCAACCTGTCGGAGGCGCAGCTGACCGACGAGGCCCTGCAAGGCGCGCGCTGGCGCGCGCTGGTGGCGCCGGCCGACTCGGTGTTCCTCGACGCCAAGCTCGAGGCCGACCTGTCGGAGCTCGACGCGGAGGAGGCGCTGGAGCTGCTGCAGTCGGTCGGCGCGGAGGAGTCCGGGCCTCGACCAGCTGGCGCGCGTCGGGTTCCACACGCTCGGGCTGCAGACGTACCTCACCGCCGGGCCCAAGGAGTCGCGGGCCTGGACCATCCACCAGGGGTGGACCGCCCCGCAGGCGGCGGGCGTGATCCACACCGACTTCCAGCGCGGGTTCATCAAGGCCGAGGTCGTCTCCTTCGACGACCTGGTCGCGGCCGGGTTCGATGAACGCCGCCAAGGCGGCGGGCCGGGTCCGGATCGAGGGCAAGGACTACGTCATGGCCGACGGCGACGTGGTGGAGTTCCGCTTCAACGTGTGAGAGCCCTCGTCAAAAGCGCTTCTGGTGCACACCTTCTGGTGGAGGGGTCACCAGGCGTCGCGCGAGTTCTATCACCGTTGGTAGCACGTGAGGAGGTGGTCGACGATGTCATCCATCATCGTTCGCGGTCTCGATGACGCGGTGAAGAAGCAGCTCTCCATTCAGGCGAACGAGCACGGACGCTCGATGGAAGCCGAGGTCCGCGACATCCTCACGAAAGCGCTGCGACGGCCTGACATTGGGATGGCGCTCCTGTCTGTCGCTCAGGAATTCGGCGGGGTGGACGAGTTGCCGGTCCCGGCGCGCGATGATGTGGCGCGTCCGGCGGACTTCGAGTGATCGTCGACACCAACGTCATCGCCGAGATCTTCCGGGCGACCCGGAAGGAGCGCTCCTTGATTGGGCTCGAGTCGCTCACGGGCGACACCGCGATCACGTCGGTCACCTTCGCAGAACTGCCGGCAGACGTGCGGCGGCTCGTGAGCGGGCGACAGCGTCGGGAACGATGAACTCGCGTGGCGGCGCCGTCTCGGACATGAAGGCCAGCGCCACGCATACTGACGTCATGTCTGAGAGCGAGACCGCGGGCGACGACGTCCCGCGCGTGGTCACGGCCAGCCGGGAGATCGCCGCCGGCGCCGCGGAGATCTTCGAGCTCATCGCCGACCCGGCACAGCAGCCGCGGTGGGACGGCAACGACAACCTCGCCGAGTCGCCGCCCGGCCACCGCGTGCGCGCGGTCGGTGAGGTGTTCGTCATGACGACCACCAAGGGCAGCACTCGCGAGAACCGGGTCGTGGAGTTCGACGAGGGCCGGCTGGTCGCGTGGATGCCCAACGAACCGGGAGAGCCGCCGCCCGGCCACCTCTGGCGGTGGCAGCTGGAACCGGTGGACGACACGCATACCCGCGTGACCCACACCTACGACTGGACCGGCCTCACCGACGAGAAGCGCATCCCGCGGGCTCGGTGGACGACCGCCGACCGGCTAGGCGCGTCGATCGACCGGCTGGCCACGCTGGTGGAGAGCTGAGCGCACCGAAAAGCCCGGTCCCACCGGGACCGGGCGTAGGCGACGGTTCACGTACCACAACGGGCCAACCGTCAAAGTTTTTCGGTGCTGCGCTCCGCGCGAACGCATGTCCTGAAGGAGTCACCTCAGTCTGTGGTGATACGTCGCCGGAGGGCGAAAGGATTGCCCGGACACGCCGGAACTCGTCGCGATCGTGGCTGAACGGCCGACGGGTGCTCGGCTGCAGGTGCTAGAACGGCGGCACCCATAGCCCGAAGGAGCCCCCGCCATGACGCAGCTGACCGCCCAGATGGTCCGGACCCCACGGCTGGCCATGAACGTGTGGACCGGCGGTCCCGAGGACGGCCGGCCGATCCTGCTCGTTCACGGCAACATCACCACCGGCGGCTACTGGCGCTACGTCGCCGACCTGCTGCCCGACGACGTGCGCGTGATCGCGCCCGACATGCGCTCGTTCGGTCGGACCGAGCAGAAGCCGGTCGACGCCACGCGCGGGCTCGGCGACATGGCCGACGACGTGCACGCCTTGCTGGAGACACTTGGTCTCGCCGGTCGTGGTGACATCGTCGCCGCCGGCTGGTCGATGGGTGGCGGGGTGCTCCAGCAGTACGTCCTCGACCACCCAGGGGACCTGGCGGCAGTGGTGCTCGTCGCGCCGATCAGCCCCTACGGATTCGGCGGGACGACCACCGCTCACGGCACGAGGACCACCGACCGGGCCGGCAGCGGCGGCGGCACCGTGGCGCCGGAGTTCCCCGAGCGGATGCGGGCCGGCGACCGGTCCGACACCGAGGGCAGTCCGCGGGTCGTGCTGCGCGACGTACTTCGGTGCGCGGGAAAACGCCGCCAACGTGGACGAGGACTTCCTCCTCGACGAGACGCTCCTCACCGCGGTCGGCGACGACTTCTACCCCGGTGACTCCACGGCGACGGACGCCTGGCCAGGGGTCGCCCCCGGTGACCGAGGCATCCTCAACGCGATGGCGGTCGGGCACTTCGACACGTCCGGCCTCGCCGACGTCGAGCCGAAGCCGGCCATCACCTGGGTCCGCGCGATGGAGGACCAGGTCATCTCCGACACGTCGGCGTTCGACCTTGCGCTGCTCGGCCAGCTCGGGGTGGTCCCCGGCTGGCCGGGCGCCGAGACGATGCCGCCGCAGCCCATGCACCAGCAGATCCAGGGCGTGCTCGACCGGTATGCGGCCAACGGCGGCGAAGTGCGCGTGGTCACCCTCGAGACCTGCGCCCACGGCGTGCCGCTCGAGGATCCGCAGGCGGTGGCCGACGCGATCACCGCGTACCTCTGAGCGCACCGGCTCCTAGCATGGGCCGGTGTCTCCCACGAGCCTGACGTCGTTGACCGGCCGGTCGTTCCTGAAGGAGCTGGACTTCACGCCGGCCGACTGGTCGTCCCTCGTCGAGCTGACCCGAGCCCTCAAGGCCGAGCGCGCCGAGGGCCGGGAGGTGCAGCGGCTGGTCGGTCGCACCATCGCGTTGATCTTCGAGAAGACCTCGACGCGGACGCGCTGCGCCTTCGAGGTCGCGGCATACCACCAGGGCGCCCACGTCACGGTCCTCGACCCGGCGTCCAGCCAGATCGGCCACAAGGAGTCGGTCGCCGACACGGCGCGGGTGCTCGGGCGGTTCTTCGACGGCATCGAGTACCGCGGCATTGCGCAGCAGACGGTCGACACGCTCGCCCGGTATGCGGGGGTGCCGGTGTGGAACGGGCTCACCGACGAGTGGCACCCGACCCAGTCCCTCTGCGACGCGGTGACGATGCTCGAACACGCCGGCAAGCCGG
Organism: uncultured Actinomycetota bacterium; assembly: GCA_963751085.1. Classification (GTDB taxonomy): domain Bacteria; phylum Actinomycetota; class Actinomycetes; order Actinomycetales; family Dermatophilaceae; genus Lapillicoccus. The sequence continues at coordinate 895,268 of CAVVTH010000004.1, read as the reverse complement.
CGGAGGAGATCGCGTTCGCCTACGTCGGCGACGCCCGCTTCAACATGGGCAACTCGCTCCTCGTCCTCGGGGCGCTGATGGGCATGGACGTGCGTATCGTCGCCCCGGCGTCACTGCAGCCCGCCGCCGCGGTGGTCGAGGCGGCGGCCTCCGTGGCGGCTGGCACGGGGGCGCGGCTCACGGTCACGGACGACGTGGGCGAAGGCGTGCACGGTGTCGACTTCGTCCACACCGACGTCTGGGTCTCCATGGGGGAGCCCAAGGCCGTCTGGGCCGAGCGCATCGAAGCGCTCATGCCGTACCAGGTCAACGCGGGCCTGATGAAGCGCACCGGCAACCCGTCCGTCCGGTTCCTGCACTGCCTGCCCGCCTACCACGACCTCGGCACGGCGATCGGTCGGGAGATCCACGCCGAGTTCGGGCTGACCGCCCTCGAGGTGACGGACGACGTCTTCGAGGGGCCGGCGTCGGTCGTCTTCGACCAGGCCGAGAACCGGATGCACAGCATCAAGGCGGTTCTCGTCGCCACGCTGACCTGACCTGACCTGACCTCACCCTGACCTGACCGGCCGGCCTACAGCTGGGTGCCCACCACGGCGCCGATGGCATACGTGACGACCATGGCGAGCAGGCCGCCGGTCACGTTGCGGGCGATCTGCCGTCCCGGCTGCGTTCCGCCGAGCCGGGCACTCAGCCCGCCGGTCAGGGCCAGGGCGACGACCACGAAGACGACGATGAGCGGCACGCGCCAGCTCGGCGAGCTGACCACGGCGGCGACGAGCGGCAGGAGGGCGCCGACGAAGAACGAACCCATCGAAGCGTACGCCGCATGCCACGGGCTGGTCAGGCTGTCCGGGTCGATCTGCAGCTCGACCTCCGCGTGCGCCGCCAGGGCGTCCTTCGCCGTCAGCTGGACCGCGACCTCGCGAGCCAGCTCGGGCGCGAGCCCCCGCTCCTCGTAGAAGCCGGCCAGCTCGGCCAGCTCCAGCTCGGGGGTCTCGGCCAGCTCGCGGCGCTCCCGGTCGAGCAGCGCCTGCTCGGTGTCGCGCTGGGTGCTCACCGAGACGTACTCGCCGACGCCCATGCTGAGGGCGCCGGCGACGAGGGCGGCGATGCCGGCCGTGAGGATCGCCCCGCGCTCGGTCGTTGCACCGGCGACACCGACGATGACCCCGGCGGTGGACACGATGCCGTCGTTCGCCCCCAGCACGCCGGCGCGCAGCCAGTTGAGCCGGCCGCCCACATCGCCGTGCGGCTCGTGATGGTCGGCGCTCAGACTGTTGCGGTCGGTCGTATCCACGGGTCCATGGTTGTCGTGGCGTTCGGCGTTGTCATCCAAGGACAGGCTCACCGAACCCCCGCTTGGGTGGGTTGACGCTGCGTCAACTGGGTCGACGTCGTCTATAGCCGGCGTCAACCCGCTCGACGCAGCGTCAACCTGCCCCAGGCGCGGGGATACCGTGACCGGCGTGGACCGGCTGGAGGTCGTCGCGGCGGCGATCGTCGACGACCTCGACCACCCGACTCGGCTGCTCGCGGCCCGGCGCATCGAGCCGCCGGCGCTGGCCGGGGGCTGGGAGCTTCCCGGCGGCAAGGTCGAACCGGGGGAGTCACCGGCCGACGCGCTGCACCGCGAGATCCGAGAGGAGCTCGGCGTCTCTATCCGGACTGGCGTGGAGGTGCCGGGACCGGACGACGGGTCGTGGCCGCTCGGCGAGCACTACCGGATGCGGGTCTGGCTCGCCGTCGTCATCGACGGCGACCCCCAGCCCATCGAGGGCAGCCACGACGCACTCCGGTGGCTACATCGCCCGGACCTGTATGCCGTGGGCTGGCTTCCAGCCGACCGGCTCATCGTCCGGGCCCTCGAGCGGCTGATGGTCAGGAGGGCTGCCAACCCCTGAGACAATTGCGGCATGGCTCCCCGTACCCGCGACGACATCAGGAACGTCGCGATCGTCGCGCACGTCGACCACGGCAAGACGACGCTGGTCGACAAGATGCTCTGGCAGTCCGGAGCGTTCGGCGAGCACCAGCACGTCGACGAGCGGGCGATGGACTCCGGTGACCTCGAGCGCGAGAAGGGCATCACCATCCTCGCGAAGAACACCGCGGTGCACTACCAGGGCAAGGCGGCCGCCGACGCCGGCCTGGCCGACGGCGTCACCATCAACATCATCGACACCCCGGGCCACGCGGACTTCGGCGGCGAGGTCGAGCGCGGCCTCAGCATGGTCGACGGCGTCGTGCTCCTCGTCGACGCCTCTGAAGGACCGCTCCCGCAGACCCGCTTCGTGCTGCGCAAGGCGCTGACCGCCCGGCTCCCCGTGATCCTCTGCGTCAACAAGGTCGACCGCCCGGACTCGCGGATCGCCGAGGTCGTCGACGAGACCTCCGAGCTGTTCCTCGACCTGCTGGAGGACGACACCGCGGACGCCGCGGAGATGCTCGACTTCCCGGTTGTCTACGCCTCCGCCCGGGCCGGCCGCGCCTCGCTCAACGCGCCGGAGAACGGCGAGCAGCCCGACGCCCCGGACCTCGAGGCCCTCTTCGCGACGATCCTCTCGACGATTCCCGCGCCGGTCTACGACGACGAGGCGCCCCTGCAGGCGCACGTCACGAACCTCGACTCGTCGAACTTCCTCGGCCGCCTCGCCCTGCTGCGCGTGTTCAACGGCACCATCGCCAAGGGCCAGACCGTGATGTGGTGCCGCCACGACGGCACCCAGCAGCGGGTCAAGATCACCGAGCTGCTGATGACCGAGGCGCTGGAGCGCAAGCCGGCCGACAGCGCCGGCCCCGGCGACATCATCGCCGTCGCGGGCATCCCGGAGATCACCATCGGCGAGACCCTCGCCGACCCCGACAACCCGATCCCCTTGCCGCTCATCACCGTCGACGAGCCCGCGATCTCGATGACCATCGGTACCAACACCAGCCCCATGGTCGGCCGGGTCCGGGGCTCCAAGGTGACCGCGCGGATGGTCCTCGACCGCCTGGACCGGGAGATGGTGGGCAACGTCTCCTTGCGGATCCTCCCGACCGAGCGCCCCGACACCTGGGAGGTCCAGGGCCGCGGCGAGCTGGCGCTGGCCATCCTCGTCGAGCAGATGCGCCGCGAGGGCTACGAGCTGACCGTCGGCAAGCCCCAGGTCGTGACCCGGGAGATCGACGGCAAGCTCCACGAACCGGTGGAGCGGCTGACCATCGACACCCCGGAGGAGTTCCTCGGCACCATTACCCAGCTCCTCGCCGCCCGGAAGGGCCGGATGGAGCAGATGACCAACCACGGCACGGGGTGGATCCGGATGGAGTTCCTCGTCCCGTCCCGAGGGCTGATCGGGTTCCGCACCGAGTTCCTCACCGAGACCCGAGGCACCGGCATCGCGCACCACGTGTTCGAGGACTACGAGCCGTGGTTCGGCGCCATCACGACGCGCACCAGCGGCTCGCTCGTCTCCGACCGCTCCGGCGTCGTCACCGCGTACGCGATGGTCAACCTCCAGGAGCGCGGCAGTCTCTTCACCGAGCCGACCACCGAGGTCTACGAGGGGATGATCGTCGGTGAGAACTCGCGCGCCGACGACATGGACGTCAACATCACCAAGGAGAAGAAGCTGACCAACGTGCGGGCCTCCTCCTCGGACAACTTCGAGAAGATCGTCCCGCCGCGCGCCCTCAGCCTCGAACAGTCGCTGGAGTTCTGCCGGGAGGACGAGTGCGTCGAGGTGACCCCGGAGGCCATCCGCATCCGCAAGGTGGTCCTGGACCAGACCGAGCGGGCGCGCACCGCCGCCCGGGCGCGGTCGGCCCTGAAGACCGAGGCCGCCGCGAAGGCATGAGCCGGTGAGGGCCCGGGCAGCGCGTCGAGGACTCGCGGCCACCCTGGTGGTGGGCTGTGCGCTGCTCGGTGCCTGCACGACGCGGCAGGCGGAGGCGACCGGCCTCACCTCCGAGCGCGGCGGCACCCTGCACGTGCTGCTCGACTCGCGGGTGGGGGCGTGGGATCCGCAGCGGATCGGCAGCGAGACGGAGTCGGCCTTCGCCGTCCGTACCTTCGTGCGCACGCTCACCGCCCAGGCGCCGGCCGGGACCGGCTTCCTGCCCGGCCTCGTGGGAGACCTCTCGACGACCACCGGTGTCGCCCAGGACGGCGGGCGGACGTGGGTGTTCTCCATGGTCAGCGACGCCACCTGGCAGGACGGCCGCTTCGTCAGCTGCGCCGACCTGAAGTACGGCGTGTCTCGCAGCTTCGCCACCGACCGGATCACCGGCGGTTCCTCGTATGCGCGCGACCTCCTCGACATCCCGGCCACGACGGACGCCCAGGGCCACACCGTCTCCGCCTACCAGGGTCCCTACTCCCGGGTCGGCCAGGCGCTCTACGACAAGGCGGTCACCTGCGACGGGCAGGAGATCACCTTCCACCTCAAGGCAGCGCGCTTCGACTTCGACCAGATCGTCTCGCTGCCGGAGTTCGCGCCGGCGCGCCAGGACCAGGACACCGACCGCACGAACCGCGACCCCCTGTCGGTCTTCGCCTCCGGCCCCTACATGCTCGAGGGGGTCTGGAAGCCGGGCGAGGGCGGCCGGTTCGTCAGGAACCGCAAGTGGATCCCGAGCGACGACCCGGTCCGCAGCGCCTGGCCCGACGTCATCGAGGTCGAGGAGGGTCTGCCCACGACCACGGTGGCCCAGCGCCTGCTCGATAGCGCCGGCGACGACGCGACCGCTATCACGTTCGCCGACGCGCCGGCCGCGATGGAGTCTCAGCTGCAGGCGCCGGGCGCCGCCGCGCGCACCAGCCGCTCGGACAGCGGCGTGGTCGACGCGCTGCTGCCTGATGTGGCGAGCGCGGCCATGCGCAACCCTGCCGTGCGGCGGGCGTTCGCGATGGCGACGAACCGTCAGGCGTACGCGTCGGCCGAGGGTTCCCCCATGTCGCCGACCATGTCGGTCCTGGCCAGGAATATCCCCGGCCGGACGGTGGCCGACCCGGTGGGGATCAGCCCGGCCGGCAATCCGGCCGCAGCGCGAAGCGCCCTCGCCGCCGCCGGGGTTGCGAGCCCCGTGCCCCTGCGGCTCGCGTATGCCCCGTCCGAGGCGGCGACCCGAGCCCTGGCCGCCCTCCAGACCGGCTGGCAACAGGCCGGCTTCACCGTCACTCTTGTTCCTCGGGAGACCGGACCCGACGTAGCGGACGTGCGGCTTGCTCAGGTGTCGGCCACCTACCCCAGCGGTGGCGCAGTCCTCCCGGCGCTCGTCGCTCCCCTCGGCGACCCGGCGTTGTCCGCGTCGGTCGCGGCGGCCGAGGCCACGGCCGACAGCACCGCGCGCAACCAGGCGTGGGCGACCCTCGACGCGGCCCTGGCGGCAGCCGGCGACGTGGTTCCGCTGGCCGAGCGCCAGCGCATGCTGCTGCGCGGGACGGGCGTCCAGGCGTACCAGCCGAGCGCCCTTCTCGGCGGTCTTCCCGACCTCGCCGCCATCACCGTCACCCACTGACAACGGTCGATCGTGCGGCCGTCCCAGCTCCTGCAGGTGAGATGTCCTCACAGACAGGTCTCAGGGACGACATTGTTCGGTCACGATCCGGCGACGTATTGCGATGTCGTTTCAGTAGGTGGACGGGCTGGTCTATGGTTTCGACGTTCGGAGGGTTCGAAGGCGGCTGCGGGACCGCCTTTCCGCGCTCCAGGCCCCCATCAGTGAGGACGACGGATGACGATTGCCCCGGGTCAGGAAGACACCGGCGCGGTCCTGGAAGCGGCCGAAACCGACGCCATCGACGGCGCCGTCGCCATCAAGGGCCGTTCCCCGTGGCAGATCGTCTGGAGGCGCCTGACCCGCGACAAGGTCACGATGGTGGCCCTCAGCGCCTCGGTGCTGTGCATTCTCGCCGCAATCGCGGCGCCCATCCTGTCCCACTTCGGGATCATCGAGCCCGACCTCAACCACCCGGACCTCGTCACCGGCCTCGGATCGCTGCCCGATGGGTTCGGCGGCGGGATGAGCTGGTCGCACATCCTCGGCGTCGAGCCCGGCACCGGTCGTGACATCTTCGCCCGCATCCTCACCGGGCTGACCACCTCCCTCACGGTGGCCATCCTCGCGACGGCGTTCTCGCTGGTCGTCGGCGTCATCCTCGGCATCGTCGCCGGGTTCGCCCGCGGCCGCACCGACTGGTGGATCAGCCGGTTCATGGACCTGGTCCTCAGCTTTCCCAGCACGCTGATGCTGCTCTCGCTCCAGCTGATCCTCGTGCAGCTCATCGCCAACGCGATCGGCCAGGAGGTCAGCTCAGCGCCGCCCAAGATCATCTTCATGATCGTCGTGCTGGGGTTCTTCGGCTTCCCGCTGTTCGCCCGCATCATTCGTGGGCAGGTCTTGTCGTTGCGCGAGCGCGAGTTCATCGAGGCGGCGCAGTCGCTCGGCGCCAAGCGGGGCCGGATCTACTTCAAGGAGCTGCTCCCGCACCTCTGGGCGCCGATCCTCGTCTACACGACCCTCGTCATGCCGGCCAACATCGCGGCCGAGGCGACGCTGGGCTTCCTCGGCGTCGGGCTCAACCCGCCGGCGGCGTCTTTGGGGTCCATCCTCAACGCATCGGTGTCCTACGCCCTGCCCGACCCCGCCTACTTCCTCTTTCCGGGCCTCGCCGTCTTCATCGTGGTGCTGTCCTTCAACCTGCTCGGTGACGGCCTCCGCGACGCTCTCGACCCCAAGTCGGGACGCTCGTGACGATGGCGCTCCATGTCGATGACATCACGATGTCATCGACCACAGTCCGCATCGTGGCCGACCCGGGTCACGATGTTCAGCCCGGAGCAATCGCTTCGGGAAGGTCCATCACGCCGTTCGTGGTGGAAAGTGCACACAAGGAGAACACATGATGCGCACCAGAAGGGGCGCGACCGGTCTCGCCCTTGGCGCGGTCGTTGCCCTCGCTGCGGCGGCGTGCAGTAGCTCGGGAGGTGGCGGCGGGTCCGCGACGTCGAGCGCTGCGGCCGCACCTCAGAAGGGCGGGACGCTCTACACCCTCAACCTCGGACCGCACAACGGTCTGGACCCTCAGCAGAGCTACGTCGGTGCGGACCTCGAGTTCGCGGCGCGGGCCTACGCCCGGAGCCTGGTCACCTACTCGGTCGGGCCCGACAGCAAGCTGGTCCCCGACCTCGCGACCGACACCGGCCAGATGTCCGACGGCGGCAAGACGTGGAAGTTCACGCTGGTCGACACGGCGAAGTGGCAGGACGGCCAGAAGGTCACCTGCGATGACGTCAAGTACGGCATCTCGCGGACCTTCGCCACCGATGTGATCTCCAACGGCCCGACCTACATCCTGACGTACCTGGATATCCCGAAGGACGCTGACGGTTCGCCGTCCTACAAGGGCCCCTACAAGGGCACCGGTCAGGACCTGTACGACAAGGCGGTGACCTGTGACGGTCAGACCTTGACGTTGCACTTCGGCACCCCGTGGGCCGACTTCAACGTGGCCACCGCGTCGCTGGCGGCGTTCTCGCCGTTCCGCAAGGACAAGGACCAGGGCGCGAAGTCCCTGTTCGACGTGTTCAGCAACGGCCCCTACATGCTCGAGGGCACCTTCGACCCGAACAAGGGTGGCACGTGGGTGCGGAACCCGAACTGGGACGAGAGCACCGACAAGGTCCGCAAGGCCTACCCCGACAAGATCGTCGACGTCGAGGGCATCCAGAGCGAGCAGGTGTTCCAGCGGCTGATCGCCGACGGTGGCGAGGACAAGACGGCGATCACGTGGACCACGGCTCCGCCGTCGTCGCTGCCGCAGATCGCCTCGAACCCGTCCACCGCTAACCGGACGATCAACACCGACGCCCCCTACGTGGACTACGTGCAGCCCAACGTCACCAGCGATGTCATGAAGGACCCGAAGGTCCGTCAGGCGTTCGCCATGGCGACCAACCGGGACGCCTACGTCACGGCCAACGGCGGCAAGCAGGTGATGACCCCGTCGTACACCATGTGCAACCCGGTCATGAAGTGCTACAACAAGGACACCAACCCGTTCGGGGCGCCGACCTCCGGTGACCCGGCAGCGGCGAAGAAGGTGCTGCAGGACGCCGGCAAGACGTTGCCGATCAACATCACGGTGGCCTACCGCAAGACGGCCACCCGGGACGCCTCGTTCGCGGCGCTGAAGCAGACCTGGGACCAGGCCGGCTTCAACACCACCCTCGAAGGGGTTTCGAGCACCGGCTACTACCGGCAGATCTCGAACGTGTCGTTCAAGAACCGTGACGCGTTCTACGCCAGCTGGGGTGCGGACTGGCCGTCCGGCTCCACGGTCATCCCGCCGCTGTTCGACGGGCGGATCAACCTCACCGACAAGAGCTCGAACCAGGACTACGGCTGGTACAACAACGACGCCGTCAACAAGGCGATCGACGCCGCATACCTGATCCCGGACCCCGACGCCCGCGAGAAGGCCTGGGGCGACATCGACAAGCAGATCAGCGTCGACGGCGGGGTCATCCCCCTGGTCAGCCAGAAGTTCACCTTCGTGAACGGCTCCCAGGTCAAGGGCGCCCAGGTCAACGCCCAGTTCGGTGGCTACATCGACCTCGCCACCGTCTCGGTCAAGTGACGTGAGATCCGTCCGGGTCGGGCTCCGGCCTACCCGGACGGATCCCCGGCACGGCACCACTGACACCATCGTCGTGCCGGACGGGAGACCAGTCTCCCGTCCGGCACGACCGTGAAACCGGAACGTCCCTGAGAGGCAGGTGAGCGGCCCTACCCGGGTCTACGCCATGTTCTTCTACATCGTCCGGCGGCTCATCTCCGTCGTGATCATGCTGCTGGTCATCAGTGCGACGACGTTCCTCATCTTCTTCGCCTCCCCCATCGACCCCGCGTCACTGACGTGCGGCAAGAGCTGCACCCCCGCGGTGATCGAGGGCAACCGGATCAAGCTGGGCTACGACAAGCCGGTCCCCGTGCAGTACCTCAACTTCCTCAAGGGCCTGTTCGTCGGCCGCGACTACCCCGACGACCCAGCGGTCAAGGCCAAGACTCCCCAGCTGGTCACCCACTGCGACGCCCCGTCGCTCGGCTACTCGACGGTCAAGACGCAGTGCGTCACCGACATCGTCAAGGGGGCGCTCCCGATCAGCGCGTCCATCGCGATCGGGGCGTTCGTGCTGTGGATCATCACGGGCGTGCTCTTCGGCATCGTGGCGGCGCTCACCCGAGGGCGCTGGCCGGACCGACTGCTCGTCGGTCTGGCGCTCGTCGGCTACTCGGTGCCGAGCTTCTTCATCGGCGTCCTGCTGCTGACCTTCCCCGCGATCAAGTGGCAGCTGTGGCCGCTGCCGACCTACACGTCGTTCACCGACAACCCCCTGCTCTGGGCTCAGGGCATCTTCCTGCCGTCGCTGGCCCTGGCCGCGGTGTTCGGCGCCGCCTACGTCCGGCTCACCCGCGCCTACATGCTCGAGACGATGTCCGAGGACTACATCCGGACGGCGCGGGCGAAGGGCCTCAAGGAGATCACGGTCATCCGCCGGCACGGTCTGCGCGCCGCCCTCACCCCGATCGTCACGGCGGCCGGCCTGGACCTGGGCGGCCTTCTCGGTGGGGCGATCGTCAGCGAGCAGGTCTTCAACTTCACGGGACTGGGCTGGAACTCCATCCAGGCGATCCAGAACTCCGACCTGCCGCTCATCGTCGCCGTGGTGGTCGTCGCGGCGTTCTTCATCGTCATCGCCAACCTGGTCGTCGACGTGCTCTACGGTGTGATCGATCCACGGGTCAGACTGAGCTGACCGACCGCCTCATCCTGCACCAGCGCCGGCCGACACCCCGGGTCGAAGGAGAGCACCATGGCACTGCGCGACGCGACCACTCCCACGGAGGCGCGGGCATCCACCGCTGCCGGCACCGGCACCGGATACCTTGAGCTGCGCGATCTCAAGGTCCACTTCCCGACCGACGACGGCCTGGTCAAGGCGGTCGACGGCCTGAGCTTCAGCCTTGATCGGGGCCAGACCATCGGCATCGTGGGCGAGTCGGGTTCGGGCAAGTCGGTGACCAGCCAGGCCATCCTCGGCCTCCACCGCCGGACCCGGGCCAAGACGTCGGGGTCGATCTTCCTGGACGGGGAAGACCTGATGACCGTCAGCAACGAGCGGCTGCGCGGGTTGCGCGGCAACAAGATGGCGATGATCTTCCAGGACCCGCTGTCGGCGCTGCACCCCTACTACACCGTCGGGACCCAGATCGTCGAGGGCATCCGGGTGCACCACTCGGACATGTCCAAGGCTGCGGCCAAGACCCGCACCATGGACCTGCTCGGCCGCGTCGGCATCCCGAACCCCAAGAAGCGCTACGACCAGTTCCCTCACGAGTTCTCCGGCGGTATGCGTCAGCGCGCCATGATCGCCATGGCGCTGGCCAACGACCCGTCGCTGCTCATCGCCGACGAGCCGACGACCGCCCTCGACGTGACCGTGCAGGCGCAGATCCTCGACCTCATGCGCGACCTGCAGCAGGAGTTCGGGTCGGCCATCATCATGATCACCCACGACCTCGGCGTGGTCGCCGAGATGGCCGACGAGATCCTGGTGATGTACGGCGGCAAGGCCGTCGAGCACGGCGCCGTCGAGCAGGTCTTCTATGCGCCGCAGATGCCCTACACCTGGGGGCTGCTCACGTCCATGCCGCGGTTGGACCGGGAACGCAAGGAGCGGCTGGACCCGGTGCCCGGCAACCCACCGTCGCTGATCAACGTGCCGTCGGGCTGCGCGTTCCACCCTCGCTGCGGCTACCGCTCCGAGGTCCCGGACGACGACTGCAAGACCAAGGTTCCTGGCCTTCTCGACGCCGGTGGCGAGCACCTCGTGCGGTGCCATATCGCCCCGCCTCGACGGCGCGAGCTGTACGAGACCGACGTCAAGCCGCGGCTCTGAGGAGAATTCCATGAGCGACAACGACAACCAGCGCGCGGACCAGGGGCCCAACCTCATTGGGGCGACGCCCGGGCCCTACGCGGACCGACAGCAGGCGGAGCGGGACGCCCGTGGTGTCCCTCATCCGGCACCCGCCGGTACCGAGGACAACGAGCTGGTCGAGGAGGAGCGTCCCGACGCCGGGCGCAGCTCCGTCGCCGCTCCCTCGAGTGACCCCCTGGCCGAGCGGGAGGCCCCGTCCACGGACCTCGAGGCCGCACGGATCTCCGAGCAGGTGGCCAAGGACGCCCCGCACAGCCTGCCGGCCGACGCAACCACGGAGCAGTTCACCGCGGCGACGACGCCGGACGACTCGCAGGGCACGGCGCCGGTCGACCTCGACGAGATCGTCGTCGTCCGCGACGCCGACACCGGCCGGATCGTCGAGAGCTCGGCGTTCACCGGGCCGCCGCTGCTGAAGCTGGTCGGCCTGCAGAAGTACTTCCCACAGTACCGGCAGACATTGGTGCGCCACGTGGACGCGCCGGTCAAGGCGGTCGACGGGATCGACCTCAGCCTGTGGCCCGGTGAGACGGTCGGACTGGTGGGGGAGTCCGGCTGCGGCAAGTCGACGGCGGGCCGGACGATGCTGCGACTGCTCGAGCCGACCGGCGGCAGGATCGAGTTCGCCGGGCAGGACATCACCAAGGTCGGCGGCAACGAGCTGCGCCGGCTCCGCCGGCAGATGCAGATGGTGTTCCAGGACCCCTACGGCTCGCTCAACCCCCGCCAGACGATCGGCTCGATCATCGCGGCACCGTTCGACATCCAGGGCATCAAGCCCGAGGGCGGCACCCGGAAGACGGTGCAAGGCCTGATGGAGCGCGTCGGCCTCAACCCCGAGCACTACAACCGCTATCCGCACGAGTTCTCCGGTGGCCAGCGCCAGCGCATCGGTGTCGCGCGGGCAATCGCGCTGCAGCCGAAGCTCGTCGTCTGCGACGAGCCCGTCTCGGCCCTCGACGTGTCGATCCAGGCGCAGGTCATCAACCTGCTCGAGGACATCCAGAACGAGCAGAACCTCGCCTACGTCTTCATCGCCCACGACCTGTCGGTGGTCCGGCACATCTCCGACCGCGTCGTCGTGATGTACCTCGGCAAGGTCATGGAGGAGGCGCCGCGGGACACGCTCTACGAGCACCCGCTGCACCCCTACACCCATGCCCTGCTGTCGGCGGTTCCGACGCCGGACCCCAACAAGGAGGCCAAGAAGGAGCGCATCCTCCTCAAAGGTGACCTCCCGTCGCCGCAGAACCCGCCGAGTGGCTGCGTCTTTCGGACCCGGTGCCCGAAGGCCCAGCAGAAGTGCGCCGACGAGGTGCCGCTGCCGGTGGAGAAGGCCCCGGGTCATCGGGTGGCCTGCCACTTCCCGGAGGAACGGCAGATCATCTAAGTCCCTTCCCCTCACGACCTGTCGATGAGCCGGCTGCTGTTCGTCCACGCGCACCCGGACGACGAGACCCTCACCTGTGGGATCACCATGGCCCACCACGTCGCTCGGGGGGACGAGGTGCACGTCCTCACCTGCACGCTGGGGGAGGAGGGCGAGGTCGTCCCGCCGGAGCTCGCCCACCTGCAGGGGGCGGACGGTGACCCCCTCGGGCCGTTCCGGCTCGGCGAGGTCCGCGAGGCGATGCGCCGCCTCGGCGTGCACCACGCCGTGCTCGGCGCCGACGAGTCGGCCGGCCGGCTGAGCCGGTACCGCGACACCGGGATGGCCGGTATGCCATCGGCCGAGCACCCGCGCGCGTTCGCCGCCCAGGACGTCGAGGAGGTCGGTGCGCTGGTGGCCGACCACATCCGGGCGCTACGGCCGGACGTCGTCGTCACCTACGACCCGACCGGTGGCTACGAGCATCCCGACCACGTCCAGACGCACCGCGTCACCATGGCGGCGCTCCGGCAGCTGCCGGCGACGGAGCGACCGGCATACGCGTTCCACATCCACACCCCACGGTCATGGGTCCGGCCCGACCGGCGGTGGCTGCGGGAGCACGTTCCTCCGGAGCTCGACTTGGCCTACCCGCAGGACGACGACCCGGTGATCTCGTCCACGGTCGACGACGACCTCGTCACGCACGTCGTCCTTGACCCCGTGCACCTGCCGGAGCAGATCGACGCCCTCGACGCGCACCGGACCCAGCTGCGGGTGTGGCCGGGTGGCTACTTCGCCCTGACCAACGACGTCGCGGCGCGGCTCGCCGGCCGCGAGGCGTACATCCGCGTCGACCCGGCCACGGGCGAGCGGGTGGCCGCCGGGGTCGTCGAAAGCGGCCTACTGCCACCAGACTAGGCTCGCTCGTCGTGGGTGACTCAGCGGCGGCTTCGTGACCGCCGGCCACCTCGAGCCGTACCGTGACCCGTCCTCCGATGTCTACCGGCTCGCGGTCGGGCGTCTGGCCACCGGGGTCACCATCGTCACCAGCCGGCTCGGCGACATCGACCACGCCATGACCGCCAACGCCGTCACCTCGGTCTCGCTTGAACCGCTGCTTCTCCTGATCTGCGTCGAGCGTGAGGCGCGGTTCCACGACGCCATCGTCGCCAGCGGTGTCTGGGGCGTCAGCATCCTGCCGGCCACGGCGCGGGCGACCGCCGACTGGCTGGCGACGCGTGGCCGCCCCCTGCACGGGCAGCTGGACCGGGTCGCCACCCACCGCGGCGTCACCGGCGTGGCGCTCCTCGACGAGTCGCTGTCCACACTGGAATGCGAGACGACCGAGGCCTACCCGGGCGGCGACCACACCATCGTTCTCGGGCGAGTGCGCTCGGTCGAGATCGGCGACCGCGCCGGTGACGCGCTGGTGTACTACCGCGGCCGCTACGACACGTTGGCCTGACGTGCCGGAGCCGGCCGAGCCGGTCGGGTGGGATGCCACGACGACCGAGCGGCTGACGCTGCCACCGCCCTACGACCGGACTTGGCTGAGCTGGTACCTCTCGGCACACGCCGTCGCCGGCGCCGAGCGCTACGCCAACGGCCGGTATGCGGCTGCCGTTCGGACGGCGGAGGGGCCGGATGTCGTGTCGCTCGACCTCGCCTCGACCCCGGGTGAGGTGCTGGTGTCGTCGAGGCGATCCGGGCGCCTGGCTCCCGCGCTCGTGGCTCGCGTCCGCGTCCTGCTCGACCTCGACGCGGACGCCTTGGAGATCGACCGGCATCTAGCACAGGACCCCGCGCTGGCGAGCGCCGTCGCGGCCGCGCCAGGGCTGCGGGTACCCGGTGCGCTCGATGGATGGGAGCTGCTGCTCCGGACCATGGTGGGGCAGCAGATCTCCTTGGCGGCGGCCCGAACTCACCTGGCGAGGCTCGTGGCCTCGCTCGGGGAACCGGTCGCCGGCATGGAGGGCTGGCGGCTCTTCCCAGCCGCCGCGGTCGTGGCAGAGCGCGGCGAGCACGTCCTCACCGGCCCCCGGGCACGCGTTCAGTCGGTGGTGGCGGCGGCCACGGCAGTGGCGGACGGATCGCTCGACGTGTCGTTCGGGCGGGACGCCGCAGAGCTGCGCAGCGACCTGCTGTCCTTGCGCGGGGTGGGGCCATGGACCGCCGCGTACGTCGCCATGCGTCTCGCGGGTGACCGGGACGTGCTGCTGGCAACGGACCTCGTCGTGCGGCAAGGAGCCACCGTGTTCGGGGCTGACCTGGGCCGCTCGGAGCGGTGGTCGCCCTACCGGTCCTACGCCACCATGCACCTGTGGCGGGCCGCGCTCCGCATCCGCCCCGGGGCATATCTGGCCGTCCGTCAAGGAACCCGTGGAGGACACCTGAGCCTTCGTCGTCACGCGCCCCGGCGCAGGTAGGCGTAGCGGTGGTGGGTCCGGAACCCCTCGGACCGGTAAAGGCCGATCGCCGGGTCGTTGTCCACTTCCACCTGGAGGTACATCGAGGAGATCCGCCGCTGCCGAGCCACCTCGCCGGCCACCTGGAGGACGGTTCGGCCGAGGCCGTGACCCCGCCGGTCCGGTCGGACCCACATCGCCTGCAGCCCGGCCCACCCCGGATGGAAAGACAGCCGAGCCACGGCCGAGACCTCACCCATGCGGTCCGTCGTCGACAGGAACAGCTGGCCCGGCGAGGCGGTCAGCAGCTGTTCGGTGACGCCGGACATCGTGGGACGCTGCTGCCCGTAGGCGGCCAGCCACTCGGGCTCCAGAGTGGTCGAGACGTCGACCGGTGCCGCGCTGTCGCCCGGCCGGCCGATGTCCGACGACGCTCCGGTCATCACGACGGTGGGGGCGACCACCGCGTACCCACGGTCGACGAGCTGCACCCCGAGCGGGTCCTCCGGCGCCTCGCCGGTCGGCGGCAAGCCGAGCTGGAACTGCGACGGGAGCCGGCGGGCCGCATACCAGTCCTCGACGTAGACCACGGCGCTCGCCGGCGACGATCCCGGATCACCAAGCGCCAGAACGGAGTTTCCGCGTCGGGTGAACCCCGAGGAGGCCCGCAGGAGCCAGTCGCCGAGCCATTCCTCCTCGACGGCGCGCCAGCCGTCGGCCATCAGCCGTTCGAGATCGTCGGTCGAGACGACCGTATGCGGCCGGCCGCGCCGCACCGGTGCCGGCGGCACCGCCTTGACGACGAGGATGTCCGAGCTGCGGACCCGGACCGGGCCGGCCGTCGACTCGACGGTGAGCCCGTCGTCGTCGATTGCGGACACGACTCCCACCACGTCGGTGAGCGGCGGGACGGACCCGGCGGGGCGCCGGTAGCGCACGACGACGCGCCGGCCCAGGTAGTCGGCGCGGTCAGTCGCAGTCATCGGAACCCCTGCTGGACGTGGTGACACTGTGGCGTTGAGCACGGTCGCCGCCCGGACCCCGGCAGGGCAGGGAGCTGCGCGACTCGGCATACTAGGCATTGACCATCCGCTCCGCAGGAGGACCGCAGTCCCATGACGTACGTCATCGCCCAACCGTGTGTCGACCTCAAGGACAAGGCCTGCATCGAGGAGTGCCCGGTCGACTGCATCTACGAGGGCGAGCGGTCGCTCTACATCCATCCGGACGAGTGCGTCGACTGTGGCGCGTGCGAGCCGGTGTGCCCGGTCGAGGCGATCTACTACGAGGACGACGTCCCGGAGCAGTGGGCCGACTACTACAAGGCCAACGTCGAGTTCTTCGACGACCTCGGCAGCCCGGGGGGTGCGGCGAAGATGGGCGTCATCCCCAAGGACCACCCGCATCATCGAGGCGCTGCCGCCGCAAGAACACGACGAGTGACGCGCGCGCTCCCCGACTTCCCCTGGGACACGCTCGCCCCCTACAAGCAGGTCGCCGCAGGCCCATCCCGACGGGATCGTCGACCTGTCGGTGGGGACGCCGGTCGACCCGACGCCGGGCCTGGTCCAAGACGCCCTGGCCGCGGCCGGGGACGCGCCGGGCTACCCGCAGACCTGGGGCACCGCCGACCTGCGTGAGGCGGTGGCCTCGTGGTTCGAGCGCCGCCGCGGGGTGCCGGACCTCGACCCCGACGGCGTGCTGCCGACGGTCGGCAGCAAGGAGCTGGTCGCCTGGTTGCCGACCCTGCTCGGCCTAGGGACGGGGGACGTCGTCGGGATCCCGGCCGTCGCGTACCCCACCTACGACGTCGGCGCCCGGCTGGCCGGCGCCACGCCGGTCGTCGTTGACGGCCTCGCCGCGTACGGTCCGCAGACCAGCGCCACCCGCCCGAAGCTGCTCTGGCTCAACAGCCCCAGCAACCCCACCGGCGCGGTGCTTGGCCGAGCTCATCTCGCGAAGGTGGTGGCGTGGGCGCGGGCCAACGGCGTCGTGGTCGCGTCCGACGAGTGCTATGCCGAGCTGGGCTGGACCGACGCCGCGATCCCGAGCATCCTCGACCCGCGGTCTGCGGCGGGAGTCACGAGGGCCTGCTGGCCGTCTACTCGCTGTCCAAGCAGTCCAACGTCGCCGGCTACCGCGCGGCGTTCGTCGCCGGGGACGTCGCGCTGGTGCGGCGGCTGCTCGAGGTACGCAAGCACGCCGGCATGATCGTCCCCTGGCCGGTGCAGCGGGCGATGCTCGCCGCCCTGGGTGACGACGCTCATGTGGCGGAGCAGAAGCGGCGGTATGCGTCGCGCCGTACCTCGCTGCGGGTGACGCTGGAGCGGGCCGGCTTCCGGATCGACGCCTCGGAGGCGGGGCTCTACCTGTGGTCCACGCGCGGGGAAGACGCGTGGGCCAGCGTGGCGTGGCTGGCCGAGCGCGGGGTGCTGGTGGCGCCGGGCACGTTCTACGGCGCGGCCGGCGCTCAGCATGTGCGGGTCGCCCTGACGGCGACCGACGAGCGCATCGCGGCAGCGTCCTCCCGCTGGTGACCACACTGACCAGCGCCGCTGACAAAGCCCACGCCGACGCTGCATACGAGCGGCCAACTACTGCGGGGTAGCGTGGGCGCAACGTCGAACCAGCGGCGACCGCGAAGCGGAGGTATGCCACCGATGACCAGCCACGTAGCCGAGGCCAAGCTCACCGTCGAGGACAAGAGCCTGACCCTGCCCGGAGTCGCCGCGACCGACGGAGCCGACGCGTTGGGGATCTCCGCGCTGCTCAAGGACACCGGGACCGTCACCTACGACGCCGGCTTCGTCAACACCGCGGCGTGCAAGAGCGCGATCACCTACATCGACGGTGACGCGGGCATCCTGCGCTACCGCGGCTACCCCATCGAGCAGCTCGCCGCGAAGTCGTCGTTCGTCGAGGTCTCCTACCTGCTCATCTACGGCGAGCTGCCCAGTCAGAGCCAGCTGGCCGAGTTCGAGGACCGGATCCGCCGGCACACGATGCTGCACGAGGACCTCAAGGCGTTCTTCTCCGGCTTCCCGCGTGACGCCCACCCGATGCCGGTGCTCTCGTCCGCGGTCTCGGCGCTGTCGACCTTCTACCAGGACAGCCTCGACCCCTTCAACAAGGACCAGGTCGAGCTCTCCACCGTCCGGCTGCTCGCGAAGCTGCCGACCATCGCCGCATACGCGCACAAGAAGTCCGTCGGGCAGCCGTTCCTCTACCCCGACAACTCGCTGTCCCTCACCGAGAACTTCCTGCGGATGACGTTCGGGTTCCCGGCCGAGCCCTACGAGCTCGACCCGACCATCGTCAAGGCGCTCGACCTGCTGCTGATCCTGCACGCCGACCACGAGCAGAACTGCTCGACCTCGACGGTCCGGCTGGTCGGCTCCGCCCAGGCCAACCTGTTCGCCAGCGTCTCGGCCGGCATCAACGCCCTCTTCGGGCCGCTGCACGGCGGCGCGAACCAGGCCGTGCTGGAGATGCTGGAGAAGATCCAGAACGCCGACGACGACGTCGACACCTTCATGAAGAAGGTGAAGAACAAGGAGGACGGCGTCCGGCTGATGGGCTTCGGGCACCGGGTCTACAAGAACTACGACCCGCGGGCGGCGATCATCAAGGAGACCGCCGACGAGATCATCAACAAGCTCGGCGGCGACGACGAGCTGCTCGACATCGCCATGCAGCTCGAGGGCATCGCCCTGTCCGACGACTACTTCATCGAGCGCAAGCTCTACCCCAACGTCGACTTCTACACGGGCCTGATCTACAAGGCGATGGGCTTCCCGAACAAGATGTTCACGGTGCTCTTCGCGATCGGCCGGCTGCCCGGCTGGATCGCCCAGTGGCGCGAGATGATCGAGGACCCCGAGACCAAGATCGGCCGGCCGCGCCAGGTCTACATCGGCGCGACCGAGCGCGACTACGTGGAGCTCAACCAACGCTGAGCCACCCGTGGATGGTCGGGCTCAGAACCCCGGGAAGGCCTTGCGGAGGTCGGTCAGCCGGTCCGTGTCACCGGTCACCGACGCCGGGGTATGCGCGGAGTCGAGCCGGCCGTAGACCAGCCGGACGAACGCCTCGGCCGGCAGGGTCAGGTCGGCGGCGGCGACGCCGTCGGCCGGCTGCACGGACAGGTCCGGCTCGAAGGTGACCCGGTAGGTGCGGGCCGGGTCGGACGTGGCCACGACGACGGGCGTGGCACCCGGCACCGTCCTGCCGCGGCTCGCGGTCCCCGGCAGCTGGTCGACGAGCAGGCCGACTGCGTCGGGCGCGACGGTGGCGGCGGGGTCCAGGGCGACGGCGATGTCCCAGGTGTGGACGGCGTGCTCGCTGAGCCGCATGGCGGCCAGGCCCTCGAGGTCACGGCGAACACCGAACATCTCCACCGTGAACGCCGCACGGTCGGCGGCTGAGAGTCCTTCGATCCGCGCCACCAGAGCCTCGTTCGCAGCGATGCTGTCAGCGACCTGATCCAGCGGCGGCTTGGCGTTCCACCGGTCCCAGATCGGCACGAACGCGTCGCGATCCGGCGGTACGGTTCCCTCGAGTCCGGCGCCGACGAAGAACCCGAAGATCTCGGCCTGGCTGCCCAGGTGGGAGGCCACGTCCGCGATGGACCACTCGTCGTCGTAGGACGGACCGGTGACCTGCTCCGGCGTGAGATTGCCGAGGATCCCGGCATACCGGTCCTGCGAGCGACGAACGACGTCGATGGTGTCGAGGGAAGAGATCGTCATAGGGGCGTCAAGTCCGGGGCGGGCGAAGTGATTCCCGGAGATTGCCTGGTTCGTGCGGGGTGGGTACGGAATTCCGTGCGGTTCAGAGCACGAACCGGTCAGGCGGCCGGGGAGGCCAGCTGGATCGTCACGGTCGTCGGCGTCGGGGCCTGCTCGCCGGTCGACCACGACTCGGCCGCACCCCGCTCGCCGCGGGTCCACGCCCGGTCCCCGACCTGGACCCGGTCCACGCCGTAGGCCTCGGCCCGCGCCACGGCCCACTGCCCGGCCGCCCACGCCAGCTGCTCGGACGGCGCAGTGACGGTGAGGGTGCTGCCGCTCGTCGCTGCTTCAACCCCCAGCTGGGCGTCGAGATCTGCGGCGACCGTGGCCGCGGGAGTAGCCGACTCCGCTGACCTTAACCGGCAGACGAAGCCGGCCGGCGACTGCCCTCGCAACGTCGAGGCGAGGATCCGGCCCTCCTGCTCGTGATCGGCATACGCCTCCGGGAAGCCGCTCTTCTGGACCCGCTGCGCTACCTGGGTGATCGACATCGTGTCGTAGCCGTCGACCTTGACGAGGGCGTCGTAGAAGCCGTTGGTCGAGTGGACCGGGTCGAGGATCTCCTCCCGGGTGCCCCATACCTTCATGCTCGGCCGCTGCTGGAACAGGCCGACCGAGTCGCGGTCGCCGTAGTTGAGGTTGCGCAGCTTCGACTCCTGGATGGACGTCGCGATGGCGATCGACGCCGCGCGCGGCGGCAGACCGCGCTTGTCCGAGATGGCCGCGATCAGGGCCGCGTTGCCCACCTGCTCCGGGCTGAAGGTCACCGACGCGCCCGAGGCGGTGGCCGTGCAGCTCGGTGAGAACAGCTCGCTCTGCAGCTTGGTCCAGACGGCGTAGCCGGAGCCGCCGACGATCGCGAGGACGACGAGGATGGTGACCGGTGCGAGCCAGCGGCGGCGCCGACCGTCGCGGTGGCGGGTCCGCTCGTCGACGTCTCGGTGTCGCCGGTCAGACGTTGGCGTGGAGGACATCGTTCAGCCGGATGCCCGAGCCGGAGCGGTCGCGCACCTCGACGGTGCCGGTGACCGAGTTGCGGAGGAACAGCAGGTTGTCGCGGCCGGAGAGCTCCCGAGCCTTGACCACCGTGCCGTCCGGCAGGGTGAGCTTGGTGCCGGCGGTGACGTAGAGGCCGGCCTCGACGACGCAGTCGTCGCCGAGCGAGATGCCGAGCCCCGCCTGCGCACCGAGCAGGCAGCGCTTGCCGACGCGGACCCGGTCGGTGCCGCCGCCGGACAGGGTGCCCATGATCGAGGCGCCGCCGCCGATGTCGGAGCCGTCGTCGACGACGACGCCCTGCACGATCCGGCCCTCCACCATCGAGACGCCGAGCGTGCCGGCGTTGTAGTTGCAGAAGCCCTCGTGCATGACCGTCGTGCCCTCCGCGAGGTGGGCACCGAGGCGTACCCGGTCGGCGTCGGCGATACGAACGCCGGTCGGCACCACATAGTCGGTCATCCTCGGGAACTTGTCGACGGAGCGGACCTCGACCGGTCCGTCGGCGAGCAGTCGACAGGCGTACGGTCTCGAAGCCCTCGAGGGAGGCAGGGCCCGCGGTTCGTCCACACAACGTTCGCCAGCTGCCCGAAGATCCCGTCCAGGTTCACGGTGTTGGGCTGAACCAGCCGGTGCGAGAGCAGGTGCAGGCGCAGGTAGGCGTCCGCGGCGCCGTCCGGTGCGGCGTCGAGGTCGACGACGGTCCGCACGACCTCACGGCGGGTATGCCGCGTGACGTCCTCGTCGACCGAGGGCGCCGCAGGCCCCGGGCGGGGTTCGCGGTCCTCGTCGGTCGGGGCGCCGAGAGCCGGAGCGGGGTACCAGGTGTCGAGGACGACTCCGGACGCGGTGAGGAGTCGGTCGTGACGGTGGCGACGCCGTCGCCCCAGGCGCTGCGCGGCTGGTCGCTGGTCCGCGATGTTGGCATGCCGGAAGCCTAGCCAGCGGGCTTGGGCCGGTTGACGCAGCGTCGAGCGGGTCGACGCGGCCTACAGCCCGCGTCAACCGCCCCGACGCTGGTCAACCTCGCGGAAGCGCGGGCGCTAGCCTGCCGGAGTGCCGGACCTCGACCTCGACGCGGACGTCGTCACGCTGACCGCCGCCCTGTGCGACATCGCCTCGGTGAGCCGCGACGAGGATGCGGTCGCCAACGCCGATCGAGCACGGCGCTGCGCGCCGCTCGACCACCTGACCGTGACCCGGCACGGCAACACCGTCGTGGCCCGCACCGAGCTCGGCCGCGCCGAGCGGGTCGTCCTCGCCGGCCACATCGACACCGTGCCGCTCACCGACCCGCCGAACCTGCCCACCCGACGGGTCGGCGACGAGCTGGTCGGGCGCGGGACCGTCGACATGAAGGGCGGCGTCGCGGTCCAGCTCAAGCTCGCCGCCCAGGTCCGCGAACCGTCCCGCGACGTCACCTACGTCTTCTACGAGGGCGAGGAGATCGACGGCGAGTTCAACGGGCTGGCGCATCTTGTCCGCGACCAGCCGGAGCTGCTCGGCGGCCGACTTCGCCGTCCTGCTGGAACCGACCAACGGCGCCGTCGAGGGCGGCTGCAAGGGCACGCTGCGCGCCGAGATCGTGACGAAGGGCATCGCCGCCCACTCCGCCCGACCCTGGAACGGGCACAACGCGATCCACGACGCGGAACCGGTGCTGCACCGGCTCACGGCCTACGAGGCGCGCACCGTTGCCGTCGACGGTCTCGACTACCACGAGGCGCTGCAGGCCGTCGGCATCCAGGGCGGCATCGCCGGCAACGTCATCCCCGACCGGTGCGTCGTCACGGTCAACTACCGGTATGCGCCGGACAAGTCGGGCCCGAGGCCGAGGCGCACGTGCGTGAGGTGTTCGACGGCTTCGACGTGGTCGTCGCCGACAACGCCCGCGGCGCCCGGCCCGGTCTCACGCTGCCGGCGGCCACAGGCGTTCGTCGACGGCGCTCGGGGTCGCCGGTCGGCCCCAAGGAGGGCTGGACCGACGTCGCGCGGTTCTCCGCGCTCGGCGTCGCCGCCGTGAACTTCGGTCCCGGTGACCCCAACCTCGCCCACACCGACGACGAGCGCGCACCGGTCCACCAGTACGTCGAGGCGGAGCAGGCGATGCTCCGCTGGCTCGCGATGACCGACCCGCGTGACCGCCGAGGCGGACGCCGAGCGCGCGTGACCGGCGCACGAGCCGAGCCGCCAGGTCGGTCCGGTCACCCTGCGGGGCGACCAGGTGCCCCGGACGACCACCGACCAGCGGCTGCTCGACGCTCCACCGCCCGGGCAGCAAGCCGACTGGCTGCACACCGACCCCTGGCGGGTGCTGCGGATCCAGAGCGAGTTCGTCGAGGGGTTCGGTGCGCTGGCCGAGCTGGGCCCGGCGGTCAGCGTCTTCGGCTCCGCCCGCACCATGCCGGACGACCCCGACCTACGAGCTGGGCGTCCAGGTGGGCCGGCCCTCGTCGAGGCCGGCTTCGCGGTGATCACCGGTGGCGGCCCCGGCGCCATGGAGGCGGCCAACAAGGGCGCCTGCGAGGCGGGCGGGACGTCGGTCGGTCTCGGGCATCGAGCTGCCCTTCGAGTCCGGGCTCAACCGCTACGTCGACCTCGGCGTGAACTTCCGCTACTTCTTCGCCCGCAAGACGATGTTCGTCAAGTACGCGCAGGGGTTCATCGTGCTGCCGGGCGGGTTCGGCACGCTCGACGAGCTGTTCGAGGCGCTCACCCTGGTCCAGACCCGCAAGGTCACGTCGTTCCCCATCGTCCTGATCGGCACGCGACTACTGGGGCGGGCTGCTCGACTGGCTGCGGGACGACGGCCCTGGACGCGCGGCACGGTCAACGCCGCCGACCTCGACCTGCTCCAGCTCACCGACGACGTCGACGAGGCCGTGCGGCACGTCACCCGGTGGCGACGGCGCCGGCCGTCCCTCACGGAGCCGCCCGACCCGATCGCCTGAGCCTCCGCCTGCCGTCGCCCACGACTGGACGTGGCACCATCGTCCGGTGATCTGGTTGGCCCTCTTCGTCGCGGTGGTCGTGGCTGTCGCCACGGCGGCAGCCGTCCTCGGCCGGGTGGACGGGTCCCTCGCCGACGCGACGACGACGATGAGCCACGTGCCGCTGCCCGACGACCAGCTCGACGCCCGGGCGACATCGACGAGCTGCGGTTCGACACGGCGCTGCGCGGCTACCGGATGAGCCAGGTCGACGCGGTCATCGACCGGCTGCGGCGCGAGATCGCGCGACCTCGACGACGGCTGGCCGAGTGCGCGCGGAGCGGCCCGGCGCGTCGGTCGGCCCGACGGACCCCGAGCGGATCCGCCCGCGCCGGACGGCCGTCGGCGACGACCTCAGCGCCCTCGAGGCGGAGCGGCGGCCCTGACGTGGCGAGCGTGGAGGTGCGTCGCACCGTGGCCACCCCGCTCGACGCGGTGTGGGACACGCTGACCGACTTCGGCGCATACGGGCGCTGGATCCCGCTGACGCCGATGCGCACCGACCCGCCGCCGGTCCGGCTCGGCTGGGGGTTCGGCGGCTTCACCGGCGTCGGGCCGGTCGGCTTCCTCGACTCGATGCTGGTCGTGCGGTGGGAGCCGCCGGCCGACGGTGCGGCCGCGGTTCGCGGTCCGCAAGACCGGCCGGGTGCTCGCGCGGGTGGGCCGACGTCGGATGAGCCGCCACCGACGACGGCGGGCACCGACGTGGTCTGGCGCGAGGAGATCGTGCCGCGTCCCGAACCGCTCGGACGGCTGGCCGCGCCGGCCACGGACCGGGTCACCGAACGGCTGTTCGCCGACGCTCTCGACGCGGATGCTCCAGGCGGCCGCCACCCGGGCGACGTCGTCGTGACCGAGCACCTCCCCGACGGGTTGCTGCGTCGGCCCCGACGGCGTGCGCCCGCTGCTCCTGGGCCGGGTCGGCACCGGAGTACCTCGCCTACCACGACGACGAGTGGGGCGTCCCGGTCCACGGCGAGTCGGCGCTGTTCGAACGGATCACCCTCGAGGCCTTCCAGTCCGGGCTCTCCTGGATCACCATCCTGCGCAAGCGCCCGGCCTTCCGAGCCGCCTTCGCCGGCTTCGACGCCGAGCGGCGTCGCCGCCTTCGACGAGACCGACCGCGCTCGGCTGCTGGCCGACGCCGGCATCGTCCGCAACGTCCGCAAGGTCGACGCCGCGATCACCAACGCCCGGGCGGTCCTGGAGCTGCGCGCCGAGGGCGGCCTCGACGCGCTACGTCTGGTCCTTCGCTCCCGAGGACCACCGGCCCCCGCGCACGCTCGGCGGACCTGCGCGCCACCAGCCCCGAGTCGGTCGCGCTCGCCACGGACGCTCAAGCAGCGCGGCTTCGTCTTCGTCGGCCCCACGACGGCGTATGCGGCGATGCAGGCCTGCGGGCTGGTCGACGACCATCTCGCCGGCTGCTTCCGCGCCCGGTGACCGGACGGACAGGTGACCGCCGAGACGACCCTGAGGCAGCCAACGATGCGCACGGGGACCGCCCGCTTCCTCACCTACGTGCTGCTCGCATACGGGGCGTGCCGTCTGGTCAGCGGCATCCTGCTCGCCATCGTGGCCACGCGACAGGTGCCGACCGGGTGGACCGGCCCCGACGTCAGCTACCTGACCTTCACCGCCCAGTGGGACGGCCAGTGGTACCTCCACATCGCCGAGCAGGGCTACCCGAAACGGCTGCCCACCGACGACAACGGGCTGGTCCGGCAGAACGCCTGGGCGTTCTACCCCCTCTTCCCGTTTGTCAGCCGGCTGTTCATGGACCTCACCCGTCTCGACTTCTACCTCGTCGGCTCGACGGTGTCGCTGGTGTCGGGGTTCGTCGCGGCCGGCGCCATGGCGCTGCTGCTGCGCAACCGGATCGGAGAGCGGTTCACGCTCGCCGCGGTCGTCCTCTGGGCGAGCATGCCCGCCGCAGCCGTGTTGCAGGTCGGCTACACGGAGGCCATGGCGATGGCCCTGCTGACCCTGTTCCTCCTCGCCCTGAGCCGAGAACGCTGGCTGTGGGCGATGTCGCTGGCCCTGCTCCTCGGGCTGACCCGGCCGATCGCCGTTCCCATCGCCGCCGTGACCGTGGTGGCGCTGTGGTGCCGCTGGCGGGTGCGTGCGCGAGCGGCCTCTCGTGCCGACGGAGATGGCCGCCGGCGTCGCGGCGCTCGCCGGCTGTGTCGTGTCGGGGCTGCTCTGGCCGGCCATCGCCGGTGCCGTGACCGGCCGGTCGAACGCCTACACCGTCACCATGGCCGCCTGGCGGGCCAGCCGGGAGATCGTCCCGGTCCGGCCGTGGCTGGACATGTCGCGCTACTACTTCGGGGAGACGTGGGGCCCGGTCTGGCTGACCGTCGTCTTCGTCGTCATCGCCGTGATGGTCCTCGGACCGTGGGCCACCCGCCTCGGGCCGCAGCTGCGCACCTGGTCACTGGCCTACCCGCTCTACCTGTTGGTCGTCCTCGACCCGTTCACCTCGATCTTCCGCTACCTCATCCCCCTGTTCCCGCTCGCGGCGGTGCTCATCGGCGCGGCGGGGCACCCACGGTGGCGCGGCTGGCGGCGATGGGCGTGGGTGCGGTTCGCCGTGCTGCTCGTGGCGTTCGTCGTGGGCCAGTGGTACTGGATCGACATCCTGTGGCGGTTCATCCCGCCCACCGACTTCCCGCCCTGACGACTGGGTCGAGCCGCCCTTCAGCGGCCCTCGAACGTCGGCTTCTGCTTGGCCAGGAAGGCGTCGACGGCAGCCCGGTGGTCGGCGCTCGCACCGGTGAGGCTCATCAGCTCGGCCTCGTGCGCGAGCGCGGCCGGCAGGTCCTGCCCGGCGCTCGCCGCGACCGCGCGGCGGATCGACCCGTATGCCAGGGTCGGCCCGGCGGCCAGCGTCGCCGCGAGGTCGGCGACGGCCTGCTCGAACCGGTCCGCCGGCTCCACCTGGGTCACCAGCCCCAGCCTCAGGCACTCGTCGCTCGGGACGGTCCGGGGTAGCAGCAGCAGCTCCTTGGCCTTCGCGGCGCCGACGAGCCGGGGCAGCCACCACGAGGACCCGGTGTCGCAGGACAGCGCGATGCCCGCGAAGGCCAGGTTGATCCCGGCGCCCTCGACGAGGATCCGGAAGTCGCAGGCGAACGCCATCGACGCCCCGGCACCGGCGGCCACGCCGTTGAGGGCCGCGACGACCGGCTTGTTCATCGTCGCCAGCAAGCGTGGCGACGCGGTTGTAGTGGTCGACCACCGTCGTGCCGAGCGACTCGTCACCGCGCATCAGCGAGCCGATGTGCTCCTTGAGGTCCTGGCCGACACAGAACGCCCGGCCGCGCCCGGTCAGGACCACGCAGCGCACCGCCGGGTCGTCGGCGACCTGCTGGAGGACGTCCAGCAGCCGCAGCTTCATGGCCATGTCGACCGCGTTCATGGCGTCCGGCCGGTTCAGCACCACGGTGGCCACCCCACCCTTCACGCTGGAGCTCGACGACGTCCGTGGCGGCCTCCGAGTCGGTGGCCGGCTGCTGTTGTTGCTGTGGCGTCGTCGTCATCGGTCCTCAGCTCCTTCGGTCCCGCGGGTGCTCCGGTCGGTGCGCGCCAGATTCTGTCGGGGCCACCATCGTGCCTGACGGCCGATTTCCTCTCGCCACAACGCGCAGGTGATAATGGTCTCCAGCAGTTTCCAGGTGCATCTGCGCGACGTTCGCACTACTCACGTCGGACCATTCTCACGAAAGGCCAACCATGGCGGCGATGAAGCCCAGGACGGGCGACGGACCTCTCGAGGTGACGAAGGAGGGTCGCGGAATCGTCCTGCGCATGCCGCTCGAGGGTGGGGGTCGACTGGTCGTCGAGATGACTCCGGACGAGGCCGCGAACCTGCGCGACGCGATCCAGGGGTGCGACGGCGTCTCCTGAGCCGCCCGCCGTGAGCATGGCGACGCCCCCGCCGGTAACGGTCGGGGGCGTTCTGCTGCCCGGGGTCAGCGCTTGACGGCGACCAGCAGCCCGTCGCCGGCCGGCAGCAACGTCGTGAAGAACCGCTCGTCGGCGCGGATGGACTTGCCGAGGTCACGCAGGACCCGCGTGGTGTCGTCGCGGGCCGCCGGGTCGGCCACCTTGTCGTGCCACAGCATGTTGTCCAGGACCATGACGCCCCCGGACCGCAACAGGCGGGTGGCCTCCTCGACGTATGCGGGATAGCCCTCCTTGTCGGCGTCGATGAGCACGATGTCGTAGGCGCCGTCGGTCATCCGCCCGAGCACGTCGATGGCCCGGCCCGTGATCACCCGGGTGCGCTGGTGAGCGATGCCGGCCGCCGCATACGCGTCCTTGGCGGCCCGCTGGTTCTCGGCCTCGATGTCGATCGTGGTGAGGATGCCGTCGGAGGGCATCCCCTCGAGCAGCCAGAGACCGGACACCCCTGCGCCGGTGCCGACCTCCACGACCGCCTTGGCGCCGACGGCGGCGGCGATCATCCGCAGGGCGGCTCCGCCGCCCGGACCGATCGGCGTGCAGCCCGAGCTCCTCGCCGCGACGGCGGGCGTTCTCGGCGATCTCGCTCTCGGCGACGAAGTCCTCGGCGTAGCCCCAGCTCGCCGACCGCTGTGCGCTCATACGCCGACCCTACCGGCGCAGCCGGACGGGTCCGTGAGATCAGGGGCGGGTCAGGGTCAGCCCGGATGGTGGGCGGGCACCTAGGGCGGGCACAGTAAACTCATCAACTCCTCGGGAACTCTGAGGCATACCGGTTCGTCAGATGACCGGATACCTCTCGAAAGGCGTATCACGTGACCGACACCCTGACCGCGTCTGCGGGCCCCAAGGATGCGGCCTCCACCTCCGACCGACCTCCCCTCCACCGACATGGCGGACCGCGAGTTCGCTGCCGACGCCGTGTGGACCCCGCCGACGTGGGAGGAGATCGTCCAGCAGCACTCCGCGCGCGTCTACCGGCTGGCCTACCGCCTGACCGGCAACCCGCACGACGCGGAGGACCTCACCCACGACGTCTTCATCCGGGTCTTCCGGTCGCTGAACTCCTACACGCCCGGCACCTTCGAGGGCTGGCTGCACCGGATCACGACCAACGTGTTCCTCGACAAGATGCGGCGCAAGCAGCGCATCCGCTTCGACGCCCTCCCGGAGGACGCCGCGAGCCGGATGGCCAGCCGCGAACCGGGACCGGCGCAGACCTTCGACGACACCCACTTCGACGACGACGTCCAACGCGCGCTGGACGCGCTGCCCCCGGACTTCCGGGCGGCCGTGGTCCTCTGCGACATCGAGGGCCTGTCCTACGAGGAGATCGCCGCGACCCTGGGCGTCAAGCTCGGGACCGTCCGCTCCCGCATCCACCGAGGCCGGGCGCAGCTGCGCGAGGCGCTCGCCCACCGTGCTCCGCAGCGTGAGGTGGTTTCCGCGCCCACCGTGACCACCGCGTCCCGCCCGGCGATCCGGCCCGCCGGGGTGTTCTCGGGGGCCCGGTGACGAGTCCGTGACGCGTCACCTGGGTCTGCAGGTCAGTGCGTATGTCGACCGTCGGCTCGACGCGCAGCAGCTCCACACGTTCGACCAGCACCTCGCGGTCTGCCTGGTATGCCGGCACGCCGCCGACGAGGAGCGGCGGCTGCTGACGTCGTTGCGGTGCGGCCCCACGCCGGGGTTCTCGGCGGACCTGCAGTCGACGCTGCTGGCCATGGCTCAGCCGCGCTCGGTCCCCACCCCGGCACCGGACGGCGCGGCCACCGGCCCGGCCTCGTCGCCGAGCTGGCTCCGCGGGCGGTCCCGGGCGGGTGGTCCGCCGCCCATTCCTCCGGCGCCCGAGGCCGTCCGTCAGCTGCGGCTGCCGACCGTGGCGCCCGCCGCACCGGCGCTGCACCGCTCTCCCCGCCGTGCCGCCGCCATCGCCGGGCTGGCCGCCGGCGCCTCGGCGGCCGCCGCCATCGGGCTGGCCGTCGTGGGTCCCGGTCCTGCGGCGTCGGCGTCGCTGAGGTCAGCGGTTCCGCGCTCGTCCGGACCGTCCACCGTCACCGCCGTTCCCGTGACCTTCACCGGTTCCGGCCTGGCGTCACCGCTGCGACAGGCGCTTCAGCGCCCAGGGCGGTGAGATAGACCTCATGACCGACTCGGGGCCCGACGAGAACGGTGACCGGCCGGCCGGAGGGCGACGCCCCCGCCTGGCACAGTTTCGGCGTCCCCTACGGTGGCGCGCCCGAACCCGCGCCCTACACCCCGGCCATGCGTCAACGCCCCCGTGGCGAGCTCACCCAGCCGATCGACACCTCGACGACCCAGGAGGTGCGGCCGGAAGTGCGGCCGGAGGCGGGCGAGCAGGAGCCGCTGTCCGAGTCGCGACCGTGGTGGAGCACCCCCAGTGGGAGCGCTACGGAGACCGCGACCACCGAGCGCGGCGAGAGTACCCAGACCCTGCCGCCGGTCGGGGCGTCCCGCCCGCTGCTGCCACCCCCGACCGGCGACCCGTATGCCTGGGCGCCCCACCCGGCTGTCCCATCGGAGTTCGGGTCCACACCGCTCGCTGGATCACCGGCAGGACCGGAGGGCCCGCAGACCGGAACGGTGCCCGGAGGGGTTGCTCCGGCCGGCCGTCGACGACGGTCATGGCTTTCCATCGGCGCGCTCGCGCATGGTCGCCGCGCTGATCGGCGGCGCCGTCGTCCTCGTTGGCCAGCAGCTGCTCAACCGCACCAGCACGTTGGGGTCGGCGGTGCCGGCACCCGGTCCCGGCTCGACGGCACGCCCGGATGGCAGCATCGCCAAGATCGCCGCCGACGCGCTGCCCAGCGTGGTGACGATCCGGATCAAGACGGCCGACGGCAGCGGCACCGGCTCGGGTTTCGTCATCGACAACCAGGGCCACATCGTCACCAACAACCATGTCGCCACCGCCGGTGGTGGGGCGGGCACGCTGACCGTCGAGCTCAACAACGGCAAAACGCTGCCGGCCACCGTTGTGGGGTCCGACGCCTCCTACGACCTCGCCGTGCTCAAGATCGACGCGTCCGACATCCCGGCACTGCAGTTCGGCGCATCCAAGGACGTCGTCGTCGGTGACGGCGTGATCGCGGTCGGGGCGCCGCTCGGCCTGGACGCGACGGTCACCAGCGGCATCGTCTCGGCGCTCAACCGGCCGGTCAGCCCTGGTGACGCCGGCGACCAGAGCTACATCAACGCCATCCAGACCGACGCCGCGATCAACCCCGGCAACTCCGGTGGTCCGCTGCTCGACATGAACGGCCGCGTGATCGGTGTCAACTCGGCCATCGCCCGCATCCCCGGATCGACCGCCGACTCGGGTGGCAACATCGGTGTCGGCTTCGCGATCCCGAGCGACCAGGCGTCCAAGACGGCGCAGCAGCTCATCACTACCGGCAAGGCCGACCATCCCGCCCTCGGCGTCCGGGTCGACCAGAGTTTCACGGGCGACGGCGCCAGACTGGCTTCCGGCGGCGTGCCGGCCGGCAGCGCGGCGGACAAGGCCGGCCTCAAGGAGGGCGACGTCATCGTCGAGTTCGAGGGCAAGAAGGTGCCCGACGCCAACTCGCTGATCGTGGCCATCCGGGCGCGCAGTGTCGGCGACACGGTCAGCATGAAGGTCCAGCGCGGCAACCAGACGGTCGATGTCAAGATGACGTTGCAGTCGGCCTCGGGCTGAACGCGCGAACCATGAGCGGGAGGTGACGAGATGCTGGACGTGAACGGCTGGGAGTTCATCATGCTCATCGTCATCGGCGTCCTCGTCCTCGGACCCGAACGGCTCCCGGAGTACGCCGGCAAGCTCGCCGGAATGGTCCGTCAGGTGCGCAACCTCGCTGCTAACGCCAAAACCCAGCTCAAGGACCAGATGGGTCCCGAGTTCGAGGACGTCGACTGGCGCCAGTTCGACCCCCGCCAGTACGACCCGCGCCGGATCGTGCGCGAGGCGCTCATGGAGGAGCCGGCCCCGGCCGACGAGCCCGAGAAGCCGCAGTCCGGGGTGATGGCGCCCGTTCCACAACCGTTCCACGACCCGGCCAAGCCGACGCCCTGGGACGCCGACGCCACCTGAGCGTGCCCGCTCCTCCAGCGGGGAGCGTTGTGGGTGTCCTTACGCCGGTTTGTCTCCCCGGTGGGGTCAGCGACCGGCGGGGGTCAGCCCGAGCGAACGCCCGGCGAGCCCGCGCGCGCGGGTCGACAACCCGCGGGCCACGGCCCTCAGCGCCACGGCGGCGGGTGAGTCGGGATCGCCCAGGACCACGGGCATACCGGAGTCTCCGCCTTCGCGCAGCCGCGTGTCCAAGGGGATCTGGCCGAGCAGCGGGACTGCGGCACCGACCGAGCGGGTGAGCGAGTCGGCCACGGCCTGACCGCCGCCCGACCCGAAGATCTCCTGCCGCGAACCGTCCGGCAGCTCGAGCCACGACATGTTCTCGACGACGCCCACCAGCCGCTGGTGGGTCTGGAGAGCGATCGCGCCGGCGCGCTCGGCCACCTCGGCCGCGGCCTGCTGCGGCGTCGTCACGACGAGGATCTCGGCGTTGGGGATCAGCTGGGCCACCGAGATGGCGATGTCACCGGTCCCGGGCGGGAGGTCGAGCAGCAGCACGTCGAGGTCTCCCCAGAAGACGTCGCCGAGGAACTGCTGGAGGGCTCGGTGCAACATGGGGCCGCGCCACACGACCGGCTGGTTGCCCGGGACGAACATGCCGATCGAGATGACCTTCACGTCGTGGGCGAGCGGCGGCAGGATCATGTCGTCGACCTGGGTCGGCCGCCCGGAGACCCCGAGCATCCGCGGCACCGAGAACCCGTAGACGTCCGCGTCGACCACGCCGACCCGCAGTCCGGAGGCGGCCATCGAGGCGGCGAGGTTGACCGTGACCGACGACTTGCCGACCCCGCCCTTGCCGGAGGCGACCGCATACACGCGGGTCAGCGAACCGGGGCGGGCGAAGGGGATCTCCCGCTCGACCTGTCCGCCGCGCAGCTGGGTCTTCAGGGCGGTGCGCTGCTCGTCGCTCATGACGTCGAGGGTGACCTCGACCGAGGAGACGCCCTCGACCGCCGACAGCGCGGCCGTGATGTCGCGGGTCAGGGTTTCCTTCATCGGGCAGCCGGCCACGGTGAGGAAGATCGCGGCGGCAACCCGGCCGGCGTCGTTGACGTCCACCGACTTGACCATGCCGAGCTCGGTGATGGGCTTGCGGATCTCGGGGTCGTTGACGCGCGAGAGAGCGGTCAGCAGCTCGTCACGGGACGGCAGGACGATGGTCGGCACGTCTTCCATCGTATGTCGGGCGTCGACCCCGCCCGGACGGCGGCGACGGTGATGGCCGCCTCAGTGTGGGGCGATCATCATCTCGTCCATGTCCTCGAGCTCCTTGCCCTTGGTCTCCTTAACCCACTTGATGACGAAGAACAGGGACAGCAATGCACACGCGGCGTAGAAGCCGTAGGAGAAGGCGAGCGAGATGTCCTTCATCTTCGGGAAGCTCACCGTGATCAGCCAGTTCGCGACCCACTGGGCCATGGCGGCGACCGAGAGCGCGGCGGCGCGGATCTTGTTGGGGAACGACTCCCCGAGCAGCACCCAGACCACCGGCCCCCAGGACATCCCGAACGCCACGACGTAGAGGTTCGCGGCGATGAGAGCGGTAGGACCCTGCCAGCCCTGGAGGACCGGGGTCACCGCGCCGCTGGCGTCCGTCGTCGTCTTGGCGATGCCGAAGACGAACGCCATGATGCCCAGCATGACGGTCATGCCGACCGACCCGATGATGAGAAGCGGCTTGCGACCGAAGCGGTCGATTGACGCGATCGCGATGAGCGTCGTGACGATGTTGACCACCGCGGTGATGACGGTGATCTTGAACGAGTCGGCCTCGCTGAACCCGACGGCCTCCCAGAGGACGTTGGAGTAGTAGAAGATGACGTTGATCCCGACGAACTGCTGGAACACCGACAGCAGGATGCCGACCCAGACGATGGGGAGCAGGCCACCCTTGGGAGCGCGCAGGTCACGCATCGACGGCTTGCGGTCGGACTTGAGCGACTGTTGGATCCGCTGAATCCGCACCTCGGTGCCGGCCGTGCCGAGCATCGTCGTGAGGACCTTGCGGGCCTCGGGGATGCGGAAGTTCGCGATGAGGTAGCGCGGCGACTCCGGGATGGTCAGGGAGAGGACGCCGTAGACGATCGCCGGTACGCACATCGCCAGGAACATCCAGCGCCACGCGGGCAGCCCCAGCACCGTCTGGGTGGAGCCGCCGGCCACCGTGGCGAAGATGTAGTCGACGAGCAGCGAGATAAAGATGCCGGTGACGATGGCCAGCTGCTGCAGCGAGCCGAGCCGTCCGCGCAGGCTGGCGGGAGCAATCTCGGCGATGTAGGCCGGTGCGATGACCGAGGCGATGCCGACGCCGAGGCCGCCGATGATCCGGAAGGCGATCAGCATGCCGACGTTGGTCGCGAAGCCGGCGCCGAGCGCGCTGACCAGGAACAGGACCGCGGCGATCTGCATGACGCGCAGCCGACCCAGCCGGTCCGCGATCCGCCCGGCCGACATGGCGCCGGCCGCAGCGCCGAGCAGCGCTGACGCGACGGCGAACCCGAGCGTCGTCGACTCGACGTTGAAGACCTGGCCGATGGCGCTGACGGCACCGTTGATGACGGCACTGTCGTAGCCGAAGAGGAACCCACCGAGCGCGGCGACCGTGGCCACCTTGATCGATGCTCCGGTGTGGAACTGCTCCTCCGGCGTGACCTCGCCGCCGGTGGATGCCGTACTCGCCTCAGACATGGAGCCCCGTCCTCACGCCATCGTTGGAGCCGGAAGGTAACGCCGCCCATTCTGTACCCGCGTCCCGCGAATTGTCCGGAGCGCCGGGGTAAAAAGTTCGGCAGGCGGGATCAGCGACGCCCGTCGTCGTCGGCCGCGGCCCGGGCCGGCGCGATTCCCCGCTCCTCCATGTCGTCGAGCAGGTCCCGCAGCTCGGAACGCAGGAAGTCTCGAGTCGCCATGTCCCGTAACGCGATACGTAAGGCGGCGACCTCGCGGGTGAGGAACTCGGTGTCGGCGAGGTTGCGCTCGTCGCGCGCGCGGTCCTGCTCCAGCGCCACCCGGTCGCGGTCGGCCTGACGGTTCTGGGCGAGCAGGATGAGCGGCGCCGCATACGACGCCTGCAGCGACAGGATCAGGGTGAGCAGCGTGAAGTTGGTCTCGCGCGGGTCGAACTGCACCGAACGGTCGGCGAAGGTGTTCCACGCCAGCCAGACCACGACGAAGACGGTCATGCCGAAGATGAACTGCGCCGTCCCCATCCAGCGCGCGAAGCCCTCGCTCAGTGCGCCGAAGGTCTCCTGCGAGAACGACGCCGTCGGCCGGAACCGGCGGCGGAACTCCTGTGGCTGGTCCAGGCGCGGCATCTCCGACGACCGCCGGCGCGGGCCGAGCCGGTCGGGGCGGTCAGCCACTGGTCACCTCGGAGGCGATCACGGGCGGGCGGGTATGCGGGTGGTCCTCGCGGCGGTCCTCCCGCCAGTCCTCGGGAAGGATGTGGTCGAGCACGTCGTCGACGGTCACCGCACCGAGGAAGCGGCCTTCGCGGTCGACGACGGGCACGGCGACAAGGTTGTAGGTGGCCAGCATCCGGGTGACCTGCTCCAGCGGCGCGTCGACCGGCATCGGCTCGATCCCCTTGTCCACCACGGATCCGACCGACGAGTGGGGCGGCTCGCGCAGGAGCCGCTGAATGTGCACGACCCCGATGAACCGGCCCGTCGGGGTCTCCAGCGGAGGGCGGCAGACGAACACCGTGGACGCCAGCGCCGGCGCGAGCTCCTCGCGGCGGACCACGGCGAGCGCTTCGGCGATCGTCGCCTCCGGGCCGAGGATGACCGGCTCGGTCGTCATCAGGCCACCCGCGGTCTTCTCGTCGTACGCCAGCAGCCGCCGCAGCGGCGCGGCCTCGTCCGGCTCCATGAGCTGCAGCAGCTGCTCCTGCCGGTCCGTGGAGAGCTCGGCCAGCAGGTCGGCCGCGTCGTCGGGCTGCATGGCCTCGAGGACGTCGGCCGCGCGCTCGGTCTCGAGACCGGCGAGGATCTCGACCTGGTCGTCCTCGGGCAGCTCCTCGAGGATGTCGGCGAGCTTGTCGTCGTCGAGGGCGGCGGCCACCTCGGCGCGACGCTGAGGCGTGAGGTCGTGGATCACCTCGGCGAGGTCGGCCACCCGGAGGTCCTCGTAGTTCTCTAGCAGCTTGGCGGCGCTCTGCGCTCCCGACTGGACCTGCAGGCCGGTGACGTCCTCGATGTCGACCAGCACTGTCTCGCCCCGACGGCGCAGGTGCAGGCCGCGCCCGCTGGACACGGACTGCTTGCGGCAGAACACCTTGGTGACGTTCCAGTTGCGTCCCCGGGACTCCATGGCGATGTCCTCGACGATGCCCGGGAACGAGCCGTCGGCGGTGTGGACGGTGACGCTGCGCTCGAGCAGCTCGGCCAGCACCAGCGTCTCGTTCGGGCGCTGCTCGAACCGGCGCATGTTGACCAGCCCGGTCGTGATTACCTGCCCCGCGTCGAGCGAGGTGACGCGGGTCATCGGCACGAAGACCCGGCGTCGTCCCGGGACCTCGGCGACCAGGCCGATGACGCGAGGCCGAAGCGTCGTCGAGCTGAACGTCACGACGACGTCGCGGACGCGACCGACGGGGTCCCCCAGCGGGTCGAAGACGCGCAGCCCCGCCAGACGCGCGCAGAACACACGAGGAGCGGGAGCCACGGGGCAAGGCTAGAACACCCCACGACGTTCGCCGCGGCGCTGTTCAGCGGGTTCCGCGCCGCCGTTTCGGACGGCCGCCGAGGTGCCACGGACGCCACTGGGTCGTCGTCGCCCGCGACGGCGGCGGGGGAGCCGCACCCGAGCCGTCCGCATACGAGCCGGGTCCTTCGACCGGGTTGCCGAACGGCGTCAACGCGGTGACGGCGCACTCGGCGCGCCACCGTTCGACGACGTCGCCGACGGCGTTGAGCCGGCCGGCCTGGAGGGCGGTCACGGCGATCTGCCACTCGGGGTCGGCGTCGGTCAGCACCCGGGCGCGGGCGCGGACCCGCAGCAGCCGACCGCCGGAGTCCTGGCTGCGCAGCACGACGACGACCTCCTCGGGCAGCCAGGGCAGGTGCTGCTCGCCGGGGCCGTTGACGACGTATGCGGTCGGTGCCACCCAGGCGTGCCACACCGGCCACGCCCGGTCGCCAGGGACCTCGACCCAGATGACGCCCGACTTGGTCATCGCCTCGCCGACCAGCGCGGTGACGTTGGTGGCGGGTGCGCTGCGCGGGACCTCGGTCACGGTCCGAGCGTAGGCGCCCCCGCCACCCTCGCCGGGACTGGCTGGTCGGGCCGGCCCCGAGGCCGGAGAGCTCAGCCGGCCGCGAGCCCGGCCGGACCGAAGGCTGGTGCGCCCTGCGTGGTCCCGAGCGGCGTGAGCGAACCGTCTCGCCCGACGGCCCACGACGAGACGACGCCACCGCCCATCCGGACGTAGAGGCTTCGCTGGTCGGCCGACAGCGTCGCGTCGGTCCCGCCGGGGCCGGTGGTCGCCGCGACCGCCGCCGCGAGGGTGAGCGAGCCGTCCTTGGCGACGGTGTAGCTCGACACGGTGCCGCTGGCCGCGTTGACCGCGTAGGCGTACCCCTTGGCGACCACGAGCCAGCACGCCGCCGCCTGCGTGTCGCTGACCGCGGGAGAGACGACCCCGAAGCCGCGGCGGCCCACGTCGTACGACGAGGCCGATCCGCTGGCCGCCTCGGAGACGACCGCGTGCCCGCGCGCGTCGAAGTCGAAACCGTAGGGCGTGGTCCCGGCCGACGCGTGCCGCACGGCGCGGCCCGCATACCCGCCACGGACGGCGAACGTGTCGAGGGTGTTGCTCGCCTTCTCGGTCACGAGGAGCGCCGACCCGTCCGGCGTGAACTGGATCTGCGCCGCGTCCGTGATGCCACCAGCCGGGTTCGGGGTCAGCGGACGTGACGAGCCCGCCAGGGCGAACAGGTGACCGTTGCCGGTGTAGCGGAAGCCGGTGATCGTGTCGCTCCCCTGGTTGACGACGTAGCCCACGCCGTCCCGGGCGGTGACGCTGACCGGCAGCGTGCCGCTCGTCGGAATCGTGTCGCGCAGCACCAGTCCGCGATCGGTGATCTGGAGCGCCGAGACCGTCGCGGACCCGGCGTTGACCGCGAAGAGCAGATTCCCCGCACGGATGACGCCGCCCTGCGAGTGCAGCGACGCACCGCTGCCCGCCCCGCCGGTGGGGACGAGGCTCGATGCGGTGAGCCGGCCGTCGGCCGCTCGGTCGAACACCTGGACAGCGTTGCTGCCACTGGCATTCGTGGCCTCGTAGACGTGGCCCGCGGCGGCGCCTGGGACGCCAGGGGCACCGTCGTGAGCGGACGCGGACGCCGCGAACGCGGTGCCGAGCCCGATGGCCAGGGCGGCGGTGGAGAGCGAGCGGCGGGTGGACGGACGGGCGAGGTGGTGGTGCATGAGTCGGCCTTTCCGGTGGGTGGCCGCCGACCGCTGTCGGCGACCTCACCATCAAGGCGCAGGACCGGAACCTGGTGAAGGCGCGGACGGCCGTTCGTAAGGACCGCGTTAGCGGTTTCGAGATGTTCGTCATCGCGGCGTAAGGGCCTGAGAGGTCACCAGCGCGACGTCGCGGCGGCGACGAGGTCCCCGAGCAGCTCACCGGCGTCCACGTCGTGGCCGCGCCGGACGAACCAGTCGCACATGGTGCGGACGTCCCGCTCGAGGAACTCGAAGCCGTGCGGGTTGCCGATGATGTCGACGATCTGCGGCCAGTCGATGAATACCAGGCGGTCGTCGTGGAGCAGGACGTTGTAGGGGGACAGGTCGCCGTGCGCCCAGCCGTGCAACGCCAGGCGCGTCATCGTCTCCCGCGCCTGCTCGAACAGCTCGGGAAGTAGGTCCGGGTCCGGACGCGTCTGCACGAGCCTCGGCGCCGCCACCCCGCCGGAGCCGACGAACTCCATGACGATCTCCGTCTCCTCCAGCTGCACTGGGTAAGGCACCGCGAGGTCCATCGACCACAGCTTGCCGAGCACGTCGAACTCGGTCATGGCCCACTGGCGCGGCGATGACCGCCTTGCCGAACTCGGTCCGTCGAGCCATCGCCCGGGTCTCCCGGCTGCGCCGGACCCGGCGGCCCTCGAGGTAGCCGGCGTCCCGGTGGAAGAGGCGACGGTCGTGGCCGCGGTAGCGCTTGGCGGCCATGACGACGTCCTGCCGCTCGTCGCCGGGGACCCAGCGGTGCAGCAGGTGGACGTCCGCTTCCTTGCCGGTCTTGAGGACGCCGAGGTCGGCGTCCACGGCGCCGAGCGCGGTGATGACCCAGTCGGGTCGAGGTTTCGGGCCGTGCATCGACCCGTCCCACGACGACCAGCGCTCGCCTTCCGGCGGGCCGTCGGAGTTGCTGTCAACGGCGAAGCGGTCGGGCTCCCAGCCGTCGGCGAGATGATGTGTCACTACGGTTCTCCAGAGATGTGAGGGATCGGGCGCGGGCAGCACCCAGGACAGTCGTGGACATGTCGCCCCTCCTCGGAGTCGTGGTGTGGGGGTGCGCCGGAGACCCGGCGACCCAGGAAGACCTGGCCAGGATGACGCAGCCGCGCCGGTCCGGGCAACGGCTTTTTCGCGGCAGCGGTGAGACGCAGGTATTTGTCGGACGGGGAAACGGCTCCACTAGGCAACAGTTCTGTCCGATTTCGCCACTCGAGGCGGGACCGGGGTGCACCCTGGGTGTCCTGGTGTCCTTGGGGGCGCTGCACCTGCGCTGCGACATCTTCGGGAGGCGAGTGTGGCGACGACGTCCTTCGTCGGAGGCCGACTGCGGGTCACGCACTCCGACGCATACCGCGCCTCGACCTCGCGCACCCGGTCGATCGACCTGACGACCTCCGGGGACGTCGACGCTTTGCTGGTAAACGCTTTGCGCCGCAACGGTTTCGACGCAGTGCACCGGGTGGTAGTCCGCCCGGACCGGGCCAGGTCGGGGGATGCCGGCGCCGGTGCGGGCACCTCCGTCTCCCTGGCCCTCGACCTCGGACCACTGGAGGACGCGGTCGTCCTGCTCGAGCACGAGGAGTGCTACACCTGGCTGTTGCCCCGCCACGAGAGCCGCCGCGACCCCCTGGTGGTCCGCCGGGTGGCGGTCTTCGACTTCGTCGTCCCCGCTGCCGACGCCGGCAGTCGGGAGGTCGGTGGACTCTCGCCGGGCGCTGCGCGTGCCACGG
Organism: uncultured Actinomycetota bacterium; assembly: GCA_963751085.1. GTDB lineage: Bacteria > Actinomycetota > Actinomycetes > Actinomycetales > Dermatophilaceae > Lapillicoccus. Next base: position 855,428 of record CAVVTH010000004.1, on the reverse strand, counting down.
TCCTCTCGTATGCGTCGCCATTGCTGGCGTCCGCCGCCATCAAGGCGCTCGAGCTCTTCGTCGACCCGGGCCTGGTGCACGTCATCGGCGTCGACCCGGCCGGCTGGGCCCGCGTCGGCTCCCTCGCGGACGTCGGCCTGTCACCGGACCGGAACAGCCGCGTCCTTCTCTTCGTCCACGGCACGTTCGACTCGACCGCCGGCGCGTTCGGCGGCCTCGCCGCCACCGAGCCGGGCCGCGACTTCCTGACCCGAGCGCTCGCCAACTATGACGCGGTCCTGGGCTTCGACCACAGGACCCTCAGCGTCGACCCGCTCGAGAACGCCAGGGAGCTGGCCGCGCTGCTGACCCCGTTCCGCGGACGCCAGGTGACCATCGACGTCGTCAGCCACAGCCGCGGCGGTCTCACCGCGCGCAGCTTCGTCGAGTCGGTGCTCCCCGGGTTGGCGTGGCGCGGTCAGGTCGACCGAGCGGTGTTCGTGGCGGCGACGAACGCGGGCACGCACTTCGCCGACGCTGCCCACTGGGCGGATCTCGCCGACCTCTACACCAACCTCGTCGCCGCCAACGCCCGCGCCATCGCTGGGCTGCCCGGCGGGGCTCCCGTCGCCGCGGTCGTCGTCGGCGCGGCGCGCGGGATCGGTGCGTTGGTGCGCTGGCTCGCCTCGTATGCGACCGACCCGGACAGCGTGCCGGGCATCGCCGCGATGGTCCCCGACGGTCCGTTCGTCACCGAGCTCAACGGGGACCAGCGCGGTCAGCCTCGTGCCGGCACGCCCTGGTTCGTCGTCTCATCGGACTTCGAGGTGACCGTCGACGACCACCCGCCGGAGCTGCCCGCAGCCGTCGTCGCGCGGCTCGTCGACGGTGTCGTCGACCGGGTGATACCGGGGCCGAACGACCTCGTGGTCGACGTCGAGTCGATGAGCGCGATCGATCTGCCGCACGGGGGCGGCTACGTCCGCGGCGCCCTGGCGCTACCTGCGAACTCGACGGTCTACCACACGAACTACTTCAGTCAGGAGTCCGTCTGCGGTGCCCTGCGGTCCTGGCTGGTCGACCGGGTGGACCATCCCGGGGGCGACGAACGCGCTGTCCCGGACCTCGACGTCGACACCGGTGCGGACACCGATGCGGACACCGGCACGGACACGAGCACGGATGCCGGCGAGAGCGGAGGCGGGCGCGGGGCCGGCTGGCGTGGGCCGTCGCGGGTGGTCCCTCCGCCGTCCATGGCGGAGCCGCCGCCGTCCATGGCGGAGCCGCCGCCGAGCATGGTGGAACCGCCGCCACCTGCCCCGCCACCTCCCGCGCCGCCACCACCTCCCCCGCCACCTCCCGCGCCGCCACCGGCCGATCCGGGCCCGGCGGCGACCACCGCCGCCATCAAGGCCACCTTCGTCGCCGAGCTCCCACAGAACCCTCCGGTCGGCGTCCCGACGACGCTGCGCATCCGCGTCTCGCGGACGGCCCTCGTCGCGGCCGACGGCACGGCGTCGGCGCGGACGGTGCTGGCAGTGCGGCCGGACAGCCCGGTCGACGTGCAGGTCATCCCCAGCAAGAACGTGGCGCTGGACGGTCCGGACCTCGACCGAGTGCTGCTGCCGCCGGGTGGGGGTTGGTCGGAGCTGCAGTTCGCGCTGCACGCGATCGCCGCCGGTCCGGTCCGGCTCAAGGTGCTGGCTCGGCAGGGCCGCGAGCTCTTGGGCAGCGTGACGCTGGAGGCCGACGCCGTCGACCCGGACGACGTGACCGGTGGAGCGCAGGCCCTGACGCGGGCACAGGTCGAGGTGGCCTCCGCGTCCTCGCCCGGTCCTGTCGGACGTCGCCTGGCTGGAGATCGCCCAGGTCGAGGCCGACGGGGAGACGCGGTTCCGCTACGAGCTGCGACTGCCCGGGAACGACCAGCGCATCACCGGTGTCTCACCGCCGATCCGTGACGCGGACAGCTTTGTTGCCAACCTCTTCCACGAGGTCCAGCAGCTGTGGTTCGACAACTCTGACAAGCCGGCGAAGTACCTCGCGGACCTGCAGGACCTCGGCTCGTCGCTGTTCGAGCAGCTGTTCCCGCAGGAGCTCCAGACCGTGCTGTGGCGCAACCGTGACGCGCTCGACAACCTCTTCCTCATCGCCGACGAGCCGTTCATCCCGTGGGAGCTCGTGCACCTCAAACCGCCAGTGGGTCCGCGGCAGAAGGCTCCCCGGTTCCTCGGCCAGCTCGGCCTGGTCCGCTGGCAGTTCACGCCGTTCCCGCCGCAACCGCAGCTGCAGGCTCGGGCCGGCAAGGTGTTCACCGTCTGCCCGGACTACGAGGACCCGTCGCTGGACCTCAGCGAGATCCACGCCGAGGCGGAGTTCCTCACGACGACGTTCGGGGCCACTGCGGTCACCGCGACCGAGGTCAAGGTGCGGCAGCTGCTGCGCCGGCGTGGCGGGTTCGACCTGTTGCACTTCAGCGGCCACGGGCTGGCCGACCAGGGCAACATCGCCGAGGCCAAGATCGTCCTCGCCGGTCGCACCGTCGGCGGCGCCCTGGTGTCGGACTACCTCACCTCCACCACCGTCGCGGAGAACGCGAGGTTCGCGCGCTCCGGCGCAGGGCCACTCGTGGTCCTCAACGCGTGCCAGGTCGGCCGTTCCGGTGAGCAGCTCAGCAGTCTCGGCGGCTTCGCCCGCGCGTTCCTCGAGGCCGGCGCGTCCGCGTTCGTCTCCTGCCTCTGGTCGGTCAACCAGACGCCCGCCCGCATCTTCGTCGAGACGTTCTACCGCGAGCTGCTCGCCGAGAAAACCGTTGCCAACGCTGCGCTCGCAGCCCGCGAGGCCGCTCGGGCGTCGGGCGACGCGACGTGGCTGGCCTACGTGATCTACGCCCGTCCCGACGCCGTGCTCGTCCGCGGCTGACCCGCATACCCGCACTTCCTCCGCACCGATCCCAGACCCACTCCCGGACCCACCACCACGAAAGGCCCAATCCCATGGCTGCACAGGCTTTGTGCGTCGGCATCAACGAGTTCGCGCACCTGCCGAACGCGAACTGGCTGAACGGCTGCGTCAACGACGCGAACGACATGGCGGCGATGTTGCAAACCCAGCCCGGCTTCTCCCGCCGCAACGTCACCGTCCTCACCGACCAGGACGCGACCAAGGCCAACGTCATGGCCAAGCTGACCGACATGATCGGCAAGGCGAAGGCTGGAAGCCTCGACCACGTCGTGTTCTCGTTGTCCAGCCACGGGACCCAGGTCCCGGACCAGAACGGCGACGAGACCGTGGACCACGTCGACGAGGCGTTCGCGTGCCACGACATCGCCCCGAAGGGTCCGGACTGGGACCGTGACACGGTGATCGTCGACGACGAGCTGCACGACCTGCTCTCCGACCTGCCGAAGAACGTGCTCGTCGAGGTGTTCCTCGACACCTGCCACAGCGGCACCGGGCTGAAGGACCTGCTCCCGGGCCAGAAGGCGCGCTTCCTGCCCCCGCCCACCCGACGCGGCTTCCAGCGGGTGGCCGTCACGTCGGACGTGCAGGGCTACCAGGAGCTGGTCAAGTCCACGCCCGCCGCGACCCGCGCCGTGCTGTTCGCCGGCTGTAAGTCGGAGCAGACGTCGGCCGACGCCTACTTCAACGGTCGCTACAGCGGCGCGTTCACCTACTTCTTCCTCAAGGCGCTGGCGCAGAACGGTGCCGCCAGCCGGACCGCGCTGCTCAACGCTACGAGCCAGAGCCTGCGGGCCGGTGACTTCACCCAGCGGGCGCAGCTCGAGGCTTCGCCCAAGGCCAAGAAGGCCGCTATCGGGCTGCTGGCGTAGGGAGTTCGCCGTGACCGACTTCTGCCCGGGCTACCCGGCCCCGTTCGACGCGCTCGTGGCCGACTACCCGGGTGAGGACGTCTATCCGAGCGCGGACTTCCGCGTCGAGTGGGGCCCGGTGTTCCACCGCGGACGTCTCGACGGCTCTGCACGCCTGGTTGTGCTCGGGCAGGATCCGGCGACGCACGAGGCCATCAGCCGGCGCATCCTCGTCGGCGAGGCCGGCCAGCGGGTTCAGGGGCTGCTGGCCAAGCTCGGCGTCTCGCACTCCTACGTCATGGTCAACACCTTCCTCTACAGCGTCTACGGCCAGGGCGGCGGCAACCGGCACGACGACGACGAGAAGATCGCCGCATACCGCAACGCCTGGCTGGACGCCCTTCTGCTCGGCACCGACGTCACCACCGTGATCTCCCTGGGCCAGCTGGCCGACACGGCCTACCAGGCCTGGGCGAAGGGCCAGCCCGCGGCGGCGGCGCGGCTGCACCACGCGCCGCTGCGGCACCCCACTTATCCGGAGAGCGCGTCACGGGCGGGGACCAAGACGCTCGCCGAGACCACGGCGATCCTGTTGGCCGACTGGAACGACCACCTGGACGAGCTGCGCGCCCACGTCGTCCCGGACGAGCCGGCGACGCTCACCAACTACGGAACCGCTTGGCAGGACGGCGATCTCGTTCGCATCCCCACGGCGGACCTGCCGCCCGGCTCGCCCGACTGGTGGTTCGACCTGGCCGCCTGGGCGACCCGGACGGGGCCCGACCCGCAGACCAAGCGCGCGACCATCAGCGTCGTCGTGCCGAAAAAGGCGCGGATCTGGCCGGTGCTGCCGACCCCGACGCCAGCCCACCCGGCAGGGCTGACATGGCGACGGGGCCGTTCGACCGCGCATACCGGCACGGCGTCCCGCAGAAGGTCGGGACCGCCGCCGAGCCGGCCGCGTGCCCTGCCGCCCGCGCCGTTCGCGCTGCACGGTGCGGTCATCACTTCGGACGAGGCGTGGACCAGCGGCTACGTCACCGTCGCCGCCGGGTCGATCGCGGCGGTGTCGAAGCGCAAGCCCACCGACGCGGTCGTCGTCGAGACCGACGGCGTCATCCTGCCCGGGCTGATCGACCTGCACGGGCATCCGGACTTCAACGTGTTCGCCGCGTGGGAGCCGCCGAAGCTCTACGCGAACCGGTACCGCTGGCGGGCGAGCGCGCCGTACCAGGCGCTGGTCCGCGACCCCCAGAACACCATCCTCAGCACGCTGCCGCCGCAGACGCAGAGCCGGTATGCGGAGGTCCGGGCGCTCGCGGGCGGCGTGACCGCGATCCAGGGGTCGTCGGCGGCGAGCACCTCGACGAACGCGGAACCGTTGGTGCGCAACGTGGACCTGTGGATCTTCGGCGACCACAAGGCCCGCGCCATGATCGACCTGCCGTCGAGCTCGTCGCGGGATGCGCCGCAGGCTGAAGCAGATCGTCGCCGACATCGGGACGGGGGACGTCGACGCGTTCTACCTGCACCTGTGCGAGGGCGTCCGCGGTGACTCGCGGAGCGCGGCGGAGTTCCAGGCGTTTCTCGGCGTCGGGGGCCGCGACGCCGGCGACCAACGTGATCCACGGTTCCGCCCTTTCCGAGACGGACCTTGGAACGCTGGCCGACGCCGGCTGCCGGCTGGTGTGGTCGCCGCAGTCCAACCTGCGGCTCTACGGCGCGACGACGCTTGCGGGGGCGGCCCGGGCCGCGGGGATGACCGTCGCGCTCGGCGCCGACTGGCTGCCGTCCGGTTCGACCAGCCTGCTCGGGGAGATGAAGGTCGCGCGACGGCAGCTGGCGCTCGAGGGGCACCCCATCAGCGCGGCGGATCTCGTGGCCATGGTGACGTCCGTCGCGGCGGGCGTCGCCGGCCTGTCCGAGCACCTCGGGTCGCTCGCGGTGGGCCGCCCGGCAGACGTGCTGGTCCTCGAGCGGCACCACGCCGACCCCTACGAGAGCGTGTGCCTGGCGGACCCGTCGTGGGTGGAGCTGGTCTCGATCGGCGGCGACATCACGTATGCCCGGGAGGACTGGTTCGGGCGGTTGTCCGGCAACGCGGCGTCCCCGACCATCGAGTCGCTGGTGGCGTGGGGGAAGCCGATGCGGCTCGACAACGGGTTCCAGTCGTCGGCGACCTCGCCGACTCCCTCGCTGTCGACGATCCGGGGACTGTTGACGGCGGCATACCCGGCAGTGGGGCCGATCTACGCCTGACCGGTGAAGGTGGTTCGTGCGGCTGGGGTACGGAATTCGGTGCGGTTCAGAGCACGAATGGGGGCTGACGCCGCGCGGGGATGACCACGTCCCGGGTGCCCGCGCCCGGTTTGCGATAATCAGCGCATGAGCACGCAGCCTCGGGGCCTGAGCCAGGTCCGCGCCCGACTGACTCTCGAGTACCCGATGTCCTTGGGCACCTTCGACAAGTACGAGGAGGCCCAGAAGCTGGTGGACACCTTGTCCGACAAGGAGTTCCCGGTCCAGAACTGCCTCATCGTCGGCACCGACCTCAAGCAGCTCGAGCGCATCACCGGCCGCCTCACCTGGGGTCGGGTCCTGCTCGGCGGCGCCCTGTCCGGTGTCTGGCTGGGGCTGTTCGTCGGCCTGATCTTCTCGCTGTTCGCGCCGCAGGGCGGCAGCGTCGTCCAGATCGTGCTCTCGACGGTGATCTTCGGAGCGCTGTTCGGGCTCGCCTGGGCGGCCGGTACGTATGCGATCACCGGCGGCCAGCGCGACTTCAGCTCGGTCAGCCTGATCGTCCCGAGCAAGTACGAGGTCCTCGTCGAGCACAAGTTCGCCCAGCAGGCCCGCGACATCCTCGGCGGCCCCGGGCTCGGCGGCCACAGCTACGGCTACGTGCCCACCACCGGGTATGCGGCGGAGCGCCCCGCCGACGGTCAGCAGCCGCCCACCAACCAGGTCTGATCTGGAAGGTCAGCGCGTGGACCGCACGCGCTCGATCCACGCCTCGACGTCGTCCGCCGTGCGGGGCATGGCCGCCGACAGGTTCTCGTAGCCGTCCTCGGTGACGAGGACGTCGTCCTCGATGCGCACCCCGATGCCGCGCAGCTCCTCCGGCGCCAGCTCGTCGTCCGACTTGAAGTAGAGCCCCGGCTCGACGGTGAACACCATCCCCGGGCGCAGCTCGGCGTCCTTGTAGTCGGCCCGCGTCGCCTGCGCGCAGTCGTGGACGTCGATGCCCAGGTGGTGGCTGGTCCCGTGGACCATCCAGCGCCGGTGGTACTGGCCGTGCTCCTTGTCGAGGGTGTCCTCGACGGTCACGCCCTCCGGCAGCAGCCCCCACTCGTCAAGGTGCTCGGCGATGACGCGGATGGCGGTGTCGTGGATCTCGCTGAACTTCACTCCCGGCTTGATGGCCTCCATGGCCGCGTGCTGCGCCGCGCATACCGCGTCGTAGACCTTGCGCTGGGCCTCGGTGAACGTCCCGTCGACGGGCAGGGTGCGGGTGATGTCGGCCGTGAACAGCGAGTCGACCTCGACGCCCGCGTCGAGCAGCAGTAGCTCGCCCTCGGCCACGTCGCCGGTGTTCTTCGTCCAGTGCAGGGTCGTCGCGTGGTCGCCGCTCGCGCAGATCGAGTCGTAGCCCACACCGTTGCCCTGGTGTCGCGCGTGCAGGCCGAACACCCCCTCGATCCATCGCTCGCCGCGCCCCTTCGCGACCGCGTCCTGCAGCTCGCGCGATGACCGCCTCGAACCCCTCCTGCGTCGCGGCGATGGCCAGCCGCATCTGCTCGATCTCCCACTCGTCCTTGACGAGCCGCAGGGTGGACAGGAACCGGGAGAGCTCGTCGTCCGCGTCCACCTGCGCCTGGACCTCCTCGGCGGAGGCCACCTCCTCGGAGCCACTCGAGCGGGCCTGCTCGACCTGCTCGGTCACCTCGCGGTCGGCTTCGCGCACCACCCGGATGGCTACCTCGCCGGCGTCCTTGGCGACGGCGTCGGCGAACTCGTCGATGCTGCGCGCGGTCAGCCCGAACTCGGCCTCGACGTCCGCCAGCGTGGGCCGGCCGCCGACCCAGAACTCGCCGTAACGGGTGTCGCCGAAGAACTCGTCCGAGTCGCGGCCGCCCCAGGGCTTGAAGTAGAGCACCGCGTCATGGCCACCGCCCTCCAGCGGCTCGAGGACCAGCACCGCATCTGGCTCCTGGTCGCTGCCGAAGCCGGTCAGGTGGGCGAACGCCGAGTGCGGCCGGAAGGCGTAGTCGGTGTCGTTGCTGCGGACCTTGAGACCGCCGGCCGGGATCACCAGGCGCTCACCGGGGAACGCGGCGCTGACCGCCTCGCGGCGGGTGGCCGCATACGAGGCGACCTCCGCGCGCTCGGGCCGGGCCATGGGACGCGGGGCCCACCCGGACTTGACGAACGCCCGGAACTCCTCGGTCGTGGGGTTGCTGCGGTTCTCGGTCTTCTTCTGTGCCTCACTCACCTTGCCATCGTCGCACTCACGGCGTGGCGGTGATCACCAAGGCCTGCCGAACCGTGCGTTCGCCGGTCTGTGGACCGGCCAGCTCCGTCGCGCGGCCGGAGCTCAGGTCGTATGCCACGAGGCGGTCGCCGTCGGCGGCGCACCGGGTGCCACCGAGGTAAAGGGTGCTCCCGACCGCGGTGTTGGGGACGAGGCCGGCCGCCGTCCTCGGCAGAGTGATGGGCGTGACGTGACCGTCGGCGGACAGGGTCGCCACCGACCCGGAGCAGAGGTTGTCCAGCTGCACGACCGGCGAACCCGACGTGGGCCATACGGTTGCCGCGCGGGTGGGCGCGGCCCCGACGGGGGTGATGAGAAGTGGGCGGCCCACGAGGTTGTCGTAGGCGTTGACCTGCACCGAGGATCCGCAGCCGACGACGGCCTCGGTATGCGTCCAGCGCCCCAGCGGCTCGCACGTGGGCGGTTGGGTGAACGGGCCGGGCCCGGCCACCGTGTCGGTCGCGAGGTCGAGCACCTGGAGGGGACCGTCCCGAGACGAGAGGAGGGCGCTGGCTCCGTCCGCGCTGACGAGCACGCCCGGATGACGGGGGCCGCCCGACGTGCTGGCCAGCGACGTGTCGTACTCCGTGCGCAGGGTGCCGTCTGCGGTCCATCGCTCAAGCCCGACCGACGATCCCGCGTCGGTCCACATCACGAGGTAGCCGTAGCTGGGATCCGGCCCGGCGTAGAGCATGGACTTCCAGCCGTAGGGCGTGACCACCTCGTGGGCCGTCCCGGCCGGCAGGTCCCACTCCTCCGCGGTCGACCCGACGGCGACGAGGAGGTGCCGCCGGTCGGCACTGGCGTCCTGGATGACGATGCTGTCGGGAGCGCTGCCCAGGGCGTAGCGGGTGCCGTCCGGGCTCACCAGGAGCAGGGTCGTCGTCACCGCCGTGGGCGGCGCCGCGGTGGCGATGAAGACCCAGCCCGCGCCCACCTGACCCCAGGGGATGTCGCGTCGCGGCCGTTCACCGGGGGCCAGCGCCGAGGACGTCAACAGCGTGGTCGCCACCGACGTCGTGACTGCCGGTGACGGCGGGGGAGTGAGCGTGGGGCTGCCGTAGCGCTGCACCCCGACCGTCACCGCGATACCGACCGCCACACCGACCGCGACGACCACGAGGGCGCCGACGACGACCAGCCACCAGCGGCGGTGGCGGGCCGCCCGGTGGGTCTCCCCGAGGACCACCTCTCCGAACCGGTGCCGCAGCTCATCCGTGCCGATGACGTCGGCTCGGCGTTCGAGGGCCTCGGCGAGCCGGTCCGTGGTGGACTGCCCATCGGCGGCCTCGTCGGGCCGCCGCAGCGCCACCAGGGCCGAAGACCAGGCGCCGTCGACCGCTCGCTCCCGCATTCGCAGCGTCGCCGCGATCTGCGGCCGGCCGAGGCGGCCCCAGACCCGCAGCACCACGACCTCCCGCTGGCGGACCGGCATCCGCAGGAGCTGCTCGACGACGTCCGGGGACCCGGTCCGAGGACCGTCCTCCGGTGGCCGGCCCCGCCGGGCCGCCCGGCACTGGAGGACCACCAGGCTGCGCAGGTCCGCCACCACCGCGCCGTCGTCGCGCCGCCGGTCGTGACGACGCAACAGCACGGAGAAGGCGCCCTGGACCACCGCCTCGGCGACCCGCCGGTCACCGAGCAGGAGGAAGGCCAAACGGACCATCGAAAGCCGCTGCGCGGCATACAGGCCGTCGAGGTCGGTGGTCACGGAGGACCGAGCTCCCACGGCCGACCTCCCACCCGCGTGGCGCGAATGAGGTCGCGCGCTCAGGTACTTATCGTCGCATTGCTTCCGCCCGCCTGGGAGTCCGCCGAGAGGCGGCCCGCCAGCCCCTCGCATACCGTCGACGTATGTCGATCAAGAAGGGCAGCGCGGTGTCGTGGAACACCTCGCAAGGCCGCACGCACGGCAAGGCCGTGGAGAAGCGCACGTCGGAGTTCACCTTCGAGGGGCAGAAGTTCAAGGCCAGCGACGACGAGCCCTACTGGATCGTCCAGTCCGACAAGACCGGGGCCAAGGCGGCGCACAAGGAGTCGACGCTGAGTGACGGCTGAGCCTCCTCCGGAGCGTCCCCCTACAGTGAGGGGCATGGCATCGGGGGATGTGCCGGCGACCGGCGGCTCGTGGACGCCGCCGAGCAAGGACGGCGTCGCGCGGCCCGAGCGACCGGAGCTCTCCGACCGCACCCCCCCGCCGGTCAGCGGCAAGTCGGCGATCCCCGAGGTGCTCCGCCGGACCCAAAGCATGCTCTACGTCGCCGTGGCGCTGGTCTTCTTCGGCATGGTGGTCATGATCATGACAAGGGTCAGCCTCGTCTCCAGCCTCACCGATGTGCTGCACGCGCAGGACGCGTCCGTCTCCACCTCGCGGTTGAGCGAAGCCGCGCCCTACATCATCTATGCCGCCATCGTGGCGCTGCTGATCGTCGTGCTGCCCGAGTGGTTGGTCGCCGTCCGGCTGTCTCGCCGGCAGCGCTGGCCGCGGATCGTCCTGGTGCCGGTCATGATCGTGCACCTGCTCGTCGTGGCGCTGTGCGTGGTCGTCGTACCCCTGACCGTGTGGCAGGGGTGGCTGCTGGTCGCGGCGCTCGCCCTCAGCGGGCTCCTGGCGCTCGCGGCGTCGGTGCGGGCGTTCGCGCGGTCGGTGACGGCCTGGGTGAAGACCCGGGACGAGACCGTCTGAGCCGGGGAACGGCGGACGAGCCGGTATGCGGGTCAGGCGGCGGGCTGACCCGAGGTGCCGAGCTGGGCGACGATGCCCTCCATGCTGCGGATGACCACCCGGCACAGGTTCCGGACGTTCTCCCCGTGACTGGGGTCGCTCTGCAGGGCCCGCCACTCGGCGATGGTGCGGATCGCCTCGGCGCGCAGGGTGGCGCGGTCGACCGTCGCCTCGCGGCGAAGCCGCTGGGCCGGGGTGGTTCCGGCGCCGCCGAGGATGGCCTCGGCCTCCGCCAACCGGTCCTCGGACAGCTCGGCCGGTGGAGCGGTGTGCAGCGTGGTGATGAGGCTCAGCTCCTCGACGTCGTGCCGGCCGCGCAACGCGGCGTCGACCCGGTCGGCGAGGTCGTCGGTCCCCGGGTGACCGGCCACCTCCTCCCGCCGGAGCTCCCGCTGCAGCACCAGCAACGCGGACCGGGCCTTCAGCGCGTCGGCACGGGCGGAGAACTGGGTGGTGAGGATGCGGGTGACTTCGTCCAAGCCGCTGCGACGGACGAGCTCGTCGGCGAGCATTGAGGCACTGAGGAAGCCGTCGCGCACCAGGACGGCGCCGAGCCGGATCCCGAACACGCCGAACCGCTGGATGAGCGCCGATCGGACCTCCGGCGTCGCCGCGGGCGAGTCCGGTAGCGGCGTGCCGACGAAGCGGTCGGCGGACAGCAGCAGCCGCTCGCGCTCGTCGCGGGGGAGGGCGGACAGGTCGCGCAAGGCCTCGAACTCCACCTGCCGCATCGTGCGGCCGCTCTCCGCGATGAGCCCGGCCACCGGTACGACGTCGAGACACAACGCGCGGACGGCCGGGTCGGTCCGGTAGCGCTGTGCGACCCTCGCGGCCGACACCAGCGCGTCGATCCGCCCGGAGCCGATCTCGTCGGCCCGGGACAGCACGACGAGGGTCATCGCCGAGAGGCTGGACGCCGACTGCTGGTCGCGGAACGCCTCGAGGAAGTGGGTGTCGGTCTCGTGCAGGTGGCGCATGAGGTAGACGACCGCGTCGACCAGGGAGACCGAGTCGTCCGGGGTCAGCGCGGCGGCGGACTGGTTGCTGAGCTCCTCCGACAGCGAGGCCAGCCCCGGCGTGTCCACGAGGGTGAGGTTGCGCAGCGTCGGGGCCGGCCACCGGACGTCGATGCGGTCGATCTCCTCGACCGGCAGGCCACCGGTGGTGAGCAGCAGCCGACCGTCGACGCGCCGGACCGGCTGCGGTTGCGGGCGCCCGGCGCGGGGCACCACGGTCACCCGAGGAACGGTGCCGTGCCGGTACCACGTCACGACGCGCGTGCACTCGCCGGTGTCGGTCGGCGCGACCCGCTCCCCGAGGAAGGCGTTGAGGAGGGTGGACTTCCCCGCCTTGACCTTGCCGGCGACGGCCACGCGAAGCGGCTCGTCCAGTCGCGCCTGTGCGGCGTCAAGCCGCACGGTGGCAGCGGCGTCGCCGCCCAGCAGCTGTCGGGCCTGGTCCAGCAGCGCTGGCGCGTCGTCGCGGCGGCGGTTCGCGCTCATGGTTGTGGGCACCGTCATGCGGACGGCCGCGCGACCGCCAGGTCGGCGCCGGGGCGAGTGGTGGGGCCGGCGTCGGGAGTGGAGGGTCCGGGTTCTTGCCCCAGTTGTCGAGGCGGCGGCGGCCCGGCCGTGAGCCGCGCGGCGGTCGCCGCCAGGTCGTCGAGCATGGCGATGGATTTCGTCACCTCGCCCAGGCGGGCCGAGCGCTCCGCAGTACTGCTCTGGGCGGCGTTCTGGGCGCTGTTCACCGACTCCTGCAGCGACCGCGACAGCTCCTCCGCCACGTCGTTGTAGTGGTCCCGGACCGCCCGCTGGACGACGCGCAACCGGTCTTTGAGCTGCTTGGAGACGTAGAACATGACGTCGTCGGAGTAGCGGCGGACGAGGATCTTCGCCTCCGCCCGGCGCCGCTTCAGCCGCTGATCCGCGTCGTCGCGGTAGGCCTTGGTGCCCAGCACGATGCCGGCACCGAGGGAGATCGGGTTGACCAGCGGTATGCCGGCCAGCCCGGTCATGAGCCCGAACATGAGGATGCCGCCGTACGAGCCTCGCAGGCCGATGAGCATCTTCTGGAGCGGTTTGAGCTCCGACGTCTCGAGCTCCCCGAGCTCGCTGACCGGGTCCACCACCCCGGTCGTATCGTCGAGGTGGAACTCCGGGGTCAGCGTCTTGCTGTCCTCGAAGAAGTGCTTGCCCACCTCCTCGACGAGCCACCCGGCGTTGCGCTCGGCCCAGAGGAAGGTGTCGGCGATCGCCGAGGAGATGCGCTGCTCGAACCACAGCGTGAACTCGTCCCAGGACTCGCCGGGGTCGCCCTGGTCGATGGAGGCCTCCGCTTCCCGGACGATGATCCGGACCCGATCGCGCAGGTCGTGGTCGAGGTCGGCGTTGAGGTCCGCCACCCCGTCGGAGAGGGTGGACTGCCACCGAGACGAGCGCCGCTTCATCGCCTCGGCCCGCGTACGAGCCGCGTTGAGCGCGGCCACCAGCTCGGGGATGGCCGAGGGGTCCGCGAGGGCGTCCCGCTCGGTGATGAGGGCCATCTTGAGGTTGTCGACGACCCCGGTCACGTCGTGCCGCGTGGACCGGGCGAGCAGCTGCTCGCGGCGGCCGAGGACCTCGGTATGCAGGTAGCGCACCAGCTCGGGGAAGCCGGACTCCTCGTTGAGGCTCGCATCGGCTTGGGCGGCCGCGGCCAACCGCAGGTGCGACGACAGCGGAACCACCTGAAGGGAGAGGCCCAGACGCTCGAGGTGGCCGCGGTCGAGGTCGCGCACCCGCCGCCAGTCGGGGAACAGGTCGGTCTTCGAGAGGACGACGACCACGGTGGGGCAGGCTTCGAGCGCCTGGCGCAGGAAGGTGACCTCCGGAGCCGTGAACTCGCTGGACGCGTCGGAGACGAGGATGACCGCGTCCGCAGTCGGAAGCGCCGCCAAGGTGGAGGCGGAGTGGCTGGACCCGAGGCCGCCCACGCCTGGGGTGTCGACGAGCACGAGCCCGGACTGGAGGATCGTTCGCGGCAGCCAGGCCTTGGCGCCGACGACGGTGCGGCCGTCTGACCGTTCGGTGCCTCCCGAAACGGTGCCGGCGACCGCCTCGATGCCGACGCGGACCTCCTCGAGGTCCGACTGCCCTCCGGCACCGGAGGTCCCGCGGCGGGCGAGGAGCAGAGACCCCTCCGGCTGGGCCCCGTACCGCACCTCCATCGGTACGGCGGTCGCGACGTCGTCGTCGACCGGGCATACCGGCGCGTTGACCAGCGCGTTGATCAGCTGGCTCTTGCCCTGCTTGAACTCGCCCACGACGAGCACCCGCACCGACGGATCGGCGAGCCGGCGCGTGGTGTGCTCGAGACGGGCGACCAGGTCCTGCCGTCCCTGCGTCTGGCACAGGGCCCGGGTGCGTTGAACGACGTCCGGTATGGCCACGGTCATGGGTGTCTCCTTGGGTGGCGCTGCCCCAGCAGCACCCGAGGTTCGATGGTAGGGGGTTCGTTCGCCGGCCGGTCCTCGGCTGCCGGCTCACCGGCGACCGGTGCTCATGGCGTATGCGCGTGGCCGGGACAGCACGAGACCCGGCGGGTTGCCCCGCCGGGTCTCGCAGCGCTCTGCTACGCGCCGTGGTTCATCGCTCAGCCACCGTGGACGTGTGCGTCCGCGTCGAGGCCGACGGCCAGCGCGTCGTGGTCGACGTTGACCGGGTCGGTCTGGAACGAGTGGTCCACCGTGTTGTCGTTCAACGAGTGGTTGATCGAGTCGTTGACCGAGTTATCCGTGTTGTGGGACAGGTTGTCGTTGAGCGAATTGTTGAGCTGGCCCGAGTTGTCGGTGTGCGTGGAGTTGTTGTCGTGCGAGTCGACCGCGGTGTTCGTGGAGTTGTTGTCATGCGAGTCGACCGCAGTGTTGCCGGAGTTTGTGGCGGTGTTACCGGAGTTTGTGGCGGTGTTGCCGGAATCCGTCGCGGTGTTGCCCGAGTTCACGTTCCCCGAGGCGGTGTTGCCCGAGTTGGTGTTGCCGGAGTTGGTGGCCGTGTTGCCCGAGTCAGTGTTACCCGAGGCGGTGTTGCCGGAGTTGACATTGCCCGAGTCGGTGTTGCCGGAGTTGGTGTTGCCCGAGTCGCGGACGACGATGTTCCCGGAGTCGTTGGTGGAGTGGTCTGAGTTGTCCGAGTTGTCGGTGTTAGTAGTATTCGTGGT
The DNA here is from genome assembly GCA_963751085.1 of uncultured Actinomycetota bacterium. Classification (GTDB taxonomy): domain Bacteria; phylum Actinomycetota; class Actinomycetes; order Actinomycetales; family Dermatophilaceae; genus Lapillicoccus. The sequence goes on along the minus strand of CAVVTH010000004.1, from coordinate 840,187 downwards.
GTTGGTGGTCGTTTGTCGTGTTGGTTGTGTTGCTGGTGTTCGTGGTGTTGGTGTTGCCCTGGTTCGAGTTGTCGGTGTTGCCCTGGTTGGAATTGTTATTGCCTTGGTTCGAGTTGTCGACGGAGGTGTTCGTCGAGTTGTCCGAGTTATCGGAGTTGTCGGAGTTGTCGACGTAGGTGTTGCCCTGGTTCGAGTTGTCGGAGTTATCTGGAGTTGTCGTTCGCCGAGTTGTGCAGCGAGTTGTCCGAGTAGTCGTTGCCCTGGTTGGAGTTGTCGTTACCAACGTTGTGCATCGAGTTGTCGTTGCCCGAGTCGCGGACGGTGATCGAGTGGTCGGAGTTGTCCGAGTTGTCGGAGCTGTCGTTGAACGAACCGCGGATGTGCGTCGAGCTGTCGCCGCCCAAAGCGACGGCGCCGTCACCGGAGGCGATGACCGCCTGCTGGTCGAAGAGCTGGGTGACGTTGCCGTGGGCCCAGATGTTCTGGTTGACCGACTGGTCGGTCACGGTGTCGCGGTCGTCGATGGCCGAGGAGTAGGTGTAGTTGTTGACGATCGAGGTGAGCTGGGCGACCGCGTGGGAGTGGTCGTCACCGCCACCGGGGTGCCCGCCGCCACCGGGGTGCCCACCCGGGTGCCCGCCGTGAGCCGGCATACCGCCACCGGAGTGCGCGCCGCCACCGTTGTAGGTCCAGTCCGAGTCGCCGCCGTTCGAGGAGTTGCCGCCGGTGTTGTACTCACGGTTCGCGCTCACGGGCGCGTAGTCGAGCAGGACGGGCCGCATGACGTCGAGGTCGGCGCAGCTGAGGTTCGCGTGACCGGCACCGGCGAGGACCGCCTGCGGGTTCGCGTTGAAGTCGGCTGCCGCCTGTGGGTCACGAAGAAGATTCATGATGAAGTCCAGAAGACTCTGGGTGATGGGCATGCTGTGTGGTCCTTCCCCTGTGGGTTGAGCCGGGAACCGTTCCCTGCCTGTGAGGACAGTAGGAACCGGGGGGAAACCGGCACATCGGGGCATTCGCCCCCGCTGTGCCGCCGTGACAGGGGGATGTGTCGCGGGACCACGGCCCAGGGACTAGGGGATGACTAGGGGATCGAGGCCCCTAAACCCCTGGTCCGTCCGGCTGATGCGCGGGAGTATGTCCGATTGTCTATGGTTGGTTCCGGACTGCGACGTGACAGGGGAAGCATGCGCAACGGGGCTGTTGCTGAAGTATCGAATGAGCAGGTCACACCAATGAGGTTGGACCGCACTGCACCGCGGCCGGAGGGGGATCCAGCCGCCGCTGTGGCCTGGCATGCCACGGCTCAGCTGCGAGCGGCCGTGACCACCGAGGTGGTCGTCGAGCTCGGCGAGACCAACCTCTGGGTCACCCTCGAGCGGGCCGGGTCGGTTTCCCGGCCGTTGGCCGCCGACGACGCGGCGCCGGGTCAGTTCCCCGCCCAGGTCCGCGTGTCCGAGTCGGGACAGTGGCGCTGGGGCTCGGGTCGCAATCTCGCAGCCGGTGAGGTGGTCGTCGGCGACTTGCTCTCACGCGTCGACGACCCGGTCCCCATGGTCGTCGGCGGCGACGCAGTCCTCGGTGCCGAGGCTGTGGCTCGACAGGTGGCGGCCTTGTGGCAGCGGGTCGCCCCGTCGGCGCCCAGCCGGCTCACGCTCGTGCATCCCGTCGACCTGTCCCGCCGTGGCCGGATGACCGTCGAGCGACACCTGGTGCGGCTGGTGCCGGCTGTGGGGTCGATCCGATGGGTCTCCCGGGCTGCGGCCGCGGTCGCCGCCGCGGCCGAGTGCGCTGACCTCGACCCGGAGGACCAGATCGGCGTCCTCCACGTCGGAGGTCGCAGCGTGGAGGCGGTGGTCGGCACGACGGCGGCCCTCTCGTCCGGGGCGGTCCACGCCCTCCGGGTCGACCACGGCGGCGCCGGCCACGCAGTGGACGACACCCTTCTCGCCGCGGTGCGCACTGGCGGTGAGGAGCTGCACCCCTCGGACCTCGAGGGCCTGCGACGTGAGTGTGAACGCGCCAAGATCGCCCTGTCGAGCGAAACGTCTGTGGATCTCGACGTCCGCGGTATGCCCGTACGCCTCGTCCGCGCGGACCTCGAGGAGCTGAGTGCTCGACTGCTGGCCCGTCAGCTCGACACGTTGGAGACGGTCCGGGTGCAGTCCGAGCGCGCGGGCTCGCCGCTGCGGTTGATCCTCCTCGTCGGCGGCGCCGCGGCGGCTCCCGCCCTCGTCGAGGCGGCCAGCGCCAGGTTCGAGCTTCCCGTCGTCGCCGTGCCCCGGCTCGGTGACGCGGTGGCCGAGCGGCTGGCTACGGGAACGATTGTGGCCGCCAGCGATGACCCTCGAGCCACCGAGAAGTGGCCCGCTGACCCGGACCTCGCCCCCGACGCGCTGACCACGCCGAGGGGCGCCGTAGCGGCCGTTCCGGTCACCGACGAGGACGACTCGCTGATCGCCACCCTGGCGCGTTCGCGTCGGCAGTGGGCGCCCACGGTGCCGCTGTCGGCGGCGACGGCAGGCGGCCCTCGTGCGCTCGGTGAGGTCGACGACCTGTCGAGGTTCCGGACCGCGCCCGAGCCCGCCCTCGACGACCCGGAATCCTCGGACGGCGCGACGCCGGTCGTGGCCGGCGGGCCCCCCGGACCGACTGGGTCGACCCCTTCGGCTGGTGAGCCAAGGTCCGGAGCGCGGCGCGCCGCAGCCCGGTTCGCTCGCGTCCCAATGCCTCGACCGACTCACCTCGCGGCGGCGGCCGGCCTGCTCATCGCCGTCGCTGCGGTGCCGGTGATCAGCGGAGCGCTGGGCGGCGGCGACGGCGCCGGAGCGACGGGGGCCAACGGGCCCAACAGTGTCGCGAGAGCCGGTTCCACCAGCGGCCTGTTCGGCGGCTCCGGGCTGGGCTTCAGTCCTGGAGCAGCGGGCGACGGCGGCCCGTCGGGGACTCAGTCGCCTGCCAACCCCACCGGGACGCTTGGTCCTCACGAGCTGTCGTCAATGGTGAAGCCGGGTGCCTCCACTTCGGCCACGTCTCCGACACCATCGTCTTCGTCCACGACGTCTTCAGTCCCCACCGCGTCCCCCATGGCCACTGGCTCCACGCCCGCAGCGAAGGTTGGCACCACGCCGGCCGGCGCTCCTGCAGCAACGGGCGGGTCTACGGCGGCAGTGAGTCCCAGCGGGAGTCAGGGCTCTACCACCTCGACGCCCGCCCCGACCAAAGCCGTCGATCCCACCACGACGGTCGATCAGGCTCCGCCACCTCCGGCAAACACGACCACAAAGCCAGAGGAAGCACCACCGGTCCCGGTGACGACGGACACGACCCCCGCCGGGGGCGCCAACCCGGCCGGCGCCGGGTCGGACACCAGCCAGGGATCCTCCGCCGGGGACGCTGGCGGCGCCGGCGGCGGTCAGGCTGCGCTCGACGGCGGCACCGGGACGACCCCCTAGGTGAGCCGGTGACCCCACACGTCAGCGCACATGACGCGGAGGTCGTCACCGAGGCCGCGATGTCGGCGTTGCGGATACTGGCGGAGAGCCGCGGCCATCTCGTCATCGTCGCGCCCGCAGGTTTCGGCAAGTCGAGCACCCTGCGCCACCTCGAGCGCAGTAGTCGCACGCTGGGTCTGACCACCGAGCGCTACCCGCTGCCGGCGGAGGCCGAGGTGCCCGATGTCGTCATCGTCGACGACGCGCACCTGCTGCCCGCACGCGATCTCGCCGTCCTGGGCAACGGTCTCGCGTCGTCGACGCGGATCATCGCGGCCGTCGAGCCCGTTCCCGCGGGCCAGTCGAGCGAGCTGCTCGACCAGCTGATGACGGTCAGCACGGTCATCGCCCTGGAGACGTGGACGAGCGACGAGGTCGCAAGCCTGCTGGACGACGACCGTCACGACGACCGGCACGACGACCGGCACGACGCCCACCGTGACGACGGCCACGACGAGACGAGCTCCCGGCTGGCCGCACAGGCCGTCGTCGCCGCGACGGGAGGGCTGCCCTGGTTGGTCACCGAGCTCCTGGCCGACGGCCACCGGCTGCCCGCCCGGCCGGTCGCTGGCCAGCCCACCCGAGCGGAACGGCAGGTCCTGCGAGTGGTGGGGCGGCTAGCCGGGCCCGTGCATGACGTGGTGCTCGCGCTCTGCGTTGGCTACGCCGTCGACCACGGTCCCGTCCCGCCACCTCTCAGGACGATGGCGCCGGCCCAGCAGGGTCTGCTGCTCGACCAGGTCATCGACGCCGGCATCCTCGGTCGCGATGGGCACGTCCCTCCGCTCGTGCGGCGCGCCGTGCTGCACCATGCGCCGCGCCACCGGCTGCGGCCCTACCTGCTGTCGGTGGTCGACGACCTCACGGCCGCCGGCGTGGATCTCGAGCCGATCGCGGAGGATCTCGTCGGAGCCGGGGTGCGCGACCCACGCGTCGTGGCGGCGCTCGTCGCCCGCGCCGACTCGCTGCTCGCGGAGGACCCGGACACCAGCGCCGACCTGTATGCGACGGCGGTCGAGGGCGGTGGCGACGCGACCGCCCTCGCGGTGGCGGTCGCCGAGGCCCGCGCCCTCAGCGGCGACGTCGACGCGGCTCGTGCGGCGCTGGCCGATATCACCGCCCGACACGAGGTCCCCGACGCCAAGGGCGTTCGAGTGGCCGCCACGGTGGCAGTCCGCAGCGGTCAGCTCGAACAGGGCGCCGCCTTGTGCCGCTGGGCGGCGGAGGGCCACCGGCTCACCGATGACGCCGACGCCGCAGCGGTCGCCGCATACCTCCTCTACGGCACCGGCGACGCGGAGCTCGCCGACAGATTGCTGGACTCCGCGGCAGCGGCCGCACCCGGCCTGACCGAGTCGGCCGTGCCCGCGCTCGCAGCCGCCGTGCGGTGCTCCCTCAGCGGCGACTCGGCCGCCGCCCTCTCCCCGCTGGTGCAGCGCGCCATGACCGTGGGCGTCGACCGTCGCGAGCTGCTGCCCGACCGTCCGGAGGCTCTGGCGGCGCTGCTCGCCGTGCATACCGGTGACCTCGCGATGGCCGACTCGCTGCTGGCGCGTCGTAGCGACACCGTCGACGAGGCCGGCGCCTCGCGCACCGCCGCGCTCCGCGCGTGGACGAGCATGCAAGCCGGGCGTTACGACGACGCGCGGGGCCACCTCGAGGCGATCGACCCAGGCTCGGTCCGGGAGCAGCCGTGGACCTGGGCGTTGCGGGTCGGCCTGGCCCGCCGTCAGGACGACGTCCGCGAGCTAGCCCGACTGTGGGTCGACGCGCGGGGCGTCCTCGTCGGCCACCCGGTCGACCTCTACAGCCTGCTTCCGCTCGGCGAGATCGGGCTGGCCGCGGCGCGGATGCACGAGCCCGAGCTGGCGGCGCCACTGTGGAACCGGGCCATGACGCTGCTCGACCGACTCGGCAACCCGCCGCTCTGGGGGCCGGCCTTCCACTGGTATGGCATCCAGGCGGCCATCCTCACGAACCGCCCGAACGCTATGACCCCACACGCGACAGCGCTCCTGGCCGCGGCGCGGACCAGCTCCTTCGCCGCCGCGCTGGCTCGCGCCGGGCGCAGCTGGGTGGCCGTGCTCGGCGGTGAGGTCGAGCCCGCCAGTGTGGACGCGGTCGCCAGAGGGTTGGCCGCAGTGGGCCAGCGGTGGGAAGGTGCTCGCCTCGCGGGCCACGCCGCGGCTCGCGCCACCGACCGGAAGGACACGGCCGCGCTCATGGAGTGCGCCCGCGACCTGCTGGCCGCGACGGTGGCCGGCAACCCGCGACCCACGACTCCGTCCGCCGCCGAGGCCCGCGCCGGTGTCGTCGCGCTGAGCCCCCGCGAGCGAGAGGTGGCCGAGCTGGTCCTCACCGGCATGACCTACCGACAGATCGGTGAGTCGCTCTATCTGTCGGCCAAGACGGTCGAGCACCACATGGCCCGCATCAAGCGACGCACCGGTGCCGCCACCCGGTCGGAGCTGCTGGAGCGGCTGGCCGTCAGCCTGTCGTAACGCCGCGCCGCCGGCCGGCTCAGCCGTTGATGTCCGGCGCCTGCAGCCGCGCGCGGTCGGCCGACTCGTCGTCCGGCTGAGTCTGCGACATGCGCTCGGCCTCCACGCGCTGCGCGTAGTGCTCGACCTCCTTGTCGACGGTCGCCGCGTCCCAGCCGAGGATGGGGGCGACGATCTCGGCGGCCGGCCGGGAGGCGCCGACGGCGCGGTCCCACGTCTCGATCGACAGCCTGGTCCGCCGCGCGAGGATGTCGTCGAGGTGGAGGGCACCCTCGTGCGAGGCGGCGTAGGCGATCTCGGCGCGCAGGTAGTCCTCGCCGCACGGGAGCGGGTCGCCGAGCGACCGGTCTGCGGCGATGAGCTCGAGGATCTCGGTGGTGAGGATGCCGTGCCGCATGAGCATCTTCTCGATCCGCTCGACGTGCAGCCCGGACTCCTCGGCCAGCGCGGCCCGCCGGTTCCACATGGCGTGGTAGCCGACGGCGCCGACCATGGGGATGTCCTGTGTCGTCGACTCGGGCACCGACCCGCCGAGGGTCCGCGCCGCCTCGTCGATGGCGTCGCGGGCCATGATCCGGTACGTCGTGTACTTCCCACCGGCGACGACGATGAGACCCGGGATCGGGTGCGCGACGACGTGCTCGCGGGAGAGCTTGGAGGTCTGCTCGCTCTCACCGGCGAGCAACGGCCGCAGTCCCGGCATACACGCCCTCGACGTCGGCCTGGGTGAGCTGCGTCGTGAGGAACCGGTTGACGTGCGTGAGCAGGTACTCGATGTCGGCCGACGTCGCGGCCGGGTGCGCCTTGTCGAGCGTCCACTGCGTATCGGTCGTGCCGATGATCCAGTGCCGGCCCCACGGAATGACGAACAGGACCGAGGTCTCGGTGCGCAGGATGATGCCGGAGCGTCGAGTGGATCCGGTCGCGGGGCACGACGAGGTGGATGCCCCTTGGAGGCGCGCACGTGGAACTGGCCACGCTCGCCGACCATCGCCTGCGTCTCGTCGGTCCACACGCCGGTGGCGTTGACGACCTGGCGCGCGTGGATCGTCGAACTCCCGGCCGGTCATCTTGTCGAGCGCCCGGATCCCCGTGACGCGCTCGCCCTGCCGCAGGAACCCGATCGCCGCGACCCGGGAGGCGACGTGGGCGCCGTAGGTCATGGCGGTCCGCGCAACCTCCATCGTGTGGCGCGCGTCGTCCACCTTGGCGTCGTAGTACTGCACGGCGCCGGTCAGCTCGGACTTCTTCAGGGCCGGCGCTATCCGCAGGGTGGCCCGCCGGGTGAGGTGCTTGTGCCACGGCAGGCCGCCGTCGTTGCCGGTGGTCCGCGCCATGCTGTCGTAGAGCGAGAGGCCGGCCTCGACGTAGCCGCGCTCCCACCCGTGGTGGGTCAGCGGGTAGAGGAACGGCACCGGCCGGACCAGGTGCGGCGCGAGCCGGGTCAGCAGCAGTCCGCGCTCGGTCAGCGCCTCGTGGACCAGCCGGAAGTCCAGCATCTCGAGGTAGCGCAGGCCGCCGTGCACGAGCTTGCTCGACCGGCTCGAGGTGCCGGACGCGAAGTCGCGCGCCTCCACCAGTCCGGTGGTCAGGCCGCGGGTGACCGCGTCGAGTGCGCAGCCGGTGCCGACCACGCCCCCGCCGACGACGAGGACGTCCAGCTCTTCGCCGGACGCGAGCCGCTCGATCGCGGCGGCGCGCGACTCCGGGGACAGGGGACGCGGGTTCACGAGATCTCCACCCAGTCGAGGGTCCGTTCGACGGCCTTGCGCCAGCCCGCATACCCGGCCTCGCGCTGGTCGTCACTCCAGTTCGGGCTCCAGCGCCGCGACTCGTGCCAGTTGGCGGCGAGCTCGTCGGTGTCGCGCCAGAACCCGGTCGCCAGACCAGCGGCGTATGCGGCGCCGAGGGCGGTCGTCTCGGCCACCACCGGTCGGCTCACCTCGACCCCCAGCACGTCGGCCTGGATCTGCATGCAAAGGTCGTTGGCGGTGACGCCGCCGTCGACCTTGAGGACGCCCAGGTCGAGCGGCCGGCCCGCCTCCGCGCTGTCCTCGCACATCGCGTCGGCGACGTCGCGGGTCTGGTAGCAGATCGCCTCGAGCGTCGCCCGCGCCAGGTGCGACGCGGTGTTGAACCGCGAGAGCCCGACCACGGCGCCGCGGGCGTCGGACCGCCAGTAGGGCGCGAACAGCCCCGAGAACGCCGGCACGAAGTAGACGCCCCCGTTGTCCGGCACCTGCCGCGCGAACGTCTCGACGTCTTCCGAGCTGCGGATCAGGCCGAGCTGGTCGCGCAGCCACTGCACCGCGGAGCCGGTGACGGCGATCGAGCCCTCCAACGCATACACCGGCTTGGCCTCGCCGAGCTGGTAGGCGACCGTCGTCAGCAGCCCGTGCTGCGAGCGGACCAGCTCCTCGCCGGTGTTGAGGAGCATGAAGTTGCCGGTGCCGTACGTGTTTTTGGCGTCGCCGGGCGCGAAGCAGACCTGGCCGACGGTGGCCGCGTGCTGGTCGCCCAGCGCGCCGCCGATGGCGATCTCGCCGTTCCACGGACCGCGCCGGGCGGTATGCCCGTAGAGCTGCGGGTCGCTCGACGGCCGGATGCCGGGGAGCATCGAGCGCGGGACGCCGAAGAAGCTCAGCAGCTCGTCGTCCCAGTCGAGGGTCTCGAGGTCCATGAGCATCGTGCGGCCGGCGTTGGTGACGTCCGTGACGTGCCGGCCGCCTTGGGGACCCCCGGTGAGGTTCCAGACCAGCCACGAGTCGACGGTGCCGAACAGCGCGTCGCCGTCGGCCGCTGCGGCCTGGAGCCCGTCGACGTTCTCCAGCATCCACTGCAGCTTGCCGCCGGAGAAGTAGGGCGCCGGCACCAGGCCGGCTCGCTGCCGAATGACATCGCCGCGGCCGTCGGCGTCGAGCGCCTTGACGATCCGGTCGGTCCGGGTGTCCTGCCACACGATGGCGTTGGTGTAGGGCCGGCCGGTGTTCTTGTCCCAGACCACCGTGGTCTCGCGCTGGTTGGTGATGCCGATGCTGTCGATGTCACTCGCGCCGAGGTGGAGGCCGGTCAGGCACGACCCGATGGCGGTCTTCGTGCGCTCCCAGATCTCCAGCGGGTCGTGCTCGACCCAGCCGGCCCGGGGGAGGATCTGCTCGTGCTCGAGCTGGTGGCGGCCCACCTCGTTGCCGTCGTGGTCGAAGACCATGAACCGGGTGCTCGTGGTTCCCTGGTCGACCGCCCCGACGAAGTCCGCCATGGCGCCAGGCTTTCACATCGGAGGGACATGGCCGGCGTCTGGTTGGGTAGTCCTCGTGTCTGACGCCGCCCCGCCCCGGCGCTCCCGGCCGTCCCGTCGAGGCCGGGTCGCGGGTACCGCCCTCCGACGGCGGACCGAGCAGGTGGTCCGGCCGACCGAGCCGCCGACCGACGCCATCCCGGTGTGGACCCAGCCGGACGGCGTCGACGTCGCCGTCGGCCGCGCGGTCGTCGAGCTGGCGGTCCGGGCCGGCATCGCGTTCATGGCCACCGGGGCCGCCGCGTCCGACGTGGTGGCCAGCGTGCTGCGGCTCGCCGGCGCATACGGGCTGCGGTCGGTGCACGTCGACGTGACGTTCAGCGCACTGACCGTCTCCTACAACCGCGGCCCCAACGCCGACCCGCTGACCATGACCCGCGTCGTCCGCGCCCGGAACCAGGACTTCACCCGCCTCTCGCGGCTCCACGACGTCGTCGACCAGGTTGCCGCCCACCCGATGCCGGTGCAGGACGCTCGCGAACGGTTCGACGCCGTCATCTACGCGCCGCACCCCTACCGCCGGTGGGTCACGACGCTGGCGACGGCCGCGCATGGGCGCGGGCACGTCCCTGCTGGCCGGCGGTGGCTGGGTCGTGGTGCTCACCAGCATCCTCAGCGCGGCGGTCATCTTCCGCGTCCTCACCGAGGTGGGCCGCCGGGGCACGCCCGGGTTCTTCGCGCAGGCGATCGGGGCGGCGGTGCCCACGGTGTTCGCTGTTGCGCTGGCGGTCGTCCAGGAGACCACCGGGCTGCTCGACGGGGTGCTGCCCTCGCTGGTGGTCGCGTCGGGCATCGTCGTCCTGCTCGCGGGGCTGTCGCTTGTCGGCGCCGCCCAGGACGCCATCGAGGGGTTCTACGTCACGGCGGCCGCTCGGGTCTTCCAGGTGCTGGTGCTGACGCTCGGCATCGTCGTGGGGATCGTCGTGGTGCTCGGCGTCGCCAGCCGCCTGGGCGTCGTGCTCGCGATCTCGCCGGAGTCGGAGATCCTGGCCGGGCCGGTCGGCCAGCTGGTCGCCGCCGCCATCATCGCCGCCGGCTGGGCCGTCTCCTCCTACACCAACATCCGCAGCGCGATGATCACCGCCTTCGCCGGTGCGGCCGGCTGGCTGGTCAACCTGCTCGTCACCGACGGCGGCACCGACGCGGCCTTCGCCGCGGCGCTCGCGGCGTCGGTGATCGGCTTCGTCACCCAGGTCGCCCGGGAGCGGTTCCGGTTCTCCGCGCTCGCCGTCACGACGGCGGCCATCGTGCCGCTGCTCCCGGGACGCGCGGTGTACCGGGGCCTGTTCGAGATCGTCAACGGCGAGGCCGGGTCGGGGCTCTACCAAGGGCTCGGGACGCTGCTCGGCGCGGTCGGTGTCGGCATCGGCCTTGCCGCCGGTGTCTCCCTCGGCACGTATGCGGCCCGTCTCGCCACCCAGATCGCCGGGCACCTCGCTCGCTTCCTACGCCGCTCTGAGGCGTGAGGCAGTCGTCCACAGCGTCCGACCGGTTCGTTGCTCGGTCCACAGGCGTGGCCGTGGTGGTCGCGCGTGGTGGTGGCCAGTCCCACGCTGACCCCATGGACGAGCGCCTGACCCTGCTGTTGTCGGTCCACGCTGCGGCGTTCGCCAGTCGCCACGCCCACGAGCTCGGGGTGACGGCAACGGACCTCGCGACGTGGGTCCGTCGAGGGGACGTGGTCCGAGTTCGCCGGAGCGCGTACGTGGCCGGTGGCCTCTACCGTTCTTCCAGCCGAGACCGACCGCTACCGGTTGCGCGTCCGGGCCGTGCTGGTTTCACGGCCGCCCGACGACCTCGCCAGCCATCACGCCGCGCTCGCCGTGCTCGGGCTCCCGCTCTGGCGGGTCGATCTGCGCCGCATCGACGTCGTCTCCGACGTGACGGCGAGCACGAGCCACAACGGCCTGGTCGTCCACCCGCGGGACGGACCCTGGCTCACCGGGCGGGAGGGCGCCCGCCGTGCGGTCCCGGTGGCCCGAGCGTTGCTGGAGACGGCCGCGAGCGGCCATGTGGAAGGCGGCGTCGTCGCGGCGGACGCGGCGTTGTCGCGGGGCGGATGCTCGGTGGAGGACCTCCGTCGGCTGCTGGACGCCGCGCCTCCCTGGAGTGGTCGTGGGCGCGCGGCGGCGATGGTGCGGCTCGTCGATCCGCGCAGCGAGTCGGTGGGAGAGTCGAGGCTTCGGCTGCTGATGGTCGGCAGGGGACTGTCGCTTCGGAGCCAGGTCCGCGTCGTCGACAACAGGTCTGTGGTGGCGCGCGTCGACTTCCTGGTCGGTGACCGCGTGGTGGTCGAGTTCGACGGTGCGGTCAAGTACGCCGGTGACGCGTCCGGCCGCACGCTGTTCGACGAGAAGCGGCGCGAGGACCGGTTGCGCGAGCTCGGGTTCGAGGTGGTCCGGGTGACCTGGTCGGACCTGGACCATCCCGAGCGGGTTCTCGCCCGGATCGGCGCGGCCCTGTCTCGCGCGGCAGCGCGGCCGGCCTGAGTGCTCGGCAGTTAGTGGGATCTCGGGCAGAAATATCTGCCCCAGGGCCGACTAACTGCCGAGCACCTCTGAAGCGCATCTACGCTGGCCCGCGTGAGCGGCGCGAGGGCGATCCCGGTAGCGACCGGGGGCATGGGGCTGTCGGCGTCGCAGGAGGCGGCCAAGGTCTCCATCGACCGGATGATGTTCTTCTGCGACGCCGTCGTCGCCATCGCCATGACGCTGCTGGCGCTCGACTTGCCGGTACCGCCGTCCGAGTCGGCGGCGGACCTGGCGAGCTTCCTCGGTGACCATTACAGCCAGTTCCTCGCCTTCCTCATCAGCTTCTTCGTCATCGCGCAGTACTGGCGCGGCCACCACCGCGTCTACCGCTACGTCACCGACGCGCCCCCGCCCCTGGTGGCGTTGAACGTCTTCTGGCTGCTGACCGTCATCCTCACGCCCTACGCGACCCGGGTGATCTACGGCGGCCCGGACATCTCCCACTCCGACTTCCCCTGGCGCTTCGGGTTCTACGCGCTCGTGCAGGCGTGCGCTGCGCTGACGTTCTTCCTGGCGTCGCGCTACATCCAGCGCCACGGCCTTTTCGCCCCCGAGACGCCGCCGGACCTGCTCGAACGCAGCTACGTCCGCAACATCGTGCTGATGGCCGTCTTCCTGGTCTCCATCCCGCTGGCGTTCTGGTTCTACGGCCTGGCGTTCATCGCCTGGAGTCTCATCCCCGTCGCGATCGTCGTGGGCATGGCGGTCGCCGGCCGGCGGCACCGGCCCCCGAGGAGCCCCGCGTGAGCGGCATCGACCTGCATACCCACTCGACCGCCAGCGACGGCACCGAGCCGCCGAGCGTCGTCGTGGCCCAGGCGCGCACCGCCGGCCTCGACGTCGTCGCCCTCACCGACCACGACACCGCGCACGGGTGGCCCGAGGCGGCCGAGGCGGCGGCGCGGCACGGCATCGGGCTGGTGCGCGGCGTCGAGATCTCGTGCTCCCGGCACGGCCGGTCGATCCACCTGCTCGGCTACCTCGTCGACCCTCGAGCACCCCGGCCTCGCCACCGAGATGGGCTTCGCCCGCGAGGCCAGGGTGAGCCGGCTGCGGCGGATGGTCGAGAAGATGGCCGCCGACGGCATCCCCATCACGTATGCGGACGTCGTCGCCCAAGTGCCGGAGGGCGCCACCGAGGGACGGCCGCACATCGCGGATGCTTTGGTAGCCAACGGAGTCGTAGCCAACCGCGACGAGGCGTTTCAGCAGTGGCTCGCCAACGACAGCCCCTACTACGTGCGCCACTACGCGCCCGACCCCGTCGACGCGGTGCGCCTGGTCGTGGAAGCCGGCGGCGTCGCCGTGCACGCGCACCCGTTCGGACGCGGTCGCGGCGCCGGCGCCGGCGACACGGTGATCGAGGAGATGGCCGCCGCCGGCCTCTCCGGGCTCGAGGTCGACCACCGCGACCACGACCAGGCGGCGCGCGAACGTGGCCGGCGGCTGGCCGACCGGCTGGGCCTGTTCGTCACCGGCTCCAGCGACTACCACGGCAGCGGCAAGGAGAACCGGCTCGGCGAGAACACCACCGCGCCCGAGGTGCTGGCCGAGATCGAGGCGCGAGCCACTGGCGTGACGCCGGTGTTGCGATGACCGGCGACCTGTCCTCGGCCCTCACGGTCTTCATCTCCACGCTGATCACGCTCATCGTCATCATGGACCCGCCCGGGGCGGTGCCGATCTTCCTCGCGCTCACGGCCCGGATGACCTCGGCCGAGCGGTCCGCCGCGGCCCGGCGGGCGTCCCTGGTGGCCTTCGGCGTGATCGCCCTCTTCGCCCTGTTCGGCCAGCGCATCCTCGACTACCTGCACGTCTCGCTGGCCGCGCTCCAGGGCGCGGGCGGCCTGCTGCTCCTGCTCGTCGCGCTCCAGCTGCTCACCGGCCAGGAGTCGGAGGCGATGGCCGACGCCGGCGTCAACGTGGCCATGGTGCCGCTCGGCACGCCACTGCTGGCCGGCCCTGGCGCGATCGTCGCGATGATGCTCGCGGTGCAGCAGGCCGGGACCGCCGCGGGCGTGGCCGGCTTCGTCGCGGTCGGGCTGGCCCTGCTCGGGACGATGGCCGTCGTCTACCTGTTCCTGCGCTTCGCCTCGGTGGTCCGCCGCATCCTCGGTGAGTCCGGCACGGTGCTCGCCACCCGGATCGCCGGACTCCTGCTCTCCGCGATCGCCGTGCAGATGGTGGCCAGCGCCGTCCGCGCGTTCGTCACGACCGGCGTCTGACGCCTGTGGACGAATGCCGGGGGGCGTCGGCGGTCCTCGGTACCGTGCGACCGTGGCGGTGACCGAGACGGCGGGGCAGGGCGTGTTCGAGGGCATGCCCACGCCGCTGTATGCCGCGTCGCCGAGCCGGCTGCTGGCCTACCTCGACTGCCCTCGCCGCTACCGGTTCCAGTACCTCGACCGGCCGCGTCCCCTCGCGCGACCGCAGCGCGCGCACACCTCCGTCGGCATCGCCACCCACAACGCCCTGCGCGACTGGTGGGACCTGCCGCGCCCGCAGCGGACCGCGGCGTCGGGTGTCGACCTGGTGCGAAAAGCGTGGATCGACAGCGGTTTCCGTGACGACGACCAGAGCGGGCGGTGGCGCTCGCGGGTCAGCGGCGAGGTGCAGAGCTACCTCGTCCAGGTCGACCCCGACGACCAGCCGCGTGGCATCGAGCGCACCGTCGCCATGCGCACCGAGTCGCTCGTGCTCACCGGCCGGGTCGACCGCATCGACGAGCGGCCCGGGTCCGACGGGCCGGAGCTCGTCATCGTCGACTACAAGACCAGCCGGCGCACCTGCACCGAGGAGGACGCCCGCACCTCGCTGCCGTTGGCGCTGTATGCGGCCGCCGCCTGGAAGATGTTCCGCCGCCGGACCCTGCGGGTCGAGCTCCACCACGTGCCGACCGGCACGGTGGCCGCGCACACGCATACGGTCGAGTCGCTGCGCCGCAAGCTCGACGAGGCCGACTCCCTCGCCCGGGACGCCCGCGCCGCCGACGCGTCCTACCGCGAGCTGGGCGTGGAGTCGTCGTCGTTCCCGCCCCTGCCGTCGGCCCTGTGCACGTGGTGCGACTACCGTGCTGCCTGTCCGGAGGGGCAGCGGATGGGGCCGGAGAAGTCCTCGTGGGCGGCCCTCGAGCCCGGTGACGAGAGGCGTGTTGATGGCGAGAGGTACCCCGAGGAAGAGCTCCTCGCGGGCTCCAGCGTCACGGTCCAGCTGGGTCGTGGCGCTGGCCAACCAGAAGGGCGGGGTCGCGAAGACGACCTCGGTGGCGAGCCTCGGGGCGGCGTTCGCCGAGCAGGGTGAGCGGGTCCTCCTCGTCGACCTCGACGCTCAGGCGTGTCTGACGTTCTCGCTCGGCGTCGACCCCGACACCGTCGAGACCTCCGTCAACGAGGTCCTCGTCGGCAAGGCGTCCATCGCCGATGCCGTCGTGTCGTGCGCGGAGGGCGTCGACCTGGTGCCCTCGGTCATCGAGCTGGCGGGGGTCGAGGCGCAGCTGCTGTCCCGGCCCGGGACGGGAGTACGTGCTGCGGACCGCGCTCGAGTCGGTCGCGGGCGACTACGACGTCGTGCTGCTCGACTGCTCGCCGTCGCTCGGCGTCCTCACCCTCAACGCGCTGACCGCCGCCGACGGCCTGGTCATCCCGATGCCGTGCGAGATGCTCAGCCACCGCGGCGTCGGGCAGCTGCTCGACACGGTCGGCGACGTGAAGAAGATCCTCAACCCGAACCTGTCGATCCTCGGCATCCTGCCGACGATGTTCGACGGGCGCAGCAACCACGCGCAGGCCGTGCTGGCCGACGTGGGGGAGCGCTACGACCTGCCGGTGCTCTCGCCGCCGATCCCGAAGACCGTCCGCTTCGCGGAGGCGCCGGGCGTAGGCCGGTCGATCCTGTCGACATCGTCGTCGTCCAAGGGCGCGGCGGCCTACCGCGAGGTGGCCGCCGCGCTCGTCACACTCCGCTGAGGCCCAGCCGCCGCTCAGCCCTCGGTGGTGGCGGGCGCCATGTCCTCGGCGCCCTCGCCGCTGCCGCCCCGCCGACGGCGGCGCCGCGGACGGCGTGACCCGCCCTCGGCCGACTCGCCGGAGTCCGCCGCATCCGCATGCGTGACCGTGGACGGTCCGGCGGTCGGAGCCGCCTCGCCCTCGTGGGTCTTGACGGTGCGGCGACGGTTGCGGTTGCGGCGCGGACGGTCCTCGGCCCCCGTGTCGTCCCGCTTCTCCGCGCGGGACTCACCCCGGGCCTCACTCCGGCCGTCGCTGCGGCCGTGCTCCCGCCGGCCACCATCGCGACCGCCGTCTCGGCCTCCATCGCGGCGGTCGTCGCCGCCCTTCGTGCGGCGACCGGACGACTTGCCGGTCTCGCCCAGGTCCTCGAGGACCTCCGCGTCGAGGCCGGCGCGGGTCTGCTGCGACTTGCGCAGCCGGCCGGTGACGTCGGTGGGGATGTCGAGGTCGGCATACAGGCGCTCGGACGAGGAGTAGGTCTCCTCCGGCTCCGGTATGCCGAGGTCGAGCTGGCGGTTGATGAGCCCCCAGCGCGGCATGTCGTCCCAGTCGACGAAGGTCACGGCGATGCCGGTGTTGCCGGCGCGGGCGGTGCGGCCGATGCGGTGGACGTAGGTCTTCTCGTCCTCCGGGCACTGGAAGTTGACGACGTGCGTGACGTTCTCGACGTCGATGCCGCGGGCGGCGACGTCGGTCGCGACGAGGACGTCGACGTTGCCGTGGCGGAACGCCCGCAGTGCCTGCTCGCGGGCGCCCTGGCCGAGGTCGCCGTGGATCGCGGCGGCGGCGAACCCGCGCTCGGCGAGGTCCTCGGCCACCTTGGCGGCGGTGCGCTTGGTCCGGCTGAACACCAGGGTCAGGCCGCGGCCGCGGGCCTGGAGGATGCGCGACAGCATCTCGACCTTGTCGAGGGCGTGCGCCCGGTAGACCAGCTGCTCGATCGCCTTGACGGTGTGGGCGTTCTCGTTGGGGTCGCCCATGGCGCGGATGTGGGTCGGCTGCTTCATGTAGCGGCGGGCCAGCGCGACGATCGCGCCCGGCATCGTCGCCGAGAACAGCATGGTCTGGCGGTTCGGCGAGGTCTGCGCCATCAGCGTCTCGACGTCGGGCAGGAACCCGAGGTCGAGCATCTCGTCGGCCTCGTCGAGCACGACGGTGCGCGCCTGCGACAGGTCGAGGTGGCCCTGCTTGGCGAGGTCGATGAGCCGGCCCGGGGTGCCGACGACGATCTCGACGCCCTTGCGCAGGGTGTCGATCTGCGGCTCGTAGGCGCGGCCGCCGTAGACGGTGATGACGCGCGCGCCGCGGTTGGTGCCGGCCCGCTCGAGGTCGCCGGCCACCTGGACTGCGAGCTCGCGGGTCGGGGCGACGACGAGGGCCTGCGGCTTGCCCGGCTTGGCCAGCGACGCATACCCGTCGTCGGTGGGGGTGACCACCCGCTGGAGGATCGGCACGCCGAACCCCAGCGTCTTGCCGGTGCCGGTCTTGGCCTGGCCGATGATGTCATGGCCGCCGAGGGCCACGGGCAGGGTCATCGCCTGGATGGGAAACGGGTGGACGATGTTGCTGGCGGCGAGCGCGGCGACGATGTCGGGGTGGACGTCGAAGTCGGCGAACGTCGGCAGCACGGGCTCGGCAGCGTCGGGCGCGCCGGCCTCGAGGGCGGTGTCGGTCATGAGGTTCTCTCGATCGTGCCGCGCGGGTCGCAGACGCGTCGTCGCGGCGGTGAAGCGGGCCGATCGGAGGTCTGTCGTCGCCATGAGGGGCGGTCCGAGTCACTCGGAAGGTTTTCGATTCGTGCCGACCGGGCACCGAAGGTATGCGTGAGTCTACCGGTTCAGGGGGACAGGACCCGCTTCGCCGTCACGAGCACCGTCGTGTAGCGCATCGTGAACGTCCCACCGACCGCGTCGACGGCGTCGCCGATGCTGGCCACCAGCGCGGCCGCCGTGTCCCTTGGGATCTGGCCGAAGAAGCCGCTGGTCGGCAGCTGGTCGACCCAGTCGTCCCGGGTGTAGCGCTGCTCCCACGGGTAGCGCCGCTGCTCGGGCTGACCGAAACCGGGCGTCTTCCGGATCGCCTCCTCGGCGGTCTGGAGGAACCGGCCGTAGCCGTCGACCGCCGAGCGGACGGTGGCCAGCATGGGCAGGTCGGGCAGCAGCCGGCGGTAGACCGCCGCGAACGCCTCGGCGAGCTCCGGAGGCGCGTCGCCGGCGTTCCAGAACACCGCCAGCCGGCCTTGGGGCCGCAGCACCTCGGCCGCCTTCGCCGTGCCCGTCTCGGCGTCCACCCAGTGCCACGTCTGGCCGGCGACGACGGCGTCGAAGGTCCGACCGGCCGGGTCCCAGGTCTCGAACGGCGCCACCTCGACGTCGACCCCGCGCTGACGGGCCGCCTCGGCCATCCGGGCGTCGACGTCGACCCCCAGCACGTGGCAGCCGGCGGTCTGCAGCTGCCGCGCCACGATGCCGGTGCCCACCCCCACATCGAGGACGTCGCGCCCCGGGATCTCGTCGACGAGGTCGCGGACCATGGCAGCGGGGTAGCGCGGTCGGGTCCGGTGGTAGCGCTCCGGGTCGTTCCCGAACGACTCCGCCCACTCGCGGCGGCGGTGCGCTGGCGACGGTTCCTCCGGCACGGCCCCACGGTAGGACGCGTACCCGCTCGTCCGCATACCGGCGCCGATACGGTGAGGCCATGACGGACCCCAGCGCCGACGCCTGGACCGAGGACTTCCGCGCTGCCGTCGTCGACCTGCTCGGCGCGCTGGCCTACGGCGAGCTGATGGCGTTCAGCAAGCTGGCGGCCGACGCGGAGTCCGCCCCGAGCCCCCGCGACAAGGCCGAGGTCGCCCGCTTGGCGGTCACGGAGTTCCTCCACTACGAGCAGATCGTCGCGCGGCTCGAAGCGCTGGGTACCGACCCGCAGGAGGCCATCGCGCCGTTCGTCGCGGCCATCGACGGGTTCCACGACCGCACCGCGCCGAACGACTGGCTCGAGGGCCTGGTCAAGGCCTACGTCGGCGACGGGATCGCGCAGGACTTCTACCGGGAGATCGCCGCCTACGTCGACGCCGACACCCGGGCTCTGGTCGAGGCGGTCATCGAGGACATGGGCCGCGACGAGTACGTCGTCCGCGCCGTCCGTGAGGCCATCGCCGACGACCCGCGCATCGGCGGCCGGCTGGCCCTCTGGGGCCGCCGCCTCGTCGGCGAGGCGCTCACCCAGGCCCAACGGGTCGGCGTCGAGCGCGACGCCCTCGCCTCGCTGCTGGTCGGAGCCCCGGGCCGGCCGGGCGCCGACCTCGCCGAGCTCGGCCGGATGTTCGCCCGGCTCACCGACGAGCACACCCGCCGGATGGCCCGCCTCGGCCTCGCGGCCTGAGGTCTTTGCACCACCACGGGCGGAGGTCCCGGACGTGACGGAGCCCGGTCGCACGTGGCGACCGGGCTCCGTCGGTGCTGGCGAGGCGGTGCCGCGTCAGACGCGCGAGCCCCGGCCGGACATCCGGCCGTAGAGGACGATGAGCAGCGCAGCGACGATGGCTCCGACGATGACCCCGATCCAGGAGATCCCGCCGTTGCTGTTGCTGTAGCCGAAGATGGCTCCGAGGCCCCAGCCGACGATGAGGTTGGCGACGATACCGATGATGATCGTCACGATGATCGAGATGTTCTGCTTGCCCGGAACGAGCAGCCGGCCCAGGGCTCCGATGATCAGGCCGAGGATAATCGAGGCGATGATGGTGCCGATCATTGATGCACTCCTTCTGGCCGCCTGCGCGGCCGGCGACCCAGCCGTTCCCGGCCGGGCAAAGATGGTTTCCGCCCCTCCACGGTGTCACGCTTTGTGACGCAAGTGAGTGTTGGGACGTCGTCCGTTTGGTGACGATGTGGCTACGACTTTCGTCCGCCGGTCCCCCGCTGCCGGTCTCCCCGCTGCCGGTGCGCTGGAAGCGAGGAGGTTATGCCCCGGTCACACCCCGCCGAAACCGACGCGGCTCTTCTCCACCTCGCCGATGTGGACGTAGCCGAGCGCGCCGACGGGGACGACGTACTTGCGGCCCTTGTCGTCGGTGAGGGCGAGCGTGCCGCCCTTCTTGAGCGCCTCGTCGACGGCCGAGTTGACCTCCTCGACGCTCTGGTTGGACTCGAACGCCAGCTCGCGAGCGACGTTCTGCACGCCGATCCTGACCTCCACGGTGGTGCCTTTCGTTGGGGGAGCCGACGGGGTGGTGACGCCGCCGGCGGTCGTGGGCGACTCGCATACGCTGCCTGCTGCCCGGTGATACCGCACAGTCAACTGCGGCTGAGGGCCGCCTGTTCCACGTGTTCGCTCTTGGGGAAACCGCCGATGCCGCGCCAGGCCAGCTGGCCGACGATCCGGGCGGCCTCCTCGCGGGGGACCTCACTGGCGTTGCCGGGGCCCCAGTCGGCGCGGGACAGCCAGTAGCGCGCGGAGACCTGCGCCATCCCGGTGAGCGCCATGCCGAGCAGGTGGGCGTCGGCGTCGGAGAGGTCGGTGTCCCCGGCGATGACCTCCGCCAGTGCCTCCCCGCAGGTCAGGGCGACGCCCTCGATGCGCTCGGCGACGGCGGGCTCGTTGGTGAGGTCGGACTCGAAGATCAGCCGGAACGGCGCGCCCTGCCGCGAGACGAACTCGAAGTATGCGGCGACGCAGGCGATGACGCGCTGCTTGTTGTCGGTGGTGCTCGCCAGCGCGTCGCGGACGGCCTGCTCGAGGAGCCTGCGGTGGTGGTCGATCAGGGCGAGGTAGAGGTCCAGCTTGCCGGGGAAGTGCTGGTAGAGCACGGGTTTGCTGACGCCAGCCCGGTCGGCGATCTCGTCCATCGCGGCGGAGTGGTAGCCGTACTCGACGAAGGTCGCCTGCGCCGCCTCGAGGAGCTGCGCGCGCCGTGCCGACTTCGGCAGGCGCTGGCCTCGCACGGGCCCGTTGGCCGCGGCCGTCATCGGTCGTCCTCCATTCCCGTCATCCTACGCAGGAGTAGGTATGGGGTCCGGGCAGCCGCGGTGCCGCCTCCGGGCGCCGGGTACCGTCGTTCTCGTGCCGCTGCCGCCGATCGCGTCGCCGGGTCGCCCACTGGACCGACCTGCGGTGGAGCGGTATGCGCGGCACGTCCTGCTTCCACAAGTGGGCAAGGCTGGGCAGGAGCGGCTGTCGGCGGCCCGGGTGCTGGTCGTGGGCGCCGGAGGGCTGGGGTCGCCGGCGTTGATGTACCTGGCGGCGGCCGGCGTCGGAACGCTGGGGGTGGTCGACGCGGATGTCGTCGAGACCAGCAACCTGCAGCGCCAGGTCATCCACTCGGACGCCGACGTGGGCCGGCTGAAGACGGAGTCCGCGATGGAGGCGGTGGCCCGGGTCAACCCATCCGTGACGGTCGTGCGGCACGACCTGCGGCTCGACTCCTCCAATGCGCTGGAGGTGCTGCGCGACTACGACGTCGTCCTCGACGGGACCGACAACTTCCCCACCCGCTACCTGCTCAACGACGCCTGCGTGATGCTCGGCAAGCCGCACGTGTGGGGGTCGATCTACCGGTTCGACGGCCAGGTGTCGGTGTGGTGGGCGGAGCACGGCCCGTGCTACCGGTGCGTGTTCCCCTCACCGCCGCCCCCGGGCGCGGTGCCCTCGTGCGCCGAGGGCGGCGTCCTTGGCGTGCTGTGCGCGGCGATCGGCTCGGTGCAGGCGACCGAGACGGTGAAGCTCCTGCTCGGCGTGGGGGAGCCGCTGGTCGGGCGGCTCCTCGTGCACGACGCGCTGGCGATGACGTGGGATGCCTTGACGGTTCGCAAGGACCCGGACTGTCCGGTATGCGGCTCCTCGCCAACGGTGACGACGCTCGTGGACTACGAGGAGTTCTGTGGGGTCCCGGGTGCTGCCCATGCTGGCGCACGATCCGACCCCGATGTTGCCGGGATCTCGGCGCCGGAGCTCGCCGTGGAGCTGTCGTCGGACGCCCCGCCGCTGCTGGTGGACGTGCGGGGTCCGGACGAGCGGGAGATCGCGTCCATCCCCGGAGCGGTGGCGATCCACCTGGACGAGTTCCGCGACGGCTCCGCGTTCGCGCACGACGAGCTGGCCGCGCGGGACCAGCGAATCGTCATGATGTGCAAGGTCGGCGGCCGATCGGCGGAGGCAGCGCGGCTGGCTCAGGCCGCCGGCTACACGGGGGTCGTCAACCTGGACGGGGGAGTGCTGGCCTGGGTTCGCGAGGTCGATCCGACCCAGCCCGTCTACTGACGGGGCCGGTGCGCGTCGAGCAGCACGCGCACCGGCACCGGATCAGCCGTTCACGTGGCCGCCTACTCGGCGAGGATGCACTTCCCGATGTACCCGCCGCCGGAGCGCGTAGAGGAGAAGTCCCCGTAGATGGAGTCGGTCTCACACGCCGACGACAACGAGCTGGTGTTGGCGTTGTTCGTGTAGTAGCACGTCCAGGATTCCGACCCGTTGGTCGAGAAGGAGCCACCGATCGCCCCGCACGCGGTGCTCCCCGCGCTGCCGAGCGAGCCACCCAGACCCTCACCGTTGACGAGCGTGTCATACCCCGAGCCACCGATCAGCTGGTCCACGCCGGAGCCCCCGTCGAGAACGTCGCTGCCGGACCCGCCGTCGAGGACGTCGTCGCCCCCCAGACCGCACAGCACGTCGTTGCCGGACCCGCCGAAGAGGTAGTCGTTGCCGGGCGTGCCGACCACGACGTCGGAGCCGGAACCGCCCACGGCGGGAGCCAGGACGAGGCGGTAGTGACCGTACCGGCCGTGCCCCGTGCCCGCCTGGGCGATGGCCTGGTCGCACACGCTGGCCGGCGTCCTCGGGGCTGGAGCGGCCGCTGCCACCCCGGTACCCACCCCGCCGGTCACCAAAGCCGCGACGAGCGCACCAGTGCCGACCGCGGCTGCTCGATAACGTCGTGTCCTGGTTGCGGGCATACCTCACTCCTTCGTGACGACGCCCTCGGGCTTCTTCGCACGACAGGCGTGAATGACGTCAGCCGGGCCAAGAACAGCACGGCCGAACTGAGCACCACCGAACGACAGCAGCGCAGCCTCAACGACACTATTCTCAAAAGTCCGGCGGTTGAAGGCCGCGTCGACCTTCGGTTGTGTCCGGTATGCGCCGGGCCGGTCGGCCGGTCGGTCCCCACGTGCGGGCCAGCCGAAGGAGAACGGTGTCGAACGACTACGTGATCGCCGGCGGTCGGCCGGGGTTCGACCGGCTCCGGGTGCTGTCCAGGGTGTGGGGCGAGACGACGGAGTCGCTGCTGCGCTCGGTCGGGATCGGCCCGGGGATGCGCTGTCTCGACGTCGGCTGCGGCGCGGGCGACGTGAGCCTGTTGCTGGCCGCGCTCGTCGGGCCGTCGGGATCGGTCGTGGGCTGCGACCGCGACGCCGTGCAGCTGGACCTCGTCCGAGCGGAGAGCCAGCGGCGAGGGGCGACCAACGTACGCCTCGTGCTCCAGGACGTCATGGAGCTGCAGGAGTCCGGCGCATACGACGTGGTGTACTCCCGGTTCCTGCTCGAGCACCTGGCCGACCCGCTGGAGGCGCTCCGGCGGATGTGGCGCGCGGTGCGGCCGGGAGGGCTGCTCGTCGCCGAGGACGGGGACTTCCTGGCCGAGTTCTGCGAGCCGCCGCATCCGGGCTTCGAGTTCTGGCAGTACGCATACCCCGAGACCCTGCGACGGCACGGCGGCGATCCGCTCAGCGGCCGGCGGCTGCACTCCCGCTTCCGCGAGGTGGGCATTCCCGACCCCGAGCTCGAGATCGTCCAGCACGTCTACCTGCGTGGCGAGGGCAAGCTGATGCCGTATCTGACGATCGAGCGGACTGCCCCCAGGATCATCGCCAGCGGAGTGGCCACCCAGGCCGAGGTGGACGAGGCGTTGACCCAGCTCGCCGAGCTGGCGAACGACACCACCTCGGCGGTGAGCTCCCCGCGGCTCTTCCAGTGCTGGGCCCGCAAGCCGTAACCGCGCCGCCGCCATAGAGTGGACCGCATTCCGGCACGGAAGGACAGCGACGAAATGGCTACTCGCACACTCGGAAACGGTCTCGTGGTCTCGCCGATCGGGTTGGGCTGTATGGGGATCAGCCAGAGCTTCGGCCCGTCGCCCGAACGTCCCGCCATGGTGACGTTCCTGCGCCAGGCGGTCGACCACGGGATCACGTTCTTCGACACCGCCGAGGTCTACGGGCCCTACGCGAACGAGGAGATCGTCGGCGAGGCGCTCCAGCCGGTGCGAGACCAGGTGGTGATCGCCACGAAGTTCGGCTTCGCGTTCGACGAAAGCGGACATCAGACCGGGGTCAGCAGTCAGCCCGATCACATCCGAGCCGCCGTCGACGGATCGCTGCGGCGGCTCCGCACTGACGTCATCGACCTGCTCTACCAGCACCGGGTGGATCCGGCCGTGCCGATCGAGGACGTGGCCGGCACGGTCAAGGACCTCATCGACGCCGGCAAGGTCCGACACTTCGGACTGTCCGAGGCTGGACCCACCACCATCCGCCGCGCCCACGCCGTCCAGCCCGTCACCGCCCTGCAGAGCGAGTACTCCCTGTTCTGGCGGGAGCCCGAGCAGTCGGTCCTCGACACCGTCGAGGAGCTGGGCATCGGCTTCGTCCCCTTCAGCCCGCTCGGCCGCGGCCTGCTCACCGGTCAGGTCACCCGCGACTCGACGTTCGGCGCCGGCGACATCCGGGCCAACCTTCCCCGGTTCACTCCCGAGGCCCTCGCCAACAACCTCGATCTGGTCGACCACGTCACCGCGATCGCCACCCGTCTCGGGGCGACCCCGGGACAGGTCGCCCTCGCCTGGCTGCTGTCCAGAAAGCCGTGGATCGTGCCGATACCGGGTACCCGCCGTCTCGAACGGCTGGACGAGAACCTTGCCGCCGCCGGGCTTGAGATGAGCGATAAGGACCTCGACGAGCTGACCGTGGCCTCGGACAGCGTCACCGTCGAGGGTGACCGTTACCCCGCGGCCATGCAGGCGATGATCGACCGGTCCTGACCCGCACGGCCGCGCCCCGACCCGGTGTCGAGGCGCGGACCACGGGCTGCGCTAGGCCGGTCGACCCGGGGCGGAAGCCGACCTGGCGTCGACCGAAACATGCTCGGCCGGCTCGGCCGGCTCGGCCGGGTGCTCGTCGACCGCGCGCGAGTTCGTCAGGGTATGCGCGCCCCATGCCGTCACCACCCCGACGACGACCGCCAGCACCGCATACGTGATCCGCTCGCCGGTGAAGAACGACGTCACCAGGCTGTCGCTCCACGTGCCCGGCGGCAGCTGGGTCGTGACGAGGACGGCGATGAGCGTGCCGACGACGGCCGTGCCGACGCTCGTACCGACCTCCTGCGCCGTGTCGTTGAGCGCAGCGCCGATGGAGGTCCGGTTGGCGGGCATGGCGTCGACGAGGGCCACCGCGCAGATGGTCATGACCGTGCGCAGGCCGACGGTCATGACGACCATGCACACGGCGATGGCGAGGTAGCCGTGGTTCACACCCCAGGCCAGCCCCGCGAGCGAGGCGGCGAGGAGGAACGCCCCGACGAGGCACGCGATGCGATGGCCGAACCGGCGGCCCAGCCACTCGGAGAGGGGCGTCGCCACCACCATCGTGAGGATCATCGGCAGGTTGGCGAGGCCGGCCCGTACGGGGCTCCACCCGTACGCATACTGGAAGTGCAGGATCAGGCCGAACATGACGCCGGCCATGGCGATCGACGTCCCGACCTGCGCGATGGCGGCACCGCGGACCGTGCCCACGGAGAAGAGGCGGAGGTCGAGCATCGGGGACGCGGTTCGGCGTTCGTGCCGAACGAAGGCGATGAGCGCGGCGACGGCGGCGGCCGCCGAGGCGACGGTCAGCGGCGACAGCCAGCCGTACTGGACGCCGCTGGTGAGCACGTAGCAGCCGAACCCGATCGTGGCGATGCTGAGCACCGCGCCGGGCAGGTCGAGGCGGTCGTCGGTCAGGTCCTCCTGGTGGTCGGCCGGCACGCCGAGGCGCACACCGATCCAGGCGAGGAGCGCGATCGGCGCGTTGGCCAGCAGCAGCCACTCCCAGCGGACGTGGGCGAGCGCCGTCCCGCCGAGCAGCGGACCGAGGATGAACCCCGACATGCCGACGACGATCATCACCGTCATGGCCCGCATCCGCAGGGCCTGGTCGTCGAAGAGCCGGAAGACCAGCGAGTTGGTGATCGGCGCCATCGCGGCGGCGGCGATACCGAGCGCGGCGCGCAGGGCGATGAGCTCGCCGGTGGTGGACACGGCCGCCACCGCGAGACTGAGGATCCCGAAGACGGCGAGCCCGACCAGCAGCACGCGGCGGCGGCCCAGGCGGTCGGCGGCGGAGCCGGCGGTGAGCAGCAGCCCGCCGAAGGTCAACGAGTATGCGCCGGTGACCCACTGCAGGGCGGTGGTCTCACCGCCGAGGTCGCGACCGATGGTGGGCAGGGCGATGGTCAGCAGCGTGTTGTCGACCATCTCGACGAAGAAGGCGAGGCAGAGGGCCGCCAGCGGGATCCAGGCGGCTCGCAGGCTCGGGTAGGTGCGCGGCGAAGCCGCGGAGGGGAAGGTCGTCATGCGGCCCTCCTTTCGTATCGAACGGCGTACGATTATCGAACGCTGGTTCGATAGTAGAACAAGGTTCGATAGGATGGCAACCTGGTCGATCGAGGAGTGCGTCATGACTGATCCGTCGTCCCGACGGCGTCCGTCCCTGCGCGGTGGCGGGCGGCCGCCCGCCGAGCGCCCTGACCGACGAGTGCGCGGCGGTCGCGAGCGCCGACGGGCGTCCCACTCCCTGGAGGCCGTGCTCTCCGCGAGCGTCGCCCTGCTCGACGAGTCGGGCGAGCAGGCCCTCACCTTCCGGGCGCTCGCGGAACGCCTCGGGGGTGGTGTGGCCAGCGTCTACTGGTACGTCGCGAGCAAGGACGAGCTCCTCGACCGGGCCACGGACTACGTGCTCGCGGACGTGCTCACCGGCGTCAAAGGGGTTGGTGCCGGGCCGGGGCGCGATGGGGTCGACGATGCGCTGCGCGACCTGCGCGCCATCGCCGTCACCCTGTTCGACGCGATCGTCGAGCGACCCTGGCTCGGTTCGTACTTCATGCGCAACACCGACGTGCAGCCGAACGCCCTACGGCTCTACGAGCTCATGGGTCAGCAGGTCCTCCGGCTGCCGCTCACGGCCCGCCAGACGTTCCACGCGGTGTCGGCGGTCGTCGGCTTCGTCGTCGGGACGGCGGCCGACATGGGTCAGCAGCCTTCGGCAGAGGTGCTGAGCGGCGCTGTCGCCCGGGACGAGTACCTCGCTCGGTATGCGGCGCGGTGGCGTTCGCTCGATCCGGACGAGTTCCCGTTCGTGCACCGCATCGCCGACGAGTTCGCCGAACATGACGACGCCGACCAGTTCCGAGCCGGTCTCGACCTCATCCTCGCCGGCCTCCGGCTGCAGAGCGAGGCCTCCCGCGGACGACGCCGGCGCCGAGGACCTCAGGTGCATCCCGAGTCGTAGGAGCTTCCTTCGCAGCGATGGTTTTTGCGCGCGGTCCGAGTCGTAGCCGTATCGACCGGTCGACTGAAAGGGAGTACGCCATGACCGCGACCTATACGTTCGACGTCTTCTGCACGCTGGACGGCTTCGGGTCCTACACCAGCAGCGGGGACTGGGGTGGTTACTGGGGCAAGGAGGGCCCCGAGCTGGTCGCCCGGCGCGCCGACGTGCTGAGCGAGGAGCAGCGGCTGGTCCTCGGAGCGAACACCTTCCGGCAGTTCGAGCAGCTGATCGGCCCGAGCGTCATCGATCTCGAGGACCTCGACCCGGTCAACCGGAGGATGAGGTCCATGCCGACGACGGTGGTGTCGACGACACTGGCGGGCCCGCTCGACTGGCCGGATGCAACCCTCGTGAGCGGAGACGCCGTCGACGTCGTCGCCCGGCTCAAGGCCGAGTCCGACGTGCCGTTGCGGTCGCACGGCAGCCTGTCGATGAACCGGGCCCTGATGGCCGCAGGGCTGGTCGATCGAGTGCAGGTGACGGTCTTTCCGGTCATCAGCGGTCGGACCGGTGACGAGCCGATCTTCGCGGGTGCCGCGGACTTCGACCTGGACCTGCTCGAGACCCGGACCCTCGACGGTCGCACCCAGGAGCTCGTCTACCGGCCCACGGTCCACTGACGGCCGGCGACCCGGCCAGTTCGGCAGGAGCGAGGGCGCGCGGTCGCCCGGATCCAGTCCGAGCGACCAAATTCGGTCAGGTCCAGTACAGGTAGCGAGCATCCGGCAGACGTTGGGCCAAGGCGCCCTCGAACCACGAACGCAGCTCGTGCATGACCGGCGTGGGATAGACGTGCTTGACCGCGCCGTACTTCCCGCGCTTCTGGCGGCGCAGGTCCTCGTCCATCTCGAGCTGCGTCCGCGGGTACCAGCCGAGCAGGACCTCCTTGCTCTTCGGCGTGAACCGGTGCGTGATGAGCTCGGCGGTCAGGTCGAGGCCGGGCACGTCCGCCGTCGCGGCCGCGACGGTGTCGAGCAGGGCCGCATACTCCTCGCGCCACCCAGCGACGGGCATGATCGGCGCGATCGTGAGCCCGACGGGGTAGCCGGCGAGGGCGAGCGCGCGCAGGCCGGCGATGCGATCCGCCATGCGGGCGGTGCCCCCCTCGAACCGCTCCACCGATGCGGCGTTCACGGAGAACCGGACGCGGGTGCGCCCAGCGTGCGGGAGGTCGAGCAGCGGGGCGACGTCGGCGTACTTCGTGGTGAACCGCAGCTGGACCGGCCCACCGAGGTCCGTCGTCCCGACGTGGGTGACAGCCGCGGCGAGGGAGCCGGTGAGGTGCTCGAGCCCGAGCGGGTCGGTGTAGCAGGACGCCTCGAAGGTGGTGCCCTCGTGGCCGCGGGCGTCGGTCCCGGTGGTGACGGCGCCGAGACCGACGTGCGCGTTCATCCCGCCGAGGATGTCCTCGATGTTGGCGTAGGCCCGAGTGACGGGAGGTCCGCCGAGAGAGCCGGCCAGGTAGCAGTACTGGCAGTGCGCCGGGCACCCTTCGGCGAGGTCGACCCGCCAGTCGGCGCTCGGCGGGATCGGCTGCAGCTTCCGCTTGGACGGCGGCGCGACAACCACGGCGAGGGTCGACTTCGCTCGCGCGTAGGTGGCCCGGGCGTCCTCACCGGCGAGGCTGGGCAGGCGGTCACCGGTAAGGATCTGCACGTCCGGCACGCCCGCCTGGACGCAGCGGTCGAGGATCTGCTGCCCGTGCGGCAGCTGCGCGGCGGAGCGGGTGACGAGCACCTGCTTCGGAGTCCAGAGGTGGCGCGGCACAGCAAGGACAACGCCGGCCGGCCGACGATGCGTCCGTCCCCGCCGTCCGCTGCGGTGTGAGAGTGGTCACCGCAGCGCTCGGCCGCGAGCGGCCGTCGGTCAGGTGCTGGTGGCAGGGCTGAGACGGACGACGTCGAGGGCGCCGTCGACCACCAGGTCCGGAGGTCCGTCGTCGGCGGGCACCAGCTCGGCCGTGAGCTTTTGGTCCGGCGAGATCCAGATCTCGTACCTCACCGGCTCAGCCTCCTCCTCCTGGATGCCCCGCTCGACCCACTTGGTCGTCGTCGGGACGATGAGCAGTGGCATCAGGACGGGCACCAGGAGCAGCCGCACCCAGTCGAAGAAGGTGTTGTCCGCGAACCCGCTCCAGCCGATGGGCATCAGGTAGGCGAAGACGACGAAGACCAGAAAGGCCGCGACGAGGCCCGCAAGCAGCCATCGGTGCCACGGTTGGATGGTCCGCTCGGCGGTCCAGAACTTCACGGTCGCGATGACCACGGGCAGCAACAGCACCTCGAACCAGTCCCACAGGGTGTTGCCGGCGAACCCGGTCCAGGCCCACTCCAGCCAGTAGGCGAGAAAGACGAACACCGCGAACGCCACCGCCAGGGCGATGAGCGGAGCCCGCCGGGTGCGAGTCATCCGGTCGTGCGAGCGCAGCCACAGCGGGAGCGTGGCCAGGGCCAACGGCAGGGCCAGCAGCTTCATCCAGGCCCACAGGGTGGCGTTGGTGGTCAACCCCGTCCACGGCCAGCCCTGGGCGTAACCGCCCCAGAGCACGACCGCCGCGGCGACGAAGATCAGCAGCGCCGCGATCAGGCGTTGTGAGCGGTGAACCGCGGGTGCTGGCTCGGTGGTCTCGGAATCCATTGGCGCTCTCTCCCCTCGGTCCTGATGAGCACGACGAGTCTCCTCCGCTTGGATCCGGACGACCATCCCCGACTGGGTGATAGGCGACCGGAACGGCGGGTCCACCACCTGGGGGAGGATCCGCTCCCCGATCGATGAGACCTAGGACGACGTGGCGGGGTCGATGGTGTCGACCGGGTCGCCGCCCGACGGCTCGACGTCGAGCACGATGCGGTCGGTGATGAGCAGTGTGGCGAAGCGTCACAGGTCGAGCACGAGGTCCTTCGTCGGCGTCGCGGAGCAGATGAGCAGCTCGTCGTCCCCCGGCGGCTCGAGGGGCGGCGTCCGGTACGACGCCGTTCCCGACAGCACCGCGGTGACGCAGGTGTGGCACACACCCCCGCGGCAGGACCACTGCGTCGGCACGTCGCACGCCTCAGCCAGCTCGAGTACCGAGCCGTAGCCAGCCGACCATGAGGTCGTGATTCCACTGCGAGCGAAGGTCACGCCCGGGCCCGTGCCGGGTGGGCCGGACGGCTGGTGCGGACTCACCGTTACGGCGCCCACGACGCCAGGGTTGATCGGCGCGCGCGACCCGAACCGCTCGGTATGCACCCGCTCGGCAGGGATACCGACCCGGACGAGCGCGGCACTCACGTCGTCCATGAAACGTGGTGGCCCGCAGACGAAGGCGGTCGCGTCGACAGGGAGGTGCAGGCCGGCCAGCACGTCGGCTGTGAGCCGTCCGGTCCGGACACCGGCGGTCCCGTCGACCGGCCGGTCGGGCGTCGTGTAGTAGACCACGGACCGCGCCGCCGGCAGCCGCTCGACCAGGGCGGCCACCTCAGCTGCGAAGGCATGCGTCTCGAGGTCGTGCGTGGTGTGGATCCACCACACCTCGCGAGGGCTGCCCTCGCTCGCGAGGTGGTGGAGCATCGCGAGGACCGGTGTCTGCCCGATGCCGGCCGACACCAGCAGCACCGTGGTGTTGCCGTCGTCGAGGACGAAGGCGCCTCGCGGCGCTGCCGCGTCGATGCGGTCACCGCGTCGAAGAGTTGTGGCCAGGAAGGAGCTCACCAGGCCGTGCGACTCGTGCTTGACGCTGATCCGGTAGCTCCCACCGGCCGGGCCGTCCGACAGCGAGTAGGTCCGGACCGGCACGGGACTGCCAGCCGCAGGGATGCGCAGGGTGAGGAACTGACCAGCCTCGTAGTCCGGGAGGCGACCATCGCCGGTGAAGCGGAACGACGTGACCGTCGCACTCTCTGAGACGACGTCCGCCACGATCAGCGGGCGAAAGCCGGTCCAGGACGGTGTGGCCACGACGGCGACGCCGGCGGGTCGAGTCCCCGCACCCGCTGTGATCATGCCCCGGAACGAGTCGCGCCATCCGGGGCTGAGGGCGGGGACGTCGACGGCGTCCGTCAACCGTTCCAGGTCGTGCCCGGGAAGGTAGAGCAGGGCATCGACCTCGGCGACGGTCAGGGCGTGTCGCCCGCGTGCCGTGCGGACGATCTCGTCTCCGCTCTGGACATGGCCTTCGGTCAGGACCCGGAGGTAGAAGCCCGGTCGGTGGTGGGCGACCAGCAGTGACGCCAGCTGCGGTTCGCCCACCCGCATACCGACCCGGAAGCAGGTGACCCGAGGCTGAGTCACCTCGAACTCGGCCGCGCCGATCCGGTACCGGTCGCCGATGCACACCTCGTCGTCGGGCAGGCCGTCGATGGTGAGGTTCTCCCCGAAGGACCCAAACGTCAGGTCGTCGCGTAGGAAGGTCTCTCGCCAGTGCGCGTACGACTCGAGCTGGTATGCGAGGACGGCCCGCTGCTCACCGCCGTGGCCGCCGAGGTCGCCCTGGCCGTCCCCGTCGATGTTGAGGCGGCGCACCATCTGCGGCCCGGTGACGGGGCGCTTCCAGACCCCGGTATGCACGGTTCGCCCTTGCCACGGCACGTCTTTCGGCATCCCGACATTGACCGAGAGCAGTGTCGCCATCGTTCCCACTTCCGGGCGTGAAGTTGTGAGGATACTCAGACCGGGCACTCTCGCGGTGCCTACGGTACGACGCCGACCCGGGCGAGGCCGGCGTCCGCCGCGCACCGACGCACGGAGGCCAGAATGAGCTCGACCGAGGTCCCCACTAGCGCCACCGTGGACCTGGGGTTCGAGGTGGTCGTCATCCCGGTTTCGAACGTCGACCGCGCCAAGGATTTCTACCAGCGCCTCGGCTGGCTGCTCCACGAGCTCACCACCCCGCTGCCCGGGCGTAGCGGAGTCGAGCTACCGACGTGACCGACGTGACGGCCGTCGCGGCCCTGCTGGAGAGCAAGTACCGGGTACCTGGCCGCCGCCCGGGAGCGGTTGCGCGACCGCGACTCGCCGAAGGCCTCGACGCCGCGAGACGGTCGTCCTTGACCCTGGTCTCGGCGCCGGCGGGGTTCGGGAAGACCACCGCGCTCACCGAGTGGCTGGCCTCCGTCGACCGCGATGGGACCCGCGTCGCGTGGCTCTCCCTGGACCATCGCGACAACGACCCCGTCCTCTTCTGGACCTACGTCATCCGTGCGATCTCCGCCGCCGTGGACGGGGTGGGGGCCGGGGCGCTGTCGCTCTTGACCGCGTCCTCGTCCTCGACCGAGGCGGCGCTGGCCGCGCTCGTCAACGACCTCGACGCACTGCCGACCGATCTGATGCTGGTCCTCGACGACTACCACCTCGTCGAGGCGCCCGACGTGCACGACGGCCTCTGGTTCCTGCTCGACCACCAGCCCGCGACCCTGCATGTCATCCTGGCGACCCGTGCCGACCCGCCGCTGCCGCTGGCGAAGCTGCGTGCGGG
This sequence comes from uncultured Actinomycetota bacterium, assembly GCA_963751085.1. Taxonomy (GTDB): domain Bacteria; phylum Actinomycetota; class Actinomycetes; order Actinomycetales; family Dermatophilaceae; genus Lapillicoccus. The sequence goes on along the minus strand of CAVVTH010000004.1, from coordinate 807,310 downwards.
TGGCCGGCTGGCCGAGGTGCGCGCCGCGGAGCTGCGGTTCACGTCGGCGGAGTCCGAGGCATACCTCAACGGGCCGATGGGGCTGGCCCTGTCGGCCGCCGACATCGCCACCCTGAACGGGCGTACCGAAGGCTGGATCGCAGCCCTCCAGCTGGCCGCGTTGTCGATGCAGGGCCGCGATGACGTGAGCGGGTTCATCGCGGGGTTCGCCGGCGACGACCGCCACATCGTGGACTACCTCGCGGAAGAGGTGCTCGCCCGACAGTCCCCGGACGTACGCGAGTTCCTCCTGCGGACCTCGGTGCTCGAACGTCTGACGGGTCCGTTGTGTGACGCCGTCACCCGACGGGATGACGGCCGGAGCCAGCTGGTCGCCCTGGACCGCGCCAATCTCTTCCTCGTCGCGCTCGACGACCGTCGCCGCTGGTACCGCTACCACCATCTGTTCGCGGACGTCCTTCAAGGCCACCTCCACGACGAGCTGCCAGGGGAGGCGCCGACGCTGCACCGACGGGCCAGCGCCTGGTTCGCCGACCATGGCGACATCTCCCAGGCGGTGGTCCATGCCCTCGCCGCAGGAGACGTCGATCAGGCCGCCGACCTGATGGAGACCGCGATGCCGGTGCTGACGCGGGAGCGTCGGGAGGCGGAGCTCCGGAGCTGGGTCCGCGCCCTGCCGGAGCAGGTGGTCCGCGCGCGGCCGGTCCTCGGCGTGGCGTTCGTGGGCGTACTGGCCCAGGCGTCGGACTTCGGTGCTGTGGCGTTGCGCCTGGCGGAGATCGAGCGGACCCTGCGCCCTGAGGGGGGACCGTGGCCGGACACGCCCCCGACGGGCGTCATCGTCGTCGACGACGCGGCCTACCGGTCGCTGCCGGCTCGCGTCGAGATGTACCGGGCCGCACTGTCGCTGGCCGACGGGGACCTCCCCGGCACCATCGCTCACGCCACCGAGGCGCTGTCCGCGGCGCCGGCGGCCGACGGACTGACCCGGGCGGCCGCCGGGGCGTTGGCCGGGCTGGCGGCCTGGGCCGGCGGGGACCTCTCCCGAGCGCACGCCGCCTACACCGAGAGCATTGGCGGGCTGCGGAGCGCCGGCTTCGTGGCCGACGTCCTGGGCTGCTGCATCACGCTGGGCGACATCCGTTGCGTCCAGGGCCGGCTCGAGGACGCCATGGGCCACTACCGGTGGGCCCTCGAGCTGGCCGCCGAGGCCAGCGCCACCCCGTTGCGCGGGAGCGCGGACATGCACGTCGGGATGGCCGGGGTGCTCCTGGAGCGCAACGACCTGGCTGCCGCCGCCCAGCATCTCGCCACCAGCGCGCAGCTCGGGGAACCCAACGGCCTGCCGCAGAACCCGTACCGATGGCGCGTCGTCACGGCCCGACTGCGTGAGGCGCAGGGAGACCTCGACGCGGCCCTCCAGCTGCTCGAGGACGCGGTCCGGGTGTATGCGGGCGACTACTCCCCGAACGTGCGGCCGGTCCCTGCCGTGCTGGCCCGGCTGCGGTTGCGTCGCGGTGAGCGGCACCACGCGGAGGCCTGGGCCCGCGAACGCGGGCTGTCCGCGGGCGACGAGCCGGCATACCTGAAGGAGTACGAACATCTGACGTTGGCGCGGGTGCTTCTGGCTCGGCACCAGACTGAACGCGACGGAACCTCACTCGCGGAGGCGCTGTCCCTGCTCGAACGGCTGCGGGAGTCCGCGGAGCGGGGTGAGCGCGTCGGCAGCCTCATCGAGGTGCTGATCCTGACGTCGCTGGCTCGTCAGCTCGAAGACGCGGTTCCGGCCGCGCTCGAGACCCTGCGGTCGCGCAGTGGAGCTCGCCGAGCCCGAGGGCTACGTGCGCCTCTTCGCCGACGAGGGGCCGCCGATGACGGCCCTGCTCAGGGCGCTGGGGCACAAAGGCATCGCGAGGCCCTACGTGCAGCGACTGCTGGGCGCCATCGGCTCGGGACGGGTAGGGAGCATTCTCAGCGGCGGGCTGGTCGAGGCCCTCAGCGACCGCGAGCTCGACGTGCTGCGGCTGCTCGACAGCGACCTCAGTGGGCCGGACATCGCGCGGCAGCTCTTCGTCTCGCTGAACACCCTTCGTACGCATACCAAGAACATCTACACGAAGCTCGGCGTCACCAGCCGCCGCTCCGCCGTCACCCGGGCGCACGACCTCCGGCTGATTTCCGGCGGTCGCCGCCGCTGACGCAGCAACGGTCACCGGTCGCAATCACCACATGTGGTGATGACCGGTCACCACGTCGACCGCCAGAGTCGCATCACTCCCACCGACCACCGCAGATCGCGGATTGGCCGGCCGGACCGAGACAAGGAGGCGACCACCATGAGCGACGCCCGGACCGACGAGAGCGGCTCGACGCCGCAGCCGGAGCGCTACGAGCTCCGGGTCAAGGGACATCTGGGCCCGCGCTGGGCCGACTGGTTCGACGGGATGACCCTCACCGCCCAACCCGACGGCACCACCCTCCTCGACGGGCCGGTCACCGATCAGTCCGAGCTGCACGGCGTACTGCGCCGCCTCAGCGACCTCGGCCTCACCCTCGTCTCGGTCACCTCGACGGCGACGACACGCAGCAACGACGACCCAACACGACCGGCAAGCCCTCGAAGGAGCTCGACATGACCGCTCACACCCAGGCAATCCAGCAATCGACCCCCGCAGCACCCGTCCCGATTCGCGGAATGGACCCGATGAGGAGAACCGCCCTCACCGCCGGGGTGCTCTACCTGATCACCTTCGTGTCCATCCCCACGCTCTTCCTGTACCAGCCGGTGAAGACCTCCGTGGCCACGTTCATCCTCGGGGCCGGCAGCGACACGGGTGTGGTGTGGGGCGCCGCCTCGGAAATCATCGTTGGCCTGGCCGGTATCGCGACGGCCGTGGTCCTCTACCCGGTCACCAAGCGCGTCAGCCAGACTGCGGCCCTCGGGCTGGTGACGGCCCGGCTCCTCGAGACGAGCCTCATCTTCGTGAGCGTGATCCACCTGCTCTCGATCCTCAGCCTGCGCAACGGCGTTGCCGCAGGTACCAGCGCGGACTCGAGCGCCCTCGTCACCGTGGGGCAGAGCCTGGTCGCGGGGTACAACTCGACGTTCCTCGTTTCCCAGAGCCTCATGCCCGTCGTGTGCGACCTCCTGCTGGGGTACCTGCTCTACCGCTCCCGCCTCGTCCCGCGGATCTTGCCGATCATCGCCTTCGTCGGCGCGCCCCTGCTTCTCGCCAGCGACATCGCCGTCTTCATCGGGGTCGTCCCGCAGGTTTCGGCAATCTCCGCTCTCGCGGCGTTGCCCGTGGCCGTGTTCGAGTTCTCGCTCGGGGTGCGGCTGATCGTCAAAGGCTTCGACCGCAGCGCGCTGACCGCACTGGACGCTCACGCCTGAACCGCCACGGTCGCGGAATGACAGCGACCGGCATGACGGGTCCCCCTTCCGGTCTTACCGGGACGGGGACCCCTCGGTGCGTTGAGAACCTCGTGGCCGCGGGCCGGTCAGGCGGCCGGCCCCAGGGGCTGGGCCGATTCGACCGACGTCCGGTTTCGGTGCGCGTATGCGAGAGCCTCCGCCTCACGTTCCGGGAGGAACCCTGTGTCGGACTCGCAGTCGTGGCAGACGGTGACGGCGCGGTGTCCCAGGTGGACCACCTCGACCGAGTGGGGGTGGCAGGTCATGGGATCCGTGTGGTGGTGGTCTCGGCGGTGAGCCGCAGCAGCCGTGCAGGCCGCCACCACCGCGGAACCCCTCTCCGTGCTGTCCTTCGCCATGTCCCCTCCACCTCACGGTCTACGCGGCAACCCCGTCCATGGGTATGGGGTTGCAGAGTGCGCGTGACCGTCGGCCGATACATCTCTGAGAATGTGATCGTCGCACCCTCGGCCCGTCGTGGAGCCGATATACCCGGTTGTCACGCTGCGTGTCACTGCCCGTACTCCGTGACGAGACCGTCGCGGTGGTCGGTGATGGTGCCCCTGCAGCACGTAGACGACTCCCGGCCTGCCCACATGCTCGTGGACCGGACCCGACATGCCGCCCGGCTGCGGGCTCACGGTGTGGTTGCTCATTGCTGGTTCCTTTCCACGAGGGGGTATGCCCGTAGCGTTCGGCTGCCAAGCAGGTCCAGGTCGCTGAGGCTCGCTCGCGCGGAGCGAAACCGCCGTCATCACGGCAACTTTCCACCGGATGAGCCCCGTCGCTGCGGGACTCGACGAGCTCCGCGAACTGGTGGTCGCGTCCATCGACAGCAGTAGGCCCGGTGTCGTCTCACCAGACCGGGCGAATCGCGGGCAGGGTCCCTCCGTTCGACGCCGTCAGGGCGCGGGTGAGGTCGGCGCGCAGCGTCTCGAGACGGCGGCGGCCGAGGATGTCGGACCACTCGGCCTCCAGCTCGGCGTAGATCTCCTCGACGGTGGCGAGCAGCCGAGTTCCCTTGGCGGTGAGCCGCAACGGCCGAACCCGGGCGTCCTCGGCCTCGCCCGCCGCAGTGAGGTAGCCGGCCGCCACGAGGTCGGCGGCGAGCTTGGACGCGGCCTGCTTGGTCATCCCCATCAGCGCCGCAAGGGCCGTCGTGGTGACCGGATCCTCACGAGCGGCCAGCAGGGCGAACCCGTCGGCGGGGCGCACGTCGGTCCAGCCGCGCATCCGCAGGCGTTCGTGGAGCTGGTCGATGAGTGAGCGGTAGGCCATCGCGAACAGCCGAGCGAACGGCACGCCGACCGATGCGGGCGCTACTGCGTCCACGGCGGGGTGAACGGGTCACCGTCGTCGATGATGCCCTGGCCGCCGACCGGCATACAGCACAGCAGCCGCAGCGCCTCGTCGCCGGCGTTGCCGAGCTCGAAACGCGTCAGGGCCGGAACGACGATCGCGTCACCTTCGCGCGCGGTGGCCGCGACCCCGCCGATGGTGACGGCCGCGGTGCCCGTGATCACGACGAAGATCTCCTCCCGGGTGAGGGCGTGCGGGGTCACGGGGCTGCCGGGCGGGATCTCGACCGTCCACACCGATGTCTCGACGGAACCGAGCGACGGGGTCGCCAAGGACGTGAAGCGCGCCGACCCGATGTCGTGCGTCGGGGTGGGCGCCACGGAGATGACGGGCATCGAACCTCCAGTTTAGTAGTCAGTCTGTTTGACTAACCCACGATAGCCAAGAACTTCCAAACAGTCAACGAGATTGACCAAACCGCCGTCGCCCGACGAGCCACCTCGTGGCCACACCCGACCGCTGCTTTGATGGCCCCATGGATCCAGTGGTCCGGGTCACCGGTGGTCTCGTCCGCGGCACCAGCCGATCGGGCATCAACGCGTTTCTCGGCGTACCCTTCGCCGCCCCCGCCGTCGGCCCTCATCGGTATCGGGCGCCTCGTGCGGTGCAGCCGTGGGAGGGTACCCGGCCGGCGACCGCATACGGACCGAGCGCCGCGCAGTCGCCGTACCCTCCCCCGATGGCCGCGGTGCTGCCCAGTTCGGTGTCGCCCGGCGACGACTACCTCAACGTCAACGTCTGGGCGCCGGCCGACGGCGACCGCCGGCCGGTGATGGTGTGGATCCCCGGGGGCGCCTTCCTCCGGGGCGCGAATTCACTCGCCGTCTACGACGGTTCGGCCTTCGCCCGCGACGGCGTCGTCCTGGTCTCCGTCAACTACCGGCTGGGGGCGCCGGGCTTCGCAGTGCTCGACGGAGCACCGACCAACCTCGGTCTGCGGGACCAGATCGCGGCGCTGGAGTGGGTCCGCGACAACGTGGCCGCGTTCGGCGGCAACCCCGACGACGTCACCGTGTTCGGCGAATCCGCGGGCGGCATGAGCGTGGCGACCCTGATGGCCGCACCCGCCGCCAAGGGCCTCTTCCACCGGGCGATCGTCCAGAGTGGTGGGGCGACGGCGGTCTGCGAGCTCGACGATGCCCGCAAGGTCAGCGCCGAGCTGGCGGCGCAGCTCGGGGTGTCGCCGACCGCGGACGACTTCGGCGCCCTCGACCCGGACCTGGTCACCCAGGCGCAGACGGCGGTCGGCCTGGCCATGCAGGGCGACCCCGACCCGGAGCGCTGGGGTGCGAGCGTCGTGCGGAGCGGGCTCGGCATCATGAGCCTCTTCCCCGTCGTCGACGGGGAGGTCGTCCCGGACGTGCCGTTGGCCCGGCTGGCCGACGGTGCGGCCGCCCAGATGCCCCTGCTCGTCGGCACCACCCGTGAGGAGTTCCGCCTGTTCCTCGTGCCCACCGGCGCGGCGGCGGCGCTGACGCCAGCAGGGTTGTCCCTCCTCGCCGCGCGCTACGGCTGGCCACCGAACACCGTCGAGACGTATGCGGCGAACCGGCCCGGGTCCGCACCGGGCGACGTCGCCTGCGCAGCTTTCACCGATGCCGGGTTCCGGATGCCGGCGACCCGGCTCGCCGCCGCCCAGCACGCCGCAGGTGGGGCGGTGCACAGCTACGAGCTCGCGTGGCCGACCCCGGTCGCCGACCTCGGCGCTTGCCACGCACTGGACCTGGCGTTCGTCTTCGACACCGTCGGACCCGGATCGCCCCTGGCCGGCGAGAGCGCACCGGCATCCGTCGCCGCGGAGATGCACCGCGCCTGGGTGCGCTTCGCCACGGGCGACGGCCCGGGCTGGGAACCGTGGACCCCCGAGGGCAGGGCGGTCATGACCTTCGACACCCCCTCTCGGCTGGCGCACGATCCGCGCGCCGACGAGCTGGCCCTCTGGCGCTGACTCCGGCGCCGTGAGGCGCGGACGTTAGGTTGGTCCCATGACTGAGCAGCAGCCACATGCCGACCGTGCCGACCGACCGGTCAAGGTCGAGGCCGTGCAGGCGGTCGTGGACCGCGTGACGTCGTGGCAGGACGGCGCGCCCGAGGACACCATCCGCCAGGAGCTGCTCACGGGACTGTCGGACGCGAACCTCGAGGTGCCGTCCTCGTTCGTCGACGAGGTCGTCCGTCGAATCCGCGAGGGCACCGAGCACTTCGACGTCGAACCGCTGCTCTCGGACTGACCCCCGGCTGACGCCGGCCGACGCCACCGGACGGGAACCGTCAACCGGCCAGCGCGGGCTGACGCAGGGCCGCCCAGGCCAGCGTCAGCGCCACCACGTCCTCGGCGACGGCACCCTGCACGACCCAGCCGCGCTGCCCGGCGACGTCCCGCCAGGCCGCGCCCAGGATCGACCCCAAGACCGCGCCTACCAGCCCGACCACGGCCGGCGCGACGACGTTGGAGCGGTTCTGACGGGCCAACGCCACACCACCCACGGCACCCGCGACGGCCCGCCCCGCCAGGGGGCCGGGCTGCAGCCGGCTGGGAGTGGCGGGCAGCTTGTCCCCGACGATCTCGGCCGCGACCGCTGCCGCCGCGCCCACGGAGACGGGCTTGCGGTGCGCCAGTCGGGCCGCGGCGAGAAAGCCGAGCGAGCTGCGCCCCCCGGCGGCCACCCCGAGCACCAGGCTGCGACCCAGCACCCCGCGACGGCCCGGCTTCCGGCCCTCCGCGTCTTCCCCGTGGCGGCGCCGCCTGCGGTCGGCGGCGTCCAAGGTGGCGTGGACGCCGATCCCGTATGCGAGATGGGGCACGACGTCGCGGACCCAGTCCGCGGTCGTCCAGGCGCGGGGGTCGCTCACGCCCAGGCGGGCGATGGACACGTCGGTCGCGGCCATGGCGAGAGCGCCGATGGCCGGCGCCCCAGCTCGCGCCGGCAACCGGACACCGGTGGACCGGAGCGCGGACACCACGACCCCGACGGCCAGGCCGGTCCCGATGCCGGACAGCGCACCGAGGGCCTGCAGCCGGCTCTGATCGGGCACGGAGACACCGGCGCGCCGCAGCAGCTCGGCGACGGCCTGCTCCGGCACCGTGCTGGCGGGGCGTCCCGTCAGGGCCATGTCCGCATACGCCGCCCCGGTCAGCAGCGCGGTACCCGCCGCTCCGGCAAGCAGGCCTCTGGTCATCGTCGACGTCATGACCACCTGCATACCCGACTTGCGGCTTCGCATTCGCCGGACGCCGCGGCTCTCACGGTTTCAGGGCGCGAGTGACCGGGTGATATCGGCGGCAGAGCCGGGCCGGGTCCTCGCGTGGCTGGTGCCGGCCCACATCTGCGCGACCTCGTGGTCCCCGGCAGAGACGGCCGCGCGGCGCAGTGGAGCGGTGAGATGGTGCAGCTGCGGGTAGCCGGCGGGGGCGTCGGCGTGCTCGGCGATGAACCGGTTGGCCAGGCCCCGAGCCCAGCGGCCGGTGTAGGCCCTCGTGACTGCGGTCCGGGCGAACACCGGGTCGGTCAACGCGGCCCGGTGGACCGGGTTCGTCGCGGCCTCGTCGCACAGCAGGTATGCGGTGCCGACTTGGGCGGCGACCGCGCCGCGGGCCAGCACGGAGGCTACGTCGGCGGCGTCCGCGAGGCCTCCGGTCGCCACCACCGGTACGTCGACCACGGCGACGACCGCAGACAACAGGTCCAGGAGTGGCGTCCGCTCCGGTTGCCGCTCCGGCTCCCAGGTGCCTCGGTGACCTCCGGCTTCCGGACCCTGGACGCAGAGCGCGGCCGCTCCGCGGGCTACGGAGGCGCGGGCCTCGACGACCGACGTCACCGTCACCATCGACACGACGCCCTGCTGCCGGAGCCTCCTCAGCACGTCGGCGTCCGGGCACCCGAAGGTGAACGACACCACGTCCGGCCGCAGCTCGAGGACGAGGTCGACCTTGGCGGCGTAGTGGTCGTCGTCCCACGACGGGGTGCCCAGGGAGACCCCGAGCCGGGTGGCCTCCGGGAGCAAGGACCGTCGGTATGCGTCCACGGCGACGGGGTCGGCCGCGAAGGGGTCGAGGACGAACAGGTTCACCCCGAAGGGCTCGGAGCCGGCCGCTCGCACCGCCGCCACCTCGGTCGCCACGGCGTCGGCCGTCCGGTAGCCGGCGGGCAGGAACCCCAGACCGCCGGCCGCCGAGACCGCGCTGACGAGGCCGGGTGTCGAGGGACCGCCGGCCATCGGCGCGCCGGCAACCGGCAGCGGAATGCTCCTGAGGTCGAGTGCCACCGGCGGCGAGTCCGTCCGGCGTCAGCCGCGACGGACCTTGGCGACGGCCTTGACCGAGTCGTTCCAGCCGGTCATGTAGGCGGCGCTGCTCCAGCTCGGGCTGCGTTCCGGGTGGCCCTGGCGAGCCCAGTCGATCCCGTCGTCCCAGCCGCGGAGGTAGGCGTCGTCGTCACGCCCACCGAGGTAGGCCGGGCCCGTCGTGGGACGCGGCACGAGGTCGAGCATGCTGCCACCGGCCGTCGCGGGAGCCTCTTCGCGCCGCTCGCTCAGGAGCTCGACCGAGCCGGAGTCCCGGCCCAGCGTGAGCGAGAGCACCAGCCGACCGTCGGGAAGCTCGGTCAACGACAAGGCCGCACCCTGGTGGCGCGTGCCCGCGACCGCGGCGGCCACCTGGGTCACGACCCGCCTTCTGGACGGCCCGCTCCCCTCGCCGGAGACACCGGCGGACGCCGGTCGTTGTCCGACGACGGGCTCGAGGGGCTCGATGGGCTCGACGGGCTCGACGGGTTTCAGGCACTCTGCCGGCTTGGCCGGTGCGTCCTGGGGATAGCCGGGAGCGTCCTGAAGGCCGCGCATCGGATGCCACGGCTCGCCGAGCGGGGCGTCCTGTGGTCCGGTCGAGGCGGTGTCCGGGACGGTCGAGACCAAGACGGTGGCCTTGGTGACCGCCACGAGCGCCGCGGCGCAGAGTCTGACCAACCGCACGGCGAGGAAGACGAGCGCGGCAACGAGGAACAGAAGGATCATGGCCAACTCACCCAACTCGCTTGTCGTGATGCGGGATCGGCGGGTATGCGTCGTGGCGCGCCGAGTCCCTCGTTCCTGGACGATACGCCAGATCCCGAGCCGCGACCCTGGGGACCCGGACGCCGGGCCCGCGGCGCTCAGCTGGGGCTGGTGTCGAACTCCTGCAACGCCGGCAGGACCTCGGTGGCGAGGAGGTGATCCGAGCGTTCCCGGATCGTCGGGTCGATGTCGCGGGAGGCGCCGACGAGCACCAGGTGGGAGAGCCCCAGTCGCAGCAGGCCCGTCAGCCGTTCGATGCAGTGGTCGGGCGGTCCGATGACACAGAAGCGGTTGAGGAAGTCGGGGTTCAGGTCTTCCGCCTGGCCGGCGTGCTCCAACCCGTGGTGGTAGAAGTCGTAGTTGCGGGTGACGTGGTCGACGACATCGGCGTCAGCGGTTGTCAGGCTCGACGTGACGTTTCGCTGGAAGTGCGCGGAGATGCTGGCGTTGCCGCGGACCAGGGCGTCGAGCCCAGCCTGGTCGGTGCCGACGCACGCCACGACGAAGGCCCCTACCCGCACGGCATTCGCATCTCCGCCCGCTGCCGCCGTCGCCGAACGCGCCGTGTCGATGGCCCACTTCACCCGGGCCGGCTCGGCGCCGACGGTGACGGTGACCCGGTCGGCGAGCCGGACGCCGGTGCTGATCACCTTGGGTCCGGAGCCGAAGACGTCGACGGGGACCTTGGTCTCGCGCTGAAGCGGGAGCCAGGTGATGCGGCTGTCGAACCCCTCGAGGTCGACGTCCTCGCCGCGCAGGTACCCCTGGAGAGCCCGGATCTGAGTTTCGAACCTTGCGGCCGGCGGCGGCCGCACGCCGATGAGCTCGAGTGCGGTGTCTCCGCGTCCGACGCCGATGTGGGCCCGGCCACCGCTGACATGGTGGAGCGTGGCGAACGACGACGCCACCACGGCGGGGTGACGACTGGTCAGGTTGGTGACGGCGGTGCCCAGCCGCAGGGTCGAGGTGGCGGCCGCGGCGAGGTACAAGGAGCCGAACACGTCCATGCTGAGGTTCTGGCTGTCGGTGAGCAGCAGTCCGTCCCAGCCGTCGCTCTCGACGCCCGCCGCGTGTGCGGCCATGTCGTCGGGCATCGGGTAGGACCGGAGGAAGAACTCGGGTCGGGACATGCCGCTCCACATCTGACAGTGAAACCTGGGACGCGGCAACAGTGTTCCAGAGCCTCACCCGTGAGACCGGGAATGGCGCTCAGCGAACCCGCTGGCTCGACCGGACGTCGGCACGCCACCAGCGTCGCGAGGCCAGCGCGGCCAACCCGGCTCCGGCGGTGTTGAGCAGGACGTCGTCGACGGAGGAGACCCGGTCCAGCTGCAAGACGTACTGCGCCACCTCGACTCCGACCGAGCAGGCGGCCCCGAGTGCCAGCATCCGCGGTACGGAGGCCAGAGCCGGGAACCTCAGCGGTCCTAGGAACCCGAGCGCCCCGAAGACGAGCAGGTTGCCGACGACCTGGTTTGCCGGCATCGTCGCGAGGTCCCGGAGAGGGACCAGACTCACCCGGCCGGGGACGGTACCGGCACGGCTGCCCGGGAGCATCGTCAGCCAGACGAACGGCACCGTTCCGTAGACCAGGCCGACCTCGACGAGGGACTGTCGCCAGGCGTTCCGCTCCGCGGCGCCACTCCTCGTGCGGTGACGTGCGATCACCCAGACCACCAGCCCGGCGACCGGGAGAGCGGCGATCGTGATCAGGGCCACGCCGGTGAACGTCCCGAACCAGCCGTGCCACCCCGCGCGGATCACGTCACGCCGTATCGAGGGTTGGGCGCGGTCATGGCCGCATCCGCGGATCGTCCGTGGGGTCGGCATACATGGCCGGGCACCCTCGAGCGGTGGCGGTCGGTCGCAGCTCGTAGTGCCAGGCCTCGTTGCGGTAGATCTGGCACAACCCATAGGTGGCGCCGTGCTCGGACAACCATGCGGTGGCCGCGGAGGGGCCGATGTCGACGGCGTCGCCGGAGACGTGTGGCGACGTGTCCGCGGTCGCGACCCACCGCGCCGCCTCCGCCGCCGAGCCGTACTCGACGGTCGCCTCACGCAGCAGCTGGTTCTGGTACGCCGGTGAGCGCCACCCGCTGTTGACGTCCACGGTGATGCCGTCGGCGGCGGCCACGCTCGCTGCCTTTCGCAGTGCCGCCCGCAGGTCGGGGTCGAGGTTCGCGATGCCGGGATACTGGTCGTCGAAGACGGTCGCTCCGTCCGGGAGGACGCCGTCAGCCTGAGTCGCCGCCCCACCGGGGCCGCCTCGCCCCAGCTCGCCGACCGCGGGAGCCGAGGACGAGGCCGCGTGGAACCCGACGGTGGCGACGATCGCCAAGAGCACCACCACAACGCCGGTGGCCATGGGTCGCAGCCGGCGCGAGCTGCGTTCGGCTGCCGTGGTGTGGACCATGCGTCCAGCCAAGCGGCCGCGGCGTTGTCAGCCCGTATGCGGATTTTCCTACGCGGACGATATGTGCCGGCTCGTAGCATCGACCGAGTGCGTGTCTTGGTGGTCGAGGATGAGCCGTACCTGGCGGAGGCGATCCGCGACGGGCTGAGGCTGGAAGCGATTGCTGCCGACATCGCCGGCGACGGCGACACCGCGCTGGAACTGTTGGGCGTCAACGCATACGACATTGCCGTACTCGACCGCGACATCCCCGGCCCATCCGGCGACGACATCGCGGAGAGCATCGTCGCCCAGGGCAGCGGTATGCCGATCCTCATGCTCACCGCCGCCGACCGGCTCGACGACAAGGCCTCGGGCTTCGAGCTCGGAGCCGACGACTACCTCACCAAGCCGTTCGCCCTCCAGGAGCTGGTGCTCCGCCTGCGAGCCCTCGACCGCAGGCGAGCGCACAACCGGCCGCCGGTGCGGGAGATCGCCGGGCTGCGTCTCGACCCGTTTCGGCGCGAGGTGTACCGCGAGGGCCGCTATATCCCGCTGACGAGAAAGCAGTTCGCCGTGCTGGAGGTCCTGGTCGGCGCGGACGGCGGCGTCGTCAGCGCCGAGGAGCTGCTGGAGCGAGCCTGGGACGAGAACGCCGATCCGTTCACCAACGCGGTGCGGATCACGGTCTCCGCGTTGCGCAAACGGCTCGGCGCGCCAGGGCTCGTGGGCACCGTTCCCGGAGTCGGCTACCGCATCGAGACGTCACCTGTTGCGCCGAGCGGAGGCGACGGTGGGTAGAGCACCCGGGCTGAGCGTCCGCCTCAAGCTGACCCTCAGCTACGCCGGCTTCCTGCTGCTCGCCGGAGCGTTGCTGCTGACGGCGGTGTGGGTGTTCCTGCTGCGCGGGTCGCCCTCCCTGGTGGTCGTTCCCGAACTGTCCGACTTCCAGCGAGCGCTCAGTCCGGAGAACTTCGGTCCCTCCGTCTTTCGGCCGGCAGCCCTCATGGTGATGGCGTTCCTGCTGGTGTTCGGTCTAGTGGGCGGCTGGTGGCTGGCCGGCCGAATGCTCGCCCCGCTGGCCCGGATCAGCGACGCCACCCGTGCCGCCGCGAGCGGTTCGCTCTCGCACCGGATTGCGCTCGAGGGCCGCGACGACGAGTTCCGCCGGCTGGCCGACGCGTTCGACGCCATGCTGACCCGGCTGGAGGCCCAGGTCGCGACCCAGCAGCGGTTCGCCGCCAACGCCTCGCATGAGCTGCGAACCCCGCTGGCGATCACGCAGACCTTGCTCGACGTCGCCCGCAAGAACCCGGACCAGGACACAGATGAGCTGCACGAACGGCTTCGGGCGGTCAACGCCAGGGCGATCGAGCTCACGGAGGCCCTGCTGCTGCTCAGCCGCACCGACCAGCGTTCCTTCGGCCGTGAGGAGGTGGACCTGTCCCTGCTCGTCGAGGAGGCGACCGAAACGCTTCTGCCGCTGGCCGAGAAGCACGGGGTCACCCTGGAGGCCTCGGGCGACGTGGCGCGGACGACCGGCTCTCACGCGCTCCTGCTGCAAATGTCGACGAACCTCGTGCAGAACGCCATCGTCCACAACCGCCGTGGCGGCGCCGTCCACACGCATACCGCCGTTCGTCGCGGCCTCGTCACGCTGACGGTCGAGAACACCGGCGAGCACCTCGATCCCGAGCTGCTCTCGAGGCTGACCGAACCGTTCCAGCGCGGCACCGACCGCATCCGCAGCGACGATGCCGGCGTCGGCCTGGGGCTGGCGATCGTCACGAGCATCGTCCGAGCCCATGACGGGACGCTCTGCCTCGAGGCCCGGCCCGGCGGCGGGTTGCGGGTCACAGCCCGGCTCCCGGCATCGCCGGTCAGCCGGCATCGCCTCCGGCCGACTGAGCGAACGCCGTCAGCACGGCGGTGAGCTGGCTCGGGTTCTCCTCCGCCATGTGGTGACCGCTGTCGAGGCGCGCTGCGGTGATCGGCGCGTCGACCCACCGCTTCCAGATGGCGACCGGATCGCCGTACAGCTCCTCGAGGTCGTCGTACACCGACCAGCCCACCAGCGTGGGACACGTGATCCGCCGCCCGGCGTCGCGGGCCTGGCGGTCGTGGTCGGCATCGACGGACAGGCCGGCCCGGTAGTCCTCCAGCATCGCCCGGACGGTGGCGGGGTCGTGGACTGCGGCGCGGACGTAGTCGTAGCTCTCGGTCCCCATCCTGGAACGCGTGGCCTCGTCAAGCTGGTACCACGCGTCCGGGTCGGCGGTGATGACACGTTCCGCATGGGGCGAGCCGGCGAAGAAGAACCAGTGCCACCACGCGACGGCGAAGGTGGCGTCGACGCGCTCCACCGACTCGACGGCCGGGATCCCGTCGAGCACGCCGACGCCGGACACCCGGTCCGGGTGGTCCAGTGCGCACCGGTAGGCGACGCCCTGGCCTCGGTCGTGGCCGACGACGACGAACCGGTCGTGGCCGAGGCGGTCCATGAGGGTGACGACGTCCTGTGCCATGGCCCGGTCGGCGTAGGTCCGGTGGTCGGCGTCCGGCTCGGGGGTGGACGAGCGTCCGTAGCCGCGAAGGTCCGGACAGACGACGGTGAAGCCCTCGTCGCGCAGCCGGGGTGCCACCCGGTGCCACGTCGTGTGCGCGCGGGGGTGGCCGTGCAGCAGGACGACGGCCGGGCCGCTCCCGCCGGAACGGCCGTGGAGCACCACGCCATCGTCGACGGCGTGGTCCCACTCCAGGAAGCCGGGGAAGAACATGCCTCCCAACCTGTCAGCCGGCCCGGCGGCTCACCACTGGGAGCGGCCACGATGGCGCCTTCCCCGTCGGCTCGGTCGACGCCCTCGCGTACGCGTCGACCAGCACCGGCTACGCGGCCGGGGTGGAGCCAGGGTTTCGATGCTCGGGCGGTACGTGGGGACACGGTGCCCGATGACCCGGCGAAGGTGCGCGCCGCGGACATCGTCGACTGGGTTGTCCGTCACTCGAGCGACTCTGCGGACGCCATCTCCTTCGGTGGTAACGGCTTTCGGGCCGCGTCCGCAATCGACGAGCTCGAACGCCGTACCGGTCGGCTGGTCCTCTCGAAGAACCAGGTCCTGCTCTGGGCACTCCTGGCCGCTGGCGGCAGCCCGGTGAGGGTCACCCCAAACGGACGGCTGCTACCCGAACAGGCCCCGCCGGACGTGTGAGCCGCGACGGGGCAGGACCGAGCGGACTGCTCGGCTCAGATGTCGTCCTCGGGCATGAGGAACCAGTGCCGGCCCCGGGGGCAGCGCAGCTTGACGAGAACCACCGGACCGCTGGTACCGGCGACAATGTCACGCCACTCGACGACGGCCGGCTCGCCGCAAGCCGGGCAGGAGAGCTGGGTCTCGGAGGCGGAGGTCGGCTCGGCCGGGACCGAGGTCACCACAGCGGTACGGCGGTGGGTCGACGGGTGGCCGGTCGTGCGGGGAGATGGGGTAACCAGGGTGGGCATGATGTCTCTTCCTTGTGCTGTCGGGGGGTCTGGGGCGACCACGACAAGAATCACCCGGCGCGCTCGGGCTTCCTGTCGACCGGACGGCGTACCGGCCGGACGATCCTGTTGACCCCCGACCGGTGGACGCCGCCGATTCGGCTGGCACCGCGCCGGGCCTCTCGTGCCACATATGGGTCCACCACCACTGCCCCGAGGAGACCCGTGTGACCGCAGCGACCGGGGTGTTCGGCGGCGGCGCGGGCGGGATGCGACCAGGGGCGCCGGGAGGCCGCTACGGTGCGGACAGGCCTTCGGTCCCGCGGCGCCGCCTAGAGGCTTGGCCGGTCGACCGTGCCGTCCGCCTCAAGCCCGGTGCTGCTCGAACAGCACCCGGATACGCCGACGGGCGTACAAGATCGCGAACCACGTCGTCAGCGCCAGTACGCCGACCGCGGTCGTCGTCGCACCGGCGGAGAGGAACGCACTGGCCGCGGTGCCGCATACCGTGGGAACGAGGAGGGGCACCGCATACCAGAGGACCATGATCGGCACGCCGGCGTTCGGCGAGAAGATGCCGGCCGGCGGCAGCCCGCGGAACGCGGCCATCAGCTGCGCGGCCAGCAGGAGCCCGGTCATCAGCACCGCCCATACGATGCCGACGACCGTGGCGTGGGCGAACAGCACCGCCAGGCCGCCGACGACGAGGACCGTCGCGACGTAGCCCGCGCCGGGCAGCACGAGGTGCGCGGTGGCCTCGGCCGACGGGTCGAGCCCGATCAACGGCGGAGTACCGGCGTTGTCGCCCTGGAGGCGCAGCCCCTCCGACCAGGCGCTGACCCCGAGGTAGGCGAGCACCAGCCCGGCCAGCGCGATGATGCTCGGGGTCCCCGGGGTCGCCGACTGGACCAGCGCGTAGGCGCCGGCGGCGACGAGCACCAGCCCGGCGACCCCGGCACCCGCAGTCCGCTTCAGGCCCAGCCAGTCGCGGGCGACCATCACCGACGTGCGGCCGAACAGGCGCAGCCGCCACCGGCGCCCGCGCGTCGTCCGTGACCCGACGTCGAGCCGCGCGGCCCGCAGGTCGCCGGCGAGGACCGCCCCGCCGACCGTCACGGCGCTCGCGGCCTGCGTTCGCAGGGCGGTGAGGTGCAGGGCCCGCAGCGAACGTCGTTGGCGCAGAAAGACTCCCGGGCCCCGAGAGCCGGTGGGCCACGAGCGGACCTGACCGTGGAGCCAGCTCCCCGCGACGAGCAGGCCGACCACCACTCCGACGCCGACCGCCGGCAGGAGGATCCACGCCGACGCCAAAGCCGCGATGGCAACCCCCGCTCCGATGACGAGGCCGATGAGCAGCCCGCCGACGAGGCAGCCGAAGCACTCCGAGCCGCCACCAGGGCCGCAGCACCAGGGCCCGGTCGAGGGGGCTCGTCGCGATGACGTCGAGATAGGGCAGCGGTGGCACGACGGGGCCGCGAGCGCGGCCGAGCCGGTAGGCGAGGACGAGGGCGGCGACGAGGACCGCCGCGCCGAGCAGCACCCCGCGGAACCCGCCCAGGTGCGACGCCAGCCACTGCGGGTCGACGAACCGGAGCAGCGCCTGTGCCGCTGGGACGCCGTACGCGCCCGCGGCGATGACCGCCACGTAGACCACGTAGACGGCGTTCTGGCTGCGCTGCCGCTCCTCGCCGGCGAGGACCTCGCGGGCGTCGGCGAGCCGCTGGGCGTCGGAGCTCACGCCGGGACGACGTCGACGACGCGGTCGGCGATCCGCTCGGTCAGGTCCGGGTCGTGGCAGGCGACGACGAGGGCCGCACCGCCCTCCTTGCGCTCCACGAGCAGGTCCGCCGAGCAGGCCGCGCTTGTGGGTGTCGAGGCGCTGCTCGGGCTCGTCCAACAGGACGATGCGGGCCGGGTCGGCCCAGGACCATCGACAGGTGGAACAGCTGTTGCTGGCCGGACGACAGCTCGTGCGGGAAGCGCTCGGCGAGGTGGCCGATCTCCAGCGAGTCGAGCAGCTCCTCGGCGCGGTCCTCCGCGCCCTCGCCGCGGCCCCATGTGGCGTCGATGAGGACGAGGTGGTCGAACAACGTCAGGTCGCGGTATGCGGTCGGCGCGCCGATGAGAGCGGCGACCGTTGTGCCGGACGGCTGGGTCGCGCTCGTCGGCGTCGAGGCCGTCGACGGTCGCGCCGCCCTCCGAGGGCTCCATCGTGCCCGCCAGGATCCGCAGCAGCGTCGTCTTGCCGCTGCCGTTCTCACCGCGCAGGACGACGCAGCGGCCCGGCGCCGACGGACAGGTCGACCGGCCGGAGCAGGACGTTGCCGTCGATCGCCTTGCCTACGCTCGGAGGCCACCAGGATCGGGGGATCGACCTGGGTGCTCGCCGCACGTTTGGGGCGCCGACCGGCCACCGAGACTCCCTCCGTCGCGGGTCATCTTGGCATCCGACACTGAGTAGCGGGACGGGCGGTACCGTGGTGGGAGGTGGGATGGCAGCCACCGCGAGCAGATGGGCAGGGCCGTCGAATGGGCTCGTCCGCCAGCGGAGTGGCACCCGAGTCCCGCTCACGACGTCGTGCCGTGACCGCCGGGTTCGTCCTGGTCGCCACCCTGACGGTGTCCGCGTGCAGCACTGGCCCGACGAACGCCCCGGCCAGTGCCCCGCCGTCCGCCACGAGCGCTCCTGCCGCGGAGCCGTCCGGCGATGTCGCCCGGTCGGTCGCCATCGGCGGCGGCCGGTTCATGTACCTGACCTGCCGCGGCGAGGGCAGCCCGACGGTCGTCCTCGTCAGCGGGCTCGGTGAGCGGGCCGACAACTGGGCGGTGACGACGGATCCGGCCACCTCTGGCCAGGCGGTCTTCCCGCAGGTGGCCAGCGTCAGCCGGGTATCGCCTACGACCGGCCGGGGACGGAGACGACCACGGCCGCCGGCCGGCAGGAGAGCCGGTCGACGCCGGTGCCCCAGCCGACGACGGGGACTGCTGCGGCGGCGGACCTCCAGGCGCTGCTGCTCGCCTCCGGCGAGCGCGGGCCCTACGTGCTCGTCGGCCACTCCTACGGCGGCGACGTGGTCCGTCTCTTCGATGCCGCACATCCCGCCGCGACGGCGGGGCTGGTCCTCGTCGACGCCCTCAGCGAGAACCTGCCCGACCGCCTCACCCCACAGCAGAGCGCAGACCTCGAGAGGCTGAACAGCCCGTCGACGCAGGGCCGACCACCGGGCGCCGAGGAGTTCCGGTTCGACGTCGTCTTCCCCGAGCTCCGGGCGATCACGACGACGACCATCGGTGCCCACCGTCGTCCTGAGCGCGGACCGGAAGGTGATCTCCTCGGCCGACATCGCCACCGGGCAGCTCCCGGCGTTCGTCACCCAGAAGTTCGCGGACGCCCTGTGGGCGGCGCAGCTCGCGGCGCAGGACCAGCTGGCCGCGAAGTTCCCCGGGTCGACGCACGTGACGAGGACGAACGCCGGCCACTACATTCACATCGAGCAGCCACAGGTCGTCGTCGACGCGATCCGGCAGGTCGTCGACGCGGCGCGGGCCACGCCCCGACCGACCTGACCGGAGGCGCTCAGAGGTAGAGGCAGAACGGGTGACCGGCCGGGTCGAGCATGACCCGCACGTCCGCCTGCGGCTGGAACTCGGCCACCGTCGCGCCCAACGCCACCGCGTCCTCGACCGCGCCCTGGAGGTCGGTGACCTGGAGGTCGAGGTGCAGCTGCATCTGCTGCTCACCGGGACCGCCCGGCCAGACCGGCCGGACGTGGTCGGCCTCGGTCTGAAAGGCCAGGTTGACCGGCGCGTCCGGCATCCCGATCGTGCACCAGTCCGGCTCGTCGGTGGCCAGCTCCCAGCTCCAGCAGGTCGCGGTAGAAGTACGCCAGCTCGCGCGCGTCGGTGCCCCGAGCACCACGCCGAGCCAGCCGCGTCGTTCTCGTCCACGGATCGCCATGTCGGCACCCTGCCAGCGCCGCCCGACACCCGCACCCCGCCGGCCGGCGCTGGCAGGATCGGGGCCGTGGCCGACGCATACCCCGCCTTCGAGGCTGCCGGAGCTGCCGGAGAAGGCCGAGGAGGTCCTCGAGATCGTCGACCAGATCCCCGAGGGCCAGGTCCTCACCTACGGTGACGTCGCCGAGCTGGTCGGCAGCCGCGGGGCGCGGTTCGTCGGCAACGTCATGAGCCGCTACGGCAGCGACGTGCCCTGGTGGCGGGTCGTGCGCGCCGGTGGCTGGCCGCCGCGCGGCCTGGAGGCCGGGCCCGGGACCACTACCGCGAGGAGAGCACGCCGATGGTCCGCGGCACGCTGGACGGGCTCCGGGTCGACCTGTCGCGGGCGCGCTGGGACGGGCCCGGCGAGCTGACGCAGGGGTGTCGCCGGGCCGTGGTGGGATGACGACATGGTCCTCCTGCGACGAGCTCCGGCCCTCGTCGTCGACGCCCCCCGGCTCGACGACGAGCAGCAGGCCGTGCTCGACGCGCAGGGCGTCGCTGCTGCGGGTCCTCGGGGCTCCGGGCACCGGCAAGACCACGACGGCGGTCGAGCTGGTCGTCGACCGGGTGCTGTTCGGCGGCCTGACGCCCGACGAGTGCCTGCTGCTGACCTCCACCCGGCTGGCCGCCGCCCGGCTGCGCGAGCGGGTCACCGCCGCGGCTGGCCCGGCACCTCGACCGAACCCCTGGCGCGCACCCACCAGGCGTTCGGGTTCGGGATCCTGCGCCGGGAGGCGGCGCTGCGGGGCGACGACGCGCCGCGGCTCATCAGCGGCCCGGAGCAGGACGTCATCCTGCGCGAGCTGCTCGCCGGTCACGCGCGCGGGGACGCCAGCGCCCCGCCGTGGCCGGACCACGTGCTCGTCGCGCTCGACAAGCGGGGGTTCCGCGCCGAGCTGCGCGACCTGCTCATGCGCGCCGTCGAGCACGGCATCGAGGCCGACCAGCTTGCGGCCCTCGGCGCGGAGCACGACCGGCCGGAGTGGGTCGCCGCGGCGCAGGTGCTGCGCGAGTACGACCAGGTCACCGCCTTCTCGCGGCCGGGCGCCTACGACCCGGCCTGGATCCTCACCGCCGCCGCCGACCGGCTGGAGGACGACCCCGAGGCGCTCGGCGCGCGTATGCGCCGACGTGCGGCTCGTCGTCGTCGACGACGCCCAGGAGCTCACCGTCGCCGCCGCCCGGCTGCTGCGGGTGCTCACGTCCGCCGGGCCGGACCTCGTGCTGGTCGGCGACCCGGACGCCGCTGTGCAGACCTTCCGGGGCGCCGACCCCCGGATCCTCGCCACCGCGCTGGACCGACCTCGGCCGGGCCGATCCCACCGGCGCCCAGCCACCCACTGTGCTGCTGCGCACCGCATACCGGCAGCCGACGGCGCTGGCGCGAGGTCAGCCGGCACGATCACCACCCGGATCGGGGCTCTCGGCGGAGGCCGGCAGCGGTCGCCGGAGCCGGTGCACGCCGGGGGGTCGCGTCGAGGTCGCCCTCCTGCGGTCGCCGGCGCAGGAGGCGGCTCACATCGCGGCCCGGCTGCGCGCGGCCCACCTGCTCGACGGGGTCCCCTGGGGCGAGATGGCGGTGGTCGTGCGCAGCGAGGGCCGCGACGAGGCGCTGCGCCGTATCCTCATGGCCCACGGCGTGCCCATGCTGCCGTCGGCGAGCGAGAGCCCGGTCCGCGACGAGGTGGCCGTCCGTCCACTGCTGGCGCTCGTCGACACCGTGCTCAAGGTCGCGCTGGACCCCGAGCACCGGGTCGAGCCGGAGCGCGCCATCGACCTCGTGCTGTCACCGCTCGGGCGAGTGCGACGCGGTCGGGCTGCGGCGGCTGCGCCGGCTGCTGCGGCGCGAGGAGCTCGACAGCGGCGGGGAGCGCTCCAGCGACGAGCTGCTGGCCGCCGTCCTGCTCGAACCCGGCCACGCCGCGTCGCTCGGCCACGACGCCGCGCCGCTGCGCCGGCTGGCGCACGCCATCGACGCGGGGCTCGACGTGGCGCGCACGGTGGTGCCCCCCGGAGAAGCCGGGGAAGGCGACGACGGGGCCCGCACGTGGGCGCCCGGGGTCAGCGCGGAGACCGTGCTGTGGGCGGTGTGGGACGCCCTCGACATCGCCGACCGCTGGAACCGGCTGGCGCTGCGGGGCGGCAAGCGGGGCGCCCGGGCCGACCGCGACCTCGACGCCGTCGTGGCGCTGTTCGACGCGGCCCAGCGCTACGTCGACCGGCTGCCGGCCGCCGGGCCGGACGCGTTCCTCGAGCACATCCAGGGCCAGGACGTCCCCGGTGACACCCTCGCCGCCCGCGCCCAGTCCGGCGACGGCGTCGCGCTGGTGACCCCGGCCGGGTGCCGCCGGACGCGAGTGGCGCTACGTCGCGGTTGCCGGCGTGCAGGAGGGCGCGTGGCCGGACCTGCGGCTGCGCGGCTCGCTGCTCGGCTCCGAGGAGCTGGTCGCCGTCGTCACCGGCCGCGGACCGGACGTTCCGGGCCGCGCAGACCGCGGTGCGCTACGACGAGACGCGGCTGTTCCTCGTCGCGGTGTCGCGCGCGTCGGAGCGGCTGCTGGTGACGGCGGTCCGCAGCGAGGACGAGCAGCCCTCGGTCTACCTCGACCTCGTCGACCCGCTGGTGGCGCCGCCGCTGTCCGACGGGGTGCCGGCCGAGGCGCCGCTCCGAGCAGCGAGAGTTCACCGAGCTCGGGCGCACGCTGTCCCTGCCCTCCCTCGTCGCCGACCTCCGCCGCCGCCTCGTGCTCGACGACGCCGACGGGGCGGGCCGCCGCGGCCGCGGCGCTGAGCCGGCTGGCCGCCGAGCGCGTCCCGGGGGCCGAGCCCGAGCAGTGGTGGATCCAGCGGGTGCTCAGCGACGACCGGC
Organism: uncultured Actinomycetota bacterium; assembly: GCA_963751085.1. Taxonomy (GTDB): domain Bacteria; phylum Actinomycetota; class Actinomycetes; order Actinomycetales; family Dermatophilaceae; genus Lapillicoccus. The sequence continues at coordinate 784,746 of CAVVTH010000004.1, read as the reverse complement.
CGCTGCGGCGCCCCGACCAGCAGGTGCGCCTGTCCCCGTCCAAGGTGGAGAGCTTCGGCGACTGCCGGCTGCGGTGGGCGCTGACCAGTGCGGGGGGAGACGCGCCCAGCCAGGGCTCGGCCAACCTCGGCACCCTCATCCACGACATCGCCCACGACCTCGGCGACGACGTCGACGCCGAGACGCTGGTGGCGGAGGTCGAGCGGCGGTGGGGCCGGCTCGGGCTGCCGCCCGGCTGGAACACCGACCGGCAGCGCGAGCAGGCGCACCTCATGGCCTACCGGCTGGCGGCCTACTTCGCCGATCCCGACCGCCCGGAGAAGGTCGACAGCGAGGTGCCGCTGCGTGTCGACATCGGCCGCGCCACGCATCACCGGCCGGGTCGACCGGCTCGAGCGCGACGCTGACGGCGGCCTGCGGGTCGTCGACTACAAGACCGGCAGCAGCAAGCCGCGGGCCGACGACGTGGCGACGCACCCTCAGCTGGGCACCTACCAGCTCGCGGTCGAGCACGGCGCGTTCGGCAGCGAGGGCCGGACATCCGCCGGGGCCGCGCTGCTCCACCTGGGCAAGGCCGCGGGCGCCGCGAAGGGCCCCGTGGTGCAGCAGCAGCCGCCGCTGGAGACCCAGGACGACCCGGGCTGGGCGGCCGAGCTGGTCGCGGAGACCGCCGAGGGGATGGGGGCGGCGGACTTCGCGGCAACACCGGGTTCGTGGTGCACGTTCTGTCCCGTCAGGACGTCGTGCCCCGCCATGCCTGAGGGGAGCACCCTGCGATGACGGCAACAACGGTGCATACCGCGGCCCAGCTGGCCGCTGCGCTCGGGCTGCCGCCGCCGACCGACGAGCAGCGCGCGGTCGTCGAGGCCGACCCGCACCGGCCGGTGCTCGTCGTGGCCGGCGCCGGTTCGGGCAAGACCGAGACGATGGCCTCGCGAGTGGTCTGGCTGGTCGCCAACGGCCACGTCGAGCCGGATCAGGTGCTCGGCCTGACCTTCACCCGCAAGGCGGCCACCGAGCTGGCCGAGCGCATCGGCCGCCGGCTGCGCCGCCTCACCAACGCCGGCCTGTGGACCCCCACCCCGTTGGACGAAGACGGGGCCGAGCCGCTCGGTGGCATACCAGTGGTCTCGACCTACCACTCGTATGCGGGTCGGCTGGTCCGCGAGCACGCGCTGCGGCTGGGCTACGAGCCGGAGTCCCGGCTGCTGTCCGAGGCCGCGGCCTGGCAGTACGCGCATGAGGTGGTCAGCCGTTACGACGGCGATGTCGAGGAGCTGACCTACGCCGAGTCGACGGTCACCGAGGCGGTGGTCTCGTTGGCCGGCGAGATGGCCGAGCACCTGGTCGACCCCGAGGAGGTCTGCGCCTACATCGACGAGTTCGAGGTGGCGATGCAGGCGGTGCCCAAGGGCGTGACGAAGAAGCGGACGCACCCGATGGAAACCGAGAAGGTCCTGCCGGCGCTCCGCAACCGGCGCGCGATCCTGCCGATGGTGCGGGCCTACCTCGACCACAAGCGGTCCCGCGACGCGATGGACTTCGGCGACCAGATGGCGCTGGCCGCCCGGCTGGCGAAGACCGTTCCCGGGATCGCGACGTCGGAACGCACCCGGTTCCGAGCGGTGCTGCTCGACGAGTTCCAGGACACGTCGGAGGCCCAGCTGGTGATGCTGCGCTCCCTGTTCGGGTTGGCGTCCGCGGGCGGCGGCATGGGTGGCGACGACCCCGGCGGCGGCATCGGGGTGACCGCCGTGGGTGACCCCAACCAGTCGATCTACGGCTGGCGCGGGGCGAGTGCGACGACGCTGACCCGGTTCCCGCGGGAGTTCGCCGACGAGCACGGTGAGGCGCGGGTGCTGCCGCTGCGGACGTCGTGGCGCAACGACCACGCCATCCTCGACGCCGCTAACACGACGTCGGGCCCGCTGCGGTCGGAGATCGTCGCGCCGCTGCGGGCGCGCCCCGACGCCGGCCCGGGGCGCGTGCACGCGGCGCGCCTGCTGACGACGGAGGAGGAGGCGGCCTACGTCGCCGACTGGGTCGCGGCCCGGTGGCGGTCGCCGAGCGGGCGGCGCAGCACACTCAGCGCGGCCGTGCTGTGCCGCAAGCGCGCTCAGTTCCCGCTCGTCGTCGAGGCGCTCAAGGCCCTCGAGCTTCCGGTCGAGGTCGTCGGGTTGGGCGGGTTGCTGCTGACGCCGGAGGTCAACGACCTGGTCAGCCTGCTCTGGGTGGTCCAGGACCCCTCCCGCGGCGACCGGCTGATGCGGCTGCTCACCGGACCGTTCTGCCGCCTGGGGCCGGCCGATCTCGACGGGCTCGCGTCGTGGGCGCGGGTCCAGCAGCGCGCCCACGGGGCGCTCCCTGGTGAGGCCCAGGTGCTCCAGCTGCCCGGACTGGAGACCGCGCCGGACGAGGAGTTCGAGGAGGCGGGGCAGTTCGACCCGTCGTCGAGGGGCAGCGACGAGTCGGGGCTGCTGCGGCACCCGGCGCAGGGCGAAGTACGCGACCAGGCGCCGGAGAGCTCCGACCGCGCCAGCATCGTCGAGGCGCTCGACGACCTGCCGCCGGCCGCGTGGCGCGGGGCCGAGGGGCAGCGGGTGTCCGAGGCGGGGTTGGCCCGGCTGCGGTCCCTCGGCCACGTCGTCAAGGAGCTGCGCCGGCTCACCGGACTGCCGCTCGCCGAGCTGGTCGGCGAGGGCGAGCGAGCGCTCGGTCTCGACATCGAGGTCTTGGCCCGTCCGGAGCACACCGTGGCCACAGCGCGGGCACACCTCGACGCCTTCGCCGAGGTGGCCGCGACCTTCTCGGCGTCGGCCGACCGGCCCACCCTCGGCGGGTTCCTGGCCTGGCTGGACGCGGCGATCGAGCAGGAGCGTGGCCTCGACGCCCCGACCATCGAGACCTCGCTGGACGCCGTTCAGGTGCTGACCGTGCACGCCGCCAAGGGACTTGAGTGGGACTGCGTAGCCGTCCCCGGGCTGGTCGAGGCGTCCTTCCCGGCCCGCGAGGGCGGCGCGGCCAGCACGTGGAGGGGCGAGCACTGGGAGGTGTCGGAGCTCAAGGACAAGGGCTGGTGTGTTGGCGCGGACGGCGTGCCCTACGAGCTGCGCGGTGATGCCGACGGACTGCCGAAGCTCCACTGGCGCGATGCCGTGGACTGGGAGACGTTGGTGAAGGACTTCGGCGAGTTCGCCCTGGAGGGTGGCCGGCACGCGACCGCCGAGGAGCGTCGGCTGGCCTACGTCGCGTTCACTCGGGCGCGGTCCCAGCTGCTGGTGACCGCGCCGGTGTGGGCCGACGCAGCCACGCCCAAGGTGACGTCGGTGTTCCTCGAGGAGCTGGTCGACGCTCCCGGGCTGGTCCTCGGGCCGTGGGCGGACATGCCGGTGGCCGACGAGAACGGCAAGGCGGTCAACCCGCGGCTCGTGGAGCCGGTCCGCCACCCCTGGCCCCACGACCCGATGGTGCTGCGCCGGAGGCAGCTGGCCGGAGGGGTCGCGCTCGTGGCCGAGGCGCTGGCGTCACCGTCATCGGCCGCGGCCGTCGACCCCGAGACGGCGGCGGAGCTGGATCTGCTGCTGGCCGAACGCGCCGCGGCCTCCGCACGGCACGAGGTGGTGGTCGAGGTGCCTCGTCACCTCTCCGCCTCGGATGTCGTGCAGCTGGCGAGCGACCAGACGCGGTTCGCCCTCTCGCTGCGCCGGCCGATGCCGGCGGCTCCGGCGCTCGCGGCCCGGCGCGGGACCGCCTTCCACGCGTGGGTCGAGCAGCACTACCACCGCGCCGCGATGGTCGACGTCCTCGACCTGCCGGGCAGCGCCGACGAGACTGCCCCCGACCAGATCAGCGGCGCCGAGCTGGCCCGAATGAAGAAGCTGTTCCTCGCCAGCGAGTGGGCCGACCGGGTCCCCGAGGCGGTGGAGATCGCCGTCGAGACGGTCCTCGACGGCTTCGCGATCCGCGGCCGCATCGACGCCGTCTTCCCGCGCGCTGGCGGCGGGTTCACCATCGTCGACTGGAAGACCGGTCTCGAGCCCGACGCCCGCGCGGCGCGCCACCGGACGCTGCAGCTCGCCGCATACGCCCTTGCGTATGCGCGGTTGCGCGGCCTCCCCGCTCGCGATGTCGATGGCGCGTTCTACTACGCGGCGACCGGTGCGACCGTGCGGCCGACGCTGCCGCGGGAGAAGGCCCTCCGCTCGCTGCTGGCGACGGTCCCCGAGATGGTGCCGGAGAGGGTCACCGAGACGGTTTACGAGATAGTGCCTGAGACGGTCGCTGAGTAGAGCGGCATGCGGCGTCAGGCCGGTGCCCGACCGGTCAGCGGCCGGCCCGGTCCGCCTTGGGCCGGTCCCCTTCGGCTCGGTCCGCCTCAGGCCGGGACGTGCGAAGCGGTGCGGTGTCGTCGCTGGACGGCTCGTCGGCGACCGGTGGCGTCGGCGCTTCCTCCTCGGTGACGGTGACCGGAGGAGTGGACGGCTCGGGTGCCGGTTCCTGGTCACCCGCCTCGGTCGGGGCGTCGACGACCTCTGCCGACCTGTCGACACCCGTCGAGACCAGCTCCTCGTCGGCAGTCGTCGGCGCCGGCTCCGGAGGATCGGCCGCGGGCGCCGCCTCGAGCACCTGGAACCACGACGTGGCGTCTTGCTCCGACTCGGCGGGGTGATCCTCCGTGGCGCCGCCCCGGCCCCGGAGCCGCTCCAGCTCGTCGGGCGGGATGACCGTCGTGGCGTCGGCCGCCGTACCGGTCTTCAGCAGCTGGGTGTCGTCGTCGCGCAGGTCCGGGAACTCGACCGGAGCGGCGGCCGACGCGGTGGACGCGGCCGAGGCAACGGCGGAGCCGGCGGACCCGGTCGCCCCGGTGGCCGCAGTGGCGCCCGCGCCGGCCGTTGGCGTGCGCGCGGGTGGTTCTGCTTCGGCGACGACCAGCTCCGGCTCGTCGGCGGTCCGCTCGTCGAGTGCGCGCAGCTCGGCGGCGCGTCGGGTGATGAGCGGCGGGTGCGCCGCCTGCACCGCGTCGAGGAGCTGCGCCAGCAGCCGTAGCTCGGAGGCGAGCCGAGCGCGGTGGCGCAGGTGCCGGTCCGGTCGTTCGATCCGCGCCAGGGAGTACGCCTCGACGATGCTCTCGAACGTCTCCGGCGCGCAGTCGGCCACGAGCACCGCGAAGTCGTCCGCCGGGTCGCCGACCCTCGCGTGCTCCCAGCCGGTGACGGCGCGGACCGACGCCGTGTCGGGGTCGGCCTCGTCGCTGAACGTCACGAGGAACCGGCCACCGCTGAGGTCGCCGTGCACCGGCGTCGGCGCGAACCGCCAGGCCGACACGTCCTCCAGGGCCCGCTCCCACCGGGACAGCAGGGCGGTGGGGACGTGGCCGGTGGCCGCCCCGCGGTCGAGGTCGGCGAGGTGGCGGGTCCGGCAGGCCTCGGCGTCGTAGACGGGGGTACCCGCCTCCTCGAACACCGCTCGCTCCACGTTGTGGAGGGCCGCCACGGCGCGACCGATCTCGGCGGCGACTCCTGGTCCGGGAGTCACCTCGCCGAGAACCACGGACCGGCCGTGGAGGTAGGGGTAGACCACCGCGCGGCCCTCGGGGACGGCGAGGAACCCCCGTGGCATCGGGACGCTGAAGGGCACCCGGCGGTTCAGCAGCGGCAGCAGGTCGGCCGCGGCGTCGAGCTGAGCGCCCACGGCTGCCGTGGTCGGCAGCCGCACGACCCAGGCACGCCGCTGGGTGTCGGTGACGAAGCCCACGTCGCACCGGTTGCCGGGCAGCCCTCGAGCGGCTCGCACCGCAACGGCGTCCAGCCCGGGGACGGCCGAGCTCGCCACCGCGGCGAGATAGGCGGGCGTGCGCGTCACGCCCACACGGTATTCGGTGCGGCGCCTCATGCCGTGGACCTCCGCGCTCCCGGGCTCGTATGCGTCGCGCCCACCGCTCAGCCGGTCGACGCAGCGTCGAGCCGGTTGACGCGGCTTACAGGGGGCGTCAACCCACTCGACGCTGCGTCAACCGGCCGGAGCCGAGGCCCGGTTCCGGCGTCCGCGTAGGGTGACGAGCGTGTCCCAGCCGACCGCCTCGATGCCGCTGGGCGACCTTCCCCTCTCCCGCGGCAGCCTCGACCGGGCCGCGCACCGCCGGGCCGAACCGGACCTCGTCGCCGGCCTCCTGGCCGACCCCGCCACCCGGGTCGCGGTCATCGTCGCGGAGAGCATGGAGGTCCTCCCGGACGGCGCCCTGGCCGTCCGGCCGCCGTCCGCGGATGACCGGCACCGGCTCGCCTTCTTCCTCGGCGAGGAGGTGGAACCCGACCCCGGGACCGGACGCGTCGCATACCTCGCCGTCGTTGGCGACCCCACGGAGGCCGGCCACGGCGACTGGGCGACCCTGCGCAACGCGGGCGAGAAGCTCGGCGACCGCGACGCCGGCATCTTCACCACGACCCAGGCCCTGGCCAACTGGCACGCCACCCACCAGTTCTGCCCCCGGTGCGGTGCCCCGACGACGCCCGAGCAGGCGGGCTGGATCCGCCGGTGCAGCCGGGACGGCACCGAGCACTACCCGCGGACCGATCCCGCCGTCATCATGGCGGTCGTCGACGACGACGACCGGCTGCTGTTGGGGCGTAACGCGCAGTGGCCACAGGGCCGCTTCTCGGTGCTCGCCGGGTTCGTCGAACCGGGCGAGTCCTTCGAGGCGGCGGTCGCCCGCGAGGTCGAGGAGGAGGTCGGCATCGCGGTGACCGACGTGACCTACCTCGGGAACCAGCCGTGGCCCTTCCCGTCGTCCGACATGGTGGGCTTCCGCGCCCGGGCCACCACGACGTCCTTGCACCCGGACACCGTCGAGATGGCCGAGGCGCGCTGGTTCACCCGCGACGAGTACCGAGAAGCTCTGGTGAGCAAGGAGATTCGTACCCCGAGCGGCATCTCGATCGCGCAACGCCTCATCGAGCACTGGCTGGGCCAGCGCATCGTGGAGATCGCCGACGTCTCCTGGTAGGCGCCTGGCACAATCCGGCCATGGCGAAGAAGACCGCGTCCGGCGTCGACAAGCTCCCCACCAAGGTCTACGAGAAGGAGCTGGCGCGGCTCCAGGCCGAGCTCGTCGTGATGCAGGAGTGGGTGCGCGCCACCGGCGCCCGGGTGGTCGTGCTGTTCGAGGGCCGCGACGCGGCCGGCAAGGGCTCGGCGATCAAGCGGATCGCCGAGGTGCTCAACCCGCGGGTGGTGCGGATCGCGGCGCTGCCGTCGCCCACCGACCGGGACAAGACGCAGTGGTACTTCCAGAAGTACATCGCCCACCTGCCGGCGGCCGGCGAGATCGTGCTGTTCGACCGCAGCTGGTACAACCGCGCCGGCGTCGAGCACGTCATGGGCTTCTGCACCGACGAGGAGTACGAGCGGTTCCTGCGCCAGGCCCCGCTGTTCGAGCAGATGCTCATCGAGGACGGCATCGTGCTGCGCAAGTACTGGTTCTCGGTCTCCGACCTCGAGCAGGAAGCCCGGTTCCGCGCCCGCGCCAAGGACCCGATGAAGCGCTGGAAGCTCTCGCCGATGGACCCCGAGTCACTCCTGCGCTGGGAGGATTACTCCCGCGCCAAGGACCAGATGATGGCGCACACCGACGTCGAGATGTCGCCGTGGTGGGTGGTGGAGTCGGAGGACAAGAAGGCCGCGCGGATCAACGTCATCGCGCACCTGCTCGACTCGATCTCCTACCACGACGTCGAGGCGCCGACCATCCGGATCCCCAAGCGACCGGACCGCAAGGATGCCGAGCGTCCGCCGAAGAGCACGCAGCGCTTCGTGAACGACGTCGCAGGGGACCTCAAGCGCTGAGGCGCTGCTTGACCTCGATGACGCTGGGGTTGGTAGCGGCGGAGCCATCGGGGAACAGCACGGTGGGGACGGTCTGGTTGCCCCGGTTGACCTCCTCGACGAAGCGGGCGCTCGCTGGGTCGCGCTCGATGTCGACCTCGGTGAAGGGGATCCCTTCCCGGTCCAGCTGGGTCTTCAGGCGCCGGCAGTAGCCGCACCACGACGTGCTGAACATCGTGACGGAGCCGGCCTCGGGGTTCGCGACGGTCATAGATCCGTCAACCACCTCCCCGGCGCCGTTCTTCCCGCGCCCCGCGGACGTGGTGTGATGCCGGTATGCCCGTTGTTCCCGACGACATCGCCGGTCTGGTCGCCTCGCGTCAGAACGGCACCCTCGCCACCCTCCGTCGCGACGGCCGCCCGCAGCTGTCGGTGGTCACGTACGCCTGGTATGCCGACGATGGCGGCCGACAGATCGTGCGGATCTCCACCGTCGACGGCCGGGCCAAGGTGGCCAACCTGCGTCGCGACCCCCGGGCGTCGGTGCTCGTGACCGACGAGTCCGGTTGGTCCTACGCCGTCCTCGACGGCACCGTCGAGCTCTCCCCCGTGGCGCAGTCCCAGGACGACGAGACCGTCGAGGAGCTCATCCGGCTCTACCGGGACGCCAACGGCGAACACCCGGACTGGGCGGACTACCGGCGCGCGATGGTCGACGACCACCGGCTGGTGGCGCGGCTCGTGGTCGACCACGCATACGGGCTGGTTCGCTCGTAGACCGCGGGAGGCAGCGGCGCTGCACCGTCGGCCGACCGACCTAGACTCGCTGGCGTCATGACCGAGGCCGCCGCGCTCACCAGCCCTACCCTTCCCCGCGCCGGCGTCCCCACGGCCGACGAGGTCCTCGCCGCGCTCGATCCCGAGCAGCGCGAGGTCGCCAGCAGCCCCATGGGTCCCATGTGTGTCTTCGCGGGAGCCGGCACCGGCAAGACCCGCGCGATCACCCACCGGATCGCCTACGGCGTGCACTCCGGGGCCTACCAGCCCCAGCGCGTGCTCGCGGTGACGTTCACCGCGCGGGCGGCGGGGGAGATGCGCACCCGCCTGCGGACGCTCGGCGTCGGCGGCGTCCAGGCCCGCACCTTCCACTCGGCGGCCCTGCGTCAGCTGCACTACTTCTGGCCGCAGGCCGTCGGTGGCGCCGCTCCGGAGGTGCTGCCCTACAAGGCGTCCGTCGTCGCCGAGGCCGCCTCCCGGCTGCGGATGCAGTTCGACCGCACGGCCATCCGCGACCTGTCGGCCGAGGTCGAGTGGGCCAAGGTCAGCCTGCTCACCCCGGAGTCGTATGCGTCGCGAGCCCGGGCCGCGGGCCGCGACCCGGCGGGCATCGACCTGCGCGAGATGGCTCGCCTGTTCGAGACCTACGAGGAGTGCAAGACGCAGCGGGGGGTCATCGACTTCGAGGACGTGCTGCTGCTGACGGCCGGCATCCTGGCCGAGCGGGAGGAGATCGCCCGCACCGTCCGCGGCCAGTACCGCCACTTCGTCGTCGACGAGTACCAGGACGTCAACGCCCTGCAGCAGCGGCTGCTCGACCTCTGGCTCGGTGAACGCGACGACGTCTGCGTGGTCGGCGACCCCGCCCAGACCATCTACTCGTTCACCGGCGCCTCGCCGGACCACCTGCTGCGGTTCCCGCGGCGGTTCCCCTCCGCCCGGGTGGTCACCCTCGTGCGGAACTACCGGTCGACCCCGCAGGTCGTCACCCTGGCCAACCTCGTCTCCCGTGCCGCGTCGGTCCGGACCGACCCCGGGGATACGCGCCGGGTCACCGGCACCTCGCGCCTACGTCGAGCTCGTGGCCGAGTCGCCGGCCGGCCCCAATCCGACCCTGCGGCAGCACCCCGACGACCCGAGCGAGGCGGCGGCGGTCGCCGAGGACATCGCCCGGCTGGTCCGGGACGGCCACCCGGCGGCCCAGATCGCGGTGCTGTTCCGGACCAACGCCCAGTCGGAGGCGTTCGAGGCGGCACTCGCCGCGGTCGACGTGCCCTACCTGGTCCGGGGCGGCGAACGGTTCTTCGCCCGGCCCGAGGTCCGCCAGGCGGTCCTGCTGCTGCGCGGTGCCGCTCGGGGCGACGACGGGAGCCGCCCGTTGCCGGACCTGGTTCGCGACATCCTTGGCGGCGCCGGCTTGACGCCGGTGGCCCCGAGCGCCGGCGGGGCGGTCCGCGAGCGGTGGGAGTCGCTGACAGCGCTCGCTACCCTGGCCGACGACCTGGTCGCGGTCGCACCCGATGCCCGCATCCCCGATCTCGTCCGCGACCTCGAGGAGCGGATCGCTGCGCAGCATGCGCCGGCGGTCCAGGGTGTCACCCTCGCGTCGCTGCACGCCGCGAAGGGGCTGGAGTGGGACACCGTCTTCCTCGCCGGGTGCAGCGATGGGTTCATCCCCATCACGCTGGCCGAGGGCCCCGCGGCCATCGAGGAGGAGCGCCGGCTGCTCTACGTCGGGATCACCCGCGCCCGGCACGACCTGCGGCTGTCGTGGGCCACGGCGCGCAACCCCGGCGGCCGGGCCTCGCGACGACCGTCCCGGTTCCTCGACCCGGCCGCCGCGGTGCTCGGCGCCGGTGCCAGAGCCCCGGAGAGCGGATCGCGTCGGCGCCGGGAGCCGGCCCCGGCTCGCACCACGCCGTCGGTCTGCCGCAGCTGCGGCACCGAGCTGACCACCGCCGCGCAGCGCAAGGTCGGCCGCTGCGGCTCGTGCCCGCCGACCTACGACGAGTCCACGTTCGAGGCCCTGCGCGCCTGGCGGCTGGCCGTCGCCCGCGCCGCGGCCGTCCCCGCATACGTCGTCTTCACCGACGCCACCCTGGTCGCGATCGCCGAGACCCGACCCACGTCGCTGGCGGAGCTGGCCGCGATCTCCGGGGTCGGCGTGCGCAAGCTCGACACGCACGGCCTAGCCGTACTCGAGGTCCTCGCCGGCGGCGACCTGGAAGTTGTCGCCGGGAACGCCTCTGCGGCAGCGGAATCCACGCCGGACGGCGCTCTCGCCGAGAAGAAGTCACGGAACCGCAATAAATAGTGTGGTGGTATCTGGCGGCTCCCAGTAGTCTCTTCAAGTCGTACCCGCGTGGCATGGCACCCACGCACATCACCTGAGGATCGGAAGGAGGGGTGGCCCTGATGGAGAGCAACAGCACGATGACGATCGGCACGGTCGAGAAGACCGGAGCCGACAAGCGCGTCTGGCGTGACCGTCTGCAGCCGGGCACCCGACTTCTCGCAGACCTCATCGCCCCGGTCCAGGGGACGACTCTGCCCATCGCCGGCCCGGCCGTCGACGGCTACGTCGCCGAGATGATCGCCCCGGCGTTCGCCGCCCCGCAGACCCACAACTCCATGGATGTCCTCCCGTTCCGCACCGGTAGACCACCCGTCTGACCTCCAGACACCGGTCTCCCTCCAGGCCGCGGAACCCGACATCCGGGATCCGCGGCCTTTCTGTTTGTCCGGCCGCCACCACGAGGAACACCGCACCACCAGCCGCAGCACCAGACGCAGCAGAGGGCCCGAGATGACCAGCACCGCACGGCGCACCCACCACCAGGCGCGGGCGCCGCACCGAGAGGGAGACGACCGACGTCACCGCCACCACGGTGACGCGCCACCGAGGGACACCTCCGTGGCGGAGGACAGGAGGGAGGTGACGCACCAGATGGCAGCCGAGACACTCAGCCTCAGCGAGCTGCTCGACCTGCGCTCGGACGCGCAGGCCGACGGCGACGCCGTGCCGTGCCGTTCGTACGACGCCGAGCTCTGGTTCGCCGAGAGCCCGGCGGACGTCGAGTTCGCGAAGTCGCTCTGCGGGACCTGCCCGGCACTCCAGGAGTGCCTCGCCGGTGCGCTCGAGCGGCGCGAGCCCTGGGGCGTCTGGGGCGGGCAGCTGTTCGTGCAAGGGGTCGTCGTTCCGCGCAAGCGGCCACGAGGACGCCCGCGCAAGAACGAGATCGCCGCCTGACCCGGCCCACTCACCACCACCAACCACTGAGTTTCAAGGAGAAGCTGACATGTATACGCACCAGACGTATCCCGATCTGGCCAAGGCCACGATCGACGAACGCCTGCGTCGCGCTCAGCAGCAGACCGGCATCCGCCGCAGCGCCCGACTGATCTCGCTGGAGATCCGTCGCTCGCGGCAAGCGGACCACGGTCGCCACGAGCGGTGACCCGCGCCGTCGCAGGACGGCCGACGCAGAGCGGGCCCCACTGAGGGGCACGATGAAGGGCGGGGAGCGCAAGGGGCTCCCCGCCCTTCCTCATGCTCCCGCCTCCGGCCGGTTCACCGGGTACCGTCCGGTCAGTGACCGAGCCCGTGACCCGCGAGCAGACCCGCGACCGCGCGGTCGCCGCCCTCACCGCCGACGACCTCGCGAGCATCGTCGACCTCGTCGTCTGGGTCGAGGACGTCGACGGGGAGCCGGTCGCGCACGCGGCAAACCGGCTCGGCACGGTACGGCTGCGCCCGAGCGCGCGACATGAGGTGCTCCGGGGCACCGACCCCGTCCTCTCGGAGGACCCGATGGCCTTTCTCCCGTATGCGCGCGAGGTGCAGGACCAGGGCCCGCGGGTCAGCACCGACAACGCCTACCCGTATGCGGCGGAGCGGATCCTCTCGCTCTTCGCCGACCCCACCCGGAGCCCCGACCTGGCGGTCGTCCACACGCCGCGGCACTACTTCCCCGACGAGGGCGGCCACCACGGCGAGCACGGGTCGCTCGACGTCATCCAGTCGCGCGCACCGCTGGTCCTCGCCGGCGCGGGCGTGGTCCGACGGGGTTACGTCGACGACCACGCCCGCCTTGTGGACGTCGGCCCGACGCTGGCGGCGCTCGCCGGTGTCCCGCGCGATGACCTTCGCGACGCGGCGGGGGAGCCGCTGGACGGACGGGTGCTCGACGCATACCTCGACCCCGCGGTCACGCCCCGAGCGGTGGTCGGCGTCCTCTGGGACGGTGCGCACTGCGGCGACCTGCTGCACCTCGCCGAGGCGGGGGACCTCCCGGCCGTGGCCCGGCTGGTCGAGCGGGGCGTCGCGCTGCGCGGCGGGGCGGTCGCGCAGTTCCCGAGCGTGACGCTGACCAACCACACGTCGATCCTCACCGGGATGGGGCCGGGCCGGCACGGCGTCCTGGGCAACGTGTTCTACGACCGGGAGACCGGCGAGCGGGTTGTGCCGAACGACGAGACGACGTGGCATCGCTCGGCCGAGTGGCTGCGTCCTCCGGTGCGGACGGTGTTCGAGATGGTGGCCGATCACGTTGCTTACGAAGGAATTCCGCGCACCGCCTGCATCGACGAGGCCATCGACCGCGGCTCCGACTACTCGACGATGTCGGTGATCCGGGAGAGCGGCAGCGGGACCGGCGCCGGCGCGCTCGGCGACCGGCTGCCGCCGGCCCACCAGTCGCCGTTCCTGGGCGACCCGGCCTTTCTCGACGACGGGTACTTCCGGTGGGGCGTGAGCGTCGACGACCTCGGCCTCGCGCAGGTCCGCGAGCTGTTCGCGGACGCCTCCCGGATGCCCCGGCTGACCTGGTGGGCCAACGTCGTCACCGATGCCGGCCACCACGGGGCGGGTCCCCGATCGGCGATGGCCCGCGACTCCCTGCGGCAGTCCGACGCCCGGCTCGGCGTGTTCCTCGACCAGCTGGACGCGCTGGGCGTGCTGGACGACGTGGCGTTCGTGCTCACGGCGGACCACGGGTTCGAGGCGGCGGACACCACGGTCACCGGCTCCTGGCGCCCGGCGCTGGAGTCGCTCGGTGTCCCGTTCCGCGACGAGGGGCCGGGGTTCGTCTACTTCCTCTGACTCCTCTGACTCCTCTGGACTCCTCTGACTCCTCTGACTCTCGAGACCAGGTCGTCCACGCCAACAACTCCCCACGTGGTGACGAATGAATCGACATTCCGGACATCGCCGGCCGACAGGTCACCACGTGCGCAGGAAAACCCGGGCGGGGGAGGGCCGTCGTAGGGTGGCGGGCATGAAGGCGTCGCTGCACATCGCCCAGGACCCGGTTGCCGACGAGGTGCTCTCGACCGACGCCTTCGCGCTGCTCGTCGGTATGCTCCTCGACCAGCAGTTCCCGATGGAGCGGGCCTTCGCCGGGCCGGCCAAGATCCTGGAGCGGTTCGGGAGCCTGGACCCGCAGGCCATTGCCGACGCCGAGCCCGAGGCCTTCGCCACCCTCTGCGCCACGCCGCCCGCCATCCACCGCTACGGCCGCTCCATGGCCGGCCGCGTCCAGGAGGTCGCCCGCGCGATCGTCACGGACTACGGCGGTGACGCCGAGCGGCTCTGGACCGAGGCATCGTCCGGCGCGGACCTGCTGGCGCGCATCCGGAAGCTGCCCGGGTTCGGAGAGCAGAAGGCCCGGATCTTCACCGCGCTGCTCGGCAAGCAGCTCGGCGTCCGCCCGAACGGCTGGGAGGCGGCGGCCGGCGCATACGCCGAGACCGGCTCGCACCGCAGCGTCGCCGACGTCGTGGACCAGGACTCGCTCGACCAGGTGCGCGCGTTCAAGAAGGAGCACCGGGCGGCCGCGGCCCGCTGATCCCGATGCCGGATACCCCTGAGCGGCTGGTCTGCGCGACATGTGGGCGGACCGCACCCGCCGACGGCTCCGCCCTGCTGACGTGGGGGCGAGGGCTGGAGAACGGGCGTGACGTCTGGACCTGCGACGTCTGCAGCCGGGAGCACCTGCGCAGCATCGAAGGGAAGCTCGACTCCGCCTGGTGGTGAGCGGTCGCTAGCCCACCGGGTCGCCGAGCGGCGGCAGGTCGACGCCCGGCAGGTAGGCGGCGACCAGCCGGCGACCGTGCACCTCGCCGCCGATCTGGCACAGCACGCCGATGCCGCCGAGCCAGACCCGGTGGATCAGGAGGTACTCCGCGGGGAGGTTGAGCCGCATACCGACCGTGTAGTTGGGCCGGCGTGGGTCGTTGATGTGCTGGAACACGTCGCGCAGCCACGGCCTCGAGAAGCGGAACGTGTCGCTGCGCAGGGGGACGATGAACGGCTCGAGGTACTCCAGCAGCCGCTCCGCGTCGACCTCCATGCCCGGCCGGACGAACCCGGTCTCCCGCAGTCCGGCCAGCGTGCCCTCGGCGTCGCCGTCGACCGCGAGGGTGAGGAACCGGCCCATCTCGTCGGGCAGCCCGTGCGGAAGCCGTTTGACGGCACCGAAGTCCATGATCCCGAGCCGGCCGTCCGGCATGAGCCGGAAGTTGCCCGGGTGCGGATCGGCGTGCAGGAGGCCGACCCGGCCCGGGCCCACGAGGAGAAACTCCATGTAGCGCTGCGAGGCGGTGTCGCGCTGCTCCTCGGTGCCGTCGCTGATGATCCGGGACAGCGGTTCGCCGTCGATCCACTCGCTGACGATCACGCGCTCGCCGAACTTGACGACGTGCGGGATGAGGAAGTGCGGGTCGCCGTCGAAGCCCTTGGCGAACTTCTCCTGCGAGCGCGCCTCGAGCCGGTAGTCCAGCTCCTCGGCCATCCGGCCCTTGAGCTCGGCGAGGATCGGCCCGATCTCGATGCCGGGTACCCAGGCGGTGGCGACGCGGGCCACCCGGGAGACCTGGGCGAGGTCGCTGAGCAGCGCGGGCCCGGCGCCGGGGTACTGCACCTTGACGGCGACGGTGCGCCCGTCGCGCCAGACGCCGCGGTGGACCTGGCCGATCGACGCCGCCGCGACCGGCACGTCGTCGAACTCCAGGAAGCTGCGCCGCCACCGCGGGCCGAGCTGCTCGGCCAGGACTTTGTGCACCGTCTCGGCCGGCAACGGTGGAGCGCTGTCCTGCAGCTTGGTGAGCATGGCGCGGTAGGGCGCGGCCATCTCCTCGGGGAAGGCCGACTCGAAGATCGACATCGCCTGTCCGAACTTCATGGCGCCGCCCTTGAGCTGCCCCAGCACGCTGAACAGCTGCTCGGCGGTGCGCGCCTGCAGCTCGGCGGCGACGAGCTCGGCCGGCTTCCCGCCGACCCGCTTCCCGAGTCCCCACGCCGCGCGACCGGCCATGCCCACAGGCAAGCTGGCCAGCCGGGCCGCGCGGACCACGGCGTTGCGGGGGAGGTCGCTCACCGTGTCATTGTCACCCGCGCGGTACGCGGTTGCCGCCACCCCCCGGCGCGAGCCGCTGTCAGCCGAGGATCTGGCGCGCCAGGGTATCGACCCACCACCGCTGCAGCCGGTCAGGACCCCAGCCTCGTTCCTCGATCGCGATGTCGTAGGACTGGATCGACACGGTGAGCGCGTAGACGTCGAGGGCCTGCTGCACTGAGACGCCCCGCCGTCGAGCCGTAGGCGGCCACGTCGAGAATATCTCGCGACGTCCGATCTCCCCCCGGCCGCGTCCCTCGTTGTATGCGGCGGCCAGCGCCGGCTCGTTGCGCATCGCCTCGAGGATCACCCTCAGGCCGTCGCCCCCGTGCTCGAACAGCCGCCGGTCGAAGCCGACCAAGGCGGCCAGCTGCCGTTTCGGTGCGCCGGCGCCCCGAGCGAGCTCCCGCTCGAGGCGACCCACGTCCGCGGCCTCATCAGCGCTGTCGACGAGCGAGACGGCCAGACCGGCCTTGGTGCCGTAAACGGCATACACCGTTGCTTCGGATACGCCGGCCGCACTCGCGACCGACCGGACGCTGGTGCCTGCCCACCCGTTCTCGACGAAGCGCTCGCGAGCGGCGCGGGCGATGAGCAGCTTCGTGTGCTGGGCCTGCTCCTCGCGGAGCGTCGACCGGTAGGGCCGGGAGGCCTGCGGAACGTCGCTCACAAAAACACTGTACCAGTCGGCTGAGTAGCTCTATATTGACTGAGTATCACTCAGCCAAAAGGAGCACCATGAACACCGAACAGATCGCCCAAGACGTGCTGGCGCAGCTCGAAGGGGCTTGGAACACGGCGGATGGAACGGCCTTCGGCCAGCCGTACCGCGACGATGCGTCGTTCGTGACGGTTCGCGGGGAGCTGGTCCGTGGCACGGAGATCGCCGCCGGACACCAACAGATCTTCGACTCGATCTACGCCGGCAGCACCAACCAGATGGAGCTGCTGGAAGCGCAGCGCGTCAGCGCCGACGTGATCATCGCGACGTCGCGGAACACGTTGATGGCCCCGCACGGGCCGTTGGCCGGGGTGCACGCGGCGATGTCGACCTCGGTGCTGGTGCGGTCCGACGGTCCCTGGCGGATCGCTACCTCCCACAACACGCTCGTGGGGGCGTGACCGGCGGCGGCGGGTAGTGCTCGGCCACGGGTACGCCTCATCCGGAGGCGCGAAGCTGCGTGGCGCGGTTTCCGTGGGCGGAGCAGTCCGGATGGCGTTCCCAGCGTCGGTGGTCGACGCGGGGCCACGGAGCCCGGACCTCGACCGACACGCCGGCCGGGAGTAGAGCGTCAGCCAGGCCGGCTCGCACCACCATGGCCGCCATCCCGGCGCCCATCGCGACCAGCGCGTCGTCGACTGGCTTCACCGGCGGAGCCAAGCTGCCAGCCGCCGCCAACGCCGCGTCCGGGTCCATCCGGGTCAGCCGAAGGCACTCAAGGCACGGCGACGCCGGGTCGGCGGAGATCCACGGGCCGACGACGACCCGGTCGCCGTCGGTCACGACCGGCAGGTGGGGAACGTGCCGGCGCCGCCACGGCTCACCGGCCCGGGGGTCGACGTCTCCGTCGGAGACGAGGACGACCAGCCGGGGGGCGTCGCCCTCGGACGTCCGCAGCTCGGCGTCCACCGTGTCGGCCGCCCAGGGCCCGCTCTCGACGCGGCCGACTCCCGCGGCGCGAAGGAGGGCCGAGACGGACGTCGCCAGTGGCCCCGCCCCGTCGACGACCACGGGCGGCCCCGGCCAGGCGCAGGGCGCCGAGGGCGGCCGGCTCTCCGGCTCGAGGACTCCGTGGTGTCGCAGCAGCGCGAGGAGCTCGTGAGCCCGCCGATGCTCCACGCCGACCGCGTGCGCCACCGCATACAGCTGGGCCTCCGTATGCCTACCGTCGAGCCGGTCCAGGAACGCCAGCTCGCCGGGGGTGAGCCCGCTGAGCAGGATGGCACCCGATTCTCGACTTGGCCCGAGCTGCACGGCGCCGCCGGCGCGCACGAGAGGACGGAAGGTGGACGCGAGCCGAGGACGTGGGGCCATCGGTGAGCCCTCCTGGACGGCGCGCGGATGTGAGGCAGCCCGGGAAATCTCGCACAGCGCGGACGCCTGGACGTCTGCTCGTCCACAGGGCCGTCCCGACCGGCACGCCGAAGGGGCGGGACCCCGTTGGTCCCGCCCCTTCTCGTCGTGGTGCTGGTGGTCGTGCTGCTGGACGCGGCCCCCGGCCACGCCCGGGTCGATCAGGCCTTGCCCAGGATCCGGTTGAGGTTGGTGCCACACACGGGGCACACCGCCTTGGCCATGCGCCGGCCGTTCTCGCTGACGACGACCTTGCCCTCCGCCTCGCGCTTCTCCTTGCACTTGACGCAGTAGAACTCGCCTGCGTAGGTCTCGTTGCTCGTCATAGGGGTTGTCTCCTTGTCTGCCGCGCCACAGGTGGTGGTGCTGGACCACGGTCACCCTAGCCTGACCTGAGCACGAAACCACGAATCCTGAGCACGGCGCCGTGCTCACGCCGGGAGGCGATGCGGCCTTCCGGAGAGCACGTTTCGGCATACTCTCGGTCCATGGCCGTGGCGCGATCCGGGAGGGGAAGGGGACCGACGCCGCGCCGCCGCGCCGAGGTACCGCCGGCCGCTGCCGCTGCCGCTCCCGCTCTGGGCTCGGAGCCGTCGGCCGTCGAGGTCCGCCGCAGCGGTCGTCGCCGGCGCACCGTCAGCGCCTACCGGGACGGCGGGCGGACCATCGTCCTCATCCCCGCCCGGTTCACCAAGGCCGAGGAGCGCCACTGGGTCGACACCATGCTCGGCCGGCTGGCCGCGGGCGACCGTCGCCGCCGGCCGGACGACGTGGAGCTGTCCGCGCGGGCCCGCGCGCTGTCGGCGCGCTACCTCGCCGAGGCGGCGCGACCCGTCTCGGTGCGCTGGGTCGGCAACCAGCTGAGCCGGTGGGGTTCCTGCACGCCGGCCGACGGCTCCATCCGCGTCTCCGAACGGCTCAAGGGCATGCCGGGCTACGTGCTCGACTACGTCCTCCTGCACGAGCTGGCCCACCTGCTGCGGCCGGCGCACGACCGTGAGTTCTGGCGGCTGCTGGGCGCCTACCCGCGGGTCGAGCGGGCCCGCGGCTACCTGGAGGGGGTCGCCTCGGCCGCCGGCATGGGCGCCTCCTGGCAGGAGGACAACGACACCGGCGAGATCACCGAGCCCGGCGACCCGCTCAGGGAGCCGACGACCCTGTTCTGAGCTCAGCCGCTGGAGGGCACGGCGTCACGGGCCGCGGACACCAGGCCGCCGAGCTCCTCGCCGTGGCCGGGAGGCAGTGCGTCGACCGGCCACCACCGCACGTCGAGGGACTCGCCGCTGACCCGCGGCTCCACACCCGCCGGCGCGATCGCCGCATACCGGATGTCGAGGTGCTCACGGCACCGTCCGAAGTCCCCGGACAGCACGTGCCGGTCGAGGTGCACCGGGACTGGCGTCAGCCGCAGGCCGGAGATCCCCGACTCCTCGACCGCCTCGCGCTCCGCGGCGGCGCGAACCGACCGGTCCACCGGCTCGAGGTGGCCGCCGAGCTGGAACCACATCCCGGCCTTGCGGTGGTGCGTCAGCAGGACCCGGCCGAGGGCTTCGTCGAGCACCAGGCAGCTGGCCGTCAGGTGCTCCGGCGGACCC
Organism: uncultured Actinomycetota bacterium; assembly: GCA_963751085.1. Lineage (GTDB taxonomy): Bacteria > Actinomycetota > Actinomycetes > Actinomycetales > Dermatophilaceae > Lapillicoccus. Next base: position 765,085 of record CAVVTH010000004.1, on the reverse strand, counting down.
GCCTTCCAGATGCCGTCCGGGTGGTCGGCAAGGAAGGCGAGGTACTCGAGGCGCAGCGTCTCCTGGTGCCGGTCGCCCGGCTGGTATGCGTGCAGGACCCGCAGGGCGTCGGCGAGCAGCGCGGTCGGGGTCGTCTCGAGGACGGGTCAGCCTCCGTCGCTCGGGCGGGGCGGCTCGCCGCCGCCGCCGTCGGTCTGGTCGCCGTCGCCGTCGTCGCGCAGCAGCGCGTCGAGTGCGGAGTCCACGGCGTCGCTGCCGGCGTCGTTGCGGCGCTTCTCGACGTAGCCCAGCGGGTCGTCGAGGTCGGCGCCGGTCGGGGCGATGTCTGGGTGTTCCCACGGCGCGTCCCGGAAGTCGGCACCGCCGGCGTTCTCGAGGGCGGCCCAGAGGTTCTTGGCGTCCTTGAGCCGGCGCGGGCGCAGCTCGAGACCGACCAGGCCGCTGAACGTCTTCTGCGCGGGTCCGCTCACCCGGCGACGGCGCACCGCCTCACCAAGCGCGTCGGCGTGCGGCAGGTGAGCGGTCGTCGCCTGCTCGGTGACGAGGTCCACCCAGCCCTCGACGAGCGCGAGCGACGTCTCCAGGCGGCCGAGGCGCCAGCGCTGCTCCGTGGTCGGCGTCGGCGAGAACAGCTTGTCGCGCAGCGCCTCCTGGATCTGGGCGGGGTTCTGCAGGTCCATGCTGCGGACCTGCTCCTCGATCGCGTCGGTGTCGATGGTGATGTTGCGCGCGTAGTCGCGGACCGCGGCCTCGAGCTGCGGGCCGAGCCACGGCACCTGGGCGAACAGGCGTGCCCGCGCCGCCTCGCGAACGGCGAGGTAGAGCCGTACCTCCGCGGCGTCGACGCCGAGACCCTCGGTGAAGGCGGCGACGTTGGCGGGCAGCAGCGCGACGTCGTCGCTGTCGAGCAGCGGCAGCCCGACCTCGGTGGCGCTGAGCAGGTCGGCGGCGAGCGCCCCGACCCCGTGACCCAGCTGCGCTGAGAACATGCTTCCGGCCAGCTGCCGCAGCGCCGGCTGCAGCTGGCCGATGAGGCCGCCGAGGTCGAGGTTCTCCAGCCCGGGGATCTGCGGGAACCCCTCGGGCAGGCCCGCGCCCTCGGTGAGGCCGCTCAGGCCCTCGGTCTTCAGCCGCTCGAACTGCTCGTCCATGGCCTTGGTCATCGCCACGGTGACACCCTCGCTGACCGGCTCGACCAGCCGGTGCCACGTCGGCATGGTCGCCTCGACCCACTCGGCGCGGCTCCACGCCAGCCCCTTGCCGTTCGGCGCGGGCAGAGTGGTGACCGGGTCGATCCAGAGGTTGGCCACCCGGACCGCGTCGTCGACCTCGCGCTGCTGGCCGGCGGTGACGGTCGGGTCGGTGTCCGACGCCACCATCTTGCGCGCGACGTCGGTCGACATCTCCATCCGCGCCTCGGGCGTCTGGGCGCCGAACATCTGCTTCATCTGGTTCTGCATCATCGCCATGACGCCGGAGTCGTTGGGGTTGATGCCCATCTGCTGCCACATCCGCTGCAGCGCATCACCGGCTCCGGCCAGGCCGCCCTCGCCACCGAGCTGGCGCATCAGCGCCTCGAGATCGGGCAGCTGACCACCCAGCCCGCCGCTGCCGCCCAGCTGGCGGACCAGCTCGCCGAGATCCGGCATACCCTGCGACCCGCCACCGAGCAGCTGCTGGAACATCGCGCCCAGCTGGCCGAAGTCGCCGTCGTCCTCCCCGGCTTCGCCGGGGGCCCAATCATCATCGCTGTCCCACGGGTCGCGCCGGACGGGGTCCCGCGGCCCGGAGCCACCGGAAAAGCCCATCCGTGGCCGCTCCGGCGCCCCCTCGAAGGGGTCGTCCGGACCGCTCGGGCTGTCCTGCGGCCCGTTCACGGGACCGTCCTGGGGACCGTCCTGGGGCCGGTCGACGGCGTCGGACCACGCGTCCGGGGTGGGGGTCTCGGGTTCGCTGTCGGACCGGTCCGGTTCGGCGGCCTCGTCGCGATCGGGTCGCTCGGCCATGGTCACTCCTGATGTTCGGACCTGCTGTTGGGCTGGTGTCGGGATGGTGTGCGGCTGGTTCTGTCACATGCTCTGGGATGATGTACCACTAGACAACCACGAGGAGTACCCGCTGAGTTCCCCCGTGCCTTCCTCCCAGGGCGAACCGCCGGACCGGCGTACGCCCGTGGTGGCGGTCGTCGGTCCCGGCGGCGTCGTCGGGGTGCCGGCCCTGCGGATCGCGCGAGCGCTGGCGGTCACCCGCGGCCGCGAGGACGGTGTGGCCGAGGTCCGCGTCCTCGCCCCGGTTCGCGGGGTGCTCGACGGGGTGCGCTGGCACGTGCTGGACACCGACGGACCGGCCGTCGCGGCGGAGCTGGCCGGAGTCGACGTGCTCGTGTGGGTCGCCACCTGCACCGATCTGGCGGAGTCGCTGCACCGGCGGCCGGCCGAGCGACGGGCGGCCCTGCTGCGAACCGGCCGGGCCTTGACCCTCGCCGCGTCGGCCGCGGGGGTCCGTCGCGTCCTCGTCGTGACCTCGGCCGAGGTCTTCGGTGCGCTTCCGGACAACGAGGTTCCGCTACCGGACGACGCGCCGGTGCGGGCGGTCCTCGACGACGGGTTCGTGGGCGATCTTCTCGCGGTGGAGCGCCTCGTCGAAGAGAACCGCGACCATCATCCGGACGTCCGCTTCACCGTGATCCGGCCCGCGGCGCTGGTCGGTCCGGGCGTCGACACCGCCCTCACGCGCTACTTCGAGGCACCGCGACTGCTGGCCATCAAGGGCGGGTCGCCGGCGTGGCAGTTCTGTCACGTCGACGACCTCGCCTCGGCCGTGGTCTGGATCGTGACGGGCGACCTCGTGACCGGCGACCTCGTGACTGGCGACCTCGGTGCGGAAGCAGTGTCCGCGGGCAGCGAGGGCGCCCTCACCCTGCTCGATGTGGAGCGCCGCACCGCCATGCGGCGCATCGAGGTCGGCGAGACGACGGCCACCAACCTGGCCACTCAGCTCCACCACGTCGGCGTGCTTCCGGTCCCGGCCAGCGAGCTGGCCTACGTGACCCATCCGTGGCTGGTCGCGTCGGCTACCCTCCGTGCGCGAGGGTGGCGCCCGGCATACGACAATGGGACCTGCCTCGGTGTGCTCCTCGACGCGATCGCCGGTCGGCACGCCGTGGCCGGTCGCCGGGTTGACCGGCGGGACGCCGCCCTCGGCGCGGCGAGCGCAGCTGTGGCGCTCGGGGCGACCGCCGCGGTGCTGCGCCGGGCGCGACGCCACTGAAGCAGGAGAAGCACACACGGAAGCGGGCACCGGATGACAACTGGGGCAGGGGCGTCAGGCGTCGTGCTGGCGGAGATCCGGGACACGGCGCTCTCGGTCGACGAGGTGGTCCAGGCGGTTCGACACCCCGCCGCGGGGGCGGTGGTCACGTTCATCGGCTACGTCCGCGAACGCGACCACGGAGAGCCGGTCGAGGTGCTCGACTACACGCAGCCACCCGACGGCCGAGGAGGTTGCGCGGGCGCTCGCCGACCGGCTGGTCGAGGGCGGCCGGGTGATCCGACTCGGCGTGGTTCACCGTACCGGGCCACCTCGCCATCGGCGACATCGCCGTCGTCGCGGCCGTCAGCGCCGAGCACCGTCGTGAGGCGTTCGAGGTATGCCAGGCGCTGATCGACGAGTTCAAAGCCACGGTGCCGATCTGGAAGCACCAGAGCTTCACCGACGGCTCCGACGAGTGGGTGGGTCTGCCGTGAGCAGGACTGGATCGGCGCCGCCAGCCGTCCTCGAGCCGCCGCCGCCGCCGATCGCCCCCATGAAGGTGTCCCGGGGGCCGGCCACCGCTCTGGTCGTGGTCTTCCTCGCGTTGCTCCTCGGCGCCCTCGGCACGCTGATCCACCTCCCCTACGCGGTCTTGAGCCCGGGCCCGGTCTCCAACGTGCTCGGCACGACGACGCGCAGCGACGGCACCACGACCGACCTCATCGTCGTCAAGCGGCCACGAGAGCCATCCGACGACCGGCTCGCTGGACTTCACGACGGTTCGGATCAACGGCGGTCCCGGCTACCCCGTCAACGTGTGGTCGGCCATCGGCGCCGTGGATCGACCCCCACCAGGACGTCTACCCGGTCGACGTGATCTTCCCGCCGCAGCAAACCGCGGAGCAGGTGCAGCAGGAGAACCAGGCGGAGATGGTCGACTCCCAGCAGGAGGCCACCGCGGTGGCGCTCCGGGCGGCCGGCGTCCCGGTGACCGAGAAGGTGAGCGTTGCGGCGGTCTCCGCCGACGCGCCGTCCGGCACGACGTTCCAGGCGGGTGACGTCTTCGTCTCCATCGGCGGCACCCAGGTCACCAGCGCCGATGTCGCGCGCCAGGCGATCCAGAAGGCCACGCCGGGGAGCACCCTCGACGTCGTCGTGCAACGCGGTGGCACACCGGTGGCGCTGAAGGCCAAAACCGGCTCGTCCGGCGGCCGGACGGTGCTCGGCGTGGTGCTGAAGATCGACTTCCAGTTCCCGTTCTCGGTCACCATCGACGCCGGCAATGTCGGCGGCCCGTCGGCGGGGCTGATGTTCTCGCTGGGGATCTACGACAAGGTCACCACCGGGGCGCTCACCGGCGGCCAGAACGTCGCCGGTACCGGCACCATCGACAGCTCCGGCAAGGTCGGCCCGATCGGCGGCATCCGCCAGAAGCTGGTCGGCGCGCGGCAGGGCGGCGCCACCTACTTCCTCGCCCCCGCGGAGAACTGCAACGAGGTGCGCGGCGCGGTGCCGGACGGTATGCAGGCGGTCAAGGTCGCGACGTTCGACGACGCGCGGGCGGCGCTCAGCAAGATCGCCACGGGCGACACCAAGGCCCTCCCCGCCTGCTGACCCGCATACCGGCCCGCCCGCGCGCTGGCTGGCCTGCCGACCCGCATGCCGGCCCGCCGAGCCCGCCGACCGCCGGCCCGCCCCGAGTAAGTGCGCACGTGGTGGCATGTTCTCCGGCATTTTGGACATCAGCCGTGAACAACTCACCACGTGCGCGGAAAAACCGAGAGACGCCGACGACGGAACGGCGGTCCCGAACGCGCCCGCCGACCGTGTCGGTCAGTCCTCCAAGGTCGCCCGCAAGGCGGCCACCAGCCCGGGCGCGAGGTCGGGGCCGGTCGCAACCGCGTCGTCGGCGTCGTGCGCGCGCTGGCGGATGAGGCATACCGACGACCCGTCCCGCAGCACCGCGGCCACCAGCCGGACGTCCTGACGGTCCGGGTGCCGGGCGAGCGCCTCGACCGCCGCGTCGGCGTCACCCGGCAGGTCGCGCTCGGCGTCCGGCGGCACGACGACCCGCTCGACGACGAACGCGCACCCGTCCACGTCGGGTGGCCACGCGATCCGGCCGAGGATCGACTCGAGGCTCGAGGACTGGTGCAGCCCCTCCTGCTCGATGGCCGTGAGCGCATCCGGCGCCTGGTCCCCGATCCGCAGCTGGGTGAGCAGCTGCGGCTCCCGCTGGACGAGCGTGGCGGTCCGGACCAGCGCGAAGAGTCGCGGCGCCTGGTCCCAGCCGGCACCGGCGACGTGGCGTTCGGTGTCCAGCGCGACGATCGACAGCGGGTTTAGCACCGGGCGGCGGGGAGAGGTCACCCGCCGCATCCTCGCACCCGACGCCCACGACACCGCCACCTGTGAACGCGGCAACGATTCGGTCACCACAGCCTGTGGATCGGGAACCGGGGCGCCGGCCGGTCGTTGGGGGATACGTATGCTGGCCACGCCCCGGTCAGCGTGCTGCGGGTAGGCATGTTGAATAACTCTGGATGACTGCAGACAGATCGGGCTCGACTGGTGAGTGAACGCGACTGGTTCGGTGAGGACCCTGAGGCTGCTGGTCAGGGCAACGGGACCGGGGGAGGTCAGCGCACGGCGACGCGTGAGCGTCGGCGCAGCCCCCTGGTGACGACGCTGCTGATCCTCGTCGTCGTCGGCATCGCCGCGTCGCTGATCGCGCAGTTCTGGACCGAGGTGCTGTGGTTCGACTCGGTCAACTTCCGGCGGGTCTTCCTGACCGAGCTCGGCGCCAAGGTGCTCCTCGGCGTCGTCGGCGGCGTGATCACCGCGGCCATCGTCGGCTCCAGCCTCTACATCGCCTACCGCAGCCGCCCGATCTACGCGCCCACGTCGACGAACCAGGACGCGCTGGAGCGCTACCGCGCCGCCGTCGAACCGCTGCGGCGGCTTGCGATGATCGGGATCCCGCTCGTCATCGGCCTGCTGTCCGGTCTCGGCGCCGCAGGGCAGTGGGACACGTTCCTGCTGTGGCGCAACGCCCAGCCGTTCGGCAAGACCGACCCGCAGTTCGGGATCGACGTGGGGTTCTACGTCTTCACGCTGCCGTGGCTGACCTTCGTCGTGGCGTTCCTCAGCATGGCGCTGATCATCGGCGTCATCGTCGCCGCGTTCACCCACTACATCTTCGGCGGCCTGCAGTTCCAGGCGCGCACCCGCCGCACGACCTCCGCGGCGCGGCTGCACCTGTCGATCCTCCTCGCGGCGATCGTGCTGGTGCGGGCGGCCAGCTACTGGCTGGACCGTTACTCGCTGACCACGAAGTCCAGCGACCTGATGACCGGCATCCAGTACACCGACGCCAACGCGGTGCTGCCCACGAAGGCGATCCTCGCGATCGCCTCGATCATGTGCGCGCTGATGTTCCTCTCCGTCATCTGGACCAAGTCCTGGCGGCTGCCGATCGTCGGCGTCGTCCTGCTCCTGGTGGTCTCCGTGGTGGTCGGCGGCATCTTCCCCGCGTTGATCCAGTCGCTGCGGGTCAAGCCGAGCGAGAAGTCCCTCGAGGCGCCCTACATCCAGAACAACATCAACGCGACGCGTGACGCCTTCGGGCTGTCCAACGTCGCGACGACGCCCTACAACGCGGCCACCACGGCGACCCAGGGACAGCTGCGCAACGACACGACGACGGTCCCGGGCATCCGCATCCTCGACCCCAACGTCGTGTCCGCGACCTACAAGCAGCTGCAGGCCGGCAAGAGCTACTACCAGTTCCCCGACACCCTCGACGTCGACCGCTACAACGTCGACGGCGCACTCCGCGACACGGTCATCGCCGTGCGGGAGCTCGACCTCGACGGTGTCCCCGACGGTCAGCGCAACTGGCTGAACGACCACACCGTCTACACCCACGGCTACGGCGTCGTTGCCGCATACGGCAACCGCAAGGACGCCGACGGCAAGCCGGTGTTCTTCGAGCAGAACATCCCCTCGACCGGCAACCTGGGCGAGTTCGAGCCGCGCATCTACTTCGGCGAGCAGTCGCCCGAGTACTCCATCGTCGGCGCGCCGGCGGGCGCCTCACCGCGCGAGTTCGACTTCCCCGACGGCTCGCCCGCCGGCCAGGCGAACACGACGTATGCGGGTCAGGGCGGTGTCTCCATCGGCAACCTGCCGGTCAAGCTGGCCTACGCGATCAAGTACCGCGAGATGAACTTCCTGCTCTCCGACGCCGTCAACTCCGACTCCCGGCTCATCGACCACCGAACGCCGCGCGAGCGGGTCCAGCGCGTCGCCCCCTGGCTCACCCTCGACGGCAACGCCTACCCCGCCGTCGTGGACGGCCGGGTGCTCTGGATCGTCGACGGCTACACGACGACGGCCGACTACCCGAACTCGCACCTCACCTCCATCGACCAGGCGACCTCCGACTCCATCACGACCACGCGCACCTCGGTGCAGGCGGTCAACGCCGGACAGGTCAACTACATCCGCAACTCGGTCAAGGCGACCGTCGACGCCTACGACGGCAGCGTCCACCTGTATGCGTGGGACGAGAGCGACCCGATGCTCAAGGCCTGGATGGGTGCGTTCCCGGGCACGGTGCAGCCGCTCTCCGCCATCAGCGGCTCGCTGATGGCTCACCTGCGCTACCCCGAGGACCTGTTCAAGGTGCAGCGCGAGATCCTCGCGCGCTACCACGTGACCGACCCCAACACGTTCTACGGCAGCAACGACCTGTGGAAGGTCCCGGCCGATCCCACCAAGGACCAGCGCGCTCAGGTCGACCAGCCGCCCTACTACCTGTCTATAGCCATGCCCGGGCAGAACGACCCACAGTTCTCCCTGACGACGACCTTCATGCCGTTCGGTACGCGTGAGGTGCTTTCCGGGTTCCTGGCCGTGGACTCCAACGCGGGCACCACCACCGGCCAACGACGCGACGGCTACGGGCAGCTGCGGCTGCTCGAGCTGCCCAAGGACAGCAACGTCAGAGGACCGGGGCAGGTCCAGAACGACATCTCGTCGTCGAGCGTGCAACCACCCGAGGGCGGGCTGGGGCTCTCCCAGTTCCTCAACATCCAGAAACAGCAGGGGTCGAGCGTCGTGCTCGGCAACCTGCTCACCCTGCCCGTCGGCGGCGGCCTGCTCTACGTCGAGCCGATCTACGTCCAGGCCAACACCCAGTCCGCCTATCCGCTGAACCGCGCGATCATCACGGCGTTTGGCGACAAGCTGTCGTGGTCCTCGACCCTCGACGGCGCCCTGGATGCCTTGTTCGGCGGCAACTCCGGAGCGAAGTCGGGCGACAACACTCCGACCAACGGTGGCACCGGGACCCCGACGACCCCACCGGCAACCGGTAACGGGCAGACACCCGACAACCCGGCCCTGACCAAGGCGCTGTCGGACGCCCAACAGGCGGTCAACGACGCCGACGCGGCGCTCAAGGCGGGCGACTTCGCGAAGTACGGTGACGCGCAGGCACGGCTCAAGGCCGCCATCGCCGCGGCGGCCGCCGCCGCCCCGTCGGGCACCGCGACGTTGACCCCGGGCGCTTCGCCGAGCGCGACGGCGACGGCCACGGCCAGCGCGACGCCAACCGGCTGACCGGGCGCGGCGCAGACGCGAACCGGGCCCAGCCGTTCGGCTGGGCCCGGTCGCGTTCTCCGACGGTTTCGAGGGTTCTGGCGGTCAGCTCGCCTTGCTCTCGACGGCCTGGGGCTGGCCGCTGTGCGACACGCTGACCTTGCGAGGCTTGGCCTCCTCGGCAACCGGGATGGTGACGCTGAGGACGCCGTCGCGGTAGTCCGCCTTGATCCTGTCGAGGGCCAGGCCGGTGCCCAGGGAGAGCTGCCGGGCGAACGTCCCGGTCGTGCGCTCACGGGAGAGCCACTTGGCGCCGTCGACGTTCTCGGCCGGCCGCTGCGCGCGGATGATCAGCGTGCGCTCCTCGACGTCGATGTCGATGCTGCTCGGGTCGACGCCGGGCAGGTCGACGCGGGCGACGAAGGTCTCGCCGTCGCGGTACAGGTCCATCGGCATGACGGACGTGCTGGGACCGCGCAGCGTCTCGGTGAGCAGCCGGTCCATCTGACGGAAGGGGTCGAAGGTAGTGGTGGTCATGCTGGCCTCCAGATGTGAAGGGTTATCGGGATCCGCTGATAATTGTTGAGCGGATCTGACTCAAGTTTATGAGTTTGGCGGGACGAGTCAAGTCCTGCCGACCGCGATTTGGTGGCCCGCGTGCGGCCCCCTAAACTGATGGCATACCGACGCGGGGTGGAGCAGCTCGGTAGCTCGCCGGGCTCATAACCCGGAGGTCGCAGGTTCAAATCCTGCCCCCGCTACTTTTGGAACGGCCTGGACCTCGGTCCAGGCCGTGCTGCTGCCCCGGGGCCACGCGGTCGTCAGATGGCCCGCAACAACTGCCAGCGACGTCACTCGTGGTGGCCGATCGCGCCGCTCAGCCGCAAGTGCTGACACCAGCGTCGCTCGTTGCGGCGGCGCACCCGCTGGGGCGCCGTCACCTACGGCGATGAGGTAGGCCAGGACTAGGCCGCGCCCGTGTCCGGAACGTGGCGGCCCGCGGCGGGCAGAGTGAATAGGTTGACGAGGTTGTCATCGGGGTCGCGCAGCAGCAGCGAGCGGTTGCCCCATGGCATGGTCGTGGGCGGTTGTTCGACGGTCACCTCGGGTGTCACAGCCAGGATGCGGGCGTAGTCGGTGTCGACGTCGTCGACCAGAAACTCGACGATGACAGAACGGTTGGCCGCAGCTTGCGCGACGTCTCCCCCGAAGAGTGCCAGCGTCGCGGTGCTGCCGATGGCCAGGGTGAACGCCGGCCACGCCAGCTCCGCGAACTCGTCGGTCGCCCACCGCGCACTGACACCGGTGACGGCCTCGTAGAACTCGACGAGGCGCCGGATGTCCGAGGTGATGATGCGGATCGAGGCTAGCCGGGGGGTGGCGGTCATGGTTGCTCCTGAGGATCTGGTCCGGTCGATGTGCTGACGAGGCTAGGACCGCAGGCGGACAGATCCTTGATGGCTGACAACCACCGCAACGCACGGCAGTAATCCAAAACGTTCGGTTCGAGGTCAGGTGATCATCTCGAGGGACCGCCGGCACAGCTGGTCCGCCGCCTTCGGGTCGAGCGCCCACCGCTTCACCCCATGAGGATGTTCGGCCAGGGTGGCGTCGTCGGGCACGGTGTATGCCTGCCGGCAGTCATCGAGGTAGCGCCCGCCCACGCCAGCGAACTCCGGCGCCACCGCGGCGACGAGTGTGGTCGCGGCACCTTGCTCCACCGTCTTGTAGGCGAAAATGCCGCGGCTTCGACCGCGGCTAGGGACTGGCGTTGGCTTTCCGAGAAGTTGCGCTGCAGCCCCGTGGCGACCCCGCCAGGGTTGACCGCGATCGCCGTGATGCCGTCGCCCTGCCACCGTGTGGTCGCTGCGACGGCGAAGAGGCTGTTCGCCGTCTTGCTCTGGGCGTAGGCGATCTGCGGGTCGTAGGTCCGGTGCTGGAAATGGATGTCGTCGAAGTCGACCGGAGCCCGCATGTGCGCCGTCGACGACACGGCCACGATGCGCGCGCCTCGGTGCGCAACGGCCGCCGCGGCCAGGTAAGGGTGCAGTCCCAACGCCAAGGCGAAGTGCCCGAGATGGTTGGTCGCGAACTGCAGCTCCCAGCCCTGCGCTGTGCGCTCCAAGCCTGCGGTGACGATCCCCGCGTTGTTGACCAGGATGTCCACAGGTGAGCTCCAACGACGCACGAAGTTGGCGACGCTGAGCTGGTCGGCCAGATCCAGGGCCCGTACCTGTGGCCGTGGCCGCCCCGTTGTCGCGGCAATCCGGTCCGCGACCTCCGCCCCGGCCCCGACGTCGCGCACGGCCAACGTCACGTCGGCGCCAGCGGCGGACAACGCCCGCGCGGTCTCCGCGCCGATGCCGGAGGACGCGCCCGTCACCACGGCCTGCCGCCCACCCAGATCCATCTCGCCGATGACGTCGTCGGCAGTGCTGGCGGCATCAAACCGAGTGGTGACCAGAGACTGGTGCGGCATGGGGCTCCTCGGTGATCGCGCTCGGTGCCGAGACTGACACGGTCGCCGGCGTTTCCCACCACCCCGGTCGGCTGCGAGTCCCGACCGTCCCGGTGCCGTAACCGAACCGAGGCCGCGCCACGGTTGCCAGGCCTTACCAGCGGACCTAGCGTGCAAGAGATGCAACGGAGCCCGTCGATCTACGACGTCGCAAAGGCGGCCGGCGTAGCTCCGTCGACGGTCTCCCGGGCGTTCTCCCGGCCGGGACGGGTGAACTCCCGAACCGCTGAGCGCGTCTTCGCGGCCGCCCGCGAGGTCGGCTACCGCTCCGAGGCCCTGCACGGGCTGACCGGCCAGCGCACCCGGAGCCTGGCCCTCGTCGTCACCGACATCACGAACCCCTTCTACTCGGAGATCATCCGCGGCGCCCACGAGGCGGCGGGGGAGTCGGGCTACACGATCCTGCTGTCGCACACCCAGGAGGACGCGCAGCTGGAGCGGGACTGGACCGAGCGTGAGCTGGGCGCCGTCGAGGGCGTGCTGCTCACGAGCTCCCGGATGTCGGACAGCGCGATCCGGATGCTGGCCAAGCAGAAGCCGCTGGTGATGCTGAACCGCCGGGTGCCCGAGGTCCCGTGCGTCATCACCGACAACGCCCGCGGTATGCGCCGAGCCATGGAGCATCTCGCCGAGCTCGGTCACGATTCGGTCACCTACGTGGCCGGGCCGGAGGCCAGCTGGGCCGACGGCATGCGCTGGGTGGCGATCATGGAGGCCGGCCACGAGCTGGACCTACGGGTCCGCCGGGTCGGGCCGTGCAACGTGCCGACGGTGCACGCCGGTTTCGATACGGCGGCCGAGGTCCTGGCCCAAAAGCCGACCGCGGTCATCGCCTACAACGACGTCATGGCCATCGGCGTCATCAAGGGGATGCGCCGGGCCGGCGTACGGGTCCCCGACGACGTCAGCGTCATCGGCGTCGACAACGTCGTGCTGTCCGAGATCGTCGACCCAGAGCTGACCACGGTGGCCGCACCGTTGCGCGCCATGGGGATCACCGGGGTCAAGAACCTCATCGCCGCCATTGGCGGCGCCACTCCCGGCCGAGAGCCGATCGTACTGCCGGTCAAGCTCCTCGTCCGGGGGTCGACCGCTCAGCGCAGGCGGAAGAGCACCTCGCCGGCGTTGGGCACGACCAGGGTGTCCGGGTCGTCCTCCAAGGCGGCCACGTCGACGGTGGTCGGGTCGAGGTAGCCGAGGTTCGCGTCGCGGCATACCTGCTCGGGTATGCCGGTGGCCAGGGTGACCTGCACCCGCAGGCGCTCCTCACCGGTCTCCGCGTCGTAGGTGCCGGCGCCGCGAAGGTGCGTCGAATGCGCGAGCACGCCCCAATGCACGTGGGAGAACCGATCCCACTGCTCCACGAAGTAGTCGCGGCAGTGGTAGCCGATCTCGGCGATCTCCGGGTGCATCTGCGAGATCTCGGTGATGTGCGGCGCGTAGAGGATGACCTCGCCGCCGTCGGCCACGACCGGTTCCAGCTTGTAGAACCCCTTGGCGCCGGTCCAGATGTCCGCATACATGGCGGGCACCAGCGACAGCACACGGGAGACCGGGGCGTCGAGGTACGTCACGTGGCTCTCGGCGCACACCTGGGCGGCAGCGGCCCACGAGGAGATGGTGTCGCCGAACGAGACCGAGTGCAGAGCGGGCGACCCGTGGTCGCTCTCGGCGGCCCCGACGACGCAGAAGGCCAGCCGGTCGGCGGGGATGAGCGACGCCCCCTCGTCGATCAGCGCCCGCACGGGCGTCTGCGCGGTGGTCCCGATGATCTCGGCGGAGGTGATGAGCGCACCCAGCCAGTGCGAGATGTCGATGATGTCCTGGCCGGCGACACCCGGGAAGAAGTACTTGTTGCCGCCGGAGATCCCGACGACCTCGTGGGGCAGCACCGGCCCGACGACCAGCGCGATGTCGTGCTCGACGACGGCACGGTTGAGCAGCACCGGGACCTCGACGTCGAGCCGCCCCTCCGACAGCTCGCGCATCCGGGCGGCCGGGATGGTGCCGAGGTCGGCGAAGGTGTCGGCGTCCCACCACTCGTGGTTGCGGACGGTCAGCCCGGGATAGGTGGCTTCGAGTCCCTCCTCGCCGTAGCCGAGGTGCGCCGCCAAGGCCTCGTCGCTCATCGCGGCGTGGGTGCCGAGCGCTACCAGGACCGTCATCCGCGTGGCCCGGCCCGCCAGCGAGGCGTGAGCTGCCTTGAGCAGCAAGGGAAGTGGGCAGGTCCGCGTGCCGTCGGGGACAAGGACGCATACGCTGCGGCCGTCGACGGGGTATGCGTCGAGCTGCTCCCGCACGAACGCGGTCACCTCGTCGGCGGACAAGACTTTGGTCGCGTCGCCGATCGTCGTCGCCGGAAGGACGACCGCCTCCGGCCGGGTGGTGGTGGACGAGACACCGGTGCTGCTCACCCTGACACTGTGGCCGCGAGTCTCAGTCACCGCCAACCGTCCACGGCAACTAGTGGCAACTTGTGGCGACGGCCGCGAAGCGGGCCCGAGCATGACTGCCATGCCCGAGCTCCCCGGTCTGCACCCACACGACGACCGGCTCCTTCCCGCGGACCCGACGGTGCGCGACCTGGCCCGCCGTCTCTACCAGCAGGTGCGCGACCTCCCGATCATCTCGCCGCACGGGCACGTTCCCGTCGAGTGGCTCGCCGAGAACGTGCCGTTCACGGACCCCACCGCGCTGCTGATCTCGCCGGACCACTACATCTTCCGCCTCCTGCACGCCGCCGGCGTCCCGCTCGACGCGGTCGGCGTCGGGGGCGGTGGCCTCGACGAGGCGGGCAGCCGGGCCGCCTGGCGCACGTTCTGCGAGCACTGGGCGCTCTTCCGCGGAACACCGAGCCGGTTCTGGATGGAGAGCGTCCTCAGCGAGATCTTCGGCGTGACGGTGCGGCCCAGCGCCGCGTCCGCCGACCTCATCTACGACCGGGTGGCCGAGTGCCTGACGTCCGACGAGTACCGGCCGCGAGAGCTGTTCAAGAGCTTCGGGATCGACGTCCTCGCGACGACCGACGACCCGTGTGACGACCTGCGCTACCACGCGGCGCTCGCGGCCGACCCGGGCTTCGACGGCCGGGTCGTCCCGACGTTCCGGCCCGACCGCTACCTCGAACCCGGCCGTCCGGGCTTCGCCCAGCTGATGACCCGGCTCGCGGACGCCTCCGGTGAGGACACCGGGGACTTCCGCGGCTACCTGCGGGCGCCTCGCGCAGCGCCGACGCCACTTCAAGCGACCACGGCGCCGTGTCCGCCGACCACAGCCACGCCGATGTCGTCACCCTCGAGCTGGCGCCGTCGGAGGCGGCCCGGATCTACGCCGCGGCGCTGCGCGGTGAGACCTCGACCGAGGAGTCCACCGCCCTGCGCCGTCACATGTTGATCGAGATGGCGCAGATGTCGGTCGAGGACGGCCTCGTCATGACCCTGCACCCGGGCGTCCACCGGAACCACCATGCGCCGACGCTCAAGGAGTTCGGCCCCGACACCGGCCACGACATCCCGGTGGCCGTCGAGTTCACCCGTTCGCTGCAGCCGCTGCTCGACCGCTTCGGTACGGCGCCGGAGCTGCACCTGGTCCTCTTCACCGTCGACGAGACCGTCTTCTCCCGCGAGATCGCGCCGCTCGCGGGCTTCTACCCCGCCGTGTATGCCGGCGTGCCCTGGTGGTTCCTCGACGCGCCGGAGGCGATCCGCCGCTACCGCGGTGCCGTCACCGAGACGCTCGGCTTCTACCGGACCTCCGGCTTCATCGACGACACGCGGGCGTTCTGCTCCATCCCCGCGCGGCACGACATGTCCCGACGCCTCGACAGCGCCTACCTCGCGGAGCTGGTCACACAGCACCGGCTCGACGAGGACGAGGCGTTCGAGACCAGCGTCGACCTGGTCACCACCATTCCTCGCCGGGTCTTCAACCTGTGAGCGAGGTCGTCGCGCCCGTCCGGTCACTGAGCCGAGCCGTCGACGGTCGCCCTGCGGCTCCGGTCCGGGTCGTGCACCTGGGCGTGGGCAACTTCTTCCGGGCGCACCAGGCGTGGTACACCGAACACTCCACCGACGCCGGCGGACTGGGGGATCGCCGCCTTCACCGGTCACTCCCGCCGCACCGCCGACGAGCTGTCCGCGCAGGACGGCCTCTACACGCTGCTCGTCCGGCACGAGTCGGAGAGCGTTCCCGAGGTCGTGGCCTCGCTCAGCGCCGTCCACGTCGGGGGCGACCTCGACGCCCTGACGGCCTGCCTGGCGTCGCCCGACGTGGCGGTCGTCACCCTGACGGTGACCGAAGCGGGCTACTGGCGGGGCGAGACCGGTGGGGTCGACCTCGGTTCGACGGAGGTCCAGTCCGATATCACCGCCCTGCGTCGCGGCCGGGCCGAGACGCTGGAGACGGTGCCGGGCCGCCTGGTTGCAGGACTCTCGGCTCGACGCGACGCGGACGCCGGCGGGCTGGCGGTCGTGTCGTGCGACAACGTGCCGGACAACGGCGCGATGGCCCGTCGCGTCGTGACGGAGCTGGCGCAACAGGTCGACGCCGGCCTCACCGGCTGGATCGAGGCGAACGTCTCCTTCGTCACCACCATGGTCGACCGGATCACGCCACGCGCAACGGAGGAGGACGCGGCGGATGCCCAGGCCCTGACCGGTGTCGCCGACCCCGCGCTGGTCGTCACCGAGCCGTTCACCGAGTGGGTACTGGCGGGCAACTTCCCTTCCGGACGCCCTGCGTGGGAGACTGCGGGAGCGCTCTTCGTCGAGGACGTCCGCCCCTTCGAGACCCGAAAGTTGTGGCTGCTCAACGGCGCTCACTCGATCATGGCGTATGCCGGGTCGATCGTCGGGCACGAGACGGTCGCCGAGGCGATCATGGACCCCGAGGTGTTCGGCTGGGTCGAGGACTGGTGGGACTGCGCCGCGCGCTACCTGACCCTGCCGGAGGAGGACGTCGCCGCATACCGGCAGGCGTTGTTCGACCGGTTCGCGAACCCCAACATCCGGCACCGGCTCGCCCAGATCGCGGCGGACGGCTCACAGAAGGTACCGATTCGGGCCCTGCCGGTGCTCCGGGCGGCCCGGGCCGCCGGTGAGCTGCCGAGCGGTGGTACCCGGTTCCTGGCGGCCTGGATCGCCCATCTGCGCGGTCATGGCGCGCCCGTCCACGATGTCGAGGCGGGGACGCTGGCCCCGCTGGTGCAGGGCCCCGCGCGCGAAGCCGTGGCGGCCGTCCTCGACTGGCTGGGCCTCGACGACCTCGAGGTGAGCGCTCTCGTCGAACAGCAGGTGGCCGATTTCGAGAGCCGAGGTGGTGACCAATGACGGGTCCCGTCCGGGCCGCCGTCGTCGGCTGCGGGGACATCTCGGCCGTCCACCTCGCGGCGCTGGGAGATCTCGACGGCGTGGAGCTCGTCGGCCTCTGTGACCTCGACGAGGAGCGGGCCGCCGCGGCGGCCGAGACGCACGGCGGGTCGGTCTTCACCGACCACCGAGCGATGCTCGAGTCGGTGGAACCCGATGTCGTGCACGTCTGCACACCGCACGACCAGCACGTGCCCGTGGCCGTGGACTGCATCGAACGGGGCGTCCACGTGGTGCTGGAGAAGCCGGTGGCGCACACCCTCGAGGCGGCTCGGCCGCTCCTGGCCGCCCACCGCGCGCACCCTGCGGTCAAGGTCGCCGTCTGCTTCCAGAACCGCTACAACCAGGCGGCGCAGGAGGTCCACCGGCTCCTGGCCGGGGGATCGCTCGGACTGGTTCGGGGCGCGTCCGCGACGGTCGCCTGGCACCGCACGCCGGAGTACTACGCCCGCGGTCCGTGGCGCGGCCAGCGGGCGCGGAGCGGCGGTGGGGTGCTGATGAACCAGGCGATCCACACGCTCGACCTGGTGCAGTGGTTCCTGGGCCCGGTGGCCGAGGTGAGCAGTCAGGTAGGCACCTTGGCTCTCGGTGACTACGTGGACGTCGAGGACACCGCGCAGCTGGTCATGGACCACGAGTCCGGTTCGCGCAGCGTGCTGTTCGCGACGCTCGCCAATGCGGTGGACTCGCCGGTCACCATCGAGATCGACACCGAGCACGCCCGGCTGCTCATCCGCGGTGACCTCACCATCGCCTACGCCGACGGGCGTACCGACGTCGTGGAGGAGCGGCGCGCGACCTCGACCGGACGCGCGTACTGGGGCGTCTCGCACGAGCTGCTGGTGGCCGACTTCTACCGCACCCTCGCGGATCCGGAGCCGTTCTGGATCGGCCCGGCTGACGGGGTTGCGGCCCTGACGGTGCTCGACCGCGTCTACCGGGACGCCGGCCGCGGCCTCGACCGGTCCTCGCCGGCCTGAGGGCCGGAAACGGCGATTCCTCTTCTGAAGCGAGGTCGTCCTCCTACCGTATGGCCATGGAGACGGCACACCCCGGTTGGAGCATGAACAAGACCATCCATCGAGCGGTTCGTCGCGACCTGGCCCGGTTCCAGGACGCCCTCGACGGGTTCGTGGACGGCGACGCGGAACGGGCCGCTGCGCTGCTACGGGCATGGCGCAACTTCGACGACCAGCTCACCGAACATCACCAGGGCGAACACGCCATCGCGTGGCCCGCGCTGGCAGCGATCGGCATCGCAGCTTCCACGATCGACACGTTCGACGTCGAGCACGAGGCCATGGCCGCGGACCTCGCGGCCGCGGGGAACGCCATGACCCGTCTCGGCTCCTCCGCTCGACGCTCTGACGCCGACGTCGCAGCGAGCGCCATCCGGCAGCTGCAGGTGACGACCGTGACCCACCTCGACCACGAGGAAGCGCAGATCGAGGGGCCACTGACGCAGCAGCCGGATGACCCGGCCGTGAAGGAGATGGGCAAGCGGTTCAGTCGCCGGTCGAGCCCGGCGAAGGCGGGAACCTTCATCGCGTGGATGCAGGACGGTGCCACCCCGGAGGAGCTGTCGGCGCTTCGAGCCAACATTCCCGGTCCGGTGCTCACCGTGGTCGGTGGCCTCTTCGGCCGCCGCTACCGCAGAGAGGTGGCCACCGTCTGGGGACCCTCGCACCGCACGGGCGCGTAGGCGTCCGCCGGCAGCGGCCTGCGCGCATCGAAGGGAACGGCGAACACGCTCCGTACCCCTCGCGAGAACAGCACGGAGTCCGGAGGGCGTGTACTGACGCCCCGGACGCCGCAGACCTCCAGGAGCGCGTCATCGAGCAGCAACAGTTCCGCGCGGCGCAGTGGCCAGACATCGTGCCGGTTCGGGATGTAGAGCGTGCGGCCGAATGCCCGGGTATGCAGGCCCCAGCGGGCGGTGAGGAAGTCGGCCAGCGGATCGCCGAGCGGAAGCGGTTCGCCCGGACGGACGACGATCCGGGTAGCCGCCGCTCGCGACCTGGGCCAGCGTCGGCACGAGGAGTAGGTCAGCACCCCGCCGGCCTCGCGGACCCGCATACGGGCCCAGGCATACGGCAGCGCGAACGTGGCCCTGGCGGCCAGCACCACGGCTAGCCGGGACGCCTCCAGGGTGCGGAACACGATGCCGCGCCGCCCTTGGTGGTCGACCGAGTAGAGCCGGACATTGGTCTCGGTGAAGGTTCCCAACCAGGGCACAGCCCGACCTCGGCCGACACCGGCGCCCACCATCCGGAAGGGGATCAACCCGACCCAGCTGGACCCGTCGTGGACGTCCGGCCGAGTGCCGGCGGGCAGCAGGGGCGCGACCACCTCCGGCGCGACGCGCCAGTGCAGGAAGGTCAGGTCGCGCCAGGCCTGGCTCATGATCTGAACTCCGTGCAGGGCCGGAGCCTCGGCCGTCACGGGCTGCACCGCCATGTCGCCACTGTGCGCCGTGCCGGGCGGAACAACAACTTACGTGCCGGCCGTGTCCAGGTGGCGTCCGGCCGACGTCGCCCATGACGCGGAAGGTCGTGCGGATGGGGGGCGCGATCAGGTCCTCCGCCCTGTCTCCTCCTGTGGTTCGGGCGCCACCACCACCCGCCACCTCGTCAACGAACGGAAGCCACCCGATCGGACATCGGCGCGGCCATCGATCCCGGCGTCAGCTGGGTAGGGCGATGAGGCCGACGACACCGACCGCATACAGGATCAGGACGGCGATGCTGTCGATCCCGAGTCGCGCGTGCTGCTTCGCGGGTCGGAACAGCAACCCGGCCATGTAGACGACGGTGAGCAGACCGCCGAGCCCGGTCAGGTAGAGGTCGCTGGCGTGCGCGTTGGGCAGGACGGACTTGCCGGAGACCACCACGGCCAGCAGGAACAGGACGGGGAGGAAGGCGTTGCCCCCGAAGATGTCACCGAAGGCGAGCTTGTAGTCGCCCTGCTTGACCGCGGTCAGCCCGGTGGACAGCTCCGGCAGCGACGTGGCGGCGGCGAGGAACGTGGCCCCGAAGAGGGCACCGGAGAGCCCCACGTGGTCGGCGGCCGCGGTACCGCTCTCCTCGGCCAGTGCACCGGCGACGAGCGTGGCGAGCGCTGCGGCCCCGAAGATCAAGGACGCCTTCGTCGTGCTCAGGCCGGCGCGGCGCGCTTTCTCAGCTCGGGTTTTCTGCGAGTGTCCCCTCGGCTTCGGCTGGCTGTCGGGCGCCTCGCCGTTGGAGGTCCAGGGCAGCTTCTTCGCGGCGCGTTGGGTGAGCAGGAGGCCGACCACCCAGACGAGGGCGATGAGGACGACGTCGGGGCTGAGCCGGGCGACGACGAGGCTGCTGGGCAGCTGCGTACCCATCACCACCACGACGAGAACGGCGAGGACCACGGCCCCTTCGATCACCAGCGTGAGGCTCGCCGCCTGGTAGGTCAGCGGCCGGCGTTCGCGCACCCCGAACGCGTCCAGCGCCACCAGGACCACGGTCTGGATCGCGATGCCGCCGAGGACGTTGCTGACCGCCACGTCGAGCTGGCCGCTGGCGGCGGCGCTGTAGGTGATCGCGATCTCCGGCAGGTTGGTCGCCACGGCCAGGAGGATCAGACCGCCCAGTGCCTGCCCCAGATGCAGCCGGTCGGCCAGGATGTCGGTGTAGTTCGACAGGAAGATCCCGGCCACCCAGATGACCGCTGCGCTGGCGACGAAGATCAGCAGCTCGGCCCAGAAGGGCACGTGGGGCAGCAGGTTCACCGAATTACCCTAACGAGATCGGCTGAACTCGAAGGTTGGGACGGTCAGCGCCAGAAGGCGGCCAGGCGCTCCGCGAGGGCTCGGCCTTGCTCGTAGCCGCCGAGGGCAGCCGGCCGACGGGTCGAGGGGTCCAAGGCGTTGGCGTCGAACACCGCTCCCGCGCCGGCGTCCGGGAAGACCGTCTCCACCGAGCTGCCGCCGGCGCGCAGCTCGCGCACCTGGGTTGCCAGGTCCATGCCCCATTCGAGCGGCATACGGGTTCGACCGCCGAACGGCGACAGCACGAGAACCCGCCCGTACCCGGCCGCCAGGTCGGCGTTCTCGCTGCGTCGGTAGCCGCCGTTGAGGTAGTACCGGTCGCCGATGCGGTACGGCGTCAGCGCCGACGTGCTGGCGGCCACGGCGTCCACCAGGTCCACTCCGCCGTGACGGTCGAACACGACCGGCTCGCCGGTATGCGCGTCGACCGCGGGGATGAGCAGCAGCGGTTGCGGCCAGCGCGCGCTCGGAAGTCGAGCGGCGACGACCTCCCGCCAGCGGTTCGCGCTGGACCCGGTGGACGCATCCCGCTCGAGCGCCGCGGCGCCCATTCGGCGGCGCATGTCGTTGGCGTCCACCGCCGAGGCGATGATGTCGTTCGACCACTCCAGGTAGCTCGGCCCCGACATCGGCGAGGAGCGCGGTCTCTCCGCCTGGGCGTCTCCGGTCCGAGACGGAGGCACCTCGGCGAGGACGGCGGCATACAGCTCGGCCGGACTGGTCCCGCTCGTGATCTGGGCGGCCACCGTCGAGCCCGCCGATGTCCCGATGATGAGGTCGGCCTCGGTCACGTCCACGCCGGACGCCGACAGGCCGGCGACGACACCGAGCTCCCAGGCGTTGCCGGCCGCTCCACCGCCGGCGAGGACCAGAGCTCTGTGATCGGTGTGAGCGCTTGGAGTCGCAGAAGAAATGGTGTTCATGGAGTCGCCTTTCGTACTGCTGGTCGGGCGCTCCCCGGCGTGACTAGCTCGGCCGCGCCACGCCGGTCGGCGGGGGAGCACCGGTTGCGGATACTGCGCGCATCGTGCTCACCTCCGTCGCGATCGACCACGCCCGTCGAGAACACTGTGCCAGAGCGCCGACGAGGTGTCATCGGCGTTTGCTGCGGCCGCCACCGGGCAACTCCCGGGCCGTGGGCCAACGGGTCATCACCTGGGGGCTCTGCCTCTGTGTGGTGCTGCTGATAACGGCCCTCGTCCTCTTGGCGGCTACCGCGAACTGGGTCGCGCTCGAGGCGGCCCTCGCGACGCTCGCGGGCGTTGCGGTCGCTATGTACGTCCTGTTCCGCCCACGCCACCGAGACCGAGACCGAGACCGTCGGCGACGTCGCTGAACGCCGGCCGCCCAAGGCCCGGTATGCGCGTGATCTCCTCGGCTGTTTGGCCAGCCTCACGTGGCCCGGCAGGGTCGGTACACCATTACCCGGGTTCGGATCCGGGGTCGGACACAACGTCGCGCCAGGAGTGGCGGGGGGCGTAGCCGAGGAGCTTGCGCGCCTTGTCGATGGCGTAGAAGGTCTCGTCGCGGGCCATCTCACGCCGCACCTCCACATCGTCGTAGAAGCGGTCCCGGATCTGCTGCGTCGTGGCCGCGACGGACATGTCGGCGTTGGCGACGTTGAAGACCTGGTAGCCGAGTCCGTCGGTCTCCAGGCAGCGCTGCACCAGCTGCCCCAGGTCACGGACGTCGATGTAGGCGAACAGGTTCCGCCGACGGAGGGCGGGATCGGCGAGGAAGGGAGGGAACTTCTCGGCGTACTCGTGCGGCTCGATGACGTTGTTGATCCGCAGGCCGTAGACGTCCGCTGCGGTACGGGCCTGGAAGGAGCGTGCCGTCACCTCACCGGCGACCTTCGACATCGCATACGCGTCCTCGGGCACGGTCGGATGCTCCTCGTCGACGGGCACGTAGAGCGGACGCCGTTCGCCCTGGGCGAAGCAGATCCCGTAGGTCGTCTCCGAGGAGGCGAACACGACCTTCCGGACCCCGAGCCGGGTCGCCGCCTCGAGCACGTTGTAGGTGCTGAGGACGTTGGTGGCGTACGTCGCCGTGTCGGGGGTGAGCAGGATCCGGGGGACCGCCGCGAAGTGGACGACGGCGTCGTAGGCCGGCTTCTCCGGCAGGTCGAGCTCGGCGAACGTGGCCAGGCCGGCCAGCG
The DNA here is from genome assembly GCA_963751085.1 of uncultured Actinomycetota bacterium. Taxonomy (GTDB): domain Bacteria; phylum Actinomycetota; class Actinomycetes; order Actinomycetales; family Dermatophilaceae; genus Lapillicoccus. The sequence continues at coordinate 742,388 of CAVVTH010000004.1, read as the reverse complement.
CCGAGTAGGTCTGGCCGGCGTCGGTCAGGTCGACCCGGAGGTCGGCGACCGAGGGGTGACCCAGCGGCACGAGGTCCGCGTTGGTCACGTGATGCCCCTGCTCGGCGAGGTAGGGGGCTACGTGCCGGCCGGCCTTGCCGCTGCCGCCGGTGAAGAAGATGCGCACGAGATCTCCCTACCCGGTGGTTGCCGGTCGAACCCCACGACGCGTCGCGCGGTGGGCCGTTCGTCCGGCAACACCCACCAGGCGGTGGACGCGTGGGCTACCAGCGGCGGTGCGGCTGGACCCGCGTTGCGAGGAGGGCGAGCCGGCCGGCACCGGCGAGGCCGACGTCTGGTCAGCGGACGCCCAGCAGGTGCTCCAGGGCGTAGCGCTGGATCCGGGCGAACCCGTAGCCCTTCGTCCGGGCCGCCTCGATGTCGTAGCGCTCGAACGCGGACGGGTCGGTCAACAGCTGCTCGTAACCCTCACCCTCGTCGAGGGTGGGCCGCGCCAGCTGGGCGACCTCGGCCTCCGCGAGGGCCTCCTGGACCCGCGGGTCGGCCCGGAAGGCCCTCGCTTTGTCGCGGAGCGCGAGATAGAGCTCCATATTGGCCAGGGCCGACTCCCACACTCCGTCCATGTTCTCGGTGCGCAGCGGCTTGTAGTCGAAGTGCCGGTCCCCGTCGTACGTCGGCCCGCCACCGGGCGCGCCGTTCTCGAGAAGGTCCACGGTGGAGAAGGCCTGAAGGAGGTCGCCGTAGCCGAACACCAGGTCCTGGTCGTAGCGAGGGCCCTTCTGGCCGTTGAGGTCGATGTGGAACAGCTTGTGCTGCCAGAGGGCCTGGGCGATGCCGTGGGTGTAGTTGAGGCTGGCCATCTGCTCGTGCCCGGTCTCCGGGTTGATGCCCACCATCTCGTGGTGCTCGAGCTGGGAGATGAACGCCAGCGCGTGGCCGATGGTGGGCAGCAGGATGTCGCCACGCGGCTCGTTCGGCTTGGGCTCGATGGCGAACCGCATCCCGTAGCCCTGGTCGATCGAGTACTGCGCGAGCAGGTCGATGCCCTCGCGGTACCGGTCGAGGGCCGCGCGGACGTCCTTGGCGAAGTCGACCTCGGAGCCTTCACGGCCCCCCCAGAACACGTAGATCTGGGCGCCGAGCTCGGCGGCCAGATCCATGTTCTGCATGACCTTCCGCAGCGCGTAGCGGCGGACCCCGCGGTCGTTGCTGGTGAAGCCGCCGTCCTTGAAGACCGGGTCGCCGAACAGGTTGGTCGTGACCATCGGCACCACCATGCCGGTGTCGTGCAGCGCCGCCCGGAACTCGTCGATGATCCGTTGACGTTCGGCTGCTGCTCGACCCGGGCGGGATCAGGTCGTCGTCGTGGAAGGTGATTCCGTATGCGCCGAGCTCCGCGAGCTTGTGCACGGCGGTGACGCCGGCCAGCACGGGTCGGGTCGCCTCGCCGAACAGGTCACGGGCCTGCCAGCCGACGGTCCACAGGCCGAAGCTGAACTTGTCCTCGCGGGTGGGAATGAGGGTCACGGGGCCTCCCCGGTGGTGTGGTGGTCAGGCGGTCGGCGTAGCCAAGCCGTGCTGCGCCCACTCGAACGCCATCCGGTGGGACTCGTAGCGCGACTCCACGCTCGGCTCGTCAATCTCGATCATCAGATCACCGTCGTAGTCCGGCGGCAACGCCGCGAGGACCGCGTCGAAGTCGACGACGCCCAGGCCCGGCTCCGCCCACAGCCGCTTGGTGCCGGTGAGCTCGTGGTAGCTGCGCCCGTCGTCGGCGTCCAGGCGCCCGTCGAGGAAGTCCGGGAAGCAGTCCTTGATGTGGATGCCGCCGATCCGGTCGGCGTACCGCGCGATGAACGCCGCGGGGTCGATCCCGGCCCACCGCAGGTGCCCGGTGTCCGGACCGACGCCGATGACGTCCGGGCCGAGGTCGTCGAGCAGCCGGACGATCTCGGCCTCGGTCTCGAACACCCCACCGATGTGAGAGTGGTGCAGCGGCCGTACCCCGCCGGCCTGCAACGTCTCGCATACCCGACCGCACCGCTCGATTGCCCGGGTGCAGCCGGCCCTCGTCGAAGTCGGCGCCGACCGCCGGCCGGGCCAGGCGGCCGGGCACGGACATCGACGACACCATGGTGCGGTCGAGGCCGAGGGAGGCCTGGTCGTCGGCGAACCGCTTGGCCGCCTCTCGCTCCTCCGCCTCGTCGCACGGTCTCGTCGAACGGCGAGTTGAACAGGCTGAGCGCCGGGGCGAGGCCGTAGCCGTCGATCCAGGCGAGGTACTCCACCGCCGTCATGCCCTCGGGGATGTCGGCCTTGACCGCGGTGTAGCCGATGCCGGAGAAGTCGCGGAACGCCTGCTCGAACACCTCACGGGACTTGCCCGCCTTGGCCCAGTAGGGGATCGGGTTCGCGGCGATACGAGGGCCGCTCACGTGAGCTTCACCGGCTGTCCGGTACGCGCCGACTCGTAGGCGCCCGTGATCACCGAGATGGCCTGGCGGTTGGTCTCCAGGTCGACCCGGAGATTCTCGCGCCCTTGCAGCGCGGCGAGGATGTTGAGGTACTGCGCCCGGTGCGCGTCGGACAGCTGGCCGGGGTCCCGACCAGCCGCCGCCGTCACCTGGTCGGGCAGATCGAGGCTGTCCTTCTGGTTGTCGCTCGCCGAGTTCGCGCCGTAGGAGACGTCCCTCGCGTCAACGGCGTAGGCCGCCCGGTGGATGTAGGCCAGCTCGTCGTTGTCGATGACCACGGACCCCTTGTCGCCGTGGACCTGGACCCGGGCGCTCAGGCCGGGGTATGCGGCGGTCGTCGCGTGGATCACGCCCAGGGCACCGCTCTCGAACTTCACGACGGCGACCGCGACGTCCTCGGTCTCGACGCGCTCGTGCGCGAGCGTCCCGGTGTAGGCGAAAACCTCGATCGGCCGGCCCATCATGGCGATGAGCAGGTCGACGGTGTGGACGCCCTGGTTCATCAGTGCGCCACCGCCGTCCAGCTCCCAGGTCCCGCGCCAGTCGCCGGAGTCGTAGTAGGTCTGACCGCGCCACCAGTCGATGGACGCGATGCCGGAGGTGAGCCGGCCGAGCTCGCCCGCCTCGATGGCGGCGACCGCGATGTCCGTGGCCGGGTCGAACCGGTGCTGCGAGATGACCGAGACCAGCGTCCCGGCCTGGCGCTGCGCCTCGATGATCTGGTCGGTCTTCTCGACGGTCACCTCGGCCGGCTTCTCGATCACGACGTGCTTGCCGGCGGCCAGCGCCTCCTTGGCGACCACGCCGTGGAGGCCGGTGGGCGTGCAGACGCTGACCACGTCGACCTGCTCGGCGGCCAGGGCATCGGCCAGCGAGGCGTAGGGCCGCCCGCCGCGCTCGGCGGCCAGTGCCTCGGCGCGGGGGAGGTCGACGTCCACGACGGCGACGAGCTCAACCTGGTCACCCAGCTCGGTCATCACCTTGCCGTGCTGCTTGCCGATGACGCCGGCGCCGACGATGGCGAACCTCGGCCGGCCGGTCTGGTCCGGTGCGGCGTTGCTCATGCGTACTCGATTCCTTCGTTCTGCAGCAGCCCCGTGAAGGCCGCGTGCGCGCGGGTGAACAGCTCGGGACCGGAGAAACCGCCGAGCGCGTGGACGTCACCGAGGTGCGGCTCCAACGAGAAGAACCCGTCGAAGCCGTCCTCGCGGAGCGCCCGGATGGTCTCGACCAGCTGGCCGTCGCCGTCACCGGCGACCGTCACGGTGCCGTCGGCGGCGTGGGCGTCCTTGATCTGCATGTACTCCAGGTGCGGGCGCAGCACCGCATACCCCTCGGTGAACGGGCGGACGCCGACCTGCACGAAGTTGGCCGGGTCCCACGCCACCCGAAGGGCGGGTGAGCCGACCGACTCGATGATGTCGAGGCAGCGGTCCGGGGTGTCGCCGTAGATGTCCTTCTCGTTCTCGTGCACCAGGATCACGCCCGCGGCCTCGCCGACCTCGGCGAGGGCGCGCATCCGGCGCAGCACCTCGTCGCGGTGGGCCTTGGGGTCGTCACCCGAGGGGATGAAGAACGAGAACAACCGGATGTAGGGCGCCCCGAGGAGCTTCGCGACGTCGGCGGCGTGCCGGGCCCGGTCGAGGTGGGGGCCGAAGTCCTCGTCGATGTCGATTTTGCCGATCGGCGAGCCGATGCTGGAGACCTTGAGACCGTGGCGGTCCAGGGTCTCCTGCACCGTCGTCAGCTGGTCGTCGTCGAGGTCCAGGATGTTCACGCCCCACGCGCTGCGGATCTCGACGTGCTTCAGGCCGAGGCCCGCCGCGACCGAGCACTGCTCCTCGAAGTCCGGTGAGATCTCGTCGACGAAGCCGGAGAGGGTCCACATCGTCACTTCACGCTCCCTGCGGTCAGTCCGCCCACCAGGTAGCGCTGGAAGACGAAGTAGAGGACGACGACCGGTGCCGCGCACACCAGGGCGGCGGCCATCATCTGCGAGTAGACGGGGATGGCCCCGCCCTCCTGCTGGCGCCGAAGGTCTGCAGTGCGACGGCAGCGGTATGCGTGTCCGGCCGGGTCATCACGGAGGCGAAGAGGACGTCGTTCCAGCCCAGGAGGAACGCGAAGATCCCGGAGACGACGATGGCGGGGCCGCTGAGCGGGAAGATGATCCGCGCCAGGATCTGCACGTTGGACGCACCGTCGATCCGGGCGGCCTCCTCGAGCTCCTTGGGCAGCCCGCGGAGGTAGGTGACCATCACCCACGTGGAGAACGGCATCGCGAAGGTCAGGTAGGCGATGAACAGGCCCCACAGGGTGCCGATGACGGTGATCCCGAGGTAGTTGCCGGCCGAGGAGAACAGCACGAAGACCGGCAGCAGCATCAGCGTTCCCGGGATGCTCTGGAAGCCGAGCAGGCCACGCAGGATGGTCACCCGGCCGCGGAACGCATACCGCACCAGCACGTATGCGGTCGGCACCGCCAGGAGCGCGGAGGCGATGGCGACCGCGCCGGCGACGATGAGGCTGTTGCCCAGGGCGCGCCCGAGGGCCACCGTCGACCAGATCTTCGTGTAGCTCTCACCCGAGAAGCTGCTGGGCCAGAACTCACCGGACGCCACCCCGGCGTCGCTGTTGAGCGACGCCAGGACGATGTAGGCGACCGGCACGAGGACCATCAGGCAGAGCAGGGTCGTGATGACGGCCAGGAGGGGGGTCGGCATCAGCCGGTGAGCTTCCTCCGAACCGGCCCGGCCCTTGGCCCGACGGCGGGCAACGGGCGCGGCGGCGGCCGTGGCGGTAGCAGTGGTCATCACTTGGCTCCTTCGTCGTGGACGTCGAGCCGGACCGCCCGCAGGTAGACGAACAGGGGGATGGCGATGATGACCAGCGAGACGATCGCCATCGCGGCGGACAGGCCGAACCGCAGGCTCTGGAAGCTGGTGACGTAGACCAGCATCGGCATGACGTTGACGGACTCCGGGGCGGGAGCGCCGAAGAGGACGAACGGCAGCGTGAAGTTGTTGATGTGGTTGAGCGTGGCCAACAAGAACGCCAGCGCCAGCGGCCCACGGAGGTAGGGCAGCACGATGTAGCGCAGCTTCGGCCACCAGCTCACGCCGTCGAGCGCGGACGCCTCGTGGACCTCGCCGTCGACGGACTGGAGCCCGGACAGGGCGAGCAGGTAGATGAACGGCCAGGCGGCCCAGATCTCGACGAGGATCAGCGTCCAGTAGGAGGTGGGACCGCTCAGCCAGAGCTGGTTGCCGATCCCCACCTTGTTGAGCAGGACGTTGACGATCCCGTCGGGCTGCAGCATCGTCCGCCACACGGTGGCGACGACGAAGGACGGCAGGACGTAGGGGATGAGAAAGATCGCGCGGATGAGTGCGCGGCCGCGGTACTTGTTCTGCGTGACGATGGCGGCCGCGATCCCGATGGGGAGGGTCACCACGGTGCTGATCAGGGCGAAGGAGATGCTGATCCAGATGGCAGACGGCAGGCCGCTGCTGAACGACTCGACATAGTTCGCGAACCCGATGAACGGCGCGCTGAGCCACCGTCGGAGCGAGTACTGGTCCAGGTCGGTCAGCGAGATCCAGATGCCCAGCAGGAACGGGATGACGATGACCAGGGTCATCAGCACCCCGCCGGGCGTCAGCATCCACAGCGGGCGCTGCCGGCGCGAGAGGGGTCGGACCTTCGTGGACGAGGAGGTGTTCAGGGGAGCCCCCGCCGGCCCGGAGGTGCCGGCCGGGGTGGCGGGCCCCCCCTGACCGGCGACGGGCGCCTTGGCGCTGCTCATGGCGACTACTTCCTACTTCGCGCGGTCGACGGCCGACTGGGCCGCCTTCTGGGCCGTGGCCAGCCGGGACGAGAGGTCGGCATCGGAGACCGAGCCCTTGGACAGGTCGGGGATCGACTGCACCACGACGTTGGTGAGGGCCAGCTGGGTGTCACCCCAGGCACCGGTGAACGGCGTGGCGACCGACTTGGCCGACGCGTCGGCGAACACGGCGAGCTTCGGGTCGGACTTCAGGGCGGCCGCCGACTGCGCGTTGACCGGCAGCTGGCCGAAGATCTTGAAGTACTCGTCCTGCGCGGCCTGGTCGGTGAGCTGCTTGACGAACTGGAACGCGAGGTCCTTGTTCTGGCTGTAATCGGCCACGACGATGTTGTCGCCGGAGAGGATGCTGGCCGCCTCCTTGCCGCCCGACGGGAGCGACGTGGCGCCCGGCGGGACCGTCGGCATGAGGGCGTACGCGTACTTGTCCTTGACGTCGCTCTTGTCGAGGGTGGGTGCCGAGGTGTACGTCGTCATCGGGAAGTACGCGGCCTTGCCCTGCGAGAACGCCGCGAGCGCCTGGGCGTTCGCCCACCCGATGGACGCCGGGTCGACGACCTTGTCCTTGGTCAGCCAGCCGAAGTACGTCTCGTAGGCCTTCTTCGTCGTCGGGTCGTCGAGCTTGGCCGTCTTGCCCTCGATGAGGGGGTTACCGGCCTGGATCGACATCCCCCAGGCGAACTTCCACGGGTCGAAGCCGTCCTTGTAGGCGATGGCCAGCCCGTAGGTGCCTCCGCTGGTCAGCTTCTTGGCCTGGGCGGTCAGCTCGTCCCAGGAGGTGGCCGGCTTGTCGATGCCGGCCGCTTTGAGCAGGTCCTTGTTGTAGGCCATGACGAAGGGCCGGCTGGCGAAGGGGATTCCGACCTGGTTGTCCGCGTCCGGGCCCGAGATGCCGAGGGTCGCTGGGACGAACTTGTCTTTGCCGCCGAGCTGCGTCCACTCCTTGTCGGTGAGCTTCGCGAACGCTCCGGTGCCGTATGCGGTGGGGGTGAAGGTGGTGCCGAGGCTGTAAACGTCCGGGCCCTGGCCCGAGACCACGGAGGTCTGGATCTTGGTCAGCTCGTCGTTCGCCGAGGCGAAGGTCTCCCAGGCGACCGTGGCGCCGGTCGCGGCCTTGAACTTGGCCGCCGTCGAGTCGAACCACGCCTTCTGCTCGTTGGGGTACTGAGCGTTGGTGTTGATGAAGACGTTGAGCGTCTTGCCCGCACCCGAGTTGGTGTCGCCCCCGGTGCTGCCACCGCTGCTGCTGCTGCAGGCCGCGAGGGCGACAGCCACGAGGCCGACGCTCCCGAGGGCCGCCACCGAGCGCATCGTCGTGTGAACCATTGGGTCTGCTCTCCTTTAAGCAAAGGCCCCGGCTAGCAGATGACATCCGGCCATCTACAGGGCGCTACCGGATGGTTCCGCGCTGCCGCACGTGGCAACAATGAGTTGCCATTTGTTGTCTTGGTCGCCAGGGTGCGGGTGCCGTCCCGCGCCGTGCGGAGCAGACTGCACTGGTGAACACGTGCGTCACGGCCCAGATCGGAGTCACCGGCCTTGCGGTCATGGCCCGCAACCTCGCGCGCGGCTCCGCCCGGCACCGGCATACCGTCGCCCGGCACACCGAGATCGACGCGGGCTCATGATCGACGAGACGCTGGCCCGGCTGACGCCGATGTTGTCCGGCGTCCGCCGGCTGGGCGTCGCCTACTCCGGCGGCGTGGACTCCTCGGTGCTGCTCGGGCTCGCGGCGCGGGTCCTCGGCTCGGCCGACGTCATCGCCGTGCTGGGGGTGTCGGCGAGCCTCGCCGGCGCGGAGCGCGAGGCGGCCCACGACGTGGCGACCGCACTGGGGGTCCGGGTCGTCGAGGTCCCCACGTTCGAGGGTGACAACGCGGCATACCGCGCGAACGGCCCGGACCGGTGCTTCCACTGCAAGGACGAGCTGTTCACCCGGATCTCCGAGGAGGTCGTCGGCCGGCTGCGGCTGGACGCCGTCGCCTACGGTGAGAACGCGGACGACGCTCGCCGACCGGACCGACCCGGCAGCCGCGCGGCGACCGAGCACTCGGTGCTGAGGCCGCTGGCCGACCTGGGGCTCACCAAGGCCGACGTCCGGGCGCTCGCACGCGAGCTCGGCCTGTCCAACGCGGACAAGCCGGCCGCGCCGTGCCTGGCTTCACGCATCCCGCACTTCTCGGAGGTCGATCCAGCCAAGCTCGCACAGGTGGAGGCGGCCGAGAGCGCCCTGCGAGCCCTCGGGTTCGACGACTGCCGGGTGCGGCACCACGGCGAGGTAGCCCGGGTGGAGCTGCTCGAGGCGGACCTCGGGCGCGTGGGGTCAGACGAGCTGCGCAGGCAGCTGCTGGACGGTGTGCGGGCGGCCGGGTTCCGGTTCGTCACGGTCGACCTGGCGGGCATCCAGTCCGGAGCCTTCACCCTGCCGCTGGTGTCCGTGACCCATGGCTGACCGGGTTGACCTCGACGGGATCGCCGAGCTGGACCTGGACCGCGCGTCCCGCCGGGGGTACCCGGAGGCGGTCTACTGCGAGGGCAAGTCCGAGGCGCACCTGCGGCAGATCGCGCGTTCGCTCGTCGACGTTGACGGCCCCGTGCTGTTCACCCGATGTACGCCGGCTCACGTGGCCGTGCTGCGCGACGTGCTGCCCGACCCGATGGTCGACGAGGTGGCCCGACTGGTCGCCTGGCCGGCGGACCCCCCGGAGCCGGTCGGGGGCCCGGTCGTCGTGCTCTGCGCCGGGACGTCGGACCTGCCCGTCGCGCGCGAGGCGTTGCTGACCGCGCGCCACCTCGGCCGCGACGCGGAGCTGGTCGTCGACGTGGGGGTCGCGGGGCTGCACCGGGTGCTGGCCCGGCTGGAGCTGTTGCGCGCGGCGCGGGTCATTGTGGTGGTCGCCGGGATGGACGGGGCGCTGCCGAGCGTCGTGGCCGGGCTGGTGTCGGCTCCCGTCGTGGCGGTTCCGACGTCCGTGGGGTACGGGGCGGCGTTCGAGGGGCTGGCGGCCTTGCTGGCAATGCTCAACGCCTGTGCGCCTGGTGTCGCTGTCGTGAACATCGACAACGGCTACGGGGCCGGACATCTGGCCGCGCAGATCGCGGCTCCGGTCTGACGTCGTCCACGCGAGACTGGTGGTCCGGCGCTCGGTTTTCGGAGCGCCCCCGCACCACTGTGGCGGTGACCCGGTGGCCCCTACCGGACCTGGGTGAGGCGGAGGCCGGGGGGACCGCGGCGCCGGTGGTCAGCCCCGCCGCCTCGGCCGCCGCGATGGCGGCACCGAGCACCTCGCGCACCGGCCGACCGAGGTCGTCGGCCAGCGCGGCAACGTCCTCGAACTCCGGCGTCGCGCGGACGACGACACCGTCGCGGAAGGCGACCTTGACCGGGACGGTGCCGCCCTCGACCGCGACGTCCACCCAGCCGCGGTCCAGCGCCCACCGCTCGACGGTCGTCTGGCGGACACCGATGGTGCTGGTCAGCTCGAGCACCCGGTCGCGGAGCGCGGGTGCCAGCCGAGGGTCGCCGAGGACCGAGAGGACGTGTGCGGGACGCCCCTTCTTCATGAGGATCGGCGTCAACCAGGCGTCGGCGGCGCCCGCCTCGAGGAGGGCCGTCAGCACGGTCGGCCACAGCCGCGGGTCGAGGTCGTCGACGTTGGCCTCGACGACGACCATCGGCCGAGCCGACGTCTCCGCCGTCGACCGTTGGCCGAGGACGACGCGAACGACGTTGGGCCGGTCCGACGGGTCGCGCGTCCCCGCCCCCGTTCCGGACGCCACGACGTCGAGGGCGGGCAGCGGGCCCTGCGCCGTCGCATACGTCGTCACCAACGCCACTCCGGTGGGTGTGGCGAGCTCGCCTTGGCCGCCGGCCTCGACCGACCATCCCTCGCTGAGTGACAGGACGGCGGGGACCGGCACGGGCAGCACCCCGTGGGCCGCGCGAACCGTGCCTGACCCCAACGCGATTCGTGTCGCGACGACCTCCTCCACGTTCAGGAGGTGGAGCGCGGCGCACGTCCCGACGACGTCGGCGATCGAGTCCCAGGAGCCGACCTCGTGGAACTCGACGTCGTCGACGGCGACCCCGTGGGCGGTGGCCTCGACCTCGGCGAGCCGGCGGAACACCGCGGACGCGCGAACTGCCACCGGTTCCGGCAGGCCGGCGTCAGCGATGCGCGCGCGGATCTCCGCCCAGCGACGGTGCGGGTGGTCCTCCGTCAGGGCCCGCACCTCGATCTTGGTCGCCCGCAGGCCGGCCCGGCGTACAACGGCGGCCTCGAGCCGCACGGTCCCGGGCAGCACGAGGTCGACCGACCGCTGCACGCCCGCCAGATCGGCACCGGCGTCGACCAAGGCCCCGAGCAGCATGTCGCCGGCGACCCCCGCCGTGACGTCGAGCCACGCCACCACACCCGGTTCCGGCATACGATCCACGCTAGTGCGGCGCGGTGCACGTGACGGACGCCGCACGCGTGGACGGAATCGAGACCCAACCGATCCCGTTGCCACCTATGTGAGCGCTGTGCATGAAACCACCACCCCTTCGAGCACCACATCCACCCGGCATCGGGTGGTCATCATCGGGTCCGGGTTCGGCGGGCTGTTCGCCGCGCGGTCGCTGAAGCGCGCGGACGTCGACATCACCCTTATCGCGCGGACCACCAGCCACCTGTTCCAGCCGCTGCTCTACCAGGTGGCCACCGGCATCCTCTCCGAGGGCGAGATCGCCCCGGCGACGCGCGAGATCCTTCGCAACCAGCCCAACGTGACGACCATCCTCGGCGACGTGACCGACATCGACATCACCGCGCGGACCGTCGCCTCGGACAGCCTTGGCCGCACCGCGGTCACGCCCTACGACACGCTGATCCTCGCCGCGGGCTCCGGCCAGTCCTACTTCGGCAACGACCAGTTCGCCCGGTATGCGCCGGGCATGAAGGACATCGACGACGCCCTCGAGCTGCGCGGGCTGGTGCTCGGCAGCTTCGAGCAGGCCGAGCTGGCGGCGATCCGGGGCGACAAGCAGGAGGCCGCCCGGCTGATGTCGTTCGTCGTCGTGGGCGCCGGCCCGACCGGCGTCGAGATGGCCGGTCAGATCGCCGAGCTGTCCAAGCGGACGCTGAAGCGGGACTTCCGGCACATCGACCCCACCATGGCCCAGATCACCCTCCTGGACGCCGCGCCGCAGGTGCTGCCGGCGTTCGGCGACCGGCTCGGCGAGATCGCGCAGCGACGTCTGGCGAAGATGGGCGTGGACGTGCAGCTCGGCGCCAAGGTCGTCGACGTCGACGCGACGGGCATCGAGGTCCAGGACGTCAACGACCCGTCCGGCTACGTCCGGCGGATCGAGGCAGTGGCGAAGGTGTGGGCCGCCGGCGTCCAGGCCAGTCCCCTCGGCGGCATCGTGGCCCGTCAGGCCGGCGTGGAGACCGACCGCGCGGGACGGGTCAAGGTCAACCCCGACCTCACGCTGCCCGGCCACCCCGAGGTGTTCGTCGTCGGCGACATGATCGCGTTGGACGACCTCCCGGGTGTCGCTCAGGTGGCCATCCAGGGTGGCACGTTCGCGGCCAAGCAGATCCGGCGGCGGCTGGGCGGCCGGCCGACGGAGCCGGCGTTCCACTACTTCGACAAGGGCTCCATGGCGACGATCTCGCGGTTCTCCGCCGTGGCCAGCGTCGGGCGCCTTCGGTTCGGCGGGTTCGTCGCGTGGATGCTCTGGCTGGTGATCCACCTCTTCTACCTCATCGGTTTCAAGTCCCGGATCACCACGCTGCTGCACTGGTTCATCTCGTTCCTCGGCCGCGGCCGCTCGGAGCGGGCCATCACCGAGCAGCAGGTCTTCGCCCGCGAGGCGATCGAGGCCTTGGGCGAGGCGCACCAGCCGCACCTCCCGTAACAGCCTCCACGCATACCGGCGTCCAACCCGGAGAAGTGCCAAGTTTCTGGCCCGACAAGCGCCGAAAAGTGGGCACAACCTCGGGTTGGAAGCGGGAAACCTGGGGTCGGCGGGGTCGCGTATCGTCGCCCCGTGGCTGACATCGCGTACCCCATCGCCGAGCGCACGCTGGCCAACGGCCTGCGGGTGGTCGTCTCCGAGGACCACACCGTCCCGACCGTCACCGTGAACCTCTGGGTCGGCGTCGGGTCGCGGCACGAGCCAGCCGGACGGACCGGGTTCGCGCACCTCTTCGAGCACCTGATGTTCCAGGGCTCGCGCAACGTCAAGAGCGGCGAGCACTTCAGCGCGCTGATGGCGGAGGGCGGGCGCCTCAACGCGACGACCTGGTTCGACCGGACCAACTACTTCGAGACCATCCCCAAGGGCGCCCTCGAGCTGGCGCTCTGGCTCGAGGCCGACCGGCACGGGCACCTGCTCGACGCGCTCACCCAGGAGAACCTCGACAACCAGCGCGACGTGGTCAAGGAGGAGAAGCGGCAGCGCTACGACAACGTGCCCTACGGCAACGCGCTCGTCGACGTCTACGCCACCGTCTTCCCGGAGGGGCACCCCTACCACCACCCGACGATCGGGTCGATGGAGGACCTCGACGCCGCGAGCCTCGAGGACGTGCACGCCTTCTTCCGCCACTACTACGGACCCAACAACTCCGTGCTGACCATCGTCGGCGACGTCGAGCCCGAAACCGCGTTCGCCAAGGTGGAGAAGTACTTCGGGCCGCTGCCCGCCTCGGCGCAGCCGCCGCCGCACGACGAGCACCACCTCGACCCGCTCACCGAGCCGGTCCGGCTCGAGCGGTTCGAGGACGTGCCCAACGACCGGCTGCACCTCGCCTGGCGGCTGCCGGTCGACAGCGACGAGGACTACCTCGCCTGCTCCCTCGCGTTCGACGTGCTCGGTGGCCTCAGCACCTCCCGGCTCGTGCAGCGCCTGGTTCGTGACGAGCAGTCGGCGACCGCCGTCCACGCCCACACCATGGGGTTCGTCGACGGCGTCTCGCTGGGCCTGCTGATCCTCGACATCAGTGCGGGCACCGACGCCGCAGCCGTCGAGGCGGCCGTCGTCGAGGAGCTCGAGCGGCTCATCGCCGAGGGGCCGACCGAGGTCGAGATGGAGTCGTCGCTGGCGGAGACCGAGCGCTCCTGGCTGAGCTCGCTGGCCAGCCAGGAGGAGCGCGCCGACCTCATCTGCCACTACACGCTGCTGGCCGACGACACCCACTACGTCAACACGCTGCTCGACCGGGTGCGCGCGATCGGGCCGGCTCGCGTGCAGGCAGCGGCCGCCGCATACCTGCAACCACGGTCGCGGGCGGTTGTCTCCTACCTCGTCGAGGAAGCGGAGGCCGCGGCGTGAGCACCCCGGTCGTCGACCTGCCCCGCCCCGCCGTCGAACCGGCGCAGCCCTACACCTTCCCGGAGGCGCAGCGGCGCACGCTGGAGAACGGCCTCGAGGTCGTCGTCTACGACGTGCCGGGCCAGTACGTCCACTCGGTACGCCTGTCGCTGCCGCTCCCGCTGTCCCGGGAGCCGCGCGACCGGGAGGGCGTCGCGACGATCATGGCGCGCACCCTCGACGAGGGCACCGCCAACCACACCTCGAGCGAGTTCGCGCTCCTCCTCGAGCGCAGGGGCGTGGCCCTCGGCGCCGGCGCCTCCGAGGCCGGCATCAGCGTCGACGTCGACGTCGCTAAGCGCAACCTCGCGTATGCGTTGGACCTCTTGCGCCAGGCGCTCACCGAGCCGGCGTTCCCGGCAGCCGAGGTGGCCCGGCACGTCAAGCAGCGGCTGGCCGAGATCGAGCAGGAGCGGTCGGTGGCCGCTCAGCGCGGCGCCATGGAGCTGATCGCCACGTTCTTCGACCCGGAGGAGCGGGCCAGCCGCCCCACGGCCGGCCTCCCGGACACGGTCGGTGCGATCACGCGCGACGACGTCGTCGCGTTCCACGCCCGTGAGGTGTCGCCGGTCGGCGCGACGCTCGTGCTGGCCGGCGACCTCGAGGGCGTGGACGCCTTTGCCGCCGTGGCGGCGGCCCTCGGCGGGTGGACCGCACCCGAGGGCTGGGAGGCGCCCGCGCCGCCGGTCGCGGCGGAAACCGCGGCCAACCGGGGACGCGTTGTGGTCGTCGACCGGCCCGGGTCGGTCCAGACGGAGTTCGTCATCGCCGCCCCCGGTCCCGACCGGCGGGTCGACGGCGGCTGGTCCCCCTTCCCGGTGCTCGGCTTCGTGATGGGCGGGTCGCCCAACGCTCGCATCGACGCGGTGCTGCGCGAGGAGAAGGGCTACACCTACGGCATCCGGTCGATGTTCCGCCCGCGAAGGCGCGGCGGGCTGTTCCTCACCAGCGGCAGCGTCCGCGGCGACGTGACGGTGGAGTCGCTCGACATCCTGCTCACCATCCTCGACGAGGCCCGGCAGGGCTTCACCGACGGTGAGACGAAGCAGGGGGTCGACTACATCGCCATGACGGCGGCGAGCCGTTACGCCACGGCCGACGCGATCGCAGACGAGGCGGCCGGCCTGGCGTTCGAGGGGCTCACGACAGAGTTCACGACCGCGACGCTGCGCGACCTGGCCGACGTCGACGCCGAGCGGCTGACCGAGGCCTACGCCCGGTTCGCCGACGGCCGGTGGACCGTCATCGTCGTCGGGGACGCCACTGCGCACACGGACGGCATCCGGGCGTTGGCGCATCCGGTGGCGCGCGACGTCACCGTCGTTCCCGGGTGAGCGCGGTGGCCGAGGTCGTCGTCGACACGCCGATCGGGCCGCTGCTCCTCGTCGCCTCCGACGGGGCGCTCACGCACGTCTGGCACGACGGGCTGGGCCGCGCCTCCACCGACGAGGCCGAGCTTCCGCCGCAGGACGCCGAGGTGCTCGCGGCGGCGACCGTGCAGCTCGCGGAGTACTTCGCCGGGGACCGCCGCGCGTTCGACCTGCCGCTGCGGGCGAGGGGTACGGCGTTCCAGCAGGCCGTGTGGGACGAGCTGGCGAAGATCCCGTGGGGGACGACGACGACCTACGGCGCCATCGCGGCGGCGCTCGGCATGCCGCTGTCGGCCTCCCGCGCGGTCGGCGCGGCGAACGGCGCCAACCCCATCTCGATCATCGTCCCGTGCCACCGCGTCATCGGCGCGGACGGGACGCTCACCGGCTACGGCGGCGGGCTGCCCCGTAAGTCGGCGCTGCTGCGCATCGAGGGGGTTCCCACCGAGCGCGACCAGCTGGTCCTCTTCGACTGAAGGGGCTCAACCCAAAGGCGGACCGAGCGGCGCCAGGCCGCGGGCTGGACGGCTGCATCGACGCCGTCGGGATGCCGGACCGGCACTGCGGCCGGCGATGATGAGCGGCACGAACGGCCGAACCGAGTCAGTCGTCGGCGTGTCCGCCGACGTCGACCCCAGCGTTTCGTCGGATTTGGAAACCGCTGTGTCCGAACTTCTCGGTCAGCAGGGGTGGTTCAGTCGTCGTCTATCGTTGGCGGCGCGGTCGTTTGCGTCGAGCGCGGTTCGAATCGGGCTCGACACCGGTTTCACTTTGGGCGGAGGAGCGTGGCGATGAACGGTCCGGTTCTGCTCGGTGAGTCCATTCGATGGCGGGCAGTGGGGGTGCGCTCACCGGGCCGGCGACGCAGGTGGGTGTCGGTGGCCGCGGGTGGCGTTCTCCTGACCGGTGTCGTCGGTATCGCGCCGGCCGGTGCCGCATCGGCTGCGCCCAGTCTTGGTCCCGGGTGTCGGCAGGTTGGCCCGACGGTGTCATGTTCGTACGCCACGTCGGGAGAGTCGCTCTTCGTCGTTCCGGCTGGCGTCACGGCGATCAACGTCACGGCCGTCGGAGCTGCGGGCGGCGCTGGCGGCGCCTCACGAGGGAATCCTGCCGGAGGGCGTGGAGGGCCCGGCGCAGCCGTGGTCGCGAGCGGTGTCCCAGTCACGACGGGGACCACGCTGTACGTCGAGGTGGGCAGCGCTGGAGGAACAGGGTCGGTCGAGGATGAGGGGCAATGTCCTCCCGGAATGGCCGGCTCGAACGGTGGCGGGGCAGGAGGGTCGGCCTACTGTCACTCCGAGGCCGGCTCGGGTGGCGGTGGCGGTGGCGCCTCGGACGTCCGCACCACATCGTCCGCCTCCAGCACCTTGACGGCTGGTGCCGGTGACCCGCGGTTGGTCGTGGCCGGTGGTGGCGGTGGTGGTGGCGGCAGCGCCGGTAACGGAACCTCGGCGCTGGCCGGTGCGGCTGGTGGCGCCGCCGGCGTTGGCGGGCAGGCCGGAGCCGGGGCCGGCGGATCGGTGGCCTGCGACGGGAGCTCGCCGACGCCCGGACGTCCTGGCGGTCTCGGCCCCGGTGGTGGACGCCGCGGCCCAACCTTCGACTGCACACCGGACCAGGGGTTCCCCGGAGGCGCAGGCACCCCGGGTGTCGGCGGAACTGGCGGTCTTGGCGCCGAGGTGGGGGTGGCGTCGCGCAGTCCCGGCGGTGGAGGCGGCGGTGGCGGGTACGTCGGGGGGGGCGGCGGCGCGACGTCGGTCTTCGCCGCGGCAGGCGGCGGTGGCGGGTCCAGCTTCGCGGTGACGACGCGGTCGCTATCCACCGTGGCGCCCGGCACCACGGCGTCCGTGACCATCAGCTATCAGGTACCCGCAACCGCCCCGGTCCTTTGCGATGGCAAGGTCGCCACGATCGTCGGCTCCGACCGCGCGGACGTGTTGCGCGGTACTCCGGGTGACGATGTGATCGCCGCGCTGGGCGGTGATGACGTCGTCCTGGGATCGGGTGGCAACGACGTGGTATGCGGCGGTGACGGGAACGACGTCCTGGTCGGTGGGCCTGGGAATGACATCCTGATCGGTGGCGCTGGCCATGACGTGGCGATCGGCGGTACTGGGTCGGACATCTGCGCCGCCGAGGTCGCCGTGTGCAAACAACGCTAACCGTTCGCCGGTAGCACCGGGCGTTCTTCGAGCTCTACCCCAGCGATCCGCCACAGCAAGAAGGCAACACGCGGGGACGGGTCTGTCGCGCCGCCTTGGGCGCTGCTGACCCGCCGAGCCGTCCGTACGAAAGGCCCGACCGCCTGCGGCTACAGCGCCCATCACGGTCAGCACCGGAGGGTTCTCAACCGCGAGGTGGACCCAGCGGCACCAACCCCTGCGTGTAGGCGATGACGACGGCGTGGGTCCGGTCACGGGCCCCGAGCTTGCGAAGCACCCCGGCCACGTGTGTCCGGACCGTCTCGACGCCGAGGGTCAGCCGTTCCGCGATGGCGGCGTTGCCCAGCCCCTCGGCGATAAGGCTGAGCACCTCGCGCTCGCGTGCGGTGAGCGGCGTACCCGAATACCGTTCGGGCACAGCGGACTTCAAGGCCAGCTCCCGGACCGCGGCCGGGAACAGCAGGCTGTCGCCGGACGCCACCGCGCGGACGGCCGCCACCAGCTCGTCGGCGCTTGCTCGTTTGAGAACGAAGCCCGACGCGCCCGCACGCAACGCCCCGAAGACGTAGTCGTCGGACGAGAACGTCGTGACCACGAGCACTCGCGGCCGGCTCGGCAAGGCGAGGACCAGCTCGGTGGCCCGGATCCCGTCGACATCCGGCATCCGCACGTCCATGCAGACGAGGTCGGGCGCGAGCCGCCGGGTCTCGGCGAGCGCCTGAGCGCCGTCCCCGGCCTCGCCCACGACCTCGATGTCCGGCTCGCTGTCGAGGATCGTACGAAGCCCCTGCCGGACCAGCGGTTCGTCGTCGACCACGAGCACCCGCACGGTCACGGCCGTGCACCGTTCGGGTAGCTCGCGTGCAGGTGCCAGCGCCCCGCTGCGTCCGGCCCCGCGGAGGTCGTCCCGCCGAACAGTCGCACCCGCTCCTGGACACCGTCCAGGCCGCGGCCACCGCGGGACGGCGCCGGTGCAGGAGAGCGGGTGGGGTTCCACACGTCGATGCGGACGTGTGCGTCGCCGCCGTCGACGCACAGTTCCACGAGCCCGTCGGCCCCGTGGCGCCGGGCGTTCGTCAACGCCTCGGACACGATCCGGTATGCGGTTCGCGACGCCAGCGGGGGCGGCTGGTCGAGCCCGGCGAGGTGGGCCGTGACGCGCATACCGGATCGGCGGTAGACCGACAGCAGCTCGTCGAGCCGGCCGAGGTCCGGCTCCGGGTGGCGAGGGGCGGGCTCGTCGCGCAGCAGGCCCAGCATGCCGTCGAGCTCCGCCAAGGCGGATTGGGCGGTGGTCTCGATGATCTCCAGCGGGGCATCGAGCGCTGGTGCTTCCCTGGGCAGCGTCCGGCGGGCCGCCGCCGCCTGGACACTGATGATCGTCAGGGAGTGGCCGATGCCGTCATGCAGCTCGCGAGCCAGGCGCGCGTGCTCCGACTCGCGAGCGAGGCGAGCCTCGGCCATCAGCAACCGGTCCCCGGAGGTCGGTCCGAGAAAGCGCGGTGCCCAATGGCTGGCCAGTGCCCCGATAAGCGCCACGGTCACCAGCGATAGCACGGCCACCATCACCGCCGCCGCGACCAGGAGGGTCGGACGCGTGAGGCCTGGACTCGGGGTCACCGTCAGCCCCGCCACGGACAGGTCGGTCCCGGCGATGCCCGAGTAGGCCGCGACGGCGGCCCCGGGGACCACTCCGAAGAGCAGCGCCGCGACGAGCAACCCCATAACCAGGTGCAGGACGACCCAGGCCGCCGAGTGGCGGCGGTGGTCGGGACCCGGGTGCTCCGGGTCGACCAGGTCACCTTCGACATCGAGCATCGACCGGGCTGACTGGACCTCGAGGCCGCGGACCCCGGGGACCACACCGAGGAGACCGACCGGCAGCAGACAGACGGCGATGAGGACAAAGCCGGGTAGCGGCGCCACCGCCCCGAGCACGGTGGCCAGCGAGACCGCCAACAGGACGGCCGCCAGGCCGATCGCCGCCCCGAGCAGCAGCCACGCGGTCCGGCGGGCCGCTCGCGACGCTCCCCCCGACATGCCGTTCATCCTGTCAAGATCGGCCGACGGCCGGTATGCGTGACGCGTCGCCAAGCCGGTGTCCGACGTAGCCCCAGACCGCCAGCGCGAGCATCGGCCCCCACAGCCAGAACGGGAAGACCACGGCCATGCCCACCTTGTCGAGCAGGTTGCCAACGCCGAGATGCGACCCGGCGTCGGTGAAGCTGAGGTCGTGAAGCATGGGCAGCGCGGCGGTGCAGACCACGGCGGCGACGATCCCCGCGGGCACCGCGGCGGCGGCAACCGGGACGGGACGGCCGGCCACGCCGGGCATCCATCGCGGGAACCGTTCGCTCCAAGGCCGCACCAGGCCTAGCGTGAGGACGAACCCGAGGATCGAGCCGCTACCGAGCAGCAGGCCCCACAAGCGGATCTCAGTGGTCAGCTGGTCGCCCTGTCCGAGCAGGGGCCATGGCGTGAACCAGGTCATCCGGACCAGCCCGTAGGGCAGAGCGCAGCACGCCGCGACGACCGTCCAGACGGTGCGATGCAGGGCGACGAAGTCTCCCGCCCGCCGCCACCGGTCCGTTCCGCGGATCTCCTTCAGCAGCAGCAAGCCGAACGACACCGCCGCCGCCGTCGACAGCACAGCGACGACGAGACGAGGGCCGGCGCTGGCAAACCCGGTGACCAGACCGGAGCCGAGCCGGTCGAGGCTGTCGGGGCGCAGGGCGGCGGAGACGAGTCCCCACGCGACGAAGCTCGCGGCCGTGGTGAGGGCAACCCAACGCAGCCGCCGGTAGCGCCGGACCGTCTGGACGACCAGGAGGACCAGGATGACGGGCATCGCGAGGGCGACGAGGTAGCCGGCGAGCGCGATCGAGCTCACGCTGGCGAGCCCGAACCCCAGCAGAACGACCTCGGCGGCGAACACCGCGACGAGCGCCGCTCGCGGCCGTCGATCGGGCCGAGCCACACCGGCCAGTGCGGCAATCAGCCCGGCGACTCCGGCCAGGGTGGTCGCCACCGCGAGAACCAGCGGCGGCAGCAGCGAAGCGGCGATCGGCCCGTCACCTGCGGTCAGCGCGTTCGCCGTCGGGTCGCGCCAGGCCGCGACGCCGAGGGCGACCGCGCCCACCGATGAGAAGGCGGCGACCATCGGAGAGAGCCACGCTGCCGGTCGTGCGGTTGGTGGGCTCGCGAGGGATCGGGTGGAGACGGTGGTATGCGACATGCCTCCACGCTCGCGCCCCAGCACGTCGGCCACCTCACCCGAGCGGGTGAACGCGCGGCACAGGCGGGGGAGCTGCCTGGCCTACGCCGTGCCGAGCCGGCCGAGGACCTCGTCGTGAAGCAGGCCGTTGGTGGCGAGCGCGTTGCCGCCCCAGCACGCGTCGCGGCCGTCGAGCGAGGTGAACCGGCCGCCGGCCTCGGTGACGATGGGCACCAGGGCGGCCATGTCGTAGACCGCGAGGTCGGGCTCGGTCGCGATGTCGACGGCCCCCTCGGCAACGAGCATGTAGGACCAGAAGTCGCCGTAGGCGCGGGACCGCCAGCACGTCTCGGCGAGGCCGAGGAACTCGTCGTAGCGGCCGACCGCACGCCAGGCGCCCGTCGAGGCGTACGACAGCGACGCGTCCTCGAGCGAGCCGACCCGGGAGACGCGGATGGGCTTGGCCGACGAGAGCGAACGGCCGGAGTATGCGCCGGATCCGGTCGCCGCCCACCACCGCCGGCCCAGTGCGGGCGCGGACACCAAGCCGACCACCGGCATACCGTCGTCGACGAGCGCGATGAGGGTCGCCCAGACGGGCACGCCTCGGACGAAGTTCTTGGTGCCGTCGATCGGGTCGATGACCCACCGGCGGGGACCGTGACCCGTCGTGTCGAACTCCTCGCCCTCGACGGCGTCGCGCGGCCGGGTTCGCTTGAGCTGCGCGCGGATGTGCTCCTCGGCGGCTCGGTCGGCGTCGGTGACCGGGGTCAGGTCGGGTTTGCTCTCCACGACGAGGTCCTCGGCCCGGAAGCGGGCCATCGTCACCCGCTCCACCGCGTCGGCGAGCACGTGAGCGAGGCGCAGGTCGTCGTCGTAGTGAGGGTGAGCTGGCGGCACGACACGACAACCTAGACGTACTGACGTCGCAGGGTCACGAGCCCCAGACCGCGCGAGCCCCGGCGTCGCCGGTGCGGATCGTCCAGTACGTCGCCGCGACCGCCGCGAGGATGGAGAAGACGACCGACACCGGGCCGAGCGCTCGGTTGCGACTCGTCGCCGCAACGGCGGCCGAGGCGAGCGCGAGCACCAGCGCGAACCACGGCAGCACGCTGCCGAGCTGGCCGTGCTCGATGGCCAGCTGGCCGCCTCGGGCCTCCTGCAGCGCTTCCCCGCTCTCCTTGGTCACCAGCGTGATCCCGTACATCACGAGGTTTGCGCCGGCCACCCACCAGCTGTAGCGCTCGCGCAGGTTTTTTCGGATGGCCACGACGATGCTGACGACCGCCATCGCGGGGAGCCCTACGACGACGAGGTGGAGCACGAGCACATGCACGGGCAGACCGGTGATCGTGTCGAACATGGTCGCTCCTTCGAGGGTTGGGACCGGCAGCACCGTCACCCGGGGGACGACAGCGTCGGAAGGTCGGTTCAGTCGTCGGTCCCGAACCGCGCGCGCAGCAGGCGGCGGAGCGAGTCCAGTCGCGACGCGCCGGCCGGACCGGCGGCTCCTGAGGCCACGTAGGCGTCGAGGGCGCACTCCTCCTCGTCGTGGGTGCAACCGCGCGGGCACTCGGCGGTCCCGGGCTCGAGGTCCGGGAAGAAGGTGATGATCCGCGCCGGCTCCACGTGCGCCAGCCCGAACGACCGGATGCCGGCGGTGTCGATGACCCACCCGTCAGGGCCGTCGTCGCTCCCGTCGTCGCTCCCCTCGGTGGCGGGCAGCCGCAGCGCCACCGTCGACGTCGAGGTGTGCCGGCCGCGACCGGTTACGGCGTTGACGACCCCCACGGCCCGCTCCGCGTCGGGCACCAGCCGGTTGACCAACGTCGACTTGCCCACGCCGGAGTGCCCGATGAGCACCGACACGCGGCCGGCCAGGTGGGCGCGTACCTCCTCGATACCGTCGATCCGACTCGGGTCGGCCGGATCCCGCCGGGTCACGACGTAGCGGACGGCCAGGGGTGCGTAGGCGGAGAGGAAGGCGTCCGCCCCGACGAGATCCGCTTTGGTCAGCACGAGCAACGGGTCGAGGCCGGCGTCGTATGCCGCCACCAGACACCGGTCGATCAGCCTCGGCCGAGGCTCGGGGTCGGCCAGCGCGGAGACGACGACGAGCTGGTCGGCGTTGGCCACGATGACCCGCTCGACCGTGTCGGTGTCGTCGGCGCTGCGCCGCAGCACCGAACGGCGTGGCTCGACGCGGACGATCCGGGCCAGCGCGTCGGGACCGCCCGCGGTGTCACCGACCAGGGCCACCTCGTCGCCCACCACGACGCTCTTGCGTCCCAGCTCGCGGGCGCGCATCGCGGTGATGGTCCGTTCGCGGGTCTTCTTCCCGCCCACCCCGGCGGCGAGGAGGACGGCATACCGACCCCGGTCGACCCCGGTCACGAAGCCGAGCACGGCGTCCTCGTGGGCCGGTCGGGTCTTCGTGCGGCGCCGTGATCCACGCGGGTTCGGTCGCACGCGGACGTCCGACTCGTCGAGGTGCTCCCAGCTCATCGACGGGCGTCGTTCGCGCCGAGCATCGCGGCCCAGAGGCCGGTGAAGTCGGGCAACGTCTTGGCCGTCGTGGCGATGTCCTCCACCTCGATGCCCGGTATGCGCAGGGCCAGGACCGCGCCCGCCGTGGCCATCCGGTGGTCGTGGTAGCTGTGGAACGTCCCGCCGCGCAACGGTTTCGGCGTGATCCGCAGCCCGTCCTCGGTCTCGGCGACCGAACCGCCCAGGGCGTTCAGCTCGGTCGCCAAGGCCGCGATCCGGTCGGTCTCGTGACCGCGGATGTGGGCCACGCCGCGGATCCACGACGGCGACTGCGCGAGGGCGGCGAGAGCGGCCACGACCGGAGTCAGCTCGCTCGCGTCGTGGAGGTCGACGTCGAGGCCCTCGATCTCGCCGGTGCCTGTGACGGTCAGGCCGGTCCGGTCGAGGCGGACGTCGGCGCCCATCCCGTCCAGGATGTCACGTAGCGCGTCACCGGCCTGGGTGGTGTGCTGCGGCCAGTCCGGCACGCGCACCCGGCCTCCGGTGACGAGGGCGGCCGCGAGGAACGGTCCGGCGTTGGACAGGTCCGGCTCGATAAGGACGTCGAGCGGACTGATCTCGCTGGGCTCGACCCGCCAGGTGTCGGGTTCGGAGTCGTCGACCACCACTCCCGCGTCGCGCAGGGTCTCGACGGTCATGGCGATGTGCGGCTCGCTCGGAACCGGCTTCCCGTCATGGTGCACCGTGACACCGTCGTCGTACCGGGCGCCGGCCAGGAGCAGCGCGGAGATGAACTGCGACGAGGAGGACGCGTCCAGCGTGACCGCGCCGCCGGGTACCGTGCCGGTCCCGTCGACGGACAACGGCAGCGTCCCGCGGCCGCCGTCGTCCAGGCGGACCCCGAGCACCTGGAGGGCGTCCAGCACCGGGGCCATCGGCCGCACCCGCGCTCGAGGGTCGCCGTCGAACTCGACGCGCCCCCGTGCGAGCGCGGCAACCGGCGGCAGGAACCGCATGACCGTGCCGGCCAGGCCGACGTCGACCCGAACCCCACCCCGCAGCTGCCCGGGTGGCCGGACCAGCCAGTCGGCGCCCGCGGCGGCGTCCGACGTTTCGACCTCGTGAGCCTCCGGGCCTTGCCTCTTGTGGGCCTCGGGCACCGGCATACCCGCGCCGCGGTGTCCTTCTGAAGGGACGTCCTCGATCTCGACCCCGAGCGCTCGCAGCCCGGCGACCATGAGCAGCGTGTCGCGCGAGCGCAGGGGCTGACGGAGCCGGGACCAGTCGCCGGCCAGGGCGGCGAGGACGAGGAACCGGTTGGTCAGCGACTTGCTGCCCGGCAGGGCGACCGCGGCCTCGACGGGCCGCTGCGCCGTGGGAGCGGCCCAGTCGCCGGGATGGCTGGGGTCGCCGGTGGGGGCGGGGACGGTCACGGGGTCGGTTGGAGCCGGCTCAGTTGAGGGCGTCCTGAACCTTGAGCCGAGCCGTCTTCCGGGCGATGCGCGCCTCGCGTCCGGCGGTGCCGATCGCGTGCTTGGCCTCGCGCTGTGACCGGTTGGCGAGGTTCTGGGCCCGCCAGGCGAGGCCCGGCTTGCCGGCGGTGTCGACCGCGGCGAGGAGCACTCCGCCCATCATCGCCATGTTCTTGAGGAACTGGATCCGCTGGGCCTTGCGCTTGGCCGGGTCCTTCTCCTGCCAGAACGCATGACCGGCCATGGTGGTCGGGGGGAGAGAGATCGCGAGGGTGAGCGCTCCGACGCGGGGAAGGAAGCCGGCGGCGAGCATGGCGCCGCCGACCATCTGCGTCAGGCCGTTGGCCCGGACCAGCATCTCCTTGTCCTCCGGGAGGCCGAGTAGGGGAATCGCCTTTTCCAGCAAGGGCGAAGCGCGTTCGGCGAGGGCCGCCGGATGCCGGAAGGCGTCGAACCCTTGGACGATGAAGAGGGCGGCGATCATGGGGCGGGCAACACGTCGGACGATGCTCATCGCAGCGGCAGCTCCTCACGGGGTCGGGTGTGAGGTCCACCGTAGTTGTTCCGGCTGGTTCGCGCCGGGGCGCGGGCGGCCAGCCGTCGCTGCGTATCGACCGCACTGCCACCTACAGTGGCGCCCATGTGTGGTCGGTACGCCGCGACGAAGAACCAGGCCGACCTCGTCGAGGAGTTCGAGGTCGAGGTCGACGCCACCGGTGAGCCCACCCGAGCGGTGATGAGCCATCCGCAGAACCCGCCCGCGGGGCAGCCGGACTACAACATGGCCCCGACCAAGCAGGCGCCGGTCGTGATGTCGCGGCCACCGCGGGGGTCCGCGGACGACGCGCCACCGGTGCGTCAGCTGCGCCTGGTCAACTGGGGGCTGGTTCCGAGCTGGGCCAAGGACGTCAAGATCGGCAACCGGATGATCAACTCCCGGGCCGACTCGGTGCTGGAGAAGCCGGCCTTCAAGCGAGCGGCGAAGTCACGGCGCTGTCTGGTGCCGGCCGAGGGCTGGTACGAGTGGCAGAAGTCCCCGACCGAGGTGGACGCCAAGGGCAAGCCGCGCAAGCAGCCGTTCTACACGCACCGTGCCGACGACGACGTGATGGCCTTCGCGGGGCTCTACGAGTTCTGGCGCGACAAGGCGGTCGAGGACCCCGACGACCCGGAGGCGTGGCTGACGTCGTTCACGATCATCACCACCGACGCCGAGCCCGGCCTCGACCGGATCCACGACCGGCAGCCGCTGGTCCTCGAGCGGTCCGACTGGGCCGCATGGCTCGACCCCCAGACCGACCAGGACACGGTCCGACGGCTGCTGGCCTTCGAGCAGCCCGGGCGCTTCGACGCCTACCCGATCAGCACGGAGGTCAACAACACCCGCAACAACGGCGCCGACCTCGTGCTCCCGCTGCCCAAGGAGGAGCTGCACGGCGTGGTCGACGTCGTCACCGGGGAGGTCGTGGGCGCTCGATGACCCCCGGTATGCCGGTGCAACCGGTCGTCGTGGAGGTCTCCACCCCGAGTGGTCCGGCCCGGGTGCACATCCGGCGACCTCGCGGCGCGCGGGGGACGGTGGTGCTCGGCCACGGGGCGGGCGGAGGGCTGCGGTCGGTCGACCTCACCGCCGCCGCCTCGCTCCTCGACACCGAGGGCTGGGCCACCGCGCTGGTGGAACAGCCGTGGCTGGTCGCGGGCCGTCGCGTGGCGGGCCCGCCCCCACCCTCGACGCCGCCTGGGTCCCGGTCGTAACCGCCCTGCGCGCGCGGGGCGGAGCGCTCGCGACGGCGCGCGGCCCATTGGTGCTCGGGGGGCGCAGCGCCGGCGCGCGGGTCGCCTGCCGCACCGCCGCCGCGCTGGGGGCCGACGCGGTGCTGTGCCTGTCGTTCCCGCTCCACCTGCCGGGCTACGCCGACCGGCCGGACAAGTCCCGCGCGCCGGAGCTGCGGCTGGTCACCGATGCCGCCCGACCGATCGCCTCGGTGCAGGGCGAGAACGACCCGTTCGGCACGGCGGCCGAGCTAGCCGCATACCTGCCCGACGGCGCGGTCTACCCGGTGACCGGCACGCACAGCATCCCGCGCGGTAGCGCCGCCGCGGTGGCCGCAGCGGTGCTGCACTTCACCTCGCCGCTGCGCGACTGACCTCGCGCCGGGACCTCAGGCCCTGCCCGGACGGCTGCCCGAACCCGCTGCCGGCGGACAACTCCCCACGTGGTGGCGGGCTAACCGGCATACCGGACCTGTATGCGCCACAGGTCACCACGTGGTGGCGGGCTAACCGGCCTACGGGACAAGCACCCGCAACAGGTCACCACGTGGGCAGGCAGCCGCAACGGGGAGCCCAGCAATAGGCCCGGGAATGGGTGGCGCCGGTGGGGGCGTTGACGCCCTCGTGCTCATGCTCTCCGTCCCCGCCGTGGGCGGCCCGATCAGCCCCGGAACCGGTGTCGTCACGACGCCTCGGCTGCCGAGACTAGGCTGGGGCGGGATGACCGACACCAATACTGAGCAGGGGCTGGCGGTGGACGACGCGACCGTCGACGTCGCCTCCGAGACCACCGACGAGCGGCGCGCGCGGTTCGAGCGCGAGGCGATGCCGCTGCTGGACCAGATGTACTCCGCGGCGCTGCGCACGACGCGCAACCCGTCCGACGCCGAGGACCTCGTCCAGGAGACCTACGCCAAGGCCTACGCCGCGTTCCATCAGTACCGGCCGGGGACCAACCTCAAGGCGTGGATGTACCGCATCCTCACCAACACCTACATCAACACCTACCGCAAGCGGCAGCGGCAGCCGCTGCAGTCCGACGCGGCCGAGGTCGAGGACTATCAGCTGCACCGCGCCGAGTCGCACAGCTCCGCCGGGCTGCGCTCCGCCGAGGACGTCGCGCTGGAGCACCTCCCCGACAGCGACGTCAAGCGGGCGCTGCTGGAGATTCCCGAAGAGTTTCGGCTGGCGGTCTACTTCGCCGACGTCGAGGGCTACGCCTACAAGGAGATCGCCGAGATCATGGGCACGCCCATCGGCACGGTGATGTCGCGGCTGCACCGCGGCCGACGCCAGCTGCGCGAGCTGCTCAGCGAGTATGCGAGCGACCGCGGCATCTCGGGGGCGCCATCGAGTGTGGCCGGCCGCGAGGCCGGCGCGTCCACGGAAGGATCGGACTCATGAGCGAGCAGGACTCCGCCTCCTCGGCTGACGGGTCGCCCACTTATCCGACTGGGGCGAGCGTGCCGGGCCGGGCCGGTGCGACGGTCACCGACTGCACCGAGACGGTGCTGCGGATCTTCGAGTTCCTCGACGGCGAGATGAGCGCGGACGACTGCCGCCGGATGCAGGCGCACCTCGACGACTGCGGGCCGTGCCTGCGCGAGTACCACGTGGACCAGGCGCTCAAGATGGTCATCAAGCGCTCGTGCGGCAGCGAGACCGCCCCCGTTGAGCTGCGGACGACGATCCTGCGCCGGCTGACGATGGTGCGGATCGACGCCACCGACTGAGCTGCACGACTGAGCCTCAGGTCCTAGGGCTCTTAACACAACAGTGGCGCGTCCCGGAGTCGGGACGCGCCACTGCTGTCGTTGGTGTCGTGCTCGGGACGGCGGTCAGGCGTTGGGACGCCGACCGTGGTTCGCCGAGCTCGTCTTGCGGCTGCGCCGCTTCCGGGACCGCTTGCTCATGAGGACTCCTTCGGGTCAGCGGACTGCGACCTCGGCCCGTACGCCGGGTTCGGCCCGCTTTGCCGACCAGTGTCCCACAGGGAAGCGGGTCATCGGCGCCGGGAGGAGCCGACACCGGCGTTGGCTCCCGAGCGTCACTCCGCTGGCGGTACACCGTCATCTCCTTCAAATCTTGGTAAAGAGCACCAGTCCGGAACGGTGCTACGGCGTTTTGCGACGCCGCCTTGTGTGACCCTGTTGGATGCACGAACTGTGCAACGCCGCAGGTCAGCGGCGTATCCCCGTCAGGTCGCAGCCCCTCGCGGCCAGAAGGAATGCCCCTGCCATGAAGACGATCGCCAAGGTCCTCGAGTCCATGCTCTCCAAGCCCGCCACGCCCACCTGGGAAGCGCCTCGACCGTCGGCCCCGGTCTCGCCGTCAACGTCGGCCCGACGCAGTCTGGGGTCTGGGGTGCGTGACCTGGCATCCGAGCCGTACCGTAGGGCTATGACGAAGCGGGAGCCCGCGCGGGCCGCTCGGCCCGCGCGGGCGTTCCGCTCTACATCATCATCGTCGCCAGTCTTGGCGGTGGTCGGCGTCACCGTCAGTTGGCTCCTCGTCCCGCTGCCGCCGACTCGGTCGCCGCTTGATCACCATGCTCGTCCTCGGGCTGCTCAGCATGGCCGTCGAGGAGCGCGATGTCGGCTCCGAAGTGACCTTCTCCTTCCTCAGCATCATCATCATCGCCAGCGTGGTCCTGATCGGGCCCGGTCGGCAGTGCGCTCGTCGGCGCCGTCTCGATGGCCTTCGAGCGAGGCGAGCCGCCCAGTCGTCGCCCGCGTCTTCAACGCCAGCATGGCCGCCGCTCCAGGGCGCCGTCGGAGGGCCTGGTGTACCTCACCGTCGGCGGGCGACCGACCTCGACGAGCGTCTACGGCGCGCTGGCGCACCTGCTTGCTCATGGTCGGCTTGCCGCTCATGGTCGCCGACGTCGCTCAGATGCTCATCAACGCCGTGCTGCTCGCGGGCATCGTCCGGCTGAGTTCGGGGGTCCCGCCGCGCCGCTTCCTCGTCCAGATGGTCACGAACTCCGGCGTCGCCTACATCGGCTACGGCGTCATCGGCTTCCTGTTCCTCATCCTCTGGGGCCCCGCCGACGTCGGCCCGTTCAGCGCGGTGCTGATCCTCGCGCCGCTCTTCGTCGCGCGGTGGGCGTTCGTCCAGTACGGCGAGGAGCAGCGCGCCCACGAGCGCACCCTGAGCGCGCTGGTCACGGCGGTGGAGACCAAGGACCCCAACGCCGCCGGTCACAGCGGCCGGATCGCCACGCTGGCCGAGTGGATGGCCGAGCCGCTGTCGATGGGGGCCCAGGACGTCCAGTCCCTGCGGTATGCGGCGATGCTGCACGACGTCGGCAAGGTCGGAGTCCCCACCCGGCTCCTGCGCCGCCCGCGCGAGCTGACGCCCGCCGACCTCGAGACGCTGACTCACCACCCAGCGCTCGGCGTGGTCCTGGTGCGCGAGATCGAGTTCCTCAAAGGCTCCCTCGACGGCATCCGGCACCACCACGAACGGTGGGACGGTCTCGGCTACCCCGACGGGCTCGCCGGTGACCGGATCCCCCTCATCTCGCGGATCATCGCCGTGGCCGACGCCGTGGACGCGCTTACTACCGACCGAGTAGAGCGGCCGGCCCTCACCCCGGTTGAGGCGCTCCGCCAGATCGAGCAGCGCCGCGGCCGCCAGTTCGACCCCCAGGTCGTCGCCGCACTGGCGACCGTTCTCGAACGACATGCTTGGCCGGTCACCACGTTCGACGAGGACGCGCTGGAGCGGATGCGCGGCTACCTCGACCACGACGACCCGATCGCCTGGGAGCGCGTCTGGACCACGGTGCCGAGGCCCCTCGCGGGCGCCGGTGCCGACTGAGCAGCAGCCGCCAGCCCGGCCGGCGGTCAGACCGACGATCGGGGTGCTCGCTGGCATACCGGAAAACGGCGCGGCGGTCCCACAGGTGCGGGCGCCGTGAGGTCCCAGCTGCGCGACCTGCCGAGCCGGTTGCGCCTGCACCGCCTGCTGCCGGTGCTCAGCATCGCCGTCGCCGCTGGCGCCGTCGCGGCGGCGGTCACGAACCCGCGTCTGCAGCCGGACGACTGGTGGGTGCTCGTCGTGTTCGCCGTCGTCATCGCCGGCGGGGAGGTCAACCGCATCGTGCTGCCCGGCGGGCGCGAGACGGCGCCGATGTCGTTGGCCGCGGGCTACGCGCTGGCCATGACCTGGGACGTCGGGCCGGAGCACAAGGTGACTTTCGGGGCCGGCATCGTCGTGGCCACCACGAGCGTGGGGATGCTCGCCGGCGCGGTGCCTGCGCTGGTGCGACGCTCTCCGGTCCGCACGGACGACCTGGCCGGCCGGTTCCTGTCGGTCGCCGTGGCCGCTCTGCTGTTCCGCCACCTCGCGGTCTGGGACGGGCGGCCGCTGCTGAGCCTCCAGGACGACTGGTCCACCCAGCGGTGGATCACGGCCATCTCGATGGTCCTGGTCTCGGGCATCGCCCTGCTCGTCCAGGCGTTCTGCGTGGCCCTCGCCACGGCCTCGCGCGACCACCGCCCGTTCTGGCGCTCCCTGGCCGACGAGGTGCGGCAGGGCGCCGGCCTGGGCGCGGCGCTCGCTGCCTCGGGGACGCTCATCGCGCTGGCGGAGCGGCCGATGGGCATCGTCGCGCTCCCGGTCTTCCTCGTCCCCCTGATCCTCACGCAGTTCGCCATCCGCCGGTTCGCGGCGGTACGCGAGACCTACGGTCAGACGATCCGGGCGCTGTCGCGACTCACCGAGATCGGCGGCTACACCCGTCGCGACCACCCGGCCCGCGTGGCCGCCCTCAGCGTGGCCATGGGCCGGGACCTCGGTATGTCGGACCGGGACACCCTCGACCTGGAGTACGCCGCGCTGCTCCACGACATCGGTCAGGTGGCGCTCCGAGAGCCCATTCCGGGCGGCGCGACGATGATGGCGGCCCCGGCGGACCAGGACCGCATCGCCTCCGACGGCGCCGGCATCGTGCGGCAGACCGGCGTACTGGACCACGTCGCCGTGATCCTCGAGTCGCAGGCCAAGCCCTACCGTCACGTGCGCGAGCTCGGGGAGGACCTGCCGCTGGCCAGCCGGATCATCAAGGTCGCCAACGCCTACGACGACCTGGTGGGCGAGGCCCGCACCCGCCGGGCTCGGAAACACTCCTCGGCCATCGAGCGGATCCACCTGGGGCTGGGTTACGAGTACGACCCCCGAGTCGTCGAGGCGCTGATCCGTGTGCTCGACCGGCGTGCGGCCGTGCTGGACGCCGGCTGACCGGTTTTCGAGCGACTGCCCGTACGGTGCCAACCGCGACGGGACAATGGCGGTCATGGAGACCGGCGACCAGACCCGATGGGTTCTCGACGAGGACGACGCACTGGACCTGCTGGCCTTCCTCGTGACCTCGGCCCGGACGCAGGTCGACGAGGCGCGCGAGTACGGTCCGCTGCGGCTGCTCATGGCTGCTCACCGCCTGGCCGACGCGATGTCGCCGCGCAGCGGGGCCGAGACCAGGACCCTCATCGCGCAGGACCTGGCGACCATGCCGGTCATCGCGCTGCCGACCGACGGCGGGGCCGCCGACTACGTCGCCCGCCTCGACGAGCTCTGTGCCGCGGTGGCCCGGCTGGTGACCGACCGCTACGCCTCGGACGACGAGTCGTGACCGATCCCGCATACCGGACAGACCCGGTGCTCGCCGCGATCCGGAGCCGCCGGGTGACCCGGGCGATGACGCCGGAGCCGCTCGAGCGGAGGCAGGTGGAGGCCGTGCTCGACGCCGCCCGGTGGGCTCCCACGGCAGGGAACCGGCACCTGCAACGTTACGTGGTCAGCGACGACCCGGGGACCCTGCGCGCGCTGCGGATGGTGTCCCCCGGCATGGTCCAGCGACCCGCCGCCGTCATCGCCGTCTGTGTGGACCGCCCACTGGCGCAGGCCTACGGCTTCCCGCCCGGGGCGACCGGACCGTACGTCGACGTGGGCACGGCCGCCGCGACGATCCTGCTGGCCGCTCAGGCGGTCGGCGTCGGCGCGGGTCCGGTGACGTCGTTCAGCCGGGCCGCCGTGGCCGTGGTGCTGCGGCTGCCGGTGGGATGGAGCCCGGAGCTGTTGGTATGCCTGGGCCGCCCAGCACCCGAGCAGCCGGCACCCGTGCGCCGGCGCGAGAAGCTCACCTGGCAGGACCTGACGACGTGGGTGCCGAGCCGGGATCTAGGCCCTCCTCGCTAGATCCGCGCTAGATGAGGCCGCGACCCCGGAGGTTCTCGATGATCCGTGGGAGCGCGTCGACGTCGGTCTGGAACGACTGGTGCATGAGCACCACCGACCCGGGGCGTGCCTGGCTCGTGACGATCTGCGTGATGGTGTCGGCCGAGTTGCCCCGCCAGTCGTTGGTGTCGATGCTCCAACCGCAGATCGAGTAGCCGCGGCCGGTCACGACCGCGCGGCTCGTGGCGTCGCTCGCGCCGTAGGGGAACCGGAACACGTTCGTGGGGTGGTAGCCCTGGTCCACCTGGCGACCCAGCTCGGCTGCTCCCAGCGACGCGTACATCTGCGGGTGCGAGTAGGAGTGGTTGCCCATCATCTGGCCGTCGGCGAGAAGCCGCTGAATCATGGCGCCGTTGGCGTTGGCCCACTGTCCGGTCGGGAACCACCGGGCCTTGATGCCGTAGCGGTCCAGCACCGCGAGGATGGCGGCCGCCTTCGGGCCACCGTCGTCGAACGTCAGCAGCACCTTGCCGGGGTTGGGGTTGCCGCATCCCGACACGGCCGACCCCGTCACCGGCGTCTGGGGCGCGGTGACGGCGGGTGTGGGTGCCGGCGTCGGCGGCGGCGCCGGCTTCGCCGTCGGCTTCGCGCTGGTGGTCGACCTCGCGGTGGCCGTGGTCTTCGGTGCCGGCTTCGGGCTGGCTTTGGCGGTGCTCGGCACCGAGCTGACGGTAAGGGCCGGGGGCACCGACGTGACGGTCAGGGTGGGTGGGTTGGTGGCGGTCACTGTGCCGGTCACCGTGCCGGTCGGCTCGTCCAGCGGGCTCCCTGCGCGGGTCGGGTCAGGGTCCTGGGTGGTGGACGTGGCGGCGGCGACCGGGACCGCTCCGCCGCCGGGCACCGTGACGCATCCGGCGACTGCGGTCAGCCCCGCAACGGTCGCGACGAGCGCCACAATCCGGCCGAGGCGCGGTCGTGGCAGCACCACCCGGCGCAGCGGTGCGCGGCGAGCGGGGTCGTCGAACCGAGCGGTGAGCACGGTAATCAATAGCACGCCGGGGCCCGCACACGCGCCGTGACGCGCGAGAAGGGGCGACGACCGCGCCGGCCGCCGCCCCTTCCGGGCGGGTCAGACGCGGCCGGTCAGGCGGCGGCTTTCTTGGTCTCCCAGAAGATCTCCGCGATCTCGTCGATCTTGCCGAGGAGCTGGTCGGCGACCTGCGGGTCCCACGACTGCTTGGTGCCACCACCACCGGCGAGCTTGGTGGCCTCGTTGAAGAGCTGGTTGAGGTTCGGGTACTTCTCGAAGTGCGGCGGCTTGAAGTAGTCGGTCCACAACACCCAGAGGTGGTGCTTGACGAGGTCGGACCGCTCTTCCTTGATCAGGCGGGCGCGGGCCTTGAAGTCCGGGTCGTCGTTGGCGGCAACCTTGGTCATGCACGCCTTGACCGACTCGGCCTCCAGCCGGGCCTGCGAGGGGTCGTAGATGCCGCACGGCAGGTCGCAGTGCGCGGATACGAGGACGGTCGGAGCGAGGACGCGGGGCATAGGGAAATCCCTTCCGTAAGTGGAGACCGGTCGGCAGCAGCCTGTTCGGCCAACCTACGCCCGCCACACTGCGCCGGTGAAGGTGGGCAGGCGCAGCAGCACCCGGCCGAGCACGTCGGTCGCCGGTATGCCGCCGACGAGCCAGGAGTCGACCCCCTCCGCCGGGTTGTCGCGCTCGACCCACCAGGCTCCGGGCTCGCCGGGGGCCGGACCGGTCACCCGCTTGACCGCCGGCGGTCTGGGGCCATGCGGTGAGGGTGGGAGCCGCACCACCGCCATCCGCCCGGCGCGGGGCCGCCCGCCCCAGAGCACGAGGACGCGGTCGCCCTCGTGGAGCGTGGGTTCCATCGAACGGCCGGCCACGACGGCGACGCCGAGCCGCCGTCGGCTCATGCCGACAGGGTGTCGAGGTAGTCCCTGAGGTACTCGGTGCCCGCAGTCTCGGCGCCGTCGCGGCGCATACCGAGGTAGCGGTCCGGCCGGACGGCGAGGACCGTGAGCCCCTCGACGCCGAGCTGCGAGGCGGTCTCCACTGACATCCGGCCCACCCGCGGGTCCGCGGTGTCGTGGCCCTCGTCGACGACGAACCCGTATGCGGCGTCGACGAAATCGCTGTCCGCCGCCGCACCCAGGCGGTCCAGGACGGCGGCAACGTCTTTGCCGGATGCATCCGAGCCGCCGAGGACGAACAGGGTGTGGCCCAGCCGCCGCGCCACGTCGTGCAGGGCCGACACGGTGCCATCCGGCGACCGGACCGGCGCGGTCAGGGGTACCAGGCGACCCGCCGCGGGTCCGGCCAGGCCGGGCTGAGCGGCCCCGGACACGACCGGCGACCGGTCGTAGTACCGGTCGACCTCCGCACCGGACGCCGCCTCGAGCTGGACAGAGTCCGGGTCGCTGAACGTCGCGGCCACCCGGGCGTTGCGCCTCGCCCGCTCGAGCTGGTCGAGGCGGGCCTGGGCCGCATCGGCGGCCGCACCGGTCTCGACGACGCGCTGCGCGACCGGGCGCCGCTCGGCGTCGTAGCTGTCGAGGAGGACCTCGCCGGCCTCGCCGCGACAGACGTGAGCCAGCTTCCAGCCGAGGTTGTAGGCGTCCTGGAGACCGGTGTTCATGCCATGCCCCTCGGTCGGCGAGCAGGCATGGGCGGCGTCGCCGGCGAGCAGCACCCGACCGGAGCGGAACCGCTCGGCGACGCGCGCGTGGCACCAAAAGTGGGCGGGGTTGTGGACCTCGGTGAACGTCACACCGGGGGAGTACCGGTCGAGGACCGCCCGCGCATCGGCCTCGAGATCGGTCTCGCGCGACTGCGGCCGGGTGTAGACCCGGAACCGGCGGCCGGGCAGCGGTGTGATGATGACGAGCGGGTCGTCGAAGAACGCCTGAACCAGGTCCCAGTCCGAGTCCCACCCCGCCAGGCCCGCGTCGAACACCGCCCAGGGCTCGTCCGGCACGCTGCCCTGGTAGCCGATGCCGGCGAGGTCACGCACCGTGCTGCGGTACCCGTCGCAGCCGACTACCCACGACGCGCTGAGGATCCGTTGCTCGCCGCGCGTCTCCACGGTCGCGACGACGCGGTCGTGCTGCTCGTCGAGGTCCACCAGCCGGGTCCCTCGGACGACGTCCCCGCCGACACTGGCGAGGTAACGCGTCAGGATCTGCTCCGTGCGGTCCTCGGACAGGCCGATGTCGAACGGGTAGCGCGTCCGGTTCTCGTGATAGTCCATCGCGCCGAGCACCGCGCCGTCGGCGTGGAGCCGGCAGCCACGGATGTGGACCCCGGTCGTGGTGAACTCGTCGACGATGCCGAGGGACTCGAAGATCTGCAGCGAGCGCGGGTGGATCACCGTCGCGCGGTCCCACCCCAGCGGCTCGTCGTAGGCGTCCACCACCACGCAGTCGACGCCGCGGCGACGCAGCTCGCAGGCCAGCAGCAGCCCGGTGGGACCGGCGCCGACGACGAGCACCTCCGTGTCCGGGGAAGCCGCGGCAGCGTCCATAACGGCGGAGTGTAGGGGTGGTGTCGCCGGTGGCGCGTCGGGCCGGGCGGGACCCACGGTTAGGCTGACCTGCGCATCCGAACGTCGGCGGTCAGGAACACCACGCATGCGCGTGCTCATCACGGGCGGTGCGGGCTTCATCGGCTCGAACCTCACCCGCACGGCCCTCGCCCAGGGCCACGAGATCGTCGTCCTCGACGACCTGTCCACCGGATATGCCGCCAACCTCGACGGCCTCGACGTCCGGTTCCACGAGGGATCGGTCAACGACCCGGCCGTCCTGGACCCCGCCCTCGACGGTGTCGACGCCGTCGTCCATCTGGCGGCGCTCGGTTCGGTGCCCCGCAGCATCCTCGACCCCGTGGCGACCCACCACGCCAACGCCACCGGCACGCTGAGCGTGCTCGAGGGAGCTCGCCGGGCCGGCGTACCGCACGTCGTCATGTCGTCGTCCTCGTCGGTCTACGGCCTCAACCCCGCGCTGCCCAAGAGCGAGCGCGAGTGGGTCCGGCCGCTCAGCCCGTATGCGGTGAGCAAGCTTGCGGGGGAGCAGTACCTCCTCGCATACCAGCAGTCGTTCGGGCTCGAGACGCTGGCGTTTCGGTTCTTCAACGTCTACGGCCCACGGCAGATGCCGGGCCACGCCTACGCGGCGGTTGTGCCGGTGTTCCTCGACGCGATGCTGCACGGGCGGCCGGTGCCGGTGCACGGCGACGGTCAGCAGTCTCGGGACTTCACCTACGTCGGGACGGTATGCGCGGTGCTTCTCGATGCCGTCGCGCGGCGGGTCTCGCACCCGGAGCCGGTGAACCTCGCCTTCGGCACCAACACGACCGTCGCCTCGTTGGTCAGGGAGCTGGAGCAGGTGAGCGGGCTGGTGGCCGATGTCGTCCACGAACCCTCGCGTCCTGGCGACGTCCGGGCGTCCCAGGCGGACAACCGGGTGCTCATGTCGCTCTTTCCGACGGTGGAGCCGGTTCCGTTGCGGGACGGCCTGACCGAGACGCTGGCGTGGTTCAAGGAGCGGTCGTGAGCACCTCGTTGGTCGTGGTGGGTCAGGGCTACGTCGGCGTGCCGATGGCGGTTCGGGCCAGCGAGGCCGGTCTCGACGTCGTCGGCCTCGACACCGAGTCCCGGGTGGTCGCGGGCCTCAACGCCGGTCACTCGCACATCGACGACGTCAGCGACGAGGTTCTGGCCGAGGCGCTGGCTCGCGGCTTCCGCGCGACGACCGACCCGGCGTGCATCGCGGACGCGGACGTCGTCGTGGTCTGCGTCCCCACGCCGCTCAGTGAGGACGGCGGCCCTGACCTGCGACCCGTCGTGTCTGCGGCGAGGGTGATCGGCGAGCACGTCACACCCGGAACCCTCGTCGTCCTCGAGTCGACGACGTATCCCGGGACGACGGAGGAAATCTTCGCACCGCTCGTCCTCGCCGACCGCTGGCGGATCGGCGACGACGTCAAGATCGCGTTCTCGCCCGAGCGGATCGATCCGGGCAACGCGACCTACGGCGTCCGCAATACGCCCAAGGTCGTCGGCGGGATCACCCCGGAGTGCACGGAAGCGGCTCGCGCCTTCTACGCGCAGTTCGTCGACGAGGTCGTCGCGACCAAGGGCGCGAAGGAGGCCGAGATGGCCAAGCTGCTGGAGAACACCTTCCGGCACGTCAACATCGCGCTGGTCAACGAGATGGTCCGGTTCAGCAACGAGCTCGACATCGACCTCTGGGACGCCATCGACGCCGCCGCCACAAAACCGTTCGGCTACATGGCTTTTCGACCGGGACCGGGGGTCGGCGGGCACTGCATCCCGGTGGATCCCGCATACCTGAGCCACCGGGTCCGCGCGAAGCTCGGCTACGCCTTCCGGATGGTTGAGCTGGCCGAGGAGATCAACACGGCGGCTCCGCTCTACGTCGCACACCGCCTCCAGGAGGCCCTCAACGACGCGAAGCTCGCCGTCAACGGCGCGCGCATCCTGCTGGTCGGGGTGACCTACAAGCCCGACGTCTCCGACCTCCGCCAGAGCCCCTCGGCACCCCTCGCCGACCGGCTCGCCGTCTGGGGCGCCGACGTCGCCTACCACGACCCTCGCGTGCCGGTCTGGACCCGCCACCTCGGCGACCCGTCGACCCGGCTGGACAGCGTGCCTGACCTCTACGCTGCGGCCGCCGACGCCGACGCCGTCGTGCTGCTCCAGCCGCATACCGAGTACGACCTCGACCGGCTCGCCGCCGTCTCGCGGCTGCTGCTGGACACCCGTGGGGTGGTTACGGACTCGCCGACCGTGCTGCGACTGTGACCGACGCGGTAGGCCTGCGAGCGGTCGCCGGTGTGCACGCCCGGGGCTGGCCGCGGATCTGGCGCGGTTGCCGGCTCAGCACCCTCGCCCTGGTCCTCGTCGCCGCCGGGTTCTCCTCGCCCGCGCCGGCCTGGGTGCCGTTGCCGTGGCCCGGCTCGGTCCTCGACGTCGCCTGCTACCTCGCGCTGCTCGTCCTCGTCGCGGACATGTGGGCCCGCGGATGGGTTCGGCCGCCATGGGTCCTGCTCGGACTCGGACTCGTCAGCGGCGTGCTCGCCGCGGTGACGGCGGCCTGGTCGACCAACCCTGGCGCCTCGTGGGTCTACGCCGGCAACGCTCTCCAGGGGATCGTCCTGGTATGGATGGTCGTCGCGGTGACGCGCCACGAGCCGGCCCGGCTCGTGGTCTGGGCGATCGGTCTGTGGGTGGTGGCCCTGCTGGTGCCGTGCGCCCTCATGTGGGCCGGCGTCGTGGGGTTCCAGCCACCGGCCTGGCTCGACCCCGAGTCCGGCGACTACATCTCCTACTTCGCTCGCCTCTCGCACCCGTGGATCGGGCGGTCCAACAACCCCGCCACGTTGTTCGTCGTCGCGGTCGTGCCCCTCGCCGCCTGGGGCGTGCGCCATCGCGCCCGGTTCGCGCAGGTCCTGGCCGGGCTGGCGCTGGTCGCCACGGTGATGACCGTCAGTCGCGGCACGCTGCTCGCGCTGGCGGTCGGCGCGGTGTTCCTGGCGATCGTCGCGTGGCCGCTGGCCCGTTCGCTCTGGAGGTGGACTGCGGTGGCCGCGGGCGCCTCCGTCGTCGCCCTAGTCCTCATGTACCTGCTCAACCCGGCCAGCCGCATGCACCTGTCGTCCCGCGCGTCCGCGACCAACGTCGACGCCCGGTTCGTGCTGGTGTCCGACGCCCTCGCCGACATCGGCAAGGCGCCCTGGCTCGGGACCGGACCCTCGGTGACCCCGTCCGTCCACAACGTCTTGCTCCAACAGCTGGTCGACTTCGGTGTGGTGGGCGGTCTGGTGATCGACGTGCTGCTGGTCGGGGTGGTGGTGTGGTGGTTCCGCGCGCCGCGTCGTCGTGGTCCGGCCGGCTGGCTCGCCGTGGCCTGCGGCGTCGGCATCGCCGTGCAGCTCGGTTCGTGCCTCGTGGAGGCCAGCTACGAGGGCGGCTTCCTCCGCAACCTCATGTGGCTGTCGTGGGGCCTCCTCCTGGCGCTGTACGCGTCCGAGCCCGCCACCGACGTGGCTCGCGGCGCCGGCCCCTGACCCGTCGCCCCTCGCCCGGTCACTCGACGAGGCCCTGCCGCATCCCCTCCGCCACGGCGGCGGCGCGGTCGGAGACCCCGAGCTTCTGGTAGAGCCGCTGCGCGTGCGTCTTGACGGTGCTCGAGCCGAGGAACATCTCCCGGCCCAGCTCGGGGATCGACAGGCCGCGGGCGAAGCCCCGCAGGACCTCGAGCTCGCGCGGGCTGAGCACCGGGCGGTTCGGCTCGGCCCGCATCCGGATCTGGCTGACCAGGCCAGCGGCGAGATCCGGTGGGACGACCGTGCGGCCCTTGCTCACCGCGATGACCGCCTCGACGATGTCCTGCCGGCGGGCGTCCTTCGAGAGGTACCCCGCGGCGCCGGCCTCCACCGCCGCATACACCAGGCTGCCCTCGACGAGGGCCGAGAGCATGAGCACCTTGGTCGGCAGCCCGTCGCGGATGATCGCCGACAACACCTGCAGCCCG
Source organism: uncultured Actinomycetota bacterium (assembly GCA_963751085.1). GTDB lineage: Bacteria > Actinomycetota > Actinomycetes > Actinomycetales > Dermatophilaceae > Lapillicoccus. The sequence continues at coordinate 702,468 of CAVVTH010000004.1, read as the reverse complement.
TCGAGGTCCGGCATCTGGTAGTCGACCACCGCCACGTCGGGTTTGAGCTCCGCGATGGCCTCCAGACCGTCCCGGCCGTTCTCCGCCTCCCCGACGACCTGCACCCGGCCGCTGTTCGTCAGCCCCCGCGTCAGCCCGTCGCGGAAGAACGGATGGTCGTCGATGACGACGACGCGAACACGAGCGTCCGACGAGACCACGAGGCGACTCCTTCACCGCTGGTGACCCAACAGCCACCAGCGAGCACGACAATAGTTCCCTATCCGTCCTGGAGGTGCTGATGAGCGAGACCGCCGCCGGAGTGGCGCGCGTCCAGGACGTCGTGACCGAGGCGATGACGAGCCACGCCGTGCGCGGTGCCCGGCTCCAGGCCGGCCTGCGCATCGGCGTCATCGTCTTCATCTGGGGCTGCCTGCTACTGGAACCGCCGAGGAACCAGATCGGCTGGTGTTACGCCGTGGCCGTGGCCTACCCGGTGCTCTGGGCGCTCAGCATGCCGTGGACCAGCCGGCCGCGGAACGGCCATGACCTGGGTTGGGTGCCGCTGGTCCTCGACATCCTCGTGCTCGGGACGATCACCATGCTGGCGGGGCTCTCGGCGGACAACAGCTGGACCGCGTATGTCGTCGTCGACGGCTTCTTCCTCCTGCCCATTCTCGCCGCCACGCAGCTAAGCGCGGGGGTCGGCGTGGCCCTGGCCATCCCGACCGTCGGCGTCTACGTCCTGTCCAGCGTGACGACCCGCGAGGCCAACGACGAGCCGTGGTCCGTGCTGCTGCTCCGGGTGCTCGCCCTCGTCGGCGTCTCCGTGGGGTCCATCGCCCTCTCGCGGATCCAGCGATCGCGCGTCATGGAGATCGTCACGCTGGCCATCGACCGGACCGGCCTGCTCGTCGAGCTGACCGAGGTGGAGGAGCGCGAGCGGCGACAGCTGTCGGAGGCGCTGCACGACGGCGCGCTGCAGTACGTCCTGGCGGCCCGGATGGACCTCGAGGACGTGCGGGACGGCGACGCCGAGGCCGTGGACCGGGTGGACCACGCGCTCACGACGTCCGCCGGTCTCCTACGCCGAACCGTCAGCGCGCTGCACCCCGCGGTGCTCGACCAGGCCGGGCTGGTCCGTGCGGTCGAGGACATCGTCGAGGGCCTGCGCGGGCGCGGCTACACGGTCGCCCTCCGCGCCGAGGCGATGCCGGTGCGCCCGTCCACGGACGCCGACCGAGTGGTCTACGGCGCGGTCCGGGAGCTGGTCACCAACGTGGTCAAGCACGCCGAGGCGACGACCATCGGGCTGGAACTCGCGGTCGCCGGCGACCGGCTCGTGGCCAGCGTCACCGACGACGGGATCGGCCTGGACGAGGACCGGGCCGCCGACCAGGTGGCGGCCGGCCACGTCGGGCTCGTGTCGCAGCGGCTCCGGATCGAGGCCGTCGGCGGCCGCCTGGTCGCCGAGCCGGTCGAGCCACACGGGCTGCGGATGACGGTCTCCGTCCCGCAGTGACCGGCTGATCCCCGCCGTGATGCCGCTCCGCGTTGGCTACAGTCGGCCAGTCGGGTCAGGAGGAGGCGCGGATGCCGCTGGGTGTGTCCTCGACCCTCGTGCGCACGGCCCGCGGACCCATCGAGTACGCCGTGGTGGGCACCGGGTTGCCGGTGCTCGTGCTGCACGGAAGTCCGGGCGGCATCGACGCGGCCCAGCTCATGGCCCGGTTCCTGCCGAAGCAGGACTTCGCGGCGGTCCTGGTGTCGCGACCCGGCTACATCGACACCCCACTCGGCGCGGACCCGACCATCGACGCTGAGGTGGACCTTCTCGTCGCCCTGCTGGACGAGCTGGGCGTGGACCGGGTCGGGGTGCACTGCTGGTCCGGTGGGGGACCGTCGGCATACCGGCTGGCCGTTCGCTATCCCGAGCGCGTGCGCTCGCTCGTCGCCTTCGCGGCGGTGAGCCAGGCCTACCCGACCCCACGGCTGAAGTTCATCGACCGGCTGCTGCTGCAGACCCGCCCGGGCAACAAGCTGCTCAGCTACCTCGCCGCCAAGCAGCCGGAGCAGTTCGTCAGCGGCGTCCTCGCCTCGGAGGGCTCGCTCAGCAAGCCGCTGCTCAAGGAACGGGTCGCCCACGTCATGGCGAACCGCAGCAAGCGGGACTTCGTCGTCGGACTCGGCCTCACCGCAGAGCAGACCGCCGAGCGCCGCACCGGCTACGACAACGACATCCGGCAGTTCGACCGCATCACGACCCTCGAGCTGGACCGGATCTCCGCTCCCACCATGGTGATCCACGGGACCGCCGACTCCGACGTGCCCTACTCGCACGGCGAGTTCGCAGCGGCCGAGATCCCCGGGGCCGAGCTGCTGTCGCTTGAGACCGGCACGCATCTGGCGTTCTACACCCATCCCGACTCCGACGACGCCCAGCGCCGCGCCATCGAGCTGCTCGGGCGCTGACACCGCCCGCTACGGTCGAACCGCCTCGACCAGGAAGCGGCTGGAGTGCGCGACGAACGGGCCGGTCGCGCGGATCTGGCGGTCCAGCTCGCGCAGCCGGCCGGCGTAACGGTCCACCGTGAAGTCGGGCACCCACCACACGCACTTGCGGAGCAGATAGACGACGGCGCCGATGTCGTGGATCTCCATGCGGCAGCGAGCTTCTCGCAGATCGACGACTGTGAGGCCGGCGGCGCTCGCCTCGCGCCGGGCTCGGGCAGGATCCCGAACCTGACCTTCCCGGGGAAGGGGGCCGACGAAGTACTCGATGAGCTCGAAGGCCGATGAGGGGCCCACGTGCTGTGCGAAGTACCGCCCGCCACTGCACAGCACCCGGTGGATCTCCGGCCAGTGGACGCGCACCGGATGCCGGCTCGTGACGAGCTCAAAGGACTGGTCCTCGAAGGGCAGCCGGTCGCTGGCGGCGGCGACCACCGCCACGTCCCGCGGCCCGAGCCGCCGGCGGGCCTGCGCGGCATTCGGCAGCCACGCCTCGGTCGCCGCGATCCGCGGGGGAAGGGCTTCCGCTTCGTCGACCACCTCACCGCCACCGGTGTCGATATCGAGGGCGGAGGTCACCTGGCCGAAGCGACGGCCGAGCGAGCGCGCATACCCCCAGGGGGGTCGTTCCTCGGTGGCGCGACCCTCGAGCCATCCGAAGTCCCAGCCGGTGACGTCCACCGCGGCGGCCTCCGCGACCAAGTCCTCGTAGCCACGCATCCCGTGGAGTCTCGCAGCCACCGGCGCCGTCGGCCACGCCGAACCGGTTTGACATGCTGGGCTCGTGGTGCCCACGCCCGTAACGCGGCAGCCGGCCAACCCGCTCGCGGGTGGGCGCCGGCTGGCGAGAGCAGCGGGTCTGGGGCTGGCGACCTATGGGCTCGCGATCGGGGCTCATGCGGTCGGTGGCGGTCACGTGCCGGGGTGGCCGGCGGGCGTGATTCTCACCGCCCTCCTGGGCGTGCTCGCCGTGGCCTTTACCGCGCGGCGACGTCGCCTGCCTGGACTTCTCGCGGCCCTCGTCGGCAGCCAGGCCGCACTCCACGTGCTCCTCTCGCTGCTGGAGACCCCGAGCGCGTCGTGCGCGATGGGCGCCGGCGGCCATCACGCGGTCCCGGTGGTGTGCGGACCGGCCGCCGCGGCGTCGGCGACGATGCTGATGCCGAGCATGCCGATGCTGGTCGCCCACGCCGGCGCCACCCTGGCGACCGCCTGGGTGCTGGCTCGCGGCGAGGCGTGGTTGTGGCGAGTGCTGAGGAGCGTTCTCCGGCTGCCCGTGCCCGCGCCGCGGAGCCCAGGCATGAGATTTGCGGTTCCGGGGCCGGCGGGTCTGCGGTCCACCGCTCGATGGGTCCGACCGGACGCCCCCCGCGGACCGCCGCCCGCCGCTGCGTTCATCGCCACCTGACTCCACGCTCCGGGCTGACCGCCCGACGCTTCCGCCGAGCCCTGACCGGCGCGGGTATGCCTGGGCCCCGGGCTCGCGGCCCCTCCCTCGTCGTCTCGTCCGTCCGAAAGGACTGGTTTGTATGCCTGCCCAGCCGTCCGTACCACGCCCACCTCGCCGTCGACACCTCACCCTGCGCCGGTTCATGTTCGCGGCCGGCGCCGCCGCGCTGCTCGCCGGCGTCACCGCCCAGGCCGCCGAGGCCCACGTCCGCGTGCACGCCGACTCCACGACGGCCGGGTCGTTCAGCCAGCTGTCCTTCCGGGTGCCCAACGAGGAGGACAACGCCGGCACCGTGACCGTCCAGGTCACGTTGCCCCAAACCACGCCGTTCCTCAACGTCAGTACCAAACCGCTACCGGGCTGGACCGCCACCGTCGCGGAGCAGCCGCTCCCGGCGCCCGTCTCCATCGAAGGAACCACTGTGACCAAGGCGCCGCACACGGTCACCTGGCAAGCCCAGGCGGGGACCCGGATCGAACCCGGCCAGTACCAGGACTTCGACATCTCGGTCGGACCGCTGCCGGCGGCTGGGACCGTCCTGCTACCGACCACTCAGACCTACTCGGATGGCACCGTCGTGACGTGGGACCAGCCGACCCCGACGGGCGGCGCGGAGCCGGAGCACCCCGCTCCCGAGCTCGTCGTGACGGCTTCGGCGTCGACCAGCAGCGGGACGGCCACCGCGACGGGTACCCCGACGAATACCGCCTCGGGTGCCTCCGGCGGTGCCGCTACCGGCGCCGCCCCGGACGGTCCAGCGGCCGCCGCGGCACCGGTGAGCGAGCTCTCCGGGACGAGCGACCCGGTGGCGCGGCTCCTCGCGGTAGCCGCCCTCGTCGTGGCGGTGCTGGCCCTCGTCGTCATCCTCGTCGCCCGGCGACAACGGCGACCGACCGGAGCGCCGTGACCACCGGCTCGCGGCGAGCGCGGGGGCGGGCGGCTGCCGTTGCCGTGGTCGTCGCGGTCGGCCTGCTCCTGGCGGCGGTGCCGGCCTCGGCCCACGACGTGCTCCGGTCGACGAACCCGGCCGACGGCGCGGTCGTCGACCGGCTGCCCGACCGGGTAATGCTCACGTTCGACCAGCCCGCCCTGGGCCTCGGCAGTGAGGTAGTCGTCACCGGCCCGGCCGGCCCGGTCGCCGACGGGCCGCCGTCCCTCGTGGACACCGAGGTCCGGCAACCGCTGCGCGCCGGGCCGGCGGGGCGCTACACCGTCGTCTGGCGGGTGACCTCCGCCGACGGGCATCCGGTGTCGGGCACGTTCGCGTTCACGACGCAGCAGGCAAGTACCGGTTCGTCGTCCACCGCCGCCGCGGCCCCCACGTCGTCGGCCGCGGTGACCGGCCCGATCTCTCCAGCCGCCGCTCAGCCCGTGTCCGAGCCGGCGTCGGGCTCGTCCGGAGGACTTGTCATCGCCCTCGTGCTCGTCGTCCTCCTCGTTGCGCTGGCATTGGTGGCGCTGGCCTGGGGGCGTCGGCGGCAACGGGGTGCCCGTGGGTGAAGTACGAGGCGCCTCGGCTAGAAAGGGGCGCATGCTCCGGCTCGGCTCGACCACCCTCCCGAGTGCCTCGCTCGGCCCGCTCAACCCACTGCCGCCGCTGACCGGAGCGCCACAGCTGCACGCCGTCGTCGACGCCGCCGAGCTCGACGAGGAGATGCGCACGAACGTCGCATACGGCCGGATCTCCAGCGTGCTGCCCTACCTGCTCCAGGACCGCTACGACCGCACCCTTGCTCCCCGCGAGCACCGTGTCGCGGTGCTCGAGAACGACCGGCTCCGAGCGGAGTTCCTACTCGATCTCGGCGGCCGGCTTCGGTCGCTCGTCGACCTCTCGACCGGGCGGGAGCTGCTGTATGCGAACCCGGCCTTCCAGCCGGCCAACCTCGCACTGCGCGAGGCCTGGTTCGCCGGCGGTGTCGAGTGGAACGTCGGCATCCGCGGGCATACGCCGTTGACGTGCTCCCCGGTGTTCGCCGCTCGAGTGGACGGGCCGGGCGGCGTGCCGGTGTTGCGAATGTGGGAGTTCGAGCGGATCCGGGAGGTGGTTTACCAGATCGACTGCTGGCTGCCGGACCGGTCGCCGGTGCTGGTCGTCGCGGTGCGGATCGTCAACCCGAACGACCACGCGGTGCCGATGTACTGGTGGTCCAACATCGCCGTGCCGCAGTCCGACGACGTGCGGGTCCTGGCCCCGGCCGGGGCCGCCTGGCGGTTCGACGAGACCGCGACCGTCGACGTGGTGAACCTGCCCGTGACCGGGGGCCTCGACCGCACCTACCCGGCGGCCGCCCGCGGCGCGGCGGACTACTTTCTGCGGCTCGATGCGAGCCGTCGGCCCTGGGTCGCCGCAGTCGACCGCGGGGGCTACGGGCTGGTGCAGTCCTCGACGCCCGAGCTGCGCGGTCGCAAGCTCTTCGTCTGGGGCGGCGGGACCGGCGGCCGGCACTGGCAGGAGTGGCTCTCGCCCCTCGGCGGCCACTACCTGGAGATCCAGGCGGGCCTGCTGCGGACGCAGCTGGAGCACGTGGCGATGCCCGCGCGGGCCGAGTGGTCCTGGCTCGAGACCTACGGAGCGGTGCAGACCGACCCGGACGCCGTCCACGGTTCCGACTGGGCGGCTGCGCGCGGCGCGGTCGAGCGGGCGTTGCTGAGGCAGGTGCCGGACCGGTGGCTGGCGGAGCGCCGCGACGAGGCCGCCGCCCTCGCGAAGCGGCCACCGGCCGAGGTGCTGCACCACGGGTCGGGTTGGGGCGCACTCGAGCTCCGCCTTCGCCGCAGCGGCGCCGTGGACCGGCCGGCGACGCCGTTCCCCGACGGCAGCCTCGGCCCCGAGCAGGCGCTCTGGGTCGAGCTGCTGAAGAGCGGCCGGCTCCCGATCCTCGACCCTGCGGCACCGCCCTCCTCCTACCAGGTGGCGCCGGCGTGGGCGGACCAGCTAGAACGCTCACCCGCCGGTGACTGGGCGACATGGCTGCACCGTGGCGTGGCGCGTCACCACGCCGGCGATGTCACCGGAGCGGTGGCTGCGTGGCAGCGGTCCGTCGAAGCGGCTCCCAACGCGTGGGCGCTGCGCAACCAGGCGGCCGTGTCCGAGGACGCGCTGACGGCCGCCGACCTCCTCCAGCAGGCTGTCGCGTTGGCGCCGGCCCAACCCGCGCTGCTGGTCGAGCTGATGGAGGCGCTGCTGCGCGCGCACCGCGGCGCCGAGGCGCTCTCGGCCGTCGACGCCGCGCCGCCCGACACCGCCGCCGACCCGCTGGTCCGCTTCCTCGAAGCCCGCGCCGCGGTCGAGACGGGGGCGCTCGAGCGGGCCGAGCGGGTTCTCTCACAGGTGACCATGCCATGGGTCCGGGAGGGATCGCGGTCGGTCGACGACCTGTGGTTCCGGCTGGCCGCCGCCCGGCTCGCGCGCGACCGAGGTGTCGCGGTCGACGACGCGCTGCTCGCGCAGGTGCGACGCGAGTCGTCGCTGCCCTACGCATACGACTTCCGCATGTCCCCGGGACCGCCCGCGGAGGCCGCGCCGTAGGGTGGTCGCGCTCCGCCGCCGCCCTCGAGGAGGACACCCATGCCGTTCGTGGTCGACAGCCACCTGAGCCGTGAGGTGGCGGGTCAGCCCGACGACTGGGCGGCCGTGGTCGGTCGGCTCGATGAGCTGGCACCGTCGCTGCCGCCTCGCGGTGCTCGGCTCGCTGTCGTGGGCTGCGGCACGTCCTGGTTCATGGCGCAGTCGTATGCCTGGCTGCGCGAGTCCGGCGGACACGGGGAGACCGACGCCTACGCCGCCAGCGAGAACCGGCTCGGGCGCGCGTACGACCACGTGCTCGCCCTGACCCGGTCGGGGACCACGACCGAGGTGCTCGAGGTGCTGCGGTCGCTGGGTGACCGCGGGGTGCCGACCACGGTGGTCACCGCCGTTCCCGACAGCCCGGCCGCGGACCTCGCCGAGCACGTCGTGCTGCTGCCCGAGGTGGACGAGCAGTCGGTGGTCCAGACGCGGTTCGCGACGTCGGCCCTCGCGCTGTTGCGGGCCTCGCTCGGGGAGGACCTGACGGCGGCGGTGGCCGACGCGCCGACGGTGCTCAGCGAGTCCGAGGAGTCGGCGCTGGGACGGCTGCTCGACGTGGACCAGGTGACGTTCGTCGGCACGGGCTGGAGCGTCGGGCTGGCGCAGGAGGCGGCGCTGAAGCTGCGCGAGTCGGCCCAGTTCTGGACCGAGGCGTACCCCGCGATGGAGTACCGCCACGGGCCGATCGCCATCGCGGCGCCCGGCCGGGCGACCTGGGCTCTCGGCGCGGTCCCGGAGGGGTTGGCCGAGCAGGTCGCCGCGACGGGCGGCCGTTTCGAGCACCGCGACATCGACCCCCTCGCCGAGCTGGTCCGGGTGCACCGGCTCTGCCTGGCCAAGGCGCGCCGGGCCGACGTCGACCCCGACCACCCTCGGCACCTCACCCGGTCGGTGGTCCTCGACCAGCCATGACCGACGACTGTCTGCGCGAGGTGGTCGCTGCGGTGGACCTGGGCGGGACCCGCACCAAGGCCGCTCTCGTCGACCGCGACCTCAAGGTCGTCGCGCGCGCAGTGGAGCCGACGCCTGCGGACCTCGGTGACCACATCGGCGCGGCGGTCGCGTCGGTCGTCTCCGCGGTTGACGGCTCAAGCAGCCGGTATGCGGGTCGTGGGTTGCGGTGTCGTCGTTCCGGGTCTCGTCGACGAGGCGACGGGGATCGGGGTGCTCTCCGTCAACCACGGCTGGCGTGACCTTCCGGTCCGCTCGCTCGTGGGCGACGCGGTGCGGCTGCCGACCGTCGTCGGTCATGACGTGCGCGCCGGCCTCGTCGCCGAGGTCCGCCGGGGAGCCGCGGTGGGCGCCTCGGGACGCGCTGTTCCTGCCGTTGGGTACCGGCATCGCGGCCGCTCTGATGGTCGACGGCCACGTCCTCAGCGGAGGTGGGTGGGCCGGCGAGCTGGGTCACGTGAGCGTCGACCCGGCGGGCCCGCGCTGTCCCTGCGGCGGTACCGGATGCCTGGAGGTCATCGCCTCGGCTGCAGCCATCGCACGCGAGTATGCCTCTCGCACCGGCGAGTTCGTCGACGCGCGCACGGTCGCTGAGCGGGTGGCGGCCGCGACCCGGTAGCCGTCGCGGTCTGGGAGCGGGCCGTCATCGGCGCTCGCCCGGGCGGTCGTCGCGACGGTCACCCTGACCGGCATCGACCTGGTCATCCTCGGAGGCGGCCTCGCGCAGAGCGGAGCGACGCTCGTCGTGCCACTGGAGGCGGCGATCGAGAGCCTGCTGACCTTCCAGCGACCGCCGCGCCTGGTCACCGCGGCCCTGGGCGACTGGGCGGGTTGTCTTGGTGCGGCCTGCCTCGCGTGGGACGCCTCGTGATCCTCACCGTCACCATGAATCCGGCTCTGGACCGGACCTACGCCGTCGACGCCGTGATCCCGGGCGAGAGCCATCGGGTCCGCTCGGTCGTGGAGCGCGCCGGTGGCAAGGGCGTCAACGTGGCGTCGGTGTTGCACGACGCCGCGATCCCCTGCGTCGCGCTGGTGCTGGGCGGCGGGGCAACGGGTGACGCCATCACCCAGGACCTGGGCGCTCGGGGCATTGCCTTCGACGTGCGTGCAGAGTGCGGGGGAGTCCCGGAGGACGGTCAACGTCGTCTCCCGGGAGACCGGGGACGCGACCATCTTCAACGAGCCCGGGCCGGCCGTCTCCGCGGCGGAGGTGGCCGCGGTGGTCGCCCGGGTCCAACAGCACGTCGTGGCAGGGGTATCGGTGGTCGCGGTGTGCGGCAGCCTTCCGCCCGGCGTCTCCGCGGACGCATACGCGCTCGTGGTCCGGGCCGCCCGTGCGGCCGGCGCCCAGACCGTCGTGGACGCGGACGGCCCGGCGTTGCTCGCGGCCTGTGCGGCCGAGGCCGACGTCGCCATGCCGAACCGTGCGGAGCTGCTCGCCTCGACCGACACCGATGCGGAGGAGTCTGGGGTAAAAGCGTTGCAGGCGTTGGGCGTTCGCAACATCGTGGTCTCGGCGGGTGCCGAAGGGATGCGGGCCGTGCTCGCCGACGGGCGGACGCTGGTCGCTCGACCGGGCGAGCGGTTGCGCGGCAACCCGACCGGTGCGGGCGACGCGGCGACCGCGGCCGTGGCCGCCGGTCTGGCGACGGCGCGGGAGTGGCCGGACATCCTCCGTGACGCGGTCGCGTGGTCCGGAGCCGCCGTGCTCCAGCCGGTAGCCGGGGCGGTGCGACTGGGGTGACGTCATACGGCTGCGCGACCTGGCGACGGTGGTCGAGTCGTGACCCTTGTCGGGCTGGACGTCGTGCTGGCCGACGCCGACCGGCGTGGCGTCGCCGTGGGTGCTTTCAACGTCGTGCAGCTGGAGAACGCGGAGGCGCTGGTGGCGGCGGCATCCTCGACCGGACTACCAGTCGTGCTCCAGATCAGCGAGAACTGTGTGCGCTACCACGGAGCGCTGGCGCCGATCGCTTTGGCCACCCGTGCCATCGCGGAGGAGACGACGGCACGGTGCGTGCTACACCTCGACCACGCCGAGGACGAGTCACTCGTCGACGAGGCGGTCCGGTTGGGGTTCACGTCGGTGATGTACGACGGGTCTCGCCTCGACGACGCGACCAACCGCCGGATCACCCGGTCCGTCGTCGAGCGGTGCCACGCGGCCGGGGTCAGCGTCGAGGCGGAGCTCGGTGAGGTCGGCGGAAAGGACGGCGTCCACGCACCACACGTGCGCACCGACCCAGCCGCGGCAGCGCTGTTCGTCGCGGACACCGGTGTCGACGCGCTGGCCGTGGCGGTCGGCTCGTCGCACGCGATGACCAGCCGGACCGCGCAGCTCGACCTCGAGCTGGTGGCGCGCCTGCATCGAGCGGTTCCGGTTCCGTTGGTGCTGCACGGCTCTTCCGGGGTGGCCGACGACGTGCTGGTGGCAGCGGTTCACGCCGGTATGCGCAAGGTCAACATCGCCACCCACCTCAACGCGGTGTTCACCGAGGCGGTTCGGGGCTATCTCGCTGGGCACCCGGAGGTTGTCGACCCGCGTCGGTACGTCGGTGCGGGCCGGGACGCGACCGCTGATGAGGCGGCGCGGTTGCTGGAGCTGCTGGCGCTGCAGCGTTCGTAGCTCAGGGCGTGCCGAAGCACGCGGCTGCGCCACCTGCCTCGAAGGTCGCGCGGGTGCAGAGCACCCCGGTGGGGTAGTAGGCCTGCATCGCGTCCGCCGCTTGCGCCGCCAGGGCCGGCGCCGACAGGTTCGGGTCGGGAATCGGCACCGCTTGGACTGCATGCGGGAAGCTCGGGTCCGGCAGCATCGTGCGCAGGTAGGTCGTGTTGGGCGGAACAGGGTTAGCCCCGTTCTTCGCCCAGGCCAGCCAGGTGACGCCGTTCGCCGTGGTGGCGTTCCGGGGCCGGTCCTTGGCCATCGACACGACGTACGTGTAGTAGCCGTTGACATCGAGCGCAGTCTCGTCGTCCGAGGCGCAGGCGATGGCCGGGTAAGGGTTGGCGAGCTCGTTGGAGCACATCGACCAGTAGCGGACGTCGGTGCGCTCGGTCGTCGACCCGCCGTGGCGGGTGTCGGGGAAGGTCATCGCCTTTCCTCGGATGACGATGACCGCCCCGGGTGACCAGTCACTGGCCTGGAAGACGTACTGGTTGTCGGGGTTGGGAAACAGCCCCGCAAGGTTCCCGGCTCGCCGGAACAACGACGCCCCACGGACGACGGTCGACGGGTCGGGGGCGGACTGCGCCACAAGCGCATCCGCCACTGGCTCGAACAGCTTGTTGAACACCGCTCGTTCGCCACGCGAGCAGGTGCGATGGGTGCCGGACGACGTGGTGATGGTGGGCAGCGGCACACCGGCCGCTGGGTCCTTGGCGTCGTTCGGAAGGTAGATCCGGTAGACGAGGAACCCGAAGGCTTGCGAGCTCGCCGCATCGACGCCGGGAATCGTGTTCGTCGCGCCCACCGGTGGCTGCGACGCCGTCACCCGGATCGTGTACCGGCGCTGGTTCTGGTCGGTCGGCGGGTTGACGGTCGTGAAGGGGTTGACGCTCCCGGCGTCGGGGACGATCTGCTTGTCGTAGATGGACGCGTTGGCGATCGGCGACCCGTCACTGCCGTAGGCGACGAACGAGAAGTACCGGCTGTAGGGGTAGACGCCGTTGAGGACGATCTGCTGGCCGGCGGCGAGGTAGTAGGGCTGGACGAAGTAGGTGGTGTGGGTGTCCGGGGCGGCGATGTTCAGGGTTTTCGCGCTGACGTCGACCATCCAGCCACACGGCACCGGAGTACGCGAGGTCATCCCCAGGCGATCGATGAGCGCCGGCACGGTGGCCGCTGGTCGACCGTGGTCGTGGCCAGCCACGGCTGCTCCCGCCGCGAAGGCCGGGGCCGATAGACATCCCACTAGGACAGCCACGGCGAGCACGACCCACGCCGCTCGTTGACGCACCGAACGGACCATCAGCTGACCTCCACTCGCCGGGTTCTCGAGACACTGCCAGCATCGGAAGCCGAAATGAAGCCATCGCTCCGAACCGTCAGGTAACGGGAAGGTTCAGCCCGTGGCGGTCGGACGGTCCCTTCGCCGCTACACCAGGGGCAGCGCCTTTACCACCGACCCTCCGCCGGAAGCCCGGACCCCCGCAGCCGCGCCTCGGGCCCCCATCGATCTCGCCGTCGTGCACGCGCACGACGACGCCGTCCGGTGGCGCGAAGCGTGCGCGAGTCTCGGTGGTATGCCGTCCGCTCCCGGTCGTCCACCGCCACGAAGTCGATGGCGTAGGTGGACCCGAGGAGGTCGGTCCGATGGCTCGGTATGCGCCGCGCCGGGCTGTTCTGGGTCAGCCACCGGCCGGCGGTGGCTCGCTGCCGAGGATGTGGGCGACGAAGTTGGCGACGACGCGCTCCGGCGAGAAGTCCCGAACGGCCCACTCGCGGGCCGCTCGACCGAGCCGGGTTCGTAGCTCGACGTCCTCAAGCAGCCGCCCGACGGCGACTGCCAGCTGCTCCGAGTCGTCAACGTCAACGAGCAGTCCGGTCTCACCGTCTCGCACGGAGTCGACGGCTCCGGTGGCGCGGGTCGTGACGGTGGGCACCTGCATCGCGCCGGCCTCCAGCACCACGTTGGGGAAACCCTCTCGCCGCGACGGGAGCACGTGCACGTCCATGAGCGCAAGGTAGGGCCGCACGTCCGAGACGTGACCCGTGGACACGACGTCGGCCTCGGCGCGAAGGGCGTCCACCAACTGTGAGGAGTCCTGTTCGTCGTGAGCGCCGACGACGAGCAGGTGGACGCGTCGCCCGCTCGCCGCCATGGTGCGGAGCGCGTCGGTGAGCGTGCCGACCCCCTTGTCGGCGGTCACCCGGCCGACGAAGCCGACGACCGGTACGCCGTCGGAGAGCTTGAGCCGCGACCGCAGTTCCGGGTCCCCCGGCCGTGGAGCGAAGTAGGCCGTGTCCACGCCGTGCGAGCTCGCCGGGCGGATCACCCGCAGCTTGCCCGCCGAGGTCACGTGCAACCGCAGCGCCGCCGCCGCCAGCGACGGCGAATTGACCACCACCACGTGTGCGCACGAGGCGGTCAGCCGCTCGGCCGCCGCGAGCGTCAGCCGCCGGGCGCCCGACTCACCCTCCAGCCGGAGTCCCCCGAGGTAATGGACGCGCCGGGGCACCCGGGTGACGCGGGCCGCCACCTGACCGAGGAGGCTCGCCTTGGGCGTGGCCGTGACGACGAGCGCGGGACGCTCGCGGCGCAAGAGCCGGACCCACTGCCGCAGGGCAGCGGCATCCGGTCGCGGTGACATCTCCCGGGTCATCGGCAGGGCCGCCACGCGGACCCCGAGGTCCCGGCGAAGCGAGTCCAGGTCCGTGCCCGGCGAGCTGACCACGAGGATCTCGTAGCCCCCCTCCTGCAGCTGGCGCAGCAGCTCGCGATGGAAGGTCGAGATCGTCACGGGGATCGTGCTCGCCACCACCGCGAGGCGGCGCCGCGTCATCATCCCAGCACCGTCGCCCGCCAGAGCGGGGCCCAGCGGGCGAACGAGTAGTGCGCCTCGACGCCGCGCCGAGCCATGGCCCCTAGGCGGGCCCGCACGTCGCTGCCCGCGGCGAGCAGCCCGACCAACGCCTCCGTCCAACCGGACGACGAGCGCTCGGCCAGACCGCCGAACACCTCGAGGGCCGCCGCGTTGGCGCCCACCGGCGACGCGACTATCGGGAGCCCGGCCGCCGCATACTGGAGCAGCTTGTAAGCGCACTTGCCCCGGGCGTACGGGGTGTCCACGAGCGGCCCGATGGCGACGTCCGACTCCGCGAGGGCCCGGCCGACCGCATCCAGCGACCAGCCGATCCGGTCGACCATGCCGTCCAGGCTGCCGAGCGACGCGGACCCGGCACTCACGACCCGCAGCCGAGCGCCGGTGCGGCGGTGCACCTCGAGCAGGCTGGGCGCGACCGCGCGCAGGTAGGGCTCGGTCGACGGCGAACCGACCCAGACCAGCCGGGGCGGGTCGGCGAGTGCGTAGGTGGCCTTGAGGCGGTAGGTGTCCGGCTCGACGCACGACGGGATGACGACCACCCGGCGGGCGGTGCGCGACGCCCGGTCGGCCAGGTAGTCGTTGCCCGCCACCACGACGTCCGCCGCCGCGACCGCGCGCGACCAGGTCGCCGCCTTGCTCAGTACCCGTCTGACGCCGCTTCCGGTGTCGTGGAAGAGCGCGTCGTCGACGTCGTATGCGCCATGGCCGGCGGAGCGCAGCAGCCGGGCCTCCAGGCGCCCACCGCTGAGCGGTGACGCCTCGCGGGACAGCAGCAGCCGCCGCCCCGCCACGTCCACCGACCGAGTAGTCCTCTCGGCGCGAACGGTCGAGAACGGCTGGCGCAGAAGCGTTTTCGGACGGTTGGCCGACGCGCTGCGGTAGTCGTGCACCTCGGCCGTGACGCCGAGGTGATCCAGCCAGTCGTAGACGCGGACCCGGCTGCTGCCCCCCTCGGGCCCGTACGGCGTCACGACGACGAGCGGGGGCACCGGGCCACTCTAGGGCGCTCGGGCAGAATGGACCGGCCGGCCCGGGGCCGGCTCGAGGAGGTGGCAGCTGGTGGCGCGGCGGTCCCTGCGACATCCCCTCGTCGACCTCACGCTGTCGCAGGCGGCGCCGCTCCTGGGTGGCTTCCTGGTCACCTTCGGGTCCGCGGCAGCGCTCGGTCCGGCCGGCCGCGGCGAGCTCGCCTTCGTCACGTCGACGAGCACGGTGGCCGGCGGCATCCTCTTCGCGAGCCTGCACGTCGGCACGACTCATGCGCAGACCACGGGGACCGCCGGGCTGCGGCGAGGCACCCGGCTGGCCGGCACGATCGTCGGCGCCGGCGTGCTGCTGGGCCTGCTGGTGGCGCTGCTCCTGCCGGCGGACGTGGCCGTCGGTCCGGTGGGCCGCGGCGGGTTCGTCGCCATCGTCCTCGGCACGGGACTCGTGGCGGTGAACCTCTATGTCCTGCGCAGCGTTCAGGGCCTCGGACAGCATCGGGCGTTCCGTAACGCGTGGGCCATCCAGTCGCTGCTCTACCTGGTCCTCGGCCTGCCGGCCGCCATCGTCACTAAGAACGTCGGCCTGGTGGTGACAGGGTGGTTCGTGGCGCTCACGGTCGCGACGCTCTACGGCGCTCGCACGTATGCCGCGCTGGTCCGGTCGGGTCCGTCCGAGCCGGCCGACGGCCGGACCATCCTGCGCACCTCGCTGCTCGCCCACGTCGGGACGGTGGGGATCCAGCTGCTCTACCGGGCGGACGTCGTCATCCTCGGCCTCTTCGCCGCGGCCGCCGACGTCGGCGTCTACTCGATCGCCGTCGCGGTGGCCGGGCTGATCTGGGTCGTCGCCGAGGCCTTCGGGCTGGCGGCGTTCGCGCGCGGCACCACGGACTCCGCCGCTGCCCTGCAGGCCAGGGACCGCCGGCTCGTCCGGCTCAACGCGCTGCTCTCCCTGGCCGCGGCCCTGGTCATCGGCGCGCTCGCGGCGTCCGTCCTCGACCGAGTGCTCCCGGCGTATGCGGCGTCGTTGCCGCTGTTGCTGATCCTCCTCCCCGGCGTGGTCGCGCAGGGACCGTCACGCGTGGCCTTCGCCAGCCTGCTCCGGCGGTCGGACAGCCGGCTTCCGATGTGGATCGGGTTGGCGTCGTTGGCATTGAGCCTGGTCTACATCCCCGCCGCCGCTCGATGGCAGGCCACCGGCGTGGCCGTGGCCTCGACGGTGGTCTACCTCGTGCAAGGCACGCTGGTCCTGACCCTATGGCGGCGGGCGAAGGTGAGGCCGCCCACCGCACGAGGACGGGGGAGCCGGGCCGGACATCGGCACGGAGAGCGCCGTTGCCTGAACCAGGTTCGGTCGGGGTCGTCGTCGTGGCCTACTTCTCGGCGGCGACCATCGAGGCGTGTGTCGGCTCGTGTCTCGACGACCCCGCCGTGGCGGCTCTCGTCGTGGTGGACAACTCGTCCGACCCGACGACCGAGGCGCTGGTGCGACAGTGGTCGGACGCCCGCGTCAGCTACCGCCGCGCGGAGAACCTCGGCTTCGCCGCCGGCTGCAACACCGGCGCGGCGGCGATGCCGGCGGACGTCGAGTGGCTCGCCTTCGTCAACCCCGACGTCGAGCTGGAACGACGGCTCGGTGAGCTGGTCGGGCTGCCCGAGGTCGCCGGGGCGTGCGTCGTCGGCGCCCAGGTGGAGAGTCCGCGCAGCCCGGGTGTGCCGTCGGCCCGCCGGGGTGTGTCTCTTGCCCGGGAGCTGGCCAAAGCGGCGGTGGGCTCCCGCGCATACGCGCTGGAACCATTGGGAGAGAGGGCCGTTCGGGTGGACCAGGTCTCCGGCGCGCTGTTGCTGATCCGTCGCGCGGACTTCGTGCGGCTCGGCGGCTTCGACGAGCGGTTCGAGCTGTACTACGAGGACGTCGACCTCTGCGCCCGGGCGGCCGCCCTCGGCGGTTGCGTCTTCGTACCGCGGCGGTGGGGTCGTCACGTCGGCGGCGTCAGCGCCACCGCGGCCGGCGGAGCGGCATACGTTGCCGGCCGGGTCAGCCGGATGCGCTATCTGCGCAAGCACCGTCCGGGTCTGGCTACCGAGTTGGCCCTGATGGCGATGTCCGGGGTGGAGGCGGTGAGCCGGACGGTTGCCCGGGGGAGTGAGGGCTCGAGCGCCCGCGCTGCGGCGCTGGCGGCACAGTGGCGTGAACAGCGCCGTCCGGGTGCCGTCCGCGCGCTGCGCTGAGCCCCGGTTCGTCAGCCGCGCAGGTCGACGATCTGCCGGAGCACGGCACCGTCGGCGAGGCGGTCCATCCCGAGGTTCACGTCGTCAAGACCGATGTGCGCGGACACCAGCGCGTCCAGGGGGAGCCGCCCGGCGCGCCAGAGGTCCACGAACCGCGGGATGTCCCGCGACGGCACGGCGGACCCCAGATAACTGCCGACGATCGCGCGCGCGCCGCCGACCAGCCAGGTGGGCGACACGGCGGCCGTGGCCTGCGCGGGCGGCAGACCGACGCTGACCATCGTGCCGCCCGGACCGGTGAGCCGGACGGCGGTCTCGAACGCGCGCACGTTTCCGCCGGCCTCGACGACGAGGTCGGCCTGGACGCCCTGCTCGCCGGTGGTGGGGTCGACCACCCGGTGGGCGCCCAGCTCGGTCGCCGTGCGGAGCTTCTCGTCGGAGACGTCGACGCCGACCACCGTGACGTCGTCCAGCGCCAGAGCCGTCAACAGCGCCGCCATGCCGACGCCGCCCAGGCCCACCACCGCCACGGTCTGTCCCGGCTGTGGTGCCACCACGTTCAGTACCGCACCGCCGCCGGTCAGGACGGCACAGCCGAGGACCGCCGCGATATCGGCCGGCACGTCGTCGTCGACTGGCACCACCGAGCGCTCGTCGACCACGGCGTAGGTGGCGAACCCGGAGACGCCGAGATGGTGGTGGATGCGTTCCCCGTCCCGCGACAGGCGGAACCCGCCGTCGAGCAGCTCGCCGGCCTCGTTCGCCTTGCTGCCGACGATGCAGGGGCGGCGACCGCCGGTGGCGCACCCCGCACACTCACCGCAGCGGGGCAGGAAGGTCATCACGACCCGCTGCCCGACGGTGACGTCGGGCACGTCCGAGCCCACCTGGAGCACGCGGCCGCTGGCCTCGTGGCCGAGGAGCATCGGCAGCGGCCGCGGCCGGTTGCCGTCCACCACGGAGAGGTCGGAGTGGCAGATCCCCGCCATCTCGACCTGGACCAATAGCTCGCGCGGACCGGGGGCATCGAGCTCCACCCGGGAGACGACGATCGGGCGGCTGGACGCATACGGGCGCGGCGCACCGGACCGCTCCAGGACGGCACCGCGGGCTTCCACGTCGAGGAGTCTAGGTCGAGGAGTCTCGAAGGAGACCTCAGCGGGCGGGGACGCCCTTGACCACCACGTCCGGCGGCACGTCCCGCACGACGCACGCCCCGGCGCCGGCGACGGACCGAGCGCCCATCTGCAGGCCCTGCAGGATCGCGGAGTGTGTGCCCATCAGCACCTCGTCGGCGAGCGTGGTCGAACCGGAGATGGCGACCAGCGGGTTCACCGTGACGTAGTCGCCGAGCCGCGCATCGTGGCCGACGGTGGAGTTGAGGTTGACGTGGACGTGGCGGCCGATCTCGATATTGGTGGTCAGCCGGACCCCGGCGCAGACCACCGTCCCCGCTCCCAACCGCACGTCGGCGCCCATCGACGCCGTGGGGTGCACCAGAACCGCAGCCTCGAACCCCGCCGCGGTCAACCGCTCGTCGAGCGCGCGCCGGACCGCACCGGAGCCGATCCCGATGACGTAGCGCGTCTCCGGCGGAGCGCTCGCGAACCACGACGTCCCGCCGATGACCTGCGCACCCCGTCGCTCCACGAGCGCGACGTTCGCGGGTGAGGGGTCGTCGTCGACGTAGCCGACGAGGTCCCACGCCGGAGCCAACGCGTCGACGACGTCGTGGACCTCCCGCCCGAACCCGCCACAGCCGACGATGACGATCGGCGTCCGTCACGCGGCGCTCCGCCCGCCGAGGAACTCCGGCATCGTCGCCTCGCCCTCGGCGGAGATGCCCTCACGGCGCAGCACGGCGCGGACGGTGCGGAGCAGGATCGCGAAGTCGAGCCGCAGGCAGCGGCGGTCGACGTACTCGACGTCGAGGGCCAGCCGCTCGTCCCAGCCCAGCGCGTTCCGGCCGCTGACCTGCGCCAGACCGGTCAGCCCGGGGCGCACCTCGTGGCGGCGGGCCTGGGTCGCCGAGTAGCGGGGCAGGTAGGCCATGAGCAACGGGCGCGGCCCGACCAGCGACATGTCGCCCCGCACGACGTTGACCAGGGTGGGCAGCTCGTCGAGGCTCGTGGCGCGCAGAAACCGGCCGAGCCGTGTCATCCGCGACGCGTCGTCCACCCGTCCGGTGGCGGCGTCCACCGGCAGCATGGTGCGGAACTTGAGGATCGTGAACGGCCGTCCGCCCAGCCCCGGCCGCTCCTGACGGAACAGGACCGGGCGCCCCAGCCGGACCGCGACCGCCGCCGCGACGGCGGCCTGGACGGGCGCGGTGACGACGAGCAAGGGACCGGCCACCGCGACGTCGAGGACGCGCTTGGCGTCGGTCACCGCAGCACCCGGTGCAGCACCTCGACCACCCGGTCGATGTCACCGTCGCGAAGGACCGAGCCGCTGGGCAGCACGACGCCGCGGTCGAAGAGCCGCTGCGCGACCCCGGTGACGGCGGCTCGGTGACCGGCGTACAGGGGCTGCAAATGCATCGGCTTCCAGACGTGGCGCGCCTCGATCTCCGCGTCACCGAGGGCCGCGATGACGTCGGACGGCGTCAGCCGCCAGGACGGACCGAGGACCAGGACGGTCAGCCAGCAGTTGTCCCCCTCGTCCCCGGAGTGGCCCGGACGCCCGCGGCGTCCAGTGGCACGGCGGAGCAGCCGCACGTCCGGCACGTCGGCCAGGCCCACCGCATACCGCTCGCGGTGCGACCGGCGGCGGGCGGTCATCTCGTCGAGCCGCGAGAGCTGGGCGCGACCGAGGGCGCCGAGCAGGTTGGAGAGGCGGTAGTTGTAGCCGACCTCGGTGTGTTCGTACCAGGGAACCGGCTGCCGGGCTTGCGTGGCGAGGTATCGCGCTCGCGCGACCAGCTCCGCGTCGTCGCTCAGCAGCATCCCACCGCCGGACGTCGTCATGATCTTGTTCCCGTTGAACGACAAGGCCGCCGCCCGCCCGAAGGACCCGGCCGAGCGCCCGTCACGGGTCGCACCGAGCGACTCCGCGGCGTCCTCGAGCACGGGTATGCCGCGGGCCGCCGAGCCCCGGGGCCAGCGCGGCGTGGTCGGCCACCCGCCCGAACAGGTCGACGGTCATGACGGCGGCAACGTCGGTGCCCTGAGCCACTAGCGTGTCGACGAACGAGAGCAGCAGCGCCGGGTCGACGTTGCCGTCGTCCTCCAGCGCGTCGACGAAGACGGGCGTCGCGCCCGCGTGCACTACGGCGTTCGCCGACGCGGCGAAGGTCAGCGTGGGGACGACGACCACCCGACCAGGACCGGCGCCGAGTCCCAGCAGCGCCAGGTGCAGCGCCGCCGTCCCACTGCTCAGGGCCAGCGCGTGCCCGACACCCACCCGCGCAGCCAGCTCCTCCTCGAACGCGTCGACCTCCGGACCTAGGGGAGTGACCCACCCGGACCGCAGCGCCTCGAGGACCGCCTTCTCCTCGGTCTCGGTGACGTCGGCCTGCGAGAGGAGGATCCGGCTCACGCGGCGCCCTGGCGAGCCGGTTCGCGCACCAGCAGCTCCGACGGCGTCGGCGTATGCGCGTGCATCCAGGCGTTGGCGGTGCCGTGGTCGGGGATCTCGGCGCTGCTGACCACGGAGGCGTCCATCGGCTCGACGTCGACGCTCCACACCAGCGGGTGGTCCGTGGGCGACGGGACCTCGGCGTCGGAGAACAGCACTTCGCCGAGCTTCTCACCGGGGCGCAGGCCGGTGTAGACGAGGTCGGTGCCGCGGCCGTCGAGCCGGATGAGGGTGCGGGCGACGTCGACGATCTTCACCGGCTGGCCCATGTCGAGCACCAGGACCTCGCCGTCGCGGCCGATCGTGGACGCCTGGAGGACCAGTTGACAGGCCTCGGGCACCAGCATGAAGAACCGCTCGACGTCGGGATGCGTGAGGGTTACCGGTCCGCCCTGCTCGATCTGAGCGGTGAACGCGTGGATGACCGAGCCCCGGGAGCCCAGCACGTTGCCGAACCGGACGGAGACGTAGTTGCCGGGGGACCGGCGCGCGAAGTCCGCGGTCAGCCGTTCGGCGAGCCGCTTGCTGTACCCCAGTGCGCTGGTCGGGTCGGCGGCCTTGTCGGTCGAGATGTTGACGATGGTGCCGACACCGAGCTCGCGACAGACGGTGAGGACGTTGAGGGTGCCGAGGACGTTGGAGCGCCACGCCTCCCGGGGGAACCGCTCGAGCAGGGGCAGATGCTTCAGCGCCGCGGCGTGGAACACCATGTCCGGCTTGGCCTGCGCGAAGACGGCCCGCAGCGCGGTGCGGTCGCGGATGTCGGCCAGGACGACGTCGTCGCTCTCCAGGAGGCCGTTACCGTCCAGGTCCAGCTGCACCGCGTGCAGCGCGGACTCGTCGCGGTCGAGCATCACCAGCTTGGCGGGCCCGAACCGGCTGATCTGGCGACACAGCTCGGAGCCGATCGACCCGCCCGCCCCGGTGACGAGGATCCGCTTCCCCGCGATCGACTCGGCGATGGCCGTGGTGTCGAGGTGGATCGGGCGGCGGCCGAGCAGGTCGGCGAGGTTGACGTCCCGCAGGTCGGTGGAGGATGGTCCCCCGACCAGCTCGCTGGCCGGCGGCAGCACCAGGGTCGACAGGCCGCACGCCTCGGCCCGCTCGGTGAGGTCCCGGATGAGCGTGGAGTCCGCGGACGGCACCGCGATGGCCAGGATGTCCGCGCGGTAGTCGGAGGCGACCTGGTCGAGGTCCGCCCGGGTGCCCTTGACGGGGACGCCGGCGATGGTGAGCCGCTGCTTGAGGGCGCTGTCGTCGAGGAGGGCGACCGGCGCATACGACGACGTGCTGTCCCGGGTGAGGGCGTGCAGCAGCAGCCGGCCACCCTCGCCGGCACCGAAGACGAGCATCCGGCGCTTGCCGTCGGTGGGGCGCTGCCGGATCCGCCAGCTGCGCACCGCCAGCCGCATCCCGAACATCACCATCAGCGCCAGCGCCGCGCCGGTGATCGGCACCGAGCGGGGGACGAGGATCGGGCTGGCCACACAGACCGGAACCAGTACGACGACCATCGTCGCGAGGACCGCCTTGGTCAGGTCGAGGATCTCCTCGAACGAGGCGCGCAGGTGCCCGATCCCGTACGGTCCGATGAGGAAGCCGAACAGCAGGTGCAGCAGCGCCGCGCCGATGCCGACGATGACGGTGCCCCAGGTGATGAACCGGTGGGGTTCGAAGTCGTAGCGCAGCCAGCGGGCGAACCAGATCGCCAGCACCCACACGACCGCGTCGGAGGCGGCCCAGAGCAGGCGGTACGGGTTCTGACCACGTGCGAAGTGACGCATACCCCTCCTAACGTTGCTCGGCGAAACTAACGACCGTCGCTGTGAGCCAGGTATGCGTGCCCTATGCAGAGGCCGCGCTCGATAGGCTCCGAGGTTGTGGCGACCACCGCACTCCTTACCGGTGGCGCCGGCTTCATCGGGTGCGCGCTGGCGGGACGGCTGCTGGACCGGTTCGACCGCGTCGTCGCGATGGACACGCTGCACCCCCAGGTTCATTCCACCAAAAGCCGTCCCGCCGCCCTGGACCCGGGGGTCGAGCTCGTCGTGGCCGACGTGACCGAGCGCGCCTCGTGGGACACCCTGCTGGCCGACCTCCACCCGGACGTCGTCGTGCATCTGGCGGCGGAGACCGGGACCGCCCAGTCGCTCACCGAGGCGTCCCGCCACGCGTCGGTCAACGTGGTCGGCACGGCGACGATGCTCGACGCGTTCACCCGGCACGGCGCGCTGCCCGACCGCGTCGTGCTCGCCTCGAGCCGGGCGGTGTACGGCGAGGGGCCCTGGCGGGACGCCTCCGGCGCCGTGGTGCTCCCGGGACAGCGCTCGCACGCGATGCTCGCCCAGGGGACCTGGGACTTCCCCGGGCTGACCCCGATGCCGGCCTCGGCGTCCTGGGTGGAGCCGAGGCCGGCCAGCGTGTATGCGGCGACGAAGCTCGCCCAGGAGCACCTGTTGCGCGCGTGGGCCCTCGCGGTCGGGGTGTTTCCGGTCGTCCTTCGGCTCCAGAACGTCTACGGCGCCGGCCAGTCACCGAGCAACCCCTACACGGGCATCCTGCCCCTGTTCGGCCGGCTCGCCGCCGCCGGCGAGGCGATCCCCGTCTACGAGGACGGCCGGATCGTCCGGGACTTCGTCCACGTCGACGACGTCGCGGGGGCGCTGGAGACGGCGGTGCTCGACCTCGAGGACGACCCGGGCATCGCCATCGACGTCGGGTCGGGGAGGCCGGTCACGATCCTCGAGGTGGCCCGGATCATCGCGAACCGCTACGGCGCGCCCCCTCCGACGGTGACGGGCCGGTTCCGCGACGGCGACGTCCGGTATTCGTGTGCCGACCCTTCCGCTGCGGACCGGCTCATGGGCTGGGAGCCCCGCGTCCCGCTGGAGGCCGGCCTCAAGACGCTATGTGCATGGCTGGACGAGATGCGTCAGGTCAGCGAGCGTCGGTAGGCCAGACAGTCCTCGTAGCGAGGGAGAAGTCCCTGCGCGCGGGCGAGGTCGAGGGTCGGTGCGGTGGTGTCCTTTTCCGAGAGGATCGGATGGAACCCCTCTGGGAAGCGCAACGAGATGGCGTCGTCGACCGGCGTCAGTCCGTGCTCCCGGCTCGGGGCAAAGACCTCCGAGCAGAGGTAGACGGCCGTGCCGTCCTCGACGCAGGCGAGCGCATGTCCGAGACCCTCGGAGAGGTAGACCGCCCGACGGTCCCGGGTGTCGAGGACCACGCTGTCCCACTGACCGAACGTGGGAGAACCGACCCTGATGTCCACGATGAAGTCAACGAACGTGCCACTCATCGTCGAGACGTACTTGGCCTGCGAGGGAGGCACGTCGCAGTAGTGGATGCCGCGGACGGCTCCGGCCACCGAGACCGAGATGTTCGTCTGTCGCACCTGCAGCTCATGGCCGATGTGCTTGGCCAGGTGGTCGACTCGGAAGCCCTCGGCAAACGTCCCACGGCAGTCCGGGAACTGACGCGGAGTGATCTCCCAGGCGCCCTCGATGGCGAGCGGTCGGATCTCCATCAGCCGCGTCCTTCGGCGAGCAGCCCTCGGAGGTAGACGCCGTAGCCGCTCTTCTCCAATTCCTTGGCCAGCAGGGCGAGGGAGTCGTCGTCGATCCAGCCGTTGCGCCAGGCGATCTCCTCCGGACTGCCGATCTTGGTGCCCTGTCGGGCCTCGATGACGTGGACGAACTGGCTCGCCTCGAGCAGCCCCTGGAATGTGCCGGTGTCGAACCAGGCCGTTCCGCGGGGCAGCACGCTGACCGACAGGTCGCCCCGGGCGAGGTAGGCGTCGTTGACGGCGGTGATCTCCAGCTCGCCGCGGCTGCTCGGGCGCAGGGACCGGGCGATCGCGACGACGTCGTTGTCGTAGAAGTAAAGGCCTGGGACCGCGTAGCTCGAGCGAGGCCGCTCGGGCTTCTCCTCGATCGAGAGAACCCTTCCGTCGGCGTCGAACTCCACGACCCCGTAGGCGGACGGTTCGGTCACCTGGTAGGCGAAGATGTGGCCGCCGGTCAGCTGGGTGTTCGTCCGCAGGGCGGTGCCAAGGCCCCGCCCGTAGAAGATGTTGTCGCCGAGCACGAGCGCGACCGTGTCGTCGCCGATGAAGTCGGCGCCGATGATGAACGCCTGCGCCAGCCCGTCCGGCGACGGCTGGACCGCATAGGTCAAGTCGACGCCCCACGCGGAGCCGTCCGACAGCAGGCGCTGGAACTGCTCGACGTCTTGCGGCGTCGTGATGATGAGCACCTCGCGGATGCCGGCCATCATCAGCGTCGACAGCGGGTAGTACACCATCGGCTTGTCGTAGACCGGCATCAGCTGCTTGCTGATCCCGCGGGTGATCGGGTGCAGGCGCGTGCCCGAACCACCGGCCAGGACGATCCCCTTCACGGTTGGTCAGGGTATCGGTGTCGTCCGACCGAGGGCTTGGCGTCCGCGGCAACTTTGCCGGTAGCGCCGGGTGGAACGGGCAACCACCCTGGCTACTCTGTTTGCGGCCCGATCCCGACCAGGGTTCCGAGGAGACCGATGACATTGCCTCGACCGGCTGACCTGCCGTGTAACCCTCGGGCTCCGCGGCGCGGCAGGAGTGGGACTCGGGTCACTGGCGGATGAACCCGCTGGCTCGCTCCTTGTGGGCCGCGGATGCGGCCACGGCCAACGGCATACCCCTGGCGGTCGACTTCGACGGCACCATTGGTCTGGCGGACACGCTCGCTTGGCTGCGCGCGCGGGCGGCCTCGTCCGGGGCGGATGTGGAGCAACGTCGGGTCGAGCAGCGCACCCTCAGCAAGCAGGCCGAAAAGGTGTTTCTGTGGGAGGAGATCGGGCTCGACCTCGATGACGTCCCGTTCGACGACGGTTTGGTGGCCGCCCTGTCCGAGGTGCGAAGGGCGGGGCGGCGGTTGGTCCTCGTGACCGGTTCGGCGCAAGGGCTGGCCGACGCGGTGGCCGACCGCCTGCGGATCTTCGAGGAGGCTCTGGGAACGAGTCGAACGGTCAACCTCACTGGTCCCCGCAAGGCCGCGGCCCTCGTCAGCCGGTTCGGCGACCAGAGGTACGACTACCTCGGCGACAGCGTGGCTGACGTTCCCGTCTGGACCTCGGCTCGCCGGGGCTTTGTGGTGTGGAGACCGAGCACCATCCCCTTCGAGGTGCCGGACAACGTCGAGAAGCTCGACCGTCCTAGGCGACTGGCACCGCCCCCTGGCGAGGAGGGGGTATGGGTCCGCGACGACTAACCCGGCGGGACGCCGGGCCGTGAGGTCAGCCGACCTTGACCACGATGCCGTGGCCGTTCAGATTGTGCAGGACCCGGCGATCCGGTTGTCCGACCTGCTCGTTGACCGCTCGGGTGACTCCCGGCGTGTCGAAGAAGCCGTAGTCGTCGTAGACGATGACGCCACCGACGACCAACTTTTTCCATGCCCACTCCGACACGGTCTTCGCCGACTCGTAGGTGTCGACGTCGATGTGGCAGAGCTTGATCGGTCGGGCGCTCAAGTCGGCGCCGGCGTCGTCCGGGAAGATCCCCTGCCGGATGTCAACGTTGTCGAGATTCATAGAGCGAGCCAGCTCGGCGACCAGCTCGAGCGAGGTGTCGGCGAACTCGCCGCCCACGTATGCGGTGTCGTTCTCGGAGGCCTTGACCACTCCGGAGAACGTGTCGCAGAGGAAGACGGTGCTTCCGGACTGGTCCAGCCGGCTCCGCTTGGCCATGAGGCAGCCGCTGCCGCCGCGCCATACGCCGACCTCCAGGATGTCGCCGGGGGTGTGGCTGAGTTGATGCGTGAGGTTCCACAATTCCCACAGGCGGTAGTGGTCCACGACCGTGTTGTCGCGGACGTCCGAGAGAGTCGCCTGGAACGCCAGGTCCGATTTCCAGGGCGCGTAGCTCGCCTCCGGGATTACGGCGTCGTAGTGGGTGGTGTCGACGTTCTTGCGCACGGCCACCCGCCAGGCCGCGAAGAGGGCCCGTTCAAGACCACGCTTGCCGGCGCGTAGCATGCGAGTCCGTCGGACGAGTGCCTGATATTGCCTCTGCGAGGTCACGGGCGACAATGTATGGGGTTCGCGCCCGGCCTGTCGTCGGCCAACCTGGGCCGGCAGGGGGACTTGATCGACCAGGCCAGCTCTGCCCTTGGTTACTCTCGACGGTGGTCGATTTCGACCTGCCCTTTGTTCTGCCACGACGTTCTGCCACGACGACAATCTGGAGTGCCTATGACGGGTCCGGCGCCCGCGCAGCTGACCCCGGATGTCATTCTTCGACTAGCCGATAGCCGGGCGCTCGTGGTCGGTGACCTCATGGTCGACCACTACGTCTCTGGCACGGTCGAGCGCATCTCTCCGGAAGCACCCGTGCCGGTCCTGCGGTCGGCGGAGGAGGCCACCGTCCTCGGGGGCGCCGCCAACGTCGCTGCGAACATCTGCGGTCTCGGCGGCGAGGCGAGGCTCGTCGGCCTCCTTGGCGAGGATGCCGCCGGCGAGCAGCTCCAGTCGATGTGCGCTGACGCGGGCGTGCAGCTCGACAGTGCGCTGCGCCGGCCCCACGTGATGACGACCGTGAAGAAGCGGATCGTTGCTGCGGGGCAGCAGCTCATTCGCATCGACTCCGAGGAACGGCAGTCGGCGACGGCCGTTGACGTCGAAGCCGTCGTCGGACGTCTTCGCGAGCTTGCCTCGTCCGGCCAGGTCAACGTCGTGGTGTTGTCCGACTACGCCAAGGGAACGGTCACCGATGCGATGGCTCACGAGGTGATCGCCACCGCACGGCGGCTGGGACTTCCCGTGGTGGTGGACCCCAAGGGCACGGACCCCACCCGCTACGCAGGCTGCACGGTCCTCAAGCCCAACATCCACGAGGCCCGGGCGATGGCCGGGCGGGTCCTGGTCGACGCCTTGACCGCTGACGTTCCGGAGGTCTGCCGGGCGTTGTTGGACAGCATGGACACTCCCCACATCGTGGTGTCGCTGGCGGCGGACGGTGTGGTCCTGGCGACTCGTGACGAACCCCTGCGGTCGTTCCGCTCGACCGCGCTCGAGGTCGCCGACGTGTCCGGTGCCGGTGACACACTGGTGGCCACGATGGCTGCGGCGCTCGGCTGCGGACTCTCGGTGGCCGAGGCGGTAGATCTGGGCAATCTCGCGGCCGGGGTCTCGTGCGCGCACTTCGGCACGGCAGTCGTGACAGCCGACGAGGTCGCTACGGCGGTGGCGGTCCAGGCCGGTCCGGCCGACTCCCCGCACATCGTCCTGGACTGGCGCCGGCTGCGCTCGCTCGTTGACCTGAAGCGACGCCACGGCGGTTCCCTGGTGTTCGCCAACGGGTGCTTCGACCTCCTGCACGGGGGCCATGTTTCGCTGCTCGAGCAGGCTCGGCATCAGGGGGATGTCCTCGTCGTCGGACTGAACTCCGACGCCAGTACCCGAAGGCTTAAGGGTGAGGGTCGTCCCCTGCAGGGCGTGGAGGACCGGCTGCGGGTGATGGCGGCGGTCCGGTTCGTCGACTACGTGACGGTGTTCGACGAGGACACCCCCCTGAACCTCATTCTCGCCCTGCAACCCGATGTCATCGTCAAGGGAGGGGACTACTCGGCTGACACCGTGGTCGGTGCCCGGGAGGCGGAGGCGTGGGACGGACAGGTGCACATCGTCGACCTGACCCCCGGCGTGTCGACGACGGAGCTCAGTCGTCGAGGAGCTCAGGTTCCGAGCTGACCGGAAAGGCCCGTAGCGAGGCGGGGATGTCGGCCCGGCACCGGAAGTCGTAGGGACACGGAGGGACCTGTCCGAAGACCGTGCAGGGCTGACAGGGAAGGTCGTCGCGGCGGTGAACCACCGAGCCTCTCGCGAGCGGCGACCACTTGGACGAGCGTCCCGCTGTGAACAACGCGTCGGTCGGGACCCCGTAGTACGACGCGATGTGGATGGGGCCGCCGTCGACGGCGACGAGCCGTTCGGCCGTCGCGATCCGTTCGACCACATCGCCGAAGCTGCCCCGGAAACGGTGCGCCTGTCCGTCGAGGGCGGCCATCAGAGCCGACGCCAGGTCGTCCTCCAACGGGCCGGCGGTGAGGACGAGCGGACGGTCGCCGGCGACCGATCGCAGGAACCGGCGCCAGTCGTCGACGGACAGTGCACGGGACGCGCTGTGGGTTCCTCCCAGGGAGACGACCCAGGTTCCGTCCGCCTCCTCGCGGCGGGTCACCGGTCTTCGACCAGGCCAGGATCGACCCGTCGCCGAGGCCAGAAGTCGCCCGAACTCGTCCAGCTCGTGGGCCCGGTCCCAGTCGTAGGACACGAGAACGTCGGCCTGGCGGGCTGACCGGTTGGTCGCGAACGCGGTCAGGCGGCCCGGACGCGCTCGGGCCCACGACGCCGCCGCCATTGACAGGCCGAAGCGCTGCTCGCTGTTGACCACCCGCTGGTGCCGGCCGGCGATCTCGGCCGCGGTTCTCAGGGGAGAGCGGTCGTAGGCCAGATGGTCGAGACCCAGGTGGCGCGCCCAGGCGGCCGACCGGGACTCGATGAGCCAGCGAACGGCAGGCTGGTCGAGACCTAGCTGTTCGACCGCCAGCTGCGCAAGGATCAGGTCTCCCATCCCACCCGGGCGGACGACGAGGAGCTGGTCGGTCGTCGATCGCCGTCGTGGCCGAATCGCGGTGGCGACCGGGCCCGCGACCGGAGCGACGATCCCGTCGACCCGCTTCAGCAGATCACCCGCGGAACCGATCACGCCGTCGCGTTCGTGAAGAGATGGTGCTCCACCGACTGGATCAGGCTGTGGATGACCACGATGTGCACTTCCTGGGCGCGGTCGGCGTACCCGGTCGTGCCGGCGCAGATGTCGACGTCACTGAGATCGCCCAGCGGGCTGCCAGACCTTCCCGTCATCGCGATCACCCGGCCGCCCTTCTCCTTCGTCGTTCTGGCTGCCGCCAGGATGTTGGGGGACGTCCCACTGGTACTCAATGCGATGAGGACGTCTCCACGGCGGAGGTGCGCCTGGAGATATCGGGAGTAGACGTGCTCGAAGCCGTAGTCGTTGGCCGTGCAGCTCATGTGGGCCGAGTCCGAGATGGCGGTGGCCGCCAACGGTGGGCGGTCCTCGCGAAACCGTCCCGACAGCTCCTCGGCGAGATGCATTGCGTCGCAGAGCGATCCGCCGTTGCCGCACGAGAACACGGTTCCCTGGTCTCTCAGGGCTTCGGCGATCATCTCACCCGCCTCTTCGACGGTCTTCTGGAACGTCTCGTCCTCGGCGAGAGTGCGCAGCCGAGCCCCTGTGTCGCGCATCGCATCACGCGTAAACCCCGTGGCCTGCAGTCCCATGTGATCCACTCCTACGTCCGGCCATTCCGGACCCCCGACGAATCCTATGAGGCGCAGGCTTCCACGGATGGCGGCCGGATGCCTGGACACCGCGGTGAGGTCCTGGGAGACGGACTGGAGCGTGGACTAGAGCAGGAGTACCGCCCAGTGACCCGTCAAGTCGAGGGCCTGCCGTAGCGGCGTACCGGAGGTGGCGTACACGATTACGTTGCCATCATTCTGGATCGCGATGTACTCGCCCGGGCTCGATACGGCGGTGTGCCACCTGCACGTCCATCCGGGGCCGTACACCACCGCGCTGCCGTCGGAATGGGCGACCAGGCGGGAGGCTGGGACGTTGGTGCTCGTTCCCCGCACCACCCGGCTGACTCGGTGTAGTCCGAGAGGTTCCTGGTCGCCTGCATCCGCAGGACGAAGCCCCCGTCGTGGCTCAAGACTTCCTCGCGGGAGCGGAGCTCGGTGAACGCTTGCATAGCATAGGCAGGGACCGCTGCTGGCCACGACCGGTGTAGCCGAGGCAGTCCTACAGCGGGGCGCCCGATACCGGTGCGGACTGGTCGACTCCGCCAATGCTCTGTGGTGAGATGTCCGGTGTGACGGCCTGGGCGGACGCCCATCCGGGCGTCCCCACCCGGTAGAGGAGGTGGCCGCCCCCAACGTGGGAAGGCACGCTCCCCAGGTCCCGTCGTACACCACTCTGATGGACTCCCCTCCCGGGAGCCCTGGTGACGAGAATCTCGATCCGCGAGAAACGCCACCGGCGGACCGGCCTTGAGTGAATATGGCCGGCTCGCGCGCTCGGATAGCCTGCCCGTCATGCGGATCGCGGTGCTCGGAGCGGGCGGCATGCTCGGGCAGGCGCTGACCGCCGAGCTGAGCCGGCGTGGGCACGACGTCACCTCCTGGCGACACGCGGACGCGGATCTGGCCTCGGCCGATGACTGCGCGCGGGTCGTCGAAGACGCCGACCTCGTCGTCAACGCCGCCGCCTTCACCCGGGTCGATGATGCGGAGGCGCAGGAGGCCGAGGCGTTCGCCGTCAACGCTGTCGGACCGGCCGTGCTGTCCCGGGCGTGCGTCCGGTCGGCTACGAGGCTTGTGCAGATCTCGACGGACTACGTCTTCGACGGGCTGGGCACCGCGCCATACCCCGAGGACGCCCCGATGCGGCCCCGCTCGGCCTACGGTCGCACCAAGGCCGCCGGAGAGTGGGCCGTGCGGGCAGAGTTGCCCTCCGCGTATGTGGTCCGGACCGCCTGGCTCTACGGCCCTGGCGGCGGCAGCTTCCCGAAGACCATCCTCCGGCTTGCGGAGGAGCGCGACACCCTGGACGTCGTGGACGATCAGCGGGGCCAGCCCACGACGACGCGGGACGTCGCCCGGTACGTCGCCGACCTCGTGGACAGCGACGCGCCACCGGGGACCTACCACGCAACCAGTGAAGGCGAGACGACCTGGTTCGGATTCGCGCAGGCCGTGTTCGTCGAGTCGGGCCTCGACCCCGACCGCCTCCGGCCCACGGACACCGCCTCGTTTCCCCGGCCCGCCCAGCGTCCCGCCTACTCGGTGCTCGGCCACGACCGCTCGGTGGCCGCCGGAGTCGGCCTCTTGCCGTCCTGGCGGCAAGCCCTCTCCGAGACCTTGCCCGACGTGGTCGGAAGCAGCGCATGACCGCACCACCCCACGACGACGCAGCGGCGACGGCGGGGGAGCGTGACGAGGCGCTGCGCTCCTGGCTGGTCGAGGTCCAGGACCGGGTGGCCGCCGCCGGACCGCCGCGCGGCCTTCGCTGGCAGGTCACGCTGCCGCTCCGCGCGGCACGGCGCTTCCGCAGCCTCGCGGGCGAGGTCGGCTTCTCGCAGGCCGTCGTCGTTGCCACGGAGTATGCCGGTCGCCGGTTTGGGGTGCGCCCGTGACCCGCACGTCGACGTCGGATCCGGTGGAGACGAATCTGGAGTCAGCGACCGCCCAACGGCTGGCGGTCGTGGCACCCACGCTGCTCACGCCGGAGGACCAACCGGAGGCGCCGCCAACCTCAGGCGAGCTGCTGCAGTTTCTGGCTGTCGCGGTGGCGGCCGACCCGGCACTGGACCGCGTCTGGCGACTGGTTGTCGGCGTGACGGGAAGCTATCCCGACACCACTACCGTGCACCTCGTGCGACGCCGGCTGCGCCTGGCGACCCCGGGTACCGAGCTCACCACGCTCCTGGATGCGCTGCTGGAAGCCGGAGCCACCCGCTTCGACCCGGGTCGGAGCGCTCGGCTTGTCGATCACGGCGTCCTCGCCGACGTAGACTTCTGCGCCACCAACGCCCGGCACAACACGGGAATCCAGCGAGTCGTGCGTCAGACCCTGAGCCGGTGGGTCCAGTCGCGGCCGGTGACGCTCGCCGCCTGGGGACCCCGGCAGAGCGGGCTGCGCACCCTCACCGACGCGGAGCGCAGCCGCGTCGTCACGTGGGGCGACCACGCCGGTGACGGGGCCGACGACGACTCGCGCCAGGTGCTGTTGATCCCCTACCGCTCCGTCGTCGTGCTCGTCGAGGTGGCCCAGCAGCCGATGTGTGCCCCGCTCGAGGCCCTCGCGTCCTTGTCCGGCAACGCGGTGGCCATGGTGGTGCACGACTGCATTCCGGTCACCAGCGCCGACACGGTGCCACCCGCGGAGTCCGAGCGGTTCACCAAGTACCTCGCCGTCGTCAAGGCCGCCGCGGTCGTCAGCGGGGTCAGTGAGACGGCGACGGCCGAGTTCCACGGCTTTGTCGACGCCGTGCAGGCGCAGGGGCTGCCCGGTCCACGGGTGATCAACGTCAGCCTGCCTGTCGACGCCCCGGACGCCACGACAGCGGCCGGTGGCGTCGACGCTGGGGACCGCTCAGGCCGCCCGGACGAACCGGACGAACCTCTCGTCCTCGTCGTCGGGAGTCACGAACCGCGGAAGAACCACGATCCGATCGTCTTCGCGGCCGAGCGCCTCTGGGACGAGGGCCTGCGCTTTCGGCTCCGGTTCGTCGGCGGGGGCAGCACCCAGGTCATCCGCCGGTTCGACCGGCGAGCTCGGGCCCTGGCCGAACGGGGCCGCCCCATCGAGGTGTGGCGCACCGCGAACGACGACGAGCTGATGGCGTCGTACCGGGCCGCTCGGTTCACGGTCTTTCCCTCCCTCCACGAGGGGTTCGGGCTGCCGGTGGCGGAGTCGCTGTCCCTCGCCGTGCCCGTGGTGACCTCTGACTACGGCAGCACGGCCGAGATCGCCACCGACGGCGGCTGCCTCCTCGTCGACCCTCGCGACGACGACGCCATCGCCGCGGCGATGCGCGTCCTGATCACCGACGACGAGCTGCACGCTCGGCTGGTCACGGAGTGCTTCGCGCGCACGCCGCGGACCTGGGGGGACTACGCCGACGACCTCTGGACCCGGGTCGTCGCCCCGCTGCTCGAGGCAGCCCAGTGACAGCCCGCAGCACCGCCGAACGGGTGCAGCTCGTACTCACGACCCTGACCGAACCGTCGCCCAACAACGTTGGCGCAGCATCGGACTGGGACACGCTGGCCACGGTCCTCGACGACGCACGAGATGACGCGGTCTGGCTCGCCCTCGCGGTGCTCGACAGCCGGTTCCCCGACGGCGAGGACGTCCTGGCGGCCCGGCGGCAGATCCGGACCGCGGGCGCACACGCGTTCTTGCGGCGCTGGACTCGTCCCCGGCCGTCGCTGCGCAGACGCCGACCGGTCGAGGTCGTCACCGACACCGTCGTCCTGGACGTGCACCACACCGCTCGGACGACGCTCGGCACCGGCATCCAGCGGGTCGTCCGCCAGATCCTGCAGAACTGGCAGGGGTCGGCAACCCTGGTCGGTTGGAACCCGGCGATGACCGGTCTGCGCCTTCTCTCCGCCGAGGAGCGCGAGAACGCCACGTGGGGCGGGCGGCGTCCGCCTCGAGCGACCCAGGCCCACGTCGTCGTCCCATGGCGTTGCCGCTACGTCCTGCTCGAGCTCGCCGTCGAGAACGCACGCACCATGCGGCTCGCCGCCTTCGCGGAGTTCTCGGGCAACGCCACTGCCGTCATCGGCTTCGACTGCGTGCCACTGACCTCCGGCGAGACCACCGGGGCGGGGATGGGAGCAGCCTTCGCGAGGAACCTCGTCGCGGTGTCCCGCTTCGACCAGGTCTTCCCCATCTCGGCCTCGGCCGGGCAGGAGTACGCGGGCTGGCGTCGGATGCTGGCGGGTACCGGGCTGGGCGGCCCACGGATCACCCCGCTCGAGCTCCCGTGGGAGATGCCGCCCGGCGATGCCGCCGACCGTCTGCCGGACGAGCTGCGCGCCGGTGATCTTCCCCTGGTGCTGTGCGTCGGCAGCCACGAGCCGAGGAAGAACCACATGGCCGTCCTGTATGCCGCGGAGTCACTATGGCTCGAAGGCCGGCGGTTCGCACTGGCCTTCATCGGCGGGAACAGCTGGAACTCGGAGCACTTCGGGACGGAGGTGACGCGCCTCCGAAACCAGGGCTACCCGCTGCGGACGGCGTCCGGGGTGTCTGACGCGGTGGTCGCCGCCGCCTACCGCGCGGCGAGGGTCGTCGTGTTCCCGTCGCTCAACGAGGGTTTCGGGCTGCCGGTCAGCGAGGCACTGTCGGCCGGTACGCCCGTGGTCACCTCCGACTACGGGAGCATGCGCGAGATCGGCGAGGGCCGAGGGGCGGTTCTGGTCGACCCGCGCGACGACGACAGCGTGCTGGCCGGTCTGCGAGCCGCGATGTTCGACGCGCCGACCCGCGAGCGCCTCGAGGCCGAGATCGCGACGCTGACGCTGCGGACCTGGGCGGACTACACGCGGGAGCTTCAGGCGCTCCTCGTCGGGGCCCGGTGACACCGGTGGACGTCACGGTTCTCGCCACGCAGCTGTCCGCCCGGGTGCCGGGCGGGACCGGCCGGTACACCATCGAGCTGCTCCGGGCACTGGCCGCGACGGTCCCTGCCGGTGACCGAGTCCGAGCGGTCCGGCTGCCGGCATCGGCCTCCGCGGTCACCGAACTGCAGCGCCTCGGGATCCCGGTCAGCTCGCTGCGGACCCCGTTCCCCGTGGTGTCCCGCCTGTGGACCCGCGGCCTCCCGCCGCACCCCGCGGACAGGGGGGTGGTGCACGCGCCGACACTGCTCGTTCCTCCTGCGCGGCCGGGGACGCGGCTCGTGGTGACGGTCCACGACGTCGTCCCGTGGACCCACCCGGAGACGCTGACCCCTCGTGGTGCCGCCTTCCACCAGGCCATGGGTGCTCGCGCGGCGTCGACGGCCGACGCCCTGGTGACCCCCACCCGCGCAGTCGCCGCCGCGGTGCAGACCTACCTCGACCCGCAGTGTCCCGTGTTCCCGGTGCTCTCCGGTGCCGCGGTCCGGCGCGCGCCGGAGGACGCCGCCGACCGGCGCCGGCGGCTCGGCGCGACGCCGCCGTACGTCCTCTTCGTCGGCACCGCCGAACCGCGCAAGGGACTCGACGTGCTCGTCCACGCCATGGCCCGACCCGAGGCCGCCGAGCCGACCCTCGTCGTCGCCGGACCGCTCGGTTGGGGTGACGTCTCGGTGGAGGCACTGGCCCAGGCGGCGGGCGTCGGTCACCGTACCGTGGTCACCGGGCCGCTTTCCGAGCCAGATCTCGCCAGCCTGTATTCGGGCGCTCGGCTCCTCGTCATGCCGAGCCGAGCGGAGGGGTTCGGGCTCCCGGTCGTCGAAGCGATGGCGCACGGCGTGCCCGTCGTGACCAGCGACGACCCGGCGCTCGTGGAGGTCGGCCACGGC
Source organism: uncultured Actinomycetota bacterium (assembly GCA_963751085.1). GTDB lineage: Bacteria > Actinomycetota > Actinomycetes > Actinomycetales > Dermatophilaceae > Lapillicoccus. The sequence continues at coordinate 666,525 of CAVVTH010000004.1, read as the reverse complement.
GCAACCGTGACGACGCCAGTCGGCGACGAGGCAGCCCTCGCCGAGGCGATCCACCGAGTGGCCACTGACGACGCCATCAGGACGCGCCTGGTGCGGGACGGATCGGCCCGCTCAGCCGCGCTCAGCTGGACGGCCACAGCGCAGCAAATGTGGGACGTCTACGCCGAGGCGTCCGGCTGACGACGGTCACGGAACCGTCACAGAGGTTCCCCCCCGGACACCGGTCCGCCATGCTGGCGCGGTGAGACGCATGTGGCCGGCGGGACTGCCGAGACCACGTCACCGTCCTCTGGCCCGAGTGGGCCGAGCCGGCCTCGTGCTGCTTCTCGCTGCTACGACGCTCGTGTCGGGCGGAGCCGGGCCCGCGCAAGCGGACGAGGTGTACGCCCGGCCCGCGAGCGGCGTCTGGACCGTGGCCGGCCACGGGTACGGACACGGCCACGGAATGTCGGCCTGGGGCGCATACGGCGCGGGGTACCTCGGCAAGGCGTATCAGGAGATCCTCGCGGCGTACTACCCTGGGACCTCGCTGTCGACCGTCTCCGAGCGCAGCATCCGAGTCCGTCTGACGGCCGACTCTGCCGCGCTGCGGGTCAGCCCGGCCACTGGCCTCGCCGCCGTCGAGAGCTCCGGGGCGCGGACCACGCTCCCCGCCGCCGATCAGTGGCGGCTGGTCCCGTCGGGCTCCGGGCTGCAGCTGCAGGCTCTGAGCGGCGGCGTGTGGCGAGCGTTCGCGCTGAACGGCTCGACGGCCCTGTCCAGTCCGGTGCGCCTCGAGGGCCCACCCATGATCCGGGTCTGGCGACCCGACGACAGCTCGACCGACTACCCCGGCTCGCTGGCCGCCGTCGCGACGTCCGGCACCGTGACGACCGTTCTGACGCTTCCCCTCGAGACCTACGTCAGTGGTGTCCTGGCGCGGGAGATCATCCCGTCCTGGCCGACCGCGACCCTGCGCGCCTTCGCCATTGCTGCCCGCTCGGTCGCGATGCAGTTCATCGGCCGGGGCGGAGCGACCTACGACATCTGCGACACGACCCAGTGCCAGGTGTTCAGCGGACCCACTGCCTACTCGAGCAGCGGGGCCGCGACCAGCATGTGGTACGCGAGCACCTCGACGGCCGCGACCGACACCTCAGGACAGCTCCTCACCTACCAGGGCGCGGCCGCGACCACGCAGTACTCCGCGTCCAACGGCGGCTGGTCCACCGACGGCGGGCTTCCCTACCTCCCGGCGCGGGCCGACCCCTGGGACGGCGCGGCGCCCGGTGACCCGGTCCACTCGTGGCAGGCGAGCCTGCCGGCGTCCGCGGTGGAGGCGGCGTTCCCATCCGTGGGAACCCTGCAGCGCATCGTCGTGACCCGCCGCGACGGCAACGGCGAGTGGGGCGGCCGCGTGCTGGACGTCCGTCTGGATGGCTCGGCCGGGTCGGTGACCACGACAGGCGCGGGCCTTGTCAACGCGCGTCCTTATCCCGCATACCAGGACGGGTTGAGGTCGAGCTGGTGGTCGCTGGGCGAACCGGCCCCGCCACCCAAGGAGCAGCCGTACCTGTACTACACGCAGCCGCTCTGGTCGCCCAGCCGGACGTTCCAGATGGTCATGCAGGGCGACGGCAACCTCGTCGTCTACGACGGGGCCGGTCGGGCGAGGTGGGCGACCGGGACGTCGGTGCTGGGGTCGTTCCTCGTCCTGCAGGGCGACGGCAACCTCGTGATGTACGACCCGGCCGGCGCGCCGGTGTGGACGACGGCGACATCGTCCATCGGCGCGACGCTGAGCATGCAGGACGACGGCAACCTCGTGCTCTACTCCGGTTACGGCCAGCCGCTCTGGGACAGTGGCGCGTTCTCGAAGCGCGCGGCGGTGTACCTCCCGCGCACCGGCGCGGTGACCACGCTGGCGTCCGGAGCCTCCGTCGCGTCGCCTAGGGGTGCCTTCCGGCTGACGATGCAGACCGGCGGAGCCGCAGAGGTGATCCGGTACGACGGTGCGAGGGTCTGGTCGACGTGGACGTCGGTCTCCGGCTCGCGGTTCGCCGCCCAGACCGACGGAAACGTCGTGGTCTACACGCCGGACAACCGGCCGGTATGGGCGGCCAACGTGTCCTCGCCCGGCGCCCGGCTGGTGATGCAGGACGACGGCAACCTTGTCGACTACGCCGCCGACGGCCGGGGCGTTTGGGACTCACAAGGCTTCAGCCGACGCTGAGGCGGGCCGCCCTACCTCCGCCAATGCCCCGTATGCCGGTCGCGACGGGTCAGCGGCCCGGCCTGAAGCGACGGACGTGGGCGTAGAAGTCGCGGGGCGCGCGACTCCATCGCCAGATGCGCGTTCCTTGCATCTCGTCGAGGCGGGCCTGGAGCTCGTTGTTGGCCCTCGACAGGTCGGCGACGGTCTGGTCGAGGTCGGTCGCCGTTGAGCTCGTGTTCTCCAGCTTGCGGGTCATATCCGCCAGGCGTTCGCGCAGCTGGGCGTTCGCCTCGTGGAGTCCGTCGACGTCCTCTCTGAGGCCCGAGATGATCGCGTATTCATCACGGTGCAGCGCCAGGTACTGGCTGACCTCCTGCTCGAGCTCGCCGAAGAGGGTCTCCCTCGCCCGCGCGTGACTGATCTCGACCGTGAGGTCGTTGTCACGCCCGTTGAACGAGGCGACGATGAGGCCGTCACCACTGAACGACTCGCTGACCGTGTGCTCGGCGATGATGTGGCCGCCCAGCCCCTCGATGACGCTGCGCGCCTTCTGATGGGTGAGCGGGTCGCCGGAGATCGAGCTGTGATGGGTCGACATCACGACGAATCGCACCGCACCGCTGGCCAGTAGCGCTGCGGACTGGCTGAGCATGGGGGTCTCGAAGCCCTGGATGTCGCAGAAGACCACGTCGACCTCGTCGACCCCGGCGGTCGACATCAACGACGCGAGGTCGTGGGCGGGGACGGTGTACTCCTGGCCGTCGCTCTCGGCGACGAAGGGGATCGCGCCCTTCTGGTCGCTGACGGCACCGTGGACGAACGTGATCCGGTCGGCGACGTGGTTGAGGTCGGCGTTGCGGCGTCCGACGTCGAGGAAAGCGGGGTCGGGTTCCATCGCCACCACGTGGGCGTCCGGCAGCGCCTGGCAGAACCAGATCGAGTAGTAGGCCCAGAAGCTGCCGAGCTCGATGGCGAAGGGGCGCCGGCTGAGGGTGCCGGCGTCGCGCTCCTCGACCAATCGGCCCAGGATCGCGTGGACGACGGGTTCCTCCTGCGGTTCGTGGACCCCGCGCAGCCCTCGGATGATCGGCGTGTTGAAGTCGCCGAAGTAGGCCCCCTCCTCGACGAGGACGCCGTTGAACATCCGCTGGACCCGCACGCCGTCCTGCTCGAAGACCTCACCCGCGCCGGGCACCCTCGGCAGGTCGTCGGCGTCCCGGCAGGACACCGTCATCTGGATCCGGCGCCTGGTCGTGGGATCCATCGGTGTCGAACCGGCATCCAGGCCGGTGACTTCCTGCGTGGTCATCCCTCTCCTCTTTGTCCCGCTACCGGTCGGTGGCGTGTGACCCCGTGAGGGCGGCCGACAGCCCGAGCTCATCGTCGCCCCCCGACCGCAGGGTCAGGGTCGGTTTCAGGCTGACCAGGCCGATCTCGGAGCCCGAGCCGGACACGACGAACGTCGCCCCGCCGCGGAGGCGGTGCACCTCGGGTCCGGAGCTGTCGGAGACGGCGCCGTCGATGGTGTAGGTGCCCTCACCGAGGGTCATCCTCGGGATCTCGAAGTCGTACTGCGCCACGCCGAGAACCGGTGAGAGGTTGACCTTCATCAACCGGCTGTTGGTGCCGAAGATCCACTGGCCGGTAGCCGAGTCGATTGCGATCCCGAGGAACCAGCCGTCCATCCGATGGTCGGCCTGCACCGTCACGCGGACGGTCAGTGGGTCGCCGATCCGGACCGACCCGGTCGCCACGCCGTTGCTGAGCGTCTCGATCGAGAGAACGCGCATGACCGGGTCGGGATCCTCCCCCTGCTCCTCGTTCTCGTGGCGGCGTTCCTCCGCGCGGATGGCCACGAAGTCGGACCGCAGCACCTGCAGCGCCTCCGCAGGGACACCGTCCGCCTTGACCCGGCCGTGCTCGAGCACGACGGCCCGGTCGCAGACGTCGGCCACCTGGTCCAGGCCGTGCGTGACGAGGACGATCGTCCGGCCCTCGTTCTGGAAGGTCCGGATCCGGTCCATGCACTTGCGCTGGAACGGCTCGTCCCCGACGGCCAGCACCTCGTCGACGAGAAGGATGTCCGGGTCCACGTGCACTGCGACGGCGAAGGCCAGCCGCACGTACATGCCCGACGAGTAGAACTTGACCTGCGTGTCGATGAACTGCTCGACGCCGGAGAAGTCGACGATGGCGTCGAAGTACCGGTCGGTCTCGGTCCGGCTGAGGCCGAGGATCGACGCGTTGAGGTAGACGTTCTCCCGGCCGGTGAGGTCGGGGTGGAAGCCCGCGCCCAGCTCGAGCAGGGCCGCCATCCGGCCCCTGGTCAGCACCGTGCCCGAGGTCGGCTCCATGATGCCGCCGATCATCTTCAGCAGCGTGCTCTTGCCGGACCCGTTGGGGCCGATGAGGCCGACCGTGGTGCCAGCCTCGATGTCGAGAGTCGACGTCCCGCAGGGCCCAGAAGTCCTCCTTGTGGAGGTTCGAGCGGCCGAAGTTGACGACGCGCTCCTTGAGGGACTTCTCCTTGCGGATGACGAACCGCTTCGAGATGTCCCGGACCTCGACGACGTGTGGGCCGGCCATCACAGCTCCTGCGCGAAGTTGCCCTGGAGGCGGGCGAACACCCGCTGCGCCACCCACACCGCGACCAGCCCGACGAGGAGAGAGACGATGAGGTTCAGCGCGAGATTGGGCGGCACCGGTTGCCCGTCACCCTGTATCCAGAAAGTGTGCTGGAACCCTAGGACGGCGAGGGTCATGGGGTTGGCGAGATAGACCTTCTCCCACACCGTGCCGCCGATCGCCCCGGACACCAGCTGCCACGAGTAGACGATCGGGCAGGCCCAGAAGGCGATCATGAGGAGGATCTCGACGAGATACTGCACGTCGCGCAGGTAGACGTTCACCGCGGAGAGCGCGAGCCCGCAGGCGAGCGCCCAGACGACCACCACCGCCAGAGAGAGCGGCAGATACAGCCACCGTGACCCGGCGGGGAAGCCGCCCGTCACGACGGTGGCCGCCGTGAGGACGAAGAGCTGGATGACGAAGTTGAACAGCGACGACCCGAGGCTGCTCAGCGGGAAGATCTCGCGCGGCAGGTAGACCTTCTTGATGAGGCCGCCGTTGGTGACGATCGAGGCGGTGCCGCTGGTGACGGTCTCGGAGAAGAGGGCCCAGGCGGTCAGGCCGGTGTACATGAAGATCGCGAAACCGGGAATGGCGCGCGCCGCACCCGAGGAACTTGCCCGAGCGCGATGTAGTAGATGAGCAGCAGGGCCAGGGGGCGCAGCAGGCTCCAGAGGAAGCCCAGCGTGCTGTCCTTGTAGCGGGCCTTGAGCTCGCGCCGGGTGAGCATGCCCAGCAGCTCCCGGTGGGCCCAGACGTCGCGGACCTGTCCGATCGACCCGTCGGTGAGTCCGGACTTGGGACCGGAGGCCACGAGGGGCAGCTCGGCCAGCCGCTGGGCTCGCAACTGGCTCTCGTTACTCGACACAGTTCAGTTACCTTCCACGCGGGCGAAGGACCCGAGCCCGCTGTCTCAGGGGGAGAATCTACCGGCCGACCCGGGTAACCCTGGTATCTGTGGGCGGTTTTCGACCCCAGCCGTGGCGGTACGGCAGGACGGCGCTGGCAAGCACCGCCACCCGGTAGGCTCCAGCGCCATGCCTTCGCGCGCTGATCACCGGAATCACCGGCCAGGACGGGCTCTACCTGTCCGAGCTGCTGCTCGACAAGGAGTACGACGTCTTCGGCCTGATCCGGGGCCAGAACAACCCGAAGCGCGATCTGGTCGAGCAGACCGTGCCCGGCGTGCAGCTGCTCACCGGCGACCTGACCGACCTGTCCAGCCTGATGCGGGCGCTCGAGACGGCGCAGGCCGGACGAGGTCTACAACCTCGGCGCGATCTCGTTCGTGGCGTACTCCTGGGAGAACGCCCGGCTCACCTCCGAGGTCACCGGCCAAGGCGTGCTGAATATGCTGGAGGCCACCCGGCTATACGCCGGGACGACCCGCGCGGTGCGGTTCTACCAGGCGTCCAGCTCGGAGATGTTCGGCAAGGTTCAGGAGGTCCCGCAGCGCGAGAACGACGCTGCTGTGGCCGCGGTCGCCCTACGGCGTGGCGAAGGTCTTCGGCCACTACATGACGATCAACTACCGCGAGTCCTACGGCATGCACGCATCCTCGGGCATCCTGTTCAACCACGAGTCGCCGCGCCGGGGCCCGGAGTTCGTGACGCGCAAGATTTCCATGCCGTGGCCCGGATCGCGCTGGGACTGCAGGAGACGTGTCGCTGGGCAATCTCGACGCCAAGCCGGACTGGGGATTCGCCGGCGACTACGTCGACGCGATGTGGCGGATGCTCCAGCAGCCGCAGGCCGACGACTACGTCGTCGCGACTGGCGAGACGCACTCGATCCGCGAGTTCCTCGATGCTCGCGTTCCGCCACGTCGGGATCGAGGACTGGGCCCAGCACGTCGTGCAGGACCCGCGGTTCTTCCGCCCGGCTGAGGTCGACCTGCTCGATCGGTGACCCCCGCAAGGCACGCGAAGGTGCTCGGCTGGAAGCCGACGCGTCGACTTCGCCGAGCTCGTCGAGATGATGGTCGACGCCGACCTCGCCGATCAGCGGGCGCGGCCGGCAGGTGCGTGCCTGACCCGAGCGCTCATCACCGGCGTCACCGGCCAGGACGGCGGCTACCTCGCCGAGCGTCTGCTGGCCGAGGGTGCGCAGGTTCACGGACTCGTGCTGACCAGCGAGCGACACGCGGCTGGGCGGCGTCCGACGCCGCGGGTGAGGCTGCATGAGGGCGATCTTGCCGACGCGGCCGGCCGCGAGCTCGTCGATCAGGTCGCTCCCGACGAGATCTACAACCTCGCCGGATCAGCTCGGTCGCCATTGTCGTGGGAGACCCATTGCTGACGGCCCAGGTCACCGGGCTCGGCGCGGTCGCCGTGCTACGAAGCAGCTCGGCAGCTCAGGAGCGCGGGGCCGTGAGGTACGGGTTATGCAAGCGTCCAGCGCAGAGATCTTCGGGTCGCCACCGAGTCGCCACAGACGGAGACCACCCCGATCGCGCCGGCATCACCCTACGGCGCCGCGAAGGCGTTCGCGCACCAGCTCGTCGCGCGTCTACCGGGCGCGCGGACTGCCAGTCAGCTGCATCCTCTATAACCACGAGTCGCCGCGCCGGCCGCCGACGTTCGTCACCCGCAAGATCACCCCGGCGGCGGCGCGGATCGCCGCGACGGGGGCAAGACCCTCCGCTCGGCAACCTGGACGCACGCCGCGACTGGGGCTGGGCGCCGGACTACGTCGACGCGATGGTGCGGGCATTCCGCCACGAGAGGCCGGACGACTTCGTCATCGCCACGGGCGAGCACGCATTCCGTCGCCGACTTCGTCGCAGGCGGCGTTCGCCCGTGCGGGCATCGAGGACTGGGAGCGCACGTCGAGGTCGACCCGGCATTCGTCCGGCCGGTCGACGCCACGGTTCAGGTCGGGCGACGCGGCCAAGGCGGCCGCGAGTCCTGGGCTGGCGGCCGACCGTCGCGTTCGACGAGGTGGTGGCGCGGATGGTCGACCACGACCTCGCCCTCGCCCGCGAGGTAGTTTGACCGCCGTGACATCATCGCCGTTCGTCTCCTACGCGCGAACCGCGAGGACGTCGTCCTGCGCCGCGCCCTTGCGGGCGTCGCGGACGGCCGGTACGTCGAGGTCGGCCTCGACGAACCCAAGAGTCGGCTCACTGACCTACGGCTCGTTTCAGCAGGGCTGGTCCGGGTTGTCGTCGCGGCCGAAGTCACCGCCGTCGACAGGCTGCGGGCGCAGCGCCCTCGAGATGTGGTCGTTCAGGCGCCGAACGGCTGGACGAGGTGCTCGGGGAGGTCGGCTGGGCGGACCTCGACGTTCACGTGTTGGCCCTCGACGCGAGGGCGGCCAGAGTGCGCCGTCTGGCGATGATCGACGTCACCCGGTGGCGGCCCTGGGTTCTCGTCCTCGAGCAAACCCCGGAGCCACAGCAGAAGCTCGTCGTGGCGCGGCGCTACGACGTCTGCCTGTTCGACGGTTTTCCCGGTTCTATGTCGCCGCCGACAAAGGCGACGAGCTTCGGCCGTCGCTCAGCGCGCCGGCCAACCCCCGGGACGACTACACGCTGCACGCCGACCTGGGTCGCCCAGCAGGAACGAGACGAGGCGGTCGCCGAGCTGCGCCGGCGGCAGGAGGAGCAGCAGGCGGCGATCTTCGCGTGGCGCTCTGCGGCCCTCCGGCGCGTGGGCGACCTCCGCGGAGGTCGCCCAGGAGCAGGAGCTGCGCAAGCAGATCGAGGAGCATCTCAATCACGTCCGCCACATCGACGAGCAGATGGCGGCGATGAAGAGGACGCTCTCGTGGCGCGTCACCCGACCACTGCGCACGCTGAAGACGGTCGCGCGGCGAGGCGCCTCGGCCGTTAGCGAAAAGGGCGGCTCTCGGCACGACGAGTCGGCGCCGCCAGTATGCTGCGGAATCCACCCGAGCAGGAGCCGGAAGGAACGCCAGTAGTGTCAGACCGCGCGACCCGGCTCGAGGGGGCCCTTGCCGATCGAGCTGGCCAGCGTGGCGCCCTACCTGCTGCCGATCGGGTCGTCCGACGCCGCCGAGCACCGAGCAAGACACCGGGGAGCTGCTCGAACGACTCGTCGCCTCGGTCGCCGCTCATGCGCCGACCCGGCTGCGCTGTGGATGCTCCTCGCCGCCGTCTGCGCGGCATACCCGACCCGCGAGGACATGGACCGGGTCCGCCGCCGGCTCGAGCTCGCCCCGCCCGGTCGGCGAACCCTTGCCTTCCTGGAGGCCGCGCACCCGCTGGCCGCGCAGGGGGACCTCTCGGCGCGGGCCGAGGTGCTCGCGGGTGCGGTTCTCGTCGACGTCGACTTCACGGCGAAGCACGACCTCAACACGGGCATCCAGCGGGTCTGCCGCACGCTGGTGCCGATCTGGGTCGCGGAGCACGACGTCATCCCGGTGGCCTGGAACTTCGACGGCTCGGCCCTCCGGCGGCTGGTCTCCGCGGAGGAGGACCGGGTGCTGCGCTGGGGTGTGGTCCCTGCCGGCGGGAGTCCCAGCGTCGAGCCTTCGAGACGCCGGACACGTTCGTCATCCCGTGGAACGCCGCCGTCGTCATGATCGAGACGCCGGGCGGGGCAGATCGCGGACCGGCTGGCCGGCCTGGGTGACCGGTCCGGCAACCGCCTCCTGTGCGTCGCCCACGACGCCATCCCGGTCGTCTCCTCCGACCTCGTGCTGCCGCAGGTGGCTTCCTCGTTCGTGCGCTACCTGACCGCCGTCAAGTTCGCGACCCGGGTGGCCGCGGTGTCTGCGTCCGCCGCGGAGGAGTTCGGCGGCTACGTCCAGTCGCTGCCCGTGCAGGGAGTGGTGGGTCCGGAGGTCATCGCCGTGCCGCTGGGCGAGGTCGCCGCCACGGCGCCGGACGTCCCGTCGAGCCCGCCGACCGTGCTCGTCGTCGGCGCCCACGACCCGCGCAAGAACCACCTGACCGTCCTGCACAGCGCGGAGGTCCTCTGGCGTGAAGGTCTTGACTTCTCCCTGCAGTTCATCGGCGCGGGCGGATGGGGCGAGGCGTTCCCCGACCGGGTCGACGAACTGCGGCGCGCCGGCCGCCCGGTCACCGTGCGGCAGGCCGTCACGGAGGAGGAGCTCGACGCGGCGTATGGGTCGGCCGCCTTCACCGTCTTCCCCTCCCTCCACGAGGGCTACGGGCTGCCGGTGGTCGAGTCGCTCAGCCGGGGAACGCCGGTGGTCACCTCCGACTTCGGGTCGACAGACGAGATCGCCTCTCGAGGCGGAGCCGTGACCGTCGACCCGCGGGACGCCGGCGCGCTCGCCGCCGCCATGCGGCGACTGCTCACCGACCCGGACGCCCTCGCTGCGCTGCGCGCTCAGATCGCCACCCGCCCGCGTCGCGACTGGCAGGACTACGCCGACGAGCTCTGGGAGCGGCTGGTGTGTCCTGAGTTGTCCACTGACGCCGCGACATCGCCAGCGACCGGCCGGGTCGCCGTCGCGGCGGGTTGACGTGCGGCACGACACCGTCCGTCACGTCCGGCGGCGCCTCGCACCGCTGCGGCGTCGTCCCGTCGCGATGCCGCTGTCGACCTCGCCGCCCGCCGAGGCGGCGGTCAGGCAGCGGCTGCGCGAGTTGGACCGGGTCCTCGCTCAAGCAGAATCCGTCGGCGACGGGGACGAGGCGGCTTCCGACGCCGGTTCCGGGCTCGGCGATCTCATCGACGGCGTGGCCGGTCGGCTCGATGCCCTCGGCGGCCTGGACGGAGTCGACCGCCTGGCTGCTGCTGGCGGTGCTCGAGGGGCGGCTGCCCACCCGGCCGGCGGTGGTCGCGATCACCCGTCAGGCCGAGCTGGACGGCCTGCGCACCTGCGTCGCGGCCGTTGCGCACCGCGCGCTGCGGCAGCCCGCTTCGTCCGGGTGGCCGGCCGTGCGCGTCGTCACCGACCGAGTGCTCGCTAGACGTGCACAACACGGCGGTGGCAGGCATCGCCACAGGGGTCCAGCGCGTGACGCGGGAGGTCAGCCGTCGGTGGAATCGCGACCCCGGCGTGATGATGGTCGGCTGGAGCCGCGACCTGGACGCGCATCCGGGCGCTCTCGGCCGCCGAGGTGCACCGGCTGGTCGGCGGTGACGACGAGGCTCCGCTGGTCGAGGTCGACGACGGCGAGAGTGTCGTCGTGCCGTGGGACTGCCTCTACGTCGTCCCGGAGCTGGCCACCGAGCCTCTGCGAACGGAGCGCTTGAGTTGCCTGGCCGCCTCCTCGGGCAACCCGTTCTCGATGATCGGGTACGACCTGATCCCCGTGACCACCGCCGAGACGTGCTACGACGTGTCGTCCGGCTTCGTCGGTATCCTCACGGCGGCCCGGCATGCTCGGTCGGTCGCCCCGATCTCCGCGGCGGCGGGCGAGGAGTGGCTCGGCTGGCGACGGATGCTGGCCGGCACGGGCTACCCCGGCCCGAGCATCCAACCGGTGCTCCTGCCGACCGAGGTGCAGCCGCCCGACGCCGACCGCATCACCCGCGCCCGCGAGCGCCTCACCGTCGCCTCCCTGCCGCTGGTCCTCGTCGTCGGCAGCCACGAGCCGCGCAAGAACCATCTCGCCGTGCTGCACGCCGCCGAGACCCTGTGGCAAGAAGGCCATCGCTTCAGCCTGACGCTGATCGGCGGGAACGCCTGGAAGAGCGAGCCGTTCTACGAGCGGTTGGACGAGCTGATCGAGGCGGGCCGGCCGCGTGGAGGCCATCTCGGCGGCGACCGACGACCTGCTCTGGGGCGGCTACCGCGTGGCGAGGTTCACCGTGTTCCCGTCGCTCAACGAGGGGTTCGGTCTGCCGCTCGCGGAGTCGCTCGGCTGTGGAACCCCGGCAATCACGTCGAACTTCGGCGCCATGAGGGAGATCGCCGAGGGCGGTGGCGGAGCGCTGCTCGTCGACCCTCGGAACGACCGCTCCATCACTGATGCCATGCGGGCGCTGCTCTCCGACGACGTGCTCCTCGAGCGGCTCCGCCGCGAGGCGGCCAGCCGCCCGATCCGCACCTGGGACGCCTACGCCGACGAGGTGTGGAAGGTGCTCACCGACCGCTTGTGACGAGCAGGTTCCAGGTCTCGGACGCGTACGTGTCCCACGTGCGGATCGGCCGCTCGCGCGCCTCGCACCGCAAGCGCTCGAGGAGCGCGTCGTCGACGAGGAGGCGCTCCATCGTGTCGACGATCTGCTCGTCGTCGCGCGGATCGACGAGCAAGGCGCCACCCGCCGCGGCGACCTCCTTCATCGAGCCGAAGTTCGACGTGATCGTCGGGGTGCCGCACGCGAGTGACTCGGCGGCCGGGAGCCCGAACCCCTCGGCCAACGACGGGAAGACGGTGAACCGGCTGACGCGGTAGGCCGCCCAGAGCTGGGCGTCGCCCACCCCGGTGGCGATGTCGATCGGCCGGCAGGCAGCGGCAAGTTCGTCGGCCTTCCGCGCGAAGAGGTCAGAGCCCCACGCGCGGCCGCCGATGAACGTCAGGCCGAAGCGGTGGCCACGCCGCCACAGGACCTCCGCCGCATACAAGACGGCGAGGTGGTTCTTGCGTGGCTCGGAGCTGCCGACGACGAGAACGGTGGGCATTCCCTCGACGACGAACCGCCGCCGGGCCGCGTCGAGCTCGGTCTCGGTGCTGAGCCGTACCTCGGACGGGAGGGGCACCGCGTCGATCGCCGGACCGGGTCGGCCGGTTGCGCTGAGCGCCCGGCGCCAGCCGCGGTGCTCCGTCGCCGACGCCTCGGAGACGGGAGCCAGCCGGTCGAACTCCCGCAGCGCCGACAGGTGCTGGGCAAAGGTGTCGCCGAACCACTCGATGAGCGTCTCCGAGAAGGTGATCGGGATGCAGTCATGGGTGATGGCACCGGTGCGACAGCCCGCGTACTGGGCGAGGCTGCGGACGCCGGCACTCCGGGGCAGCTCCGCGAGAACCTCGGGCTCGAGGAACGTGCACCGCCACGGCACGACGACCTCGTCGTCCGGTACCGGCTCTGGCGAACCTCTTCGCGGGCGGCGCTCGCGGAGGCGCTCCGCCTCGTCCGCGGTGATCCGGCGCAGCGCCCGGAAGTCGGCGGTCCACGCCACGGGTACGGCGCCGTGGTCGCGCACCCATCGAGAGACGGTCTCCATGACGACGCGCTGGATCCCGGTCGTGAAGGGAGCCTCCAACGTCCCGGACACGTCGGCGACGACCGAGCCTTGCGGCAGCACCTCGACCCGGCGTCGCACCGTGGCCGCGTTCGTGGCCTCGACGATCGCTCGGGCCAGGGCATCACCGTGGGTGAACTCCGCCTCCCGGGAGACCTGAGCAACGACGTGGTCGAGCGGGATCTCGGCCGACATCACCGCGAGCGCGAGCCAGGTCTGGTCGGGGTCCCTGCCGTCGACGACGCGGGCGACGGCCGCTGCCAGCTCACGCTCGGGCAGGTCCGCCGCCGGTGCTCGCCCGGAGGGGCGGTCGAGGGTCCGTGCGAGGAGCTCGAGCCGCTCGGCCCAGACCCCGGACCGGACCGGTCCGGTCCTGGGCCGCCGGCGGCGGACGGTCAGAGCGGTCATGCCGCGCGGCCCTCGACGAGGAACGACCAGAGGCTCGTCGCGTACTGGTCCCAGGACCGCAACGGCCGCCCGGGGATCTCGGCGCGGAGTGCACCGAGGCGGTCCTGGTCGGTGAGGAGCAGGCGCATGGCGTCGGTCAGCGCAGTGGCGTCCCGCGGGTCGACCATGAGGCAGCCACCGGCCTCAGCGATCTCGCGCTGGCTGCCGTAGTTCGTGGTGATCACCGGGGTTCCGCACGCGAGCGCCTCGGCGATCGGCAACCCATAGCCCTCGTGGAGCGACGCGAAGACGACGAACGCCGCCAGCCGGAACCAGGACCACATCTCCTGGTCGGTGATGTAGCCGAGCGTCGTGATCGAGCGGCCCTGCTCGCGCAGGCGCGCGATCGTCGTCGCGACGCCCGACGAGTCGTCGTCGCGGCCCTTGAACATGACGACCTCGAAGTCGTGCCCCTCGAGCCACAGCCGCTCGGCCGCCTGCAGGCTGGCCCGCAGGTTCTTGTGCGGTTCCGGCCGCCCGGGAAGCATGATGACCGGTCGGCCTCGTGGTCCGGTGCGCTCCGTGCTCCCTGCGGAGTGGTCGCCGACGTCCTCGGCAAGCAGAATCTCCTCGACCAGCGGCGTGGGCAAGCCCTGGGCGGAGATCATCTCGACGAACCCGCGGAACTCGGTCGTCGCGGAGATGCTGATGCCGGCCACGCGGTGCGCGTGCTTGACCGCACCGAGGTAGCGCTGGAAGATCCCGGCCTCCCCGAACGGCCGGAGCTCGGCGTTGACGATGGGGATCATGTCGTAGCCCACGATGCCGACCGTGTTGCCGGAGTACCGGGCGAGGGCCGCCAGCCGTAGGCACGCGTCGGGGTGGGGCACCTCAGGCCAGACGACGGCGGTCTGCCAGGGGACGACGAGCATGGGGGCGGCGAGCTCACCGTCCGGGACGGCGTGGTGCCGGCCGAAGTCGTAGATCCGCGCGGACTGCCGGTCGGTCAGCTGCCGGTAGCAGGACTTGTCCGCGAGACTGCCGACGCCGAGGACGGGGTGGTCGCGCGCCCAGCGCGGCACCGTCTCCCGGACGACCCGCTGGATGCCGGTATGCGAGTCGTTCCGGGCACAGCTGTCGACGTCGACGACGACCCGGTCGGACACGACGAGCATCTGCAGGTCAAGGCGCCCGGCCGGAGGCTCCTCGAGGACGTGCCCGAGGAGGAACTCGGCGGTACGGTCAGGGCCGTCGAGGCTGATACGGCGGGCAACCTCCTCCACCTCGTGGGCCAAAGGGAACGCGGCGCCGACGGCGGTGAGCAGCAGCCAGATGCGTGGTCCGGGTCGGTCGTCTCCGCAGGCGGCGGCCAGCCGTGGCAGCAGGCTGGCCGCCAGCAGGCCAGGAGGGCGGCCAGCGGGATCCTGGGGGTCCCGCCCGTCTGGAAGCAGCCGCTCCGCAGCGGCGCTCAGTCGCTGGTCCAGCGCGGTCAGCACCTGACCGGGAGCGATGGTCGTCCCTGCGGTCACCGGCGACGACCAGCCGACTTGACCATCCGTAACGGCCTGGTGACGCGCCAGGACAGGGTCTGCCGGACCTCCGCGGCGTCCCGCTGTGCGGCGGCGAGGGCGACCTGGAGCCGCTGGTACTCCTTCGTGCTGGTCGCTCCGCTCGCGCGGGTCGCCGCGGTCTGGGCCCACGTGGTGACGGCAGCGTGTCGCCAGCGCAGCAGCTCGTCGAGCGACTCGTCCCGGGCCTGCTGCACCGCGGCCTCGAGCCGGGTGACCTCGTCGGCCAGCTCGGCCTCCCGCCGATCGGTGAACTCGTCCCGCACGCACGCCGGGTAAGACAGGGCGGGCCGCAGGTCGTCGTGCCCGGACGCGACGTAGAACCGCGAAACGCCGTCGAAGAGGCACTGTTTATAACCGGCCGACAGGAGCAGCGCATCCCACGGGTCGGCTGTGTCCGGTTCGTTGGGGCCGTCGGTGACGACCACGACCCAGGGCTTCCAGTCGCCCACGGGAACATCGGCCGCTCGGAGCGATCCTGATCGGTCGTTGGTATGGATGACGAGAAGATGGAGGTCACCGACCGCAAGCCCGGCCCGTTGCCCGGCCGCAGCGACGGCGGCGAAGGTGTCGTCGCCCACAAACTCAACCACCTCGACGACGTCGCCCGGCCGCGCGTCGCGGAGGGTTGCGGCCGCGGCAACGTCCGTGACCAGGGCGACGCCTGACCAGCCGTGCTCGGCGAACACCCGCGTTGCGGACCGTTCCGGCTCGCCGTCGCTGACGTCGGCGTAGCGACCGGCGCCGAGGAAGTGGAGTGCACGCCACAGCACGACGTCTTCGCGGTTTTCAGCGTAAGAAATCATTGGTGCGGCTTGCACTGTGCTGATGCTAGCCGATGCGCGAGGGCGCTTTCGGCGCCGTCCACCCGGCGCGTGCTCAGGGCGAAGTGGCACCGTCGAGCCGAATCGTCCGGACCGAGTCCACCCCAGGTGTGCTGATGGCGATCCGTTCCGTGTCGGCGTCGAGTTCGGCACGGGTACCCCGGTGGTCCCGGCCCCGAGAACCGCGGTGGTCGTCGCACCGTTGGGCGCGGTGAGCTGGACGCGCGTGCCGGGCGCCGTCGTAGCCACCTGCAGGGTCAACGGCGGCCCGGCGCCCGGTCCGCGCAGGGCGACGAGGCCGGAACCGGAGCCGCCCAGCGCGCCGGCCTGGTCCGGGAACGGCCACCAGGTGCTCATCTCCGTGGGGGCCACCACGGTCACTGGCGCGATGGTCGTGTCGATGAGACGGAAGTGGGCCGAGCGCCGGATGATGCCGGCCTCGGTCGTCTGGACGACACCCGCGCCGACGAGGATGTAACGGTCGACCTCGCCGTTCCAGTAGCTCTCGGGACGCAGGTAGTCGGGGTGTAAGGACAGGAACGACACGTCGTTCTCGTCGCGCAGTTCGTAGAGCAGCCACAGCTGATCGAACTGGTCGGGGACCGCCACGGTAACGTCCTGGCCCTCCGGACCGCCGAGTTCGCGGACCCAGCCCGCCGCGTCGTCGAACTCTCCCGTCACGCGCGCGCTCGCGGACCCGCTGGGGGTCCAGGGCGGCCGTGGCACTGCTCGCGTTGACGACGCAGATCCCTGCAGTGACGGCGACCGCCAGCGTGACGCTGATCCAGCGCGGCGGCGGGGAGCGGACGCCGCGCAGGCGAACCCGACGGATCTGATGCAGCACGAGGTACCAGCCCAGGACCGCCACCACCCACACCAGCGGCATGGTCAGGGTGACGAGTCGGTCCTGGAGGTAGCCACGGCCGGTCAGCGACGCATACCCCGTCAACAGCAGACCCACCGCGAGCGCCGCACCGACGGGGATCCGGAACCGGCTCAGCGCCAAGGCCGCGAGACAGCCCAGGACGACCACCGCGGCTAGACCGAAGGTCAGCAGCAGAGGATAGGCGTCTACGGACACCGCTGTGCTGCCCAGGGCGCGGGCGGTGCCGAGCGCGGGCGCATCGGTGAGGAACGGGGACGGGAAGGTGTCGCCCCCCGAGTTCGGGAGCAGGAGGTTGCGGATCGCCCGCCACCACGCCACCGGACTGACAGCGACGCTCATCACGCCTAGCGTCACCCCGCGCCGGACGCGGCCGAGATAACCCCGTCCGGGGACCAAGAACGCCGCCGCGGCGAACACCGGCAGGACGAAGACGAGGTACTCGGCGTAGGCGCCAACGAGGCCCGCGGTGAGAACGACGGCCGGCCAGCGCGGCAGTCGGTGCCGCGTGCTCGACACGATTGCGGCGATGGTGACCACGACGAGCGCGATCCCGAGCAGTGAATCGGCGTGCGTGTCGTAAGCGGCGCGAGCTGTCGTCGCCGCGGTGCAGACGAGCGCGGCGCCGAGTCCGCCGGCGAGCGGGCTGGCCCCGAGCAGCCGCAGCGCGACGAACACTGCGCCGGCGGTCATCATCAAGTAGACGGCCATCGTCGGCATGAACGCGAGGACGTCGGTGGAGCCGAAGATCTCGTGGATGCCGCTCGACGCCAACGACTGGCCGACCCGCAGCGGCGACAGGATCGCCTGCGCGGCCGAGGTGCCGAGGGGTGACTCGGTGCCGCTTCCGGGGCCCGACCCGATCACGGGAGGTGTGGTGAACGGATGGTCCTGCAGCCACACCGCCTCGGAGATGTAGTAGAACGCGTCGTTATTCGGCGTCGGGAGAACCACTCGGGACGAGTCGAGCCACAGATTCGGGACCAGCGCCAGCAGGGCGCCGCTCAAGCCGATGAGCGACGTGACGGCAGCGGCGAGGACGGCTGGTCCGGACGCCGACCAGGGTCGGCTACGCCGGCCGACTCCGAGCACCACCAGCACGACGGCGGCCCCGAGCACGACCCAGATTCCGGTGGCCGTCCCCCAGACGACGGACGTCCAGTGCAGCCCAACGACGAGGAAGGCCGCCCCCAGCACGGGCGCTGCCGGCAGCCAGAGGTCGCGGAAACGCTGCCGAAGCGGGGCGAGCACCGCCAGACCCACGAAGGTGCACACCGCCCAGGCCTCGAACAAGTACATCAGGGTCCAACGCATCAGCCCGCCAACTCCCGGACGGTGCGACCCACGCCGGTGACGAGCGAGGCAGCGGCGACCACCGAGCCGACGATGAGCGGCAGCGTGGACCGCAGCAGCAGCGAATCGCTGAGGGCCATCGTGACCATGCCGGCTACGACGGCGGCAAGCCAGGACAGGGCGACCCGGGGGTGGTGGCCCAAGGCGACGTTCGTGTCGTTGGCCACCGTCGCGACAACATAGAGCGCGACGCCGACGGCGACGAGGACGGCCGCCTCGCGTGGAATGTCGAAGGACTCGCCGTAGATCAGACGGACGAGGAACGGACCGATCGCCGCGGCGGTGAGAACGGTCAGGACCCCGACGGCGAGGACGAGCCCGGTGAGCGCGGTCAGGGTCCGGCGCAGCCGGGCATTGTCGTGCTCGTGAGCAGCCCGCGTCATACGAGCCAGGTAGGTGGCTTGAAGTGACTGGAAGATGAACACCGGCACGCGCGCCAAAGTCATCGTGGCGAGGAGATGGCCGGCGAACTCGACGGTCGACGGCGTAGCATCCGCGCGGGCGATGAGCGGCCCGCTGTTGACGAGGAGCTGCATGCACAGGGCGCCGACGATGAGCCGCGCCGAGCCGCCCACGATGCCCACCTCCGGCGCGGGTGTCGTTGGTCCGGACCCGGGCAGCGCTGGGAGCAGGCGCACGCGCCACCATCCCACGGCCCCGGCCGCGCCCGCGGACGCCGCCACGGCCAGCGCGAAGCCGCCGACGGTGGCGAGGCCGCCGGCGCCCACCACGGTCACAAGCACGAAGAGGCCGAGTCGCAGCAGTGAGTCCACGGTGACGACCGACGCATACCCAGTGAGCTCAAGCCGGCCGGACAGCAGCCCCCGCCTGGTGAACTGGACGGCGAGGGCGGCGCAGAGCAGGACGATGGCGCCGACGACCAGCGCCCCCCCGGGGGTTCGAGGGGAGCCGAGCCACCGCCACACCAGGGCGCCGGCCACGGCGAGCGGGATGGCGTAGCCGGCGGCCACCATGAGGGCGAGCCCCGCCGTCTGCGCGGTTCGCCCGGGCGCCCGGGCGACCCGGCGGGCCACCTCCTGCTCAATGGGCAGGAAGACGCCGAAGGAGGCGATGACGAGGAAGGACCAGAACACCGCGAAGTCGGCATAAGGGACTGGGCCGAGGACCCGGGCCGCGAGGATCAAGCGACGCGTAGGTCGCCGCGCCAGTGACCGCGGCCGATAGGGCTACCCACACCGGTCCGCGGATCGGCGCCCGTCAGGGGGTCGCGCAGCTGGTGAGCATCCCACGCAACGCATCGGGTGGTGATCCTGTCACCCGACGACCCCGCTCAGGGCAAAGCTAGCCAGCCACAGCAGCCCGAGCACCTGGAGCACGCGGTCACCGAGGATGATGCTCTCTGGCTCACCGGCCGAGCCGCGGTCGATGTCGACCGCATACCGGAGCATGCTCAGGCTGAAGAACGCGATCGACAGCTGAGGCAGGAGGGTATGCGTGCGAGGCAGGTTGAAGGCCCACTCCGAGTAGAAGACGAGCGTCACGGCTCCGGCCATGCCCCACACGAAGCGCAGGTAGCTGCTCGAGTAGTCGCCGAGCGATCGGCGGGTCGCGACCTCACCCTCCCCGACGAGGTGGACCTCGGAGTACCGCTTTCCGGCGACCATGAACAGCGAACCGAACGAGGCGACGAGGAGGAAGTAGGGCGACGGGACGACGGCCGTAGCCGCCCCACCGGCGATGGCGCGCAGGAGGAACCCACTCGAGACCACGGCCAGGTCGAGAACGGCGACGTGCTTGAGCCACCCGCAGTAGGCGAGCTGGATCGCGGCGTACACCGTCAGGACCGCGGCGAGCTCCCGCGGGCCGAGGACCAGGGTGAGGACGATCGGCGCGAGGATGAGGACGACGCCCGCAGCGACGGCTAGCCGGGTGGACACCTGGCCGGACGCGATCGGCCGGTGCTGCTTGCTCGGGTGTGCGCGGTCCTCGTCGAGGTCGAGGACGTCGTTGACGAGGTAAATGCCCGAGGCCGCGGCGCAGAAAGCCAGAAAGGCGACCCCGGTGAGGGCCAGGATTTGCGGTTGGTGCAAGGTCCCCGCCGCGAGGGGGGCAGCCACGACGAGTACGTTCTTGACCCATTGGCGCGGACGCATTGCGCGCAGCAGCGGCGGCACTACGAGTCCTTGTGCCCTGGAGCGGGCGTCGCCCGGGCCACCCGGCCGCCCGCGGCCCCGAGCAGCACTCCGACGGCCACGTCCGTGGGGTAGTGGACGCCGAGGACGAGGCGGCTCAAGGCCATCGCGCCCGAGCCGGCGGCAGCGACCCACCGCGGGATTACCGGCGTCGCGGCGACGAGAAAGGCCGTCGTCGACGCCGCGTGGGCGCTGGGGAAGCTCAGTGCGGACGGCGTGCCCACGCCCACGGTGACCCGCTCGGACTTCGGGCGCCGACGCCTCACCACACGCTTGAGGACCACGGCGGCGGCGTGCGCACCGACGGCGGCCCCGCCAGCCCGGACCCAGACCGATCGCCGGTCCCGGTCCATCGCGGCGAGGACGGTCGCCATGGCCAGCCAGCCGCCGGCGTGCTCGCCGAACCGTGACGCGGCCCGGGCGGCGGCCATGCCCGCGGGCGACCCGAACCGGCGCTGGATCGCTACGAGGACCCGCACCTCACGGTCAGGCCAGGTGGTCGGGCTGGTCAACGGATGGTCCTTTGGCAGGTAGCGGGTGGGTTGGGGCGGGGTGCGGGGCCGAGCGGACTCAGCTCCGGACACCGCGGTACTCCAGCACGCGGCAGCTGCGCTCCGGCGGCGGTGACCCAAGCGCTGGGATGTCGGCCGGGATCGGGCACGTCTCGCCGGTCGCGACCCACCCCGGCGCGGTCCAGTAGTCGAGAAACGGCGTGCACTCGAATACCGGCTGGTTCACGCACATGGCCCGTGGGTGGCCCGGCCCCTTGGCCAGCTCCTCTCGGAAGGCGTCCCGGTAGCCCGCGGGGTCGCCCCCGCTCTTGAGGCCGGTGACGAACAGCGCGTCCCGCCCGGACTTCAGGCCCTCCCAAAGGGTGGGCCACATGTCCCAGTAGTAGCCGCCGATGAACCGGATGCCGTGATCGATGGCGTACCGCGCGGTGGCCCGGGTCTCCGTCAGCACCGGTGCGGTGTCGGGACTGCGCAGCGGCCCGGCGACGGCGGCCACTGTCGCCAGCACGGCCACGCCGGTCGAGGCGGCCCTCAGCGCCGACGCTCGGGGTGCGAGCCGGGTGGCCCACCGCTCCGGCAGGGCCAGCGTCGCCGGCCACCCCACCAACACGGCGGCCAGCGGGGCCGCGACGCAGACGATCACGAACATCAGTACCGGGTAGAAGTACCGGAAATGGTAGCCGTTCAGGGCGACGTAGGCGTTGCCTGTGAACAGGGTCCAGTACCCCACGACGAAGACGGTCGCCAGCGCGAACCGCCGCAGCAGGGTGGCGCGCCGGTCGGCGTCGAGCGCCACGAGTGCGAGGCAGGCGACGACGACGAGGACTACCAGCCGGACGCCGTGGAAGGACTCGAGGATCGTCCTGGCCGACGTGGTCGTGTTGGCGGCGAACTGTCCGAGGGAGAACGTGTAGTACGGCAGCGTCGGTTCGGGCCCGGGAGTAGAGCGTCCCCCGTACCGCGCCGACAGCCACTGCCAGACGACGAGCCAGGCCGCCCAGAGCACTCCGAAGAGGATCCAGCGCCACCACTGCCGCCGCCGGACCAGCTCGATGACGGCCAGGAAGGCCGCTCCGAGCACGGTGGTCGGGTTGAGGCCGACCGCCGCCCACGCCATGCCGGCAGCAAGGGCGAACGCCCACCACTGGCGGCGTTTCCACAACATGAAGGCGCCCAGGGTGAGTGCCCACGACATCGAGTACGGCTGGCTCTCCAGCGCCATGATGTGCAGCCGGCCGGGCATGAGCACGGTGTGGGCGGTCGCCGCGATGAGGAGGAAGGTGATGCCGGTCGCCGCCGCAGACCGGGTGCCGGTGAGGACTCGGACGCCCATCCATGAGAGGACGAGCAGCAAGGTGTGGAACGAGAGTGCGTTGATGAGGAGGCAGACGAACAGGTTCGTGCTGGGGTCGGCGATTGGGCTGGCCAGCAGCGACACGAACGCGGCGAACCGGTTCTGGCCCCAGAAGAAGAGGTCGACGGACTGAATCGACATCACCGACTGCTGCACGCCGTCGGCCTGGAGGAAGTCCACCGTGTAGCGCAGCACCGTGAAGACCGAGAGCACGACCACGGCGACGCCGATGAGGACCGGGATGACGAGACGACGGCGCCCGGCTACCGCAAGCGCGCGGCGTGCTGCCGGCTCGACGGTGGGCGTGACGGCGTGGTCCGCGGGAGCGACGGTCATCGGCAGGGGCCGGGGTTTTGGGCGGAGTTGAGACGACGCACGCGCTAGTCCACCCGGCTCACGATGAACACCGACGACTCACCGGTTCCGGGACGCAGAAAGAGACGTCCGGAGAGGTACTGGCTGAGTGAGGGGACGGCATACCGAACCGCGTCGACGAGCTTGGGGGCCCTGCCGTAGGGGACGTTCCATAAGCCGTCGCTCCCTTCCCGCTCGACCGAGAAGCCGCCGCGCTCGAGGGTCCGCTTCCACTCGGCGTGGGACTTGAGGTTGACGTGCGTCGGGTCGGTGAACCCGTTCCAGGCGTCCTGGGCCAGCGCGCGGCCGAACCCCGCCAGGTCGGGAGTCACGACGAGAGCGCGACCGCCGGGCCGCAGGACGCGCCGCCACTCGGCCATCGACTCCCCGACGACGTCGTCGGACAGGTGCTCGATGACGTGGATTGCGGTGATGGCACCGTAGGTCGCGTCGGGAATGTCGGCGACGGTGTCGTAGATGTGCGAACTCGGCGAGGTCGCTCGCGCCGTGGCCGCCGAGTAGTCCGACACCTCGAAGCCGTCTGCCCGTCCGAGGGCGCACAGGTGCCGCACCAGGTGGCCGGTGCCGCACCCGAAGTCGAGCACCGGAGTCTGCCCGATGTAGCGCCCGACCAGCCGGGTGTAGTACGAGAGGGCCGGCCGGTCACCGAGCTGACCGTTGTTGCGGTAGTAGTCCTCGTCGAACTGGAGATCGTCCAGCGGCACCCATCGATCCCTTCGTCCGGTCGAGACAGTCGTTAGCGCGGTGCAGACTACCGGCCCGTGCGAGCGGCTCCCGACCGACAGACCGGATCCCTCAGCGGTGGACACGGGCCCCGGCGGCGCTCATCGAGAGGTAGACCAGCCGCATGTTCTCGTCCTTGGAGCGTTTGATGGCGCTGAGCTGCAGGCCCAGGAAGTAGACGGCGCTGGCGAGCAGGACGACCACCGAAGCGAGCACGGCAGTCGGCAGTCGGGGCACCAGGCCGGTCCGCAGGAAGTCGAGGACCACCGGAATCCCGAGGAGCACCCCGATGAGCGCGAGCGCGCCGGCGAGGACGGAGTGAAAGAGGACGGGGCGCTCGATCCGGGCGAGGTGCACGATGAGGCGCAGGATGCGGAACCCGTCGCGGTAGGTGCGCAGCTTGCTCTCGGCGCCCGGCGGCCGGTCGCGGAAGCCGACCGGGACCTCGGTCTGGGGCACCCGGAGGTTGGCCGCGTGGATGGTCAGCTCGGTCTCGGTCTCGAACTCCCTCGACACCGCCGGAAACGACTTGACGAAGCGCCGGCTGAACGCCCGGTAGCCGCTCAGCATGTCGGTGACCCGGACGCCGAAGATGCCGGCGACGACGGCGTTGAACATCCGGTTGCCGAGGGCGTGTCCGGGCCGGTACGCGTCGGCGGCGGTCTCGGAGCGGACGCCCAGGACATGGTCGTACGGCCCGTTGAGAAGGGTGCTGATCAAGGTCGGAGCGGCCGCGGCGTCGTAGGTGTCGTCGCCGTCGATCATGAGGTAGACGTCCGCCTCGACGTCCGCGAAGGCGCGCCGCACCACGTTGCCCTTGCCCTTGTTCTGCTCGAACCGCACGATCGCGCCGGCCTCGCGTGCGATTTCCGCCGTCCCGTCGGTGCTGTTGTTGTCGTAGACGTAGACGTCGATGTCAGGCACGGCGGCCTTGAGGTCCTGCACGACTTTGCCGACGGCGATCGCCTCGTTGTGGCACGGGACGATGGCGGCAATCCGCGGAGACATGGGTACCTCGGGTGGGGGCGTCGGGCGAGAGGAGTCTAAGGGTTCGTGCACCGCAACCCCGGTAAGGTCGGGCCGGGCCGCCGCCGGGTCGCTCGGACCGCGGACGGCACAGGTGGCAGGACTCGTGGGAAGGACAGGCATGGTGCGCGTCCTCGTCGACGCGACCGCACTTCCGGAGAACCGCGGGGGTGTGGGTCGCTACGTTGACGAGGTGGTCGCCCGGCTCCCAGGACTCGGGGTCGACACCCACGTGGCGGCCCAGCCGCGGGACCGGGGCCGCTTCGCCGTCGCCGTCGGGGCGGACCATGTGCACGTGGTGCCCGGCTGGGCGGAACGGCCGGCGCTGCGGCTGGCCTGGGAGCAGTCCGGTCTACCGCTCGTCGCGCGGTCGCTCGACCCGGACGTCGTCCACTCTCCGCACTACACGCTGCCGCTGGCCTCTGCCCTCGGCCGCCGCACCAAGGACGTTGTCACCGTCCACGACGCGACCTTCTTCAGCGACCCGGACCTGCACCTGGGCGTCAAGGCGCGGTTCTTCCGCGGGTGGACGGCGCTGTCCGGTCGGTTGGCCGACGGTCTCATCGCCCCGAGCGCGGCCACGCGCGGCGAGGTCGTGCGCTACACGCATACCGACCCGGCGCGGATCACCGTCGTTCCTCACGGCGTGGACCACGAGCGGTTCCGGCCGCCCACCAGCGGCGAGGTCTCGGAGCTGCGGCAGTGGCTTGGCCTCGAGCCCGGCCGGCCGTACGTCGCCTTCCTCGGCACGTTGGAGCCGCGCAAGAACATTCCGTCCCTGGTCCGCGCCTACGGTGCCGTCGCGCGCGAGGCGACGGACCCGCCTGCGCTCGTGCTGGCCGGCGGCAAGGGCTGGGACCAGGAGATCGAGCCTGCGGTGGCCGAGCTCCCGGCGAGCCTCAGTGTGCTGCGGCCCGGGTTCGTCCCCGACCGGCTGGTCCCGGCCTTGCTCGGCGGCGCCGAGGTCGTCGCGTACCCCGCGCACGGCGAGGGGTTCGGCCTGCCCGTCCTCGAGGCGATGGCGTGTGGGGCGGCCGTCCTCACCACCGACCGGCTCGCCCTCTCGGAGGTCGGTGGGGACGCGGTCCGGTATGCGAGAAGTCCCGACCCGGGCGATCTCGCCGACGCGCTCGGCGGTCTGCTGACCGACCCGGTGGAACGCCGCCGGCTCGGCGCGGCGGGGCGGGAGCGCGCCGCCGGCTACACGTGGGACGCGACCGCTCGGGGTCACGTCGAGGTGTTCGAGCGGGTGGTCGGCGGATGACCCGGGTGCGAGTTGTCGTCGTGACGTACTTCCCGGGCGACTTCCTCGCGGACTTCCTCCGCTCCCTGCCCGAGGCGTCGTCGTCGCCGGTGGCGGTAACGGTCGTCGACAACGGCTCCACGGACGGAAGCGTCGAGAGGGTCCGTCAGCACCCGGGCGTCGACCTCGTGGAGAGCGGCAGCAACCGCGGCTACGGCGGGGCCGCCAACCTCGGCGTCGCCGGTGCCACCGAGGAGTGGGTGCTCGTCGTCAACCCCGACATCGAGTTCCAGCCGGGCGCGATCGACGAGCTTCTCGCCGTCACCGAGCGGTGGCCCCGGTGCGGCGCGCTGGGTCCGCGGATCCACACGGCCGACGGCATGCTCTACCCGTCGGCGCGCGACCTGCCGTCCCTGGGGCGGGGTATCGGGCACGCGGCGTTCGGGTGGGTCTGGCCGTCGAACCCGTGGACCGCGTCCTACCGGCGCGAGCGCGGGACGCCGGTCGAGGGCGTCGTGGGCTGGCTGTCGGGAGCCTGCCTGCTGCTGCGGCGGGAGGCCTTCACCGCGGTGGGTGGGTTCGACGAGACCTACTTCATGTACTTCGAGGACACCGACCTCTGCGAGCGGCTCGCGGCGGCCGGTTGGGACGTCGTCTACGCGCCGTCGGCCACGGTCGTCCACCACGGCGGGCACGCCACGTCACGCAACCTCGACGCGATGTCCAAGGCCCACCACGACAGCGCGTACCAGTACCTGTCGCACCGTTACGAGGGGGCGCGGTGGGCTCCGGTGCGTGGGGCGCTTCGGGCCGGGCTGTGGGGGCGCTATCAGCTCTCCCGGCGGGTCCGCCGGGTCGTCCACGGCGCCCAGCCGACGCGGACCGCGCGGCCCGGCTGAGTTCGCACGGCTAGCGGGCGGGCAGCCAGATCTCCCATGGGCCGGCCGGCAACAGGTTGTAGTCGGACCGGGGCCGGGGGAGCGTGACGACGCCGGCGTCCACGGACCCGACCTCGTAAGCGAACGCCACCCGCGACGGCGGCGTCGCCTGGGCCCGGGCCACGTCGTCGGGCAGCCGCTGGACGCCGTCGGGCCAGGAGTCCAGCTGTCCCTTCGCGTAGTAGTCGAGGACGTAGACCACCCAGTAGCCGCCACGGACCGCGGTGATGCCGCGCTCCTGGAGCGCCACCACCGCTCGCTCGACATCGACGTTTGGGTCTTCCCAGGTCCAACCTGCGGTGGCGTGCATCGACGGCACGCAGGCGAGCACGCCCCAGACGAGCGGTACAGCCGCGGCGACAGCGAGCGGCGGCCGCGCGACGGTGCGCCGGGCCCGGGTCCACCCGAACAATCCCACCAGCAGCGCGGGTGTGAACGCGCTCGCGTAACGTCCGTCGGCGCTGAAGGCGAGCGCTTGGAACAGCGCGAGGGCCGGCACCGCGCCGAGACCGGCGACAGTGAACGGGAAGGCGGCTCGGCCGGCCCACCCTGGCAGCAGGAGCAGCCCGACGATCGCTGCGACGATCAGGACCGCGGCGATGGCGGCGGTCAGGGCGACCGGCTCGAGCCACGCTCCGGTGGTCGACCGCAGCCCGAACCCGCTCGGCAGCAGCTCGGTGATCAGGATCCGCAGTCGTCCCGGGTAGGTCGCGGTCTGGTCGTTCGTCGGCACCCGCGGCAGTCCGTGTCGCGCCAGAAAACCGAGCCACGGGGAGGCGCCGAGCAGGGCGCCACCGACCGCGGGGAGGACCACCCGCCACCGTCGCTGTCCGCCGAGGACGGGTAGGAAGGCCAGGGCCGCGACCACGCCGAAGATCGGGTGCCCCCACAGGGCGACGCCGCCCGCCACGCCCCCACCGAAGGCCAGCCACGGCGCGGGCCGGGTCATCAGCCGCACGCAACAGCCGAGGGCCACGACCATGGCGGTGGCACCACTCGCGTACCCGAGGTAGTCGGTCGACCACAGCACCACCGCGACCCCGGAGCTGACCCAGCTCAACGCGCCCACGACGAGCGCGACCGGGCGGCGGAGCAACGGCGCGCAGCTCCAGGCGAGCGCGAGGCCGGCCGCGAACGAGAGCACGATCGGCACCAGCTTGAGCGCGACGGTGCCGCTGGACACCAAGAGCACCGGCGCGAGGAGGTACGACTCGAGCGTCCCGCCGTAGTCGTTGCCCTCGACGACCGAGGCGAAGTGCCCCTCCAGGACGTTGTACGCCTGGAGGCCGGTCATCGCCTCGTCGGAGTTCACGCGCCCTACCGACGACATCACCGCCCACAGGTGGAGCGCCACACTCAGTGCGGCTGCCGGGAGGAGGACGACAGAAGCGTCCCGCACCCTCCCGGCGCGGGAGGCCGCCGTCGTCGTGGCTGGACTCCGCTCGTCCGCCTCGGCGCGGCTCATGGGCTCTCCTGAGGACCGGTTCCGGATCGGTCGAAACTACCGTCTCACTTGGAATCGTCGTCATGCGCAAGCTCGCGGCGAAGTCGGCGCCGGCTGGGTCTCGATAGGGTGACCCGATGCTCGCCGCCTACGCCGCCCGCACCGACGCGAACGACCCGCTGAGCGCGCTGGAGGTCGGCGAGCGGCCGGACCCCAGGCCGCCGCGCCGGCTGGACGACGGTGTCGGTGCGCGCTGCTGGCCTCAACCACCACGACGTCTGGTCGCTTAGGGGCGTGGGGTTGCCGGAGGACCGTCTGCCGATGGTCCTCGGCTGCGACGGCGCCGGCCTCGACCCGGACGGCAACGAGGTCATCGTCCACGCCGTCGTCCCCAGCGACGGCTGGACCGGCGACGAGACGCTGGACCCGCGAAGGACGCTGCTCTCGGAGCTGCACGACGGGACGCTGGCCGAGCGGGTCGCCGTGCCGGCCGGCAACCTCGTGCCGAAGCCGGAGGAGATGTCCTGGGAGACTGCTGCCTGCCTCTCCACGGCATGGCTCACCGCATACCGGATGCTGTTCACCAACTCCGCCGTGCAGCCCGGCGGAACGGTGCTCGTGCAGGGCGCCGGCGGTGGCGTTGCCACGGCGCTCGTCCAGCTCGGCTCGGCGGCTGGCTACCGGATGTGGGTCACCTCGCGCGACGAGGCCAAGGGTGCGCGGGCGGTGGAGATCGGGGCGGACCGGGCGTTCGAGTCCGGCGCGCGGTTGCCTGACAAGGTCGACGCGGTGATGGAGACGGTGGGCGCCGCGACGTGGACGCACTCCATCAACTGCCTACGACCCGGCGGGTCGGTGGTCATGTGCGGTGCGACCTCGGGTGACGCGCCGGCCAAGGCGGAGCTGACCAAGATCTACTTCCGCCAGCTCAAGGTCGTCGGCTCGACGATGGGCAACCGCACCGAGCTGGAGCGGCTAGCCCGGTTCGTCGCCGACCGCGGCATCGAGCCGGTGGTCGACTCGGTGCACCCGCTGGCCGACGCTCGTGAGGGGTTCGCCCGGATCGTCGACGGGGACGTCTTCGGCAAGGTGGTCATCTCGGTCGGCTGACCGTCGCGACCTGGATTCGCTCGACACCCCTCGGGGAGACGAGCAGGCCGCGGCCCGGAATACGCGGCGGGCGGTGCGTTCCGCCAGACCCCGGGCCCAGGAGAGCGCTTCCGGCCACCGGCCACAGCACGACACCGGTATGCGCGCGCGCCAGGTCGGTTACGAGGACGCCGATGCGGCTGTCCAGTGCCAGCGCGGACGTCGCCGCGGCGACGACCCCTCGGTCCTCGTCGACGCGGCGCGCGATCTCGAGCAGCACGCCCTCGATGGGCTGGCCTGCCAGCCGTTCCGCGTCGTCGACGACGACAACCAGGTTTGGAGAGGCCCGTCGAGCCGCGACGAGGCGGTCGACGTCGTCGTCGCCGTGGCCGGTGAGCACGAGTGCCTCCGGGGGCGGCTCGCCCCAGCGGGTGCCGATGAGGGTCAGGGGAGTGCCGGACTCCGCCGCACCGGCGGCCAGCGTCTCCAGGGTGGTGGTTCGCCCGGAACCGGAGGGTCCGACGACCAGGATCCTGCGCTCGCCTGCATCCGGAAGGAAGCCGGCGGTTTCGAGGTCGCCGTCGCGCACGCCGATGGCTAGCAGGCCGTCGCGGCACGCGTTTCCGCAGTGGCCTCGGCGAAAACTGGTCGTCGCCGGAAGGCGCCGGACCGGTAGTGGCCAGCCCTTCTGGCCCGGCTCGTCCGCGGCTCTCGTCCAGCGAGCCGCGATGGCAGCCGCCTCCTGCTCCCCGTCCTCCGGGACCGTCGCGATCTGCACTTCGTGGTGCGTCCGGGCGTCGAGGGCCCGGCCCGGGGGTTGGCGCGCCGGGACGACCCTCCCGGGGATGCCCGCCATCGCCAGGTCGACGGCGTCAGCGAGGGCGAGCACGAGTCGCTGCGCGAGCACGGGAACCAGCTGGCCGGCCAGCACGGCTCGCCCGCCGGTGACGACCGCACGCAGTCCGGAGGTGCCGGAGCTCTCCAGCACCGAACGGACCTCGGCGGCGACGGCGCCGTGGGCGTGCGCGGCCAACCGCTCCCAGCCGTCCACGAGCAGGACCGGTCGCGCGTCGTCGCCCTCCGGTCGCGGTAGGCCGGCGAGGCGTTCGAGCACGAGGCGTACCTTTTCCGCGTCGTCGACGTCGGCCACCACGACCGTGTGGGGCAGCGCCGCGAGCCAGGCGAGAGCCGGTGGACCGATCACGTACAGGTGGACGCATCCGGGCGACAGGGCGGAGGCCAGCTGGCGGGCGATCGTCACGACCGCACTGGTCCGGCCGCTGCGGCCGCCGCCGGCGATGCCGAGGTGGCCGTCGCGGACGGACCAGGTCCACGGGCCCTGCCGCTGCTCGGTCGGCACGTCCTCGAGCCCCACGGGAACGGCCTCGCGCGTCGCTTCCACCCCGAGGGCGACGACCGGGAGGAGGTCGGGCAGCGGTCTCAACCAGGGTGACTGGGCGTCCGCGATGCCGAGGGCGACCCGGGCCTCCCCAACGGCCGCGACGATGCGGTCGAGGTCGGTGCGCCTGGGATGACTCGGCGGTCGGTCGACTTCCGTCGGCCCGATCCGACGCCGCCTCAGCCGAGTCGGTGCGGCGGGAACCGACCGGCGTGATGGTCAGCCGGCCGGCCGCTTCTGGGCCGCTCGTGACCCGCGCCGACTGGAACTGGGTGAGCGTCGTGGCGGCACCCTTGAGGACGGCCCGTCCGGGCGTGGTGGCGTCGATAACGGCGGCGCCGGGATCTTCCAGCACGTCGATCGAGTCGGAGCGGTCCCGAACCCGCAGCGCGACCCGCAGGCTGACGTTCGCCCGGATGTCGGCGGACACGATGCCGCCCGGCCGCTGGGTGGCCAGGACGAGGTGCACGCCGAGGGACCGACCCACCGCCGCTAGCCGCACCAGCCCGTGGACGAAGTCGGGCAGCTCCTCGGCGAGGACTCGGAACTCGTCGATGGCGATGACCAGCCGCGGAAGCGCCGGCCGACTCGGGTCCGCTGCCCGCGCGCTCCGGTACTCCTCCAGGCTGCCGACCCCCACCTCGGCCAGCAGCCGCTCGCGACGTCGCAGCTCGGCGGTGAGCGACGTGAGCGCCCGCGCGGAGAGATGACCGTCGAGATCGGTGACGACCCCGACGACATGCGGCAGCCGGGCACAACCACGGAACGCCGCCCCGCCCTTGTAGTCCACGAGGAGGAAGGTCAGCTCGTCGGGACGGTTGGCCAAGGCCAGCGAGCAGACCAGGGTCTGCAACAGCTCCGACTTCCCCGCCCCGGTGGTTCCGGCAATGAGGGCGTGCGGTCCGTCGACCGCGAGATCCACGCTCATCGTGCCCGACGCCGCAACGCCGAGTACGGCCCGCGTCGACGACCCGTGCGCGCGCCAGCGCTCCGCTACCGTCACGGCGTCCACCTCACCGACGAGGTCCAACAGCCGGACGGACAGCGGCAGCTCGGACGGCGCTCCGGACCCCGTTGCGCAGGTGTCGCACAGCGGCGCCAGCGCATGTGACACGCGAGCGACCCAGCGGTCGGAGGGCCGGTCGGGAGTGAGCGTCCACGCCTCCTCCTCGTCGGGGCCGCTCGACCGGCCGTGGACCGACAACCGCCCTTCCGAACCGCGCATCGCGAACACGGCGCCGCAGCGCGGGAGGTGGAGCCGGGAGGGCGTCAGCACCACCGTGACGACGCCGACCGCGGGCCCTCGGCGCAAGACCGCCTCGAGCAGCGCCGACCGTCCGGCGACCGGCCACCCATCGACGACGACCACCACGCAAGGCTGCGGTGGAGCGCGGACGCGGTCCGCCTCCTCCCGACGGCCGATCTCGGCCAGCAGCTCCTCGATGGACCGCCGCCCCTCCTGGCCCACCGCCACGAACCGGGTGTGGGGGAGCCGAGCGACCCAGTCCCAGTTCTCGGCGTCGCGCCCGCCCGCCAGGACCACCGCGAGCTGCCGGCGGCCGGGCGGCGCCGTGGTCGCCAGCCGCGCCACCATGGCGGCGGCCGACGCACGAACCGACCGGAGGTCCCCGCATACCCCGAGCACGCCGACGGCGGACAGGTCGACGGTCACCGGGGCCTGCTCGAGAAAGCGAGGAGGCGGTGCCGTTGGGCCCTCAGCCGAGACCGCCGAGCGGCGAGTACCGACACCGAGCCGCACCTCGACGGCGTCGCCGCGCCAGAGCCCTCCCGAGCGCGTCTCCGCTGCGGCGAGCACCTCCGCGAGTGGCGGATGCGACCGCACGAGAGCTGCCCGCTCGCGCAGCACGGCCCGTTCGAGAGCCGCGGTGGCCTCCTCCACCGCAGCGCCGTGGCCGGCCCCGGTGGTCGGCCGCCGCCGTCGACGACGTTCACCGAGCCAGGTCGCGATCGACAGCACCGGACCGGTGAGACCGAACAGCAGCATGGTCGGCGAGTGCATGACGGCGGCGAGCACTGCCGCCAGCACCAGCGGGACCGCCAACGCCACCAGCGGGAACGGCGATCGGGCAACGGCCGGCGGGGCGTCGGGAAACCGCACCTCCGGCGTCGGGGACGTCGGTTCCGGGTGCGTCTCGCTGACGATGAGGTGGCCCTCGCCGTCCGGCTGCAACCGGGCGGCACGAGAAGCCGCCCGCAGCTGCAACCGCGTCGCGCCCACCTCCACCACCTCGCCGACGGTGAGGGGTCGCGGCGACGGTGACACCCGCACGCCGCATACCCGTGTCCCGTTCGGGCCGCCTAGGTCGCGCACGGTCACGCCCGTCGTCGGCCCGGCGACGACCTCGACGTGACGCCGCGACACGCGTGAGTCGGTCAACACGACCGTCGCCTGCTCACCCCGACCCACCGACGTCGGCCCCACGGGCAGGGGGAAGATGAGGCCCTCGTCCGGCCCCTCGATGACCCACAGCTCCCAAGGAGACGTGGGAGGAACGGCGACCGAGCGCCCGTCGACAGTCACGACCGCGCCCTGGAGCAGTGGCGGCAGGCCCACCAAGGCGGAGCTCCGGCACGGGCCGACCGTCCACGGAGAGGCCGCGGGTGCCGAGAGCCTGCGCAAGCTCACGGGCCCGGGAACCGGGGACGCAGTCGACGACGACGTCGTGGTCAGGTGCCGAGGCGTGGCCGGACCGGACCGTCAGCTGGATGCGCATCTCTCCTCCTGGAGGCATCACAGCGTTTTCCACTGACAAGCCCCGGAGGTTGTCCACAGGCGAGCTCCACCTGTGCTTTGCCCGGTCGTGCCATGGCTCACCTGCCCCTACGATGACCGGCATCGACCAGGGCAGTACGGCGGTCCGCGGGGACGCCGGGGAGGGGACATCGATGACCGATGCCGTGCGCGTCGTCGAGGGTGAGGTCCGTGAGCTCATCCGGCGCTCCGGCCTGGACCCGGCCCGCCACCCGGCCGAGGTCGGCCGCCTGGTCCAAGACGTCATCTCCGACTACGACGAGCGCTCCCTCCACGGCGGTATGCCGGTGCTCACCGACCGCCAGGACGCCGCCAAGCAGGTGCTCGACACGGTGGCCGGGTTCGGGCCGCTCCAGCCCTACTTCGACGACCCGACCGTCGAGGAGATCTGGATCAACGAACCGTCCAAGGTCTTCGTCGCCCGCCGCGGCGTCGCCGAACTGACTACGACGATCCTCACGCCGGACGAGGTCCGCGACCTGGTCGAACGCATGCTCCGGACCTCGGGCCGCCGCGTAGACCTGTCCTCACCATTCGTCGACGCCACCCTCAGCGACGGCTCGCGCCTGCATGTGGTCATTCCGGACATCACCCGTGACCACTGGCACGTCAACATCCGCAAGTTCGTCGTCCGAGCCGACCACCTGGACGACTTGGTCCGCCTCGGCACGCTGACCGCTCAGGCGGCGCGGTTCCTCGACGCCAGCGTGGTGGCGGGACTCAACATCCTGGTGGCCGGCGGGACTCAGGCCGGCAAGACGACATTGCTCAACTGCCTGGCCGCCTCGATCCCTTCCCGGGAGCGCGTCGTCACGTGCGAAGAGGTCTTCGAGCTCAAGATCCCGCTGCGCGACGTCGCCAGCATGCAGTGCCGGCAGCCGAGCCTCGAGGGGACCGGCGAGGTGCCGCTGCGTCGGTTGGTCAAGGAGGCGCTGCGGATGCGCCCGTCGCGCATCATCGTCGGTGAGGTCCGGCAGGCGGAGTCCCTCGATCTCCTCATCGCCCTCAACAGCGGGGTGCCAGGGATGTGCACCCTGCACGCCAACTCTGCCCGCGAGGCGATCGTCAAGATGTGCACCCTGCCGCTGCTCGCGGGCGAGAACGTCGGGTCGCGCTTCGTCGTGCCGACCGTCGCGTCGTCGGTCGACATCGTGGTTCACCAGGCCATCGACCGCGACGGCGTCCGCCGGGTCCACGAGATCGTCGGCATCCCCGGCCGGGTGGAGGGAGACGTCGTGGAGATCGCCGACCTCTTCGTCACCCGCGCCGGGCGGCTCATGCGCGCGGACGGGTTCCCGCCGCACACCGACCGGTTCGAGCGGGCGGGCTACGACCTGACGACCCTGCTCGCGCAGGAGGCCTGATGCGGGGGATAGCGGTCGGACTGCTCCTCGGGATCGGGCTGTTCTGCATCTGGTGGTCGTTCTGGCCGCGTGAGGAGCGTCGAGCCGACCCGCGGACGGACGGGGGTGCGCGCGCGGCTCCAGGACGACATCACCCAGGCCGGCTACACCAGCGTCAGCCCCGGCAACGTCCTCACTGCGGGCGTCCTGGCCGGGGGCCTGGTCTTCGCGCTCATGCAGGCGAGCACCCGCGTGACACCGGTCGCGCTGTGCTTCGCCGGGATGGCCGCGTATGCGCCGCTGGCCCTGGTGCGGATGCGGGCGCGCTCGCGTCGTGCCCACCTGCGCGACCTGTGGCCGGACGCTGTCGACAACATCTCGTCCGCGGTCCGGGCCGGCCTTGCTCTTCCGGAGGCGCTGAGCCAGCTGGCGATCCGAGGACCGGAAGAGCTCCGCCCGGCCTTCGCGGCGTTCGCCGAGGACTACCGCACGACCGGGCGGTTCCACGACTGCCTGGACCGCCTCAAGGAGCGGCTGGCCGACCCGGTGGGCGACCGGCTGGTGGAGTCGCTGCGCATCGCGCGCGAGGTCGGCGGGTCCGACCTCGGTCGGCTCCTGCGGACGCTGTCGACCTTCCTCCGCGAGGACGCCCGCACCCGGGCGGAGCTCGAGACGCGCCAGGGCTGGACCGTCAATGCTGCCCGCCTGGCCAGTGCGGCGCCGTGGGTCGTGCTCGCCATGATGTCGTTCCAGCGCGACTCGCTCCAGGCCTACAGCTCGCCCGCGGGCGTCGTCGTCCTCGTGGTCGGCGCGGCGGTCACCGTTGTCGCCTACCGCTTGATGGTCCGCATCGGTCGGTTGCCGCAGGAAGAACGGGTGCTGCGGTGACTGGGTCGGGAGGCTTGGGCGGTCTGGGCTGGAGCTGGGCCGGGGCTCTCGTGGGGGCTGTGGTCGGCCTGGGGCTGACGCTCGTCGTCGTCGGTCTTCCGCTCTCGCGTCGACCGGGCTTGACCGAGCGGCTCGAACCCTACCTGCGCGACACCCCGCGCCCGTCGCGACTGCTCACCGGACCGAGTCGGTCTCCGTGGCCGGAGTGGCCCGACTCCTGCGCCCGATTCTGACCGACCTCGCCCGGGCCGTCGAGCGACTCCTGGGCGGTGCGGCGTCGGTCCGTCGTCGGCTCCTGCGCGCCGGACTGCCTCCCGACGTCGAGCGGTTCCGGGCCGAGCAGGTGATCTGGGGCGCGGCCGGCGCCCTCGCCGGCGTCGTCCTCGGCGTGCTGGCGATGGTGTTCCGCGGAGCGTCCGCCGTGCCGGTGGTGCTGCTCGTGGTCTGCTTCGCCGGCGCGGGGATCGTCTCCCGCGACCTCTGGCTGACCCGGGCCGCCAACCAGCGCGAGCGACGCATGCTGACGGAGTTCCCCACTATCGCCGAGCTGCTCGCCCTCGCGGTCAGTGCCGGCGAGGGCGCCACGGGCGCCCTCGACCGGGTCTGCCGGCTCTCCCGCGGCGAGCTGTCGTCGGAGCTGGCGGCGTGCCTCGCCGAGGCACGCGCCGGCGCCAACCTGCCGACCGCCCTGCAAGGTCTAGCCGACCGGACGGGGCTGCCGAGCCTGGCGCGGTTCGTCGACGGGATCGTCGTGGCCGTCGAGCGGGGCACCCCCCTAGCCGACGTGCTGCGCGCCCAGGCGCAGGACGTCCGCGAGACCGGGCGCCGAGCCGTCATGGAGGAGGGCGGCCGGAAAGAAATCGGGATGATGGTCCCCGTCGTGTTCCTTGTGCTGCCCGTCACCGTCCTGTTCGCCATCTACCCCGGCGTCGCGTTCCTGCGACTCGCCGTGTGACCCGACCGCTACCGCCCCGAGGGAGATCACATGACCAGAACCATGACCCGCCTCGTCGTCTCGACGCAGACCGCCGTGCACGGCTGGCTCGTCGACTGGCGAACCAGCCGACGAACCGACCGGCGCGACCGCGGCGACGTGCCCGGATGGGTGCTCATCACCGTGATGACCGCCGGACTGGTCTCCGCCATCTGGTTGCTGGCCGGACCCGCGTTGACGTCGATGTTCCAGGACGCCTTGTCCAAGGTCACCGGGAAGTGACGTCCGGTGCGTCGTCGTGACGCGCCACCGGGACGTCGGGACCAGGGGTCGGCCATCGCGGAGTTCGCGATGGTCGGGGGCCTCGTCGTGCTCCTCGGCATGGGCATCGTCCAGCTCGCATTGGTGCTCTACGTCCGCAACGCGCTGATCTCCGACGCCTCCGAGGGAGCCCGCCTCGGGGCTCGCGCCGGGGCCTCGCTCGACGAGGGAACGGCGCGGACCCGTGACCTCGTCACCCGGGACCTCAACAGCTCCTACGCCCAAGGCGTGGTCGCCGCACGACGGACCACCGCAGCCGGCGTCCAGGTGGTGGAGGTGACCGTCAACGCGCCGGTTCCGGTGGTCGGCCTGGTCGGTCCCGACCGGCGTGATGACGGTGACCGGTCGCGCGTTCCAGGAGGGCCAGTGACCACGACCGTGGCGCAGGTGGCTGGCTCGCCGGGACAGCGGCCGGGCCATCATCGAGTTCCTCGTCGTCGGGATGCTGCTGCTGGTACCGGTCGTCTACTTCATCGTGACCCTGTCGCGGGTCCAGGCGGCCGCCTTCGCCGTGTCGACCGCCTCTCGGGAAGCTGGCCGCGCCTTCACCACCGCGACGGACGACGGCGCCGCCTTCGCCCGGGCACAGGCGGCGGCACGGGTCTCCTTCGAGGACTACGACTTCGGCGGCGACGGGGTGGTGGCGCTGCGCTGCGACGACTCGCCGTGCCTGCGTCCCCAGGGCCGCGTCGAGGCGGTCGCCACCGTCGAGGTCCGCCTGCCGCTGGTGCCCGACCTCCTGAAGGGCGCGATCCCGGCCCTGCTCCCGGTCTCGGCCACGCACGTCGCCACCGTTGACCGGTTCCGGGGACGGTGACGCCGGTATGCGTGGACATCGCCTACGTCGTCGGTGGCGACGGCGCCCACGCCACACCGGACAGGTGTCGCGTCCGCTACGCCCTCGGTGGCGACGGCAGCCACGCGACACCGGGCAGGTGTCCATCGTCATCATGGGCTTGCTCGGGGTCGTCCTGCTGCTCGTGCTCGGCGGCGTGGACGTCACCGCTGCGCAGATAGCCCGGGCCCGGCTGTTCGACGCTTCGGACTCGGCGGCCCTGGACGCGGCCAACGCGCTCGACGAGGCGTCCGCCTACTCGGGCGGGATCGGGGACGCGGTCGTGGTCAGCAACCGCACCGTCGAGCAGGCCGTCGAGGCCAACCTCGCGACTCGCCCCCTGCCCAACGGCATCAGCAGCTGGCGGCTTGCGGGCGGCACCGGCACGACGGACGGCCGCACAGCGGTCGTCGTCCTCCAGGGCACCGCGCGGCTGCCGTTGAGCGGAGGGCTGCTTGCGGCCCTCGGGCAGTCCGTGACCATCACTGTCGAGTCGCGGGCCCGCGCCCCGTTGCAGTGACCCCCGAATCCTCGGCGCCTGTCCGATAGCCCGCTCATCGCATCGCCCGCTGATCGCACAAGCCGGTTACCGCACCGCCCGGGGGCTCAGTGCGACGGCGCGCTTGATGTTTCTGAGCAACTCGCTCTCTGGTCCCGACACCTCGACCTCGCCGGACCGGGCGGCGGCGCCGGGGGACGCCGGACCCCCTGACGTTCCGGGCGATCCGGTCGAGGCGACCACGCGCAGCGCCGCGGCGATGTAGGCCGGGTTCTGGTCGCGGGCCAGCAACCGCGGCGTCGCGGCGGCCGGGTCCTGGTCCGCCCGCGCCGGCTGCCCTCCGGTGCCGCCGGACTTGAACGAGATGAGCCGCTCGAGCAGCTCGAACCAGAACGGCGCCCCCACCATGACGAGAACCGCGGTCAGGCCCCAGCCGAGGAGGTGGCCAACCCACCAGCCGAACCCGTCCGGCGCCACCCCCGTCCAGCCGACCGGGATCGAGATCTCGGTGAGGGTATTGGTGATGCCCGCGACGTCACGCAGCAGCGCCGCGTTGCCGGGGTTACCGACGTTCTGCGCGGCCGACACCACCGCCTGTCGCGTCACTGGCGCCGTCCACAACCGCGTCACGACGTCCGGCGTCGCCGCGTTGATCACGACCGCCAGCGCGAACCCCAGCGCGCCCAGCCACAGCGTCGCCTGCCGCTTGTAGGAGTCGGAGAGCCGGCCCATCGCCTCGTCGAACCACCGTTCGAGACCGGCCCGCAGCTCCAGCGCGTCGTTGCCGGACTCCTGGAGCAGCGCCTGCAGCCGGTCGCGCAGCTGGCTCGGCAGCACGACGTCGGGCGCCGCCCCCGCGTCGGAGGCCAGCTCCAGCACCGCATCGGCGAACGACTTCGCCGACAGGTAGGCCGGCGGCTTGCCGCCGGACGAGTCGGTGGCCGCCGCATACACCGACGTGCGCTGGAGCGCCTTTAGAGCCGCCTGGGCGTCCGCGCCGCCGTTGCCCGTGCCCCCGAGCAGCGACCCGAGCGCCGACTGGAGGTTCTTGGACCGGGTGCGCGCCAGCCGGCTGACCAGCTCGAGGATGCTCGAGGCCGCGGTCGCGAGGACGAACAGCATGAGCACCAGCCCGACGGTGGTGTCCAGCGCCTGCGACCCGAACATGCCCCGACGATAGGGGCGCGAACGGACAGCGGCCGTGAGCCACCCCACGCACAGCGGAAACCACGGCACCGTCGAGTACGGTCGTCCGGTGACCGACCAGCACGCAGCGCAGGCCACGCCGGCCGGAAGCGTCCAGACGACCACCAGCACGATCCGCGATAACTCCGCGGAGCACCGCTACGAACTCCTGGTCGACGGACGGGTGGCCGGCTTCGCGGCCTACGTCGACCGACCGGGTGGCGAGGGCGGCGGCCAGCGACGGGTCTTCGTCCACACGGAGATCGACGACAGCTTCGAGGGCCACGGCCTCGGCGGTGTTCTCGTCAAGGGCGCCCTCGCCGACGTCCGCGCCTCGGGTCGCCGCGCGGTAGCGGTCTGCCCGTTCGTCGCTGCCTATGTCAAGCGGCACCCCGAGGAGGCCGACATCGTCGACCGCGCGACACCCGCGATCCTCACCTCGCTCTGAGCCGACCCTGATGTCCGCTCGGGACGTCGACGTCCTCGTCATCGGAGCCGGTCTCGCGGGCATCGGCGCCGCCTGGCACCTGCAGCAGGAACGTCCCGGCACGACCTTCGCCGTCCTTGAGGCGCGGCCGGCCCTCGGCGGCACGTGGGACCTGTTCCGCTTCCCTGGAGTCCGCTCGGACTCCGACATGCACACCCTCAGCCTCCCGTACGCCCCCTGGCGCGGCACCGAGTCGCGCGCCGACGGCGCACACATCCGGGCCTACCTTGAGGAGGTTGCCGACGCATACGGCATCGACACCCGCATCCGGTTCCGGCGCAAGGTGATCCGCGCTGAGTGGTCCTCCGCCGAGGCGCGCTGGACCCTCGACGTCGACGCCGGTCAGACCCACGAAACGTGGACCTGCGCGTTCCTCTACGGCTGTACCGGCTACTACGACTACCGCGCCGGCTACACCCCGCACTTCACCGGCGCGGACGACTTCCGCGGCACGGTCGTGCACCCGCAGTTCTGGCCCGAGGACCTCGACGTGCGAGGGCAGCGGGTCGCGGTCATCGGCAGCGGCGCGACGGCGGTCACCCTCGTGCCGGCGCTGGCCGACGCCGGTGCCGAGGTCACGATGGTCCAGCGCTCCCCGAGCTGGGTGGCCGGAGTCGACCCGCACGACCCCGTCGCCGCGCGGCTGCACCGCTTCCTGCCCGACCGCGTGGTCGCCTCCGTCATGCGCACCCAGAACGCCGCTGTGTCCATCGGGATGTTCGAGCTGTCCCGGCGTGCACCGCGCCTCGCTGCCGCCTTCCTGCGGCGAGGTATGCGCGCCGTCGTCGGGGACGCCACGGTCGCCGAGCACTTCACGCCCCACTACGGCCCTTGGGAGCAGCGCCTGTGCATCGCGCCCGGCAACGACTTCCTGCGGACCGTCGCCGACGGCCGGGCCGAGGTCGTCACCGACCGCATCGAGCGCTTGGTCCCCGACGGCATCGAGCTCGGCTCGGGCCGGGTGGTCGAGGCCGACGTCGTCGTCACCGCGACCGGCCTGTCGCTCCAGCCGCTGGGCGGTCTGGCGCTGGTGGTGGACGGCCGGCCCGTCGACCTCGGCGAGACGTTCCTCTACCGCGGGGCCATGCTGAGCGGTGTGCCGAACCTCGCCGTCTGCGTCGGCTACGTCAACGCGTCCTGGACGCTGCGCGCCGAGGTGACGCACGCGTTCGTCTGCCGCGTCCTTGCCTACCTGAAGGAGCACGACGCCGAGTCGGTCACCCCGGTGGCGCCCCCCGGTATGCGTCCTCGACCGGCCCTCGACCTCACCTCCGGCTACGTCCTCAGGGGACAGGACCGGTTTCCCAAGCTAGGCGACCGGGAGCCCTGGACGATGCGCCAGAACTGGTTCGTCGACCGCCGCGCCGTGCGGCGCGCCCGCATCGGCGACGACATGACCTTCGTCGCACGCCGGCACCGTGCCGCCCCGCGGGAGACGCCGCATACCGTCGGGTGGGCCTTGTGAGCCGGCTGCCCCGCTTCGAGTTCCGCGGCCGCACCGCCGTCGTCACCGGGGCGGCGAGCGGCATTGGCGAACAGCTCGCCCACGCGCTCGCTCGCCGCGGCATGAACCTCGTGCTGCTCGACCGCAACGCCGAACGGCTGCGGGCCGTGGCGTCCGAGCTGCGGTTCCTCAACCCAGAGGTCGAGGTCGGCACCATCGTCGTGGACCTGGCCGACGCGGCCCGGCTCGAGGTCGTGACCGAGGGGATCCGAGCGGCCCACCCGCAGGTGCACCTCCTCGTCAACAACGCCGGTGTGGCCATGGCCGGCCTGTTCGAGCAGACGTCGCTCGAGGAGTTCGAGTGGCTCGTCGACATCAACCTGCACGCGCCGATCCGGCTGACCCATCACCTGCTTCCCGTGCTTCGCTCTGCCCGCAACGCGCACATCGTCAACGTCTCGAGCGTCTTCGGGCTGGTCGCCCCGCCGGGGCAGGCGGCATACAGCACCAGCAAGTTTGGCCTGCGCGGG
This sequence comes from uncultured Actinomycetota bacterium, assembly GCA_963751085.1. Classification (GTDB taxonomy): domain Bacteria; phylum Actinomycetota; class Actinomycetes; order Actinomycetales; family Dermatophilaceae; genus Lapillicoccus. Next base: position 625,068 of record CAVVTH010000004.1, on the reverse strand, counting down.
TTCAGCGAGTCGCTGCGGTCCGAGCTGCTCCCGCTCGGCATCGGCGTCACGACGGTGCACCCCGGCGGCATCCGCACCGGCATCGCCCGCAACGCGCGCACCGCGTCCGGCGTGCGGGAGGAGGACGTGGCCGCCGGACGGGACATCTTCGACCGGATGCTGCGGATCCCGCCGGAGCGGGCGGCCGAGCTGGTCGTGCGGGCGGTCGAACGCCGCAAGGCCCGGCTGCTGATCGGCGCCAGCGCACGGATCCCGGACCTCGCCGCCCGCATTGCGCCGGTCGGCCACTCTTTGTCGTTCCGGCCGATGCTCGCCCGGGCACCGGGATCGCTGCGTGGGGTGGACCACGTGCGGTGACTTAGGCTCGACCCTCGTGGCTGTGGACTTCTCCGAGGAGATCAAGACCCTGCGCGCGACGATGGACCAAGTCCGCGAGGTGACCAATCTCGACGCCCTCCGCAGCCAGATCAGCGACCTCGAGAAGCAGGCCTCAGTGCCGGACCTCTGGGACGACCAGGAGCGCGCCCAGCAGGTGACCTCCGCACTGTCGCGGGCCAACACCGAGCTCGAGCGGGTCGTGGGGATGGACCAGCGCGTCGCGGACCTCGAGACCCTCGTCGAGATGGGCACCGAGGACGGCGGCGACGCCGAGACGATGGCCGAGGCGGAGCGCGAGCTCGCCGCCCTCAAGAGGGACGTCGGCGAGCTCGAGGTCCGCACCCTGCTCTCCGGGGAGTACGACGAGCGCGAGGCCGTCGTGACGATCCGGTCCGGGGCCGGTGGTGTCGACGCCGCCGACTTCGCCGAGATGCTCATGCGCATGTACCTGCGGTGGGCCGAGCGGCACGAGTACCCCACCTCGGTCCTCGACACCAGCTACGCGGAGGAGGCCGGGCTGAAGTCCGCGACCTTCGAGGTCAAGGCGCCGTATGCGTTCGGGCACCTCACGGTCGAGGCCGGCACCCACCGGCTGGTGCGGATCAGCCCGTTCGACAACCAGGGCCGGCGGCAGACCAGCTTCGCCGCGGTCGAGGTCATCCCGCTCATCGAGAGCTCCGACTCCATCGAGATCCCCGAGAACGAGATCAAGGTCGACGTCTTCCGCTCCAGCGGGCCCGGGGGGCAGTCGGTCAACACCACCGACTCGGCCGTGCGGATGACCGCACATCCCCACCGGCATCGTCGTCTCCATGCAGAACGAGAAGTCCCAGATCCAGAACCGCGCCGCCGCCCTGCGGGTGCTCCAGTCCCGGCTGCTGCTGGTCCGCAAGGCGGAGGAGGACGCCGCCAAGAAGGAGATGGCCGGCGACATCAAGGCCAGCTGGGGCGACCAGATGCGGTCCTACTTCCTGCATCCCTACCAGATGGTCAAGGACCTGCGCACCGAAGCACGAGGTCGGCAACACCAGCGCGGTCTTCGACGGCGACATCGACGACTTCATCGAGGCCGGCATCCGCTGGCGCCGCACCGGCGAGAAGGAGCAGAACGCGTGAACCTCGTGCAGAAGACCGTGTTCCGGGTCAATAGTCGGGTGCACTCCGCCGTCTACCGGGCCAGCAAGGGCCGCCTGGGCCGCACGGCAGCGGGCGGTTCGCCCGTGGCGCTGCTCACCGTGGCCGGGCGCACAACCGGCACCCTCCGCACCGTGCCCGTCGCCGGCTTCCCGCTGGGTGACGGCTGGGTGGTCGTGGGCTCCGCCGGCGGTGACGCCGCCGAGCCGCAGTGGTTTCGCAATCTGCGCGCCACCGACCATGCGGGCCTGCAGGTCGGTGACATCCGTCACGATGTGTCCGTACGCGTGCTCGACGGCATCGAGCGGGACGCCGCCTTCACCGGGATCGTCGCCGCGGCGCCGGGCTTCGCTAAGTACGAGGCCAAGGCCGGCCGGGCGATGCCCGTGGCGCTGCTCACACCGCGTTGAGGCTGAGTCGTTACCCATTCGTCACACCACCGGCCACATTGGTCACGAGCGACACACCGGCCCCAGCACCAGCAGGCAGTCGAAACACAATCGCGGTAATCTGGGTCTTGCGTCCGTACGGCGTCCACCTCCCGCAGGGTGTCACCGTCGACCCGTAGCCTCGATGCCGAGCCTGTTCGGGTGGCGCGACGAGCAGGCATACCCGCGTCCGACAGCCCGCCGACGATGCCGTCGAGGGCCGATCCCGTCGTCCTCGAGACGACGTCCGGGGGACACGACACGGGTAGTACGCGGCAGTGACACGACACTTTTCGGCATTTTCGGCACACGGGGAAACGGAGCACGAGCGCAGATGACGGTGGACCAAGGGCTGGTGCGGCCCGCCGCCAACCCGGTGCTGCTTGCCGTCTCTCGCGAGATCGGCGGTGTCGGCGACGCGTGGCGCATCCCGGCCGTCCGGCGCGGAACTCTCGCCGGGCTGCTGATTTTCGTGGGCAGCCTGACCCCGGCCTTCCTGCCCGACGTCAACCCCTTCACGGACGTACCCGTCGTCGGCTGGCTGCAGACCGTCCCGGGCCGGATCCTCGCCACCGCCGTGCTGATGGGCGGCGTCCTGCTCATGCTCGACTCGTGGTTGCGGCTGCGACCGCGGGCCGGACGGGCCACACCGACGCGCCACGTCCTCTGGCTCTGGTCGCTGCCGCTGTTGCTCGCGCCTCCGCTGTTCAGCCGCGACGCCTACAGCTACGCCGGCCAGGGCCGTCTGGTCCACGTCGGCATCGACCCCTACCGTTACGGGCCGGCGGCGATCGCGGAGCAGTACTCCCAGAACGTCGACCCGATGTGGCTCTACACGCCGGCGCCCTACGGGCCGCTGCAGCTGCAGATCCAGCACCTCATCGTCGACATCGCCGGCCCGAGCCACCCGTATGCCGCCGCAGTCGCCATGCGGCTGCCGGCGCTGCTCGGGGTGGCCCTGATCGCCTTCCTGCTGCCCAAGATCGCCCGCCGGTTCGGCTACGACGCGGGTCTGACCACCTGGTTCGTCGTCCTCAACCCGCTCGTGGTCATGCACCTCGTCGGCGGCGCACACAACGACGCGCTGATGCTCGGCCTGATGGTGCTGGGCATCTACCTCGCCGTGGAGAAGCGGCCGTGGTTGGCCGCCATCGCCATCGCCCTCGCGGGCGCGATCAAGGCCCCCGGCCTTATCGCCATCCTCGTCGTCGCCGTCCTCGAGGCGCGACGACGGCACGGCCGGGTGCCCACCGTGGTCGAGGTGCTCCGTGAGCTGACGCGCCTGGGCGGCGCCTGCGTTGCCGCGTTCCTCGTCGTCACCGTCGCCTGCGGGCTCGGGCTGGGGTGGATCGGCGCGCTCGGCGTGCCCGGCGTCGTCCGGTCGGTGCTGTCCCCGGTCACCGTGGTCGGCATGGGCCTGGAGAACCTCTTCACCTGGCTACAGATTCCCGGCACGTTCGACACGACCGTCACCGTCGTCCAGCGGATCGGCCAGGTCGCCGGCATCCTGCTGTGCGCACGGATCGCGTGGCGGCTCGGCCCGGTCGCCCCGCTCCGGGCGCTCGCCTGGGTCGTGACGATCATCGTGCTGACCGGCCCGGTCGTGCATCCCTGGTATCTCATCTGGGCCGGCCTCTTCCTCGGTGTCACCGAGGGCACCCGGTTCTGGCCCGGCCGCATCATGATCTGGGTGACCGCCGGCCTGGTCGTCTACAGCACCGTCGACTCCGCGTTCCGCAACGGCGCGCTGGCGCTTGGGGTGACCGCCGCCCTGGCGCTGACCTGGATCGCCATGGGCCACGACCGCGACCTCGACCGCGAGCAGGACCCGATCCGGGTCGCCACCCTCGGCCGCTGGCACACCCTCAAGGACTGGTGGGCCTTCGCGCAGGGCACCACCACGGCGGGCGGCGCCCTACGTCGCCGGCCCCCGGCGGCGGAGATGCTGGACGACGACGATGACCCGGACGACTGGTCCGACGAGCAGGCTCGGCCCGTCGACAACGGGTCCCGGTCGACGATCGCGCCGCGGCGCTGACCGACCGGTCGCTTCTGCACCGCGGCAACATCTGGCCCCGCAACGCGCCTACGCCGCAGCGCGGCAACGCCCGACGGCGGACCCTCGGGTAGCCCGTTGGGGTGACATGACCGCATACGTCTTCCGCCGGCGGTCGTGCCGACTTACCGTGTTGGTGCGCGGTCGCCGAAGCCGCCAGGCAGGGGGAACGGCGGACGCCACGCCCGAGTCACTTGAGTAACACCCGTTTCACCGGTGCCCGGTTTACGCTCCCCAGGACGCTCGAAGCCGCGACCGGACCCGTGGGGCCTCGTCGAGGGTCCCCACCGAGAGCCGAAGGCACACGCTCACATGATCCTGTTCGACACGGTCACGAAGAAGTACCCGCGGACCACGCGGCCCGCCGTCGACGGCGTGTCGCTCGAGGTCGAGCGCGGCGAGTTCGTCTTCATCGTGGGCCAGTCCGGCTCCGGCAAGTCCACCCTGCTGCGCCTCGCGCTGCGCGAGGAGAACGCCACGTCCGGTTCGGTGTTCGTGGCCGGCCGCGAGCTGTCCCGGCTGCCGGACCGCAAGGTGCCGCAGCTGCGCCGCGAGATCGGCACGGTGTTCCAGGACTTCCGGCTGCTGCCCAACAAGACGGTCTTCCAGAACGTCGCCTTCGCGCTGCAGGTGATCGGCAAGTCGCGTTCGGTCATCCGTCAGACCGTCCCCGAGACGCTGCGGACCGTCGGCCTCGAGGGCAAGGAGAAGCGGCTGCCCCACGAGCTCTCGGGTGGTGAGCAGCAGCGGGTGGCCATTGCCCGGGCCATCGTCAACAAGCCGGCGATCCTGCTGGCCGACGAGCCCACCGGCAACCTCGACCCGGGCATCAGCCTCGAGATCGTCGGGCTGCTGGACCGGATCAACCGCTCGGGCACCACGATCGTCATGGCGACCCACGACCTGCACATCGTCAACGCCTACCGCAAGCGCGTGATCGAGCTCAAGGAGGGCCGCGTCGTCCGCGACGACCTCGGCGGCGAGTACAACTCCGGCGAGATCGTCATGCCGGACTGGGAAACGCGCCCGTCCCTGGACACCTCGGGAGGCGGTCCCCAGCGAGGGGCCCGTCACCAAGGGACCCGCGGGCGACGGACCCGACTCCGACCAGCTCGTCGGGGTCGGCGCCGCCGCCGAGCCGCGGACCTCCCGGCTGAAGCTCCGCCGGGGCCGGTGACCTGATGCGGACTGCGGCTTCCTTCCTCGGCGAGATCGGCAACGGCCTGCGCCGCAACGTCTCGATGGTCGTGTCCGTCGTCCTCGTGACGATGATCTCGATGTACCTGCTCGGCATGGGGCTGCTCGCCCAGCGGCAGGTCGACACGATGAAGGACTACTGGTACGACCGCGTCCAGGTGTCGATCTTCCTGTGCGTCGACAAGTCGCTCTACCCGAACTGCGCCGGCGCGGCCACCACCCCCGCCCAGCGGGACGCGCTCAAGGCACAGCTCGAGAGCATGAAGCCGCCGGTCAAGGAGGTCTTCTACGAGACCCAGGGCGAGGCATACCAGCGGTTCAAGGACCAGTTCCGCAACAGCCCCCTCGGTGACCAGGCGACCGAGCGCGCGTTCGCCGACTCGTTCCGTGTCTCGCTCACCGACGCCAGCAAGTTCGACGTCATCGCCAGCTCGTTCCAGGGCGCGCCGGGCGTCGGCAAGGTTCAGGACCAGAAGCAGCTGCTCGACAAGTTCTTCACGTTCATGAACGTCGTCTCGTGGTCGGCCATCGCCCTCGCCGTCCTCATGGTCATCTGCGCGACGCTGCTGATGGCCACGACCATCCGCCAGACCGCGTTCAGCCGGCGACGAGAGACCGGCATCATGCGACTGGTCGGTGCCTCGAACTCCACCATCCAGCTGCCGTTCATCATGGAGACGGTCGTCGCGGCGATCGTCGGTGCGGGGCTGGCGATGGGGCTGCTGTATGCGACGGTGCGCTACGGCGTGTCCGGCTACCTCAGCACCGCGCTCATCGACACGGCGTTCATCGGCGTCCCCGACGTCGTCGCGATCGCGCCCTGGGTCGTCGGCGGGGTCGTGGCCCTCGCCGTGCTGACGTCGGGGTTCACCCTGCGGCGGTACCTCCGTGTTTAGTCACCCCACGAAGCCGGCACAGCGGCGGGCCGTCGCCGCGGGCGTGGCCGCGATCTGTGCGCTGGCGCTCGGCATCACCGGCGCCGTCTCGTCCGCCGCCGACACCGGCGACCAGAAGCGGGCGGTCGACCAGAAGATCCAGGACATCCAGGGCGCTCTCGACGAGATGTCCTCGGACCTGGCGAACGCCTACACCGCGCTGCAGGCGACCCAGGCGCAGCTGCCCGCCGCGCAAGCCGCCCTCACGCAGGCCGAGGACGCGGAGCGCTCCGCCAACCAGCGCAACGACGACGTCGCCGCCCAGCTGGCCGTCGCTCAGGCCAACGAGCAGCGGGCGAACGACGCGCAGGCGGCCAACAAGGTCAAGCTCGACCAGACGCAGGCGGTCCTCGACAACTTCGCCGCCGACCTCTTCCAGGGCGGCGGGGGCGGCTCGCAGATGTCGGTCGCGCTCGGAGCCACCAGCGTCGACGACTTCGCCAACCGGGTCGTCCTCGCCGACCAGGTCAGCTCGATGACCGACAGCGCGCTCCGCGACCTCCAGAACGCGCGGGCCGAGGCCTCGGCCCAGGCGGCCTACCTGACAGCGGTCAAGGCCGAGGTGACCACGCTCAAGCACGATGCGGAGACGTCGCTCGCGCGGGCGCAGACGGCGCGTACCGCCGCCGCGGCCGCCAAGACCAACCTCGACGCCCTGCTGGCGCAGCAGACGACCTACGCCGGGCAGGTCGAGTCCAAGAAGGCCGACGAGCTGCAGCGCCTCGCGGACGCCGAAGCGGAGCAGGCGCAGCTGCAGGCGACCCTTGCGGCACAGGCGAGGGCCGCGGCGGCGGCGGAGGCGGCCCGGCAGGCCGTCGGCGAAGGCCGCGGGACACGCATACGCGCCAGTCACCGGCGGCACCGGTTTCCTCAGCCACGCCGCGAACGGACCGATCACCTCGCCGTTCGGGATGCGCTACCACCCGATCCTGCACGTGTGGAAGCTCCACTCGGGCACCGACTTCGGCGTCCCGTGCGGCACGCCGGTCTTCGCGGCCGCTGACGGCACCCTCATCAGCGCCGGCTGGGGCGGCGGCGACGGCAACCGCATCGTCATCGACCACGGCATCGTCAGCGGCGTCGACCTCGCGTCCACCTACAACCACCTCAGCTCCTTCGTCGTCACGAGCGGCCACGTCACCCGCGGCCAGCTCATCGCCTACTCGGGGACCACCGGCTACTCCACCGGGTGCCATCTGCACTTCGAGACGTTGGAGAACGGGCAGTTCGTCGACCCGATGAAGTGGCTGTAGCGGCCCGGTAACCTGTCCACGCGCGGTTCGTAGCGCGAGCGACGGCGGTGACGAACGGGAGGCGGGGCGGTGGCCAAGGAACGCGGTCGAACGGTGATCGCGAGCAACCGCAAGGCGCGTCACGACTACCACATCGAGGACGTCTTCGAGGCGGGCCTCGCACTGACCGGCACGGAGGTCAAGGCGCTGCGGATGGGCCGCGCCTCGCTCGTCGACGGGTTCGCGGCCTTCTCCGGGGACGAGCTGTGGCTCGAGGGGGTGCACATCCCCGAGTACCTCAACGGCACGTGGACCAACCACGCGCCGCGCCGGCGCCGGAAGCTGCTCCTGCATCGCGACGAGCTGGAGAAGATCGCGACCAAGACCCGGGAGCGCGGCCGCACCGTCGTGCCGCTCCAGCTCTACTTCAAGGACGGGCGAGCCAAGGTCGAGATCGCCCTCGCCACCGGAAAGCGGGAGTACGACAAGCGCAACGCCCTGCGCGAGCGCCAGGACCGGCGCGAGGCCGAGCGCGCCATGAGCCACCGCGAAGCCCGATGAGAGGGCGCCTGCTCGCTCTGGCCGCGCTGCTCCTCGCCGCCGCCGCGTTCGTCGGCCTCCCGGCGAGCGCGTATGCGGCCTCGGCCGCCAGTGCCTCGTTCGACCGCATGTCGTCCTTCCGCGCGGACTACGTGCTGGACGCCGACGGCGGGGCCACGGTGACCGAGACCATCGACTACGTCTTCGGTACCAGCAGCGGTGCGAAGCACGGCATCTACCGCAACATCGTCACCCACCAGGCGGTCACCGACGCCAACGGCAAGACGTCCGACAACAGCTACCGCTACTACGCCCTCGACCTGGAGAGCGTCACCAGTCCGACCGGCGCGTCGACGCAGGCCCAGGTCACCGACCAGTCGGGTGGCGCGACCCAGATCCGGATCGGCGACCCAGACGTCAGCGTCAGCGGCTCGCAGACCTACGTCCTGAAGTACCACCTGGCGAACGTCATGAACCCGTTCCCGGACCACGCCGAGTTCTTCTACAACGTCTTCGTCCAGGACACGGTGCCGAAGGACGTCGCCACCGTGACGGTGACCGGGCCAGGCGGCGTCACCCAGGTCAACTGTGTCCGGGGCTCCGACCCCGGCAAGCCCTGCGACCGGGCCGAGGCCGGCCCGACAGCGACGTTCGTGGTGAACAACCTCCTCGGCAACGAGGACCTCACCATCGCGACGTCGCTGCCGCGGGCGGGGTTCGGCGACCTCAAGCCGGACATCCGGGCCGCGGGGTCGGCATACGACGAAGGGCAGGCCAAGGTGCTGACGTCGCTGGCCCTGGCCGGTGGTATCGGTGCCCCCTTGGTCGCGGCCGGGGTCATGGGCGTCCTCGTCGCCACGCGGGGCCGGGACGAGTGGTACGCGGGCGTCACTCCTGGCCTGTCCCCGGCTGGCGCCGGGTCCAGCCCTGGCTCCACTGGCGTGTCCCCAGGGTCTTCCGATGCGGTCGCCCCGGGTGGGGTGCCGCCGTCGCCGTCGCCGACTCTGCGTGGGCGAAAGCCCGAGATCGCGGTGCAGTTCAACCCGCCGCCCGGCGTCCAGCCCGGGATGGTGGGCACCATCATCGACGAGTCGGCCGACACCATCGACGTCTCCGCAACCGTCATGGACCTGGCCGTCCGCGGGTTCCTCAGGATCGAGGAGATCCAGAGCGGGACGATGTTCTCGCGTACCGACTGGCGGCTCATCCAGCTGCCCCCACCGCCCGGCCAGACGCTGCGGCCCTACGAGGCGACCGTCCTGGACGGCATCTTCGCCACCGGCCCGGACATCACGCTGTCCGACCTGAAGTACAAGTTCCACACCACCCTGAACCTCGCCATCAGCCAGATGTACACAGAGGTCGTCGAGCGCGGCTGGTTCCGGCGGTCGCCGCAAAGGCAGCGACAGGGCTGGCAGGCGCTGGGGTTCCTGCTCATCGGCGCCGGCGTCGTCAGCTGCTTCTACCTCGGGACCGTGACCTACGCGATCGACCGGACGGGCGGCATCGGCATACCCATCCCCTCCGGGGTGGTGCTCGGCCTGGGGCTCATCGTCGCCGGGCTGATCTTCCGGGTCCTCGGCAAGCGGATGGCGGCCAAGACCGCCGCCGGCTCGGCGGTGTATGCGCAGGCGCTCGGCTTCCGCAAGTACCTCGAGACCGCCGAGGCCAGCCAGATCCGGTTCGAGGAGGCGTCGGCCATCTTCAGCCGCTACCTGCCCTACGCCATCGTCTTCGGCGTAGCGGACCGGTGGGCCGGCACGTTCCAGAAGGTCGCCGAGGCTGCTCAGGCCGCCGGCAGCCCTCTGATCATGCCGAGCTGGTACCTCTACAGCGGCGCGATGTTCCCCAACTTCACCGGCATCGCGGACGGCGCGGGCAGCTTCGCGTCGTCGGCCGGCGGCACGTTCGCCGCGACCGCCAGCTCCGGCTCGTCGGGCGGTTCGGGGTTCGGCGGCGGCTTCTCCGGCGGCGGTGGCATCGGCGGGTCCAGCAGCGGCTCCTGGTAGTGCCTCTAGGTCGTGCGGCTGGGGTACGGAATTCCGTTAGCCGAGCTTGCCCGGCCAACGGCTCCAGGATGCGGTTCAGAGCACGAACCGATGTCGACCAGCCCCCACGGCGGCGGAGCTTGCCGGGTGCTCCGCGCTACGAGCGACGGCGGATGCGGGTGGCGAGGAGCAAAGCGGTGCCGACCAGGAGCAGCGCCGCCGCACCGAGCAGCAGGGGTTCCACGGGGGTACCGGTGCTGGCCAGGGCGCCGGACGAGGTCACCGGGGACCGGTAGGCGGCCGACGGGGGAGTCGTGCCGGCCGAGACCGGTGTTGTCGACGACGAGCTGGTCGGCGGCGGGGAGGAGCTCGGTGGCGGCGTCGTGGTGGTCGTCGTGGTGGATGTCACCGTCGGCGTCTGCTCGACGGTCGACCGGACTGGATCGATGGTCAGGGTCGGCGTCAGGGAGACGGTGGCGAGAGCGTTCGTCGCGGTGAAGTCGAGGAAGGTCGAGCCGGCCACGGTCGGCGTCCCGTGGATGGTCAACGTCCCGACGTCGAAGGTCAGCCCAGGCGGCAGCGGGGTGCCGACGTTGAGCTCGACGTCGGGTGCGGGTATCCCGGTGGCCGCCAGCTGGTAGGAGTACGCCACGCCGACCTTGCCCGGCGGCGGGGTCCCCGTCAGGGTCGGCGGCACTCCGACGGTGAGCGGGTTGGACGGGGCGGACGGGGCGCTGTTGCCGCCGGGTGAGAGGGCCGTGACCGTGAACGTGTAGCCGTCGCCGTTGCTGAGGCCCGGCACGGTGATCGGGCTACCGGCCCCCGTGGCGGTCTGGCCTCCTCGGGAGGGGTTCGTGACGTCAGTCGCCGTCACGCGGTACCCCGTGGTCGGGTTCGTCCCGGACGTGCCGGGAGTGAAGGCCACCGTGACCTGCCCTGCGGCGTTGCTCAGCGACGTGATCGTTGGGGCCCCTGGGACGGCCGTGAGGTCGACCATCGTCACGGCCCACGCCGCGGCCGGCACGGTGACGGCGGTCGGTTCCCGCCAGTCCTGGACGAGGGCCATCTCGGTGTGGTTGCCCACGAGCGGCACGTAGACGTCGGTGTCGGTGCCGGGCACTCCGACCGCCACGCCCGCGGTCCAGCGGAACGCCAACCAGTACGCCGTGTTGTCGTCGGACAGGTCGGTCCGCTGAACGATGCCGGCGTTCTCGCTGCTGCCGTTGTAGAGGTGCTGACCATTCGGGCTCATCGTCATCCACTGGTCGCCGAGGACCTTGTTGACGTAGAAGTCCCTGACGAACGCGCCGGTCGACGCTTGCAGGACCCGCACCGTGCTCTGGGGGGACAGCTTCTGGCTCACGTAGAGGTTCCCGCCGGCGGCGACCACCGCACCGTTCTGCGGTCCGGGGTTGTAGGTCTTGGTGGAGGCGGACGCGTCTCGGGGGACGACCTTGACGCCGGCGTCGGTGCTCACGTAGGCCGCCGTGTTGTCCGCCGCCATCCGGCGCGCGTAGGGCCGGTTGGTCTCGCCGACCTGCACTCGCCCGAGCAGGGTGAGTGACGGCAGCTGCACGACGTCGACCCAACCCTCCGTGGTGTACCCGTAGAGCCGCGTCCCGTCGGGGCTGATGGCCATGCTTGCGAAGCCGAACCCCTTGTCGTCGCTGAACGTGCCGGTGACGGTCAGCGAGCGCGCGTCGACGACGAGGATGGCGGTTGCGTCGACGACGTAGACGGTCGTCTGGTCCGCGGAGGTCTGGATGTCGGCCGTCGGCGGCGAGCTCGTGCCCGGGAGCGTGACCGAGTCGGCGATGGCCTTCGTGGCCCGGTCGATCACGACCAGCCGGCCGTCCTCGAGCACCGTGAACGCGTACCCGCCGCCGGGAAGGTTTGCGGCCGCGGCCGGCCCGGCGGGCAGAACCACCCCGGCCAGCGCGAGTACGGCCACCACCGTGGCGAGCAGCGTGGTTCGGCGCCGAGTGGTCGGAGGACGGCTCGGACTGGTCTCAGATGCCATGGCATACCCTCGATTGCGGACGGTCGCTGCCGATCTTAGGACCGCAGCCCCGATCTGTGCCGTCAGCCAGCGCGTCCACCCAGCGACCACGCAAACCGGCCGTCACACGACGCGGTCAGACTGACGGACATGACCGCCCGCGAGACTACCGACCCCGGTGTGCTGACCCAGCGCAACGGCGAGACCGAGCGCCGCACGCTCGACGTCTCCCGGTTCGGCGGGGGAGTGGCGTCCGACTCGCAGCACGCGGCGTTGCGGGCCTCGGTGCGCCAGCTCGGCCAGCTGTTGGGCGAGGCGCTGACGCGGCACGAGGGACCGGAGCTCCTCGCCTTGGTCGAGCAGGTCCGCGCTACCGCCCGGGAGCCCGGCGACGACGCCCTCCACCGCCTGCTCGCCGAGGTCGACGACGCCACGGCGGTCGTGCTCGCCCGCGCCTTCACCGCATACTTCCAGCTCGTCAACGTCGCCGAGCAGCTGCACCGCTACCAGGAGCTGACCACCGGTGAGGAGGGCCCGCTGGAGGGCACCGTGCGCCGGCTCGGCGAGGCGCTCGGGGACGGGACGGTCGACCGGGAGCTCGTCGAGTCGGTGCTGGCCCGGGTCGAGTACCGGCCGGTCTTCACCGCCCACCCGACCGAGGCCACCCGGCGAACCGTGCTGACCCTGTTGCGCAAGATCGCCGACGTCGTGGACGCCGGCGACGACCCTCGCAGTACGGCCCGCGGAGGCGCCAGTGCACAGCGCGAGCGGCGCCTCGCCGAGCTGGTGGACCTGCTGTGGCAGACCGACGAGCTGCGCATCGTTCGCCCGCAGCCGACCGACGAGGCGCGGACCTCGACCTACTACCTGCGCTCGCTCGCCGACCAATGTGGTCCCGGATCTCCTCCAGGAGCTCGACCGCCAGCTCGCCACCATCGACATCGTCCTGCCCCTCGAGGCGCGTCCGCTGCGGTTCGGCACCTGGGCCGGCGGCGACCGCGACGGCAACCCCAACGTCACCCCGGCGGTCACGCTCGACGTCATCCAGCTGCAGCACCGTGCCGGGCTCCGGGTGCTCATCGACCAGGTCGAGGACCTGCTCACCGAGGCGTCCGCGTCGACGCGGGTGGTCAGGGTCACGGAGGAGCTGACCGCCAGCCTGGAGGCCGACGCCGAGGCGCTGCCGATCACGTATGCGGCGGTGCGGCGCCTCAACGCCGAGGAGCCCTACCGACTCAAGCTCTCCTTCGTCCGCGTCCGCCTCCAGCGCACGCGGGACCGGCTGGGTGCGGCGACGCCGCACGAGCCGGGCCGCGACTACCGGCACCTCGGCGAGCTGCTCGCCGACCTCACGCTGATCCGCGACTCGATGCTCGCCAACGGCGACCGGCTGAGCGCCGACGGCGCGATCCTGCGGCTGATCCGAACCACGAGGGCGATCGGCCTCGGCCTCGCAACCCTCGACGTCCGCGACCACAGCGAGCGGCACCACGCGGCGCTGGGAGTGCTCGTCGACCGCGTCGGCGAGCTCGACCGTCCCTACGCCGATCTCGACCGGCCGGCGCGCACGGCGTACCTGTCCCGCGAGATGGCCAGCCGGCGTCCGCTGGTCGGCGCCGTCCGGGACGACGTGATCGGCGAGGCCGCGGCGGTCCTCGACGTCTTCGACGCGATCCGGGTGGCGCTCGACACCTACGGCCGCGACGCCGTGGAGACCTACATCGTCTCCATGACCCACGACGTCGACGACCTTTACGCGGTCGTCGTCCTCGCCCGCGAGGCGGGCCTCGTCGACCCCGGCGGTCCCGACACCCCGGCGGTGGCGCGGATCGGCTTCGCGCCGCTGTTCGAGACCGTCGCGGAGCTCGAGGCGGCCGGCCCCCTGCTCGAGGCGCTGTTGAGCGACCCCTCATACCGTCGCATCGTGACGGCGCGGGGCGACGTGCAGGAGATCATGCTCGGCTACTCCGACTCCTCCAAGGACGCCGGCATCGCCGCCTCGCAGTGGCAGATCCACCGGGCGCAGCGCGCCCTGCGCGACGTCGCCCGCGAGCAGGGCGTCGTGCTGCGGCTGTTCCACGGCCGGGGCGGCTCCGTCGGCCGGGGCGGCGGTCCGACCGCGGAAGCGATCCTGTCGCAGCCGGACGGCAGCCTGGACGGCCCCATCAAGATCACCGAACAGGGCGAGGTCCTGTCCGACAAGTACACCCTTCCGAAGCTCGGCCTGCTCAACCTGGAGAGCGCCCTGGCTGCGGTCATCGAGGCGTCGATCCTGCACCGCACCCCGGTCCTGGAGCGCGAGGTGCTGTCGGAGTGGGACGAGGCGATGGACGTCGTCGCCGAGGCCGGCCAGGGCGCATACCGCGCGCTCGTCCGCGACCCCGCGCTCGTGCCGTTCTTCGTCGCCGCGACGCCGGTCGACGAGCTCGGCAAGCTCAACATCGGGTCCCGGCCGGCCAAACGCCCGGGCGGCGCCGGCGGCCTCGACGACCTGCGCGCCATCCCGTGGGTGTTCGGGTGGACCCAGTCCCGGATCATCCTGCCCGGCTGGTACGGCGTCGGCAGCGGCCTGGCCGCCGCCCGCGAGGACGGCCGCGGTGCGGCGCTGGCCGAGATGTACCGCACCTGGCCGTTCTTCCGGACGTTCCTCTCCAACGTCCAGATGACGCTGGCCAAGACCGACCTCGACATCGCCGCCCGATACGTGCGCACCCTCGTGCACGATGACTCGGCGCACCTGTTCGACCGGATCCGTGCGGAGCATCAGCGCACCGTCGACGAGATCCTCGCGGTCAGCGGGCACTCCAGCCTGCTCGAGACCGCGCCGGTGCTGCGCCGCACGCTCGAGCTGCGCGACTCCTACCTCGCGCCGCTGCACGCGCTGCAGTCCACCCTGCTCGCCCGGGTCCGCGAGGTCCCGGACGGGCAGGAGCCGGACGCCGACCTGCAGCGCGCGCTCCTGCTGACCGTCAACGGGATCGCCGCCGGCCTGCGCAACACCGGCTGAACCGCATACCGGCTGCTCCCTAGACTCGGGCCCGATGACCACCGTCCCCGAGGTTGCCGAGGCGCAGCGGCACACCGTCCGCACGCTGGTGATCACCCAGGCCGTCGGCGGGATCGGGCTGAGTGCTGCCGTCGCCGTCGGCGCGCTGCTGGCCAAGGACGTGACGGGGTCGGACGAGATGTCCGGGCTGGCCCAGACCGCACAGACCCTGGGCGCGGCGGTCGTCGCAGCGATCCTCGCGGCGTACATGTCCCGGCACGGCCGCCGGCCTGGGCTCGCCCTGGGCTACCTGGCCGGCGCGCTCGGTGCCGGCCTGTGCATCGTCTCCGGCGTCGCGCGGTCGTTCCCGCTGCTACTCGTCGGCATGGTCCTCCTGGGGGCGGTCACCGCCACGAACCTGCAGAGCCGGTATGCGGCCACGGACCTCGCGCTTCCCGCCCACCGCGGGCGCGCCCTCAGCACCGTGGTCTGGGCGACGACCATCGGCTCGGTGCTCGGCCCGAACCTCGGCGGCCTCGGCGCGACGGTCGCCCGGTGGCTGCACGTGCCGGAAAAGGCCGGACCCTTCGTCTTCACCGTCGTCGCGTTGCTGGCCGCTGCGGCCGTCATGGCCACCCGGCTCCGGCCCGACCCGCTGCTGCTCGCCCGCCGGGTGCGGGCGCAGGATCCCGCGGACGACCCGGACGAGAACGGTGACGACCGGCCCTGGCCGGTCATCCTGCACACGCCGCTCGTCCTCGCCGCGGCGGTCGGCATGGCCCTGAGCCACGCCGTGATGGTGTCGGTGATGGTGATGACGCCGATCCACATGGACCAGGGCGGCGCCAGCCTGGAGGTCATCGGCGTGGTCATCAGCGGTCACATCCTCGGGATGTATGCCTTCTCGCCGCTGGTCGGGATGCTCGTCGACCGGATCGGCAGCCCGCGCGTCGTCGGCATCGGCGGCCTCATCCTGCTCGGGTCGCTGGTCCTTGCCGGGCTGTCCGCGGCCGGCGCGAGCTTCGGGCTCGGCGCCGGGCTCTTCCTGCTGGGGCTGGGCTGGTCGTTCGGAACCGTCGGCTGTTCCACGCTGCTCGTGGCGGCGACACCGGTCCGGCACCGGCCGCGCGTCCAGGGCACCGTCGACATGACGACCGGGTTCACAGCGGCCGCCGGGGGAGCGGTGGCCGGTGTCGTCGTCGGCACGCTCGGCTACGGCTGGCTCAGCGCGGGTGCCGCGGTGCTCGCGTTCGGCGTGGTGGTCGTGAGCGTGGTCGCCGGCCGGTATGCCGCCCGCTCCCGCCTCGCCCCGGCGGGGTTGACGCAGCGTCGAGCGGGTTGACGCGGTCTATACACGGCGTCAACCCGCTCGACGCTGCGTCAACCAGGCCAACCGCTAGAGCCGGACGAGCATCTTGCCGGTGTTGCCGCCGCGCAGCACCGAGAGAAAGGCCTCGAACGTCCGCTCGATCCCTTCCATCACCGTCTCGCGCCACGCGATCCGGCCGTCCCGGAGCAGCGCGCCCACCTCCGCCTCGAACTCGTCCCGCAGGTCCTGGTGGTCCATGACGAGGAACCCGCGCAGCGTGAGCCGTTTGCCGATCGCCAGCGCGAGGTTGCGCGGGGCCGACGGCGGCTCGGTGTCGTTGTACTGCGCCACCGCCCCGCACATCGCCACCCGCCCCCTGAGCCGCAGGCTGGAGATCGCGGCCTCCAGGTGGTCGCCGCCGACGTTGTCGAAGTAGACGTCGATCCCCTCGGGCGCCGCCTCCTTGAGTCCGACTCGCACCGGACCGGCCTTGTAGTCGATCGCCCGGTCGAACCCCGCGTCGTCGAGCAGCCAGCGCACCTTCTCGGGTCCGCCGGCGCTCCCGACCACCAGGGACGCGCCCTTGAGCCGGGCGAGCTGCCCGACGAGGCACCCCACCGCGCCCGCGGCGGCGGAGACGAAAACCCGGTCCCCAGAACGGAACTCCCCGACCCGCAGCAGCCCGGCGTATGCGGTGAGCCCCGGCATACCGAGGATGCCGAGGTAGGACTGAGCGGGAGCCGCCTCGGCACCGACGACCCGCACGGCCGGGCCGGGCAGCACCGCGTGCGTCCGCCACCCGGCGTCGTGGAGCACGGTGTCGCCCGGGTGGACGACCCGCCCCTCGCGGTTGGTCACCTCCCCGCGGACCGACTCGACGACGCCGACCGCACCGCCGGTCATCGCGCCATCGAGCGAGAACGGCGGCACGTAGGAGGGCACGTCGTTCATGCGGCCGCGCATGTAGGGGTCCACCGACAGGAAGGTGTTGCGGACCAGCAGCTCGCCGTCGTCCAGCGGCGGCAGCGCGACCTCGACCAGCTCGACGTCGTCGGCCGTCGGCTCGCCGAACGGTCGCCGGACCAGCCGCCACTCCGTGGTCGTCCCGGATGCGTTCACGTCGCCTACCACCCCGTCGTTCCGGGGCCGCCCTTGAACGGGCCCGCGACCCGGGAGGTGATCCAGCCCCCGTAGAACCCACCGGCCTGCGGCACCACGACCTCGCCGCCGACGGTGCACTCGTCCATCGCGCCCGGCATCACCGCGACGTGGTCGACGAGGACCTCGAAGCCGGGTGAGGGGCTCCGGTAGGTCCACCCGGCGCCGGCGGCCCGCCGGCCGCCGCCGACGACGTCGAAGTAGGACGCCGTCCCCTTGAACTCGCAGTAGCTCGTCCCTCCCACGGGCACCAGCGAACCCTCGACGAACGACGCGGAGGGCAGGTAGTAGGCCGGCGGGTGGCTCGTCTCGAGCACCCGCAGCGCTGCGATGGTGCGGGCGACGACCTCGCCGCCGAGCACGACGACGACCTCGTCGGCGCTGGGCTCGACGCGCGGAGGCCGGGGGTAGTCCCAGACCGACTCCTGGCCGGGGGCGGGCGTCACACGGGTGGTGGGCGGCATACCGGCATCCTGCCTCGCCCAGCGGGAATCGAAGTTGGGGGGGTGGACGTTGACCGGCATACTGAGGTGTTGCACACCGCAGCGACAAGTGAACAGCGTGACGTTGGTACCCCCACACGGGGGTGATCGGTTTCGACGGTGGTCGTCTCACCAGGAGAAGCGGGCCGAGGATGTGCGGTTATCTCGTTAACGCTCCGTGCAAACCAATAGGTGCCAACTCCAAGAGCACCGACCTCGCCCTCGCCGCCTGAGCGAGCGCATAGGTCCGTCAGCCTGAGCTAGTTCCCGTCTCAGTGCCTGGCGTCAGCTAGGGAACTTGCTGCGCAGTCATGTCGAGGGGCTGCGTGGGACTCTTACTCGGCTGGGCCTGTCGGCGAACGTGTGCGCGCGAGCTCCGGGGCCGAGAAAATCCAGAGCGCACTGCGCCCGGAGAAGTCCTGGTCATTCGTCATCGGACGCGGGTTCAATTCCCGCCACCTCCACCACGCGGTACCTACGTCACGCGCCACAGCAGAAGGGCCCGACCGTTCGCGGTCGGGCCCTTCTGGTCTGTCGGTTCCTCACAGTTCGCGTATGCGGGTCAGCTCGCGGTCTGCTCGGCCGTCAGCCTCGACCTTGCTGCTAGCGAGCTCGGCGCGGACCGCGTCCATGTCGAGGGCGCTCACCTGCTGCACGAGCGACTGCAGCGACTCCTTGGGTAGCGCACCCGGCTGGCGGAAGACGAGGATCCCCTCGCGGAACGCCATGAGCGTGGGGATCGACGTGATGTTGACGGCGGCGGCCAGCGCCTGCTCCGCCTCGGTGTCGACCTTCGCGAAGAGGATGCCGTCATGCTGCTCGGAGACGTCCTCGTAGACGGGGCCGAAACGCTTGCACGGCCCACACCACTCGGCCCAGAAGTCGACGAAGACGGTGCCGTTGTCGAGCACGGTCTTCTCGAAGTTCGCTGCGGTCAGTTCGGTTGTCGCCATGTGTCGTCCAACGAACCGGCCTGGACGACTATTCCGGCCCGGAGTCGGACTCGGAGTCGGTCAGCGGAGGAGCCGTCGAGGGCCCACGTGACGGTCACCGTCGCGGTGACGCTCTGCTCGCCGGCCTCGACCGGCATCGACGCGGCGGCGGCCATCGCCGTCCGCATCATCGGCCGGGGCCCGGCCCCGGCGACGGCGCCCTCGACGACGGACAGCACCGCACCGAGCGACGCGTCCGCGAGCGCCGCATACTGGCCGGCCTTGGCGCGGGCGTCGAGGAAGGCCATCGAGCGGGCCTCGTCCTGCAGGCTCGAGACATCGCTGAGGTCCAGCTGGATGGAGTCGACCGTCAGGCTGTTGCCCGCCACGCCCGCGACGGCGTCCACGACCGCGCCGACCCGGTCGACGTCGCGCACCATCACGGCCAGCCGGTGGAACGCCTGGTAGCCCACGACCCGTTGCCCGTCCCGGTCGTGGCGCGGGTGCACCCCTGCCCCGGTCGAGCTGATGTCGGCCGTCCGCACGTCCTGGGACCGCGCGGCTGCACCGATCGCCTGGACCCGTTCACCGACCTGCCGCAGCGCCGACGACACGTCGTCGCCGTCACAGGTGACGCCGAGCGCCAGCCGGACCACGTCGGGCGTCGCACTGGCTCGACCGCTTCCGGTGACCTGGACGACGCGGCGGTGTCTCGACATGCCGGCCACGGTACCGGGCGCCCTGCGGACCGATCCGACGGAACCGGTGCAATTCCCGGCGCCCCGCCGTAGCGTGGTGGCGTCGGATTGTGGGACCCGACGACGGTATGCGACGAAGCCCTCGGGCCCCGCCGCCGAAGATGGAGCAGGGGCAGCGGTGCGGCAGCTACGACTGGTGAGAGTTCCCGATCGGTCGGATCCCGCCGCCCCTGGCGCGGAGACTCCGCCCTCGGGAAGGGTGACCCGAGCCGTCCTGTTGCCGGTTCTCCTGGTCGGCTGCCTGGGCGTTCTCACCCTTCCCTCGGCGGACGCCATCCCCTACGCGCGCCCCGGCTCCGCCGCGGCCCCGCCGGCCGCGGCCGCCGCGGTGCTGCTGCCACCCGGGGTGCCCGCCGACCTCGCGTTGACCGAGCTCGAGGACCGCGCGCCGACGCGGTCGTTTGTCACCGTGACTCCGTCGGCCGCCGCCAGTCCGACGCCGGCGGTCCCCGTGGTGCCGGCCACGCCCGACGCCGCCCCCGTGGACGTGGCCGCCGTCGAGGCACAGGCACAGACGGCGCTCTCCGGTGCGCCCGGTGTCACCGACGGCGCGACCGGCATTCCGGTGACGGTGCTAGCCGCATACCGCAAGGCGGAGGCCAACCTCGCGACGGCGATCCCGTCCTGCCACCTGCCCTGGTGGCTCGTCGCGGGCATCGGCCGGATCGAGACCGACCACGCCTTCGGCGGCCGCGTCGACGCGAACGGCAACACGCGGGGGCGGATCATGGGTCCGCTCCTCGACGGCTCGATGCCGGGCACCGCGGTCATCCGCGACACCGACGGCGGGAAGTGGGACGGTAACGCGACGTTCGACCGAGGGATCGGCCCGATGGGCTTCCTGCCGTCGTCGTGGACGGAGTTCGGCAAGGACGGGAACGGCGACGGGGTGGCCGATCCCAACAACGTGTTCGACGCGGCCACCGCTGCCGGCTACGTGCTCTGCTCGGTCGGCGACTTGTCGAACCCAGCGACGATGGCCCGAGCGGTGTTGCGCTACAACCCCTCGGCGTCGTACGTAACCCTGGTCCTGACGTGGGCCGCGGCGTACCGCGACGGGGTGACCACAGCTCCGGACTCGACGGGCACGGTCCCGGCCGCCCCGGCCTCACCGGCGACGACCCCTGCGCCGACACCCCAACCAGCGGCCTCGCCCGCGTCGACGCCGTCCTCGTCGGCGCCGCCCCGCTCGTCGCCGCAGCCGCCGTCCACGACACCGCCGCCGACGACGCCGTCCACCACGAGGACGACACCGCCACCCTCGACGACGACCACTCCGCCAACCACCACCACCACGCCGCCGACGAGCACGACGAGCACGACGAGCACGACGTGCACACCAACGAGCACGTCGAGCACGACGAGCACGGCGAGCACGACGAGCACGGCGAGCACGGCGTGCGCGACGACGAGCCCCACGACGGGCACCACCTCCGGCTGATCGAGGCTTTCGGCGACGCCTGATAGAATGTCGGGCCCGAACCAGGCTTCCTGAGCGCACGGCTGCGCTCCGCTTCCGCACCCTGTGGAGAGCGCCGATCCCGAAGCCGGTTCCCGACTGACCGGGCACCCGCCCGGAATCCGGTCCACCGGGCGCCGCTGAGCGCCTGAGGTACGTCTTGCACGGTCGCTCTCGCCAGGCGGCTCGAGGCGTGTCTGCCCGAGTCACCCGTAGACCGATCGAAAGAGCTGAAACCCGTGCCCAAAGCCCGTACCCCCTCCTCCGGCGCGCCCAAGAAGGCGCGCTGGACCGCCGCACAGAAGGCGGCCGCCCGTAAGGGTTCCCCGTCGTCGCGAGCCGAGCGTCCCGCGCGACCCGCGGGCACCGACCGCCCGGTCCGCGGCGCCGACCGCCCGGTTCGTAGCGACCGCCCGGTTCCTAGCGACCGCCCGGTCCGGAGCGCCGACCGCCCGGTTCGTAGCGACCGCCCGGTCCGGAGCGCCGACCGTCCCGTTCGTAGCGACCGCCCGGTCCGCAACACCGACCGTCCCGTTCGTAGCGCCGACCGCCCGGACCGCCGTGCGTACGCCGGTCGTCCAGAGCGGGGGAACTCTGCAGGCCCCGAGCGTCGGGACCACGCCGACCGCTCCGCGCGGCCAGATCGCGGGCCGGTCGACCGTCCGGTCCGGCGCGAGGGTGTCGGCCCCGAGGCGGACCGGCGCCGCACCACGCATCGCGACTCCGCCGCATACCAGCCGCACGGGACCTCGCACCGAGACCGGCCACGGGTCCCCGGCCACGCGCCGGCGGGCATCGACCCCGAGGCCGAGCGGCTGGCCGCCGACTCGTGGACCAAGTCCACGCGGCGCCCGGTCAGCACCGGCCCCGTCGAGGTCGCGCCCGACAACGCCTTCGCGGCGCTGGGCCTGCCCGAGCGCCTCGTCGAGCGTCTGGCCCGCGACGGCATCACCGAGCCGTTCCCCATCCAGACCGCCGCGATCCCGGACGGTCTGGCCGGTCGCGACGTGCTCGGTCGCGGCCGAACCGGCTCCGGCAAGACGCTGGCCTTCGGGCTGCCGACCGTGACCCGGCTCGCCGCCGACGCGCCCAGCTCCGCACCCCGCCGTCCGCGGGCGCTCGTCCTCGTGCCGACCCGGGAGCTGGCCATGCAGGTGTCCGACGCGCTGGAGCCGTTCGTGCACGTCATGGGGCTGCGGCACAAGCTCGTCGCCGGCGGCCTCAGCTACACCACGCAGATCGCCGCGCTCAACCGCGGCGTCGACCTGCTCATCGCCACGCCGGGCCGCCTCAACGACCTCATCGAGCGCGGCGCCGTCGAGCTCGGTGACGTGCAGATCGCCGTACTCGACGAGGCCGACCACATGGCCGAGATGGGGTTCCTCCCGGAGATCACCTCGATCCTCGACCTGCTCCCCGAGGGCGGCCAGCGGCTGTTGTTCTCGGCGACTCTCGACCGGGGCGTCGACGGGCTGGTCGAGCGCTACCTCACCGACGCCGTCACCCACTCCGCCGACGCGGCGCAGGCCTCGATCACGACGATGGCCCACCATGTGCTCCTCGTCGACCCGCAGCACAAGAAGGTCATCACCGCCGAGGTGGCGAACCGGCCGGGCCGCACGGTGGTCTTCGTCCGCACGAAGCTCGGCGCCGACCGGGTGGCGCAGCAGCTGCGCGAGCAGGGCGTGCTCGCCGCGTCGCTGCACGGTGGCCTGAGCCAGGGCGTCCGCAACCGGGTGCTCGGCGCGTTCCGCGAGGGCACCCTCCCGGTGCTGGTGGCGACCGACGTCGCCGCTCGCGGCATCCACGTCGACGACGTCTCGGTCGTGCTCCAGGTCGACCCGCCGGCCGACCACAAGGACTACCTCCACCGCTCGGGCCGGACGGCTCGGGCCGGTGAGGACGGCACCGTCGTCACGCTCGCCCTCCCGCACCAGCGCCGCACCATGGAACGCCAGCTCCTCGACGCCGGCGTCGCGGCCGTGCCGGTCAAGGCCGCGCCGGGCGACGCCGTCATCGCCGCCACCGGTGGCCGCACGCCGACTGGCGTCCCGGTCCCCGACGACGTCTACCGGCGGCTGCTCGAGGCCGAGAAGCGCCCGCGACGCGGTCCCGGCGGCCCCGGTGGTCCTGGCGGACCGCGCGGACCGCGTGGCGGTGGCCGCGGACCCCGGGCCGGCGCCGACCGGGGCGGCGCTCACGGACGTCGCCCGCGCGCATAAGCGGCATCACCGCGAGGCCCGGGGCGGCTCGCATACGACGAGCCGAGCGTCGGTCGCGGATGCGAGACTGGCGCCGTGGCCGACGACGTGCGGGCGTTCCTCGCGGGCCGTCTCCTCGTGGCGTCGCCGCAGATCGAGGAGGAGACGTTCCGCCGGTCCGTCGTGCTGCTGCTCCACCACGACGAGGAAGGCGCTCAGGGCGTCATCCTCAACCGGCCCCTCGAAGCCGATATCGACGCCGTCCTGCCCGGCTGGAAGTCGGTCGCCTCGACGCCGCAGACGGTGTTCCAGGGCGGTCCGGTCGAGCTGAACTCCGCCATCGGCTTGGTGACCGTCCCGGGTGACGAGCCCGAACCGCTGGGCATCAAGCACCTGTTCGGCGGCCTCGGCCTGGTCGACCTCGACGCGCCACCCAACCTCGTGGCCCCGGAGGTCGCCGGTATGCGGATCTTCGCCGGCTACGCCGGGTGGTCCGGTGGGCAGCTGGAGAACGAGATTCTCCGGGGCGACTGGTACGTCGTCGACAGCGAGTCGCGCGACGCGTTCTCGATGGCGCCGGAGCGGCTGTGGTCCGAGGTGCTCCGGCGCCAGAACGACAGCCTCAAGCTGGTCGCCAGCTACCCGGACGACCCCTTGCTCAACTGACGGCAAAATAGGGCGGGTGAGCCAGCAGTCGGGGCAGTACCGAGAAAGCTGGGTCGACCGGCAGATCCGGGAGGCGCAGGAGCGCGGAGACTTCGACAACTTGCCCGGCGCCGGCAAGCCCCTCGGTGACCTCGGTGACCCCAACGACGCCGAGTGGTGGGTGCGCCGCTACATCGAGCGGGAGAAGCTGGACGTCTCGGGCGCGCTGCCGACGCCTCTCGCTCTGCGCAAGGAGGCCGCGTCGTTCCCGGACTCGCTGGTCGACGTGCGCAGCGAGGCCGAGGTGCGCGAGATCCTGGAAGACTTCAACCGCCGCGTGAAAGTCGACCGGCTTCGTCCGGCGGTCGGCGCCATGCCACCGCTGCTGGCCCGCACCGTCGACGTCGACGAGGTGGTCGAACAGTGGCGCCGCCTGCGGGAGTCGCTGCGACCGCCGCCGCCGCCGGCCGAGCCGACCCTCGACGCGTCGACATCGCGGCGCCGGCCGTGGTGGCGACGGCGCCGCGACCGCTGAGGGCCCCGCATACACTCGCGGCATGAGTGAGCCCTACCCCGAGCCGCTACGCGAGCCCGACGGTCCGCGCACCTCCACCTCCGTGCTCGAGCGCGAGGAGACCGAGGAACAGCTCGCCGAGCCGGGCGACCACGAGCGCTTCGCCCACTACGTGCGCAAGGAGAAGATCCTCGAGAGCGCCCTCAGCGGCGAGCCCGTGGTGGCGCTCTGCGGGAAGGTGTGGGTCCCCGGCCGCGACCCGAACCGGTTCCCGGTCTGCCCCATGTGCAAGGAGATCTACGAGGGGATCCGCAAGGCCGAGGGTCACGACAAGGACTGACCGCGTCATCGGCTGACCACCTCTCGCTGAAGGCCGCTCGGCGTATCACCCGGCCCGCCGGCCCGCTCTTGACTGGACGTGGCCACACCCCTCGATCTCGGCCGGGTCGCCGCCCTCACGGCCCGGCGCCGGTTGCCCCTGACCGCCACACTCACCCTCGGCCTGCTCGTCCTGAGTGCGGCCAACGGCACGCTATGGCCACGGGCCGCGTTCGTCGTCGGCGTCGCGTCGGCCGCCGGGTTCGCGGAGTGGCGGCTCGGCACTCGCCGGGCGCTCGTCGCCGGGCTCGTCGTCCACCTCGCGGGTCTCGGGGGAGGTCTGCTCGCGGTCCGCACGGCAGCGCCCCACGGGTGGGCCTGGAGCGCCGGCCTGACCGGGCACCCCGACCACGCGACGACCACCGCGTTCCTCGGCGCGGCCGCCGCCGCCTCCGCGACGCTGTCACCACGGTGGCGTCTTCGTGTCCGGACGCTGCTCATGGCGTATGCGGCGTTCACCCTGCTGGCCGCCGGTGGCCTGGCCGACCTCGAGCGCCTGCTCGGGGTGGCTGTCGGTATCGCGATCGGTCCGCTCGTCCTCCTCGTGGCGCGCCCGGGACGTCAGCAGGACCGGCCTGGTCGACGCCCGGTGCGGCCGACCGTAGCTACTCTCGAACCGGGAGCGCAGCGCGAGGCGGTGCAGGGCATGCTCCGGACCGTCGGCTCGACGAACCGGCTCGCCTGGATGACGACGTGGCCCCAGAACCGCTGGTATCACGGCTCCACCGCGCAGGGGTACCTCGCTCACCGGGTGCATGCCGGCGTCGCCATCGGCCTGTGCGACCCGGTCGCCACGGGCGACACGGATAGGGCGGCCGTGCTCGGCGAGTTCGCGGCCAGCGCCCGCCGGCGTGGGCTGACGCCCTGCGTAGTCGCGGCGACGGCAGCGACGGCGGCCGACGCCGTCGCGATGGGGTGGCGCATCCTGCCGGTGGGCGAGGAGGCCGTCGTCGACCTGCCCGGCCTGAGCTTCCACGGGCGGGCGTGGCAGGACGTCCGGACCGCGCTCAACCAGGGTGCCCGTCGTGGCATCACGGTGCTGAGCGGACCGCTGGAGTCCCTCCCCCAGCCGGTGCGTCACCAGGTGGCCGAGACGTCCACGGGCTGGGCCAGCGGGCGGCGGCTGCCCGAGCTCGGCTTCACCCTCGGCGGCCTGGACGAGGCCGCAGACCCCGAGGTGCGGGTGGCGGTGGCGGTCGACCCGGATGGCGTCGTCCACGGCGTGGTCTCGTGGCTGCCGTCGTACCGGCCGACCGACCGCACGGTCGTCGGCTGGACCCTCGACGTCATGCGACGCCGCGGGAAGAACGGCAGCTTCCGGCCGGTGATGGAGCTGCTCATCGCCACGTCGCTCGTGCAGTTCCGCGACGAGGGCTGCGGCTGGGCGTCCCTGTCGGCGTCACCGCTCTCCCACCTGGCCGCCGAGCGCTGCTCCTCCCGTCCGTCGGCCGGCGTCGACTTCCTCCTGCGGCAGGTCGCCGGCCGGCTCGAGCCGTTCTACGGGTTCCGGAGCCTGCACGCCTTCAAGGCCAAGTTCTCCCCGCGTTTCGAGCCGCTCTACCTCGCCTACCCGAGCGATGTCGCGCTCCCGCGCATCTCGGTCGCACTGGCCCGCGCCTACCTGCCCGGTGCCCGGCTGCGCGACCTCGCGGCGCTGCGTGCGGACCGCCCGTCGCCCGATCGCCGGGCGGTGCCGCTTCAGACGTCGACGCGGCGCGCGACGAGGGCGTTGATCACTGCCGCGGCCTCCACGGGCCCGTCCATCGACACGTAGGTCCGCGTCCCGTCCTGCTGGACCACTCGCAGGGCATCGCCGGTACGCGTGACGAAGGCCCGTTCGTCGGGCCGGAACCGGAGCCCGAGGCCGCCGAACTCGCGGAACGCGTGCAGCTCGGAACGCTCCGCATACGCCATCGACGCGAGCGGCACGCGTAGCCAGAGGAGGATGCCAGCCGACGTCACGCGGAGCCCCTCGGCGTCGACGACGACCCGGGCGTGGGCGACGAGCAGGAGGAGCACCACCCCGAGCGCCGGCCCGAGCGCCGCCCACGGCGACGCGACGACGGCGACCAGGCAGCCGAGTGCGCCCAGACCGACGGCGGCCCAGACGACCCACGGGCCGCTCGCCGTCCAGCCGAACCAGACCAGCCGCTCACCGTCGGCCAGCGGTATGCGGGGAGCGTCCGCCGGCACGGCGGTCGCGGCGGAGACGGGCCGGTGCCGGACCGGGTTGAGCACCCAGGCCACAAGCCCGAGCGCGGCACCCGCGACGGCTCCTAGCGGGAACAGCCACGGGGCGAGCGTCGCGGCGGCGGGGTCGACCACGCCGCGCTGGCCGAGCAGCGCGCCGTAGAGCACGGTCCCGAGGAACCCGCTCATCACCCCCACCAGGGCCGCCATGACGCGGCGCCCGTCACCCGGTAGCACCCAGCCGACACCGGCGAGCAGCAGCGCCACCCCCAGCACCACCGCAGTCGCCGTCACGGCGAACGCCAGTCGGCTCTGGGTGCCGTCAACCCCGGATGAACCCCAGTGGCTCGCCACGACGCCGGGCAGCTGCGTCCAGGAGCGGGCCAGAAACGCGAGCCCGACGACAACAGCGATCATGGGGATGGCCACCACCGTCGCGAGGTAGCGGCCGCCCCCCGGGACCGGCGGACGCCGGTCGTTGCGCGTGTGCTGCTGGTTCATCCTGACCACCCCTTCGTCACGAGCGAGACAGTCTCTTGCCGGGTGAGGCCCGCCGTCGTCGCGGCGCGGACCAGGATGCGCACCGCCTCGCCGACCTCGACCAGCGAGCTGGGGTGGCCGGTGACGACGGCCCCGCGCCCGCGGCGCAGGTCGACCACCCCCTCGTCCCGCAGCTCCTGGTAGGCGCGCAGCACGGTGTGGAGGTTGACGTCGAGCGACCGGGCGACGTCCTTGGCCGGCGGCAGCCGGTCGCCGGGGCCCAGCCGGCCCTGGATGACCTCCCGGCGCACGCCGGCCGCGATCTGGGCGAAGATCGGCAGCGGCGAGGCCGGGTCGACGCGAACGAGCATAGTTCTATCCTAACTAGAACTATGTGTCCCGCAAACCCTGCTCCTCGGCGGCGGCGGTGACCAGCGGCGCGGTGCGGTAGTCGATGCGGGTGGCCAGGGATATGGCGGTCGAGGCGCGGATGACGTGCGAGTCGTCCACCACGAGGTCGATAACGCGCTGCAGGTCGGCGTTGTCCCGTGCGACGATGCGGATGAGCAGGTCGCCAGAGCCGGTGATCGTATGCGCTTCGAGCACCTCCGGGATCGCGGTCAGGTGCTCCACGACCGGACCGTGGCCCCGACCCTGCCGGATCTCCAGAGTGCAAAAGGCGGTGACGGGGTAGCCGAGCGCGGCCGGGTCCACCGTCGGGGCGAACGAACGGATCACCCCCCGGCCCGTCAGCCGGTCGAGGCGCGCCTGCACGGTGCCCCGGGCCACCCCGAGGCGGCGAGAGGCGCCGAGGACGCCCACGGTCGGCTCGTCGGTGAAGAGCCGCACGAGGCGCGCGTCGAGGTCGTCGAGAGGTGGCGGTGGCGGTGGCATACACAAAGTGTCCAGCGGATCTCGCCTCCACGCCAGCAAACTGCGCACCCTGACCACCACCGAGGTCCCCGGTTGACCACCGAACCGTCCGGCCTGGATGCTTCGGGCATGACGACGACGATGGTGTCCCGACTCGATGGCGACGCGGCTGACCCGACCCGCGACCTGACCCAGCAGGAACGCGACGCCGGGTTCGACGTCGACCAGCTGCAGCAGCTGGTCGGACTGGTCGCCTACGACGAAGCCAAGGACGTCTTCCCGGTCACCGGGTGGGACGCCATCGTCTTCGTGGTCGGCAACGCCACCCAGACCGCGCACTACTACCAGTCCGCGTGGGGGATGGACCTCGTCGCCTACCGCGGGCCGGAGACCGGCTTCCGCGACCACAAGTCCTACGTCCTCGAGTCCGGGTCCATCCGGTTCGTGATCTGCGGGGCGGTCCACCCCGGGAGCCAGCACGCCGACCACCACCGCAAGCACGGCGACGGCGTCGTCGACATCGCCCTCGAGGTGCCCGACGTCGACCGGTGCATCGCCCAGGCGCGGCGAGCCGGCGCGACCGTTCTGGAGGAGCCGCACGACGAGTCGGACGAGCACGGCACGATCCGCACCGCCGCCATCGCCGCCTACGGCGACACCCGGCATACCCTCGTCCAGCGCGTCGTCGGCGGCCACCGGTACGCGGGCCCCTACAAGCCGGGCTTCGTGGCGGCGGCCTCGACCGTTTCGCGTCGGGAGGGCCAGCCCAAGCGGCTCTTCCAGGCCCTCGACCACATCGTCGGCAACGTCGAGCTCGGCCAGATGGACGAGTGGGTGGGCTTCTACAACCGGGTCATGGGCTTCGTGAACATGGCCGAGTTCGTCGGCGAGGACATCGCCACCGACTACTCGGCGCTGATGTCCAAGGTCGTGGCCAACGGCAACCACCGGGTGAAGTTCCCGCTCAACGAGCCGGCGGTCGGGAAGCGCAAGAGCCAGATCGACGAGTACCTCGAGTTCTACCAGGGCCCGGGCGCGCAGCACCTCGCCGTGGCCACCAACGACATCCTTCGGACCGTCGACGCCTTGCGGGAGAACGGTGTCGAGTTCCTCAGCACGCCCGACTCCTACTACGAGGACGCCGAGCTGCGGGCCCGGATCGGCGAGGTGCGGGTGCCGATCGAGGAGCTCCAGAAGCGGGGCATCCTCGTGGACCGTGACGAGGACGGCTACCTGCTCCAGATCTTCACCAAGCCCTTGGGTGACCGCCCGACGGTGTTCTTCGAGCTCATCGAGCGGCACGGGTCGCTCGGCTTCGGCAAGGGCAACTTCAAGGCCCTCTTCGAGGCGATCGAGCGCGAGCAGGAGCGTCGCGGCAACCTCTGACACCTCCCTCGGTGGCCCGGCCGGTGTGGTCGGGTGACCGAGGTCGGTATGGGAAACTCGCCGGTATGAGCCAGCGCGCCGGGTGGTACGACGACCCGGAGAACCCCGACAACCTCCGGTACTTCGACGGGGTGGTGTGGACGAGTCACACGACCCCGCGGACGTCGCCTTCCGCGGCGCAGTCGACCATCGGTCTGGCGCAGCAGGTGAAGGCCGCTCAGACGCCCACCCAGCCCGTGCCGCGCGCCCCGACCCAGCAGCTGCCCTACGGCGGCCAGCAGCAGGACTCGCCCAACGGGCAACCGCCGCAGCAGTTCGACCAGCCGCCGTACCCCCCGCAGTACGGACCGCCGCAGGGCGACTACCGCGCCATGCCACCGGCATACGCGACCGGCCTGGGCGTCAAGACGACCCCCGACGGCGTGCCGCTGGCCAGCTACGGCCAGCGCGTCGGCGCGTGGCTCATCGACGCCGTCATCCAGGTCGCCATCACCGTCGTGGCCGGCTGGTACTGGCTGTCGCAGTTCCTGACCTGGTACATGAACTGGTTCACGCAGCTGATGAACGAGGCCCAGGGTGGCGCGCAGCCGGCCATCGACCAGTCGCAGCTGTCGGACCAGATCATGAGCTACGTCCTGCCGCTGTCGCTGGTCAGCTTCGTCGTGACGATCGTCTACCAGGTCGGGTTCCTCACCTGGCGGGGTGCCACCCCGGGCAAGATGGCGGTCGGTATCTCGGTCCGGCTGCGGGAAAAGCCCGGCAACCCGACCCTGCTCGTGGCGCTCAAGCGGCAGACCGTCTACATCGGGACGAGCCTGCTCAGCCTGGTCCCGGTCGTCGGCGCCTCCGCGTCGATCATCAAGATCCTCAACCTGCTCTGGCCGCTGTGGGACGACAAGCGGCAGGCGCTGCACGACAAGGTCGCCGCGACCAACGTGGTCGTCAAGCGTCGTGGTCGCTGACCGGAACGACCCGCCCGGCTCCTTCTCGCTGACCCTCGACCGCGGTCTGCGCCTGCTCGATCTGCTCGCCCGGCCCGAGAACACCGCCGGCATGACGGTCACCGCGCTGGCCGCCGCCCTGGGGATGAGCCGCTCCGCCGCATACCGGCTGCTGGGCACGTTGGGCTCGCACGGCTACGTCGGCCGGCTGCCGGACGGCCGGGTTCGGTTGGGGTATGCGGTGACGCGCCTCGCGGCGGCCGTCGCCCCGCTGGTGCGAGCCGCGGCCACCCCGGTGCTGCGGCGGCTGGCCGACGATATCGGCGCGACGGCCCATCTGACGCTGGTGGACGGTGACGCGGCCCTGGCGGTCGTCGTCGTCGAGCCGACGTGGACCGACGTCCACGTCGCCTACCGTCCCGGCACCCGGCACGACCTGGCCCGTGGCG
This sequence comes from uncultured Actinomycetota bacterium, assembly GCA_963751085.1. Lineage (GTDB taxonomy): Bacteria > Actinomycetota > Actinomycetes > Actinomycetales > Dermatophilaceae > Lapillicoccus. The sequence goes on along the minus strand of CAVVTH010000004.1, from coordinate 594,040 downwards.
CCGCCGGCCGCGCGATCGTGCTGGGACGGAACGGTGGCCACGGCTGGGTGACCAGCCGCAGCGAGCTGCAACCCGGCGCCTACGGGGTGGCCGCACCACTGCCGGCCGGCGAGGTCGAGGGGTCCGTGGGGGTGGTCGCCCTGAGCGAGCTCGACGAGACGCATACCGGACCGGCGGTCGTCGCGGCCGCCGGCGAGATCGGGCAGGCGCTGATCTAGGAGCCCGGGGTCTGGGGAGCCGGCACGATCCGGCCGGTCACCTCGCCGACACCGACCCGCGTACCGTTCGGGCCCGGCGCCCAGGCGGTCATGGTCGACGACGTCGCCGTCCTCGAGGAACCCGCGCGACGAACCGTCGGCCAGCGCGAGCGGGTGCTCGCCGTTGCCGGTGAGCTCCACCAGGCTGCCGAGAGTCCCGGGGTCGGCGCCGCTGACGGTGCCGGAGCCGATCAGGTCGCCGTCGCGCAGCGAGGCGCCGTTGACGGTGAGGTGGGCGAGCATCTGCTCGGGCGACCAGTACATGTGGCGGTACTCGGGGCGCGTGACGACGGTCCCGTTAAGGGCGACCTCGAGGTGCAGGTCAAGGCCCCGGTCGGTCTCGTGGTGCAGGTAGTCGTGTGGCCGCGGCTCCTGCGCGTCGAGGTGGAGGCGAGCGGCCTGGAGGGCGGCCATCGGCGTCACCCACGCGGAGATGCTGGTCGCGAACGACTTGCCGAGGAACGGGCCGAGCGGCACGTACTCCCACGCCTGGATGTCGCGGGCGCTCCAGTCGTTGAGCAGCACAACGCCGAAGAGGTGGTCGGAAGCGTCGGCCAGGGGCACCGGCGTGCCGACAGCGGTGGCTCCGCCGAGGACGAACCCGACCTCGGCCTCGATGTCGAGGCGGGTGCTCGGGCCGAAGTGCGATCGGTCGCCGTCGACGTGGCGGCGTTGCCCGTTCGGGCGAACGACGCCGGTGCCGCTGACCACGACCGTGCCGGCCCGGCCGTGGTAGGCGATCGGCAGGTGCCGCCACGCGGTCGGAAGAGTGGGGTTGTCGGGGCGGAAGATCGCGCCGAGGTTGGTCGCGTGGTGCTCGCTGGCGTAGAAGTCGACGTAGTCGGCGACCTCGAACGGCAGGTGCAGTTGGACTGCGTTCAGGGGGTGGAGGTGGGGCTCGACGGCGTCGCGGTAGGACTCGTCGGTGAGCACCAGGGTCAGCCAGTCGCGAGCAGCGCCCCAGGCGCGAGGCCCACGGGCGAGGAACCGGTTGAGGCTGCTGCAGGCCCACGTCTCGCCGGACTCCATCCCGGCCTGCTCCGCGGCGGCAGCGGCGTCGAGGACGAAGCGGCCGATGCGCACCCCCACGCGCGCGGCGGGCCGGTCGGAGGTCGAGAAGACGCCGTAGGCCAGGGTCTGCAGGCCGAACGGGTCGGTCTCGTCGAGGTCGAGCCAGCTCGTCATCTTGATAGGATATCGCGACAGCGACGTCCGATTATCGAACACCCTGACCACCCCGAGGAGACTCGATGGCGCACTACCAGCGGATGGGCAGCGTCCCGCACAAGCGGCACACCCAGCACCGGAAGCCGTCGTCGCGCGGGAAGCAAGGCGGCCTCTATTACGAGGAGCTGATGGGTGAGGAGGGCTTCTCGTCCGACTCGTCGCTGCTCTACCACCGCAACATCCCGTCGACGATCGCCGATTCTCGCGAATGGCAGATCGGTGACCTGTCGACGACGCCGAACCACCCGCTGGTCCCGCGGCATCTGCGGTTGCACGACCTGTTCGACGCGGCGGCGGTGCGGCGCACCGACCCCGTCACCGGTCGACGGCTGGTGCTCGGGAACGGCGACGTGCGCATCTCGTACGCGGTGTCGGCGCTGTCTTCTCCTTGGTATCGCAACGGGATCGGCGACGAGTGCGTGTTCGTCGAGCGCGGGCGGGGGCGGGTCGAGACGGTGTTCGGCGCGTTCGACGTCGGCCCGGGTGACTACGTCATCATCCCGAGGGCGACGACGCACCGGTGGGTGCCGCGGCGATCGCCGCGCGACCCGCTGCGGACGTATGCGATCGAGGCCAACTCGCACATCTCGCCGCCCAAGCGCTACCTGTCGAAGTACGGCCAGCTCCTCGAGCACTCGCCCTACTGCGAGCGCGACCTGCGGCTGCCGGCCGGCCCGCTGCTGGCCGAGGACGTGGGCGCTCGCGCCGGGGACGAGACCGACGTGTTCATCAAGCACCGCGGCTCGGGACCGGGCGGCGTCGTCGGCACGGTGCATACCCTGCCGTTCCACCCGCTCGACGTCGTTGGCTGGGACGGGTGCCTCTACCCCTACGTCTTCAACGTCGCGCGACTTCGAGCCCATTACCGGACGCGTCCACCAGCCACCGCCGGTGCACCAGGTCTTCGAGGCGTGGAACTTCGTCATCTGCAACTTCGTGCCCCGGAAGGTCGACTACCACCCGCTGTCGATCCCGGTGCCCTACTACCACTCCAACGTGGACAGCGACGAGATCATGTTCTACGTCGACGGCGACTACGAGGCGCGGAAGGGGTCCGGGATCGGCAAGGGCTCGATCTCGGTCCACCCTGGTGGTCACCCGCACGGCCCCCAGCCCGGCGCGACGGAGGGCTCGATCGGCGTCCACTACTTCGACGAGCTGGCGGTCATGGTCGACACGTTCCGCCCGTTGGAGCTGGGCGAGGCGGGCCTTGCCGTCGACGACGGGGCGTATGCCATGAGCTGGCTCCGCGGCGGAGCCGCCGCTGAGACCGCCCGCAACACGTGAAAACAGTGTCGGCAGTTGCGCCCGATCGGCCCGTCGAGGCGCAACTGGCGACCACGGAGTCAGTTGTTGCGTCAGGCCACCTCCCGGCCCGGGAAGTAGCGCCGCCACTCCTCGGTGAACGCCCGGGTGGGCTGGGCGCCTCGGTCCACACGGGCCTGGTCGATCCGCTGCAGGGTGCGGAGCGGGTTCTCGAAGAGGCCGGACGAGATGACCTGGACGATCCGCCAGGTCCCGCGGTCGAGCTCCTCACGACGCTCGATGTCGGATGCCCAGATCTCTTCGTCGTCCCGGTGCTGCCGGCCCTCGTACTCCACGGCTACCCGCGGCTCCTCGTACGCGAGCTCGAAGCGTCGGAGCCACGCGCCGGTGTCCGGGTCGCGGATGATGTGGTTCACAGTTGGTTCGGGCAGGCCGGCCAGGACGACGAGCATCCGTAGCCGACTCTCCGGAGGGGAGTCGACGCCGGCGCGGACCAGCCGCGCGGCGCGTTGTGCGAGGGCCGCCCTGCGCCCGCGTCGCCCGTCGGCGTAGGTCCGGAGCTGGGGCGGCGAGGTGACCTCGCGGCGTACCAGCCGGTCGCCGAGGACGACCAGCTGCACGAGATCGAGCGACGCCGCCAGATCGTAGAAGGTCGCCTCCGGACTGGTCAGCGGTATCCCGCGACGGCGGCGCTCGTCCGCCGAGGCCGAACGCTGGTGAGTGCGCACTCCCTCCACCCGGAAGGTCTCACCGAGCGGGATGCGCACGTGAAGCGTGGTCGTCGGCGGCACCGACCCGCCCCAAAGCAGGGCCGCGGTCGCGTGCGACACGACGGACCCCGGTGGGGCGAGACGCAGCACGGCTTCCGCCCGTAGCGCGAGGGTCCGCGGCGCCCGCCTGGCCACGTAGACGTTCCGGTGCAGACGGGCGAACTCACGCCCCCGCAGCTGCCAGGCCGTGAGGCCGGCTGCCAAGCCCTCGGGCCGGGTGAACGGACGCAGCGGGTCGAAGGAGGGACGCTCGGGCATACGTCGATGCTGCCTGCTGCGACAAGGACCCGACTCCCGTCATCCACAGGCTGCGAGGCCCGCAACAACTAACCACAGTGTCACCAGCTGCGCTCGATCGGCCTGGCGGGGCGCAACTGGCGACCAAGGAGTCAGTTGTTGCGCGCGGGGCCGCCCAAGAGGCCGGGAGGTGGGTCACGGGCGCCGCCATACCACCACCCCGACATCCTCTGGAGTGACATGACGCGCCGCGCGCCCCATCTCAGCACGCTCTCCGACGCTCAGACGACCCGCCGCCAGCTGCTGGCCATGGCCACCGTCGGCAGCGTGGGTGCCGCCGGCATCGCCGCCGCCGGCCCGGCCCAGGCCGCCGGCAACAGCGCCAAGCCGGGCAAGCCTGCGAAGCCTGGGAAGCACGACTACACGCTGACGGTGATCGGCACCACCGACCTGCACGGCAACGTCTACAACTGGGACTACTTCAAGAACGCGGAGTACGACGACAAAGACGCAGCGCGACATCGGCATCGCCAAGGCCGCCACCCTCATCAAGGCCATCCGGGACGACGTCGGCGCCGGCGAACACCCTCACCCTCGACGCCGGCGACACCATCCAGGGCACCCCGCTCGCCTACTACTTCGCCAAGATCGAGCCGATCACCGAGCGGCACCATGCACCCGATGGCCCAGGCCATGAATGCCGATCGGCTACGACGCTGCCGCCCTCGGTAACCACGAGTTCAACTACGGCCTCGACCTCCTGCGCGCGTTCCAGGCGCAGTGCCGCCACCCGCTGCTCAGCGCCAACACCGTCGACTGGAACGAGCGGGCAGCCGCTCTTCCCGCCCTACGTCATCAAGAAGATCAAGCGTCGCCCGCGTCAAGGACGCTCCGCGTCGGCATCCTCGGCCTCGTCACCCCCGGCGTCGCCATCTGGGACAAGGCCAACGTCGAGGGCAAGGCCAAGTTCCCCGGCATCGTCGAGCAGGCCAAGATCTACGTCCCCCGCCTCAAGGCGGGCCGGCGCCGACGTCGTCATCGTGTCCTGCCACTCCGGTGCCGATCACGTCCTCGTCCTACGGCGACGCCTTGCCCTTCCCCGAGAACGCCAGCACGCTCGCTCGCCGAGCAGGTGCCCGACATCGACGCCATCCTCGTCGGGCCACGCCCACATCGACTTCAACACAGCTCGTCACCAACGAGAAGACCGGCAAGCAGGTGCTGCTCGTCGAGCCGCTCTACTGGGGTATGCGGCGTCGCGCGCGATGGACCTGCCGCTCACCAAGGTCACGCGGCAGCTGGGCCGTCGACCACACGGCCGATGAGGGGACGCGTCTACGACGCCAACACCGTCCAGCGAGGACCCGGCGATCGCGACGGACGTCCGGCCCGCCCACGAGAAGGTGCTGCGCCTACGTCAACGGCGTCATCGGCACCTCCACCGCAGGCGATGTCCGCTGCGACGTCCCGCTACGAGGACACCGCCGCCATCGACTTCATCAACTACGTCCAGGCCGACGCCGTGAAGAAGGCCCTCGCCGGGACCGCTGATGCCGCCACCTCCCGTCCTGTCGATCGCCGCCCCCTTCAACAAGGGCGCCGCCATCCCGGCCGGCGACGTCACCGTGCGCGACGTCGCCGGGCCTCTACATCTACGACAACACGCTGCTCGGGATCCGGTTCACCGGCGCCCAGGTGCGCGCCTACCTCGAGTACTCCGCCGCCTACTTCAAGCAGGTCACCGGCACCGGCCCGTTCGCCGCCGACGCCGTCACCAACGCGATCACCCCGACCGCGCCCAACGGCACGCCGGACTACAACTACGACATCATGGGCGGCCTCGACCGCGGCCCTGACCTACGACATCGACATCGCCAAGCCGGTCGGTTCCCGCATCTCGAACCTGCAGTACGCGGGCGCGCCGGTCACTGACCGAGCAGGCTTTCGTCGTCGCCATCAACAACTACCGCCAGTCCGGCGGCGGCAACTACCCCGGCGTCACGACCGCGCCCGTTCTCTACAACGCACAGGTCGAGATCCGGCAGCTGCTCATCGACTGGGTGAGCGCCAACAAGGTCATCGACCCGATCGACCTTCGCCACCGACGACTGGCAGTTGGTCAGCAACGGCCAGCCGGTCATCATCACCGGCTGACGCACTGCCACTCCCGGATGATCCTCGCGCCGTGCCTAACTGTCGCCGGCGTCAGCGGCCCTCGCTCGGTTCCGCGGTCCTCGAACATCGTGGGGATGGCGACCTCGCCGCGCTGGAGCCGCAAGGCGCTCGCCGGCAGCTCGGCGCGGGACGCGAGGTGCCGCGCACGGGCCGACGCCAGGTCCGGCGCCGTCACGACCTCTCCGGCTTGCACCAGGTCGACCATCAAGGGCCGGTCGTCACCGTCGTCGGTCGGGCGCTCGTTGATGCCGACAACCTCGGCCTCCGCCACGCCGTCGGGGGAGAGGCGGCGCAGCGCCCACTTGCGGCCGCCCACCGACGTCTTCGACGCGCTCCGCTTCTCCACCGGCCGCATCAGCCCGTCGTCGTCCGAGCGGGACACCAGCTTGTAGACCATGCTCGCGGTCGGCGCCCCTGAACCGGTCACCAGCTGCGTCCCCACCCCGTAGCCGTCGACCGGCGCCGCGGCGAGGGAGGCGATCGCATACTCGTCGAGGTCCGAGGTGACGATGATCCGAGTGCCGGTGGCGCCGAGCGCGTCGAGCTGGGCGCGCACCTGCCGCGCCTGCTCGAGCAGGTCGCCCGAGTCGAGCCGGACCGCCCCCAGGGAGGTCCCCGCCACCTCGACGGCGGTCCGCACCCCCTCCGGCACGTCGTAGGTGTCGACGAGCAGCGTGGTCCCGGAGCCGAGGCACGCGACCTGCGCCTCGAACGCCTCGCGTTCCGAGTCGTGGACCAGTGTGAACGCGTGCGCGGCGGTGCCGGCCGTGGGCACGCCGTAGCGTCGCCCGGCTTCCAGGTTGCTGGTCGTCGCGAACCCCGCGATGTATGCCGCGCGGGCCGCCGCCACCGCCGCCTCCTCGTGCGTGCGGCGCGACCCCATCTCGATGCAGGGCCGGTTGCCGGCGGCGGCGGTCATCCGGGAGGCCGCCGACGCAATCGCGGTGTCGTGGTTGAAGATTGACAGCACGAGCGTCTCCAGCAGCACCCCTTCCGCGAAGGAGGACTCGACCACGAGCACGGGTGAGCCGGGAAAGTAGACCTCGCCCTCGGCGTAACCGCTGACGTCACCCGAGAAGCGGTATGCGGCCAGCCAGTCGCACGTCGGGTCGTCGACGACCCGGCGCCTGCGCAGGTCCTCGAATCTCGGCGTCGCCGAAGCGGAACTCCTGAAGCGCCTCGAGGAACCGGCCGGTTCCCGCGAGGACTCCATAACGCCGGCCGTCCGGGAGCCGGCGGGCGAACGCCTCGAACACACAGCGGCGCTCGGCGGCCCCACTGCGCAACGCCGCCTCGAGCATGGTCAGCTCGTAGTGGTCGGTGAGGAGCCCTGTGCTGCGAGACGTGCTGGCCACGGCCGACAGCCTATGGTGGAGGCCGTGGGAGCTGCGGCGTCGATCGCGCCCGTCGAGGAACGGCAGGCGGAGACCTTCGAGGAGCTGGAGCCCGACGTCCCCTGGATCACCCTGGTGTGGAACGACCCCGTGAACCTCATGTCCTACGTCACCTACGTCTTCGAGACCTACTTCGGGTACTCCCGGAGCAAGGCCGAGAAGCTGATGCTCGACGTCCACACCAAGGGCAAGGCGGTTGTCGCACATGGGAACCGCGAGGAGATGGAGCGCGACACCGAAGCGATGCACGGGTTCGGTCTCTGGGCGACCTTCGAGAAGGACGCCTGAGTGGCTCGCTCGTTCCGCCGCAAGGGTCAGCGCTACGTCGCGAAGTTCGACGCGATGGAGCGGGAGGTCGTCGCCGGGATCCTCGACCAGACGCGCGAGATCCTCGCCCCACCAGACAGCGGTGAGCCGGCGACCCCGACCGGTGACACCTTCGACCAGATCGTGGCCGGCGTGTCGGTCGGCGAGGAGCACCCGGACCACACCGAGGACCCGGCCGACCGCGACCCGGCCCTCGACCGGCTGCTGCCCGTGGCCCACCGCGGCGACGAGAAGGTGGCGGCCGAGTTCCGCCGGCTCACCGAGCACGACCTGCGCGACCGGAAGGCGGCCAACCTCAGCGTCGCGATCGAGGCCCTGCGCGGCGCACAGGGCGACCAGCTCGAGCTCACCAAGGAGCAGGCCGCCGCCGTGGTCGTCGCGTTGACCGACGCGCGGCTCGTGCTCGGGGAGCGCCTCGGCCTCGAGACCGATGAGGACGCGCTCGCCCTGGACGCCCTGGTGGGCACTCTCGACCCGGCGAACCCGCTGGTCCACGCCGCCTCCTACTACGACTTCCTGACGTGGATGCAGGAGTCGCTGACCACCGCCATGCTCGGCCGCGGCCTGTTCCGTTGAGCTCGTCCTGACCTCATGCTGACCGAGCCCGCCGACCTGCCGCCCCAGACCGTCCTCGACATCGTCCGCGAGCACTGGGACGACGCAGCGGTGGCGGCGGCCTACCTGCCGAAAGGAGCGGGCGCGCACCACTGGGTGGTCAGCGGCCGCCGGCAACCGCGATGGTTCGTGACTGCCGACGACGTCCGCGCCGACGGCCGCCTGGAGGAGCTCCTCGACACGTATGCGGCAGCGCGGGACCTCGCCCGCCGCGGGCATCACGTCGTCGTCCCGACCGTCGCGCCGCGGACCGAGCCTGCGGGGGTAGGCGTCGTGACCGGAGGCGCCTACCTGGTGACCGTGACCGCATACCTGGAAGGCGAACCGGGGCCCGGCGCGTATGCCGACGACAACCAGCGCGCGCTCATCGCCGGCGCGCTCGGCGTGCTGCACGCAGAGAGGCCGCCGGCTCGACTGCGCCCCTGGACTCCGGGCCCACCGCGCCGGGCCGAGATGGGCGTTCTGCTCGGTGCCCTCGACCGGCCGTGGACCGCCGGGCCGTTCGGGGAATCGGTCCGGAAGACGTTGCGCCGCAGCGGGTCCGAGTTCGGCCGCCTCTACCAGCGGTTCGACGAGCTTGCGGCGCAGGCGCTCGCCCGCCAGGACGCCTGGGTGCCGACGCACGGCGAGCCGCATACGGCCAACGTGCTGTGGTGTTCGGGCGGCCCGGTGCTCGTCGACTGGAAGTCCCTTCGCGCGGCGCCGCGCGAGCGAGACCTGCGCACCGTGCTGCGGGGCGCCGACGGCGCGGAGCCGCTGTCGGCCTACGTGGCCCACGGCGGCACCGCCGACCTCGACGACGACATGGTGGAGCTGTTCGACCTGGAGTGGTGGCTCTGGGAGGTCGCCGACTACGCCGTGCGCTTCCACGATCCGCACGCCGGCGACGAGGACGACGAGCGGTTCCACCAGGCGTTCCTGGAAGAAGTCGTACCCGCCGTCGAGCGTGCGGTGAGCAAGGAAACGGCGCGCTGATTCGGTCGCCCACGACACGCATACCTATCCTTCAGGGGTGACGGACGCGCCGATCGGCATCTTCGACTCCGGGTTCGGCGGTCTCACCGTCGCCCGGGCGGTGCTCGACCAGCTGCCCCACGAGTCCGTCGTCTACTTCGGCGACACCGCGCGCGCCCCCTACGGACCTCGTCCGATCGCGGAGACGCGCCGTTACGCCCTCGAGTGCCTCGACCGCCTGGTGGAGCACGGGGTCAAGGTCCTCGTGATCGCCTGCAACACGGCGAGTGCGGCGGTGCTCCACGACGCGCGTGAGCGCTACGACCTGCCGGTCGTCGAGGTGATCCGGCCAGCGGTGCGTCGCGCCGCGGCGGCGACCCGCAACCGACGGGTCGGCGTCATCTCCACGACCGGGACGCATCAATCGCAGGCCTACGTAGACGCGTTCGCGGCCGCTCCCCAGATCGAGGTGTTCAGCCAGCCGTGCCCGCGGTTCGTCGAGTTCGTCGAGGCCGGGGTGACCGGTGGCAAGGAGCTGCTCGACGTGGCGCGGGGGTACCTCGAGCCGGTCGCCGACCACGACGTCGACACCGTGGTCCTCGGCTGCACCCATTACCCCCTGTTGACCGGCGTCATCTCCTACGTCCTCGGCGAGGACGTCACGCTGGTGTCGTCCGCCGAGGAGACCGCCAAGGACGTCTACCGGGTGCTCGCCGACGGCGACCTGCTGCGCCCCGACGACCTGCCGCCGCCGACCCTCGCGTTCAGCACGACCGGCGACCCGGAGGAGTTCCGGGGGCTGGCGCGCCGGTTCCTCGGTCCGGAGGTCGAGACGGTGTTCGGCAACCTGGGGACGGCGCCGCCGAGGTTGCTGAACACCTGGCGGTGGCCCCGTGAGGGCGGCCTCGTGAAGGTGACGATCGTCGGCTGCTCCGGCTCGTTCGCGGGCCCGCGGTCGCCGGCCTCCTGTTACCTGGTCCAGGCCGAGCACGAGGGCCGCACCTGGAACGTCGCGCTCGACCTCGGCGCGGGTGCGCTCGGCACCCTGCAGCAGCACCTCGACCCGCGCGACCTCGACGCCGTCTTCCTCAGCCACCTGCACCCCGACCACTGCATCGACCTGTGCGGGCTCTACGTCGTCCAGCGCTACCACCCGGAGGGGCCGTCGAAACCGGTGCTCGTCTACGGACCCACGGGCACCAGGAAGCGGATGAGCGAGGCCTACGGCCTGGACGGTGTGCACGCCATGGACGCCGAGTTCGACTACCAGGACCACGTCGACCGCGAGCCGGTGGTCGTCGGCCCCTTCACCGTCACCCCGTACGCGGTGCACCACCCGATCGAGGCCTACGGACTGCGCGTCGAGGCCGACGGTGCCGTTCTCGCCTACACCGGCGACACCGGCGCGTGTGACGCCTTGTCGCCGTTGATGCACGGCGCGGCTCTGGTGCTCGCGGACTCCGCGTTCGTCGCGGGGCGGGACACCCTGCCCGGGATCCACATGAACGGCGCGCAGTGTGCGCAGGCCGCGACCCGCGCCGGCGACGTCGGCCGTCTCATGCTGACGCACATCCCGGCCTGGAACGACCGGGAGCAGTGCCGGGCTCAGGCGGCCGAGCACTGGGACGGCGACGTGGAGCTCGCGGAGCCGGGCGCGGCATACGTGCTGTAGCGGACTGGAGCGGGGCCGGAGCGGCCTGTAAGGGGTTCGTGAGGTGCGCGAGCCGGTGACCTGGCGGGCCGCCGACGTACGCTCGACGCGTGGTTAGCCTTGCGGCCATGACCGATCCCGCTACCGTGACGCCCGCTCCGACGACCCGGCACGACGGCCGCTCAGCCGACGAGACGCGCGAGGTCCGGATCACCCGGAACTGGCTCGACCACGCCGAGGGCAGCGTCCTCGTCGAGTTCGGGCGGACGCGCGTCCTCTGCGCCGCCTCCTTCACCGAGGGCGTGCCGCGGTGGCTCAAGGGCAAGGGCACGGGGTGGGTGACCGCGGAGTACGCGATGCTGCCGCGCTCGACCAACACGCGCTCCGACCGCGAGTCGGTCAAGGGCCGGATCGGTGGCCGCACGCACGAGATCTCCAGGCTCGTAGGTCGATCATTGCGCGCCGTCGTCGACACCAAAGCCTTGGGGGAGAACACGATCGTCCTCGACTGCGACGTGCTCCAGGCCGACGGTGGGACGCGGACGGCGGCCATCACCGGCGCCTACGTCGCGCTCGTCGACGCCGTCGAGGACGCCCGCAGCCGAGGTCTGCTGTCCGCGAAGGCGCAGCCGTTGACCGGCTCGGTCGCGGCCATCAGCGTCGGGGTCGTCAAGGGCCAGCCGGTCCTCGACCTCGACTACCCCGAGGACTCGACCGCCGACACCGACATGAACGTCGTCATGACCGGTGACGGCCGGTTCGTCGAGGTGCAGGGCACGGCCGAGGCCGAGCCGTTCGACCGCGAGCTGCTGGGCCAGCTGCTGGACCTCGCGACCAAGGGCTGCTCCGACCTCACCGCCCTCCAGCGGGCCGCCCTCGACGCCCCCGCGAGGTCCCGCACGTGACGGCGCGCCGGCTGGTCCTCGCGACCCGCAACGAGCACAAGGTGCACGAGCTGCGCCAGATCCTCGCCGACCTGGTGGCCGAGCTCGACCTCGACATCGTCAGCGCGGCGGAGGTCGACGGGCCGGACGTCGCCGAGACCGAGGTCACCTTCGAGGGCAACGCCCGGCTCAAGGCGGTCGCGCTCGCCGAGGCCACCGGTATGCCGGCGGTGGCCGACGACTCGGGCCTCGCCGTCGACGTCCTGGGCGGTTCGCCCGGCGTGTTCAGCGCGCGGTGGTCCGGCACCACCGGCGGCGTCGACCTGCCTCGTGCGGACCGGGACCGGGCCAACCTGCGGCTGCTGCTGGAGCAGGTCTCCGACGTCGGTGAGGAGCACCGTTCGGCGGCGTTCGTCTGCGCGGCCGTTCTCGCGCTGCCGGACGGGACCGTCGAGTCGACCGAGGGGCGCGTCGAGGGCTCGTTGATCCGAGAACCTCGTGGTGACAACGGTTTCGGTTACGACCCGATCTTCGTCGTCGCGTCCGGCGACCGTGACAACGAAGACGGCCGGACGCTCGCCGAGTACACCGACGAGGAGAAGAACGCGATCTCGCACCGTGGGCGGGCCTTCCGCGAGCTGGCGCCGATCCTGAGGAAACGACTGAGCGAATGACCGACCTGAGCCACCGCACCACCAAGACCGACACCCCCTCCGTCCGGTCGCCGCTCGGCGGTGGGTCCACGGCGGCTCCTCCGGAGCGCCCGGTCGACGAGCCGGCGGGGGCGGGGTCGACCTGGGCGGCGGCGCTGGACGGCGTCATCGCCGGTGCGGTGTCGATCGGAGTCGCGACGCTGCTGGCCGGCGTCCTCGCCTGGCTCGGCATGGCGGGCGGCACGCCGTCGCCGATCCCGGCCGTCGCGGGCGCCTTCATCGACCGGACACCGCCGTGGCTCAAGGACTTCGCCGTGTCGACCTTCGGCACGAACGACAAGCTGGCGCTGACCATCGGGATGAGCGTCGTTCTCGTGCTCGTCTGCGCGGCCATCGGTGTGCTGTCCAAGCGGCGGATCCTGCTCGCCGCGGTCCTGCTCGGCGCGGTCGGGGCCGTGGGCATCGTGGCGGTGCTCTCCCGTCCCGACGCCAGCGGACCGGACGTCCTGCCGACGCTGATCGGTGCCGGCGTCGGGATCGACACGCTGGTCCGGCTTCGGCCCAGGGCCGGGGACGACCGGCATACCGGAGGCTGGCCGCCCTTGACCCGCCGGCGGGTCATCGCCGGCGGCAGCGCGCTCGTCGCCGGCCTCCTCGGCTCGCGCCTCGACGGCGGCCGAGGGTCGGCACGGGAGGCCCGCGCGGACACGGTGATCCCGACGCCCACCCAGACCCCGTCGATCGCCGGCGCTTCGGTCAACGTCGAGGGCGTGACGCCGTTCGTCGTGGCGAACGACGACTTCTACCGGATCGACACCGCCTTTGTCGTGCCGCAGCTCGACACGGCGTCCTGGTCGGTGCGCGTGTGGGGAGAGGTCGAGCAGGAGGTGACCATCGACTGGGCCACCCTGCTCAAGCAGCCCCTCGAGCAGCACCTCGTCACCCTGACCTGCGTCTCGAACGAGGTCGGCGGCAACCTCGTCGGCAACGCGCTGTGGACCGGCTGGCCGGTCCGCAACCTGCTGGCCATGGCCAAACCCAAGGCGGGGGCCGACATGGTCCTGTCGCGCAGCAGCGACGGGTTCACGGCCGGCACGCCGATCGAGGCGCTCACCGACGACCGGAACGCGATGATCGCCGTCGCGATGAACGGCCAGCCACTGCCGTTCGAGCACGGGTTCCCCGCGCGGCTCGTCGTCCCGGGGCTCTACGGCTACGTGTCGGCGACGAAGTGGCTCACCGAGCTGAAGGTGACCCGCTTCTCCGCCGACCAGGGCTACTGGACGCCGCGAGGCTGGTCGGCCAAGGGTCCGATCAAGACCGCATCGCGGATCGACGTGCCGAGGGCGGGACGGGGCGTCAAGGCGGGCACCGTCGCGGTGGCCGGGGTGGCCTGGGCCCAGCACCGCGGGATCGGCAAGGTGGAGGTACAGGTCGACGACGGGGCGTGGCAGCCGGCTACTCTCGCCGCGGAGCCCACCACCGACGCCTGGCGACAGTGGGTGCTCATGTGGGCCGCGACCCCGGGGAGCCACCAGCTCCGGGTGCGGGCGACCGACGTGACGGGAGCGACACAGACCGACCAGCAGGCCCCCCCGGACCCGGACGGCGCCACCGGCTGGCACACGATCACGGTCGACGTGACCTAGGCCGGTGGGTTCGTAGACTGGGCCACCTCGCGGGAGTGGTGGAACTGGTAGACACGCAGGATTTAGGTTCCTGTGCCTCGGCGTGCGGGTTCGAGTCCCGCCTTCCGCACGGATCGGCCGTCCGCATACCCGGGTATGCCTCGGCGACCCGGCCGCGGCTAGGGTTGGAGACCGTGACGACCACTCTCAAGCCCGGGGACCCCGCCCCCGACTTCACCCTCACCAACGACCAAGGCGAGGACGTGACGCTGTCCGACCTCAAGGGCCAGCGCGTCATCGTGTACTTCTACCCGGCCGCGATGACCCCTGGCTGCACCACCGAGGCGTGCGACTTCTCCGACTCGATCGATGCCCTGCACGCCCGGGGCGTCGAGGTGCTCGGTATCAGCCCCGACGAGCCCGACAAGCTGGCGAAGTTCCGGGAACGCGACGGGCTGACGATCACGCTGCTGTCCGACCCTGACAAGCACGTGCATGACGCCTACGGCGCGTTCGGCGAGAAGCAGCTCTACGGCAAGACCGTCGAGGGCGTCATCCGGTCGACGTTTGTCGTCGACGAGGAGGGGAAGGTCTCCGACGCGCGCTACAACGTCAAGGCCACGGGCCACGTCGCCAAGCTGCGTAAGGACCTGGGTCTGTAGGGTCTCCCTGAACAGGCCACCCACCCGAAACGGCGCGACCGACCTAGGAGTCAGGCGATGAGCAGCTCGACCCCGGCGATCCCCGCACCAGCCACGCCCGAGGTGGCCGCGCTTGAGGCCGAGCTGGTCGAGCGGCGGGCCCACCTCAGCACCACCGTCGACGAGCTGGTGACCCGGCTGAGTCCCAAGGAGATCGTGCGGCGCGAGGTGGAGTCGGTGCGGATCCGGGTGTCGGAGGCGACGCGTACCCCCGACGGCCAGGTGCGGCCGGAGCTCGTCGCCGCGGTCCTCGCCGCCGCGTCCGTGGCGCTCGTAGGCATCGGCCTGCTGCGCCGCCGCCGCTGACCCTGCTCGTGTCGGCGAAGCGGGCGAAGGCTGGCGATACGACCGGTCTCTACCGGTGACGCCGAGCGTGGCCAGCCGGCTGCTCCGGTATGCGCCGAGCATCCGCCGGGCCCACGAGCAGTACGCCACCGCGGCCGCGACGCGGGCGGCGATGTCCGCGCTGCGCGCAGGGCCGCCGACTTACGCGCCCCCGTCCCGGTTCGGGTGGCGGGTCGAGGTCGTCCCGGGCGTGAGCCCGGACGGCTGGCCGCTGTATGAGATAGCGCCCCGCGATGGGCGCACGACCGGCCACCTGGTGTTCCTCCACGGCGGCGCCTACTTTCGTGAGCTGCGCTCGTGGCACTGGTGGTTCGTGGAACGGCTGGTGCGCGCGACCGGGCTTACCGTTCTGGTACCCATCTACCCGTTGGCCCCGGTCGGCACCGCCGACACGGTAGTTCCCGCTGTCGTCGACCTCGTCCGGGACGTGCTCCGGTGGCCCGGACGCCCCGTCTTCCTGGCGGGGGACTCGGCCGGAGCGGGCATGGCGCTCGCCGTCGCCCAGGAGCTCCGCCGCGCGAACGACCGCACGCCGGCCGGGCTGGTCCTCGTCTCGCCGTGGGTCGACATCACCTGCGACGACGCGGAAGTTGCTGCCCGCGCCGCCCTGGACCCCTGGCTCCAGGCGCCGGGCCTTCGGGAGGCGGGCGTCGCCTATCGCGGGCCGTTGCCTCCCGACCATCCCTGGGTCAGCCCGATCCAGGGGGACCTGGCCGGCCTGCCGCCGATGATCGTCCTCAGTGGGACCCACGACATCCTCAACGCGGACGCGCACCGGCTCGTGGAGGCCGTCCAGCGCGTGGGCGGGGACATCGAGCTGGTCGAGGAGCTCGGCATGATCCACGACTACCCGCTCCACCCGACGCCGGAGGGCCGGGCCGCCAGCCGTCGGATCGCCACCTGGCTGACGTCTCGCCTCCCACCTGTCCCGGGCCCCTGACTGCTCAGCACGGCACACCGACGGGCGTTGGTGTCCCGGGAAGCCGTTTCCGGACCCTTTTGGAAGATCAACTCCCGCTGGTGTGTCGCGGACCACTCAGGAGTTGGGCCGTACGGCTCCCAACGGCGCGTCCGTGTCGAGAGGCACGTCCTTGCCGCGGACCAGGCCGAGCTGCACGCCCTCGCGCCCGAAGGCCGTCTCGGTGAGCCAGCTGGCGGCGGTGCGCCCGCGGTTGCCCGGCAGCGAGTAGAGGTGGTAGCCGCGGGTGACGACCTTGGCCGGCAGGCCGGAGAGCGGGACGTGGAAGGGGTCCGCCGCCGAGGTCCAGCCGCCGAGGTCGACGACGAACCCGAGGTCGTGGTGCTCGTAGGGGCGGCGCTCGCCGATGCCGTACGACGCCGCGATGTTCAGCGCCGCACGCACGCCCTGGCGCTGCGCGTGCTGCGCCGTCATGGGCGTGATCTGGCCCGGCCGGGTCAGGTCCGGCGTCGCGGCGACATCGCCGCAGGCGAAGACGTGCTCGTGGCCGGGCACCTGCAGGTACTCGTCGACATCGATGCGGCCATGCGTGGTGGACGACCCGAGGCCGGAGATGAGCGGCTCCGGCCGCACGCCGACGCACCAGATCAGCGTCCGCGTGGGCACGGTCGTGTCGTCACTCAACCGGACGTGGTCGTCCATCGCCTCGGCGACGGAGGTGCCGGTCCGGATCTGAACCCCGCGGTGGCGAAGTACGCGCTCGGCGGTCCGGATGAGGTTGGGCCCGAGCCCCGGTAGCACCGTGGGCGCCGTGTCGACCAGCAACCAACGGGCCTGCTGTCCGGCGAGCCGCGGGTGCGGCTTGCACAGGGCCTTGGTCATCAGCACGCCCTGGGCGGTGACCTCCGTCCCCGTGTAGCCCGCGCCGACGACGACGAAGGTCAGGCGCGCGGCCCGTTCGTCGGGGTCGTCGGTGTTGTCGGCCAGCTCGATCTGACGGGTGATGTGGTCGCGCAGGTAGAGCGCCTCGGCGATGTTGCGGAAGCCGTGCGCGTACTTCCCGACACCCGGGATGGGCAGCAGCTTGTTGACGCTGCCGGTCGTCAGTAGGACCCGGTCGAAGGAGAGCTCCCCGCGGTCACCCTCCGGGTCGACGTAGGTCAGGGTCTTGTCCTCGAGCTGCACCGAGTCGACCGACCCGAGCAGCAGGCGCACCTTCGGCAGGGTTCCGGGGATGGAGACGGTGACCCGGCGCGGGTCGAGGATGCCGGCGGCCACCTCGGGCAGCAGCGGCAGGTAGAGGAAGTAGTCGGTCGGGTTGATCACCACGACTTCGCTGTCCGGCATGTGCTTGGCGAGGGTCCGAGCGGCGTGGTACCCCGCGAAGCCGGCGCCGATGATTGCGGTCGTGGGTCGGCTCATGGGTCCACAGCCTCGCAAACATGGGACCAGACCGCCACGCAGACCCTCGTCGGGCGCCGCTTCGACGACCGAAGGCCCCGGCTCGACGCCGGGGCCTTCGTGGTCCTGCTGGTGCGCCGCCAGGGATTCGAACCCCGAACCCAGTGATTAAGAGTCACTTGCTCTGCCATTGAGCTAGCGGCGCAGCGAGGGTCGAGGCTACACCAGCAGCGTCCTGCTCATGAAATTCGTTGCCGGTCCTGGGGGTCCGATTTCGGGGTGGTTCCCGGGTCGGTCCTTGGGTCGGCCAGGTGGCTGCGCCGCCGCTGCTCGTAGACCAGCAGCGCGACCCCGCCGAGCAGCAGGATGCCAGCGACGATGAGGCCGGGACGGTGGTCCGGATGCCCGAAGGTGGTCGGCTGCGTCTGTGGGGTCTTGTAGGTCGGGGTGACCCGCGGTCTCGATCCCGCCGCACCACCGGTCACCGTGAAGGACGACTCCCCGGACACCGGATGACCGTCGTCGCTCGTGACCTGCCAGGCGATCCGGTATGCACCGCTGCCCCCCTTTTCGGTCACCGCCGCCGTGACCACGGTCCCGGAAACGGTGGGCGGCCCCGTCTCGACGGGCGTGTCATCCCGGGTGAGCCGGATCCTGGCCAGTCCCGCCGTGATCGTGTCGTCGAAGGTCAGCCGGATCTCGGTGGGGCTGCCGGCGAGCTGCTCGCCGTCGGCCGGGGCGACGGAGACCAGTGAGGCGTGCGCCGGCAATGCCTGGGCGGGTGACGCCTGGATCACCGTCGCGAGCAGCGCGAGCACCGCTCCGGCCAGCAGCACCAGGGCCAGGACGAGCGCGACCATCCGGTTGCGCCGTTCCCTCCCCGCATACATGCCGTGCATTGTCGCTCATGCCGGCGGTGGTCCGGGGCACCGGCGCGGCTCGGGTAGCATGGTGCGCCGCTGCGCCGGAGACGGCGGGGCGCACGGTGGGTGTAGCTCAGCTGGTAGAGCACCTGGTTGTGGTCCAGGGGGCCGCGGGTTCAAGTCCCGTCACTCACCCCGATGTGGCCTGCACGCGGCGCGTGCAGGCCATGACTCGTCAGAGCCCCGAGGCCTCCTCGGCCGGCGCTACGACGATGTGTCGCGACGCCAGCGTGCGGGCGGTTGCGCTGTCGGGCCCGGGCGGCGGCACGAATACCGCCGCTCGGTAGTAGCGCAGCTCGGCGATCGACTCCCGGATGTCGGCGAGCGCCCGGTGGCCGCCGGACTTGGCCGGAGCGTTGAAGTAGGCCCGGGGGTACCACCGCCGCGCCAGCTCCTTGATCGAGCTGACGTCGATGATCCGGTAGTGCAGCCACGCCTCGAGCTGCGGCATGTCGCGGATGAGGAACCCCCGGTCGGTCGCCACCGTGTTGCCGCCCAGCGGAGCCTTGCGGGGCTCCGGCACCCACTCGCGGATGTAGGCCAGCACCTGCTCCTGCGCCACCTCCATGGTGGTGCCCGAGTCGAGCTCGGCCAGCAGTCCCGACTTGGTATGCATGTCGAGGACGAACGGGTCCATCTGCTCGATGGCCGCCGCGGGCGGCTTGACGACGACGTCGACGCCGTCGCCCAGCTGGTTCAGCTCGAAGTCGGTGACCAGGGCGGCGACCTCGATGAGGGCGTCGGCCGTGAGCGAAAGGCCGGTCATCTCGCAGTCGATCCACACGATCCGGTCACTCTCCGCGCGACTGGACCGGCTGGTCGGGATCGCGGGAGTCGTCACGGGCATCACCCTAGGCTGCGGCGTCGCGGCAAGGCGCAGGAATCCCCAGGCCGTGCCGGGCACCGACTGGATTACCCTGCCGTGCATGTCCTTCGGCGCCCCGACCCCGTCCGGTGCCGGTGGGCCATCGGCCGGCCCGAGCTTCCAGAGCTACTCGCCGCCGCCGAACCCCACCACGCGACCGCGGCTGCGGACCATCATCATCGGCGGGCTCGTGGCGACCGGCTTCCTCCTCAGTGCTGCCGTTCTCGCGGTGGAGTTCGACACCGGGCTCGGCGTCCAGGTCACCCTGCTCGCCGCGCTGTTCGCGGCCCTGCCGCTGCTGGTCGTGGTGCCGACGTTCCTCTGGCTCGACCGCTACGAGGCCGAACCCGCTCGCATGCTGGTGCTCGCCTTCGCCTGGGGCGCGGTCTGTGCGCCGGCCGGCGCGCTGTTCCTCAACACCGGCATCGCCATCGCCATGCGGCTGGCCGGCGCCGAGGACCCCGACGTGGTCACGGCGGTGTTCGGTGCGCCGTTGGTCGAGGAGGGGCTCAAGGGGTTCGGCGTGCTGCTGGTCGTCCTACTGCGTCGCCGGGAGTTCGACGGGGTCGTCGACGGCATCGTGTATGCGGGTCTGGTCGGCGCCGGTTTCGCCTTCAGCGAGAACATCCTCTACCTCGGCCGCGAGTACGCGGAGTACGGCCAGCAGGGGCTGACCGAGCTGTTCATCCTGCGCTGCATCATGGGGCCGTTCGCCCACCCGCTGTTCACGGCGTTCACCGGTATCGGCCTCGGCCTGGCCGTCGCCGTCATGCGCAGCGCCTGGAGCCGGGTCCTCGTCGCACTAGGCGGGTTCCTTGTCGCCGCGCTGCTGCACGGCATCTGGAACCTGTCGGCCGCCACCGGGCACCTGATCGGCGCCTACGTGCTCTTCCAGGTGCCGCTCTTCGTCTGCTTCGTGGCCCTCATCGTCGGGCTGCGATATCGCGAGGGACGCCTGATCCGGACCTACCTGAGCCAGTACGCCGACGCCGGTTGGCTGAGCCACCAGGAGGTGGCCATGCTCTCCTCCGTGCCGGCTCGACGACAAGCCCGGGTCTGGGCCAACCAGCACGGGGGTCGGGCGGCCGTCGCGTCGATGCGGGCGTTCCAGGACGGCGCCAGCGACCTGGCACTGTTGCGCGCCCGCATGGTGCGAGGGACCGCGGAGCGGGATGCGGCCGCTCGCGAGCGCACGCTGCTCGAGGCGATCGTCACGCACCGGAGGGCGTTCGTCGGACACCTCGCATACTGACCGTTCGGTGCCGTCCAGACTGCCGATCGAGGTGAGCGGGGACACTTAGACTTGGCTGCGGTCCGGGCCTACATCCGGTGCCACGCCACCGGCCCTCGTAGCACAACGGATAGTGCAGCGGCCTTCTAATCCGCAGGTTGCAGGTTCGAGTCCTGCCGGGGGCACGACCGCCGAACGGCGGCAATGACGTGTGCTGACGCGCCGAGTCCTGCATTTGGAGCCGAGCCCGACGCAGGAGAGGATTCGGGCGTGACCCTGACCGCCCCGCCGGAGACGCAGGACCTCCTGCCGGCGGTCACGGTGCTGCGCGACGAAGTCGGGACGACGAGCCTTCCGTTCGACCTGCCCGGAGTGAGCGCCGCCGAAAGCGGTCGCAGTGAGCTGCTACGGCAGCTCGACGACTACATCCTGCCGCGGCTGGCCTCGCTGGATGCCCCGCTCCTCGCGGTCGTCGGCGGCTCGACCGGCTCGGGCAAGTCCACGTTGGTCAACTCGCTGGTCGGCTCGGTGGTCAGTGCCCCGGGCATCCTGCGCCCGACGACCCGGTCACCGGTCCTCGTGCACCACCCGGACGACGAGCGCTGGTTCACCCCCAGCCGGATCCTGCCGGACCTCGCTCGCGCGACCGGCGGCAGTGCGGTCGAGGGCGACGCGACGATGCAGCTCGTTCCGTCGGCGACCCTGCCGGCCGGGCTCGCGCTGCTCGACGCCCCGGACATCGACTCGGTGGTCCTCGGCAACCGGGAGCTCGCCCGGCAGCTGCTCGGGGCGGCGGACCTTTGGCTGTTCGTCACCACCGCCGCCCGGTATGCCGACGCCGTGCCCTGGGAGCTGCTCCGCCAGGCATCCGAACGTGGGACGTCGGTGGCCGTGGTGCTCAACCGGGTCCCCAGGCCCTCCATTCCGGTCATCCGGGAGCACCTGTCGTCCATGCTCAAGGAACAGGGCCTCGGCGCCGCGCCGATCTTCACCGTGGCGGAGTCGACGCTCGTTGACGACGGGCTGCTGCCACCGGACGAGGTTGCCCGGCTCCACTCGTGGCTCTCGGCGTTGGCCAAGGACGCGCGGGCACGGGCACTCGTGGTGCGACAGACGCTCACCGGCGCGCTCGACTCGCTGACTCCACGGATCCAGTCACTGGTCGACGCTTCGGCGGCGCAGGTCAGTGCGCGCAAGGCCCTCGAGAAGGCGGCGGTAACCGCATACGCCGCGGCCGAGTCGGGCGTCGAGCTCGGCATGAGCGACGGGTCGCTGTTGCGCGGCGAGGTCCTCGCCCGCTGGCAGGAGTTCGTCGGGACGGGCGAGTTCTTTCGTCAGGTGGAGACCACCGTCTCCCGCGTCCGCGACCGGATCGTCGCGGGCTTTAAGGGCGAACCGCCCCCGTCGGTCCAGCTGGACGAGGCGCTGCACAGCGGCGTGGCCGAGCTGATCCGCGCCGAGGGGCAGGGCGCGGCGGTGACGACGTCGCGGTCCTGGCGGTCGCTGGCCGGCGGGTCCACCCTGCTACAGGCGCACCCGGACCTGCCCCGGGTCTCTGCCGACTTCGACCAGGCGGTCGCCTCCCTGGTCCACGACTGGCAGGGAGACGTCCTCGAGCTGGTCCGCAACGAGGGCAAGGACCGGCGTACGACGGCGAAGGTCACCGCATACGGCGTCAACGCGGTCGGGACGGTGCTCATGCTGGTGACCTTCGCCTACACCGGCGGGCTCACCGGCGCCGAGGTCGGGATTGCCGGCGGTACGGCCCTCCTCGGCCAGAAGCTGCTCGAGGCGATCTTCGGCGACCAGGCGGTGCGCGCAATGGCGGCCACGGCGAAGGAGGCGCTTCTCGACCGCGCCGAGGCGGCGTTCCGGCACGAGCGCGCCCGCTTCGTCGGGGTGCTCGACGAGGTGGACTTGCGGTCGGACCAGTCGCGGACCCTCGCCGCCGCGGCCGCGGCCGTGCGGGCGGCGCGGTGAGCCCCCTGCTCATGGGGCGGGCGAAGGTGGCGGTCGCCGGCCAAGAGGTCGTCCGCACCCAGGCCGACGCACTCGAGGCCGCGCTCGGCGCCGGTGGCGACCAGCTTGATGCTCGCCAGGTGGCGGCCGCCCGCCAGATCGTGGCGAAGGTGGGGCAGCGCAGCGCCCTGGCCGGCGACCACACCGTCGTCGCGCTGGCCGGCGCTACGGGAAGCGGCAAGTCGTCGCTGTTCAACGCGCTGGCGGGGCGAGAGCTCGCGCAGATCGGCGCGACCCGGCCGACGACCTCGGTACCCTCGGCCGCCGTGTGGGGCGAGGACTCCGCAGGTCCGCTCCTGGATTGGCTTGGCGTCCGCCGACGGCACGGAGTCTCCGCCGGCTCTGCAGACGGCGCCGCCGACGAGCCGGGGGGCGAGTCGGGCGGCGAGTCGGGCGGCGGCACGTCGGCCGGGTCGCTCGACGGGCTCGTGCTGCTCGACCTACCGGACTTCGACTCGCGCGAGCTCTCGCACCGCGTGGAGGCCGAGCGCGTGCTGGGCCTGTGTGACGTGTTCGTCTGGGTCACCGACCCTCAAAAGTATGCGGACGCCCTGCTGCACGACGAGTACGTCCGACAGCTCGCCGGGCACTCCGCCGTCATGCTTGTCGTGCTCAACCAGGTCGACCGGCTCCGCTCCGCGGACGCCGTCGAGGCGTGCCGGGAGGACCTCGTCCGACTGCTCCGGCTCGACGGCGTCGAGGGGGTCCAGGTCCTCACGACGTCGGTGGCGACCGGACAGGGCATCGCCGACCTGCGCCAGCGGCTGGCCAACGCCGTGGCCGGTCACGAGGCGGTTCGGCAACGGCTCTCGGCGGACCTGGCGGCCGTCGCCGGGCGGCTGCGGCACGGGGTCGCCGACCGGGAGCCGTCGCTGGACGCTGCTGCCGACGACCGGCTCATCGACGCGCTGTCGCGCGCGTCCGGCGTGCCGGTGGTGCTGGATGCGGTGGACGAGGACTACCGCCGGGAGGCGCTCGGCCGGACCGGGTGGATCTTCACCCGGTGGGGCCGCAAGCTGCGGCCCGACCCGCTGCGGCGACTGCGCCTCGACCGGGTTCCCTCGCAGGTGCTCGACCGGGTGGACCCGCTCGACGTACGCGAGATCGTCGGCCGGTCGTCGATACCGGCGCCCTCGGCATCCGCGCACTCGGCCGTGAAGCTCGCCGCGCTCATGTTGACCGAACGCGCCGCCGAGGGACTTCCGGTGCTCTGGGCCGAAGCGGTCTCGGATGCCGCGGCGCCGACGGACGACCGGCTCTACGAGCGGCTGGACCGCGTCGTCGTGGCGACGCCGCTGCGCGGGAACCCGCCGATGTGGTGGCGGCTGATCGGCTGGCTCCAGTGGCTGTTCGGGCTCGCCGCCGTCGTGGGCCTGGTTTGGCTCGTCGTCCTGGGGGTCATCGGCTGGCTGAAGCTCCCGGAGATCGACACACCCACGGTGGGGCCGCTGCCGGTGCCGACCCTGTTGCTGGTCGGCGGTCTGCTGCTGGGCTGGCTCGGCGCGTGGCTGGCGCGGGCGCTGGCCCGGGTGGGGGCGCGGCGCCGCCGGGCGATGGTCGGCACCCGCCTGCGCACCGCGATCGCCGACGTGGCGACCGACCAGCTCGTCGGGCCGGTGCGGGAGGTGCTCGACCGCCACCGGGAGACCCGGGAGAGCCTGGAGACGGCCCGCCTCTCTTGACCCGCCGGACCGGCTGATCGGCCTGACGTGACCGGGCCTGACCCGGCTGGGCGACGGCGTCGGCCATGACCCGTTCCTCGCCCCGTTCCTCCACAGGCCGTGACCGTCTCGTCCCACCGTCCACAGGCGACTGACGGGGGCTGGCCTGCGCCGTCCAGGCATCCGATGCTCGGTCCCGTGGTGCCTCGGAGAGCACCGCACACACGGAAAACACATGGGAACGGGTGGAGGAACAGAGATGAACGAGAGCTTCGTAACCGTCGTCGGCAATGTCGTCAACGACCCGATCAGCCGGCCGACCAAGGTCGGGCGGCCCTTCGCGAGCCTGCGGATCGCGTCGACGACGCGGCGGTGGGACCAGGAGAAGCGGGCCTTCGTCGACGGCAGCACCAACTTTCTCAACGTCGTGGCGTTCAACGCCCTGGCGGCCAACGTCATGACCAGTGTCAAGAAGGGGCATCCGGTCGTCGTCTACGGTCGGCTGCGCGTGAACCAGTGGGAGACCGATAAGGGTGAACCGCGCACCAGCGCTGAGATCGACGCCTTCACCATCGGCCACGACCTCACCCGCGGCCAGGTGGAGTTCAGCCGGCCACCGCGCCTGCAGCTCGACGCCAACGACCGGCTGGCCGACCCGGCGATCCAGGACTCCTTCCACGGCGAGGAGGACGGCGCCGACGAGTCCGGTATGCGCACGGAGAGCGGGTCCGGCGGCGTCGGTGAGTCCGGAGCCGAGGGTCAGTCCGGCGCCGACGGCGTGGTGGTCGACGGCGGCTTCGGGCAGGGCGCGTTCGGGTCGGGCGGCACCGGGTCCAGCGGGTTCGGCCGCCGGGTTGAGGACGCCGACACCGACGACTACATCGTCGTCAGCGGTGGCTGACGGCGGTTCGCAGCGGGTGGCGGCGGCTGGAAGCCGGTGGCAGCGGCTGGCGCGGACTGGTGGCCTCTGTGGGGTGCCTGGCGGCGTCCGTGGCCGAGCCGCTGTGGCGTCCGCCGCGGCGTCCGCGGCGGCGTCCGCGGCGGCGTCCGGGCGTGGCACCGATTGGGAGCGGCCGTGTTCGCGTGGATAGCCTGGCTCAATGCCCGAGTTCATCTACACCATGACCAAGGCCCGCAAGGCCGTTGGCGAAAAGGTCATCCTCGACGACGTCACCATGTCGTTCTTCCCCGGAGCGAAGATCGGCGTCGTGGGGCCGAACGGCGCGGGCAAGTCGACGATCCTCAAGATCATGGCGGGGATGGACCAGCCGTCGAACGGCGAGGCCCGGATCGCACCCGGGGCGTCGGTCGGCATCCTGCTCCAGGAGCCGCCGCTCAACGAGGAGAAGACCGTCCTCGGCAACGTCGAGGAGGGGGCCGGCGAGATCAAGGCCAAGCTCGACCGCTACAACCAGATCTCGGAGGAGATGGGCGAGCCGGACGCGGACTACGACGCGCTGCTGGAGGAGATGGGCAAGCTCCAGGAGGACATCGACCACGCCGACGCGTGGGACCTCGACGCCCAGCTGGAGCAGGCGATGGACGCCCTGCGCTGCCCGCCGCCGGACGCCGACGTCACGGTCCTGTCCGGTGGCGAGCGCCGCCGAGTCGCCCTTTGCAAGCTGCTCCTCCAGAAGCCGGATCTACTCTTGCTCGACGAGCCCACCAACCACCTCGACGCGGAGTCGGTGCAGTGGCTGGAGCAGCACCTGGCCGCATACCCTGGTGCCGTCCTGGCCGTGACCCACGACCGATACTTCCTCGACAACGTCGCAGAGTGGATCGCCGAGGTCGACCGCGGCCGGCTCTACCCCTACCAGGGCAACTACTCGACCTACCTCGAGAAGAAGTCGGAGCGGCTTCAGGTGCAGGGCAAGAAGGACGCCAAGCTGCAGAAGCGCCTCAAGGACGAGCTCGAGTGGGTGCGGTCCAATCCCAAGGGCCGTCAGGCGAAGTCCAAGGCCCGCCTGGAGCGCTACGAGGAGATGGCGGCCGAGGCGGATCGCACCCGGAAGCTGGACTTCGAGGAGATCCAGATCCCGCCGGGCCCGCGGCTGGGGTCGACGGTCATCGAGGTCAAGGACCTGAAGAAGGGCTTCGGCGAGCGCATCCTCATCGACGACCTCTCGTTCTCGTTGCCACGCAACGGGATCGTCGGGGTCATCGGGCCCAATGGGGTCGGCAAGACGACCCTGTTCAAGACGATCGTCGGGTTCGAGGAGCCGGACGACGGCGCCGTGAAGATCGGCGAGACGGTGAAGATCTCCTACGTCGACCAGGCCCGCTCCGGGCTGGACCCCAAGAAGAACCTCTGGGAGACGGTCTCCGACGGGTTGGACTACCTCAAGGTCGGCAACGTCGAGATCCCCTCACGGGCCTACGTCTCCCAGTTCGGGTTCAAAGGTCCGGACCAGCAGAAGGCGACCAGCGTCCTGTCCGGCGGGGAGCGCAACCGGCTCAACCTGGCGCTCACCCTCAAGCAAGGCGGCAACCTGCTGCTGCTCGACGAGCCGACCAACGACCTCGACGTCGAGACGCTCGGATCCCTGGAGAACGCGCTGCTCGAGTTCCCCGGATGTGCCGTGGTCATCAGCCACGACCGGTGGTTCCTGGACCGCGTGGCGACGCACATCCTGGCCTACGAGGGCACCGAGGAGGACCCGTCGAACTGGTACTGGTTCGAGGGGAACTACCAGGCATACGAGGCCAACAAGGTCGAGCGGCTGGGAGTGGACGCCACTCGGCCGCACCGGGTGACCTACCGGAAGCTGACTCGCGACTGAGGTAACGCCGCGCCGCGGCGGGGGCGCAGCTCGCTGGGGGTCGGGCGGCCGGTCTGAGTGGTCGGCAGGTAGTGCGAGCTCTGGGTAGAAATATCTGCCGGCGAGGCGTCCATCTTGCCGAGGACTGCCCGAAGCAGATCTACTCGGGACGCAGCCGAGGCGCGAGGTCGCCGCCGGAGCGGACGGGCGCGCAGGATCGACTCGGGGCCAACGGCGGTGGTCCGGCTCATGCCGCAAGGGTGACGGATGGCGAAACCATGACGACGTTGTCGGTGCTCTGGCGCACACTTGATCTGTGGACGGGCGGTGGGTTCTACTCACCTTGGTCGTCGCTGCGGCGGCGGCCATTCGCTGGCGCCGCCGTCCGAGTGACTCGTCACCGAGTCCCGGTGCGCGCGGTGGTCGTCGTCGCCCGGTCGAGGGCGTTGAGGAGGACGTCGCGCCCGTCGCGGACGACACCGACGACGTCGCGGACTCCGACGACGTCGGCGACCACCTGCACAACCAGGACGAGGTCGACCAGCTCGGCGCGGTCGCGTTGGACGGGTCCCTGCAGGAGGCCTTGGAACGGGTGTGGGCCGAGCACGCCAGCAGTGCAGAGGCGCTGCTCTTCGCCCGCTTGCACCTGCTCGTCCAGCGGGGCGTTCCGGTACGCGCGATCCGCCGGGCTCCGGGCAGCCAGGTGGTGCGCGTGGTCTTCGCCGACAACACGGTGGTCCTGTGCCAGGGCAGCGGAATCGGCGACTTCGGGCGGCTCGGCCTGGCCATGCACCGCAGCGCGGTCCGGTTGAGCGGCTACGCCCAGGAAGAGGCCGGAACTCGGCTGGAGTTCCGGTGGAACCCCGGCCAGCACCTCGCCGCCGTGGCCGTGGGGTTGGACCAGCCCGACTGACGGAACCAACCAGACCGAACGACCCGACCGAGCTCACCCGACGGGCGGCCGCTTTCAGCCCAGCGGCCAGCTCGCGAGGGTGCGGCAGGCGTGCTGCTCGTACCACGACAGCCGCACCTCGTCGACCGCCACCCGGACCGGCGTCAACGGAGCCACCCACCGCCGGACGGTCTCGACGTCAACTGCTGGTCCGGCCCGGTCGAGGGTGACGTGGGGCCGAGGGTCGGCGTACCGGCCGCCGTAGGGCGGGTGGTCCGGGAAGGCCGCCGCCAGGTCGGCCGTGAGGCGTCGGAACGGCGACTCCTCCTCCGGCAGCAGGTGGATCATCCCGTCCGGGAACCGGGCCAGCCGCACGAACGACGCCGTGAACCTCCGGTGCCGACGCAGCAGCGCCTTCAGGTCCGAGCACACCCGCGGGCTGAGGGCCGCGGCGTCGACGAACGGCCCGAGCAGCGTGACATGGGCGTGGGGGAACGTCGGGTCGGCTGAGAGGTATGCGGGGTCGTAGTGTCGGGTGCGCTCCCGGACCAGCGGCTCGAGGGGGGGCACGGCGACCACGAGGACGGAGTGCCCGGGATAGGCCAGCTGGCCTGCGATCCGGTGGCTCGTCATCCCGTGGGTGAGATCACGCGCGGGCGCCGAGCAGGCGCAAGCCCAGGGACGCATACGTCGCCCCGATCCGGTCAGGGGTACGCCGCACCCCTGGGCTGTACCAGCGAGCGACGTCGATGCACATCGACATGAGCGCCAGGGTGGTGTCCCGGACGTCGGCCACCTCGAACTCCCCGCTGGCCACGCCGTCCGCGAGGAGCTCGCGGACCGCTTCGTCGATGTTCTTGCGCAGCGCGAGCACCTCGTCGCGGTGGTGGGGCAGGAGGTGCGGGAACTCGTACTGCACCACGCGGGCGACCTCGTAGTGCTCCGCGTGCCACGCGGCGAACTCCGACATGACGCGAGCGACCCGCTCGGTCGGCGTGCCCGGGCCGGTGGCCGACCCGTGGACGAGTGCCAACGCCGCCTCGTGGCCGCGGCGGCTCAACGCGTACAGGACCGCTTCCTTGGACTCGAAGTGCACGTAAACGCCCGCGGCGGAGAGCCCGGCGCGGGAGGCGATGTCGCGGGTGGTGGTGGCGTGGAAGCCGCGGTCCGCGAAGGCGCCGGCCGCCGCGTCCAACAGCCGCTCGACCGTCGAGAGAGCGGCCGGCCCATCCGGACTGGCCGGCCCGGCGAGCGCGCCCGTCGTCACGTTGACAGCATGCCGGACCTTCGCGACACTAAGCAAGCGCTTAGTTACCCACCGGTAGCCCGGCGCTGACCGCCCCAACCAACGTCCCTGACTCAAGGAGCCCGCGTGCCGCGCCACATTTACGACGAGGACCACGAGGCGTTCCGCGCGACGGTCCGCGAGTTCGTCGAACGGACCCTCGCGCCGCGGGCGGAGGAGATGGTCCGCGGCAAGTCGATCCCGCGTGACATCTGGCAGGCGGCCGGCAAGCAGGGGCTGTTCGGCCTCAGTATCCCGGAGGAGTTTGGGGGAGCGGGCGCCGACGACTACCGGTTCAACGCGGTCGCCGCCGAGGAGACCGCGGCGTTCAGCGCCGCCGTGTCGTCCTGCTTCGGGATCCACTCCGACGTCAACCCGCCCTACATCGTCGACCTCGGCACCGAGGAACAGAAGCAGCGGTGGCTCCCGGGTATGGCGTCCGGCGAGCTCATCAGCGCGATCGCGATGACCGAGCCGTCCGGCGGGTCCGACCTCGCCGCGCTCAAGACCACCGCCGTGCGCGCCGACGACGGCTCCGGCAACTGGATCGTCAACGGCAGCAAGACCTTCATCACCAACGGCTACTCCGCCGACCTCGTCATCGTCGCCACTAGGACCGACCCGGCCAAGGGTGCTCGCGGCATTACCCTGTTTGTCGTCGAGGACGGTACGCCCGGGTTCAGCCGGGGCCGCAAGCTCGACAAGGTGGGCCAGGACGAGTCCGACACGGCCGAGCTGTTCTTCGAGAACCTCCGGGTGTCCGACGCCAACCGGCTGGGTGCTGAGGGCATGGGCTTCATCGCCATGATGCAGCGGCTCCCGCAGGAGCGGATCGGGGCCGCGGTCTCCAACACGGCCAACGCCGCCCAGATCCTGCGCGAGACCATCGACTACGCCAAGGAGCGCAAGGCGTTCGGCCAGCCGATCGGCACGTTCCAGCACAACAAGTTCAAGCTGGCCGAGCTGGTCACGAGCATCGAGGTCACCCAGGCCTACGTCGACGACTGCGTCATCGCCCACGCCAAGGGGGAGCTCACCGCGGTCGACGCCGCCAAGGCCAAGTGGTGGAGCGCGCAGGTCCAGAACGACGTCCTCGACGAGTGCGTGCAGCTCTACGGCGGCTACGGCTACATGAACGAGTACCGCGTCGCGCGGGCCTGGCGCGACGCTCGCGTGACCAAGATCTGGGCCGGCTCCAACGAGATCATGAAGGAGCTGATCGGCCGCGACCTCGGCTTCTAGTCCGTCAGTTACGGCTGCGACTAAGCCTTGACCGTCAAGTCCGGGTTGACGAATTGTTCTCGTCAACCTACGGTTGACGCATGACACCGCTCGATATCAGCCTCGCCGACCTCATCGCACGCCTCGACGACGAGCTGCCGGACGCCGACGACTTGGCGCGCATCAGCGAGGCGCACCTTCGGTCGCAGACCCTGACCGATCTCGGCGAGCAACTGGTCGACCACTACGTCAGCGCCGCCAAGGAGAACGGCGCGTCGTGGACGGCCATCGGCGATGCCATCGGTGTGTCGAAACAGGGCGCTCAACAACGCCGCGCGTCGACGCCCTTCGACCGGTTTACCACCCGGAACCGGCACAGCATCGTGCTGGCGCAGGAGGCGGCTCGCGCGCACAAGCACGACATCATCGGCACGGGACACCTTCTGCTCGGGTTGCTCGGCGAACCGCGCGGCGGGGCCTACACGGTGCTGATGGCGAAGGCCTCCTCGGAGCAAAACGTTCGCGATGCGGTCGAGGCGGCGCTGCCGCCGCGCGGGGCCCGGACGCTGAGAGGTCACATCCCGTTCGGGTCGGACAGTCAGGAAGCCATCCAGCAGGCGCGGCTCGCGGCGGAGAGCCTCGGCCACGACGGAATTGGCACGGAGCACTTGCTGCTCGGTCTCCTTCGCACCGACGGCACCGCAGCCGAGATCCTGCGCGGCCTGGGGTTCACGGCGGACGAGCTACAGACGTCGGTCAGGGCCGCGACCGCCGGCCGCCTCGAACCTCCGGCGCACTGACGAAAGGACGGCGTACCCAAGGTTGTCCCGCCGTACGGGTGACGATCCGGTGGCATCTTCCTACCCTGTGGGGTGTGGCCGAGATCGTCGAGGGCAAACGCGTCACCTGGGCGGAGGGACTCTTCGACCTGGTCGTGGTCCTTGCGGTCACCCAGGTCGCGACGCTGCTCGGGGAGGATCACCAGTGGTGGGGGCTGGGCCGGGCCTTCGTCATCATGGCCCTGGTCTACCGCACGTGGGTGTTGACCTCACTGCAGAGCAACCGGCTGGGCAACGACTCCACCTGGGACCGCGTCACCCTGTTCGGCGTCGGGCTCTGCGGCCTCGTCATGGCCATCGCCATCCCACAGGCCTACGACGACGGAAGTATGCAGTTCGCGCTCGCCTTCTGGGCGGCGCGGATCATGATCTGGGGACGGTTCGCCTCCCAGTACCAGACCAAGGTGGCCAGCTCGCTCGGCCTCAGCGTCCTCCTCGTCGGGCCGCTCGTCGTCCTGGGCGCCTTCGCGCCGGACGGCACGCGAGAGCTGGTCTGGTTCCTGGCGGCCGCGCTCGACATGGGCATGGTGGCGTTCTTCGGCCGTCAGCACGGGTTGATCCACTACGACCAGGGTCACCTCATGGAGCGGTACGGGCTGTTCGTCCTCATCGCGCTAGGCGAGTCGATCGTCGACCTCAGCCTTCCGCTGGCGCGGCAGGGCCTGAAGGTCTGGCCGGAGCAGCTGCTGTCGGTCGGGATGTGCTTCGTCGTCGTATGCCTGCTGTGGTGGACGTACTTCGACCGCGCCAACGCCGCGATCACCGCGGCCTTGGCCGGCTTTCGCGAGCACGTGGTCCTGTCTCGACATCTGGCCTACGGACACTTCGGCATCATCGCGGGGATCGTCATGATCGCCGTCGGGTTCGAGAACATGGTCAGCCGGCCGGGAGTGACGATGACCGCTACCCAGCTCAACCTCCTCTACGGCGGCACGATTCTCATGCTCGTCGCGATGACCTACCTGAGATGGGCGATGGCGAGGCTGATACGAGCCGCCCGGGTTGCCGCCATCGTCGTGCTCCTGCTCCTCCTCTACGTCTCGTCACTCATTCCCGGGATCGTGGCGACGACCGTCCTGGCGGCGGTCCTGTTCGGCTTGGTCGTCATGGAGAAACGATGGCCCACCTTCGCGTCCTGGGGCGGCTCCCAGCTCGCCGGCAAGTAGGTGGGGGCGTCGACAGGGACAACCGGCGGTCGCGCGACCGTCGCGAGCCAGGGGAGGTCCGATGCACTTCGTGGTGCGAGGGGTAGACCGTGACGACGTCCGGTCGGACGACGACCTGGACGAGGCGCACCAGAGCTACATGGACGGATGGGCGCCCGCGCTGGTTGCCCGAGGCCCGACTCAGGTCAGCCACGGAGAAGGGCACACCGGCAGCGTTCACGTGATCGACGTGCCGAACCGGCGCGTCGCTGTGCGGTTTGCGGATGAGGAGACCTACAACCGCGCCGGGCTCTACCGGCAGGTCTCGGTCGAGACGGTCAGGCCGTGTCTGGACGGGACAATGTGGGACCGACCAGCGGCAGTCCCCGGTCGTCCCTCGACCCTCGTCGTCGCGACATTCGAAGCCGCTGGGGCCGGCGCCACAGAGCTGGTCGAGGCGGTGCGACAACACCTGGACCAGGCGACCCCCTGGATCTACGTCGGCGTTACCGGCGACGACACACCGGGAGGCCTGCTCGCGATGGTCGACGAGGACGAACGGCGCGCTCGTCGGCTGGCGTCGGACCTGCTGCGCGCCGCCGGGGTTGTCGACGCCGAGATCACCGGTCAACCCTGGCGCCGGGGCGGTCGCCTGCCCTGATGTCCAGGCGCCGCATACCGTCGTGCGCACCGGCGTAAGCAGCGTGGGATGCGCCGGCGCGGTCAGCTCATCAGCACTGCAGGGCCCGTTGACCAGGGTCCGGCAACCGGTCAGCATGGGGCCGTGGCGCAGGTGGAGCTGGAGGCCGACTATGTGGTCGTCGGCGCGGGTGCGATGGGAATGGCGTTCACCGACGCCCTCGTTGCTCATGCGGACGTCAGCGTCGTCCTCGTCGACCGTAGGTTCGGCGTCGGCGGGCATTGGCTGAACGCATACCCGTTCGTCCGGCTGCACCAGTCCTCGGCGACCTACGGCGTTGCGTCGATGCTGCTCGGCGACAACCGGATCCAGGAGAGCGGCCCAGAAGCAGGTTGGGACGAGCGAGCCACGGCGGCGGAGATCTGCACCTATTACTCGCGTGTCCTGCAGGAGCGACTGCTGGCGTCCGGTCGGGTTTCCTTTTATCCCAACTGTGACTACGTCGGAGAGGGCCGGTTCGTCTCGCAGGTCTCCGGTCAGGAGTTCCAGGTCAACGGCCCAGGGCGCATCGTCAACGCCCACTACCTCTCGCCGATGATCCCGGCGACGAGCCCACCGCCCTTCGGGGTGGCGGAGGGCGTGCGCGTCATCCCAGTCAACGACCTGGTGGACCTGGACGAGGCACCGTCGCAGTACGTGATCGCCGGCTCCGGCAAGACGGCGACCGACGCCTGCATCTGGCTGCTCGCGAACGGTGTCGATCCCGACGCCATCGTCTGGGTCCGCCCACGTGACCCGTGGATGATCAATCGTGCCGCGGTGCAACCGGATCCGCTGGTGTTCTTCACCACCGAGGCCGACATCATGCAGGCCGCGGAGGTAGCCAGCTCGCCGGACGACTTGTTCCTCCGCATGGAAGAGGCGGGGGTGATGGTCCGGATCGACCGGTCGGTGACTCCGACGATGGCCAAGATCGCCACGCTGGCCCACTGGGAGATCGACCGGCTGCGCACCATCCAGCGGGTCGTCCGGCTCGGGCACATCGTGCAGGTCAAGCCCGGCCGCCTGATACTGGCCGACGGCGACGTCCCCATCGCCCGGGACGCGGTGGTCGTGCACTGCGCTGCTCGCGGGCTGCGGTATCCGCCACTGGTACCGGTGTGGGGGCCGGAGGTGATCACGCTCCAGACGATCCGCAACACATATGCGTGCTTCGGTCCGGCTCTCGCGGGCTACGTGGAAGCGATGCTCTCGGATGACGCCGAGAAGAACCGCCTGTGTCCGCCCGTACCGTTCTCCAACACCACCGCCGACTGGGCGCGACAGCAGGTGCTGGGTGCGCGGGCGTCCTTCACGTCCCAACCCCACGTGGAGAACTGGGTCGACTCTGTCCGCCTCAATCCGGCCCGCGTTCCGCCGGAGCTGGCCGGTTCCCCGGCGGTGACTGCTGCCGCCGAGCGGTTCCGCGAGCTGGAGGCTCCGGGGCTGGCCATGCTTGCCACGCTCGCCGAGATGCATCCGGCCAGGGTCTGACCGTCGACCGGGCATCACCGCCGTGAACCGCACTTCCCTGAAGGGTTGATTCAGCTCGGCTCGCTTGCCTGCGGGTTCTTCGGTCGAGGCTGGCTCTCCGTCGCGGTCGCGTTCGCTCGGTTCAGCTCTTGGCCCAGAAGGACGTTGGAAGGCTTTCCAACTCGCGCGCACTGGCTTCGAGGGAATCGCCCCACGGCATCAGTGACGCCCCAATGGGGTCTCCGGCGGCGGCCATGCCGGCGATCGCTGCGGCGTTGATCCTGGCCCGGCGGGCCACCGTGAAGCCGAAGGCCGCGCGGTCTCCGGCATACCCGTAACCGTCAAGCAACAGGTGCAGCCGTCTGGCTCGGTCGGCGTGCTCCGGCTGTGGTGTCGCGACCACACCCTGCGCGAGCAGCGGCACCCAGGTCAGCGCCGTCCACGCGAGATCCAGATCAGGACTTGACGGTCCGGCGGTGTCCCAGTCGACGAAGCCCACGAGGTGGCCATCGTGCACCACCACGTTCCACGGCGCCGCGTCGTGATGGCCGATCACCAGGCCGGGCGACCAACCCCGACCACTGAACCATCGCGCATCGGACGGCGGCTGCCACCCCAGCGTGGCTTCGTGCAGGCCCCGCAACCAGCCGGCCACCTCGACCAGGAGGGTCTCCGACCACACCCAGGCCGGCCACGCCCGCGAGTCACCCAGCGTGTCTCCCGGCAGGTAGCTGAACATGTCGCGGCCCTGTTCATCTGTCCCGAGGTATCGGGGGGCGCCCGTGAAACCGACACCGTCGAGACGAGCCAACAACGCGCGTACGCCAGAGCTCCAGGGCCGGACCGGCCGGCGGACCGAACCGTCGACAAGCAGCGCCCCTCCCATGCGCCCACCGACGAGCAGCCGCTCACCATCCACCTGGGCGTCCTACCACGCGCTCGAACCGGGGCGCGGACTGAGCTATCACCTCGCTCGCGGCACGCAGAGCGTTCCGGTGACGACCTCGGAAAACGCCCCGGTCGCCACGTTCTCGGTCCCCGTGAAGGTGAGAGAACCGGTGACGTGCCGGTATGCACCGGTGCCGATCACCGTTGTCGAGGACGAGACGAAATGGCCGGTTGCGGTGTCCAGCGTCCCGGTAACGGGAGCCACCAGGGTCCCGTATGCGTTGGTGAAGGTGATGTCGCCCGCGAAGGAGGCGACGGTTCCCTCGACGCCGCTCACCGTGAACAGCGCCTCGGTGGTCCCGATCGCGACACCGGCCACCGAGATGGTGGCTGTCGTCCGCCCGCCACCGAGATCCTGACCGACCCCCTTGGCCGAGACGGGTATACAGACCGTAGACGGCTTGGCCGCCGCCGCGGCCGTCGATGGCCCGGATCCAGCGGCCTCCGCCGTAACAGCACCGATCGAGAAGGCCGACGCGACCGCGAAGACGGCCGCCACGACTAGGACTCGCAACCTCGACATCCGCGCCTCCTCGCCCGGAAACGAACGATGTTGACGCTACTAGCACAGCCGCCACAACGGAATGGCCGCTCCACGCGAACGGAGGCAGCCGAGGAGACGGCCTCACCTCTCCGCGAGACGCTCCAGCAGCAGGGCGCCACCCCATCCGGCGCGCCGATGCCCTCAACCGCATTCGGCACCGATGCCCTCAACCGCATTCGGTTGAGGGCATCGCTAGTCGGCGGCCGGCATACCGCTCGGTCAGATGGGGCGGAGGACGAAGTCGCGGCCGGCGTTGCCCGGTTGCACCTCGCATCGGTAAGCGCGGGTGCCCTCGACGCGGCACTGAGCTTCGTGCGGTGTGCTGTGCAGGACCACGCGGTCGTTGCCGCTGGTGCCGATCCGGTAGGTCGCCGTGATGGTGCCCTTTTTGGCGGAAGCTGAAGATGTCCAGCTCGGACTTGAGCGTCAGCGTGTCGCCTGGCATGACGGTGCTCGAACGTGACCTTCGGGCTGCCATCGAAGACCTGGTCGACCGGATGCCGGTTCCGACCCGGCTCGACGCCGCGTCGTTCCCTGAATCTGTACCCGACGCCGTTCAGCGCAGTGCGTACTTCATCATCGCCGAGGCCCTGACGAATGCTGTCCGACACGCACACGCCACCCGCCTGCAGGTCCGCCTCAACGGGGCCTATCCCACGCTCTGCCTCGAGGTCATCGACGATGGCGTCGGCGGTGCGAGGGTGAATGGCGGCGTGGGCCTGCGGGGCCTCGCCGACCGCGTAGACGTCCATGGAGGCCACATCCGTCTCGTCAGCCCGCCGGGCGAGGGGACACGCCTGAGCGTGGAGCTGCCGTGCGGGTCCTGATCGGGGAGGACGAGGCGCTCCTGCGGGAGGGACTGACTCTGGTCCTGGACCGCGATCCGTTCGACGTCGTCGGCACCGCGGCGGACGCCGGCGAGCTGCTGGACCTGGCGCGGTCGCTGACCCCCGACCTGGTGGTGACCGACATCCGAATGCCCCCCGGGCACGCGGATGACGGCCTTCGGGCCGCTCTGCGGATCCGCCGGGAGCTGGCCGGCACCGCGGTCGTGGTTCTGTCCCAGCACCTACAGCGGCGGTATGCCATCGAGCTGCTGCGCACCTCCTCGACCGGTGTCGGCTACCTGCTCAAGCAGCGCATCACCGACGCCGACAGTTTCCGCGCCGACTTGGTACGGGTCGCTGCCGGGGGCGCGGCCCTCGATCCGGAGGTCGTCCAGCTGATGGTGGCGCACGCGCGAGGGGAGCGCGACGGAGTCGGGCGCCTCACCGCCCGCCAGGTGGAGGTCCTCACCTTGATGGCCGAGGGACGCAGCAACACCTCCATCGCGCGAACCCTGACGATCACCGACAAGGCCGTCGCACAACACGTCTCGCACATCTACGAGCTGCTGAACCTGCCGATGAGCGAGGACGATCACCGTCGTGTTCTCGCGGTGACGCAGTTCCTCTCACAGTGACGCGGAGAACGTCAGGCAACGTCCCGGTGAACGGTCTCGGTGGCACCATCGGCGGGCTCAGCGGTGACCAAAAGTGCAGCTGGCGCGTGCCGTGGCGAGCATGCTTGCAACAGGGCACACCGCGGCGATGGGGCAATTCCACGGAGCGCGCTAATCCCTCGTAGAGAACATTCGCGCTCGCTGTGTCATTTGTTTGCCCGGGTGGAGCGACCTATAGCCGAGTGCATTGTGTGCCGTCGGAGGTGGCCATGGTCGGTGACGTCTCCCGGACGCGTCTCGTGGCGTTGGGAAGTGAGCCTGCGGTGGACCGCGACGAGGCGGTGGACGCGCTGTTCCGGCGGCACTGCGCGGACCTGATTGGGTTGGCGTTCTTCCTGCTGCACGATCGGAGTGCCGCCGAGGAGGTCGTTCAGGACGCCTTCCTGGCGTTACACCGTGGGTGGCCGGGGCTGCGGGCATACAGCTCGGCGGTGCCGTATCTGCGCGCCGCAGTCATCAACGGCTGCCGTTCTCGTCAGCGGGGGCTGGTGCGGGCCCGCGCCCTCGCCGTTCGGCTGAGGCCGGTCACGAAGCTGGTGTCGAGCTCTGAAGACACCGCGGTGAACAACGACGACGTGTCCCGGCTTGCTGAGGCGATGCGGACGCTGCCGGAACGGCAGCGCGAGGTCCTCGTCTGCCGGTTCTACCTGGAGATGTCAGCGACCCAGACCGCGGACTTGCTCCAGATCGGGAAGGCGTCGGTCAGTACGCATACCCGCCGGGCGCTGGCCGGGCTGGCCCGGCGGCTGGAGGTGGCGTCGTGACCGTCGATGAGCGTCAGATCCGGGCCGCCTTCCGGGCGAGCAGGCACGAATTGGCGCTGACCGACCAGGACATCGAGCGGATGCACGCCGACCTGCGTGAGCGCATCCGGGTCGACGAGCACCCGTCGCACCGCAAGCGCCCGCCGAGACCGCGATTCTGGGTAGCCGCGGCCGCGGTGCTGGCGATCCTTGCCGTCGTCGGAACCATTACGTGGGCCCGGAGGTCGCAGCCCCCACGACCGGCCGAAGGCAGCTCTCCCGCGGTGGTGGGCGTGTGGAAGGGCATCGACCCCGCCTTCGCGTTCATCGTGGTGCTCCGTGCTGATGGCAGCCTGCAGAGCTACAGCCTTTCCAACGGGCTGCTGAGCAGATCGTCGGTCAGCGGGAGCACCTACACCGTCGACGCAGGGACGGGCCGATATCGCGTGTCCGGTCAGACAGTGGAGATCACCAACGCCGAGGACCCTGGCCGGGATTGCGCATATGGGTTCACGGGTCAGTGGATCGCCGACGGACAGCTCCGGTTGACCCAGGCGAGTGAGTCCGGGACCGACTGCGGATCGCCGCTGCCGCCCGTCACCCTCATTCGGGTGTCACCGGCCTCTCCGGTCGGTGTTACCTACACGGCCGCCGCCACCAGCCCGCTGTCCCCGGCGACCGTCACCAACCAGCTCGCCGGCGCTTGGCTGCTGCGGGGCACCGGAGTCCTCCTGGCGGTCGGTTGGACGATCCCACCGGCCGGCGTGCAGTACTCCCTCGACGGGCGCGGAACCATTGATACCGCGGCCGAGGAGCGCGGGGTGCTCACGGTCCCGTCGCCGGGCCGGATCCTCCTGACCAGCCTCGAAGCGTCGGCCTGTCAGCCCATCGTCCTACAAGCCGCCTCCGCCGGGGACTACGCACTGACCGCTCGCGTCGAGGCCGACCCCTGCCACCGATTCCACGGACAGGCCGACCTGACCTTCACCCGACTCCAATGACCGGTTCCCCATCCCCGGCGGCCCTACATCAGGGCCCTTCAACCGCCTCACCACGGCCCCGAAACCCCATGGCGCCGACGCGGCGACCACATTGACTCGACGATTCCTGAGGACCCACCATGCGTTTCAGACCCAAGTCTGCGCGTCAGAGCACCGTTGTCATTGACGACCCTGGCACCACGCCGCCATCACCGCTCTGGTCCATGCGCGCCCGCTGGCGTCAGCCCGGGTCTTCATCCAGGCGGCGCTCCCCTCGGGTGGGGCGCCGACTGCGGAGTGTGGTGGCGGCAGTTCTGCTCGTGCTGGCAGTGGTGCCAGCCACCAGCGGGACGGCCTCGGCGAAGCCGCTCGCCAGCGACCCGACGGTGATCTCGGACTGGAACCAGATCGCCGTGAACACGATGGCCGCCGACCCGACGAAGATCGGACATCCTCAGGTCTTCCTGTACCTGGGGTTCGTCGAGGCCGCCGTCTACGACGCCGTCGTCGGCATCGACCGACGGTATGCGCCGTACGCGTTCCACGACCGCGCCCCGCACCCCAGCTCAACCCAGGCCGCGGCGGTAGCCGCCGCCCACCGGGTGCTGGTCACCTACTTCCCCTACGCGCAGACCACCCTGGATGCCGCCTACGCCGCCTCGATGGCGCAGATCCCGGACGGGAAGGCCAAGACGAACGGCATCGGCTACGGCGTCCGGGCCGCGGACAACCTGATCGCGCTACGCACCCACGACGGGCGAGACGAACCGATCTACTTCACCCAAACAGCGGCGCCGGGTGTCTGGCGGCCGACGCCGCCCGCGTTCCCTGCGATGTTCGATCCCTGGCTCGGGTTCGTGAAGCCGCTGTTGGCTCACAGCGCAACCCAGTTCGGGCCTGCGCCGCCGCCGACGCTCAGCTCAGACCTCTATACGCAGGCCTTCGACGACGTCAAGGCCTACGGTTCGGCGACCTCGACGGCACGCAACGTCGAGCAGACCGCGACCGCGCGATTCTTCTCCGGCAACGCGTTCGTCCAGTTCAACGCCACCTTGCGCGACCAGGCGATGGTGCGCGACCTCGACATCGCTCAGTCCGCCCGCATCTTCGCCGCCGCGGACATGAGCACGGCCGACGCCTTTATCACCGTCTGGCACGCGAAGTACGTCTTCGGTTTCTGGCGCCCCATCACGGCGATCAACCTGGCCGACACCGACGGCAACCCCGCCACCACCCCGGACCCATCCTGGGTGCCGCTGCTCACCACCCCGGCGTACCCGGAGTACCCCAGCGGCTACAACTCGGCCGCTGCGACCACCACCGGCGTACTGGAGCAGCTGTTCCACACCCGCCAGCTCAACCTGACACTCATCTCCACCGCGGTGCCCAACGTCAGCCGCCACTACGCCACTGGCGACGCAGTACGAGCCGACGTTGTGGACGCCAGAGTCTGGTTGGGGATTCACTTCCGCTTCGCTGACATCGCCAGCCGCGACCTGTCCCTGCGGCTGTCCGACTGGACGGTCAACCACTACTTCCAGCCAACCCACGACCACTGACGTGGAAAGGACGTGACCTGATCTGCCGCCCCTGAGCAGGTGCCCAGCCGGCGCACGCGTCGGGGGACAGTAGGGGTGGTGGCTCGGGCTACCCGATCGCGGGGTCGTGTGGTGGGGCGGGCGATCGCAACGCTGGACGTGCCGGCCTGTCAGTCAACCGAGTGCCGGGCCGGTGCTCGGAAGTCTGGTACGCCGTCATAGTCGGGCAGTTGCGGCCCGTAACCGCGCGCTAGACCAGTGCGTGCAGGGCGTCCACGGGTCGACCAACAATCAGCGCCGCAATCAGGAGATTCCGCCGGAGCGACACCCTGGACAGGCGCGCGCCGGTGAGGCCGATCGCGGGGTCAGCCGTTGAGGCGGACGGCCTCTCGAACCAGCGCCGTCAAGGCGTCTTCAGGCAGATCCCCACCCTCACGGAAATCGATAGCGCGGATGCTCTTGCTGTCGAGCCGCGCGTTGAAGAGCTGCTTCGGGTCCGCCAACTCGGCTCCCTTCGGGAACGTCAACCGTACGGCGCTTTTGAGCATCTCACCGATGCAGACATTGCCGTTCGCAGACCACACCGGCACCCCCTCCGGCCTCGAGGGTTTCTTCCACTTCACGTCCTCATCGATGGCCGGGTCGGCGGCCAGAACGATCTGACGCAGGCGTGACAGCAACTCCCCTCGCCAGTCACTTGCGTTGGCGATGATGGCATCGACTTCCTGACCCGAACTCCCCACCACCCGAACTCCTTCCTGCCCCGGCGCATTCTCCATGTGGCAATGCCCAAATGTCTGCCTGGTCGATCGCCTCTCAGCGCATGAACCAGCGGGATCACCGTAGCGCTCCCTGATGCCACCAGGCCCAAGGCAGCTCCGGCCGTCTGGAGCAAGCTCCCACGTGAGTTCGGGGCCACTGATGCCGAAGTCAGAAAGGATGCGCGCAACGGTGAGGTGCTCATCGAACTCTTGAGGTCGCCCAGGTTCAACGCTCCCGTATCCCCTTGCCGCAGGTAGGTGCCCGCAGAACCGGTCAGGCTTTCGCTCGACCGCCTTGTCAGGAGGGTTTGTTGCGAGGAAAGTTGACCGCACTTCTCCGGGATGGAGATCCATTGAAGGGCGGAAGCGATGTCTGTTCGGCGTACCGTGATGGCTGGCGCAGCTTTGGTCGTAACCCTGGCTCTCACGTTGATGGGCGCAGCGCCCGCGTCGGCTGCTGTGGTTACTGGCGGCGGGAAACCTTCGGATAGGGTGTTTGTCCCCTCCGGTCTGCCGATTACCTTTCCCGGAGGGACGGGCCAAGCTTGTGCGTTCGATGTCACGATCTCGGAAGTCGCGAACAATGAGTATGCCCGGACCTTCCCCAACGGCAACACCTTGATTACCGGCCGGCTTGTGCTGAGGGTCACCAACGACGTTACCGGGCAGAGCGTGGTCCGAGACGCCTCAGGGCCAGTGCTGATCACAACCGGAACTAACGGCGAGCAGATTTCCGTCCTCTCTGGCGCCTCGCTGTCGCCAGTCTTCGCCGGACACGACGACACTGGGTCGAACCTGCAGGGCCTCTTCATCTTTCACGGTCCAACCGTCTTCACGGATGGGCAGCTGACCAAAGTGTCCGGAAGCTACGAAGACCTGTGCCTGACGCTCGCCTGATCGACAAGAAGGGCGGCGAGGCGATGCGCGTCGCCGCTGCGAGCGCAGTGCCGTAGCGGCAGTTCTGACGCAAAGCCACGAGACCGCGAGCCGGGTGGGATCTGGTTGAGTGCGGGGAACATGCTGGTCCTTCGGCCGTCGCAATCCAGGCCGGCCCTCAACATGAGCCACGCTGTCGATCGGAGCCAGGTGACGTTTGAGCGGTTGGCACTGGAGAACATCGTTGATCACGTCACCACGAACCCCGGCCGCTGGGCGGACACGTGACCGGGACACCCGAGGCGTCGTCAGCGACGGGGTATCGGCCAGGCACCACGGCGTACCGACGCGTCCTCGTAGCCCTCTTCGTGGCGGGGCTGGCCACCTTCGCCGTGCTGTACAGCCCGCAAGGCCTCCTGCCCGAGCTCTCCCACCAGTTCGACGTCTCGGCGACGAGCGCCACCCTGAGCCTGTCGCTGACGACCCTGGGTCTCGGAATAGCGCTGCTCGTCGCCGGACCCCTGTCCGATGTCGTCGGGCGTACGCGGCTCATCTACGTCTCCCTCTGGGCGTCCGCTGTCGTCGCGGTCGCCTGTGCCCTGGCGCCGGGGTGGACCGCGTTGTTGGCGCTGCGGTTGCTTCAGGGTGTCGTCCTGGCCGGTCTGCCGGCGGTGGCGACGGCATACCTGCGAGAGGAGCTGGACCCGTCGACACACGCTCGCGCCGCCGGCCTGTACATCGGGGGAACGGCGCTCGGCGGCATGGCCGGCCGGCTGCTTGCCGGTTTCGCGACCGACATCGGGGGCTGGCGGTGGGGCATGGCGGTCATCGCCGGGCTGGCCCTCGCCTCGGCGGTCGTCGTGCAGCTGTTGCTGCCGGCGTCGCAGGGTTTCGTCCCGGCTTCCAGAAATGTCCGCCAGCTGCTCCGGATGGCTCGCGAGGCCCTCTCGGATCGAGCCCTCGTCCTGCTCTACTTCATCGGGGGCTGCGCCATGGGCGGCTTCGTCGCCGTGTTCAACATTGTCGGGTTCCGGCTCACCGGGGAGCCGTTCGACCTGAGGTTGGCCGCCGCCAGCCTGGTGTATCTCGTGTACCCCATCGGCACGGTCAGCTCGATCCTGTTCGGCCGGCTGGCCGACCGCTTCGGGCGGCGCGCGGTCACGCCCTTCGGGTGCCTCATCGCGATAGCCGGGGTGCTGCTCACGCTGGTCCCGCAGCTGGTGGTCCTCATCGTCGGCATGGCCCTGCTGACGGCGGGATTCTTCGCCGTCCACGGGGTGGCGAGCGGGTGGGTTCCGGTGCGGGCTCACGCCGAGGGCGTGTCGAGTGGCCAGGCCGCGTCCCTCTATCTGTGCACGTTCTACCTCGGCTCGTCGGTCTTCGGCAGCGTCGCCGGCTGGGCATGGCATACCGGCGAGTGGTCCGGAGTCGTCGTGCTGTCGGTATCGCTCTTCGCCGTCGCGGCGGCCTTGACGCTCTGGCTGCGCGGCATACCCCGGCTCGTCGACACCACGGGCTGAGCAGATGTCCGGCCGACCCCGGCGGTCGACCCGTTCGAGCGGCCTTCCCGGTACGAGCGCGAGTGGGTCAGCGCCACGGTGCATCGGGAACGGGCAACGCCGAAAGCTATCGGCGTCAGGCGGCCATGGGTTTGCGTCCGACGGTGATGGCCGGGCCGCCCGGTGGAGTCGGAACGTCCCTCACGTCGACCAGGCCACTGGACCGGAGCATGTCCCCGGCCTGAGCGTCATTGAGTGCGGTGCCCCCATAGGCAATGGTCTTGAACCGGCTCACGGCGTCGTCCACTTCCGACCCGCCGTACTTTCCGTGCCCCAGCATCAACCACCCACCGGGACGCAGCGACTCGACGACACGTGGGACACCGGCGTCGAGCGCGGACGCCGGGATGAACGGGGCCGGCACCCACGCGAAGGCGTACGTGTCGGGCTCGTGCAGGGAGCTCACGTCCTGCTCGCGCACGACAACCCGGTCGCCGACCGAGCTGGCGGCGACCGTCTGTTCGGCCAGCCTGAGCACCCGTGGCATCACGTCGATCCCGACCACGGTGAGCCCTGGAAACACCTCGGCATACGCGACGGCCAATGCCGCTACTCCCGTGCCGACGTCCAGCATTCGCGCGCCGTCGGCGAACGCCCCCTGCAGCCCGGCCAGCGACGGTAG
Organism: uncultured Actinomycetota bacterium; assembly: GCA_963751085.1. Lineage (GTDB taxonomy): Bacteria > Actinomycetota > Actinomycetes > Actinomycetales > Dermatophilaceae > Lapillicoccus. Next base: position 549,569 of record CAVVTH010000004.1, on the reverse strand, counting down.
GCCGAACCGCGCGAAGGCGGCGGCGCCCTGAGCGCTCGCCCGGCCCTGCGCCAGGAGGGCCTCATCGCTCTGGGCGGCCCACATCTTCCCCTCACCGCGAAGGAGGGCAGCGACCTGATGGATAGGGGCAGCAGCCTGCGCCGCCAGGCCGTCGGACTCTTGCGCACCCAACGTCGCGGCCCAGCCCAGACCGCTCGCCGTCAAGACCGCTCGGGCAGCCGCTACCTGCTCCGGCGAAGCGGTCCCCTGAATCGCCAACACCAAGGCAGCAGTAGACCAGGCTAGGTGATCGCCCGAATGTAGGAATGCGCTGAGCTCGTCATGGGCAGCCTCGGTCATACCGTGCACTGTCCTCGCAGAGTCTGGAGTTGACAACGACGGCTCTGCGAGCCCGCGTAACAGCTCACCGGTTACGGCGGCCGGCACTCCGGTGCTTATGGTCGTCAGATGAGGCGGCCTTTTCGCACGTTCAGCTGGGAGCTGCGGTCCTGCGGCCTGCGTGGTCACGCGACCTACGCGCCGACTGAGGCTGCGCTGGCCGAGCGAGTGCAAGCGCAGACGGCCGCCGGAACCGCGTGGCGGTGCCTGCGTTGCGGCGCATACGTGCCGGGTGCCCCTCGGGGATCGGGGCCGGCGAGCGAAGCGCCCCTGGTGCGGCGTGGCCGCGCCCTGCGGGACGCGTTCATCCTCCGGTTGCTCGCCCTCGAACGGCTGCTGCGCGGGCTGGCGCTCGTCGCACTCGCGTACGGACTGTGGCGGTTCGACGGAGCTCGGGAGTCCCTGCAGAAGGTGTTCGACTCCTACCTGCCGGCGCTGCGGCCACTGGCCGACCGCCTGGGCATCGACCTCAACGAGACCGGACCGGTCCATGCCGTCGAGCAGCTTCTCGCGGCCAGCTCGTCGACGCTCCTGCTGGCGACGCTCGGCGTGCTTGCCTACGGGCTGCTCGAGCTCACCGAAGCCGTCGGACTGTGGCTCATGCGGCGCTGGGGGGAGTACGTCGCGGTCGTCGGAACGGCCGTCTTCATCCCGCTCGAGGTCCACGAGATCCTCGCCAAGGTCACGTGGCTGCGCGTCACCGCGTTGGCCATCAACCTCTTCGCCGTCGGTTACCTCCTCTGGACCAAGCGGCTGTTCGGCTTGCGCGGAGGGTATGCGTCCTACGAGGCCGAGCGCCGCAGCGGCTCCCTGCTCGAGGTGGAGCAGGCCGCGCATCAGTCCATCGGGCCGCCGGCGACGTAGATGACCTGGCCGCTGACGAAGCCGGCCTCCTCGCTGGTGAGGAACGAGATGACCGCCGCGATGTCCTCCGGCTGGCCGACCCGTTGCACGGGAATCTCCTTGGCGCTGTGGGCAATGAAGTTCTCGAAGGAGACTCCGAGCCGCTCGGCCGTGGCCCGCGTCATATCGGTCTGGATGAACCCCGGTGCGACGGCGTTGGCGGTGACGCCGAACCGGCCCAGCTCGATGGCCAGCGTCTTGGTAAAGCCCTGGAGGCCGGCCTTGGCCGCCGAGTAGTTGACCTGTCCGCGGTTGCCCTGAGCGGAGGTCGAGGACAGGTTGACGATCCGGCCGAACTTCTCCTGCGTCATGTGCGCCTGCACGGCGCGGCTCATGAGGAACGAGCCGCGCAGGTGGACCCCGATGACCGCGTCCCAGTCCTGCTCGGTCATCTTGAAGATGAGGTTGTCGCGGGTGATCCCGGCGTTGTTGACGAGGATCGTCGGAGCGCCCAGCGCCTCGGCGACCTGGGCGACGGCCGCGGCCACCTGGTCGGCATCGGAGACGTCCACCCCGACCCCGATCGCCTGACCGCCGGCGTCGGTGATGGCCGCCACGGTGTCGGCGCAGCTGGCGGCGTCGAGGTCCAGGACGCCGACCCGGTGCCCGTCGGCGGCGAGCCGCTTGGCCGTCGCGGCTCCGATGCCGCGTGCGGCGCCGGTGACGATGGCGGTCCGGGCGGTGCTGGGTGCGGGCATGACGACTCCTGCGGCGGGCGAGGGAACGCATACCGGACCGGCCGGAGGCCGAACCGCACGGTATGCGTGAGGCGGTTGCCGCGGTGAGTCTACGAGGGCATGGTGTTGGCCCTCGACCGCGAGGTCAGGCGGCCGCGGTCGCGACGATGGCGGCCAGCTCGGCCCGGCTGGGCCCGGGCGACAGCGCCGGTCGCCACCCCGTCTCGTAGACCGCCCGGGCCAGCGGTTCGACGGGGTCGAGCACCGCGGGCAGCGCCTGCATGCTGAGGTATGGCCAGATAGCCGGTGCGATCCGACCGTCGACCCGGGCGGCCTCCATGACGAGGTCGGACGGCAGCCGCGGACCGGAGAGGTCGAGGTCCTCACCGGCCCACCGACGGCGCAGCGACTCGTCCATGACCGCGTGGTCCTCGACCCACGGCCGCATCGCCGACTCAGTCCACGCGTCGAACGCCTCGGTGAGCTGGGCGAGCCGGTCCGTCGACACCGCGCCGCCGACGTCGACCTCCGCGTCCAGCAACCTCAGCACCTCGTCGACTTGGAGCATGGTCGTCGCCAGGCCTCGGCCGAAGTTCGGCGTCGTCGTGCAGACGGCGTCCCCGACGAACAGCAGGCCGGGCAGCGCCAGCCGGCCGTCCGGTCCGCGCTGGCTCCGGTAGGCGTTCTTCAGAGTCCCGCCGGGCAGGACGTCGGTGAGGGGCCGGGACCGTGACGGGTCGGTCCAATCGGCCAGGCCCGGAATGGCGGCGACCGCCGCCTCAAAGGCGGCATTGTGCCGCAACCCCACGAGGTCGCGGTCGTCGGTGGAGCGGATGACCAGCGCCGAGAAGATGCCACGCTCGTGGAGGAACACGAGGCACTGGTAGCCGTCGCAGTCCGCCTGCCAGGCGATCGGGTTGGACAGCGGACCGGGCTCCGCGCCGGGCGCGAGCTGGTAGACGCGGTCCACGTAGGCGATCCCGCAGACGCCTCCCGCCGACGCGGGTGCTCGGCGGTGCCGGTCGACCCGCCCCGACCGACCGGAGGCGTCGACGACGAGGTCGGCCTCAAGGACCTCGCCGTCAACGACGATCCCCGTCGCGCGGCTTCCCCCTGAGTCGGTCGCTTCGACGACCCCGTCGACGTGACCGGTGCGCAGCGTGAGTCCGGGAACGGCCGGGGCTTCGGCGCGGACCGCCTGCTCGTACGTGCTGCGTTGGCACCGCAGGGCGGGGTCGACGGAAGACCCGCCCGGTGCCGGCATCACCACGGGCTCGGCACCCTCCTCGAGCAGCCGCTGGTAGGCCTGGGGCAGCTCTCGCCGCAGCGTTGCCACGACCTGGCTGCGGATCACGTGAGCGTGGTGGAACTGCATGACGCCCTTGCGCGCCCAGGGGCCACTCGCCGGCGGGCCGGGATCACGGTCGACCAGCGTCACCTCGGCACCGCGGCGAGCCAACGCGGCGCCGAGCAGCAGGCCGGCCGGTCCGGCGCCGATGATTCCGGTTCGCACCGATGGTCACCCCCGTCCGGTGTGCCGTCGCATCATGTGTGCGGGAGGGTACGCCGCACGCGGTCACGCCCGCGTGGGTTTCCGGCGCTACTCCTTGATCCGGAGCATCCCCTCCTGGGCGGCGGAGGCGACCAGCCGACCGTCCGCGGTGAACATCCGGCCGAAGGCGAGCCCGCGTCCGCCCTGGGCGCTCGGCGACGACTGGGTGTAGAGCACCCACTCGTCGGCGCGCGCCGGCCGGTGGAACCACATCGCGTGGTCGAGGCTGGCCGGACGCAGCCGCGGGTCGGACCAGGAGAGCCCATGCCGGCGGATGACCGGTTCGAGCAGGGAGTAGTCCGACGCGTAGGCGAGCACGGCCGCGTGCAGCAGCGGGTCGTCGGGCAGCGGTCCGATGGTGCGCAGCCACACGCTCTGGCGGGAGGCGAGCTGCCGACCGGGCGTGACGGTGATCGGACCTTCGACGTGTCGCAGGTCGACCGGGCGGGGGCGGAGGTACGACCGCCGGACCAGGCCCTCCGGCTCCACGACGTGCTCCGGTGGCAGACCCTCGGGCTCCGGGGCGGCGGGCATCGACTCCTGGTGGTCCAGGCCGCCGGCCGGCTCCTGGAACGACGCGATCATCGACAGGATGGGCTGGCCGTACTGGATGGCCTGGACCCGGCGGGTCGAGAACGAGCGCCCGTCACGGATCTCGTCCACCGCAAACCGGATCGGGTGGTTGTCGTCGCCCGGACGCACGAAGTAGCCGTGCAGCGAGTGGATCGGCCTCGGCGCGTCCTGGCCCACGTCGGCGACGGTCCGCCCGGCGGCGACGACCGCCTGGGCAAGGACCTGGCCCCCGAAGACCCGGCCGTGCGGCATCTTCTGGCTCTGCCCGACGAACACGTCCGACACCGACTCGCCGAGGTCGCTCTCCTCGTCACCGACGACGCCGTCGACGCGGACGTGCGCCTCACCGAGGTGCGTCAGGTCTAGGACCGAGAGCAGCTCCTCAAGGGGGTCCGGCGACGCGGTCGGCTCCGGAGTGTCCACCCGCCGGACTCTAGCGGCGGCGGCCTCAGGCTCGACGGACGGGGCGCGCCGGGAGGATCTCCCCGACGACGTCGAGAAGGTCCCGGGACGGTGCCAGGCCCAGCTCCTCGCGCATCTGTGCCGCGAACCGCCGGAAGTGGGTGAGGGCCGCGGCGCGGTTGCCACCGGCCAGCAGTGCGCGTAGCAGGCCCGCATGCGACGACTCCCGCCAGGGGTCGAGCCGGATCGCGCGCAGGGCGGCGTCTACGCCGTCGCCGTGGCGCCCCTCGTGGACGCTGGTCGTGACGACGTCGTCGAGCAGGTGCAGCTCCAGCTGGCGTACGCGCTCGCGTTCGAGCTGGACCCATTCGTCCTCCCACCCGGGCAGCAGCTCCAGGTCGAACCCCGGCGGCGGGCCGATGGGGTGCTCGGTGCCGGCGCGAGCAGCGCGGACCTGCCGCTGCAGATCGTCGACATCGACGACCGCGTCCGCCGCGATGGTCAGCGAGGCAGCCGTGGCGTCCACCACCGACGTCAGCGCGCCGACTCGGCAGGTGGTCGAGCGCAGGTTGGCTCGGGCTCGAGCCTCGTCGACATCCGGCCAGATCGCCGCGGCCACCGTCGAGCGCCGGACCGGATGGCCCTGGATTGCCAGGTATGCGGCGAGTCGCTGCCCGGACGGCGGCAGCTCGACGCGGCCACGAGGTCCGACAAGGTCGAAGCCGCCCAGCAGGCGGATGGACCAGCGGTGGTGGGCGGAAGGGTCTACAGCCATGTTGTCTTCCTCGACGGGTGCTGGAGCGGTACGTCGTCGCACTGCTCCCTGAGGGCCGCCACCGCCCGATCCCCGCGCAGCTCGGGTGGGTTGGGCCCCGTCGTTGTTTCACCGGTCTCGTCGTCCGGTCACGTCAGGTCATCTCACGGTGCAGGAGGCGCGCCCGGGACCGCAGATACGGCCAGGCCTAGTGGCTTGCCGTCCCCGTGGCACAGCGCGGTGACGCGGCGGTCATCCCGCGGTGACGGTGCGGTGACGGTCCGGTGTCGCTTTCCTGACACGGCCCTGAGGCAGCGGTGTCGGACGGGGTGCGGCGTCGCGACGGGGCGGCAGCGCGACGGTAGCGCTGCCGTCCACGACCCGGTGACGGCCGCAGGGTTCCCTGGATCTCGTCAACATCCGTCCCAGACATCCGGAAAGGAGGTGAACACCATGACCTTCGTCACCCGTGAGGAGCTCGCTCGCGAGGAGGTCGAGCTGCTGCCGACGCGCGAGACGCTCGCCCTCTTCAACTGGGCCAACGTCTCCGCCACCAACGTCGCGCTCGCGCAGAACACCTGTTCCCTGTTCAGCGCCGCCAGCGCCTCGGCGAACCAGGCCGTTCTGGTCTCGCAGTCCTGACCACCGGCCGCCAGGCACGTCACTTGACACCTCGGAAGGAGGAAAAACATGGACACCATCTCCGCTGCCGAGCTCGAGGCCACCACGGTCGAGCTCCTGCCGTCGCGCGAGACCCTCGCGTGGATCAACGTCGCGAACATCACCGCGGTGAACCTCGCGCTCGCCGTCAACACCGGCACGTTCGGCTCCCTCGCGTACGCATCGGCCAACCAGATCGTCGGCGTCAGCCAGAGCTGACACGGCGCATCTGCGTCCGCACCTAGGGCGGAGGCCGAGCCGATCGGGAGATGGCTCGGCCTCCGCTCACGCATGTCGTCTCGTCACCACCACGAAGGACCTACGCGGATGACCACCACGCTCGTTGCGCCCGCGCTCGCACCCGGTGTCTCGCTGCTCGGCGAGTACCAGGGCTCCGGTTTCACGGAGCCGCACTACCTCATCGTCCGCGCCGACCAGCAGGTGCTTCACGTGTCGCGGCTGCTGTTCGTCGTCGCGTCGCACCTCGACGGGCACAGCAGCGTCGCGGAGGTGGCCGAACGCGTGAGCGAGGAGTACGGCCGGTCGCTGGACGGCGACGGGGTGCAGTTCCTCGTCACCGCGAAGCTTCGCCCGATGGGCATCGCCGCCGAGGCGAGCGACGACCAGCAATCCTTTGGGGTCGCCACCCCGAGCCCGGCTACCGCACCACCGCCGCCGGCCCCGGCCCTACCCCGCGCGAACCCGTTGCTGGCGCTGCGATTTCGGGGAACGCTGATCCCCGCCCCGATCACCCGCGTCCTGGCCCGGATGCTGTCGCCGTTGTTCTACGGGCCGTTCGTCGCGCTCGGACTGGTCGGCCTCGTAGCCGCCGACCTCTGGCTCTTCCGTCAGGCGAGCCTCACCGGCGCCGTCGACTCCATCCTCGTCGATCCGCCGATGCTGCTGTCGGTCCTCGGAATCCTGTTGCTCGCCACGCTCATTCACGAGCTGGGGCACGCGGCCGCCTGTCGCCACGGCGGCGCGTCGCCCGGGGCGATCGGCGTAGCGGTCTACGTCGTCTACCCGGCGTTCTTCACCGACGTCACGCAGTCCTACCGACTGAGTCGCGCAGGTCGGGTCCGCACCGACCTGGGGGGCGTCTACTTCAACGCCCTCACGATCGCCGGACTGACGGCGGTGTATGCGCAAACACGTTCCCCTGCGGTGCTGCTCGCGATCGTGTTCATCCACGTCGAGGCGCTGCAGCAGCTGCTGCCACTCGGCCGGCTCGACGGCTACTTCGTCGTCGCCGACCTCGTCGGGGTGCCCGACCTGTTCGGCCGGATCGGCCCCATCCTGCGCAGTGCGCTCCCCGGCCGGCCGACGGACGCCAGGGTCGCCGAGCTGCGCCGTTCCGCACGGGTTGTCGTCACGCTGTGGGTCGTCGTCACCGGGCCGGTCATGGTGGCGATCCTCGCGATCATGCTCTGGAACGCGCCGTCGATCACCGCTCAGGTGGTCGATGCGATGACTCGCGAATGGGCCCTCGTGCTCGCCTCCGTCGACGCGCGGGACGTCGCCGGGTTGGTCCTCAGCGCCGTGTCGCTCGTGTTGCTGCCGTTGCCCGTCCTCGGCCTCGCCTGGCTGGTCGCCGGCATCCTGCGCCGCATCGTCGCGGCCGCAGTCCGCCCTCACGCCGCCGTCCCCCTGCCCGGCTCCCTGCCGGTCCCAGTCCCCGTCGCCGTCCCAGGCGCGGCCGCGACGCCGGGTTCGGTGCCGACCCGCACCGCGAACGAGCTCACCGAGCGGTTCCTCCTGCGAGCCCAGCCGCATACCCCTCGGCACGGCTGGCGCCACGGCGTCTTCGCGCTCACCGGCGGCCACGTCAACCCCGGACCCAGCAACGCCGAGCGCCGTGAGGAGGCCCTTCTCACCCGGGTGCGCACGCGCATCGACGGGTCGCGCCGGATCGTCGTCCTCTCCCGCAAGGGTGGTGCCGGCAAGACGACGACAACGCTGATGCTGGGGCATACCTTCGCCACCCACCGCGGCGACCGGGTCGTCGCCCTCGACGCGAACCCGGACGCCGGCAGCCTGGCCATGCGGCTGCCGCGGGAAACGGCCTACTCGGCGACCGACCTGCTGGCCGAGCGCAGCTGGGTGGACCGGTACTCGCAGATCCGAGCGTTCACCTCGCAGGACCCCGTGAGCCGCCTCGAGGTGGTCGCCTCGGACGACGACCCGAGGATCACGCTGGCCCTCGGCTCGCAGGACTACCGGCACCTCGTCGACGCCCTCGACCGGCACTACAACCTCTTGCTCGTCGACACCGGCACCGGGATCCTCGACGACGCCATCCAGGGCATCCTCGAGGAGGCGGACCAGCTGGTCGTCGTCATGCCGCCCGCGCTGGACGGCGGCCGGGTCGCCGCGATGACCCTCGACTGGCTGGACCAGCACGGGCACCACGACCTCGTCGCCCGGTCCGTTGCCGTGGTGAACGCGGTGCGCGGGTCCGGGCCCCTCGAGCTCGACCGGCTCGAGCAGCACTTCGCGGCGCGGTGCGCCTCCGTCCTTCGCATCCCTTGGGACCCGGTGCTCGAAGCCGGCGCCCACTCCGCCCTGGCCGACCTGCGGCCGGCCACCCGGGCCGCCTACCTCGAGCTCGCCGGCGCCGTGGCCGAGGGCTTCCGCACCACTGGTCACTCACCGACATGGGAGCAGTCATGACACCTCGGACCTCCCTTCGCGTCGGTGCCGCAGCCACGCCCGTCGTCACTGGGCGGGCGGCCGTGATCGTGGTTCCGAGGGCGGCCCGGTGGCGGCCACCGGGTCCGGGCGGTCGAGCAGGGTCGCCGCCATGGGCAGGAGCAGCACGGTCACAGCTCCGCCGGCCACGAGCAGGGAGCTGTTGGCCTGGCTCATCTGCCCGCTCGTCACGGCTACCGACGTCACCGCCACGATGATCGGTAGGCCGGTCGAGCCGTAGAGCGCCACCCGCACGCTGTCGCGCCGCGAGAACTGTCGACCCACACCGTCCGCGCGCCGCTGCGTCATCGTGGCGACGAGGACCGGGCCGCCGCGGATGACGACGATGGCGAGGACGAAGGCGAGCAGGACCACGGGGTTCGACGCCACGGCGGCCGGGTCGATGCCCATCCCCGACGTCACGAAGAACACCGGGATCAGCAGGCCGAACGCGAGCCCGTCGAGCTTGTGCTCGAGGGACCGGTGCCCCTGCGGGAGGAGGCGACGCAGAATGAACCCCGCCGCGAACGCCCCGAGGACGACGTCGAACTGGAACGCCGCCGCGAGCAGCGAGAGCGTGATGAGCAGCAGGACGACCAGTCTCACCGTCAGCTGCGCCGTCGTCTCCTGACCGGCCGAGATCAGCGCGTGCAGGCGGCTACCGGGCAGGACGCGGGTGGACGCATACGTGACGCCGACCGCCAGGGCCGCGAAAGCCACGAGCACGAGCAGGGACTTCAGCGCCCCGCGGGTGCCGAGGAGCACCGCCATGGCGATGACCGGGCCCAGCTCGCCCACCGCACCATGGTTGAGGATGGTCGCGCCGAACGGCGTGGTCAGCTGACCGCTGTCGCGCAGGATCGGCAGCAGCACGCCGAGCGCGGTCGAGACCAGCGCTATCGCCACGGCGATCTCGGCGTGGACCGCCCCCGTGAGGCCGAGGAGGCCGACGAAGCCCAGGGCGAGGACGAAGCAGACGGCCCACGTGGCCATCGCCCGGCGGCCGCCCCGGCCGGTCAGCTCCTTGAGCTCGATCTCGTAGCCGGCCAGGAGGAACAGCATGCCGAGGCCGAGCTCACGGAAGGCCTCGACCGCCTGGTCGAGCTGGGCGATGGCGAGCACGTGCGGCCCGATGACGACGCCGAGGGCCAACAGCAGCACCGTCTCGGGGACCAGCCGGCGCGGCACGAGGGCCGACACCAACGGCGCGACCACGGCGACCACGGCGATCCAGAACAGCGACAGCGCGGCTTCCACCCGACCCACCTCGCCTCGTTCGTCGCGGGCGCCGACCGGGGTCGTCCCGGTGCCTCGCCGACGCTACCGTCCGCCGGGGCTCAGGACTGCGACGCCAGGACGAACGGCAGCACCGCGTCGGCTCCGGAACGCCGGAGCATCGCGGCGGCGACGGTGAGCGTCCAGCGCGAGTCGACGAGGTCGTCGACGAGCAGAACTGGCCCGCCGGCCTCCCGCAGGGCGCTCGCCAACGACGAGCCCACGGCGAACCGGTCCCAGACGCCGGCCAGCCGGAAGGCGCTGTTGCCGCCAGGCTCCCCGGTCGGACCGCCGTCCACGAGGTCGAGGGTGCCGAGGAACGGCAGCCGGCCGATCGACGCCAGCCCCTGCGCGACCGAGGCCACCAGCTGAGGTCGGCTTCGGGACGGCATCGCCACGACGCCCACCGGCCGCTGCTCCCAGCGCCAGTCGCGCAGCACGTCGACGCAGGCGCGGAGCAGGTCCTCGGAGGCCGGAGCGTCGGCGGCGAGGACCCCGCGCAGCCGCTGCCCCCAGCCGAGGTCGGTGAGCCGGGCGACCGCCCGCCCCGGCCGCATCGCCACGTCCGGCCCGATCTTCCCCGAGACGGGCACCCCGAGCCGTGACATCGCCGTCGGCCACTGACCGCGGGGCTCGACGTCGACGCCGACCCGAGCCAGCTGCTCGCGCGCGGCGTCGACCGCCGCCGGCGGCAGGGTGGACTCGAACCACGGCTCGGTGCACCGGTCGCACCGGCCGCACGGTGCCGCGGTGTCGTCGTCGAGGGCGCGCTGGAGGAACTCCATCCGGCACCCGTCGCCGCGCTGGTAGTCGAGCATGAGGCCCTGCTCACGGTCGCGGGCGGCCGCCACCCGGGCATACCGCTCGGTGTCGTACTCCCACGGCACCCCGGTCGACACCCACCCGCCGGAGACCTTGGCGACGGCGCCGTCCACGTCGAGCACCTTGAGCAGCAGCTCGAGCCGGGTGCGGCGGATGTCGACCGCCGCCTCCAGCGCGGGCGTCGAGAGCGGGCGCCCCGACTCGGCGAGCGCCGTGAGCACCGCGTCGGCCTGCTCCTGACGGGGCATCGACGCCGAGGCGAAGTAGCGCCAGATGTCGCGGTCCTCCGGCCCGGGCAGCAGCAGGACGTCGGCGCGGTCGGTGGCTCGACCGGCGCGGCCCACCTGCTGGTAGTAGGCCACCGGCGAGGACGGCGCACCGAGGTGCAGGACGAAGCCGAGATCGGGCTTGTCGAAGCCCATGCCCAACGCGCTGGTCGCCACCAGGGCCTTGATCCCGTTGTCGCGCAACGCCTCTTCGAGGCGAAGGCGGTCGGCCGGGTCGGTGCGTCCGGTGTAGGCGGCGACGTCGTGGCCGGCCCGCCGCAGGGCCGCCGCGACGTCCTCGGCACCCGCGACGGTCAGGGTGTAGACGATGCCGCTCCCGGTGAGGTCGCCCAGGTGCGCCACCAGCCACGCCAGCCGCTGCTCCGGCGCGCCCAGCGGCAGGACGCCGAGCCGCAGCGAGTCGCGGGCGAGCCCGCCCCGCAGCGTCAGCACGTCGTGACCGCCGGCGCCCAGCTGCTCGGCGACGTCGGTGACGACGCGCGCGTTGGCCGTGGCCGTCGTCGCGAGCACCGGCGTGTCGGACGGCAGGGTGACGAGCAGGTCACGGATGCGCCGGTAGTCGGGCCGGAAGTCGTGCCCCCAGTCGCTGACGCAGTGGGCCTCGTCGACGACGAGCAGTCCACACCGCCGGGCCAGTCCGGGCAGCTGCTCCTCCCGGAACCGCGGGTTGTTGAGCCGCTCGGGACTCACCAGCAGCAGGTCGACCTCGTCGGCGGCGAGGGCCTGGGCGACACCGGCCCAGTCCTCGGGGTTGGCGGAGTTCATCGTCACGGCACGGATGCCGGCTCGCTCGGCGGCGGCCACCTGGTCGCGCATCAGGGCCAGCAGCGGCGAGACGATGACGGTCGGTCCGGCACCGGCCGCCCGAAGCAGGGCGGTAGCGACGATGTAGACCGCCGACTTGCCCCACCCGGTGCGCTGGACGACGAGCACCCGGCGGCGCTCGCCGACCAGCGCCTCGATCGCCTCCAGCTGCCCGTGCCGGAACTCCGCGTCGCGACCCACCAGGCGACGGAGGGCGTCAGTGGCCTCCGCGGCGACGACGGCGGAGGGTGCGGGCATACGGCCACCGTATGCGGCCACGCCGACATCGGAAATTGGTCTATCCAAGTTGCCCCGTATTGGTCCGAGCGGCGGAGCCAATGCCGCCTACCGTCGAGGTATGCCCCAGCCGCACCCCACCGGGATGTCCGTCGCGCAGGGCGCCGCCCTCACCATCGGCGCCGTCCTCGGCACCGGGGTCATCTCCCTGCCGGCCATGGCCGCCGGGATCGCCGGCCCGGCCTCGATCCTCGCCTGGCTCGCTCTCGTCATCCTCTCCGCACCGCTCGCTCTGACGTTCGCGGCGCTCGGTGCCCGCTACCCCGACGCCGGCGGCGTCTCGACGTATGCGCGGCGGGCCTTCGGCAGTCCGGCCGCCACCGCGGTGGGCTGGCTGTTCTACGTCGTCGTCGCCGTGGCGGCCCCGCCCGCTGCCGCCTTCGCCGGCGGCTACGTCGCGGACCTGGTCGGCGGGTCGCGGACCACGACGATGGAGGCGGCCGGGGTCATCATCGCCGGCGTCGCGGTCCTCAACTGGTTCGGGGTGCGGATCTCCGGGCGGGTGCAGCTGGGCATGGCCATCGCGCTGGCCGCACTCCTCACCGTCGCCACGGTCGCCGCCCTGCCGCACGCCGACCTCGGCAACCTCACCCCCTTCGCCCCGAACGGATGGGGAGCCGTCGCTCCGGCCGCGGCCGTCGTGGTCTGGGGGTTCGCCGGGTGGGAGGCGGTCACCTCGCTGACCGCCGACTACCGCAACCCCGGCCGGGACGTCCCGCGGGCCGCCGTGGTCGCCGTCGTCGTGGTCGGGGTCCTCTACCTGGCCGTCGTGACCACCAGCATCCTCGTCCTCGGCCCGCGCGTCGGCGCGAGCCAGGCGCCGTTGGCGGAGCTCCTCGGCGTCGCGTTCGGCGCGCCGGGACGCGTCGTCACGACCGTCGTCGCTGTGCTGCTGACCGTCGGCGCGATGAACGCCTACTTCGCCGGCGCCGCCAAGCTCGGTGCGGCTCTGGGCCGGGACGGCTCGCTGCCGGCCTGGTTCGGCCGGGGCGACCGAGCCGGCGAGGTGCCCCGCCGGGCACTGGCCGTCACCGCCGCGCTGTCCTTGGTGTCGCTCCTCGCGACCGCTCTGCTGCACCTGGACCTGACCGCGTCGGTGCTGCTCGCCACCGGCGCGTTCACGGTGGTCTACGTCGTGGGGACGGCGGCTGCGATCCGGCTGCTGCCGCGCGGGACGTGGGGCCGGCGAGGCGCGGTGGTCTCCTTTGTCAGCGTCGTGGCGCTGCTCGTCGTCAACGGCCGCCACACGCTGTGGACCCTCGCGGTGGTGGCCGTCGCCGTCGCCTACGAGACCGCCGTCTCACGACGCAGGACGCGCACCAGCCGGCGCAGCCCCTCCTCGAGGCGGTCGTCGGCGACCGCGCCGTACCCCACGGCCACCCCCTCGGTCGTCGATGCCGCGGTCGTCGACGGCACGGTTCTCGATGCCGCCGCGGCCGACGGGGAACCCTGCACGTCCCGGTAGTAGCCGGCCAACGGTTCCACCGCGACGCCCAGCCGGCTCGCGGCGTCGACCACCCGGCGCCCGGTCCCAGCTTCCACGCCGGGCAGTCGCGCGCAGACGTGCAGCCCGGCGGCGGAGGGAACGAGGCGCACCCGGGGCAGCGGGGCGAGCGCGGCGACCACCGCGGCGTGGCGCGCGGCATACACGACCGACGCCCTGCGGACGTGGCGCGCGAGGAGGCCGTCGTCGATGAACCGGGCCAGGGCGGCCTGGGTCGGCACCGGGCTGAAGCCGTCGGACAGCTGCCGCGCGGCGCGCAGCGCGGACCGCAGCGAGGGCGGGGCCACGACGAACCCCAGCCGCAGCGCGGGCAGCATGGTCTTGGAGAACGACCCCACGTAGCACACGCGCCCGCTCGGGTCGAGGTTGGTCAGCGGCTCCAACGGCCTTGCCGAGAAACGAAACTCGCTGTCGTAGTCGTCTTCGATAACGACCGCGTCGTGCTCCTGGGCCCAGCTCACGAGGTCCGCGCGCCGCCGCAACGACATCGCCACGCCGGTCGGGAACTGGTGGGACGGGGTGACGTAGACCAGGCGGGCGCGGCGCCGGCAGCTGCGCTACGACGAGCCCCTCCTCGTCGACGGGGACCGGCGTGACGCGCATACCGGAGGCGGCGAACAGCTGCGCCGCCGGTGGGTAGCCGGGGTCCTCGACCGCGACGGTGTCACCGGGTTCGAGCAGGACCCGGGCGACCAGGTCGAGAGCGTGCTGCGTGCCGTTGGTGACCAGGACGTCCTCGGGGTCGCAGCGCACCGACCTCGACACGCCGACGTAGCGGCTGACCGCCTGGCGTAGACCGAGGTGCCCGGCCGGATCCGCATACCGGCCAGGGGAGTTCGCGCCGGCCCGGAGCTCCGACGCGACCAGACGGCGCCAGGTGTCGAAGGGAAACAGGCCGGCGTCGGGCACACCGACCCGGAAGTCGTAAGGCATCGTCTCCTCCGAGGACACCGGCGCCGGAACGGCGTCCCAGCTCCGGCGCGGCCGTACCGCTCCGGTGCGCCGGCGCGTGCTCGCGTCGGCCGACCGCACGCCCTGCGCGACGTAGGTACCCGCGCCGACATGAGCGACGAGGAAGCCCTCCGCGACCAGCCGTTCGTATGCGGTGGCGACGGTCCCGCGGGACAGCTCCAGCCGGGTCGCCAGCTCCCGGGTGGGCGGCAGCCGGTCCCCCGGCACGCAGCCGTCCGTCGAGGACCGCCTCCCGCAGCTCGCGGTAGAGGCGCGTCGTCAGGTCGCCCGTACCGGAGAGGCTGAGGTGGAGGTCCACCTCACGAGCGCGTCGAGCAGCCGGACGAGGTGCGCGACCGACGGCACAGCGAGGAAGCCGGCCCGCGTCTCCGGCTCCTCGGCACCCTGCAACCGCCGGTCCACGAACCCGCGCGCCGCGTCGCGCAGCCGGCCGCGGGCCTCGTCGTGCCGCGGCCCGCCTCCGGCCAGGGCCGCCCAGAGGTCGGCGAGGACGGCCGGCGGGCGCACCGCGACGGCGACCGCGTGCCGGTCCACCCGGTCGACCAGCCCGGCGGCGCGGTCGGCCGCGTCGTCGGGGTGGAGACCGCTGGCCCGGGCGATGGACAGCCGCACCACGTCACACTGCGGAACGGCCGACGCGACTCCGGTCTCGACGAGCACCTCGGCCGCCCGACGCGCCACCGTGTCCGCCTCCTCGAGGTGGGCCGGATCCCCGGTCGCCAGCAGGGCGTAGGCGAGCGCAAGCAGGGCCTGCCCGGCGTTCTGCGGGCCGACTACCTCCACGACCGCGTCGCCGGCGACCGTCCGGGCGTGCATCACGACCTGTTCCGGCGGCTCGCCGTACTCCAGCATCCCGATTCCCAGCCACGTGGCGGCGTCCAGAGCGACGATGGCGGCCTCCACCTCGAGCCCGGTACGCCACGAGGACTGCAGGTGCTCGCGGGCGGCGACCCACCGGCCGGTCCACAGCTCGATGAGCCCGAGGATGGTCCGGTCCGTCGCGCCCGCCTCGGCGTCCTCGAGCGTGTCGGCGCGTTCCAGCGCCTGACGAACCCACCGCTCGGACGCCGACAGGTCGCCCATGAGGAACGCGCTGGACGCCAGGTTGCCGAGGACCACCGCCTGTCGGTACAGGTGACCGGACGCCATGAAGACCGGCAGCACCTGCTCGAACACGTCGCGGGACTCCTCGACGCGGCCGAGGTTGAACAGGGTGACGGCGTGCTGGGCGAGCGCGGTGTTCTCCGCCTCCAGGTCGCCGTCCCTGGCGAACTCCGCGCGAGCCTGCGCGCCCTCTCGAGCGCTTCAGCGAAGCGGCCTTCGTTGCTGGCCAGCATGGCCAGGTAGCGCAGCGCTTCGGCCGCCACCGGCGTCCGGTCCTGCGCGCGGGCCAAGGCCAGGGCGGTCTGGAGCCGCTCGCGGGCCTCCACCCCTCGGCCGTGCCAGGTCAGCGCCTTGCCCGACCACAGGTGGCCCTCGGCCACGCGCTCCGCCAGCCCGGACTCGCGCGCGAGCTCGGTCGCGCGGGCGGCGAGGTCGACTGCGTCGTCGTAGTCGCTCGCCTCGAACGCCCGGCGGCTCTCCCCGAGCAGGGTCGTCACCGTGCACGTCGGGTCGTCGAGGGTCTCGCAGAGCGCGGCCATCCGGCGCAGTGCGGCCGTCTGCGCGGCCCGATCGCCCTGCCGTTCCAGGACGTTCTCGCGCGCAGCGACGACCTCGAACAACAACCGGGAGTCGTCGGCCGGCACCAGCTGTTCGGCTCGCTCGAGCAGGTGGGTCGCCTCGTCCAGGGCGAAGACCCGACTGGCCCGGCGACCGGCCCGGAGGTACCACGCCGCCGCGTCGGGGTCGTGGGCCTGGTCGAAGTGCTCGGCGACGATCGCCGCATACTCCTCGACGCGACCCGTGCGAGCCGTGACGTCCGCGAGCCAGCGCGCCGCCCTCCGGTGGTACTCGCGCCGGCGCGCACGCAGAACGCTGTCGTATGCGACGTCGCGTAGCAGCGCGTGCTTGAAGAGGAACTCCCGGGCCGACTCGAACGCCGAGAGCTCGCGCTCGAAGACGAGGTCGCGGGCGAGCAGGTGGTCGAAGGGAGCGACATCGAGCGCGTCGAGCGCCTGAGCGCCGGCCAGGTGGGTGACCGCGTCGTCCCAGAAGATCCGACCGACCACCGAAGCTCGTTGCAGCACGGCCCGTTCGGTCGAGGTGAGGGCGTCGAGACGCGCCTGCAGCAGGCCCTTGAGCGAGGCGGGGATGACGAGGCGGCCGACGAGCTCGTCCACCACCCGCCACGCGGCGAGGCCCCGGCACGACGACGCCGGAGTCGATGAGCCAGGTGACGAGCTCCTCGACGTAGAACGGGTTGCCCTCGGCCGCGTCCACCACGAGGTCGACGAGCTGGGCCGGCGGGTCGTCGACCTTCTGCAGCAGCTCGAGCACGAGGCTGCGGCTCTCGCGTCGCGACAGCGCTCCGAGCGTGAGGCGCACGTGGTGGCGCAGTCCCGAGCCCCACCGGGGTCGCTCCTCGAGCAGGGTCGACCGGGTGGTGGCCACGACCATGACCGGAGAGTCGCGCCACATCCGGTCGGCCTCGTCGAGGAGCCGCATCGAGGTCGAGTCGGCCCAGTGCAGGTCCTCGAGGAGGATGACCACCGGCTGGGAGTCTGCGCCAGGCGGGCGAAGTAGCTCGCCGAGCGCCACGGTGGCCTGGTCGCGGACGCTCTGCGGCTCGGTCGGCACCCCGGCGCGGGCGGCGGCGTCCGACCCGAGATCGAAGCCGAGCCACGTCCCGACCACGTGCGCCGCCCGGACCGCCTCCTCGCCGGCGCCGTAGCGCCTTGGCGAAGCCGTCCTCGAGCTTCGTCGCGCACCGCGTCCGGTCGGGTCGCTCTCGGCGATCGCCATGCGGGTGGCGATCACGTCGCGGGTCAGCGAGTTCGCGCGGTTCTGCTCGACGTGGGACGCGCGGCCCCGGAACCACCAGCACCACCTGGGGCTGCTCGGCCAGCCACAGGTCGAAGTCGCGCAGCAGCCGGGACTTGCCGATGCCGGCGTCGCCGACGACGTCGACTACGAGGTAGCGCGCCCTCGTCGACGACGTCGAGGAACCGTTCCTGCAGGAACCGCAGCTCGCCGCTCGCGCCCGACCGTCGCGCGCCTCGATGCCCTCGACGACGCCAACCGGGTCGAGCCGGAAGCCGCGGGGACGCTCGGAGACGATGACGAAGGCGTCGACCGGCGCGTCGAGGCCCTTGAGCTCCAGCCCGGGCACCGGCTGGACGTTGAACGCGCCGGCGGACCTGGCGGTAGGTCTCGGTGGAGACCAGTACCGCCACCCACCGGGGCGGCGGCCTGGAGCCGGGCGGCGCGGTTGACCGTCGGGCCCACGGCGACGAACTCGTGGCCGGCGCGCTCGCCGAGCGTGCTGACGACGACCTCGCCGGTGTCGACGCCCACGCGCATCCGCGGGGTGACCCCGAACCGTCGCTCGACCTCGTCGCTCAGCTCCGCCGTCGCGGCGGTCATGGCCAGCCCGGCGCGCACCGCGCGTTCGGCGTCGTCCTCGTAGGAGCGGTGCAGGCCGAAGACCGCCATGACCGCGTCGCCGATGAACTTCTCGACCACACCGCCGTGCTCCTCGATGGCCGTCCTGCCACCGGGCGAAGCAGGCGTCGACCACCGACCGGGTGTCCTCCGGGTCGAGCTGCCGCGACAGGACCGTGAAGTCGACGAGGTCGGCGAACAGGACGCTGACCAGCTTGCGCTGCTCACCGCGCTGACCGGACGACCAGCTGGGCCCGGCGTTCGCGCAGCGGGGCGAGCGCCGTCTCGACCACCTCGTCGCCGAGCACCGCCCGCTGCGCCTCCAGCGCCGAGATCGCCCGCTCCACCGCAGCGAGGTCGCCGGTCGCGCGTCGGCGCCCGACGGCGGCGGCCACGAGGCGGTCGGGCCCATGCCGCATACGGTAGGTCGCCGCACCTCCTGGCGCCCGGAGAACGCCGGAGCGACACTGGTTCCGGCCGCACGGTGGGCCGGTTCGTGGTGTCATGGGCCCTCGTCGAGGCGGGTGTCGGCGACGGTCGGGCTAGGGGGTTGCGTATGCGGGTCGAGTGCCACGACGACGTCCCTGTCGTGGATCCCGTCCGACTCGGTCTGGGGTCCGCTCAAGCTGGGGTTCGACCTCGGGCTCTCGCACTGGGACGAACCGTTGCCGGACCGGCTCGCCGGAGTGGACGAGGTGCAGGCGCTGCACGACGCGGGGCGGTTCCGGTTCGCGAACGTCCTCGAGGCGTGGGCTGAGGTGGCGGACGGCCGAGATCACCGAGCACGGGTTCGGCGACCGCTCGCGGCATGCTCATGGGGGAGACGACCGTCCGGCTGGCCCGTGGCGGAGTCACTTTCGCGGCGGTCGGGCTGCCGGTGCTGCGGACGGCCGAGGTCACCGACGAGGCGGCGGTGGGTCGGTGGTGTTCCGGCAGACGGTGGGCGGGCGGACGGCGATCCCGCTGCCCCGCCCCGTGCCGCACCCGCCGTACGTGCGGTGGCAGGCACCGCTCGTCTGGACGACGCTCGCCCTGACCCTGCGCGCCGACGGCACCTCGCGACGCGCGGATGGTCGGGGCCAGCGCGTTCCCGCGGCACTGGGTCTACGGCCCCGACGGCACGCGTCGCGTGGAAGTCGGCGCTGACCGACGAGAGCCGGCTGGATGCGTCACTCCTTCGGGGGCCGGACGCCGTGGAGCGACCAGGACCGTGAGGCGTTCGTCACGGAGGTGGAGTCGCAGGTCGAGCGGGCGCTGTCCACGCGAGATCATGCGCGGCGGCGCGAGGCCGGAGATCCGCCGCATGCCGGAGGGCACGCTGCTGACCCGGCAGGGCGACCCGGGCGACGAGCTGTACCTCGTCCTCGACGGCGTGGCCGTGGTCGAGGTCGACGGGCACGCCGTCGCCGAGCTCGGGCCGGGCGCCGTCGTCGGCGAGCGGGCGATCCTCGAGGAGGGCCTGCGCACGTCGACCGTCCGGGCGACGACGCCGCTGCGCGTGGCGGTGGCGAGCCGGGCGGCGATCGACGTCGAGAAGCTGCGCTCGCTGGCCGAGACGCACCGCCGCGAGGACCAGCCGATGGGTGAGCCACCGACGGCGCCGCTCGACTGAGCGAGGTCGGCGACCCCGCCGGGGTCGAGCCGTGCGGCGACGTCGAGGCACCGTGGCGGACGATGGCCTAGACGAACCGCAGCGGCGGCGACCTGCCGGTGTAGCAGCTCGCCGGAACCGTGCACTGGTGCGGTCGGCGCGTGCGGACGCTCGCCTGCGAAGAAGGCCGGCGAGGCGTACGTGCGGATCCTCCACGACCTGGCCGTCGCACGTGCGCATGGCGCAGAGGTCGTCTCGGTGTCCAGCACGACGAAGCCCGAGTCGCTGTCCGCGGCCGACCGCCGGTCACGGTCGGTGGCTCGACAGGCGTTGTACTCGACGAAGAAGCGAGGCATCCGGACGCTCGTCCGAGCCGGGTCTGCAGGTAGCCACCTGTCGAGGTCGTCGTGCACGGGGTCGAAGTCGCCGGCGGTACGGCTCGGCGGCGCGCATCAGGGCGGTCGCCGGCTCACCCTGCCGGGCCGTAGCACGCAGCGCCGGCGGGTGACGCCGGAACCGCGAGTCCCACGGCACCGTGGGGCAACCGATCGGCGCCGCTCCAGGCATTCCGGCCCTGGCCTTCGGGACGGTCGTGGCCGCTCAGTCCCTGCGCGGGGGCCGCCGCCGGCCGTACCACGTGGACAGCGGCACCACGCTCGCGCCGTGCACGCACGCTGACCAGCACGGTGATGACCATGACCTCGCCGACCAGCTCGTTCTCGGGCGGGTCGAGGTCGATGTAGGCCAGCAAGCCGAACGCGATCGACGCCAGCCCGCGCGGGCCCACCCACCCGAGGAACCACCGGTCCGGCCGGTCGATGCTGGTGCGGGCCAATGAGAGCACGACCGGCAGGGTCCGCGCGGCGACGACCGCCAGGACGGCGAACAGCACGATCGCCCAGTCGGTCCCGTCGGCAAGCGTCTGGTTGATGAGCTGTCCGAACAGGAACCAGACGAGCAGCCCGAGGAGAACGCCGACGTCCTCGACGAGGTGCAGGGCGTCGTGGGGCAGCTTCTTCGCCGCCGACCGGAAGAGCAGCCCGGCGACGAAGGCCGCGACGAAGCCGTTGCCCTTGAAGCCGACCGCCAGGAGGTAGGCCAGCAGGGGGAGGGTGAGCACCGCGATCCGCAGCGCCGTCGGCTCGGTCCACCCGCGCTCGTGCGCGTGGCCGATCAGCCACCCGCCACCGAACCCGATGACGGCGCCCACGGCGATCGCGACGAGGAACGCCGGAACGGCACCGACCAGCGCGTCCAGGTCCGGGGTGGACTCGTCGGCGGCCGCGCGGGCGGCCGGCGATGGCGAAGAGGAACAGCGGCGCGACAAACCCGTCGTTGAACCCGCTCTCGACGTTGAGCAGGTCCCGCAGCCGCGACGGGAATCCGCCGGTCGCGGATGAGCGAGACCACCGGCGCGAGGTCGGTCGGCATCACCACCGTGGCGATGACCGCGAGGACCCAGAAGTTCAGGTCCGGGAACGTCAGCGCACCGAACCCGACCGCGAGAACCAGCGAGAGGGGCAGCGCGATGAGCAGCAGCCGCGCCGTGAGCCTCGGCTCCTTGCCGAAGAAGCCGCCCTCCACCTCGGTGGCGTCGACGAACAGCACCACCGCCAGGACGACCTCGACGAAGTGCTCGATCGACGACGTCTCGAGGTCGATGACGTAGAGCGGGTTGGACCCGGCGGTCAGTGCCACCCCCGCCGCGACCATCGCGATGGGCGCCGTGATGCTCCACCGGCCGAGGCGACCGGCGACCACCCCCCACGCGAGGGGGATCAGCAGCAGCACCGCCAGGGCCAGCACGGGGCAACTCTCACACGCGAGGCGCCCCGGCCGCGAGGTGCGTACCAGGGGCGCCACCCGGTGACGACCCGGGACAACCGCATTCGGGGAGCCCGGCTGCCAGAATGAGCGCCGTGCCGAGCAGCCCGTACTGCGTGAACGTGCCCCTGCGCTGGTCCGACATGGACGCGTACGGCCACGTCAACAACGTCCAGTTCCTCCGCCTGCTCGAGGACGCCCGGGTGACCGGGTTCCGGGAGTGGTTCGGGCAGGACCGCTCGCTGCTCGACGAGGGCGTGCTCGTCGTCGCGCCACGAGATCGAGTACATCGCGCCGCTGACCTTCCGGCACGCGCCGATCGCCGTCGAGATGTGGTGCACGAAGATCGGCGGCGCCGGCTTCGACCTCGGCTACGACGTGCGCGACCCCGAGGACTGGGGGACCGGCCACTACGCGCGGGCGGAGACCAGCCTCGTGGTCTACGACTTCGCCGAGTCGCGGCCCCGCCGGATCCGCCCGGACGAGAAGGGAATCCTCCAGCAGCTGCTGGGCGCTCCGGTCCCGTTCCGCTGGCGCGGCCGGTGACGACCGACCGCCGGTTGGTCCTCGAGGACGAGCAGGGGTATGCGGACCTGCGCACCTTCGTCACGCGGGCCCGGTCGCTGGACGACGAGGGCGCGGTCCGCTTGCAGGCCGACGGTACCGTCCTCGCCGCCTACGTCGGGGTGCTGCCCGGCCGCGGGCTGCTCGGCGACGGCGCGGTGGTGGGTCTGCGGACGATGCGGCTCGCGCGACCGGCCACCGTGGACGTCACCGTGCCGTTGGCCGCCGTCGCCGACCGGCTGGCCCGGGATACCGGCACGGGACTCGAGGTGCCGCCGGTGACGGTGCAGAACGCGTGGGCGGCGATGACCCCGCCGCGGGGCGGCTGGGAGCCGGTCGGCTCGCTGACGGCCGAGGAGCTGGTCGCCGCCGCGCGCGCCGGCATCGCCGAGGTGGCCGAGGGCGTGCCCGCCGGGGCCGGCGGCCAGGCGGTCGCGGACCTTCGGCACCGAGTCTGGGGCCGGCTCACCGACACCGTGCCGCCGGTTCCCGGCGGGCGCGGCGTTCGCGGCATACGCGCTCGGGTTCGTGGACCCGGCGGACGCGGCCGTGCCGTGCGAGGTCGTCGCCCACGGCCGGTGGACGCGGCTCAGCTCACCGCGCGGACACGTGCTGGTCCGCTGACGGCGCACGGCACCGGCGGCCGCTGACGATCGCGAGAGCCGCCACTCCGGCGAGCACCGACCAGATCGCGATGTAGGTATGCCGGTCGCCGCCGCTGGTGTGGAGGGTCGCGAAGAGCGCGCTCGCGACGGCGATCCCGATGACGCTGCCGAGGACGTCGGACAGCTGCAGGGACGCCGAGGCGGAGCTGTGCTCGGCGACGGGCACGAGGTCCAGGAGGATCACCGAGAGGCTGGTCGACCCCAGTCCCATGCCGAGGCCCATGAAGATCATCGCCGGAGCGAAGAACCAGACGGACAGTCCGGCGGCGGTCAGCAGCACCATGATCAGGGCGCCGGCGGCCACCAGCGCGCCGCCGGCGGAGACCAGCACCCAGCGCCGGCCGGTGAACGTGGCGCGGCCCTGGACCCACGAGCCGGTCGACCAGCCGAGTGAGCCGACGGCCAGGAGGATCCCGGCCAGCGAGAGCGTCGACGCCGCGCTCCTGGGTCAGCATCAGCGGGACGTAGGTGATGGCGCCGTTGAAGGCGGCGTTGAGGAGGAACCGGCTCGCGATCACCGACGGCAGGCCGCGGGCCATCCGCAGCGTGCCGGGGGGAAGCACTCGAGGAGTGAGGACCAGCAGCCCGACGACGCCGAGCACCGCCGCGCCGCGTCTCCCACGACAGCAACCGGACCTGGTCGTAGGTGCCCAGCTGCAGCAGTCCGGCGGCCATCGCGACAAGGACACCGGCGCCGGCGATCCGGCGGTGCGACATGCGCTCGGGGCCGTCACCGTCCGGGGTGTCCGCCGACCGCTCCGTATCCCTCGTGTCCGGAGATCGCCCGGCGCTGGCTGACGATGACCGCCAGCGTGACGAGGGCCGGTGGCACGACTACCCAGAAGACCAGCCGCCACGTGAACGCCGTCGTGAGCCATGCCGGACAGGGGC
This sequence comes from uncultured Actinomycetota bacterium, assembly GCA_963751085.1. Lineage (GTDB taxonomy): Bacteria > Actinomycetota > Actinomycetes > Actinomycetales > Dermatophilaceae > Lapillicoccus. The sequence continues at coordinate 525,943 of CAVVTH010000004.1, read as the reverse complement.
GCCCCGATCAGCGACGGGAGCACCCAGGCGGCCGACACCCAGGCGAAGACCTTGGGTCGCAACCCGGTGGGGTAGACGCGGCCGACCACGACGTAGAGGACGACGACGACCAGGCCGGCGCCCAGGCCGGTGACCAGCCGTCCGGCAAGCAGCACCGGAAACGATGGTCGCGAGCCCGCAGATCGCCGCGCCGCCGGCGAAGAGCAGCTGACCCGCGTACAGCGCGGGCAGCGGGCCGGACCGGTCGGACCAGACGCCGGCCAGCACGATGCCCAGCAGCTGGCCGGTGAGCATGACGGAGAACGCCAGCCCGTAGCTGCGGACCGCGCCGAGCTCCTCGGCCGCCGCCGGCATCGCGGTCGAGATGGCCATGAACTCGAACGCGACGATGGTCACCATCGCGATGACGGCGACCGAGATCAGCCGGTATGCCGCGGCGAAGACCCCCGGCGGCCGCGGCGCGGGCGGCGCGGAGGCCGCGGTGGCTCGCTTCGCGTCCCCGGTGGTGCTCACTGACCAGAGTGTAGGAAGACGCGGTAGGCGGACGGCAGGCAGCCGAACGGCATGGGGCGTGCACCGCCGGTCGAGGGCCGCGGTCGACGGCGGCCCGCGAGGAGATGGGACACTGCGGAGATGGACGAGCGGCGGGAGCTCATCATCTCGCCGTGTCAGGCGCAGTGCTCGTGGTCGACGTCCGGTGCCCGGCTCGGCGACGAACTGCTCTTCGCGTGCGAGGCGTGCGGGAGCGAATGGGTCGCCTCGGAGGCGTGGACCCCGGTGGACTGGCAGGGCGTCGTCCCGGAGGCGGTCCAGGCCGAGCGCGCCCGCACCGCGTAGCGGTCGACCGGTAGCGGCGCCACCCCGTCCTCGTCCTCCCGCCGGCTGGCCAGGTTGACGCAGCGTCGGGTCGGTTGACGCGGCTTACAGGGGGCATCAACCTGCTCGACGCTGCGTCAACCCAAGCGGGGGTATGCGAGCGCCACCCGACCGGGCGCCCTTACCGGCGCCGCTGGCCACGGCGCGACCGGCTCAGGAGGTCGCCCGGACCGCCGCCCGCACGCCGGCGTCCACGCCGTCCTGGACCACCGCCGGTGCCGTGTCGTAGACGCTCAACCCGGCGTCGCGTCGCCAGGCCGTGAACGCCCGCCGTTGAGCCGTCGTCATCTCGTTCTCGGGCAACGGGATCCCCGCATCGTCCCAGAACCGCACCGCCGCACGCCCGTTCGCCCAGCGCTGCGGCGACTGTTCCTCGGTCCACGGGTGCGCCCGGCTGACGAGGGCCCGGATCTCGACCATCGCGGCATCGGCGGCGGCGTCCGTGGAGGCCGTCGTGGCCCGGCGCTGGGCGGCCTCGTTGTCGGTGGGCAGCGTGGCCGTGATGACGCGGTCCGCCGCCATCCGGACCAGCGGGGTGGCGACGCGGGCCGCGCCCGGGAGCACGACCTTGGCGGCCGCCCCCTCGGCGAGTCCCGCGAGGACGCGGTTGCGCTCGTCGACGTCCGCGTCGCGGCGGGCGAGACCCTCACCGGCGCTGGTGAGCGTGAAGCCGACCGCCTCACCGAGCCGCCGTGCCGCCGCGTCGAGGGCGTGGGAGTCGCCACCGGCATCGGCGGCGACCGCGTCGACGAGGTCCCCCTCGAGCCGCGTTCCCAGCGCGCCGAGCACCTGGCTCACGGCCGGCGGTGTGGCGGGGTCGCGGGGCACCGGGTGGTCCCAGGGCCGGTCCCACGTGCGGTCCAGGTCGCTCCGTGCCGGTCCCGAGTCGAAGGCCAGGACGCCGAGCAGGGCCGCCGCTGGCGGACCGGCCGGGAAGCACCGCTTCCCAGGTCCCGGCGGCGCGCCCGGGACGGGTCAGCCGGTCGGCGTCCGTGACCATGTCCGCGTCGACCCCCGGGGCGGCGCTGTCGTCGAGGGCCGCCGTGAGCGCGTCCGGGTGACGCGCCAGCACCGCCCCGATGGCGGCGAGGCTCGGGGCCAACGCCACCCGGTAGGCGTCGGGATCGCTCGTGGTCTGAGCCTCGCTGCCGATGGCTCCGAGGAACGCCGCGTCCAGCGTGACCGCGTCGCGGCGCGCCGGGTCGGCACCGGCCGCCGCGACCAGGCGCGTGGTGGCGGCCATGGAGGCTCCCGCCGCAGTGGGATCCATGGCGGCATACCGCCCGGCGGCGAGGTGCTCGACGACGAGCCTCCGGTCGGGGCCCGGGAGGGGCGCGAGCAGCCAGGCGCGCGCGGCGTCGCTGTCACCGGCGAGCGCGCGGGCGAGGGCCAGGACCGGGTCCCGGTCGGCGCTACCCGGGCCGCTCAGCCCGCCGGACGTCGGTCCCGTCGAGGCCAGCATCGCCCGGTCGGCGGCCACGAGGGCCACCCCCACCGTGGCCGCGTAACGCGAACCCGGGCTCAGGCCCGCCCGGCCCGCACCGGTCAGCAGCACGCCCTGCACCCAAGCGGCGGGGATGAGGCGCCCCTCGGCAGCCGACCCGGTCGAACCGATCCCGCGGGCCAACCCGGCGAGCCACGGCTCCCGCCAGGCGTCCAAGCGCGAGCGGGTAACCGGGTCGGCAGCGGCGGCGTAGGCCGGGTTCGCGGCGACCGCCAGTGCGGTGCCGAGCTGGACGAGCAGCACCGCGGCGGAAGCAGGGTCGCGGGGGAACCCGGTGAGGGCGTCCACGAGGCGTCCGGTCTCGTCCGGGCCGAGGCGTTCCCACAGCGCTTGCGCCACGACGGGGTCACGACTGGAGGCCCCGAGCCGGGTCGCCACCCGCCCGGCAGCACCCCCGTCGCCGGCGAGGAGAGCCTGGAGGTCGACGACCACCTCGTCGGCGAGTCGGTCGGCCTGGCGCCGTGCTGCCACGCCCGCGACGACCGGCAGGTCGCCCAGGACCGCCGCGCGCACGGCGGCGTCGGACGGTGGAGGGTCCGCCCAGCCCAGGCTGTGACTCGCGGACCGGCCCGGGTGCTCGACGGTGACCACCTCTCCGACGAGCGAGCGGAGCCGGTGGGCGGCGACGTCCGCCGCCAGCTGGAGCTCCGCCGTGACCACCCCGTAGGTCGTCGCGAGCACGGACAGTGCCGCGTCGGGCAGGGGCGCCACCGGGTCGGCCGGCAGGGCGGCCTCCCACGAACCCTGAAGCGTCGCCACGCTCCGCTGGGCGGCGTCGAGCTCGTCGGCGTAACCCGAGAGCACGACCGCCGCGCGGACCAGCCGGTCGGCGGCGGCCGTCTCCTGCGCGGCGACGACGACCAGCTCCGCGTGCGCGCAGGTCGCGGCCTCGCCCGACCAGCCGGTCAGCGGTAGCCGCCCCCCGCTCCGCGCCAACTGGGCTTCGGTGACGGCGGCGGCGGCCGCCCGCAGCACGGTCGCCGCCGCCCAGAGGGCCGCCGGCTCACCCGTCGGCAACGGCAGCGCGGCGAGGCCGTCACCGGGTGCCGGCCTCACTGCTCACCACCCGGCCCCGGTGCCGCGAAGAGCGCCGCGCCGGCGGCGTCCACCCGGGTGTAGTCGTGAGCCGCGGCTGCGAGGCCGCCCGAGAGGATGTCGACCGCCTCTCCGACCGCCGCCAGAACCGCTCCCTCGACGTGGCCGTAGCCCTCCACCGCGGCCGACAGCGTGGGTGCCTGGCCACCCAGCCCCGCCTGCGCCTGGCCGACCGCCGTCACGACGAGGCGGCGCACCACCTCGAGCGCCGGCCCGTCCCAGGCGGTCAGGGCAGCGGCGTCGGAGAGCTCGTCCGGGCTGACCGCATACCGAGGCATGTCCCGACGCTAGACATCACGCCGACACCGCCGCGGCCGTTGTCCACAGGGCTCAGCCGGTGAACCAGACCGCCGTGTCGGTCGGCACCGAACCCTCTGCGGCCAGCTTCCCCGAGGTCACCAGCACCCGAGCACCGTGGGGGAGCGGCACCGGCGCCGCGCCCAGGTTGACGAGCACGGTGACGTCCGGGCGGTGGGCGCCGGTCGAGCGGAACGCGACCACGTCAGAACGTCAGGGTCGGACGGGAGCCACTCCAGCGTTCCCGAGCCCAGCGCATACTCGCGGCGCAGCTCGAGCAGCTGCCGGTAGAGCTCCAGCGTCGAACCGGGTACGCCGTCCTGCTGGTCGACCGCGAGCTCGCGGTAGACCACCGGCTGCGGCAGCCACGTCGCCGCGGTCGGCCCGAATCCCAGCGACGGGCCGGCAGCGGTCCAGGGGAACGGGATCCGGCAGCCGTCCCGCCCGGCGTGCTTCCCGTTGGTGCGCAGGAACCGCTCGGGTCCTGGCGCACCTCGTCCGGCAGGTCGGTCGCGTCGGGCAGGCCGAGCTCCTCGCCCTGGTAGAGGTAGGCCGCGCCCGGCAGCGCGAGCATGAGGGTCGTGGCGGCCCGGGCCCGGCGCAGGCCGAGCGCGGCGTCCGGCTGCGGGTCCTCCGGCGCCGGATGCCGTAGGGCCGCGGGCGGTCCTGCGGCAGCCCGAGGCGGGAGGCGTGCCGCACGACGTCGTGGTTGGAGAGCACCCAGGTCGTCGGCGCGCCGACGGTCGCGGACGCGGCGAGCGAGCGGCTGATCGTCGCGACCAGGTCCGGCGCGCGCCAGCGGCAGTCGAGGAACTCGAAGTTGAACGACTGGTGCATCTCGTCGGGCGGACGTAGCGCACCAGGCGCTCGACCGGCTGCACCCAGGCCTCGCCGCAGAGGATGCGGGTGGCGCTGGTCGTAGCCGTCGAGGACCTGGCGCCACTCCTCGTAGATGTCGTGGACGCCGTCCTGGTCCCAGAACGGGTGCCTCGGCCCGTCGGGGTCCACGGGCGTGTCGGGGTCGAGCAGCCGGAGGGCGCCGTCCCAGTCCGGCAGGCCGGGTCCTTGACCAGCCCGTGCGCGACGTCGACCCGGAACCCGTCCGACGCCGCGGTCCAGCCAGAACCGCAGGATGTCGAGGAACTCCGCGCGCACCTGCGGGTTCGCCCAGTTGAGGTCGGGCTGCTTGCGGTCGAACAGGTGCAGGTACCACTGCCCTGGCGCGCCCGTCCGCCTCGGTCACCCGGGTCCAGGCCGATGCCGCCGAAGACCGACGGCCAGTTGTTCGGCGGCGAGCTCGCCGTGCGGCGCCCTTGCCGTCGCGGAAGATGTAGCGCGCCCGCTCCGCCGAACCGGGCGCCGCCGCGAGCGCCGCCCGGAACCACGCGTGCTCGTCGGAGGTGTGGTTGGGCACGAGGTCGACGATGACCTTGAGGCCGAGCTCGGTGGCGCCGCGCGATGAGCGCGTCGGCGTCGGCGAGCGCGCCGAAGACCGGGTCGATGTCCTCGTAGTCGGCGACGTCGTAGCCGGCATCCGCCATCGGCGAGCGGTAGAACGGGGAGATCCAGACGGCGTCGACGCCGAGGTCGACGCAGGTAGGGCAGCCGTGCGGTGATGCCGGGCAGGTCACCGATGCCGTTGCCGTCGGAGTCGGCCAACGAGCGCGGGTAGATCTGGTAGGTCACGGCGCTGCGCCACCAGTCGGCGGCGTCGTCGCGGTGAGCGGAGCGGTCAGAGGCGAGATCGAGAAGGGACGAGGTCGTCACACGTTCCAGCCTGGGCCCAGTCTGGAAGCTCACGCAAATTCGTTGCCGTCCGTCTCAGCGGGCGACTCAGGTACGCCGGTTCGGTGGCCGCTCGGTGCCTGGGACAATGAGCCCGTGAGCTTCTACGACGAGGTCGGCGGGCACCCGACGTTCGCCGCGCTGGTGCACCGTTTCTACGAGGGCGTCGCCGGCGACCCCGAGCTGCGCGCGCTCTACCCGGAGGAGGACCTCGCCCCGGCCGAGCAACGGCTCCTCGGCTTCCTCGAGCAGTACTGGGGCGGTCCCACGACCTACTCCGAGCAACGTGGGCACCCGCGGCTGCGCATGCGGCATGCGCCGTATGCGGTCACGCCCGCCCAGCGCGACCGCTGGCTGACGCACATGCTCAGCGCGGTCGACACGCTCCGCGACGACGGGATGCTCGACGAGACCCACGACCTTCTCCTGCGCGACTACCTTGTCCGCGCGGCGCATTCGATGGTGAACTCCTTCGACGAGTCGCAAGCCGGCTGAACGACGCCGGTCGTCCGCGCGTCCCAGGCGACGCCCGAGTACCCGAGGTGACATGCCGAGTCTCGAGCAGCTCCGGTCCACCCAGTCCGTGCCCGTCGCGGTTCGCCGCGACGCCGGCTACGCCGAGGCGACCGGCCGGTTCGAACCGCCCGTCTCTCCGGATGTCCTCGTGCGCCCGGCCACGACCGACGAGGTGGCCGCCGCACTCGGCTGGGCCGCCGCCGAGGGCGTCGACGTGGCCGTCCGCAGCGGCGGTCACGGCGCGTGGTCTGCGCTGCCCGGCGGTCTGCTCCTCGACATGGGGGCGTTCGCCGGCGTCGAGGTCGGCGACGACCGGGCCGTACGCGTCGGACCGGGGGCACTGTGGGGCGACGTCGCCGACGCGCTCGGTCCGCACGGCCTCGCGCTCAGCTCCGGCGACACGCGCTCCGTGGGCGTAGGCGGCAACGCCCTCGGCGCGGGTGTGGGCTGGCTGTCGCGGTCGGTCGGCCTCCTGGTCGACCAGCTCGTCGGCGTCCAGCTCGTCACCGCCGACGGCCGGGTCGTCCGAGCCGCCGCCGACGAGAACCCCGAGCTGTTCTTCGCCCTGCGCGGCGGGGGCGGCAACTTCGGCGTGGCAACGCGATTCGACTTCCGGGCTGACGCGCTCGCGAACGTCGTCTTTGGCGTCGCGCCGATCGCGCCCGACCGTGTGGCCGAGGCGGTATGCGGGGTGCGCGACGCGATGCGCGACGCACCACGGCAGCTCGGTGTGACCCTCCTGCGCCCGCCGCCGTTCGGTCCGGTGCCGCCCCCGGCGGTCCTCGAGCTGCTGTGGGCGGGCGACGACCCCGAGGCGGCCCGAGCGGCGGTCGCGCCGCTGCTCGCCGTCGACGGGGTTGGCCACGCCGACCTGCGGGTCGTTCCCTACGAGGCCACGCTCGCCGCCGGTCCACCGCTGCCTCCCGGCCCGCCGCCGCGGATGACCAGCTCCAACGGGCTGTTCCGCACGCTGCCGGACGCCACGGCCGAGCGAGCGACAGCAGCCCTGGCCGCTCATCCGGCGTCGATGCTCGAAGTGCGGTTCCTCGGCGGCGCGGTGGCGGACGTGCCGCCCGACGCGACGGCGCTCGCCTGGCGCGACGCCGAGGCGCTCGTGCACTGGATCGCGTTGTTGCCACCGGGCTCGTCGGACGCCGCGCTGAGGGACGCCGGGCGAGTGTGGGCCCCCGTCGGTCGCGACGCGGACGGGCTCTGCGGCACGTTCACCGACGAGCGCGACCCCAGCCTGGTGGAGCGGATGTACCCATCGGCGACCCTCGAACGGTTGCGCGCGGTGAAGGGCAAGTGGGACCCCGGCAACCTGTTCCGCCGCAACCACAACGTCACGCCGGCCTGACCCGGGCGGCCGGTCCAGGGGCTAGGCCGGCGTACCGGACGCCATGGTGAGCGGTGTCCAGCGGTGTCCAGCGGTGTGCAGAAGCAGCTGGTGCCCAGCGTCTCAGGCGGGGCGGGACGCGGTCGAAGCGACGTGGACGACGACTCCGCCGGCGCGGAGCGCGTCGATGACCTGCGGCTCGGCGCCGTCGTCGGTCACCACCTGGCTCATGCGCTCGGTCGCGACGGTCTGCACCATGGTGTCGACGCCGACTTTGGTGTGATCGGCCAGGACCACGACCTCCTGTGCGGCCCTCGCTATGGCCCGGTCGACTGCGGCGGCGGCAGTGTTGGGCGTGGACAGACCTCGTTCGGCCGTGAGTCCGTTGCCCGAGAGAAAGGCCCGGCGAACCCTGAGCCCCGACAAGGAGTGCTCGGCAGCCGTTCCTACCAGAGCAAACGTGGCGCCCCGAAGCATCCCGCCGGTGACGATCACTTCGGCGCGGGCGCCGGCCAGCTCGGTCGCCACGAGGACCGAGTTGGTCACCACCGTGATGTCGCGCAGGCGCGTCAGCCGGCGCGCCAGCTCGAGGGTCGTGGTGCCCGCACCCAGCGCGATCGCGTCACCGTCCTCGACCAGCGTCGCCGCGAGGGTTGCGATCGCGGACTTCGCCTGTGCCGCGACCCGGCTCTTCTGAGAGTAGCTCGGCTCGTGCGAGAGCACGCCCGGCATCGCCGCTCCACCGCGCTTGCGCTCCAGAAGACCGTCGGCCTCGAGCGCGCGCAGGTGGCGCCGAACGGTGACCTCCGACGACCCGACGCTCACCGCGAGCTCCCGAAGGGAGATAGCGCCACTGGACCGGACCATCTCCAAGATGGCGTGTCGACGCTCCGCCGCGAACATCGATGCACTCAACGGGTCACCCTTCGGTGGCATGGTCGGCCGGCAGATCGGTCATGACCGACGGTAGGGCGTTCCGAGCCACATGACGAGAAGTAGTCCCCGGGAAGTGATCAACTTGGAACGCAAGCAGCCACTATCCGTCACAACCTGATCACGAAACTGCTGCCGTCTGGACAGGCTCCGAGCCAGCGGGTTCACTTCGAACGGACGCCGAATCCCTGTGCCAGACCTACGCCCAGCCACCACTTTGTGGCCCTCGCCGGCACCCGGAACGCTTGTCGATCAATGCCGATCATCGCCGAGGAGAGTTGACACCCATGATCACCAGAACCTCCCGCAACCTGTCAGTTGTGGTCGTCGCCATCGCCGTTGGTCTAGGTGCGGCCGGATGCTCCAACAACAACAACACCAGCTCGGGCTCCGGAGGGGCTGCCGGCGGTGGGGCCGCGCCCAGCGTCGACGCAGGAACCAGCGGATCGGCGAATGGCTGTACTCGGTCGAGCCTCGGCTATCCCCAAGTGCCGTTGAAGGGCGCCAAGGTCGGCTTCTCACAGTCGGAGCCGGAGACAGCGGCCTTCCGGATCGCGGAGACCCAGTCCATGGTGGACGAGGCCGCCAAACAAGGCGCGACGCTGATCAAGACCGACGCCAACAGCCAGATCGCCAAGCAGGTCACCGACATCCAGGGGATGATCAACCAGGGCGTGCAGCTGCTCATCGTCGCGCCGCTCAACTCCGACGGGCTGCAGCCGGCTTTCGACGCCGCGAAGGCGAAGAAGATCCCGGTGGTCACGGTCGACCGTCTGGTCACGTCCACCCCGTGCACCGACTACCTGACGTTCATCGGCTCCAACTTCGTGTCCCAGGGCAAGCGGTCCGCCGACCAGATGATCAAGCAGACCGGCGGCAACGGCAAGGTGGCGATCCTGCTGGGATCCTCGGGCAACAATGTCACCACCGATCGGACCAGCGGTTTCGTCGACCAGCTGAAGACGGCACCTGGTCTGACCGTGGTCGCCCAGCAAACCGCCAACTTCGCTCGCACCGACGGTCAGACAGTGATGGCCTCGTTGCTGCAGGCGCACCCCGAGATCACCGCGGTGTACGCCGAGAACGACGAGATGGGCATCGGCGCGGTGACGGCCATCCAGGCGGCGGGCAAGAAGCCGGGCACCGACATCAAGATCTTCTCGATCGACGGGACCAAGGACGCGGTGCAGCTGCTCGTCGACGGCAAGTACAACGGGGTCATCGAGTCGAACCCTCGATTCGGGCCGCTCGCGTTCAAGGCGCTTGACCGACTTCGAGAGCGACACGGCCGTGCCGGCCAAGATCATCATCCAGGACAACGAGTACACGCCGGAGAACGCCAAGGACCAGATCAAGAACGCCTTCTGATCGCTTCGACGGTGACGTGAGGCTCCGCAGCGGTCGACTGACCGCTGCGGAGCCAGCCGCACGGCTGAACCGGCCTGCGGGATCGACCCCGACCAGACCGTGGAAGGAGCACTGCCGTGGCGGAGACGCCCACGTCGTCGGAGCCCGCCCCCGCGCTGGAGGCGCGGGGGGTCAGCAAGAGGTTCCCGGGTGTCCAGGCTCTGGCCGATGTGAGCTTCACGTTGCGGCGGGGCGAGGTGCACGCCCTCGTCGGCGAGAACGGCGCCGGCAAGTCGACCCTGATCAAGGTGCTGACGGGGGTCTATCAGCTGGATTCCGGCGAGCTGGTGCGAGACGGCTCGGTGGTGAGCTTTGCGGGACCCCGCGACGCCCAGGACGCCGGAATCAGCACGATCTACCAGGAGCTCGACCTGGTGCCGCAGCAGAGCGCCGCCCGCAACCTCTTCCTCGGCCGCGAACCGCGCACCCGCCTCGGCCTGGTCGACTTCGCGAGAATGAGCCGCGAGGCCGCGGCGCTGCTGCGCGACTTCCACATCGACGCCGACGTCGACGTCCCTCTCAACACGTTGGGGCTCGGCACCCAGCAGATGGTGTCGGTGGCGCGGACGATCGCCCTCGACGCCGGGGTCGTCATCATGGACGAGCCCACCTCCTCACTGGAGTCACGGGAGGTCTCGACCCTCTTCCGCCTCATCGAGCGGCTCAAGGCCGACGGCGTCGCGATCGTGTATGTGAGCCACCGCCTCGACGAGCTCTACCGCATCTGCGACACGGTGACCGTCCTACGGGACGGTAGACGGGTGCACCACGGCCCGATGGCAGAGCTGCCCCGCGTCGACCTCGTTGCCACGATGCTCGGCCGCGAGCTGGCGCAGGAGGCGCGCCTTCGGCACGGCACGCAGCGTCAGCGCACCGTCGAAGGGCAGCCGGTCCTGCAGATGCAAGGCGTCAGCGCGCGGAACCGGCTTCATGACGTCTCCCTGGAGGTCTATCCGGGGCAGGTTGTCGGGCTCGGTGGCCTGCTGGGTGCGGGTCGCAGTGAAACCGGTATGGCCGTGCTCGGCGCCCAGCCGATCGACTCCGGTGAGGTACTCATCTCCGGCCGCCGGCTACGACGGCACACACCGCCGGCAGCCATCGAAGCGGGAGTAGCGCTCCTGCCGGAGGACCGCAAGCTCGAAGGCATACTGCCTAACCTCTCGATCCGCGACAACATCGCCATCGCCGCTCTGCCACGGATGTCGCGCTGGGGGCTGGTCTCCGACCGGCAGATCGACGACGTCGTGGCCACCTTCATGCGACGCCTGCAGGTGCGAGCGACCGGACCGCAGCAGAAGGTCGGCACGTTGTCGGGGGGCAACCAGCAGAAGGTCATGCTCGCTCGCTGGCTGTGTCTGGGCCCGAAGCTGCTCATCCTCGACGAACCCACTCGAGGGATCGATGTCGGGGCCAAGTTCGAGGTGCGGACCACCATCGACGAGCTGGCCGACGAGGGGCTGGCCGTGCTGCTCATCTCATCGGAGACCGAGGAGCTCGTCGACGGTTCGGACCAGATCGTCGTGCTCAAGGACGGCGAGGTGGTCGCCGTGCTCGACGGGGACGAGATCACCGAGGACGACCTCGTCAGGGCCATCGCCAGCGTCCGCGTCGGCCCACCGGCGGACGAGGTTCAGGCCTCAAGGCCGGACGACACGGTCCAGGGTCACCGCGAGTGAGCCAGCCGAGCACTTCGACGAGCGCACTGCGGGGCCGGGTCGACCGTGCCGCCGTACTGCGGTGGACCAGGGACAACGGCGTCTATGTGGCGCTGGTCCTGATCCTGCTCTACAACGCCCTCTTCACTCCCCGCTTCCTCACCTGGGACAACCTCAACGTCCAGCTCGTCCTCGCCACCCGGGTCATCGTCGTCGCCCTGGGGATGGCTGTGGTGATCGGCACCGGTGGGATCGACCTGTCGGTGGGCGCGGTGATGGCCTTGTCCGGTGCCCTTCTCGTCCAGTTCAGCGCGGTCCCCGAAATCGTGGCGATTCTGGTGGCGCTTCTCGCCGGAGCACTGGTTGGTCTTCTCAACGGCGCGCTCGTGGGCATCGTCGGGGTGCAACCCATCGTGGCGACGCTGGCGTTCCTGTTCGCGGGTCGAAGTATCGCGCAGCTGCTGCTCACCGGGATGAACCCATCGATCCGCGACGAGGCACTGATCCTCAAGATCTCGTCCGGAAGCATCCTGGGGGTGAACGGCCTGATCATCGCCGCGCTCGGGGCCGTAGCGGTCGTCCTCGCGATCATGCAGCGGACCACCTTCGGTCGCCAGGTCCTCGCCGTCGGAGACAACGACCGGGCCTCGTTCTTGTCCGGCGTACCGGTGAGACGCACGCTGATCGGGGTCTACGTCCTCAGCGGCGTGCTTGCGGCCTGGGCGGGGGTGATGGACACCGCGTCCATCACCTCCGCGAACGCGCTGTCGAGCGGCCTGAACTACGAGCTGTTCGCCATCACGGCGGTCGTCGTGGGCGGAACTCCGTTGACCGGCGGCCGCGTTCGGGTCATCGCTACGGTCGCGGCCGCCATCCTCATGCAGCTGTTGCGCAGCACGCTGATCTTCCATGCGGCCACCGACGCGATCGCCCAGATCGTCACAGCAGTGGTCATCGTCGTCGCCGTCTACATCCAGCGAGTGAGGGCCCGCGCATGACCCTCCAGGACGACAGCCGAGGAGCGGGAAGCTCGCCCGCCGTCGCGGGTGGCAACTCGCCCGAGCCGCAGCTACCGGCGCGCACGCCGGCGGCGCGGGTCGCCGAGCTGCTCAAGCGCAACGGTGTGGCGGCCTTTGTCGCCCTTGCCGTCCTCATCGTCGTGGGTTCGTCGATCTGGCCGAGCTTCCGCACCGCGGCCAACCTGTCGAACACCTTGTTGGGCAACTCCTACATCGGAATCGTTGCCATCGGCATGACCCTCGTGATCATCACCGGTGGCATCGACCTCTCGGTGGGCTCGGTGTTCGCGCTCGGCGGTGTGGTCGGCATCTACATGAACAACCAGGCCGGGCCGCTCGTCGCCATCCTGGCCACGCTGGTCGTCGGTGGGGGGATCGGACTCGTCAACGGGGCGCTCATCGGCATCGCCCGGATGGCGCCATTCATCGTCACGCTCGCGACCCTGTTCGGGGTACGAGGTCTGGTCTACCAGCTGACCAACGCCGGTGCGACGACGTACTCCGTCGACGGGAGCTCCTTCCTCGCCTCCCTCGGCACCGGCACCTGGCTGACCATCGGCATACCGGTGTTCATCGCGGCGGCGCTCTACGTCGTGTTCCACGTCATCCTGGAACGGACGCCCTTCGGACTCGCCACGTTCTCGATCGGTGGTGGCGAGGACGCGGCCGTGCTGATGGGGTTGAGGGTCCAACGGACGAAGGTCTTGCTGTATGTCATCTCTGGCGGATTGGCGGCGATCGCCGGCATGCTGCAGGCCGCACAGCTGGTCTCCGCCAGTCCCATCATCGCCACCGGGTACGAGCTGGAGGCCATCGCCGCCGTGGTTATCGGAGGGACCCTGCTCACGGGGGGATCGGGCTCGCTGATCGGCACCGCCGCAGGGGTGCTGTTGCTGGGCACCATCAACGCGTTCATCGTGGAGCTGCAGCTGGACTCCACCTGGAACAACGTGGTGAGCGGCGGCTTCCTCGTGGTGGTCGTCGTCCTCCAGCGGGTGCTGAACTACCGGCGCACTGCCTGACCGACTCGCCTCCTTCGAACGAACCGCGGAGGAGGTCGGCCGGACTAGGGGCCCGGCGGGGGAGCGGCGAAGGGAACGGGCAGGTGGACACCGCCCGCGTCGAAGGCGGCCTTGAGCCGGCTGCGGATCTCCCGCTGGACGCCGTCCCGCTCGTTGGCACGGACCCGGGCCGTGACGCGCAGCGTGACCAGCCCGTGCGTCATGGCCTCGATGCCCGTGACGTGCGGCGCCTCGAGGAGGATGTCCGACCAGGGCGCGTCGTCGGCGAGGTTCGCCACGGCGGCGGTCATGATCCCGCTGACCCGCGCGATGTCGTCGTCGTAGGCGAGCTGGACGTCGACGGTCGCGACCGACCAGCCCTGGCTGCGGTTGCCGAGGCGCAGGATCTCGCCGTTGCGGATGTACCAGACCACCCCCTCGCCGTCCCGCAGCCGGGTGATCCGCAGGGTCACCTCCTCGACGGTGCCGACCACGGTGCCGGTGTCGACGACGTCGCCCACGCCGTACTGGTCCTCGGCGATCATGAACAGCCCCGACAGGGTGTCCTTGACCAGGCTCTGCGCTCCGAAGCCGATGGCGAACCCGCCGACCCCCGCCGAGGCCAGCAGCGGCGCGAGCGGTATGCCGAGCAGGTCCAGGATCATCAGCAGGGCCGTCCCGATGACGACGAACGTCACGGTGCTCTTGACGATCGTCGCGGCGGTCGCGGTGCGCTGCTCCTGGCGCGCGCTGCCGTATCCCGTCGCCGTCGCCAGCACGCCGCCGACCGCGCCGAGGACCTTCAGGCCGGTCAGCGTGGCGCTGGTTGGTGGTCCAGCACGTAGCGGTCGATCGAGCCGGTGCACGAGGAACCGCACCAGCGCCGCCACCAGCAGGATGACGACGATCCGCAGCGGGATCCCGACCAGCGTCTGCCAGGGTTCGGGCAGCGCCGGCCGGGAGGAGGTGGGCCGCCAGGACGTTCAGCCGCTCAAGCACGCTTCGCGTCGCACTGCTGAGCGACCACGGCAGTCCGGGCGGCGTCGAGCTTCTCGGTCACCAGCCTGCGGAGCGCCTGCGGCGCGTCCTCGTTCGCGGCGAGCCACGACTCGGTCGTCGCGACGAGCTCGGGACCGGCAAGGCCCAGGGGGTAGAACGCCAGCGGGTACTCCTTGCCGATGATGCGCTCGCGGATCGCCGCCGACCGGGTGTTCCACACGGGCAGCAGCGCGTCGAAGAACCGCGGCACGTAGTCGGCGAGGAGCGACTGGTCGAGGGAGCGGTTCCACCCCGAGGACAGCGCCTCGACGACGGCGTTGGTCTGGCCGTCCTCCTCGACGGCCAGCCGCCACGCCTCGGCCTTGGCCTCCGCGGTCGGCCGCGCGGCGCGCGCGTGGAACGCCCGCTCCCGGCCGGCGTTCGTGTTGTCGCGGGCCAGCTCCGCGGCGATCTCCTCGTCGGTCGCGTCGCCCAGGGCCGCGAGCGACGACAGCAGCGCCCAGCGCAGGTCCTGGTCGAGCTCCAGCCCCGGATAGCGGACGGCTGCCGTCGAAGGCGGCCCGCAGCCGGGCGACGTCGTCGGCGCTGCGGGCGGCCCGGCCGAACGCTCCGACCAGCTGGAGCTGGACGGTCGCTGCCCGGCTCGGCGTCCTCGGCCATCGCCCGCAGCGCGTCGGCCACCTTGGTCTGGGTCTCCGCGCGGTGCTCGGGGGCGCAGTACAGGGTTGCCGACGTCAGCAGCTGCGACGGGATCTGCTTGGTAGTCTGCAGGATCGTCCGGATCACCGTCGGGTGCGTCTCGGTCGCGAGCGACGCCAGGAGCAGCTCGACGAAGTCGCGGCCGGGCATCTCGGCCTCCCGCGGACCATCTCCCAGAGCGGCGCCGATGACCAGCGACCGCGGGCAGGCTCTCGGCGAAGTCCGCGCGGGTGCGCCAACGCCGTTGCGTAGGAACGGTCGTCGAAGCGAATCTTGGCGTACGCGAGGTCGTCGTCGTTGAGCAGCAGCAGGTCCGGCGGCGGGACTCCCGACCAGCTCCGGCACGCTCGGTGCGCGGCGCCGTCGACGTCGAGCTCGTGCCGGCCGACGCGGACGAGCTGGCCGTCGCTGCAGCTCGTAGCGGCCGATCGCGAGCCGGTGCGGCCGCAGCGTCGGGAACCCCGTCGGCCGCCGTCTGCACGACGGCCGCCGACGTGACCAGCCCGTCGTCGTCGGTCTCGACCGTCGGAGCTGCAGGGTGTTGACCCCGGCGGTCTCCAGCCACAGCTCGGACCACGGCCCAGGTCGCGGCCCGAGGTCGCTCTCGAGCTCGGCCGAGCAGGTCCGCGAGCGTGGTGTTGCCCCAGGCGTGCTTGGCGAAGTAGGCGCGCAGTCCCGCGATGAACGGCTCGATGCCGACGTAGGCGACGAGCTGCTTGAGGACCGAGCCGCCCTTGGCGTAGGTGATGCCGTCGAAGTTGACCTGCGACGTCCTCGAGGTCGCGGATGTCGGCGTACGATCGGGTGGGTGGAGGGCAGCTGGTCCTGGCGGTAGGCCCAGGACTTCTCGCGGCGCTGGAACGTCGTCCAGGCGGTCGCCACTGGGTGGCCTCGGCCTGGCAGTGGTCGACGCCCACTCGGCGAACGACTCGTTGAGCCACAGGTCGTTCCACCACTGCATCGTCACGAGGTCGCCGAACCACATGTGCGCGAGCTCGTGCAGGATGTGTCAGCGCGCGCCGCTCGACCAGCGGCTCGGTGACCTTGGCGCGGAACACGTAGACCTCGTTGATGGTCACGCAGCCGGCGTTCTCCATCGCGCCCATGTTGTACTCCGGCGTGAAGAGCTGGTCGTACTTCTCGAACGGGTAGGCGGCAGTCGAACTCCCGCTCGAAGAACTCGAAACCGCGCTTGGTGCAGTCGAAGATGTTCGTCGGCGTCGAGGTGCTCCAGCAGCGACTGACGGCAGAAGATGCCCAGCGGCACCGTCCTTGCCGCTCGCGACCTCGTCATGCACGACGGCGTAGGGGCCGGCCACCAGGGCCGTGATGTAGGACGGACATCCGCGCGGTGGGCGCGAACGCCCAGGTCGCGCGGCACGCCGTCGCGGCGCCGGCGGCGTCGGCTCCGGGTGGGGGAGTACGAGACGACCTGCCAGTGCGCCGGCGCCGTGACGGTGAAGGCGAAGGTCGCCTTGAGGTCGGGCTGCTCGAAGACGGCGAACATCCGTCGCGTGTCCGGCGACCTCGAACTGGGTGTAGAGGTACACCTCGCCGTCGACCGGGTCCACGAAGCGGTGCAGGCCCTCACCGGTGTTCATGTAGATGCGCCGTCGCCTCGACCACCAGCTTGTTCTGCTCGGCCGAGCCCGGGCTGGTGATCCGCGTGCCGTCGAAATGCGTCGGCCGGGTCGAGCGGCTCGCCGTTGAGCGTGACCGCCTGCGACCGACGGGGCGATGAGGTCGATGAAGGTGGACGCTCCCGGGCTGGCTGCTGGAAAAGGCACCGTCGTCGTGCTCGCGAAGGTGGAGTCCGCCGTGGTGAGGTCCAGCTCGACGTCGTACTAGTCGACCGAGACGAGGTCGGCTGCGGGCGCGCGGCCTCGTCACGGGTCAGGTTCTGGTGCCGGGCAAGGGTTCGTCTCCTGTAGGGTCGGCGACATGGCCGTCGTCGCCACCGCTGCGCATGGGTGGTCACGCTCGCCGGCCAGGACGAGCTGACAGGATGCGGTCTGACGGCGACACGCCCGACGAAGCGGACTTCCGGGCACCTCGTGACCTGACGACGACAAGCAGTCCGCCGGCGTCGGCCAGGACGCCGTGTCGAGTTCTGGTTCGACCCGGCTGTGCCCGTGGGCGTGGATGACCTCCCGCTGGCTGATGGAGGTCGAGCAGGTCCGCGACCGGTCGAGGTGACCTGGTCGCGTGATGAGCCTGTCGGTGCTCAACGAGGAGCGCGACCTGCCCGCGGCGTACCGCGCGCATGATGGACAAGCGCGTGGGGACCGGTGCGCGTGGTCATCGCTGCGCGCGAGGAGCAGTACGGCGACAAGGTCGTTCAAGCCGCTCTACGACGCGATGGGCACCCGGATCCACCTGCAGGGCGGATGCGTGACTGCGACACGGTCATCGCTGGTGTGCGCTCGAGGAGGTCGGCCTGCCACCGCGCTGGCCCGGTCGGCCGACAGTGACGAGCTACGACGAGCCCTGCGGGCCAGCCACCAGCGAGGGCATCGACCTGGTCGGGACCGACGTCGGCACCCCGGTGATCGCCGTCGGCGGACATCGCGTTCTTCGGTCCGGTCGTCACCCCCGCCCCGAAGGGCGAGGCCGCGGGCAGGTTGTGGGACGGCTGCCTCCTGGTAGCCGGCACGCCCGGCTTCTACGAGCTCAAGCGCACCCGCACCCAGGGACCGATCTTCGACTGACCGATCGACTGCCGGAGAGGACCACCCCATGCGCGTCCACATCGGCGGCGACCACGCGGCATACGACCTCCAGCTGGCAGCTGGTGACCCATTCCTGCAGGCAGCAGGCCACGAGGTGACCAACCACGGCCCGCACGTCTTCGACGCCGAGGACGACTACCCCGTGGCCGTGCTGCGCGCGGCCGCAGGGCTGTCGCCGACGACCCGGGGTCGCTCGGCGTCGTGCTCGGGCGGCTCGGGCAACGGCGAGCAGATGGCGGCGAACAAGGTCAACGGCATCCGCGCGGCCCTGTGCTAGACCCCGGAGCTCGCGCCGCTGGCCCGCGAGCACAACGACGCCCAGGTCGTCTCGATCGGCGGCCGGTTCACGGCGACGAGCAGGCCAAGGAGATCGTCGAGACTTTCCTGGCCACGCAGTTCTCGGGCGTCGAGCGCCATGTGCGGCGGCTCGAGATGGTTACCCGGTTCGAGGCGGACGGCGTGCTGCCGCCGGAGCCCGCTCCCGCCTGAGAAGGCGCCCGCCGACGGGTCACCCGGTCTCGGGATGCGAGCATCCCCCGTTTGGGCGAAGATGCCCACGCCCGGCTCGGGGGCCACTTAGATTGGCGGGATCATGACGTGGTCCAGCAGTGTTCCGCGACGTCGCGCGTCGCGGTTCCTGACGGCTGTCCTTCAGCCGGAGGTTGCCAGGTCGTCGCGCTCCGCCGTCATCACCCAGTCGCTGCTGCTCGTCGCGGTGGGGGTTCTGGTCTTCTGGCTCGGGCTGAGATGGCCGCGCCTGCCGTTCTCGGTCTACGCGCCGTTCCTCGTGGTCGGTGGGCTCTACCTCACTCCGGTGGCGTTCCTCGTCGTCGGCGGCACCTATCTCGTCGAGATGGCCGCCCTGACGGTGCGGGCCGCGCAGCAGGAGGCCACTCCCGCCCAGCCGGACCAGGTGCCGCAGGTCCTGGCGTTCGTCGCCCTCGCCATCGTCATCGTCATCCTGTCGGCGACGTCCCGCTCCCGCGCGCGCCTCGGCGTCCAGGGCAGCCGCGGCGAGTCGATGTTCGTCGATCTGCGCGACCGGTTGCAGGCGTTCGGCGAGCTGCCGAAACTGCCGAGCGGCTGGCACGCCGAGACCGCCGTGGAGTCGGCCTACGGCCAGTCCTTCTCCGGCGACTTCGTCGTGGCGACTCGCTCGGCCGACGAGCGCTGGTTCGAGGTGGTCCTCGTCGACGTGTCCGGCAAGGGCGTTCAGGCCGGTACTCGCTCCCTGCTGCTGTCCGGAGCCCTCGGCGGGCTGCTCGGTGAGCAGGAGCCCAACCGGTTCCTCACCGCCGCCAACAACTACCTGTTGCGACAGAACTGGGACGAGGGCTTCGCGACGGCGGTCCACGTGTCGATCGACCTCGCTACCGGCGACTACACGATCGGCAGCGCCGGGCACCCGCCCGGCGGTCCAGTTCAACAACGGCTCCGGTCGCTGGGAGGTGCTGGGCGAGGCCGCCGGGCCGCTGCTCGGCGTCATCGAGGACGCGACCTACGTCCGTTCCTACCGCCGGCTCGGCCGCCGCGATGCCCTCGTCCTCTACACCGACGGCGTCGTCGAGTCCCGGTTCCGTGACCTCACCGTCGGGGTGGACCGGATGCTCGGCGCGGCCGAGCGCCTCGTCAGCGGTGGGTTCGCCGGAGGAGCGAAGCGGCTCTGCGCGTCGGCGCGTGCCGGAGAGACCGACGACCGCGCCGTCGTCATGATCTGGCGGGACTGACCGCCGGGCGGGTCAGGAGATGTCGTCGTCCTGGCCGTCGAGCTTGTCGAGGGCGTCCTTGGCTCGGTCGGTGCCCTGGTCGATCTGCGCCGAGTGCTGGCCGCCGGTCTTCTCGTCGATGAAGTCACCGGCCCGGTCGACGCCGGAGCCGGCCTGCTCGCCGTGCTCGTCGACCAGGCCCTCGGCCTTGTCCTTCATGTCGTCGAACGCGCTCATGGTTGTGCCCTTCCGTCGAGTGGCGACCCCGCAGGGTCTCGAACTCGGCCAGGCTAGGCGTATGTCCGCACCGTCGCCCGTCGGGACCATCGCCGCACCGTTGCGTGACCCGGTCCGCACGTATGCGGGGCGGCAGGGCCGTCTCTCGGCGCTCACCCTCGATCGGCTCGCCCGGTTCGGCCCGAGCCGGCTCCTTCCGGCCGGCCGTCTCCAGCCCCTCGAGCTCTACGGCCGAGGCGCGCCGCTGGTCCTCGAGATCGGCTGCGGGCACGGCGCGGCAGCGATCGCGTATGCGTCCACTCACCCCGCCCACGACGTGCTCGCCGTCGACGTCCACGTGCCGGGAGTCGCCCGGATGCTGGCCGCCGCCGAGGCCGCCGGCGTCCCGAACCTCCGCGCCGACATCGGCGACGCGGTGACCCTGCTGCAGGAGCGGGTCCCGCCGGGTTCGGTGAGTGCCGTCCACCTCTTCTTCCCGGACCCGTGGCCCAAGCGAGGGCACGTCAAGCGGCGGCTCGTCCGCACCGACGTGCTGGACCTGCTGGCGGACCGCCTCGTGCCGGACGGTCACGTGCTCGTCGCCACCGACCAAGCGGCCTACGCCGACCACGTCCGGGCCCAGGTGGCGGCGCACACCGCGTTCGTGGTCCGGACGGTTCGGCGGCCTTTGTGGCGACCGGTGGACGGCTTCGAGCGCAAGGGGCTGGACGCGGGTCGAGCGATCACCGACCTGCGCCTCGACCGCCGCTAGAGCGGCCGCCGGCGGGCCCTGAGATACAGCGGGAAGAAGAAGACCCAAAGCACCAGGCATACCGCCGCCCACGCCGCCGGGCTGTCGAGGCGGAACGCCGGCGTCCACAGGACCACCCGCTCCCCGTCCTCGGCGTGCGTCGTCGCGTCCTGGTAGACCCATGCGACGGTCAGCAACAGGAGGGCCAGCAGGACGAGCGGGCCGAGCAGGGTGGGCGGCATTCGACGAGCACCGGTTCCAACGGGAGGCAATGGATCGGATCGACGCTAGGACCGGACCCTGTGAGCGATCTGACAGCACACGACAGCACAGACAGCACGACAGCACAGACAACACAGTCAGCACAGGAACGGCCCAGGCCTTGGAGCGGGCGACGAGAATCGAACTCGCGTAGCCAGTTTGGAAGACTGGGGCTCTACCATTGAGCTACGCCCGCGCGGCGTCCCGCCAGGCGTACGACGTGCTCGACCGGCGGGTTCGGGGCGTTAGCCTAATGCCCGCTCTCGCACGGCACCGAATCCCTTGGGATCCTCGGACGACACCGCGCGGGCCGCGGGGTATGGCGCAGCTTGGTAGCGCGTCCGCTTTGGGAGCGGAAGGCCGCAGGTTCAAATCCTGTTACCCCGACTTTTCACCCGAGGGTGCACTCGCCCGTGCATCCACTCGTTCTCGACGAGGAACCGCCGGTCACTCGACCCGAGTGACGGGCCCGTCCGGTGGCCGGCCGAACCCCAGCATCTCCCGAAGCCCGGTCGTCGCCCGTCCCGCTCGAGACCGGTCACGACCCGGTCGACCGTGCGTTCGGAGGGCCACACGTGCATCATCAGCAGCAGGATCGAGACCGAGGCCGCGACGTCGTAGATCAGTACCGTCCGACCGAGGAAGGCCAGCAGGATGCCGATGACGGCCACCGACTCCGCCATCGCCAGCCGTCGCATGAGGGACGACTGGAACTGCCGCATCCCCTCCTCACGGGCGGCGTCGCCGGTGAGGTGCCCGGGGACGCCCTTGACGCGGTAGCCCACGGTCTCGATGAGGAAGTAGAGCCCCGCTCCGAGCATGAGGACCAGCACCACCGACAGCACCGGCGGGGCGCCCAGGCCGAGGACGAACATCAGCGCCACCGCCATGAGGAAGAGCGCGCCGATGACGGCCCCCACGAGGAAGCGCAGCGTCTGCAGGGCGGGGCTCTTCGGCCGCCGCGTCGACGGGCTGGAAGATGGCGGGTTTTCGGGCGGTCTCACGCCCCCACCGTAGCCACGCGATTAAGCACCCGAGCGCAGGACGGCTAGCATGGACCCTTGGTCGCCGGCGCCGGACGCCGGGGTGCCAGTGGGCCGGTTCTGCGTATGCGCAGCACCCACCGCCACAGCGACCACCAGCGCACACCGCCCGCCGACATGCCCGGAGATCCGCCAGTGAAGAGTGCCCTCGAGACCGTCAACCCGACCCGGGTCAAGATGACCGTCGAGGTGTCGTACGAGGAGCTGAAGCCCAGCCTCGACGCGGCATACAAGACGATCGGCCAGCAGATCCAGGTGCCGGGATTCCGCAAGGGCAAGGTTCCGTCGCGGATCATCGACCAGCGGGTCGGCCGTGGCGCCGTGCTGCAGGAGGCGGTCAACGAGGCGCTGCCGCAGTTCTACGGCCAGGCGGTCGACGAGAACAAGGTGCGCCCGCTCGGGCAACCGGAGGTGGACATCACCGAGGTCCCCGCCGAGGACGGCCAGGAGCTGAAGTTCACGGCCGAGGTCGACGTGCGCCCCGACATCGAGCTGCCGGACTACTCCAACATCACCGTGGAGGTCGACCCGGTCGTCGCGGACGACGAGGCGGTCGCGGAGCGGATCTCCACCCTGCAGCAGCGGTTCGGCACCCTGAAGGGCGTCGACCGGCCCGCGCAGGACGGCGACTTCGTGTCCATCGACCTCTCGGCGACCATCGACGGCGAGGAGATCGACTCCGTCACCGGCGTCTCCTACGAGGTCGGCACCAACAACATGATCGAGGGCATCGACGCGGCCCTCGTCGGCATGTCCGCCGGCGAAACCAAGGAGTTCAGCGCTCCGCTCGCCGGTGGCGACCGTGAAGGTCAGGTGGCCGACTGCATCGTCACCGTCCAGTCGGTCAAGGAACGCGAGCTGCCCGAGCTCGACGACGAGTTCGCCCAGCTGGCGTCCGAGTTCGACACCCTCGACGACCTGCGCGCCGACGTCGTCCAGCAGGTCGAGCAGGCCAAGCGGTTCGAGCAGGGCGTCCAGGCCCGCGACAAGGTGCTCGAGCAGCTGCTCGAGGCCACCGAGGTCCCGATCCCCGAGGGCATCGTCGAGGCCGAGGTTCACTCCCACCTGGAGGGCGAGGGTCGCCTGGAGGACGACGAGCACCGGGCCGAGGTCGACGACTCCACCCGCCAGGCGCTCCGGGCGCAGCTGCTCCTCGACGCCATCGTCGAGAAGGAGGAGATCCGGGTCGAGCAGCCGGAGCTCGTCGAGTACATCGTGATGTCCGCGCAGCAGTACGGCATGGACCCCAACGAGTTCGCCCAGAACATCGACCAGCAGGGTCAGGTGCCGGCGATGGTCGCCGAGGTGGCCCGCCGCAAGGCGCTGGCCTACGTGCTCGAGCAGGCCTCGGTCGTCGACACCGACGGCACGGTCATCGACCTCGACGCCGCGATCCCGCAGAGCGACGAGGCGGACGACGTCGAGCCGGAGGACGGGGTGGAGCTGGTGGACGAGACGGAGCCGGTGAACGAGCCGGCCGAGGCGGGCGAGGAGCTGGCGGAGGCCGGCGACGAGGCCGCCGCCAGGATCTGACTACGTCTGACGTCGGGTTACGTGTGGATGGGTCTGGCGGCCCGCGAAAACCGCTCTAGACTCGTCCTTTCGGCCCGCACCCCAGCTGGGCCAGGTTCCTGCAGGCATGAAGCGGGCGGACGATGTACCCACGGCACCGCGCCACGGCCATCGTCGCGGCACTGGTCGCCGCGGCGACCTTCGGGATGTCGACGGCCGTCGCCGCACCGGCCAAGCTCGCCGACCGGCAACCGGGTGACTCGGCCACGCCTCGAGCGGTCCCCGCAGCGGGCACGTTCTACCCCGTCGAAGCCACCCGCCTGCTCGGCTCCGCCGACGGTGGGTATGCGCTGACGGCCGGGACCGGCGTCACCGTCCCCGCCGCAGGGCGGGCCGGCCTTCCCAACAACGCAATCTCGGCCGTCGTCGTCAACGTCATGGCGGTGGCCGCCGCCGCGGACGCCGGGATATCGCTGGGCGCGGTCGGCATGCGGACCGCGGCTCCACTGCTCGCCGTTCCCGCGGGCGGCACCCGGTCGGCCCTGCTCACCGTCCCGGTGGGCGCGACCGGCGCGCTCCTGCTGACCGCGTCCGCCTCTGCGGCCGCCACGGTCGACCTCGTCGGGTTCTACGCCGCCGACGACACCGTCATCGGCAGCCAGGGGGTCGCCGGCGGCTACCAGCCGGTCGACGTGACGCGGCTGTTCGCCACCGAAGCCGCCCAGCCGTTGGCGGCGGGCGGGCGGCAGGTGGTGGAGGTCGACCTCGGACCCGCGGCGACGCCGCATACGACCGCGCTGCTGGTGCGAGCCACCGCCACGGGTTCGGCCGCCGCCGGTCTGCTCACCGTCGGGGCGGCCGACGAGTCCACGGCGGTGCCCTCCGTGCCGCTCGCGCCCGGCGTCCCGTCCGCCAACCTCGCCGTCGTCCCCGCCGGCCTGGACGCCGACGGCCGGCTCGACGTCGCGGTGACCAACGCCTCCAACGGGCCGACCGGGGTCACGCTGGACCTCGTCGGCTTCTACGACGATGGGTCGCTCGGGCCCAACCTCCGCTTCCGACCGCTTCCGCAGACGCGCATCCTCGACACCACGACCGGTCTCGGGGCGTCCACCGTCCCGCCCGGTGGCCAGGTGAGCGTCACCCCCGCCGACGACGTCGTCGGCGACAGCACGTTCGCGCTCGTCGGTGTCGTGTCGGCGGCGGCCGCCGGCCCGTCCGGGCTCGACCTCGGCGGCTCGAACGGCTCGACAGGGCTCGGAGGCTTCGGAGGCCTCGGAGGCCTCGGGGACAGTGGGGAGCGTCGAGGTCGCCGCGGGAACGACGACGGTCTCGGTGCAGCCCCAGGTGGGCGCCGACCGAGTCGCTCGCGCTCCGCGCCCGATCCGGCAGTGCGCTCGCCGCGGTCGCCCTCGACGTGACCGGGTCCTTCGAGGCCTACCCGCCGGTCACCAACCCGGCGGCCCGGGGCTGGGTGGCGCCGGTGTCGGGCTGGCAGGTGTCGGCCAGCCCCCGCTGACGAGCGGGAGCCGCTCACGATGCGGGGAGATGCGCTCACGGCGAACACCGTCCTGAGCGGGATTCTCGCGCGGGGTGCCGACGTTAGGGTCATTGCGAAAGCACGACAGAGACCCGATACCAGCCCGATACCAGCCCATGGAGGCCACCGTGGCCCGTAGTACCGACATCGTCGCCGCCGGCGAGGGCATGACCGGCGGCCTGGACGACCACATCTACAACCGTCTGCTCAAGGAGCGGATCATCTTCCTCGGCTCCGAGGTGCGCGACGACAACGCCAACGCGATCTGCGCACAGATGCTGCTGCTCGCGGCCGAGGACCCCACCAAGGACATCTGGCTCTACATCAACAGCCCCGGTGGGTCGGTGACCGCCGGTATGGCGATCTTCGACACCATGCAGTGGGTGCCCAACGACGTCGCCACGGTGGCGATGGGGATGGCCGCGTCGATGGGCCAGTTCCTCCTCAGCGCCGGCACCCCCGGCAAGCGGTATGCGACGCCGCACGCGCGAATCCTCATGCACCAACCGCTCGGCGGCATCGGCGGCACTGCGACGGACGTGAAGATCCAGGCCGAGCTGCTCCTGGCCATGAAGAGGCAGATGGCGGAGCTCATCGCCGAGCACACCGGTCAGAGCGTGGAGAAGATCACCGCTGACTCCGATCGGGACCGGTGGTTCACCGCGGCGGAGGCCAAGGAGTACGGCTTCGTCGACCAGGTCTTCACCCGCGCCGAGCAGGCGGAGAGCGGCAGCGACGAGGGCGACGCGCCGCTGACCGGCGACACCACCAAGGGCGGCAGCAAGACCGTCGAGAGCTGACCCATCACCCGACGTCGGCGCATACCCGCCTGAAACCGAGAACCTGGAGAAACCCGAATGACCGTTAACCCCTACGGCAGCCCGCTGGTCCACGGCGGCGCTCCCGTGCCCGGCCCGTCCGCCCGCTACATCCTGCCGCAGTTCGAGGAGCGCACCTCCTACGGGATGAAGCGCCTCGACCCCTACACGAAGATGTTCGAGGACCGGATCATCTTCCTCGGCGTGCAGGTCGACGACGCCTCAGCCGACGACATCATCGCTCAGCTCATCGTGCTGGAGTCGCAGGACCCGGACCGCGACATCCTCATGTACATCAACAGCCCGGGCGGCTCCTTCACCGCGATGACCGCGATCTACGACACGATGCAGTACATCCGCCCAGACATCCAGACGTTCGTCGTCGGTCAGGCGGCGTCGGCGGCAGCCGTGCTCACCGCGGCGGGTGCGAAGGGCAAGCGGTATGCGCTGCCCAACGCCCGCCTCCTGATCCACCAGCCGGCCGTCGAGGGCGGCGGTGGCCAGGCCAGTGACATCGAGATCCAGGCCAATGAGATCTTCAGGATGCGGACCTGGCTCGAGGACACCCTGGCCTTGCACAGCGGTCGCACGGCCGAGCAGGTCAAGCTCGACATCGAGCGCGACAAGCTTCTCACCGCGGCCGAGGCCAAGGAGTACGGCCTGATCGACGAGGTGCTCCTCTCCCGCAAGGGCTCGCTCGACAGCTGAACCCCGCCGACGGCCCCTCGGGAGGCGTGCAGCGTCCGCTTCGGCGGCCGGTTGCGTCTCCCGAGCCGTCGGCCGAGCCCTCCGAAGGGGCCTGTCCGCCGAGAGCGGAACCGGCCCTTGGGTAGTGCGACGCGCCCCGGTCTACGCGTGTAATAGAAGCGGACGCCCGATCCGACCGGTAGCGTCGGACGGACCGCAGGTAGCGCCCGGCCTCAGCACGACCGCAGCACGAGCAGCAGCACCCAACCGCAGGAGGAACCACGTGGCCCGCATCGGAGACGGTGGCGACCTCCTGAAGTGCTCGTTCTGCGGCAAGTCGCAGAAGCAGGTCAAGAAGCTGATCGCGGGTCCGGGCGTCTATATCTGCGACGAGTGCGTCGACCTCTGCAACGAGATCATCGAGGAGGAGCTCGCCGAGTCCTCGGAGCTCGGTCTCGACGAGCTGCCGAAGCCTCGGGAGATCTTCGAGTTCCTCGAGAACTACGTGGTGGGCCAGGACACCGCCAAGAAGGCGCTCGCGGTGGCGGTCTACAACCACTACAAGCGGATCCAGGCGGGAGAGTCGGGCCCGGTCAAGAAGGACGCCGACCACGTCGACATCTCCAAGTCCAACATCCTGCTGATCGGCCCGACCGGCTGTGGCAAGACCTACCTCGCGCAGACGCTGGCCAAGATGCTCAACGTCCCCTTCGCCATCGCGGACGCGACGGCGCTCACCGAGGCCGGCTACGTCGGCGAGGACGTCGAGAACATCCTGCTCAAGCTGATCCAGGCCGCCGACTACGACGTCAAGAAGGCCGAGACCGGGATCATCTACATCGACGAGGTCGACAAGATCGCCCGCAAGAGCGAGAACCCGTCGATCACCCGCGACGTCTCCGGCGAAGGGGTCCAGCAGGCGCTGCTGAAGATCCTCGAGGGCACGACCGCGTCCGTCCCCCCGCAGGGTGGCCGGAAGCATCCCCACCAGGAGTTCATCCAGATCGACACGACGAACGTCCTGTTCATCGTCGGTGGCGCGTTCGCGGGGCTGGAGAAGCTGATCGAGTCGCGCAACGGCAAGAAGGGGCTCGGGTTCGGCAGCGAGCTGCACTCGCCCAAGGACCTCACCGAGTCGATCCACGAGGTCATGCCCGAGGACCTCATGAAGTTCGGGCTCATCCCCGAGTTCATCGGCCGGCTGCCGGTCATCACGACGGTCAGCCCTCTCGACCGCGACGCGCTCGTCCAGATCCTCACCGAGCCCCGCAACGCGCTGGTCAAGCAGTACAAGAAGATGTTCGACATCGACGGCGTCGAGCTGGAGTTCACGGACGAGGCCGTCGAGGCGGTCGCCGACCAGGCCCTCCTTCGCGGCATCGGCGCCCGCGGGCTCCGCGCGATTATGGAGGAGGTCCTCCTCCCCGTGATGTTCGACGTGCCGAGCGAGGACGACATCGCCCGGGTCGTGGTGACCCGCGAGGTCGTCCTCGACAACGTCCTGCCGACCATCGTGCGGCGCGAGGTGCCCGTTCGCGCCAAGCGTCAGCAGCGCAAGGAGAGCGCCTGACCTAGGGCTGCCGGTCCGGTGGAGCGAACTGGCTCACCGTGAACACGGCCCCCTGCGGGTCGCGCAGGACCGCCTCGCGCGTCCACGCCGTGTCGGTCGACGAGATCACGGTGGCGCCGAGCCGCTCAGCGGTCCCTGCTGCCGCGTCGCGGTCCGCGACGGTGAACGTCACCTGCCAGCCGGCCGAGGCCGCGTTTTCGTCCGGCACGATGCCGGCGGCCACGTCGGCGAAGCCCGGGGGTGCGAACGCCTGCCGCACGTAGATCTGCGGGTCGACGGTCGCCGCCAGGTGATCGCCGTATCCCGGGACGCGGATCATGCCGGCCCCGAGGTCCGGGTCGACCGCCCAGCCGAACACCTCGGCGTAGAAGGGCAGCACCGCGCCGGGATCGGAAGTGTGCAGCACGCTGAAGTTCCAGGCGCCCGGCACGTTGGCGACCTGTGCGCCGAGCCGGCGTCGCGCCTGCCAGAGATGGAACACCGCGCCCTCAGGGTCGGCGCAGGTCGCGGTGCGGCCTCCCAGGCCCGCGTCCTGGGGTGGCACGAGCACCGTGCCCCCGGCCCGCTGCACGGCGCCCGCCGTGAGGTCCGGGTCGTCGCAGGCGACGTAGGTACGCCAGGTCGGCGTGCCGGTGCCCTGCGCCGGGGCAATGGCGGCCACGTCGTGACCGTCGAGGGTCGCGACGAGGTATGCGCCCGGCGCGTTCGGGGGCATAGCGTCGGTGAGCACCCATCCGAACAGACCGGCGTAGAACTCCACCGCGGCCGCGACGTCGGCCTGGGTGACGTCGACCCAGCAGGGCACCCCGTGCGGGTAGCGGCGCTGGTCGGTGAGCACGACGTCCACGTTGTCGGTCATGGACCGATGGTGGCAGGCGACCCCGACACCCCGCCGCGGCCAACCCCGCCCCCAGCTTGTGGAGGTTGATGCAGCGTCGAGAGGGTTGACGCCGGCTACAGCCGGCGTCAACCCCCTCGACGCCGCGTCAACCCCTTCCGGCCGCCCCGATCGGCGGCCGGGAACAACCTCGGTCGGAGCCGGCTTGACCTGGATGAAACGGCGGCGTACTGTCCGCAAAGAACGAAACAGTTTCGTTTCATCTGCCGCTCGAACGAGGATCACCGTGACCCCCACTGCCACCACCACCCGGCCCCGGGTCGACGGGGAGCGGGCCACCGAGATCCACGAGGCCGTCATCCGGCTGCTCGTCGAACACGGCTACGACCGGCTGACGTTCGACGCGGTCGCGGCCGAGGTCCGGGCCAGCAAGGCCACCCTCTACCGCAAGTGGCCGACCAAGGCCGCCCTGGTGGTCGAGGCCGTCGTCGAGACCGTCTGCCCGTCGCTCCTCGAGCGACCGGACTCCGGATCGCTGCGCGGCGACCTGGTGTTCGGCGCCTGCCAGGACCGCGGGCTGACCGCCGGGCTGCCCGCCCTGCTCGGCGCGGTCATGCCGGCCCTGCACCGTGACGCGGACCTCTTCAGCGAGTTCCAGTCCCGGTTCCTCGGACCGATGGCCGAGCAGTCGGTCGGCACCTTCCGGCGCGCGCAGGAGCGCGGCGAGGTGGGGCCGGACGCCGACCTCGAGCGACTCGCCTCGATCCTGCCGGCGATGGCGGTGCACCAGGCCGTCGTCTTCGGTCGCAGCTGTGGCGTGGGTGACGTCACCGCGATCGTCGACGAGATCGTCCTTCCTGCTTGCGAGGCAACCCTGCGCTGACGCGCACCGGCGCCGTTGGCGCCCCTCGGCATAAGCCCTCGCATACCCCTCGCATACCCCCTTGCCGTCGACGGAGACGGTCCATCCGCCCCTGTCCACGAAAGGCTCCACCATGTCCGTGATCTCCGACGTCGTCGCCGACGACGTCATCCCCGAACCCGAAGCCCAGCCGGAGCCCAAGCGCCGCCCGCGCGGCCTCGGCCTCGCGCTCGCCGTCATCGGCAGCGCGCAGCTGATGATCGTGCTGGACGGCACCATCGTCAACATCGCGCTGCCGCACATCCAGACCGACCTGGGCTTCAGCAACGCGAGCCTGTCGTGGGTCGTCAACGCCTACGCCCTCGCGCTCGGCAGCCTGCTGCTGCTCGGCGGACGGCTCGGTGACCTGCTCGGCCGCCGCCGGATGTTCCTCATCGGGGTGCTGGTCTTCGCCGGTGCGTCGCTCGTCGGCGGACTGGCGGTCAACGAGGCCATGCTCATCGCCTCCCGGATCGCGCAGGGCGCGGGCGCGGCCATCGCCTCACCGGCCGCCCTCGCGCTCATCACGACGACCTTCCCGGCCGGCAAGGAACGCAACCGCGCCATGGGTGTCTACGCGGCGATGTCCGGTGTCGGTGCGGCCGTCGGCCTCATCCTCGGCGGCGCGCTGACCGAGTACGACTGGCGCTGGACCTTCTTCATCAACGTCCCGATCGGCATCCTCGTGGCGACCCTGGCTCCCCGCGTGCTCGTCGAGAGCGAGCGGTCCGAGGGCAGCTTCGACCTCGTCGGCGCGATCACCGGCACCGCCGGCCTCGTCGGCATCGTCTACGGCCTGACCCACGCGGCTGACCAGGCCGGCGGCTGGGGCTCCTCGCTGACCCTCACGTCGCTCGCGCTGGGTGTCGTCCTGCTGGTCACCTTCGTGCTCTACGAGCGCCGCAACCCGCACGCCCTGCTGCCGATCCGTATCGTCGCCGACCGCACCCGCGGCATCAGCCTCTTCGTCATGCTGCTGGTCGGCGCGGGCATGTTCGCGATGTTCTACTTCCTCGGCCTCTACATCCAGCAGGTGCTCGGCTACGGTCCGTTGCAGGCCGGCTTCGCGTTCCTGCCGTTCTCGGCCGCCATGGTGGTCGGAGCCGGCATCGGCTCCACGCTGGCCAGCAAGATCGACCCGCGCTGGATCTCCGGACCCGGTGCCCTCATCGCCGCCGTCGGCATGTTCGGGTTCAGCCGGCTCACCGTCGACAGCACGTATGCCGGTCACCTGTTGCCGTGGATCGTCGTCCTCGCCGTCGGGCTCGGCCTCACCTTCGTGCCGCTGACCCTGACCGCCGTGGCCGGCGTGCGCAGCGAGGACTCGGGGGCGGGCTCGGCTGCCCTCAACACCGCGCAGCAGATCGGCGGGGCGATCGGCCTGGCCGCGCTCACCACGGTGTTCACCCACGCCTTCGCCGAGAAGATGGCGGCGCTCGCGGGTCCGATCCAGGCGCAGGCGCAGTCCGGGGCGCTCAGCGCCGACCAGGCCAAGGCCGCCATGGCCCAGGCCCAGCTCGTCGCGCAGACCGACGGCTCCACCCGGGGCTTCCTCGTCGGGGCGTCGATGATCCTCGTCGGCTCGCTGGTGGTGTTCCTCGGCCTCAACGTCAAGCACGACGAGCTGGCGTCCCGTGAAGAGGTCGCCGGACCGCACGTCGGCTAAGGGTCAAAACAACGTCGGGACCGTGACCGCTGGCTCAGCGGTCACGGTCTCTACCTGTCGGTGCGGGGCGCGTGCGCGGCCACCGAGCCCGTGCCGCTCCAGCAGCGGCCGGACGCGCCGGGCCAGGTCGTCGCGGTAGGCCGGGGTCGCGAAGGCGCCCCGGGCATACAGGCTCCGGTATGCGGGCAGGAGCTCGGGCTGCTCGCGCTCGAGCCACGCGAACCACCACTCGCGCGTGCCGGGCCGCAGGTGCAGCGCCATCACCGTGGCCGACGTGGCACCCGCGTCGGCGACCCGCGCGAGCAGCGCGTCGACGGTCTCGTCGTCGTCGCTGAGGTGGGGGATGACGGGTGCGACCATGACGTGGCACGGCAGCCCGGCGTCGGTGACCGCCCGGACGAGGTCCAGCCGGGCCCGGGGTGAGGACGTGCCCGGCTCCAGCCGCCGGTGCAGCGCCTCGTCGCCGATCGCGATGGAGACGCCGAAGCCGACGGTGACGTCACGCGCCGCGGCGCTCAGCAAGGGCAGGTCACGTCGGGCGATGGTGCCCTTGGTGAGGACCGAGAACGGCGTGCCGGACTCGGCGAGCGCCGCGATGATGCCGGGCATCAGGCGGTAGCGGCCCTCCGCGCGTTGGTAGGGGTCGGTGTTGGTGCCCAGGGCCACGCCGTGGCGTCCCCAGCTCGGCCGGTGCAGCTCCCGCCGGAGGACCTCCGCCACGTTGGTCTTGACGACGATCTGGTTGTCGAAGTCGGCGCCGGCGTCGAGGTCGAGATAGGTATGCGTGTTGCGGGCGAAGCAGTAGACGCACGCGTGCGTGCAGCCGCGGTAGGGGTTAACCGTCCACTCGAACGGCAGCTGGGCCGCCGGCGGGATCCGGTTGAGAGCCGACTTCGCGAGCACCTCGTGGAAGGTGATCCCGGCGAACTCCGGGGTGCGCACCGTCCGCACGAGATGGTCGTTGGCATCCAGCCCCGGCAGCATGCCGGGGTTCTGGGCGCTGACCGACTGGCCCTGCCATCGCATACCCTCATTCGAACACACGTACGACATCGGCGTCGAGACCTCGGTGACCGCTACGCCGGCGGCTCCTCCGCAGCGGTGTTGCGGGTACCCCACCAGAGCCAACCGGAGACCAGCAGCAGCGCGACGACGGCGAGAGCGGCCTGGCCGGGGAGGCGCACCGAGCGAACCACCTGCGCGAGCACGGCGACGCCGACGGTGATCCCGGCAACCGTCCCGAGCCGCCGGCCTACGCGCTGCCACGTGTCGGCCGCGAGGTCACCGGAGGTGGGCCGGCCGGCGAGCAGGACGAGCGCGGTGTGCGATGCCGCGATGACCAGGGCGGCGGGCAGGCACCACCAGGTGAACGGCCCGGGCACCGCCGTCACCCAGACCACGAGCAGCAGCGCCCACAGCACAAGGTGGCCGGTCGACTCCGGGCGAGCGGCCCCGAGCGCCGCGAGCGGGGCGAGGACCAGGAGCCACCACGTGAAGCCGCTGCCGGCCAGGATCATGGCCACGAGGAAGCCGACCGGCGCGAGCCCCACGGCCGCGGCCAGCAGCAGCTGGGTGGGCGCGTACTCCTCCGAGAGACCCAGGCGGATCAGGCGGGTACTGCGGACGGGAGGGGCCGGAGCCGTGGTCATCGGCGGGCCATCCGCGGCGCCCGGACGCGCCGGGTCAGCTCCCGCAGGACCTGGTCGAGGCTGTGCGGTCCCTGCCACTGGACCACCGGGATGCCGGCCGCGGTCAGGCGGTGGACGTCGACGGACCGGCTGAGCCGGCGTAGCCGCCACGCCAGTGCGGTGTAGGGGTCGCTCTCGCTGCGCCAGAGGTGTTCCGGCATGGTGTCGACGACGACCGTCGTGAGGCCCCGCGCGCCGAGCCGAGCGACGACGTCGACCATGGCCGGGTCGACGAGCGGAGAGAGGACGATGACGACCGCTCCGGCACCGATTCCGGCGATCGCATACTCGCCGTCGTCGCCCCGGTCCGTGGCCGGCTCGATGAGCGCCAGGCTGCCGAGAACCCGGCGCAGGTGCGTGCGCCCGCTGCCGACCGGTACCCGCGGGACCCGTGCCGCGCCGACGACGCGCAGACCGACGCGGTCACCCGCTCCGAGGTAGTGCGCCGCCATGGCGGCGGCGGCCCGGACCGTGAGGTCCAGGCTGGTCGGCCGACCGTCCAGGCCCTCGCGCGGGCCGAGGTCGCTGGTGCCGTCCACCACCAGGACGACCTGGGAGTCCTCGTCGCCGTAGGTGGAGGTGACGTGCAAGGTGCCGGTGCGCAGCGATACCGGCCAGTGGATGCGACGCAGCCGGTCGCCGACCTGGAACGGCCGCAGCCGGTCGAACTCGCTGCCGCTGCCCGGCCGCGCGGACCGGTATGCGCCGACCAGCCCCTCCGGATGGGGCATGGCCGCGGTGGGGGTGAAGACCGCCGGCAGCGGCAGCGTCACCAGCCGCTGGGACTCGCAGTCGGCGGGGCCACTGCGGTAGGCGCCCCACGTCGACCAGGCGCCGCAGCGCACCGGCCCCACGGTCCGGGCGCCCCAGCGGGTGGAGCGCACGACGACCGAGGTCCCGGCCCGGCGCGTGGTTGGGTGGTCCGCGGTGGGCGTGCCGTCGGTGCGGCCTATCGTCCGGATCCCGAGGGGTGGGTCCTGCTCGGTGAAGACTGACGGCGAGACCGCCACGACGACGTCGTCGACGCCGTCGGGTACCGTGACCGCGGCTCGCAGCACCGTGGCCTCGCCTTCGCGGAGGGTGCCGTGCTCGAGCGCCGACTCGACCGTCACCGGTTCGATGGGTCGCCGCAACCACGCCCACGTCGTGATGACCAGCCACGGGGTCACGAGGACGAGGAGGTCGGGCCGGTTCATGGCGACGGCCGCCACGGCGCCGACGACGCCGAGCAGCGTCGAGCGGAAGTGTGCCGCCGTGGGCTGCCAGGGCGGGAGGGCGGTCGGTCGCGGGCCGCTCACGAGCGGCGGGCCTCTCGGGCCGACGGAGTGGGCACGGTCGCGAGCACGCTCTGGACGACTGAGCGACCGGAGACGTTGCTCATCCAGAGCTCGGGCCGGACGGTGATCCGATGGGACAGGACGGGCAGCGCCACCGCCTTGACGTCCTCCGGGGTGAGGTAGTCGCGGCCGCGCAGGACGGCGTGAGCCCGGCCGACGAGCATCAGGGCCAACGAGCCGCGCGGCGAGGCACCGAGCATCGTGTGCTGGTGGTCCCGCGTCGCGCTGGCCAGCGCGACGCAGTATGCGGCGACGGTGTCGTCCACCGTCACGGTCTCCACGGCGTCCTGCATCGCTAGCAGCCCCTCCGCGTCGGTGACCCGGTCGAGCGACACCTCCTCGCGCTGCCGCGCCACCCGGTTGCGGAGAACGTCGAGCTCCTCCGACTCCGAGGGGTAGCCGAAGGACACCTTCATGAGGAAGCGGTCGAGCTGGGCCTCTGGAAGGGGATAAGTGCCTTCGTACTCAACGGGGTTCGCGGTGGCGAGCACGTGGAAGGGCCGGGCGAGCGGGAACGTCTGTCCCTCGACGGTCACCTGCCGCTCCTGCATCGCCTCGAGCAGCGCGGACTGCGTCTTGGGCGGCGTCCGGTTGATCTCGTCGGCCAGCAGCAGGCCGGTGAACAGCGGACCGCGCCGGAACGCGAACTGCTGCTCGCGCTGGTCGTAGACGAACGACCCCGTCAGGTCGGCCGGCAGCAGGTCCGGGGTGAACTGGGCCCGGGTGAACTCCAGGCCCAGGGTGGCCGCGAACGACCGGGCAGCGAGCGTCTTGCCGAGCCCCGGGAAGTCCTCGACGAGCACGTGGCCGCCGGCCAGGATCGCGCTGAGGACCAGGGTCAGCGGCTGGCGCTTGCCGACGACGGCGCGCTCCACCTCGTCGAGGATGCGCTGGCCCTGCTCGGCGACCTGAGAGAGGGGCGTGCTCACGGGGACTCGATTCGGTCGAGGAGGGCGGACAGGTAGGAGACGTCGACGAGCCGCAGGTCCGGTGGACGGGTCACCAGGTCGGCCAGGTCACGGGGCAGCGCGTCGTAGGCGAGGTCGGGATGCGCCACGATGTCCCAGCCTCGCTCCCGGCGGACCTGGTCGGCGAGCACGGCCCGGATCTGCCGATGGAGCTCGCCGGCCAGGTTGCGGCGCTGGCTCGGGTCGCCGACCCGGGCCTCCAGGCGTCGCGCGAGCGCGGCGGTGCGGTGGTCCGATCCGCGCCCCAGGCCGGCGGTCGACGGTGGGTTGACGATCCACGTCTCGCTGTGGCTGTCCGTGAACCGCTCGCTGAACACCGCGAAAACCGTTGCGGCGGCTACGAAGAACGCGGCGATGAGGACGGGCGACGGCGACACCCCGAGCAGCACGAGGAACACCATCGTCACGGCGTAGAGGACCACCACGCGCACGACGAGCCGCCGGCCGTTGGTCAGCTCGCGGAGCCGGCTCACGTCTCGATGCCTTGCCGCGCGGCGGCCTCGGCCTCGGCGAGGGCCGCCCGGGCCCTCGCCTCGTCCGCGACTCGCTGCAGGTCCTCGTGGACGGTCGTGAGCCGGTCGACGGCCTTGGCCCGGTGGTCCTCGGTGATCGCATGCCGTGAGTAGCGCGCCTCGCGATAGAGCTCGGCAAGGCCACCGAGCGCCGCCGGGGCGATGTCCCAGGTGTGCAGGACGCGGATGGTGTACTCGGCCGCCGTCTCGGCCGGGTGGCGTGGCAGCCCGGCGGCGGACGCGGCATCCTCGAGGTCGACCCAGCAGGCGACGATCGCGTTGCGGGGCTCACCCTCCCGGAGCAGGGCCAGTCGGGCGTCGGACGTCTCGACGAGCTCGTCGGGAAGGGCCGGCAGCGCCTCGAGGGCCCGGCGCGACACGGTCCGGCTGCGCATCCGGGGAGCGTTGCGCCAGGCATAGCGCAAGATCAGGTAGAGGACCCAAAGACACAGCCCGGTGACGACGAGCTGGATGACGGCCAGGACGGCAGGCGGTAGCGACGGCAGCTGCGACAGGTCGGCGAAGGGTCCGGTCGTCGGCGTCGTCGCCGTCGGTGAGTTCGGCGCCAGGCTCGGTGGTGAGGACGGCGTGACGGTGCCCGTCGGGGATCCCGTCGCGCTGAGGATCTGGACGGGGCTAGAGGCGGTGACGACGGTGACCAGGGCCAGTCCGGCCAGCCCCGCTCCCACCAGCCACGGTGCCGGGCCGCCCGGGAGCCGGGGCAGGTGGATCTCCTGCGTCCCGGCGCCACCCATGGCTGGCACGGTACCCCGCACCGGGGACGCCGGCCCTTCCCTCAACCGCGCTGGCGGGGCTCCGGCGGGACGATCTGTGCGTCGCGCACGGTGAGCGCCGGCGAGGGCTCCTCGACGACGTAGGTGAGGTCACGGACCCGCCCGGCCGAGCGCAGGTCACCTTCGGCGGACCGCACCCGGTCGAGCTGTGCCCCGTCCCCGGCGAGCGTCATCGCGGTGATCTCGGCGCGCATACCGACTTTGGCGTCCGACTTGGCCTTGCGGATGCCGGTCAACGCCTCGCCGACGGCCGCGAGGACCCCGGCGTCGGCCCCCCGGGCGTCACCGAGCTCGGCGGTCGTCGGCCAGGCCGCCTGGTGCACCGAACCGGACGACTGGTCGTGGAACCACGACCACACCTCCTCGGTCGCGAACACGAGAACCGGTGCCAGCAGCCGCAGTTGGATGTCGAGGGCCAGGCGAAGCGCGGCGCGCGCCGACACGGCGCCGGGGTCGGCGCCGTCGCCCTCGTCGGTGTCTGGGCCGTAGGCGCGGTCCTTGACCAGCTCCAGGTAGTCGTCGCAGAACGCCCAGAAGAACGACTCGGTGACCTCCAGCGCCCGGGTGTAGTCGAGCGCCTCGTTGGCGGCGGTGGCGACGTCGACCACCTCGCCGAGGCTGGCCAGCATGGCGCGGTCCAGGGGCTCGGTGACGAGCGCGGAGAGGCTCCGGTTTTCGAGCGCCTCGCCGACGTCACCGAAGGACAGAGCGAACCGGCTGGCGTTGAGCACCTTGATGGCCAGCCGCCGGCCCACCTTCATCTGCGCCGTGTCCAGCGCCGCATCGATGCCGAGGCGGGCCGAGGCCGCCCAGTAGCGGACCCCGTCGCTGCCGTGTTGCTCCAGCATGTCGAGCGGCGTGGTGGCGTTGCCCTTGGACTTGCTCATCTTCTTGCGGTCGGGATCGAGGATCCAGCCGTTGAGCGTGGCGTGCCGCCAGGGCAGCGAGTCGAACTCGTAGTGCGCGCGCACGACCGTCGAGAACAGCCACGTGCGGATGATGTCGTGGCCCTGCGGCCGTTGGTCCATGGGGAAGATCGCCGCGAACAGCTCGGGGTCGCTCTGCCAGCCGCCGGCGATGTAGGGCGTCAGCGAGGAGGTAGCCCAGGTGTCCATGACGTCGGGGTCGCCGTGGAACCCGCCCGGTTGGTCGCGCTGGTCGTTCTGGTAGCCGGCCGGCGCATCCGCGGCTGGGTCGACCGGGAGCGCGTCCTCCGAGGGGAGGATCGGGTGGTCGTAGTCGACCTCGCCGGCGTCGGTCACGGGATACCACACGGGGATCGGCACGCCCATGAACCGCTGCCGGCTGACCAGCCAGTCGCCGTTGAGGCCACCGACCCAGTTCTCGTAGCGGGAGCGCATGAAGCCCGGATGGAAGTCGAGCTCCCGACCGCGCTCGATGAACTGGTCACGGATCGCCTCGTCGCGGCCACCGTTGCGGATGTACCACTGGCGAGACGTGACGATCTCGAGGGGCCGGTCGCCCTTCTCGTAGAAGTTTGCTTTCCGTTGCGTGGGAACGGGATCGCCGGCGAGGTCGCCTGACTCGCGCAGGGCCTCGACCACCGCGCCACGGGCCGAGAAGATGGTGTTGGTGGCCATGGCGGCGAACGTCTGGCGACCCGCCTCGCTGGTGACCCACTCCGGGGTCTCCGCCTGGATCCGGCCGTCCCGCGTGACGATCGACCGGGTGGGCAGCTGCAGCTCGCGCCACCACTGCACGTCGGTGAGGTCGCCGAACGTGCAGCACATGGCGATGCCGGCGCCCTTGTCCATCTCCGCCAGCGGGTGGGCCACCACCGGCACCTCGACCCCGAACACCGGTGAGGTGACCGTCGTTCCGAAGAGCGACGCATACCGCTCGTCGTCGGGGTGGGCGATGAGCGCGACGCACGCGGGGAGCAGCTCCGGCCGCGTCGTCTCGATGAACACCGGCTCGCCGTCGGAAGAATGGAACGCGATCCGGTGGTAGGCGCCGGGGTAGTCGCGGGCCTCGAGCTCCGCTTGGGCGACGGCGGTCTGGAAGGTCACGTCCCAGAGGCCGGGCGCCTCGGCCTGGTAGGCCTCACCCCGGGCGAGGTTGCGCAGGAAGAACGCCTGGCTCACGGCGCGGGAGCGGTCGTCGATGGTGCGGTAGCTGATGTTCCAGTCGTAGGCGAGGCCGAGCCGGCGGAACGTGTCCTCGAAGAGGACCTCGTCCTTGACGGTCAGCGTCTCGCACAGCTCGTTGAAGTTGCGCCGACTGACGAGCACCTGGTCGGCGGCCTTGTCCGACGCGCTGCCCTCGTGCGGGGGCGTGAAGTCGGGGTCGTAGGGCAGGGTCGCGTCGCCGCGCACGCCGTAGTAGTTCTGCACGCGGCGTTCGGTGGGCAGCCCGTTGTCGTCCCAGCCGATCGGGTAGAACACCTCGAGGCCGGCCATCCGCTTGTAGCGCGCGATGCAGTCGGCCTCGGTGTAACCGAAGATGTGGCCGATGTGGAGCGACCCGCTCGCGGTGGGCGGCGGGGTGTCGATCGCCCAGATCTGGTCGCGGTTCCCGGCGAGCGCGCGCTCCCGGTCGAACGTGTAGGTGCCCTGCTCCTTCCATACCTGCGCCCACTTCTCCTCCAGGCCGTCGACGGACGGCCGCTCGGGAATCTGGGGTGCCGTGGCGGCACGGGCGGAGGTGGAGGTGGTCATGGTCGGGAATTCTCCCAGACCCAGAGGGGCGTCCTCCAACATGTCGCCTGCCCACCGGCGGCGCGGCCTCGCGCAGACTTCTGCGCACGTGGTGACCTTTCGTGGCCGATGTCCGGAATGCCAGCGAACACGGCACCACGTGCGGCGTTGTTGACCGCCGGTCGCCACCGCCGCGCCGGGTCAGCCGCCGATCACGGCCAACGACGGGGTATGCGTCGCCTCGCCGGCCAGGCGCGCATACCGGCCGCCCTCCGCCAGCAGCGACGCATGCGTGCCCCGCTCGATTACTCGGCCGTGCGAGAGGACCGCGATCTGGTCGGCCTGCTCGATGGTCGAGAGCCGGTGGGCGATGGTGATGGTGGTCCGGCCGCGCGACACCTCGTCGAGCGCCGCCTGGAGCTCGCGCTCGGTCTCGTTGTCGAGGGCGCTGGTGGCCTCGTCGAGGACCAGCACGCGGGGGTCGCGCAGCAGGGTCCGCGCGATGGCGAAGCGCTGCTTCTCGCCGCCGGAGAACCGCAGTCCGCGGGCGCCCACGACGGTGTCGAGCCCGCTGGGGAGCGTCGCGACGAGGTCGGCGATCTGCGCCGCCTCGAGCGCGCGCCACAGGTCGGCGTCCGACGCGTCGGGCTGGGCGTAGAGCAGGTTCTCGCGGATGGACGCGTGGAGCAGGTAGGTCTCCTGGGACACGACGCCGACGATGCGGGACAGGTCGTCGAACGACAGGTCGCGCAGGTCGACGCCGTCGACGGTCACGCGTCCGGTGGACGGATCGCGCAGACGGGGGACGAGGCTGGCCAGCGTCGTCTTGCCCGAGCCGGTCTCGCCGACGAGGGCCAGCGAGGTCCCGGCCGGGACCACGAGGTCCACGTCGGCCAGCGCGTCGCGGTCGGCATCGGGGTAGCGGTAGGAGACCCCCTCGATGCGGACCTCGCCGCGGATTGCGTCGGGGTCCACGGCCACGGGGTATGCGGGTGCCTTCACCTCCACCTCCAGGTCGAGGTAGCCGAAGATCCGGCTGAACAGCGCCATCGAGCTGACGATGGAGACGCCGACGTCGAGCAGGCCCATCAGCGGGCGGAAGATGCCGGACTGCAGCGCCGTGAAGGCGACCAGGGTCCCGATGGTCATGCCGCCGGAGGTGGCGGGAAGGCCGGCGGCGAGGTAGATCAGGGCCGGGATCGCGGCGAAGACCACGCTCATCGTCGCCATCCGCCAGCGGCCCGCCAGCTGCGACTGCACCTCGAGGTCGACCAGCTCGCGCGACGTCGCGGCGAACCTGGCCGAGGTCGTCTCGGTGGCGCCCAGCGTCTTGGTCAGCTGGATGCCGCTCACCGAGAGGCCCTCGTCGACCTGGGTGAGCATGTCGGCCAGCCGGCGCTGCTGCTTGGCGGTGACGTCCCGCCGGAGCAGGGCGACGCGGCGGGTCAGCCAGACGGCCGGCGGGATGACGAGCAGGGAGAGCAGGCTGAGCCGCCAGCTCAGCGCGACCATGGCGATGGCGGTGCCGACCGCCGTGGTGACGTTGGACGCGATCGACGTCGCGGTGGAGGTGACCACCGACTGCATGCCGGCGACGTCGTTGGTGAGCCGCGACTGCACCTCGCCGCCGCGGGTGCGGGTGAAGAAGGAGAGCGACTGGCGCTGCAGGTGACTGAAGACGTCGGTCCTCAGGCGGTGCATGACCTCCTGGCCGACGCGGGTCGAGATGAAGGTCTGGCCGAGACCGAGCACGGCGGTGGCGACGGTGATGGCGAGCATCCCGCCGACCGCGAGGAGCAGCAGCCGGACGTTCTGCTGGGGAAGGGCGTCGTCGATGACCAGCTTGAGCAGGAACGGCGAGGCGAGGGAGACGGCGGAGGACGCCACGATGAGGGCGACCACGAGGACGACCCGGGCCCGGAAAGGCGCGAAGAGGGAGCCGACACGGCGCCAGCTCACGGGCGACTCGGCGAGCTGGGCGCGGTCCGCGGGGTCGACGCGCCGGGGGCCGCGGCCACCGCCGTGGCCACCGGGACCGTCAGCACCGCCGCCGAGGCGATCAGGCATACCGGCGCGGGAGGGTCGGGAGGGTGAGGACTCGGGGAGGCGAGCCATGCGCACCACTCCTTTCGAGAGGAAGTAATTGAGGTTACCTCATAGTGAGGCAACCCTGTCAACGCTAGACTGCCGCCGTGGATTCCCCGCCGTCAATGGAGCCCAGCGAGCCGACGCTCGCCGAGCTCGTCACGGCCGTCGCCGGCCGGTTGCGGTCCGCGTGGCGAGAGGGGCTCGCGCCCTACGGGCTCTCACCGCACCAGGGTCGCGCGCTGCTCGTCGTCGCGCTGGCGCCCCACCTGCGGCCCACCGACCTCGCTGCCCGGCTGCGCATCGCCCCTCGCTCGGTGACCGAGGTGGTGGACGGGCTGGTCGACGCCGGGCTGCTGGAGCGGACGCCGGACCCTCAGGACCGGCGTGCCGTGCTGCTGAGCCTGACGGGTCAGGGCCACGACCTCGTCACGGCGATCCAGGCGTCCCGCCAGCAGGTCGCCGGAACCCTGTTCGACTCGCTCTCCGCCGCCGACCGAAAGCAGCTGCGCCGGATCCTCACCCGGCTCGTCCCCGAGAGCGGCGGTCCGGGCTGACCGCCGGCATACCGGCTCACCGGAACGCGTAGCCCTGACGCCTACGGTCCCGTAGGTTGTGGCCATGGAGCCGGTGTACTCGGGCGTCGTCCAGTTCGCCCGCCTGCTCTTCGCGGCCCAGGGCATCCGCTTCACGATCACGGGCGCGGAGCACATCCCGCGCTCCGGCGGCGCCGTCATGGTCATCAACCACACCGGTTACATGGACTTCACCTACGCCGGGTATGCGGCGCGTCCGGCCGGGCGGTTCGTCCGGTTCATGGCCAAGGACAGCGTGTTTACCCACAAGGTGAGCGGCCCGCTGATGCGCGCGATGAAGCACATTCCCGTCGACCGCTCGGCCGGCGCCGCGTCCTACGGTCACGCGGTCAAGTACCTCCGAGCGGGTGAGATCGTCGGCGTCTTCCCGGAGGCGACGATCTCGCGGTCGTTCGAGCTGAAGACGTTCAAGAACGGTGCCGCCCGGATGGCGCAGGAGGCCGGGGTGCCGATGCTCCCCGTCGTCATCTGGGGGTCACAGCGGGTCTGGACCAAGGGGCACCCCAAGCGGCTGGGCCGCAGCAACGTCCCTATCAGCGTTGCCGTGGGCGAGCCGATCCCCGTGGCGCCCGACGACAACATCGACGAGGCGACCGCCACGGTGCACGCGGTCATGGAGACGATGCTGCACGCGCTGCAGGA
The DNA here is from genome assembly GCA_963751085.1 of uncultured Actinomycetota bacterium. Taxonomy (GTDB): domain Bacteria; phylum Actinomycetota; class Actinomycetes; order Actinomycetales; family Dermatophilaceae; genus Lapillicoccus. The sequence continues at coordinate 483,304 of CAVVTH010000004.1, read as the reverse complement.
GTCCTACGAAGCCCTCGGTCACGACGAGCTGGACTTCCTGCCCGCTCGGCTCGGCGGCACCGCGCCCACGCTCGAGGACGCCGACCGAATGGACGACGACGAGCGGCGGGACGCGATCCGTCGGGCCAGCGCCGCCCGCAAGGCCGAGCGGGCCGCGGCGGCCAGGCCCGGCTCACCGGGCTGACCGGGCTGACCGGGCTGACCGGCATACCCCGGCACACACCGGCCACGAACGGGTCCTAGAGTCGCGAGCGTGGCCGGCTCACTGATGGGGAATGCGGTTCGGCGCGTCGAGGACCCCGACCTCGTGCGGGGCCGAGGCACGTATGTCGACGACATCGCCGCACCGGGGCGCTGCACCTGGCGTTCGTGCGAAGTCCCTTCGCGCACGCCACAATTCGCGTCAACGACGTCGAGACCGCGCGGTCGGCGCCCGGAGTGGTGGGCGTCTTCACCGCCGCCGACCTCGACCTGCCACCGGGGTTCCTGTTCTTCGAGGTCAACGCCGACTGCGCCCGGCCGCCGCTCGCGACCGACCGCGTCCGCTTCGTCGGCGAGCCGGTCGCGGTCGTCGTCGCCGAGACCCGCGCCCAGGCCGTCGACGCCGTCGAGCTGGTGGACGTCGACTACGACCCGCTGCCGGCGGTCGTGGACATGGAGGAGGCACTGGCCCCTGGCGCGCCCCTGCAGTTCGACGCGGTGCCGGGCAACGTCGTCGGCGGGGAGCGGGACCCGGACGACATCGAGGACGCCCTCGCCGGCGCCGACCGGGTGGTCCGGGTCCGGATCGAGAACCCGCGGCTGGCCGTCGCGCCGATGGAGGGCAACGCCGTCCTCGTCCTGCCCGGTCAGGACGGCGACGCCTACGACGTCACCGCCTACGTCTCCACCCAGATGCCGCACGGTGCCCGGTCCGCGATCGCCCGGATCTTCGAGCTGGACAAGAAGCGGGTCCGGGTCGTCGCGCCCTACGTCGGTGGGGCCTTCGGCGGCAAGGCGGGCCTGACGGTCGAGCACACCGTCGCGGTCGCTGTGGCCCGGCGGCTCGGCCGTCCGGTGAAGGCCACCGAGACGCGGTCCGAGGCGATGCTGTCCATGCAGGGCCGGGGCCAGATCGAGTACGTCGAGCTCGGGCTCACCGCACGAGGGACGGTTCACGGGTCTGCGGTGCCGCATCGTCGGGGACAGCGGTGCGTATGCCGGTTTCGGCGGCACCTTCGCCTACACGACGACCTACATCATGGCCACGGGCGTCTACGCCATCCCGAAGCTCAACTACGCGGGGGTCGCCGCCCTGACCAACACCGCCCCGGTCGGCGCCTTTCGCGGCGCCGGCCGGCCGGAGGCGGCCGCGATGATCGAGCGGCTGGTCGACGTCGCCGCCGACGAGCTGGGCATCGACCCGGTCGAGATCCGACGGCGCAACCTCATCCAGCCCGACGCCTTCCCCTTCCAGACGCTGACCGGGCTCACCTACGACTCCGGCGACTACGACCTGCCCCTGCGCGAGGCGCTGCGGATCGCCGACTACGACGGTCTGCGCGCGGAGCAGACCCGGCGTCGGGAGGCCGGCGACCCCTGCCTGCTCGGGGTCGGCGTCGCCGTCTACGCCGAGATCACCGGCGGCGGCTCGGGGGAGTACGGGTTCGTCGGCGTGGCCGACGACGGCATGGTCACGGTCCGGGCCGGCACCTCGTCGCACGGTCAGGGGCATGCGACCGCGTTCTCGATGCTCGTCGCCGACCGGTTCGGAATCCCGATGGAGCAGATCCGGTTCGAGCAGTCGGACACGGCGACGGTCCCGCGGGGAGCGGGGACCGGCGGGTCGCGGTCGCTCCAGGTCGGCGGCAGCGCCGTCTCCGGAGCGGCGGACGTCGTCCTCGAGCAGGCGCGCCGCGTCGCTGGGACCCTGCTCGAGGCGTCGGTGGCCGACATCGAGCTCGAGCTGGGCCGGTTCTCGGTGGTGGGCGTGCCGGGTCAGTCGGTCACGTGGGCCGAGGTCGCGAGCCGCGCCACCGCCGACGACGAGCCGCTCCGCGCGGAGCACGACTTCACACCCGACAACGCCACGTTCCCGTTCGGTGCGCACGTCTCGGTGGTCGAGGTCGACAGCGAGACCGGCCTGGTCCGGCCGTTGCGGCACATCGCCGTGGACGACTGCGGCCGGGTGGTCAACCCCCTCCTCGTCGCCGGCCAGCAGCACGGCGGCGTCGCGCAAGGCATGTCGCAGGCGCTCTGGGAGCACTTCGAGTACGACGCCGACGGCAACCCGGTCACTGCGACGTTCGCGGACTACAACATCCCCGCGGCGACCGAGGTCCCGAGCGTGACGGTCTCCAACACCGAGACGCCCACGCCGATGAACCCGTTGGGAGCCAAGGGGATCGGCGAGTCGGCCACCGTCGGTTCGACGCCTGCGGTCCAGAACGCCGTCGTCGACGCGCTGAGCCACCTCGGGGTCCGCCACCTCGACATGCCGTTGACGCCCGACCGCGTCCTGCGCGCGCTCGAGCAGGCCCGGGACGGAGCGCTGCCGGACATCTGGCGTGAGCCGCCCGCGGTGTTCGACGGGCTCGCGGTGCGGTCCGGCGACGACGAGTCGGACGAGTCGACGGCCATCTGACCGGGTGGGACTACACCTGCGACTGCTCGTCGAGGACGTCGTCCAAGGCCTCGCGCACGGCCTGCCGGGTGGCCAGCCGGACCGAGGCGGCCCGCTGAAGCTCGGTCGTGTCGGCGTCGGCCAACCGCTGCCGCTCGGTGCGCTCGCCGTCGAGTGCGCGGTCCCGGGCGTACCTGATGCGTTCCCAGATGTCCATGCGCCACTGTTGGCATAAGGCGGCCGGTGGCGCATCTCGAGAAGGCTGTGGAGGCTCGCGTACCCTGCCGCGCATGGTCGGCCGTCGCGTTCCGGAGGGGCCGGCGCCGGCGCCGGTTGTCCAGCGGCTGCGCCTGCGCTACGCCAAACGGGGCCGGCTCCGGTTCTCCTCGACCCGCGACTTCCAACGGGCCCTGGAGCGGGCGCTGCGCCGGGCGGACGTGCCGATGGCCTTCAGCGCGGGCTTCCACCCGCACCCGCGGATCTCGTATGCGAACGCCGCACCCACCGGCACGGCGAGCGAGGCCGAGTACGTGGAGCTGGCCGTGAGCGAGCGGGTGGATCCGGAGGCGGTTCGGGTGGCCCTCGACGAGGCGCTGCCGGTGGGGCTCGATGTCCTTCAGGTCGTCGAAGCCGGCTTCGGCTCACTCGCGGACCGGCTGGAGGCCAGCGACTGGGCGATCGCGGTGACCGGCGTGGACCCGGCTGTGCTGAAGGCGGCCGTCGAGACCTATCTGGCTGCCGACCGCGCCGAGGTCTCCCGCACCTTCAAGACCGGGCCCCGGACCTTCGACACCCGCGTCGCCGTGCTCGACATGCGCGTCGTCGAGCCGGCGACGGTGACCGACACCGTGCCGCACGCGGTGCCGACCGGAGCGACGGAATGTGCGATAATTCGGGTGGTCGTACGGCACACCACACCGGCCGTACGCCCCGACGACATTCTGACCGCGCTACGTGCTGTCGCGGGTCTGGTGCCGCCGGCGCCACCTCTGGTGACGCGGCTGGCGCAGGGTCCGCTCGTTCACGGAGTTGCGGCGGTGGCCGATCCACTGGCCACCGACGAGAAGGTCGGCGGCAGCTGAGCCGGTGCCGCGCCAGTCGCGCGAGCCGACCCTGCTGTAGCACGACGACTTTCGTCTCGCCAGAACCCTGATGAGACGACACCAACACCGCACACGAGAGATGTGGGCCCGGTAGGGCCGGTGTGGCGCCTCCCGTGGAGACGGAGAGGACGCCGAGATGGCTTCCGAGTACGACCCCACCGACCAGCAGGACACCGAACCGCCGACCCTCGACCAGAGCCACGAGCAGGTTCTCGACCCGACCCCAGAACAGCGCCCCGAGGAACGTCCCGAGCAGCGCCCCGAGGAAAGCCTCGCGGCGCCCGCGGACGGCAGGGCCACCGACGCGACTCAGGTGACCGACCTGAGCGACATGACCGAGCTGACCGTCGCACCCGCCGCCGGGACCCGCACCCGTAAGGCCGCGGCCAAGCGGGCCACGACGACCGGCGCGAAGACTCCACGCGTGGCGAAGTCGGCCAAGGCCACCGGGACCGCGGCCGCCACCGCCACCGACGCCGCCACTGCCACCGACACCGCCACTGACACCGATTCCGCGACTGAGGCGGCCCCGGAGCCGGCGAAGAAGACGGCGCGCGCCACGAAGAAGGCCGGCGCGAAGAAGGCCGCGGCCAAGAAGCCCTCGTCCGTGGTCGAGGAGCCGGCTGACCGGTCCGGTTCGGCTACGGAGGTCCGGGATGGAGCTCCGGTGTCCGAGCCGGGCGACCTGGCTGCCCAGACTTCCTCGAGTGGCCCGGCCAAGCGAGGTCGTCGCCGCGCGGCCCGACCGGCCGAGCAGCCGACCGCCGCCGAGGTGGCCGCTGCCGGTCCGGAACCCGCCCCCAGCAGCCTCGTCGACGAGGACGCGCTCCGGTTCGACCTGCTCGAGGCGCCAGCGGGCACCGACCCGACGAACCTGCCGGTCCTGGACGTCCTGGGGGTCGCGGAGACCTCGGACGTCCCGGAGATCGCCGAGGACGACCTCCCGCCGACGAGGTCACCGCCGACGAGGTCACCGCGGACGAGGTCACCGCGAGTCGCCGACGACGACGTCACCGCCGACGAGGTCACCGCCGACGAGGTCACCGCCGACGCGTCGGCGAACGACACGCCGAGCCCGGTGGAGGCCGCCCCCGAGGCGGCCGGTGGCGCATACGGGCCGCTGTTCCAAGCCCCGACCGCCCCGAGCCGGCGACGCCGCCGCGCGTCCGCGCCGTCGGCCGCACCCGAGCCCGAGGGCACAGCGCCCACGGAGTCCGACCGCGATACCGACAGTGCGACCGAGCACCCGGAGGTTGCCGAGGCGGGCGCCGCCGACGCCGACGAGGCCGGCGACGCGCCCCGCCGTCGCCGGCGCCGCGGGGGCAAGGGCCGGCGCGGCCGCTCCTCCGGCGGCTCGGCCGGCGAGCTGGCCGACGACGCGGGGACCTCCACGACGACCGCTCGACCGGACTCCGACGCTGACGCCGACGGCCGCAACGGCACGGCCGGCCCGCCGGAGGCCGAGACGGGTGAGGCTGGGGAGGACGAGGGTGGCTCCACGAGCCGCCGCCGGACCCGCCGCCGGCGCCGCAGTGGCGCCTCCGACTCCGAGGGCGACGAGCCCGGCGTGACGACCAAGGTGCGCGAGTCCCGCCGGGACGAGGTGACCGCCCTCAAGGGGTCGACCCGCCTCGAGGCCAAGAAGCAGCGCCGTCGGGAGGGCCGCGAGGCCGGCCGCCGGCGGACCGTCATCACGGAGGCGGAGTTCCTCGCGCGGCGCGAGAGCGTCGAACGGGTCATGGTGGTGCGGCACGTCGGTGACCGCACGCAGATCGGTGTCCTCGAGGACGGCGTCCTCGTCGAGCACTACATCTCCAAGGAGACCAGCGTCTCCATGGCCGGCAACATCTACCTCGGCCGGGTCCAGAACGTGCTGCCCTCCATGGAGGCGGCGTTCGTCGACATCGGCAAGGGCCGCAACGCCGTCCTCTACGCCGGCGAGGTCAACTGGGACGCCGCCGGCCTGGAGGCCAACCAGCCCAAGCGCATCGAGAACGCGCTCACCTCGGGTGAGAGCGTCCTCGTGCAGGTCACCAAGGACCCGATCGGCCACAAGGGCGCCCGGCTGACGTCGCAGATCTCGCTGCCTGGCCGCTACCTCGTCTACGTCCCCAACAGCGGCATGACCGGCATCTCCCGCAAGCTCCCGGACACCGAGCGGGCCCGGCTGAAGAAGATCCTCAAGGAGGTCGTGCCCGACACGGCCGGCGTCATCGTCCGCACGGCGGCCGAGGGTGCCTCGGAGGAGGAGCTCAGGGCCGACGTCGAGCGACTGACCGCGACCTGGGCCGAGATCACCGACAAGGCGCAGGCGGCCACCGGCGGCGGAGGCAAGAAGAAGAACAAGGGCGGCTCCGCGCCCGTGCTGCTGCACGGAGAGCCGGACCTCACCGTCCGCGTCATCCGCGACATCTTCAACGAGGACTTCGCCCAGCTCGTCGTCGCCGGCGACCAGGCGTGGCAGGAGGTGTCCGACTACGTCAACACCGTCGCCCCGGACCTTGCCGAGCGGGCTTCTCAGTGGACCAGCGAGGAGAACCTCTTCACCCACTACCGGGTCGACGAGCAGATCGCCAAGGCCATGGACCGCAAGGTATGGCTGCCGTCCGGCGGGTCCCTGGTCATCGACCGCACCGAGGCGATGACCGTCGTCGACGTCAACACCGGCAAGTTCATCGGCTCGGGCGGCAACCTCGAGGAGACGGTCACCAAGAACAACCTCGAGGCCGCCGAGGAGATCGTCCGCCAGCTGCGGCTGCGCGACGTCGGCGGCATCATCGTCATCGACTTCATCGACATGGTCCTCGAGTCGAACCGGGACCTCGTGGTCCGGCGACTGCTGGAGTGCCTGGGCCGCGACCGGACCAAGCACCAGGTCGCCGAGGTGACCTCGCTCGGCTTGGTGCAGATGACCCGGAAGCGGGTCGGCTCCGGCCTCATCGAGGTCTTCTCCGAAACCTGCGAGGTATGCGGCGGGCGCGGCATCATCGTCCACAGCGACCCGGTCGACAAGAGCAGCAACGGTCACGAGTACGCCCACCAAACAGACCACAGCGACAACGGCGCGGGCGGCGCCGGCCGTTCGGCGACCGGCCGTACGCGTGGCCGGTCGGCCTCCGTCCGCAGCTCCGAGCCGCCGGCACCCGCCAGACACGGCGGTCCGACCCCCGCCCAGATCGCCGCCGCCGCACACGCGGCCGCCATGAAGTCGAACGGCGGCGGGGCCGACGGTGACGGTGCCCTCGGCGGTGGCCAGGACGGACCCCTCGACATCGTGCTGGAGCTGGACCTCGAGGAGGTCGACACCGCCTTGCCGGGGACCGACGACGTCGAGTGGGAGGCGCCGGCGACCGCGGAGCAAGAAACCGCGGCTGGCGAGACGCAGGTCGTGGAGTCGTCATTCGTGGCGTCGTCGCTCGTGGAGTCCTCGGTCGAGGAGCCGGCGGTCGAGGAGCCGGCTTCCGACGTTGCGCCAGCGGCCGCCGAGCCTGACGTCCAGCCCTACGCCCAGCCCGACGTCGAACAGCAACCCGCCCCGAACCAGAGCCGCACGCATACGCGCCGGTCGCCAGCCCGCCGTCCCGGCCTCGCCGGCATCGCGGCCGGGTCGTCGCGCCGGCCGGCCCGCCGCGGGCCGTCAGCCCCGGCGGAGGAGCCGACGGCTGAATTTGGGCGGGGAACCGGCCAGCCGGTACGATCGTGCGTTGGTGCGCCCACCGATCTGTGCCCCGCTCAGCGCGGGAGCTACGTGACGGTTCAAGAGTGTGCGCCGCTTTCGGAAACCATGGAGAGTGAGTGACTCGTGTACGCGATTGTTCGCGCTGGCGGACGCCAGGAGAAGGTGTCGGTAGGCGACGTCCTGCTGATCGACAAGGTGGCGGGTGCACCGGGCGACAGCATCGACCTCACGCCGCTGCTCCTCGTCGACGGCGGCACCGTCACGAGTGACGCCGCGAAGCTGGCCAAGGCCACGGTCACGGCCGAGGTGGTCAAGCCGGCCAAGGGCCCGAAGATCACCATCATGAAGTTCAAGAACAAGACCGGCTACCGCAAGCGGCAGGGCCACCGTCAGCCGCTGACGCAGGTCAAGGTCACCACCATCAGCAACGACCAGAACGTCTGAGAGGGGACGGTAGAGATGGCACACAAGAAGGGCGCGTCCTCGTCCCGCAACGGGCGCGACTCCAACGCGCAGTTCCTCGGCGTCAAGCGCTTCGGCGGCCAGAAGGTCAACGCCGGCGAGATTCTCGTTCGCCAGCGCGGCACCCACTTCCACCCCGGTGAGGGTGTCGGCCGCGGCAAGGACGACACCCTCTTCGCGCTCGTCGCGGGTGCGGTGAAGTTCGGCACCAAGCGCGGCCGCAAGACCGTCAACATCGAGCAGCCGGTCGACGCCTGAGGCGCAGGCTTTTTTCACGGAGAGGGCGGACCACCCGGTCCGCCCTCTTCTGTTTTCACCAGCGGGACTCTCGAAGGGAGAGACGTATGCCAGCGGCGAGCTTCGTCGACCGGGTCGTCCTCCACGTCGCGGCGGGCCACGGCGGCCACGGCGTCGCGTCGGTCAAGCGCGAGAAGTTCAAGCCGCTCGGCGGTCCCGACGGCGGCAACGGCGGCCGCGGCGGCTCGGTGATCCTGCGGGTCGACCCCCAGGCCACGACGCTGCTCGACTACCACCACCGCCCCCACCAGAGCGCCGGCAACGGCAAGCCGGGAGCCGGTGACGAGCGCAACGGCGCCGACGGGGTGGACCTCGTCCTCCCGGTGCCGCCGGGCACCGTCGTCAAAGACGCGTCCGGACATGTTGTGACCGACCTCGTCGCCGAGGGCCAGGAGCACGTCATCGCCCGCGGCGGCCGGGGCGGCCTGGGCAACAAGGCGCTGTCATCGCCGCGGCGCAAGGCACCCGGGTTCGCCCTGCTTGGCGAGCCGGGGGAGGCCTGGGACGTCATCCTGGAGCTGAAGTCCCTCGCCGACGTCGCGCTCATCGGCTTCCCCTCGGCGGGCAAGTCGTCGCTGGTCTCCGTGCTCTCCGCGGCGCGGCCCAAGATCGCCGACTACCCGTTCACCACCCTCGTGCCCAACCTCGGCGTCGTCACGGCGGGCGAGACCCGGTTCACCATCGCCGACGTGCCGGGCCTCATCCCCGGCGCCCACCTCGGCCGCGGGCTGGGCCTGGAGTTCCTCCGGCACGTCGAGCGCTGCTCGGTGCTCGCCCACGTGATCGACTGCGCCACCCTCGAACCCGGCCGCGACCCGCTCACCGACCTCGACGTGATCGAGGCCGAGCTCGCCGCCTACGTGCCGGACGCCGACCTCGGCGGCCGCCCGCTCGCCGAGCGCACGCGTGTCATCATCCTCAACAAGGCCGACGTGCCGGAGGCCCGCGAGCTGGCCGAGATGGTGCGGCCGGACCTTGAGGAGCGCGGCTACGAGGTGCACATCGTCTCGGCCGTCGCGCACATCGGCCTCAACGAGCTGTCGTATGCGTTGGGTCGCCTCGTCCTCGCGGCCCGCGCGGAGATGGCCGACATCGTCCCGCCACGGATCGTGCTGCGCCCCAGGGCAGTCGACGACTCCGGGTTCGTGGTGCGGCGCGAGGAGACGCCGGACGGACCCGCATACCGGATCGTCGGCGAGCGCCCGACCCGCTGGATCCGGCAGACCGACTTCACCAACGACGAGGCCGTCGGCTACCTCGCCGACCGGCTGGCCCGGCTCGGCGTCGAGGAGGCGCTGGTCAAGGCCGGCGCGGTGTCCGGTGACACGGTGCTCATCGGGGCGGCCGACGACGCGGTGGTCTTCGACTGGGAGCCCACGCTGATCAGCGGGGCCGAGCTGCTGGGCCAGCGGGGGAGCGACCTGCGCCTCGCCGAGTCACCCCGCGCGACGCGCGACGAGAAGCGCGAGTCCGCGCGCGACCGCTACGTCGCGCGGCAGGCGACGCAGGCCGACCTCGAGACCGAGCGCCGGGCGGGCCACTGGGCCACCGCGCGCGACGACTCCGGCGAGGAGTGAGCGGCTCCATAGACTCGTACCTCGTGTCGACGCGGGCCGCCATCGCCGCCGCCGACCGGCTCGTGGTCAAGGTGGGGTCGTCCTCACTCACTGCGCCGGACGGCGGCCTCGACGCCGGGCGGCTCATGGCGCTGGTCAACGTGCTGGCTGCGCGCCGCCACGCGGGCAGCGCGGTGGTCCTCGTGTCCTCGGGCGCGATTGCCGCGGGGCTGGCGCCGCTCGGCCTGGTCCGCCGCCCCGCGCGACCTCGCGACCCAGCAGGCGGCGGCCAGCGTCGGGCAGGGCGCCCTCGTCGCCGCCTACCAGCACGCGTTCGGCGCCCACGAGCTGACGGTGGGTCAGGTCCTGCTGACCGCGGACGACGTGACCCGGCGAAGCCACTACGCCAACGCCCGCCGGACCCTCGAGCGGCTGCTCGCGCTCGGGATCGTCCCGGTGATCAACGAGAACGACACGGTGGCGACCCATGAGATCCGGTTCGGGGACAACGACCGGCTGGCCGCGCTGGTGGCGCACCTCATTCACGCCGACGCCCTCGTCCTGCTCTCCGACGTCGACGCGCTCTACGACGGGCCACCGCACCGGCCGGGCAGCCGCCGCATCCCCGCAGGTGGGCAGCGCGGCCGATCTCGCGGAGGTGGTCGTCAGGGGCAGCGCGTCCGCGGTCGGCACGGGCGGGATGGGCACCAAGCTCGAGGCCGCAGGCATCGCGACCGCCGCGGGCGTCGCGACGCTGCTCACCTCGGCCGACCGCGCGCGCGAGGGGCTGGCGGGCGAGGACGTCGGCACCCTGTTCACGCCGACCGGGTCACGGCGGGCCTCCCGGCTGCTCTGGCTGGCCCACGCCACCGAGCCTCGAGGCCGCGTCATCCTCGACGCGGGCGCCGTACGAGCCGTCGTCGATCGCCGAAAGTCGTTGCTACCGGCGGGGATCATCGCGGTCCACGGCCGGTTCGACGAGGGCGACCCGATCGACGTGTGCACGCCGGAGGGGGCACCCGTGGCGCGCGGCCTGGTCAACTACTCCTCCGACGAGCTGCCCGGCATGCTCGGCCGGACCACCCACGACCTCGCTCGCGACCTCGGTCCCCAGTACGAGCGCGAGGTCATCCACCGCGACGCGATGGTGCTGCTCGGGCCCTGACGCGGACGGGCCGAAACCCCGCAGCGGTGCGCGCCGGCCGGCGCCGTACGCTTGCACCATGGCTGCCTCGACGATCGACCCCGCCGCGGTCGAGCACGTGCACGCGCTCGCGCCGGGGGGCGCGCCGCGCCGCACGACAGCTGGCGCTGCTGCCGCGGACGGCCAAGGACGACGCGCTCCACGCCATCGCCGACGCCCTCGTCGCGGCCGTCGAGGACATCGTCACCGCCAACGCCGAGGACCTCCAACGCGGCCGCGACAACGGCCTGCCCGAAGGGCTGCTCGACCGGCTGACCCTCGACGCGCGGCGCATCGGTGCCATCGCCCAGGCGGTCCGCGACATCGCCGCCCTGCCCGGACCCGGTGGGCGAGGTGGTCCGCGGCTCGACGCTGGCCAACGGGCTGCAGATCCGCCAGCTGCGCGTCCCGATGGGCGTCGTCGGCATGATCTACGAGGCCCGCCCCAACGTCACCGTGGACGCCGCGACGCTGGCCCTCAAGAGCGGCAACGCGGTGATCCTGCGAGGCGGGTCGGCCGCCGCCTCGAGCAACCGCGCGCTCGTCGGGGCCATGCGGCAGGCGCTTGCGGCGCAGGGCATCGACGAGAACGCGGTATGCCTGCTCGACGGCGGCGGCCACGACGCCGCCCGCGCCCTGATGACCGCGCGCGGGCTCGTCGACCTCGTCATCCCGCGGGGTGGCGCCGACCTCATCCAGACCGTCGTCACCGAGTCGACCGTCCCGGTCATCGAGACCGGCATCGGCGTCAACCACGTCTACGTCGACGCAGCGGCGAACCTCGACATGGCGCAGAGCGATCATCGTCAACGCCAAGGCGCAGCGGCCCAGCGTCTGCAACGCCGCCGAGACCCTCCTGGTCCACGAGGCGCGTCGCCGACGCCTTCCTGCCGAAGGCGCTGGCCGCGCTCGGCGCCGCGGGTGTCGTGGTCCACGCGGGTCCCGAGCTGGAGCACCACGTGGAGGCGGCCGGCGCCGCGTACGCGCCCTCGACCGAGGACGACTTCCGCACCGAGTGGTACTCGCTCGACCTCAGCGTGCGCACCGTGCCGGACCTCGACGCCGCCCTCGACCACATCCGGACGTTCGGCACCAAGCACACCGAGGTCATCGTGACGGAGGACCGCGCCGCGGCCCGGCGGTTCACCGCGGAGGTCGACGCGGCGGTGGTCATCGTCAACGCGTCGAGCCGGTTCACCGACGGCGCGCGAGTTCGGGTTCGGCGCGGAGATCGGCATCTCCACCCAGAAGCTGCACGCGCGCGGCCCGATGGCCCTGACCGAGCTGACGACGACCAAGTGGGTCGTCGAGGGAGACGGCCAGGTCCGGGCTGACGGCGGATTCGTGGTGCCGGGACCCCGCTGGCATGATGACCGACCGTGGAGGGCACCGAGGTCCGCAAGCTGGCCGCGCTCGAGGACACCCACTGGTGGTACCGCGAGCGGCGGCACCTGCTGGCCAAGGCGCTGACGGGGGTCACGCCCGGTCGGGCGCTCGATATCGGCGCGGCCGGCGGCGGCAACACGCGGGTGCTGCGCGACCTCGGCTGGACGCCGGTGGCGATGGAGTACGGCGCCGACGGCGCGCAGGTCGCCCACGAGCGGGGCCTGTCCACGGTCCGCGGCTGACGCGCGTCACCTGCCCGCTGGCCGACGACGTCGCTGAGCCTGGTCGTCGCCTTCGACATCCTCGAGCACATCGAGGAGGACGACCTCGCCGTCGCGGAGGTCAGCCGGGTGCTCCGGCCGGACGGGACCTTCCTCGTCGCCGTCCCGGCCGACCCGAGGCTGTGGTCCGACCACGACGTCGCCGTCGACCACGTCCGCCGCTACACCCGGGAGACGCTGTCGTCGGTGCTGCACCGCGGCGGGTTCGACATCGCCGCGATGACGTCCTGGAACGTGCTGCTGCGCCCGGTGGTGGCGCTGCGCCGCAAGCAGTCCTCCGGCAGCGACCTCGACGACGTCCACCCGGTCGTCAACTCGGCCGCTCACCGCGATCATCACCGCGGAGCGGTACCTACCGGTCAAGCAGCTCCCCGGCGTGAGCCTGCTGGTCACGGCCCACCCGCGCGGCTGAGGCGGGAATCGGCGCCGGCACGGGTCCTGACGGCGGCCGGGCCGGCGTGGGGGCCGGCGGCGAGCTTGGCCTCCGGGGGCAGTGGGGTGTCGGTCGGGCCGTGCCGGCCGCGTGTCGCCGTCAGCGAGTCGTAGGCGATGAAGTAGGTCGGGCGGCCCTGCATCTGGGTGTACATCCGGCCGATGTACTCGCCGAGCAGGCCCAGGCAGAGCAGCTGGACGGCCCCGACCGAGGCGACGATGAGCACGGTCGACGTCCAGCCGGCGACGGTGTGCCCGCTGACCCCGGCCACGATCGCGTAGCAGAGCGAGCAGACGGCGAGCACGCCGCCGCCCAGCCCGAGGAACGTCGCCAGCCGCAGCGGCGCCATCGAGAACCCGGTCACGGCGTCGAGGGAGAGCTTGAGCATCTTGCAGAACGGGTACTTCGACGCGCCGGCGGCGCGCTCGTCCCGGCGGTACTCGACCACGTCGGAGGGGAACCCGAGTGCGGGCACGATGAAGCGCAGCACGCGGTTGTGCTCGGGCAGGTCGTTGATCGCGTCCACGGTCGCGCGCGACATCAGCCGGAAGTCGCCGGCGTCGCTGATCGCCTCGCTGCCCGAGATGGTGCGGATCGTCGTGTAGAAGGTCTTGGCCGTGGTGCGCTTGAACCACGAGTCGGTCGACCGGTCGTTGCGGACGCCGTAGACGACGTCGACGCCTTCGCCGCGCGCCTTCGCCAGCATCTGCGCCGATGACCTCGGGCGGGTCCTGGAGGTCGGCGTCGATGGTGACGATGAAGTCGCCGCGTGCGCTCGTGCAGCCCCGCCGAGATCGCCGCCTGGTGCCCGGCGTTGGCGCGCAGCCGGATGACCCGCAGCTGGTCCCACTCGCGGTGCAGACGCTGGAGGATGGCGGGGGTCAGGTCGGTGCTGCCGTCGTCGACGCCGACGACCTCGTAGCTGCAGTCGAGGCCCTCGAGGACGGGACGCAGCCGGTCGACGAGGAGCGGCAGGACGTCCTCCTCGTTGTACATGGGGATGACCACCGACAGCACCGGATGCATGTCTGCCAGGTTACGGCGGCTGCCAGCCGTCCGCTGTGCGTCAGATGTCCGGTGAGCATGAACGTGCTCATGGTGTTACCTGATGCGCTGCAAAGGTCCTCGGCAGCTGGTCGGTGTTCGGGCAGATATTTCTGCCCCAGGTCGCCGCTAACTGCCGAGCACCCTCCGGCAACCGGACCACCTCGAACCCGCTGGCGCCGTTGTCGGCGTGGGCGGCGGGTTAGGCTGTGTCCATGCCCGCGAGCGCCCTGCCCGTCGTCGTCACCGGCCTCGTCAGCGCCGAGGAGCAGCACAACTCGCTGCCGATGCCGCCGATCGCCTTCGGCATCATCGCGTTCTGCGCCTTCCTCCTCGGTCTGGGCGGTGCTGTGGATGTTCCGCAACACCGCCGCCAAGGTCGCCGCCAAGGGCCGCAGCAACGACGCCGAGATGCACGGGTGACCTTCGGGGACCAGAGGTGACCCGCTGAGCCGCCGGCTCGGGGTCATGGGTGGGACGTTCGACCCCATCCACCACGGCCACCTCGTCGCGGCGAGCGAGGTGCAGGCCCGGTTCGGGCTGGACGAGGTCGTCTTCGTCCCGACCGGGCGGCCGTGGCAGAAGGACGACAGCGAGGTCAGCGACGCCGAGCACCGCTACCTCATGACCGTCATCGCCACCGCGTCGAACCCGCGGTTCACCGTCAGCCGCGTCGACGTCGACCGGACCGGGCCGACCTACACGATCGACACCCTGCGGGAGCTGCACGACGCCGACCCCGACGCCGAGCTGTTCTTCATCACCGGGGCCGACGCCCTCGCGCAGATCCTCACGTGGAAGGACGTCGACGAGCTCTGGCAGCTGGCGCACTTCGTCGGCGTCACCCGGCCCGGGCCACGAGCTGTCCGACAAGGGGCTGCCGACCGACCGGATCACGCTCATGGAGGTGCCCGCCATGGCGATCAGCTCCACCGACTGCCGGGCCCGGGTCGAGGACAGGCCAGCCGGTCTGGTACCTCGTCCCCGACGGCGTCGTCCAGTACATCAACAAGTACCACCTGTATGCCCTTGTCCTCAGTAGGAGATTCGTGACCGCAACACCCCGAGCGCTGCAGCTCGCCCGCGTGGCCGCCCTCGCCGCCGAGGACAAGATCGCGCAGGACGTCATGGCCATCGACGTGAGCGACCAGCTCGCGCTGACCGACGTCTTCGTCATCGCGTCGGCGAGCAACGAACGCCAGGTCGGCGCCATCGTCGACGAGATCGAGGACCGGCTCCGCGACGTCGGCGTCAAGCCGATCCGGCGGGAGGGAGCGCGCGAGGGTCGCTGGGTGCTCATCGACTTCGGCGACATCGTCGTCCACGTCCAGCACGCCGACGAGCGCGAGTTCTACCAGCTCGAGCGGCTCTGGAAGGACTGCCCGGAGATCGACCTCGCGTCGGTGCCGGCGTCCGTGACCCGGTCCCCGATGACCGACGCCAGCGACGCGCCGGCTCGTCGTCGTCCGGCACGGCGAGACCCTGGACAACGCCGCGGGCATCTGGCAGGGGCACAAGGACTCGGAGCTCTCGCCGATCGGCCTGGCTCAGGCCGACAAGGCGGCGTCGGTCATCGCCGCATACCAGCCCGAGACCGTCGTCGCGTCGCGACCTGGCGCGCGCCCGGGTCACGGCCGAGCGCGTCGCCGAGGCGGCCGGTATGCCGGTCCGCCTCGACAAGCGGCTGCGCGAGATCGACGTGGGGCAGTGGCAGGGCGTCACCACCGCCGAGGTGCGGAACCGCGACCCGGAGCTGCTCGCCGCCATGGGCCGAGGCGAGGACGTCCGGCGCGGGCGCGACGGGGGAGACGGTGGCCGAGCTCGCGGCGCGAGTCCGGGCGGCGCTGGACGATGTCATCACGAGCCTCTCACCGGGACGCGTCGCCGTCGTCGTCTGCCACGGCGTCGCCGCCCGCGCCGGCGTCGCCTCCCTGGTCGGGCTGGACCAGATGCAGGCCCAGCAGGTGCTCTGGGGACTCGACAACTGCCACTGGGCGGTCCTGGCCGAGGCGTCGCTGGTCTCGGGCGCACCGGTGCCGGCGCGCTGGCGCATCGACGCCTGGAACCTCGTCCGCCTGACCCCGCCTGCCACCCGCGGTTCGTGCTCTGAACCGCACCGAATTCCGTACTCCAGCCGCACGACCCGCGAGATTTGGGCCGCCCCCGCTGTCCCGCTAGACTTCCGCAGTCCCCTGACGGGGCTGTGGCGCAGCTGGTAGCGCACCTCCATGGCATGGAGGGGGTCAGGGGTTCGAGTCCCCTCAGCTCCACGACGACGCCGGCCGGACCGCTACTGCGGTCTGGCCGGCGTCTTCGTTGTCTCGCCGCTTGACGAGCGCCGATCACATCGCTCTTTAATCAACCTATCAGTTGATCAAAGGAAAGGTTGACAAGCGAGCATGGACGACGGAGCGGATGGACCGAGCGTTCACCGCGCTGGGTGACCCGGTCCGGCGGGCGATCCTGGCCCGCCTCAGCACCGGTCCGCGTCACCGTCAACGACCTCGCCGAACCGTTCGCCATGTCGAAGCAGGCCGTCTCCAAGCACATCCAGGTGCTGGAGCAGGCCGACCTCGTCACCCGCAGCCGCGACGCCCAGCGTCGCCCCGTCCACCTCAACCCCACCGCGCTCGAGGAGCTCACTGCGTGGATCGACCACTACCGCCTCGTCCACGAGCGGCGGTTCCGGTCCCTCGACGCCCTGCTCGACCGCCATACCCGACGCCTGACCCGCACCGACCCGACCCGCACGACCATGAACCAGGAGAGAGCACCAGCCATGAGCACCAGCCGCACCACCAACGCCCTCACCGTCACCGCCCCCGAGGGGCTGCCGTTCATCGACTTCGAGCGCGAGTTCGACCACCCGGTCGAGAAGGTGTTCCGGGCGCACCGAGACCCCGACCTGTTCCGGCAGTGGATCGGTGCCGGCCGCGACGACGTCGAGCTGCGACCAGTTCAGCTTCACCACCGGCGGCCGCTACCGGTTCGTCCAGAAGGGCGAGGACGGCGTCGAGTATGGTTCAACGGCGTCTACCACGTCGTCCGCGAGAACGAGTTCGCCATCCAGACCTTCGAGTTCGAGGGCTACCCGGACGTCGTCAGCATCGAGTCGCTCACCTTCGAGCGCCTCGACGGCAGCCGGACCCGGCTGCGCGGCCACGCCGTCTACCCGACCATGGAGGCCCGCGACGGCATGGTCGGCAGCGGCATGGAGGCCGGCCTGAGCGCCGGCTACGACAAGCTCGACACGGTCCTCGAGGAGGCAGGCGTGAGCGGCACCGAGCGGCCCATGGACTGGACCCTCGAGGTCGTCGTCCTCCCGGTGAGCGACCTCGAGCGGGCCATCGCCTTCTACCGCGACCAGGTCGGCTTCGACCTGGACCACCACACCACCAACGAGTTCATGGACGTCGCCCAGCTGACGCCGCGCGGCTCCGGCTGCTCGATCGTCATCGGCAACCTGCCCTCGCAGAAGGAGATGGCGCCCGGGTCGATGCGCGGCCTCCAGCTCTGCGTCGCCGACGCCACCGCGGCCCGCGACCAGCTCGTCGCTCGGCGGCGTCGAGTGCAGCGAGATCCAGGCCTTCGACGAGCGGGACGGTGGCACCTTCTTCGGGTTCGCCGACCCGGACGGCAACACCTGGGCCGTGCAGCAGCTCAAGGTCCGCGGCGACACACCCGCTCATCCCGCACGAGGCGCGGGGTCGCTTCGGCGATGACCTGCCGATCCGTAGCTCCGGTATGCCGCAACGCACGAGGCGCGTGACCCATGAGGGCCACGCGCCTCGCGCTGTGGTGCTCGCCTGTTACGGGCGAGCGACGAGCTGGCTCACGTAGCCCGTCGCGATGGGGCTGCCCCACCCGGTGGTGAGGTCGTAACCCGGCGTCGTCTCGTACCCGGGCACCGGGTCGGGCGTGACGTAGCCGTCAGCGCCGGTGTCCCAGATCTGGTTGTTGTGGAGGACGCCGCTGGGCGCCGTGCCGTCCTTGACCGGGACGATGTCCCGGAAGGCGGTGGCCTTGTTGACCGATGTGGCTGTAGATGGCGGTGTTGAGGTTCACCGATCGGTGCCTTGCCAGCGACTCTTTCGGGCCTGGTTGGCGATCGCCGTCATCGCCGCTGCCTGCGGTGAGGCCGCCGAGGTGCCGCCGTAGACCTCCCAGCTCGGCGCCCCGTCGATGGCCGGGAAGAAGGACCGGTAGACCAGGACGCCACCGTTGACGGCCGCGTTCCACGACAGGTCGGGAACCCCGCGGTGGGTGCCGACGACGTTCGCCGACGCTGTTCTGGTATGCCGGTCGGCCGTAGACGGTCGAGAGACCGCCACCGGTCGCGATGCCGGCCCAGCTCTCGTTCCAGACCGCCTCGGTGCTGCCACCCGAGTTCCAGGCCCAGTAAGCCGGGTTGCGGGTGCCGTCGTCGTTGAACGGCTTGTCCTGCGTCGGGTTCCACGTCCAGCCGGACTGCACCTGGGTGCCACCGACCGACGTGACGTAGGGGGAGACGTTCGGGTAGCTGACCTGCGGGTCGGGTGACGTCGCCGTCTGGTGGTGGGCACGGGTCACGCCGACCGAGCCGTTGTCACCGGAGCTGGCGAAGAAGGTGTCCTTCTTGGCCAGCCCACGCTGGAATGTCTGGTCGAACCGTTTGAACTGCGGGCCGGCCGCTCCGGCGAAGGCCGACTCGTCGGTACCGAAGGACATCGAGAAGACCGTCCCTGACGGGTAGGTGTTGATTCCCCAATCGATGGCCTTCATGAGGTTCGGGAGGCCCTGCACGCCCTGCGTCTCGGCCGGGTTCACGCCCATGAGCACGATGTGCGCCTTCGGCGCGATGGCGTAGGCCCATTCGATGTCGAGCGTCGCCTCGCCCGCCCAGCCCTCGGCGGCGGTCGGACCGGACGTGCCCTTGCCCTTGCCCGTGGCGCCGGCGGTGTTCGGGGTGCCGATCGGGAACACCTGCTCGAAGCTCGGAGCCGGTCCACCGAACTTCTGCGCAAAGAACGCGAGGTCCTCTGCCGCGGTCGGGCTGCCGTATGAGTCGACGAGGACGATGGTCTGGCCGGCGCCGTCGTTACTCGACGCGGTCAGGGGCGCCAAACCGTAGAAGACCCGCAGCTGGTCCGGGGTGTAGCAGTGGACGTACGTGGAGACCCGGTTGTCAGGTGCGGGGCGCTGGCAGGCGATTCCGGTCTCGTTGGCCGCGGCGGCGTGGAAAGCCGACTCGGGCGCCTTGTTTCCCAGGTATGAAACTGCTCCGGTGTTGACCGGGCGCAGTGGCGGGTGCGGCCGAGGAGACCCCGGAGGCACCGATGAGGACGGTCGCGCTGAGCGCGAGGACAGCAGTGCCGCCGAGCGCGACGGTGGTCGCGCGCGACGGCACAGGGGTACGTCGGAACATTCAGGGATCCCTTTCGGCGTTCGATTCTCCCCCGAGACGTACGAAGGGGCCGCGGTACGGCCCCCGCCGGGCAGCGTAGGTCGTGGCTCCCTCGCAAAGCGGAGCGGCCCACCTGGGAAAACCCTGGGATTATCCGGACAACGACCATAAAGACGGCGTGGATCGTTACCGACCTGCAACCCCACGGCGCCGCGAAAATGGTGAGAATACTTTTCAGCGAAACGCTCCCCAGCTGAGATGGATTTTCAGGCATCGTGACGACCACAGCAGCCCCGCCGCTCGGCGTGCGCACCCGGATCCAGGCCAACGTGCCGCAGATGTCCGAGGCCATGACCAAGCTGGCGACCCTGCTGCTCGAGGATCCGCTGGCTCCGCTGGAGCTGTCGATCACCGAGCTGGCCGCCCGCGCGGGCACCTCGGCCGCGACGGTCACCCGCTTCTGCCGGCTGATCGGGTATGCCGGTTACCTGCCCTTCCGCGTCGGGGTCGCCGCCGACGCCGGCCGGCTGCGCGCCGACGAGACCTGGCGGGTGGACATCGGGCGCGCCTTCGATCCTGACGACACGCCCGAGCAGGTGCTCCGCACGCTTTCCCAGTCGCACCTGGCCGCGCTTCAGGCCACCGCCGACTCCATCGACGTCGTCGAGGTGGGCCGGATCGCCGACGCGGTGGCCATCAGCGGGCACGTCGACATCTACGGCATCGGCGGCAGCGCCCTCATGGCCCGGGAGATGCAGCTGCGGCTCTACCGGATCGGCATCAATGCCCACCACTGGGGTGAGGTCCACGACGGCCTGACCAGCGCCGCGCTCCTCGACGAGGAGTCGGTGGCGATCGCCATCTCCAACACCGGCCGCACGGTCGAGACCATCGAGATGCTCGGCCAGGCCAAGTCGTCGGGCGCGTTCACCCTCGCCATCACCAGCAACGCCGACTCGCCGCTGGCCGGGCTCGCCGACGTGCACCTCGTCACGGTCGCCCCGGACGAGTACCTCCAGCCCGACGACCTCTCCGCCAAGCACGCGCAGCTCTTCGCCCTCGACCTGCTCTACCTGCTCGTCGCGCAGCGCAACTTCGCCCGCACCGCGACGACCCTGGCGGCCTCGGCGGCCGCGGTCGCGCCGCACCGACGCATACCCAGCCGTGACCGCCACCCCGTTCGGCACCGCCGGAGCACCGTCACCAAGGCCGTTACCAGGGCCGCTACCAACGCCGTCCCCAACACCGAGGAAGCCGGCCGATGACCACGAGCGCCGTCCCCGCCGCCACCGTGACGGAGGCCTTCACGGTCTTCCACGAGCAGGTGACCTCCCGGCTGCAGGCCATCGCCGACGACGCCGCGCGCGGCGCCCTCGACCCCGCTATCGACCTCGTCGTCGACTCGATCCGGCGCGGCGGCGTGCTCCAGGCGTTCGGCACCGGCCACTCCCAGGCCTTCGCCATGGAGATCGCGGGCCGGGCCGGCGGCTTCATCCCCACGAAGATGATGGCGCTGCGCGACATCGTCCTGCACGGGTCCCGCGACGCCTCGGTGCTCACGGGCTCCTCGCTCGAACGCGACGACAGCGTCGTGGACGAGCTGTTCACGCTCTCCCCGGTCGATCCGGCCGACGTCTTCCTCATCGCGTCGAACTCCGGGGTGAACGGGTCGATCGTGGGGGTCGCGCTCCGGGCCAAGGCGGACGGGCACCCCCTCATCGCGGTCACCAGCCTCGAGCACACCAACGCGGTGACCCCGAAGCACCCCAGCGGCCGGCGGCTCAGCGAGATCGCGGACGTCGTCATCGACAACCGAGCGCCCTACGGCGACACCACCATCGAGCTCCCCGGCGGCGTCGGGGTAGGAGCCGTGTCCTCCCTGACGGCCGCCTACATCGCGCAGCTGATCACCATCGGCGCCGCGGCCCGGATCGCTGCGCTCGGCGAGACCCCGCCCATCTACCTCTCCGCCAACATTCCCGGCGGCGACGAGCACAACCACGCCCTCGAAGACCGGTACGGCGACCGGATCCGCCGCACCGCCTGACATCACGATCCAGCCACTGATCCGCCCCACGCCGCGAAGTTCCGTCGCGACAGCCCACACCACGCATACCGTCCTCCGCACCGATCACCACCCTGAAAGGCAGCACCTGGCGATGACCCCTCAAGAGACACGCAGCACCCCTCGCTCGACGTTCGACCGTCGGACCTTCATGCGGGGCTCCCTGGCCGCCGCGGCCCTGCTCCCGCTCGGCGGAGCGCTGGCCTCGTGCGCGTCCTCCGGCTCCGATACCGGCACCGGTGGTGGCGGGGCCGCGACGACCGCAGCGGGATCGAGCAACAACCCGTTCGGCCTCGCCGACAACTCGACCATCGACGCGGTGATCTTCAACGGTGGCTACGGCTACGACTACGTGACCTTCGCAGCGGACATCGTCAAGAAGAACCACCCGACGGTCACCCCCAACGTCACCCCGTCGACGCAGATCGCCCAGCAGCTGCAGCCGCGCTTCGTCGGCGGCAACCCGCCCGACCTCATCGACAACTCCGGTGCCGGCGCGATCGGGTTCAACACGATCCTCGACCAGCTGTCCACCCTCGACGACGTCTTCGCGGCCAACAACCTCGAGGGCACACCGATCGAGTCGACCCTGTACGACGGCGTCCGGGCCCCCGGGACCTACAGCGGCAAGTTCCTCGCCCTCAACTACGTGCTCACGATCTACGGCGTGTGGTACTCCCAGAGCCTGTTCGACGAGAACGGCTGGACCGCGCCGAAGACGTGGGACGAGGCCAAGGACCTCGGCGCCAAGGCCAAGGCCAAGGGCAAGTACCTCTTCGTCTGGGGCAAGGAGGCGGCGACCTACTACTCGACCCTGGCCATGGACTCCGCCATCAAGGAGGGCGGACCCGAGGTGCGCATCGCCCTGGAGAACCTCGACCCGAAGTGCTGGTCCCAGCCGACGATCCAGGCCGTGTTCACCGCGATGGGCGACTGCGTCAAGAGCGGCTACTTCGTCCCCGGTGGCGCGGGCACGCAGTTCACCGCCGCCCAGGCCCAGTGGAGCAACGACCAGCAGGCGCTGCTCTACCCCTCGGGCTCGTGGATCGAGAACGAGATGAAGAAGGCCACCAAGGACGGCTTCAAGATGACCGGCGTCCCCGAGATGGTCCTCAGCAGCAGCCCGAAGATGCCGTACGAGTCGCTGCGGAGCGCCGCCGGTGAACCGTTCATCGTGCCGAAGCAGGGCAAGAACGTCGCCGGCGCCAAGGAGCTGCTGCGCACCATGCTGTCCAAGGACGCGGCGACCAACTTCACCAAGACCAAGCTCGCCCCGACCATCGTCAAGGGCACCGTCCCCGCGGATGGCTTCGGCTCCACCGCCCTGCAGTCGCAGGCGAAGATGCTCGACGCCGCCGGCAAGAACGTCTTCGACTACAAGTTCGTCACGCTGTACGGGATGAACAAGGACCAGCTGGTCGTCTGGAACTCGTTCCTGTCCGGGCAGACCGACGTCGCCGGGCTGACGAGCGGCCTTCAGGGGATCACCGACAAGGTGGCCGCCGACTCGTCGATCACAAAGGAGAAGGTCACGTCATGACCCGCGCAGTGGTGCTCCGGTGACGGCACCAGTTCCGGCCACGGCCCCGAGCCCCAGGCGCGCGCCTCGGGCTCGGGGGCCTCGGGGCCGAATGACGTTCGACCGCATCAGCTTCATCGTGGTCTTCCTCGGCGTGCCGCTCGCGCTGTTCCTCGTCTTCGTCATCTCGCCGTTCGTGCAGGCCCTGTACTACGCGATGACGGACTGGACCGGCTTCACCCCCAAGATGAACTTCGTCGGGCTGTCCAACTACGGGAAGCTCTGGTCGGACGACAACTTCCGGCACGCCGTCCTCAACAACGCGCTGCTCGCGGTCGTCGTCCCGTTCGTGACCATCGTGCTGGCCCTGCTGTTCGCCAGCCTCGTCACCGTGGCCGGCTCCAACAGCGGCAACGTGCGCGGGCTCAAGGGCGCGAGCTTCTACCGCATCGTGTCGTTCTTCCCCTACACGGTCCCGGCCATCGTGATCGGCATCATCTGGGCCCAGGTCTACGACCCCTCGGCCGGCATGCTCAACGGCCTGCTCACCGGGGCCGGGCTGAAGCAGTTCGCCTCGTTCGCCTGGCTGGGCAACGAGAACACCGCGATGCCGGCGTCGATGTTCGTCATCATCTGGAGCTTCGTCGGGTTCTACACCGTGCTGTTCGTCGCGGCGATCAAGGGCGTGCCCGCGGAGATCTACGAGGCCGCCCGGCTCGACGGTTCCGGACGGATCCGCACCATCTGGTCGATCACGCTGCCGCTGATCCGCGACAACGTGCAGACGGCATACATCTACCTAGGCATCGCCGCCCTCGACGCGTTCGTCTACATGCAGGCCCTCAACCCCTTCGGTGGCCCGAACAACAGCACGCTGGTCATGCCGCAGGAGCTGTTCAACACCGCCTTCGGGAAGGGCCAGTTCGGGTATGCGACGGCGATGGGCGTCGTCATGGCCGTCGTCACGCTGGCCTTCGCCGGACTGGTCTTCGGCGTGAGCCGGCTGACCGGCGGCCGTGACCCAGGAGGGACCCGATGAGCGCCGACACCACCCTCGACCGGTCCGCCGTCTCGGACCAGGGCTCCGGGACGCCCCGACGCAAGGAACGGCGTCGCGACGCCGGCGACAAGCCCGCAGCCGTGGTGTCCCACACGCTGCTCATCCTGTGGTCGGTCGTCGTCATCCTGCCGCTGCTGTGGACCGTCCTGTCGTCGTTCAAGACGACCAAGGAGATCCTCGGGTCGCCGTTCTCGCTGCCGGCGCGGCTCGTGCTCGAGAACTACTCCTCGGCGTGGGACACCGCCGGCATCGGCCGGTTCTTCGTCAACACGGTCATCGTCGTGGGCTGCGCGCTCGTCCTCGTCATGGTGCTTGGAGCGATGTGCGCCTACGTGCTGGCGCGGTTCCGGTTCTGGGGCAACCGGGCCATCTACTACATCATGCTCGCCGGGCTGACCTTCCCGGTCTTCCTCGCGATCGTGCCGCTGTTCTTCATCCTGCGCGGCTTCGCGCTGCTCAACACCCTCCAAGGCCTCATCGTCGTCTACGTCGCGTTCGCGCTGCCGTTCACCGTGTTCTTCCTCTTCTCGTTCTTCAAGTCGCTGCCCGACGAGATCTACGAGGCGGCCCAGCTCGACGGCGCGGGGGAGTGGCGCACCTTCTTCTCGGTCATGCTCCCCATGGCCCGCCCCGGAATGGCGTCGGTGGCGATCTTCAACTTCCTCGGTCTCTGGAACCAGTTCATCCTTCCGACCGCCCTCAACACCGACCAGGCGAAGTACGTCCTGTCCCAGGGGATGGCCTCGTTCGCCTCACAGGCCGGGTACTCCGTCGACTACGGCGCGCTGTTCGCGGCCGTGGTGATCACCGTGCTGCCGGTGCTCGTGGTCTACGTCATCTTCCAGCGCCAGCTGCAGGGTTCGGTGTCGCAGGGCACCAACCGGTAGTCCGGTCAGCCGGTGGCGCCCTCGGGCCGCGACGCGGGCGCACCAAAGCGGCGCATGAAGCGGTCGCGGTCGATCACCGCCCGCTGGACCTCCCCGACGGCCACCTCCTCGCCGGTGTCGTCGAGCACGCGTACGTGGAAGATCAGCCGGCGCCCGTCACTGACCGGACGAGAGCTCTTGACGTGCACCGTGGTGCCAACCGGCGCTGCCTTGATGTGCTCGACCTTGACCACCGTTCCCACGGTGGTCTGACCGGGCTGCAGACCCTCCGCCGCCGTGTCGAAGGCGGCGCGCTCGATCCAGTTGATGAGCCGGGGCGTGGCGAGCACCGGCAGGTCGCCGCTGCCGAGGCGGTCGGCGGTGTCGGCGTCCGTCACGGTGTGATGGCTGACGTCCATTCCTCGAGGATAGGCGCGCCGCAACCAGCCGACGTCCGGTCATCTGTCACAGTTCGGTGCGGTGAACATGTATGCCTGGGTGCTGCTCGCCGCGGCGGCCGTGGCCGCGGTCGCTGACTGGGCGGCGGTCGGCGCGGGGCGGCGCGAGGTAGAGCTGGTCGCCAAGCCCGCATACGTCGCGCTGCTCGGCGCCTTCGCCTGGCTGCTGCACGCCGAGCAAGCGCAGTCGGGGTGGTGGCTGCTCGTCGCCCTGTTCCTCTGCCTCGTCGGCGACGTACTACTGCTCTCGGACTCCGACCAGGCCTTTGGGATGGGACTGGTGACGTTCCTGCTCGCCCACGTCGCGTTCATCGGCGCGCTGCTGTCGATGACTCGTCGGCCACCCTTGTGGCTCGGTGTGGTGGTCACGGTGGCGGTGGTGGGACTGGTCGTCGCGTTCGTGCTGTGGCCCCTGGCGCGGCGTGACCTGGCGGAGGGAGTGCCGCCGACGGTCTACGCGGTCGTGATCGGGTTGTTCGTGGCCCTGGCGTGGTGGTCCGGCCACGTGCTCCTCGGGCTCGGGGCGTCCCTGTTCCTCGTCAGCGACGCGGCCCTCGCGGCCGGCCGGTTCTGGCGCGAGCTGCCCGGTCACCGGGTTGTCGTCATGGTGACCTACCACGTCGCCCTGCTGCTCCTCGTCCTCGGGATCCTGCGCCCCGACCTCGTCGCCGCGTGACGCTCTCGCTGCGATAACCTGTGCCCGTGGCCCACCAGCTCCTTCTTCCTACGCCGCGCTGAGCACCCCCAGCAGCGCGGCGCCCCTCCTGTGCGAGGGGCTTTTTCATGTCCGCAGTGCAGATTGCGTCCACCGACCCGTGCACCCCACGAAGGACGAACGATGACCGACTCCCCGAACCGCGACGAGACCCCGTTCCGCTACACCGCGGCGATGGCGCGCGACATCGAGCTCGCGTGGCAGGACCGGTGGGAGGAGGCGGGGACGTTCCAGGCCCCGAACCCCGCGGGCCCGTGGGCCGAGCCGGAAAAGGTCGCCGCACGTGGCGAGAAGCTGGTCGTCCTCGACATGTTCCCGTACCCCAGCGGCGCGGGCCTGCACGTCGGCCACCCGCTGGGCTACATAGGCACCGACGTCTACGCGCGCTACCACCGGATGCTGGGCAAGAACGTCCTGCACTGCCTGGGCTACGACGCCTTCGGGCTGCCGGCCGAGCAGTACGCGGTGCAGACCGGCCAGCACCCGCGCAAGACGACCGAGGACAACATGATCGTCATGCGCCGCCAGTTGCGGCGGTTGGGCTTGGGGTTCGACGAACGACGTAGCTACGCGACGATCGACGAGGACTACTTCCGGTGGACGCAGTGGATCTTCCTCACGATCTACAACTCGTGGTACGACCCGGACGCTGTCCGGCCCGACGGGTCACGCGGGGCCGCACGGCCGATCGAGACGCTGGTCGAGGCGTATGCGTCCGGCCGCCGGTCGCTGCCAGCGGAGTTCGAGGGGCGTGCCTGGGCGGAGCTGACCGGAGCGGAGCAGGAGTCACTGCTGGCCCAGGAGCGGCTGGCATACACCTCAGAGGCGCCGGTCAACTGGAGCCCCGGGCTGGGCACCGTCCTGTCCAACGAGGAGGTCACCAGCGAGGGCCGCTCCGAGCGCGGCAACTTCCCGGTGTTCCGGCGGAGCCTGCGCCAGTGGATGATGCGGATCACGGCGTACGCCGACCGCTTGGCCGACGACCTGGACCGCGTGGACTGGCCGGAGAAGGTCAAGATCATGCAGCGCAACTGGATCGGGCGGTCCAGTGGTGCGCGCATCACCTTCCCCGTGCGGACGACCAAGGGTTCGACGGCGGGCATCGAGGTGTTCACGACGCGACCAGACACGGTCTTCGGAGCGACGTTCATGGTGCTGGCTCCGGAGCACCCGCTGGTCGACGAGATCGCTCCGGCGGAGTGGCCGGAGGGGACCAAGTCCGGCTGGACCGGTGGGGCCGCCGACCCGCGGTCCGCGGTCGAGGCATACCGGCAGGCGACCTCGCGCAAGAGCGAGGTCGAGCGGCAGATGGACGACCGCTCGAAGACCGGGGTCTTCACCGGCGCGTACGCGACGAACCCCGTGACGGGGCAACCGATTCCGGTGTTCGTCGCCGACTACGTGCTGATGGGCTACGGCACCGGCGCGATCATGGCCGTGCCGGGCCAGGACGAGCGGGACTGGGCCTACGCCCTCGCGTACGACCTGCCCATCGTCCGCACGGTCCAGCCGGTGGCCGGGCATCCGGAGGACGAGGCTTACGTCGGCGACGGCCCGGCGATCAACTCCGCGAACGACGAGATCTCGCTCGACGGCCTCGGCGTCGCCGACGCCAAGGCGCGCATCATCGAGCACCTGGAGGCGCGCGGGATCGGCCACGGGACGGTCAACTACCGGTTACGCGACTGGCTGTTCAGCCGGCAGCGCTACTGGGGCGAGCCGTTCCCGATCGTCTTCGACGAGGACGGAACCGCACACGCGCTGCCCGACTCGATGCTGCCGCTGGCGCTGCCCGATGTCCCTGACTACTCCCCGAAGACGTTCGACCCCGAGGACGCCGAGAGCGAGCCGGAGCCGCCCCTGTCCCGCGTGCCCGAGTGGGTGGAGGTCGAGCTCGACCTCGGCGACGGCCGCGGTATACGTCGCTACCGACGCGAGACCAACACCATGCCCAACTGGGCGGGCTCGTGCTGGTACTACCTGCGCTATCTCGACCCCGCCAAC
This sequence comes from uncultured Actinomycetota bacterium, assembly GCA_963751085.1. Taxonomy (GTDB): domain Bacteria; phylum Actinomycetota; class Actinomycetes; order Actinomycetales; family Dermatophilaceae; genus Lapillicoccus. The sequence goes on along the minus strand of CAVVTH010000004.1, from coordinate 455,208 downwards.
CACGAGACGTTCTGCGACCCGGAGAACGAGCGGTACTGGCTGGCGAAGCACGCGCATACCGTCGAGGGGGCGCCCCCTGGTGTCACCGACCCCGGCGGTGTCGACCTCTACATCGGCGGGGTCGAGCACGCCGTGCTGCACCTGCTGTATGCCCGGTTCTGGCACAAGGTGCTGTTCGACCTCGGGCTGGTGTCGAGCGAGGAGCCCTTCCGGAAGTACTTCTCTCAGGGCATGGTCCAGGCCTACGTCTACCGCGACGCGCGCCTGGTGCCCGTCGAGGCGACGGAGGTGGAGCAGCACGGGGAGGGCGCCGACGCGACGTGGAGCTGGAACGGCGAGCCGGTCACCCGGGAGATCGGCAAGATCGGCAAGTCGCTGCGCAACTCGGTGAGCCCGGACGAGATGTACGACGCCTACGGCGCCGACACCTTCCGGGTCTACGAGATGTCGATGGGACCGCTGGAGCAGTCGAAACCGTGGGAGACCCGCGCCGTCGTCGGAAGTCAACGGTTCCTGCAACGGTTGTGGCGCAACGTGATCGACGAGGCGACGGGTTCCGTAGTCGTCAGCGACGACGCGCCGGACGCCGGGACCTTGAGGATTCTGCACCGCACCATCGCCGGGGTTCGTGAGGACTACGAGCACCTGCGGTTCAACACGGCGATCGCGAAGCTGATCGAGCTGAACAACCACCTGACCAAGCTGGCGGCCGTGCCTCGCGTGGCGGTGGAGGGGCTCGTCGTGATGGTCGCGCCGGTCGCGCCGCACATCGCCGAGCAGCTGTGGCACCGTCTTGGTCATGAGGGTGGCGTGACCTACGTGCCGTTCCCCGAGGCGGACCCGGCGCTGCTGGTCGAGGAGACCGTCACCTGCGTCATCCAGGTCAAGGGCAAGGTTCGCGACCGGGTGGAGGTCGCCGCGACCATCGGGGAGGACGAGCTTCGGACCCTGGTCCTGGCCCGCGAGAAGGTCGTGGCGGCGATACCCGACGGTGTCCGCACGGTGATCGTGCGCGCTCCGCGGCTCGTCAACGTGGTGCCGGCCTGACCGGCGACGCGACGGTTCGGCGGCGGTCGAGGGGCTAGCGTTTCGGGGATGAGCGTGGCGATCGTGACGGACTCGACGGCATACCTGCCGGCGGATCTCGTGCGCGCCGGGCCCGTGCCGATCACCGTCGTCCCGCTCCACGTGGTTATGGGTGGCCGTGCCCACCGAGAGGGCGTCGACGTGACGGTCGAGTCGCTCTCCGAGGCGCTGCGGTCGTTCACACCTCTCAGCACGTCGCGGCCGTCGCCGCAGGAGTTCCTCGACGCCTACGAGGACGCGGCAGCGTCCGGGGCGTCGTCAGTGGTATCGGTGCACATCTCGGCGGAGATGTCGGGGACCAGCCAGTCGGCTCGGCTGGCGGCCGAGCAGTCGCCGATCCCTGTGCACGTCGTCGACTCGCGCTCGCTCGGCATGGCGATGGGGTTCGGCGTCCTGTCGGCGGCGGAGGCCGCCGGAGCCGGCTTGCCGGCGGCCGAGGTGGCGGAGATCGCTCGCGTGCGGGCGGCCGGGGCGTCGGTGGCGTTCTACGTCGACACCCTCGAGTACCTGCGGCGGGGTGGCCGGATCGGGTCGGCGTCGGCGTTGCTCGGGTCGGCTTTCGCGATCAAGCCCATCCTGACGTTGCGGGACGGCGCGATCCGGCCCCTGGAGCGGGTACGCACGTCGAGCCGGGCACTGGCCCGGCTGGCGGACCTGACCGCGTCCGCGGCGCAGGAGATGGTGGCGTCCGGGCGACGGGTCGACATCGCGGTGCAACACCTCGACTCGGCCGCGCGGGCCGAGTCGCTCGCCGCCACGCTGCGGGAGCGGGTGCCTCAGGCGGGGCACGTCGTGGTCGCCGCGCTGGGTGCGGTGGTCGGCGCGCACGTCGGCCCCGGAACGCTCGCGGCGGTGGCGTCGCCCCGGCCGGCCTGAACCGCTCGTCGGACCGGTCCACAGGGTCTGCACGGTTCGTCACACCGTCCACAGGGCGGCCCGCGGGTGTCGCCGGGCGGGTGACCGCTTCCTACCGTCGCTCGTATGCCTCGCCGCCCGCCACCCGAGGTCGACCCCGACCGCCTCCGCTCGCTCCTGGCGTCGGCCCGACCGCGTCCCGAGCCGTCGGTGCCCAGCGGATGGGTGCCCGAGGAAGCACCCGCGCCGGCGCCGACGCAGCCGGCCTGGGTCGAGACGGACTGGGAGGAGGAGCCGCTCGACGAGCACGGCGGCCGAGCGCTGGGTGACGGCACCGGGCGAGCCGTGGGTGAGGGCACCAGGCGAGCCGTGGGTGAGGGCACCGGGCCCGAGCACCGCGCTCGCGTTCGCATAGTGGGTGACGACTCGGCCGACGATGAGTCGGCCGGTGGCGGCCGACACCGCCCGCCGCCACGGGTCCTCACCCTGCCGGTGGCGCTGCGTGGCGCTCGGGTCGCCGTGTCGGTGCGCGCCGTGATCGCGTTCCTGGTGCTCCTGGCCGTCGCCGTGGTGTTCTTCGCGGTGCGCGTGGCCCGGGCCGAGGAGGCCGCCGCTCCGCGTCCGGTTGCCGCCGGGGAAGGGGTGGTGGGACGCTCCTCGGTGCCCTCGGCATTCGCCTCCGGAGCGTCCGGAGCCGCGTCGAACCTCTCCGGCACGGTTGCGGTGCCGTCCTCTGAGAGCGTTAGCGGCATCGGCCCGGGGTTCGCCCGGCCGCCTCGTTGTCGATGTCGTGGGGCAGGTGGCGCACCCGGGAGTGGTCACGGTGCCGGACGGCTCTCGAGTCGTGGACGTGCTGACCGCCGCGGGCGGCGCGCTGCCGAACGCCGATGTCCAGCGGCTCAACCTCGCCCGTGTCGTGGCGGATGGCGAGCAGCTGTTCGTGCCGCGGCCGGGGGAGACGCCGCCGGCCCCGGTGGATGCGGTCGGCGGCGCCGGTTCGGGTGCCGGTGCCGGCAGTGGTTCGGGTGCCGGTGCCGGCAGTGGTTCGGTCGGTGGCACTGTCGGTGGTTCGGGTGGCTCGGGCGCTGGCTCCGGGCCGGCGGCGCCGGTGAACCTCAACACGGCGAACCTCGCCGCTCTGGACACGTTGCCGGGCGTGGGGCCGGTGCTGGCCCAGCGGATCCTCGACTGGCGCAGCCAGCACGGCCGGTTCTCCTCGGTGGACGAGCTGGGTGAGGTGAGCGGCATTGGCGACAAGCTGCTCGAACAGATTCGTCCCAAGGTTCGGGTCTGATGCCGCCCGGAGAGCGGACGTCGGCCACTAACGGGATGCCCGCCACTGACCGGACGTCGGCCACTGGGCGGACGCTCGCCAGTGAGCGGACGCCGGCCGCTCGGCGGACGACGGCCGCTCGGCGTGCGGCGGACCTGCGGCTCCTGGTTCCGGCGTTGGCTGCCTGGTCGGCCGTGGCCCTGCTGCTCGGCGCCTCGGCGTCCACTGCCGTCGTCGTTGCCGTCGGGTCGTTCGTGACCGCCGCCGGACTCGGGAGCGGGATCGCAGTCGGTCGGCGGCACCGCCGCCGTGGGCACGGAGCGTGGCTCCGCGTGCTGACCCTCGCGGCGCTCGCCGTCTCGCTGGCGGTCGGCGCCCTCGGGGCCGCCATCAGCGTTCGGGAGGCCGGCCCCATCCGCGACCTGTCCGCTCAGCGGGCGATGGTCTCGCTCGTCGGGGTGGTCGCCTCCGATCCGAGAGCCGTCGACCCGCCGGCGGGGCGCCCCGAGAGCGCGGCGGGGGTGATCTTGCGCCTCGACGTCGAGCAGGTCGACGGTCGCGGTGTCCGGTCCGCCGTGGCCACACCGGTCCTGGTGTTCGCCGACCGCTCCTGGCTCGGGTTGCGGTGGCAGAGTCGCGTCGAGGCCCGAGGCCGGCTGGCGCCACCTGAGGACCCGGCGGACGACGTCCTGGCCGTCCTGACCCCGCGCGGGCCACCGACGACGCTCGACGATCCCGGGTGGGTGGCACGGGCGGCAGACGTGGTGCGGACGCGGTTCGCGGAGGCGACGGAGGGGCTGCCGACCGACGCTCGCGGCCTGCTTCCCGGTCTCGTCATCGGTGACACCTCACGCACCCCGGACGATCTTCAGACCGCGATGCTCGTAACCGGGATGACTCACCTGTCGGCCGTGAGCGGGAGCAACGTCGCCATCGTGCTGACGGCCGCACTCGGCCTCGCCGGGTGGCTGGGACTGAGGCGGCGCTGGCGACCGCCGCTGGCCGCGGTGCTCCTGCTCGCCTTCGTCGTCCTGGTCCGGCCGGAGCCCAGCGTCGTCCGGGCCGCCGCGATGGGCGCCGTCGGGCTGCTCGGGCTGAGCACCTCGAGGCGACGCGCCGGCATCCCGGCACTCTCGGTCGCCGTCCTCGTGCTGCTGGTCTGGGATCCCTGGCTCGCCCGCTCGTCCGGGTTCGCTTTGTCGACCCTGGCCACGCTGGGGCTGCTGCTCTTCGCCGGCTCGTGGGGCGCAGTCGTCAGTCGACGGCTCCCGACCCGGATCCGCGGATGGGGGCCGGCCTTCGCCGTGCCGATGGCCGCGCAGCTGATGTGCGCCCCGGTCATCGTCCTGCTGCAGAGCTCGGTGTCGGTCGTCGGCGTCGCGGCGAACCTGGTCGCCGCCCCGTTCGTCGCGCCGGCCACGGTGCTCGGCGTGGCGACGGCGCTGGTCTCGGTCGCCTCGACGACGGCGGGCGGATGGGTCGCCTGGCTGGCGGCGCTGCCGACCCTGGCCATCGCCCGGGTGGCGCGCACCGCGGCGGACGCGCCGCTGGCGACCGTGCCCTGGCCGGGTACCGCTGTCGGTGCCACGCTGCTCGCGCTAGGGACCGTGGGCGTGGTCCTCGCGGGCCCGTGGCTCGGTCACCAGGCTCGGCGTCGGCCGCTCCTCCCGGTCGGGGTGGTGGTTCTCAGCATCGGTGCTGTGGTGCCGACGCACGTGCTGACCTGGCCGATGTCGGACTGGTCCTTCGTGGCCTGCGACGTCGGTCAGGGCGACGGGTTGGTCCTCGCCACCGGCCCGGGTCGTGCCGTCGTCGTCGACACCGGTCCGGATCCCGCCCTCATCGACGCCTGCCTCGTCCGGTTGCACGTCCAGGTGGTCGACGCGTTAGTGCTCACGCATTTCCATGCCGATCACGTGGACGGCGTTCCGGGCGTGCTGCACGGCCGCACCGTGCGCCAGATCCTCGCCACCCCGGTGCGCGACCCGCCCTACCAGTGGCAGGAGGTGTCCGACTGGGCCGCGTCGGCCGGGGTACCCGTCGGCGAGCTCTACGCCGGCGACGACCTCGCCTGGCCCGGACTGACCGCCCACGTCTGGTGGCCCGCCCGCGTCATTCACGACGGGTCCGTGCCCAACAACGCCTCGGTCGTGCTGTCCGTCGAGGTCGGACGACTCCACGTGCTGCTGCTCGGGGACGTCGAGCGGGAGGCCGCGCACCAGGTGCTGCTCGCCCTGCAGCACGACGCTCGCGCGCCGCCGTCGGTGGACGTCCTCAAGGTCGCCCACCACGGGTCGGCCAACCGCGACGACGCGCTGCTGGCCTTCGTCCGCGCGCCCGTCGCGGTGGTCAGCGTCGGTGCGGACAACGACTACGGGCACCCGGCGTCGTCCACGCTGTCGGCGTTGGCCGGGGACGGCTACCGCGTCTACCGGACCGACGTCGCCGGGGACGTCGCCGTGCGGAAGGGTGACGGCGGTGCGGTCGAGGTCGCGACGTTGCGGTGACCTCGTCCGCCGGACGCATACCCGTCGTCAGGCCGGCACGAATGAGTGCCGACGAGCGCTCTCGTCGAGGGCTTCGAGCGTCGCCTTCACGGCGGGAACCCGCTGCAGATCGTCCGTGGTGACGGCGTGGATCTGGCGACGGGAGGCAGGGACGAGCGAGAGGGTTGCCACGTCGCTGGTATGCGCGGCGGCGAGGATGAGGTCCGGAACCAGGGCGACGCCGAGGCCGGCGCTGACCAGGCCCAGAACCGCGATGTAGTCCTCGGTCTCGAACGACACCGTGGGGGCGAACCCGGCCTGCCGGGTGAGGGACAGCAGGTGACCCCGACACCGGGGGCAGCCCGCGATCCAGCTCTCGTCGACGAAGTCCACGAGCTCGACCTCGCCCCGGTCGGCGAGGGGGTGGTTCAGTGGCACCGCCAGCCGCACCTCGTCGTCGAGCAGCTTCAGCGTGACGAAGTCCGCCAGGTCCTCGCCCCGGCCGATGTCGGTGCCTTCGTAGGCGAAGGCCACCGCGATGTCGCACTCGCCGGCGCGCAGCGCCGCCAGCGACTCGGGCGGCTCGCCCTCGCTGAACGTCACCGTGACGTCGGGGAACCGCTCCTTGACCAACGCCAGCGCCCGCGGCACCAGCGTGGCCGACGACGACGGGAAGGCCATCAGCCGCACTCGGCCCGCTCGCAACCCGGCGATGGCCGCCACCTCCTCCTCGGCGGCGTCCAGCGCACTGAGGACCCCGATGGCGTGACGGGCGAGCACCTTGCCCGGCCTCGGTCAACCGGACGTTGCGGCCGATGCGCTCCACGAGGACCGTGCCGGTGCGCTGTTCCAGCCGGCGGACCATCTGCGACACGGCGGGCTGGGAGTAGCCGAGCGACACGGCGGCCCCGGTGAAGCTGCCTTCCTCAGCGATGGCCTTCATAACCCGAAGTCCCGCGGCATCGATCATGGCGCTCAGTCTATAACGCCGGGTTATCGATAACCGGCCGGTACCGAACACGCGGACGCGACTCGGCGGCGAACGGCGGCTCACCGCATACTGAACGCATGTCGGTCCCGTCGCTGCCCGCGGCCGCGCCGGGCGCCGCCGCCACCTCGACGGCGGCCGCGGTGACCGAGCTGACCGACCTGGTGGCTTGCGGCGGTGTGCTGGTCCTCAGCGGTGCCGGACTCTCCACGGAGTCGGGGATCCCTGACTACCGCGGGCCGGACGGCACCCGGCGGGTCACGCCCATGCAGTACACCGAGTTCACCGGCTCCAGCGAAGCGCGCCGGCGCTACTGGGCGCGCAGCTACATCGGATGGCAGCGGTTCACCCGCGCGACGCCCAACCGGGGTCACGTGGCCGTCACCGATCTGCAGCGGGCCGGGCTCCTCGACGGGATCGTCACCCAGAACGTCGACGGCCTGCACCAGGCGGCCGGCGCCGTCGACGTCGTCGAGCTGCACGGCAGCCTCGACCGGGTCGTGTGCCTGACCTGTGGTGACGTCAGTGGACGCAGCGGCCTCCACGAGCGCCTGGCCGAGGCGAACCCCGGCTTCGTGGACCTCGTGCTCGGGGTGGTCCCGGACGGATCCCGCGTCTCCAGCCAGATCCGGCCGGATGGCGACATCGTCCTTGACGACTCCGTGACCAGCCGCTTCCACCTGCCCACCTGTCTGGTGTGCGGCGCCGACACCCTCAAGCCCGACGTCGTCTTCTTCGGCGAGTCCGTCCCCAAGCCCACCGTGGAGCGCTGTTTCGACCTCGTCGACCGCGCTACGTCGTTGCTCGTGCTGGGTTCGTCACTGGCGGTGATGAGCGGCTACCGCTTCGTGCGCCGCGCCGCGCGCAACGGCGTTCCCGTCGCCATCGTTACCTCGAGCGCCAGCCGCGGCGACCCCGAGGCGACCCTGCGGCTGCACACCCCGCTCGGAGCGACGCTCGAGCAGGTATGCGGGACCCTGCGCCACGGCTGAACCGCCACACCGGTCGGGCGTAGCCTGCCCGGGGTGACCGTCACCGCTGACCCGGCCCACCGGGTCGACCGATACGCCGAGCTCGTGGTCCGGGTGGGCGCGAACGTGCAACGGGGCCACATGGTGCTGCTCACCTGTCTGGTGGAGCACGCCGAGCTTGCGCGCGCAGTCGTCGAGCAGGCATACCTCGCCGGAGCGTCTCGCGTGGTCGTCGCCTACGAGGACGACTACGTCCTGCGGTCGGCGATCCGGCACGCTCCGGAGGAGACGCTCGCGTCGAACCAGCCGTGGCAGTACCAGCAGCTGGCCGATCTCGTGGCTGCAGGAGGCGCCTACGTCCGACTCACCGGTAGCCCGGACCCCGACCTCTTCGACGGGCTCGACCCGACCCGGATGTCCCTGGCGGACACGGCGTTCACGGCGCAGATGCGCCAGCACCTGCTCGGCGGGGACCTGGCCTGGACCATCGCCGCGGCGCCCAACCCCGGCTGGGCGCGCAAGGTGTTCGGCGTCCCCGACGTCGAACGCCTCTGGGCGGCGGTCGGTACGGCGCTCCGGCTCGACGAGCGCGACCTCACCGAGGCCTGGTGGGCGCACTCGGCCGTGCTGCAGGAGCGGGCGCGGTCGCTGACCGCCCGGCGGTTTGACGCGGTGCGCTACCACGGCAACGGTACGGACCTCACCGTGGGGCTGGACGCGCAGCACCGCTGGATCGGTGGGGCGGCGACGACGAGCGCGGGTCTCGAGTTCATGCCAAACCTGCCGACCGAGGAGGTCTTCACCAGCCCCGACCGGCGCCGGGCGGAGGGCGTCATCCGGCTCACCCGCCCGCTGGTGATGCCGCGCGCCCGTGCCGTCGTCGAGGACCTCGTCGTCACCCTCGCCGGCGGGCGGATCGTCGACGTCACGGCCAGCCGTGGATTGGACGCCGTCCGTGCCGAGCTCGACGTGGACGACGGCGCGCGCAGTCTCGGCGAGGTCTCCCTGGTCGAGGGCTCGTCACGGGTGCGAGCCGCTGGCGTGGTCTTCCACGACACGCTCTACGACGAGAACACGGGATGTCACGTGGCGTGGGGCCAGGGGTTCCCGCAGCTGCCTCGAGGACGGGAACGCGATGTCGCCCGACCAACGCGCCGAGGCCGGGCTCAACACCTCCTCGGTGCACACCGACGTCGTCATCGGCGGCCCCGGCGTCGACGTGGACGGCATCCACGCCGACGGTCGCGCCGTGCCGCTCATCCGCGAGGACCGCGTGGGCCCTCCCGGCTTGAGGGTCAGACGCGACGGAGGACCGCGGTCACCTTGCCGAGAATCGTGGCGTGGTCACCGTCGATCGGCGAGTAGTCGGCGTTGTGCGGCATCAGCCACACGTGTCCGTCCTTGCGCTTGAACGTCTTGACCGTCGCCTCGTTGTCGAGCATCGCCGCCACGATGTCGCCGTTGTCGGCGGTCGGCTGCTGCCGCACGACGACCCAGTCGCCGTCGCAGATTGCGGCGTCGATCATCGAGTCGCCGACGACCTTGAGCAGGAATAGCGAACCTTCGCCGACCAGCTGGCGGGGCAGCGGGAAGACGTCCTCGACCACCTCCTCCGCCAGGATCGGGCCACCGGCGGCGATCCGGCCGACGACCGGCACGTAGGACGGCTCCGGGACGGGCGTCCCCGGAGCCCGTCTCGTCGTAGACCCCCTCGATGATCTCGCTCGCCCGGCTGTCTCCAGACCGGTACCCCCGGCTCTGTGGGTCGGCGTCCGGAGAGACGATCTCCATGGCGCGCGGCCGGTTGGGGTCTCGGCGGATGTAGCCCTTCCGCTCCAGAGCGGTCAGCTGGTGGGCGACGCTGCTCGGGACTGGTGAGCCCGACCCACTCGCCGATCTCCCGCAGGCTCGGCGGGTAGCCGCGTCGGTCCACCGAGTTGCGGATCACCTCGAGCACCCGACGCTGCCGCACCGTCAGGCCGGCTCCCAGCCCGCCCTCGGGGTCCCGCTCGGGCATCTCGCGGACCTCGGCCATCGTCACCACTCCTTCGTCGGGCTTGCTTGGGCCACCATCGGGTCGGTATGCGGGTCGCGCTGCGTTGCTCGGTCGCATCGGTGCAGGTCAGACGGCCTGTCAGCCCCGGGTGGTGGACTTCTTCACATGCCCACAGACTACGGCTCTCGAACGCCAGTGCCAAACACCTGTTCGAGGCGTGTCTTCCGTCCGTCGAACGTCTGTGCTACTAATAGCGGTCGACAGCAGTTCGTACACAGGTTCGACCGTTCCCCGGTCGCTCCGGACCGTGACCCCCGTGGAGGCCCCGATGAGCGCAGCCCTCGCACTCGACCCCGTTGCCTTTCCGCGCGGCGGTCGGCAGCGCCGTCCCGACCCCGGCTGCGCCTGGTGCCCACTGGCGCCGACGTCCACGCCGCCGACGCGCCCGTGCGGCTCAACCGCCGGGGTCGCCTGGTCCGCACCGTCGGCGCCGTGGCGGTGGCCGCAGCGCTTGGCTGGAGCGTGGTCGACGCGGTGGCCGCAGGACCGGCGCCGGCCCACGCCGTGACCGTGGAGGCGGGTCAGACGCTGTCAGCCATCGCCGCCCGCGAGCTGCCGGACCTGCCCGTGCGGGAAGGAGTCGCCCGGCTCCGGCTAGCCAACGGGCTGAGCACCAGCGACATCCACGCCGGCCAGACCCTTCAGATTCCCGCCTCCGGCTGACGCGTGCGGCGAGCCCGCTCGCCGTCGCAGCCGTGTCGCGGAGTAAACGGCGCCAGGCCTCGACCCCCTGGCCGCCGACCTCGAGAAGAGGCGAACGCCGCCCACCTCCCCGGTGGGCGGCGTTCGACGTCCCGACGGCCCCCAGCCCCGGACGGCCCAGCCCGGACGGCCCCAGTCCCGGACGGCCCCGTACCGGACGGCCCCTGTACCGGACGGCCCCGTCCCGGACGGCCCCTGTCCCGACGGCCCCTAGTCCCGGCCGGCCCCTGTCCCGGACGGCCCCGGCATCTCCTGCGCCGTGTTCGCGAACCGGTGGAGACGGCCCTGTGGACAACGGCCCGCACGGTGCGGCCGCGTCTTCCTAGGCTCGCCGCTGGGAGGTGACCCGCAATGCTCATCGGGGTGGACGCTGGCGCGCTGGCGGTGGCTGCCGCGGCGGCGGACCGAGCCGCGGCGCTCGTGGCGGCGGTCCGGCTGGACGAGCTCGCGGCCTCGATCGGCGCCGCCATGCCCGGCAGCCGCAGCGCCGAGGTCGCCATCCGGCTCGCCACCCTCTGCTCGGAGCACCACGACCGGCCTCGCCCGAGACCTCTCCGGGCACGCCGACGCCCTCAGGACCGCGTCGGCCGGCTACGCGGAGACCGAGCGTGAGGTCGCGGCGTCGGCCGGCCACGACGGCAGTGCCGCATGACCGTCGATGAGGCGTCGGCCTGGTCGCCGAGGCCACTGGCCGCCACGCCGGCCCCCGGCGCCGTCGTCACGGCGCTGCTCACGGAGGCCGCGGGCGCTATCACGGAGCAAGGCGCCGCGACCCACGCCTGGACCGGCGCCGCCGCGGAGGAAGCGGCCGGACGCCAGGCGGAGCTCGGCACTCGGCTCGGCCGCCTCCACGAGGCGTTGGCGCCGCTTCACCCCGCTGTTGCGCGAGCCGCCGACCGGCTCGCCCTGCTCGTCGCCACGGTTCGGCTCGCCGACCTCGCGGCTCTCTCGGGCGGCGACCCCATTAGAACCGTTCCTCGGCAGTAACCCGGGCAGCGACCCGGGCAGCGTTGCGGCGACGCAGCTGGCCGCCGCGATCGACGCCGAGCTCTCGGCCGCGCTGGAGGGCATACTCCGCGCTTGCCCGGGCCCCTCCGCGCGTCGGCCGGGCGCGAGTGCCGGTGGGCGCGGACGACGCCGGTCGGGGCCGATGCGCCGCTCTCGGTCCCACTGTCCACGGCGTCGGCGCCGGCCGAGGTGGTGATGTGGTGGGCTGCCCTCTCAGCAGCGGGACAGGAGGCCGCGGTCCGGCAGCATCCGGAGGTCGTCGGACCCGCCGATGGGCTCCCCGGGTGGGCCCGCGACCGCGCGAACCGGATCCTGCTCGACCGGGCGGAGGCGGAGCTGACCAGACAAGCGGCCGACGTCCAGCCCGGGCCGCAGACCTGGCGCGATATCGTGCACGGCGATCCGGGACTGCTCGGCGCGATGACCATCGGCACCTTCGGGGGTGGCCGTCGCCGTATCGCCGACCACCAGGCAGTCGCCAAGCTGGCTGCGGTGCGGGCCACCCGCGAGGTCCTCGAGCAGCACGACGGTCCGCCGCGGCAGCTCCTGACGTTCGACGTCTCCGGCCGCAGCGCGAGGGTCGCTGTCGCGGTGGGAGACGTCGACCGGGCCGGGCACGTGGCGGTCGTCGTGCCCGGCTTCACCACCACCGTGGAACGCGACCTCGCCGGCTCGGACCGCGTCGCGGCCGACCTCCGCCGGGCGTCCCTCACCGAGGCGGCCCTGGTCGGCGACCGTCAGGACGTCGCCGTGGTCAGCTGGCTGGGCTACGACGTCCCACAGGCCGCCGACACGCTGCGGTCCTCGCACTCGGTCGTCCTTCGCGCCAGCGCCGAGGCCGGCGCCGCGTCACTGGCGGGCTTCCTCGCCGGCATTCCGCCGGACCGGCACCTCACGCTGGTCGGGCACTCCTACGGGTCGACGACCGCCGGGCTCGCCGTGGCGCGAGGCGGTACCGGGGTCGACGACCTGGTCGTCGCCGGGTCGCCGGGCGTCGGGGTCGACTCCAGCGACGCGGCTGGGGCTCCCGGCTCGACGGGTCCACGTCCTCGAGGCCCACGACGACCCGGTGGCCGATCTCGGCTGGTTCGGCCGCGACCCGAGCCGGCTGGCCGGGGTCGACCTCCTCAGCACCACCGCCGGGCCGCTACCCGACGGGCGCGCCGGCCTGGCGTCGTCGGGCCACAGCCAGTACCTCGTCCCCGGGACGACGAGTCAGTGGAACGTCGCGGCCGTCGTCGCCGGGGCGCCGTCGGTGCCGGCCAGTCGGCCGCCGGTCAGCTGGTAGGCGGCCGCTCAGGTGGTGGTCTCGATGTTGGCGACCTTCCAGCCGTCGGCGAACTGCACGGTGACGAAGAACCGTACCTGCCGGGGCGTCGAGGTGGCGGCAGCGGTGCCCTTTGCGTCGACCACGGGGGCGGCTTGCTGCGCCACCTCGACCAACACCGTCGCCGTGTCGCCCTTGAGGGTGTCCGGGGTGATGTCGCCGAGCACGAACGGCGGGCTTGCGTAGTGCTGCTTGTTGTCGGCGAGCGCCTGGGCGCCGTCGGTGTATGCGGCGCACGGCTTGCAGGCGTCGAGGTAGAGCGGGCGCAGCACGGTGGGGTTCGGCTCGGTCTGGGAGCGGTTGAACTGCCCGTAGAAGAACTTGACGAAGTTGGCGGCTCCGAGCTTGGTCTTCGGACGGGCTGCCGACGGGATGGGTGCCGGCCCGCGGGTCGCCGTCGTGGAGGTCGGGCTGGAGGCGGTGGTCGTCGTGCTCGCCGACGGCTGGGCCGCCGCGGTCGAGGTCGCCGACGAGCCGGCAACGGTCTTGAGGACGTCACAACCGCTGAGGCTCGCGCCGAGAGCGATGACGACCAGGACGAGGGCGGCGAGCCGACCGCGCGCGAGGAGCTGACCCGTCATGCCCGAATTGTGGGTCAGCAGCCGAAGTTCGCGCGAATGAACGCGCGGGCGTCCGTTCGCGAGCTTCATCGAGTCGGTCCACGTGTTGCGCCAGATGGCGAGGTTCGAGGACAGCGTCGGGTGCACCACCTCGGACGAGAACGACTCGAAGGTCAGCACCCCCGGGTAGTCGACGTCGTGCAGCGCCCCGAAGAACTCGGCGAACGGCACCGACCCGGTGCCCAGCGCTCCCCGGTGCGACTCGCCGAGGTGGACGTAGCCGAGGCGTCCGGCCGCGGCGGCCGCGTGCACGGCGTCGGCGAACGAGACCTCCTCGATGTTCATGTGGTAGACGTCGAGGTGCGCCATGACGTTGGCCCGGTCCACGTCCTCGATGAACGCCAGCGTCTGCTCGGTGGTGTTGAGCACGTTGGTCTCGTACCGGTTGCAGAACTCCAGACCGAGCGTCACGCCCGGCCTCGGCGGCCCGGTCGGCCACCCAGGCGATGGACTCCACCGAGTTGGCCCGGCCGCGTTCGGTGACCGGCGCCGCATACTTGCCGAGCTTCGAGAACAGGACGCCGCCCAGGTAGGCGCCGCCGATGTCGCGGGTCAGCTTGACGGCGGTGTCGAGCAGCTGGCGCCCCCGGGCCACGCACTCCGGGTCCTCGCTGGAGATGTCGGTCTCCTCCGAGAGCCCCAGCGAGACGTCGCCGAGGACCCCGTGCTCCTGGAGCAGGGCCGCGGTCATGTCGGCGTCGAAGTTCTCCGGGTCGAGCGCGGCGAGCTGGATGAGGTCGTAGCCGGCCTCCTTGGTCGAGGCGATGGCCCGCCGGGCCTCGTCCGGCGACCAGCCGCCCACCCAGCACAGGGCGTGGATGCCGATGAGGTTCGTCGTCATGAGCTGCTCCTTGGTCGGTCGGTCCGGTCGGTCGTCGTCGGCTCGGTATGCGGGTCTAGCGGAGGAAGGCGGCGGGCACCCCGGAGTCGACCGGGACCACGAGCCCGGTCGTGATCGGCAGCGAGCCGTTGGTCAGGGCCACCACCGCCGGACGCGACGTGCTCGGGCAGCACCTCCTCCTTGAGCACGGTGCGCTGCGCGTAGAACTTGCCGAGGTCCTCCTCGGCCACCCCGTAGGTCTTGGCCCGGGACGCGCCCCAGCCGCCGGCGAAGATGCCCGGAGCCGCGCACGATGCCGTCGGGGTTGATGCCGTTGACCCGGACGCCGATGTCGCCGAGCTCGGCGGCCAGCAAGCCGCACCATGTGCGCCTGCGCCGCCTTCGCCGACGAGTAGGCGATGTTGTCCGGCCCGGCGAACACCGCGTTCTTCGAGCAGATGTTGATGATGTCGCCGCCCATGCCCTGGGCGCGCAGCACGGGTCTCGGCGGCCTTGGCGAACAGGAACGAGCCGCGCGGCATGATCCGGTACTGCAGGTCCCAGTCCTCGAACGTCGTGTCGCCGAGCGAGCCGGCCCGGGTGATGCCGGCGTTGTTGACGAGCAGGTCGATGCCGCCGAAGGCCAGCATCGCCGCCGTCGATCCCGGCGGCGACCGCGGCCTCGTCGGTGACGTCCACGACCACGCCGACCGCCCGGTCCGGCCCGCCGAGGTCGGTGGCGACGTCGTCGCACCTTCGGCCTGTCGATGTCGGCGACGACGACGTTGGCGCCGTGCTGCGCCAGCAGCTTCACGGTGGCCAGCCCGATGCCCGAGGCCGCCGCCGGTGACCAGCGCGACCCGGCCGGCCAGCGCCTTGGGCGTCGGGCGGCGCTTGAGCTTCTCCTCCTCGAGCTGCCCAGTACTCGACGTTGAACTTCTCGGCCTCGGCGACCGGCTGGTACGTCGACACGCCCTCCGCACCGCGCATCACGTTGATGGCGTTGACGTAGAACTCGCCGGCCACCCGTGCCGTCTGCTTGTCGGCGCCGAACGAGAACATGCCGACGCCGGGCACCAGGACGACGGCAGGGTCGGCGCCGCGCATGGCGGGCGACGCCGGAGTGGCGTGCCGGTCGTAGTAGGCGCGGTACTCCTCGCGGTACTCCTCGTGCGAGCTCCCGCAGCCGGCCGACGACCTCGTCGAGCGGCGCGTCCGGGGCCGTGTCGAGCAGCAGCGGGCGAACCTTGGTGCGCAGGAAGTGATCGGGGCAGCTGGTGCCGAGGTGCACGAGGTGCGGCGTCTTCGCGCGGGAGAGGAAGTCGAGCACCGCCTCGGAGTCGGTGAAGTGGCCGAGCTGCCGGCTGTCCGGCGAGGCGACCGCCGCGCAGGTGCGGGAAGAGTTCGGCGGCGCGGCGTCGCCGCTCCTCGGCGGCCAGCGGCGCTGCCGGGCTACGTCCACCGGCCCGAACGGCTCGGCAACGGAATGCGTCGTCGAGGTAGGCCTGCCGCCTCGCGGATGATCTGCAGGTTCCGCTCCTCCACCTCGTCGCTGGTGGAGCCCCACGCGGTCAGCCCGTGGCCGCCGAGGACCGCCCCGATGACGCCCGTCCTTCGCCGACAGCTCGCGCATCGTCCGGCCCAGTTCCCAGCCGGGTCGCTTCCACGGCACCCAGGCGACCGCGCCGCCCCAGATCTTCTCGACCAGCTTCTCGCCGTCGGCGGCGCAGGCCAGCGCGATGACGCTGTCCGGGTGCAGGTGGTCGACGTGCGTCGTGCTCGACCAGCCCGTGCATCGGGGTGTCGATGGACGGCGCCGCGCCGCCGGTCCCGAAGGCGCAGAAGGGAATAGCCCGACCATCTCGTCCTCGTGCTCGACGCCTCGGTAGACGCCGGTCCAGACCCACCAGCCGGTCGCAGCTCGAGGACGGCCAGTCCGGCGGCGGTCAGGGTGCCGAGGTCGCCACCGGACCCCTTGACGTACAGCAGCTCCACCTCGGCTCGCCGCTGGCCGGGCTGGTGACGGTGACCTTGGCGGAGGTGTTGCCACCGCCGTAGTTGGTGACCGTCGGGTCGGAGCCGAGCCGGTTGCTGCGGTCGAGCAGCGCGCGGACCTCGTCGGGCAGCGGGCTGGGGTCAGGCATGGTGGAGCGATCCTTCCACGAGGTCGATGAAGCGCTGGTATGCGTGTTCCAGCGAGTCCCGCTGTGTGGCAACGGGTTTCACGGGGCTCCGGGTTTCGGGACGAGTCGGTCGACGGTCTCGGTCAGCGGCACGCCCGACTCGAGCGCGTGAGCGGCCAGGATCGCCGCACCGACGCTGCTGCTCGCCGATGCGGCGACGATGACCGGGACGAGCGGTTGGAGGCCGTGGCGCCGGATCCGGTTCCAGACCTCGCTGGCCGTGCGCCGCCGGCGATGACGTGGCGGCGCGGGTCAGACGCCGAGGTCCTGCAGCCGATCGAGGCCCAGCCGTTCGACGAACGCGACCCCCTCGAGCAGCGGCCCGGTATGCGTCGAGCCGGCTGCGCGGCACGCCGTCGCTGAGGGGCGGCAGCCGGCGGTCCGCGACGGGGAACCGTTCTCCCGCAACGGAGATCGGGTAGCGCAGGTAACCCGCGACCGTGTCCGCCACTGCATGGTCCAGTAAGCCGAGGTCCTCGTCCGGGAACTCGGCGGCCAGCACCCCAGCACCGGCGTTGGATGCGCCCCCGGCCCAGTAGCGGCCGTCCGGCGCCAGGTGTGAGTACACCGCGCCGTCAGCCGTCGACAGGGGCGTCGCGCTGACGGCCTTGAGCACCAACGTGGTTCCGAGCACGCCCATGGTGTCTCCGTCGTGGACGGCGCCGGCCGCGAGCTGCGCCGTGCACCCGTCGGTCATCCCGGCGACGATGACGACGTCCGGTGGCAGCCCGAGGTCGACGGCGACCGACCGGTCGACGGTGCCGACCGGCGTGCCCGGGAGGACCAGGGCCGGCAGCCGGGTCTCGGACGGGTCGAGCCCGGCCGCCTTCAGCGTCGCCAGCGGCCACGAGCGGGACGACAGGTCGATGCCGGCCTTGAGCCAGTGCGAGGTGTCGGCGCGCCACCGGGCCACGCGGCCAGCGCCGCGTTGACGACGTCGGCCGTCGAGGCCCAGCGGGCACCGGGATGCTCGCGTCGCAGCACCAGCATCCGGCCGATCGACGGTGCCCCCGTCACACCGAGACCGGCCATCTGCTGCTCACCGGACGAGTCGTCGTAGAGCCGAGCGGCACCGACTGCGCCGCCGGCCGCGTCGACCGGGACAACGGTGCCGGAGGTGCCGGTGACCGACACCGCCGCGACCCGCGCGGCGTCGGGCCCGAGCTGCCGGCATACCCGACGGACGAGCTCCAGGGCGGTCGGCGCATACGTCGAGGCCTGTCGCGAGACGCCGCCCGGTCGGCGGTCCGGCGGCGGCAGCGGCGAGTCCGCTCGCGCCAGCGTCGATCCCGTCGTCGTGTCGAGCGCCACGCACCGTGCGGAGGCGGTGGCGAGGTCGATCCCCAGCGTCACGGCGGTCATGGGGCCGTGCGCTCGAGAATGACGTCGGCAACCGTGGTGAGGTCGGGGACCGACGAGGTCGGGTTCGGCGAGCTGCTCTGGCGTGGGCTGGGGCGGCGCCTCCCCGCGCAGCACCCAGATGGTGCCGATCCCGATCGCCTTGGCGGGACGGACATCGGTGTCCAGCCGGTTCCCGATGTGGACGGTGCGTTCGGGTGTAGTCCCGCACTCGCGCAGGGCCCAGTCGAAGAACGCGCGGCTCGGCTTCTCGTGTCCGACGACCGCGGAGATGCCCCAGACGTCGACGTAGGGCGCGAAGCCGTCCCGGGTCAGGGCGTCGACGGTGGTGGCTTCCTGGTTGGCGACGACGGCCAGCCGGACGTGGCCGTGAAGGCGCCGGAACATCTCCAGCGCGTCGGGGTAGGCGGTGCCCTCGGGATGGGTCCAGTAGGGCGCCAACCGGCGGTGCAGCTCGTCGCGGTAGGACTCGTCGCCGAGCAGCTCGCCGGCCAGCGCGCGGCGGAGGCTACCCGACTGTGCCGCGCGGCCGCGGTCGTAGATGCGGTCGAAGTCGGCGCGGTCTACGGGTGGCCGCCCTGCTCGGCGCGGATCTCGTCGACGCCCCGGCGAGCGGCGGCGGCGAAGCTGTCGTCGGGGTAGATGGGGCCGCCCACGTCGCAGAGGACGGCCTCGATCTTCGTGGGGAGGGTCACGAATTTCACCGACCTCGGGCGAGATTGGCCCGGCGCTCGGCGATGTCGTCACGGGCGAAGAACTTCTCGACGTCGGCGTCCGAGAGCGGCGCGACCCCGCCCACGGCGTACGCGGTGGCGCGGACGCGAGCGCCCTTGACCGCCATCGTCGACACGGCCTCCACGCCGGCGGTCGTGGGGGCGATGGCCACGATGCCGTGGTTGGCCAGGAGGACGAGCTGGGGGAGGGCGCCGTTGTGCTCGACGTAGGCCCGGAGTGCCACCGCGTAGAGGCGGCCGAGCGCGAGGCCCGGCGTCGCATACGGCACGAAGAGCGGGCGTCCCATGACCACCGCCTCGTCGGAGTAGACGATGTCGGGTCCACGCCTCCTTCGCGCGGACGCTGGCGAGCAGCCCCACGACCTCAGTGGGGTGGGTGTGTCCGACGAAACGCGCCGTGTCACGACGCCGGCGTCACGAGCGACGCGGTGCACCGCGGCGTGGACCACCGCCTCGATGGAGCCGCGTCGTGGTCCGGCGCCGCGCGGGCGGTCGGTGCCGGCGGCGACGAGGACGGCGCTCAGGTCGTCCTGGTCGGTCGTCGGGTCGTCCACGACCGCCATCACCTCGTCGACGTCGACGACGACGAAGTCGGCCGCGGTCGCGGCCGCGAGACCGGCGCCGGACGCCTTGACCACGAGGCGGCCGTCGTCGAGGAGCTCGGAGGTGTTGCCCTCGGCGAGGACGGCGAGGTCGCGGGCGGGTTCACCGAGCAGCCTCGTCAGGGTGACCAGCGCCGGGGAGCACGAGGTCGGGCTCCCACGTGGTCGGCATCAGCGGGCACCGCCGTAGCGGCGGCCGGTGATCCCGTTGAGCAGCGCGGCGAAGACCAGCACGGTGCCGAGGGCGAGCAGCTGGAACTGGCTGCCGTCGTTCCCGGTGAAGGCGAGCAGGATCCCGGCGTTGAGCCACGTGATGAGCACCGTCGCGAGGACGACGCCGGCGACCCGGCCGATCCCACCGGTGATGGCGACGCCGCCGAGGACCGCGACGGTGATGGCCGGGAAGCGCCAGACCGTTGCCGGTGGTGCCGGCGTCCGGCCGGGCCGAGGCGAACTGGGCGCAGATGTAGACCGCGACCACACCCGCGATCGTGCCGGCGATGACGTACGCGGCGAACCGGGTGCGCCGCACGTCCAGGCCCGACCACTCGGCGGCGATGTCGTTGGTACCGATGGCGAACAACCGGCGGCCGTAGGTGGTCCGCGTGACGAGCAGCCAGATCACGATGATGGCGGGCACCAGGAAGGTGAAGACGCCGAGCGGCACGTCGGGCAGCATCCGCCCGATGACCGGAATCTCCACCGGTCGGGTGATGGAGTACAGCTCGGCGATCTTCGGGTCCGAGATGGGGGTGGAGTTGGTGAGGACCAGCGCCAGCGACTTGTAGGCGTAGTAGCTCGCCAGGGTCGCGATGAGGGCCGGAAACCGCAGGTAGGCCACCATGACGCCGTTGACGGCGCCGAGCAGCGCACCGACGACGACGGCCAGGATGATCGAGGTCCAGAGGTCCCAGCCCCACCGGCCGTAGGCGAACCCGAACACCATGCCCGTGAGGGAGACGATCGCCCCGATGGACAGGTCGATGCCGCCTCGACCACTGACGATCACGACCAGCTCGCCGAGGGCCAGCAGGCACAAGGGGACGGCGTCGACCAGCGTCCCCGCAAGGTAGTCGGCGTCGTAGGACCCGGTGAGGTAGCCGCCGACGTCCAGGGCCGTCATCCAGACCAGGACGATGACGAGCAGCGCCGCGAGCAGCACGATCCGCTGGGTCAGCAACGCGCGCAGCGCCCTCGAGACGACGCTGGGTGGGGCGTCGTGGTCAGCGGGCTCGAGCGGCGTCGGTGGCGGCGCCGGCGCGGTGGTCTGGGTCATCGACGCTCCCTCGCACGCTGGCGGACAAGATCGGCGCCGACGGCGATGGCGATCGCGACGCCGACGAAGAAGTCGGACAGCTGGCTCGGCCAGCCGAGCTGGGTGACACCGGAGGCGACCGTCTGGACCAGCAGGGCGCCGAGGATGGTGCCCAGCACCGAGCCCCGGCCTCCGGTGATCGACGTGCCGCCGATGACGACGGCGGCGATGACCGCGAGCTCGCGACCGCTGCCGATGGACTGGTCGAGGGTCGAGGTGCCCGACGCGACCGTGAAGACGGCGGCGACCCCGACGAGAAGCCCGGTGAGCGCATACACGAGAACCGTGTAGCGCTGGACCCGGATGCCAGCGAGGCGGGCCGAGAGGCTGTCGCCGCCGATGGCGTACAAGTGCCGACCACCGCGCGCGTGGCGCAGGTAGACCCACGCGGCAGCGGCGACGAGCAGCGTCAGCAGGAAGCTGTGCGGGATGCCGACGGTGCGTCCGCTCTCGCCGCGGCCGAAGAAGTCGAGCGTGCCGGGGATCCCGTTGACCGTCTGGCTGCCGAAGATCTGCCGCCCGATGAACTGGAAGATGTTGGCGGTACCGAACGTGATGATGATCGCGTGGACGTGGCCGTAGGCGATGAGCAGGCCGTTGACCAGGCCGAGGACCGCACCCGAGCGCCATCGCGCACAGCCAGGGCGACGATGAGCGAGACGCCTTGGTCGACAAGCAGTTTCGCGGTGGTGACCCCGGTGACCATCATGGCGCCACCGACCGAGACGTCGATCCCGCCGGTGATGATGATCATCGTCATCCCGACGCCCATGAGGGCGACCGGAGCGACGGAGGCGAGCAGCGGCTGCCACGACCCCGCCGTCGCGAAGGCCGGCGTCGTGAACGAGAGCACCAGCCACAGCACGACGAGGATCGCGACGAGCACCCACTCCTGCCCCGTGACCGGCGACGGGAGGATGCGCCGGGCCGCGCGCGCCGGGCGGGTGCGCTCCAGCTGCGGAGTGGCGGTCATGCCTGCTCCTTCAACGGCTCGGCGGTATGCGCCTCGGGCTCGGCGTCGTCCGCGCCGGCGGCCGCCGCGAGGACGTCGGCCTGCTGCGCTCCGGGCCGGAACTCCCTGGTCGTCGTACCGTCGCGTACGACGAGGAGGCGGTCGCTGATCCGCAGCGCCTCGCTGAGGTCCGAGGTGGAGACGAGCACCGCCGTGCCGTCGTCGGCGAGCGCGGCGATGATGCGGTGGATCTCCTCCTTGGCGCCCACGTCGACGCCCTGGGTCGGCTCGGCGAGCACCAGGACGGCGGGGCGCTCGACCAGCTGACGGGCCAGCACCACCTTCTGGGCGTTGCCGCCGGACATCGCCGAGATGGGCTGGCGCTCGCTCGGCGTCTTGATGGACAGGCGCGTGATCATGTCTTTCGCGACCGACGTCTCGCGGCCCCGGTCCATCCAGACCTTGGCCTTGGACAGCAGCGGCAGGTGCGCCACGGAGATGTTGAACGAGATGGCCTGGAACGAGAACATGCCCTGCGTCTTGCGGTTCGCCGGCAGCAGGGCGATGCCGAGGCGTTGTGCGTCACGCGGGTTCTTCGGCGCGATTACCTTGCCGTCCAACGTGATCCGGCCTCCCGAGGGCTGCCGCATACCGAAGACCGTCTCGGCGATCTCGGCGACACCGGAGCCGACCAGCCCGTAGAGGCCGACCACCTCACCGGGCCGCACCGAGACGTCGACGTCGGTGAAGTGTCCCTCCACAGCGAGGTCCTCCAGGACGAGCCGTGGTTCGGCGTCCTTGGGCGCGCGCGCGACGGTGTGCTCCTCGATCTCGCCGCCGACCATCAGCTCGACGATCTTGCGCAGGGTGAGCTCCTCGATCGGCCAGGTGCCGACGGTGCGGCCGTCGCGCATCACCGTGACCTGCCGGCAGATCCGGAACAGCTCGTCCAGCCGGTGGGAGATGTAGATGACCGAGACACCGGACTCGGTCAGCCGGCGGACGACGCCGAACAGCACCTCGATCTCGGAGTCGGTGAGGATCGCCGACGGCTCGTCGAGAATCAGGACCTTGGCGTCGCCCGCCAGCGCCTTGGCGATGGAAACCTGTTGCTGCTCGGCGATCGAGAGGTCGCCGACCGCGCGCGTCGCATACGCCTCCGGCAGTCCGAGCAGGGCGAGCAGCTCGAGCACCTTCTCGTGCTGGGCAGCCCAGTCGACCCGACCTGCCCTCACGAGCTCGCGTCCGACGAAGATGTTCTCCGAGACGGTGAGCTCGGCGAACAGCTGCGGCTCCTGGTAGACGGTCTGGATGCCGTAGTGCAGGGCGTCCTGCGTCGAGCCCAGGGTCACCGGTGCGCCCTCGAACTCGATCGTCCCGGTGTCGGCGCTCTCGGCTCCGGCGATGATCTTGATGAGGGTCGACTTGCCGGCGCCGTTCTCACCCACCACCGCGTGGACGGTGCCCGGCTCGACGCTGAGGTCGGCGTGGCGGATGGCGCGCACGCCGCCGTACCGCTTGGAGATGTCCCTCAGCTCGAGCCGGGCGACCACGAGTGTCCTTTCGTCAGAACGGTTTCTGGCCTGGCCAGGGCCGGTCAGTAGTTGAACTGGCTGACGTTGTCCTTGGTGATGGTCAACGGCGGTCCGAGCAGCAGGACCTTCGTCGAGCTGTCGAAGGTGACCGCCGGCATCTTGGCGTTGACGTTGTTGGTCGCCGCGAAGGGCTTGCCTTCAGCCGCCTGGAGGCCCGCCCACGCGGTGAGGTAGCCCAGGTTCTGGACGTCCCAGAGGATCGACGCCGACGACGACCCGTCCTGCAGGTAGGGCGCCATCGACTTCGGCGTGCCCAGCCCGACGGTGAAGACCTTGCCGATCTTGCCGGCGTCCTTGACCGCCTGCGCGACGCCGGGGGCCGACGAGGTGCACTCCCCGACGAGACCAGTGAGGTCCGGGTGGGCGTTCATGAGGTCGGTCGCCATCTGCGTGGCCTTGTTCTGGTCCTCGCCGGCGAACACCGTGTCGACGATCGTCATGTCCTTGTACTTGTCGGCCGTCACCTTCTTCTGGACGGCGATCCAGGAGTTGAGGTTCTGGGCGGTCTCGCCGCAGGACACGATCGCGTACTTGCCCTTGCTGCCCATCGGCTTGGCCAGCTCGTCGACGAGGGCGGTGCCGATGCCCTCCGTCGACGCCTGCGAGACGAACGCCTCCCGGACCGAGTTCGGCGCGTCGGTGTCCGACGTCAGCACCTTGATGCCGGCGTCCTTAGCCTGCTGCAGCACTGGCGCCATTGAGTCGGGGTCGTTGGGAGCGACGATCAGCGTGTCGACCTTCTGCTGGATGTAGGACCGCACGATCTGCGCCTGCGCCGCGGCATCGGCCTGCGTCGGCCCCTGGTAGAGCCACGTCAGGCCGAGGTCCTTCGCCGCCTGCTGACCGCCCGCGTTCATCGCCTCGAAGTAGGGGATGCCCTGCAGCTTGGGGACGAAGGCGATCTTCTTGCCGCCACCCCCTCCGGCGCCGGCCGCCGCCGATCCGGTGCTGCCGCTCCCCGCCGCAGCGCCACCGGACGTGTCGTCGTTCTTCTTCGTGCAGCCGGACAGGGCTACGGCCACGGCCATCGTCAGGACGGCTGCAGACTTACCGGTGGTGCTGAGTCTCATCGGTGAGCTCCTTGTGGGTTGTGAAATGGGTCAGGGCTTGAGTGACGTCGTGCCGCTGGCGGTCGCGCCGCAGCAGGGTGGTGAGGTGGTGGTATGCGGCGTCCCAGGCGGCGCCGCTTCGGGGGTCGTAGGTGGTCATCGGAGTCGACGCCGCCACCACCTGCCGGATCTCGGCCAGGCCGGCGAGCTCGCCGAGCGCGACCAGCTGGGTGGCGGCGTTGCCGAGAGCGGTCGCCTCGACCGGCCCGCAGTGCACGGGGAGACCCGTCGCGTCGGCGGTGAGCTGGGACAGGAGGGTGTTGTTCGAACCCCCACCGACGATGTTGATGCTGGGGATCGGCTGTCCGATTGCCTCCTGGAGGTCGCCGACCACCGCGCGGTAGCTCAACGCCAGCGAGTCGAGCACGCATCGGACGATCTCCGCGGGGCTCTCCGGCACTGGAGAGCCCGTGGCGGCGCAGTAGCGCTGAATTCGAGCTGGGGTGTCCTGACCGTCGAGGAATTCGGGGGCGTCCGGGTTGATGATGCTGCGCAGCGGGTGGGCAGCACGGGCGAGGTCGACCAGCTCGGGGTAGCTGTAGGTCCGTCCCTGCGCCTGCCAGGCACGGCGGCAGGACTGGAGGACCCACAGCCCGGCGACGTTGCGCAGCAGCCGGATCGTGCCGGCATACCCGCCCTCGTTGGTGATGTTGTGGGCTTGGGTCTCGTCGGTGATGACGGGGTGGGGCACCTCGATGCCCACCAGCGACCAGGTGCCGGAGGAGATGTAGAGGCCGGCGGGGTCGGCCAGCGGGGTGCCGACGACAGCGCTCGCGGTGTCGTGGCCCGGCGGCAGAACGACGCGGGCGCCCCGCAGCGCGCCGGTCGCGAGGTCGTCGAGCAACGGTCCGACGACGGTGCCGGGGGCGACGACCTCGGGGAGGAGGTGCGTCGGGACGCCGAGCTCGTCGAGAAGGCTTGTGGCCCAACGGTTCTCGTGCCATGTCGTAGCAGCCGGAGGTGGAGGCGGCCGAGTACTCGGTGACCGTGGTGCCGCAGAGCAGGTGGTGGAAGACGTCCGGAAGCATGAGGAGGGTGGCGGCGCGCTCGAGCCGCTTCGGTCGGGTGCGCGCGTCGGAGGCGAGGGCGAAGACGGTGTTGATCGGCATGACCTGGACGCCGGTCGCGGCGTAGAGCCGGTGGGCGCCGAGGGTGTCGAGGGCCTCGTCGTACGCCTCCACCTGCCGGTGGTCGCGGTAGCAGGTGGGGTTGTCGACGAGGTCGCCGTCGGCGTCGATGAGGCCGTAGTCGACGCCCCAGGCGTCCACGCCGACGCTGGCGACGGGGGTGCTGCTGTCGGCGGCGAGGGCCGTGAGGCCGTCGCGCATCCCGGACCAGAGGGTAGGCAGGTCCCAGCGCAGGACGCCGTGGTCGTCGGCGGGGGAGTGCACGAAGCGGTTGACGACGTCGAGCTCGAGCCGGGTGCCGTCGAAGGTGACCTTGGCGACTCGCCCGCTCTCGGCGCCGAGATCGACGGCTGCCACGGCCGTATGCGCGGTCATGCCGGACGGCCGTGGTGGTCGGCGGGTGCGCCGCCGGTGGGACGGTATGCGCGCGTTGCTGTGCTGTCGGCGTCCGGTTCGACCAGGTCCCAGACGATGCCGGCTTGTGTCCACTCCCGGTGGACGGCCGGTGGGACTCCGGTATCGGAGATGAGGCCGGTGACGCGGTCGACCGAGGCGAACGGGTGGGTGCCGAAACGCTCCACCTTGGAGGAGTCGAACAGTCCCCACACCTGGCGGCAGATCGCGGCCATCGACTCCTTGGCGTGGGCCTCTTCCGGCGTGATGTCGAGGAGGCCGCGCTGGAGGCTGAGGCCGACGAGCCCGAAGAACCCCTTGTCCACGCGGCCGCGGCCGTCGAGGACGCCGTTGAAGAAGCCGACCATCGACTCCGAGGCCCGGCGCAGGACGCCGCCGGGCATGATGACCGTCGCGGAGGAGGCGGCCAGGAGGTGCGAGGAGGCCCGAAGGCCGTTGGTGATGACGGTGAGCGGTGCGATGTCGACCAGCTGCTCGGCGAGGTAGAAGCAGGTGCTGGAGGAGTCCAGGGCGATGACGTCGCCGGGCTGCACCAACGTGGCGGCGCGGCGCGCGATGGCCCGCTTGGCCTTCGCCGCCACGCGCTGGCGGAACTCGAAGGCTCCTTCGTCGGTCCGCTGGGCGACGAGGGCTCCCCCGCGGATGCGGCGCAGCATGGAGCGTCGCTCGAGGCTCTCCAGGTCCTTGCGGACGGTGACCGCGGAGACTCCGAAGCGACGGCTGAGCTCACTCACCTCGACCCGGCCGTGTTCGTCGAGGTCGACGAGGATGGCCTGTTCGCGATCGAACTCGCTGAGCGACGCCACCAGACCTCCTTGTCCGCGTCCGATCTCCGACGTGCGGCGAGCGTAGGGGAGCGCAAGTGGGCGTGCAATAAGCGAAGCCGAAGTGAAACCTAACTGGTTGCGAGTGATAGTCACTCGCCGCGCTCGCCGCGCTCGCCGCGCTCGCCGCGTGGTGGCTCGGGGACGGCGGCGGTCGGCGCCGGCGCGGCGGGCGGCTGACGGGCATCGGCGGCTCAGTGCGCGACGAGCTCCGCCTGCGCCGTCCGCACGGTGACGGTCGTTGCCGGTCCCGGGACGGTCACGGTGTCGGGGATGGGGGCCCAGTCGCCGCCGTCGATGCGGAAGTCCCCGCCGAAGGTCGTGTTGACGCTGGCCGGGTACGCACCGCCCTTGAGGTACTGATGCGTGATGTTGCCGGAGGGATACACCCCGCCTTCCGACGTCGTCGGCCCGAACGTCTGGCCATCCCCGAACTGCCACAGGAAGCTCACGAGCTTGGGGCGGATATCCACCTTGTAGCCGTTCATCCGAGCGGGTTCGACGCTGTCGACCTCGCCGGGTTGGTAGCCCTCCTGAGACCAGTTCACCTTGTAGAACGTGTCCAGTCCGACCAGCGTGACGTCGCCCTTCGGCTGAGTCGAGATCTGCGGTTTCGCCCAAGGGGTGTGGTTGAACGCGTCCTGAATCATCGCCATCGTCAACGGCGGCCGGCTGCCGGGAACGGCATCCGCCCAGCAGGTTGTCCCGACTAGGACCCACTCAGAGGGTGGCTGCCCGGCTTGGACCTCTCGACGCCAAATGCGCGTCAACGGTCCCGGGCCCGAGGCGGGATTGGAGCAGGCGGTAACCGCGGCGGTGCACATAGCATCGGCGCTCGTGTCGCCGGGCCGTGCGCCGGCGATGCATGACGTCGTAGACCCGTATTCGTAGCGCGGCACGTCGGCGGCAGGTTCGAAGATGCCTTTACCGTCGTCACCCGGTCCCTTCGGCAAGTTGAGGATACTTTCCCGAGTGCTGGATGATGTCGAGCCCTCGTGTCGTAGCAATTGATCACAAGACGACCTCACCGCAAGGAGGCTTCGCCGTCGCAATCGCAGCTAGACTGACAGCCCACAGGCGATAGTAGCTCGGACACCGCTAGAAGCATTAGAGGCATGACGAACCTGGTGGGGTTCATGCAAGCCGCGACCTTTGATCCCCGCAACTTGCCAACTTGTCACCGTCGAACTTCAACGCACCGAAAGCTTGCCGTCTTGCGGTGGAAAGGTCTTTATTGCTTGGCATGTTGGAGCCATTAGCATCATAACTTTGCCGCCCGCCTTGTTGTCATGGCGAGAACGCTTGGTTCCTGACTCCATGTACCGCTGGGAAGGCCGACCGGTGTTACGTAAGAAATACCTCGAATAGATGCTGCCTTCATAGCGGTATTTCTTTGCCTTCCATCCCTCGATGGCGGAAACCATGTTTTGCAAGTCTGGCATCCGACGAAAAATAGACTGTCGAGCTCGCGATCTGTCCAAGGAGGAGTATGCGCGATTAGCTTGCTGCAAGAAGTAATTCGGTGAAGGCAACGGCGCCATCAGGCGTGTTTGCCCTGGCGGCTTCGGGAATATCGGATGCGGCCGTAGTGGCAGAGCCGGTTGCCGTCGACGAGGTCGAAGGCGTCGAGGTCGTCGTTGAGCTCGGTTCAGATGTCGCTGAGGTTGTCGATGGCGGGGTCGGCTCCGGGGTGGAACAGGCGGCCAGGGCGCTGAGGCCGGCTATCGCCAGGCCGGAGCCGACGACCGTCCAGCGGCGCCATCCGGGTCGATGCACTCGTCGCCCCTTCAAGGTGTGTTGTCCCTCCGTCTCGAAATTCCGGTCAGTATGCCTGAACGGTGAGACGCCCAGTTCCCTTCTCCACAGCCCGGATTTCGGGCAGAACCTACCGTTCGCCGGCGCTCGGCGCAGCCTGAGCCACCTGCTGACTGGACCAGGCCCGCAACAATTGGCAGCGGGGTCGGCTGTTGCGGCGATCTGGCGCTGAAGGGCGCAACGACTGTCAGCGCAGTCAGTTGTTGCGGCTGCGTTGGCGTCGTTGCGGCTGCGCTCGCGCCGTGACCACGTCCGGATCGCTGCGCCCCGCTTGATGTGCCACTGCGGGCCCCGATGGGAAGACCGAGCCGCCGGTCCGGAGGCGCACACAGCCGGAACCGGTGAGCTGCGCCGTTGAGCGGGGATCGGAACCGCAACAACTGCTCCCGTTGTCGGCAGTTGCGCAGCACCCGGCGTTCGGCCCACAACGACCGCCATCGCTGTCACTCGTTGCGTGAGCCGATCGCGGCGCCGCCTCCCTCGGCGCAGCCCACCGCGGTCGCCGCTCACCGCGCCGCACCCCGACACGCCGAACCGTGAGCCGCTCTTGACAGCCGACCCGGAGGAGGCGTTACCTCTACCCCTAGATGTAGTAGTTACAGGGATGTAAGTCGTCCACATGTAGTCCCCAAGGGAAGACGACTTCTCCACAGATTGTTCACATGATGTCCCCCGTACCGTCCCCAGGAGGGAGCTCCGCACCGTGCACTGCCCCTTCTGCCGACACAACGACTCCCGGGTCATCGACTCCCGTACCACCGACGACGGCACCGCCATCCGGCGACGCCGGCAGTGCCCGGAGTGTGGCCGCCGCTTCACCACGGTCGAGTCGGCCAGCCTGAGCATCGTCAAGCGGTCTGGCGTCACCGAGCCGTTCAGCCGCCAGAAGGTCCTCGTCGGTGTCCGCAAGGCCTGCCAGGGCCGTCCGGTGACCGAGGACGACCTCGCTGTACTCGCCCAACGCGTCGAGGAGACCATTCGGTCCCAGGGCAGCGCCGAGGTCGAGGCGCACGAGGTCGGCCTGGCCGTCCTCGAGCCGCTCCGGGAGCTCGACGAGGTCGCCTACCTCCGGTTCGCCTCCGTCTACCAGGCGTTCGACAACCTCGAGGACTTCGAGGCCGCCATCACCCTGTTGCGCGCCGAACGGGACGCCACCGGCGAGGAGCCCGCCGACCAGCGCTCCGGCTCCACGCATACCGAATAACACAGCACCACCGGCACCGGCGCGCAGTCGCGTCGAGTGTCAGACCTCCGCGATACAACCGATACACGAGGCCCGGGACGACCGGGAAAGGGGAGCACCGATGACCGAGACCGCCAACCGCTCCGGCGCGACCAAGCCGGGCAGGAACGGCAAAGGCAAGGGCGTGACGATCGAGCGGATCTACACGACCCCTGGAGTGCACCCCTACGACGAGGTCTCGTGGGAGACCCGCGACGTCGTCCAGCAGAACTGGAAGACCGGGGAGACGATCTTCGAGCAGCGCGGCGTCGAGTTCCCCGACTTCTGGTCGGTCAACGCCTCGACGATCGTCACCACCAAGTACTTCCGCGGCGCCCTCGGCACGCCAGTGCGCGAGACCGGGCTCAAGCAGCTCATCGACCGCGTGGTCCTCACGTATGCCCGCGCCGGCAAGGAGCACGGCTACTTCGCCACCGACGACGACGCCACCCTTTTCGAGCACGAGCTGACGTATGCGTTGCTCCACCAGGTGTTCTCGTTCAACTCCCCGGTCTGGTTCAACGTCGGTACCTCGTCGCCGCAGCAGGTCAGCGCCTGTTTCATCCTCGCCGTCGAGGACTCGATGGACTCGATCCTCAACTGGTACAAGGAGGAGGGGAAGATCTTCCAGGGCGGCTCCGGCGCCGGCCTCAACCTCTCCCGCATCCGCTCGTCCAAGGAGCTGCTGAGCTCCGGCGGCACCGCCAGCGGCCCGGTCTCCTTCATGCGCGGCGCCGACGCGTCCGCCGGGACCATCAAGTCCGGTGGCGCCACCCGACGCGCGGCGAAGATGGTTGTCCTCGACGTCGACCACCCCGACATCGAGGAGTTCATCGAGACCAAGGCGCGCGAGGAGGACAAGATCCGCGCCCTGCGCGACGCCGGCTTCGACATGGACCTCGGCGGCCGCGACATCGTCTCCGTCCAGTACCAGAACGCCAACAACTCGGTCCGCGTCAACGACGAGTTCATGAAGGCGGTCGAGGACGATGCCGAGTTCGGGCTGCGTTCGCGGCTCGACAACTCGGTGATCGAGACCGTTGAAGCCCGCGGGCTGTGGGACAAGATCGCCAAGGCCGCGTGGGAGTGCGCCGACCCCGGCATCCAGTACGACGACACCATCAACGCCTGGCACACCAACCCGGAGACGGGCCGGATCACCGCGAGCAACCCGTGCTCGGAGTACATGTCGCTCGACAACTCTTCGTGCAACCTCGCGTCGCTCAACCTGCTGAAGTTCCTCCGCGACGACGACACCTTCGACGCCGAGACGTTCCAGAAGGTGACCGAGCTGGTCATCACGGCGATGGACATCTCGATCTGCTTCGCCGATTTCCCGACCGAGGCGATCGGCCGGACGACCCGCGACTACCGCCAGCTCGGCATCGGGTACGCCAACCTCGGCGCTCTGCTCATGGCCACCGGCCACGGCTACGACTCCGAGGGCGGTCGCGCGCTCGCCGCGACGATCACCTCGCTGCTCACCGGTGCGTCCTACAAGCGGTCCGCCGAGCTCGCCGGCATCGTCGGGCCCTACAACGGGTATGCGCGCAACGCCGACGCCCACAAGCGCGTGATGCGCAAGCACCAGGCCGCGAACGACGAGATCCGCCCGCTCGACACGATGGACCGGTCGATCCACCAGCTCGCCACCAAGGCGTGGGCCGACGTCGTGTCGGTCGGCGAGAAGAACGGCTACCGCAACGCCCAGGCGTCGGTCCTGGCTCCAACCGGGTGCCTGATCGGTGACACCTTGGTCACCACAGACCGTGGTCTCACCCGTCTTTCCGACCTTGGAGACGTCTGGGGATCTCGTTGGCAGGACCTCGACGTCAACGTCTCGACCGACGACGGCCCGAGGACGGCCACCAAGTTCTTCATCAACGGTGAGGAACCCACTCGCCGGATCGTCACTCAAGGCGGTTACCGAATTCAGGGCACCCTTGCCCACCGTGTCAAGGTGGTCGACGCGGCCTCGGGCGGCTGGGTATGGAAGCGGCTCGCGGACATCGCTCCCAACGACGTCCTTCCGCTGCAGCTCGGGACAATGGTCGGCGAGCCACGACGCGTTCCTTTGCCGGTGCTCGACCAGGCGTACTACACAGGTGACCGGTCGGTTGTCGTCCCCGACTCCGTGGACCCGGAGTTGGCTGAGCTGGTCGGCTACTTTATGGGTGATGGGTCGCTGCACGCCAAGGGCATTCGCCTTTGCGTTGCCGACACGGACGCCGATGTCGGCGAGCGGATCGCCGTGCTGTCGAAGGGATTGTTCAACCTCGAGCCATCGATCCGGCAGGAGCAGGGCTACCGCGAGGTGACCCTCCAGTCCGTCCGCCTCGCTCGGTGGTGGAAGGCAGCGGGCTTCGCCAAGGTCCTGCCGGGAGTCGACCACACCGGCAAAGGTTGGACGCCACGAGTGCCCACAGCCATTCTCGAGACAAACGACAGAGCGGTGTATGCCGCGTTCCTGCGCGGAGTGTTCGAGGCCGATGGTGCCGTTCTCGACGGAGTTCCGAGCATTTCGCAGGCGTCTCAGGTGTTCGGGGACGACCTGCGGACTCTCCTGCTCACGCTGGGTTATCCCACGACCACGCGGACGACGACATCCGGCTGGGGTGGTCCGCAGCACCAGATCCGCATCCGCAACGTGAAGCACGCGATTCGGTTCGCCACCGAGATTGGCTTCATGGGTGGTCGCAAGGCTTCTCTGCTTTCCACAGTCGCGTCACCTCAGTCGGGTCACCGAGACCGTATCCACCTGCCTCAGCACGTCTGGCTCGACGCGATCCCTCTCGGTCACCGATTGCGTCCACTCGTGCAGCAGGCGGTCTCCCGAGGTAAGGGCCTCAGCCGCGACCTCGCCACTGCCGTCTACACCGCAACTGGTGACGAGCGTGTCGGCCACGCGCTGGGGTATCTGTACGAGGCGGTCGCAGCGAACGAGGACGGCGGTGTCCAACCGACATACGACCTCTCCGTGCCGTCGAACGTCACGTACGTTGCCGGTGGATTCGTGAGCCACAACACCATCGGCTTCATGATGGACTGCGACACGACGGGCATCGAGCCCGATTTCTCGCTCGTCAAGTTCAAGAAGCTGGTCGGCGGCGGCTCGATGCAGATCGTCAACCTCACCATCCCGCGGGCGCTGAAGAAGCTCGGCTACACCACCGAGACCAGCGAGGCGATCGTCGAGTACATCGCCGACAAGGGCCACGTCATCGACTGCGCCCGGCCTCAAGCCGGAGCACTACGAGGTCTTCGACACCGCGATGGGCGCCCGGGCGATTCAGCCGATGGGTCACGTGCGGATGATGTCGGCGACCCAGCCGTTCCTCTCCGGCGCGATCAGCAAGACGGTCAACCTGCCGGAGACGGCGACAGTCGAGGAGATCGCCGACGTCTACCTGCAGGGCTGGAAGCTCGGCCTCAAGGCGCTCGCGGTCTACCGCGACAACTGCAAGGTCGGCCAGCCGCTCTCCGACGGCGGCTCGACCGCTAAGGACGCGGCGGCCGACAAGGCAGCGGCGGCCGCCGAGCCGGTGATCCAGAAGGTCGTCGAGTACCGCCCGGTCCGCAAGCGTCTCCCGAAGCGCCGGCCGTCCCAGACGATCTCGTTCTCGGTGGGCGGCGCGGAGGGCTACCTCACCGCCGGCTCCTACCCCGACGACGGTCTGGGCGAGGTGTTCCTCAAGTTCGGCAAGCAGGGCTCGACCCTGGCTGGTCTGATGGACGCCTTCTCGATCGCCATCTCGATCGCCCTGCAGTACGGCGTGCCCCTCGAGACCTACGTCGAGAAGTTCACCAACCTGCGGTTCGAGCCCGCCGGGCTCACCGACGACCCGGACGTGCGGATGGCGCAGTCGATCATCGACTACGTGTTCCGTCGGCTGGCTTTGGACTACCTGGACTTCGAGACCCGGTCCTACATGGGGATCCACACCGCCGACGAGCGGGCCCGCCAGCTCGAGACCGGCTCGTATGCGCCGTCGGAGTCCGACTCGGACGAGGACGTCGAGGACGAGCTGGAGACCTACGCACAGTCCGCGCCGATCACCCGGCCCAAGCCGGCCGAGGCACCCGTGGACACGTCGGTTGAGGGACCCTCCCAGGCATCGATCGAGGCGCCAACCGAGGGGAAGGCTACGGCGGCGGCGGTGGCGTCTGCTCCGGCCCAGCGAAGCGCCACGATCGCCGTCGAGGACGTCAAGTCCGGCGCGGGTGCGGCGTCCGCCCGGGAGATCACCGGGGTCCACTCCTCGGCCGACCTGCTGGAGAAGTTCCAGGGCAAGGCCGCTGACGCCCCGATGTGCATGACCTGCGGGACCAAGATGCGTCCCGCCGGATCCTGCTACGTCTGCGAGGGTTGCGGCAGCACGAGCGGCTGTAGCTGAGTTCAGTGGGGGGCGGGCTTGGGGCGAACGCCCCAAGCCCGGGCTCAGAGGTGGAACCCACGAGGCGTTCGGCAACTCGGGGGTCGGCGGTAAAAGCCTAGCTCAGAGGTGGAACCCACGCGGCGTTCGGCAACTCGGGGTCGGCGGATGGACCCTGATCAGGCCGCGTCGGCCCTCGAAGAGCCGTAGAGCCAGTCACATCTCATCGCGATGAGCCCGACGCCACGCGGCCCAGATGTCCGGCCGGAGACGACCTCGGTCGGCCACCGGCATACCCTCCGCCATGGCCCAGGCGCGGACCTGGGCCACCGATGCTGTTCGGTCGGTCTCGGTGACGGCCGGACCAGGAGCCTCGGGCGGCCGTGGACGTGGAGCGTCTGTCTGCTCGACGTGCTGGCTTCCCTCGATTCCGTGGATTCCCTCGGTGGCGCTGATCCGCTCGACCGCCGCCGACTCGGTCTCGGCCCAGACCCGTGCGGCCGCTAGGTATCGATACGTCCACTCCTCCGCCAGCGACCGGGTCTCGCAGAAGATGATGGGCACATTCGGGTAGCGCACCTGTAGCTCCGCCAACCCGTCGAGCACAACCGCTGGCCGCACCCGGTCGAGCTTGAGCAGCTGCGAGTACCGGTCCTCCACCACGACCGCGGCCCTCGGCAGAGCAGCCAGCTCGCCGAGTGCGAACCGAAGGCGACCGTTCGTGACACTCGACACGAAGTCCGCCACCGACTTGCGCTCGACCGCCGCGACCAGGACGCCCTCCAGTTCGAGCCCGTAGTCGCCGCAAGGAAGCGGAGCGACCCGCGTCTGAACCTGCTGGTTCGCGAAACCGTACGCGTAGCGCTCGTGCGAGTCGACGACGATCCGAACGTCGGGTATGCCCGCGGCGCGTGCCGTGGGAAGAGAGACGTTGGGCCGGGCCTGCTTACGGGTACGGGCTGATTGCCAGAACACCATGTTGCGGCCGCGGCCCGTGGTGTAGACGATCTGCGAGCGGTTCTCGCGCGAACGGGCCAGCACCAGGTCGATGGCCGCACCACGGCGCACACAAGACCGGACGGGCACGCGCTCGACGATCTCCGGTTCCTCCGGCCACTCGCGCACATGGACGGGGTAGCAGAACAGAGCCTTGGTCCGCGGCCACGTGCCGGAGGTGCGGAACAGCAGCCCGACTCCGAGCGGCACGCGGATCAGGAACGGCAGCGTGGAGCCGGGATCGGGGTTGCGAGCGATCAACAACTCCTCCACGAAGCCCAGTCTGGCTGAAGAGCCGTCGACCTACCGCGAAGCGCGGATCTGGCCCTGGCGATTCTTCCGAGAGCCACGTTCGCGCGGCGGAAAGCTGCCGTAGTCACGGCGACTATCCACCGCGCGGCCTGGTGACCTGAAGAGCCCGGCGCAGCGAGGTATCACCGACCGCTCCTCGCGCCTCCACCGGACATGAGCCACGGAAACGCTGACAACGGAGTCACCACCCCTCGGTCCACCTTCTACGAGCAGGGCCGCTTCGGCCGGATGTTCCCGACCCTGCCGCCGTTCGCGGCCGACACGCCGACCATTCGCCAGGCGCT
The DNA here is from genome assembly GCA_963751085.1 of uncultured Actinomycetota bacterium. Taxonomy (GTDB): domain Bacteria; phylum Actinomycetota; class Actinomycetes; order Actinomycetales; family Dermatophilaceae; genus Lapillicoccus. The sequence goes on along the minus strand of CAVVTH010000004.1, from coordinate 419,800 downwards.
GGTCGAGATCGGCCAGCCGGGCGGGATCATGGACGGGCAGGACGACCTATCGGACCCCATCACGCTCGTCACCGATCCCGCGAAGAGCCTGCACAACCCGAACAACCCCACGAACACCGCGGGCTTCACGTTCCTCGGTCAGTTCCTCGACCACGACATGACGTTCGACCCGACCTCGAGCCTGGCCCGCCGCCAGGACCCGGAGTCGATCCGCAACTTCCGGATCCCGGCGCTCGACCTCGACAGCGTCTACGGCGGCGGCCCTGGGGTCAGCCCGCATCTTTACGACCAGAGCGTCGACGGGGGTCGCACGACGATGCTCGTCGAGGAGAACCCGGGCTCCGCGGCTCGGACCTGCGACGGGCAGGTGCGGCACGACCTGCCACGCAACAGCCAGAACGTCGCGCTCATCGGCGACCCCCGCAACGACGAAAACCTCATGGTCAGCCAGATCCAACTGGCGTTCCTCAAGCTCCACAACGCCGTCGTGGCCGACGTCAAGGCCGACCTCGGCGCCGCATACACGCTCGAGGAGATCTTCGCCGAGGCTCAGCGAATCGTCCGGTGGCACTACCAGTGGATGGTCGTGCACGAGTTCCTGCCGAAGACCATCGGCCAGGCGATGACCGACGACATCCTCACCCATGGCCGCCGCTTCTACTCCTGGCGCAACGACCCCTACATCCCCGTCGAGTTCTCCGTCGCCGCATACCGGTTCGGGCACTCGCAGGTGCGGCCCAGCTACCGTGGGAACTTCGGGACCAGCGCGACGGATACGGCGCAGCAGTTCTTCGGGCTGGTCTTCAAGCCCGGCGACCCGAACCCCGCCGACCCGGACGACCTGCGTGGTGGCTGCCGGGCGCCTCGCCGGTTCATCGACTGGCAGACCTTCTTCGACTTCGGTGACGGCAGAGTGCGTCCGAACAAGATGATCGACACCACCCTCTCGAGCATCCTGTTCCACCTCATGGGCCAAGCGACCGGCACCCCCGACTCGCTGGCCATCCGCAACCTGCTGCGCAACCTCACCATGAAAGTGCCGTCGGGCCAGTCGGTCGCCAAGGCGATGAAGCTGCCGGTACTCGCCGCCAGCGACCTCGCCGACCTCGCGCCACACCACCTCGACGAGCGGACGCCGCTGTGGTTCTACGTCCTTCGGGAGGCACAGGTGCAGGCCGGCGGCGAGCACCTCGGGGCCGTCGGCGGCCGGATCGTCGGAGAGGTGATCATCGGGCTCATCGAGGGCGACAGCCAGTCGTATCTCACGCAGGACCCGACCTGGACCCCGACCTACGGCAGCGGCGGGTCGTTCCTGATGACCGACCTGCTCACAACGGCCGGGGTGGTCGGCGCGCTGAGCTGAACGCCGGCCCCGGTATGCGCGGGGTCTGGGACAGTGGGCCCGTGACCGATGCGCCAGCCACCGGGCCGACCTCCACCCTCGTCGTACCGGGCACCGACCACGACACCGGGCTGACGTCGGCGCAGGTGGCCGACCGGGTGTCGCGCGGTGAGGTCAACGCCACCGAGCAGGTCACCTCGCGGCCGATCTGGACGATCGTCAAGACCAACGTCTTCACCCGGTTCAACGCGATTCTCGGCGTGCTGTTCGTCCTCGTGCTCAGCACCGGTTCCCTCGCCGACGGCCTGTTCGGCGGCATCCTCGTCATCAACTCGGGCATCGGGATCGTCCAGGAGTACCTCGCCAAGCGGAAGCTCGACCAGCTCGCGCTGCTCAACCAGCCAATCACCAGGGTGCTGCGCGACGGGCAGCTGGTCGAGATCGCCACCACCGACGTGGTCCTCGGGGACCTCGTCGAGTTGCACGCCGGCGACCAGGTGCCGGCCGACGGGCAGCTCTACGCGGTGAGCGGGTTGGAGGTCGACGAGGCGAACCTCACCGGTGAGTCCGACCCCATCCCCAAGCAGGTCGACGACGAAGTTCGCTCCGGAACCACGGCCGTCGCCGGCAGCGGCCGTTTCGTGGCCGCCGCGGTCGGTGCCGACTCCTACGTGAACTCCATTGCGGCGCAAGCGAAGACGTTCACCACAACGCACTCCGAGATCCAGTCGTCGGTCAACACGCTGCTGAAGTACATCACCTGGGTCATCGTCATCGCGCTGCCGCTGCAGATCTGGTCGCAGGTGCAGGTCTACGGGGCGGCCGACTGGCGCACGGTGATCGTCCGGTCCACCGGCGGTCTCGTGGGCCTGGTCCCCGAGGGGCTCGTCCTGCTCACCTCGGTCGCCTTCCTGCTGGCCGCCGTCTCCCTGTCGCGGCAACACGTCCTGGTGCAGGAGCTGCCGGCCGTCGAGGGTCTGGCCCGGGTCGACGTCGTCTGCCTCGACAAGACCGGAACGCTGACCATCGGCGACATCGCCTACGACGGCTGCGAACCGGTGGGGGAGCCGCCGCTCGACACCGCGGCCGTCGAGACCGCGCTGGGCGCGATGGCCGACGACCCCAACGCCAACGGCACGCTCAAGGCGCTCGCCGCGGCGATCAGCGCTCCCGACGGGTGGCAACGCACCCACACCATCGCCTTCAGCTCGGCGCGCAAGTGGAGCGCGGCGTCGTTCGCCGACCGCGGGTCCTACGTCCTCGGCGCGCCGGACGTGCTCCTGGCCGACGACGACCCGCTGCGGCCGCTGGTGCTGGAGAAGGCCCGCACCGGTCTACGCGTCGTCCTCCTGTGCCACAGCGACGCCGCCCTCGAGGGGCAGTCGCTCCCCGACGGCATCCGGTCGCTGGCCCTCGTCTCCCTGAGCGAACAGGTGCGGCCGGACGCCAAGGACACGCTCGACTACTTCGCATCCCAGGGCGTCGACGTCAAGATCATCTCCGGCGACAACCCGCAGACGGTTGGCGCCATTGCCCGCCGCGTCGGGCTCGACATCCCCGACGACCGGCTGTGTGACGCGCGCACCATCGGCACCGACGTGGAGGAGCTCCGGGCGGTGGTCCGGCGGACGACGGTCTTCGGGCGGGTCAGCCCGGAGCAGAAGCGGGCCCTGGTGCACGCGCTGCAGGCCGACGGCCACGTCGTCGCCATGACCGGCGACGGAGTCAACGACGCGCTGGCCATCAAGGACGCCGACATCGGCGTCGCGATGAACAACGGCGCGCAGGCCACCAAGGCGGTGGCCCAGCTCGTGCTGCTCGACGGCAAGTTCTCGCACCTGCCGTCGGTGCTCGCCGAGGGGCGCCGGGTCATCAACAACGTCGAACGCGTGGCGAACCTCTTCGTCGCGAAGAACGTCATGAGCCTCATCGCCATCGTCACCGCGGCGGCGTTCGCCCTGCCCTTCCCGTTCCTGCCCCGCCACCTGACGCTGGTGTCGGCGGTGACCATCGGCATACCGGCGTTCTTCCTCGCCCTCGGGCCCAACCGTCGCCGCTACCACCCGCGGCTTCCTGCGCCGCATCCTCCGGTTCGCCGTGCCCGCCGGTGCCGTGTGCGGCGTCGTGGTCATCGCGTCCTACCTGCTGGCCCACCAGGTGTTCCAGACTCCGACGGCGTCGCAGTGCGCCGGCGCGTCGCAGGGCACCGTGCCGCAGGCGCAGGCCCAGCTCTGTTGGGAGCCGTCGACGGCGGCGACGATCTCGCTGCTGGTGGCCGCGTTCTGGATCCTCATCGTGCTGGCGCGCCCGTTCCGGCCGTGGAAGTCCGGTCTGGTGGCGGGCTGCATCGCCATCGCCGTCGGTGCCTTCACCATCCCGCTGGCGCAGCAGTTCTTCCAGTTCTCCGCGCCGGCGGCCATGGTCTGGCAGTCGCTGGCCGTCGGGGCGGTCGGCGCCGTCGTGATCGAGGTCGTCTACCGTCTGCAGCCGGCGATGCGCCAGGAGCCGGAGCGCGTCCCGCTCGCGGCCCGGGCGCCCGACGGGCACCACCTCGAGAGCGGCGGCGGCCGGCCGCCCGTCTAGCCTGGCCCCGTGGTCTCCTGGCTGTCGGTCGTCGTCGTCGTGGCGGCGGCGGCCCTCGGTGTCGTCGCCCTGGTGTACGCGCTGACCCGCCGGATCGTGGACGACCGGCTCCTGTTCGTCCTCGGCGTGCTGGAGGTCGCGCTCCTCGGCCCAGGTGGCGGTCGGGCTGGTCCAGGGCATCAGCCGGAGCACCGAGTTCGAGAAGGCGGTGTTCTTCGCCTACCTGCTCACCGTGCCGTTCATCCCGCCCGTCGCCGTGTTCCTCTCGCTCAAGGAGAAGACGCCGCTCCTCGATGCTCGTCGTCGTCGGCGCGGCGGTCGTCGTCGGCGTGCTCGTCGGCCGCCTCGTCCAGATCTGGAGTGCCGGTGGCTGAACCGACTCCTGATACGACGCAGAAGGGCAGCACCCGCCGCGGGCTCGGCATCATCCTCGTCGCGCTCTACGGGCTTTTCGCGCTGGCGGCCACGGGCCGGGCGACGTTCCAGATCCTCGCCGACTTCCAGAAGGCACCGGTCTCCTACCTGCTCTCCGCCCTGGCCGCGGTCATCTACCTCGTCGCCACGGTGGCCCTGGCCCGCGGTGACCGCACGTCGGTCCGCGTCGCGCGGGTCGCGATCACCATCGAGCTGGTCGGGGTCCTGACCGTGGGTCTGGTGTCCTACCTCGCGCCGGCCGACTTCCCCGACAAGACCGTGTGGTCGCACTTCGGCTCCGGCTACGGCTACTTCCCGCTCATCCTGCCGATCCTCGGCCTGCTCTGGTTGCGCTACCGCTCACATCGGTAGGCGCACGCACTGGTGTCGTGAGCAACTGGTCGAAAGGTAAAAATCTGGTCAAACACCGCGCCCACAGGACGGTAGGACGAGCTTCACTTCTCGGCATCCACAGGAAGCGAGACTCCTATGCGGTTCATGGCGCCACCCGGCTGGCCGAGCACACCACCCGAATGGGTCCCGGAACGCGGCTGGCGGCCCGACCCAGCATGGCCGGCGGCACCTTCGGGGTGGGCGTTCTGGGTCGATTCTGCGGGAGCCAAGGTCGCCGGTCCGGTAGGCGTGTACGGGGCGCGGTGGCGTTATCGCCACGTCGCTGCATTGGTCGGCGCGGCCGTGGTCTTGGCGGGACTCCTGGGCATCGGGTTGGGCGCCTCCACCTCGAGTGTGGCCGCCTCACCCCAAGCGATCACCACGGTAACTACTACTGAATCGCCGGCCATCGACGCCCCCGCGGCTGTGACGGCGACCGTCACTGCGACCGGGCCGACCACCACGCTTACGGCTGCGCCGCAGACCATAACAACGACGATGACCCAACACGAGACCGTCACGGTTACCGTGACCGCGGCTGCCGCCGCCGGTGTGTCGGCCCCGGAGAACACGGCAGGCGGGGCCGTACCTTTCGCCGGCGGCTCGACCTCGTCCGCCTACTACGCGAACTGTGCTGCGGCGCGGGCCGCGGGCGCCGCGCCGCTCTACCGCGGCGAGGCGGGCTACCGGGCGGCGCTGGACCGTGACGGCGACGGCGTGGCCTGCGAGAACTGAGCGACGCGACCCCCTGTGGCCGGAGCGCCCGATGAGGCCTATGGTGCCAAGGTCGGCAGCAGCGGAGCGCGCCCCGGCGCGCGGTTCTCGGGAGGCAGCCCGTGGCAGACAGCCCTTCGACCACCACCTTCGGGCGGCGGTCCTTCCTCGGCCTTACCGCCGGCGTCCTCGGCACCGGCGCGCTAGCCGCCTGCGGCGACAACACCGGTCGCGGTGATACCTCGTCGACGTCCGGCGGCTCGCTGCGGCTGTCGCAGTGGTACCACCAGTACGGCGAGGAGGGCACCCAGCAGGCGGTCGAGGGGTACGCGAAGGCCTACCCCGGCGCCCAGGTCACCGTCCAGTGGAACCCGGGGAACTACGACCAGAAGGTCGCCAGCGCGCTGCTGACGAGCGGCGGTCCGGACATCTTCGAGTCGGGCAACGGCCCGACGATCGACATGATCCAGGGCGGCCAGGTCGCCGACCTGACCGGCATCCTGGGGAGCACCGAGTCCGACTTCACGCCCAGCCTGGTCCAGCGGATGACCTACAAGGGCAAGCTCTACGCGGTCCCGCAGGTCATCGACATGCAGCTGCTGGTCTACCGCAAGAGCCTGCTGCAGGCGGCCGGCGTCACGCCGCCGACGACCGTCGACGAGCTCATCGCAGCCGCCAAGAAGCTGACCACCGACAAGGTCAAGGGCTTCTTCGCCGGCAACGACGGTGGCGTCGGGGTGCTGGGCGGCCCCATGCTCTGGGCCGCGGGCCAGGACTACCTCAACGAGGACCAGACCCAGATGGGGTTCGACGACAACCGCGGCGCCGAGGCGCTCGGCCGCCTGCACACCCTCTTCACCAGCAACGCCCTGCTGCTCGGTGCGCCGGCCGACTGGTCCGACCCCTCCGCGTTCACCCAGGGCCTCTGCGCGATGCAGTGGACCGGGCTCTGGACGCTGCCGGTCATCGAGAAGGCGTTCCCCGGCGACTACGGCGTGATGGCGTGGCCCGCGATGGACGCGCAGGGCAAGCCGTCGGTGCCCGTCGGCGCCTACGGGTCCTGCGTCAGCGCCCGGAGCGTCAACGTCGACGCGGCCAAGGGCTTCGTCAAGTGGCTGTGGGTCGACCAGACGGCCAAGCAGCTGGACTTCGCGCAGTCCTACGGGTTCCACATCCCCGCTCGCAAGAGCGTGGCCGCGCAGGCCGACAAGCTGAAGCAGCCGCCGGCCTCCGACGCGGTCAAGCTGGTCAACGAGAACGGCCACGCCCAGACGCCGCTGCTGTGGACGCCCAAGTGCGGAACCGCGTTCTCCGACGGGCTGACCCGCATCGTCAAGAACGGGGCCGACCCCAAGGCGGAGGTCGCCACGATGAAGACCACCATCGACGCCGAGCTCAAGCGCGTCAACGGCTGACGAGGCCGGGTGCCGGTGCTGACCCGACGGCAACGCCTTCTCGGTACGCAGGACCGCAACCTCTGGTTCTGGGTCTTCGTCGGACCGTTCTTCCTCGGCCTGCTGGTCTTCGTCTACGTCCCGATCCTCTGGAGCATCTGGCTCAGCTTCTTCGACGCGCGCAACACCGTCACCCCGACGCAAGTTCGTGGGACTCGGCAACTACGCCGACATGCTCTCCGACCCGGCCTTCCGGTCCAGCCTGCTCACCTTCGTCGTCTTCGCGGCGTTCATCGTCCCGACGACGTTCGTGCTGTCCCTCGGGCTGGCGCTGCTGGTGCACCGGGCCCGCTGGTTCCAGCCGTTCTTCCGGTCGGTGTTCTTCCTGCCGACCGCCTGCTCCTACGTCGTCGCTGCGCTGGTCTGGAAGATGTCGATCTTCTCCGGCGTGCGCTTCGGCCTGGCCAACACCGTGCTCGCCTGGTTCGGGATCGCGCCGACGCCGTGGCTGTCGGTGACCCAACCGCCGTGGTACTGGCTGGTCATCGTCACGGTGCGCCTCTGGCTGCAGGTCGGGTTCTACATGATCCTGTTCCTCGCCGCGCTGCAGCGGATCTCGCCGAGCCTCTACGAGGCGGCGGCGATCGACGGCGCGGTCGGCTGGAAGGTGCTGCGCTACATCACCGTGCCGCAGCTCGCGACCACGTCGAGCGCGGTGCTCCTGCTGTTGCTCGTCAACGCGTTCCAGGCGTTCGACGAGTTCTACAACCTGCTCTCGTCGACGGGGCAGTACCCGCCGTATGCGCGTCCGCCCCTCGTCTACCTCTACTACACGGCGCTGGGCTCGGGTCAGGACTTCGGGCACGGCAGCGCCGGCGCGGTCATCCTCACGCTCGTCATCGCGCGTCGTCGCGCTCGGCCAGGGCCGGTTGATGCGGTTCGGGCGGGAGGGCTGACGTGGCCGAGCATCCAACGGCGGCCGGTCGACAAGGCCGGCAGCGGCGCCCGCTACGTCGTCCTGGTGCTCGGCGCCGTCCTCTTCCTCGTCCCGTTCTACCTGCTGGTGCGCAACGGTCTCTCGACCGAGGCCGACATCACCTCGCCCGACTGGACGCTGTTCCCGAGCAGCGTGCAGTGGGGCAACATCACCGAGCTGTTCGGCAGCCGGTCGGTGCCGATGGCCCGCTCCCTGGCCAACAGCGCGGTCATCGCCGTCACCCAGACGGTGCTCGTCCTCGGCGGTCAGCGGCATGGCCGGCTACGGGCTGGCCCGCATCCCCTACCGCTGGTCCAACGTGGTCCTGTATGCGACGGTCGCCACCCTGCTCATCCCGGCGGCGGTGACGTTCGTCCCGAGCTTCGTCCTGGTCTCCACCCTCGGCTGGGTGAGCACGCCTGCGCGGCCTGATCGTGCCGGGGCTGTTCCAGGCCTTCGCCACGTTCCTGTTCCGCCAGTACTTCCTCGGGTTCCCGCAGGAGCTCGAGGACGCCGCCCGGATCGACGGGTTGGGCTACTTCGGCACCTTCTGGCGCGTCGTGGTGCCGAACTCGCTCGGCTTCGTGGCCGCGATCGGGACGATCACCTTCATCGGCAGCTGGAACGCCTTCCTCTGGCCGCTGGTGATCGGCCAGGACCAGAGCTCGTGGACGGTGCAGATCGCGCTGTCCACCTTCCTCACCCAGCAGACCAGCAACCTGCACCAGCTGTTCATGGCGGCGGTCATCTCGATCCTGCCGTTGCTGGTGATGTTCCTCTTCCTGCAGCGCTGGATCGTCCAAGGCGTGGAGCGCAGCGGCATCAACGAGTGAGCGCGCCACGGCCGAAACTCCTGGCGTCCGAACGTCGGTCGTGGGACGGTTGGGGATGCCGGAAGTCGAGCGGGAAGACGACGGCGAGAGGCAGACGACAGGCGTGGGCACGGCATACGACCCCCTGGCCGCCCACCGGAAGGAGGGCGACCCGCCCTTCGACGTGCTCCTGGCCGGCACCGTCTTCCTCGACATCATCTTCACCGGACTGGCCGAGGTCCCTCGGGCGGGGACCGAGGTCTGGGCCGAGGGGATGGGCTCCTGCCCCGGCGGGATCGCCAACCTGGCGGTGGCCGCCAGCCGGCTGGGGCTGCGCACCGCGTTGGTCGCGGCGTTCGGCGACGACGACTACGGCGACTTCTGCTGGCGCACCCTCGAGGAGCAGGAGCACGTCGACCTCAGCCGGTCGCGGCGGTTCGACGACTGGCACTCGCCCGTCACGGTGTCGATGTCGGTCGGCCGCGACCGCAGCATGGTCACCCACGGACACGCCGCGCCGGTCGGAGCGGCGCACCTGATGGGCGAGCCGCCGTCGACGCGGTCCGTCCTCGTCGACCTCGGCGAGGTGGTGCGCGACGACGAGGGCGGCTCGTGGATGCAGTCGGCGCAGCAGCAGGGAGCGCTTATCTTCGCCGACATCGGCTGGGACGCCACCGGTGAGTGGCGCACCGCCACGCTCGACCTGCTCACGCACTGCCACGGGTTCCTGCCCAACGCCGAGGAGGCGATGGCCTACACCCGCACCGACACCCCACAGGACGCGCTCTACGCCCTCGCCGACCGGGTGCCGCTGGCCGTCGTCACCAACGGCGCCCTCGGCGCGTCGGGCATCGACAACACCACCGGGGAGGAGATCTCCGTCCCCGCGCTGCGCGTGCCCGCTCTCGACCCCACCGGTGCCGGCGACGTCTTCGGCGCCAGCCTCGTGCTCGGCACTCTGGCCGGCTGGCCGCTGCACGACCGCCTGAGCTTCGCCGCGCTGTGTTCGTCGCTCGCCGTCCAGCAGTTCGGCGGGTCGCTGGCGGCCCCCGGCTGGGGCGACATCGTCGACTGGTGGCGTGGCATTCGGGACGCGTCGGACCCCTCGTCGTACGCGTGCTCGCTCCGCCGCCGCTATGCGTTCCTCGAGGAGATCGTGCCGCAGGTGCCCAGCGGTGCTGTCCGCCGGGCCGCCGCGACGATCGCGCGACAGGCGGACGTCGCCCAGCCCTGAGGGCGGTATCACCGGCCGGTGCGGGCTGCTCCTCGTCGGTGAACCCACCCCCCAAGGACCCCTCATGTCGACGCTGGAGTACGTCCCCCTCCTCAAGGCGCCCGAGTCGTGGCCGACCTGGCTGGTCGGAGCGATCGCCATGCTGGCGCTCGCCGCGCTGGACGTCGGCGGCGCCCTGGCGGCGAAGCAGTGGGCCGCCACCGCCGAGGTCGTGCCGCTGCTGCTCGGCACCGGCGCGTTCCTCCTGCTGTTCTGGGTGTACGCGTCGGCCCTTCAGTACGCCGAGCTCGCCCTCGTCACCATGGGGTGGATCGTGGTGCTCCAGGTCGGCCTGCTGCTGATCGACCGGTTCCACTTCGGGGTGCAGCTGGCGCCCGGTAAGTGGCTGGCGGTGGTGGTCATCCTCGTCGCCCAGGGCTACCTGCTGCTCGGACCGACCGGTCCGCCGGAGGAGGCGACGGTCAGCGCCACGGCGCTCGCTCAGCACCGCGATCGGGTCGACACCCGGGAGACCGGCCCATGGACCGGGTCGGTTCCGCCGCCCGCAGCAACTGACGATGTCGGTCGTTGTTGCGGCTGACCCCCTGAAGCCAAGGCGGGTCTGGCCACCACGACTGACCCTGTCGTCGGTTGTTGCGGTGATCCGCTCCTGACCCTGTCAAGAGGCACCGGTCGCAGGCGGTCGAGGGGCCGCGGACCAGGGGGTCGACGTGGTCAGCCATGCCTGCCGCCGTAGACCGCCCGGGCCTGGCGGTCGACCTCGGCAACGGTCGGGATCGACGCCTGCGCACCCGGGCGTTGCACCGCGAGTGACGCTGCGGCGCAGGCGCGTTCGAGGCATACCCGCTCGTCGAGGCTCTGCGCCAGGGCGGCGGCGTAGACACCGCAGAACGTGTCACCGGCCGCCACGGTGTCGGTGGCGTCGACCCTGGGAGAGGCCACCCGGAGGTCGGCGCCGCCACGGGTCACCAGCCGGGCGCCCTCCGCGCCCAGCGTGACCAGCACCGCAGGCACGTCGTCGAGGAGACGTTTCAGTGCGGCGTCGACGTCGGGCCGCCGAGCGATCTGGACGGCCTCGTGCTCGTTGACGACGAGCACGTCGATCTCGGTGAGCAGCGAGGGGACGAGGTCGGCGGCCGGTGCCGCGTTGAGGACGAGTCGCGCTCCCGCGGGCCGGGCTCGTGCGGCGTCGGCGACCACCTCCTGAGGAATCTCCAGCTGGGCGAGGACGACATCGGCGGTGTTGACCGTGACCCGGTCGGCGTCGCTGAGCTGGACGGCGGCGTTGGCTCCAGCCGCCACGACGATGGTGTTTTCCGCGTCGTCGTCGATGGTGATGAGGGCGACCCCGGTGGGATGGTCCTCGAGGCGGCGGATCCCCGTGACGTCGATGCCGTCCGCACGGAGGTCGGCGAGCAGTGCGTCGCCATCGCTGTCCGCGCCGACCGCGCCGACCATCGCCGTGTCGGCACCGCCGGCGCGGGCGGCGCCGACGGCCTGGTTGGCGCCCTTGCCGCCGCCGCTGCGCCGGATCCCTCGCGCGAGCAAGGTCTCTCCCGGGTTGGGCAGCCGGGACGTTCGAACCGACACGTCCATGTTGACCGACCCGACGACCACGACGCGCCCGATCATGAGCCGACCGGTCCGAGCGCGGCGTATGCCTCGGTCGGCTCGCCCGCGCGGCGGAGTTCGCGGCCGAGTGCGACGGCGCGGGCCATCCCGCTGTCGGGAGGTCCCACTCTGCTGCCCACACGGAGCACCGTAGCGATGTCGCTCCCGTGGATGGCGTTCGAGGCCATGGCGTCGACGAAGATGGCGGCGACGGACCTGGCGACCTGTCGGCCGGTGCCCCTCGCGACGGCGGGGGTGGAAGCGGCGCGGGTTCCGGAGCCGCTTTTACCCCAGCGAAGGTCGCGAGGGGCTGAGTGGCGTCCGGCGCGACCGGCTCAGACCCGTTCGAGCAGGAACAGCGGGATGAGGCGCTGCGTGCGCACCTGGTAGTCCGCGTAGGGCGGGTATGCCTCGACGGCGCGCACCCACCAGTCGAACCGTTCCTTGCCCTCCAGCTCGCGCGCCCGGGCCGTGAATCTCGTCGTGCCCGCCTGCACCTGCACCTCGGGGTGGGCCCGCAGGTTCCAGTACCACTGCGGGTGCTCCGGTGCGCCACCCTGGCTGGCCACGAGGACGAACTCGCCCTCGTGCTCGACCCGCATCAGCGGCACCTTGCGGACGGCTCCGGTCTTGGCGCCGCGCATCGTCACGAGGACGACCGGACGCCCCTCCCGCTCGACGACATCGGTCGTGCCGGCCTCCTCGATGGTGGCCACGTCGTCGCGCACCCAGTCGCGCGGGCTGGGCTGGTAGTCACGCTCGAGGCTCATGTCGCCATCCAACCACCGCCGGCTGGCGGTCCCCTGTGGACAACCGGCGGGGTATGCGCGCCGGCGGCGACAGGCTTGGCCTCATGACCTTCGAGGACCTTCCGCCCGACTGGCCCCACCGGCCGGTGACCGACCCGGCCATCACCGCCGACCTGCTCGACCTCGTCGTCGGCGACCGTGACCGAGCGGCCGGAGCTCTCGGCATCCTGTTGTGCGGACGCGACGACCGGTTGCTCCAGCCGATCGTCGTCGCAGGCGCCGGACCTGGAGGCGAACGCGGCGGAACGCCGCCGAGGGTTCGACACCATCTGCTCGGCGCTCGGTCCCCTCGGCGAGACGGGTGGCACGGGCACTCAGCCTCCTGGTCGCCGTCGCGCGTCCCGGACCGGCGCTCGCGACGGCGGCCGACCTGCGCTGGCGCGACACCGCGGAGCGCAGCTGCCGCGACTACGGCGTCGGGCTCCTCGGGGTCTGGCTGGTCACGCCGGACGTCATCCGGCCGCTGCCGGCTCGGACGTCGCAGCGCCGGTCGGCCTGACCCGTGCGTCCAGGGCCCGCTGTCGGATCGGCCAGTCCGGTCGCGCCGACACCGGCCGGGCCGCCTCCCACCAGGCCGCCGCCCGGAGCACGCCCAGGTCGTCGAAGCGGCGTCCCGTGATGGCCAGGCCGATGGTGCGCCCGTCGTGGGTGAACCCGGCGTTGACCGAGATCGACGGCTGGCCCGACATGTTGGCGGCGGCGGTGAACCCGATGTGAACCATGCCGCGGTCCTCGTCCCCGAACGGCATGGGCCACTCGGCCGGGAACGCGGCGACGGGAGCCACGGGGGAGAGCACGACGTCGAACGGCAGCGTGGCGGCCACCGACCGGCGTTGGATCTCCATGATGCTCTGGTAACAGGCGAGGACGCGAGCGCCCGAGACGTCGGCCGCAGCCGCCACCCACTGCCGGATGAACGGCAGGACCCGTCCCTGAGCCGAGGGGGCCAGCCGCTGGTAGTCGTTCCACGAGCGGACCCGCCAGAAGGTGTCCAGGTCGTGCAGCAGCTCGTCGGTGAGGAACGGTGCCAGCGGTTCGACGACGCCACCGGCGTCCTCGACGATGCGCGCCGCGTCGGTGACGGCGCGGGCGACCTCGTCGTCGACCGGCATACCGCAGCCCGCGTCGAGCAGCAGACCGACTCGGAGTCCGCTGATTTGCGGGTCGGCCGATCCGATCTCCTCCCACGGCAGGTCCTCCGGCGGGAGGGCGGTCCAGTCGCGGCCGTCCGGCCGGCTGATCACCGACATCAGCATCGCCGCGTCGGCCACGGTGCGGGTCATCGGCCCGGCCACTCGGCCGAGATACGGGGTGTCCAGGGGAACTCGGCCCGAGCTGGGCTTGAAAGCGGCGAGCCCCAGCCACGTCCCGGGGAGCCGGATGGAGCCGCCGATGTCGGTGCCAACGTTGAGCGGCGCGTAGCCGGCCGCGGCCGCCGCGCCGGCTCCCGACGACGACCCGCCGGTGGTGAGCGCCGGGTTCCAGGGGCTGCGGGTGACGCCGTGCAGGCTGGAGACCCCGGACGACAGCATCCCCCAGTCCGGCATCACTGTGGAGCCGATGATCACCGCCCCGGCCTCGGCGAGCCGCTCCACGACCGGCGAGCTGCGCTCGGGGACGACCGGGTCGACGCCGGCGTTCCCGGCCGGCATCGGCACTCCCGCGCGGGCGAGGTTCTCCTTGACCGTCGTCGGGACGCCGTCCAGCGGGCCCCGCTGCGCGCCCCGCTGCCACCGCTCGGTGCTCTCGCCCGCGGCCGCTCGGGCCGACTCGTCGGCACGGTCCCAGAGGGCGTTGAGCTCCGGTTCGGCGTCCTCGACGACGGCCAGGGCGGCGTCGACCGCCTCGGTGGGGGAGAGGCGTCGGTCGGCGTAGGCGGCGCCGAGCTCCGCGGCCGTCAGCCGGGCGATCTCCCACGCGTCGCTCACCGAGCCTCCTCTCACCCGCCGGACCCTCGCGCCACTGTAACGATGCGTGCTCGGACTCCAGCCGGGCCGGTCGAGGTCGATCGGAGCGCTCTAGGGTTTCGGATAGCCCTCGACCGGGGGAGCGACCGCCGCTGACGCAGGAGTTGTGATGTTCACTCGCATTGGCCGGATCACCGCCGGCGTGGCACTGCTCGCCCTCGCGGTGACCGCCTGCAATGCCGGGTCGTCGACGAACCCCTCGCCGAGCGGTGGTTCCACGGGCGGGTCCGGCGGGTCGGCCGCGGTCACCATCGGTCTGGTCGCCGAGCCCGGCAGCCTGGACTTCACCAAGGTCGACGGTGCACCGATCCCGCAGGTGCTGCTCACCAACATCTACGAGACGTTGGTCCGGCAGGACCAGGACGGGAAGATCGTCCCCAGCCTGGCCACGGCGTGGACGGTGTCCGACGACAAGAAGACCTACACCTTCGAGCTGACGCCGAACGCCAAGTTCAGCAACGGCGACCCGTTCACGGCCGACGATGCGGTGTTCTCCATCAACCGGGTGAAGACCGACTGGACGATCTCGCTCAAAAAGGCGATGGACGTCGTCGCGGACGCCAAGGCGGTCAGCCCGAACCGGCTCCAGGTGACGCTGAGCAAGCCCAGCAACGACTGGCTGTTCCGGATGACCACCCGCATCGGCGCGATGATGGACCCCAAGGGCGTCGACGCGCTCGCGACCAAGCCGGTCGGCACCGGGCCCTATCTCTTCGACACGTGGAACCGCGGCGACTCCATCACCCTCAAGGCCAACCCGGGCTACTGGGGCAAGCAGCCCGCATACTCCACCGTCGTCCTGAAGTACTTCAAGGACCCCACGGCGCTCAACAACGCGCTGCTGACCGGGACCATCAACGTCATCGGCACCGTGCAGGCCCCCGAGTCGCTGGCCCAGTTCACCGGCAACAGCAAGTACCAGGTCATCGAGGGGACCACCAACGGCGAGGTGGTGCTGTCGTTCAACAACGCGAAGGCGCCGCTGACCAACCTCAAGCTGCGCCAGGCGATCCGCACCGCGATCGACCACAAGGCGCTCATGGACACCTGCTGGGCCGGGAAGGGCACGCTCATCGGCAGCATGGTCCCGCCGACGGACCCGTGGTACGAGGACCGCACCGGCGACTTCCCCTACGACCCGGCCAAGGCCAAGCAGCTGCTGGCCGAGTCGGGCACCGCGACGCCCACTCTGCGCCTACGCATACCCAACCTGCCGTATGCGATCGCGTGCGGCCAGGTGGTCAAGAGCCAGCTCCAGCAGGTCGGGATCACGGTCAACCTCGACCAGCTGGAGTTCCCGGCCGCCTGGCTGCAGACGGTGTTCAAGGACCACGACTACGACATGTCGATCGTCGCGCACGTCGAGCCGCGCGACCTGCCGGCGGTGTTCGGCGACCCGACGTACTACACGCAGTACAACAACCCCCAGCTGCGGGCGGACATCGCGGCCGCCGACGCCGGCACCACCGACGAGCAGGTCACCGACATGAAGAAGGCCGCCAAGGAGCTGTCGCTCGACGCGGCCGCCGACTTCCTCTTCCTCCTGCCCAACCTCATCGTCGCCGACAAGAGCGTCACCGGCCTGCCGAAGAACGCCATCACCGAGTCGTTCGACCTGTCGGCCCTCGCCAAGGCGTGAGCCCGCGAGGCGAGTCGACGCCGAACGGCGAGCGCGTAGGGTCGGCCGGGTGATCCTCCGAGTCCTGCAACGGCTCGGGATCCTGGCCGTGAGCCTGCTCGTCAGCTCGGTGCTGGTGTTCGCCTTTATGGCCGTCCTGCCCGGCGACCCGGCGCGAGTTGCGTTGGGGGTCAACGCCAGTGACCAGGCGGTGGCACAGCTGCGGGAGCAGTTCGGGCTCGACCGGCCGCTCGTCACGCAGTACGCCGACTGGCTCGGTGGCCTGCTGACCTTCCGGCTGGGCAAGTCCTACGTCAGCGGAGCGCCCATCGGCCCTCAGGTCGCCGACCGGCTGGAGGTGACGCTGTTGCTGGTCGTCACGGCGACGGTGATCGCCGCGCTGATCGCGGTCCCACTGGGAGTCCTTGCGGCCGTGCGCCACCGGAGGCCGTCGGGGCTGGTCATCTCCGCGCTGTCCCAGGTCGGCGTGGCCGTTCCCGCGTTCCTCGCCGGCATCCTGCTCATCACCGTCTTCGCCGTGCAGCTCGGCTGGCTTCCGGCCAACGGCTGGACGCCACCGGCCGTGGACCCCGCAATGTTCGTCAAGCAGCTGGTGCTGCCGGCGCTGTCGCTGGGTGTGGTCCAGGGCGCCGTGCTGACCCGCTACGTCCGCAGTGCGGTGCTCGACGTCCAGCGCGAGGACTACCTGCGGACTGCGCGGGCGAAGGGCCTGTCACCGATGGCGGCGATGCGGCGGCACGGGCTGCGCAACGCGGCGATCCCCGTCGTCACCGTGCTGGCGCTGCAGCTGGCGACCCTGCTCATCGGCGCCGTCGTCGTGGAGCGGGTCTTCGTGGTGCCCGGGCTGGGCAGCCTCCTGCTCGACGCGGTGGGCCAGCGGGACCTCATCGTCGTGCAGGACGTGGTCATGGTGCTCGTCGTCGCCGTGCTCGTCGTCAACGTCGTGGTCGAGCTGCTCTACGTGGTCATCGACCCACGCCTCCGGGTGGGTCGGCAGTGACCGCCGCGCCCGAGCCGGGGACGGCGCCCCGCGCATACCGCCAAGGACGCCGGCCGCTGGGGCCGACCCTCGTCGTCGGCGCCGTCCTCGTCGGGCTCGTCGTGCTGATGGCGCTGGTCTCCTACGTCTGGACGCCGTGGGACCCCACGTTCGTCAACGCGGCGGACCGGTTGCAGGGGTTCTCGTCGCGGCACTGGCTGGGCACCGACAAGTTCGGTCGTGACGTGTTCTCCCAGATCCTCATGGGGTCGCGGACCACCCTCTTCGTCGGCGTGGTGGCGGTGGGGGTGGCCGCGGTCATCGGCGTGCCGCTCGGCATCGTCGCGGCGATGGCGTCGCGGTGGACCGGCGAGGCGCTGATGCGCGGCAACGACCTGCTCCTTGCGTTCCCCGCACTGCTGCTCGCCATCATGTTCAGCGCCATCTACGGCGGCTCGACGCTGGTGGCCATGGTGGCGATCGGGATCGCCACCGTGCCGAGCTTCGTGCGCCTCGTGCGGTCCGGGTCGCTCCAGGTGATGCGCTCGGAGTACGTGCTCGCCGCGCGAGCCGCGGGGCGGCGACCGTTCGCCATCGGTGTGCGGCACGTTTTGCCCAACGTGGGCAGCCTGGTCATCGTGCAGGCCTCGGTGGCGTTCGCCATCGCCGTGCTGGCCGAGGCGGCGCTGTCGTTCCTGGGGCTCGGCACCCCGCCGCCGACCCCGTCGTGGGGCCGGATGCTGCAGGAGTCGCAGGAGCTGTTGTTCGTCGCACCCCGGCTCTGCATCATTCCTGGGATCGCGATCGCCATCGCCGTGCTGGGGTTCAACCTCCTCGGCGACGGCCTGCGCGACTACCTCGACCCACGTTTACAGGACCGGCGATGAGCGCCCTGCCGGTCGACAGCGCGGCGGACGCCGTCATCGACGTCCGCGACCTCAGCGTGCGGGTCAACGACACCGACCTGGTCTCCGACGTCACCTTCTCCATCGGGCGCGGCGAGCGGGTCGGGCTGATCGGCGAGTCCGGGTCGGGCAAGTCACTCACCGGGCTGTCGCTGCTCGGCCTGCTGCCGGAGGACCTCGTCGCCAGCGGGTCGGTGCGGCTGGCGGGTTCGTCGCTCGAGGTGGTGGGGGCCGGTGACGCGGCGCTCTCCCGGGTGCGGGGCCGCGACGTCGCCATGGTCTTCCAGGAGCCGATGACCGCGCTGAACCCCACCATGCGAGTGGGCGAGCAGGTGGCCGAGGCCCTGCTGATCCACCACACCGTGCCGGACCGCAGGACCGCCCAGCAGCGGGCGGTCGACCTGTTGCGGCAGGTACGCCTGCCCGAGCCGGCCGAGACCGCACGGGCATACCCGCATCAGCTGTCCGGCGGGCAGCGCCAACGCGTGGTCCTGGCCATCGCGCTCGCGAACGACCCTGCGCTCCTGGTCTGCGACGAGCCCACCACCGCACTGGACGTCACCGTCCAGGCCCTCGTGCTGGACCTCATCGTCAGCGGTGTCGAGGCCCGGGACGCCGCGCTCCTGCTCATCACCCACGACCTCTCCGTGGTGGCAACCGCCTGCGAACGGGTGCTGGTGCTGTACGGCGGGCGGATCGTGGAGGCCGGCCCGGTCGAGGAGGTCTTCCGCCGGCCCCGCCACCGCTACACCGAGGGCCTGCTGTCGGCATCCGACCTCACCAGCGACGCCGGCCGTCGGCTCCGCACCATTCCCGGCACCGTCCCGGCGGCGGGCGAGTTCCCCGACGGCTGCGTCTTCCGCAACCGGTGCGCCTTCGCCACCGAGGTATGCGTCACCCGGCCCGCCTGGTCGAGCGTCGACCCGGCGCGGGGGTATGCCTGCCACCACCCCGCGGGGTCCGCCCCCCGCTCGCCCGCTCCCCCGGTTCGTGCTCTGGACCGACCCGAATTCGGGTCGGTCCAGAGCACGAACCGCGAGCAGCGAGCGGAGTCTGGGGAGCCGGTGATGGTCGTCGAGGACCTCGTGCGGGACTATCGACGGCCGAGGTCGTCGCTGACCCGTTCCGGTTCGACGGTCCACGCAGTGAGGGGAGTGAGCTTCGAGGTCCAGGCCGGTGAGCGGTTCGGCATCGTCGGGGAGTCCGGGTGCGGCAAGTCGACGCTCCTGCGCATCATGGCCGGACTCGACCGGCCGACGTCGGGACGCGTGGTCGTCGAGGGAACCGACATCTCGCCCCTGCCGGAACGCCGGCTGAGGTTCCTCCGGGAGCGGCTGCAGATGGTGTTCCAGGACCCGATGGGCTCTCTGGACCCGCGGATGCGCGTTCGCGACATCGTCGCGGAACCCCTTGTGGCGCAGGGCAGCCGGGCTCCCCAGGCGCGCGTCCTCGACCTGTTGACCGAGGTCGGTCTCACGGAGGCGGCGGCGCACCGTTATCCCCACCAGTTCTCCGGCGGTCAACGGCAGCGGATCTCGATGGCCCGCGCGCTCGCGCCGTCGCCCGGGATCCTGCTCGCCGACGAGCCGGTCAGCGCACTGGACGTCTCGGTGCGCGCCCAGGTCCTCAACCTCATCAGCGACCTGGTGGACGAGCTGGAGCTCACCCTCGTCTTCGTCTCCCACGACCTGTCGGTCGTGCGCCACCTCTGCGACCGGGTGGCGGTCATGAACGCCGGCGAGATCGTCGAGACCGGTAGCGTCGAGCGGGTCTGGCGTGACCCGCAGCACCCTTACACCCGACGGCTCCTCGCTGCGGTGCCGACGATGGAACGCGCCCTGGCCGGCGAGACCACCGCCGACCTGGCCGCCGCCGAGCTCGCCCACGCCGAGGACAGCTGATCCCCACCAACCAGACGCCTGACCACACCGACGACAGGAGCACCTGATGTCCGACACCGCACCGGGAACGCCGCGTCCCGACTACAGCCGGATGTTCCGCCTCGACGGACGGACCGCCGTGGTGGTCGGCGGCGGCAGCGGCATCGGCCGGGAGGGCGCGCTGGCCATGGCCGCCAACGGCGCGCGCGTCGTTGTCGTCGACAAGAACCCCGAGGCGGCGGCGGAGACCGTCGAGCTCGCCGCGACGTCGGGCGGGGGCGAGCTGTCCGCATACGAGCTGGACGTCCTCGACGAACCGGCCGTCATGCGGGCGGCCGCCGAGCTCGGCGTCGTCGACGTGCTCGTCTACAGCGCGGGCCGCAACGTCCGCAAGCGCGTACTCGACTACACGTCGCGAGGAGTTCGACCTGGTCATCGGGCTCAACCTGCGCGCGGCCTTCACCTGCGTGCGCGCGTTCGCGCCGGGCATGGCCGAGCGCGGCCGGGGCAGCATCATCGGCCTCAGCTCGATCCGGTCGATGACCGTCGAGCCGGGCCAGAGCATGTATGCGTCCACCAAGGCCGGGCTCCTGCAGATGCTCCGCACCGTGGCCGCCGAGCTGGGCCCGCAGGGGGTCCGTGCGAACACCGTTGCCCCGGGGGTCGTCCGCACACCGTTGACCGGGCCGATCCTCGACAACCCCGAGTGGGAGCGGGCCTACGCGGAGAAGAACGCGTTGCAGCGGTGGGCGACGCCGGACGAGATGGCCGGCGCCATCGTGTTCCTCGCGTCGGACGCCTCGTCCTACGTCACCGGCGCCCAGATCCTCGTCGACGGCGGGTGGACGGCGGTCGACGGCCGCTACACGCCGCCGAGCTGATCGCCGTGACCGGTCCTCGGCCGGCGTTCGTGCTCCACGACCACCGCAAGCCGCGGCCGCACTTCGACCTGCGGCTGGAGGAGGACGGCGTGCTCCGGTCGTGGGCGGTCCCGCGCGGGCTGCCCACGACCGCCCGGCAGAACCGGCTGGCGATCGCGGTGCCGGACCACGACCTGGACCACGTCGACTACACCGACGAGACCAAGTTCATCGCCGACACCGGCTGGTGGCAGCAGGAGTCGCGGGACGACCGGCGCATCGTCTTCGTCCTGCACGGCCGTGAGGGTGCGCGGCGGTACGCCCTCATCCACACCGGCGAGGACTGGCTGCTCCACCTCACCAAGGAGCAGCCGGCCGCCCGGGAGGCCTAGAGGCTGGAGGAGCGCTGCCAGAGGTTGATGCCCGCGTCGACCGCGTACCGGTCGATCTTGCGCAGCTCCTCCGGCGAGAACTCGAGGTTCCGCGTGGACGGCGAGGCTGTCCTCGAGCTGGCCGACGCTCGACGCCCCGATGAGCACCGACGTGACGCGCGGGTCGCGCAGCACCCACGCCAGCGCCATCTGGGCGAGGGACTGACCGCGTCCCTTGGCCAGCCGGTTCAGCGACCGGATGTGCTTCATCGCCGCCTCGGACAGGAGTGACGGGTCGAGCGACTTCCCTTGTGCCGCACGGGAACCCGCCGGTATGCCCTTGAGGTACTTGTCGGTGAGCATGCCCTGTGCGAGCGGCGAGAAGGCGATGCAGCCGACGCCGTTGACGCCCAGCACGTCGAGGAGGTCCTCTTCAACCCACCGGTTGAGCATCGAGTAGGACGGCTGGTGGATCAGCAGCGGTGTGCCGAGCCGGCGGAGGATGTCGACCGCCTCCTGGGTGCGCTGGCCGGAGTACGACGAGATGCCGACGTAGAGCGCCTTGCCCTGGCGGACCGCGGAATCCAGCGCGCCCATCGTCTCCTCGAGCGGCGTCGTCTCGTCGAAACGGTGCGAGTAGAAGATGTCGACGTAGTCGAGGCCAAGCCGTTGCAGGGACTGGTCGAGCGAGGCGAGGACGTACTTGCGGGAGCCGCCACCCTGCCCGTAAGGGCCGGGCCACATGTCGTAGCCCGCCTTGGACGAGATGACCAGCTCGTCGCGGTAGCGCCGGAAGTCCTGCGCGAGGATGGTGCCGAAGTTGCGCTCGGCCGAGCCGTAGGGCGGCCCGTAGTTGTTGGCCAGGTCGAAGTGCGTCACGCCAAGATCGAAGGCGCGGCGCAGGATCGCGCGCTGGTTGTCGATCGGGACGTCGTCGCCGAAGTTGTGCCAGAGCCCCAGGGACACGGCGGGCAGGTCCAGCCCGCTGGCGCCACAGCGGCGGTAGGGGACGGACGAGTAGCGGGAGCGCTGGGCCTGGTAGTCGTCGGCGTGTTGCGTCATGCGCCCATCCTGCCGTGCTCCACGCAGTCCGCATGAAGAGACGAGCGTTCCGGCTCGTGACCACCGGCGGGTACTCTCGTGGTCAGGTCATGAGTGTCAGCGTCAAGCCCCGGCTTGCTGACCGGCAACCCTCCTCCGCGGTGGGGTGCCCCGGGTGAGGACCAGGCCGGCATACCCGCTTCGAGGCGAGGTGCCGGCAAGCGCGCAGCACCATCGCTCGCGCGTCGTTGTCGACGAGCATCAAGGAGCCCCTCATGAGTGACACCCCGAACTGGTCCTTCGAGACCCGCCAGATTCACGTCGGGCAGGTCCCCGACAGCCAGACCGGCGCGCGGGCGCTGCCGATCTACCAGACGACGTCCTACGTGTTCAAGGACACCGAGCACGCCGCGAACCTGTTCGCGCTCAAGGAGTTCGGCAACATCTACACCCGGATCATGAACCCGACGCAGGACGCGGTGGAGCAGCGCATCGCGTCTCTCGAGGGCGGGGTGGGCGCCCTTCTCGTCGCCAGCGGCATGGCGGCCGAGACCCTGGCGATCCTCAACGTCGCCGAGGCCGGCGACCACGTCGTGGCATCGCCGTCGCTCTACGGCGGGACGTTCAACCTGCTGAAGCACACGCTGCCGAAGTTCGGCATCCAGGTCTCGTTCGTGGAGGACGCGGCCTCGCTCGACTCCTGGCGGGCCGCCGTCAAGCCCAACACCAAGCTGTTCTTCGGGGAGACCATCGCCAACCCGAAGTCGGAGATCCTCGACATCGAGGGCGTGGCGGCCATCGCCCACGAGGCCGGCGTCCCCCTGATCGTCGACAACACCATCGCGACGCCCTACCTGCTGCGGCCGCTGGAGCACGGGGCCGACATCGTGCTGCACTCGGCGACGAAGTACCTCGGCGGTCACGGCACGACCATCGCCGGCGTCATCGTCGACGGTGGGACCTTCGACTTCGCCGCCGACCCGGAGAAGTTCCCGAACTACAACACGCCGGATGAGAGCTACCACGGCCTTGTGTTCGCCCGGGACCTCGGCGTCAACGGGATCCTCGGGGCCAACCTCGCGTTCATCCTCAAGGCCCGCGTCCAATTGCTGCGCGACCTCGGCGCGGCCATCTCGCCGTTCAACGCGTTCCTCATCGCCCAAGGCCTCGAAACCCTGTCGCTGCGGGTCGAGCGACACATCGAGAACACTCACAAGGTCGCGGCATACCTCTCCTCGCACCCGCAGGTCGAGAAGGTCGTGTGGGCGTCGCTCGAGGGCGACCCCAACTACGAGCTGGCCCAGAAGTACACGCCGCGGGGCGCCGGCGCGGTGCTGGCGTTCGAGATTCAGGGTGGCCTGCCGGCGGGCAAGAAGTTCGTCGAGGGGCTCACCCTGCACAGCCACGTGGCCAACATCGGCGACGTCCGGTCGCTGGCCATCCACCCGGCGTCCACGACGCACTCCCAGGGCGGTGACGACGACCGGTTGCTGGCCGGCGTGACTCCGGGTCTGGTGCGGCTCGCGGTGGGCATCGAGCACATCGACGACATCATCGCCGACCTCGAACAGGGCTTCACCGCGGCGAAGGTCGACTGACGACGCAGCGGAGCGGGCAGTTGACCGGCGACTCAGCACACGTCGCGTCGCTCAGCGCGTGGTGTTCCGTGTGCTCAGCGACGCGCTCTGTGCTAAGCGACGCTCAGGTGGCGGCCCTGTAACGCGCGACCGCACCTCGGACCTCGGCAACGACCCGATTGGGATGGCGAGGGGCAGCCGCCCCCGCCCGGCGGTGATTTTTCCCTGCCCGGTGGTAGATCGTCAGAACAAGCGGAAAACAGGATTTCCTCCAGGCATCAGCCAGTTCCAGATTCCGATGCAGAACATTGGCGCCGCATACGCAGCGATCCAAGGCATCGGGCCTGTGGTGACGCTGCGAGTGAGATTTCCCAACCAGCTCGCTAGCGGGTTCTGTGGGTACGGACTTGGGAGGAGACGGTCGACCATGCCCTCGAGCCTTCGGTAGACACGTCTCCGGGCCTTTGGTTTCGACCTCCACAGATCCCAGGCACAGGAGGCCAAGGCATACCAGCCGGCGAAGAGCGCGACTTCTCCCACGATCGGCCAGACGTCGGCGGCGAGCGCGTCTGCCCACAACGACTCATTGACCCCATGGGTGATGAGGCCCTCGAAGTGAACGGCCACGGAGGCCGAATAGACAGCGGCCGCGCCGAAGAGGGTTGCTGCCCAGAGGACTCGAAAGAACCAGAAGAGCCTCCCAACGAGGGCAGACTGATCGCTAAGCTTCTGAACCGGCGGGACAAGAGCGTGAACCGTGAGCATGCAGGCCCAGACGAGCACGAATGTGGCGGTCAGCAGCATTCCAGCCACTCGATACTGGCGAAGGCCAAAAGTCACGACCAAGAGTGTGGCGAACCAGAGATAGCCCAGGCCTTTGTCGGGGGTCACCGACCATCGAGCAAGCCGTTGGACGCCAGACCTCATCTCACTCATTCGCGGAGCGTGAGCCGTCACGTGAGCACCCCCAGCAAGTGAATTGTCTGTCGGGGCCACGGTATGTGGGCCGTCTGACAACCATGAGTGGGACAGGTCTTACGCCCATTCGGTTCCCATGACGTCGAGCAGCTACTTACCGCGCCCAAGGTCGACTGACCGCGTCCGCGGCCGGCTCGTCGTGGGCGCGGTGACTTCTACCCCTTCTGGGGTGTAGAAGTCACCGCCATCCGGGCGCTGGTGTTCGAAGCGCCGCGATCCGACCGGGCGGCGCCCGGCTGGCATGATCGGCGCATGAGTGAGGTCGGCGTCCTCGCCCACCGGATGCGCCGGATGAGCGGACGCGACCCCGACGAGAGCGGCCGGGCGTCGACGCCGTTGGAGCTGCTGTTCGACCTGACCTTCGTGGTTGCGGTCGGCCAGGCGGCGAACCTGTTCGCGCACAGCGTGTTCGAGAGTCACCCATGGACCGGGCTTATCGCCTTTTCCATCGCGGTCTTCGCGATCGTCTGGGCGTGGATCAACTTCTCCTGGTTCGCGTCGGCGTTCGACACCGACGACTGGGTCTTCCGGGTCGTGACGATGGTGCAGATGGTCGGCGTCTGCATCGCCGCCCTGGGTCTGCCGAGCCTGTTCCACAGCATCGACGAGGGCGGGCACGTCGACAACCGCGTCCTCGTCATCGGCTACGTCATCATGCGGTTGGCC
Source organism: uncultured Actinomycetota bacterium (assembly GCA_963751085.1). Classification (GTDB taxonomy): domain Bacteria; phylum Actinomycetota; class Actinomycetes; order Actinomycetales; family Dermatophilaceae; genus Lapillicoccus. The sequence goes on along the minus strand of CAVVTH010000004.1, from coordinate 394,655 downwards.
ATGGTGAGCCAGTGGCTGCGCGCCGCTCGCCAGTCGCCGGCCCGTCGGGCGAGCTGTCTGGTCTACGCGACGTGGATCTCCGCTGCCCAGGTCGGTTGGGTCGTCCTGGCCATCCTCAACCTGTCGCTGCTGCCGACCCTGCTCGTCATCGCCGCCCTGAACGTCATCGAGTTCCTCGGACCGTGGCGGGCCGAGCACCTCCGCGCCGGCGGCACGCCGTGGCACGCGCACCACATCGCCGAGCGCTACTCGCTGTTCGCGATCATCGCCCTCGGCGAGGGCATCGTCGGCACCGTGGCGGCGCTCTCCTCGGTCGAGGAGGAGGCGGGCGGCATCACCGCCGACGTGCTCGTCGTCGGTGCGGCCGGCATCGCTCTGACCTTCGGGATGTGGTGGACCTACTTCACCGTGCCGTCCGGCGAGGTGCTGCACGCCCACCGGGAGCGTGGGTTCGTCTGGGGCTACGGGCAGCTGCTGGTCTTCGGGTCGATCATCGCGACCGGCGCCGGGCTCCACGTGGCGGCCCTCCGCCTCCAGGACGACACCCACATCAGCGCCCTCGGCGCGGTGGTGTCCGTCGCCGTGCCCGTCGGCGGCTACCTCGTGTCGGTCATCGCGGTCTACTCGCTGCTCGTCGGCGAGCTCGACCGCTTCCACGTCTGGCTCGTCCTCGGCGCCGTGGCGGTGCTGGCGGCAGCGGTCGCGCTCGCCGCGGCCGGTGTCGGTATGCCGGTATGCCTGCTCGTCGTCGCGGCCGCCCTGCTGGTGCCGGTCCTCGGGTACGAGCTCGGCGGTCACCGTCGAATGGGGGCGGCCACGGAGCGCGCCACCACCGCGACGGCGGCGCGCCCCTAGAGTCCCAGTCGCTCGTGCCAGACGTGGTCTGCGTTCCCCCGCCTAGGCTGGAACCCATGTCCGAGGAGCCCGCGGTCGGCCGCGGCGGCCCCTCCGCGGGCACGGTTCGGCGGCCGCGCCGCCCCACCCGCCGGACATCGGGCGGCTCGGGTGACACCCGGCGTACGCCGGTGTCCGAGGAGCAGCTCGCGCGGCGCCGGGCGCTGGTCCCCGAGATCACCTACCCCGAGGACCTTCCGGTCAGCGACCGGCGGGACGACATCGCCGCCGCGATCCGCGACCACCAGGTCGTCGTCGTCGCGGGGGAGACCGGCTCGGGCAAGACCACCCAGCTCCCGAAGATCTGCCTGGAGCTCGGCCGGGGGATCGAGGGCACCATCGGGCACACCCAACCTCGGCGGATCGCCGCCCGGGCCGTCGCCGAGCGGGTCGCCGAGGAGCTGGGCGTCGAGCTCGGCACCACGGTCGGGTACCAGGTGCGGTTCGCCGACCACTCGTCGCGAGACACGCTGGTCAAGGTGATGACCGACGGCATCCTCCTCGCGGAGCTGCAGCGGGACCGCGACCTGCGCCGCTACGACACGATCATTCTCGACGAGGCGCACGAGCGGAGCCTCAACGTCGACTTCCTTCTCGGCTACCTCAAGCGGCTGCTGCCGCGCCGGCCGGACCTCAAGGTGATCATCACCTCGGCCACCATCGACCCGCAGCGCTTCGCCGACCACTTCGCGGCACCCGGACGCCCCGTACCGGTGGTCGAGGTGTCCGGCCGCACCTATCCCGTCGAGATCCGCTACCGCCCCCTGGACCGCGACGACGAGGGGGCCGAGCCCGTCGACCAGGTCACCGGGATCACCGAGGCGGTCGAGGAGCTGTGGACCGAGTCGCTGGGTGACGGCGGCAGCCAAGACATCTTGGTGTTCCTCTCCGGAGAACGGGAGATCCGGGACGCTGCCGAGGCGCTCACCGCCCTCAACCTGCCCGCCACCGAGGTCCTCCCGCTGTTCGGCCGGCTCTCGGCCGCGGAGCAGCACCGCGTGTTCGCGCGGCACGCACGGTCGCCGGATCGTGTTGGCCACCAATGTCGCCGAGACGTCGCTGACCGTGCCGGGGATCCGCTACGTCGTGGACACCGGCACCGCGCGGATCTCCCGCTACAGCCAGCGCACCAAGGTCCAACGGCTGCCCATCGAGCCGATCAGCCAGGCCAGCGCCAACCAGCGGTCGGGCCGCTGCGGGCGGCTCGCCGACGGCATCTGCATCCGCCTGTATGCGGAGGAGGACTACCTCGACCGGCCGGAGTTCACCGACCCCGAGATCCTCAGGACCAACCTCGCGTCGGTCATCCTCCAGATGACCAGCCTGCGGCTCGGCGACGTCGCGCGGTTCCCGTTCCTCGACCCGCCGGACTCCCGGCAGATCACCGACGGCGTCCGGCTCCTGGAGGAGCTGCGGGCGGTCGAGACCAGCCCCGACACGGAAGGGCGAGAAGACCGGCGGCGGCTGACCGCATACGGGAGACGCCTGGCGCAGCTGCCGGTCGACCCACGGCTCGGCCGGATGCTGCTCGAGGCCGACCGGCTCGGCTGCCTGCGCGACGTGCTCGTCGTCGTGTCGGCGATGAGCATCCAGGACCCCCGGGAGCGGCCGCTCGAGCGGCAGGAGCTCGCCAACGCCGCCCACAAGCGGTTCGCCGACGAGCACTCCGACTTCGCCGCATACCTCAACCTGTGGCGCTACCTGCAGGAGCAGCAGAAAGCGTTGTCCGGCAGCGCGTTCCGCCGGATGTGCAAGGCCGAGTTCCTCCACTACCTGCGGATCCGCGAGTGGCAGGACCTGCACCAGCAGCTCCGGCAGGCCGCGAAGCAGGCGGGGCTCGATACCTCCCGCAGCGGCCAGCACGGCGGCCCGGACCTGGACACCGTGCACCGAGCGCTCCTCGCCGGTCTGCTGTCGCATGTCGGGTCCCGCGATGACGTCAAGCGCGAGTACCTCGGCGCGCGGGGTGCGCGGTTCGGGATCTCGCCGGGTTCCAGCCTGTTCCGCAAGCAGCCGCAGTTCGTCATGGCCGGCGAGCTGGTCGAGACGACCCGCCTGTGGGCGCGAGACGTGGCCCGCATCGACCCGCTGTGGGCCGAGGAGGCCGGCGAGCACGTGGTCAAGCGGTCGTACTCGGAGCCGCGCTGGTCGGCGAAGCAGGGGAGTGCCGTCGCCACCGAACGGGTCACCCTCTACGGCGTGCCGATCGTCGTCGCCCGGACCGTCGGGTACGCGAAGGTCGACCCCGCGGAGTCGCGTCACCTGTTCATCCAGCGGGCGCTCGTCGAGGGCGACTGGACGACGCGGCACCGGTTCTTCCACGACAACACCGCCCTCGTCGAGCGGCTCTCCGAGCTGGAGGCCCGCACCCGGCGGCGCGACCTCATCGTCGGCGACGAGGCGCTGTATGCGTTCTACGACAAGCGGATTCCCGCGGAGGTCGTGTCCGCGCGGCACTTCGACTCCTGGTGGAAGAAGGCCGGCCGCCAGGACCCGACCCTGCTGACGTTCACCGAGGACCTGCTGCTGTCGGACCGGGCCGACGAGGTCGACACCGGCGCCTATCCGACGACCTGGCGGCAGGGCGACCTGGAGCTCGCCGTGAGCTACCGGTTCGAGCCGGGTCACCCGGAGGACGGCGTCACCGTGCACGTCCCCGTCGAGGTGCTCAACCGGGTGACCGCCGACGGGTTCGACTGGCAGGTCCCGGGCCTGCGCGAGGACCTGGTGACGGCGCTGATCCGCAGCCTGCCCAAGGGAGTCCGGCGGCTGCTGGTGCCGGCGCCGGAGCACGCGGGAGCGCTCGTGCGCGAGCTGCGCGAGCGCGGGCTGGGTCCGGCCGACGGACGGCTCACCGACGTGCTCGCCCGGGTGGTGCGCGAGACCCGCGGCGTCGCCGTCGGCGCCGACGACTGGGACGTCGGCCCGCGTGCCGGCCCACCTGCGGGTGCACTTCGCGGTCGAGGACGAGCGCGGACGGGTCATCGCGCGCGGGCCGGACCTCGACGCCCTGCGCGACACGGTCGCAGCCGGAGCTGCGCCGCCAGGTCTCGCGCGCCGGGTCGGCGCTGGAGCGGTCCGGGATGCGCACCTGGGAGGTGGGCGAGATCCCGGTCGAGGTGTCCACCACGTCAGCGGCGGGCCGCCTGGTGCAGGGGTACCCCGCGCTCGTGGACGACGGCGATGCGGCGCGGACCGTGTCGCTCCGGGTCCTGCCCACGCGGGCCGAGGCCACCGCGGAGCACCGGCTCGGCGTCCGCCGGCTGCTGCTGCTCAACGTGGCGCCGCCGTGGAAGCAGGTGCTGGCCCGGCTCACCAACGTCCAGAAGCTGGCGCTCGCGCACAACCCGCACGGCTCGGTGCCGGCGCTGCTCGACGACTGCCTGGCCTGCGCCGTGGACGCCATCGCCGCCGACGAGCTGCCGGGGGAGATCCGCACCGCCGAGGAGTTCGCACAGTCGCTGGGGGCCGTGCGGACCCACCTGGCCGCGCGGGTGGTCCAGGTCGTCGGCCTCGTGGAGCCCGTGCTGGCCAAGCACCTCGAGGCCACCCGACGGCTCGACGCCATGACCGCGCCGGCCCTGGCCGGCCTGGTCGCCGACGTCCGCGCGCAGCTCCGGGAGCTCATCCGTCCAGGGTTCGTGGCCGACGCCGGGTTCGACCGGCTGCGCGACCTCGACCGCTACCTGCGCGCCGTCCTCCACCGCCTCGACCGGGCGCCGGCCGACCTCGCCCGGGACGCCCGAGCCACCGAGGACGTCCTGCGCGCCGAGGACGCGTACGCGGCGCTGCTGGAGTCGCTGCGTCCGGCCCGCCGCGCCTCGGCCGACGTCGTCGCCATCGGCTGGATGCTCGAGGAGCTGCGGGTGTCGCTCTTCGCGCAGGGCCTCGGCACCGCATACCCCGTGTCGGTCAAGCGGGTGCTGCGGGCGATCGGCGCCATCGACCGGGGATAGCGCGCGCAGGCGGAATCACCACGCCGCCGCGGGCGTTGTCCGGGACACGGGCTCACGCCCCTGCGACAATCGTCACGTGGAGGCCACGCCTTCCGAGAAGCACCAGAGAGGTCATCGTGCAAGACCCGTCAGAGCTCTACCGGTTCGAGACCGACACGGACCAGGCGTCCGCGAAGGCCTCGGTCATGCTCGTCTCGATGGGCGGCTTCATCGACGCGGGTCGCACGCAGCGGCTGCTGACGGAGCACCTCCTGGCCGCCCACGACCACACCGTCGTCGCCTCGTTCGACCTCGACCAGCTGCTCGACTACCGCGGCCGCCGGCCGATGATGACGTTCGACCGCGACCGGTTCACCTCCTACGAGGACCCGTCGCTGCTGCTCTACCGGCTCACCGACCGCGACGGGCAGCCGTTCCTGCTGCTGGCCGGCGCCGAGCCGGACTACCAGTGGGAGCGCCTGGTCGAGGCGGTCACGCAGCTGAACAAGGTCCTCGGCGTCACCCTCACCGTCAGCGTCAACGGCATCCCGATGGCCGTGCCGCACACCCGCCCCCTCGGCGTCACGGCTCACGCCACCGACCCTCGCCTGATCACCCAGCACGAGCCGGTGTTCGGCACCGTCCAGGTGCCCGCCAGCTGGTCGGCGCTGCTCGAGCTGCGGCTGGGCGAGTCGGGCCACGACGCGCTCGGGTTCGCGGTGCACGTGCCGCACTACCTCGCGCAGGCCGAGTTCGCCGACGCCGCGCTCGCGGGTCTCGGGGCGGTCAGCGGCGTCACCGGCCTCAGCCTGTCGACGACCGACCTGGCCGCCGCGGCGGGGCTCAACCGCGCCGAGATCGCTCGCGAGGTCGAGGGCTCGGACGAGGTCAAGGCCGTCGTGGAGGCGCTGGAGCGCCAGTACGACACCTTCATGGAGGGCCGGCAGCGGCCCAGTCTCCTGGCGACCGGCGTCTCGGAGCTGCCGTCCGCCGACGAGATCGGCGCCGAGTTCGAGGCGTTCCTCAAGGACGTCACCCCCGAGGGCGACAAGGGACACAAGGGCGACGAGGGCAGCGGCGGCTTCGGCTCCGCCTGACCTTCACCCTCGATCCTCTGCTCGGGCTCACTTCGCGTCGGACCACCGTCGGACGACGCTGATGTCGGCGACGAACCGCACCCGGTCCGTGCCCGCCCACCGGCGGGCACTGTCGTCGAGGCACCGGTCGACCGCCTGCGCCACCTCCTCGGCGCGCTCCTGCGGCGCCTGCACCAGCAGCTCGTCGTGCAGGCAGAGCACGATGCTGCGCGCCCATCGGCGCGGTGACGTGCCGGACCGTCGCCGCCCACGCCTTGAACAGCTCCGCCGCCGACCCCTGGATGATGGCGTTCCGGGCGAACCGGCCGCGACCGCCGTCGTCGCTGCCCGCCCACGCCGCGTCGAGGTTGATCCGACGGCCCCCGAAGGTCCGCAACGGCCGACGGGCGACGCCCGCCGCATACGCGTCGTCCAGCAGCCCCATCGCGACCGGGTATGCGCGTTCGAGGTCCCCGAGGGCCCGGCCGGCCGCGCCGGACCGCTGCCCGTACATCGCCGCCAGGACGGCGACCTTGGCGACCTTCCGCTCGATGCCGAGCTTCGCCGCCACCGGGGCGTAAAGGTCGTCGGCCCTGGTCGCCTCGGCGAAGGCGCGGTCGCCGGAGACGACCGCGAGCACGCGAGGCTCGATCTGGCCCAGGTCGGCCCGCACGAACACCTGTCCGGGCTCGGCCACGACCGCGGGGCGCAACGGCGCGGGCAGGTTGTGCAGCCCGTTCTGGGCGGTCATCCGGCCGGCCGCGCCGTCGCACGCGGTCCAGCCGCCGCGCAGCCGCCCGTCGGGGCCGACGTGCTCGTCCAGCCAGCGGTAGCCGTAGGTCGTCGCGATCCGCTCGTCCTTGCGCCACTCCAGGAGGGCGTCGACCAGCGGGTTGGCCTGCGCGGAACGGCTCGAGGACCCACTTGCGGGTGTTGGGCACCGACACCCCCGCCGCGGCGAGCAGGTCCTTCACCTGGGTGGGGTTGCGCAGGTCCGTGCCCTCGCGCCCGGGCGCGTGGGCGAGGACGCGGGCGTCGCGCTCGCGGCGGATCCGGGCCGCGTCCGCCTCGTCGACGGGGCGGGGTCCGGCCGCCGCGGCGATGAGGTCCTCGACGGTGGGCCGGTCCACCGGCAGACCGTCCCGCTCGAGCTCCAGGCACAGCAGGGCGGCGGCGGACTCGGAGTATGCGGCGGCCAGGGCACGGGGCCCGAGCCGGGCGAGACCCGCCTGCTGTCGCGCGGCGACGTCCACGAGGACCGCCGCCACTGAGCGCAACCTCGGCTCCGAGTCCGCCCACGACGGATCGAGGGCGTCGGGTCGCAGGTACCCGTCGGGACGGACGGCGGCGTCGGGGTCGCTGCCCTCCGCCGGGGCCGCCGCTCCACCGTCGAGGAGGTCGAAGAGGTCGTCGCCGGCGGGCTTGGGGACACCCTCCGGGTCCAGCCCGTGCGCCGCCGCCCACACCCGTGCCAGGTCGGCCGGCCAGCCGCCGTGCAGGATCCGGTGCACCTCGGCAAGCTCCCAGCACCGCTGAACGCGGACGCCGGCGCTGACCAGCGGTCGTAGCGCCGACCCTGCGGACGCGACCAGCCACCGGGGATGCTCGCGCTCCTCGAGATCGGCGGCGTAGCGCACGACGGTGTCGACGTCGCCCACGACCACCGGGTCACCGGGCTCGGCCGGCCCGACGGCGGCGCGGTCGCCGACGACCACCAGAGGGAGCACGTCGCTCATCCAACCCGACCGTGCCGAGGAGCCGACGACGCGCGGGGGCGCATACCGGCTCCGCCGACGGGGAACGGACCGGGGGGAACGGCGCGTCGTACGGTGGCGTTGCCGTGGTGCGGGCCCCTCAAGGTTCCGCGAGGACTGGCCGTCCAGCCCCGATCGGCTGGACAACGAGAGGTGGACGACGTGGGAATCTTCGGATTCGGGGACGACGACGACAAGAAGGCGCCGAGTACGGCGCTCGAGCAGGCCACCGCGTCGCCACGTGGGGCGTCGGCGATCGTGCACAAGGTGCTGCAGCCGATCCTCGACGTCGGCATCGAGGGCAGGGGTCCGCTGCCGAGCGCCCAGCACGTCGCGGACCAGGCGCGCGGCAAGCACGGCAGCGTCGAGGATGCGGTCGAGCAGGTCATCCGGATCCACCTGGCCATGGCGGGAGCCGGTGGCTTCGTCACCGGGCTCGGCGGGTTCGTCACGATGCCGATCGCGCTCCCGGTCAACGTGGCCGAGTTCTACTTCGTGGCGACGCGGATGACAGCGGCGATCGCCGCCCTGCGTGGGTACGACCTGGACCAGCAACACATCCGCACCGCCGTCCTGCTCGCCCTGGTCGGCGCGGACGCGGACGACCTCATCCGCAAGGCGGGCATCGTCTCGCCGACCGGCAGGCTGACCGACATGGCGGCCCAGCAGCTGCCCGGCCCCGCGTTGATGATGATCAACAAGGGCATCGCGTTCCGGCTCATCGGCACGGTGGGCCGCTCGACGTTCAGCCGGCTGGGTCGGGCGCTGCCGTTCGTCGGCGGCGGCGTCAGCGCGGCGATGGACGGCTACATGCTCAAGCGCATCGCCGACCACGCCAAGGAGGAGTTCCCCCAGCGTGCGACCGGGATCGGGTCGGCGGCGGTGCCGGGGCAGGTCACACCCTCGTAACAACCGGTCGGCCGCGCTCGCGGGGCGGAATCCGCCCCTGATGCCAGGCGTTTTCCGGTTTGCGTGAGCCTGCTGCCGGCCGGCTCGCACGAGCACGTCGAGCACGACGAACGCGCCCGACACCTCGGGCAAAAGGCCCGGGAGATCCTCGGGCCGCACAGGGGAGGACGAGCACATGGCACGACACACGAGCCGGATGGGCCTGGTCACGATGATCGCTCGGTCGGTCCGCACCGCCGTACGGCCGGGCTCCGCCGGCCTCGCCGAGCGGGCGGCCGCCGTGCCGCGGATGCTGTCGGCGGTCGCCCGGGGCGACTACCGCGGCACGACCTTCAGCCACGTGGCGATGCTCGCGGCGGCGGTGGTCTACATCGTCTCGCCGCTGGACTTCATGCCCGAGGCGCTGTTCGGGTTGCTCGGACTGACCGACGACGCGGTCGTGGTCACGTGGCTGGTCGCCGCGCTGGTCAACGACACCGAGGCGTTCATGCAGTGGGAGCGCAGCGGGGGCCGGGCTACGGCGGCTTCCGGGCCAGGACGGCAGGACCGGGCCAGCGGACCACAGGACATGCCGGCGGACGACTGGTACCGCACCGTGCAGTCACAGGTCGTCCGCTGACGTCGTCCGCTTCGGCGGGTAGGCCGCAGCCCATCGCGAACGGTCCAGGGGTGCTCGTCCACAGGGTGTGAGCGCTTCGTCCCACATCCACAGGGCCGGTGGCCGTGCCTTTGACGGACCGCTCGGCACGCCGACGATCATCGGCATGACGACCACGATCCGCCTGCGCGGTGCCGCCGACATCATCACGGTCCTGCCCTACCACCTGGGTTACCGGCCCGACGACTCGCTCGTCGTCGTGTGCCTGACCGGCAACCGGATCGGCATGGTCGGCCGGATCGACCTGCCACCGGAGGAGGTGGACCCCAGCCTGGTCACGGTCGAGCTGCTGCCCGTGGTGAGCCGGGAGCGGCCCGACGCGGTGGTGCTGGTCGGCTTCGAGCGCCGCCTCGGGGGGTCCGAGCCGGCGAGCGTGGCCATGCGCGACGCCATCCGGTCAGTCGGCATCGCCGTGGCCGACCGGCTCCGGGTCCGGGACGGACGCTGGTGGAGCCTCGACTGTCCCGGCGACTGCTGTCCCGCTGACGGCGAACCGGTACCGGCCGACGACGAGGTGCCCGCGGTCGCCGACTACGTCCTTCGTGGCCGGCATCCAGCACCGTCGCGGGCCGACCTGACCGACCTGCTGGCGCATCGTCCCGACACCGCCCAGGACACGCGGTGTGCGGCCCTCGTCCACGACCTCGGGCTCGCCCAGCGCTCGCGGACGACGCTGTTACGCCGGCGCCGCCGGATGCTGCGGCACTGGGGCCGCGTCCTCGACCCGACGGTGTCCGGGCTAGACGCGGTCGGCGCACCGCCGCCGGCCGGGGACGAGGCGTGGGCGTGGGCGGTCGTGTCGCTGCTCGACGTGGCGGTCCGCGACCTGCTCATCGCGTGGCTCTGCCCCGGAACCCTCGACCTGGAGGTGTTTCCCGCGTCGCTGCGCCGGATGGCGGCGGTCGAGCTGCCGTCCCGGTCGGCGCTTCTGGGTGGCTCGGCGCACCTCTCGGGACTGGATGACGACGCGCGGCTCGGGATCGCCGCCCCGGGAGGAGACCAGGGAGATGCCCACGACGGGGACGCTTGGCCTGCGGGCGGCCACGAGGTCGAGGGCGAGGGCGGACACGACAGCGAGCCGGAGGACGACGGCGCGGTGGGGGCGGCGCTGGTCGAGCGCCTCGCCACGGTCTGCCGCGCCGCGCCGCCGGAGCTGTCGCCCGGGCCGCTGACGGTGCTCGCCCACGTGGTCTGGTGGCAGGGTGACGGTGCCCTCGCACGCACCGCCCTGGACCTGGCGTTGAGCGTCGACCCCGACTACCGGTTGGCCGTGCTGCTCGAACGGATGGTCGACGTCGCGGCCCGACCGAGGGTGAGCGCGTGACGTCCATGTCGTGGACCGCAAGCCGCTTCCCAGCACCGACTGGACCGTATAGTTGGCGGAGGTCATGAGTTCCAGCGCGTAGCCCCGGCTTGCTGGGCGGCAACCCTCCATCTCTGCGGTGGGGTGCCCCGGGTGATGACACGGTCCGACCGTTCGGCTCGGGCAAGCGCGAGCTCCAGGAGCAGGCCGGATGACCGTCGTGGATCGGACTCGAAGCACCCCGCCGGTTCGGCGGTCTTCGTCCGGGCGCGCCCGGGCGGCGACACCCGGCGCGGTGTCCGGCGCCTGGCGCGAGGGCGACCCGGTCGGGCACCGCCAGTTCGTGTCGGTGGGCGACGTGCCGCTGGAGCGCGGGGGCGTCGTCCCGGGGGTCCAGGTGGCCTACGAGACCTGGGGGCGCCTCAGCGAGCGGGCGGACAACGCCATCCTCGTCGAGCACGCCCTCACCGGCGACAGTCACGTGGTGGGGCCGGCCGACGAGGCGCATCCGTCGCCGGGCTGGTGGGACGGGCTCATCGGTCCCGGCCGTCCGCTCGACACCGACCGCTGGTTCGTCGTGGCGTCCAACGTCCTCGGCGGCTGCCAAGGGACGACCGGACCCTCGTCCCTCGCCGGCGACGGCCGTCGGTGGGGGAGCCGCTTCCCGTTCGTGACGGTTCGCGACCAGGTCGAGGTCGAGGCGCGTCTGGCGGTCGAGCTCGGGCTGTCCCGCTGGGCGGCCGTCCTCGGTGGGTCGATGGGCGGGATGCGCGTCCTCGAGTGGGCGGTCACCCATCCGGAGAAGGTCGAGCGGGCTCTCGTCGTCGCGAGCACGGCGTACGCGTCGGCCGACCAGATCGCGTGGGCCCAGCCGCAGCTGCTGGCCATCCGTTCCGATCCTGGCGTTCCGGGGCGGCGACTACTACGACCCTCAGGACCGGTTCGCCGGCCCGGAGGCCGGGATGGGCATCGCCCGACGAATCGCTCACGTGACCTACCGCAGCGGGATGGAGCTGGACGACCGGTTCGGGCGGCAGCCGCAGGGCCGCGAGCAGCCCCTGGGTGACGGGGGCCGCTACGCCGTCGAGTCCTACCTCGACCACCACGCAGCGAAGCTGTCGCGCCGGTTCGACGCGAACTCCTACCTCGTCCTCACCGAGGCGATGAACTCGCACGACGTCGGCCGTGACCGAGGAGGCGTCGCAGCCGCGCTCCGCACCGTGACCGCGCAGACCACGGTGGTCGCGGTCGATACGGACCGGCTCTACCCGGTGCGGTTGAGCGACGAGATCACGGCCGAGGTGCCCGGCGCGACGCAGCACACGATCACGTCCGCCTACGGGCACGACGGCTTCCTCATCGAGATCGACCAGGTCGGTGCCCACATCCGGGACGCGTTGAGCTGACGGTGGCGCGGGCTCCGTGGACGTCGTCCGACGAACAGGGGCAGCAGGCTTTCGGGTAGGTTCACCAGCGAGGACCCGAGCTGCACCGTCGCACGTCGAGGAGGTTCGCCGAGTGTCGATCGTCGTGGCCTACATCCCGACCCGTGAGGGACGCGCGGCGTTGCGGCGGGCGGCGGCCGAGGCTGAGCTGCGTAAGTCCGACCTGATCGTCGTCAACAGCGAGAGCGGCACACACTTCGACCCGGACGAGACCCTCCGCTTCGAGAACGCGCTCGACGGCGTCCGGGCGCGCTTGGCCCAGGCCGGCGTCACCGTCGACGTCCGTCATGTCGTCCGCGGCCAGGAACCCGCCGAGGACCTCATCGAGGCGGCCGACACCAGCCACGCCGAGCTCATCGTCATCGGGCTGCGCCGCCGGACCCCGGTCGGCAAGCTCATCCTCGGGTCCAACGCCCAGCGCATCGTGCTGGACGCGACCTGCCCCGTGCTCGCGGTCAAGGCCACCAGCCAGGACGAGTGAGCACCGCAACCACCCGTGCCCCGCGACCACCTGGGCCAGCGCGAGCATCCGAGCACCTGGAGCTCCGGGTCGGAGCCGCCCCGGGGCCGCGCTCGTCCGCCGCCGCGAGCCGAATGGCGCCGCGAGGGCTGGCAGGGTTTTATAATGGTCGGAGCACGGACGCGCAAGACCCGGAGAAGGACCGACTGTCACGCCTCTCCCGCCCCGCCCAGCGTCCCCCAGGAATGATCCCCCCGTTCCCGGCATTGACTCACGAGCGACCTCGATGGGCGTCGATGTCGCATGTCTCGTTCTCGAAAGGTAGTCGGTATCTGTGTCAACGGGCTCCACGACCCCCAAGCGCTCCGGCGCGGCACTTCCCTCGGAGTTCTCGGACCCCGCCATCCAGCGGCTGATGTCCGCCGGCTCCGTCCGCGCCCTCAGCGGCGATGAGGTGCGGGACGCGTTCGAGAACAGCCACCTGACCGCACCGCGGCAGAAGGCGGTGCTCCGCGCCCTGGAGGACGCCGGTGTCGAGGTGCAGGTGGCCGTACCGGCCACGCGCGCGGTGGCCGCCGCGTCGGCTCGCACCACGACGACCGCTCGGACGACAAAGACGACGACCCGGTCCGCCGCTCCGGCGAAGACGGCGAAAGCCACTCCCGCCGCGAAGACCGGCACGAGCAAGTCGGCGGCCAACACCGCTGCCCCGGCGGCGAAACCGGCGCCCGTCAAGTCCGGTACCGGCCGGACCGTGGGCAAGACCGCCGACCCCCAGCCCGCCGCGAGTCCCGCCACCAACGGCGCCGCCGTGCGAAAGGCCGTCGCCAAGAAGGCCGGAGCAGGCTCCACGGCGGCGGTTGCGCAGGCGGCCGCGGCCCCGGCCCCGGCCAAGGCCGGTGGAAAGACCGCTGCCACAAAGGCGGCCGTCAAGAGCGGGACCAAGGCCGGCGGCGCGGCGGGAAAGGCCGGAGCCTCCGGAACCGATGACAGCGAAGCGCTCGCTGCCGAGGACCTCCCGGACGTCGAGGTCGAGCTGACCGACGAGGATGCGGTCGTCGCCGACGTCGCCGACATCGAGGTCGCCGAAGTGGTCGGGGTCGTCGCGGCCGTCGAGGATGCGGACGCCGACCTCGACGAGGACGGCGAGGAGGACGAGGACGGCAACGCCACCACCCGTCGCCCCGCCGGAGCCGAGGAGGAGTCCGAGGACGCCGGCTTCGTCATCCGCGACGACGACGAAGAGGACGCCCCGGCGCAGCAGGTCGTCACCGCCGGCGCGACCGCCGACCCGGTCAAGGACTACCTCAAGCAGATCGGCAAGGTCGCCCTGCTCAACGCGGAGCAGGAGGTCGAGCTGGCCAAGCGGATCGAGGCCGGCCTCTTCGCCGAGGAGCGCCTCAACTCCGGCGACAAGATCGACATGAAGCTCAAGCGCGAGCTGTGGTGGATCGCCCAGGACGGCAAGAAGGCCAAGAACCATCTGCTCGAGGCCAACCTGCGCCTCGTGGTCTCGCTGGCCAAGCGCTACACCGGCCGCGGCATGCTCTTCCTCGACCTGATCCAGGAGGGCAACCTCGGTCTCATCCGTGCGGTCGAGAAGTTCGACTACACCAAGGGCTACAAGTTCTCCACGTATGCGACGTGGTGGATCCGTCAGGCCATCACCCGGGCCATGGCCGACCAGGCCCGCACCATCCGCATCCCCGTCCACATGGTCGAGGTCATCAACAAGCTGGCCCGCGTCCAGCGGCAGATGCTGCAGGACCTCGGTCGGGAGCCCACGCCGGAGGAGCTGGCCAAGGAGCTCGACATGACGCCCGAGAAGGTCGTCGAGGTCCAGAAGTACGGCCGCGAGCCGATCTCGCTGCACACCCCGCTCGGCGAGGACGGCGACAGCGAGTTCGGGGACCTCATCGAGGACTCCGAGGCCGTCGTCCCGGCGGACGCGGTGAGCTTCACGCTGCTCCAGGAGCAGCTGCACTCGGTCCTCGACACGCTGTCGGAGCGCGAGGCCGGCGTGGTGTCGATGCGGTTCGGCCTCACCGACGGGCAGCCGAAGACGCTGGACGAGATCGGCAAGGTCTACGGCGTGACCCGCGAGCGGATCCGCCAGATCGAGTCCAAGACGATGAGCAAGCTGCGGCACCCGTCGCGCTCGCAGGTGCTGCGCGACTACCTCGACTGAGCCGAGCAGCCGCACCGCAGGAGGTATGCCGCGTCACCCGTCGGGGTGGCGCGGCATACCGCTGTCGACACCTCAGCCGCGACGCGACAGGCGGTCGGCCGCCGTGTCGAGCCACCGACCCGGGGCATCGGTGATGCGGGTCAGGGCCCGGGTCCACCACCGCACACCGTCCTGGGGCAGCAGGAACGCCCGAAGTCGTTGGGTCCACGGCCGGTTCGTCGCCGCCGTCCGGGTCACGGTGCGGATGTCCTCGGCCAGCTCGGTCGGCGACGTGCCCGGGCGGGCGTAGCGCGAGCGTTCGAGGGTGGTGACGACGTGGCCCATCGCCGCGTCGGCGCGCTCGTCGAGATAGGCCTCGCGCACGTAGTGCTGGCGCCACTCACGCAGAGTGCCGCCGCCGCTGGGGTGCGGGACGCCGAGGTCGCCCAGCCGGGACACCAGCTCGTCCCACTGCGCCTCGGCGAGCTCGGCCGGACTGGCGGCTCGAGCGCGCCGTCGCCGGTTGACGACGTAGGCGGTCAGGGGCAGGACCAGGCTGCCCAGCAGCCCGAGCAGGATGGCCAGGAGGACGACGTGCCAGGGGTCGCGCAGCCAGATCTCGGCGCGGTCCACGAAGGTGGTCGTGTCGGTGACCGCGGGACCGTTGACCTCCGGGGCTCCCGGGTCACGGGCCGTGCTCGTGGCGGAACCGGTCGCGCCGGCGTCGGTCGTGGGCGCCGACGTCGCGCCGGGCACGGGCGCGGCCGCCGGGATGGTGTAGGTCGGCGCCGCTCCGGTGCGCACGGCCGGGGTCGGCTCGAACCGGAGCCAGCCGGCGCCGGGGAAGTACAGCTCGGGCCAGGCGTGCGCGTCGGAGGAGCGGACCGTGAAGACGCCGTCCTCCTGGGTCCCGGGCAGGAACCCGATGGCCATGCGGGCGGGGATGCCCTTGGCCCTGGCCATCATGACCATGGTGGAGGCGAACTGGACGCAGTAACCGGTCCTCGACTTCAGGAAGCGCAGGATCGGGTCGCCGATCTGCTGCCCCTGGTCGTCGACGACGGAGGTGGGCAGCTGCAGCGAGTAGCTGAAGCCGCCGTCGCTGCGCAGCCACTTCTGGATCGCGGCGGCGGCCGCGTAGGGCGAGGTTGTGCCCGCGGTCACTGTGTCGGTGATGGTGCCGAGCTGGTCGGCGATGGCCGCGTCCACGGTCGTCGACGCCTGCACCTCGGGGTCACCGCGCCCGGACGGCGCTCCGGCGACCCCGGTCTGCAGCTGTTCGGACGTGGCGTCGACCTCACGGTAGGTCAGGGAGTAGCTGTCCGGGCGGGCCCGTGCGTAGAGGTCGCCGGTCGAGGGGTCCGCGTACCACTGCGTGTCGCCGAAGTCGGTCGCCACCACGGGCCCGACCGAGGCGACGTGCGGCGGACTCAGGTAGTTCGACTCCACCCGGAGCTGGCGGTCGGTGACGGCGACCTGCGAGGAGATGGTCCGGCTCTGCGTGAGCTGTTGGGTCGGCGTGCCGACCGGCCGCGGCGTCCACTCCCCGCCGACGTAGGTGGAGGCGACGACGACGCGCAGCGGCGAAGCGGTCGGGGCCGAGGTCCGGTAGGTCATCACGATGTTCTCGTCGCCGCTCTCGAGACTGCGGGTCAGGTCGACCGTCGAGTTGAACCCGACCCGGCCCTCACGCCCGATGCTGCCGTCGCTGCGGCCGAGCCCGTCGAGGATGTAGCGCGTGGGCAGGTGGGGGATGATCGCGGGCAGCAACACCGCGGCCACGACGGCGGCCAGCCCCAGCTGCCGGGCGACATTGCCGTAGCCCCACATCACCTGCGTCTCGACGTCGGTCTGGACGACGGGGGTCCGCATACTGGCGACCGTCGTGGACCAGCGCTGCACCCGGCTGCGGCCCTGGCGGGCGACGAGCACGAGCCACAGGGCCGCCGCGATGACAAAGAACCAGGGAGACAGGGACGAGCCGCCGTTCGCGGCGGCCGTGAGGAACGCTGCTAGCAACGGCAGCCCCGCCACCCCCGGCATGTCCTCCGTGATGGCGAGGAAGTCGACGAGGATCGCCAGCAGGGCGATCGACGCCACGAAGAGGAACTGCACCCCTTCGCTGGCGGGGATCGGCGCGGAGTAGCGCTGCATCACCGTGACGCACTCGGTGACCAGCTCCGCCAGCCGGGCCCACGAGGCGGGGCCGGGCAGGCCGAACCACAGCTGGCCGGCCGCGAACATCGCCACGACCGCCCAGCCCGTCACCACCAGCTGGCCCAGCAGGACCAGGAGCCGGACCGACGTGAGGCGACGCAGCACGACGCCGGCAGCGGCGACGACGAGGCAGGCCCAGACGGCCCGGTTCAGCCAGGACG
This sequence comes from uncultured Actinomycetota bacterium, assembly GCA_963751085.1. GTDB lineage: Bacteria > Actinomycetota > Actinomycetes > Actinomycetales > Dermatophilaceae > Lapillicoccus. The sequence continues at coordinate 377,676 of CAVVTH010000004.1, read as the reverse complement.
CGTTCTCGGTGAGCGTGGTGAGGCCGAGCACCGCCCCGATGGTTGCGGCGGCCGCCACAAAGGCGTCGACAGCGCGAGAGGTCATCCGACCAGCACCCCCCGGGTCGTCAGCGCGGCCCAGACGTCGGGGATGCCGTCGCCCTGCGTCGCGACCGCGACCGACCAGCCGGCCGTGTGGAGCAGCTCTGCGTAGGCGGCCGCCGAGGCGGGGACGGTGCGCGGGTGAGGGAACCGCGAGGTATGCGCGTTCGCCGGCGGCCCGTCGGCGAAGCTGCCGGTGTCGAGGACGATCGCCAGCCCGCTGCCGCCGGGCTGCCGGAGGGAGGCGAGCTGGCGCAGCGCCTCCTCGTCACGGTCGGCGAGGATCGCGACGACGAGGCCGCCGGAGGCGGTGACCGGATGTGCGGCCCGTACGAGCTCGCCGAGCTCGGTGTCGGGCCCGAGGTCCGCCTCGGCGAGCACGTCGAGGGCGTGGTCGGCGTCGGTCGTCATGGCCGCCTGACCATCGTGGACCGTCTCCGAGCAGATGAGGTGCGTGGCGTAGCCGAGCCCGGCGAGGTGCGTGAGGACCGAGGCCGCCGCCGACACCGCCCACTCGAAGGAGCTGGCGGCGCCGTGTCCCTGGTGGGCGCCGGTGCGCGGGTCGAGGAGGATCATCGCCCGGCGCCGTGCGGGCCGGTCCTCCTGTCGGACCATGAGGTCTCCGGTGCGGGCGGTGGCGGGCCAGTGGATGCGGCGAAGGTCGTCGCCGTCGCGGTACTCGCGAATCGACTGGTCGTCCTCGCCGTGCAGGGCCACCATGAACGGGATCTCGCCCTCGGCCCCGACGCCGTTGCCCGGCGGGCGCCCGCCGACGAGCCGGTCGATGCGGGGCAGGACGACGATGTCGCCGGGCGCGCCGACCTCCGCGAACCGGTTGGTCAGGCCGAACGGGTCGCGCAGGACGACCGACAGCGGACCGAGCGGGTGCCGTCCGCGCAGGTGCGAGCGAACCGCATACTCCACCTCCCGCACCTCGCCCGGCGCGAGCTGGCCGAGCAGGAACCGGGGCCGGTCGCCGAGGGCGAGGTTGAGCCGTTCCTCGGCAAGCAGCAGCGGCGTCCGGCGGGTGCCGCCGTTGGTCATGGTGACCGTCACGATGGCGCGCTCGTCGACGGCGACGCGGGACGGCGTGCTGTGTCGCTCCACGCGTAGCGACGCCCGCTGCCGCCGGGAGAGCAGCCCGGTGACGACCGGCAGGACGAGCAGCAGCACCCCGACCCGGCTGATGTCGGGGAAGCCCAACCCCCAGCCCGCGACCGCCAGAGTGGTTCCCGACGCCACGAAGGCGCGCCCGCGTCCCGTGAGGACGTCCCGGAGCCGTGCCACGGCGGGTCAGCGGTTGAACGGGGCCACGGGCACGCGGCGCAGCAGGTCGGAGAGGACGTCCTCGGCCGAGCGCCGAGCCAGCTGGGCCTCGCCGCTGAGGATGAGGCGGTGGGCGAGCACCGGCAGGACGATGCTCTGGACGTCGTCCGGAAGGACGTGGTCCCGGCCCTCGATCGCGGCGACCGCCCGCGAGGCCCGTAGCAGGTGCAGGGTGGCGCGCGGTGACGCCCCGAGCCGCAGCTCGCTGCTGGAGCGCGTGGCCGTGCTGATGTCGACGGCGTACTGCCGGATGGCCGGGCTGGCGTAGACGTCGCGGACGATGTCGATGAGCCGGGCGATCGTCGCCCCGTCGGTGACCGGGGTCATCGCGGCGAGCGGCGAGGCGCCACCGTGGGTGTCGAGGATCGCCACCTCCGCGCTCGGCGCCGGGTAGCCCATCGAGATCCGGGCCATGAACCGGTCGCGCTGCGCCTCCGGGAGCGGGTAGGTGCCCTCCATCTCGATGGGGTTCTGCGTCGCCATGACGATGAACGGCTTGTGCAGCTCGTAGGTCTGCCCGTCGACGGTGACCTGGCCCTCCTCCATGCTCTCGAGAAGCGCGGACTGCGTCTTGGGCGAGGCGCGGTTGATCTCATCCCCGACGACGACGTTGGCGAAGATCGCTCCCGGCCGGAACTCGAAGTCGCGCAGGTCCTGGTTGAAGACGCTGACGCCGGTGATGTCGCTGGGCAGCAGGTCCGGCGTGAACTGGATCCGCCGCACGGTGCAGTCGATGGACTTCGCGAGGGACTTGGCCAGCATCGTCTTGCCGACTCCGGGCACGTCCTCGATGAGCAGGTGGCCCTCGGCGAGCAGCACGGTGATCGCCGTGCGGACGACGTCCGGCTTGCCCTCGATGACGGAGGTCATCGCGTCACTGATCTTGCGCACCTCGGCACGCACTTCGGCGAGCGCCTCCGGCGTGCTGCGGTATGCGGCGTCGGTCGCGACGGATCGCGCCCCGGCCACTCCCGTCCCGCTGTCGGTCTGGTCCGTCACGTTGGTCACGCGTCCTCCGCCGTGGTCGTGCCCGGTGTTCCACACTTCTGGGCTCCCCCAGGATCTTCCCCCACAACGCTCCACTTACCCAACGGATCCCGCAGGACCGAATGTCCGGCGCCCACCGGTGAGGCGCTAGGAGGACCGTTCACGAGGGCCGGGTGGGGGAGAGCCGCTCCACCACGCTCCACTGCGCCTGACGTGCATCGTCGTGGCGCGGAACGTCCGCGCGCCGGGTGTTTCGAGGCCCGTGTGGAGCAAAGTGGAGTACGGTGGGGCAACGCGGAGGCCACGGGCGCCGTCGGTGCGCCGCAGGGTCGAAGCAGGGATCGAAGCCGGGTCGATGCAGGGTCGAGGAGAGGGAGGTGGGAGGTCGTGTTCCTCGGTACGCACACCCCCCGTCTGGACGAGAAAGGCCGGCTCTTCCTCCCCGCCAAGTTCCGCGACCGGCTGGCGGACGGCCTGGTCGTCACCAAGGGCCAGGAGCGGTGCCTCTTCGTCTACCCGACCGACGAGTTCGAGCGGCTGGCGACCCAGATGCAGCAGGGTCCGACGTCGTCCAAGGCGGTCCGCGACTACCTGCGCGTGTTCCTCGCCGGAGCCCACGACGAGACCCCCGACCGGCAGGGCCGGCTCACCATCCCGCCGCCGCTGCGCCAGTACGCCGGGTTGACGCGGGAGTGCACCGTCATCGGCGCGGGCAGCCGTGTCGAGGTCTGGGACACCGCCGCGTGGACGAGCTACCTCGAGGCCAGCGAGCAGGCGTTCGCCGAGCAGTCCGAGGAGGTGGTCCCGGGGTTGTTCTGACCCCGTTCCCCGAGCCGCCGCCGGACCTGCGATCCGGCCTCCAGCCGCTGCCGTCCCGGGACGACTTCCCCCGTCCCGGGCCACCGGGAGAGACAACCCGCCAGCGGATGGGGACCAGAGCACAGGTCCACCGCACCCGCACCGACGCATACCCCCCGTCCACACCGACCCTCATACCGACCCCGACAGAGAGCACCGGCATGGCGACACCCGCACCCGCGCAGCGGCACTTGCCCGTGCTGCGCGACCGGGTGGTCGACCTGCTCGCACCGGCGCTCGACGGGCCCGGATGCGGTCTGCGTCGACGGCACCCTGGGCATGGGCGGCCACGCCGAGGCGATCCTCGAGCGCTGCCCGCACGCCCGGCTGGTCGGCATCGACCGCGACCAGGAGGCGCTGGACCTCGCCGGTCAGCGACTCGCTCCCTATGCGGACCGGCTCACCCTGGTGCACGCCGTCTACGACGAGTTCGCGACCGTCGTCGCGTCGCTGGGGCTGGAGACGGTGGACGCGGCGGTGTTCGACCTCGGGGTCTCCTCGCTGCAGCTCGACGAGGAGGACCGGGGCTTCGCCTACCGCGTGGATGCTCCGCTGGACATGCGGATGGACCAGTCGGCGGGGCTGACCGCGGCGGAGGTCCTCAACACCTACGACGTGGGCGAGCTCACCCGGATCCTGCGCGAGTACGGCGAGGAGCGGTTCGCCCGGCCGATCGCCCGGGCGGTGGTGCAGGACCGCGTCACCGAACCGTTCACCACCTCCGCGCGGCTGGTCGAGCTGCTCCGGTCGGTCATCCCGGCGGCATCGCAGCGCAGCGGGGGCCACCCGGCCAAGCGGACGTTCCAGGCGTTGCGGATCGAGGTCAACCGCGAGCTGGCCGCGTGGGCGGCCGCGCTGCCCGCCGCCATCGACGCACTTGGCGTGGGTGGCCGGATCGCCGTCCTCAGCTACCACTCGCTCGAGGACCGGATCACCAAGCGCGCCTTTGCGGCCGGCGCGCGGTCGAGCACGCCGCCGCGGGCTGCCGGTCGAGCTGCCCGAGCACGCCGCATACCTGCGCCTGCTGACCCGCGGCGCCGAGGAGCCGAGCCCGGCGGAGGTCGGGGAGAACCCCCGGGCCGCGTCCGCCCGCCTCCGCGCGGCCGAGCGCATTCGCACCACTGCCCGAACCGGCACGACGAGGGGACACCGGGGATGAGCCAGAGCCAGCTGACCACCGCAGCGGTACTGCCGCGCGTCGGGCGGGACGCCCGCGGACGAGGTATGCCGCGCCGCGGCCAGCTCGCACCGCTGCGGGTCGTGCCCGCCGCCATCAGCCGGACCGGGAGCGGCGTGTTCGCGGTCATCTGCATCACCCTGCTGGCCGCGGGGCTCGTCGGGTTGCTGATGATGAACACCGCGCTCGCATCGGGGATCTACCAGCTCAAGGACCTCCAGGCGAAGTCCGGGACCCTCACCGACCAGCAGGAGCAGCTGACGCAGGTCGTCGACGACCTTCGCTCGCCGCGCAACCTCGCCGACAAGGCGCAGCAGCTCGGCATGGTGCCGGCGAAGAGCATGGCGTTCGTCCGGCTCTCCGACGGCTCGATCATCGGGGTCGCCCAGCCGGCCAAGGACGACCAGCGGCTCAACGTCGTCACCACGCCCGTGGCGCCGCCACCGGCACCGGCACCCGCACCGACCCCCGCGCCGACCCCCGACCCGGCCTCGACGGCCACCGCTGCGGCACCGGCGGCGACGCCGACCCCGACCCCCTGAAACGGCGAGGTAGACGCGTGACCCCACCGAAGTCCCCGAAGTCCCCGAGGTCATCGAGGTCCTCGAGGTCATCGAGCTCATCGAGCAGCTCCAGGCGTCCGGGGCCGGCCCCGCGTCGTGGGCGGGGCGTCCTCGTCGCGAACCCGCACCGCCGGGTCCGGTTCATGCTGGTGGCGGCGATGTTCGTCTTCACGGTGTTCGCCGCCCAGCTGCTGCGCGTGCAGGCGTTCGACGCGGCGACGGTGCAGGAGGCGGCGTTCGACAAGCGGGTCGTCACCGACGTCCAGCCGGCGCTGCGCGGCCAGATCCTCGACCGGAACGGCGTCGTCCTCGCTTCGAGCGTGGAGCGCAAGACGATCTACGCCGACCAGAAGGTGCTGCCGACCTACGCGCGGAAGATCGACGGGACCAAGACCACCGTCGGGGTGGTCGGCGCCGCCCAGCAGCTGGCGCCCCTGCTCGGCACGACCCCGGAAGCGTTGGTACCGCAGCTGATGGGCACGCAGTACCGCATCATCGCCAAGGACATCACGCCGATCGCCTGGCGCCAGATCGCGGCGCTCGGCATCCCCGGGATCTACCAGGAGCCGACGACGAGCCGGGTCTACCCCGCGGGCATGAGCACCGCTCCGCTGGTGGGCTTCGTGCAGAAGGACGGCACGGCCGGCGGCGGCGTCGAGGTCATGGACGACCGCGCGCTGAAGGGCACGCCCGGCAAGGTGGTCTACCAGCGGGCCCAGGACGGGACGGCCATCCCCGGCACCGACGAGGTGGACCAGCCGACCGTCAACGGCTCCGACGTGCGGCTGACCATCGACGCCGACCTGCAGTGGTTCGCTCAGAACCAGATCGCCAACATGGTGACGCAGAGCCAGGCGATGTCCGGCTACGTCGTCGTCCAGGAGGTCAAGACCGGCAAGCTGCGTGCGGTCGCGTCCTACCCCACCTTCGACCCCGCTGACGTCGGCAAGACCACCGACGACGCGCTCGCCAACCACGCCTTCCAGGACGTCTACGAGCCGGGCTCCACCGGCAAGGTGATGTCGGTCTCCGCGGCGATCGAGGAGAAGGTGGTCGAGCCGACGACGCAGCTCATCGTGCCCAACCGGCTGCCGAGGTCCGACACCACGTTCAAGGACGACGTCGACCACCCCACCCTCAACCTCACCGTCGCGGGCGCCCTGGCGATGTCCAGCAACATCGGCACGATGCTCGCGACCGAGAAGGTCGCCCCGCAGACGATGTACGACTACTTCCGCAAGTTCGGGATGGGCGCCAAGACCGGCGTCGGCTGGCCGGGGGAGTCGGCCGGCCTGCTGGCAAAACCTCAGGATTGGAGCGGGTCGCAGCGCTACACCCTGCTGTTCGGGCAGGGCTACTCACTCAACGCGATCCAGGCGGCGGGGGTCTACCAGACCATCGCCAACGGCGGCGTGCGCATCCCCGCCAGCCTGGTCGAGAGCACGACCGACGGCGACGGGAAGGTGACGCCGGCGGTGCAGCCGCAGGGCGTCCGCGTGGTTTCCAAGGACACGGCGACCAAGGTGAGCCAGATGCTGGAAGAGGTGGTCGGCCCGCACGGCACCGGTCTCAAGGCCAAGATCGACGGCTACCGCGTCGCCGGAAAGACCGGCACCGCCGACCGCTACGACCCGACGGTCGGGGCCTACAACGGCTACACGGCGTCCTTCATCGGGTATGCGCCCGCGGACGACCCGCAGTACGTCGTCGCCGTGACCCTCCAGCGTCCGGTGCAAGGCCACTTCGGCGGCCAGCTGGGGGCACCGGTGTTCAAGGACGTCATGACCTACGCCCTGCAGAAGGCGCAGATCCCGCCGACGACCTCCACCGCCCCGGTGATCCCGCTCAACTCGGCCGACGCGGCGTGGGACCCCAACGACCCGGCGGTCCTGAACGGTGAGAAGAAGCGCACCCGGTAGCCTCGCCACCGTGCCGTCCCCCCGTCCAACGTCGGTCGCGGCGGTGGCCCTGGGGGACGTGGCCCGCCTCGTCGGTGCGTCTCTGCCGGCCGGCGGCGAGGGAACCCGGGTCCGCGGCGTGAGCCTCGACTCGCGCACCGTCCACCCCGGTGACCTGTATGCCGCGCTGCCCGGTTTCGTGGTGCACGGCGGCGCGTTCGCGGCGCAGGCGGTCGGCGCCGGCGCCGTCGCCGTGCTGACCGACCGGACCGGCGACGACCTGGCCGGCGACCTCGGCGTCCCGGTGCTTTTGGTCGACGACCCGCGAGCGGTGCTCGGCGACGTCGCCGACCTGGTCTACGGTCACGCCGCGCGGGAGCTCACCCTCGTCGGGATCACCGGGACGAACGGCAAGACCACCACGGCATACCTCGTGGAGGCCGCCCTGCGCGCGCTGGGCGAGACGACCGGGCTGCTCGGAACCGTCGAGACCAGGGTGGGCGACACCGGTATCCCGTCGGTGCGCACCACGCCCGAGGCGACCGACCTGCACGCCCTGTTCGCGGTCATGCGCGAGGCGGGCGCCGTCGACGTGGTGATGGAGGTCTCCAGCCACGCCCTCGCCCAGCACCGCGTCGACGGCGCCGTCTTCGACGTCGCGCTGTTCACCAACCTGTCCCAGGACCATCTCGACTTCCACGAGACGATGGCGGACTACTTCGGCGCCAAAGCGTCTCTCTTCACGCCCGAGCACTCGAAGCGCGGCGTCGTCTGCGTGGACGACGAGTGGGGCGTCCGCCTCGCGCGGGAGGCGGAGGTCCCCATCGTCACGCTGGGGTCGAACCTCGGATCTCGGGCGGACTGGGTCGTCCGGCACCGGGACTGGCCGGTGTTCACGCTGTCGGGACCGGCCGGCACGGTGGACCTCCGGTGCCACCTGCCCGGCGACTTCAACATCGTCAACACGGCGCTCGCGGCGGTCTGCCTGGTGGAGCTCGGGCACTCCCTGGACGAGGCTGCCGAGGCGCTGCGAGGGGAGCCCGTGGTGCCCGGTCGGATGGAGGTCGTCACCGGGACCGACCCCGACCCGGAGCGCGACCCGCGCTGCATCGTGGACTACGCGCATACTCCGGATGCGGTCGAGGCCGCACTTCGGGCCCTGCGTCCGTCGACGCCGGGCCGCCTCGTCGTCGTCCTCGGGGCGGGCGGCGACCGCGACCGGGGGAAGCGCCGGGCGATGGGCGCCGCCGCGGCCGAGTGGGCCGACCACGTCATCGTCACCGACGACAACCCCCGGTCCGAGGACCCCGCTGCCATCCGCGCCGAGGTGCGCGCGGGCTGCTCCCAGGTGACCGACGAGGGAAGCCGGCGGACGGGCCATCCAGGCAGCCGTCCAGTGGGCGCGACAGTCACGGCCGGCGTCGGCGAACACGCGTGCTCGTGCTCGGCAAGGGCCACGAGACCGGGCAGGAGATCGGCGGCGTCGTGCACGCTTTTGACGACCGGGACGCTCTGCGGGCAGCCTTGGACGGCCTCGTCTACCGACCGGAAGCGACGTCATGATCCCGATGACCCTGCGGGATGTCGCCATGCTCGCCGGCGGGTCGCTCCATCCGGACACCGACGGGGTCGGCGCTCTCGTGGTCGACGGCCCGGTCGTCACCGACTCGCGCGAGGCCGCCGCCGGGTCGCTCTACGTCGCCCGGGTCGGCGAGCACGCCGACGGGCACGGGTATGCGGGCGCGGCTCGCGACCGGGGCGCCGTCGCGGCGCTGACCAGCCGGGCGGTGGACGAGCTGCCGTGCGTCGTCGTGGACGACGTGCAGACGGCCTTCGGCCGGGTCGCGCGCGGCGTCGTGGACCGGGCGCCCGGCCTCACCGTCGTCGCCGTCACCGGCTCGTCGGGCAAGACCTCGACCAAGGACCTGCTCGCCCAGGTGCTCGGCAGCGCGGGCCCGACCGTGGCGCCGGTGAACTCGCTCAACGGCGAGATCGGGGTGCCGCTGACGGTGTGCCGCGTGGATGGCGACACCCGCTTCCTCGTGGCCGAGATGGGCGCGCGCGGCATCGGGCACCTCGCCTACCTCACGACGCATCGCGCCACCGGACGTCTCCGTCGTCCTCAACGTGGGGGTCGCCCACGTGGGCGAGTTCGGCTCGCGGAAAGCGGTGGCGCAGGCCAAGGGCGAGCTGGTGGAGGCCCTTCGCCCGGATGGCCTGGCCGTGCTCAACGCCGACGACCCCGAGGTCGCGAAGATGCGGTGCCCGCACGCAGGCGCGGGTCGTGACCGTCGGCACCTGCGCGGATGCCGACATCCGTGCGGTCGACGTCCGCCTGGACGCGCTCGGCCGGCCGTCGTTCACCGTCGCCACGCCGGCCGGTCGCGCCGAGGTGGCGCTCCAGCTGTCCGGAGCTCATCACGTCGGCAACGCGCTGGCCGTCACGGCGGCCGCACTCGAGTGCGGGCTGGCGCTCGACGACATCGCCACGGCCCTCTCGGCCGCGCACTCCGCCAGCCGCTGGCGGATGGAGGTCCACGAGCGGGCCGACGGCGTCACCGTCGTCAACGACGCCTACAACGCCAACTCCGACTCGATGCGCGCCGCCCTCGAGGCGCTCCGGGCCATCGGCCGCGGGTCCGGGCGCCAGCGCCGCACCTGGGCGGTCCTCGGCGAGATGCTGGAGCTCGGCGACCTGTCCTGGACCGAGCACGAGCGCGTCGGCGGCTGGGCGGCGCAGCTCGGCACGGACCGGCTCGTCGTCGTCGGCCCGGGCGCGGCCGCCATCGCCGACGGCGCGCCGCGACAGCCGGGTCGCCCACCGAGGTGACCCGCGTCGCCGACGCCGACGCGGCATACGGGCTCCTGCAGAGCGAGCTGGCCACCGGCGACGTCGTGCTGCTGAAGTCGAGCCGCGACGCCGGCCTGCGCTGGCTGGGGGACCGCCTCGTCGGCACCGAGGTGCCCGTGGAGGGCGGCTCGTGAAGGGCGTCATCATTGCCGGTGCGCGTCGCCCTGATCGCCGCGCTCCTCGGGACGCCGATGTTCATCCGCTTTCTCGTCAAGCGCGGTTATGGCCAGTTCATTCGCGACGACGGGCCGACGACGCACCACACGAAGCGCGGGACGCCGACGATGGGCGGCGCCGTCATCATGGGCTCGGTGCTCGTCGCGTATGCGGCAGCGCACCTGGTCACCCTGCAGCTGCCGACGATGAGCGCGCTGCTGGTGCTGTTCCTCATGACGGGCCTCGGGCGTCATCGGCTTCCTCGACGACTTCATCAAGATCTCCAAGCAGCGCAGCCTGGGGCTTCGCTCCAGGGAGAAGCTGGCCGGCCAGATCGCGGTCGGGGTGATCTTCGCGGTCCTCGCGCTGAACTTCCGCAACGACCAGTTCCGCACTCCCGCCTCGCCGTTCATCTCGTTCGTCCGCGACACGCACCTCAACCTGGCCTTCGCCGGAACCGTCGGTGGGGTGCTCCTGTTCGTCATCTGGGCGAACCTCATGATCGCCGGCACGTCCAACGGCGTGAACCTCACCGACGGCCTCGACGGGCTCGCCGCCGGCGTCTCGACGATGGTCCTCGGCGCCTACGTCCTCATCGGCATCTGGACGTCCAACCAGAACTGCCAGACCAACCCGGGCATCAAGTGCTACGAGGTCCGTGACAGCCTCGACCTCGCCGTCGTGGCCGTCGCGGGAATGGGCGCCTGCTTCGGGTTCCTCTGGTGGAACGCCTCGCCGGCCAAGATCTTCATGGGCGACACCGGTGCGCTGGGGCTCGGTGGGCTCATCGCCGGCCTGGCCATCTGCACCCGCACCGAGCTGCTCGTCGTCATCCTGGCCGGGCTCTTCGTCCTCGAGGTGGTCTCGGTCATGGCACAGGTGGCGTCGTTCAAGCTGACCGGTAAGCGGATCCTGCGGATGGCTCCGCTCCATCACCATTTCGAGCTGGTGGGGTGGAACGAGATCACCGTCGTGATCCGGTTCTGGATCATCGCGGGGCTGTTCGCGGCCCTGGGGCTGGGCGTCTTCTACGCCGAGTGGGTGGTGGGGTCGTCGTGAGCGGCGACCCGCCCGAGCTCCCGGAGGTACCGCACGTCGACGACTACGAGCCGCGCCCGGGCCTGACCCACCGCGACGCCGACTGGTCGGGCCTGCAGGGTGCTGGTCGCCGGCCTCGGCGTGAGCGGGTTCGCCGCCGCCGACGCGCTCGCGGAACGCGGAGCGGTGGTCACCGTCGTGGACGGCCGGGCGGCGGGGGAGTCGCAGGCCAACGACGAGCGGGCCAACATCCTGGACATCCTCGGCGTCGGGCGTCCGGCAGGGCGAGGAGCACACGTCCGGTATGCCGGCCGAGGACGTCGACCTCGTCGTCACCTCCCCGGGGTGGCGGCCCGAACCAGCCGATGCTGCTCGAGGCGGCCGCGCGCGGCATCCCGGTCTGGGGCGAGGTCGAGCTCGCCTGGCGGATGCGGGCCAAGACCGGCGCCGCCCCCTGGCTCACCGTCACCGGCACGAACGGCAAGACCACGACGGTCAACATGCTCGCGTCGATCCTCCGGGCGGCGGGGCTGCGGGCCACGAGCGCGGGCAACGTCGGCACCCCGATTCTCGAGGCGGTGCTGCACCCGGAGCCGTTCGACGTCATCGCCGTGGAGCTGTCCAGCTTCCAGCTGCACTGGCAGCGCTCGGTTTCGGCGGTCGCCGCCGCCTGCCTCAACGTCGCGCCCGACCACCTCGACTGGCACGGGTCGTTCGAGGAGTACCTGCGCGCGAAGGGCCGCATCTACCAGCACACCCACATCGCCTGCGTCTACAACGTGGCCGACCCGCTGACCGAGCAGCTGGTCATGGAGGCCGAAGTCGTCGAGGGGTGCCGCGCGATCGGCTTCACCCTCGGCGTCCCCGCACCCTCCATGGTCGGGCTGGTCGACGACGTCCTGGCCGACCGCGCGTTCGTCGAGACGCGGCAGCACTCCGCCGCCGAGCTCGGCACGGTGCGCGACCTCCAGGGCGACCTGCCCAGCGTCGCCCCGCACTACGTCGCCAACGCGCTGGCCGCCGCAGCACTGGCCCGCGCATACGGGGTGGGGCCGTTGTCGGTCCGCGACGGGCTGCGGGCCTTCCGCCCGGACCCGCACCGCATCGCGGAGGTCGCCACTGTCGACGGGGTGCGGTTCGTCAACGACTCCAAGGCCACCAACCCGCACGCGGCCTCGGCCTCGCTGCGCTCGTTCGAGAAGGTCGTGTGGGTCGCCGGCGGCCTGCTCAAGGGAGCGACCGCAACGCAGCTCGACGAGCTGGTGGTCGCGGTTCGCGACCGGCTGCGGGGCGTGGTGCTCATCGGCGCCGACCGGATGCGGATCGCCGAGGCCCTGGCCCGACACGCGCCCGACGTCCCGGTGGTCGACGCCGGTTCATCGGAGACTGTGGACGTGACGATCGCGCCGGGCATCGACGTGATGAACGCCGTGGTCCACCGCGCCGCAGCCCTGGCCGTTCCGGGCGACGTGGTCCTCCTGGCTCCGGCGGCGGCATCCATGGACATGTTCGCCAACTACGGCGCCCGGGGCGACGCCTTCGAGGTGGCCGTGCGCCGCTGGGCCGAGGGCCGTCGTCGATGACGAGCACGGCGACCCGTCCGCCGGCTCGCCCGACCACGGCCTCGTCCGGTCCGGCCAGCCGGGGTAACGGCCTGCTCCACCGGGCGCTGCCGTTCCTCTCGCGCCTGGAGTCGCCGGTCACCTCCTACTACGTCCTGCTCGGCACCACGGTGATCCTCGTCGTCATCGGCCTCGTCATGGTGCTGTCCGCCTCGATGATCACGTCCTACCGGGACGACGGCTCGACGTTCAGCGTCTTCCTGGACCAGGCGAAGTTCGCTGCCATCGGCGTCGTCGGAGCGACCGTCGCCGCGCACGTCCCCGTGCGGTGGTACCGCCGGCTCGCTGTGCCCGCGCTCGCGTCGGCGCTGGTGCTGCAGGCGCTGGTCTTCACGTCGTTCGGCGTCTCGCGTCAACGGCAACCGCAACTGGGTCCGGCTGCTGCCCGGAGTGCAGATCCAGCCCTCCGAGCTGGTCAAGCTCGGGCTCATCCTCGTCGGTGCCGCCGTCCTGTCGCGGAAGCGCAAGCTGCTGGGCAGCCTCAAGCACGTGGTGGTCCCCTTCCTCGTGCCCATCGTCGTCGTCACCGTCGGGCTGGTCCTGGTGGGCCACGACCTCGGCACGGCGTTGGTCCTCATCGGGATCGTCGCGGCCCTGCTCTTCGTGTCCGGTGTCCCGGCACGCTTCTTCCTCCTCGCTGCAGCGACGTTCGCGGTCGTGGCCGGTGGTTTCGTCGTCACCAACCAGAACCGCATGGACCGCATCACGTCCTGGCTGGGCAACTGCGACACCACCGACGGCACCTGCTACCAGTCGACGCACGGCCTCTACGCGCTGGCGGACGGCGGGTGGTGGGGAGTCGGCCTCGGGGCCAGCAAGGAGAAGTGGAGCTGGCTGCCCGAGGCCCACAACGACTTCATCTTCGCCATCATCGGCGAGGAGCTCGGGCTGCCCGGCACCCTCGTGATCCTCGTGCTGTTCACCCTGCTCGGGCTGGGCGTGCTACCGGCTGGTGCAACGCTCGCGCGACCAGTTCGTCCGGGTCGCGACGGCCGGCGTCATGGCGTGGATCCTGCTGCAGGCCATCATCAACATCGGCGCCGTGATCGGCCTGCTGCCGGTCATCGGCGTCCCGCTCCCGCTCGTCTCCGCGGGTGGGTCGGCTCTGGTGACCACCATGTTGGCCCTCGGCATGTTGCTCTCCTTCGCCCGCAACGAACCGGGCGCCCGCGCGATCCTCGCGGCGCGGCCCGGGGTGGTGCGCCGGTCGTTGGCGGTGCTGCCGGTCGACTGCCGGGTCGACTGCCGGGTCGACTGCCCGGTCGACGGTCGAGTCGACTGCCGAGTCGCAGGAAGCGCTGATGCCGCCCACCGGGCCCTCGTCGGTGCTGTTGGCCGGGGGCGGCTCGGCCGGTCACGTCTCGCCACTGCTCGCCCTCGCGGACGCGCTGCGGCGTCGTGACTCGGACGTGGCGATGACAGCTCTCGGCACGGAGACCGGGCTCGAGGCGCGGCTGGTTCCGGCCCGCGGCTACGACCTGCGCTACGTGCCCCGGGTCCCGCTGCCGCGCCGTCCGGACCCGGCGGTGCTGCGGCTTCCGGGTGCGCTGCGGGCGGCAGTGGCGGCGGCCCGTCGGGCGATCGACGAGACCAGTGCCGAGGTGGTCGTCGGCTTCGGGGGCTACGTCTCGACCCCCGCCTACCTCGCGGCGCGACAGCGCCGCATCTCCGATCGTCGTCCACGAGCAGAACGCCCGGGCCGGGCTCGCCAACCGGCTCGGCGCGCGGATGACGCCGTTCGTCGCGACCACGTTCCGCGGCACCCCGCTGCCTCACGCCACGGTCCTCGGTATGCCGTTGCGCCGGGAGGTGTCCCAGCTCGACCGCGCGGCGCAGCGGGACGAGGGGATGGCGGCGTTCGGGCTTGACGCGCAGTGGCCGACCATCCTCGTGACCGGGGGGTCCCTCGGCGCCCAGCGGCTCAACATCTCGTTCGCGGCCCGGGCCGCGGAGCTCAGTGCCGCCGGCGTACAGGTGCTGCACGTGACCGGCGCCGGCAAGGAGTTCGAGCCGGAGCGGCCGCCGGTCGGCGCGCCCTACGTCGTCGTTCCCTATGCCGACCGGATGGAGCTGGCCTACGCCGCCGCCGACCTCGTCGTGTGCCGGTCGGGCGCGAACACCGTCTGCGAGCTCACGGCCGTCGGACTGCCGGCGGTCTACGTCCCGCTGCCGATCGGCAACGGCGAGCAGCGGTTCAACGCGACGGACGTGCTCGCCGCGGGCGGTGGGCTCGTCGTCGACGACGCGGCCTTCACGCCCGAGTGGATCTCGGAGCACGTCCTGCCCCTGGCCGCCGACGGGGAACGGCTGCTGGCGATGGGCGCCGCCGCGGCCTCGGTCGGTCAGCGCGACGCGGACGACGCCCTGGCCGACATGGTGCATCGCGCGTATGCGGCTCGCGGCCGGGCTACCGGTACCGCCGCCCCGGGGCGAGGTGACCCGCCGTGACCCTGCCGCAGACCCGGTTCGACTTCCGCGCCGACGTCCCGGCTGCGGAGGACCTGGGCCGGGTGCACTTCGTCGCGATCGGCGGTGCCGGCATGTCGGGGGTCGCCCGCATCCTGCTGGCCAAGGGTGTGCCGGTCAGCGGCTCGGACGCCCGCGAGTCGACCCTCCTGCACGCGCTGGCCGCCGAGGGGGCCTCGGTGCACGTCGGCCACGACGCGGCCCTGGTGGCCGACGCCGACACCGTGGTGATCTCCTCGGCGATCCGGGACAACAACCCGGAGCTGCGCGCCGCGCATACCCGGGGGCTGCCGGTCCTGCACCGGGCGCAGGCGCTCGCGGCCACGATGGCCGGGACCCGCCGGGTGGCGGTCGCCGGAGCGAACGGCAAGACGACGACGACCTCGCTGCTGACCGTCGCCCTGCAGGCCTGCGGCGTGGACCCCTCCTTCGCCGTGGGCGGCGAGCTCGCGAAGCACGGCACCAACGCGCATCTCGGCAGCGGGGACGTCTTCGTCGTCGAGGCCGACGAGAGCGACGGCTCGTTCCTGGTCTACCGGCCCGAGGTCGCCGTCGTGACCAGCGTGCAGGCCGACCACCTCGACTTCTACGGCGACCTGGCCACCGTCGAGGAGGCATACCGCGCGTTCGTCGACACCATCCTGCCGGGAGGTCTGCTCGTGGTCTGCGCCGACGACGCGGGCGCCCGGGCGCTCGCCGGCCACGCCCGGTCCCGCGGCCTGCGCGTTCTCAGCTACGGCGAGGCGCCGGACGCCGACGCCCGGCTCTCCGGCGAGGTGCACCGTGGTCTCGCCTGGTCCGCCGTCGTGACGGTGGGCGGCACGGCCCACCGGTTGGGGCTGCGCGTCCCCGGTCACCACAACGTCCTCAACGCGACGGCGGCGTTCCTCGTTGCCACCGCCGGCCTCGGCCAGGACGCCGAGCCCGTGCTCGCCGGTCTGGCGTCGTTCTCCGGGACGCGGCGCCGGTTCGAACCGAAGGGCCGGACCGCCGGCGTCCAGGTCGTCGACGACTACGCTCACAACGCGGGCAAGGTCGCCGCGGTCGTCGACACCGCTCGGCAGCTGGTCCGGGACGCCGGCTCCGGCCGGCTGGTGGTCGTGTTCCAGCCGCACCTCTACTCGCGCACGCGCGACTTCGCCCCCGAGCTCGGCGCCAGCCTGGCACCGGCCGACGTCATCGTGGTCATGGACGTGTATGCAGCGCGCGAGGACCCCGAGCCCGGGGTCTCCGGCCGTCTCGTGGCCGACGCCATTCGCGCGGCTCGCCCGGGCGCCGACGTGCACTACGTGCCGTCCTGGGCGGCGGTCCCCGACGTCGTGGCCGGGCTGCTGCGGGCCGGAGACCTGCTGCTCACCGTGGGAGCGGGCGACGTGACGATGATCGGGCCGGAGGTACTCGACCGGCTCGAGCCGACGGACGGCTCCGGAGGAGGACAGCGATGAGCGAACGGCCGAGGTGGCTCACCGAGGCGGCGGGTCGTCGACCGTCGGGCTCGGCGGTCGACGACCCGCCGCAGCCACAGCCCGGCGGGGGACCGGGGGCCCGCGGCGTGCGGCCCGCGCGGCGGCTCGGCCGGTTGCGCCGCGGCGCTGCCCGGCGGGCCGGTGGCGACGCGGGACGGGCGCGGTTCGAGCGACGCGCCGCGACGGTGCGCCGCCGACCGCGGGTGCTGCTGGCCGTCGGCGCTGCCCTAGTCGTCCTGCTCGCCGCGACGGTGTGGGTCGTCGGCTTCAGCTCGCTGCTGGCGGCCCGCACGGTGACGGTCACCGGCCTCGCCGACCCCGCGGAGCAGCAGGCGGTACTGGCCGCGGCGGCCGTCCCGCTGGGTACGCCCCTCGCGCGGGTCGACACCGGTGGGGCGTCGGACCGCGTGGCGCGCATCGCCACCATCGGCTCCGTGACGGTCAGCCGGTCCTGGCCCTCGACAGTGGTCGTCTCAGTCGCGCGCAAGGTCGCCGTGCTGGCGGTGAAGAACCCTCAAGGTCAACTACAGGTTGTCGATGCGACGGGAGTGCCGTTCGAGACGGTCGCGACGCTGCCGCCGGGAGTGGCCCAGGTGAACGCGGCGTCGGACGCGCCGGACCCCGAGGGCATCCGGACCGCGATCTCGATTCTCCAGCTGCTGTCGCCCGAGCGGCGGGCTCAGGTCTCCGCGGTCACCGTGACCAGTGCCGACCTCGTCACCCTCCAGCTGGGTCCGGTCAGCGTCGTCTGGGGCGGTCTGGCCGACGGACCCAAGAAGCTGGCGGTGCTCGAGGCGCTACTGACGACGAACCCCGCGGTCATCGACGTCAGCGCCCCGGACACTCCGGTCACCCGCTGACTGCGTGCTGACTTTGTGCTGACTGAGTGCCGCCGGTCCGGCCGCAGTCGGAGCTCGACCGCTGACGGTCCGCAACGAGTGACTTAGTTGTCTGCTCTTGCGGCCGATCCTCGACGAGCGCCGCCAGAACTGACACTGCAGTCAGTAGTTGCGGCGGCCCCTTGCCCGCAGGGGGTACGCAGTCCCAGCAGCCTCATCGGCCCCATCGGTCACGCCACTGGGACACGGCAGGGTGAATCTGCGCAATAGGTCGAGGACACGCCGCCGGGTTGTTTGATCGGGCTGGGGCGACCGCATACCGTCGGGCACCAAGCGAGGTCAGCAGGGATCTAACCATCAGGTAGACCTTCAGGCTTCGCGACACACCGGCACCGACACCACCAGACACGTTTCTTTTTCACATCTCTCAGCACATCTCTCACTGAGGAAGGCCCACGCTCGTGGCTGCAGACCCGCACAACTACCTGGCCGTCATCAAGGTCGTCGGCATCGGCGGCGGCGGCGTCAACGCCATCAACCGGATGATCGACGTCGGCCTCAAGGGCGTCGAGTTCATCGCCATCAACACCGACGCGCAGGCGCTGCTGATGAGCGACGCCGACGTCAAGCTCGACGTTGGCCGTGAGCTGACCCGAGGGCTCGGTGCCGGCGCGGACCCCGAGGTGGGCAAGAAAGCCGCCGAGGACCACGCGGAGGAGATCGAGGAGGTCCTCAAGGGGGCCGACATGGTCTTCGTCACCGCCGGCGAAGGCGGCGGCACGGGGACCGGCGGCGCGCCGGTCGTGGCCCGGATCGCCCGCGGTCTCGGCGCCCTCACCATCGGCGTGGTCACCCGCCCGTTCACCTTCGAGGGCCGCCGGCGCGCCAACCAGGCCGAGTCCGGGATCGCCGGCCTCCGCGAGGAGGTCGACACCCTCATCGTCATCCCGAACGACCGGCTGCTGTCGATCAGCGACCGGAGCGTCTCGATGATGGACGCCTTCCGCAGCGCCGACCAGGTGCTGCTCTCCGGCGTCCAGGGCATTACCGACCTCATCACCACCCCGGGGCTGATCAACCTCGACTTCGCCGACGTGAAGTCGGTTATGCAGGGCGCCGGGTCGGCGCTGATGGGCATCGGCTCGTCCCGGGGCGAGGACCGTGCGGTGCAGGCGGCCGAGCTGGCGATCTCCTCGCCACTGCTCGAGGCGAGCATCGACGGTGCGCACGGGGTGCTGCTGTCGATCTCCGGCGGGTCGGACCTCGGCCTCTTCGAGATCAACGAGGCGGCCCGACTGGTCCAGGAGGCCGCCCACCCGGAGGCCAACATCATCTTCGGTGCGGTCATCGACGACGCGCTGGGCGACGAGGTCCGGGTCACCGTCATCGCGGCGGGCTTCGACGGTGGTGGTCCGGTGAAGCGGGGCGACGACCGGGCGCTCGGCTCCGTCCAGTCCGGTCGTGCGGCCGCGCCGAACGGGTCGTCTCACAACGGGTCCCACGTGGCGCCGGCGCGGGCCGTCCAGCCGGTGCACGAGGAGCTGGAGCCGGTGCCCGCGGGCGCCAGCCAGCAGTCCTCCAGTGCCGACGGGTCGGGCGGGCCGGCCGTCCAGCCGGTGCAGCGGCCGCCGCACGCGGTGACCTTCG
Source organism: uncultured Actinomycetota bacterium (assembly GCA_963751085.1). Lineage (GTDB taxonomy): Bacteria > Actinomycetota > Actinomycetes > Actinomycetales > Dermatophilaceae > Lapillicoccus. Next base: position 358,701 of record CAVVTH010000004.1, on the reverse strand, counting down.
ACGACGCGGACGACCTCGACGTGCCGGACTTCCTCAAGTAGCAGCAACCTCACCGTCCACCACGGGAGCGCCGGGCCACGCGGTCCGGCGCTTCCGCCGTTGCCTGCGAGGATGCCGAGGTGTTCTTCTGGACCCAGGACGTCGCCGCGGAACCCGGCGGGCACGCGGTCCGCTTCGCAATCACCTCGCGCCACGGTGGAGTCAGCGCGCCGCCGTTCCACGCCCTGAACCTCGGTGGCCGGCGCGACGACCCCGCCGCCGTCGAGGCGAACCGCACCGCCGTCGCGGGTGCTCTCGGCCTGCCGCGTGATCGGCTGCTGTTCATGGACCAGTGCCACGGCGCCGAGGTGGCCCGGGCCGACGGGCCCTGGGACCAGGGCGCGCCCGCCGTCGACGCGGTCGTCACCGCCCGCGAGGACCTCGGGCTGGCCGCGCTCGCCGCCGACTGCGTCCCGGTCCTGCTCGCCGACCCGGTCGCCGGCGTCGTGGCCGCCGTCCACGCGGGGCGGCCGGGGATGGTGGCCGGGGTCGTGGTCCGCGCCGTCGACGCCCTCGTCGACGCTGGGGCCGACCCCGCGCATACCGTCGCCGTCGTCGGTCCCTCCGTATGCGGCCGCTGCTACGAGGTGCCGGAGGGTATGCGCGCCGAGGCCGCCGCGGTGAGCCCGCCTAGCGCCACCGTCTCCTGGACCGGAACCCCGGCCATCGACGTCGCCGCCGGTGTCGTCGACCAGCTCAGCTCCCGGGGGGTGCAGGTCACCTGGGTTCGGGGCTGCACGCGCGAGAGTCCCGACCTGTTCTCCTACCGCCGCGACGGCGTGACCGGTCGGTTCGCCGGGATCGTCCGGCTCCTGCCCGGGGCCGGCTCGTGACCGACATCGAACGGCGCGCCGAGCTGGCTCGAGGGCTCGACGCGGTCCGCGCGAGGATCGCCGCGGCCTGCGCGAAGGCGGAACGAGACCCCGCCGACGTGCAGCTCATCGCCGTCACGAAGTTCTTCCCCGTGACCGACGTCCGGATGCTGCTCGACCTCGGCGTCCGCGACATCGGCGAGAACCGCGACCAGGAAGCGTCCGAGAAGCTGACCGACCCCATCCTCGACGGCGCGGACCTCACCCGGCACTTCATCGGCCAGCTGCAGTCCAACAAGGCCGCCTCCGTCGTGTCCTACGCCGACGTCATCCACACCGTCGACCGCCGCAAGCTGGTCGGCGCACTCGCCCGCGCCGCCGACCGGTTGGGCCGCACGCCAAAGGTCCTCGTCCAGGTGAGCCTCGACGACGCCCCGGACCGCGGCGGCGCACCCGTCGCGGACGTCCCGGCCCTCGCCGATGCCGTCGCGTCCGAACCCGCCCTCCAGCTCGCCGGAGTTATGGCGGTGGCCCCGCTCGAGGCCGACCCCGACGCGGCGTTCGGCCGGCTGTGGGAGGTGGCGAGCCGCATACGAGCGGACCACCCGCACGCCACCTGGGTGTCCGCCGGCATGAGCGGTGACCTCGAAGCGGCCGTGCGGCACGGGGCGACACACCTGCGTGTCGGGAGCGCAATCCTGGGGAAGCGTCCGACGCTTCGCTAACGTCGCTGGGGACGACGGCTGACCGCTGGTTTCATTGCGCTACCAAGGGAGTTCCACGATGGCTGGGGCACTTCGCAAGACGATGGTGTACCTCGGGCTTGCAGAGGACGATGACCGCTACGACGACGACGACCACCGCGACGACGCCGCGGGCTACGACGACGACCGTCGCCGCACCCCTGAGCGCGCCGAACGGTCCGAGCGCCCGCTGGCCGATCGCCCCGAGAGCGGCGCAGCCGTCACCCAGCTGCCGCGTCGCCCCGCACCCGTGGCCCGGCTGGTCCGCGAGCCGGAGGTGGGGCCGTTGAACCGGATCACGACGATCCATCCGCGCACCTACAACGAGGCCAAGACCATCGGCGAGGCGTTCCGCGACGGAACGCCGGTCATCATGAACCTCTCCGACATGGGCGACGCCGACGCCAAGCGGCTGGTCGACTTCGCGGCCGGGCTGGTGTTCGGCCTGCACGGCACCATCGAGCGGGTCACCTCGAAGGTCTTCCTGCTCTCCCCGGTGCACGTGGAGGTCGCGACGGAAGAGGTCGAGGGCCACCCGCAGACCCGCGGCTTCTTCAACCAGTCGTAGGCCGCGGGCAGAGCGCTCACGTGGCCGGACCGCCCCCGGATGCCGGTGGCCCGGCGACCATCAGCGAGACTTGACGTATGCGCACCATCGGCACGGTGTTCTCCACCGTCGTCTTCCTGTTCTTCCTGACCCTCATCGGACGCCTGGTGTTCGACTGGGTGCAGGTGCTGTCCCGCGACTGGCGGCCGAAGGGTGCGGTTCTCGTCGTTGCCGAGCTGGTGTACTCCGTGACCGACCCGCCACTGCGCCTGCTGCGCAAGGTGATCCCCTCGATCAACCTCGGGGGGATGCGCATCGACATCGCCTTCCTCGTGCTCATGGTCATCACGTCGCTGCTGATGACGATCCGCATCGCCTGAGGCCGCGACGAGGCCACGCCCGGCCCCGCATTCGAGGGGCCAGCGGTTGGCGAGGTTGGTCGTGCCGTTGCGGTTCGATACCGTTGCCCGGGAACGGACCCCCACAAGCCGGCCGCGGTCCTTCGGATCGGCACAGAAACAAGGTGGTACCCCATGGCGCTGACGCCCGAGCAGATCCTCAACAAGCACTTCCAGACGACGCAGTTCCGGAAGGGTTACGACGAGCGTGACGTCGACGACTTCCTCGACGACGTCGTGGCCGAGATGCGGGCGTTGACGGCGCAGCGGGACGACTACAAGCACCAGTTCGAGGAGTGCCAGTCGCGCTCCGGCGGGGCCGTGCAGACCCGCGGCTCGCGGGACGCGACGGTGGTCGGTGACCACGAGAAGCGCCTGCAGGACGTGCAGAGCCGGATCGCCGACGCGGAGGCCCGCGAGCGCGAGGTGAGCGAGCGGCTCGCCAAGGCGCAGGCCGAGGTCGCCGCGGCCGAGGCTCAGGTCAAGGACCGCCAGGGCGCCATCGACTCCTCGGTCCAGGAGCGGCTCGACGCCGCCGAGGGCCGGGCGCGGGCCGAAGCCGAGGCCAAGGCCGCGGCCGAGGCCCGGCTCGCCCAGCTGGAGCAGGAGCTCGAGGAGGCCAAGCGGTCGGCGAGCGACGGGCAGGCACAGGCCGGGCAGTCCGAGCAGGCCGTGGCGGAGGCCCGCAAGCGCGCCGAGGACGCGGAGGCCCGTGCGGCGGAGGCCGAGCGGCGTGCCGCTGAGGCCGTCGAGGCCGCCAAGGCGGCACCGGTCGCCGCCGAGGCGTCCACGGAAGGTACCAACACCGGGGTCATGCGGGCGGTGGCCGGTGGAGCGGCTGGTGGCACCAGTGCGGCGGCGTTGATCGAGCTGGCGCAGCGGGTGCACGACGAGCACGTCGGCAAGGGCGAGGCCCGGCGGGACGAGCTGTTCGCCGAGGGACAGGCGAAGTACGACGAGCTGCTGTCCAGCGGTCAGTCCCAGCACGACGAGCTGCTCGCGGCCGGGCAGGCGAAGCACGACGAGCTGGTCGGGACCGCCCAAGCCCGCCACGACGAGTTGCTCAGCACCGGTCAGTCTGAGCACGACCGACTCATGGCCGAGGCTCAGGAGCGGCACGAGCAGCTCATCACCGAGGGCCGCGAGCGGTCCACGGGCATGGTCGCCGAGGCGCAGCAGAAGAAGGCGGCGGTGCTCGCCGAACTCGAGCAGGAGAAGGGCGTGCTCGAGCAGAAGATCGAGCAGCTGCGCGGGTTCGAGCGCACCTACCGCAGCCAGCTGAAGTCCTACCTCCAGGGCCAGCTGGACGAGCTGGACCACGCCGGTGTGGAACCGCAGGACACCGCTGACGGGGCCCGGAACGCCGACGGCGCGGACAACGCCGACGCCAACGGACAGGTCACCAGCCAGGCCGAGCGCCGCTGACCGACCGCGACGGCGGTTCGGGTCGAGGGCTCTCGGGTACCGCCGGTGCGCACGGTATGCGTCGGGACGTGACATCTCGGCCACGAATGCACGGCCGGGCGGCACCTTCTTGGTGGGTTTCTGTCATCTGGGCCACGAACCGGTGGGTCGAACCGCTGGGTCCTGCGCGGTGAGCCGGGTTTGGAGTCGGCGGGTGCGGGGCTTATCCTCGCCCCGACCATCTTCGAGGATCGCTACCCCGGAAGGGGCCGGTACGCCATGGCAGCCACAAGGACGCCCGCCACGAGCACGGCGGGTCGGACCACGTCCGCTGGGCGGTCCGCTGCGCCGGCGGCCGCCACGTCGCCGACCCGGACGGTGACCACCGCGTCGGCTCGCAAGGCCGCGCCGGCCAAGAGCGCCAGGTCCACGCCCGCGAAGACGGCCAAGGCGACCACCACAACCGGCACCAAGACCGCCACCAAGACCGCCACCAAGACCGCCAAGGCCGCGCCCGCGAAGACGGCCACAGCGGCGCCCGCGAAGAGCGCGAAGGCGGCGCCGTCTAAGACCGCGAAGGCGACGCCGACCAAGGCGACGCCCGCGAAGACCCCGAAGGCGACGCCGGCCACGACCGCCAAGGCGACGACCGCCAAGGCGACGCCCGCGAAGACCGCAAAGCCGACCCCCGCGAGGGCCGCCAAGGCGACGCCCGCGAAGACCGCCAAGGCGACCCCCGCGAAGACCGCCCCGACCACGAAGGCGGCGCCCGCCAAGGCCGCCCCGACCACGAAGGCGACACCGGCCAAGGCCGCCCCGACCACCAAGGCAGCGCCGGCCGCCCCCGCCCGCGCCAACAAGGCCACGCAGGCCGCGAGCGCGACGGGCACGACCACCGCGACGCTGCGGGTCGCGACGACCGAGAAGCCGTGGACCGCCAAGGAGCTGCGGGAGATCCGCGAGGAGCTGGACGCCGAGCGGGCGCGGGCGCTGGCCGACCTCCAGATCGCCGAGAACGACCTGCAGGGCCTCATGCGCGACGCGGGGGAGGGAGCCGGGGACGACCAGGCCGACGCCGGTGCCAGCATCTTCGGCCGCGAGTACGAGATGAGCCTCGTCGCGAACTCCCGCGACAAGCTCGACCAGGTCGAGCACGCCCTCGAGCGGCTCGACAACGGCACCTACGGGATCTGCGAGTCCTGTGGCAACCCGATCGGGAAGATCCGGCTGCAGGCGGCGCCTCGGGCGACCCTGTGCCTGGCGTGCAAGACGAGGCAGGAGCACCGCTGATCCCCGCTTCTCCAGCACAGCGCGACCCCATCGACCCCACGGACCCGACGGACCCGACGCATACCGAACTCGTGGCACCGCCGTCCGCCGCCGCACCGTCGGCGACGCGGCGTCGACGGCTGTTCCTGCTCCTCACGGCCATCGCCGTCGTCACCTACCTGCTGGACCAGCTGTCGAAGTGGTGGGCGGTCACCGCGCTGACCGACGAGCAGCCTCGAGACCTCATCCGGTCGTTCCTGCGACTCGACCTCATCCGCAATCCCGGTGCGGCGTTCTCGATCGGCACGGGCAACACCTGGGTGCTGACGATCATCGCGGTCGTCGTGCTCATCGTCGTGGTCCGGGCCAGCCGCCGGCTCGGGTCCAGGGGCTGGGCGTGGGCCCTCGGGCTGCTCCTCGGGGGCGCTCTGGGCAACCTCACCGACCGGCTGGTCCGGGAGCCGGGTCTGGGCCGCGGGCACGTGGTGGACTTTCTCAACTACAACGGGTGGTTCATCGGCAACGTCGCCGACATCGCCATCGTCAGTGCGGCAATCCTCATCGGGCTCCTGGCGCTGACCGGACGCAGCGTCGACGGCACCCGGGACACCACCGGGCCCCGTGAGGCGGGTCGCCACGAGGCGACCGACGATGACCAGCCGTAGCGGGGACGCCAGGACCCTGCTTGTTCCCGACGGGCTCGAGGGCGAGCGGGTCGACGCCGCCATGGCTCGGCTGTTCGGGCTCTCCCGAACCAAGGCGGCCGAGCTGGCGACGGCCGGAGGGGTGCTGCTGAACCATCGGACCGTCGTCAAGTCCGACCGGGTCGCCGCCGGCGATCTGCTCGAGGTAGCTCTGCCTCGCGCCGAGGACCGCCCCGCCGTGGCCATCGTGGCCGAACCGGTGCCGGGGATGACCGTGGTCTACGACGACGACGACATCGTCGTGGTCGACAAGCCGGTCGGCGTCGCCGCCCACCCCAGCGTGGGCTGGACGGGGCCGACGGTGCTGGGCGGGCTGGCCGCCGCGGGGTACCGCATCTCGACCTCGGGTGCGAGCGAGCGCCAGGGCGTCGTCAGCCGGCTCGATGTCGGGACCTCCGGGCTGATGGTCGTGTGCAAGAGCGAACGCGCATACTCCGTGCTGAAGCGGGCGTTCAAGCACCGGACGGTCGACAAGCGGTACCACGCGCTCGTCCAGGGCCTGCCGGACCCGCTCGTCGGGACGGTCGACGCCCCGATCGGGCGGCACCCGGGAGCCGACTACAAGTTCGCGGTCATGGACTCCGGGCGGCACGCCGTGACCCACTACGAGGTCGTCGAGGCCTTCCGCCACGCGTCGCTGCTCGAGATCCACCTGGAGACCGGGCGTACCCACCAGATCCGGGTGCACTTCGCCGCCCTGCACCACCCGTGCTGCGGCGACCTGACGTATGGCGCCGACCCCACGCTCGCCGCCCGGCTGGGCCTCGAACGGCAGTGGCTGCACGCGTCTGGGCTGGGGTTCGAGCACCCCACGAGGAGCGAGTGGGTCACCTTCACCAGCCCGTTCCCGGCGGACCTCCAGCACGCGCTCGACGTCATTGCCAACGGCTGAGGACCGACGCCACCGGGGCCACTGGGACTCCTGTGACGAGGACGTCGGGCGAGTCGCGAGACACGCCCCGAGGGGACACCGCCGTGTCCGCGGGCACGCCTAAAGTTGGCGGTCTCATGCCCACCTCCTCCGCCACCTCCACCGGCAGCTTCGCGCACCTGCACGTGCATACCGAGTACTCCATGCTCGACGGTGCGGCCCGCATCGACGAGCTGCTCCAGAGCGCGGCCGAGATGGGTATGCCGGCCGTCGCGACCACCGACCACGGCTACGTCTTCGGCGCCTACGAGTTCTGGTCCAAGGCCCGCCGCTACGGCGTCAAGCCGATCATCGGCGTCGAGGCCTACCTCACGCCCGGCACCCACCGCCGCGACAAGACGCGGGTCAAGTGGGGCGACGAGCAGGCGGGTCGCGACGACGTCAGCGGTGGCGGCGCATACACCCACATGACCCTGCTGGCCCGGACCACCGCCGGCATGCACAACCTCTTTCGGATGAGCTCGCTGGCGTCCATGGAGGGCCACTACTTCAAGCCCCGCATCGACCGCGAGCTGCTGTCGCAGTACTCCGACGGTCTCATCGCCACCACCGGCTGCGTCGGCGGCGAGATCCAGACCCGGCTGCGCCTCGGCCAGTACGCCGAGGCCCGCCGGGCCGCGAGCGAGTTCCAGGACCTGTTCGGCAAGGAGAACTTCTTCGCCGAGGTGATGGACCACGGCATCCCCATCGAGCGGCAGACCCAGCGCGAGCTGCTGCGCCTCGCCAAGGAGCTCGCGATCCCGCTGGTCGCCACCAACGACCTGCACTACACCAAGGCCGCCGACGCCAAGGCCCACGCCGCCCTCCTCTGCGTCCAGTCCGGCTCCACCCTCATGGACCCGAACCGGTTCAAGTTCGACGCCGAGGAGTTCTACCTCAAGACCCCGGAGCAGATGCGCCACCTGTTCCGCGAGCTGCCCGAGGCCTGCGACAACACACTGCTCATCGCCGAGCGCTGCGAGGTGGACTTCGTCGAGGGCGAGGGCCGCTACATGCCCCGGTTCCCCTGCCCGCCGGGCGAGAACGAGGAGTCCTGGTTCGTCAAGGAGGTCGAGCGCGGGCTGCGGGCCCGCTACCCCGACGGCGTGCCGGAGTATGCGTCGACGCAGGCGAAGTACGAGACCGAGGTGATCCTCGGCAAGGGCTACGCCGGGCTACTTCCTCGTCGTCGCCGACTTCATCAACTGGGCCAAGGACAACAAGATCCGGGTCGGCCCGGGTCGTGGTTCCGGCGCCGGCTCGATGTGCGCCTACGCGCTGCGGATCACCGACCTCGACCCGATCCCGAACGGCCTGATCTTCGAGCGGTTCCTCAACCCCGAGCGCCCGTCGATGCCCGACTTCGACGTCGACTTCGACGAGCGCCGGCGCGGTGAGGTCATCCGCTACGTCACCCAGAAGTACGGCGAGGAGCGGGTCGCCCAGATCGTCACCTACGGCACGATCAAGGCCAAGCAGGCGGTCAAGGACGCGGCCCGGGTCATGGGCCACCCGTTCGCCATGGGCGAGAAGCTCACCAAGGCGATGCCGCCGCCGATCATGGGCAAGGACATGCCGCTGGCCGGCGTGTTCGACACCAACCACCCGCGCTACCACGAGGCCGTCGAGTTCCGCAGCGTCCGCGACGAGGACCCGCAGGCCAAGGAGGTCGTCGACACCGCGCTCGGGCTCGAGGGCCTGAAGCGCCAGTGGGGCGTGCACGCGGCCGGCGTCATCATGAGCAGCGAGCCGCTCATCGACCTCATCCCGATCATGCGCCGCGAGCAGGACGGCCAGATCATCACCCAGTTCGACTACCCCAGCTGCGAGACGCTGGGGCTGGTCAAGATGGACTTCCTCGGCCTGCGCAACCTCACGATCCTCGACGACGCCCTCGCCAACGTGCAGGCCAACCGCGGGCGAGGAGATCGACCTCGAGGTCGCTGTCCAAGGACATGACCGACCCGGAGACCTACCGGCTGCTGCAGCGCGGCGACACGCTCGGCATCTTCCAGCTCGACGGCGGCGGGATGCGCACGCTGCTGCGGCAGATGCAGCCGGACTCGTTCGAGGACATCTCCGCCGCGCTCGCGCTCTACCGGCCCGGCCCGATGGGCGCGAACTCGCATACCAACTACGCCTACCGCAAGACCGGCAAGCAGGAGATCGGGGCGATCCACCCGGAGCTGGCCGAGCCGCTGGCCGAGATCCTCGCGCCGACCTACGGGCTGATCGTCTACCAGGAGCAGGTCCAGCTCATCGCCCAGAAGGTCGCCGGCTACTCGCTCGGCAAGGCCGACCTGCTGCGCAAGGCGATGGGCAAGAAGAAGAAGGAGGTCCTCGACGCCGAGTTCGGCCCGTTCAGCGAGGGGATGAAGGCCAACGGCTACTCCGCCGGCGCCGTGAAGACCCTGTGGGACGTCCTGGTCCCGTTCTCGGACTACGCGTTCAACAAGGCCCACACCGCCGCCTACGGGCTGGTCTCCTACTGGACGGCCTACCTCAAGGCCAACTACCCCGCGGAGTACATGGCGGCGCTGCTGACCAGCGTGCGCGACGACAAGGACAAGTCGGCCCTCTACCTCAACGAGTGCCGCCGGATGGGGATCAAGGTCCTGCCGCCGGACGTCAACGAGTCGGTGGCCGACTTCGCCGCGGTCGGCACGGACATCCGGTTCGGCATGGCCGCGATCCGCAACGTCGGCCACAACGTCGTCGAGGCGATCGTGCAGAGCCGCGAGGAGAAGGGCGGCTTCTCCTCGTTCAAGGACTTCCTCGGCAAGGTGCCCGCCGTCGTCTGCAACAAGCGCACCATCGAGTCGCTCATCAAGGCCGGGGCGTTCGACTCCCTCGGCGAGAGCCGCCGGGGGATGCTCGAGGTCCACGTCCAGTACGTCGACGCCCTCGTCGACGTCAAGCGCCAGGAGGCGATCGGCCAGGACAGCCTGTTCGGCGCGTTCGGGGGCTTCGACGACGCCGACGACGCGATCCCCGGGATGGCCGCGGTCGACGGGCTGCCTCCGGTGCCGCGCCAGGAGTGGGACAAGCAGACCCTGCTGACCTTCGAGCGGGAGATGCTCGGGCTCTACGTCTCCGACCACCCCCTGTTCGGGATCGAGCACGTCCTCACCCAGCACGCCGACACCTCGATCGCCGCGCTGATGGGCGACGAGCCGAAGCCCGACGGCACCCAGGTCATCGTCGCCGGGCTCATCACCGGCCTGCAGATCAAGCGGACCAAGAAGGGCGACCTCTGGGCCATCGCCACGGTCGAGGACCTCGAGGGCGCCATCGAGTGCCTGTTCTTCCCCAGCTCGTATGCGACCGTCGCCCCGCTGCTGCGCACCGACGTCGTCTGCGTCGTCCGGGGGCGGGTCTCCAGCCGCGACGACTCGGTCTCGGTCTACGCGCAGGAGCTGACCCTCCCCGACATCAAGGAGGGCCCGCGGGGACCGGTCGTCGTCAACCTCCCGCTGGCGCGGGCGACCGATGCGCTGGCCGAGGAGATGAAGCGGGTGCTCGCCGAGCACCCCGGCGCCACCGAGGTGCACCTCAAGCTGACCCAGCCGGGCCGGTCGGTGCTGATGAAGGTCGACGACCGGCTCCGGGTCACCGCCTCGCCCGCGCTGTTCGGCGACCTCAAGGCGCTGCTCGGCCCGTCCTGCCTCAGCTGACGGAGCTGCCCGACGTCCATGCTGCTGACCGACCGGCGCCGCATCGCGGCGGAACGCCTGGCCGCGATGCGGATCGCGCCTCCGTCCGAGCCGGGTGGCTCCATGCTCGAGACCATCACCGCGACCGTGCACCACCATCTGGCGATGCAGGCCCAGGACGTGTCCAGCGGGATGTGGTCCGTCGGGGTCCGCACCGGTGCCACCCGGGCGGACGTCGAAGCCGCGATCCGCGCTCGCCGGATCACGCGCAGCTGGCCGATGCGCGGGACCCTGCACCTCATGGCCACCCAGGACGTGCGCTGGATGTGCCGCCTGCTCAACGAACGGATCGTCGCGACGACGCGACGGGTCTTCGCGGCCGAGGGGCTCACCGACGCCGTCGTGGGCCGCGCGCGCGAGGCCCTCGTCGACGCCCTGCGCGGCGGGGTCGCCCTGAGCCGGCCCGACGCCGTCAAGGTCCTCGAGGCCGGCGGGGTCGACCCGCGCGGGCAGCGGACCTACCACCTGGTCGGCCGGTTCTGCCAGGAGGGCCTGCTCTGCCAGGGGCCGGCCGAGGGCCGCCAGCCGACCTTCGTCCTTATTGACGAGTGGGTGCCGTGGTCGTGGGAGCCGGACCGCGAGGAGGCCATGGCCGCGCTCGCCACCCGCTATGTCGCCAGCCACGGGCCGGTGACCGAACGCGACTTCGCCGGCTGGTGTCACCAGACCCTCGCCTTCGCCCGCGAGGCCGTCGCCCTGGCCGGGGACACGGTGACGACCGAGACGATCGGCGGACAGGCATACCTCGTGGCGGCCGATCGGCCGCAGCCAGCGGCGGGTGCGCCGGTCCGGCTGCTGCCCGGCTTCGACGAGTACGTGCTGGGCTACAAGGACCGGTCGGCCATCCTCACCCCCGAGGAAGAGCTGCGGGTGGTGCCCGGCAAGAACGGCATGTTCCTCGGCACCGTGGTCGCGGGCGGCCTCGTCGTCGGCACCTGGAACCGCACCACCACGGCGCGGCGCACCGTCGTCAGGGTGACGCCGTTCGCGGCGCTCAGCGCCACCCGGCGCCGTGCGGTCGAGGGCGCGGCGGTCTCCTACGGCCGGCATCTCGGCAGTCCCGCCGAGGTCACGTATCAGGAGCCGGTCGAGCGAGTCCTATGACCCAGTGCGGCGGTGGCCACCCCAGGGGGGAGGGTGGGCACCGCCTACTGTCGTCCTGGTGAGCATGCCGCCAGCACCCCGGGCGCCACAGGACCCGTCGTCGCGCACCGTCCACGGGGACACGGTCGTCGACGAGTACGCCTGGATGGCCGACCGCGACGACCCGCGACTCACGGCCTACCTCGAGGCGGAGAACGCCTACACCGCAGCACGCACGGCCGCCGTGGGGCCGCTGGCCGATGCGATGTTCGAGGAGATCCGCGCGCGCACCAAGGAGACGGACCTCAGCGTCCCGGTCAGGCATCGAGGCTGGTGGTACTACGGGCGCACCGTCGAGGGGCTGCAGTACGGCATCGCCGGCCGCGTGGACGTCGCCGACAGCCCTGAGCGTCCGGTCCTGCCCACCGACGGGCCACCCGCGGGGGAGCAGGTCGTCGTCGACGAGAACATCGAGGCCGAGGGCCACGAGTTCTTCGCCCTGGGAGCCAGCGACGTCTCCCCGGACGGTCGGCGACTGGCGTATGCCATCGACGTCACCGGTGACGAGCGCTACGACCTGCACGTCCGCGACCTGTTGACCGGTGCCGAGCTGGACGACGCCGTGACCGACGTCGGCGCCGGTGTGGCCTGGTCCCTCGACGGCGGTCATCTCTTCTATACGCGCTACGACGACGCCTGGCGGCCGTTTCAGGTGTGGCGCCATGTGGTCGGTACCCCCGCCGACGACGACGTCCTGGTGCACGAGGAGACCGACGAGACGTTCCGGGTGGGCGTCGGGTCGTCGCGGGACGACCGGTGGGTCGTGGTGGGCGCCGCCTCCTCGACCTCGAGCGAGTACCGCCTCGTCGACGCGGCGGACCCGTCCGGCGACCCCGTTCTCGTCGCGCCACGCACGCCGAAGCTCGAGTACGACATCGAGCCCCTAGGGGACGAGGTCTTTGTCGTGCACAACCGGGACCGGGTCAACTTCGAGGTGGCGCGAGCGGTGGTTCGCGGCGGTGCGGTCGGCCCCTGGGAGCCGCTCGGGGTCACGGGCGGCGAGGAGCTGGTGACCGGCGTCGACGCCTTCACCGGGTTCCTCGCCGTGTCGCTGCGGACCGACGGGCAGACAGCTGTGCGCATCGTGCCCCGAGAGCCGTTGTCAGCCAACGGTTTAGGTGCCAGCTGGGACGTCGCGTTCGATGAGCCGATCCGCACGGTCGGCGTCGGCGACAACCCAGAACCGGACACCCAGACGCTGCAGGTCTTCTACACGTCGCTTGTGACGCCACCGTCGGTGGGCGACTACGACCTGGCGACGCGGGAGCTGCGGCTGCTGAAGCGGACGGAGGTCCGCGGCGGCTACGACCCCGCGGACTACGTGCAGACCCGCGAGTGGGCCACCGCCCCCGACGGCGCTCGCGTTCCGGTGTCGGTCGTCCGCAGCGCGACGACGCCGGTGGACGGCTCGGCTCCGGCCGTCCTCTACGGCTATGGCGCCTACGGCCTGAGCACCGACCCCTGGTTCTCGGTGGCGCGGCTCTCGTGGCTCGACCGCGGTGTCGTCTTCGCGATCGCTCACGTCCGAGGTGGCGACGAGCTGGGACGACCGTGGTACGACGACGGGCGGCTGACGGCCAAGCAGCACACCTTCGACGACTTCGCCGCCGCGGGCCGCCTGCTGGTCGAGAAGGGGTATGCGCACCCGGATCGGCTTGCGGGGAAAGGGGGTTCGGCCGGTGGGCTGCTGATCGGAGTGGTCGCGAACCAGGCGCCGACCGTGTTCCGGGCGCTCCACGCGCAGGTTCCGTTCGTCGACGTGCTCACGACGATGCTCGACCCCGCCCTGCCGCTCACCGCGGGGGAGTGGGAGGAGTGGGGCGACCCGATCCGCGATCCCGAGGCCTACGCATACATCAAGGCGTACTCGCCCTACGACAACGTGACTGAGCGCGCATACCCCGCTCTGCTCGTGACCACCAACGTCCACGACACCCGCGTCTACGTCACGGAACCGGCGAAGTGGGTGGCCCGGTTGCGTGAGCGCGCGACGAACGACCCGGTGCGGGACCCGATCCTGCTCCGGACGTGGATGACCGCCGGGCACCAGGGGCAGTCCGGCCGTTACGACGCGTGGCGCGAGACCGCGTGGGAGCTGGCCGTGCTCCTCGACCTGCTCCAGGAGCGGTGAGAAAACGCCGGATGCTGTCGTATCACGCCGGATGACCACGGCTCCTTCCGGTTGCTGCTGGGCGAACCGGCCCGGCTCGACGAAGGAGACAACCACCATGAAGAACCTCTCGCCGATGGCCGCTCGCTTCGAGCGCAGCCACGAGGGCTATGTCCACCCGGCCCGCCTCGACGCCTGGGAGCAGGCAGCGCTCAACCTGGGGCCCGAGGCCATGCGGCCGATCTGGCCCGGCGGCTCGATCTCCGGCTGCGACGACGGCTGGGACGACTGCGACGAGTGAGTCGCGCTACCGCACAGCACTGACCCCCTGAACCTCAGCACGAGACGATCGAGGAGAACCCGTATGACCCGCATGGCCATCGTCACCCTGGCCGGAGACCTGCACGCCTACGTCATCCGCCAGCGGATGCTGGACCGCGGCGTGGACGTCGCCATCGTGGCCGTCGACCGTCTCGCTGCTGCTGGGGGGATCACCTGGCACAACGAAGGTGACCACCGCGTCACCCTGCCGACGGAGGAGGGCGGGCGCGTCGACGTCGGCGCGCTCGACCTCGTCTGGTGGCGCCGCGCCCACGGCCGGCCTCCGGTTCCCGACTCGGTCACCGACCCGGCGATGCGCAAGCTCGTCGTGAAGGACAACCGGTCCGCGATCCGCGGCGTGTTCCTCAGCAGCTTCGGGGGCACCTGGCTGAGCGACCCGTACGCCACCGAGCGGGCGCAGAACAAGCTGCTCCAGCTGACCGTCGCGCGCGAGGTCGGCCTCACCGTGCCGCGCACCCTGGTGAGCAGCGACCCCGAGACCATCCGGGCGTTCGCCCGGGCACAGGGCGGGAGCGTCATCGCCAAGACCCTCACCGGGCTGCTCGGCACCTCCCTGGAGGCCGGCCGCGTGCCGGTCGAGTCACTCGTCGACGACGACGAGATGTCGTTGTCCGCCACCATCTACCAGGAGGAGGTCCCCGGGACCGACCACCTGCGGGTCATGGTCTTCGGGGACGACGTGCACGTCGCACGGATCAGCAGTGGCGCTCTCGACTGGCGGCTCGCGAACGACATGCGGGTCGAGCCGGTCGACGCCGAGCCTCGCCTCGCCGACCAGCTGCGGGCGGTCGTCGACCGGCTGGGGCTGAGGATGGGGATCTTCGACCTCAAGGTCCGTCCCGACGGACACGTGGTGTTCCTCGAGGTGAACCCCCAGGGCCAGTTCCTCTTCGTCGAGGGCATGTCCGACATGCCGCTCGGCGACGCGTTCGCGGCGTTCGCCGCCCGCGAGCTTGGTGTGGTGGCGGCGGGGCGCCGCTGAGGCTGCCACTGCCCCGGGGCCGGCCTCGGTCTGGGAGACGATGGGCGTATGCCCGATCCCGCGTCCGTGCCGATGCTGCGGTATGCGACGACGACCGACGGCATCTCCGTCGCCTGGCAGTCCCTCGGCACGGGGCCCCCGCTGGTCTGGATGCCGTCACTGGGCAACCTCGTCGCCCAGTGGCGGATCCCGTTCCTGCGGCGCGCCTACGAGGCGCTGGCCGGCTCGATGCGGCTCGTGCTGTTCGACGGGCGAGGCACCGGGAGCTCGAGCCGCCACGTCGACCCGGACGACCTCGGCGTCGACGCCCAGCTGCGCGACCTGGACGCGGTCGTGGCCGCCGCCGGACTGCAGCGCTACGCCCTGCTCGGCTACTACCACTCGGTCCCGGCGGCACTCGCGCAGGCCGCGGCCCATCCGGACCACGTTTCGCGGATGGTCCTGTTCGGCGGTTCCTCCCGCACCCGCGACGTTATGAGCCCGGGCCAGACGCAGGCGCTGCTGTCGCTCGTCGACCAGGACTGGGACCTGTTCTCGGAGTCCGCGGCGCACGCGTGGCTCGGCTGGCAGGCCGGGGAGGCCGGGCTCCGCCTGGCCGACTCGTTGCGCGGCGCCGCCAGCCCGACGGTGGTGGCGGCGATGTTCCGCGAGGCGGCGACGACCGACGTCACGCACCTGCTGTCCGCCATCCGCACGCCGACCCTGGTCATCCACCGCCAGTCCGACCGACAGATGCCGCGGGAGGTCTCCGCGGGACTCGCGGCCGCCCTGCCCGCGGGCCGGCTCGTGGAGCCGCGGGGGGAGCGGCCGGCGCTGTTCCTCGAGGACCTCGCCTCCGACGTCGCCCTGATCAGCGGCTTCGTCCTCGACGGGACCGTCCGGGAGGACGCCCCGGCCGCCACGCCGGCCGACCCCCACGGGCTCACACCGCGGGAACGGGAGGTGCTCGCGCTGCTGGCCGCAGGGGGGACCAACTCCGGCATCGCCCGCACGCTGGCCATCACCGAGCACACCGTGGAGCGCCACGTCGCGAACCTCTACCGCAAGATCGGTGCGCGAGGCCGGGCGGAGGCCACCGCATACGCCGTCCGGAACGGCTATGCCTGAGGAAACCCGTCAGGCGACCTGCCGGGTCGCCGGGATCCGGGTGATCCGAGCACCGAGGATGCTGTGGCCATGACCACCGCAACCACCCCTGCGCGCCCTCCCGGCTGGGCCGGTGGGTTCAACCGGTTCGCCCTGCGCGTCGCAGGCCACCGCTGGTTCCCGCTCTACGCCGTCGTCGAGCACCGCGGCCGCCGGTCCGGGAAGGCCTACGAGGTGCCGATCGCGCTCATCGCATCGCGCGACCAGTTCCTCGTCTGCCTGCCGTTCGGGCGCGGGACGAACTGGGCGCGCAACGTGCTCGCGGCCGGGGGCTGCGACGTGCGGTGGAAGGGCTCGGTGCACCACGCCACCGAGCCACGAGTGGTCGGCCGGGACGTTGCCCTGCCGCTTGCGAACCGGTTCGAACGCTTCGTGATCCCGAAGCTGGGGTTCGAGGACTTCCTGCTGCTCCAGCGGTGAGGGGCCACGCCGCCAAACTCGTTTATCCACAAGGTGATTCGGTCTTGTTCGCGTCGCCCAGACTCGGTAGTCTGGACACATGTTCGAATCGGGTATGGCGTCGACGGGGGAGCTCGAAGCTCTGCTCGCTCGCGCTGTCCCGACTGCAGGACGCGGTCGACGACGCCGAACGGGTGGACCAGCTGGACCTGCTCGAGCGAGTCAAGGGCGCCTGCGCCGCGGCCCAGGCGCGGGTGACCGTCGACCTCGCGGAGTCGCAGCGGCAGATCGCCGAGCAGTGGCGCCAGCACGCCCGCGCCGTGGCCGACGCGGGCGACTTCGAGGCCTGGCGACGAGCCCGGGAGATGTCGCGGGCCGCAGCGTGTCCGGAGGTGGACGACACACCGCAGGACACCGCAGACGATGCCCGTCGGGATGGCCGTGGCCTGGGTGGCCGTCGCGAGCGTGGCGCGAACCGCGGAGTGGCTGCGCAGGTCGCGCTGGCCCGACGGGAGTCACCGCACGCCGGGAGCCGGCTCGTGCGCCTCGCGTATGCGCTGACGCACGAGATGCCATTCCTGCTCGCGCTGCTGGAGCGAGGCCTCCTGTCCGAGCGTCGGGCGGCGCTGGTCGTCGGCGAGTGCGTGGCACTCTCGGTCGACGACCGGGAACGCGTGGACGCCGAGCTCGCGCACACCGTCGGCGAGGAGCTGGGAGGCCTGAGCGAGCGGGAGCTGACGAGCCGGGTGCGAGCGATCACCTACCGGCTGGACGCCCAGGCCGTGGTGGACCGTGCTGCCCATGCCGAGCGGGAGCGCCGGGTGACCTTGCGGCCGGCTCCGGACACCATGTGCTGGCTCACCGCGCTGCTGCCGGCGACGCAGGGGGTCGGCGTGCTGGCAGCACTGACCCGAGCGGCGGACTCGGCGCGGTCGGCCGGCGACAGTCGTAGCCGGGGTCAGCTGATGGCCGACACGCTGGTCGAGCGGGTCACCGGTCAAGCGGTGGCTGACGAGGTGCCGGTCGAGGTGCAGCTGGTGATCACCGACCGGGCCCTGCTGTCCGGTGATGGCACGCCGGCCTGCCTCGCGGGGTACGGCACGGTGCCCGCCGAATGGGCGCGACGTCTGCTGACCCGGCCCTCAACGCAGACCCGAACCCAGCCGCAGACCCAAACTCAGCCGCAGACCCGAGCTGAACTGCGGACCCAGCCGCATTCGGCCGGCGAGCCGGACCTCGCCGACGAGGCGCGGGTGTGGCTGCGACGGCTCTACACCCACCCGGAGAACGGCACGCTGGTGGCGATGGACTCGCAGCGGCGGGTCTTCGACGGCGCGTTGCGTCGTTTCCTGCTGGCCCGGGACGGCGGGATCTGCCGTACTCCGGGCTGCGGGGCGGCGGTCCGGCACCTCGACCACGTCCGGGCGCACGCCCACGGCGGGGAGACGAGCGCGGCCAACGCGCAGGGCCTTTGCGTGCGCTGCAACCTCACCAAGGAGCTGCTCGGCTGGCACGCCCGCGTGACGGCGCCGCCGGAGGACCGAGCCGCCGACGGCGACACGCCGCATGCCGTCGAGATCACCACTCCGACCGGTCACCGCTACTCCGGCTCGGCGCCCCCGTTGGTGCCCGAGGATCCGGGGATCAGCGACAGCCCGCTGGAACGCGCCCTGGAGCTGGCGCTCGCCGCCTGACGCCAACGGACGGGTTCGGGCGCAGCACCGCTCGGAACCTAGACTCGACGCCATGATGTCCACCCTCGACCTGCGGGGACGGCCGCTCGAGGTGCGCGCCCTGCGGTCCGCGCTGCCGCGCGCCGAGTTCGACGTGGAGGCCGCCCTCGCTCAGGTGCGCCCGATCGTCGAGGACGTCCGGCATCGCGGCGCCGACGCCCTGCGCGACCTCAGCGAGAAGTTCGACGGCGTCCGGCCCGACCACCTGCGCGTCCCGGCCGACGTGCTGCAGCACGCCCTCGACCGGCTCGACCCCTCGCTGCGGGCGGCTCTCGAGGAGTCGATCCGCCGCGCCCGGCTGGTCCACGCCGACCAGCGGCGCACCGACACGACGACTCAGGTGGTGCCCGGGGGCACCGTCACCGAGCGGTGGGTACCCGTCGACCGGGTCGGCCTCTACGTCCCCGGCGGTCTGGCCGTCTACCCGTCCAGCGTCGTCATGAACGTCGTCCCCGCGCAGCTCGCGGGCGTCGGCTCCCTCGCGGTGGCCAGCCCGCCGCAGAAGGAGAACACCGGCGAGCTCGCCGGCTACCCCAACGACACGATCCTCGCCACCTGTGCCCTGCTCGGCGTCGACGAGGTGTATGCGGTCGGCGGCGCCCAGGCGGTCGCCATGTTCGCCTTCGGCTACACCGAGGGCGACGAGGACTGCGCCCCGGTGTCGCTGGTCACCGGCCCGGGCAACATCTGGGTGGTCGCCGCCAAGCGCCTGCTCAAGGGGGTCATCGGCATCGACGCCGAGGCCGGCCCCACCGAGATTGCCGTGCTCGCCGACGACACCGCCGACGCCCGAGCACGTCGCCGCCGACCTCGTCAGCCAGGCCGAGCACGACCCCCTCGCCGCCGCCGTGCTCGTCACCGACAGCCAGACCCTCGCCGCGGCCGTCGCCGAAGCCCTCACCCGCCGGGTCGCCACGACCAAGCACAGCGAGCGCGTCGCCCAGGCCCTCACCGGCACCCAGTCCCGCGTCGTCCTCGTCGACGACGTCGACGCCGGGCTCGACGTCGTCAACGCCTACGCCGCCGAGCACCTGGAGATCCAGACCCGCGACGCGGCGGCCGTCGCCGCACGGGTCCGCAACGCCGGCGCCGTCTTCGTCGGCGCGTATGCGCCGGTGTCCCTCGGCGACTACGCCGCCGGGTCCAACCACGTCCTGCCCACGGCCGGCTGCGCGTGCCACAGCAGCGGTCTCTCCGTGCAGTCGTTCCTGCGTGGCATCCACGTCGTCGAGTACGACGAGCCGGCGCTGCGCGACATCGCCTACCACGTCGTCACGCTGGCCGAGGCCGAGGACCTCCCCGCCCACGGCGAGGCCGTGACCGCCCGGTTCGGCGACAGCGTCCCGTGAACGAGGCCGTCCAGAACCTGCTCCGCGATGACCTCCGGGGCCGGACGCCCTACGGCGCGCCGCAGCTCGACGTCGCCGTCCGGCTCAACACCAACGAGAACTCCTACCCGGTGCCGGACGACGTCGTCGCGGCCATCGCCGCGGCGGTGACCGAGACCGCCCGTCACCTCAACCGCTACCCCGACCGCGAGTTCACCGAGCTGCGGGAGGCACTCGCCGCATACCTCCGCCGGCAGACCGGCGGGCCGGTCGAGCCCGAACAGGTGTGGGCCGGCAACGGCTCCAACGAGGTGTTGCTGCACCTGGTGCAGGCGTTCGGGGGCGTGGGCCGCACCGCGCTCGGCTTCACGCCGGCCTACTCGATGCACCCGATCATCACCCGCACGACCGGCACCACCTGGGTCGACGGGCTTCGCGGCACGCCCTCCGGTGTCTTCGACCTCGACGCCGGGCTGGCGGTCCGCCAGGTGCGGGCGACGAAACCGCACATCGTCTTCCTCTGCTCGCCCAACAACCCGACCGGGACCGCCCTGTCCCTCGACGTCGTCGAGGCGGTCGTCGAGGCGGCCCCCGAGTCGCTGGTCGTCGTCGACGAGGCCTATGCCGAGTTCGCCCGGCCCGGCACGCCCAGCGCCATGACGCTGCTGGCCGACCACCCCCTGCTCGTCGTCACCCGGACCATGAGCAAGGCGTTCGCCCTCGCCGGCGCCCGCGTCGGCTACCTCGCCGCCCACCCCGACCTCGTCGACGCCCTCCGGCTGGTGCGGATGCCCTACCACCTGTCCGACCCGACGCAGGCGGTGGCCCTCGCGGCGATCCGGCACGACGCCAGCCTTCTGGCGACGGTCGAGGCCATCAAGGCGCAGCGCGACCGCATCGTCGCCGAGCTCGCCGGCCTCGGCTTCCCCCCGGTCCCCAGCGACGCGAACTTCGTCCTTTACGGCGGACTCGCCGACGCCCACGCCACGTGGGAGAGCGCTCCTCGCTAACGGCGTGCTCGTCCGCGACGTCGGTATCCCGCACCACCTGCGGGTGACCGCGGGTACGCCCGAGGAGACGTCGGCGTTCCTGGCGGCCATGGCCGGTCTGCCAGACTCGCACCGGCAACCGCTACGCGACAACGAGGAGGCGCGGGTATGACGGCGAACCGGCGAGCCAGCCTGAGCCGCGCCACCAGCGAGTCGAAGGTCGACCTCACCCTCGACCTCGACGGCACCGGCGAGTCCGAGATCTCGACCGGCGTCCGGTTCTACGACCACATGCTCGCGTCGTTCGCGAAGCACTCGCTCATCGACCTCACCGTGTCGGCCACAGGTGATGTCGATATCGACGCCCACCACACCGTCGAGGACGTCGCTATCGTCCTCGGCGACGCGCTGCGCGAGGCGCTCGGCGACAAGCGTGGCATATCCCGGTTCGGCGACGCGACGGTGCCGCTGGACGAGGCCCTGGTCCAGGCGGTCGTCGACGTCGCCGGGCGCCCCTACTGCGTCCACACCGGGGAGCCGGAGGGCCAGGAGTACGTCGTCATCGGTGGCGCGTATGCCGGTTCCCTCACCCGGCACGTCTTCGAGACCCTCGCCCACCACGCGGGGATCGCGCTGCACGTCCGCGTCCTCGGCGGCCGCGACCCCCACCACGTCGTCGAGGCACAGTTCAAGGCGGTCGCTCGTGCCCTGCGCGCCGCCGTGGCGCGTCGACCCGCGCGTGACCGGCATACCGAGCGCCAAGGGCAGCCTCTAGCGGTGGACCAGCCCGAACGTCCCCGGCGGGAACCTCCTCGGGGAATCCTGCTCGTGCACGGCGGCGTCGACGCGGTCGTCACCTGGGCCGAGAACGGCGTGGCACCCCTCGCGGTCGTGCCGGAGGACGGGCGCTGGACCGCCGTGCTGCCAGTTGCGGCGACCACCGCCGTCCGCCGCCCCTACGACGACGCCGTGACGATGCTGCTGAACCGGCCGGTCCCGCACCGGCTGCGGCCGGCCGTCGGTGTCGGCGTCGTCGGCCGTCGCGCCGTTCTCTGCGTCACCCCCGGTGGCTGGCGGGCGGTACGCAGGTGGCTGGTGTGGCAGCCCGGGCACGGCGTCGTCCACCCCGGCGGCCTCCCCGTCGCGCGGCTCGCTGACGTGGTGGCCGCGGCCGGCCTCGACGACCCTGGCGCGGTCGGCGAGCTGGCCGACGTGCTCCACGACCCCGCCGGCGACGCCCGCGCCGTGTCGGCGGACCTGCTCGAGGTGCTCGGCCTGCCGGGCGGCACCTACCTCGCGGGGACCGCGGTCGCGGCCGACGCGTTCGGGGCGTCCGTGGTCGCGCCGAAGCCGGCTGCCGTGCGGCGCTACGACAAGGCCGTGCACGATGACGTCCGATGGCGTGACGAGATGGAGGGTCAGCAGCGATGACGTCCCCGCCCACCGTCGTGGTCTTCGACTACGGCAGCGGCAACGTCCACTCCGCCGTGCGGGCGCTCGAGCGCGTCGGGGCCGAGGTGTCGCTCACCGGCGACCCGAAGGCGGCCCTCGACGCCGACGGCCTGTTCGTGCCCGGCGTCGGCAACTTCCACGCCTGTATGCGCGGGCTGCGGGAGGCCGACGGCGCTCGCGTCATCGACGTGCGGCTCGCCGGCGGCCGTCCCGTCCTCGGGGTGTGCGTGGGGATGCAGGTGCTGTTCGACGGCTCGACCGAGCCGTTCTCCGGGCTCCCCGAGGAGGGGCTCGGGGAGTGGCCGGGCCTTGTGGAACGGCTGCCCGCCGACGTCGTCCCGCACATGGGCTGGTCGACCGTGCAGGCGGCGGCCGGCACCCGGTTGTTCGCCGGGGTCGAGGACGAACGCTTCTACTTCGTGCACTCGTATGCGGCGCAGCAGTGGACGCTCTACCCGCAGGGCACGTTCGCGGGCGTCGCGCCGCTCGTCACCTGGGCGACCCACGGCAGCGACTTCGTCGCCGCCGTCGAGAACGGGCCGCTCAGCGCGACCCAGTTCCACCCGGAGAAGTCCGGGGACGCCGGCGCACAGCTGCTGGAGAACTGGGTGTCGTCGCTGTGAACGCGCCCCGGCTCCAGCTGCTCCCCGCCGTCGACATCGCCGGCGGTCGCGCCGTCCAGCTGGTCCAGGGCGTTGCCGGCAGCGGCGGCGACTTCGGCGACCCGCTCGACGCCGCGCTCGCGTGGCAGGAGCAGGGCGCCGAGTGGCTCCACCTCGTCGACCTCGACGCCGCGTTCGGCCGCGGGTGGAACCGCGAGCTGGTCGACACCATCGTCCGGAGGCTCGACATCCGGGTCGAGCTGTCCGGCGGGATCCGCGACGCCGCCTCCCTCGAGGCGGCCCTGGCCACCGGCTGCCGGCGGGTCAACGTCGGGACCGCCGCCCTGGAGCAGCCGGAGTGGACCGCACAGGCCATCGCCGACCACGGCGACCGGATCGCCGTCGGGCTGGACGTCCGCGGCACGACGCTGGCCGCCCGCGGCTGGACCCGCGACGGCGGCGACCTCTGGGAGACCCTCGACCGGCTGGACCGCGAGGGCTGCGCCCGCTACGTCGTCACCGACGTCGACAAGGACGGCATGCTCGCCGGGCCGAACCTGTCCCTCCTGCGGCAGGTGTGCCACCGGACCGACCGTCCGGTCGTCGCGTCCGGCGGCGTGTCGACCCTCGACGACCTGCAGGCTCTCCGGGGGCTGGTCGACGTCGGCGTCGAGGGCGCGATCATCGGCTCGGCGCTCTACCGCGGCGCGTTCACCCTGCCCGAAGCCCTGGACGTGGCGGGGCGGCCGTGAGCGAGGCGGCCGCGGACCGGCAGCGGCACTTCTCCGGCGGCGTCTGGGAGACGGCCTACGGGTATGCCCGCGCCATGCGGGTCGGACGGTTCGTCCTCGTCTCAGGCTGCACCTCGATGGCCGAGGGCCGAGTACGGTTCCCGGCCGACCCCGGATCGCAGCTGCGGGTCGCCGTCGAGACCGCGCTCGAGGCGCTCGCGGAGCTCGGCGCCGGCGTGGCCGACGTCGTGCGGACCCGGATGTACGTCACTCACCGCCGCGACTGCGACGCCGTGGGCCGGGTCCACGCGGAGGTGTTCGGCGCGCACCCGCCGGTCGCGACGATGGTCATCGTGTCGGGTTTGCTGCACCCCGACATGCGCGTCGAGATCGAGGTCGAGGCCGTGCTTCCCGACGGCGCCGACGGATGACCGGCAGTTCGGGCAGCGCCGACAGCGCCGGCACCCCGTGGGCCGGCCGAATCCTGACCGGTACGGGATTCGACGCGGACGACGGGGAAGCGGACGAGGAGTGGCTGGCGGCCCTCGCCGCGGTGCAAGGGTCGCCGTCCGCGGCGGCGGACGCCGAGCTGGTCCGGGCGGCCGCGGCCGCCCGGTGGCTGGTCCCCGTGGTCGCGGTCCTCGACGAGGCCGACGCAGGCAAGACAGGGCCGAGCGCGGGCATACCGGCGACCACCGCACCGACATGGCGGTCGTCACGCTGACCCGGCCCGACGGGCGGCGTGCGCTGCCGGTGTTCACCAGCGTCGCGGCCCTCGCCGCGTGGGACCCGACCGCTCGGCCGGTACCGGTCTCCGCCGCACGAGGTGCCCGGGCCGCGGTCGCCGAGGGCTGCCAGGTCGCGGTCGTCGACCTCGGCAGCGCGACCCCGACGGAGCTGCGCCCCAGCATGCTGTGGGCCCTGGCCCAGGAGGCCGAGTGGCGTCCGGCGCACGCAGATCCCTTTGTCGCACAGTCGGTCGCGCTCGCCCTGGCCGACGAGCCGGACGTCATCGCCCACCGCCTGGAGGAGGGCGAGCCGCTCGGCACCGGGGTCCTGCGGGTGGTCCTGGTCCTGCCCGCCGGGCT
Source organism: uncultured Actinomycetota bacterium (assembly GCA_963751085.1). Classification (GTDB taxonomy): domain Bacteria; phylum Actinomycetota; class Actinomycetes; order Actinomycetales; family Dermatophilaceae; genus Lapillicoccus. Next base: position 334,117 of record CAVVTH010000004.1, on the reverse strand, counting down.
GCCGGCCGCTGCGGTCGAGGCCCTCGCCACCCGCGTCGGAGAGCGCCTGGCCACCGACGGCGAGCTGCGCGCCCGGGTCGACGCCTTGACCTTCGCGGTGGAGCCGGTCAGGCGATGAGGCCGAGCGGTGCCGGGACCTTGTCGAGCACCCGGGTGGGGTCGGCGCCGAGCACCTTCTGGAGCACCTCCCCGTAGACCGACCGGAAGTCCACAGTCGTCTTGAGGTCGCCGTTGTCGAGGTCCGTGAGCGAGGGCTGGTCCCCGTGGAACCCGGCCTGCACGGTGTCACCGACGAGGAACATCGGACCGGCCGTGCCGTGGTCGGTGCCCTGTGACGCGTTGGCCTTCACGCGCCGGCCGAACTCCGAGTAGGTCATCACCACGACGTCCTTCTCGCGGGCCGATCCGGACAGCGCGGACCGGAACGCCGTGATCGCCTTGTCGACCTGGGTCAGCTGCGCGGTCTGGGCGATCTTCTCGTCGGCGTGGGTGTCGAAGCCGGACGCCGAGACCGCGTAGACCCGCGTCGGCACGTTGGCCTTGATGCAGCGGGCGACGACGCCGAGCTGCGCGGTGAGGGCAGCGCGCTGTCCGTTGCCCGCGGCGTCACCGTCGGTGTCGTCGCCGGCGTCGGAGGTGATGGGGCCGAAGGTCTGCTCGCACCGCTGCTGAGCGGCGTAGGACGCCACGACGAGCTTCGCGGCCGGACCGTCGGCGGTGTCGGGCGTCGCGAACCCCTTGAGCACCGACGCGGTCATCGCCGACGACGTCGTCTTCCCCACCGACAGCGCGGCGGCCGTGGCCTTGGCGCCGACCGCCAACGGTGGCAGCACCTCGCCGATGTTGAGCGCCAGCAACGGGTCGTCCCCGGCGGTGTCCAGCCACCGGCCGACCCACCCCGACGGCACCGGGGTCTCCGGTGACGCGGTCTGCCAGATGTCCATGGACCGGAAGTGGCTGTGGTCGGGCTTCGGGTAGCCGACGCCGCGGACGATGGCCAGCTTCTTCTGGTTCCACAGGTCGGCCATCCCCTTGAGGCCGGGGTTGAGACCGAGCTGGTCGTCGAGGTGCAGCACCTCCTCGGGCGCGTAGGCCAGCTCGGGGCGCGCGTCGTGGTAGGTCGGGTCCGCATACGGCACAAGGGTGTTCAGACCGTCGTTGCCTCCGTACATCGTGACGAGCACGAGGATTGGGCTGTTCGACGGCAGCGGGTCGGACTGCCCGCGAGCGAGGACGTGCTCGAGGGTGACGCCCGCCGCACCGGCGAGCAGCGCCGTGGCGCCGGCCACGCCGGAGGCGCGCAGGAAGGTCCGGCGGGTCAGGCCGTCCATCGGCTTCTTCGGGTCGAGCGGCGGGATGCCGGCCATCAGGTCACCAGGTTCTCGGGGGAGACCAGCGCCATCGCGACGAGGCGCTGCGGGTCGTTCGTATGCGTCTTCAGCTCGGCCAGCGTCCGGTCCGAGAAGGCCGGGTATCCCGAGCAGGTGCGCGACGGCGTCGACGCGCCCGGCGGCCGGTGCCGACTGCACGGCGCCGAGGTCGCCGGCCCGGGCGAGGAACGCCGCCGTCTGCACCCGGGTCGCCGCCGAGGCCGTGGAGAGCCACGCCTGGCCTGAGGGCCAGCCGCTGACGTTCGGCGGGAAGAACGGCAGCTGACCCAGGGCGCGCATCGCCGCCGTGGCCTTCTTCACCGTGTCGTCGTCGGTTTTCACGTGCAGGGAGCGCATCGCCCCGACCACCCACTCGACCGGGGAGGCGACGAGCGAACCGGTGGTCGGCGCATACGCGCTGTCGGTGAGCATGGCCTGGAAGAGCGCGGCGAGGTCCCGGTTCGGCCCGTACGCCGCGACCATGCGGGCGAGGGCGTCGGCCGGCGGTGCCTGCGGACCGGCGAGCAGCTGCCACCACCTCGCCGCCACGAACGGCGCCGAGGCCGGCTGGTCGAGCACCACGCGGACGAACCCCGAGGCGTCGAGGTCGTCGGTCGTCCCGAGCAGGGTCTTGGGCTTGGCGTCGTGCCGCCGGGGCACGAAGGTCGCGGATCCCGTCGTCCGGTCGAGCGTCCAGCCGGTGAGCGCGCGGGCACCCTCGCGGACGTCCTGCTCGGTGTAGCCGCCGGAGTGGCCGAGGGTGAACAGCTCCATGAACTCGCGGGACAGGTTCTCGTTGGGCGCCTTGACGGTGTTCTGCTGGCCGTCCAGCCAGAACAGCAGGGCGGGGTCGACGACCATCGCCTGAGCGAGGTCCGTGAAGCTGCCTCGGCCCTTGGCGCGCAGGGTCGCGTTCTGCGCCAACAGCATCGGCGCGGACTTCACCTTGGTCGCCGAGGTCGCGAAGTGGTTGTGCCAGCCGAAGGTGAGCTTCTCCACCAGCGGGTTCTGGACCGCGACCATCCGCCGCACCCACCAGGCGGTCAGCTGGGCGACCTGGTCGGCGGCCTGCTTGCGGCGTTGCTGCTTCTGCTCCGTGGAGGCGTTCGGCCCCGACGGCGGGACGGGCTCGAAGGTGGGCGGTGGTGCTGCGGCCGCCCCGGGGTCGGAGTCCGGGGCGGCGCGCAGCGACATCTGCAGCCAGGCCGACGGTCCCGCTGCCGCGACCGCGTCGACGAGGTCCCCCGAGGCTCCGAAGCCCGTGGACCGCACGAGGTGGGCCGCGGCCGCCCAACCGGCTGACGACGTCATGGACCCCACCTTTCCCCGCCCGTGTTCGAGCCGTGTTCGGGGCGGTTTACACCTGGGTTCGGGTAAGGACCGGCATCCGGAGGGTGAAGCGCGCGCCGCCCTCGGGCGCGTGACCGGCTTCGACCGTCCCGCCCAGCCGCTCGACGATGCGGTGGACGATGGCCAGACCGAGGCCGGTGCCGACCTGCCGGACGCCGCGGTACCGCTCGTAGAGGACGGACCGTTCGAACGCCACGGGCAGGTCGTCGTCGCTGAGCCCCGGCCCGCCGTCGCGGACCTCGAGGACCGCGACCCCACCAGGCTCCGTATGCGTCGCGACGACGATCGGGGCCCCCTGTGGCGTGACCCGCAGCGCGTTCTCCAGCAGCCCGTCGAGCGCCTGCCGCAGTCGTTGCGCGTCGCCGACGACGACCACCTCGTCCGCGGTCGTCTCGACCCGGAAGTCCACCCCGGCGGACCCGCAGCGGTGCCGCCAGGTGTCCTCGGCACCGCTCACCACGCCGCGCAGGTCGACCGGGGCCGACTCCATCCGCATCTCCGTCGCGTCCAGCCGCGCGAGGTCGAGGAGGTCCGCGACGAGGCGTTCGAGGCGCTTGGCCTCGTCGCCGATGACGGTCCCGACGCTCCTCAGGCGGTCGGCCGGCACGACCCCGTCGGCCAGGGACTCCGCGTAGCCGGTGATCGCGGTGAGCGGCGTCCGCAGGTCGTGGGACACCGACAGGAGGAACTCCCGCTGCCGGGCCTCCGAGTGCGAGAGCGCACCAGCCAGCCGGTTGACCGACGCGGCGACCTCCGCGACCTCCCGGGGCCCCTCCTCGGGGATCGCGACGTCCCGGGACCCCTGAGCCATCGCGGCGGCGGCCGCCCCTGTCCGCTTGAGCGGCCGGGAGAGGCGCCAGGCGACGAGCAGCCCCAGGGCGGCGGCGATGAGCCCGGTGACGACCAGGCTGATGGTCAGCTGGCTCAACGCCTGGCCGCCCAGGGCCAGCGCGTCGCCCCGGCGTTGGGCGAGGACGATCCCGCCCGCGGGGGTAGGCCGGGCCTCGACCAGGAGGATCCCGTCGTCGCGGGGCAGCCGCAACGACAGCGACTCGCCTCCGGCCAACCGCTGTGTCTGTTCCGCGGTGAGGGACCGCGCGGCGAGCTGGTCGCCGACGAGCGTCGGTCCGCCGACGGGCCGGTCGCGCACGACGGCGATCTGGACGTTGATCGACTGGAGCGCCTTGCGGGCCCTCGCTTGTGCCGCCTCGGCGCTCACGCCGAGCTGGGCGGTGGCCTCGGCCTGGTCGGCGAGCGCGACGAGCGCCGACCGTGCCGTCTGCTCGCCGGCCTTCTGCAGCAGGTTGACGCTGATGACGATGCCCGCCACCGACGTGAGGACGGCGACCGACACCGCGAGCAGGGCGATCCGGGTCGCCAGGGTCGGCCGGATCCGCCGCCTCACGGGCGCGGCCGGACCGGCGTGCGGTCGGGCTCAGCCGCATACCCGACGCCGCGGACCGTGCGGATGACGTCGTGGCGCCCGAGCTTCGCCCGCACCTGGGCGACGTGCACGTCGACGGTGCGCTGGCCGGCCGCGGTGTCGTAGCCCCACACCTGCCGCATCAGCTGCTCGCGGCTGTAGACGCGCCCCGGGGAGGTCATCAGGTAGGCAAGGAGATCGAACTCCGTTGCGGTGAAAGCGATTTCGTAGTCACCGGCGTATGCCCGCCGCTCCTCGGGCCGGAGCCGGACGTCCCCGCAGACCAGCTCCGCTCCGCCGCCGCCCTGCGGTCCTCGGGTCCTGCGCAGGACGCTGCCGATCCGGGCGATGACCTCCCGCGGGGAGAACGGCTTGGTGACGTAGTCGTCGGCACCGAGCTCCAGACCGACGACGCGGTCGACCTCGTCGTCGCGGGCGGTGACGAAGAGGATGGGCGTCCAGTCGTCGGCGGCCCGCAGCCGGCGGCAGACCTGGATGCCGTCCAGGCCCGGCAGGCCGATGTCGAGCAGGACCACGTCTGGACGGGCACGCCGGATCGCCTCCAGCGCCGCAAGGCCGTCGCGCTCGACGTGCGTGCGGTACCCCGACAGCTCCAGCTGCAGGCTGACCATCTGGGCGATGGCCGGGTCGTCCTCGACGACCATGACCAGCGACGCGCGCGGGTCCGACGTCACGCTCGGCATGCTACGTCGCGGCCGGTGACAGCCAGGTCACCCTGGTGTTCGGGTTGTGTATGCCGACCGCCGGCGGCTCGGCGGAACCAGCAGCGGCGCGTGGGGCGTTCACCGGCCGGGTTATCGTCGTGATCCGCCTCGCGGGAGGCCTGACCGGGCCGGAAGGAGGGGGCGTGTCCCAACCGTCACTCACCCTGTCCCTGGCGTCGGACCCGGTTCTCGACGCCGAGCGTCGCCGCGGCCTACGCCAGATGCGGCTCGTCGCGCTGTCGCTGCTGGTCTTCGCGGCGATCGTCTTCCTCGCGACGCTGCGGGTGGCCGACCAGGGCTTCTGGGGGTTCGTGCACGCGGGCGCCGAGGCGTCGATGGTGGGCGCGATGGCCGACTGGTTCGCCGTGACGGCGCTGTTCCGCCACCCGCTCGGGGTCCCGATCCCGCATACCGCGCTCATCCCGCGCCGGAAGGACATGCTCGCGCAGAGCCTCCAGGACTTCATGGGCGAGAACTTCCTGCGCGAGGACATCATCCGCGACCGGGTCCTGTCCGCGCAGGTCAGCGACCGGGTCGCCCGCTGGCTGCTGGAGCCGGCCAACGCGCGCCGCGTCGTCGACGAGGCGTCCCACGTCACCACGCTCGGGCTGCAGCGGATGCGCGACGAGTCCGTGGCGGAGATCGTCGAGGAGGCGGTGATCCCGCGGCTACGGGAAGAACCGGTCAGCCCGATCGCCGGCAGCCTCCTCGGCGAGGTGGTCCGCGACAAGGCCCACTACGGCTTGGTCGACCTCGCGCTCGGGGAGTTCCACCGCTGGCTGACCGACAACCCGGAGACGTTCGCACGGGTGCTGTCCGAGCGGGCGCCGTGGTGGGCGCCCCAGCAGGTGAACGAGCTGGTCATCACGCGGGTCCACCGGGAGGCCCTCAAGTGGGTGCTGGAGATCCGCGACAACCCGCACCACCAGGCGCGGATCGCACTGGACGACCTGCTGGCCGACCTCGCGGACGACCTGCTGAACGACGAGGCGACGATGGAGCGCGCCGAGCGGCTCAAGGTCCGGATCCTCGACCATCCGCAGCTGATGGAGACGGTCCTGTCGCTCTGGCGGGCGTTCCGGTCCGCCCTCGTCGCGGCCCTGGCCGACCCCGAAGGGGCGCTGCGGACGCGGGTCCAGTCGGAGCTGGAGAAGTTCGCCCAGCGCGTCGTGTCGGAGCAGGCGCTGCGCGACCGGCTGGACGGCTACGTCGCCGACCTGGCGGCGTTCGCCGTCAACCGCTACGGCACCGAGCTGACCGCCGTCATCGGCCACACCATCAACCGGTGGGACGGCAAGGAGACCGCCTCGCGGGTGGAGCTCTTCGTCGGGCGCGACCTGCAGTTCATCCGGATCAACGGCACCATCGTCGGCGGCCTGGTCGGCCTGGTGATCCACGCGGTGGTCGTCCTCCTCGGCACCTGACCTGCCGCTGCGTCAACCAGCGCAGTGCCGTGCCGGTGTTGCGGCGTCTGCCAGGATCGGCCGTATGCCTGGTGACCGCGCGTCCTCCACCGGGGTGATGGCGTCGGACGGCTACTACGCCGAGCACGCGGCCACCCAACGCGAGGCGTCCTCGCTTGGGCTCGACCTGGTCGCGCGGGCCGTGGCCGACGTCGACCCGCCGCCGCTGGTCGCCGGCGCCGCGCCCTGGCGCATCGCCGACCTCGGGTGCGCGCAGGGTCACAACTCGATGCCGCCGATGACGGCCGCGGTGTCCTCCCTCCGAGGCCGCGACGGCGACGAACCGGCCGACATCGAGGTGATCCACACCGATCTTCCGGACAACGACTGGGCGACGTTCTTCCACAACCTCGACCACGACCCGGGGAGCTACCGCCGGGACACCACCGGAACGTACCCGTCGGTCGTCGGCCGCTCGTTCTACGAGCGTCTGGTCCCCGGTGCGTCGCTGTCCCTCGCCTGGACGGCCTCGACCCTCCACTGGCTGAGCCGGTCCCCAGGGCCGGTCGCGGACCACTTCTTCGTGCAGCTGTCGACCGACACCGGTGCCCAGGATCGCTACCGCGCCCGGTCCGCGCAGGACTGGCTGGACTTCCTGGCCGCCCGGTCGGTCGAGCTGCGGGTGAGTGCCTCGCTGGTGTTCGTCGACGTCCTCATGCACGACGGCGTAATGGGATCGGAGGCGCTGTTCCAGACGCTGGAGGATGCGCTGCGGGCCAGCCGGTCCGTCGGAGACCTGACGGCCCAGGAGTACGAGGCGGTCGCCTACCCCACCTGGTTCCGCAGCCTCGACGAGCTGCGGGCGCCGTTCGGCCCCGCCTACGTCGGACCGTCCGGCGGCACCCTCGAGCTGGTCACCCTGACCCCGGTACGCCTGCCCGACCCGATGCTGCCGCAGCTGCGTGCCGACGGCGACGCGGCCGGCTATGCGGCGAACCAGGTCGGCTTCCTCCGCGGGTTCCTGGAGCCGAGCTTCCGCACCGCGCTCGGCGGACGGCCGCACGCCGATCAGGACCGGATCCTCGACGCGATCTTCGCCGACGCCACCACCCGCGTCGCCGCCGACCCGCTGGCGGTCAGCCCGGACTACCGGCTGGTCACCGGCCGGGTCCGGCGCACCCGCTGACACTCCCGCATACCCGCCGCCCGATGGGGCCGGGAAACCCGGTGTCGGGCCGTCGCCGCCGGATGGCACCCTGGGCCGGTGCAGTTCTCCGCGTACCGGCCCGTGCTGGCCCTTCCGTCGGCCCGCGCGGCGTTGCTGCTCGGCTTCTTCATCCGGATCCCGCTGTTCGCGGCAGGCGTGATCCTCACGCTCCACGTCGTGGGCGCCCTGCACCGCAGCTACGGGGCCGCCGGCGTGCTCAGCACGGCGGCCACCCTCGCCCTGGCCGTCTCCAGCCCGTGGCGGGGCCGGCTCCTCGACCGCAAGGGGCTGCGCCGGGTGGTCCTGCCCTCGCTGCTGGTCCAGGCGGTCTGCTGGTCGATCGCGCCGTGGGTCGACTACTGGTGGCTGATGGCGCTGGCCGCGCTGGGCGGTCTGTTCGCGGTGCCCACGTTCTCGATCCTGCGGCAGGTCCTCATGGTCGCGGTGCCCGAGGAGCAGCGCCGGACGGCGTTGTCCCTCGACTCGGTGTGCACGGAGTTCTCGTTCATGGCCGGGCCGGCGCTCGGCGTCTGGGTCGCGACGGTGTGGGACACGGCCATCTCGATCCTGGTGTTCGAGTGGCTGTCGATCGTGGCCGGGCTGGCCCTCTACCTCATCAACCCGGCGATCCGGATGCGCGGTGAGGACGCCGAGGCGCCCCCGCCACGCCGGTCCTGGTTCGGGGTGCCGGTCGTCGCGGTGATGGCGGCGGCGGCCGCGACGACGATCGTCCTCGGCGGCTCCGACGTCGCCATCGTCGCCACCCTCCGGGCGATGGACGCGCAGCAGCACATCGGGTGGGTCCTCGCGGTCTGGGGCGCCGGGTCGATGGTGGGCGGACTGGTCTACGGCGCCTGGCACCGGTCGATCGCGCCGTTCTGGCTGCTCGGCGGCCTCGCGCTCGTCACGGCCCCCGTGGCCCTGGCCACGAACCTGCCGATGGCGGTCGCCCTGCTGTTCGTCTCGGGGTTGTTCTGCGCCCCGGCCATCACGGCGACCGTCGACACCCTCAGCCGTCTCGTCCCCACCCGCGCCCGGGGGGAGGCGGTCGGTTGGCACGGCTCGTCGATGACCGCGGGCATCGCCCTCGGGGCCCCGCTCGCGGGCTTCGCCATCGACGCCGGCGGGTGGCAGTGGGGCTTCGTGCTGGTGAGCGCCGTCGGCCTGGTCATCGCCGTGGTCTGCGGTCTCGTGATCGGCCGGCGCAGCAGCGGCCGGGCCGTCGCTGACGACGATTCACGGCTCGCGACGGCGCACTGATATCCTGAGGTGGACCTGACAGACGGTCCGGTGCGGCTCTCGAGCCGGTTCGGCCCGCCCGTCGTGCAAGAGAAGCCCTCGGCTTCCACCCGCGCCGATCGCGAGATCGCCGGGTCGAACGGTCCGGACGTGGTGCGGTGGGATGGCGGTCGTGGCGACACGGCGCCGCTCCTCCCGGACTCATGACCCTGGTTCGCAGGCCACTGCGGACCATTCCGGACAGCCGGAGGCTCCTCGCGCACCCATGGTGTCGGGGAGCCTTTCCCGTCCCAGGCGGTCACCGACACTGACCCCACAGAAGGAGCACCACATCAGCGAGCCTCGCATCAACGAGCGCATCCGGGTTCCGGAGGTGCGCTTGGTCGGCCCCAACGGCGAGCAGGTGGGCATCGTCCGCGTCGAAGACGCGCTGCGACTGGCCGCGGAGGCAGACCTCGACCTGGTCGAGGTGGCCCCCATGGCTCGCCCGCCGGTCGCCAAGCTCATGGACTTCGGCAAGTTCAAGTACGAAGCGGCGCTCAAGGCCCGGGAAGCACGGAAGAACCAGGTCAACACGGTCATCAAGGAGATCAAGCTCCGCCCGAAGATCGACCCGCACGACTACGGCACCAAGAAGGGCCACGTCGAGCGGTTCCTCAAGGCGGGCGACAAGGTCAAGGTGACGATCATGTTCCGCGGTCGCGAGCAGTCGCGGCCCGAGCTGGGCTTCCGCCTGCTCCAGCGCCTGGCCGAGGACATCGTCGACCTGGGCTACGTCGAGTCGAGCCCCAAGCAGGACGGCCGCAACATGGTCATGGTCCTCGGGCCGACCAAGAAGAAGGCCGACGCCCGCGCCGAGCAGCGACGTCGCCGTGAAGCAGACTCGGCGTCCAGCGGGCGCGACGAGCGCGAGGACCGCGGCGAACGGGACGAGCTGGCCGACCTCGACGACCTGGCCGACGAGATCGCCCTGGCCGGCCAGATCGACGAGATCGAGCTAGCCGACGACGCCGACCTGTTGGATGACGCCGCCGACACGGACCTGCTCGACGACGGCGACCTGCCCGCCGACGCCGCCGAGGCCGACGACGCCGCGCCGACCGAGCCGACGCCGGAGCCCACCCCGACCGCGACCCCGGCTCGGCCAGCACCGGCGAAGGCCGAAGCGGCCAAGGCCACCCCGGCCAAGGCCGCCCCGGCCAAGGCCGCCCCCGCCAAGGCCACCCCGGCCAAGGCCACCCCGGCCAAGGCCACCCCGGCCACGGCCACCCCGGCCACGGCCACCCCGGCCCCGAGACCGACCCCCCGGCCGGCTCCGCGCCCCGCACCACCCACCAGCACGTCGGCCGAGTCGGCCTGACGCCTCTGTCCGAGACGCCCGCATCCACCGGTGCGCGCCGCCCCGGACGTCAACCCGAAGGAGCATCGGCCCTGCGCCGAGGATCACCATGCCGAAGATGAAGACGCACAGCGGTGCGAAGAAGCGGTTCCGGATCACCGGGACCGGCAAGGTCATGCGCGAGCAGGCCGGCGGCCGCCACCTGCTCGAGCACAAGTCGAGCAAGAAGATGCGCTCGATCGCCGACGACGTCGAGCTGTCCAAGCCCGACGCCAAGACCGCCCGCAAGCTGCTCGGCCGCTGACGGCCTCGCACCAGACGTAACCAAAGGAGACTCACGTGGCACGCGTGAAGCGGGCGGCCAACGCCCACAAGAAGCGCAAGGTGACCCTCGAGCGGGCCAGCGGCTACCGCGGCCAGCGCTCGCGTCTGTACCGCAAGGCCAAGGAGCAGGTCACCCACTCGCTCGGCTACGCGTACCGAGACCGTCGCGCCAAGAAGGGCGACTTCCGTCGCCTGTGGATCCAGCGCATCAACGCCGGCGCCCGGGCGAACGGGATGACCTACAACCGGTTCATCCAGGGCCTCAAGGCCGCCGGTGTCGAGGTCGACCGCAAGATCCTCGCCGACCTCGCGGTCACCGACGCAGCGGCGTTCACCGCGCTCGTCGAGGTGGCCAGGGCGAACGTCACGGCCAACGTCCCGGCCGATCCCGCCGCCGGCGCCAGCACGGCAGCCTGAGCCCTCACCTCACGGTCCGCTCCGAGCGGGTCCGCTCCGTGCGGTCCCTCGCGGGGCGGGCTGTCCGCGCCCGCCAACAGCTGTTCCTCGCCGAGGGGCCACAGGCGGTCCGCGAGGCGGTCCGCTGGCGGCCCGACCTCGTCCGTGACCTCTACGTCACGGACGAGGCGGCGCACCGGTATGCCGACATCGTCACGGCGGCCGCGGCGGCCGCGCATCCCGTTCACCGGGTGACCGGCGAGGTGCTAGCGGCGATGGCCGACGCCCAGACCCCGCAAGGCCTGCTGGCCGTGTGCCGCATACCGGCGCCCGGCCTCGACGAGGTCCTCGCTGCCCGGCCAGGCGTCGTCGCGGTCCTCGCCCACGTCCGAGACCCTGGCAACGCCGGGACGGTGGTGCGCGCGGCGGACGCCGCCGGCGCGGACGCGGTGGTCGTCACCGACGGCAGCGTCGACGTCTACTCGCCCAAGGTCGTTCGCTCGACGGCCGGCTCGCTGTTCCACCTCCCGGTCGTGACGGGTATGCCGGTGGCTGCGGTAGTCGCGCGGCTGCGGTCCGCCGGTCTCACCGTCCTCGCTGCGGACGGGGCCGGGACCCGCACCGTCGACGAGGTCGACCTCAGCCAGCCCCACGCGTGGCTGTTCGGGAACGAGGCGTGGGGCCTGCGCGACGAGGACCGGGTGCGCGCCGATGACGTGGTGCGCGTGCCGATCCACGGGCGCGCCGAGTCGCTCAACCTCGCCATGGCCGCGACCGTCTGCCTGTATGCGTCCGCCCGCGACCGGCGCCGCTCGGCCGAGTCGCCGTCCGGTCCCTAGACTGCGGGCCATGGCGCCAACGCGGAGCTCGTGGCCGTGGACGTGACCAACCCGCCCCCGGGCGTCACCGAGATGGCGGACGTGCTGCCGGATGGACTGGTCGTCGTGGACGGGCAGGGCATCCTCGCCTTCTGCAGCGCCCGCGCCGGCCGGCTCATGGACGTGGACCACGAGGCGATCCTCGGCCGGCCGGTCCGGGAGGTCCTGCCCCTGCAGGACAGCGACGGCCGGCCCTGGTGGGAATACGCCGACCCGTGGAAGTCGCTCCACACCGTCACGGGGCACCGCGAGAAGCTGCTCTGGACGGCGACCGGCGTCGAACTGCTCGTCACCGCCCGATACTTGCGCAAGCCGAGCAAGGGGCCGGTGCGCCGGGTGCTGTTGTCGGTGCGCGACGCGTCGGCCCGGCAACGCGCCGAGCAGGACCACGCCGCCCTCATCTCCACCATCGCCCACGAGCTCCGCTCGCCGCTGACCTCGGTGAAGGGCTTCTCCGCGACCCTGCTGCGCGGTTGGGAGAAGTTCACCGACGAGCAGAAGCGGTTCATGATCGAGACGATGGAGACCGACGCCGACCGGGTGTCGCGGCTCATCACCGAGCTGCTCGACGTCTCCCGCCTCGACGCCGGCCGCCTCGACGTCCGCCTCCAGCCCGTCGACCTGCCGGCGATGGTCCTGCGCCATGTCGAGCGGCTCAAGGCCGGCGGCCACGCCGGCGAACGGTTCGTCGTCGAGGTCGGCGACGACCTGCCCGAGGTGTGGGCCGATCCCGACCGGATGAACCAGGTCCTCGCCAACCTCATGGAAAATGCCGTGCGCCACGGCGACGGGACCGTCACCGTGGGGGTCATGAAGGACGGGAGCAGCGCGACGGACGGCACCGCCCCGCGCAGCGGAAACGCGCCGAACGTCTGCGTCTCCGTTGCCGACGAGGGTCCCGGCGTGCGCGACGAGCACCTGCCGTTCGTCTTCAACCGGTTCTGGCACGGTACGCGGCGCGGCAGCACCGGTCTCGGGCTCTACATCGTGCGCGGGCTCGTCGAGGCCCACGGCGGCCACATCACCGTGGGCCGGGCGCCGTCCGGCGGAGCGGACTTCCGATTTACGTTGCCTTCGGGCGCGCCGGAGCACCTCCTGTAAGTCACCCCGACCAACAGGACGCGCCCCCTGCTCCGAGGGCCGATCAACGGCGCGGACCCTCGCTGGTCCGCATACCCCTGCATCACGTCACCCCACCTAGACTCGGGCGCGCTCGCCGGGCCGCCCGGCCGACCGAGGAAACGAAGGCGATGTCCGGACCGAACACCCAGTACGACCCTGTCGAGGTCGCCGCGCTCGATCCCGCAGCGCTCGACGCAGCGGTGCGGGAGGCGCGTGACGCCTTCGCTGCGGCGACGACCCTCGACGAGCTCAAGGCCGCTCGGATCGCGCACGTCGACCGCGGCGCCGTCGCCCTGGCCAAGCGCGAGATCGGCGCCCTGCCGCCGAGCGCCAAGGCGGACGCGGGCAAGCGCGTCGGCGCCGCCCAGGCGGCGCTCGGTCGCGCCCTGGCAACTCGCCAGGCCGAGCTCGAGGAGGAGCGCGACCGCCGGATCCTCGTCGAGGAGGCGGTCGACGTCACGCGCCCGGTGAACCGCCGGCCGCCCGGCGCGCGGCACCCGCTGGAGCTGACGCAGGAACGGCTCATGGACGCCTTCGTCGGCATGGGTTGGGAGGTCGTCGACGGGCCCGAGGTCGAGTCGGAGTGGATGAACTTCGACGCCCTCAACCTCGGCAAGGACCACCCGGCGCGGCAGATGCAGGACACCTTCTTCGTCGAGCCCGCCGACGGCGGCCTCGTCCTGCGCACGCAGACCTCCCCGGTGCAGATCCGCACCATGCTCGAGCGCACGCCGCCGATCTACGTCGTCTCCCCGGGCAAGGTGTTCCGCACCGACGACCTCGACGCCACGCATACCCCCGTCTTCCACCAGATCGAGGCCCTGGCGGTCGACAGGGGGCTGACCATGGCGCACCTGCGCGGCGCCATCGACCACTTCGTCACCGTGATGTTCGGCGAGGGCACGCGCACCCGGGTCCGGGCGTCGTACTTCCCGTTCACCGAGCCGAGCATGGAGACCGACTTCGTCTGCTTCGTCTGCCACGGCGACGACCCCGTATGCCGGACCTGCGGCGGCTCGGGGTGGATCGAGCTCGGGGGTTCGGGGATGGTGAACCGAAAGGTGTTGCGCGCCTGCGGGATCGACCCCGACGTCTACACCGGGTTCGCCTTCGGGCTCGGCATCGAGCGGGCGCTGCAGCTGCGCCACGGCGTCACCGACATGCACGACATCGTCGAGGGCGACGCCCGGTTCTCCGAGCAGTTCGGGATGGAGGTCTGATGCGCGCACCCCTGTCCTGGCTCGCGGAGTACACCGACGTCGCCCCGGGGACCACCGGTGCTCAGGTGGCCGAGTCCTTCGTGTCCGTCGGGCTCGAGGAGGAGGCGATCCACGGCGGCGACATCTCCGGACCCGTCGTCGTCGGGCGCGTGCTGTCCTTCGACGAGCAGCGGCAGCAGAACGGCAAGACGATCCGCTACTGCGTCGTCGACGTCGGCCCGCACGGACAGATGAAGACGGAGGGCAAGCACCAGGAGATCGTCTGCGGCGCAACGAACTTCGAGGTCGGCGACCTCGTGGTCGTCGTGCTGCCGGGTGCGACCCTCGCCGGCGGCTTCTCGATCGCTGCGCGGAAGACCTACGGCCGGATGTCCAACGGCATGATCTGCGCCGAGGACGAGCTCGGCATCGGCCACGACCACACCGGGATCATCGTGCTCACCCGGCGGCTGTCGCCCGAGCAGCTCGACGGCGTCCGGGTCGGCGACGACGCCATCGCCCTGCTGGGCCTCGGCGAGGAGGTCGTCGAGGTCAACGTGACGCCGGACCGCGGCTACTGCTTCTCGATGCGCGGCCTGGCCCGGGAGTACTGGCACTCGCAGGGATCCGCCGACGGCGGGTTCCGCGACCCCGCGCTGCTCGCCGTGCCGGCGGCGACCGACGACGGGTATGCGGTTCGCCTCGCCGACGCGGTGCCGATCGACGACCAGGCGGGTTGCGACCGGTTCGTCGCCCGAGTCGTCCGTGGCATCGACCCGAACCGGCCGTCACCGCCGTGGATGCAGCGCCGGCTGACGCAGATGGGGATGCGGCCGATCTCGCTGGCCGTCGACGTCACCAACTACGTCATGCTGGCGCTCGGCCAGCCGCTGCACGCCTACGACATCGCGAAGCTCAGCGGCGCGATCGAGGTTCGCCGCGCGCGGCCCGGGGAGACCCTGACGACCCTCGACGACGTGGTGCGCACGCTCGAGCCGGAGGACCTGCTCATCACCGACGGCGGTGACGCGCCGCTCGGCATCGCCGGCGTCATGGGCGGCGCCACCAGCGAGGTGACGGCGACGACGACCGACGTGCTCGTCGAGGCGGCGCACTTCGACCCGGTGACCGTCGCCCGGTCGTCCCGGCGCCACAAGCTGGTCACCGAGGCGTCGAAGCGGTTCGAACGCGGCGTCGACCCGGCCCTGCCTCCGGCCGCAGCGCAGCTCTGCGTCGACCTGCTCGTGGAGCATGGCGGCGGTACCGCCGACCCGGCCGTCACCGACGTCGACGAGACCACGCCGCGGACCGCATACGCGCTCGAGGTCGCGCTGCCCAGCCGGCTGGTCGGCGTCGACTACCCCCGCGAGCGGATCGTCGACATCCTGCGCGCAGAAGGCTGTGAGGTGGACGACGACGGCGGCGAGACCGTCCGAGTGACGCCGCCGTCGTGGCGCCCCGACCTTGTGGACGGGCCGGACTACGCCGAGGAGGTCGCCCGCATCGACGGCTACGCCAAGATCCCGTCGATCGTGCGCACGCCCGCCGTCCGGGCCGCGGCCTCACCCACGCCCAGCGGGTGCGGCGGATCGTCGCCAACGCGCTCGTGGCGCGCGGATTCGTCGAGGTGCTTACCTACCCCTTCGTCGCCGAGGGGGTCGCCGACGCTTTTGGGCTGCCCGCCGACGACGAGCGGCGGCACGCGGTCCGGGTGGCGAACCCGCTGTCCGACGAGGCGCCACTCATGCGCACGTCGGTCCTCGCGACGCTCGTCGAGGCGGTGCGCCGCAACCTGTCCCGCGGCCGCCGGGACATCGCGCTCTTCGAGCTGGGGATGGTCACCCTGCCCGGTGCCGGAGCAACGCATACCGCGCCGGTGCCCGGTGTCGACCGACGGCCGGACGAGGCGACGATCGAGGCCATCTACGCGGCCGTCCCGTGCCAGCCCCGGCACGTGGCGGCCGTCATGGCGGGTGAAGCAGAGCGCTCGGGCTGGTGGGGTCCCGGGCGGGCCGCGTCGTGGGAGGACGCGGTGGAGTCGGCGCTGGCCGTTGCCCGCGCCGTCGCGGTGCCCGTGGCCGTCGAACCCGACCCCGACCGCGCCCCCTGGCACCCGGGCCGCTGCGCCCGCATCGTGCTCACCGACGGAACCCTCGTCGGCCACGCCGGCGAGCTGCACCCCAAGACGCTGACCGCGCTGGGCCTGCCCGCGCGGTCGGTCGCGCTGGAGCTGGACGTCGAGGTGCTCATCCGGGCGAGCGAGGAGACCACGCGCTACCGCCCGATCTCGACCTTCCCGGCCGCCCTGACCGATGTCGCGCTCGTCGTCG
The DNA here is from genome assembly GCA_963751085.1 of uncultured Actinomycetota bacterium. Taxonomy (GTDB): domain Bacteria; phylum Actinomycetota; class Actinomycetes; order Actinomycetales; family Dermatophilaceae; genus Lapillicoccus. The sequence continues at coordinate 317,812 of CAVVTH010000004.1, read as the reverse complement.
CCGACACCGTGACGGCCGCCGAGGTGGAACGGGCCCTCCGGGCGGGTGCGGGCGACCTCCTCGAGGAGGTCTCGCTGTTCGACGCGTACGCGGGGGAGCAGGTGGGAGACGGCCGCACGTCGCTGGCCTACCGGCTTAGCTTCCGCGCGCCCGACCGGACGCTGACCACCGAGGAGGTCAACGGCTTCCGCGACGCGGCCGTGGCGTCGGCGCACGAGACGGTGGGTGCGGTTCAGCGCACCTGAGCCCGGGCCGACCCCGGCGGGAACCAACCCGCCGCCGACCTCCCGTATGCACCGTGTGTATAGTCATGCAGCATGGTGGTCGCAGCAGTCGCCGGCGCCAGCGGGTACGCCGGTGGTGAGATCGTCCGGCTGCTGCTGGGGCACCCAGAGATCCGGCTCGGCGCGCTGACGGCCGACTCGCAGGCGGGGAAACGGCTGGGCGACGTCCACCCGCACCTCGCCGCCGTCGGCGACCGGGTGCTCGAACCGACCACGCCGGAGACCCTCGGCGGGCACGACGTCGTGTTTCTCGCCCTGCCACACGGGGCGTCCGCCGACCTCGCTGCCCAGCTGCCCGAGGACGTCGTCGTCGTCGACTGCGGCGCCGACCACCGGCTCACCGACGCTGACACGTGGCGGGCGTTCTACGGCACCGCCCACGCCGGCACCTGGCCCTACGGGCTTCCCGAGCTCCCGGTCCGTGACGGCCTGCTCCGCGACGCACTCAAGGGAGCCACCCGGATCGCCGTCCCTGGGTGCTACCCCACCGCCTGCTCCCTGGCCCTCGCACCCGGGTTCGTGGCGGACCTGCTGGAACCCGACGACGTCGTCATCGTCGCCGCGAGCGGGACGTCCGGGTGCGGGCAGGGGCCTGAAGCCGCACCTGCTCGGCTCCGAAGTGATGGGCGCGATGTCGCCGTACGGCGTGGGCGGCGGTCATCGGCACACCCCCGAGATCGCCCAGAACCTCGCCCGCGCGGCGGGCCGGCCGGTGACGCTGTCGTTCACCCCGACCCTCGCGCCGATGGCCCGTGGCATCCTCGCGACGTGCACCGCGCGCATCCGGCCGGGGACCAGCGCCGCAGCAGCTGCGGGACGCCTGGCGCGACGCCTACGACGAGGAGCCGTTCGTGCACCTGCTGCCCGAGGGCCAATGGCCGCGAACCTCCGACGTCCTCGGCTCCAACGCCGCGCACCTCCAGCTGGCCCTGGACGAGTCGGTCGGGCGGGTGGTGGTCGTCGCGGCCATCGACAACCTCACCAAGGGCACGGCGGGCGGAGCCGTGCAGTGCGCCAATCTCGCCCTCGGGCTGCCCGAGACCACCGGCCTGCCGATCGCCGGGGTGGCGCCGTGAGCCGCCTCCCCGCGGGGTTCCGGGCTGCGGGCGTCACCGCCGGTCTCAAGCCCAGCGGTACCCCGGATCTCGCGCTCGTCGTCAACGACGGGCCCGACCACCACGCGGCCGCGGTGTTCACGAGCAACCGCGTCGTCGCCGCGCCGGTGGTGTGGTCCCGGCAGGTCGTCGCGGACGGCCGGGTGGACGCGGTGGTCCTCAACTCCGGCGGGGCCAACGCCTGCACCGGTCACCAGGGGTTTCAGGACACCCACCGGACCGCCGAGCAGGTCGCGGCCGCCCTGGACCTCTCGGCCACCGACGTCGCCGTGTGCTCGACCGGGCTCATCGGCGAGCTGCTGCCGATGGACAAGATCAGCTCCGGAGTCGCCGAAGCCGCCAAGGCACTCGCCGCCGACGGTCAAGACGCCGCTGCGCAGGCGATCATCACCACCGACACCCACGCGAAGACCGCGACGCACGAGGGGCACGGCTGGTCGGTCTGGGGGATGGCCAAGGGCGCCGGCATGCTCGCCCCGTCGCTCGCAACGATGCTCGTCGTCCTGGTCACCGACGCGGCGACCGACGCCACGACGCTCGACACCGCGTTGCGGGCGGCCACCGCCGTGACCTTCGACCGGGTCGACTCCGACGGGTGCCAGTCGACCAACGACACCGTGCTGCTGATGGCGTCTGGCGCATCCGGCGTCACCGTCGACCGGCCCGCGCTCACCGACGCGGTGACTGCTGTCTGTGCCGACCTGGCCCGGCAGCTGGTCGCGGACGCCGAGGGCGCGCACCACGACATCGCCATCGAGGTCCGCGGCGCAGCGTCGGTCGACGACGCGCTGGAGGTGGGGCGCAGCGTCGCCCGCAACAACCTGTTCAAGTGCGCGATCTTCGGCGCCGACCCCAACTGGGGCCGAGTCCTCGCCGCCGTGGGCACGACGAGCGCCGCCTTCGAGCCCGACGCCCTCGACGTCGCCATGAACGGCGTGCAGGTTTGCCGCGCCGGCGGCGTCGGTGCGGACCGGTCGCTCGTGGACCTCTCCGCCCGCGACGTGCACGTCCTCGTCGACCTCCACGCCGGTGACGCGACCGCGACGATCTGGACAAACGACCTGACCCACGACTACGTCCACGAGAACTCGGCCTACAGCACATGAGCACCGACAGCGCCACCCACAGCACCGTCCGCGGCATCATCGACGCCGCCGCGCTTCGCGTCGCGGCGAGCAAGGCGCAGACCCTCGTCGACGCGCTGCCCTGGCTCGAGCGGTTCCGGGGCGCGCTCGTCGTCGTCAAGTACGGCGGCAACGCCATGGTCGACGACACCCTCAAGCGCGCGTTCGCCCAGGACATCGCCTTCCTCCGGTATGCCGGTCTCCGTCCCGTCGTCGTGCACGGCGGCGGGCCGCAGATCGCTCAGATGCTCGGCCGGCTCGGGCTCACCAGCGAGTTCCGTGGTGGCCTGCGGGTGACGACGCCCGAGGTGATGGAGGTCGTCCGGATGGTCCTCACCGGCCAGGTCGGCCGGGAGCTGGTCGGCCTGCTCAACCAGCACGGACCGTTAGCGGTCGGCCTTTCCGGCGAGGATGCCGGGCTGCTCGGCGCCCGAAAGCGGGCCGGCGTCGCCGACGACGGCTCCGAGCTCGACCTCGGCCTGGTCGGCGACGTCGAGAGCGTCAACCCGTCGGCGGTCATGGACATCCTGGACGCCGGGCGCATACCCGTCGTGTCCACCGTCGCGCCGGACCTGGACGTCGAGGGCCAGGTCCTCAACGTCAACGCCGACACCGCCGCGGCCGCCCTCGCCGTCGCGCTCGAGGCCCACAAGCTGGTCGTGCTCACCGACGTCGAGGGCATCTACGCGGACTGGCCCGACCCCGACTCGCTGCTCTCCTACCTCACCGTCATGGACGCCCAGGACCTGCTGGGGAAGGTCGAAGCCGGCATGGTCCCGAAGCTCGAGGCCTGCATCCGCGCGGTCCGGCACGGCGTCCCGCAGGCCCACGTCATCGACGGCCGCAAGCCGCACTCGCTCCTGCTCGAGGTGTTCACCGACGAGGGGATCGGCACGATGGTGGTCCCCGACCCGAAGGGAGTGGTGCGGGCGTGACCCACAGCCAGGAGATCCTCGACCGCTACCGCGCCGCGCTCATCCCCGTCTTCGGCGTCCCGCAGACCGTCCTCTCCCACGGCGACGGGTGCTACGTCGTCGACGTCGACGGCAAGCGCTACCTCGACCTGCTCGGCGGCATCGCGGTCAACACTCTCGGCCACGGCCACCCGGCCCTCGTCGAGGCGATCACCAAGCAGGCGAGCCAGGTCGTCCACATCTCCAACTTCTTCACGTCCGAGCCGCAGGTCGAGCTGGCCGAGAAGCTCTTGCGCGTATGCCGCGCGCCCGCCGGTTCGGGGGTGTTCTTCGCCAACTCCGGCACCGAGGCGTTGGAAGCGGCGGTGAAGCTCACCCGCCGTACCGGCCGGACGCAGATCATCGCCGCGCAGAACGCCTTCCACGGCCGCAGCACCGGTGCGCTCGCCCTCACGTGGAAGCCGGCATACCGCGAGCCGTTCGAACCGCTCATGCCCGGCGTCACCCACGTCCCCTACAACGACGAGGACGCGCTGCGCGCCGCCGTGTCCGACGCCGGTGACGACCTCGCCGCCGTGGTCCTCGAGCCCATCCAGGGCGAGGCGGGAGTCGTGGCCGCCACCGACGCCTACCTGCGCCTGGCCCGCGACCTCACCCGTGACGCGGGAGCGCTGCTCGTGCTCGACGAGGTGCAGTCCGGCATGGGCCGAACCGGTCACTGGCTCGCCCACCACGCGACCGACGTCGTGCCCGACGCGGTCACGCTGGCCAAGGGTCTGGCCGGCGGCGTGCCGATCGGCGCGCTGATCACCTACGGTCCGGACGTCACCGGCCTGCTGGCCGGCGGCCAACACGGCTCCACCTTCGGCGGCAACCCGCTCGCGTGCGCCGCCGGCCTCGCGGTCGTGGACACCATCGAGTCCGACGGGCTCCTGGCCCACGCGAGCGAGCTCGGCGCATACCTCTCGGGGGCCGTCACCGGGCTGGGTCACCCGCGCATCAACGGGGTTCGGGGCCGCGGCTTGCTGCTCGCCATCACCCTGACCGAGCCGGTTGCCGCCTCGGCGATGGCGCTGGCTCGTGAGGCCGGGTTCCTGGTCAACGCCGTGGCACCGGACGCCATCCGGCTCGCACCGCCGTTGATCCTCACGCAGGCGCAGGCCGACTCCTTCGTCGAGGCGCTGCCGGCGATCCTCGACGGGGCGGTGCCGGCGTGACCAGCCGCACGACGAGGCAGACGCGTGTCGTTGACCTGCTGCGCTCACACGACGTCCGTTCCCAGGGGGAGCTGCTCGGGCTGCTGTCCCAGGACGGGGTGGAGGTGACGCAGGCAACGCTCTCCCGCGACCTCGTCGAGGTCGGGGCGGTCAAGGTCCGTAAGGGACGGCAGCTGGTGTACGCGCTGCCCGAGCCGGAGGGTTCGCTGTCGTCCGGGAACCGGTCCGGCGACCTGCCGGTGCGGCTGTACCGCGTGGCCGACGAGCTGCTGGTCAGCGCGCGCCGCGCGGGCAACCAGGTCGTGCTGCGGACGCCGCCGGGTGCCGCGAACTACCTCGCGTCCTGCATCGACCAAGCGCACCTCACCGACGTCCTGGGGACGATCGCCGGCGACGACACCATCCTCGTGATCGGCACCACGCCGTCCGCCGCGCAAGGGTTCGTGCGACAGCTCGAGTCCCCACGGAGCGCGAGCGCATGACCGGGGCAGAGCTGCCCGAACCGACGACCGACGCCCGAGTCAGCCTCTGGGGCGGCCGGTTCGCGGGCGGCCCCGCCGACGCGCTGGCCGAACTGTCGCGCAGCACCCATTTCGACTGGCGGCTCGCACGGCACGACATTGCCGGCTCCCGGGCGCACGCCCGCGTGCTGCACACGGCGGGCATGCTGGACGACACGACGCTCGCGGCGATGCTCGACGCCCTCGACGGGCTGGACGCCGACGTCGCGAGCGGCGACTTCCGGCCGGACCCCGCCGACGAGGACGTGCACACCGCCCTGGAGCGCGGCCTCATCGACCGCGCCGGGCCCGAGGTCGGCGGCCGGCTGCGGGCGGGCCGCTCCCGCAACGACCAGGTCGTCACCCTCTTTCGCCGCTACCTGCGCCACGAGGCCCGCACCATCGCCGGGCTGGTCCTCGACGTCGTCGACGCCCTGGTCGACCAGGCGACCCGCCACCTCGGCGTGGCGATGCCCGGCCGCACCCACCTGCAGCACGCGCAACCGGTGCTGCTGTCGCACCACCTCCTCGCGCACGCGTGGGCCCTGCTGCGCGACGTCGACCGGCTGCGCGACTGGGACCGGCGCGCCGACGTGTCGCCCTACGGCTCGGGGGCCCTCGCCGGCAGCTCACTCGGTCTCGACCCGGAGGCCGTCGCGCGGGAGCTGGGGTTCTCGGCGTCGGTGGAGAACTCCATCGACGGCACCGCCAGCCGCGACTTCGCCGCGGAGTTCGCCTTCGTGGCGGCGATGACCGCCGTGGACCTGTCCCGGATCGCCGAGGAGGTGATCCTCTGGGCGACCAAGGAGTTCTCCTACGTGACGCTCGACGACGCCTACTCCACGGGGTCGAGCATCATGCCGCAGAAGAAGAACCCCGATGTCGCCGAGCTGGCGCGCGGCAAGGCGGGCCGTCTCGTCGGCGACCTCGCGGGCCTGTTGACGACGCTCAAGGGGCTGCCGCTGGCCTACAACCGCGACCTGCAGGAGGACAAGGAGCCGGTGTTCGACGCGGTGGACACCCTCGAGGTGCTGCTGCCGGCCTTCGCCGGGATGGTGGCGACGCTGCGGGTGAACCGTGCGCGGTTGGAGTCGCTGGCACCGCAGGGCTTCGGGCTCGCGACCGACGTCGCGGAATGGCTGGTGCGGCAAGGCGTTCCGTTCCGCGTGGCGCACGAGGTCGCCGGGGCGTGCGTGCGCACCTGCGAGGCGCAGGGCATCGAGCTGTGGGACCTCACCGACGAGGACCTCGCGGCGATCGACCCGCTTCTCACGCCCGGCGTCCGCGAGGTGCTCTCCGTGCAGGGGTCGCTGGCCTCCCGGGACGCCCGCGGCGGCACCGCGCCGGTACGCGTGCAGGAGCAGCTCGAGCGGGCGCGCTCGGCGGCGGCCGCGGCGCGGGCCGTCGCAGCGCCGCTCGACTGACGTGCCCCGCCGGCTGCCCCGCGCGTTCTTCGCCCGCGAGGTGCTCGAGGTGGCGCCGGCCCTGCTCGGCTGCACCGTTGAGCGCGACGGGGTGGTGGTCCGGCTGACCGAGGTCGAGGCGTATGCCGGCTACCTTCACGACCCGGGATCGCACGCGTACCGGGGGCGCACCCCGCGAACCGAGCCGATGTTCGGGCCGGCGGGGTTCACCTACGTGTACTTCACCTATGGCATGCACTGGTGCCTCAACCTCGTCACCGGACGGGTGGGGGCCGCCTCGGCCGTCTTGCTGCGCGCCGGTGAGGTCGTCGCCGGGCACGAGCTGGCGGCGGCGCGCCGGCCCGGGGTGCAGCCCCGCGACTGGTGCCGTGGGCCCGCCCGGCTGGCGAGCACGCTCGGTCTGACCGGCGTGGACTCCGGGCGCGACTTCTGCCGCCCGCCCCTGTCGCCGCCTGAGCAGCGGTCGGACCTCGTCGTGCGCGCGCCCTCGACTACCTATGACCCGGACCGGTTGCGGACCGGGCCGCGCGTTGGGGTGGCCGGGGCGGGCGGCGACGTCGCCGCATACCCGTGGCGGTTCTGGCTCGACGGCGAGCCCACCGTGTCGGCGTACCGGCCGGCGAAACCGCGTGCCCGGCGGCCGAACCGGTAGGGCAGGCTGTCCCGCTGTGAACGACAAGGGCGCTGGGGTGCTGGACGAGCTGGAGTGGCGCGGTTCCGTGGAGCAGTCCACGGACGAGGCGGCCCTGCGGGCCGCTCTGGCGGAGGGACCGATCACCGTCTACTGCGGGTTCGACCCCAGCGCGCCGTCTCTGCACTTCGGCAACCTGGTCCAGCTTGTCGTCCTGCGGCGGTTCCAGCGAGCCGGACACCACGTCATCTGCCTCGTCGGCGGCTCGACCGGGCTCATCGGCGACCCCAGGCCCACCGCCGAGCGGGTGCTGCGGACCAAGGAGCACACCGCGGCGAACGTCGCCCGGCTCAAGGAGCTGGTCCGGCCGTTCCTGGAGTTCGGCGGCGACAACCCGGCGCAGCTCGTGGACAACCTCGACTGGACCGCGCCGATGTCGGCGATCGACTTTCTGCGCGACATCGGCAAGCACTTCCGGGTCAACCAGATGATCCGCAAGGAGGCCATCGCCCAGCGGCTGGCCAGCCAGGAGGGGATCTCGTTCACCGAGTTCAGCTATCAGCTCCTGCAGGCGCTGGACTACCTCGAGCTCTACCGCACCCGCGGGTGCACGCTGCAGACCGGCGGGTCGGACCAGTGGGGCAACATCACCGCGGGGGTCGACCTGGTGCACCGGGCGGAAGGGGCGACGGTGCACGCCCTCACCACCCCACTGATCACCGACGCCTCGGGGGTGAAGTACGGCAAGTCCGAGGGCAACGCCATCTGGATGTCGGCCGACATGACGAGCCCCTACGCCTTCTACCAGTACTTCCTCAACGTCGAGGACGCGTCGGTCGTGAAGCTGCTCAAGTTCTTCAGCGACCGCGGGCGGGACGAGATCGCCGAGCTGGAGCGGCAGGTGAGGGACGAGCCGTTCCGCCGGGCCGCACAGCGCACCCTGGCCGCCGACGTCACCACCCTGGTCCACGGGTCGGCGGCGACCGAGGCGGTGCAGGCGGCGTCCGAGGCGCTGTTCGGCAAGGGGGACCTGACCGCCCTCGACGAGGGCACCCTGCTCGACGCGACGGGGGAGCTGCCCGGCGCCCCTGTGAACGCCGGCGTCAGCGTCGTCGACGCCCTCGTCGCTGTCGGGCTGGTGGACTCCCGCAACGCCGCCCGGCGGGCAATCGGGGAGGGCGGCGCCTCGGTCAACAACGTCAAGGTGGCCGACCCCGAGCGGCTGCTGCGACCCGACGACTTCCTGCACGGCCGGGTGGCCCTGCTCCGGCGGGGCCGCAAGTCGCTCGCGGCCGCGCGGCGGGGTGACTGAGAGCCCCGGAATACGTGCTCACGCACCGGCGTTGGCGCCCTGTGGAGGGCAGGACACGCCCGGGAGCCGGCGATTTGTGCTCGGCACACGGACGCGCTTAGTCTCTCCGAGCCAGCCCGTCAGGGAGGAACGGACACCACGGGGCGCACGCCGAGCGCGCTCGCCCCACGTAGGCCGGTCCCGCGGGCAGACCAACTGGAACCGCCGCTTCCGCGGCCCTCCGAGCGCCCGTCCGCTAGCCCGGATCCGGTGTTCGGAACCGGCCCGGGAGCCTGGTACAGTGGGTCCTCCCGCCGAGAGCCAAGCGCGCTCGGATCCGGCCGCTCCGAAGAGCGGGTCACGGATTTGACGCCCATGAAGCAGGCGGGTAAGTTTGAACGGTTGCCCCGACGCCCGGTCCACTGGATCGCAACTCGGTGAGCGTCCGAACCTTGAGAACTCAACAGCGTGCCAAAAATCGATGCCAATAACCTCGTCTCGAGGGGCGTCACGATCCGCGTCCACTGGGCGCGGTGAGTGAACCTCGAACGAAAATCCTTTGGTTGACAAGAAATAACGCAAGTTGTTCTTGCTCAGCCAGGAATACAACCCTTCAACGGGTCTAGTTTTCCGCCGGTGCAAACCGGTAGGAGCTAAACATCAACGGAGAGTTTGATCCTGGCTCAGGACGAACGCTGGCGGCGTGCTTAACACATGCAAGTCGAACGGTGACCTCGGAGCTTGCTCCGGGTGATCAGTGGCGAACGGGTGAGTAACACGTGAGTAACCTGCCCCAGACTCTGGGATAACCCCGGGAAACCGGAGCTAATACCGGATACGACACGAAGAGGCATCTCTATCGTGTGGAAAGTTTTTCGGTCTGGGATGGACTCGCGGCCTATCAGCTAGTTGGTGAGGTAACGGCTCACCAAGGCGACGACGGGTAGCCGGCCTGAGAGGGCGACCGGCCACACTGGGACTGAGACACGGCCCAGACTCCTACGGGAGGCAGCAGTGGGGAATATTGCACAATGGGCGAAAGCCTGATGCAGCGACGCCGCGTGGGGGATGACGGCCTTCGGGTTGTAAACCCCTTTCAGCAGGGAAGAAGCGAAAGTGACGGTACCTGCAGAAGAAGCACCGGCTAACTACGTGCCAGCAGCCGCGGTAATACGTAGGGTGCGAGCGTTGTCCGGAATTATTGGGCGTAAAGAGCTTGTAGGCGGTCTGTCGCGTCTGCTGTGAAAATCCGGGGCTCAACCCCGGACTTGCAGTGGGTACGGGCAGACTAGAGTGTGGTAGGGGAGACTGGAATTCCTGGTGTAGCGGTGAAATGCGCAGATATCAGGAGGAACACCGATGGCGAAGGCAGGTCTCTGGGCCACTACTGACGCTGAGAAGCGAAAGCATGGGGAGCGAACAGGATTAGATACCCTGGTAGTCCATGCCGTAAACGTTGGGAACTAGGTGTGGGTCTCATTCCACGAGATCCGTGCCGCAGCTAACGCATTAAGTTCCCCGCCTGGGGAGTACGGCCGCAAGGCTAAAACTCAAAGGAATTGACGGGGGCCCGCACAAGCGGCGGAGCATGCGGATTAATTCGATGCAACGCGAAGAACCTTACCAAGGCTTGACATACACCGGAAACACTCAGAGATGGGTGCCCCGCAAGGTCGGTGTACAGGTGGTGCATGGTTGTCGTCAGCTCGTGTCGTGAGATGTTGGGTTAAGTCCCGCAACGAGCGCAACCCTCGTTCTATGTTGCCAGCGGATAATGCCGGGGACTCATAGGAGACTGCCGGGGTCAACTCGGAGGAAGGTGGGGATGACGTCAAATCATCATGCCCCTTATGTCTTGGGCTTCACGCATGCTACAATGGCCGGTACAAAGGGCTGCGATACCGCAAGGTGGAGCGAATCCCAAAAAACCGGTCTCAGTTCGGATTGGGGTCTGCAACTCGACCCCATGAAGTCGGAGTCGCTAGTAATCGCAGATCAGCAACGCTGCGGTGAATACGTTCCCGGGCCTTGTACACACCGCCCGTCAAGTCACGAAAGTCGGTAACACCCGAAGCCGGTGGCCCAACCTTTTGGAGGGAGCCGTCGAAGGTGGGACTGGCGATTGGGACTAAGTCGTAACAAGGTAGCCGTACCGGAAGGTGCGGCTGGATCACCTCCTTTCTAAGGAGCACTGGCCGGCCTGCTTTCAGGCAGAGCCGGTCCAGAGCCTGGTCGTAGACGAACGCTCCACGACAGGTGCTCAAGGGTGGAACATCGATTAGTTGGCGCTGACATCAGCTCGCACAGCAAGTACAACCCCGGCCTTCACTGGCCAGGTCCTTCACTGGACATAGGGGAGTGGAAAGCGGCGGTTGGTGGCAGCGCCTGGCACGTTGTTGGGTCCTGAAGGCTCGGGCGATGAGCTCGACACCTTCTGGATCGGTATACGCCGGTCAGGACCCCACCTCGTGGACGAACCACGTCGCGCCCGCTGCACTGCAGCCGGCTACACGACGCAGGCGCCACTCCTGAGGTCGGGGTACCGCCCGTATGTTGAGAACTACACAGTGGACGCGAGCATCTTTTATTTGTAGCCCAAGTTTTTAAGGGCACACGGTGGATGCCTTGGCACCAGGAACCGAAGAAGGACGTAGGAATCTGCGATAAGCCTCGGGGAGTCGATAACCAGACTGTGATCCGAGGATTTCCGAATGGGGAAACCCGGCTGGAGGCAAGTCCAGTCACCCTCGCCTGAACACATAGGGCGAGTGGAGGGAACGTGGGGAAGTGAAACATCTCAGTACCCACAGGAAGAGAAAGCAACCGCGATTCCGTGAGTAGTGGCGAGCGAAAGCGGATCAGGCTAAACCGAGCATGTGTGATAGCTGTCAGGCGTTGCATGTTCGGGGTCGTGGGACCTCTTGGTCGGTGCTGACAAGCCGACATGGAGTCAAAAATTCGCGTTATAGTCGAAGGGCATTGAAAGGCCCGGCACAGAGGGTGCAACCCCCGTAGACGAAATGGCGTGAACTCCAGAGAGTCATCCCAAGTAGCACGGGGCCCGAGAAATCCCGTGTGAATCTGGCGGGACCACCCGCTAAGCCTAAATATTCCCTGGTGACCGATAGCGGACAAGTACCGTGAGGGAAAGGTGAAAAGTACCCCGGGAGGGGAGTGAAATAGATCCTGAAACCGTGTGCCTACAATCCGTCGGAGCCTCCTTGTGGGGTGACGGCGTGCCTTTTGAAGAATGAGCCTGCGAGTTAGTGCTCAGTGGCGAGGTTAACCCGTGAGGGGAAGCCGTAGCGAAAGCGAGTCCGAATAGGGCGATTGAGTCGCTGGGTCTAGACCCGAAGCGGAGTGATCTACCCATGGCCAGGTTGAAGCGCAGGTAAGACTGCGTGGAGGACCGAACCCACTTAGGTTGAAAACTGAGGGGATGAGCTGTGGGTAGGGGTGAAAGGCCAATCAAACTCCGTGATAGCTGGTTCTCCCCGAAATGCATTTAGGTGCAGCGTCACGTGTTTCTTGCCGGAGGTAGAGCTACTGGATAGCTAATGGGCCTTACCAGGTTACTGACGTTAGCCAAACTCCGAATGCCGGTAAGTGAGAGCGTGGCAGTGAGACTGCGGGGGATAAGCTCCGTAGTCGAGAGGGAAACAGCCCAGACCACCATCTAAGGTCCCTAAGCGTGTGCTAAGTGGGAAAGGATGTGGAGTTGCATTGACAACCAGGAGGTTGGCTTAGAAGCAGCCACCCTTTAAAGAGTGCGTAATAGCTCACTGGTCAAGTGATTCCGCGCCGACAATGTAGCGGGGCTCAAGCACACCACCGAAGCTGTGGCATTGACACATCTGCCCGGCCGTGACATCTGAGGATCCACGGTCCAAGCGTGTTGATGGGTAGGGGAGCGTCGTGTGGCCAGGGAAGCGGCGGAGTGATCCAGCCGTGGAGGCCACACGAGTGAGAATGCAGGCATGAGTAGCGAATGACGGGCGAGAAACCCGTCCGCCGAATAACCAAGGGTTCCAGGGTCAAGCTAATCTGCCCTGGGTAAGTCGGGACCTAAGGCGAGGCCGACAGGCGTAGTCGATGGACATCCGGTTGATATTCCGGAACCGGCGAAGAACCGCCCATACCGAACCTAGTGATGCTAAGCGCCTGAAGCTTGCTGAGGTCTTCGGACCGATGCGAGTGGAGCGCGCGACCCTAGTTAGTAGTAGGTAAGCAATGGGGAGACGCAGGAAGGTAGCCTCCGCGTGGCGATGGTAGTCCACGTCCAAGGGTGTAGGGCGAGATGTAGGCAAATCCGCATCTCACATAGCCTGAGACCTGATAGTGACCGCGAATGCGGGAAGCAGGGTGATCCTATGCTGCCAAGAAAATCCTCTAGCGAGGTTCGAGCCGCCCGTACCCCAAACCGACTCAGGTGGTTAGGTAGAGAATACCAAGGCGATCGAGTGAATCGTGGTTAAGGAATTCGGCAAAATACCCCCGTAACTTCGGGAGAAGGGGGGCCCAGAGGGTGAAGGGACTTGCTCCCTAGCCTGAACGGCCGCAGAGACCAGGGAGAAGCGACTGTTTACTAAAAACACAGGTCCGTGCGAAGTCGCAAGACGATGTATACGGACTGACGCCTGCCCGGTGCTGGAACGTTAAGGGGACCGGTTAGCCTCACGGCGAAGCTGAGAACTTAAGCGCCAGTAAACGGCGGTGGTAACTATAACCATCCTAAGGTAGCGAAATTCCTTGTCGGGTAAGTTCCGACCTGCACGAATGGCGTAACGACTTCTCCACTGTCTCAACCACGAACTCGGCGAAATTGCACTACGAGTAAAGATGCTCGTTACGCGCAGCAGGACGGAAAGACCCCGGGACCTTTACTACAGCTTGGTATTGGTGTTCGGTACGGCTTGTGTAGGATAGGTGGGAGACTGTGAAGCATGCACGCCAGTGTGTGTGGAGTCAACGTTGAAATACCACTCTGGTCGTTCTGGATATCTAACCTCGATCCGTGATCCGGATCAGGGACAGTGCCTGGTGGGTAGTTTAACTGGGGCGGTTGCCTCCTAAAAAGTAACGGAGGCGCCCAAAGGTTCCCTCAGCCTGGTTGGCAATCAGGTTTTGAGTGTAAGTGCACAAGGGAGCTTGACTGTGAGACAGACATGTCGAGCAGGGACGAAAGTCGGGACTAGTGATCCGGCGGTGGCTTGTGGAAGCGCCGTCGCTCAACGGATAAAAGGTACCCCGGGGATAACAGGCTGATCTTGCCCAAGAGTCCATATCGACGGCATGGTTTGGCACCTCGATGTCGGCTCGTCGCATCCTGGGGCTGGAGTAGGTCCCAAGGGTTGGGCTGTTCGCCCATTAAAGCGGTACGCGAGCTGGGTTTAGAACGTCGTGAGACAGTTCGGTCCCTATCCGCTGTGCGCGTAGGAAACTTGAGAAAGGCTGTCCCTAGTACGAGAGGACCGGGATGGACGAACCTCTGGTGTGTCAGTTGTCCTGCCAAGGGCACCGCTGATTAGCTACGTTCGGAAGTGATAACCGCTGAAAGCATCTAAGCGGGAAGCACGTTTCAAGATGAGGTTTCCATGGGGTTTACCCCGAGAGGCTCCCAGCCAGACGACTGGGTTGATAGGCCGGATGTGGAAGTGCAGTAATGCATGAAGCTGACCGGTACTAATAAGCCGATAACTTGACTACATCTATCTTTTCGATGTTCGCGTCCACTGTGTTGTTCCCGAGATACGGTCGGGAGAACGACTTCACATCTCCATAGAGTTTCGGCTGTCATAGCGAAGGGGAAACGCCCGGCTCCATTCCGAACCCGGAAGCTAAGCCCTTCAGCGCCGATGGTACTGCACTGGTGACGGTGTGGGAGAGTAGGACGCAGCCGGACATACTTTGTATCAAAGCGCCCCGCCTGAATTTCTGAATTCGGGCGGGGCGCTTTGTCATGCCCGTGCCCGGCGCGGACGACCCATACCCGCCGACTAAGGTTTCGTCCATGAGCCCTCAGGACCGGTCCGCCGGCCGGCCGGACCGTCGTGGCGCGCGGCCGGACGGCCCGCGTCGCTCGAGCCCTCGGGGTGGCGCGACAGCGAAGCCGCCCCGTGGCGGTGCCGGCCGTGCGGCGGAGGCGGAGCACAGCGGTCAGCGGCTGACGCCCAAGGGTCCGCGCAAGCCAGAGCCGGCCATCGCCGACGGCGTGACCGGCAAGGAGCTGGACCGTTCCGTCTGGACCCAGCTGCGCACGCTGAGCAAGGAGAACGCCGAGGGCGTCGCCCAACACCTCGTCATGGCGGCGCTGCTGCTGGACACCGACCTCGACGGGGCGCAGGCGCACGCCGAGACGGCGGTGCGCCGGGCCGGCCGGGTGCCGGCGGCCCGCGAGGCGCTGGGACTGGTCGCCTACCGGCAAGGGGACTGGGCGAGAGCGCTGGCGGAGTTCCGGACGGTGCGGCGGCTCTCCGGGTCGTCCCACCTGCTGCCACTGATGGTCGACGCGGAGCGTGCCCTGGGGCGCCCCGACCGTGCGCTGGAGCTGGCGGCCACGCCGGAGGCGCGCACCCTGGCCCGGGACGAGCGGGTGGAGCTGGCCATCGTCGTCTCGGGTATCCGCCGCGACCAGGGTCAGCTCGACGCGGCCGCCGCGGGGCTGCGCCTACCGGAGCTGGATCCGCGGCGGCGACAGGCGTGGAGTGCCCGCCTCTTCTACGCCTACGCCGAGGCGCTGCTCGCCCTGGGGGACCAGCAGGGGGCCCGCGAGTGGTTCGCCTACGCGGTCGACGCCGACGAGTCGGTCGAGACCGACGCCGCCGAACGGGTGGACGAGCTGGACGGTGTCGCGCAGCTGGACCTGCTCGGCGACGACGACGGGAACGAGGGCCACGAGAGCAGCGACCACACCGGCGCCCGTGACTGACCCGCTGGCCGAGCGTTACACCGGTGTGGTCTGCGACCTCGACGGTGTCGTGCGGCGCGGCTCCGAGGCGGTGCCCTTCGCGGTCGACCAGCTCACCGCTCTGCGGGCTGCGGTGGTGTACGCCACCAACAACGCGTCGCTGACCGCACAGGACGTCGCGGACCAGCTCGTTGGCCTCGGGCTGACGGTGGGCCCGGCCGATGTCGTCACGAGCTCGCAGGCCGGCGCCGCATACCTCGCCTCGATCCTGCCGGCGCGCGCGCCCGTGCTGGCGGTAGGCGGTCCCGGGGTGGCCGCCGCCCTGGCGGAGGCGGGCCTCACGCCGTTGCCGCGCTGCGAGCCCGGGGTGGTCGCGGTGCTCCAGGGCTACGGGCCCGACGTGACCGCGGTCGACCTGGCCGAGGCGAGCTATGCCATCGAGGGCGGAGCGACGTGGGTGGCGACCAACCTCGACGCGACGTTACCGACCCACCGCGGCCTGGCGCCGGGCAACGGCGCACTCATCGGAGCCGTCTCCACGGCCACGGGGGTGGAGCCCAGCGTCTCCACCGGCAAGCCGGAGCCGCCGCTCTACGACCTGTCGGTCGCTCGTCTCGGCGTGGAGAAGGGGCAGGTCCTCGCGATCGGTGACCGGCTGGACACCGACATCCTCGGGGCGATGGCCGCCGGCCTGGACTCGCTCTGGGTCCTGACCGGCGTCGACGACCTCGTGTCGTTCGCGCGCTCGCCGGGCCGGCCGACACCGACGTATGCCGCGCGAGACCTCCGGGCCCTCGACCGGCCGCCGCTGCTGCCCGTCCTCGACGGCGCGGCGGTGACCTGCGGTCCGGTGCGGCTGTCGGTGGACTGGGTACGCGGTGAGCTGACGGTCGCCGGGACGCCGGAACCGGACGCGGTGGTCGCGGGGGTCACCGCAGCGCTCGTGCACGGCCGCGACGTCGTCGGGGCGTCGGTGGACGTGCTTACTCGGGTGGCCGAGGCGGGAGCGCGGCGGCTGGGCTGACCCGTGCGACCGCCGGCCGGCGCCGCAGGGCAGTAGCGTGGACCGGCAACAGCGTCGGCACCGGCGGCGCCGGTCAAGGAGGCACAGGTCATGGCGATGGACGGACTCCGCGGATACCTCCAGCTCGCATCCGGGCTGGCCGAGATGTCGAGGGCGCGCGCCACCGAGGCGGCGTCCGCGCTCCTCTCGCTCTCGAGTGGACTCGCCGGCGGCCGGTCGACCAGTGCGGTCCAGGTACAGGTACAGGACCTCGCCGAGGAGCTGCTGGCGGCGGCGGCCGCGAACCGCCGTAGCCTCATCGCCCTGGTTCGCAGCGAAGTGGAGCGGGCGCTGGCGCGCAGCCCGATCCCACCTGATGAGCTCGACCGGGCCCGCACCGCCATCGCGAAGCTGTCGGCCGACGTCGAGGAGCTGCGTATGCAGGTGCTGGGCAACCCGGCGGTCGGCGAGGTCGCCTCCCGGCTAGGTCTCGCTGGCAGTATGCCGTCCCGGCCGGTCAGCTCGGACGTCGCCCCGACGGGGGTCGGCCGGAGCGATGACGGAGTGGTCGTCGATGCGGTGTTCACCGACCGGGTCGACGAGGTGGTGGTCGCGCCGCCGCGTCGGCGGCCGCCGCGCCGGCAGATCTCCGAGCGCGGTGCTGCCCAACCCGGGCCCGAGGTCGGGGGTGCTGCGGCGGTCACGACGCCGACACCTCGCGCAGGAGCGGGGACGAAGAGCACGGCCACCAGGGCGACGACGAAGAAGTCGACGGCGAACAGGGCCACGCGCCCAGCTCCACGGCCAAGAAGGCCACGGCGAAGAGGGCCACGACGAAGAAGTCCACGGCGACCCAGGGCACGGCCAAGAAGTCGACGGCGAAGAAGTCCACGGCGACACCGGGCACGGCCAAGAAGTCGACGGCCAAGAAGTCGACGGCGACACCGGGCACGGCCAAGAAGTCGACGGCCAAGAAGTCGACGGCGAAGAAGTCGACAGCACAGAAGTCCACCGCACCGAAGTCGACCGCCACAAAGTCAGCAGCCACTCCCCGCACCGGCGGCGGCTCGTGACGGCCACCCCCCACAGCGGCGAGGTGGAGGCGGTTCCGGAGACCGGGGACGCCCAGGTCGACGCGGCGTTGCAGCGGCTCCACGACCGCGCGCAGTCGGGCTCCCTGGACGAGCAGGCCGAGGCCGGTGAGGCGGCGCACCGGGCGTTGCAGGACCGGCTGGCCGACCTCGGTGGTGGCTGACCGGGCCGGTCGTGACCTCGGTGACGGGGGAACGCGACTCGACACCGAGCTCGGTGCGGCGCCGGCTGGCTCGCAGCCGGGCGCAGGCGCGCGACCTGGTGAGTCGTGGCGACGTGCTGGTCGACGGCCGGAGCGCCGCCAAGCCCAGTCTCAACGTCGGGCCGGAGAGCAGCATCGTCCTGGCGGCGGAACCGGAGCGGTGGGTGGGGCGGGCGGCATACAAGCTGCTGGCGGCCATCCACCGATTCGGCGCAGAGGGGCTGTCGGTGGCCGGCCGTCGGTGCCTCGACGTCGGGGCCAGCACCGGGGGCTTCACGCAGGTGCTGCTCGACGCCGGCGCGGCGCACGTCACCGCGCTCGACGTGGGGCACGGCCAGCTCGTGCGGGAGGTGGCCGACGACCCGCGCGTCACCGAACGCTCCGGCACCAGCATCCGGGACGTCGGGGCCGGCGACCTCGGCGAGCCGTTCGAGGTCGTCGTCGCCGACCTCAGCTTCATCTCCCTGCGCCTCGTCCTGGATCGCATCGCGGGCCTCATGACCCCCACTGCCGACGCCGTGCTCCTGGTCAAGCCGCAGTTCGAGGTCGGGCGGGAGCGGCTGGCCCGGACCGGTGTGGTGACGTCGCCGCACGAGCACCAGCGGGTGCTGCGTGGAGGTGCTCGAGGCGGCCCGGGCGGTGGGCCTGCACCCGCGGGAACTCGAACCGAGCCCGATCCGGGGCGCGACCGGGAACCGTGAGTACCTACTCTGGGTGACGACACGCCCCGGCGAACCGCTCGACGACGACGCGGTCGCGGCCGTGGTCCACCGCAGCGCCGACCGACAGGAAGCCCCGTGACTCGCAGGATCCTGCTCGTGGCGCACCCGACCCGTCCCGAGGTCGTCGACATCGCCCGCGGCGTGGTGAAACAGCTGCGGGCCGCTGACGTCGAGGTCGCCCTCGCGCCGGACGAAGCGCGGATGTTCCAGGGCATCGACATCGGTCCGGTCGCCCTCGCCGACCCCGACCACCCGACCGACGGAGCCGAGCTCGTCGTGGTGCTCGGCGGTGACGGGACGATCCTGCGTGGCGCCGAGCACTCGCGGGGGACCAACGTGCCACTGCTCGGGGTGAACCTCGGCCATGTGGGCTTCCTGGCCGAGGCCGAGCGCGAGGAGGTGCCCGCCACCGTCGACCACATCGTCAGCCGGGCATACCAGGTCGAGGAGCGGATGACCCTCGCCGTGACCGTCCGGCAGGAGGGGGAGGAGCCGTACCCCTGCTGGGCGCTCAACGAGGTGAGCGTCGAGAAGGCCGCCCGCGAACGGATGCTCGAGGTGGCCGTCGAGATCGACGGCAAGCCCCTCTCCACCTTCGGCTGCGACGGCATCGTCATGGCGACGCCCACGGGGTCGACGGCCTACGCCTTCTCCCTCGGCGGTCCGGTGATCTGGCCGGACGTCGAGGCGATCCTCGTGGTGCCCAACGCCGCTCACGCGCTGTTCTCGCGCGCGGTGGTCGTCAGCCCCACCTCCCGGCTGGCCGTCGAGGTGATCCCCGAGGCGGAGGGCCACGGGATCATGTGGTGCGACGGGCGGCGCCAGCTGGAGCTGCGGCCCGGTGCCCGCGTGGAGGTCGGTCGTAGCGACATGCCGGTACGGCTGGCGCGGCTGAGCACCTCACCGTTCACCGACCGGTTGGTGGCCAAGTTCGACCTCAGCGTCGCCGGGTGGCGCGGGAACGGCCGCACCCGCTGACGCCCGCCTAAAGTTGTGGCGTGTTCGAGGAGGTCCGGATCCAGGGCGTCGGCGTCATCGACGACGCCGTCCTCGAGCTGAGCCCCGGCCTCAACGTCGTCACCGGGGAGACCGGTGCGGGCAAGACCATGGTCGTGTCTGGCCTGGGGCTGCTCCTCGGGATGCGGGCGGACTCCGGGCTGGTGCGAGCCGGCCGCCGCTCCGCCGTGGTGGAAGGGGTCGTCACCGTCCCGGACGGCCACCCGGCTCTGCTGCGGGCACAGGAGGCCGGTGCCGACGTCACGGACGGACTGCTCCTCGCCCGGACCGTCGGGGCCGACGGCCGGTCGCGCGCCCACGTCGGTGGCCGCAGCACGCCCGTCGGCGTCCTGACCGAGATCGGGGAGACGCTGGTGGCCGTCCACGGCCAGGCGGACCAGTGGCGCCTCCGGCAGGGGGACCAGCACCGGGAGGTGCTCGACGGCTTCGGCGGCGAGCCGGTCGCCGCCGCGCTGCACGCATACCGGGGCACGTTCGACGCCCTTTCGCGGTCGGCCGCCGAACGTGACCGGCTGCGCGAGCTGGCCCACGAACGGGCGCGCGAGATCGACGTCCTGCAGGTGGGGCTCGAGCGGATCGAGGCGCTGGACCCCC
Source organism: uncultured Actinomycetota bacterium (assembly GCA_963751085.1). Classification (GTDB taxonomy): domain Bacteria; phylum Actinomycetota; class Actinomycetes; order Actinomycetales; family Dermatophilaceae; genus Lapillicoccus. Next base: position 297,775 of record CAVVTH010000004.1, on the reverse strand, counting down.
AGCCGGGCGAGGATGTGGCGCTGCGCGCGGAGGACGAGCGGCTGGCCCACGCCGACGGCCTGCGACTGGCGGCCGGTCGCGCGCACGCGGTGCTCACGGGAGACGACGGGTATGCGTCGGACGGCACGGTGCCCGTCGTCGAGGCCCTGTCGGCGGCCCGGGCGGCCCTGTCACCGGTCACCGACCACGACGCCGCCCTCCGGGAGCTGGAGGGCCGGGTCGCGGAGCTCGGCCTACCTCGCCGCCGACCTGGCCGGCGACCTCGCGTCGTACGTCGCCGACGTCGACGTCGACCCGGCCCGGCTGGCCGAGGTGCAGCAGCGCCGCGCCGACCTCAGCGAGCTCACCCGGCGCTACGGCGACTCCGTCGACGACGTCCTCGCCTGGGGCAAGGAGGCGGCCGCGACGCTCACCGAGCTGCTCGGCGCGGACGACCGGGTGCACGAGCTGGACGCCGAGGTCATCCGGTTGCGGCAGGAGCTCGGCGAACGGGCCGCGGCGCTGACGCAGACCCGGCGCACCGCCGCGGACGAGCTCGGCCGGCGGGTCACCGAGGAGCTGGCGCACCTGGCGATGGGCAGCGCGGTCGTCACCGTGGCCGTCAGTGGTCGCGACGACCCCGAGGGGCTGCCGGTGGGGTCTCGCGTCCTGCGGTGGACGCGGGCCGGGGTGGACGACGTCGAGATCCTGCTCGCGTCCGGCCCCGGCAACTCTCCCCGGACGGTGGCCAAGGCCGCCTCGGGCGGCGAGCTGTCGCGGGTGATGCTCGCGATCGAGGTGGTTGGTCGCACCGGTGCCGTGCCGACCTTCGTGTTCGACGAGGTCGACGCCGGCGTCGGTGGACGAGCCGCCGTCGACGTGGGCGCGCGGCTGGCGAGCCTCGCCCGCGGCGCCCAGGTCATCGTGGTCACGCACCTGGCGCAGGTCGCGGCCTTCGCCGACCGGCACCTGGTCGTGCGCAAGAGCGACGACGGCCTGGTGACGTCCAGTCAGGTCGAGGTCCTCGACGGTGCGGGACGGCTGCAGGAGCTGTCGAGGATGATGGGCGGCGACGCCGGCTCGGCGGTCGGCCTGGAGCACGCCCGCGAGCTGCTCGACCAGGCGGCCGCGCTCCGCGGGCACGCCCGTGGCGACCGAGGTGCGGTGATGCACAGGTCCGTGACATAGACTGCAACCCCGTGGCGGAGCAGACCAAGCACATCTTCGTGACCGGAGGCGTCGCCTCCTCGCTCGGCAAGGGCCTCACCGCCAGCAGCCTGGGGCATCTGCTCCGCGCTCGCGGCCTCCGGGTGACCATGCAGAAGCTCGACCCCTACCTCAACGTGGACCCGGGGACGATGAACCCGTTCCAGCACGGCGAGGTGTTCGTCACCGACGACGGGGCCGAGACCGACCTCGACATCGGCCACTACGAACGGTTCCTCGACGTCCACCTCCAGGGCAGCGCCAACGTCACCACGGGCCAGATCTACAACCGGGTCATCGCCAAGGAGCGGCGCGGCGAGTACCTCGGCGACACCGTCCAGGTGATCCCGCACATCACCAACGAGATCAAGGCCCGGATGCGGGCCACGGCCACCGGCAACGAGGACGCCCCGGACGTCATCATCACCGAGATCGGCGGCACCGTCGGCGACATCGAGTCGCTGCCGTTCCTCGAGGCGGCCCGTCAGGTCCGCCACGACGTGGGCCGGGACAACGTCTTCTTCCTCCACGTCTCGCTGGTGCCCTACCTCGCGCCCAGCGGCGAGCTGAAGACCAAGCCGACGCAGCACTCGGTGGCCGCACTGCGGCAGGTCGGCATCCAGCCGGACGGGCTGGTCCTGCGCGCCGACCGCGACATCCCCGATGGAATCAAGCGCAAGATCTCGCTGATGTGCGACGTCGACACCGCCGCCGTCGCCGCCGCCGTGGACGCCCCGAGCATCTACGACATCCCGAAGGTGCTGCACCGCGAGGGCCTCGACGCCTACGTGGTCCGCCGCCTGGGACTACCGTTCCACGACGTCGACTGGCGGGACTGGGACCGGATGCTGGTGCGCGTCCACGATCCGGAGCATGTCGTCGAGATCGCGTTGGTGGGCAAGTACATCGACCTGCCCGACGCCTACCTCTCCGTCACCGAGGCGCTGCGAGCCGGCGGCTTCCAGCACAACGCCCGGGTGCTCATCCGGTGGGTGGCCAGCGACGAGTGCCAGACCGAAGCCGGCGCCCAGCGGGCGCTCGGCGGCGTCGACGCCGTGCTCGTTCCGGGCGGGTTCGGGGTGCGCGGCATCGAGGGCAAGGTCGGGGCAATCCGGTGGGCGCGCGAGCGTCAGGTGCCGACCCTCGGCATCTGCCTCGGCCTGCAGTGCATGGTCATCGAGTATGCGCGTCAACGTGACCGGTATCGACGGGGCGTCGTCGTCGGAGTTCGACCCGGAGACGCCGGCGCCGGTCATCGCGACGATGGAGGAGCAGAAGTCGTTCGTCGAGGGCGCGGGCGACCTCGGCGGGACGATGCGCCTCGGCCTCTATCCGGCCACGCTCGCCGAGGGCAGCATCATCGCTAAGACCTACGGCGTGACCGAGGTCGAGGAGCGCCACCGCCACCGCTACGAGGTCAACAACTCCTACCGAGGCCGACTCGAAGAGACGGGCATGGTGTTCAGCGGACTGTCGCCGGACCACGAGCTGGTGGAGTTCATCGAGCTGCCGAGCGACGTACACCCGTATTTTGTTGCCACCCAAGCGCATCCGGAGTTCCTCTCCCGGCCGGACCGCGCGCACCCGCTGTTCGCGGGGCTGGTGGAGGCGGCTCTCGACCGGCAGCGTGGTGAGCGGCTGGTCGAGGTCACCCGCGACGGCTTCGCCGACGGTACCCACCCCACTTCCGTGGCGGCCGAGCCCGTCTCGGCACCCGCCTGATGCCGATGGACCTCCCTGTCGGCTCCTACGCGGACCTGTCGTCCCAGCGGGTCGAACCGAAGGTCGCCTCCACCGAGGTCGTCGCCGAGGGCCGGATCTTCGACCTGCGCCGCGACGTCGTCGACCTCGGCGACCAGGGTGAGGTCACCCGCGAGTACCTCGACCACCCGGGTGCGGTCGTCATCGTGGCGCTGCGCGAGATCGACGGGGTCGACCACGTCGTCATGATCCGGCAGTACCGGCACCCCGTCCGGGCGGAGGAGTGGGAGCTGCCCGCGGGCATCCTCGACGAGCAGGCCGAGCCGCCGGCGGCGACGGCGGCCCGTGAGCTGGCCGAGGAGGTCGAGCTTCGCGCCGGACGCTGGGACGTGGTCATCGACTTCTTCGCGTCGCCCGGCAGCACGTCGGAGGCGCTGCGGGTCTTCCTGGCCCGCGACATCACGACGGTCACCGACGGCACCTTCCATCGCAGCGGCGAGGAGGCCGGCATCACCGGTCTGTGGGTGCCGCTCGACGACGCCTACGCCGCCGTCCTCACCGGCCGGGTCCAGAACCCGGGCGCGGTGATCGGGCTCATGGCGACCTGGGGCGCGCGCCAGCGGGAGTGGTCGACGCTGCGGCCGGCGGACGCACCGTGGCCCTGGCATGCCGGCGGCTGAGCCGGCGTCGGACACCCGGGTCAGCGTCTGCCTGGCGGCTCACAACGGCGCGGCGTTCGTCGGTGACCAGGTGCGGTCGATCGTCGACCAGCTCGGTCCGCACGACGAGCTCGTGGTCGTCGACGACGCGAGTACCGACTCCACCGTCAGCGTGGTGGACTCCTTCCGCGACCGGCGCATCGTCGTGGACCGTAACGACACCAACGTCGGCTCGGTTCGCACGTTCGAGCGGGCGCTGGGACGGGCGCGCGGCGCATACCTGCTCCTCGCCGACCAGGACGACGTATGGGTGCCCGGCCGCCTCGAGGCCATGGTCGCCGCGCTGGACACCGCTGGGGTGGTTGCGACGAGCGTGGCGGTGCTCGGAGACCCGCCCGGGCCGCCGCGGTGGCCGCTGCGGGCCGAGGACTCGCGCCGGTATGCGGCCAACGTCGCCGCGGTGCTGGTCGGGGTTCGGTGGTACTTCGGCTGCGCCATGGGGCTGCGGCGTGACCTGCTGCCGCTGGTGCTGCCGTTCCCGCCGTGGCTGACCGAGTCGCACGACCTGTGGATCGGCCTGGTCGGCAACGCGGCGCACGAGATGCGCCACCTGGAGGCGCCCTCGGTGCAGCGCCGCCTGCACGGCGCCAACCAGACCCCCCTGCACTGGCGGTCGCTGCCGACCATCCTGCGCGCGCGGGTCATGCTCGCCCGCTGCCTGGTCGAGGCCCGCCGCCGCTTGCACCGTCGCGGATGATGGGGCGTGCTCTCCCGACTGTCCCCGGCGCGGCGGCGCTTCGTGCTGGTGGTCGCCGCCCTGCTGGCCACGCTGGCCGTCGTCGTCGGGGTGGTCGCTCTCACTGCCCTGCGGAGCCGGCTGGTGCCACCCGTCGACCAGAGCACGGCCGGCCCGGTGCTGCTGGTGCCGGGGTACGGCGGGTCCGCGGCCTCGCTGCAGGCACTCGCGACGCGGCTGCGGCAGGCCGGCCGGGACGTCACCGTCGTCGACCTGCCGGACCGCGCGCAGGGCGACCTCGCCGACCAGGCCGGCGTCCTCGGGTCGGCCGCGGACCAGGCGCTGGCGCGGACCGGCGCGGCGTCGGTCGACGTCGTGGGGTACTCCGCCGGTGGCGTCGTCGCCCGCCTCTGGACCACCGAGGGCGACGGTGCCGGCCGGGTCCGACGCCTGGTGATGATCGGCTCGCCCCTGCACGGCACCGACATCGCTCGCCTCGGCACCCTGGTGTCAGGCACGTGCCCGACCGCCTGCCAGCAGCTGGCCCCGGACAGTCCGCTCCTCGCTCGGCTGGACGGGGAGCCGCTACCGAACGGAGTGCGGGCCCTGTCGGTCTGGAGCAGCCGCGACGACGTGGTCCAGCCGCCCAGCTCCTCCGTCGAGGACGACCTGCCGAGCCCGTCCCTGCAGAGCATCTGCGGATCCAGCACCGTCGACCACGGCGGCCTGCCGAACGACCACGCGGTGCAGGCCATGGTCGTCGAGGCGCTGGGTACCGGTGCGATCCCGACCTGGGGGCCGGGAGACTGCGCTCGGCTCAGCTCGTGATGTCCCGCGTGGTGAAGTTGGCCCACGCGGCCAGCAGCAGCACGCCGACGTAGACGGCCTGCAGGGCGATCCCCCGGCTGATGTTGCTCCACAGGATCGGGTCGCGGTAGAGGTCCACGAAGGAGAGCCAGTAGCGGGTCGGCAGGTAGGGCTGCAACGGCCGGGCGGCGTCCACGGTGAGCAACAGCGACGAGCCGATGAGGAACGCCAGCGCCCCGAGCGTCGCCGACAGCGGCGAGTCGGTCGTCGTGGACAGGAACAGTGCCATCGCGGCGACGCCCAGCATCGAGAAGGTGACGAGCAGGACGGCGAGAACGCTGCGCCACGTGACCTCCCCGGGCGTGAGCAGCGAGCCGGAGATGCTGACCATCGCCTGCGACAGCGGTGCGTCGCCGAGCAGGAAGTGGCCGACGACGAACCCGATCCCGGTGACCGTCACCACGCCGACGAGGACGAAGGCGACGATGGCCACCAGCTTGGCCACGAGCAGACGGGTCCGGCCCACCGGGCGGACCAGCAGGTAGCGCAAGGTCCCGGCCTGCGCCTCACCGGCTACCGACTCGCCGGCGACCACGGCGACGGCGATGGGCAGGAACAGCGGGAGCACGATGGCCAGCGCGGCGATCGCGAACAGCGACCCGTTGGCGATCACCGCGGACAGGAACGCCGGACCCTGGCCCGGCCGCGGCGCGATCCGGGTCCACGCCAGCAGGACGCAGACGACGGTCGGCAGCAGGTTGAGCAGCCCGATTGCCACCCACGTGCGGCGACGGCCGAAGAGCTTGGCCAGCTCGACCCGGATCACCGCGCCACCTCCCCAGGCCGTCGAGCCGAGGTGCGTTCCTCGATGACCTGCTCGAGCGTCCGGCGTTCGGGGCCGATCTCACTTACGGCCACCCCGGCCGACACGAGGCGCGCGTTGACGTGTGCGGAGTCCGCAGAGCGCACGAGCAGCCGGTCGCCGTCGACGCGCTCCACCACATCGCCGAGCACCTCCGCAGCGCGAGGCGCGTCCGAGGTCGCCACCACCGTCCGGCCGGTGGGCGCTCGCAGCGTCGCGAGCGACTCCTGCAACACCAGCTGCCCGCGGTCCAGCAGGCCGATGCGCGTACACAGCTGCTCGACTTCGGCCAGCAGGTGGCTGGACAGGAAGATCGTCGTGCCCGCGGTGTGCAGCTGCTGCAGAAGCGTGCGGATCTCGCGGATGCCCTGCGGGTCCAGGCCGTTGGTCGGCTCGTCGAGGACCAGCAGCTCCGGCTGCCGCAGCAGGGCGGCGGCGAGCCCGAGCCGCTGACGCATACCGAGCGAGTACGCGCGAACCGGTCGCCGCCCGACGGCACCCAGCCCCACGACCTCGAGCGCGCGACGCGCCCGGTCGGCGCGGTCGCGGCGGCCGCCACCCAGCGGCCCTCCCGGACTCGGACCGCTGGCGTCGAGGATCAGCAGGTTCGCCTGGCCCGAGAGATGCCCGTATGCGGCTGGCCCCTCGACGAGCGACCCCACCCTGGGCAGCACCTCGCGCCCGGCCTTGGGCATCGGCCGGCCCAGCAGCTCGATCCGCCCGCCGGTCGGCAGCACCAGTCCGAGCAGGCACCGGACCGTCGTCGTCTTGCCGGACCCGTTGGCGCCGAGGAACCCGTAGATGTCCCCGGCGCGCACGTCGAGGCCGACGTCGTCGACCGCCGTCACCGAGCCGAACCGCTTGGTGAGCCCCTCGGTGCGGATCACGAGGCCGTCCCACCCAGCTCGGCCGCCGCCCGGGCGAGGCCGTCCGAGGTCACCGTGCCGGCGACCAGCCAGGTGGTTCCCGCCCGGGGGGTGGTCAGCAGCAACCCGAGCGGACCGACGGAGACCACGAGACCCTCGGGCAGCTCCCGCGCCCCGGTCGCGAGCCGCAGCTGGTCGCGCAGGGACCCGGCCAGCTGGGCCGGTAGGGCGCCGACCGCCAGCTGCGTGACCCCGCGGCCGTACTCGCCGATCGTCGCCACCCCGGCCGCCGGGCTGGAGCGCGGGAAACCGAGCAACGTCGCGGGCGGCTGGGCACCGCCGGACCGCGCGACGTCGCGGACCAGGTCCGAACGCGGCGCCGGACGAACCCGGGCGCCCGGTGGCACCACGAAGCCGAGGTCGGCCGCGGTCGGGGCCGCGTCCGAGAAGTCGAGGAACGTGCTCGACATGGCCGCCAGGTCGCCGGCGAGACCGAAGACCTCGACGAGGACCGGGATCCCCGACGCGGCGTCGGCCCACACGTCCACCCGCCCGACGCTGCTGAGCGGGTCGTCCGGCCGCAGCTCGAGGCCCGCTGCCGGTCGGCCGGCGACCCGGCGGGCGGGAAGCCCGCTGACCTCCGCCGGTGTCGCACCGCTGAGCATCCGGGCGGCCAGCTGGGGTGGCAGCGTGTCGGTGTCTCGCGGCAGCCGGATGGAGCCCTGGACCTCCGGAGCGCCGGTCACGACGCGGTTGTCCTCGTAGTCCCACACCACGGAGCCGGCTGCCGTGGTGCGAGTGCTGTGCTCCCCGGCCGGCGTGACGGTGTCCGAGCGCCACGCGGTCGCCGACTGCCACCAGACCCGCATCTGGGTGCGGCCGCTGAGCAGGGTGCTGACGTCGTCGAGCTGGTCGGTCGTCGGCAGCGCCAGTGAACCGGTGCTCTCCGCATACCCCTGGTAGGGCTTGGACCAGGACCCCTGGATGCGCGACAGCAGTGCGGCGGGAGCGGACTCGGTGACGGGCACCGGCGCGTAGCGGACGGCGAACGGCAGGGCGACGAGGACGGCGACGGCCGCGGCGCAGACCGCCCACCGCCAGCCGGCTCTCATCGCGTCAACCTACGTCGACGTCCTGTGGCACGGCCCGGCCGCAATGGATTCGTAAGGCAACCGCCGTCCTCCGTAGGATGACCGGGCTTCTCGCATCCTCTATCCGAAGGACCATTCGTGCTCCGCACCACCGAGGCCGGCTCGCTGCGGGCCGACCAGACCGGCCAGACCGTCACCCTCGCGGGTTGGGTTGCCCGGCGGCGGGATCACGGCGGCGTGGCCTTCCTGGACCTGCGCGACGCGTCCGGCGTGGTGCAGGTCGTGGCCCGCGACGAGGTGCTCGAGCAGGGCGGCGCCCACGACATCCGCAACGAGTACTGCGTCCAGGTGACCGGCGAGGTGCGCCGCCGCCCCGAGGGCAACGAGAACGCCGATCTGCCCACCGGGCAGGTGGAGGTCGTCGCCTCGTCGATCGTCGTCCTCAACCCCAGCGCCCCGCTGCCGTTCCAGATCGACGAGCGCGTCAACGTCGGCGAGGAGGCGCGCCTGAAGTACCGGTACCTCGACCTTCGCCGTCCCGCGCCGGGTGCCGCGATCCGGTTGCGGTCCCGGGTCAACGCCGCCGCGCGCTCGGTGCTCGACGCGCACGACTTCGTCGAGATCGAGACGCCCACGATGACCCGGTCGACGCCGGAGGGGGCCCGCGACTTCATCGTGCCGGCCCGGCTGGCGCCCGGTTCCTGGTATGCGTTGCCCCAGAGCCCGCAGCTGTTCAAGCAGCTGCTCATGGTGGCGGGGATGGAGCGGTACTACCAGATTGCCCGGTGCTACCGCGACGAGGACTTCCGGGCGGACCGGCAGCCGGAGTTCACCCAGCTGGACATCGAGATGAGCTTCGTCGAGGAGGACGACGTCCTGGCGCTCGGCGAGGAGATCGCCGTGGCGCTGTGGCGGGTGATCGGGGTGGAGGTGCCCACGCCGATGCCTCGGCTGACCTACGCCGAGGCGATGGCGCGCTACGGCACCGACAAGCCGGACACCCGGTTCGGGAACGAGCTCGTCGACTGCACCGACTTCTTCCACGAGACCGGGTTTCGCGTCTTCCAGCAACCCTATGTCGGCGCCGTGGTCATGCCGGGCGGCGCCGCGCAGCCGCGCAAGCAGCTCGACGCCTGGCAGGAGTGGGCCAAGCAGCGCGGCGCTCCCGGGCTGGCCTACGTGCTGGTCCAGGAGGACGGCTCCCTCGGTGGTGGCGTGGCCAAGTTCCTCAGCGAGACGGAGGCCACCGGTCTTGCGGCGCACGTCGGCGCCCAGCCGGGCGACTGCATCTTCTTCGGCGCCGGGGCGGCCAAGGCGTCCCGGGCCCTGCTCGGCGCGGCGCGGCTCGAGATCGGGCATCGCTGCGGGCTGATCGAGCCCGGGTCGTGGGGGTTCCTCTGGGTCAACGACGCCCCGTTGTTCGAACCGGCCAGCGACGCGATCGCATCCGGCGACGTGGCCGTCGGCTCGGGCGCCTGGACCGCGGTGCACCACGCGTTCACGTCGCCCAAGAAGGAGTTCCTCGACACCTTCGACCAGGAGCCCGGGAAGGCGCTCGCCTACGCCTACGACATGGTCTGCAACGGCAACGAGATCGGCGGGGGGTCCATCCGAATCCACCGCCGCGACGTGCAGGAGCGGGTCTTCGCGGTCATGGGCCTCAGTTCAGAGGACGCGCAGGAGAAGTTCGGCTTCCTCCTCGACGCGTTCCAGTTCGGGGCACCGCCGCACGGCGGCATCGCGTTCGGGTGGGACCGCATCTGCGCCCTGCTCTCCGGGTCGGACTCGATCCGTGAGGTCATCGCCTTTCCCAAGTCCGGCGGCGGCTTCGACCCGCTCACGGGTGCGCCGGCCCCGATCACGGCGCAGCAGCGCAAGGAAGCCGGCGTCGACGCCCGTCCGAGCTGAGCCCGTCGGCCCGCGCGTGCACCCACTGGGGGGACAGGCGGATCCTCCGCGCCGTCCCCGACCGGAGGACATCGTGCCGCCGGTCGGGACGGAAGCATCGTCGCCGACGTCCTGCGTGCTGGGGACAACTCGGGCAAACTGGATCTTTGCTAACGCACCGCGGGTGCCCTGAGCGGCGTACTGTCTCTGCCGCCCCGCGGCGTGCTCTCTTTGCCGCCCGGTGGCGCCGTCGCGGGGCACACCGCACCGCCGTGATCCCGGCACGGAGCAACAGGAACAGGGGCAGAACATGCAGCCGAACCGCGCGACCGGACGCCGGACGTGGGCAGCGCTCGTCAGCGTGGCCGTGGCCGCGCTCCTGGTGCCGCTGGCGGTCGCCGCCGCCCCGACGGCGTCGGCGGCCCCCACGGCGCGTGGCGCCGATGTGTGCAAGGAGGCGATCGCCCAAGCCGGCACGGGTAAGGGCACCTACGGCCGGTACCACTTGGTCCAGGCCCCGGCCCAGGGCGGGTCGGGCTCCGACGTCGTCGTGGGCACCAGCGGCCCGGACCACCTCGTCGGTGGCTCCGGCAATGACATCCTCTGCGGCCTGGGCGGCGACGACGTCCTCGAGGGCGGCAGCGGCAACGACTACCTCGACGGCGGTCCCGGCAAGGACACGCTGCGAGGCGGCAGCGGCAACGACACCCTGGTGCGAGGGGAGGTCAACGACGGGGGCACCGGCCACGACACCGTGACCCCGAGTACCGGCGTGGGCGACGGGGACCCCTCCGCGCCGTCGGACATCTCCTCGAGCATGCCGCGCGCCTGGCGTGACGAGATCACCGGCGACTTCCTCGGCAAGGGCTACAGCCAGCGGATGCGGGCCGAGGGCACCAGCCTCGACATCTACGACGCCGCGTCGCGGGGCGGCGCGTTGCTGCCGTCGCCGGCGGCCATGGACCTGGGCCCCGGCCAGGGCAACACCGGCGTTTACGTCAACTACTACTGCGGAGGGCTCACCCCCTGCAGCGCTCCGACGTGGGCCACCCCGCAGGCCTTCGCCGACACCTTCCACCTCAACACGGTCAACCTGGCGCAGAACGCCTCGAACATCTTCATGACCGGCGTGACCGGTAGCAGCCTCTCGACCTCCCAGTCCAACGGCGACTACGCGAACATGCTCTACGTCCTGCCGCCCAACGGGTCCTGCGGCAGCGCGAGCTGCGCGACGGGGAGCGTCCAGCTACCGAGCCAGATCAACGTCGACGGCTTCAACCTTCGTGCCATCGAGACCAGCTCGCTGGCCGCGGGGTACGCCGGGGGCACCCCGCTCGTCGCCGTGGGGCTGACCGACGGCGGACTGGCCATCTATGACGTGAGCAACCCCAGCAACCCCGTGCCGACGACGATCTGGGGTGGGATGGCCGTGGGTGGCGGTACCCAGACGCCGGTTACGGCCCTCGCCTTCGACCCGAGCGGGTCGGGGATGCTGTCGGTCGGCGTCCTCAGCCCGGGCAACGTCGGATACGTTCTCCGGCTGTCGAGCAGCGGCCAGGTGGGCGGCGTGACGACGTGGGCACAGACCGGGGGCACCACGTCGGTGTACAACGCGACGCTGGCCACCGCCTGGGGCTCGCGCGCCGACGGCACCCCGCTCGTGGCGTTCGGTATGAATGACGGCATCGTGCGCCTCATCGACCCGAGCAACACCGGGACGGCCAACACCCTCGCCGCGTCACCGGCCGGCGGAGGGATCAGCGCCATCACCGCCATCCCCCGCTTCGACGGCTCCAGCGGGGGCACCGACTTCGCCGTCGCCTACCAGACGCAGATCCCGCCGGCCGGAGTGGGAGGGCTGCTGCGGTGGGACGGCGCGTCGACCGGCCTCACGCCGCAGAAGGTCTCGGCCAATGCCAACCCCTACACGACCACCGACTGGGAGGGCTTCCGCGGCTGGTTCCCTGGCATCAAGGAGGGCCGCCTGATGCTCAACAACACCTCAGGCGAGGACCTCACCGTCACGATCCGTCCGGGCGACGACTCCTCGTCCGGGTGCTGGTACGCGCCGGACTGGGCCGACGCGCCGGCCTTCCCCAGCACGGGGGTGGTCGTCCCGGCAGGGCAGCCCGCGTCGGGCCCGTACGTGATCGGCGCCTACACCTCGGGGTCCGACGGGCTCTGCGCCGTCACCTCCGGTGACCCCTGGCGCGCCTACCTCGTCGTGACGCCGGCGTCGCACAAGGCCGACGCCCGGGTGATCCGCCTCGAGCTGAACCCGGACATGAGCGTGGACGTCAAGAACCAGGCGGGCGGCGCCGTGACGGCGGCCATCCACCAGACCATCGTCGGCGACGCGGCCATCGGGCGGTGGCAGCTCGACCTGGGGGTGCCCAACGGACCCGTCTCGGGCAGCCCGCCGACCGTGGCCGCCGCCCGGGTGACGACCGCTCAGCAGACGGGGCCGCCCGTCTACCGGTTCGACGTCACCGGCGCGACCTTCACCATGCCGGCCGCCTACCCGATGCAGACGACGATGCCGCCGCTGGTCGTGCAGGGGTCCAACGACGCGAAAGGCTGGACCGACATCGGCACGATCGTGCCCTCCATCGCGCCGACGATCGTGCCCCAGGGCAGCACCGCGCAGGTCCAGGTCGGCCCCTCGACGTTCTGGTACGAGAACGCCGCCGGCTCGACGGCGTACGCCCTGATCCGGGTGGGCTTCGGCGGCCAGCTGGCGCACTCGTCGTACGCGACCCTCGCTGCGCTTCCGGCGCCGGTGGAACCCCTACCCGCCAGCAACCAGGGCCCCGTCGTGACGGTGCCCGGAGGTTTGACCGCCGCCCTTGCGGCGACCGGCCTCGACCAGGCCCCGCTGTCCGTGCAGGTCAACGACGCCAACGGGAACGTCCTCCCGGCGACCGCCCCGGACAACGCCCGGCTCTACTACCGGAAGCAGCTCGGCAACGCGCTGGTCACCAATCTCATGCCCGTGGGCGGCACGGCCGACTTCATCGGTGTCACGCCCTACGCCGGGACGGCATACGCCAACAACGGCACCGCCGACTCGGGCGCCCCGGGATCGTTCCAGGGCTTCCACTACCTGGCCACGACGAGCACCCTGGAGCAGAACCTCATCGGGTACGTCTCCTACGGCCAGCCCGCACCCGTGCCGACCGACCCGATCCAGTTCAAGGCGGCGGCGCTCAACCCGACGCCCGCCGGGTCCACGGTGGCCAGCGGCGTCTCACTGACCGGGTGCGCCGACTTCAGCGGCGGGGGGTGCCGGCTGGCCGCGACATCGCCCTCGACGTCGCCGGCAGGGACGGTCCCCGTCATGTACGCGGCCTTCGGCGGTGGTCGGGCCGCGGTGGGCCTGCTGACCGCCATGCAGGCGATGAGCTCCGCCTCCGCGCTGCCCTTGACGCACGCGCCGTCCGCAGTGCCGGTGCTGCTGGCGACGTCAGGACTCAACGTGGGCGTCGGCTCGGCGACGCTCACCAACTCCTCCGTCTTCGCGTCGGGGGCCGGCGTTGACCTCTGGCTGGTGACCCACGGGACTCTGGTGTCGCTGACCGACCTCCCGGCCAAGTGACCTCGCTCCGGGTGCTCACGGGCCGCCGCCCTCGGGCGCTGGTCCTGGCCGTCACCAGCGCCCTCGTGGCGACGCTGCTCTTGCCGCTGCTCTCGGTCACGACCGCGGCTCCCGCCGCGGCGGCGGGGGCCGTGTCGGGTGCTATCGGCCTGGGCGACGGCCTGTCCGGGTCGATCGACGAGCGGACCGGCCTGTTCTCGGCGTCCGTTCCGCTCGTGGCGGCGGCCGGCCCGGGCTCGGCCGGGGTCACCTGGTCGCTGGTGTGGGACCAGGGCCGCGCCGCCGACGGGGTCGACCGCTCCGGTTTCGGGCCGGGATGGTCGCTCGGCGCCTCGTTCATCGACCCGGCGAACCCGGTGACCGTCTACCCGGCCGACGGCGGCACGTACCGGGCGGGCGGCACCTACCCGTCCGGCTTGGAGAACTACCCCCTTCAGGACCTCGTCTACGCCAAGACGCCGGGCGCGTACGCCTACACCCTCAGCTACGACGACGGCCGGGTCGACGGCTTCGACACCAACGGCAACCTCGTCAGCCGGGTCGACCGCTTCGGCAACCACACCAAGCTCACCTGGGAACCGTTGCGCGGGAACGGATGGCGGCCGACGACGATCGTCGACGGCTACGGCCTGACGACGACGTTCGCCTACACCGGCAGCGCGGTCACCGTCTCCGCGCCCGCCCGCTCCGACGGCGTGGTTGCCACGACGACGGTGACCCTCGACGACCAGCAGCGGGTGAAGACGGTCACCGACCCCGCCGGCGCGACCGCCGGCTTCGCCTACTCCGCGGCCCCCGGCTCGGCGACCGAGCTGCTGACCACGGCGGTCTCGGCGGCCCGGGCGCGCACGCGCGTGACCTACGCAGGAGTGCCCAACCAGCCGGGCATCAGCGTCGTCCAGTCGCTGCTCACCGTCGACGCGGCCGGCACCGTCGTCGGACCGGCCCGCCTTTTCTCGCTCAACCCGGCCGAGAACACCGGCGACCACAACTACACCGGCTACCCGACCTACAACGGTGGCACCAGCGACCGGCTGTTCACCTCGGGCAGCGACTACCGCTACACGACCGCGATCAGCAGCTGTCCGGTCGCGCAGCCACCCGCACCAACCGCCTGCCCGAACGCCCCTCAAACCACCCTTTCCACGTACGACTCTCAGCACCGGCTGGTCACCCGCACCCTCAAGACCGGCCCGGTGACGGTCCAGACCCAGACGAACGGCTACGTGCCGGTGACCGCCGGGCATCTCGACGCGAACTACGCCCGGCCCAAGACGACGGTGGTGACCTACTCCGCAGTGTCCGACGCGAGTGGCACCAAGGCCGCGTCCGGCACGCGCACGGCCACGGTGACGCGTCAGTACGACAACCACGGCCGCGTGCAGTCCTCGACCGACGAGGCCGGCGCCACCACGGCGACGACGTACGACGGCACCTTCGGCCTCATTACGGGGACGACGGTCACGGGGGCCGACGGCTCGCGCAGCCAGGTCACCAACGACCTGACGGCCGACCACAAGTCCATCCACAGCACGACGACCGCCTCCGCCTCGCCAGGGAAGCCGTTGTCGGCGCGGTCGAGCACGACCTACGAGTACGACGGCGCCGGCCAGCCGACCCAGCGGACCATGACGTGGGCGCCCGGCGCCAAGCCAGCCGACGGGAGCGGCGGCCCCGACACCGTGACGACGACGTTCGTCAGCGCCGTCGACACCGCGGCCAAGACCCGGACCGTGACGACGACGACCGGCGCAGGCACGTCGGCCGCGACGCGCACCGCGACCGTCCTCGATCTGGTCACCGGGCAGCCGGTCCGCGCCGTCGATGGTGCAGGCCGCATCACGCACTACACCAGCGACGCGGCCGGGCGCCGCACGAGCACGACGAGCCCCGACGGTCTCGTCTCCAAAACCTCCTACACGGCGGCTACCGACACGACGCCGGCGACGCGCACCGACACCGGGCCGGACGGCCGGGTGCAGCTGACGACCTACGACGCACTCGGCCGGACGGTGCGGGTCACCGACAACGTGCACAACCAGGCGTTCACGGGCTCGCCGACGACGCGGCAGCTCGCGGCGTACGCGTACAGCCTGGACGGGACGAAGGTCATCGCGACCAACCGGCAGGGCCGCACGATCGAGACCACGCTCGACGCGATGGGCCGCCAGGTCAGCCAGGTCGGCGTCACGGGCATCACCGACGCCAGCGCCTACGACGACGCCGCGCACACGACCACGCAGACCGTCGCCGGCGCCGGCGCACCCACGCCGGCGGCGACGCGCACCAGCACGTTGGACAACGGCAACCGCCCGGTGACCGTGGAGCGCCGCTACAGCGACGGCAGCACCGACCCCACCCAGACCAGCGGCTACGACGGGCTCGGGCGCCTCACCACCCAGACCGCCGACGAGCTGACCCTCGGTGCCACGTACGCGGGCGCCGGCGGCCTGTCGACCGCGAAGACCGTGACCCCCCAGGACCCGGCCAACTTCCCCGGTGATCCCACGAGCACGGCGAGTATGCAAGCGCTCGGGGGCCAGCAGACGACCAGCTCCCGGCAGCAGTCCGGGTCTAGCGCCCAGGGCACGCGGTTGAGCTACGACGCGTCCGGCCGGATGGCCACGTCGACCGACCCGAACGGCAGGACCACCGGCTACACCTACGCCGCCGACGGCATGGTCGCGACGCGGACGACGCCGTCCGGCACTGTGGTCACCGACACCTACGACGCGGTGACGGGGCGGCTGACGAGCACCACCGCCCGGCCCAAGACCGGGCCCACGAGCAGCGTGACCTACACCTACGTCCCGGCGGGGCAGCCGGGGGCCGGGCAGGTCCAGACGGAGACCGACGGCACGAGCACGATGACGCTCGGGTACGACGCCGACCGGCACCTCGTCTCCCGCGCCTACTCCGACGGCACCGCCACGTCGGCGGCCTACTCCGACAACGGGCTCCTCGCGAGCACCGCGGATGTCACCGGAGCGGTGACGACCTACACCCCAGACAACCTCGGCCGCGTCGGCACGGCGACGCAGAAGCGCGGCGGCACGACCCTCGCCTCGGTCACCTACACCTACGACGGCATGTCGCGGGTGCTGACGACCACGCGGTCCAACGGGGTCACGACGACGAACGCCTGGACGCCGCGCAACCAGCTCAGCAGCGAGCGCACGACGACCGCCTCGAAGACCCTGGTCGAGGAGCACTCCTACACCTACGACGACCACGGCAACGTCACCGTCCGCATCGACACGACGCCGGCCGCCTCCGGCTCACCCCGCCCCACGGTCACGTGGACCACGCGCTACTCGTACGACGCGTACAACCGGCTCATCGGCTCGGCGGTCTACCCGGGCGAGCGCGGGTCCGGGCCGCCCTCGACCTCCACCACGTACACGGTCGACACCGCCGGTGACGTCGTCGGCGTCAAGACCGGCTCCTCGACCACGACGAACACGATTGACCCGGCCGGCCAGCTCACCAGCCGCATCACCGACGGCAAGGCCGAGTCGCAGTCGTTCGACGGCGACGGGCGAGTGCTCACGTCGCTGAGCGGCTGGACCATGACCTACGACGCGTTCGGCCGGACGCTCACCGCGAGTCAGGCCGGGACGACGGCGACGTATGCGTACTGGCCCGACGGCACGCGGAAGTCGACGACCACGACGACGGCCAGCACGGCGACCGGCGTCTGCGACCAGGCGATCGCCGAGGCGGGCACCGGCAAGGGCACCTACGGGAAGTACGACCTGGTGAAGGCGCCGGCCGAGGGCGGTTCGGGCTCGGACGTCGTCGTGGGGACCGACGGTCCCGACCACCTCGTCGGCGGCTCGGGCAACGACGTGCTGTGCGGGCTCGGCGGCGACGACGTGCTGGAGGGCGGCAGCGGCAACGACTACCTCGACGGCGGCGCGGGCACGGACACGCTGCGCGGCGGGAGCGGCAACGACACGCTGGTGAACGGCGAGGTCAACGACGGCGGCACGGGCAAGACGACGATCGGCCCACCGGCCTCGGCGCCCACGACGACGCAGAGCTTCCACTACGGCGCCGACGGCACGCTGGCCAACGACACCACCGCGACGCCCGGGACCGCCGGCGCAGCCGCCGCAACGACCGCGTCCTACCTGCTCACCGCGGGCCGTGAGGCGCGCACCCTGCAGCCCGGCACGACCGCGGTCGGAACGGTGCCGGCCGGGGCCCCGGCGCCGGTCTCCACCGGCGTCGGCACCGGCTACGTGCTGCGGGACCGCCACTCGTCGGTCACGGCGCTCGTGGACGGGACCGGTGCGGTGACCGGCACGTACGCGTACGGGGACTACGGCACGGCCGCGTCACCGGACGGGAAGCCGCTGCCCGCAACGGTATCGGCGCCCGACGCCGATGGGCGTACCAACCCCTTCCGGTACGCCGGCGCCTCGCCACTCAGCTCGATGACCGACCCGACGACCGGCCTGCTGCTGCTGCCGGCCCGGGACTACGACCCGGACCAGGGCCGGTTCACCACCCGCGACACGGCGAACGTCTTCAACCACTACCAGGCGTTCTCGACCAACCCGATTGTCAACGTCGACCCGACCGGGCACTTCTCGCTCGCTGACCTGCTCATCGACATCGGCGTGGCCATCGTGTTCGCCGTGGCCGCAATTGCGACGGGTGGCGCGGCCGCCGCCGCCCTACCGGCCGTCGCCGGTCTCGAGGCGGGCACGTTGACCGCGAGCACCGTGGCCTTCACCGTTGCCACGGCCGCAGGTGCGGCTGCCTCGGCGACCGGCTTCGTCGCCTCGGCGGTGAAGGCGGCCGACGACGTCGACGACGCCCTCACCGGGAAGCACTTCCTCACCAAGAGCGGCCGGGCGGCCATCAATATCGTCGAGATCTCCGCCGGTGTCGTCGCCGGTGTCGCCGGTCTCGCGACCGTCGGGGCGTCCGCGGCCGGAGCGGGGGTCGACATCGCCGAGAGCGCGGTCCAGGACGCCAACGGCGTTCCTCGTCTGACCCCGACTCCGAGGCGGGGGAGGCGGGCCAGGCGGGCGCGGACGGGTCAGACCCGGCCAAGCGCTACGCCCTCGTGGATGGAGAGAGCAACGGCGGTATCGACGACGTCCTGGACGGTCCGACGACGCGCCGCTCGGAGACCGAGACGGTGACGCCGTCGATGAGCCGCTCCCTCTCCTCGGCATCGCCCAGAGGGAACCTGCTGCGTAGCGTCACCGGCAGCACCGACCTCGACATCGCCGACGCCGCCGTCCTCGACACCGACCGGGGCCTGACGACCGCGCTCGACACCAAGCCGGGGCCCGAGGACTCGTGGGCCGGCCACAGCGACGTGTCGCGCTCCTTCGACGACGGTGAGTCCACCGGCTACGACAACCCCTACTTGCACACCGCGGTCGAGGGCGACTGGGACCTGGAGGCGTCGGCGCACTACGGCCAGGACATCTACCGGCCCAAGGACCTCGGCTACGCCAGCGAGGGAAAGCTGATGCTGGCCTCGGACGACGAGGTCACGGCCTCGGAGGGCCTGTTCCCAGATGGCGTCTGGCAGGCCTGGAACTCGTCCTGGAGCAGGTTCTAGATCGAGACCGAGAGCCGTTGCAAGACACACCGCATGCGCCGCGAACCCGTCTACACCCTCAACTCTTCTCGGGCGGTTCCGTCGACGACCTGGACACCAACCAAGCACGGGTCCTCAGGTCGGCCTCCCCGGGCGACTGCACCAGCGGGTTCTGACCGAACCTCGGCGGGAGGGGTCGTGGGAGCGCTAGCCTCGCAAGGTTCGGCCGTCGGGGACTGGAGGTTGACCGTGCCGTCGCCTCGCCAGCACGAGCCCGATGATGCCGGCCAGCCGGACCCACCAGACCCGCCGAGACCCGCCGGAACGTGTCGAGGTGCCCGAGGTCCGGTTGTTTCGGACCGAGGACCTCGTCGTCGCCCGGCTGCGCGCGCCCGGCTGCCACGTGGAACCCGGCCCCGACGGCCCCGAGCTGGTCGCCGACACCGACCCGGCTTCGCTCGTCCTCGAGCTGCCGCCGCAGCACCTCGGCGAGCACGCGTGGCTCGAGAGCGAGACGCCCGCCGGTTTGGCTGCCCACCGAGCAGCGGCCCCGAGCCGCGTCGTCTTCGCGCTTCCCGTCGGAGCTCGGGTGCCGTTCACGCTGGCGGGCGTCCTCGGGGTGCTCCCGACCCTCCCGCTGCGCGTCGCCGGTCACGCGACGCCGGCCGACCCGACCCGTGCGCTCGACGCGCGCTGGACCGACGCGATCCTCGTCCGGGGCTGGGAGCGGCTTCTCGACCGGGCCGACGCCGCCGGCCAGACCGCGGACCTCGGTGACCTGGTCTTCGGGATCGAGCGGCCCACCGTCCGGCGCGGATCGGCCCTCAGCGACTCCGCGGCCCGGGTGCTCCAGCGGGCGCAAGCCGGTCGTCTCGTCGGCGCCCTCAACCGGCCGGTGTCGGTCGTGTCGGTCCTCGCGCGAGAGCGACGCGGGCGGACCGGAGAGCCCGGACCCGGCCGGCGGGCATACCGGCATCGTCCTTCGCCCCGGCCGGCTCGGCCCGATCAACCGGTGGCGCCGCGGACCCCGGCCGCCCACCGACACCGAGACCTCGATCGAGGCGCCCTACCGCCTCCAGGTGTCGCCCAGCCGGTTCGGCGCGTTCACCCACGACCCCGCACCCGACCCGGTCGCCGGTCGACCCGGGCGGACCGAGCTCTGGCGGACGCACCTGACGGTCCGCACCGAGGACGCGGACGGCACGTTCACCGGGCTCGACGACACCGACGACACGCAGCGCATCGTGCGGGCGGTCTGGACCCGCGACCTCGACGCGGCCGACACTGATGCGCTGGACGACCCGCCCGGCCTCGCTCCGCAGTCCCTCAACCCGCGCGACCGCCGGGGCATCGTCCGGCAGACCTCCGACGCGCGGCTGCCGAAGCCGCCGCGGCCGCTGTCGGTGCGGTCGCTGTCGCTGTCCAGCCTCGGCGCGTTCCTCGACTGGCGCGGCGCCTGGCTGACCGACGAGGTGGGCCCGACGCCGGACAACGCCTACCTCGATCGCGTCCTACCGCCACCAGGCGTTCATGGGCCGGGACCAGTACGTCTGGGTCAGCTACCCCGGGTTCCTCTACCCGTTCGGCCACCGCGCGGACTACGTCAAGCTCACCGAGCGCAAGGTCAAGAACCGGTCCGACTCCGTCGCGGCCCTCTCGCAGCGCGAGTTCATCCTGGTCCGGCAGCAGTCGCTGACCTACGGCGGGCACGACAGCCCGTTCACCCAGGTGGTCATCGAGCCGCGGATGACGCCCGACCTCGAGCCGCACAGCGACCGGCTGGAGCCGTTGGTGCCGCTGCGCAGCGGGAACGCCTACCCCTTCTCGGTCATCGCCACCGACCGTGCCGGGATGACCTCCACGCACCCGGCGCCGCTGGTCTTCGTACCCGACCAGTCCTTCGACACGCCACCGAAGCGGGCCACCATCGCGACGCGTGCGCAGGCGGCGTATGCGCCCTACGACGACATCCCGGGCGGCGGCCAGAAGATCGCCTTCGCCACCCCCGCCACCGCCGGCGACACCGCCTTCGAGGTCGAGACCCTGGTCTTCCACGGCGACATCGACCCGACCAACGGCACCTCGCGGCCGATCCTCACCCGCCTCACTGCGGTCGTTCCCGCGATGCGGCACCTGGCCCCGCAGGCCCCCGGGGTCTCCATGGTCTACGCCCAGGCGTTCCTCGACGACGTGGACGGGTTCGGGCCGGGCAACCCGAGCCAGCTCCTGCTGGCGCTGGCCGGCCCACCGCCGGCCGTCGACTTCTCGGGCGGCTCCGACCGGTCGGGCGGGTTCCTCACGCCCAACCTGTTGGTACGCGCGGTGTCCCGTACCCTCGGCGCCGTCGGCGAGGACGGCACCGGACCGGACTCCGGCCTGGCGCACGGCCAGTTCAACGCCAAAGCGTTCCTCGACGGCGCGCTGCCCAAGCTGTTCGGGCTGTTCAGCCTGGTCGACCTGCTCGACGCCGCCGGGCTGGACCTCAGCAAGGCGCCGGAGTTCGTCACCGAGGCGCTCGACACCGTGAGCGCGATCGTCAGCGAGGCCGACCGGCTGCGCACCGCCGCCGAGGAGGTCGGTCCGCGCCTCGACGCGGAGATCGCCCGCGCCGCCCACGACGGCGCCCGCAACGCCCTGACCGCCCTCAAGGCCCAGATGGACGCCGTTACTGGTCCGCTGGTACCCGACCTTCAGGAGCTGGTCGACGCCGTCGCCGCGCTGCCCGGCGGCAGCCTGCCGGCGGCGGCCGACCGGGTCACGTCCGCGCTGGTCCAGATCTCCGCGGACATCGACGCGCTCGTCGGCGTGCTCGGTGCACCGCAGCTCCCCGCCGTGGTCCGGGCCGCCCTGGAGCGGCCGGCCCAGGCGCTCGCCACGCTCGCCGCCGCCGCCGACACCGTCAAGGCGGTCACGGACTTCGCCCACAACCTGCTGTCGCCGGGCACCGCCGTGACCGCACGCTTCGAGTGGCGACCGGTGCTGCGGTCGTTCCCCCCGGGCGCCGAGGTCATCGTCATCCTCCAGCCCGAGCAGAGCCTGCGGCTGGCCATCGAGGTCCGGGCCAGCGCCACGACCCCGCCGAAGGTCGACGTCGTCGCCGAGCTGGCCGAGTTCCGGCTCCAGCTCATGCCGGGCGCGCCGCTGATGGGACTCGCGTTCTCCCGCATCGGTTTCCGCGTCTCCTCGGGCGGCAAGCCCCAGGTCGACGTGGTCTTCGACGGCATCGAGTTCCTCGGGCCGCTGTCGTTCATCGACACGCTGCGCCGGATGATCCCGTTCGACGGGTTCGCCGACCCGCCGTTCGTCGACGTGTCCCCCGAGGGCGTCACCGCCGGGTTCGACCTGGCGCTGCCGAACATCTCGATCGGCGTCTTCAGCCTCGAGAACATCGCGCTCGGCGCCGACGCCCGGGTGCCGTTCCTCGGCGACGCCGTGACCGTCGGGTTCTACTTCTGCACCAAGGACTCGCCGTTCCGCCTCACCGTCATGTGCATCGGCGGTGGCGGCTGGGTCGGGCTGCGGGCCAGCCCGAAAGGCTTGGTACTGCTGGAGATGGGCCTCGAGGCGTGCGCGTGCCTCTCGGTCGACCTCGGCGTCGCGTCCGGCTCGGTGTCCATCTCGGTCGGGGTCTACCTGCGGCTGGAGGCGGACAAGGGGCTGCTGACCGCATACTTCCGGATCCGCGGCGAGGTCGACGTCCTCGGGCTGATCTCGGCCTCGATCACGCTCGAGCTCTCGCTGACCTACCACTTCGAGACCGGCAAGCTCGTCGGCCGGGCCTCGCTCGTCGTCGAGGTCGAGGTGCTGTTCTTCTCGGCCAGCGTCGAGATCGTCGTCGAGCGCAAGCTCGCCGGCTCCAAGGGCGACCCTGTCTTCCGGGACATCCTGCCTCCGGCCGCCGACGGCACGAACGCCGACTGGTCCCGTTACTGCGAGGCGTTCGCGCCGATCCCCCTGGCGTAGAAGGGAACTCGATGCCGACGACCCGCGTCATGGCGACCGCCCTGCCCTACTTCCTCGGCGACGACGCATCGCACCACGTCACGGCGTTCGTGACCCTCAAGCTCGACCCGGGGGCCGACGACGGGCTGCTGTCCGACTTCCCGGCGGCCGCGGGCTGGGTCGACACGCTGGCGGGCGGGTCGTGGGAGCTGCTGACCGACGCGTCAGCCGTGCCGCTGCCGCTGACCGTCGTGCCCGACCCGGACGCGCCGGCCGACGCCGCGGCCTGGGCCGCGACGCTGCCGCCGACGACACCGGTCGCCGGGTTCCCGGCGCCGAAGGTGTCCGACGCGACGTGGAACAGCTACCCGGCCAACCGGCTCAGCGACCGGGCCGTCGACCTGCACCTGGCCACCGTCGCCGCGGCTCCCACGACACCTCCCGGGGTCCTCGACAACCCGGCCCTGACCGGCGTCCTGGACCGCATGTCCCAGGTGTCCGACACCGTCTCGCTGCTGCGTCGGATGGCCGTGGACCGCGCCGGGCGGGCTGAGGCCATCGTGCAGCGGCGCAGTGCCGAGGCCGCGGTCAGCACCGGGACGCGTCCCGGCCGAGCCGACGGCGGGTATGCCTCGAGCGTCGCCGCCCAGCGCTCCGCGATCGAGGTGCTGCTCGACGACGACGGCCTCGACGACCGGGTCACGCAGCTGCTCGACGCCGAGCTGGGACACGACCACACCGGTGACCCGGTCACCGGGACGATGGCCGACGCCCACGCCACCCGGCGCTACTACGACCGGCCCGAGGAGCAGACCGCATACCAGGCCACGCCGACGCCCGGCGCGACGACGCCCCGGCCGGACCGGCCCACGCCCGACTTCCACGCCCGGGTCGCGTCGTTCGGGTCGACGCCGGTGCTGCTCAAGCGGCTCGGGCTCGTGGTCGACCTGCGGCTGACCGATCCCGGGCAACGGGCGGCGCTCGCCAACGCCACCTGGGTTGCGGTCCGGTTCACGGCCGCGGACGGCGTGGACGTGACGAGGGTCGCGCCGCCGCGGACGCTGGTGACCGTCCGCGGCGACCGGTTCGACGCCCAGGCCTCCGACGCGTGGGTCGCCGGCGCCGTCCCGCTCGGCGACGACGGGTGGGTCCTGCTCGACCTCGACCCCGACGCGTCGGGGCTCAAGCTCGACCAGCACCTGCGCGGGCTGCCTCGCGCCGTCGCCACCGAGGTCAACGGCGACCCGGCCAGCTCGGCGCCGGGCACGCTGCGGTCGTCCGGGTTCGGTCTGGCCCGCACCGACCGGGTGACGGCGACCCGCGCGGCAACCGCGAAGGCCGAGTCGCTGTCCGCGCCGGACGACGAGCCGGGAGTGGCGGGGCCGGAGCTGGCCTACGACGACCTCGTCCGCGGCCTGCGCCTGGAGGTGTGGGACGACCGGTCTCGGCTCTGGCACAGCCTCCACGAGCGGCTCGTCACCGTCGACGCCGACGCTGGTGGCGGTCCGCACAGCGTGCTGGCCGACGCCCCGGACACCGGTTTCCTGCAGCTCAGCGGGCTCAACCGCGTGCCCGGCTCGGACACCAACCCCTACTACCTGCACGAGGTCGTCGCCGGCTGGGACGGGTGGAGCCTGTCGGCGCCGCGTCCCGGGCGGACCATCGTCCACGGCCCGGACGGCTCGGAGCAGGTCGTGCCCGAGCCCGACGACGAGCCGGCGACGGGCGTCCACGTCCGCACGCGCGTACGCCCGGCGTCCCTGCCCCGGCTCCGGTGGGGGATGGCGTACTCCTTCCGGCTGCTCGGCGTCGACCTGGCCGGCAACACCGTCCTCCAGCCGGCGGACCCGGGACCCGGCTCGCCACCGAGCCCGGCAGCGGTCGCCACCGCCCGCGCCCACTACGAACGACTGAACCGGTCGTATGCCCGCCGGGACGCCGCTGGCTTCCTCGGCGCCGTCCGCGACGAGGTCCTCGCGACGCTGCCGGACGAACCCGGCGACCAGGGGCTCGACGGCTGGGTGTCCGGACTCGCGGCGGACGGCCCGCCGGCACCGCCCGACACGCCGGGCGCCGACCACGCTTCCGGAGTGGCTGCGCACCGGCGATCACACGGTGGACGGGTTCGTGGCGGCTCGGGTCGACGAGGGCGTCCGGCGCCGGGCCGACGCCACCACTGCGGCCGCCGCGGCCTTCGACCGGGTCGGCAGCGCCAACGCCGTCGTCCTGCGCGCCGCCCAGCACTGGCGGGTGCGGCCGCAGCTCCAGGGCAGCGCCGAGGACCTCGCCGCCGCGGCCGGCCCGGGCCGAGACGGTGCGCCCGACGGCCCGGTCACCGTGACCGCCCCCCGCCCTTACCTGCGCTGGGCGCCGGTGCCGCCGCCGACGCTCGTCGCCCGCAACCTGCTGACGACCGGCGAGCAGCTCTCGCGCCTCGTGGTCCGCAGCGGGCTTCCGCCGGAGTCCCCGGACGCGGTGAGCGAGTCCGCCCGGCACGTCGTGCCGCCGAAGACGACGCAGCTCGACGCGGAGACCGCCGGGCGCTTCGACCTGGCGATCGGGTCCACCGACGCCGACCAGCAGCGCATCGCCTACGCCCTGTCGCTGGCCGAGAGCGGGACCCTGCTGGACCAGGTCATCCCGAGCCTCGACGACGCCAACGCCACCCGGACGCAACCGGACATGGTGCTGGCCTCGCGCGCCAACGCGGACCCCGCCGCCGCCGTCACCCTCGAGGCGATCACCGCGCACCGCGACACCCCGCTGGGCGAGGGGCAGTACGTCGTCCACCAGACCGACGACCTCGTCCTGCCCTACCTCCCCGACCCGCACGCCGACGGGGTCGCTCTGGTCTTCTACGACGCCGGCGCCCCGCACACCATGGCGGAGCCGAAGGCGCTCCAGGCGGTGGTCGTGCCGTTCCCGGGCGACTGGCCACGGCTCGAGCCGCTGCGGCTGGTCGTCGAGACCGGCGACGCCCTCGGCGCCCGCGTCGACGGCCGCGCGATCCGGGTCACGATGCCGCCTGGTGAGCAGGTCCGGGTCGCCATGTCGACGTCGGTGCGGCGCCCGGACCTCGAGCACTTCGGGTTGTGGCGGGCACACCCTGCGCGTCTCGACGAGTCGGCCGGCGGCTACACGGCCGAGCAGCTGGTCGCCGCCGAGGTCATCGCCCGGGCGGCCGCTTCCGGGTGGACGTGGTGGCTCACCCCGTCGGTCGACCTGCGCCTCGTCCACGCCACACCGGGCCCGGCCGTAGTGCCGCAGCTGCTCGCCCTGACCTGCCGGCCGCGTGCTCGGGGGCTCACGGTGGCGGTGCTGGCCGGCGTCGCGGAGCTGCACGGGGCCAGCACGGACCGGCTCGTCGTGCGGGCCCGCTGGACCGAGTGGGTCGACGACGTCGCCGCGCCCGGCCCGGTGCAGGTGCAGCGCAGCGACGTCGTCGTGAACTCGCCGGTCGGCGGCACCGAGCGCTGGGGGTTGCTGTTCCTGGTCGACTTCCTGCCGTTCGGCCCGTCGGCGACCGTCGCCACGCTCGTCGACGGCGACCTCGGTATGCACCGGGCGGTCGCGACGTTCCCCGACACCCATCACCGCACGCTGACCTGCACGCCGAGCGGCGCCACCCGCTACGCCGAGTTCTTCGCAGCCGACGCCCTGCCGGGAGAGGACTCACCCGACGTCGCCGGCGAGCCGGTCGTCGTCGAGGTGCCGAGCTCGGAGCGCCCCGCCGCGGCGGACATCGTCGAGGCCGTCCCGCTGATCCGCTGGGAGCAGCTGACCGAACCGGAGCAACCGTTCGCGCTGCGCCGGGTCCGGCGCTCCGGGGTACGCGTGTGGCTGCGCCGTCCGTGGTACTCGTCGGGAGACGGCGAGCTGCTCGGCGTCGTCGTCGGGGGAGCCCAGGGCGGTCCGGACGGTGCGGTCAGCCTCTGGGGGCGCGACCCGGCATACACCGGTCCGGCGATCAGCGCCGGCGACCTCGCCGCCGCTCCTCGACCCGACGCAGCTGCTCCTCGGGACGGTCAGCGACCAGCCGCTGGGCCGGGCCGCACGTCCCGTCTCCACCGTCCCCGGCGTGGCGCTCGCCGACGTCCCGGACAACCCGACGGTGACGGTCCTGGCCTACCAGCCGGAGTTCCACCCGCAGCGCGACCACTGGTTCGTGGACATCGCCATGGACGACGGCCCCGACCTGTGGCCGTTCGTCCGGCTGGCCTTGGCCCGCTACCAGCCGAGCTCGATCGACGGGTGCAGCCTCTCGCCCGTCGGCCTGACGTCGTGGGTCCAGCCGCTGCCGTCGCGCACCACCACCGTCAACCGACCCGACGAGTCGCACGTGCGAGTTACGGTGACCGGCGTCATCGCGTTGCTGCGGGCACCACGGGTCGGTGCTGGCGGCCGGTGGCGTCGCCGGCGACGGGCTGGACGCCGACACCCCGACCGGACAGGCCGCTCGGGTCGACGCCTTGCTCGCCGCGACCCGGATCGTCACCGCCCGCCTGGAGCACCGGCCGGACGGGGCCAGCGACCTGCAGTGGGAGACGGTCACCTACCGCCGGCTGCCGGTCGTCGGCATCGGCACGGAACAGTCGATACGGGTCACGTGGAGCGGCGAGCTGCCGCTGTTCGAACCGCTGGAGCTGCGGACCCCGGGTGCGCTCGACTCCGCCTGGCGGGTGGTCGTGGAGGAGGAGGAGCTGCTCGACGCCGACGACCCGGACGCGCCCAACATCGACGGCCAGACGGTCATCGTGCGCCGGACGGTGTTCGCCGACACCATCCCGCTCTGACGGCGCGCACCCGGCCGTCGATCGACCTGACCCACCGAGAGTCGCCGGGCGTCACCTCGACCGATGCGAGCTCACCGCGGCGGCCACGTCCTCCGCCACCGCGTCAGGCGCGAGCCGGTACGTGGACAGCAGCGCGTCGTTGGCTCCGCTCTCGCCGTAGCCGCGCAACCCGAGCCGGACCAGCGGCGTTGGCCAGTGCTCGCCGAGGACCTCGGCGACCGCACCTCCGAGACCGCCGTGCACGTCCTGCTCCTCGACGGTGATCTACCAGGCCCGTCTCTCGGGCGAAGCCGACGATCGCGGCCGCGTCCAGAGGAGCGATGGTCGGCACGTGCAACACGGTGACGTCGATACCGTTCGTGGCCAGCAGTTCGGCGGCGGCGAGGACTCGGGTGGTTTGCACGCCCGTGGAGACCAGGGTGGCATCCGGGCCACGGCGAAGCACCACCGCTGGGCCGATGGTGAAGTCGACGTCCCGGGGGAAGACGACATCCGACGGGTCGCGGGAGACCTGGATGTAGCACGGACCCGGAACCTCCGCGGCGGCGATCATGGCCGCCCGGAGCTCGTGGGCGTCGGCGGGAGCCAGGATCGTCACGTTCGGCAGGGAGCGCAAGCAGGCGATGTCGTTGAACATCTGGTGCGTCTTCCCGGTTCGTCCCGTGAGCAGGCCGGTGTAGCCACCGAGGATCGTGACGTTCAGCGACGGTTGCGCGACCAGCACGCGGATCGAGTCCAGCGCTCTGGCCACGGCGAAGCAGGCGAAGGTCGCGACGTACGGCGCGAGTCCGACGGTCGCCATGCCCGCGGCCATGCCCACCAGGTTCTGTTCGGCGATCCCGCCCTGGACGAAGCGGTCCGGGTAGGCGTTCTCGAAGGTGGCCGCTCCGGTGGAGTTGGCGACGTCCCCGTCGAGAACGACCAGGCCCGGGTGGGTGTTGCCGAGCTCGACCAGGGCTTCGCCCATGGCCACTCGCTGCGACATCTGAACCGTCGTCGACGTCATGACAGCTCCTGCAGTGCTCGGGCGAGCTCCTCGGCCGTGGGCGCCTTGCTGTGCCATTGGATCTGGTTCTCCATGAAGGACACTCCTTTGCCCTTCACGGTTTCCGCGATGACGACAACCGGCCTGCCGCGGTGGTCCCCAGCGGTACGCAGGGCTTCGCGGAGCTGTGCCGGGTCGTGCCCGTCGACCCGGATGACGTGCCAGCCGAACGCCGCCCACCGTTGCGCGAGGTCGCTCGACGCATACGGGCGTCGTTGTTCACCGGTGACGCGGTCACGGGACCCGTGTTGCTGCAGGCCGTTGACGTCGACGATCGCGACCAGGTGGTCCAGCCCGTGCCGTGCGGCCACATCGGCGCCTTCCCAGATCACTCCTTCGTTGCACTCGCCGTCCCCGAGCAGGACGTAGGTGGTGAAGCCCTGACCGGTCAACCTGGCGCCTTCGGCCATGCCGACCGCTGCCGAGAACCCGAGGCCGAGGGAGCCGGTCGACATGTCGACTCCCGGCGTCTTCGTCATGTCGGGGTGTCCCTGGAGCCGGGAGTTCACCTGGTCGAACGTCACCAGCTCCTCGACGGGAAAGTACCCCCGCATCGCCAGGACGGTGTACAGCGCGATGGAGCTGTGGCCCTTGGACAGGATGAACCGGTCCCGGTCGGCGGCATTCGGATCATCCGGATCCACCCGCATCACGTCGAAGTAGAGGACGAGCAGGATCTCCACGGCCGACAGCGGGCCGCCGAGATGTCCGGCCTGGGCCTGCGCGATGGTCTGCACGATGGTGCGCCGGGCCTCGAGACCCAAGCGGTGGTAGTCGGACGCAGAGAGCTCAGCGGGTTTGGCGGCGACGTCGACGTTCATCGGGCTACTGCCTCGGTGTCGTCCAGCGCTGCCGCAACCCGGTCAAGAGTCTCGGCAACGTCGTCGTCCGTATGCGCGGTGGAGAGGTACCAGATGCCGCGCCGGGCCACCCACACGCCATGGGCGATGAGCGTGTCCGCCAGCCGGGCGTACGCCTCTCGGTCCGACGTCTGGAGGTCGCTATAGGTATGCGCGGTGTTGCCCGACGGCTCGATCCGCGCGTGAAACGCCATCGGCGGGCCCTGGAGGACCACGGGTAGGCCGCGGTTGTGGAACAGCTGTTCCAGTCCCGCCTTCAGCCGTGCGCCGGTGGCTTCCAGCGACGAGTACGTCCCCGGCCGCTGCAGCTGCTCCAACGTCGCCGTGACCGCCGCTGTAGCGACGACGTTCCCGTTGAACGTGCCGAGCAGGCTGACCGAACCGTCGGCGACAGCATCGAAGAGGTCGGCTCGGCCGGCGAGGGCGGCGCACGGCCATCCGGCGGCCATCGCCTTGCCGTAGATCGCAAGGTCCGGGTTCACCCCGAACCGCTCTGCGGCCCCGCCCAATGCCACCCGGAAGCCGGTGATGGTCTCGTCGAAGACGAGGACGATCCCTCGTGCGGCGCAGGTGGCTTTGACGTGCGACAGGTAGCCGGGCCGCGGCTCGATGGATCCTCCGTTGAGCATCATCGGCTCCATGATCACCGCAGCGACGTCGTCGCCGTGTGCCAGCACGGCCTGCGTGAACGCGTCGATGTCGTTCCACTCGATGGTGACCAGGTCCGCGATGTCCTCGGGACGTTGACCACCGCTGGCCGGCAAGGCCTCGCTGCCGTTGCTGGCGATCTGGATGTTGTCCATCCACCCGTGGAAGTGGCCGTGGAACCGGATGATCCGACGCCGGCCCGTCGCGTGCCGGGCCATCCGGAGGGCCGCGTGCACCATCTCGGTACTCGACGTGCCGAACCGCATCCGGTCGGGCCATCCGACGGTCCGCAGGAACGCCTCGGCCGCCTCCACCTCACCGCGATGCGTCGCCCCGTAGATGACCCCCTGGCGCTGGGCATCGAGGACCTGGTCGAGGATGGCCGGCGGCGCGTAGCCGAGAAAGTTGGGCCCCTGGCCGAGTACGTAGTCCAGGTATTCGACCCCGTCCATGTCCCACAGCCGCACACCCTCGGCGCGGTCCACGATCAGTGGCGGGTTCAGCAGCCGGGTGTTGCTGCTCACCCCGCCAGCGAGGGCGCGGACGGCCCTCGACCGGTACTCGGTCTCTCGTTTCGCCAGCAGGTTCGGGCTCGTCATGACCTTCGCGCTCACTCGTCGTCGGCACAGCAGTTCCTTGCGACGCTAGAGCGGCGACGGGGCTCCATGGAACCAGGGCAACCTTGTGCGGCGACTAGGGTTTCCTGATGCCGTCGCCGACGTTGTCGCAGCTGCGAGCGTTACTCGCGGCGCTCGACGAGGGGTCGTTGACGGCTGCCGCCCGGCGGCTCGGCGTGACGCAGGCCGCGGTCTCGGAGCAGGTCACTCGGTTGGAGGAGACGCTGAACGCGCGGCTGTTCGCCCGGGCGGCACGCGGGTTGGTGCCGACGGCGGCAGCGTCCGAGCTGGCGCGGCACGCCCGCGTCGCGATGGACGCGCTCGAGGCGGGTACGGAGTCGGTGCGGTCACTGACGTCTCTCGAAGGCGGCGTCTCGACGTTCGGGGTGTTCCGCTACGCCTCCTACTACGACCTGGCCGACCTCCTGCTGCGCTTCCACACCCTGCATCCGGAGGTCAGGATCCGGATGATCGGCGTCAGTTCGGTTCTCGTGGCGCAGTCGGTTCGCGATGGCGAAGTCGAGGGCGGCTTGGTGGTGCTTCCGACGGACGACCACGGCCTACACGTCAGGCCGCTGGTCCGCGACGAGGTCTACTTCGCCTCGACGACACGTCCGGCGGGCTCCGGACCGGTGACGATGGAGGAGGTATGCGCAGAGCCGCTGGTCCTCTACGACGCCCACGCTGGATGGCGCGACGCGACCCGTCGGCAGCTGCGCGACCGGGCCCGCTTGGCCGGGGTCGACCTCAATGTGCGCATCGAGGTCGAACATGCCGAGACGGCGGCCCGGCTCGTTGCCGCCGGGCTGGGCTCCTCGATCTTCGCTCGCACCATCGGGGAGTCGACCGCCCTGGCGCCGACGATTCGGACCTTTCCGTTCGCCGAGCCGCTCTACGACACACTCGCGGTGATCCGCCGACAGGGTGAACACGTGTCCCCGGCGACGGCACAGTTCGGGCGAATGGCCGAAGCGGCGTTGGTGGACATGTTCCGGCGGCGAACCGACACGAGCTGGATGATCGAGCGGTAACAACCGGTCGACGCGCGGCGGGGTGCTGACCGGGAGTAGCGTCGCGGCATTCGGCGCCACCTGGGAGCGTCTACAGGAGTGAGCGATGCTGCTGACGTTGCACGAGCGGGAACGGTTGATGATCTACACGGCGGCCAAGCTCGCGGAGGAACGTCGCCAGCGGGGCAACAAGCTGAACTTGCCGGAGGCGACGGCCATCATCACCTCGTTCCTGCTTGAGGGCGCCCGGGATGGGCGGACGGTGACCGACCTGATGGAGGCCGGGCGGGAGGTGCTGAGTCGAGACCAGGTGATGGACGGCGTACCGGAGATGTTGGCCCAGCTGCAGGTGGAGGCGACGTTCCCGGACGGGACCAAGCTGATCACCGTCACGGCTCCGATCTCGTGAGCGGCCCGAGCCTCTCCCAGCCCCCTGTCGACGGGCCGCTCATCCCCGGTGAGGTGATCTACGGCGACGGTCCGGTGCTGATCAACGTCGGGAAGGAGTCGATCACGCTACGGGTGGTCAACACCGCGGACCGGCCGATCCAAGTGGGCTCCCATTTCCACTTCGCCGAAGTCAACCCCGGTCTGGAGTTCGATCGGAAGGCGGCCTGGGGACGGCGTCTCAACGTGTTGTCCGGGGGGTCGGTGCGGTTCGAGCCCGGCGCAGTAGAGGAGGTGCAGCTGATCCGGATCGGCGGGCAGCGGATCGTTGCCGGCCTCCGTGGAGAGTGCGGAGGAAGCCTCGATGACTGAGGTCGACCGGCACGAGTACGACGCCTCGTTCGGGCCCACCACCGGCGACCGGATCCGGCTGGCGGACACCAGCCTGTTCATCGAGATCACCGAGGACCGCTGCGTCGGCGGGGACGAGGCGGTATTCGGGGGCGGCAAGTCGATCCGCGAGTCGATGGGCCAGTCCCGCGCCACCCGGGCGGACGGCACCCCCGACCTCGTCATCACCGGTGCCGTGGTGTTGGACCACTGGGGAGTCATCAAGGCCGACGTCGGTATTCGCGACGGCCGGATCGTGGCCCTGGGAAGAGCCGGCAATCCCGAAACCATGGACGGCATTCACCCCGACCTGGTCATCGGCCCGTCAACCGAGATCGCGTCCGGTAACGGCCTGATCCTGACCGCCGGCACCATCGACACTCACGTGCACTTCGTCGACCCAGCCGCGATCCAGGAGGCGCTCACGGCCGGCACCACGACCGTCGTCGGCGGCGGGACCGGCCCCACCGAGGGTTCCAAGGCGACGCTGGCCACGCCGGGCTCGTGGTGGACGGCGCGGATGCTGGAGTCGTTCGAGCCGTGGCCGGTCAACGTGCTGTTCCTGGCCCGCGGCAACACCGTTTCCCATGACGCGCTGTGGGAACAGCTTCGTGGCGGCGCCGGTGGGTTCAAGGTGCACGAGGACTGGGGCGCCACCCCCGCCGCGGTGAACGCCGCCCTGACGGTGGCCGACCAGTCCGGCGTTCAGGTGGCCATTCACTCCGACACCCTGAACGAGGCCGGGTTCGTCGAGGACCTGCTGGCCGCAGTCAGAGGACGCACCTTCCACGCCTTCCACACCGAAGGCGCCGGCGGTGGCCACGCCCCCGACATCATCAGGATCGCCGGCGAACCCTACGTGCTGCCGGCCTCGACGAACCCCACTCGCCCGTTCACTCACAACACCATCGCCGAACACCTGGACATGGTGATGGTGGCCCACCACCTGAACCCTCAGGTGGTCAACGACCTGGCGTTCGCCGAGAGCCGAGTCCGGGCTGGGACGATCGCCGCCGAGGACGTCCTGCAGGACATGGGCGCCTTGTCGATCATGTCCTCCGACGCCCAGGCGATGGGCCGGATCGGGGAGGTCGTCATCCGGACCTGGCAGACCGCGCACCGGATGAAGCAGCTGCGCGGAGCCTTGCCCGGCGACGGACGCAACGACAACCAGCGGGCCCGCCGCTACGTGGCCAAGTACACGATCTGCCCCGCTATCGCCCACGGGCTGGAACGAGAGATCGGGTCCGTCGAGCCAGGGAAGATGGCCGACCTGGTGTTGTGGCAGCCGGCCCTGTTCGGGATCCGCCCGACCGCCGTGTTCAAGGGCGGCATGGTGGCGTTGGCCGCCCTCGGCGACCCGAACGCCTCGGTGCCCACCCCGCAGCCGGTGCTGCCGCGGCTGGGGTTCAACGCCCACTCCCGGTCGGCGGCCAGCACCAGCGTCGCCTTCGTTTCGCCCGCCGCGATCGAGGACGGCCTCGCCGACCGGCTGGACATCCGTCGCCCCCTCGTCCCGGTGGAGAACGTCCGCGGGCGTGGCAAAACCGACATGCCGGAGAACACGGCCCTACCTCGGATCGAGGTCGATCCTGACACCTACACCGTCCGGGTCGACGGCGAAGTCATCGAGCACGAACCGGCGACCGAACTGCCAATGACGCAGCGATACTTCCTCTTCTGACCGGTGCCAACCCCGACTCGATCCCTCGCCGCACCCGGCGCGGCGCTGCTGCTCCTCGCGGACGGCCGCTTCCCGGCCGGCGGCTACGCCCATTCCGGCGGGCTGGAACCCTCCATCGACTCCGCACAGGTCCACGACCTGGCCAGCCTCGAGTCGTTCCTGTCCGGTCGGGCCGGCACCGTCGGCCTGGTCGCGGCCGCCTTCGCTGCCGCCGCCTGCCGTGCCACCGACGCCCGCGACGCCGCCCGGCTGACCGCCCTGGACGCGGAGCTCGACGCCCGCACCCCATCCCCAGCGCAACGCGCCACCTCCCGGCAGCTGGGCCGGCAGCTGCTGCGCGTCATGGCCGCCGTCGCACCCGACCCTCGGCTGGACCAGCTCGGCCGAGCTCCACACCACCCGGTGGCCTTAGGCGCCGCCGGCGCGGTGCTCGAGCTCGGCGCTCGCGACATCGCCATGGTGGCTCTGCACGAGTCGATCGCGGGGCCGGCCGCCGCGGCCGTCCGCCTGCTGACCGTGGACCCGTTCATTACTCACGCGGTCCTGGTCCGGCTCATACCCCTGCTGAACGAACTGGCCGCGACGGCAGTCGAGCACGACGACAACGACCCCAGCGAGCTGCCGGCGTTGGCGGCGCCCCTCCTGGACATCGCCGCCGAGCGGCACCGAACCCGGACCACTCGACTCTTCGCGTCCTGACCACCACGCAGCCATGACGACGCAACCGATCAGCCACCCACCAGTGAGCAGCACCGCGCGGACCCAGGTCGCCGTGCCGACGAACCCACGAGGCGCCGCGGCGGCCCAGGGATCACGGCACGGGTCGGGATCACTGCGAATGTATGCGCACGCCGCACTGAGCACCGAGCTTCGGCACGGACCTCACGGCTCGCATACGCAGGTCACTACCTTGCGGTCGGACCCGCCGCTCACGCTGCGCCACGGCGTCGTCCACGAGCCGGAGCCCGGCATCGCCAACACCCCCGGCCTGGCTCGAGTGACGCTGGCGGCAGCCGCTGCGGGACCGGTCGGCGGTGACCGCTACCAGCTCGACGTGCACGTCGGCGCCGGCAGCACCCTTCTCCTGAACGAGGTCTCCGCCACCCTGCTGCTTCCCGGTCATGACGGCGCGCAGTCGCGCACCGACGTGCACATCCGGATCGACGCCGAAGCGACTCTGGTCTGGTTGCCCAAGCCGGTCATCGCCGCGCATCGGTGCGACCATGTCAACGCGATCGACGTCGACCTTGCCGGCACCGCCCGGCTGCTGATGCGCGAGGAGCTCCTCGTCGGCCGGTACCACGAACCGTCCGGGCGGCTTCGGCAGCAGGTCCGGGTCCGACGGGCTGGTCAGCCCCTGTACCGCCAGGACCTGCACCTCGGCACCCGTACCACCACCACCCCGGCGGTCATCGCGGACCACCACGCGGTCGGCTCCGTCCTGGTCGTCGACCCCACCTGGGAGTCCAACCCGCCCGAGCCGCAACAACTTCCGGGACTCGCTGCCGTGATGCCGCTCGCCGGCGCGGCCGCCGTGCTGGTCAGCGCCCTCGCCGATGACAACCTCGAACTACGCCGGCTCCTGACGGCCGGCTTGTCCGCGCTCGGGCCACCCTGGCAGCTCGGCATCTCACACCCACTGACGCCACCGCACTAAAGGAGACCACCGTGCCCGACCACCACCCTCACCCACCGTCGGGTACCGCCCGCGCCCTGCGCTTAGGTGTCGCCGGCCCGGTCGGCACCGGGAAGAGCTCACTGATCGCCACCATCTGCCGCAACCTCGCCGGCGAGCTCAACATCGCCGTCATCACCAACGACATCTACACCGACGAGGACGCCCGCTTCCTCCGCTCGGCCGGCGTCCTGCCCGCCGAACGGATCCGCGCCGTGGAAACCGGAGCCTGCCCCCACACCGCCATCCGCGACGACATCACCATGAACCTGCTCGCCGTGGAGGATCTCGAACACGACTTCTCCCCGCTGGACCTGGTCCTGGTCGAGAGTGGAGGGGACAACCTCACCGCCACCTTCTCACCAGCCCTGGTCGACGCCCAGATCTTCGTCCTCGACGTCGCCGGCGGCGGTGACGTCGCCCGGAAAGGGGGACCGGGCATTGCTCGGGCCGACCTGCTCGTCATCAACAAGATCGACCTTGCCCCCCACGTCGACGTCGACGTCGACCAGATGGTCTCCGACGCGACCGCCGCCCGAGGGGGAGCACCAGTCCTGACGATGTCGCGCCACCAGCAGGACACCATCGACCAGCTCACCGCGTGGATCCGAGCACTGCGGGAGGAGCACCGGGCGGGACGACATGTCCCGACCGACCCCGGACCGATGGCGCCCCATAGCCATCCGCACAGCGAGAGCGTGCCGACACCACACGTTCACGGCCAACCGACCGGCGGTTGACAGGCGCATTACCGTATGTCGACTCCCGGGCTCCCGAAGCGGCAAGGAGTCCGACGGGCCTAGGGAGCACAAGGAGCAACGTCTCGGCTCGGCCGTCCAGGTCACGGAGTTCGACGGCAAGAGCCGCGTCCTACGTCAATGGTGTCCGGCCGCCACATGCGAGTGCGTGGACGAGTGCCGACGGTGTGCCGCTGCTGGGAGGAGCCGGGTCGCTGGTCAGCCAGCAGTGGAGCGGTCGGGTAGCAGCGCAGCTATCAGCGTTCGAGCGATCCACTCCTCGTACTCATCGAGGGTCAGGTTGCCGCTGGCGACGAGGAGCTCGTGGCTCTGCGGGCTGGCGACGACCATGACGGTGTCGATGGCAGCGCTGCGGCGCATGCCGGGTCGGAGTTGGATGTCTTCGATGCCGGACAGGGCACCGGCCAAGGTCTTCCGGCGCAGCCGCTCCAGCACCGCGTGGTCGGCGGCGATCTCCGGATCGACCGCGGCGGCATCGCGGTAGAGCTTCCAGGCGAGGGCCGCACGCTCGGCAACGGTGCGAAAGGTGTGCGCGACGCCGCGGAGCACGTCCTGCGGATCATGTCCTCCGAAGGCGGCGTCGTCGACCATCGAGCGCGCCTGCGCGACCCAGCGGCCCTCCGTGACCGCGGTCGGCGATCCGGTCATGGCCTCCTCGAGGTAGGCACGAAGCAGCGCCCGCTTGCTTCCCCAGGCGAGATAGAGCGTCTGCAATGACACCCCAGCGCGCTCGGCAATGGCGGAGACCGTCGACCCGGCATACCCCCGCTCGGCAAAGAGCTGAGACGCCGCCGTGAGCAGCCGACGGGAGGTCTCGGCACGACTGGCCTCTCCCGCCTCCTTCTGGCGGGTGACGCGACGAGTGGAGGGGGTGGACACCTGATCAACCTAGCATTAGAGTCACACTCTAGCCGCTAGAGCGTTACTCAAAACCGTCGGAGCCACGATGTCCGCTTCTCCTCTCGCCGCCCTCGACTACGCCCGCCGGGCACTGCGCCGGCGCCTCTTCATCGACGTCACGATCACCGACCCACCGGACGGCGTCATTCTCGAGCGTGACGTCCGCGTGCCGATGCGTGACGGCGTCCGGTTGCGCATCAACGTCTTCCGCCCCGACGACGAGCCACGTCCGGTGATCCTCTGCGCCCATCCCTACGGGAAGGACCGGATGCCGCGGAAGCGCCGCCTGCGCAAGGGGTACACCCCGACGTTCCAGTACTACCCCATGGCCACCGCGCCCCTCACCCACTCGGCCTGGACAACGTGGGAAGCGCCGGATCCGGCCTTTTGGACCCAGCGTGGCTACGTCGTCGTCAACGCTGACCTGCGCGGCTACGGCACCTCCGAAGGCTGCGGCGAGCTGCTGTCCGGGCAGGAAGGCCCGGACCTCTACGACCTCATCGAGTGGATCGCCCTCCAGCCGTGGAGCAGCGGTCGCGTCGGCATGTCGGGAGTCTCATACCTGGCGATCAGCCAGTATGCGGCGGCGGCGGAGCGCCCGCCGCACCTGAGCGCGATCTGTCCGTGGGAGGGGCTCGTCGATGCCTACCGGGACTTCAGTCGTCCGGGCGGCGTCCGGGAGAACGGGTTCATGACCATGTGGAACGCCGGCTCCCGGCTCGAGGGCCACCCCAGCGAGCTCGGTCAGCAGTCGAAGTCGCGACCCTTCGCGGACGAGTGGTGGGCCAGCCTGGACCGCCGCGTCGACGACATCGAGGTGCCGACCCTGGTCTGCGGCAGCTTCTCGGACCACAACCTGCATACCCGGGGGTCGTTCGAGCTGTTCCGACGGATCGGGTCCGAGCACCGTTGGCTCTACACCCATCGCGGACCCAAGTGGGCGACGTACTACTCCGCCGAGGGCCTGCGCGTGCAGGCGCAGTTCTTCGACCACTTCCTGCGCGACGAGGACACCGGCCTCGAAGCGGTCCCACCGGTACGGCTGGAAATCCGCGAAGACGCCGACACCATCACCTCCGTGCGGGGAGCGCAGACCTGGCCCCTTCCCGAGACAAACTGGCAGACGCTGCACCTGTGCGCCGGCGCGGACGCCTCGACCGGCACTCTCAGCGTCGAACCGCCGCACGAGGAC
This sequence comes from uncultured Actinomycetota bacterium, assembly GCA_963751085.1. GTDB lineage: Bacteria > Actinomycetota > Actinomycetes > Actinomycetales > Dermatophilaceae > Lapillicoccus. The sequence goes on along the minus strand of CAVVTH010000004.1, from coordinate 258,922 downwards.
TCGGTAGCCAGCTTCGGGATCCGGCGCGGGCGGGCCAGCTTCACCCACCGCTTCTCCGAGGACACCGAGCTCGCCGGTCCGATGCTGCTCCGCCTCACCCTCGCTGTCGAGAACGCGGACGACGTCGCCGTCTTCGCCGGCGTCCGCAAGCTCCGCGACGGCGTGGAGGTCGGCTTCAACGGCTCCTTCGGTTTCCCCGAGGACCTTGTCACCCACGGCATCCTGCTCGCCTCGCACCGGCATACCGACCCGGTCCGGTCACTGTCCTACCTGCCCTTCCACACTCACGACCGACGAGAACCGTTGCGCCCCGGTCAGCGGGTGGAGCTGGAGATCGGTCTGCTGCCGTCGGCGACGCTGTTCCGAGCCGGTGAAGAGCTGCGACTCGACGTGCAGGGACGCTGGTTCTTCTCGAGGAACCCGCTCATCGGCCAGTTCCCGCCCAGCTACGAGCAACCCGTCCGCAATGGCCGTTGCGTCCTGTTCACCGGCCCGGACCAGGTCGCGTCCTTGACCATCCCGGTCACCGGTCGACGGCCCGAGTGGAACGACCAGATGGCCAATGACGTCACCACCGATTCCAGAACCGCACTGATCCGTCGCTAGGCGCCGACCCAGGCGCTTGAACGCGATGGGGCGAGAGGGCTCACCGAGCTCGTGTCCACGTGGGCCGGGCGAGAGCGACGTTCAGATGGGACGGACGGGCGCGGTGGCATCCACGGCGGGTGGGCCCGATGGCAGGGCGCGCGGTCCTTGTGCGAAGGTTTCGCGGATCAGCCGGACCACGACCCGGCGGATCGTCGCGTCGGTCTGAGGTGAGTTCACCTCCTCGGCCGGGAGCCACTCGCGCAGGCCCTGGCGGAGGTAGTCGCGCCAAGCCTCGACGATGGCCAGTCCCGCCTGGCGTCCCGCTGGCGCCAAGGTGAGCACGTCGTCTTCGCGGGTGAGCAGGCCGTCTCCGACCAGCTCGTCGAAGTAGCTGTGCAGGACGCCCTGCGGTACGCCCACCCATGCCTCCACGGCGGACTCGCGCACGGTCTGCTCAAGCAGCCAGCCGCGCACCAGGACCTGGCCGAGGCCCCAGAGCTGGGCCCGCGAAAGCTGGACGCCGGAGGAGGCCAGAACCTGCTCGGCGGCGTCGCGCCCGCCGCGTCGCAACAAGCCCGAGACGAGGTCTTCCAGCTGCGCATCGTCACCCGACGGGTGCGGCATGGCGAATCCTCCTCCAGGGCCGTCCGACGACGATGCCCGCACGTCCCGCATCGCTACCTGCGGCATGAGCACGGCGAACACCAGCGCCACCGCCGCCACCGGCACCGCATAGAGGAAGACGGTCTGTAGAGACTCCGCGTAAGCCGCGATGATGGGCGCCTGCTGCGCAGCTGGAAGCTTATGCAGTGCAAGGGGTTCCGACGCGACCGCCGGGTCGGTGATCCCCGCGGCGGCGATGGCTGCGGGTAGCTGGGTGGCCAGCTGGTTGGCGTAGACCGTGCCGAAGACGGAGGCGCCGAAGGAGCTGCCCAACGTCCGGAAGAACGAGACCCCGGACGTCGCGGAGCCGAGGTCCTCGAACTTGACGGTGTTCTGGACCACGAGGGTCAGGACCTGCATCATCAGCCCGATGCCGCAGCCGAGGACCAGCAGGTAGACGGCCTGGACTGGGTATGCGGTGTCCGGTCCCATCCGGGAGAGCAGGAACAGGCCGACACCGGTGACGACCGACCCGAGGATGGGGAAGATCCGGTACCGCCCGGTCCGGCCGACCATGGTGCCGGCGAACACCGAGGTGACCAGCAGCCCGATGACCATCGGCAGTAACCGCAGCCCCGACTCAGTCGCCGACGCGCCAGAAACGAACTGCATGAACGCCGGCAAGAACGTGATCGACCCCATCATCGCGAAGCCGACGATGAAGCTGAGGATCGACGCCACCGTGAAGACCCGGCTGCGAAACAGGTGCAGCGGCAGGATCGGCGCGGCGGCCCGCTGCTCGACGAAGACGAACACGACCAGGGCCAGGACCGACCCGAGGAACAGGCCGATGATGACCGGCGAGGCCCACGCGTACTCACTGCCACCCCAGCTCGTCGCCAGGGTGAGCCCGGTGGCGCCGAGGGCCACGAAGAGAATGCCTAGGTAGTCGACCGGGACCTTGGCGCGGTCGGTCAGCCGGGGGATCGTGCTCGCGGCCATGACGATGACCACGGCAGCCACGGGAACGTTGACGTAGAAGCACCACCGCCACGACAGATGGTCGGTGAAGAGCCCTCCGAGCAGCGGGCCGATGACCGTGGTAACTCCGAAGACCGCCCCCAGTGCGCCTTGGTACTTGCCCCGCTCCCGCAGCGGGATCACCTCGCCGATCAGTGCGGTGGCCGTGACCATCAGCCCGCCGCCCCCGATTCCTTGGACGGCACGGCTGGCGATGAGCCACGGCATACCGGTGGCGAGTCCGCACAGGAAGGAGCCGAGGATGAAGATCGCCACACTGAGCTGGAAGATCACCTTGCGGCCGAACATGTCGCCGAACTTGCCGGCCAGTGCGGTCGCCACCGTCTCCGCGAGCAGGTATGCGGTGACCACCCAGCTCATGTGCCCGGCTCCACCGAGGTCTCCGACGATGGTCGGCAACGCCGTCGCGACGATGGTCTGGTCCAACGCGGACAGCAGCATCCCGAGCAGGACGGTCACGAAGACCAGGTTCCGGCGTGTCCTCCCGAGCTGGTCGCCACCGTCGCCCGCAGGAACAACCGGAGGCCCAGGCGCACTGGCCACGCGGGCGGTCACCAAGCCACCTTTGCGAACCAGCAGCCACGCGTCAATCCTCCCGCGCACACCGTGCGTCCCGCTCGCGTCATTCCCCGGCTGTTAAGGCAGTACGCCCCGGTCCACACGGCGAAGCTGATATCCGCATCGCTTCCCGCGCCGCGCCACAAAGCTCTCGTCGAGCGCGGGTCCGTAACCGTCAGATCGCGCGGTGAGTCTCGAGTGCCGCTTGCGCGTCGGCATACGCGCGCTTCGACCGCCACAGAACCAGTGAAGCGCTGACCGCGGCGAGCGTCTCGCTGACGATACTGACTGTGCCGAGGGGGTCCGACCAGTTCCCGATGTCGTCGTCCATCATCGGCAGGCCGAGCGTGCGGCTCACGACGTAGGCGGCGACGGCGGCCAAACACACGACCAGCAGCGCCCAGCTGAGCCACCGCGCCGTCGAGAGCAGTAGACCCGTCGACAGCAGCAGCAGCGCGGCCGTGAGCAGCAGGAAGCCGATACCGATGTACGGCGCCTCCTTGAGGTGGTCGGGGGTGACCGGGATATGTGCGACTGCCGCAACGGTGGCAAAGACAACCGCGCAACGGCTCGGCCATGTCGAGCGGAAGGGGGCGGCCGACGGGCTCGCGCCCGTTGCACCGGTAGTCGCCCCGTCCTTCACGAGAGTGGGCTCGTGCGGCAGGAAGAGGACGCCGAGCGCGAGGACGCCGCCGACGAGTGCGAGGGGCAGGCCCGGGCCGACGGCGGGAAGCGTCATGCCGTCTGCGCCGCGCACCTCGGCCAGCAGGTTGATGAGCAGGTATCCCGCCCACAGCACCGCCAGGAAGCCCAGCAGTCCGACCGACCACCGAGCAACGGTGGGAACGCCGTTCAGCGAGACGAGAGCCGCGACGACGATCAGCGCGCCAAGCGTCAGCAGGACGCGCCCATTAAGCGCGTCAAGACCGGACAGCGAGACCAGGCCGGCGAAGGTCGATATCCACGGCAGGCTCACGCCGAGAACGATGAGGCCGCCGGCAAGGACGCCAAGGCCGGCGCCGACCGCGGGCCGACTCAAGAGCAGGGCAAGCCGGTAAGTCCGCGCTGTGCTGCCTATAGTTGCGCCGCTGGCATCGGCGCCTGCCTGCTCGTCGAAGGCGGAGGTGTACGCGTGGGGAACGGGGGCGGCCATCGGGGTCCAATCGGTACGCAGCGGGTGGGTCACGAGGCGAAACGGTGAGTCGTGGAGGAAATCGGGCCCAGACCCGGGCGGAGACGCAACCGACCGGGCCCGGTTCAACGGGGCGTCAGCCCTTGACTGAGAAGAAGAGGAACAGGTTGGTTGGGATGTTGTCGGTGATGTCGGCGGAGTCGCGGACCCGCTGTTCCTGGACCTCGTCGTAGCTCTTCGCGGACACGATCTGGTTCCACACGTTCGGGCTCTTGACCCCGACGACGATGACGTTCCACCACTCGCTCTGGGCCATGTTGTTGGTCGTGACGATGTGGCTGTGCGGGGGCAACAGCGCGTTTTCGGTACCGGCACCGAAGACCCGGCTGAGGTCGATGGTGTCGGGGTGGTCTATGCACTTGCCCGGGGTGGGGCACTGCAGGGTGCCGGCCTTCGGCGTGAAGCCGAGCGGCACAAGCACGTACAGCGGATCGAAGGACTTGGCCGGGATCGCGTCGTACGTCGCGCCGAGCTCGCACTTGCTCGAGGCGCCACTGGTCGGTGGCGTCTTGCAGAAGAAGTTCTTCGTGTAGTGGAACGTCGCGGTCCTGCCGTTGATCCAGCCAGCCGTGTTACCCACCATCGCCGTGTGCGCGCTGTCGGCGGTGGTGCCGCCCATCGCCATTGACGTTCCGCTGGACGACGCGAAGGCTGGCCCGGCGGTCAGGGCCAGGGCGGCCGCCGCGAGCCCCGTCAAGGCGACTCCCGCCTTCCGGGGGGTGATCCGAGACGTGATTGTTTTCGGAGCCATGTCATTCTCCTGATCTCGAGGGAAACCACCACGTGCACCGTCACGTGGACTGCGGGTGGTGGCAACGCTGATTCGGCGCCGCAACCTCGCGCGGATTGGTCCGGGCACCCTCCGGACCCATCTGATGTCGGCGCGCCCACCCTGGACGGCCAGCACTTGCCCACACCGTGGAGGCCGACGCGGCGACACGCCGGTCGGCTGAGCCGGGGGTGGGCAGCTGGCGTGGAGCTCAGTCCGACGGAGTCACGGTCACCGTCCACGCTCCGTGGTTGTTGTCCACACCCACGTCGTTCGGGCCGAGGTACAGCTCGCCCGATGTCTCACAGTCGTAGGTGACCTCACTGCCGACCACGGTCGGTGCTGAGGTCGAGCCGACACGCGCTACCAGCGCGCTGTGGTTGACGTCGGCCAGCCCGGGCAGGTTGAACCGGCGCAGGTCGGGGTTCGGATCGCCTTCGGGACCGACACCGCTCGTCGGATCGTGAAATACCGTGCCGCTGGCGACGAGTTGGACGGAGCCGCCGCTGCGACAGGCCACGCCGGTGTCGGTCCAGGCCGTGTTGCCGGCGACGTCGACGCCCTTGGACGCCACCACCGGCTCGCCCGTCGTCGTTGGGCTCGGTGCGTCCGGCCCGATGAGCACCTTGCCGCCCCCGTCACCGGTGATGCCGGCGGCATTCCCGCCGTCGTCGGCTGAACGATGGCTGGACCATGAACTCGCTCCGGCGTAGAGGCACAGCAGGAGCGCAACCGCTAGCAGCCGGCCGATCATGGCGCTCCAGACCATGGGAGAGGGGCGCGAGGTCTTGAGCATGGCCACTGGCCTGGTCGGTGAGCTGACTGGGGCCGCGCTCATTGCCACCGTCGTTGACGTAGCTGGCACAGTCGGTGACCGGGCCAGTAGCGCCGTCTGAGCTCGGCTGCCGCTCAGGTGGGATACACCGATCGGTGCCTCGCCCGAAGGAGCGGCGGCCAATGGGGTATTGGCCTCAGGGGTATTGGGGGCGGCGATGCCGGCCGTACTCGTGTTCGGCGGGCTGAGCCGGAGGGCAGCCAATGTCTCGACCAGGATGTCGACACCCGCCCCACGCTGTCCTGCTTCTACTCCCATCGGTCCACCTTCCGTCCGCTCGTCGGCGCAGACCCTTGTCCCCCCTCGGCAGGACTTCGGAGCCGAGGGCCGCTCGGTTTGCCACTCCATCTCCCGGTGAAACGCTGGAGTCGACGTGGGGCTGCTGAATCTCCCGAGACGGTGAGCGTGCGGCGTCCCGCTGAGTTCTTAAGCGGTGCAGATCCCTGCCTCAGCGCTCACGCGGTGCGACTCGTTCGGATAGGTCATTCGCCCGATGACCCGTGGCCGCCCGGGCTGGTTGGCTGACCAGGCGGACCTTCCGCACGATGCGAGAAAGCGTGCTGTCATGAGTTCTACGGATAGCGGCCGGGAAGACGCACGACTGCTCACGACCGGTCCGGCGCCTAAGCGGTGTGACGTGGTGGTTATCGGCGCTGGTGCGGCCGGTCTCAGTACCGCGAGAGCGCTGAGATCGACCGGGGTCGACGTCGTCGTCCTGGAGGCACGCGAACGGGTCGGTGGACGGACATTCAACGTCGCGATGCACGACGGGACCGTGGTCGAAGGCGGTGGTATGTGGTTCTCGCCGACGCAGACAGCAGCGTTGGAGCTGGCTGACGAGCTGCAAATCACCCAGTTTCCCAATCCGATCGGAGGTGGGTTGACCCTCAAGCAACAGGCGCAGGTCACAGTCGTTCCGGAGGCCTTCCCGGCCGCCGCTGAGGCCGTGATCGCTCGCATCGATGCGCTCGCAGAGACCGTGTCACCGAAGGCGCCCTGGTCCGCCGAGGGGGCGAAAGCGCTGGACTCGATAACGTTGGCCGAATGGCTGTCCCAGGAGCAGGTTCCGCCAGAGGTGGCGTCGCGGGTGGTCGGCCTGGTCGCGATCGCCTTTGGCGATCCGGCGGGGATGTCCATGCTGTGGTTCCTGACCGTGGTCGCCTCTGCCAAAGGCATGCATGCAATCGGTGATATCGAAGGTGGTGCGCAGGACCGGCGGCTGATCGGCGGATCGTTTGGCCTGTCGGCCGGAATGGCGTCAGAGCTGGGTGAGAGGGTCATCACCGGTTCGCCGGTGTTGTCGGTGCACTACGAAAGTGACGAGGACGGTGTCACCATCGTGACAACGACCGGTGCCTGGGAGGCTCGGTGCGTTGTGGTGGCGATGATGCCCGCCGATGTCGAGCGGATCGTCTTCGATCCGCCGCTACCGGGCGCTCGGCGGGAGCTACAGCGTCGCTGGAAGGGGCGTCCCGGGGTCAAGGCGTTCGCCATCTACGACCGTCCGTTCTGGCGCGACCGTGGCCAGAGCGGCATGGCGATCGCTGACGCCCGACCCGTGACCGATGTCTTGGACTGCACGCCACCCGATCGCGACGACGGCTGGCTCGTCATCTTCGTCGATCCCGACCGGGTCGCGGATCCGCAGCATCCGCAAGCGGAGGTCCTCCCGGTGCTCGCCGACCTGTTCGGCGAGCAGGGCGCAACGCCTACGGCGTTCTACTCCTACGACTGGGCGAGCGACTCGTGGGCCAGCGGCTGCGTGACCGAGCTGCCCACCGGGCTCTTGAGTGAGGTTGGAACGGCGCTGCGCGAGCCCGTGGGACCGATTCACTGGGCCGGGACCGAGACGGCGGACGTCTGGATCGGATACATCGACGGCGCTGTTCGATCCGGTCGGCGAGCAGCAGCGGAGGTCACCGGATGGCTGGCGGCGCACTGAAGGAAGCTCTCACGCAGGCGGGTCCAAGGACCGTCCGAAGCGACGGTGGAGACTCACGTCACGCGTCGCAGCAGCTGACGCTACGACTGGCGGAGGGTGGTCTCGGCGTCGTGGTCGGCATGCTGGTGCTCTCGGCATGGTCGACATCTGTGTCTCACGTGGCGGTCATCCTCGGAACCGGCCAGCTGGTGCTAGGCCTGGGCCAGTTCGTGACGGCCGCGGCGTGTGCACCGGGCCAGCGCGGACGTCGACTACTCATGGCCAGCAGCGTCATCAGCATCCTCTTCGGTGCCTTGGTGCTGAACGTCATCACCTCGACCGAGGGGCGTCTACGGGTCGCGATGGGAATCTGGTTCGTGTTGGTGGCTCTCGCAGACCTGGCGCTGTCACGACGCGACTCGCCCCGACGCTGGCATAGGTGGGCGGCGGGTGCCACCGCAGCAGTGGCCGTCGCATTGTTCATCGGCACCAGCATCAGCCTCGCCGCTCTCACCGGCATTGTGGGCGGGTCGCTGCTCGTGCGAGGCGTCTACGAGGTCCTCCTGGGGCTTCGCCTGCGAGCGGAGCAGCAGGACGCTAGTGGTCAAGTTGGCCGTCTTGACCACCTCGTCCCCCGAGAAGTTATCCCAAGCTCCGGCTACAGCCAGGTCGTCGTCGGCCAGGGTGCGCTGGTCATGGTCTCCGGCCAGGTGGCGCTCGACCCCATGGGGAAGCTCATCGGTGCCGGCAGCGCGGAAGTCCAGGCCGGGCAGGCGCTGACGAACCTCGCTCGCTGCCTCGCAGCGGCAGGCTGCGACTGGTCCGATGTCGCCAAGTTGACCTGCTACGTCACCGGAACTGCTGCTATGGACCCGATCCTGCGGGCGTTGCACGACCGACTCGACGGCGCCCCCCCGCCGGCGTGCACGATGGTGGTCGTCAACGCGCTGGTGCTGTCGGAACTGCTGCTCGAGGTCGAAGCCCTGGCGATCATCAACGAAGAGACCTTCGCTGCACGGCTTCAGTCAGGCGCGTGTGAGGCTGCGCCAGCAAGCCGATCCCGTGGGCGACGTCAACCGCTTCCGCGCGACCATGAACTTCCAGCTTCCGGTAGATGTGGCTCGCGTGATGCATCACGGTCTTCGGGCTGAGGTAGAGCTGGGCGGCGATCTGACGGTTGCTCGCGCCCGTGGCCATCTGCTTGAGGACCTCTAGCTCCCGTTCGCTGAGACCGTAGTGAGACGGGGGTGATGCCGTGCTGGCGTGGGCCAGTTCCTCGCTGACCGCCAGCGCCTGCTCAACAGCCCTTGACCACAGAGGGGTGGCCGCGGCCAGCGCGCCGTCGAAGGCAGTGTCTCCGAGCGTCCGACGGGCGTGGACGATGCTCTCGCGGTAGGCCTTCAAGGACTTCGGCGGCGCCAGCCGGATGGCATCCGGAGCAGCCAAGGACAACGAACCGTGCAGCGACACCGCCTCCAGACACCGGCCCGCACCGATCGCCATAGCGACGATGCCCGCCACACAGAACGCCTCGCCTTGGCGGTAACTGATCGCCACCGCCTCACGAAGCGCGCGCCCGAACCACTCGGCGGACTCTCGGTCATGGCCGTTGACGGAGGCGACGATTCCCAGGTTCGCGCAGGCCAAGACGGTCCCACGCCCGTCGCCGACCGACTCGTAGGCAGCGAGTACAGCGAGCAGCGCCGGGCGGCTTTCGGAGGTCACCCCCAGCTCCACCAGCGCCTGTTCGGCGCGCGCGACCAAGCGGACATGGCCGATGCGCTCGGCGAACAACAGCGCTTCGCGAGCGCACGCGACGGCCACATCAACATCGCCGCTGTGCTGCGCGGCCCGCGACAGCAGGATCAGGGCGCTGGCCGCGCCGTAGAGGTCAGTCGCTACGACGGCGCGAGCGCGCATTCGTTCAGCCGTGACGGCGGCGGCCGTGAAGTCACCCTCGAGCAGCAACAACTGAGCAACGTGCTCGTCGGCTCGACGCTGCTGGCCAGCCGTTCCCATACCTCGCATGGCGTCACGGGCCTCCGTTGCGAGCGCAGCCATTCCCGTCGCTCCATCCTCGCCCTTCAGGCGCGACCACCAGACTGTCGCCAGAGCGGCGGCGCCCGACGAGTCGACTGAGTCAGCGCCGTCGGGAACGAGGCGATCGAAAGTCTCGTAACCCTCGCGTACCGGTCCCTGGTGGAGCCAGTACGCGCCCAGGTCGATTGCCGTGGCCAGCGCCTCGCCGGGCGGCCCGTTCCGCTCGGACCACTCGAGCGCTGTCGACAGGTTGGAGCGGTCGGCATCCAGCACCGCGCGCCAGCGCGCCTCCTCACTGCTTTCCACGCCATCGACGGCGCGGCGGGCCAGCTCCGCGAACCACCGGGAATGCCGTTGTCTCACGTCGAACTGTTCGCCGGTCGCACCGGCGCGCTCGGCCGCGAACTCTTTGACCGGGTCCAGCAGCTGGAACCACGGGAGATCCCCAACGGAGGCAGCCGGCTGCAACAAGTGGGATTCCACCAACTCAGAGACTGCGTCGATCGCACTGCCCCGCAGTGCATCATCCTTGGCCACGCCTTCGATGTCCGGCAGGCTCATCGGCGGGGTGAACGCCGCCAGAGCGCGCAACACGATCTGGGCGTCTGGGGTCAGGAGAGCAAAGCTGAGGTTCAACACGGCTCGCAAGCTCGTGTGACGCCCGGTCGCGGATCGTCCAGGAGTACTGAGCAGGTCGAGCGCCAAGCGACCCCCGTTGCCGGTGAGCCACGCCAGTATGACTGACGCCGGCATGACGCGGATTCGCGCCGCCGCGAGCTCGATGGCTAGCGGCGAGCCATCTAGGGCAGCACAGATGGAAGAAACCACTGCCACCGAGTCCGGGTTTGGCACGCCAGCCTGGTCGGCTCGCCACTGGAACAACTGGACCGCTGGTCCGTCGGGTGCGGTGCTCAGCGGTCCAATCGACACGACGCGCTCGCCCACAATGCCAAGGCGTCTTCGACTCGTCACCAACACGGCCAGGCCCGGGCACCGAGAAAGGAGGTCTGAAATCAGCGGGGCCAGCTGTATCAGGTGCTCGAAAGCGTCGAGGAGCAACACGTGTGTGCCATCTGGCATCGCAGCAGCAACGTGCCTCAGCGGATCCTCGACGCGAAGCTTCAGTGGAGTGCCGGTGACCTCCCGGGAGATCTCGTCCATGACCCGTCCTGGTGCCACGCCCGCAAGCTCGACAACATGAACCGACGTACCGGCAACCTGATGCCTCAAGCCGACACAGGTCTTCGACACCCGTGTCTTGCCGATCCCGCCCGGACCAACGATTGTCACCAGTCGAGCGCCGGCCTCCAGCAGACTCACAACCGCGCACACCTCGGCTTCACGGCCAAGCAGCGAGGACCCTGGCGTCTGCTCGCCCGTCTCAGGCTCGTTGAACTCAGTCACTCGATCGCCCCGCTCCTGAGCCCCTCGAGGGTACGCCCGGACCCGTGCCCTGTCGCCTGAGCAAGACGGCCAGCTCGGTGGGTGACCCCCTCGGCGGCGGCTCAACCCCTAACAGAATGACACGGTGAACGAGATGTGAGCTCACGCGCTCATACCTTTGACGTCTCCGGGGGCGTGCTTCGCTGCGTACTGCGGTCAGGTGGCTGCAGCGGCCGCCGCTTCGTAAGCGCGGCTCGGGATCTGCGTGGCGAGCTTGCCCCCACTGACGTCGACCAGCGTGCCGGTGATGTAGCCGGCTGCGTCGCTCGCCAGGAAGCACAAGAGGTCGGCGACGTCGTCGGGCGTGCCCCAGCGCCGCAAGGACAGGGTGTCGAGCAGACGGCCCTGCGCCGTGGGCGGCAGGTCCGCAAACCCGTTCATCGCCGTCGGGATCATGCCGGGGGCGTAGGCGTTCACCGTGATGCCCCAGGGCCCAAGCTCACCGGCTAGCACGCGGGTCAGCTGTACGACGGCCGCCTTCGAGGCAGCGTAAGCGGCGCTGGCGACACTCGGGACGATCGCGGCGAACGACGCGGCGTTGATGATCCGGCCAGAGGCCGCGCGCTTCATGATGGGGATCACCGCCTGACTCATCAGGAAGACACCGCCGACGTTGACATCCAGGCAAGCCTTGAAGCGGGCCGGATCAAGATCCTCGACGAACCCGTCGACGTTGATACCGGCGTTGTTGACGAGCACGTCAATCGTGCCATGGCGCCGCTCCACCTCGGCGACCGCATTCGTGACCGAGCCGGGATCACTGACGTCGCACCTGACCTCGATGCGGTCGTCGACCCGCTCGTCCGTGTCGGTGCTCTCGAAGCCGCGGTCGAACGCGACTACTCGCGCCCCCTCGGTCACGAAGCGGTCGGCGATTCCACGGCCGATACCGCGATTCCCGCCCGTGACCACGACAACGCGGTCGGTGAGATCCAGGTGCATCGAGACCTCCTGCTTGAATGAGTCACATTCGGCGCTCAGCCCATTCTGTCGAGGAGGCGGCCTCATGACGAACGCGACTGAAGGCCGCCCCGGACGAGTCCTATGGATCACCGGGGCCGGCTCCGGCATAGGGCGCGCCTCGGCCGAGGCTGCGTCGCGTGACGGCTGGCGCGTGGCCTTGACCGGACGACGGCCTGAGAAGCTCGACGAGGTGGTGGCGACCATCGAACATCAGGGCGGCGGCGCATACGCCCTTCCCGGGGATATCGGCGACAGCGGGACGGCCGCCGGCATCCGCGACCTGATCCTCGCGCGTTGGGGACGGATCGACGGCCTTGTCCTGGCGGCCGGGCAGAACAGCCCTCGGCGCACCTGGGCTGATCAGGACATGACGCAGTTCGACGCCATCGTGCAGACCAACCTCGGCGCCGTCGTGCGGGTCATCGACGCCGCCCTCCCGTCCTTGCGTCAGGCCGGAGGTGTGGTGGTCGTCGTCTCGTCCTACTCCGCCTGGTCGTTCTCACCGGGAGCCGGCGTCGCCTACAGCGCCAGCAAATCGGCCCTCGGCTCGTTGTGCCGCACGCTCAACGTGCATGAGGCCGCATCGGGGATCCGGGCCACGCACCTGTGTCCCGGCGACGTGGACACCGACTTCCTCGCTCAACGCCCGACCGTGCCGGACGCGAGAGCACGCCAGGTCATGCTCACCCCACTGGACCTCGCCCGCGCCGTGCGTTTCGTGCTCGACTCGCCAACCCACCTTCGAATCGACGAGCTCGTCATCTCACCCGTCGCGCAGACCTGACAAGGCTGGGCTGGGCTGGCATGGGATGCCGGTGTCCGGCCCTCGTTTCTTCGGAAGCGGTAGCACCCTCTGTCGCTTCGATGTCCCGAACCCCTTGGCGTTGCAGAAGGCGAGCGTCATTGTCGACACGCTCCCGGCGGCCGCGAAGGTGGCGGACGACCGCATCCCCGTAGTAGCCCGGCGAGGGGATCCTGGGGGGTGATGGTCGCACCGAGGATCGCGTGGCGTCGGCGTGGTCGAGGTTGGTGAAGTCCACTGTGCCGTCGGCCTTGGTCCGGCCGCCCATGGTGAGGTCACCCGACGCGACCACGGTGTCGGCGGATCCGTGAAAATCTCGATGCGACCGTCGGAAGGATGGATCCTGGCGATAACGGCCGTTGCCGATGCTGGTGAATGAGATGTCGCCGTCCGGTGTTCCGATGATGCCGGACGGCGCGACGACAGAGTCCTCGTCATCCTCGAATACCCGTGTGAGGCCAACGGCGGCGTCGGTTTCGTCGGGTGAGCGCTCAGTCGCTCCTCCCGCCGTCGGCGACCCCTCGACCTGATGGCAGAGCCAGCCGTAGACGAACTGGTCGAAGACGTCCTGGCCCAACCCTTCGCAGTGACCACCGGCGCCCTCCGACGCAGTGAAGGTATACGTCGTGACGGGCGTTTGGACCGCGTCGGCGAACATCGGCAACGTCGGTAGTACTGACAATCAGTGGAGGAAACCCCATGACTGCGCTTCTGATCACCGGTGCCAGCGGCTCAGTGGGGTCGCGGCTGCTGCCCCGCCTCGTTGCCGGAGGGCATGACTGCCGTGCGCTCGTTCGCCGAGACCTGAGCTTGCCTCCGGGAGTGACCGGTGTCCGTGGCGACCTCGACGACACGGGCTCCTTGAGCGCGGCCGTCGACGGCGTCGACGTCGTGGTCCACCTGGCCGCGCTCTTCCGGACGGGTGACGACGAGGCGATCTGGCGAGCCAACCTCGACGGCACGCGGAACCTGCTCGACGCCGTGAAAGCCCATGCGCCGCAGGCCCGCTTCGTGATGGCGAGCACCGGAAACGTCTACGACCAGGACGCGTCTCAGCCCAGCCGTGAGGGCGACACCTGCAACCCCACCGCCGCATACCCGGCAAGCAAGCTGGCCGCCGAAGAGCTCGTACGCCTCAGCGGCCTCACGTGGTCGATCCTGCGGCTGCCCTTCGTCTACGGCGACGGTGACGGGCACCTCGCCGCCATGCCGGTCCTGGTCAAGCGGTTCGGCCTTCACCCCGCGCACTCGTACTCCGTCGCCCATCACCGGGACGTGGCCGTCGCGATGCGTCTGGCCCTCAGCGGCGCCACCGACGGTCGCATCGTCAACGTGACCGACGACGCGCCCGTGACCGTCTTCGAGATGGCCCTGCTTGCGGGGCAACCGATCGAGGGCTCGGCGGAGCCGCTGGTCAACCCGTGGGGCGGCCGGATGAGCTCCTCGCGCCTGAGGGAGCTCGGGTTCCGCCCTTCCGTGCCCACCATCTGGGCCGCGGCGGCCGCGGGAATCCTCTGACGCCGCCGTCATTCCGGTATGCCGTGCCGCGCGTGCCACCGCGCCAGCGGAGCCGGCGCCCACCAGTTCCACCGGCCGAGCAGGGTCATCGTCGCCGGGACGAGGAGCATCCGCACGAGGGTGGCGTCGAGGATGACCGCGGTGACCAGCGCGACGCCGATCTCCTTGATGATGAGCAGCTGCCCGGCCGCGAACCCGGCGAATACGATGATGATCAGCAGCGCGGCGCTGGTGATGATCCGGCCCGAGCGCTGCAGCCCGAGGGAGACCGCCCGGTCGTTCGGGACACCGTTCCGGTAGAGCTCGGCGATCCGCGGCCAGCAGGAACACCTCGTAGTCCATCGACAGCCCGAACCCGAAGGCCAGCACCAGGAACGGGATCATCGACTCGATGGCCCCGACCGAGGAGAACCCGATCAGTCCCTGCAGGTGACCCTGCTGGAAGGTCATGACCAGCACCCCCAACGCCGCCCCCAGCGACACGACGTTGAGCACCAGCGCCTTGAGCGGGATGACCAGCGAGCCGGTCATGAGGAACAGCAGCACGAACGTCCCGAGCACGACCAGGCCGACCGCGTACGGCGCCCTGGACACCATGCTGGAGAGGAAGTCGCGCTGGCCGGCGGCCTGGCCGGTGACGTAGGTCCGGAACGCCGGCCGGTTCGTGCGGAGCGCGTCGAGAACGGCATCGGTCTGCGGTCCGAGAGGCTCACCCGAGACGCTGACCGAGACCACGCTGAGCTGCGGCGTGAGGACGCGGACGGTGGCGCGTTCGACGCCCGGCAGCGTCACCACGGAGGCCGAGACCCACTGCTGCGTCGTCGCGTCGGGTGCCTCCGCCACCACGGTGACGTCCGGAGATGCGAGGCGCGGGATAGTCGCGGGCGAGGTCGTCGAAGAAGACGCGTTCCGGTGCGCTGACCGGCAGCAGCTCGACGCCCGACGACGTCAGCTTCATCGAGACCGCCGGCCAGGCGAGGGCCAGCAGTGCGGCCAGGGTGACCACGATGACGGTGACGGGCCGGCCCTGGACGAAGCGCGCCAGCCGCGAGAACACGCCGCGGTCCGGGCCGGTCGCCTGCCGCCGGGGCACGAGCCGCTTGGCGCCGAGCGCACACAGCGCCGGCAGCAGCGTGAGGTCGACGACGATGGCGACGAGGACGATCGACACGCCGGCCGCGCCGACCGCTCGCATGATCTGCGGCGTCGAACAGCAGCAGGCCGCTGAGGGCGATGGCCACGGTGAGCCCGGAGAACAGCACCGTCCGGCCGGCCGTGGCGACGGTGCGGGCGGTCGCCTCGACGACGTCGGCGTGGGTGAAGACGTGCCGCCGTCGTTCGGTGTCGGCGGCCGCGATCCGGCCCAGCTCCTCCCGGTAGCGGCTCACCGTCAGCAGTCCGTAGTCGATGGAGAGGCCGAGCCCGAGCAGGGTCACGACGTTGACGACGCTGGCGTCGAGGTCGATGAGGTGCGAGAACCCGAACAGGGACGCCAGGCCGCCGCCGATCGCCGCGATGGCCCCGGCGATCGGCATGCCGGCGGCCACGAACCCGCCGAACACGAAGAACATCACGATGAACGACAGCGGCAGGGCGATCCCCTCGCCGTTGCGGAGGTCCGCCTCGATCTGGTGGGTGATCGCGTCGATGAGCGGCCGCACGCCGCCGACCGCGCCGGTCGCGCCCGGGAACGCGGCGACGACCGCGTCGAACTGCTGCTGCGCTGCGGCGTGGGCGGCGTTCCGCTGTGGGGTGTCGAGGCCCTTGGCGAAGGCGGCCACGGTGACGAACCCGCCGCCGGCCGGCGTCCCGCCGCTGGAGGAACGCGGCCGCCTGCGGGTTCTGCAGCCCCCCGGGCAGGAGGAACGGTGACGTCACCGAGGTGACGTGCGGGAGCGCCGGCGAGCCGCTGGCTCGCGGCCGTCGCCGCCGCGACGGCCGCCGGGTCGGTCGAGGTCGGCGCCGGACACCTGCAGCGTGAGGCTGTCGGAGCTCGCCTCGTTGGCCGTGATGAGGTCCTGCCCGGTCTGCGCCTCGCTCGGCGCCGACGGGGCACCGGAGTTCAGCCGCTGGAAGAGCGACTCGCCGGTGACGCCGCCGACGGCCACGGCGAACGCCGCGGCGGTGACCACCACCCAGACGAGCACGAACCGCCAGGGGTGCCGGGCGCCTGACGCGCCGAGCCGGGCCAGCCGCGTACGCGGGTATGCCGCTCCCGTCGCCGGTCGGTGGCCCGTCGGCCGGGGCGGGTCCTCGGCAGGCCGCTGCCCCGGAGGGGCGTCGAGCGAGGTGGCCACGGCTCAGGGTACGTGGCCCTCAGCGTCGCCACCCGTCACTAGGCTGGCCGCGATGAGCGACGCAACGGACCTGTTCGCCCAGGCCCGGGACGACCGGGTCGCCGCGGGGGCCGCCGCGACCGGTGACCGCACCCTGCCGCCGCTCGCCGTCCGGATGCGGCCGCGCTCGCTCGACGAGGTCCGGGGCCAGGCCGACGTGCTGCGGCCCGGCAGCCCGCTGCGCCGGCTGGTCGAAGGGTCCGGCGGCACCGCCGGCCCGCTGTCGGCGGTCATCTGGGGGCCGCCCGGCACCGGCAAGACCACGCTGGCGCACCTCGTCGCCAGCGCCGCCGACCGCCGCTTCGTCGAGCTGTCGGCCGTCACCGCCGGCGTCAAGGACGTCCGCGAGGTCATCGACCAGGCCCGGCGCGACCGCGACCTCTACGACCGCCAGACGGTGCTGTTCCTCGACGAGATCCACCGGTTCACCAAGGCCCAGCAGGACGCGCTCCTGCCCGCCGTCGAGAACCGGCTGGTCGTCCTCGTCGCGGCGACCACCGAGAACCCGTCGTTCAGCGTCATCGCCCCGCTGCTCTCGCGCTCGGTGCTGGTCGCGCTGACGCCGCTGGACGACGCCGAGCTCGCCGACCTCCTCGACGCCGCCGTCGTCGACGACCGCGGGCTGGCCGGCGGCTTCACCCTCGCCGAGGACGCCCGCGAGCATCTCGTGCGGATCGCCGGCGGCGACGCGCGGCGCGCGCTGACCGCGCTCGAGGCCGCGGCGGGCGTCGCGCTCGACACCGAGCCGCTCGGTCGCGCCGCCGCCGAGGACCACCGCGTGACCATCGCGCTCACGCATACCGAGCAGGCGGTCGCCCAGGCGGCGGTCCGCTACGACCGGGCCGGCGACCAGCACTACGACGTCGCGAGCGCCCTCATCAAGTCGATGCGCGGGAGCGACGTCGACGCGGCGCTGCACTACCTCGCGCGGATGCTCGAGGCCGGCGAGGACCCGCGCTTCATCGCCCGGCGCATCGTCATCGCGGCGAGCGAGGACGTCGGCATGGCCGACCCGACCGCCCTGCAGACGGCCGTCGCCGCGATGCACGCGGTGGCCCAGATCGGCATGCCGGAGGCGCGAATCATCCTGGCGCAGGCCGTAGTCCACAACGCGATGGCGCCGAAGTCCAACGCCTCCTACCTCGCGATCGGGGCGGCGATCGCCGACGTGCGGGCCGGCAAGGGCGGTCCGGTGCCGCCGCACCTGCGGGGAAGCGGCTACGCGGGCGCCGCCCGGCTCGGTCACGGCGACGGCTACGCCTACGCGCACGACGCGCCCGACGGGGTGGCCGCGCAGCAGTACCTCCCCGACGACCTGGCCGGCACCACCGACTACTACCGGCCCGACCGACCGCGGTTTCGAGGAGCGGCTGGCGGCGCGGCTCGAGTGGCTCAAGGAGCGCCTCAGCGACCGCTGACCGGAACTTCCTGTCCGCGGGTCGGTCCTGCGGGACAATGCCGCCATGGGGGTCGACACCGTCACCGAGCGTCCGGTGGCGAAGCGCGCCGCCACAGCCTCCGCTGCTACGTCGCGTCTGGTGGCGGCTGCGCCATTGGGTCTTCCACCTGCCGAGGTTCCCCGTGGCGCTGGCCTTCCTGGGTTACCTGGCCTCCGACACCCCATCGCTGCTGCCTCGGCCCTGGTACTTCCAGGGCCTCATCGGCGGGATCTCGGCTCTGATCTTCTACGTCATCGGCCTGCTCATCGCCGAGATCTGGCAGCTCTTCGCCCGGTGGTCCGGGTTCCGGGTGACCATCCGGCCCCAGGCCCGGACCGTGCTACGACGGCTCTGGTACGTCGCCGTGGCCGTCGCCGTGCTGGCCTACCCCTTCGTCAACGCCGCCTGGCACAGCTACGTCACCGCCTACGTCGGCGAGCAGCCGCCCGGCCCGCTGTACCCGTTGGCCAGCATCCTGGCCGCCATCCTCGTCGGTGCCCTCTTCATCGGCATCTGGCACCTGTTCCAGAGGCTGACGCACTGGGTGACCGCACGGCTCGAACGCCGCACCGTGCGCGTCGCCCTCGCCCGGCTCGTCGCCACGGTCGTGACGATCGTCGCCGTGGCCGCGGTGTTCGACCAGGTCGTCGTCCGCGGGTTGCTCCTCGCCGCCAAGGAGCAGGCCGACGTCGTCAACAAGTCGACGCCCACCGGGGTGTTCCGGCCGGCGTCCCCGCTGCGTTCCGGTGGCCCCGGCTCGCTGGTGCCCTGGGACAGCGTGGGCGCCGACGGCAAGACGTTCCTCGCCTCCGGTCCCAACGCCGCCCGCATCAGCGTGGTCACCCGCGACGACGAGGCCAAGGAGCCGATCCGGGTGTTCGCCAGCGCCGACAAGGACCGCAACCTCGAGGACACCAAGAACCTCGTCATGGCGGAGATGGACCGCACCAAGGCCTGGGAGCGCCCGTCCATCCTCGTCGTCACCTCCACCAGCACCGGCTTCGTCAACGAGTGGGCAGCCGAGTCGTTCGAGTACCTCCTGCACGGCGACTCGGCGATCATCGCCATGCAGTACTCCACGCTGCCGTCCGCACTCGGCCTGCTGACGGCGCGTGACGAGCCACCGAAGGTCGGCCGACTGCTGTTCAAGGCCGTGGCGGCCAGGATCGCGTCCATGCCGCAAGCCCAGCGGCCGAAGCTGTACGTCGGTGGCGAGTCCCTGGGCGCATACGGCGGGAACGGCGCCTTCGACTCGCCCGAGGACATGCTGGCCCAGGTCGACGGCGCCCTGTGGACCGGGACGCCGTCGTTCACCGACCTCCACGAGGAGTTGACCGCCGAGCGGACGTTCGGCAGCACGGTGCTGAACCCCACCATCGCCAACGGCGCGCACATCCGGTTCGCCAGCAACGAGGCCGAGCTGACAGCAGACCAGTTCGGCCACGCGCTGGGCCCCTGGAGCTCGCCCAGAGTGGTCTACCTCCAGCACGACTCCGACCCCGTCGTGTGGTGGTCGCCCGACCTCATTCTCAACACCCCGGGATGGCTCGACGAAACCCGCGAGCCGGGCACGCCGATGGACTACATGTCGTGGATGCCGTTCGTGACGTTCTGGCAGGTGACCGCCGACATGGCCATGTCCAACACCGTCCCGGGCGGCTACGGCCACCGCTACTTCGAGACCGAGACCGTCCCCGCGTGGGCCGGGATCATGGGCATGGACCCCAACGCCGACTACGGCCGGATCGAGGCCGCGATCAACCAGGCCAACCAGGGAGCCGGGGTAGTCGGCGCCCGTCGTCGGCGCCCGCAGGGCGCCGAAAGCCGGGCGAGGCCGCATACCCCGTTCGACTAGGGTCGCTGACCATGGAAACCGCCGAGATCGCGCGTCGTTGGCTGGCGTTCTTCGAGGAGAAGGGGCACGCCGTCGTGCCCAGCGCGCCGCTGCCGTTCGACGACCCGAACCTGCTGTTCGTCGTGGCCGGGATGGTTCCCTTCGTGCCCTACTTCAGCGGTCAGCAGACCCCTCCGTGGCCGCGCGCGGCGTCGGTCCAGAAGTGCGTGCGCACCCCCGACCTCGACGAGGTCGGCAAGACCAGCCGGCACGGCACCTTCTTCCAGATGAACGGCAACTTCTCGTTCGGCGACTACTTCAAGCGCGACGCCATCGCGTATGCGTGGGAGCTGCTCACCGGGCCGGTCGAGGCCGGCCGCTACGGCCTCGACCCGGAGAAGCTGTGGGCCACCGTCTACGAGGACGACGACGAGGCCGAGGCGCTCTGGCTCGAGCTGACCGGCATCCCGAAGGAGCGGATCGTCCGGCGCGACCGGCTCGACAACTACTGGCACATGGGCATTCCCGGTCCGGGCGGCCCGTGCAGCGAGATCTACTACGACCGCGGTCCGCAGTACGGCCCCGAGGGCGGGCCGACGGTCGACGAGGACCGCTACCTGGAGATCTGGAACCTCGTCTTCACCGAGTTCGAGCTCGGTGCGGTCCGCAGCAAGGCCGACTTCGACATCGTCGGGCCGCTGCCCAAGAAGAACGTCGACACGGGCATGGGGCTGGAGCGGATCGCCAGCGTCCTGCAGGGCGTCGACAACCTCTACGAGATCGACCAGGTGCGGCCGGTGCTCGACCGCGCCGCGGAGATGACCGGCAAGACGCTATGGTTCCCAGCCCAGCCACGTCGCGTCGCAGAGCAGCCCCGACGACGTCCGGCTGCGCGTCGTGGCGGATCACGTGCGCTCGTGCCTGATGCTCATCGGCGACGGCGTCACCCCGGGCAACGAGGGCCGCGGCTACGTGCTGCGCCGGATGCTGCGCCGTGCGGTCCGCTCGATGCGGCTGCTGGGGTGGGACGAACCCGCCATGCCGCACCTGCTGCCGCTCTCGATGGAGAAGATGAGCGCGACCTACCCCGAGCTGCGCACCGACTTCGACCGGATCAGCCGGGTCGCGTATGCGGAGGAGGAGGCCTTCCGCCGCACCCTCGCCTCGGGCACGACGCTGCTCGACACCGCCGTCGCGCGGGCGAAGTCCGGCACCGACCAGGCCCAACAGCTCAGCGGGGCACAGGCGTTCGCGCTGCACGACACCTACGGGTTCCCCATCGACCTCACCCTCGAGATGGCCGCCGAGCAGGGCGTCGCCGTCGACGAGGCCGGGTTTCGCCGGCTCATGCAGGAGCAGAAGGACCGGGCGCGCGCCGACGCGAAGGCCAAGAAGTCGGCCCACGGCGACACCTCCGTCTACCGGCGCATCGCCGACGGCCTCGGCCGCGCGGTCGAGTTCACCGGCTACGACGAGGTGGTGTCCGAGGGCCGGGTGGCGGGGATCGTCCGGGACGGCGAGAACGTCGACGTCGCCGGGCCCGGCGACGACATCGAGCTGGTCCTCGACCGCACCCCGTTCTACGCCGAGGGTGGTGGCCAGCTGGCCGACGGCGGCCGCATCGAGCTGGACAACGGCGCGGTCATCGAGGTGCGCGACGTGCAGTCCCCGATCGGCGGGGTCATCACCCACCGCGCAACGGTGGTGCTCGGCGAGGTGGTGCCCGGCGCGCTCGCGCAGTCCGAGGTCGACATCGAGCGGCGCAAGTCGATCTCGCGCGCGCATACCGGAACACACATGGTGCACAAGGCGATTCGTGAGGCGCTCGGCGACACGGCGACGCAGGCCGGGTCGGAGAACGCGCCGGGCCGGTTCCGGTTCGACTTCAACGCCCAGGCGGCGGTGCCCAAGTCGGTGCTGCGCGACGTCGAGGCCAAGGTCAACACGCTGCTGCTCGACGACCTGCCGGTGACGGCCGAGGTCATGACGCAGCAGCAGGCCCGCGACTCCGGTGCGATGGCGCTGTTCGGCGAGAAGTACGGCGATGCCGTGCGGGTGATCTCGGTCGGCGACTGGGCGCGCGAGCTGTGCGGCGGCACCCACGCGCAGCGGTCCGGTCAGCTGGGGGTCGTCAAGCTGCTGGGGGAGTCGTCGATCGGCTCCGGCGTGCGCCGGGTGGAGGCGCTGGTCGGCGTCGACGCGTACTCGTTCCTGGCCCGCGAGCACGCCATCGTCGGCCAGCTCACCGAGGCGCTGCAGGCGCGGCCGGAGGAGCTGCCCGAGCGGGTGGCCGGGATCCTCGGCCGGCTCAAGGAGGCGGAGCGCGAGATCGCCGCTGCGCGCCAGGAGAAGGCGCTCGGTGCCGCAGCCGGCCTGGTCGCCAGCGCCCGCGACTTCGGCGGCGTGGCCCTGGTGACCCACGACGCCGGCGACCTCGGCGCCGACGACCTGCGCACGCTGGTGCTGGACGTCCGGAACCGCATGGGAGCCGACCGGGCGGCGGTCGTAGCGATGGCGTCGGCGGCGGCCGGCCGGCCGGTCATCGTCGTCGCCACGACCGCTGGGGCCCGTGCCGCTGGGGTCACCGCCGAGCCGTTGGTGCGGGTCGCCGCGCAGGTCCTCGGAGGCGGCGGCGGTGGCAAGGACGACCTCGCCCAGGGCGGCGGAACCGACGCGACCAAGGTCTCGGCAGCGCTGGGCGCGGTCGAGGACGCCGTCCGGGAACGCACCGGCTGAACCGTGCGTCGTCGGGTCCCGACGTCGCTCCTGTGGTCGAATGAGCCGATGGTGCGCTCGGGAGTGCGGCTCGGCATCGACGTCGGATCCGTCCGCGTCGGCCTAGCCAGCAGCGACCCGTCCGGCCTGCTCGCCTCGCCCGTCGAAACCGTGCCGCGCGACCCGTCGGGCGGTCGTACCGACCTGGCTCGCATCGCCGCCGTGGCCCACGACCTCGGCGTCCTCGAGGTGGTCGTCGGCCTGCCGCGGCACCTGTCCGGGGCCGAGGGCGAAGCGGCCCGGCTGGCCCGGGCCTATGCGGCGGACGTCGCCCGCGTGGTCGACCCGATCCCGGTGCGGCTCGTCGACGAGCGCTTGACCACCGTCGAGTCTCACCGCAGACTACGCGAGAGCGGAGTCCCCGGCCGTTCACAGCGCGGTGTCGTCGACCAGGCGGCCGCGGTGCTCATCCTCCAGTCCGCGCTCGACGCCGAGCGGATGTCGGGACGCGCGCCCGGCAGCCGGGTTGCCCCCTTGCGGCGCCGCCCCCGACAGAAGGACCGAGCATGACCGACCGACGCGACCCCGCGTCCGGCAACGGCGAGCACCTCGTCTTCGATGCGGTCGACGCGAGGCCCGGTGACGACCACCGGTACGAGCACGACGGGTTCCAAGAGCACGACGACCACGGGGACGACGGATACGGCGCACACGGGTATGACGCGTACGACGGGCACGGGTACGACGGGCACGCCCCGCACGAGGACCTGGACGACCACCCCGAGGTGGCACCGGAGCACCGGCGCGGCGACCGGCATACCCGCCGCAAGCGCCGGACCGGCCGGGCCGCGAAACGGCTGCTGGTGTTCGTGGTCGCCATCGCCCTCATCGGGGCGGCGGCCTTCGCGGCCGTGGCCGTCCTGAAGCCGGTGTTCTCCGGCTTCGGGGGCGACACCGACTTCCCGGGGCCGGGCAGTGGGCAGGTCCAGGTCACGGTCAACCCCGGCGACACCGGCCGGGCCATCGCCAACACGCTGTTCACGGCGGGCGTGGTGAAGACGGCGAAGGCGTTCTCCGACGCCGCCGCGGACAACCCGGCGAGCGCGGGCATCCAGCCCGGCGAGTACACGCTGCAGAAGGAGATGAAGGCGTCCGACGCGGTGGCCTACCTGGTCAACCCGGCCAACCGCAGCGTGCCCATGGTGACGATTCCCGAGGGCCGGTGGAAGTCGGAGGTGTTCGCGATCCTCGCCAAGGCCAGCGGCAAGCCGGTCGCCGACTACGAGGCTGCCGCCAAGGACGCGACGGCGATCGGGCTGCCGGCGGGGGCGCAGGGCAACGTCGAGGGCTACCTGTTCCCCGCCACCTACGAGTTCGCCAAGGACTCCACGCCCACCGAACAGCTGAGGCAGATGGTGCAGAAGGCGGTCTCGACCCTGACGGCGCAGGGCGTGGCCCCCGACGACATGCAGAAGGTCGTCATCACCGCCAGCATCCTCGAGGCGGAGGGCCGCAGCACGGAGGACCGGGAGAAGCAGGCGCGCGTGCTGCTCAACCGGATCGACAAGGGCATGAACCTCCAGCTCGACTCCACGGTGAGCTACGGCGTGCAGAAGCGCGCCCTCACCACCACCGACGCCGAGCGGGCCGACAAGAACCCCTACAACACCTACGTCAACCCCGGGCTGCCGGCCGGCCCGATCGGCAACCCCAGCGCGTCGGCGATCGAGGCGGCCCTGCATCCGGCCGACGGCCCCTGGCTGTTCTGGGTGACCGTCAACCCCAGCACGGGTGAGACGAAGTTCGCCGTGACGTCGGACGAGCACGACCAGTACGTCAAGGAGTTCCAGGCGTGGTGCCAGGCGAACGCCGGCAAGTGCTGACCGACCCACCCGACCGGGCCGATGGTTGAACGGGCGGCCGTTCTCGGCTCACCCGTCGCGCACTCGCTGTCGCCCGCGCTGCACACGGCGGGCTACCGCGCTCTGGGGCTGGACGAGTGGGAGTACGGCCGCGCCGACGTGGCGGAGGCCGAGCTGGTGGAGTTCGTCGGTCGGCTCGGCCCGGAGTGGCGGGGCCTGTCGCTCACCCGGCCGTTGAAGGAGGTCGCCTTCCAGGTGGCGACCACCGTCACCGACGTCGCCCGCGACACCGGGTCGATCAACACCCTGCTGCGCCGCGCCGACGGTGGCTGGGACGCGGACAACACCGACGTCGTCGGCATCCTCGGCGCGCTGGCCGACGTCGGCGTGGACCGGGCGGAGCGTCCGGTGGTCGTCGGGTCGGGGGCCACCGCCCGGTCGGTGCTCGCGGCGTTGGTGGCGCTCGGCGCGCGGCAGGTCGACGTCATGGTGCGCGGTGAGATCCGGCCGGCCACGCTGGCCCAGGCGGAGGCGGCCGGCCTACGCGTCACCCGCCGGGTCATGGGGGACTGGCCGGTCGAGGTCGACGTGGTCGTCTCCACCATGGACGGGGACCGGTCGGCCGCCGCCGCAACCCTGCCGCGGGGTCACGGAGCCGTCCTCGACGTCGTCTACGGCACGCCGAGCGCTCTTGCCGACATCGCCGCCGAACGGGGGTATGCGGTCGCGCCGGGGGGGTGGATGCTGCTGCACCAGGCGGCCGAGCAGTTCCGGCTCATGACCGGCCGGCCCGCACCCCTGGAGGCGATGCGCGGGGCGCTCGGCCCGGTTCCGCCGTGACGTTCGCGCCCGCGGTCTCCGCCCCGTGGTGGCTCGTCGCGGTGGTCACGGTGGCCGGCGCGGGGCTCGGGTGGTGGCTGGCCCGAGAGCTCGGCACCGGCGGTTACCGGCTGGACGACGAGGCCGACCGCCGGCGGCCCGGGCCGCCGCTCCTGCTGGCCGTGGCGGTTCCGGTGCTCTGGGGCGTGCTGGCCTGGCGGCTCGGTGGGCTGTCGCACGGCGCGGCGCTGCCCGCATACCTGTTGCTCGCCTGGGCCGGCGTGGCGCTGTTCTGGATCGACCTGGACACTCACCGCCTCCCGGAGGGGTTGACCCTGCCGGTCATCCCGGGGCTGCTGGTGCTGCTGGCGATCGCGTCGGCGACGACCGGTGACTGGGGCGCGTTGCTGCGTGGCGTGATCTGCGGAGTCGCCGGGTGGCTCGTGTATGCGTTGCTCGCCTTTGTCGTCCCGGGTGGCCTTGGCCTCGGCGACGCGACGCTCGGCGGGCTGGTGGCGCTGCCGCTGGGGTACCTCGCGTGGGGCGTGCCGATCCTGGGGTTCGTCGCCGCATACCTCATCTCGGGCGTGGTAGCGCTCGTCGGGCTGGCGTCACGGCGGTTGACGCTGCGCAGCCACATCGCGTTCGGGCCGTTCATCGTCCTAGGTGCCCTGGTGGCGTTGCTGATCCGGTTCCAGCTGGTCTAGCGGTGGGAGGCCCGCGGACGGCCCCCGAACCCCGGTCCCGTGCGTGGCAAGATCGCCGCATGCTGCGTTGGTTGACCGCCGGTGAGTCCCACGGCCCGGCGCTCGTCGCGGTGATCGAGGGCCTGCCCGCCGGGATCCAGGTGACCAGCCGCGACGTCTCGGCGGCGCTGGCGCGGCGGCGGCTGGGCTACGGCCGGGGGGCGCGGATGGCCTTCGAGCAGGACCAGGTCGAGTTCCTCGGCGGGCTGCGGCACGGGCTCACGCTGGGGTCACCGCTCGCGATCCGGATCGGCAACAGCGAATGGCCGAAGTGGGAGACGGTGATGAGCGCCGACCCGGTCGACGCCTCCGCCCTGGCCGCGGCGGACGACGTCAACGCCGAGAAGGAGCTGGCCCGCAACCGTCCGCTCACCCGGCCGCGCCCGGGCCACGCCGACCTGGTCGGCATGCAGAAGTACGGGTTCGAGGATGCCCGGCCCGTGCTGGAGCGAGCCTCCGCGCGCGAGACCGCCGCCCGGGTGGCCCTCGGTGCCGTGGCGGCCGCGTTGCTCGACCAGGCCTACGGCATCCGGCTGGTGTCGCACACCGTGGCGATCGGGACCGCGACGGTCCCGGAGGATGCCGAGCTGCCGACTCCCCGACGACGTCGACCGCCTGGACGCGGATCCGGTGCGGGCGTTCGACCACGCGGGATCGGCGGCCATGGTGGCCGAGGTCGACGCCGCGAAGAAGGACGGCGACACCCTCGGCGGTGTCGTCGAGGTGGTCGCCTACGGCGTTCCTCCCGGGCCTGGGCTCGCACGTGCACTGGGACCGGCGGCTCGACGCGCAGCTGGCCGCCGGCCTCATGGGGATCCAGGCGATCAAGGGCGTGGAGGTCGGCGACGGCTTCACCACCGCGCGCCGACGGGGTTCACAGGCCCACGACGAAATGGAGCGCGATGCGGCCGGGGCGATCCGGCGCCGCTCGGGGAGGGCCGGTGGCACCGAGGGCGGCATGTCGACCGGCGAGATCCTGCGCGTCCGCGCGGCGATGAAGCCGATCTCCACCGTCCCGCGATCCCTCGACACCGTCGACATCGCGGGCGACGAACCGGCCAAGGCGATCCACCAACGGTCCGACGTGTGCGCGGTGCCGGCCGCCGGCGTGGTGGCCGAGGCCATGGTGGCGCTGGTCCTGGCGCAGGCGTGCGTCGAGAAGTTCGGCGGCGACAGCGTCACCGAGACCGCGCGCAACCACGACGGCTACCTGGCGGCGATCCCCGAGCGCCTCCGCTCATGGTGACGCCCGTGGTGAATGCCGTGGCGAGGTCTGGCCGTCCGGTTGCGGTGTTGGTCGGCCCGCCCGGTTCCGGCAAGACGGTGACCGGTCGCGCGCTCGCCGACCTGCTCGGCGTGCCGTTCCACGACACCGACGAGGCGATCGTTGCGCGGGTCGGCCGGAGCATCGCCGACCTGTTCATCGAGGACGGTGAGGCGGCCTTCCGGGAGGTGGAGCGCGCCGAGGTCACCCGGGCCCTGGCGCAGGAACGCGGCGTCGTCGCCCTCGGCGGTGGCGCACCGGTGCAGCCCGGGGCCGCCGAGCCGCTCGACGGCCAGACCGTCGTCTTCCTCGACGTCGGGATCGCGGATGCGTCGCGGCGGATCGGATTTGACCAGTCACGGCCGCTTTTGGCGATCAACCCGCGCTCGTCATGGGTCGCCATGATGAACGTGCGCCGCGCCGTCTACGAGGCCGTCGCCACACTGCGGGTCGACACCGCGGGCCGGACTCCGCAGGAGGTCGCCGAGGAGATCGCGAGCCGCCTCGCCCCGGCTGCACCGACGTCCGGGGCCGGCCGGTGACCGGGCCGCTCACGAGCATCCCCGTCGGAACCGGCACCGACGCCTACCAGGTCGTCGTCGGTCACGGTGTCGTCGACGCCGTAGTGCCGCTGCTCGGGGAGGCGGTGCAGCGTGTCCTGGTCGTGCATCCGCCGACTCTCGCGGTGTGGGCCCAGCGGGTGGCCGACGCCGCCCGGGAGGCCGGGCTCGACGTCTACCTCGCCGTCGTCCCCGACGCCGAGGAGGCCAAGAGCGCTGTCGTGGCCGCCGAGCTGTGGAGCGCTCTGGGCCAGGCCGGTTTCACTCGCACCGACGCGGTCGTCGGCGTCGGCGGCGGCACCGTGACTGACCTCGCGGGGTTCGTCGCCGCGACCTGGTTGCGCGGCGTGCGCGTCGTGCAGGTGCCGACGACCCTCCTCGGCATGGTCGACGCCGCCGTCGGCGGCAAGACCGGGATCAACACCCCCGAGGGCAAGAACCTCGTCGGCGCGTTCCACCCCCCGGCCGGGGTGCTCTGCGACCTCGACGCGCTCGCGACCCTGCCGGGCCCGGACCTCGTCGCCGGCATGGCCGAGGTCGTCAAGTGCGGCTTCATCGCCGACCCGCGCATCCTCGAGCTGGTCGAGGCCGACCCGGTCGCGGCGGTGGACGTCGACGGGCCGTTCCTGCGCCAGCTGGTCGAGCGGGCGGTCCAGGTCAAGGCGGACGTCGTCACCGCCGACCTGCGCGAGGCGGCGCTGCGGGAGATCCTCAACTACGGGCATACCTTCGGGCACGCCGTCGAGCAGGTCGAGGGCTACCGCTGGCGGCACGGGGAAGCGGTCGCCGTCGGGATGACGTATGCGGCGGAGCTGGGCCGGCTCTCGGGCCACCTCGCGCCGTCGCTCGTCGACCGCCACCGGGAGGTGCTCACCAGCCTCGGCCTGCCGGTCACCTACGCGCCCGACCGCTGGGAGGAGCTGCTCACCGCGATGCGCCGCGACAAGAAGACCCGCGGGTCACGCCTGCGGTTCGTCGTGCTCGACGACATCGCCGCACCGGTGCGGTTGGAGGGCCCGCCGGACGCGATGCTGCGGGAGGCGTACGCCTGCGTCACCGGCTGACCGGCTCACAACCGACGCACAGGAACCACCGAGGAGTCGCATGGCGCGCTCGCCGAGCCTCGGTCCATGACGACGAGACGCCACCACCGCCACGCCGCCCTCGACGAGGCTGCCACCCGGACCGAGCAGGACTGGGTGGACGCCGACGGCCAGGACATCGAGGACCACGACCGGGGACTGCTGTTCGACCTCGGCACCATGAACCGGCGCCGGGCGCTCGGCCTGCTCGGCGGTGCCGGCGCGCTCGCGGCGCTCGCTGACTGCGGCACGGGAACCGGCGCGGCGACCACCAGCTCGTCGACGGCGTCCACCGACGCCTCCGGCACCCTGACTGAGGTGGACGACGAGACCGCCGGTCCCTACCCGGGTGACGGGTCCAACGGTGCCAACGTCCTCGACGACTCGGGCGTCGTCCGCTCCGACATCCGCTCCAGCTTCGGCTCCTCGACGACCACCGCGCAGGGGATCCCCCTCACCATCGCGCTGACCGTCCGCGACACCTCGACCGGCGCCGCGCGGACCGGGGCCGCGGTCTACCTCTGGCACTGCGACCGCGACGGGCAGTACTCCCTCTACTCCCAGGCCATCGCCGACGAGAACTACCTGCGCGGTGTGCAGGAGACCGACGCGAGCGGGACGGCGACCTTCACCTCGATCTACCCCGCCTGCTACTCGGGGCGCTGGCCGCACATCCACTTCGAGGTCTACTCCAGCGTCGCCGACGCCACCTCGTCCGGGCCGATCGTCAAGACCTCGCAGATCGCGCTGCCCCAGGAGACATGCGAGACGGTGTATGCGACCGACGGCTACGCGGCGAGCGTCCGGAACCTCGCCTCCGTGTCACTGGCGCGGGACAACGTCTTCGGCAACGACGGCGGAATCCACCAGATCGCGACGATGACCGGAGACACCGCCTCGGGCTACACCGCCTCGCTGACCATCGGAGTGTGACCGCCAGGCCGCTGTGGTTGGCTCGCTCCATGACGGACGCGGCACCCCTCGGCACCATGGTCGACCTCTCGGCCCTCAGTGCGGCCACCGGCGGCTCGCCGCACCTCCAGGGGTATGCGGTCCGGCCACCAGGCGACGAACGCCTCCCCGGCGTGGTCGTCATCCACGAGATCTTCGGTCCCGACGACGTCAACAAGCGCTCCGCCGACCGGATGGCGGCGCTCGGCTACTCGGTCGTCATGCCCGACCTGTTCAGCGAGGGCGGCCCCCGCAAGTGCCTCAAGGCGACGTTCCAGGCGCTACAGCGAGGGCACGGCCGCGCATACCAGGACATCGCCGCCGCGCGGCAGTGGCTGCTGGACCGCAACGACACCACCGACGACATCGGGATCATCGGCTTCTGCATGGGCGGCGGGTTCGCCCTCATGTGCGCGGCGCCGAGCCGCGGTTTCCGGGTCAGCGCGGTCAACTACGGCCAGCTGCCGAGCAGTCCCGAGGTGCTCGAGGGGGCCTGCCCGATCGTCGCCAGCTACGGCGCTCTGGACCGCCCGAACCGTGACGTGCCGGCCAAGCTCGAGTACCACCTGACCCGGCTCGGCGTGGAACACGACGTCAAGCAGTACCCGAACGCGGGGCACTCGTTCCTCAACGACGACGCCGTCGGACCGTGGTGGCTGGCGCCGGTGTTCCGGATGGCCCACCTCGGTCCCGAGCCGGAGTCCGCGGCCGACGCGTGGCAGCGGATCGACGCGTTCTTCGCCGCCCACCTGCCCCGGTAGACTCGTCGGCTGGCATCCGAACCGCTTCACGACCGAAAGCGAACCCCCCACACCTCATGGCCAGCACGAACGACCTCAAGAACGGCATGGTGCTCAACATCGACGGGCAGCTGTGGTCCGTCGTCGAGTTCCAGCACGTCAAGCCGGGCAAGGGCCCCGCCTTCGTGCGGACCAAGCTCAAGGCGGTGCTGTCCGGAAAGGTCGTCGACAAGACCTTCAACGCCGGCACCAAGGTCGAGTCCGCCAACGTCGACAAGCGAACGATGCAGTACCTCTACAAGGACGGGTCGGACTACGTCTTCATGGACACCGACACCTACGACCAGGTGCACGTCGACAGCGACGTCGTCGGGTCCGCCGCGGACTACCTGCTCGAGAACCAGAACGCGATCGTCGCCACCCACGACGCGGTGCCGCTCTACGTCGAGCTGCCGGCCTCGGTGACCCTCGTCATCACGCATACCGAACCCGGCCTGCAGGGCGACCGCTCGACCGGCGGCACCAAGCCGGCCACGCTCGAGACCGGCGCGCAGATCGCCGTCCCGCTGTTCCTCGAGACGGGGACCCGGGTGAAGGTCGACACCCGTGACGGCTCCTACCTCGGCAGAGTGAACTGAGAGTCAACTGACCGGTGGCCGCCCGATCGAAGGCCCGTAAGCGTGCGCTGGACCTGCTGTTCGAGGCCGACCAGCGGGGCCTCAACGTCACGACGCTGCTCGCCGACCGGCAGGCGGACCCCGGCGACCAGCCGCCGCTGAACCCCTACGCGGTCGAGCTGGTCGAAGGCGTCGTCGCGCACTGGGGCGAGATCGACGAGCTGCTCACGACGTACTCGCACGGCTGGACGCTGCCCCGGATGCCGGGGGTCGACCGGGCAATCCTGCGGCTCGGCGCGTGGGAGGTGGTCTGGAACGACCAGGTCCCCGACGGCGTCGCGATCTCCGAGGCCGTGGAGCTGGCCCGGTCCCTCTCGACCGACGACTCCCCGGGGTTCGTCAACGGCCTGCTGGCCCGGCTGGCCGAGGTCAAGCCCACCCTCGTCTGACCCCGGTTCGTGCTCTGAACCGCACGGAATTCCGTACGCCGGCCGCACGAACCGGCAGCGTTCACAGCGGCCGGCCGAGGGGGTTCGCGATGAAGTCCCCGCCTAGCGCCTGGGGGCGGTCGTCGTCGGGGTCGGCCAGCTCCGCCGCGTACGCCTGTGAGTCGTCCTGCGGGTGGTACCCGATGGTCTTGCCACCGGCGGGCGACCACCAGGACGTGGTGTTGGCCGACACGCCCCAGACGGTGCGGAACCCGGTGACGGCCGGCGCGAGGGCCGCCTCGACCAGCCGGCCCGCGTCGTCGGGGGAGAGCCAGATCTCGGCGCCGCGCCGGTCGACGGGGTGCGGCGAGCACCAGCCGATGCGCAGGTTGACCACCGTCATGCCGAAGCGGTCGTGATAGAGCCGGCCCAGCGCCTCGACGGCCGCCTTGCTCCAGCCGTAGAACGAGTCCGGCCGCGGCGCAACGTCGTCCGGTAAGAGGGAGCCGTCGGCCGGCTTCGCCCAGAACCCGGCGGCGTGGTTGCTCGAGGCGACGACCACCGTGCGGACCCCGGCCTCCGCGGCCGCGTGGAGCACGACCTGGGAACCGGTGACGTTGACGTCGAGGATCTCGGCCCACGGCGCCTCGGTCGGTATGCCGGCCAGGTGCACCACCGCGTCGGCGCCCGCCACGGCCCGCCGGACCAGCTCGCGGTCGGTCGCCGAACCCACGTACGCGTCCTCGTGGTCCAGCAGGTCCGGCGGCGAGGCGGTGTCGAGGAGCCGCAGCACCCGTCCGGGCCGGCGGAGCCGTTCGCGGAGGTATCCGCCGATCCGGCCGGCGGCTCCGGTGATGACGACGACCTGGTCGCTCTCCGCGCTCACCCAGCCGAGTATGCGGATGGCGTCCGACTGTCGCGAATCGCCACCCGGTGAGGTTGACGCAGCGTCAACCTCACCCGGACGGGCGGTTCATGGGCGTGGCCGCGTGCGGCGCCGGCGCCGGCGCCCGGTACAGTGTCGCTCCGACGACATCCTTTAACCACCGTCCTGTGAGGCGGGGAAGGAGGTCCGGTGGTGGCCGCTGTCCAGCCAGCTCAGACCGCAGAACCCGACGCCGCGACCCCGGCGACCGCGGCGACCGCACGTGAGGTGCTCACCTCCGGCGACGTATCCCGGGCGCTGCGCCGGATCGCCCACGAGGTCCTCGAGCGCAACAAGGGCGCCGACGACCTCGTCCTGCTGGGCATCCCCTCCCGCGGCGTCCCGCTCGCCCAGCGCCTCGTCGCCGCGATGGCTGACGTCGAGGGCGCGCGGGTCCCGGTCGGCAGCCTCGACGTGACGATGCACCGCGACGACTTACGCCACCAGCCGGTGCGCCCGCTCGCCCGCACCGACATCCCGGCCGGCGGGATCGACGACAAGGTCGTGGTCCTCGTCGACGATGTCCTCTTCCACGGCCGGACCATCCGCGCGGCCCTGGAGGCGCTCGCGGAGCTGGGCCGGCCGCGCATCGTGCGGCTCGCGGTGCTCGTCGACCGCGGCCACCGGGAGCTGCCGATCCGCGCCGACTTCGTCGGCAAGAACCTGCCGACGTCGTCGGCGGAGCGGGTACGCGTGCACCTCACCGAGGTCGACGGCCTCGATCCTGGCGACTCCGTCACCATCTCCCAGACCAGTGCAGGTGGAGAGCGGTGAACCGGCACCTGCTGTCGTCGGCCGACCTCTCCCGCGACGACGTCGAGACCATCCTCGAGACGGCCGTGTCGATGCACGAGGTGCAGAGGCGCGACGTCAAGAAGATCCCGACCCTGCGTGGCCGCACGATCATCAACCTGTTCTTCGAGGACTCCACCCGCACCCGCAGCTCGTTCGAGATCGCCGGCAAGTGGATGTCCGCCGACACCATCAACATCACCGGCAAGGGCTCGTCCGCCAGCAAGGGCGAGTCGCTGCGCGACACGGTGCGCACGATCGCCGCCATGTCGGTCGACGCCCTGGTGATCCGCCACCACGCCTCCGGCGCCTGCCACCAAACTGCCGGATGGGTCGACGCATACGCACCAACGGCACACGTCATCAACGCCGGGGACGGCACCCACGAGCACCCGACACAGGCGCTGCTCGACGCGTACGCTCTCCGCCAGCGCATCGGCGATCTCGACGGCCGGCACGTCGCCATCGTCGGCGACCTGACCCATTCGCGGGTGTTCCGCTCCAACGTCATCACCCTCGGCCGGCTCGGCGCGCATGTCACCGTCGTCGCGCCGCCGACCCTCATGCCCAGCGGCATCGCCGACTGGTCGAAGACCGACGGCTTCGCCACCTCGTGGGACCTCGACGAGGTGCTCGAGGGCGGGGGCACGCACGGGGCGGTCGACGCCGTGATGATGCTCCGCGTCCAGCGCGAGCGGATGAGCGGCGGCTACTTCCCGACGGCGCGCGAGTACACCGTCAGCTACGGCCTTACCCGCGACCGTATGCGCCGGCTCACCGCCGCGAGCCCCGACGTCGCCGTGCTGCACCCGGGCCCGATGAACCGCGGCCTCGAGATCGCCGCCGACGTCGCCGACTCGCCCAACGCCGTGGTGCTCGACCAGGTGTCCGCCGGGGTCGCGGTGCGGATGGCCGTCCTCTACCACCTGCTGAGCGGCGAGACCGGAGCGACCGGATGAGCCAGACGCTGATCAAGGGCGCCCGGCTGCTCGGCGGCGATGCTGCCGACCTGTTGGTCGACGGTGACCGCATCGTCGAGGTGGGATCCCTGAGACCTGGCCCCCGCACGGCCGTCGTCGACGCCGACGGCCTGGTCGCGCTACCCGGCCTCGTCGACCTCCACGTCCACCTGCGCGAACCCGGCCGCGAGGACGCCGAGACCGTCGCCACGGGCGCCGAGGCGGCTGCCGCCGGCGGCTTCACCGCGGTCTTGGCCATGGCCAACACCACTCCGGTCACCGACACCGCCGAGGCGGCCAACCACGTCTACGACCTCGGCCGGGCGACCTACCTGGTCGACGTGCAGCCGGTCGGGGCCGTCACCAAGAACCTCGCCGGCGAGGAGCTGGCCGAGCTCGGCCTCATGGCCCGGTCGCGGGCCCGCGTGCGGGTCTTCTCCGACGACGGCCACTGCGTCGCGGACGCGCGCGTCATGCGGCGCGCCCTCGAGTACGTCAAGGCCTTCGGCGGCGTCATCAGCCAGCACGCCCAGGACCCGCGCCTCGCCGGACCCGACGCCTGCGCCCACGAGAGCGAGCTGTCCGGCCGGCTCGGGCTGCCCGGCTGGCCCGGCATCGCCGAGGAGTCGATCGTGGCCCGGGACGTCATGCTGGCCCGGCACACCGGCAGCCGCGTCCACATCGCCCACGTCTCCACCGCCGGCTCGGTGGAGGTCATCCGCTGGGCCAAGGCGCAGGAGGTCGACGTCACCGCCGAGGTCACGCCGCACCACCTGCTGCTGACCCACGACCTGCTCGGGACCTACGACCCGGTGTGGAAGGTGAACCCGCCGCTGCGCCCGGAGGAGGACGTCCGGGCCCTGCGTGACGCGCTCGCCGACGGCACCATCGACGCGGTGGCCACCGACCACGCGCCGCACGCCCGGCACGACAAGGAGCACGCCTTCGTCGACGCGTCCCCGGGCATGCTGGGCCTCGAGACGGCCCTCGGCGTCGTCAGCCAGGTCATGGTCCAGGGCGGCCTGCTCGATTGGGCCGGCGTGGCCCGCGTCATGTCGGTCAACCCGGCCCGGATCGCGCGGCTCGACGGGCACGGACAGCCCCTGGCCCCCGGCTCCCCGGCGAACCTCGCCCTCGTCGACCCCGGCGCCACGTGGACCGTCGACCGTGACGCCTCGCACTCGCTCTCGCGCAACAACCCCTGGCACGGCCACACGCTGAAAGGTCGCGTCGTCGCGACCTTCATCCGCGGCGCCTGCAGCGCCCGCGACGGCCACGCCCTCATCCCGGAGCTCGTCGGAGGACATCTGTGACCGCGCTGTTGATCGACCGCGACCCCGCCGTCCTCGTGCTCGAGGACGGGCGGACGTTCCGCGGAGACGCCTACGGGGCGGTCGGCGAGACCGTCGGCGAGGCGGTGTTCTCAACCGGGATGACGGGGTACCAGGAGACCCTCACCGACCCGAGCTACCACCGCCAGGTCGTCGTCATGACCGCGCCGCACGTCGGCAACACCGGCATCAACACCGAAGACCCGGAGTCCACCCGCATCTGGGTGTCCGGCTACGTCGTGCGAGACCCGGCCCTGCGCCCCTCGAACTGGCGGTCGACCAAGCCGTTGGAGGACGAGCTGCGCGACCAGGGCGTCGTCGGGATCAGCGGGATCGACACCCGCGCCCTCACCCGTCACCTGCGGGAGCGAGGCGCCATGCGGGTGGGGATCTTCAGCGGTGAGCAGTATGCCGGTGCCTCGGCGACGGTGCTTGCCGACCGCGTACGCACCGCCCCGGCGATGACCGGGGCGGCGCTCGCCGAGGAGGTCTCGACCACCGAGCCCTACGTCGTGGAAGCGTTGGGGGAGAAGCGGTTCCGGGTCGCCGCCATCGACCTCGGCATCAAGGCGATGACGCCGCAGCTGCTGGCCCAGCACGGCATCGAGGTGCACGTTCTACCGCAGTGGACGACGTTCGACGAGGTCGCGGCGTTGGCGCCGGACGGGGTGTTCTTCTCCAACGGGCCCGGAGACCCGGCAGCCGCGGAGTCAGAGGTCGCCCTGCTTCGACAGGTGCTCGACGCCGGCATCCCGTTCTTCGGCATCTGCTTCGGCAACCAGCTCCTCGGCCGTGCGCTCGGCTTCGGCACCTACAAGCTGAAGTACGGCCACCGGGGCATCAACCAGCCGGTCATGGACCGCCGCACGGGGAAGGTCGAGGTCACCGCGCACAACCACGGGTTCGCCGTCGACGCCCCGCTCGACCGCGACAGCGACACCCCCTACGGCCGGGCGCGGGTCTCCCACGTCGGCCTCAACGACGAGGTCGTCGAGGGCATTGAGTGCGTCGACATCCCGGCCTACTCCGTGCAGTACCACCCGGAGGCGGCGGCCGGACCGCACGACGCCGCATACCTCTTCGACCGGTTCGTGGCCCTGATGACCGACCAGAAGACGGGGGCCGACGCCTGATGCCGAAGCGCGACGACATCAACAGCGTGCTGGTCATCGGGTCCGGCCCGATCGTCATCGGGCAGGCCGTGGAGTTCGACTACTCCGGCACCCAGGCCTGCCGCGTGCTGCGCGACGAGGGCATCCGGGTGATCCTCGTCAACAGCAACCCCGCGACGATCATGACCGACCCGGAGTTCGCCGACGCGACCTACGTCGAGCCGATCACTCCGGAGGTCGTCGAGGCGATCATCGCCAAGGAACGCCCCGACGCGGTGCTCGCGACGCTGGGCGGCCAGACGGCGCTCAACACGGCGATCGCGTTGCACGAGAACGGGGTTCTCGAGAAGTACGACTGCCCGCTCATCGGCGCCAACGTCGAGGCCATCCAGCTCGGCGAGGACCGCGAGAAGTTCAAGGGCGTCGTCGCGCGATGCGGCGCCGAGTCGGCGCGGTCGTTCATCGCTCACTCCATCGACGAGGTGCTGGTCGCCGCCGACGAGCTCGGCTACCCGCTGGTGGTGCGCCCGTCGTTCACGATGGGTGGCCTGGGGTCCGGCTTCGCCCACGACGAGACCGAGCTGCGCCGGATGGCCGGGTCAGGGGCTCAAGGACAGCCCCATCACCGAGGTGCTGCTCGAGGAGTCCATCCTCGGCTGGAAGGAGTACGAGCTCGAGGTGATGCGCGACCACGCCGACAACGTCGTGGTGGTCTGCTCGATCGAGAACCTCGACCCGATGGGCGTCCACACCGGCGACTCGATCACGGTCGCGCCCGCACTGACCCTCACCGACCGCGAGTACCAGCGGCTGCGCGACATCGGCATCGCCATCATCCGCGAGGTCGGCGTCGACACCGGCGGCTGCAACATCCAGTTCGCCGTCAACCCCGAGGACGGCCGGGTCATCGTCATCGAGATGAACCCGCGGGTGTCCCGGTCGAGCGCGCTGGCGTCCAAGGCGACCGGGTTCCCGATCGCCAAGATCGCCGCGAAGATGGCCATCGGCTACACGCTCGACGAGGTGCCCAACGACATCACGCGGGAGACGCCGGCGTCCTTCGAGCCGACTCTCGACTACGTCGTCGTCAAGGTGCCGCGGTTCGCGTTCGAGAAGTTCCCGGCCGCCGACCCGACGCTCACGACGACGATGAAGTCGGTCGGCGAGGCGATGGCGATCGGCCGCAACTTCACCGAGGCGCTGCAGAAGGCGCTGCGGTCGATGGAGCGCACCGGCTCGACGTTCCACTGGGACGGGCCGACGCCCGACGACCCGGCCCGGCTGCGGGAGCTGCTCCGAGAGGCCGCCGTCCCCACCGACGGCCGGATCGTGGCGGTCCAGCAGGCGCTGCGCGGCGGCGCGACGGTCGAGCAGGTCCACGAGGCCACCGGCATCGACCCGTGGTTCCTCGACCAGATCGAGCTCATCAACCAGGTCGCGGCCCGCGTGGCCGCCGCCGAGCAGCTGACGCCGGACCTGCTGCGGCTGGCCAAGCGGCACGGGTTCTCGGACGCCCAGATCGCCTCGCTGGCCGGTATGCCGGAGGCGGTGGTCCGCGGGGTGCGGCACGCCCTCGGGGTCCGCCCGGTCTACAAGACCGTCGACACCTGCGCGGCGGAGTTCGCGGCGCTGACGCCGTACCACTACTCGACCTACGACGAGGAGAACGAGGTCGCACCGCGGGAGAAGCCGGCGGTGATCATCCTCGGCTCGGGTCCGAACCGGATCGGGCAGGGCGTGGAGTTCGACTACTCCTGCGTGCACGCGTCGTTCGCGTTGCGGGACAAGGGTTTCGACACGATCATGGTCAACTGCAACCCCGAGACCGTGTCCACCGACTACGACACCAGCAGCCGGCTCTACTTCGAGCCGCTCACCCTCGAGGACGTCCTCGAGGTGGTCCACGTCGAGCGGCAGGCCGGTCCGCTGGCCGGCGTCATCGTCCAGCTCGGCGGCCAGACGCCGCTCGGGCTCGCGCAGGCGCTCAAGGACGAGGGCGTGCCGATCGTCGGCACCAGCCCCGAGGCGATCAACCTCGCCGAGGACCGCGGCGCGTTCGGCCGGGTCCTCGCGGAGGCGAACCTGCCGGCGCCCAAGCACGGCACCGCATACAGCGCGGAGGAGGCCGTCGAGGTCGCCAAGGAGATCGGCTACCCGGTGCTGGTCCGCCCGTCCTACGTCCTTGGCGGGCGGGGCATGGAGATCGTCTACGACGACGAGACTCTCGGCACCTACGTCACCCGGGCGACGGTCGCCAGCCCGGAGCACCCGGTGCTCGTCGACCGCTTCCTCGACGACGCCATCGAGATCGACGTCGACGCT
Source organism: uncultured Actinomycetota bacterium (assembly GCA_963751085.1). Taxonomy (GTDB): domain Bacteria; phylum Actinomycetota; class Actinomycetes; order Actinomycetales; family Dermatophilaceae; genus Lapillicoccus. The sequence continues at coordinate 219,815 of CAVVTH010000004.1, read as the reverse complement.
CTCTACGACGGCGAGGAGATGTACCTCGGCGGGATCATGGAGCACATCGAGGAGGCAGGGATCCACTCCGGCGACAGCTCGTGCACCCTGCCGCCGGTGACGCTCGGCCGGACCGAGCTGGAACGCGTCCGGGAGTCGACGCTCAAGCTGGCGGAGGGCATCGGGGTCCGCGGGCTGATGAACGTGCAGTACGCGTTGGCCCAGGACATCCTCTACGTCCTCGAGGCCAACCCGCGTGCGTCGCGGACGGTGCCGTTCGTGGCCAAGGCCACCGGGGTCCAGATCGCCAAGGCGGCCGCCCGGGTGATGCTCGGGGCGACGATCAAGGAGCTGCGCGAGGAGGGCATCCTGCCGCCGCACGGTGACGGCGGGCGGCTGCCCGACCACGCGCCGATGGCGGTCAAGGAGGCGATCCTGCCGTTCAAGCGGTTCCGCACCCGGGAGGGCAAGGTGGTCGACTCGCTGCTAGGCCCGGAGATGCGCTCGACCGGCGAGGTGATGGGCATCGACCGCGACTTCGGCGCGGCGTTCGCCAAGAGCCAGATGAGCAGCGGCGGGCTGCCCGACAGCGGGTCGGTGTTCGTGTCGATCGCCAACCGCGACAAGCGGGCGATGATCTTCCCGGTCAAGCGGCTGGCCGACCTCGGCTTCACCATCATCGCGACCAGCGGGACCGCCGAAGTGTTGCGCCGCAACGGCATCGAGTCGACGGTGGTCCGCAAGATCAGAGAGAGAAGCAGCGCGGGAGTCCGCAGATATCGGGGAGCCCACGATCGTCGACCTCATCAACGACGGCGAGGTGGCCATGGTCGTCAACACGCCGACCGGCAAGTCGGCGCGCGCCGACGGCTACGAGATCCGGGCGGCGACGATCGGGGCCGACAAGCCGATCATCACGACGGTGCAGGAGCTGGCCGCCGCGGTGCAGGGCATCGAGGCCCGGCGCAGCGGCGAGCTGCGGGTGAAGTCGCTGCAGGACCACGCCCGCGACCTCGACCTCTTCGGCCGTGCGTGTGGAGGGCAGCCGGTGACCGGGGCGTCGTCCAGGTCACCGGTGAGCTCATCGACACCCGCCGGGTCGGCGCATACCAGCACCTCACGTTCGTCGCTCCGGGCATCGCCGAGCTGGCCCGCCCCGGGCAGTTCGTGGCCCTGGCGGTCGGCGGCGACACCTCGGCCAACCTGCTGCGCCGCTGCTTCTCGATCCACCGGGTGAGCCCGTCCGGCACCTACGGCGGCACCGTCGACGTCGTCGTCGCGGCGCACGGCCCGGGGACGACCTGGCTCACCCGGCTCGCGCTGCACGACGAGGTCGACGTCGTCGGCCCGCTGGGCAAGCCGTTCCCGCTGCCCAACCGAGCCGGTGCCCTGCGTGCTGGTCGGCGGCGGCTACGGCAGCGCGCCGCTGTTCTGGCTCGCCGAGCAGCTGGCGGCCAAGGGCTGCCACGTCGAGATGGTGCTCGGCGCGGCGAGCGAGGACCGGCTGTTCGGCGTCGTCGAGGCGCGCCGCGCCGCGGACGGGCTGACCGTCACGACCGACGACGGCTCGGCCGGCACCCGGGCTGGGTGAGCGACGTGCTGCCGCAGGTGATCCGGCTGAGCCAGGCCGGCGTCGTCTACGGCTGCGGGCCGATGGGGATGCTCCGGTCGGTCACCGAGATCGCCGCCGCCGAGGGCGCCGTCGCGCAGGTCGCGGTCGAGGAGTCGATGGCCTGCGGCATCGGCGTCTGCATGACCTGCGTCCTGCCGGTGACCGGCGCCGACGGCACCACCCGGATGGTTCGGTCGTGCGTCGAGGGGCCGGTGTTCCGCGGCTCGTCGGTGCGGTGGGAGGCGTTCGAGAACGGCTACGGGCGGGTGCCGGCCGACGCCGTGGGCGCTCCCACCGAGGCGTCGCACTGATGGTCGACATGCGGGTGTCCCTCGCCGACGTCGAGCTGCCCAACCCGCTGATGACGGCGTCCGGCTGCGCGGCGAACGGCAAGGAGCTGCACCGGTTCTTCGACGTCGCGAGCCTCGGGGCGTTCGTCACCAAGTCGGTGATGGCGGCGCCCCGGTCGGGCCGGGGTACGCCGCGGATGGCGGAGACCGCCAGTGGAATGCTCAACTCGATCGGGCTGCAGGGTCCGGGAATCCACGCGTTCGTCGAGAACGACCTGGCGTGGCTGAAGTCGGTCGGGGCGCGGGTGCTGGTGTCGATCGCCGGCGGGTCGAGCGGCGAGTTCGCCGATGTCGCAGCGGTGCTGCGGCAGAGCCCGGCCTTCGACTGCGTGGTCGGCGTGGAGGTCAACATCTCCTGCCCCAACGTCGCGAACCGCGGGCTGGTCTTCGCCATCGACCCGCTGGCGTCGGCGAAGGTCGTCGCGCTGGTGCGCGAGCAGCTGCCGCACGACGTGCCGGTGTTCGCCAAGCTGAGCCCCGACGTGACCGACATCGCGGCGATCGCGTCGGCCTGCGTCAAGGCCGGCGCCGACGGCCTGACGATGATCAACACCTTGCTGGGGATGGTCATCGACACCGACCGGATGCGGCCCCAGCTCGCCGGGGTCACCGGCGGGCTCAGCGGTCCCGGCGATCCGCCCGGTCGCGGTCCGGGCCATCTGGCAGGTCCGGGCGGCCATGGCCGAGGGCCGGTTCCGGACGGTGCCGATCATCGGGGTCGGCGGGGTCCGCACCGGCCGCGACGCGCTCGAGCTCGTCGCCGCCGGCGCCAGCGCCGTCCAGGTCGGGACCGCCACCTTCAACGACCCGACCGCGCCGGTCCGGGTGCTGCGCGAGCTGGAGAACCTGTTGGCCGACAAGGGTTTCGACCGCTTCACCGAGGCGGTAGGGGCCGCCCACCCCGCCCACCGACGCCAGGAGGTCTACCGGTGACCACACCGTTCGGCGTGCGGCTGCGGGCCGCCATGGACGCATACGGGCCGTTCTGCGCTGGGCTGGACCCGCACCGCGGGCTGGTCGAGCAGTGGGGGCTCGACTACTCGCTGGCGGGGCTCGAGCGGTTCGCGATGACCTGCGTGGAGGCGTACGCCGGTCACGTCGCCGTCGTGAAGCCGCAGTCGGCGTTCTTCGAGGTGTTCGGGTCCGGCGGGATCCGCGTCCTCGAGCGGGTGCTCGGCGACCTGCGCGACGGCGGGCACGCTCACGCTGCTCGACGTCAAGCGCGGCGACATCGGCTCGACGATGCAGGCCTACGCGGACGCCTACCTCGGCAAGGACAGCGAGCTGCGGGCCGACGCGGTGACGGTCAGCCCGTTCCTCGGGTACGGCTCGCTGCGGCCGGCGCTCGACCTGGCGGAGGAGACCGGACGGGGTGTCTTCGTCCTGGCCCTGACCTCCAACCCGGAGGGATTCGAGGTGCAGCACGCCGTCGCGGGCCGACCGGTCGGTCGCGGCGGCCGTCGTGGCCGGTGCCGCCGCCGACAACGCCGACGCGGCGGCCCGCGGCGAGCTGGGCAGCATCGGGCTGGTCATCGGCGCGACCGTCGGCGACGCGGTGCAGGACCTCGGGATCGACCTGGTGGCGGCCGACGCGCCGATCCTGGCACCGGGGTTCGGCGCGCAGGGCGGCACCGTCGAGGCGCTGCGGCGGACCTTCGCCGGCGCGCTGCCGCAGGTGCTGGCCAGCTCCAGCCGCGAGGTGCTGGGCGCCGGCCCGGACGTGGCCGCGCTCCGGACAGCCGCGACCGCGACCGCCTCGCGACTCCAGGACGCGCTGGGCGTAGGAGACCGTTCAGGACCTCGGCACTGATGCGTTCCGGCCGGAAGCCGTAGCCGATCAGACGGGCCGTGAGTGGCCGTACCGCGGAGAGCGACGGCCGCGCGGCACGGTGCGCTCGAACCCGTTCGGCGGGTCGTGGACGATCGCCCGCCCGCTGCGGATCGCGCGGTGCAGCGGTCACCTGGATCCGCTGCATCATCGCGGTCGGGGGACGGCGCCGGCGCTGAACCCGGCGGGCCGCGGCGTCGAGGGCGGCCCCGTCGTCGGGGGTGGCCCGCAGCACGGGGACCAGGGCGTTGGCGGTCGCCACGGCGTCCTGCACCGCGTAGTTGATCCCGACGCCGAACGCCGGCGACATCGCGTGCGCGGCATCGCCGATGCAGAGAGCGCCGGGTACCGACCACCGCCCCAGGAGGTCGACCTGGACGGTCAGCAGCTTCACGTCATCCCAGTCGGCAAGGTCCCCGACCACGTCCGCCAGCGGCGGCGCGGCCCGGACGACCCGGTCGCGGAACGCCGGCAGCCCGGCGGCCTTGACGTCGTCGAACGTCCCCTTGGGGATCAGGACGCCGCACTGGAGGTAGTCCGGCCGCGGGATGGTGACGACCATCGTCGAGACGCCGACGTAGGCGATGCGTGTCGGGCAGCGGAACGGTCGGCCGAGGCAGCCGCAACCACAGCACGTCGATCGGGATGCCGGTGTCCGTCGGCCTTGAGCCGGAGTCGGTCCCGGACCGTCGAGTGGCGGCCGTCGGCGGCGACGGTGAACGTGGCGTCCACCCGCAGCTCCCCGTCCGCGGTCTGCGCGACGACACCCGTCACGCGGCCGCCCGAGCGAACCACGTCGGTCACCTCGGCCCCCATGACCAGCCGGAAGCCGGAGTAGCGGCGACCCTCGGACGCCAGGAGGTCGAGCAGGTCCCACTGGGGCATCAGGGCGATCTCATGGTTGTGGCCACGCAGCCGGCCGAAGTCGACCAGATGCAGCCGCATGGTCCCCACGACGGCGTCCAGGGTGCGCAGGCGGGTGTGCGGGACCGCCTCGAACGCCTGCCGGAACCCGAGCTGGTCGATGAGGTCGAGCGTCGACGGGTGGACCGTGTCGCCGCGGAAGTCCCGGAAGAAGTCGGCGTGCTGCTCCAGGACGACCACGTCGATCCCGGCTCGCGCGAGCAGCAGACCGAGCATGACGCCGGCGGGACCGCCGCCGGCGACGCATACCCGCGTGGTCAGCCGCGACCCCTCGTCGTCGGTCATGGGCCCAGTGTGCCGCCCGCCCCCGTCGTTGCGGGAGAAGTCGGGCGATGGGTAGGTTCGCTGGCAGCGCCGCCGACCGTCCGCCGACCTCTGCACCGCCAAGGAGTACTCGTGGCCCTCCCGCCGCTGACCCCGGAGCAACGAGCCGCGGCTCTCGCGAAGGCCGCCGTCGCCCGTCGGGAGCGGGCCGCCGCCAAGAACCGGCTGAAGTACTCGCAGGGATCGCTGGCCGACGTGATCCAGGAGGGCAAGGACAACGACGTCATCGGCAAGATGAAGGTCTCGGCGCTGCTGGAGTCCCTGCCCGGCGTCGGGCGCGTGCGTGCGCGGCAGATCATGGACGAGGTGGGCATCTCGGAGTCCCGGCGGGTCCGGGGTCTCGGCTCCAACCAGGCCGCTGCGCTCATCGCGCGTTTCGACCGGGAGTGACGACAGCCCGTCCGAGGCGCAGCCCTCCCGGCTCGTCGTCCTCGCCGGCCCGACCGCGGTCGGCAAGGGGACGGTGGCGGCATACGTGCGCGCGCACTTTCCGCAGGTCTGGCTGTCGGTGTCGATGACGACCCGGTCACCGCGGCGGGGCGAGGTCGACGGGGTGCACTACCACTTCGTCGACGACGCGGAGTTCACCCGCCTGGTCGACGCCGGCGAGTTCCTCGAGTATGCGGTGGTGCACGGCCGGGCGAAGTACGGCACCCCGCGTGGGCCGGTGGAGCGGGCGCTCGCCGACGGCCGGCTGGCGCTGCTCGAGATCGACCTGCAGGGAGCCCGCCAGGTCCGCGCGACGATGCCGGGCGCCCTGTTCGCCTTCCTGGCGCCGCCGTCGTGGGAGGAGCTGGTCCGGCGGCTGGTGGGGCGCGGCACCGAGCCGCCGGAGGAGCGGGAGCGCCGGCTGCAGACGGCCCGCGACGAGATGGCGGCCGCCGCGGAGTTCGACGTGACCATCGTCAACGACGACGTTCGGCGAGCCAGCGAAGAACTCGTATCATGGATGCGATCGCGTTCGCGCGCCGTCTGACGCTGCCCGCCGGCAGCCCCGCGCGACGCACCCCCTGAACCCTCTGCGAGGAGACACCGCATGTCCGGAACCGTGGCCAACCCGATCGGCATCACCAACCCGCCGATCGACGACCTGCTCCAGGCCGCCGACAGCAAGTACGCGCTGGTCATCTACTCCGCCAAGCGCGCCCGCCAGATCAACGCCTACTACAGCCAGCTCCAGGAGGGCCTGCTCGACTACGTCGGCCCGCTGGTGGAGACCGAGATCAGCGAGAAGCCGCTGTCGATCGCGCTGCGCGAGATCAACCAGGGCCTGCGTGACCGCCGAGGCCGCTCCTGAAGAGTGACGCTCCGGTGACTGCGGGGCCGCCGCGGGTCGTCCTCGGCGTCGGCGGCGGCATCGCGGCCTACAAGGCGGCCCTGCTGCTGCGGCTGTTCACCGAGTCCGGTCACGACGTCACGCGTCGTCCCGACGGCGTCGGCGCTGCGGTTCGTCGGCGCGCCGACGTGGGAGGCGCTGTCCGGCAAGCCGGTCTCGACCGACGTCTGGTCCGACGTGCCACGAGTGCCGCACGTGCAGATCGGCAAGACCGCCGACCTCGTCGTGGTCGCGCCGGCCACGGCCGACCTGCTGGCCCGGGCCGCGCACCGGCCTCGCCGACGACCTGCTGACCACCACTCTGCTGACCGCACACTGCCCGGTGGTCTTCGCCCCGGCGATGCATACCGAGATGTGGGAGCACCCGGCCACGCAGGCCAACGTCGCGACGCTGGCCGGGCGCGGCGCGCACATCGTCCCGCCGGCCTTCGGACGGCTCACCGGCGCCGACACCGGCCCCGGGCGGCTGCCGGAGCCGGAGGAGATCTTCGCGGTCTGCCAGCGACTTCTCGCGCTTCCAACCCGAGGTAGTAGCGAGTTCTCGCCCGTGGAGCGCCGAAACTGCTCACAACGTCGGGTTGGAAGCGGGAAGGCCGCTGGCCGGGCGGCGGGTCGTCGTCAGCGCCGGCGGCACCCGGGAACCCCTCGACCCCGTGCGCTACCTCGGGAACCGGTCCTCGGGCAAGCAGGGGTATGCGCTCGCACAGGTCGCCGCCGCCCGCGGCGCCGCGGTGACGCTGGTCGCCGCCAACACCTCGCTGCCGGCGCCGCCGGGCGTGGAGGTGGTCGAGGTGGGCACCGCCCTGGAGCTCCAGGACGCCGTCACCCAGGCCGCCAAGGACGCCGATGTCGTCGTCATGGCCGCCGCGGTCGCCGACTTCCGCCCCAAGACCTACGCGGCCGCCAAGATCAAGAAGACCCACGCGACCACGGTCGACGGCGGCCCCGACGAGTCGGCGCCGTCCATCGAGCTGATCCGCAACCCCGACATCCTCGCCGGCCTCGTGGAGGGGCGCGGGGCGGCCGAGCGGCCACTCATCGTGGGGTTCGCCGCCGAGACCGGCGATGCGACCGGTTCGGTCATGGACCTGGCCCGCGCCAAGCTGGTCCGCAAGGGCTGCGACCTCCTGGTCGCCAACGAGGTCGGGCTGGACAAGGGGTTCGGCACCGAAGCCAACACCGTTCACCTGCTGTTCCGCGACGGCCTGCCCGGCTCGCCGGAGGACCGCACCGCCGGCCCGGCGCCCAAGGCCGAGATCGCCGCGGTGGTGTGGGACGGCGTACAGGCGCTCCTCGATCCCCGTTAGACTCGCCCGCGGTCCGGTGGCCGCTGCCCCGATCAGCCGGTCAGCCCGACCCTGCTTGCCCTGCCTCGCTACCCAGGAGACCTGAGTGTCCGCACGCCTCTTCACGTCCGAGTCCGTCACCGAGGGACACCCGGACAAGATCTGTGACCAGGTCAGCGACGCGATCCTCGACGCGATGCTGTCGCAGGACCCGGGCGCGCGGGTCGCCGTCGAGACGATGGTGACCACCGGGCTGGTCCACGTCGCCGGCGAGGTGACGACCGAGGCCTACGTCGAGATCCCGTCGATCGTGCGGGAGACGGTGCTCGGCATCGGGTACGACTCCTCCACCAAGGGGTTCGACGGCGCGTCCTGCGGTGTCGAGGTGTCGATCGGCCAGCAGTCGCCGGACATCGCGCAGGGCGTGGACACCGCATACGAGAGCCGCACCGGCACCGTCGACCCCCTCGACAAGCAGGGCGCCGGTGACCAGGGCCTGATGTTCGGGTATGCGTGCCGGGACACCGCGGAGTACATGCCGCTGCCGATCTACCTGGCCCACCGGCTCGCCGAGCGGCTCAGCGCCGTCCGCAAGGCCGGCGACCTGGCCTACCTGCGTCCGGACGGCAAGACCCAGGTGACCATCGCCTACGACGGCGACAAGGCGGTCAAGCTCGACACGGTGGTGCTCTCGACGCAGCACGCCGCCGACGTCTCGCTCGAGGCGCTGCTCCAGCCCGACATCCGCGAGCACGTCATCGTGCCGGTGCTCGCCGAGCTCGCCGAGACCGGCACCGAGCTCGACACGTCCGACTACCGCACCCTCATCAACCCCACCGGCCGGTTCGAGATCGGCGGCCCCATGGGCGACGCCGGGCTCACCGGGCGCAAGATCATCGTCGACACCTACGGCGGAATGGCCCGCCACGGCGGCGGCGCGTTCTCCGGCAAGGACCCGTCCAAGGTCGACCGGTCCGCGGCCTACGCCATGCGCTGGGTGGCCAAGAACGTCGTGGCGGCGGGCCTGGCCAAGCGCTGCGAGATCCAGGTCGCCTACGCGATCGGGACCGCGAAGCCGGTCGGCCTCTACGTCGAGACGTTCGGTACCGAGACCGCGCCGGTGGACAAGATCCAGGAGGCGATCACCACCGTCTTCGACCTGCGGCCCGCCGCGATCGTCGACCAGCTCGACCTGCTGCGGCCGATCTACAAGCCGACCGCGGCCTACGGCCACTTCGGGCGGACGACGGCCGACGGCGTCGTGGACCCGTTCACCTGGGAGCAGACCACGAAGGTCGAGGCGTTGCAGGCGGCCGTCCGCGGCTGACCGCCGGCGCGCGTCGGGTGCGTCGCCGACGTCTGCTAGACCTGCGCCCGTGACCGCGGAGCAGCCTCGCAAGAGCGTCGACGACGACGCCCCTGACGCTGCCCGCGCCCTCGCGCTGCCGGTCGCCGCGGTGGTGGTCGACACCGGCCTGCCCCACCTCGACCGGGTCTTCGAGTACGGCGTCCCCGCCGAGCAGGCGGAGAGCGCCCAGCCGGGCTGCCGGGTGCGCGTCCGGTTCGCCGGGCGCGACCTGGACGGGTTCGTCGTCGAGCGGCGCGCCCACGCCGAGCACCCCGGCCGGCTGGCGGCGATCCGCCGCGTGGTCAGCCCCGAACCGGTCCTCACGCCGGAGATCCTCGCCCTGGCCCGCGCCGTCGCGGACCGCAACGCCGGCGTCCTCGGTGACGTCCTGCGCCTCGCCGTGCCCAAGCGGCACGCGGCGGCGGAGCGGGCCCTCGACGAGAAGCCGGCCGCGCTCGCCCGGTCGTTGCCCGAGGCCCCCGAACCCGGTCCCTGGTCGGCATACCCCGCCGGCGAGGCCCTGCTCCGCCGGATCGCCGCGGGTGAGGCTCCGGCGGCCGCCTGGCTGGCCCTGCCCGGTCGCACGCGTGCCGAGGACTGGCCGGCCGCGCTGGCGGTCGCGGCCGTGAGCGCCGTCGCCGCGGGACGTGGCGCGCTGATCGTCGTCCCCGACCACCGGGACGTCGACCGCGTCGACCGCGAGCTGACCGAGCGTCTCGGCCCGGGACAGCACGTCCGCCTCACCGCCGACCAGGGCCCTCAGGCGCGGTACTCGGCCTGGCTCAAGGTGCTCCGCGGGCACGTGCGCTGCGTGGTCGGCACGCGCGCCGCCGCGTTCGCGCCGCTCCACGACCTCGGGCTGGTGGCCTGGTGGGACGACGGCGACGACCTGCTCGACGAGCCGCGGGCGCCCTACCCGCACGTCCGCGACGTCCTCACCCTCCGCGCGGCCCAGACCGGCGCCGCGCTGGTGACGGGAGGGTTCGCGCGGAGCGTCCCCGTGCAGCAGCTGGTCGAGGACGGCGACCTGGTCCCCGTGCTGCCGGCTCCCGACGCCGTCCGCGCCGCGGCGCCACGGGTCCTCGTCGCCGGCGACGACCTCGACCGCGCCGGACCCGCCGCCCTCGCCCGGCTGCCCCCTCTCGCCTGGCGCACCGCCAAGGCCGCGCTCGCGCGGGGTCCCGTCCTCGTCCAGGTGCCCCGCCGCGGCTACCTGCCCTCGCTGGCCTGCCAGGACTGCCGCGAACCGGCCCGCTGCCCCCGCTGCCACGGGCCGATGGGTATGCCGACGGGCGGCTCGGTGCCCCGCTGCCGGTGGTGCGGCGCCACCTACGGCCCGCAGGGCTTCGTCTGCCCCGAGTGCGACGGCCGCGAGCTGCGGTCGACGGTCGTCGGCGCTCGGCGGACCGCCGAGGAGCTCGGGCGGGCCTTCCCGGGGGTCCCGGTCCGCACCTCCGGCTCGGGGGAGGTGCTGGCCGAGGTCGGGCCCGAGCCGGCGCTCGTCATCGCCACGCCGGGCGCCGAGCCGGTGGCCGAGGGCGGCTACGCCGCGACGCTGCTCCTCGACGGCTGGGCGCTGCTCGACCGGGCCGGCCTCGACGCCGCCGTCGAGGCGCTGCGGCGCTGGGTGGGCGCCGCGGCCCTCACCCGGCCGGCGCCGGACGGCGGGGTCGTCGTCCTGGCCGGCACGCCGACGCATACGACGATCCCGGCGGTCGAGGCGCTGGTCCGGTGGGACCCCGCGTGGCTGGCCTCGCGCGAGCTGGCTGAACGCAGCGAGCTGGCGCTGCCGCCCGCCGTGACGATGGCGCAGGTGGTCGGCCCGCGGGCACCGGTGCTGGCGGCCGTGGAGGCCGCCGGCCTGGCGCCGACCGTCGAGCGGCTCGGGCCGCTGCCGTTCCGGCTGCCGACACCGACGCCGACCGGGCCCGCCCTGGTCCAGGTGCTGCTCCGGGTGCCGCGCGACCAGCACGCCGACCTCGCCCACCGGCTGGCGGCCATGCGCGCCGAGCGCTCGGCGCGCAAGGAGCCGGAGTCGGTCTCGGTGCGGATGGACCTCGCCGACGGTCAGGCCTGAGCCTTGAGCCTTCCGCCAGCCGCCCGCCCGGTTGTTGGCGATGATCTGCCGGAACATCGCCAGCAGCGCCGGCCGGTTGAGGGTCTGGCCCTCGCGGATCCCGACCGTGCGCGCCGTCTGGTTGTCGTGGCCGGCGGTGATGATGCCTTCCGGGTCCGGGACGATCCCCCCGTCGTAGAGGAACACGTTCACGTGGTCCTTGGCGGCGAGCAGCGCGCAGATGTTGCCCTGGAGGACGAAGTAGGGCTGCACGGTCCGCTTGACCGTCTCCTCGACCTCCGGGTCGGCCTCGTGGACCAGGTCGCGCACGGCCTGGCAGACCGCCTGCTGCCAGGGTGGCAGGGCGTCGAGGTAGGCGTCGACCCTGTGGTCCTTGGCGTATGCGGCTCGTCGCCGGCCGGAGGGCATGGCCCACGGTAGCGCCGCCCTCCCCAAGACATGTTTGACGGATAAGGGCTCGGCGAGGCATACTCCCCAACATGTCTTTGGCGGATGAGCCAGGCGGAGTCCAGCGGCTCCGGGCCACCGCTCACCCCGTGCGGCTGGAGATGCTCTCGCTGCTGACCGGCGCCGAGCTGAGCGCCGCCGAGGTAGCGCGCGAGCTCGGCATCACCCAGGCCAACGCCTCCTACCACCTGCGCCTCCTGCGCGACGCCGCCCTGCTCGAGGAGGCGGGGGAGGAGAAGGTCAACGGGGGCACGGCGAAGCGATACCGGGCGATCTGGGACGCGCAGGAGCCACGGGATCCCGCCTACGCCGCTGCGGACGCCGAGGCCGAGATCCGCACGATGATGGAGGTCGGTCGCGCCCGTCTCGCGCAGCGCCGGTTCGGACCGCGCAGCCACTTCACCGACGCCGCTCTCTGGGTGGCGCCGGAGGTCTGGGATGACGTCCTGGACCGGCTCACCGAGGCCTCCCGGTTGCTGCACGAGGCGGCTCGCCCGCCGCGGACCGACGGCACGGTGCGAGCCAACCTCTCGGTGTTCGCATTCCCGCTGGAGCCGGACCGGTGACCTGGGGGCACGCCGTCGGTGTCCTGCGCGACCGGCGGTTCGCGTGGTACTTCACCGCTCGCAGCGTCTCGACGGCGGGATCGGCGATGGCGCCGGTGGCGCTGGCCTTCGCGGTCCTGCACCTCTCCGACTCGGCTGGCGCGCTGGCCCAGGTGCTCACCGCCCGCACCGCCGCCATGGTGCTGTTCCTCCTCGTCGGTGGCGTCGTCGCCGACCGGATGTCCCGGACCACGGTGCTCCAGCTCGCCCACGCGCTCACGGCGGTCACCCAGGGGGCGGCGGCCGCGCTGGTGATCTCGGGTGGCGCTCACCTGTGGATGCTCACCGGGATCGAGGCGGTCAACGGCGCCGTGTCGGCCTTCACCTTCCCCGCCATGGCCGGGATCGTCCCCCTCATCGTCGACCGGGCTCGGCTGCAGCCCGCCAACGCGCTCCTCGCCTTTTCGCGCAGCGGCCTGACCGTCATCGGCCCCGCCGCCGCGGGGCTGCTGGTGGTCACAGTCGGCCCCGGCTGGGCGCTGGCCTTCGACGCCGCCACCTACGTGCTGGCGATCCTCTGCCTCTGGCGGGTGCGGCTGCCCCGACGCGACGCCGCTGCGGTCGTGGAGCGCACGTCGATGCTGGCGGAGCTGCGCGACGGGTGGTCCGAGTTCTCCTCGCGGACCTGGCTCTGGGTCGTGGTGGTGGTGTTCGGACTGCTCAACGCGATCCAGTTCGGGGCGCTCGGGGTGTTGGGACCGCTGGTGTCCAGCCGCGTGCCGGCGCTCGGTGCCGACGGCTGGGGCCTCGCGCTCAGCGCCGAGGCGGTCGGCACGGTGCTGGCCACCGTCGTCATGCTGCGGGTCTCGGTTCGCTACCCGCTCCGGGCCGGCATGCTGTCGGTCGCCGCGATCGCTGTACCGGTGGTGATGCTGGGCCTCTCGCCGTCGACGTGGCCGCTGGTCGTGGCCATGTTCGTCGCAGGTTCCGGCACGGAGGTGTTCGGCGTCGGCTGGTCGACGGCGATGCAGGAGCACATCCCCGAAGCCGTCCTGTCGCGGGTCTCGAGCTACGACGCGCTCGGGTCCTTCGTCGCGATGCCGTTGGGGTCGTTGCTGTTCGGCCTGCTCGCCGGCTGGTTCGACCCCGAACCGGTCCTCCTGGCGAGCGGCGTCGTGTATGCGCTGCTCGCCGTCGGGAGCCTGCTGTCCCGTTCCGTCCGAAACCTCGAGAACGAGGTCGTGCGCGACCGTGCCTAGACTTGAGCGCCCGTCGCCCCAGCGGTGAATCCCATCGCATACCCGTCGCATACGTGAGGAAGCTCAGACCCACCGTGTCGATCAAGGAGATCCGCCTGTTCGGCGACCCGGTCCTGCGCAGCCCCGCGCTGGAGGTCGTCGACTTCGACCGTGAGCTGCGCCGGCTCGTCGCCGACCTCACCGACACCATGGTCGACGCCCCGGGTGCGGGGTTGGCCGCGCCCCAGATCGGGGTCGGGCTGCGGGTGTTCACCTGGCACGTCGACGGTGAGCTCGGCCACCTCGTCAACCCGGTGCTGCGGCTGTCGGAGGAGTGCCAGGACGGCCCCGAGGGGTGCCTGTCCTTCCCGGGGCTGAAGCAGGACGTCCGCCGGGCGGCGCGCGCCGTCGCGACCGGCTCCGACCTGCACGGCGAGCCCGTCACCATCGAGGGGACGGAGACGCTGGCCCGGTGCCTGCAGCACGAGACCGACCACCTCGACGGCATCCTCTTCGTCGACCGGATGGACCCGGCCACTCGCAAGCTGGCCATGAAGGCGGTGCGCGAGGCGGAGTGGGCCGGCGGGCCGGTCCCCGCGGTGCGGCTCAGCCCGCACGCGACCTTCGGCCGGGCGATGTAGTGCGGCTGGTCTTCGCCGGCACGCCGGACGCGGCAGTGCCCAGCCTCGACGCGCTCGCCGCGTCGGCCCACGAGGTGGTCGCCGTGGTCACCCGGCCGGACGCGCCTGCGGGACGGGGACGTTCGCTCGTACCCTCGCCGGTCCGGGTGCGGGCCGAGGCCTTGGGTATGCGCGTCCTCACCCCGGCGTCGGCCAAGGACCCGGCGTTCCACGCGGTGCTGCGCGAGCTGGCCCCCGACGCCTGCCCGGTCGTCGCCTACGGCGCGATCGTCCCGCGGGCCGCCCTGGACATCCCGCGCCACGGCTGGGTCAACCTCCACTTCTCGCTGCTGCCCGCCTGGCGTGGTGCGGCGCCGGTGCAGCGCGCCGTGATGGCCGGCGACGACGTCACCGGGGCCACGACGTTCCTCATCGAGGAGGGGCTCGACACCGGTCCGGTGCTCGGCACGATGACCGAGACCGTCCGGCCGACGGACACCGCCGGCGACCTGCTCGCCGGCTCGGCCGTCGCCGGAGCCGGACTGCTGGTCGCCACGATGGACGGCGTGGCCGCCGGCACCGTGGTGCCCCAACCTCAACCGTCCGAGGGCGTTTCGCTCGCGCCCAAGCTCACCGTCGACGACGCGCGGATCGACTGGACGCGCCCCGCATACGTCGTCGACCGTCAGGTCCGCGGCTGCACCCCCAACCCCGGGGCGTGGACGACGTTCCGGGGGGAGCGGGTCAAGGTCGACCCCGTCACGCCGGTCGACGACCAGGCCGCCGGTTCGCCCGGTGCCCTCGTCGTGACCAAGCGAGAGGTGCTCGTGGCCACCGGTGCGGGCAGCGCGCGGCTCGGGATCGGTGCAGGCGACCGGGAAGAAGCCGATGCCCGCCGCCGACTGGGCCCGCGGTATCCGGATCCAGCCGGGCGAGCGGCTCGGGGATGCCTGACCGCCGACCGCCGCGACAGCGGTCGGCGCAGCGGCCGGCCGAACGCGGCCGTCGGTCCGACCCGGTCCGGCTGGCGGCATACACCGTCATGCGGGCCGTCGCGGACGGCGCATATGCCAACCTCGAGCTGCCAAAAGCATTGCGCAGCAAGCGGATCGACGGCCGCGACGCGGCGTTCGCCACCGAGCTGGTCTACGGCGCGACGCGGATGCGGGGCCTCTACGACCGGGTCATCGAGGTGGCGGCCGGTCGGCCGGTCGCGCAGGTGGACGCCTCCGTGCTGGACACCCTCCGGCTGGGAGTGCACCAGCTGTTGGGTATGCGGGTCGCCACCCACGCCGCCGTCGACGAGACGGTCGCGCTGGCCAGGCAGGTCAACGGGATCGGTGCGTCCGGCTTCGTCAACGCGGTGATGCGCCGCGTCTCCGAACGCGACCGTGAGGCGTGGTTGGACGAGGTGGCCCCATCCGGCACCGAGCCGCTGGCCGCTGCGGCGGTCCGGACCAGCCATCCGGAGTGGGTGGTACGCGCGCTCCGCCAGGCGCTGCTCGGCCACGGGACGGCGACCGCCGAGGACGTCGACGCGCAGCTGGACGCGCTGCTGGCGGCGGACAACGCGCCGCCGCGGGTCACGCTGGTGGCGCGGCCGGGTCTCGCCGGGGTCGACGAGCTCCTGGTCGACGGGTCGCGGCGCGGCCGGTTCGCCCCGACCGCGGTGGTGCTCGACGGCGGTGATCCGGGCGCGCTGGCCGCCGTCCGGGAGGGACGGGCGGCGGTGCAGGACGAGGGGTCGCAGCTGGTGGCTCTGGCGCTCGCCGCGGCACCGGTCGAGACGGGGAGCGCGCGGGAACGCTGGCTCGACCTCTGCGCCGGACCAGGCGGAAAGGCCGGCCTGCTGGCCGGGCTCGCCCTGGAGCGCGACGCCGACCTCGTGGCCAACGAGGTCAACCCCAACCGGACCGACCTGGTGCGGCAGACCTTGGCGGTTGCCATCGGGAAGGGCCGCCCCGGTCAGATCACCGTCCGGACCGGCGACGGCCGGGACGTCGGCGCCACCGAGGCCGGCGCCTACGACCGCGTTCTCGTCGACGCGCCCTGCACCGGGCTAGGGGCGCTCCGGCGCCGGCCGGAGGCCCGGTGGCGGCGGCAGCCGTCGGACGTCCCGCCGCTCGCCACGCTGCAGCGGGAGCTGCTGACCAGCGCGCTGGACGCGACCCGTCCCGGCGGGGTCGTCGCATACGCGACCTGCAGCCCGCACCTGGGGGAGACCCGGTTCGTCGTCGCGGACGTCCTCAAGCGCCGTCCGGACGTGGAGCTGGTCGACGCCGCCGGGCTGGTCGTCGACCGTGCCGGCCGGCCGGTCGAGGGCACCGGTGCCGCGCCGTTCGTGCAGCTGTGGCCGCACCGGCACGACACGGACGGGATGTTCCTCGCGCTGCTGCGCCGCCGCACCGGTCCCGTCGGCGTTTAACCCGGTCCGCGGACCGGTCCGATGAGGCGGTCCAGGAGGCGCTGCGGGCCTTGCTTGGAGAGCCCGGGCTCGACTGGTCCCGCTACGTCGATCCGCTGGTGGAAGACGTGGGCCGCGTGCTCGGCCCCAAGGCTCGCTTCCGCCGGCATCGCCTACGGTGGGGATCATGGCCCATCAACGACGGTGTCGGAGGGTGGCACGTAGGTGAGGCAGCTGCTGGTAGGCATCGACATCGGCACCGCGAGCACGAAAGGTGTTCTCACGACCGCGGAAGGGGAGGTCGTGGCGACGGCGGTGCGCAAGCACACCATGTCGATGCCTCGGCCCTCATGGGCTGAGGTCGACGCCCGGACAGTGTGGTGGGACGACTTCGTCGGCGTGACCCGTGACCTCATGGCGCAGGTCGGTGACGACGCGGTCACCGGAGTGTGTGTCAGCGGCGTCGGTCCGTGCCTGCTCGTGTGTGACGAGCACGTCAACCCGGTCCGGCCCGCAATCCTCTACGGGATCGACGGCCGGGCGGAAAGGGAGATCGCCGAGCTCACCGAGGAACTGGGCGCCGACGCCATTCTCGAGCGGTGCGGGAAGGTGCTGACGACGCAGGCGGTGGGGCCGAAGATGGTGTGGCTGCGCCGGCACGAGCCAGAAGCGTGGGGTCGCGGAACGCGTTGGTACAACAGCAATTCCTACATCACCGCAAAGCTGACGGGGAAGTACGTGCTGGACCACCATACGGCGAGCCAGAGTGATCCCCTCTATGACGTTCGAGCCAACACGTGGATCGACGAGTGGGTGCAGTTGGTCGCCGGCGACATGGAGATGCCGCGCCTGGTCTATCCGCACGAGGTGGTGGGCACGGTGACCAGCGAGGCCGCGGAGGTGACTGGCCTTCCGGTCGGTACGCCGGTCTCACCGGGAACCGTAGATGCCTGGGCCGAGGCGTTCTCGGCCGGTGCGCGACACCCGGGCGACCTCATGCTCATGTACGGCTCGACGCTGTTCTTCGTTCAGGTGCTTGAGCGTTTCCGGACGCATCCCATGCTGTGGACGACGGTGGGGGTCGAGCCGGGCCAACACACGGTCGCCGCCGGGATGTCGACCTCTGGCTCGCTCACGTCATGGGTCCAGGAGCTCACCGGTAACGCCAGCTTCGACCGGCTGGTGACCGAGGCTGCCCGCATTCCGGCCGGGTCCAACGGCTTGCTGCTGCTGCCCTACTTCGCCGGCGAACGCACGCCGGTTTTCGACACCGCGGCGCGAGGAGTCATCGCCGGACTGAGCTTGCAACACGGCCGGGGACATCTGTTCCGGGCCGTCTACGAGGGAATCGCCTACGGCGTCCGGCAGATCATCGAGTTCCTGGAGCACGAGGACGATCCCATCAAGCGGATCGTCGCGGTGGGTGGGGGAACGCAGGGCGGTCTGTGGACCCAGATCGTCAGCGACGTGACCGGCCGGGAACAGCATCTTCCCGCTCACACCATTGGGGCGTCCTACGGAGACGCGCTCCTCGCGGCC
The DNA here is from genome assembly GCA_963751085.1 of uncultured Actinomycetota bacterium. Taxonomy (GTDB): domain Bacteria; phylum Actinomycetota; class Actinomycetes; order Actinomycetales; family Dermatophilaceae; genus Lapillicoccus. Next base: position 201,958 of record CAVVTH010000004.1, on the reverse strand, counting down.
ATCGGCAACGGCCTCGTCCCTCCGGAAACCGACTGGACCGTTGAGGCATCGGTCGTCCGCCCCAGGTCGGAGGTACGCGGCATCTATGACCGGATGTATGCGCGCTACGGCGAGCTCTACCCGGCCACGCGAGCCATCGTCCACGAGCTCGCCTCGATGCAGGTGGAAGCCTCCAGCGGGCCCGTCGGGTAGTCGGCCCGTCAGGGCAGCCCGGATGCCAGGAGGAGTTCGCCGGTCCGGGTATCGGTGACAAGGGTGTTGACGTAGCCGGCCTTGATCGCGGCGAGGATCGACACCACCTTGTCGCCACCGACCGCTGCGCCGATCGAGTGAGGCACCCGGCGCAGGTCGTCCAACGTCATGGCGACGAGGCGGTCGATGCCGGGGAAGTCGACCGGTGCACCCTCGATGTCGAACGGCCGGGCGCAGATATCGCCCACCGCGGTAGGAAGGGTGGACCTGCTGAGGGCGATAACGCCCGGCAGCGAGGACCGCTTCGATGGAGGTGCCCCGATGCCCAGCAGCGCGGCTTTCGCGGTGCGCCAGTAGTTTCTGACCCGAGAGATCTGCGGGTCCTCCATGAGCACCGAGTAGAGGGCAGCGCCCGGCATGGCCGGAGCATGCAGCGCCACCGGAATCCCGTTGACGCCCACGGCGAGAGCTCGGGTGATCTCGTTGGTCTGGTAGTGAGCCTCCGGCTCCTCGACCCCACCGACCGTCGGACACAGGACCACCCCCTGGAGGGACGGTAGGCGCTCCTGCGAGATGGCTTTGATCGTCGCTCCGGAGGACACCAGGACCGCGTCTCCGGGACTCAGTCGCGCGTGGGTCAAGGCCAGGCCGACCCCAGGTGCGAGCAAGCTGCCTAGGCCGAAATCGGCTGCGCTGGTCACGACGTAGGCGTTCTTCAAACCGAGCGCCGACACCAGCTGGCCCTCGATCTCCGTCGTCGCGCCGGCTGTCGGGTTGCGCAGGGTGATCTGCACGATCCCCGTCGCCCGCGCCTCCGCGAGCAGGCGGCTCACCGTGGTCCGGCTGGTACCCAGCCTGGTGGCGATCTCTGCCTGGTTCGAGTCCTCCAGGTAGTACAGGCGAGCAGCCTCGTACAACAACGGCAGCGCGAACCGCGTGGCTGCCGACTCCTTCGCAGGCGCGGGGGCGGACACCGGGTGGGGTGGCGTCCTGCGCCGCCGCGGGCGTCCTACGGGTTGGCACAGCACCCTCCTGCCGGAAGCCGCACGGTCACGGCGCACCGCCATCGTACGCTGAAAAATTGTTCTGGACATATTTTCAGCACTGCCTTACGTTGGTCCCAAGCCCGGCGGTCCGGGAGAGCCAAGGGAGGTTCTGATGGGTGCAGCCCAACCCGGCGAGGCGCGTTCCTCGACGACGATGGACGCGGTCGTCTGTCACGGTCCCCGGGACTATCGCCTGGAGACACGTCTCCGGCCGACGCCCGGCCCCGGTGAGGTGCTTCTTCGGGTCGAGGCGGTCGGGATCTGCGCCAGCGACCTGAAGTGCTACGACGGCGCCGCGAAGTTCTGGGGAGACGCCAACCGTCCGGCGTGGGCGGAGACCGAGGTCGTTCCCGGGCACGAGATCACCGGTCGGGTCGTGGAGCTGGACGACGCGGCCCGCGAGCGCTGGCACATCGACGTGGATGACCGGGTCGTGGTCGAGCAGATCGTGCCGTGCTGGAATTGTCGCTACTGCGACGCCGGCGACTACCACATGTGCCAGGTGCACAACATCTACGGCTTCAAACGGGCAACGCACGGTGGCATGCAGCAGTTCATGGTGCTCACCGCGGGGTCGCTCGTGCACCGGGTTCGGGCGGACCTGCCTCCGGCGCACGCGGCCTTCGCCGAGCCGTTGTCGTGTGCACTGCACGCGGTCGAGCGGGCTCGGATCACGTCGGCGGACACCGTGGTCGTGGCCGGGTGCGGTCCCATCGGCCTCGGCATGATCGCCGGCGCGGCCACAAAGTCGCCTCGCCAGCTCGTGGCCCTGGACATGGACCCCAGGAAGCTGGAGCTGGCGTTGAAGACCGGCGCCACCGTGGCGATCAACGTCAAGGACGATGACGCCATCCAGCGGGTCAAGGCCCTGACCGACGGCTACGGCTGCGACGTGTACCTCGAAGCGACCGGTGCTCCCGCGGCGGTAGTGCAAGGCCTGAACATGCTGCGCAAGCTCGGGCGCTTCGTGGAGTACTCGGTCTTCAAGGACGACGTGTCCGTGGACTGGAGCATCATCAGCGACGACAAGGAGCTGGACGTCCTTGGCGCCCACCTAGGCCCGAACTGCTGGCCTGCGGCAATCCAGCTGATCGAGTCGGGAGCTCTGCCGATGGATGAGATCTGCACCCATCAGCTGCCGCTCGCGAAGTTCCAGCAGGGCCTGGACCTCGTGGCGAGCGGCCAAGAGTCGATCAAAGTCTCGCTGCTGCCCTGACCGACCGCCGCTTCTCCCAGCGCTTCTTCGGCGGCGCCAACTTCTCGATCAACCGCCGTCGAGCCCCATCAACACGCCGCACACCGGGCGGCCACGTACCTCGGAAAAGGACGAACTCATGAACCGCACGTCTACCCGCAACATCGCCCTCACGGCCGCGCTTATGGCCGTGGCGATCCCCCTCGCCGCCTGCAGCTCAGGTAAGGCCCCGGCCGCCGGTTCCGAGGGCACCGGAAGCGGCGGCGCCGGAGGGATCGACGGGGCGAAGATCGCCTTCCTCATGCCGGACCAGGCCTCCACCAGATACGAGCAGCACGACGCCCCCGGATTCAAGGACGCGCTGAGCAAGCTGTGCTCCTCCTGCTCTGTTCTGTACAACAACGCGACCGCTGACGCCGCCAAGCAGCAGCAGCAGTTCAACGCTGCCATCACGCAAGGCGTCAAGGCCATCGTCCTCGACCCCGTGGACTCCACGGCCGCCGCGTCCTTGGTCTCCCAGGCCGCGTCGAAGGGCATCAAGGTCATCGCCTACGACCGGCCTATCCCGCAGGCCAAGGTCGACTTCTACGTGTCGTTCGACAACGAGGCGATCGGCAAGTCGATCGCTCAGTCGCTCGTCGATCATCTGAAGACCACCAACACCGACCCTTCCAAGGGGCTGCTGGAGGTCAACGGATCTCCCACCGACGCCGCCGCCGGCCTGATCAAGAAGGGAATTCACGAAGGCCTGGAAGGCAGCGCATACAAGACGCTGGCGGAGTACGACACCCCCGAGTGGGAGCCCACCAAGGCGCAGTCGTGGGTCGCCGGCCAGATCTCTCGGTTCCCGGGCCAGATCGCCGGAGTGGTCGCCGCGAATGACGGAACGGCGGGCGGAACCATCGCTGCGCTGAAGGCTGCCAACGTCACGCCGACCCCCCCGGTCACGGGCAACGACGCCACCATCGCCGGCCTTCAGCTCATCATCATCGGCGACCAGTACAACACCATCTCCAAGCCCAGCGAGATCGTCGCCGGCGCGGCCGCCCAGGTCGCCGTCGACCTGCTGCAGGGCAAGACCCCGCAGGCCACGGGTGGCGGCCAGATCACCACCGTCTTCGACGCGCCCACCATGCTGTTCGTCCCCAAGGTGATCACCAAGGACAACCTCAAGAAGGAGATCATCGACACCAACATCAACACGGCCGCCCAGCTCTGCACCGGCAACTACGCCCAGGCCTGTGCATCGATGGGTATCAAGTGACCGGCGTCCACGCCACGGCCACCGAGTCTCGCCACCAGGGGACAGGATGACCTCCACACTCGAAACGGCGGTCACGAGCGACGCCATCCTCAGCCTGCGCGGAGTAGGCAAGACGTTCGGCGCTGTATCGGCGCTCACCGACATCTCCATGGAAGTTCACTCGGGGGAGGTCGTGGCACTCGTCGGTGACAACGGAGCGGGGAAGTCCACCCTGGTGAAGGTCCTATCCGGTGTGCACCGACCCGACTCGGGCGAGATCTACTTCGACGGGAAGCCGGTTACCATCGACAGCCCGGCGGCGGCGATCGAGCTCGGCATCGCCACGGTCTTCCAGGACCTCGCCCTCTGCGAGAACCTCGACGTGGTGGCCAACCTGTTCCTCGGACGGGAGATGCGACCCGCTCGCCTGCGCGAGATTCAGATGGAGATGCGTTCCTGGGAGCTGCTCGGTGAGCTCTCGGCGAGGATCCCCAGCGTTCGAATTCCCATCGCGTCACTGTCCGGTGGGCAACGGCAGACGGTGGCGATCGCTCGATCCCTGTTGACCCAACCCCGGCTCATCATGCTGGACGAGCCGACCGCGGCCCTCGGAGTCGCCCAGACGGCCGAAGTCCTGAACCTGATCGAACGACTGAAGGCGCGAAACCACGGCGTCATCGTCATCAGCCACAACATGGAAGACGTCCGAGCCGTCGCGGACAAGATCGTCGTCCTGCGTCTGGGCCGCAACAACGGAATCTTCGGCCCCGAGGCCAGCAACCACGACCTCGTGGCCGCGATCACGGGCGCCACCGACAACGTCGTGACCCGTCGTGACGCGGCCCGGGCCACGCAGGACGGCGGGACCGACGCCCCGAACTCGGCCGGTACGCCGAGGCCCGACGAGTCGTCGACAACAGCAGCCGTCACGAAGGAGCCCTGATGTCCGACACCGACGAGGCGACACCGGTCGCAACCTTGGACCGACAGGACACCAGGGTGGCCGCCAACGGCGGCGGCCCAGGTGCCGCCCTCGGCCGGTTCTGGCGCCAGGTGCGCGCGGGCGACATCGGCCAGCTCCCCGTCGTCATCGGGCTGGTGGTCATCGCGATCATCTTTCAGGCGCTCAACTCCGTCTTCCTCTCATCCGCCAACCTGGTCAACCTCCTGTACGACTGCGCGGCGGTCGGCACGATCTCGTTGGGGATCGTGATGGTCCTGATCGTGGGCGAGATCGACCTCTCCGTCGGTTCCCTCAGCGGTCTCTCCTCGGCGTTCCTCGGAGTCTTGTGGGTCAACCACGGCTGGCCCGTCCTTGTGGCCATGTTGGCCGCCGCCCTGAGCGGAGCGCTCATCGGCTTGCTCTACGCCACCCTCTACACCCGGTTCGGGATGCCGAGCTTCATCGCCACCCTCGCCGGGCTACTGGCCTTCCTCGGACTCCAGCTGCAGTTGCTCGGCACCGAGGGATCCATCAACCTTCCCTACGGGTCCGCGCTCGTGACCTTCGGCCAGCAGCAGTTCCTTCCCCCGGTCCTGGGCTACGTCTTCGCCGCCCTGGCCGCCGGCGCCGTGCTGGTAACCGGGCTGCTCAACATCCGGGAGCGACAGCGGGCCAACCTGTCGACCGGCTCGTTGGGCACGCTGCTCGTCAAGTCCGGGGCGCTTCTCGTCGGCTTGCTCGTCGCCGTCGGATACCTGAACCAGGACAACGGCGTCCCGTGGATGTTCGCCCTGTTCGTCATCGCCGTCGTCATCGCGAACTACGCCTTGACGCGCACGCGTTGGGGACGGCACATGTTCGCGGTCGGTGGCAGCGTCGAAGCCGCTCGGCGAGCCGGCATCAACGTTCGAGCGATCTTCACGTCCGCGTTCGTCCTGACCGGACTCTTGGCCGCCGTCGGCGGCATTCTCAGCGCGGCCCGGTTGGCGTCCGCCAGCCAGAGCGCCGGCACCGGTGATGTGAACCTCAACGCCATCGCCGCCGCCGTCATCGGCGGGACCAGCCTGTTCGGAGGACGCGGATCTGCCTACTCGGCACTGCTGGGGATCCTCGTCATCCAGTCCATCTCCAACGGGCTCACCCTGCTGAACCTCACGGCCGCACCGAGATACATGATCACCGGCGCAGTCCTCGCCCTCGCCGTGCTCGTCGACTCCCTAGCCCGCCGCTCTCGGGCATCACACGGCCGAGCCTGAGGTCACCGCTCGGAAGCATGCCAAGGGTGGGGCCGCAGCCGGCCCCACCCTTGGCGAACTTCGGGGTCAGCCGGCCCGGAAGCGTTGCGACTGCTCGACGGCCAGGCGGTCGACGAGGTCGTTCATGGTGTCGCCGGAGTGGCCCTTGACCCAGCGGAACGACACGTCGCCGCGGTCGTTGACCAGCTCGACCAGCGGCTCCCACAGGTCGCGGCTCACGACCGGCTTCTTCTGTGACGTCAGCCAGCCGCGGGCCTGCCAGCCGCGCCACCAGCCGTCCCGGAAGCAGTTGACGACGTAGGTCGAGTCGCTGACGACGACCAGGGGGCTGTCGGCGATGGCGCGAACCGCCTCGAGCGCGGCCTGGATCTCCATCCGCTGGTTAGTCGTCGCCGGATGACCACCGGACGCCTGCCGCCCGTCGGCCACGGCCCACGCCCAGCCGCCCGGGCCCGGGGTTCCCCGAGCACGCGCCGTCGGTGTAGACGGCGGTGGCGCCGTCCGGCAGCGGAGGCTCCGCCCGGCGCGGCTTCGCGGCCGCGTTGCCCTTGCGTGGCGTGGACGCGGTTGACGCCGGCGCAGGTGAGGAGGCCGTCGCGCGTCCTCGAACAGGCCAGCCTGGACCGGCTGGGCGCACGCCTCGTGCACCCACGGACCGCTCTTGCCGCCGGTCGACACGATGACGTCCCCCACGCGAACCGGCCGGGCGCAGGCGCCGCACGTCGTCGCATACCGGGCCTGCACCGCACGACCGTACCCAGTGCCGGCGGCGCGGCTGCTCCTAGGGTGGGTGCGTGCAGATCTCGCCGAGCATCCTGTCCGCCGACTTCGCGAACCTGCAGGCGGAGCTGGACCGCGATCCGCAGCGCCGACTGGGCGCACATCGACGTCATGGACAACCACTTCGTGCCCAACCTCACGCTCGGGCTGCCGGTCGTCGAGGCGCTTGCGCAAGGTCAGCCCGCTGCCGCTCGACTGTCACCTCATGATCGACGACCCCGACCGGTGGGCGCCCGGCTATGCCGAGGCGGGAGCCGAGTCGGTGACCTTCCACGTCGAGGCCGCCGCCGACCCTGGCGCTCTGGCGCGGACGCTGCGCGGGCTGGGCGCCAGGTCCGGCCTGGCCCTCAAGCCGAACACCCCCTGGCCGCCCTACGAGGACTTGCTGCCCGACCTCGACATGGTGCTCGTCATGACGGTCGAGCCAGGCTTCGGTGGCCAGTCGTTCATGGCCGACCAGATGGGCAAGGTCCGCGCGGTCCGGGAGTCGGTGAACCGGTTCGGCGGCGAGGTGTGGATCCAGGTGGACGGCGGCGTCAGCGCCGCCACCATCGAGCAGTGCGCCGAAGCGGGCGCGGACGTCTTCGTCGCCGGGTCGGCGGTCTACGGCAAGGACGACGTCCCCGCCGCCATCGAGGAGCTGCGGACGTTGGTCGCCGACGCACTACACCCCTGACCGACGGCCCGGGCCGGCATTCGGGTGTGCCGTGGGCCCCGACGGGGCATGAGTCCCTGAGCCTCGGGGAACTGTCGACCGCCAGGGAGGATGTCGTGGAGGCGCCGAACGGCCTCGTTGCGGGCCGCTACCGTCTCGTCCGACTCATCGGGCGAGGCGGCATGGGCGCGGTGTGGGAGGGGTGGGACGAACGGCTCCGCCGCGCCGTCGCCCTGAAGATCCTCAACCCCCCGCAGGGCCCCGGAACCGAGTCCCCGGAGCTGGTCGCCCGCCGGGCGATGAGGGAAGCCCGGATCGCCGCCCGGCTCCACCACCGGCACGCCGTGACCATCTACGACGTCGTCGAGCACGAGGGCGAGCCCTGCCTCGTCATGGAGCTCGTGCCCGTCCCAGCCGCTGTCCGAGATCCTCAAGGAGCTGCACACCCTCCACGAGCAGGAGACCGCCACCCTCGGCGCCCAGGTCGCCTCGGCGCTGGCCGCCGCCCACGCCGCCGGCATCGTCCACCGCGACGTCAAGCCCGCCAACATCCTCGTCGCAAACGACGGCACCGCCCGGATCAGCGACTTCGGCATCGCCCACGCCATCGGCGACAGCTCGCTCACCTCCACCGGCATGCTCACCGGCACGCCCGCATACCTCGCCCCGGAGGTCGCCCGGGGCGCCGAGTCGGGGTACGCGTCGGACGTCTTCTCCCTGGGCTCGACGCTGTATGCGACGCTCGAGGGCCGGCCTCCGTTCGGCCAGGAGCCCAACCCGATCGGGCTGCTGCACCGGGTGGCGTCCGGTCAGGTCCAACCGCCGCAGCACGCGGGAGCGCTCGCACCGCTGCTGAACCGGATGCTGTCGCCGGACGCCGAGGCCCGGCCCACGATGGCCGAGGTCGCGGGCCAGCTCGACCGGTTCGCCGCCGATCCTGAGGCTCCTCTCCTCGGCGGTGACGAACAGTCCGGGCCCGACTTCGCGCTCGACGACCCGTCTGCGCGGGGCGGTGGCGTTCGCGGTCGGGCCCGCCGATCTCGTCCTCGGTATCCCGGCGTCGGCGCCGGGTGCTCGGTGTCGTCGCGCTCCTCGTCGTGGTGGCCCTCGTGCTGGCCGGTTTCGTGCTGCTGCGGCCGGGAGGCGGTGGCGACCCCGCGGCCGCGCGCCGACCCGCAAGGACAGCCCTGACCGCGTCGGCGGCGACCTCCGAGGTCACGGGGACGGCCTCGACGCCCCCTCGGCGTCGGTGCCAGCCCGCCGCGCAGCCGACGGCGGCGGCGCCACCGGCGACCAGCGCGCCGGCGCCGGGCTAGGCGGCGGGCCGGCCAGTGCTCAGCCGGGTGGGCCGGCGAGCGCGCCGACCCCGGCCCGGACGCCTGTTGCGCCGTCGGCGGCCGCGACCACGCTCCCCGGTGGGGGCGCGGGGTCGGCGCCGGTCAGGCGCGGGGTCGGGCGCGGGCCGGGCGCCGTCAGCCGGCACGCCGACCGCCGCCCAGCTGGCCGGCGCGATCTCCCGTTACTACTCCCTGGTCCCCGGCGACCTGGACCAGGCCTGGGGCCTGATGACCGCCGACTACCAGACCCGCGTGGCGGGCGGACGCCAGGCGTACCAACGGTTCTGGGACGGATTCTCGAAGGTGACGGCGACCGAGGTGGCCGGTTCGCCGCCGTCCACGGCGACGGCGCTGATCACCTACACGACCAAGGCGGGGGCCGTCATCCGGGAGCGGACCACGTTCGGCCTGGTCAACGAGGGCGGGGTCCTCAAGATCGCCCAGTCGACGGTGACCAGCCGCTCGTGACGACCCGGCTCCGGAGGAGCTGGCGCGTGGCATACTTCCCGGAGACGTGCTCCGGGGTCGGTGCAACTCCGAACCGGCGGTGACAGTCCGCGACCCGGCCGCAGCCAGCGGCCGGTGGACCTGGTGGAACTCCGGGACCGACGGTGAAAGTCCGGATGGTAGGCAGCACGTACGAGGTCAGTGGTCCGACCGGCAACGACTGCCGGCGGCGTCGCTGGTCTCGAGCGGCCGTCGTGCCGTGCGTCGTCCCGGAGCTCGCCCCCACAGGGTTTGAGCACGAGGGAAGGACACGACACCTATGGACCTGCTGCGATGGCTCTACGAGGCCAGCATCCCCGTCGCGGGGTACGAGCTGCACTGGCTGGAGCTGATCGGCGTCCTGTTCGGCCTCGGCTCGGCCATCGGGGGCCTGCGCCGCCGGGTCTGGGCGTGGCCGGTCGGCATCGTCGGCAACGTGCTGCTGTTCTTCGTCTACATCACCGTGACGTTCGACCAGGCCGACGGGCGCGCGCCGCTGTTCGGCCAGTCCGGGCGGCAGATCTTCTTCATCATCACGAGCGTCTACGGCTGGTGGCGGTGGAACGAGGTCCGCAAGCTCAACCACCACGGCGCGGACCAGCCGGCGATCACCCCGCGATGGGCGACCGGCGCGCGAACGCGTCGCGCTGGGCGTCTTCTGGGTGGTCGGCCTGCTCGTCGTGCAGCAGGTCTTCGCGACCATCGGCGCCGGGTTCCCCGCCCCGCGCTGGTACTTCTGGTGTGACGCCTGGATCTTCGTCGGCTCGATCGTCGCGACCTACGCCATGGCCCGCGGCTGGAACGAGTTCTGGCTGGCGTGGATCGGCGTGGACATCGTCGGCGTGCCGCTGTTGGTCCACTCCGGCTACATCCCGACGGCGGTGCTGTATGCGGTCTACTCGGTGTTCGTCATCTACGGCTTCGTCGCCTGGGTGCGGGTGTCGAGGATCGAGAAGCCGGACCGCGAGCCGGAGGGGGCCACCGCCGCCACGTGACCGACCGAGGACAGGGGAAAACACCTAGGCCGGTCGGGTGACATCGCGGAGGCGTAGGCATGGCTCCGGACGGGACTCTCGTGGTGGGCACCCGACCGGGTGCGCGACACCGGGAACCTTTCCACTTCTCCTCAGGAGCCACGACCATGACCACCACCTCCAGCACCACGCCCGCCGCCTCGCCCTCCACCGCGACCGCCACCGGTCGCCGGGCCGCGACGCGTCGCCGCCGGCTCCTCGCGGCCGGGGTCCTCGCCGCCGCGGCGCTCGTCGGCAGCGCGGCCGGCGCCTCCGCCGCGACGTCGACCACGACGTTCTACCTGCCCTACAACGGCTCCAGCGGCCAGATGCCGACGTGGGGCTGGGGCGCGACCCAGATCTGCGTGCACAACTTCAGCTCGTACTCCACCGGGCACGCCACCCTGCAGGCCGGTGTCGCCGCCCCCGACTACCTCACCATCGCCCCCGGCCAGACCCAGTGCGAGTCGCGCTGGTGGTTCGGCGTCCCGGTGAACGTCACCAACAGCGGCTACACCTCGCTCGCCGCGACCGGCAGCTGATCCCGCGGAAGCAGGGCCCTCCAGCCGGACAGACGCTGCCGGGTACGCCGACGAGGCGTACCCGGCAGCCGCATGCCGGCCCTCTCCTGTCGGGCGCCTCGTCAGGACGCTCACCCGCGCTGGTCCCCGAGGAACGCGAGCACGGCGAGCACGCGGCGGTTCAGGGTGTTGTCCTCGCCGTCGAGCGGGAGCTTGGCGAAGATCGTCGCAATGTGCGCCTCGACGGTCCTCGGGCTCAGGAACAGACGGGCACCGATACCGACGTTCGACATGCCCTCGGCCATGAGCGCGAGGACCTCGCGCTCCCGGGCCGGACAGCGGGTCGAGGAGGGACCGGCGACGGGTCGCCGCGAGAAGCCGCTGGACCACCTCGGGGTCCACCACGCTGCCGCCCGTCCGCCACCCGGTCGATGGCGTCCACGAGGGCGGTGACGTCGTCCACCCGGTCTTTGAGGAGGTACCCGATGCCCGTGCCGCCCTCCGCGAAGAGGTCGGAGGCCCAGGGGCCCTCGGCGTACGTGCTGAGGACGAGGGCCCCGGACCCCGGGATGGGCCCGGCGCAGCGCCAGCGCAGCGCGGATCCCTTCGTCGGTGTACGTCGGCGGCATCCGCACGTCGAGCACGACGACGTCGGGCGAGGACCGGCCGACGACGGCGTCGAGCGCCTGAGCGTCCGCCAGCTCCGCCGCGACCGCCATCCCGGCGGCCGTGAGGAGCTCGGCCACGCCCCGCCGGAACAGCGCGGAGTCATCGACGAGGACGACCGACCGGGGCGTCCGGCGTGCGGGCGGCAGGGGCATGCCCTCATTGTGGTGAGAGCGGCAGCCGCGCGCGCACCGTCGAGCCGTGGGCGGCCGGGTGGTTGGGGCACGGGTCCGAGTGCACGTCGAGGCGCCCACCGACGGCCTCCACCCGGTCTCGGAGCCCGGCCAGTCCCCCCCCGGCCTCCGCCCGGGCACCGCCGGGCCCGGCGTCGGCGACCTCGGCCACCAGCTGGTCCCCGGCCGCCCGTACGCATACGCGGATCGCCGCGCCGTCGGCGTGCTTGACCGCGTTGGCGACTGCCTCGGCGACGAGGAAGTACGCGGCGGACTCGATGGTCGCGTCGAGCCGGGGGGTTCCCGGGGCCGGTGTCGACCTCGACGTCGCACCGCACCGGCGCCGCTGCACCGACGGCCGGCAGCGCGGCGGCGAGTCCCCCTTGGCTCAAGGCCGCCGGGTGGATGCCGCGAGCAAGACCGCGCAGCTCGGCCAGGGCGTCACGGAGCCGGTGACGGGCCTCGCCGACCAGCGGCCTGAGTTCCTCGTCGCCGACCAGGTCGACGCGGGCGAGCGTGGCCGCCACCGAGAGGAGCTGCTGCTGGGCCCCGTCGTGCAGGTCGCGCTCGACCTGACGGCGTTCCGCCCACCCCGCCGCGGCGATCCGGGCCCGCGACTCCTGCAGCTGCTCGACCTGGCGGCGCACCGCGTCGGCGAGCCGCTGGTTCTCGAGCACCACTCGGACGGCGGCCACGGCGACCGCGAGGAGACCGTCACGTTCGACCACCCGGGTGTCGAAGGACATCCGCGCGAGCAGGCTCCCGTCATCCGCCCGGACGTCGGCGACACCGCGGCCTGGCCCGGCGACCTCGTCCGGATGGGCGTGTGCCGGCGCGGGCCCGAGGGTAAGGGAGGGGTCGAGCAGGACGGCGCGAAGGGCCCCCTCCAGGTCCTCCGACGCCCGCGGGCGGGCGGTCGCGAGCACCCGGTCTGCGACGTCGCCGGCGGCCGCCCGCCGGCGGACTAGCTGTGCCATGAGCGCGAGGGGGATCAGGGCAGCGGTCAGGTCGCGTACGGCTGCGGCGGGCAGCGCACGCAGGCTGTCCACGGCCACGGCCCAGATCGCCTGGTCGACGGCTGCAGCGACGGCGCATACCGCGCCGATCGAGGCCAGCGGGATGACCGACCGCCGGCTGAGCCCGGCACTTGCGACGGCTCGCCGGAGCAGCGCGGCGGCGCCGACGAGCAGGAGCAGGGCCGCCAGGGTGTGGGCGCTCCGGACGAGGACGAGGTCGTGCAGGGTCGGCCGCCAGGCCGTCGGCCAGCCGGGGTAGCGGTAAAGCCCGTCCGGGAGGGGACCCGTGACGACGAGGAGTGGGATGCGCGGCACCATCGTCGCCGCGGCGATGACCGCCACGAGCAGGCGCCCCCAGCCCGTCAGCCGGGCACCGGGGTAGCGCAGCACGAGGGCGACCGCCGCGGGCAGGTAGCCGAACTCGAGGACGTAACCGACGCCGGACCACCCGGAGGCCGCGTACCCGGGTTCGTTGAGGTCCCCCGGGACGGTGCTGGCGGCGACGAGCAGACAGCCCCAGCCGTTGGCGCGCGGCAGGTCCGACGCGAGGAGGGCCAGCCCCACCGCGACGAAGGACACGACGGTGGCCCACGTGATGAGGACCACGGCGAAGCCGTCGCCGCCCACCCGCGGCCACGAAAGCGCCACCTTGGCCACGACCGTGGTGGCACCGAGGGCGACCGGGATGTTCCACTCACGCCGGCGGGCACGGCCGGGCCAGACCCGGCGGCCGGCGAGCGACGGGGTCGGCCGGGCCAGCTCGTCGAGAGCCGAGCCGCTGACCGTCATGGGGCCACGGGGGGCGGCGTCCAGTCGGCAGCAATGGCGGAGTCGGTCAACGACCAGCCCAGCTGCCGGAACGCCTCGAAGTCGAACTCGTCGAAAAGCTCGAGCTGCTCGGTGACGGCCGGGAACCCGGGATGCTCCAGTTGGTAGCTGGTGAGGTCCCAGGAGAGGCCCGCTGGCAGCACGCACTTGACGTAGCGGATCTCGCAGGGCTCACCGCTGGGGTAGGTCGCGTGCGCCACGGTCCACCCCCGGAGCGGGGGAAGGGCGGGTTCGTCCTTTCCTGCGGGTCGGCGCGACATCGGCAGCGGGTCGAACCAGAGCTGCACCCCGAGATCGATGCGGGCCGTGGCGACGGCGTGGCCCATCGTCGGGAAGGCGTCCTCGGCGTCGCCGGACCCGTCGAGGACGATGATGCGGCTCGGCCGCCGCCGCAGCGCCTCGACCAGCCCGAGGTTGTCGTAGTGGCCGCCGTCGGTCACGTAGACCATCGGCAACGTGGAGCTGAGCCCGCGGACCGCCTCCTGGACGACGTGGTACGGGGACGGCCGGTCGAACCGGGCGTTGAGCCGGGCGACCCACGACCCTGCGGCCGGCATCGCGGGAACCGCCTGTATCCAGTGCGGGTTGGGCAGCCACACGCCGAGCCGGATGTTGAACAGGGCCAACAGGAGGCGGGCCGAGCCGATCGTCTTGGTCTCCCGGCCGGCCACCGGTGCCACCGCCGCGCCGGAGATCGCGACGGCGGTCGCCACGTCCAGGCCCGGGTCGCCGAGGGCGTAGCTCGGTGCCGGAACGCGCGCGATGCCACCGGGCAGGCGGGAGTCGGTGAACCCCACGCGGCGGCCCATGACGAAGGGCGTGCCGTTGCGTCCGGTGGGCAGCACGCCCGGCTGGGTGACGTTCGCCGTCGCGCAGAGGACCAGCTCGGGACCGGGGAGTGCGCTGAGGTCGGCCAGTGACGGCAGGGGTGTGGTCTCCGGTGCCGCCGTGCCGTCGGGCGGACGGATCGCCTCCAGGTAGGCGGCGGCGAGGCGGCTGCGGTAGAAGGTGAACAGCGAGGTGCGGTTCGCCGACCCGAGCCACTGTGTCGTCAAGGCGAACGCGAGGAGCAGGACGAGCAGCCACCACCCCACGTGCTCCCCCGGGTGGGCCACGAGATAGCCGATGACGAGGACCACCAGGCCGTACGCCGTCACGGCGATGACCGCGATCCCCAGGCGTGGGGCGACGGTCCGACGGAACCGGGCCAGCACCGCCGCCCGCGCGCCGTCGCCGGCCCCTGCCTCCCGGACGCCCTTGACGGTGGAGCGCGCCAGCCACGCGGCGACCCCGAACAGCCCGGTGCCGGCGATCACCTGCGTAGCGGCGTCGCTCACGAGGTGCGCCGCCGACGGGAGGAGGTTGTGCGCCCAGACGGCGACCACGGGTGCGCCCGGATAGACAGCCAGCAGGACGACGGCGAACCCCACGAGGGTGTTGGGCAACGACCGCGACCAGTCGACGACCGTGGCGTCGACCACCCGGCGGGACTCGGGGTCGTCGCCGACGAGCACAGCCGGGACGACACGGCGGCGGGTCGCCAACGGCGTCCCACCCACGCCCAGCGTCACGAACACCGCCGTGGACGTTGCGAGGGCGACGGCAACTGGCACCAGCGCCCACCACGTCGCCGGAGTGGCGAGCGCCCACACGTCGTCCGGACCGGGTTGCGCCAGCCCCGAGGCCACGGCGAGCGTGCCGGCCACCCAGCCGAGTGTCGCGGCCACGGCGGCGACGTTGAGGACGTTCGCGACCGTTCCCACGAGGAGCGACATCGCGAGGTCGTAGCGGACCCGTCCGGTCGCCGCGAGGTAGTTGGTCATCCGGCGCAGCGCCGCCACCTCCTCGCTCCCCGGGGCGAGGGAGCGCCGGGGGTCGCGGCCGGCCTCGGTCGCGCGGAGCCGCTGGACGGCGAACGCGCCGGCCATGTAGCCGCCGCCGCTCACCCCGACCACGGCGCGAGCCGCGTCGTAGTCCCCCTCGCGGGCGAGCCGTTGCAGGCCGCCGAGGCTGAACGCCGCGGACTTCACCCCGCCTCCTGAGCAGCAGATGATGGTCCCCTCGGCCCGGTCGGTGCCCCCGGTCGACGGCCGCGCACTGCCCACCAGGGCGGGGGGCGGGTCGAGAGCGATCCTCCGGACGGCAGCGAACCGCAGGGTGACGAAGGCGGCGAGAACCACGAGGACCACGGCCGTGGCGGGAGCCGCCGGGAGGCGCAGGACGTCGGTGCCGGTCGCGGCGGCATCCACCGCGAGGACGACGGCGAGGCCGCCCAGCCAAAGCAGCACCGACGTCGCGGCGAGCGCCTGTTCGGCGCTGCCCCGGAGGACGACCTCCCAGGACCGCGCCGCATACGCGGGGTCGATCGTCACACCGGTGCCGGCGGCCGGGGCCGGGCTCGTCGTGGGTGGGGCCGGGGTCGACATGACGCTCCTCTCGGGACGACGCGGTCACAGCAACAGTCCACCGGACAAAGTGGACGCACCGCCGGGATTTCCCGGGAAGTCGCCGTGTTGCCGCCGGGGCCGGTGCGGCCGGACCGGTGCGGGCGGCGGCCACGTAGGCTTGAGGGTCGTGAAGACCTTCGAGCAGCTGTACGCCGAGCTCGGCGAGAAGGCCGCGACGAGGCCGGCCGGTTCCGGCACCGTCGTGGCCCTCGACGCCGGCGTGCACACGATCGGCAAGAAGATCGTCGAGGAGGCGGCCGAGGTCTGGATGGCGGCCGAGTACGAGTCGCAGGACCGCACTGCCGAGGAGATCAGCCAGCTGCTCTACCACCTCCAGGTGCTCATGCACGCCCGCGGCATCGCCCTCGACGACGTCTACGCCCACCTGTAGCTCGGTTAAAGGAGGACCACACATGCTGCGCATCGCCGTCCCCAACAAGGGCACCCTCTCCGACTCCGCCGTCGACATGCTGCGCGAGGCGGGCTACGCCGTGCGCCGCGACTCCAAGGAGCTGGTCGTCGCCGACGCGGACAACGACGCCGAGTTCTTCTACCTCCGGCCCCGCGACATCGCCATCTACGTCGGCTCCGGAACCGTGGACGCCGGCATCACCGGACGCGACCTGCTCCTCGACAGCGCCAGCAGCGCCGTCGAGGTGATGACGCTGGGGTTCGGGCGGTCGACGTTCCGGTATGCGGCGCGGCCGGGGGACGCCAAGGCCGTCGCGGAGGTCGAGGGCAAGCGGGTGGCCACCAGCTACCCGGGGCTGGTCGAGAAGGACCTCGCCGAGCACGGCGTGCGCGCGGCGGTCGTCCGGCTAGACGGGGCGGTCGAGACGGCGATCACCCTCGGCGTGGCCGACGTCATCGCCGACGTCGTTCAGACCGGGGCCACCCTGCGCAGCCAGGGGCTCGCGGTGTTCGGCGACCCAATCCTCCACAGCGAGGCTGTGCTCATCCGCCGGGCGGGCGCCGGCGAGGAGGCGAGCGACGCGGGGTTCGAGGTGCTGCGGCGCCGGCTGCTCGGCGTCGTGACGGCTCGCAACTACGTGATGCTGGACTACGACGTGCCGGCCAGTCTCGTCGACGAGGCGTGCCGGATCACCCCCGGCCTGGAGTCGCCGACGGTCTCGCACCTGCAGGACCGCAGCTGGTGCGCGGTGCGCTCGATGGTGCCGCGGGCCTTGACCAACCGGGTCATGGACGAGCTCTACGACCTCGGCGCCCGCGCCATCCTCGTCACCGACATTGCGGCCTGCCGGCTCTGACCCGGCCGCCCGCATACCAAGGTCCGGGGTTCGACGTGGTGGTGAGTGACGAGGCGCTGCGGCCGTTCCGCAGCCGGCGAGGCCGGCTGGTGGCGACGGTCATGGCGGTCCTGTCGCTCGTGGTGTTCGCGGTGGTGGCGGTGTTCCTGCCGTCGAACGCCGGGTTGACGACGTGGCAGCCGGCCGACCGGTTGCTGCTCCTGTCGATCGGCGTGGTCATCGCGCTGGTCTGCTGGCGCTACGCCACGATCCGGGCGGTCCCGACCCTCGAGGGGCTGGTCGTGCGCAACCTCGTGACGACCCGGACGGTGAGCTGGGCGGCGGTCATCGACGTCGAGTTCGGCGGCGGGGCGCCGTGGGTGACGCTGGAGCTGGACGACACCGACACCCTGGCCGTCATGGCGATCCAGCGGGCGGACGGCGCGCGCGCGATGGCCGAGGCCCAGCGGCTGGCCGGCCTGGTCCGCGACCTGGGCGAAGCCCGCTGAGAGCACGCTGCTCTCTCATCGGTTCGTGCTCTGAACCGCACCGAATTCGGTGCGGTTCAGAGCACGAACCGGGGGTCAGCCGATTTCGATCGTGGTCACCACGGTCGTCACCGACGGCGTGCGCGGCGTGGACGAGAACCCGAACCGGCACGGCGGGTCGACCGGCGCCACCGAGCCGAGCGGCGCCCCGTCGAACGACCCGGCCGCCGACGTGACGAGCCGCAGGTCGGTGGCGCCGTACCACTCGCGCCGCCCCTCGCGGGCCTCCCCGCGGGTACGCACGCCGTCCAGCACCCGTGACGCGACCGGGTCGACGAGGCTCGCCCACCGGGTGCTCGTCGCCAGCCGGGGCGGCACCGCCCGCAGCAGCCACCCGAGGGCCGACCGCCGCCCGTAGCCGATGCACAACGACAGCGAGGGGCTCGACAGCTGCCACGAGCGACCGACCTCGGTGACCGACACCGGTTCGACGCGGACCTCGTCGAAGACGTAGGTCGCCTCGATGACGTCGCGCACCGCCTGCGACGGCGCGAGCAGCACCCGGTGCCCGTCCGGTCGCTCCACCATGACGTCGGCGAACGACCCGAGAGGGGTATGCGTCCAGTTGCCGACCACCAGCCGGGTGCCGGAGGTGGTGCCCACGCCGGCGATCCGGCCCTCGTAACGCTCGCGCACCACGGTTGTCGACGTCATGGCGCCCGGTCGGGCAGTCCCGGCAGGCCCGCGCGGGTGAGCGCGTCCTCGACGACATCGGCCATCGCCGCATACCCGCGGTCGTTGGGGTGGAACGAGTCGGGAGACAACAGGCCGCGCCACGAGCGCGGGCCGTTCGCGCGCATGTCGGCGATGACGAGCCGGCCGGTGGCCGCACGCTCCCGGAGCAGGGCGTCGACGCGGCGGGCCTCGCGGTGCGGGTTCGGCAGGTTCATCACGATCGCGCCGTCCGGGAGCCGGTCGAGCATGACCGCGAAGCGGTCGGCCAGATCCCGCCGGTGACGCGGAGACACCACGTCGTTCGACCCGATGACGACGGTGACCAGAGCAGCGGGACCGGCGTCCTGCCCCGCGGCATCGAGGGCGGGGAGCTGGGTCGCGACCAGGTCGTCGACCCGCGCTCCGGTGACCGAGAGGTTGAGCAGCCGGTGCTCCCACCCCCGCTCGCGGAGCCGGTCCGAGAGCTGGCCGACCCACCCCCGGTCGTAGGCGGACGCTCCGATGCCCTGGCTCATCGAGTCGCCGAGCGCCACCCACAGCGGGCCGGTGGCGGCCAGCGCGGCGCGGTTGGCGCGGGCCCAGGCTGCGGCATACGGCTCGGTCTGCCCTTGCACCTCGCGGATGCCGGGGAAGACCCGGCCGAGCGCCCGCACGACGGGTCCCGGTGGCCGGGGGCCGAGGTCGGCGAGCGCGTCGTCGATGATCACGGGACCCCAGCGGTCTCGCCGACCTTGACCAGTCCGGGCCGCAGGGTCACGCAGAGGACCAGCTGGGGGAGCATGACGGCGGCGAGGACGATCCAGACCACGTGGAACCCGCCGGTCGCGTCACGCAGCGCGCCCATGAGGAGCGGCCCGACGGAGGCCACGACGTAGCCGACGAGGAACCCCATCGCGCTGAGGCCGCCGCTGGCGTGTGGTGTCGCGGCGAACCGGACGAGGAGGACGAGCGCGAGGGCGAAGGCGCTGCCCTGGCCGAACCCGATGAGCGCCGCCCAGAACCACGGCGCCGCGGTCGGTGCGACGCCGATGCCGACCAGGCCCAGACCGGCCGCGATCGTGGCGGGGACGAGCAGCAGCCTCAGGTCACGGACCCGGTCACTGAGGACCGGCATGAGCAGGCCGGCGACGATCTGCACGGCGGTGAACGCCGACAGCAGGTAGCCGGCGTCGGTCGCCGACCAGCCGAGCCAGACGTAGGAGGGCGCCATCCAGGCGAGTGTCGAGTAGAACGCGAGGGACTGCGTCGCGAGGTAGGCGGCGATGAGCCAGGCGGTGGGACTGCGCCACGGGAGAGCGGTCCCGACGGACAGGGCGGTGACCTCGCGCCGGTGTCGCCAGACGGCGACGGCGAGCGGCGCCCAGGCCACCAGCGCCAGCACTCCGAGCAGGGACCAGGCCGCCAGCGACTGCTCCCACGAGCCGAGGGCCGTGGCCAGCGGCTCGGACATCCCCGCGCCGATGGTCGCTCCGAGCATCATGGCCAGCATGTAGACGCCGGTGACCAGGCCCACGCGCTCCGGGGAGAACAGCGTCTTCACCAGCCGGGGCAGCAGCGTGCCGACCACCGCGATCCCGATGCCGACGACGAGGGTCGCGACGTAGAGGACCACGGGGTTGCTGCCGCCCAGGCGCATCACTGACCCGACCGTCAGCAGGACCGTCGCGACCATCACCACCGGGGCGGAGCCCCATATCATGCTGGCCCGGTGGGCGACCGGCGCAAAGAGGCCCATGCAGAGGACCGGAAGCAGGGTCAGGACGCCGAGCCACGCGTTGCTCAGCTGAAGCTGGGCCTCGATCTGCGGCACCAGCGGCGGCACGCCGGCGAGAGCCGGCCGCAGGTTCGCGGCGACGGCGACCAGCGCGACCACGAGGACCCACGTCGGGGGCAGCCACGGGAAGGCGGTGCTGGCGTGGCTGCGCGATGTGGCCGGGTTGGTCGGCGCCGACGCTGCGGCGCGCTCCGGAACGGTGCTCGACATGGTGCGGCCAGTCTCCCACCCTGCTCTCGCCGAGCTGCCCCCCTGCGGCGGCGCTAGAGCGCGCTGGTGTCGAGCACCACGTCGGCGCGGTCCCGGGTGCCGTCGGCCGCGAACAGCGCGGCCTCTTGGCTGGCCCAGCGCTCCCAGTGCGGCCGGTAGGTCTCGCCGTCGCGTTGCATGCCGCGGGCGAACCGGACGGCGCGGTTGGCTTCGACCCACAGGCATACGGTCGCGTAGTCTCCGGCCGGTCGCACGCTCGACCCGACGCCCTCGAGGACCAGCACCGGCGCCGGCTCGACGCGTACCCGTCGGCGGCTCCAGCGGTGCCGGACCCAGTCCCACCGCCGGTATGCCGCCTCGGCGCCGGTCGCGAGCGGCTGGAGGACCTGCGTGGTGACCAGCGGCACGGCGTCGGCCAGGCCGTCCCAGCCCGGGTAGACGTCGTCCATGTGGATGACCGGCGCGCCCAGGACCGCGCCGAGCTGGGCACCGAGAGTCGACTTGCCCGACCCGCTCGGGCCGTCGACCGCGACGACCCGAACGGTGCCGCAGCGCGGGTCCCGGCTGCCGACGAGCCGGACGGCCTCCGCCACAGCGGCGGCCGGATCCCGGGTGGTGAGAGGCACGGCCGGAGGGTAGCGGGGGCTGGGTAGCGTGACGTCATGAGCGTCGCCACCCGCGTCATCGCGTGCCTCGACGTGGACGCCGGGCGGGTCGTCAAGGGCGTGAACTTCGAGAACCTGCGCGACGCCGGCGACCCGGTCGAGCTGGCCATGGTCTACGACGGCCAGGGCGTCGACGAGCTGACCTTTCTCGACGTGACGGCGAGCAGCGGTGACCGGCAGACGACGTACGACGTCGTGACCCGGACCGCGGAGCAGGTGTTCATCCCGCTGACGGTGGGCGGCGGTGTCCGCTCCGTCGGCGACGTCGACCGGCTGCTGCGCGCCGGTGCCGACAAGGTGGGCGTCAACACGGCGGCCATCGCGCGGCCCGAGCTGGTGGCGGAGATCGCGGACCGGTTCGGCTCGCAGGTCCTCGTGCTGTCGGCCGACGTGCGCCGTCGTCGCGGCGACGACGGGCAGCCCACCGGGGACTTCGTCATGACGACCCACGGCGGCCGGACGGCCGTCGACCTGGACGCCGTGGAGTGGTGCGCGAGGGCGGCCGAGCTGGGAGCGGGCGAGATCCTGCTCAACTCGATGGACGCCGACGGGACGCGTGACGGCTTCGACGTGGAGCTGATCCGGTTGGTACGGCAGGCGGTTCACGTACCCATCGTCGCCAGCGGGGGAGCGGGGAAGGCCGCCGACTTCGCGCCGGCGGTGGAGGCGGGCGCCGACGCGGTGCTGGCGGCGAGCGTGTTCCACTTCGGCGACCTCACCGTCGGAGAGGTCAAGGACGCGATGCGCGGGTCGGGCGTCACCGTCCGCTGAGCCGGCGCACCGCATACCGGCGGTTGTGTGGCTTTCCGGCGGCTGTACCGCCCGGGAAAGCGCACAATCCCTCGGAAAGCCGAGCTACGACAGGCCCAGCCGCGCGGCCTCGATCTCCGCCACCGCGTCCGGCGGGCCGTCGACCTCGACGTCGGCGACCCTCGAGCGGCCCGACGCGTAGAGCAGGAGCTCCCCGGGCCGCCCGCGCAGGACCACGGTGCCGGTGTCGGTCGGCTTCTTGGCCGCGTGCCGGCCGTGACCCTCGGCCACGAGGACGACGCCCGTCGGGCACCGAGCGGAAGTAGAGCCGGGAGCCGCGCTTGAGCATGTCCCAGAGGAACCGCTCGTGGCCGACGTCCAGCGTGCGGCGCTCGAAGCCCGGCGTCCCGCGCAGCAGGTCCTCGTGGTGGATGAAGAACTCGCCGCCGTTGACCACCTCGTCGACCCGGCCGATCCGGGCCGGCGACCACCCCGGCGGCCCCTGCCGCACGCGGTCCACCAGCGCCGCGTAGTCGGTGGCAGCGTGCTCGCGCATCGCTTCGTCGAGCCGGCCCTTGAGGGCGCCGACGAACATCCCGGCGCTCAGGTCCGGCCGGGAGTCCCGGATGACGAGGTGGGCCGCGAGGTCCCGGGCCAGCCACGGGTCGTCGATCGTCGGGGCATCGGGGCCGAGGCGCAGGAACGAGTCGGCGATGGCCGCTCGCTCCTGCCGCGCGTAGGAGGTCATCCGGGCATCCTGTCAAACTCCGCAGGGACGGCCGCATCGGGCGCGTCTACGCTGCCCGGATGGTCGAGCTGATCCGCCCCGACGTCGGGCGGCACGCCGAATGGCTGGCCATGGTCGAGGAGTTCGGCCGAGACCGGATCGACGGTGGCGCGATGGGGTCGCGGACCGTCGACCAGCTGCGCGACCCCGACGCCTTCGCCGCGTGGGTGGGCATGCTCCTCGACCACGAGCGCGGCGAGAACCTGCCGGACGAGCTCGTCGCGAGCACCACCCGGTGGGTCGACGTCGACGGTCGGCTGGTCGGGTTCGTCTCGGTCCGGCACGAGCTCAACGAGTTCCTGCGTGAGCTCGGCGGCCACATCGGCTACGCCATCCGCCCGTCGGAGCGACAGCGCGGGTATGCGACGGCCGCCACCGCGCTCGCACTCGACGAGTGCCGCCGGCTGGGGATCCACCGAGTGCTGGTCACCTGCGACGACGACAACGTCGCCTCCGCTCGGGTCATCGAACGCAACGGCGGTGTCCTCGAGGACGTCCGAGGCGGCAAGCGTCGCTACTGGGTGGAGCTGGAGCAGTAACTCCGCCTGGCCGGCGGCCGCAACAATTGACATCAACGGTGCTTGTGGCGGCGACCCGGGCGTTCCGCCCGCAAGACCTGACGACAGC
This sequence comes from uncultured Actinomycetota bacterium, assembly GCA_963751085.1. Taxonomy (GTDB): domain Bacteria; phylum Actinomycetota; class Actinomycetes; order Actinomycetales; family Dermatophilaceae; genus Lapillicoccus. The sequence continues at coordinate 178,878 of CAVVTH010000004.1, read as the reverse complement.
GTCACTTGTTGTGATGGCGGTCCCCCACTCTGCCGACGACCACGCCGCAACCGTTGTCTACACCGAGCTGGCGTAAGACAAGTCGACGGAAAGCGACGGGCGCCGTAGACCGGGTGACAATTGCCTGGACCTCACGGCACCCAGACCGAGTGGTCGTGTGCGAACACGACCAACCGCGGGTCCAGGTCCTGCAGCCGGGCCACCCAGGCGCCGCGCGGCTCGGGGAGCGGCGGCGGGTGCCCCTCCCGGCGAGCGCGCAGCGCGAGGACATCGGCCGCATACTGCGTCGCCGTGTCGTGGCCCTGCCCGGCGACGACGACCGACCCGTCGGGGAGGCGGACGACGAACGACTGGTGCCCCTCGGTATGCCCGGGGGTCGGGACGACGAGCACGCCGGGGAGGACCTCGGCCTCGCCGTCCAGCTCGACGAAGGCCGACCCGTCGAGCAGCTCGGGCAGCGTGTAGTCGACCGTCGTCCGCGCCGCCGCCACCTCGCTGCGCTGGGCGAACACCGGCCGTCCCGCGAGCTCCGGGTTGCCCCCGCAGTGGTCGAAGTGGAGGTGACAGTTGGCCACGTGCGTCACCTCGTCGGGCCGAAGACCGAGCGGGGCCAGTGCCTCACCGAGCGGACGCCGCCGCGGCCGGTAGTGCGCGTCGACCTCGGGGCGCGAGCCCATGCCGGTGTCGACGAGGAGCACGGCGTCGCCGGCCCGGACGACGTAGCCCAGGCAGGCCTCGACCCGCGGTTCACCGTTGTCCGTCTCGGACCCGGGCCGGACGAAGTAGCCGAAGTCGACGCGCCGGACCACCCCGCGGGCGAGATCGAGGGCGCCAGACACGGCTCAGGCCCCCTCGGCCCGGTAGGTGCGGCGGTAGGCGAGCGGCGGCATACCCACCGCCGCCGTGAGGTGCTGCCGCAGCGACGCCGCCGTCCCGAACCCCGACCGCTCGGCCACCCGGTCCACCGGCAGGTCCGTCGTCTCCAGCAGGTGGCGGGCGTGGTCGACGCGGACGCGCAGCAGCCACGTCCCGGCGGTCTCGCCGGTCTCGTCGCGGAACCGGCGGGTGAACGTCCGCACGCTCATCCCCGCCCGCCCGGCCAGGGACGCCAGCGTGACCGGCTCGTCGAGGTGGTCGAGCACCCAGGCGCGCGCCGGCCCGGTGCCGTCGTCTCCGGTCTCGGGCACCGGCCGCTCGATGAACTGCGCCTGCCCACCCGCGCGCCACGGTGCGACGACCGCGCCGCGGGCGACCCGGTTGGCGGTGTCGGAGCCGAGGTCGCGACGCAGGATGTGCAGCAGCAGGTCGATGCCCGCCGCGTTGCCGGCCGACGTCAGGATGTCGCCGTTGTCGATGTAGAGGACGTCCTCGTTGAGCCGCACCCGCGGGAACACCCGCCGGAAGTGCTCGGCGTGCGCCCAGTGCGTGGTCGCCTCCAGCCCGTCCAGCAGCCCGGCGCCGGCGAGGACGAAGGCGCCGGTGCAGATCGACACCCAGCGCACCCCCGGCCGGGCGGTGGCGAGCAGCGCGGCGAGGTCCGGCGGCAGGACGCCCTCGCCGGCCACGCGGACCGGTCGGTGATGCCCGGGATCGACGATGGTGTCGGCGGTCGCGAGCACGGTATGCGGGTGGGTCGGCGTCACCTGGTACCCCGCCGACGTGACGACCGGCTGGTCGTCGACGGTGACGGTGAGCACCTCGTACGCCGGGGCGCGGCTCGGCGTGTAGGCGCCGGCTCCGGTCCACGCCGGGTCGATGGAGCTCGCGGCGAAGAACCGGTGCGGGAGACCGAGCTCGAACGCCACGACGCTGGGTAGGGCCAGGACCACCACCCGGTGCGGGTGGGGGCGGAGCGCGTCCAGGTGGGTGACGGTCATGGCCGGATCTTTGCACATCCTGTCCGTCCGGCCACTTCTCCTGGCCCTCGTCGGTGCGGCAGGCTGCTCGACGTGACGACGACCGACCCGGCCGCCCGCGGTCTCGAGGAGCTCGGCCGCCCCGGCGGGCTCCCGCGGCCGACCCCGCGCATCCACCCGGCGTGGTGGGTCGCCCTCGTCGCGTTCCTCACCGCCATCGGGGCCGCCGGGTTCCGGTCCACCCCCGGCGTGCTCATCACGCCGCTGCACGACGAGTTCGGCTGGCCGGTCGGCCTCATCGGGCTCGCCGTCTCCGTCAACCTGGTCCTCTTCGGGCTGACCGCACCGTTCTCGGCCGCCCTCATGGAGCGGTTCGGCATCAAGCAGGTCGTCGCCACGGCGTTGGTGCTCGTGTCGGTCGGGTCGGTGCTGCCGATCTGGATGACGGCGTCCTGGCAGCTGATCCTGTGCTGGGGTCTGCTCGTCGGGCTGGGCACCGGCGCGATGTCGATGTCCCTTGTCGCCGTCGTCACCGCCCGGTGGTTCGTGGCCCGGCGCGGCCTGGTGAGCGGCGTGCTCACGGCGGCCGGCGCGACGGGCCAGCTCGCCTTTCTCCCGTTCCTCGCCTGGCTGGCCGAGAACCACGGCTGGCGATCGGCCGCCATCACCACCGCGACGGCGGCGCTGGTCGTCGTGCCGCTCGTGCTCTGGCGGTTCCACGACCACCCGCGCGACCTCGGCCTCACCGCATACGGAGCACCGGCCGACCAGCGCGTCGACGTCGTGGTGCGCCCGCGCTACAACCCCGCGCGGATGGCCGTCGACTCCCTCCGGGTCGCCTCGCGGCGCGGCGTGTTCTGGCTGCTGGTGGGCTCGTTCGCGGTATGCGGCGCGTCGACCAACGGGCTCGTGGGCACCCACTTCATCCCCGCGGCCCACGACCACGGGATGCCGCAGACGACGGCCGCGTCCCTGCTCGCGGTGGTCGGCATCTTCGACATCGTCGGGACGATCTTCTCCGGCTGGCTCACCGACCGCTACGACCCGCGGTTCCTCCTGGCGATGTACTACACGCTGCGCGGCGCCTCGCTGTTCCTGCTGCCGTCGCTGTTCGGCGACCAGATCCACGTCAGCATGCTGGCGTTCATCCTCTTCTACGGTCTCGACTGGGTGGCGACCGTGCCGCCGACGATGGCGTTGTGCCGCAACGCCTTCGGCGAGCGGGGGCCCATCGTCTTCGGGTGGGTGTTCGCGTCGCACCAGCTCGGCGCTGCCGCGGCGGCGGTCGGCGCCGGCGTGGTCCGCGACCAGCTCGGCACCTACGACCTGGCGTGGTACGTCGCCGGGTCGCTCTGCGTGGTGGCCGCCTCGTTCTGCGTCGCGATCCGCTACCGGCACGTCCCCGCCGAGGTCTAGCGCAGCGCGAAAGTCGCGCGCGTCCTGTCGGGTGGCCTCGGTAGGTTGCCCGGATGCCGGTGATCGAGGCGGACGACCTGGGCCGCTCCTACGTCAGCACGACCGGCATCCTCCACCGCCGTCGCAAGACGGTCGAGGCGGTCCGCGGCGTGTCCTTCGAGGTCGGAGAGGGCGAGCTGTTCGGCCTGCTCGGCCCCAACGGCGCCGGCAAGACGACGACGATCAAGATGCTGATGACCCTGCTGCTGCCCACCTCCGGGCACGCCCGCGTCCTCGGCCACGACGTCGTCGCGGACGCTCGTGAGGTTCGCCGCAACGTCGGCTACGTGTTCGGCGGCGACCGCGGGCTCTACGACCGGCTCAACGCGCGCGACAACCTGCGCTACTTCAGCGAGCTCTACGGCGTCCGCTCCGACAGGCAGCGCCACCGCATCGACGAGCTGCTCGACCTCGTCGGGCTTCGGGGCCGCGAGGACGAGCGGGTCGAGGGCTTCTCACGGGGTATGCGGCAGCGCCTCCACATCGCCCGCGGCTTGCTCCACGACCCCGCCGTGCTGTTCCTCGACGAACCGACCATCGGCATCGACCCCGTAGGCGCCCGCGAGCTGCGCACCCTCATCGGCGATCTCAAGGCCGCCGGCAAGACGGTGCTGCTCACCACGCACTACATGTTCGAGGCCGACGAGCTGTGCGACCGGATCGCCGTCATCCGGTCCGGGACCATCGTGGCCGAGGGCACGCCGGCCCAGCTCAAGGATGCGGTGTCCGGCGGACACGTCCTCGAGGTCGAGGCGTTCGGGGTCCGCCCCGACGTCGTCGCGAACGTCCGCGGCCTGGCCGGCGTCCGGTCGGTCTCGGTGGAGGAGGACGGCCAGGCGCAGCGGCTGCTCGTGCAGGTCGACCAGGGCGTCGAGGTCGCGCCGCAGGTGCTCGGGCTGCTGGCCGGCACCACCGTCGGCCGGGTGGTCACCCGCCAGCCCAGCCTCGAGGACGCCTACGTCGAGCTGGTCGGCACCAGCACCGCCGGGCAGGACTGACAATGGCGACAGCGGGCCGCATACCGACCGTCGCGCGGATGCTGACCGTGACCTGGTGGCTGCAGCTGAAGATGCTGTCGGCGTCCGCGTTCAACGGAATCCTCCAGTTCGTGTGGCCGATCTTCTTCGCCACCACGGCCCTCCTCGTCTACCGCCAGAACGGTGACCCCGCCGCCCTCGTCTACGCCGGACTGGGGTCCGCCGTCATGGGCCTCTGGTCGGCCATCGCCACGACGGCGAGCAGCGCCCTCCAGCGCGAACGCTGGCACGGGACCCTCGAGCTGCTCGTGGCCGCACCGACACCGTTCGCCCTGGTCCTCGTGCCCATCACCGTGGCGATGACCACCATCGGCGTCTACAGCATGGGCGCCACGCTGCTGTGGGGCTGGTTGCTGTTCGGGATCGTCGTCCCGGTCGTCAGCCCGGTCCTCTTCGTCGTCAGCCTCATCGTCTCGGTGCTCGCCGTCGCCATGTTCGGCTTCCTGCTGTCGGTCAGCGTCATCCGCTACCGCACCGCGTGGGCCCTCGGCAACATGCTCGAGTACCCCGGCTGGCTGCTCTGCGGCTTCCTGGTGCCGGTCACGCTCTTCCCGACCTGGGTCACCTGGGTCTCCTGGGCGCTGCCGCCGACGTGGGGGATGGAGGCGGCTCGGCAGTCCTCGGCCGGCCAGTCCCCGTGGTTGGCCCTGACCCTCTGCGTCGCCCTCGGTCTCGGGTATGCCACGGTGGCGACCCTGCTGTCGGGTGCGGTGCTCCGGTCGGCCCGCCGTCACGCCACCTTGGCGCTCACGTGACGTCGCTGCGGATCTTCTTCGTCGGCGGGCTGATCAGCTTCCGGGCCCTGTTCAACTGGCTCAGCCCGTGGATCTACATCCCGAGCCTGCTCGTCGCGCCCGTCTTCCAGGTCCTGCTCTTCGCCTATCTCGGGCGCAGCGCCGGCGTCGGCTCCGATGCGTTCTACCTCGTCGGCAACGCCGTCCAGTACGCCGCCGTCCCGTGCGTCTTCGCCATGGCCAACACCATCGCCGGCGAGCGGCAGACCCAGACCCTCGGGATCGTCCTGGCCACCCCGGCGCCTCGGCTGCCGCTGTTCCTCGGCCGGTCCCTGCCCGTCGTCGTCAACGGGTGGGTGGTCTCCCTGTTCACCCTCGTCGTCGGCGCCCTGTTGCTCCGCGTCAGCATCCCCTGGGCGTCGTGGGGTCCGTTGGCCATGACCCTGGCCGTGGGCGCGGCGTCCTGCACGGGGCTGGGGCTCGTCGCGGCGGCCATCGGCCTGCGGGTCCGCGAGACGGCGGTCCTGTCGAACATCGTCTTCGGCGTGCTGCTGCTGTTCAGCGGCGCCAACGTCGCGGTCGACGCCCTGCCACGGTGGATGTCGGTCCTCTCGCCCTGGCTGCCGCTCAGCCACACGATCACCGCGGCCCGCGGCATCGTGGCGGGCGCGCCGCTCGCCGACGTCGGTGGGCTCATCCTCCGCGAGGCGGGGGTCGGGCTCCTCTATGCGACGGTGGGCCTCCTCGCGCTGCGGCTGCTCGAAGCGTCGAGCCGGCGCACCGCCAGCCTGGAGCGGATGTAGCGGGAGCCACGTCGCGAACCGGGTGGGTGGCCGTCCCGAGCCCATGAGAAGGTAGGAAGTCGTCCGCCCAGCGCCCGACGCATACCGGGTCGCGTCGATCGTCCCGCTGCTCATTGGGTCATCGATGTTCCGGTATGCCCGTAGGCCGCTCAGTGTCGAGAGCGCGGGCTCCGTCCGCCCACCCCTCCGCCCGTCGGTTCCGACGAAGGGAGCACCGTTGTCGAGCCTCGGCCCCGTCGCCTCCACCGCCACGCTGCGCGCGGGAATCCGGGTCATGGGACGCGGCATCCGCGAGGAGAAGCGCTGGGTCGGTCTAGCCGTCGTCGGCGCGACGATCTACGGGATCATGACCGGCGGCACCGCGTGGGTCATCGGGCGCATCGTCCACGACACCGTCGCGCCGGCCATCGCAGCGCGCTCCATCGCCACTCCGGACCTCATCCGGGCGGTGATGGTCCTCGTCGCGGTCGTCCTCGCCAACGTGGTCGGCATCGTCGTACGTCGGGTCGCGGCCGGCGTGGCCGTCTACAACCTCGGGGCGACCTACCGGCGCCGCGTGACCCGCCAGTACCTGCGCCTCCCGCTCAGCTGGCACCACAAGCATCCGTCGGGACAGCTGCTGTCCAACGCCAACTCCGACGTCGAGTCGATGTGGAACGTCTTCCAGCCGCTGCCGATGGCGTTCGGCGTCGTCGTCATGCTGGTCTTCGGCGCGGTGCAGATGGTCCTCGTCGACCCGTTCCTCGCGGCCATCGGCCTCACCGTCTTCCCGATGCTCCTCGTCGCCAACCTGCTGTTCCAGCGCGCCATGTCGCCCAAGGTCACCCGCGTCCAGCAGCTGCGGGCCGAGGTCTCCGAGGTGGCGCACGAGAGCTTCGAGGCGGCGCTGGTCGTCAAGAGCCTGGGCCGCGAGGACCAGGAGGCGGAGCGGTTCACCACGGTCACCCACGAGCTGCGCGACGCCAACATCAGCGTCGGCCGCACCCGTGGCGTCTTCGACCCGGCCATCGAGGCGATCCCCACCATCGGCACGCTGCTGGTCGTCGCCGTCGGCGTCTGGCGGATCGGGACCGGCGCCATCACCGCCGCCGAGGTCGTGCAGATCGCCTACCTCTTCTCCATCCTCGCCTTCCCCGTGCGGGCCCTTGGCTGGGTGCTCGCCGAGATGCCCCGCTCCGTCGTCGGGTGGGACCGCGTGCACGGCGTTCTCGACGCGACCGGGTCGATGACCTACGGCACCGCCGAGGTGCCCGAACGCCGAGCCGGCACGGTGCAGGCGCGGGCCGTCTCCTACGCGTACGAGGTCGACCTCGAGCATGGCGGCACCGAGCGCAACCCCGCCCTCCGCGACGTCACGCTCGACATCCCCGCCGGCGGCACGACGGCGCTGGTCGGGCCCACGGGCTCCGGCAAGTCGACGCTGACCAACATCACGGTGCGCCTCGTGGACCCCGACTCCGGCCAGATCCGCCTCGACGGCGTCGACCTGCGCGACGTCCGCCGCGGTGGCGTGCCGGACGCGGCGGCGCTCGTCGCCCAGCAGACCTTCATGTTCGACGACACCGTGCGGGGCAACGTCACCCTCGGCACGGAGCGCACCGACGACGAGGTGTGGGCGGCCCTGCGGGTGGCTCAGGGGCACGACTTCGTCGGCCGGCTCCCCGCGGGTCTCGACACCCGCGTCGGGGAGCGCGGCACCAGCCTCTCCGGCGGTCAGCGACAGCGGGTCGCCCTGGCCCGCGCGGTGATCCGGCACCCGCAGCTGCTGGTGCTCGACGACGCGACCTCGGCGGTCGACCCGGCGGTCGAGCAGCAGATCCTCGCCGCGCTGCGCACGGCCAGCAGCGGCACGACGGTGCTCGTCGTCGCATACCGGATGGCCACCATCACCCTGGCCGACGACATCGTCTACCTCGAGGAGGGACGCGTCGTCGACCACGGCACCCACGACGAGCTGCTCGACCGGTGCCTCGGCTACCAGCGGCTGGTCACGGCGTATGCGCGGGAGGCCGCCGAGCGGGCCGCCGTCGCCGCCGACGAGGAACGCGCGACGGTCGGGGCCGAGCGATGAGTATGCGTTCCGCCCCGCCGGTCGACCACACGGGCATCGAGTCGGGCCAGGACCGCAGCACCTGGCAGACCCTCAAGCGGGGCGTCGAGCTGTCGCCGGAGCTGCGTCGCGGCATCGGCGTCACCATCGTGCTGGCGGTGCTGTCGACGGTGGGCAAGCTGCTCGTGCCGTTCGTCATCCAGCGCACGACCGACGAGGGCATCCTCGGCGCCAGCGGGCCGGACGCGACGGTCGTACTGCGCTACGTCCTCATCGCCTTCGGCGGCGTGCTCCTCGCCGCGACCTGCTCCTACCTCGTCAACGTCCGACTGTTCACCGCGTCGGAGAACGGGCTGTCGACGTTGCGGATCCGGGCGTTCCGGCACATCCACGACCTGTCGGTGCTGACCCAGAACACCGAGCGACGCGGCTCTCTGGTGTCCCGGGTGACCTCCGACGTCGACACCATCTCGATGTTCGTGCAGTTCGGCGGGCTCATGCTCATGGTCAACATCGCGCAGCTGGTCCTCGCGACGCTGCTCATGGTGATCTACAGCCCGCCGCTCGCCGGCGTCGTCTGGGCGTGCTACATCCCGCTGTTCTTCATCATCCGCCAGTTCCAGGGCATCGTCGGCCGCGCCTACACCGCGGTGCGCGAGCGCGTCGGCGACATGCTCGCGGCGATCTCCGAGGCCGTCGTCGGCGCGGCGACCATCCGCGCGTACGGCGTCGAGGACCGCACCGCCGAGCGGATCGACGCCGCCGTCGAGGCCCACCGCCGCTCCGCGGTCGCGCGCGCAGACCCGCGCGGTCATGGCCTTCACGACCGGGCAGCTGGTGTCCGGCCTCACCACGGCCGTCGTCCTCGTCGTCGGCACCCTGCTCGCGGTGAACGGCTCGCTGACCCTCGGCGAGCTGCTGGCCTTCCTCTTCCTCGTCAACCTGTTCACCACCCCGGTGCAGCAGGCCACGGAAATCCTCAACGAGATGCAGAACGCCGTCGCGGGCTGGCGGCGCGTCATCGGGATCATCGACACCCACGCCGACGTGGCGGACCCGGGGGACCAGGGCATCGAGCTGCCCCGCGGGCCCATCACCGTCGGGTTCGACGACGTGTCGTTCGCCTACCCCGGCGGCGAGACGGTCCTGCACGACGTGTCCCTGCGGATCGCCCCGCGCTCGCGAGTCGCGATCGTGGGGGAGACCGGTTCGGGCAAGTCGACGCTGGCCAAGCTGCTGACCCGGCTGATGGACCCGACCGAGCGGCGAGGTGACGCATCGACGGAGTCGACCTGCGGCGGGTGCGGTTCGGCTCGCTGCGCAGCCGGGTGGTGTTGGTGCCGCAGGAGGGGTTCCTCTTCGACGCGTCCCTGCTGGACAACATCCGGTTCGGGGCGCCCGAGGCCACTGAGGACGACGTCCGGCTGACCCTCACCGAGCTGGGCCTCGACTCGTGGCTGGCCACGCTGCCGCAGGGCCTGGCCACCGACGTCGGCCAGCGCGGCGAGTCGCTGTCGGCCGGTGAGCGGCAGCTGGTCGCCCTCGCCCGCGCCTACCTCGCCGACCCCGACCTGCTGGTCCTCGACGAAGCGACGTCCGCCGTGGACCCGAGCACCGAGGTCCGCATCCAGCGAGCGCTCGACAGCCTGACCCGCGGGCGCACCTCGATCGCCATCGCCCACCGGCTGTCGACGGCGCAGGCCGCCGACGAGGTGATCGTCGTCGACCGCGGACGGGTCGTCGAGCGGGGACCGCATACCGACCTCGTGGACGCCGGCGGCGTCTACTCGCACCTGCACGCCTCGTGGGTCGCCCAGCAGGGCGCCTGACCCCTGGGTTTGGGAGCGTCGGCGGCGTTGTTCCGCCGCACGGACTCCGAACCGTCGCCGTCTACGGCTGCGCGACAATGACCCCGTGACGCAGCCCGCCACCACCGACCAGCTCGACCCGCAGGTCGCCGCCCTGCTCAAGCGGGACGCCGCCGGTCTGGTCGCCGCCGTCGTCCAGCAGCACGACACCGGCGAGGTGCTCATGGTCGGCTGGATGAACGACGAGGCCCTGGCTCGCACGCTGACGACCGGGCGGGTGACGTTCTGGTCGCGGAGCCGCCAGGAGCTGTGGCGGAAGGGCGACACCTCCGGCCACGTCCAGCACGTCCGGTCCGTCGCCCTGGACTGCGACGGTGACGCCCTGCTGGTGCGGGTCGACCAGGTGGGCCCGGCCTGCCACACCGGCGCGCGGTCCTGCTTCGACACCCACCCACTCGACGCCGCGACCGGCGGTTCCGGTGGCTGACGACCCCTCGGCGGACCTGAGCGCGGACCTCGGCTGGGGTCAGACCTGGCCGCGGCTCGACCTCTTCGTCGAGCTCGCGCGCGAGCGGCGCGTCATCCCGGTGGTGCGCCGGCTGCTGGCCGACGCGGAGACCCCGGTGAGCCTCTACCGCAAGCTGGCCCGCGACGAGCCCGGCACGTTCCTGCTCGAGTCGGCCGAGCACGGCGGCGTCTGGTCGCGCTACTCCATCGTCGGCGCGCGCAGCTCCGCGACGCTCACCGAGAAGGACGGCGACGCCTACTGGATCGGCCCCGCACCGGCCGGCGTTCCCACCACCGGGGACCCCACCGCGGCACTGGCCGCCACCCTGTCGGCCCTGGCCACCCCGCGGATCGACGGCATCCCGCCGCTGACCGGCGGCATGGTCGGCGCGATCACCTACGACGCGGTCCGGCGGTGGGAGCACGTGCCCGACGAGGGTCGCGACGAGCTGCACCTGCCGGAGATCGGGATGCTCCTCGCCACCGACCTCGCGGTCCTCGACCACACCGACGGGTCGTTGCTCCTCGTGGCGAACGCCGTCAACTACGACGCCACCGACGAGCGGGTGGAGTGGGCATGGGCCGACGCCGTCGACCGGCTGGACCGGATGACCGCGCAGCTCGCCGACGCCGCCGACAGCACCGTCGCGGTGATCGAGCCGACGCCCGCCGACGTGACCAGCTCGCATACGCAGGAGCAGTTCCACGACATGGTCGAGCGGAGCAAGGAGGCGATTCGGGCGGGGGAGGCCTTCCAGATCGTGGTGTCGCAACGGTTCTCGTTGCCGTGCCGCGCGCCGTCGCTCGACGTCTACCGCGCGCTGCGGGCGAGCAACCCGAGCCCCTACATGTACTTCTTCCGCCTCCCACACCCCGACGGCAGCGCCTACGACATCGTCGGGTCCAGCCCGGAGGCGCTCGTCAAGGTCACCGGCCGCCGGGTCATCACGCACCCCATCGCCGGCTCGCGGCCGCGCGGCAAGACGCCCGAGGACGACGTCCGGCTCGCCGAGGAGCTGCTGGCCGACGACAAGGAGCGGGCCGAGCACGTCATGCTCGTCGACCTCTCCCGCAACGACCTCCAGCGGGTATGCGAGGCCGGCACCGTCGACACGGTCGAGTTCATGACCACCCGCCGCTACAGCCACATCATGCATCTGGAGTCGACGGTCGTGGGCGAGCTGCGGCCGGGACGCTCGGCCTACGACGCGCTCGTGGCGACGTTCCCGGCGGGCACGCTCAGCGGCGCGCCGAAGCCGCGGGCGATGGCCCTCATCGACGAGTACGAGGGCCTGCGGCGAGGGGTCTACGGCGGGGTCGTCGGCTACCTGGACTTCGCCGGTGACCTCGACACCGCCATCGCGATCCGGACCGCGGTGATCAAGGACGGTGTCGCCTACGTCCAGGCCGGCGCCGGGATCGTCGCCGACTCCGTGCCGCAGCTGGAGTACGAGGAGACCCAGCACAAGGCCGCGGCGGTGATCCGCGCGGTCCAGGCGGCGAGGGGTATGCGGGCGCCGAGCCCGGAGCGCGCCGCGGCCCGCGGTCCGGCGTGGGTCTCGTGACCGCTCGGCTCACCGGCAAACGGGTCGTCTCCGCCGTGGTCGCCGTCCCCGCCCTCGTGCTGCTGCTCGCCGCGACGCGCACCTGGCTCACGGGCCGGTCCGGCCGAGCCACTCCTCGGCGGCGGCGTGGTCTCGGCGACCGGGTCGCAGGTGGCGCCGGGGGTCGTCGCGCTCGGGCTCGTCTGCCTCGTCGCGCTCGTCACGACGCTGACGGGGGGACCGGTGGTCCGCCGGGTGTCCTCGGTCGCGCTCGTCCTCGCGGCTGCCGGAGCGGTGGCGCTCACGGTGCCGCCGCTCACCGACGCGGAGCAGGCGCTCGGCCGGGTGGCGGCCGCCGGCCTCGGGCGGACCGGTGTCGTCCGGACGACGGCAACGGTGTCGGCCTGGGCCTGGACCGCTCTGGTGGCCGCGCGTGCTGCTCGTGCCGGCCGCCCTGCTCGCAGCCGTCGCCGCCCGCCGGTGGTCCGGGCTCTCCAGCCGGTTCGACGTCCCCACCGACGCGGGCGACCCGAGCGCGCCGCAGCACGAGGCGGCCGTGCCCGCCACACCCGGAACGGCCGAGCCGGAGCCCGGCTTTACGACACAGAACACGAACCGCACCACGTGGGACGAGCTCAGCGAGGGCCGCGACCCGACCGTGGAACCCGGCGGGCCGCATACCCTGTCGCCGGTCGACGAGCGGCCCGACGACCCGGCGGGCGCCTCGCCGCGGCCCGGCTGACCTGACACAATGGCACGACTCGCACCCGAGAGAAGGATCGCCCGACCATGACGCAGCCCACCTCCGGAGTCGAGCACGGAGAGCAGGAGGAACACGAGAGCCACGGCCACAGCCATGGCGGCCTGGATCGCCGTGGGGATCATCCTCGTCGGCAGCCTCGTCATGGCGCTCGCGGTCGCCTTCCCGTCCAGGCTGTGGTTCGTCGTCGGCGCGGTCGTCGTCGTCGTCGGGCGCGATCGCCGGCAAGGTGATGTCGATGGCCGGCTACGGCGACAAGGCGAGCAAGTCCGGCGCCACCAAGGCCGCCGGCGGCAACGCCGACCTCCCCGGTCGCACCCAGAGCGACAGCGGCACCAAGTAGCGCCCGCAGCCTGCCGACGCCTCCCCGCGAACCCGGACCGCTGTCCCGCGAGGCGCCCCCGAACCGACCCTCGGTCCCACTATCGTCGTCGTGTCGCGTCCAAGGGGGCGCTGAACATCCGTACTAGCAGCGAACGGCCCGTTCAGAAAGAGGCACGACATGTCGCACGCATCGCCACCGCCCCCGGGCGAGGACGACCGACCGGACCCGACGAGCAACCCGCAGCCGCCGAGCGAGGGCTACGGCTCGCCGCCGCCCCCGCCGCCCCAGTACGGGTCCTCGCCGCCCCCGCCACCCGCCGCCGCCGCCGGTGGGTATGCGCCGCCGCCACCGCCGGCTGACGCCGGCTATGCGGCGCCCGCCGACGCCGGCTACGCGCCGCCACCGCCGCCGCCCGCATACGGCCAGCCGGGTTACGGCGCGGCGCCGGCCTACACCGGCCCCTACGAGCAGCCCGCCTCGGTCGGCACCCTCGCGCAGTGGCCACAGCGTGCGCTCGGGTGGGTCATCGACTTCATCGCCCTGGCCATCCCGGGCTACATCCTCTACTGGCTCGGCGCACCGAAGACCGAGATCGTGGGCAACACCGTCACCCAGACGGCCCCGGCTTCCTCTACTACCTCGGCGGCCTCTACATGTTGGGGCTCTACATCTACAACCGCTGGTACCGCGGCGGGACGACCGGCTACACCATCGGCCGCGGCGTGGCCGGGGTGAAGCTGGTCAAGGAGTCGACCGGCCAACCGATCGGCATGGGCATGGCCTTCGTCCGCGACATCGCCCACATCGTCGACAGCATCATCTGCTACGTCGGCTGGCTGTTCCCGCTGTGGGACGCCAAGCGGCAGACGCTCGCCGACAAGATCATGAGCACCGTGGTCCTTCTCGAGCCGCAGGGCAAGAGCTGACGGCGACCAGCCCGTTGACCGCCGCGCCCGGACCCGCCACGGCGGTCCGGGGCGCGGCGTTCGGTCGCCTCCTGGCTGGGCGGCGGAGCCGTGGTCGGCGCCGCCGTCGGCTGGGCGCACATCACCGGCGGGTATGCGGTCGCGCCGGGCGGCCTGCTGACCTGTCCGCTGCACGCGCACCACGGGCCTGTGGTGCCCGTTCTGCGGCGGCCTGCGCTGCGTCGCCGCGCTCAGCCACGGCGACGTCCCGGCGGCCGCCTCGTTCAACGTGGTCGTCCTCGCGCTGGTTCCGGTCATCGGGTTGTGGTGGGTTCTCGGCACCCGCGCCGCGTGGGCCGGCCGCCCGCATCCGTGGCCCCGGGTGAGCAACCGCGGCTGGCTGTTTTTGGGCGTCCTCCTGCTGGCGTTTACGGTGTGGCGCAACGTTCCCGGCCTACCGCTGGCCGGCTACCTCGCCCCCTGACCCGGACGCGCGCCCGGAGCCGGTTGACCCGCTCGACGGACGCCGTCCGCCGAACCCCGCGCGGCCCGTAGCCTGGGACCGTGCCCGACCTGACCCCGACCCGCAGCGTGCTGGACGACATCGTCGCCGGCGTGCGGGAGGACCTGGCCCCCCGGATGGCCGCCGTCCCGGAGGCCGAGCTGGAGCGGCGGGCGGCGGACGCGCCGCCGGCCCGGGACGCCGAACGGGCCCTGCGGTCACAACCGGGGATGGCGGTGATCGCTGAGGTCAAGCGGTCCAGCCCCAGCAAGGGCGCCCTGTCCGACATCGCCGACCCGGGTGCGCTCGCCGCCGCCTACGCCGCCGGCGGAGCGACGGTCGTCAGCGTCCTCACCGAGCCTCGCCGCTTCTCGGGCACCCTCGACGACCTCGCCGCCGTGCGCCGCCGGGTCGACATCCCGTTGCTGCGCAAGGACTTCCTCGTCACCCGCTACCAGGTGACGGAGGCCCGGGCCTGGGGCGCCGACGTCGTCCTGCTCATCGTCGCCGCCCTCGAGCAGCGGGCTCTCGTCGGCCTCCGGAAGCACGCGGAGGCCCTCGGCATGGCCGCCCTCGTCGAGGTCCACGACGAGGACGAGACCCGGCGGGCCGTCGACTCCGGCGCCACCGTCATCGGCGTCAACGCCCGCGACCTGCGGACCCTGGCGGTCGACCGGTCGGTGTTCGGCCGGCTCCGGCCGCTCATCCCCGACAACGTCGTGGCCATCGCCGAGTCGGGCGTCCGCGGCGTCGACGACGTGCGCGACTACGCGGCGGCCGGCGCCCACGGCGTCCTCGTCGGCGAGGCGCTGGTCACCGGTGGCGACCCCGCCGGGACCGTCGCCGCTTTCGCGTCGGTCGGCGTCCGAGCGACGCCCGGGACGCATACCCCGAAGCGGAGAGTGCGCGCATGACCACCGGCCGGTTCGGAAAGTTCGGCGGCCGCTTCGTCCCCGAGGCGCTCATCCCCGCCCTGGAGCAGCTCGACGAGGTCCGGCTCAAGGCCATGGTCGACCCCGAGTTCGTCGGGGAGCTCGAGCGGCTGCACCGCACCTACACCGGCCGGCCCAGCATCATCACCGAGGTGCCCCGCTTCGCCGAGCACGCCGGGGGAGCCCGGGTCATCCTCAAGCGCGAGGACCTCAACCACACCGGCTCCCACAAGATCAACAACGTCCTCGGTCAGGCCCTGCTGACCAAGCGGATGGGCAAGAGCCGAGTCATCGCGGAGACCGGCGCCGGCCAGCACGGCGTCGCGACCGCGACCGCCGCCGCGCTGCTGGGCCTCGACTGCACCGTCTACATGGGCAAGGTCGACACCGAGCGTCAGGCCCTCAACGTCGCCCGGATGCGGCTCCTCGGCGCGGAGGTCATCCCTGTCACGAACGGCAGCCAGACGCTCAAGGACGCCGTCAACGAGGCGCTGCGCGACTGGGTCGCCTCGGTCGACGACACGCACTACGTGCTCGGTACCGTCACCGGCCCGCACCCGTTCCCGGAGATGGTCCGCGACTTCCACCGGATCATCGGCATCGAGGCGCGAGGGCAGGTCCTCGACCTCGTCGGTCGCCTCCCGGACGTCGTCCTCGCCTGCGTCGGCGGCGGGTCCAACGCGATGGGCATCTTCCACCGGTTCATCGACGACACCGGCGTCCGGCTCGTCGGCCTGGAGGCCGGAGGAGAGGGCGTCGCCTCCGGGCGGCACGCCTCGCGCTTCGCTTCCGGCATCCCGGGGGTCCTGCACGGCGCCTTCACCTACGTCATGCAGGACGAGGACGGCCAGACGGTGGAGTCGCACTCGGTCTCCGCCGGGCTGGACTACCCCGAGCGTCGGCCCGGAGCACGCCTACCTGCTGGAGAGCGGCCGCGCGGAGTACCGCTCCATCACCGACGACCAGGCCATGGAGGCGTTCCGGCTGCTCTGCCGCACCGAGGGCATCATCCCGGCCATCGAGTCCAGCCACGCGCTGGCGGGCGCCATGGAGGTCGGGCGCGAGCTCGGCCGCGACGCCGTGCTGCTGGTCAACCTCTCCGGCCGCGGCGACAAGGACGTCCACACCGCGGCGACCTGGTTCGGCCTGCTGGACGGCGACGGGCCGCCGGAGGAGCCGCACGCGAAGGGCATGGGGATCCAGGCGTGAGCGTCCGCGACACCATCGACGCCTGCCTCGCCGAGGGCCGCCCCGCGCTCGTCGGCTACCTGCCGGTCGGCTACCCCGACGTGCCCTCGTCGATCGCCGCGATGACGGCCATGGTCGACGCCGGCGTCGACATCGTCGAGATCGGCCTGCCCTACAGCGACCCGCTCATGGACGGTCCGCTGATCCAGCGCGCCGCCGAGGGCGCCCTGGCCGCCGGTATGCGGGTCGACGATGTCTTCACCGCCTGCCAGGCCGTGGCCGACGCCGGCGCACCCGCCCTCGTCATGACCTACTGGAACCCGGTTCTGCGCCGCGGCGTCGACGCCTTCGCGCGTGACCTCGCCGCCAGCGGCGCCACCGGCCTGATCACCCCCGACCTGATCCCCGACGAGGCGGCCGACTGGATCGCCGCCTCCGACGCATACGGGCTCGACCGGGTCTTCCTCGTCGCGCCCAGCTCGACGCCGGAGCGCCTCGTGCGCGCGACCGCCGCCAGCCGCGGCTTCGTCTACGCCGCCTCCCTCATGGGCGTCACGGGTACCCGCGAGAGCGTCGGCACCGCGGCGGAGTCCCTCGTGGCCCGCACTCGGGCGGTCACCGACGTGCCGGTATGCGTGGGCATCGGCGTCTCGAACGGCGACCAGGCCGCCGCCGTGGGCGCCTTCGCCGACGGGGTCATCGTCGGCTCCGCGCTCGTGCGGACGCTCGTCGACGCCGCCACGCCGGAGGAGGGCATCGGCCGCCTCCGCGACGTCGTCGCCGACCTGGCCCAAGGGGTACGCCGCAGCCGGGAGAGGGTGCCCACGTCATGATGCTCGCCACGACCAGCCTGACCAGCCTGACTAGTGCCACGAACGTCACCGCCCTGCCGGCCGTCATCCCGAGCCCCACGACCGGGGTGTGGAACCTCGGGCCGCTGCCGATCCGGGCCTACGCCATGTGCATCCTCGCGGGCATCGTCGTCGCGATGTGGATGACCACTCGGCGACTGGCTACCCGCGGCGGCCAGCCCGGGCAGGTGCTCGACATCTCGGCGTGGGCGGTGCCGTTCGGCATCGTCGGGGGCCGGATCTACCACCTCATCACGACGCCGCAGCCCTACTTCGGCGAGGGCGGCAACCCGTGGAACGCCGTGAAGATCTGGGAGGGCGGGCTCGGGATCTGGGGCGCCATCGCGCTCGGTGCCGTCGGCGCCTACATCGGCTGCCGGCGGCAGGGGGTGCGGTTCCTCGACTTCGTCGACGCGGCCGCCCCCGGCATCCTCGTCGCCCAGGCGCTCGGCCGGTTCGGCAACTACTTCAACAACGAGATCCACGGCGCCCCGACCGACCTGCCGTGGGGCCTCAAGGTCTACGAGTGGGACCAAGCGGCCGGCCACGCCGTGCTCGACGCCAACGGCAACCCGGTCGTCTCGGGCATCTACCACCCGACCTTCCTCTACGAGGCGATCTTCTGCGTCGCGCTCGCCGGCCTCTTGGTCTGGCTGGACCGGCACCACGACTTCCGGCGGGGCCAGATCTTCGCCCTCTACGTCGCCGGCTACCCCATCGGCCGCGGGGTCATCGAGCTGATGCGCACCGACGACGCCAACCACATCCTCGGCCTGCGGGTCAACTCGTGGGTGTCGGTCCTGGTGTTCCTCCTGGGGGTGTTCCTCTACGTCTGGTTCGGCCGGCGGCCGGTCGATCCGGAGCCCGGCCCGGAGCTCCCGGAGCCGGATACCGACGTCCCCGAGTCGGCGCATACGCCTGCCCCTCAGCAGCGATCTCAGCATTCGGGATGAGTCGTCCCGGGATTTAGGACGCTTGACCCGACCGGTATTCTGACCGCGCACTGGCCGACGCCGCCCAGCCGCCTCTGACGCCGACCGGCCCGCTCACCGCAGCGCGGCGGGACGCGTCATCTGCCCGAGTTCCTGGTTGGTCGGGAGACCGACAGCAACGTCAGGACGGTGACATGACCGCAACCGCACGACCCCGCCGGCTCTTCTCGGCCCAGCCGGACGACGTCGGCCTCTACCGCTCCGAGAACGAGCACGATGCGTGCGGGGTCGCCATGGTCGCGACCATGCGCGGCCGCGCCGGGCACGACATCATCGACCACGCCCTGACCGCGCTGCGCAACCTCGACCACCGCGGCGCCACTGGGGCCGACCCGCTGGTCGGCGACGGCGCCGGCATCCTCTGCCAGGTCCCCGATGCCTTCCTTCGCGAGGTCGTCGGCTTTCCGTTGCCGCCCGCCGGCGACTACGCCGTCGGGCTCGCCTTCCTCCCGCCCGACCCGGCCGAGCGCGCCGCCACGGTCGAGGCGGTCGAGCGCATCGCCGCCGAGGAGTCCCTCACCGTGCTCGGCTGGCGTGACGTCCCGATCACCGCCGACATCATCGGCGACGCGGCCCGCGACTGCATGCCGCACTTCGCTCAGCTGTTCGTGTCCAGTGACGAGAGTGCCGGGGTGGGCCGGCAGACCGGGATCGGCCTGGACCGGTATGCGTTCTGCCTCCGCAAGCGCGCCGAGATCGAGACCGACGCCTACTTCGCCTCGCTGTCCTCGCGGACCCTGGTTTACAAGGGCATGCTCACCACCGCCCAGCTCGAGCCGTTCTTCCCCGACCTGTCGCATCGCTCGTTCGAGTCCGAGCTGGCGCTGGTCCACTCCCGGTTCTCGACCAACACCTTCCCGTCGTGGCCGCGTTCGCACCCCTACCGGTTCATCGCCCACAACGGCGAGATCAACACCGTCAAGGGCAACCGCAACTGGATGAGTGCCCGCGAGAGCCAGCTGGCCTCCGACATCATCCCGGGCGACCTCGACCGGCTGTTTCCCATCTGCACCCCCGACGCCCCCGACTCCGCCTCCTTCGACGAGGTGCTGGAGCTGCTGCACCTCGGCGGCCGGTCGCTTCCGCACGCGGTTCTGATGATGATCCCGGAGGCGTGGGAGAACCACGCCGAGATGGACCCCGCCCGTCGGGCGTTCTACGAGTTCCACTCCACGTTCATGGAGCCGTGGGACGGCCCCGCCTGTGTCGCCTTCACCGACGGCACCCTCATCGGCGCGGTGCTCGACCGCAACGGCCTGCGGCCCGGCCGGTATGCGGTCACCGACGACGGGCTGGTCGTCCTCGCCTCGGAGTCGGGCGTCCTCGACCTCGACCCGGCCACGGTGGTCAAGCGCGGCCGGCTGCAGCCGGGCCGGATGTTCCTCGTCGACACCGAGCACGGCCGGATCATCGGCGACGAGGAGATCAAGTCCTCCTTGGCCGCCCAGCACCCCTACGACGAGTGGCTGCACGCCGGCCTGCTCACGCTCGACCAGCTGCCACCGCGCGAGCACGTCATGCATACGCCGTCGTCGGTCGCGCGGCGCCAGCAGACCTTCGGCTACACGCAGGAGGAGCTGCGCATCCTCCTGACGCCGATGGCCCGCAGTGGCGCCGAGGCCCTCGGGTCGATGGGCACGGACAGCCCGATCGCGGTCCTGTCCAGCCGGCCGCGGCTGCTGTTCGACTACTTCACCCAGCTGTTCGCCCAGGTGACCAACCCGCCCCTCGACGCGATCCGCGAGGAGCTGGTCACCTCCCTGGGGATGACCATCGGGCCGGAGGGCAACGCCCTGTCGGTGTCGCCGGCCCACGCCCGGCAGCTAGTGCTGCCGTTCCCGGTCATCGACAACGACCAGCTCGCGAAGATCGTCCACATCAACGCCGACGGCAACCTGCCCGGGTATGCGACCTACGTCGTCCGCGGCCTCTACGAGGTCAACGGCGGCGCGGAGGCGATGCACGCCCGGCTCGAGGAGATCTTCGTCGAGGTCTCCGAGGCGATACGCCGGGGCGCGCGGTTCGTGGTGCTCTCCGACCGCGACTCCGGCCGCGACCTCGCCCCGATCCCGTCGCTGCTGCTCACCTCGGCGGTGCACCACCACCTGATCCGGGAGAAGACCCGGACTCGGGTCGGCCTGCTCGTCGAGGCCGGTGACGTCCGCGAGGTGCACCACGTCGCCCTGCTGGTCGGATTCGGCGCGGCGGCGATCAACCCCTACCTCGCCATGGAGTCGGTCGAGGACCTGGTCCGGTCGGGCACCATCACCGGCGTCCCGGCGGACAAGGCGGTCGCCAACCTCATCAAGGCGCTCGGCAAGGGCGTCCTCAAGGTGATGTCGAAGATGGGCATCTCCACCGTGGCGTCCTACCACGGCGCCCAGGTGTTCGAGGCGATCGGCTTGTCCCAGGCCATGGTCGACCGCTACTTCACCGGCACCACGACCCAGCTCGGCGGCGTCGACCTGTCGGTCGTCGCGGAAGAGGTGGCCGCCCGGCACGCCGTCGCCTACCCGCGTGAGGGCATCCACCCCGCCCACCGCAAGCTGTGGGTCGGCGGCGAGTACCAGTGGCGCCGCGAGGGCGAGCCGCACCTGTTCGACCCGGAGACGGTGTTCCGGCTCCAGCACGCGACGCGGGCCCGACGCTACGACATCTTCAAGCAGTACACCTCGCGGGTCGACGAGCAGTCGGAGCGGCTGATGACGCTGCGCGGGCTGTTCGAGTTCGCGCCCGGCGACGAGACCGGCCGGCCGGCCATCCCGGTCGAGGAGGTCGAGCCGGTCAGCGAGATCGTCAAGCGGTTCAGCACCGGGGCGATGAGCTACGGCTCGATCAGCCTCGAGGCGCACCAGACGCTCGCCATCGCGATGAACCGCCTCGGCGGCAAGTCCAACACCGGCGAGGGCGGCGAGGACGAGGATCGGCTGCTCGACCCGGCCCGGCGCTCGGCGATCAAGCAGGTCGCGTCCGGCCGGTTCGGGGTGACCAGCCTCTACCTCACCGAGTCCGACGACATCCAGATCAAGATGGCCCAGGGGGCGAAGCCGGGTGAGGGCGGCCAGCTGCCCGGTCCGAAGGTCTACCCGTGGATCGCGAAGACCCGGCACTCGACGCCGGGCGTCGGCCTCATCTCGCCGCCGCCGCACCACGACATCTACTCGATCGAGGACCTCGCCCAGCTGATCCACGACCTCAAGAACGCCAACCCGGCCGCCCGGATCCACGTCAAGCTGGTCTCCGAGATCGGGGTCGGCACGGTGGCTGCCGGCGTCTCCAAGGCCCACGCGGACGTCGTCCTCATCTCGGGCCACGACGGCGGCACCGGCGCGTCACCGCTCACCTCGCTCAAGCACGCCGGCGCCCCGTGGGAGCTCGGGCTCGCCGAGACCCAGCAGACGCTGCGGCTCAACGGGCTGCGGGACCGGATCGTCGTCCAGACCGACGGCCAGCTGAAGACCGGCCGCGACGTCGTCATCGCCGCGCTGCTCGGGGCCGAGGAGTTCGGGTTCGCCACCGCTCCGCTGGTCGTCTCCGGCTGCATCATGATGCGGGTCTGCCACCTTGACACCTGTCCGGTCGGTGTCGCCACCCAGAACCCCGAGCTGCGGGCGCGGTTCTCGGGCAAGCCGGAGTTCGTCGAGACGTTCTTCGAGTACATCGCCGAGGAGGTCCGCGAGCATCTCGCCGCGCTCGGCTTCCGCACCCTCGCCGAGGCGATCGGCCACGTCGACTCGCTCCACACGGACCGCGCGGTCGAGCACTGGAAGGCCGCGGGACTGGACCTCACCCCGGTGCTCACGCAGGTCGAGGACCCCACCGGCGGCACCGCATACCGCACCGTTGGGCAGGACCACGGCCTGGAGAAGGCCCTCGACCACCACCTCATCGCGCTGGCGCAGGGCGCCCTGAACGACGGCGAACGGGTCCGCGCGACCGTGGCCGTCCGCAACGTCAACCGCACGGTCGGGACGATGCTCGGGCACGAGGTGACCAAGCGCTACCCGCACGGGCTGCCGGACGGCACCATCGAGCTGACCCTCACCGGGTCGAGCGGCCAGTCGTTCGGGGCGTTCGTGCCGAGCGGCGTCACGCTCGTGCTGCACGGCGACGCCAACGACTACCTCGGCAAGGGCCTCTCCGGCGGTCGCCTGGTCGTCCGGCCGGACCGCGCCGCACCGCTCACCGCCGAGCACAACGTCATCGCCGGCAACGTCGTGGCCTACGGCGCGACGACGGGCGAGATCTTCCTGCGCGGCCAGGCGGGGGAGCGGTTCTGCGTCCGCAACTCGGGTGCTAGTGCCGTGGTCGAAGGCGTGGGAGACCACGGCTGCGAGTACATGACCGGCGGCACGGTGGTCGTCCTGGGCTCGACCGGGCGCAACTTCGCCGCCGGTATGTCGGGCGGCGTCGGCTACGTCCTCGACCTGCGACCGGAGCTGGTCAACGGCGACCTCGTCGACCTGATTCCCTTGCGGGACAACGACGATAAGGCGCTTCGGGCGCTGCTCGAGGCCCACCGCGACTGGACCGAGTCACCGGTGGCGGAGCGGCTCCTCGAGTCCTGGCCAGAGAGCCGAAACCGGTTCACGGTCGTGCTGCCGCGCGACTACCAGCGCGTCCTCGACGTCCGGAGCCAGGCCGAGAAGGAGGGCCTCGACCTCGACGGCGGCGAGGTCTGGGAACGGATCATGGAGGCGTCCCGTGGCTGACCCGCAAGGCTTTCTCAAGGTCCGCGAGCGAGAGCTGCCGACGCGGCGCCCGGTCCCGGTCCGCATCAAGGACTGGCACGAGGTCTACCAGGAGCAGGATCTCGCGCAGCTGCAGCGCCAGGCCGGCCGCTGCATGGACTGCGGAATTCCGTTCTGTCACAACGGCTGCCCGCTCGGCAACCTCATCCCCGAGTGGAACGACCTCGCCTGGCGGGGTGACTGGAACGAGGCCATCGAGCGGCTGCACGCGACGAACAACTTCCCCGAGTTCACGGGCCGGCTGTGCCCGGCACCGTGCGAGACGGCGTGCGTACTCGGCATCAACCAGCCGGCCGTCACCATCAAGCAGGTCGAGGTCACGACCATCGAGCAGGCGTTCGAGGGTGGCCTGGTCACGCCGCAACCGCCGGAGCGGCTGTCCGGCAAGACCGTCGCGGTCATCGGCTCCGGCCCCGCCGGCCTCGCCGCCGCGCAGCAGCTGACCCGGGCCGGGCATACCGTCGCCGTCTACGAACGGGCCGAGAAGCCGGGCGGCCTGCTGCGCTACGGGATCCCCGAGTTCAAGATGGAAAAGGCGGTCCTGGACCGGCGGCTCGCCCAGATGGAGGCGGAGGGCACCCGTTTCCGCAGCGGGGTCACCGTCGGTGACGAGATCACCGGCCAGCAGCTGGTCGACCGCTACGACGCCGTGGTCCTCGCCATCGGGTCCACGGTCGCCCGGGACCTGCCGGTGCCCGGCCGGGAGCTGGCCGGCGTCCACCAGGCGATGGAGTACCTCCCGCAAGGCAACCGCGCGGCGCTGGGTCAACCGGTCCCTGGCCAGATCCTCGCGACCGGCCTCGACGTCGTCATCATCGGTGGCGGCGACACCGGGGCCGACTGTCTGGGCACCGCGCACCGCCAGGGGGCTCGGTCGGTGCGGCAGCTGGAGATCATGCCGCGCCCGAGCGAGGAGCGGCCGTCCACCCAGCCGTGGCCGACCTACCCCATGACCTACCGGGTCTCCTCCGCCCACGAGGAGGGCGGCGACCGGGTCTACGCGGTCAACACCGACCGGTTCCTCGGCGACGACGACGGCCGGGTCCGTGCGCTGAAGCTGGTCGAGGTCGAGATGCGCGACGGGCGGTTCGAGGCGGTCGAGGGCAGCGAGCAGGAGATCCCCGCCCAGCTCGTGCTCCTGGCGATGGGCTTCGTCGGGCCGGAGAAGACCGGGCTGGTGGACCAGCTCGGCGTCGACCTCGACGAGCGCGCGAACGTCAAGCGCGACAAGCACTTCATGTCGTCGGTCCCCGGCGTGTTCGTCGCCGGGGACGCCGGTCGCGGCCAGTCGCTCATCGTCTGGGCGATCGCCGAGGGCCGGGCCGCGGCCAACGGCGTCGACCAGTGGCTGACCGGATCCAGCCAGCTGCCCCGGCCGATCAACCCGACCGATCGGCCGCTGCTCGTCTGAGCCGGCGGCCGGTCGGACGCACGGCTACTGGGTCGCCGCCGCCTGCGCGTTTGCGATGGTCGGTGGGCCGAACCTCAGGGCGGTGGCCGGTCCGCAGTCGACGTGCGACGGCGGGTCGTAAGTCCCGCGCATCCACTGCGCGATGTTCTGGAACCCGCCCGGGTTGCTGACCAGCGTGCTCGTGCTCGTCAGTTGCGCGGACAACGACGTCGTCGGCACCGTGGTCTTGAAGACGTTGAAGTTGTAGTTGCTGTTGCCGCTCTGGGACGGGAGCTGCGCGTAGGTCCACACCTGGCGGGAGACGGTGCCGTTGCCGTCGACCGTGGTGACAGCGTGCAGCTGGTTGTCGGCCAGCGCGGAACCGAAGATCGGCACGGGGCTGGGCGGGTTGCCGGAGCAGACGTAGGTGGTCACGTCGTTCGACGTCGTCTGCGTCTTGCCGTCACCCTTGAGGTTGTAGAGCGGCCAGGTCTGTGGCAGCAGCGAGGCATACGCCTGCGAGAGCGTCGACGAGTTCGCGGCGTAGGTCGCCTCTTGAAGGCTCGCGCCCGCGTTCCACGACCACGCCGGGGTCAGCGCCTTCTGCCCGACCGTCTGAAGCTTGCCCTGGTCCGTGACGAGGATCGCGAAGAGCCGGTCCAGCCCCAGGACGTAGGCCTGCTGCTGGTCGGCGAGGGCGTTGTCGATCTCGCTCGTGCTGGCCGTGACGTCGTCGGTGCTGTCACCGTCGTCCTCGGTGATGTAGTCCGACAGCAGCTCTCCGGTGGCGGACAGCAGCCCGATCGACGTGCCCGCCTCGTCCTGACCGGTCTGGAAGGCGATGGCGCTGGCCATGTTGGTGATGTCCACGAACTGCCCGAGCCAGTCCACCGAGGTGCTCGGCTGCGGTGGTGGTGGGATCGAGGCCGCGATGGTGTTGTAGACGTCCTGGGTCTGAACGGTGCCCGTGCTGCTGCGGAAGCCGTAGGCGGTCCCCACGTTCTGCAGCATGTTGTAGGTGCCCTGCCACCAGACGAACTCGTTGAGCACCTGCGCCTTGACCGCCTGGAAGTCCGCGGGATCACCGCAGTCGGTCGGGTCGCCGGGGCTGACCGGCACGGCTGGGCAGGTCCAGCCGCTCAGCTTGCCCGAGAGCGCGCCGACCGGCAGGTTCTCGTTGGTGTAGGAGGCCCGCACGTAGTTGCTCGTGTTGCCGAGGCCGAGGTACTGGTCGATGGCCTGCCACGCCTTCTGGTACTCCGCGCCGGAGAGGGCCCAGGGCGTGGGGTCCTGGTAGACGATCGGGTAGAGCTCCTGGTTGCTCGCACCCTGCGGGTCACCGACGCTCGGGGTCAGCAATCCGTTTCGGTCCCGCGACAGCATCGCGCGCACGTGTCCGGTCTGAGCGCTGGCCGCGTCGATCCCGGCCGGCGTGGCGAGTGGGCTGGACTCGTTACCCGTGCCGCGGAAGGGCAGGTCGTTGGCCACCCCGACCAGCGCGTAGGGATGACCCTCCGCCAGCGACTGCTCCGCGAGCTCCGGCGTGCCGCCGAACTGGTCGACGATGTTGAGGTTCGCGTTGTTGAGCGCCAGTCGGCCGGAGCCGACGCTCTGCACGACGACGAGGTTCTGGTCGGAGGCGCCTCCCTGGACCCATCGCCCGACGCTCGGGAAGTTCGGGGCCAGGGCCGAGAAGACCTGCGATCCCGCCGTGATGGTGGTGTGCGACACCGGCGCCAGGGTCGTGCGGTTGAGGACGAGGATGTGCCACCCGTCGACTCCGGCCGTCGGCGCGTAGGTCTGGTCGCCGACCTTGATGACGCAGGGCTGCGCGTCCGACAGGTGGTAGCAGGTGTCGACCGGCTCGTACTGGTCCTTGCCCGCGACGAGGACGTAGCCGGGCTGGCCCCCGGTCTCCTGGGCCAGGCCTCGGATGAGATAGCCCTTGAGGCGGCCGAGGTCGCTGCCACCCTGCAGCGCGGTGGCCCGCCACGCCTGCCCGGCCGACATCCCGGGTACGCCGGCCACCGTGAACCCGCCGATCGACGGCGGCGAGGATCCGTGCCAGCCGGCGTCGTCGGTGGCGCAGTACTCCGTCCTGCTGGCGTAGCAGGCCGTCATGGTGAGAAGCCACTGCCTCGGGAACGCCGCCCCGATCGTGCCGAGGGCCTGGTTCAACGCGGTGCTGAGCGACGTGGACAGGACCGCCCGGGCCGACGGGTGGCTGACGAACACGAGCTTCGTGGAGTCGGTGCCGAGCTTGGTCAGGTCCGCGGAGAGCGCGGAGACCCCGTCGCTGGTCGCCGGGTACGACTTCCGGTAGGTCAGCCCGCTGGGCAGGCTGCTCGCCGGACCGAGGTTCGCCCGGTCGAGGATGGTCAGCTGCAGGTCGTTGTCGACGGGGTAGAGGGTGCCGCCGATGTTGAGCGCCCCGTTGTTGGCGGGGTCGGCCGCGTCGAACGGCGTGAGCGTCGTTGCGGGCTGCACCGACACGGTCAGCACGGCCGAGGTCGCCGACGCCCCCCTGCCGACCGTGGCGCGGACCCGGTAGTAGCCGGGCACGTCGGGGGTGAACGAGAGCCGGCGGCCCGGGCCCGACACGGCGACGGTGCTGGTGGCCGGCTTCTCGACCAAGCTCCACGAGACATCGGCGTCCGTGAGGTCACCGGAGGCGAGCTTCGACGCGCCGGCGTCGACGACGGTGGGCCG
Source organism: uncultured Actinomycetota bacterium (assembly GCA_963751085.1). Taxonomy (GTDB): domain Bacteria; phylum Actinomycetota; class Actinomycetes; order Actinomycetales; family Dermatophilaceae; genus Lapillicoccus. The sequence continues at coordinate 151,779 of CAVVTH010000004.1, read as the reverse complement.
GCCCACGTAGCCCAGGTGGCGCAGAGGGCCGCCGTCGTGCGCGCGACCCGCGAGGGAGAGGACCGGCAGGCTGCGCTGCCGGTCGAGGGTGACGGTGCGGGAGACGCTCTGCGTGCGGCCGTCGTGCATGACGACGGTCACCTCGACCGTGTTGCGGCCGGACCGCAGCCCGTCCAGGGCGGCCAGCTCGAGCCGGCGTCCGGCGCCGACCTGCGGGGCGGCCAGCAGCTCGGCCGAGATGTCCTTGCCGTTGAGCGTGGCCGTGATCGACTGGATTCCGCTGCGGGGGTAGGTCGACTCGTCCGACCGCGAGGTGGTCGGCACCGTCGGACTGGTCCAGTGCGGCGTCGAGCAACGAGGCGGACGGGTAGGTGACGAGGAACTGCGACACGACGGTGGTCGGCTGCGTCTGACCGGGGGCGACGGCCATGACGACGAGCCGGTTGACGCCGGGCTGCAGGCCCTCGTCCTTGCTCAGCCGCGCGGTCCCCACCACGGCCCCGCCCTTGAGGTCGACGGGATGCCCGTTCAGCCGCGCGGACTGCACCGTGCGACCACCCAGCCGGACCACCGCGACGGTGGTCGTCCGCTGCGCCGCCTCGATGCTGCGCGTGCTGAACACCCTGCCGTCGGCGGGCGACATGATCGCGAAGGAAACCGCGACCGGTGCGGCGGTCGCCGGAGGCGCGGACAGGAACGCGCATACGAGCGCGACCCCGAGCACCATGGCGACGCCGGGCCTCATCCGTCGGGACCCGGCACGCCCCCGCAGTACCCCCATGTGCCCGTCCCCGTCGAAGTCTCACTGTCGACGAAGCGGCTAACCGCCGCTCCGATCGACGAACAGCGTGCCGAAGGGTGCGGAGGCTTGTCCATGAGCGGGGGTGTTTCGTCAGGCAACCGTCAGGTCGCCCACCGCGCCGGCGTCCGTCCAGGTGCACTGCCAGCTGCTGGGACGCCGCGGACGCAGCGGCGGTCTGGTCAGGTATAGGTCATAGGGTTTCGCGTATGCGCCGCGCCAAGATCGTCTGCACGCTCGGCCCCGCGACGTCCTCGCCCCAGCAGGTCCACGCGCTCGTCGAGGCCGGCATGGACATCGCCCGGCTCAACCTCTCGCACGGCGACTACCCGGTGCACGAGGGCGTCTTCCGCGCGGTGCGCGAGGCCAGTGACGCGACCGGCCGCGCCGTGGGGATCCTCGTGGACCTCCAGGGTCCGAAGATCCGCACGGGACGGTTCGCCGAGGGGCCGATCAGCCTCGCTCCGGGTGACCGGTTCACCATCACGGTGGACGACGTGGCCGGCGACCAGCGGCGCGTGAGCACGACCTACAAGGGGATGCCCGGTGACGTCAACGCCGGTGACCTGTTGCTCATCGACGACGGCAAGGTAAGCCTGCGCGCCGTCGAGGTGACGGACACGGATATCGTCACCGAGGCGGTCGAGGGCGGGGTCATCTCGAACAACAAGGGCATCAACCTCCCCGGGGTGGCGGTCAGCGTCCCGGCCATGTCGAAGAAGGACATTGACGACCTGCGGTGGGCGCTCCGCCTCGGCGTCGACCTCATCGCGCTGTCGTTCGTCCGGTCCGCGGCCGACCTCGCCGACGTGCACCGCATCATGGACGAGGAGGGCAAGCGGCTGCCCGTCATCGCGAAGATCGAGAAGCCGCAGGCGGTCGACAACCTCCGCGAGATCATCGACGCGTTCGACGGCGTGATGGTCGCGCGCGGCGACCTCGGCGTCGAGCTGCCGCTCGAGGACGTGCCGCTCGTGCAGAAGATGGCCGTCGAGATGGCCCGGCAGATGGCCAAACCGGTGATCGTCGCGACCCAGGTGCTCGAGTCGATGATCGAGAACTCACGGCCCACGCGAGCCGAGACCAGCGACTGCGCCAACGCGGTGCTCGACGGCGCCGACGCGATCATGCTGTCCGGGGAGACCAGCGTCGGGGCGTGGCCGGTCCAGGCGGTGCGGACGATGGCACGGATCATCGAGGCCACCGAGGACCACGGGCTCGAACGCATCCACCCCCTGGGGACACGGCCGCACACCACCGGCGGCGCGGTCACCTGGGCGGCCGTCGAGATCGGCGAGCTGCTCGGCGTGAAGTACCTCGTGACGTTCACCCAGTCCGGTGACTCCGCAAAACGGTTGTCACGGCTGCGTTCGCGGCTGCCCATGCTCGCCTTCACGCCGATCGAGGCGACTCGTTCGCAGCTGGCGCTGGTGTGGGGAATCGAGACCTTCATCGTGCCGATGGCCCGGCACACCGACCAGATGGCCTTCGAGGTCGACAAGGAGCTCCTCGACTCCGGGCGCTGTCAGGAGGGTGACCGGGTCATCATCGTGGCCGGGTCGCCGCCCGGGATCCCCGGCTCCACCAACGCTTTGCGGGTGCACCGGATCGGCGACGCCAAGAACAAGGTGGCCCCGGCCTACGAGGACTTCGCCGTCTACTGAGGTCCCTCGACCTCGGTATGCTGCTGGCGCGCTCTCCGTGGAGGGCGCCCCGGCCGGGGTGGTGGAATGGCAGACACGGAGCACTCAAAATGCTCTGGCCGCAAGGCCGTGCGGGTTCGAGTCCCGCCCTCGGCACCGACGTGAGCTCGACGCATACCCGCCGGGTGGGCTAGGGCGCGGGGTTGACCGGACCGGCGTGCAGGTGCTGCTCGCGGTAGAGCATCGAGTGGCACACCCCGAGCAGGACGACGTTGACGAGCACCCGGCCGACGCCGAGCCACGGTTCGTCCATCAGCTCGAAGAACTGCACGACCAGCAGCTCCAGGGTCAGCGCGAGCGCGAAGATCTGCAGGGCCCGCTCGCGCTGCTCGCGGTAGTAGAGCACCGTCGCGGCGGCACCGATGGCCAGGACCAGCCACGCGGCGCCGGCCCAGACCCCCGCGAACGTGGACGGGTCGTCGACGAGCTCCTGGGTCGGCTTGATTACCGACAGCAGGATGACGAGCTGGAACAGGAAGACGCCGAGCCGCTGCAGCACGGGCAGCCGTGCGAGGCCGACCGCCCGCCGCCGGAGCCAGACGTAGACGAGGTTGACCCGGCCGACGGCGATGGGCTCGCGGTTCACGCTGTCCAGCAGCCGGATGAGAGGGTCACGGAGCGGCTCCGCAGGCGACGCGGTCGCGAGCATCCGCCGCATCTCGGCCGCCTCGTAGGCGTCGAGGTTGTCCGCGGCCATCTCCTGCATCATCTTCAGCGCGTTGACGACGAGCTCGCGGTCGGACAGGGCGCGACGGCGCACCAGGAAGGCGCTGACGACATAGACCAGCACGATGAACAGGTACATCACCGCGGCGGCCGGCTTGAAGAAGTAGTTGTTGTCCTGGGTTAGGAACTTGCCCACCTCGTCGATGAACAGGCCGAACCCGACGCCCGCGAAGAGGGACGCCAACCACCGGGACGACCGCCCCAGGAACAGCATGAACATCACCATCGCGGCGAGCATGAAGACGCCGCCGAAGAGCACGTGGGCGACGTGCAGGCCGCCGGCGCCGCCGATCTGCGGGAAGCCGGTCGCCTGGAGGTAGAGCCGGGTGACCGTGATGGTGACGACGGTGGCGACGAGGAACAGCTCGACGTGGCCGGCGCCCTCGACGTCGCGGACCGGTCCCCACTGGCGCGGGTTGGTCGCCGTCGACCCGGACGGTTCAGCCGTCGCATCGGTCGGGATCGGTGGGTCCCGGTTCCCCCGGTTCCCTGCGCATGAGAAGGATCGTCGCACACCGATAGGCTTCCGATATGAGCGATAAGCCCACCGCGGCCGCGCCGGTTCCGACGGCGCCGGAGCCTCTCATCGAGGAGCCGCCGACCAGTGCCGGCGTCGGTGGCCTGCGCGTCGTCGTGGCCGAGGACGAGGCCCTGATCCGACTCGACCTCGCCGAGATGCTGGCGGAGCTCGGTTACGACGTGGTGGGGCAGGCGAGCGACGGCGAACAGGCGGTCGCGCTGGTCAAGGAGCACCGCCCGGACGTCGTCATCATGGACGTCAAGATGCCGGTCCTCGACGGGATCAGCGCCGCGGAGCAGATCGGCAAGGAGCGCATCGCGCCGGTCATCATGCTCACCGCGTTCAGCCAGAAGGAGCTCGTCGAGCGGGCCCGGGACGCGGGCGTGATGGCCTACATCGTCAAGCCGTTCACGCAAGCCGACCTCGCGCCGGCCGTCGACATCGCGACGTCGCGGTGGGCCGAGCTCAAGGCGCTCGAGGGCGAGATCGCCGACCTCGGTGAGCGCCTCGAGACCCGCAAGGCGGTCGACCGGGCCAAGGGCATCCTCATGACCCGGCTCAAGCTCAACGAGGCCGACGCGTTCCGGTGGATCCAGAAGACCGCCATGGACCGCCGGTTGGGTATGCGTGAGGTGGCCGAGGCGGTCATCGCGCAGATGCCGGCTACGAAGTAGGGCTTCTCCGCTTTTGAGTCCGTCGGAGCGGGGGTATGCCGCGCGCCGCAGACCATCCGCGCCTCCGCAAGCTCCGGCGCTCCCGCCAGGCCCGCCATGCGGCGCGAGGCATACCCCCGTTCCTCCTTCAGCCTCACCGCTGTGACCGCTGCGCGGCGCGACGGCATACCTCCGCGTCGCTCCGACGCGGTCATGTCGCGGGTCATGTCGCGGTCGGTGGCGTGATCACGACCCGCAACGCGACATGAGCTGCGGCATGAGTTCGCAGCGCGGGTATGCCTCCGCCGCAGCCCCGTGCTCAGCCGCGGATCACCGCTACGAGTTGGGTGAGCAAGGGCGCGATCACCAGGGCAGGGAGCATGTTGCCTACTGGGACGTCGCGGATTCGTAGGAGGCGCAGGCCGATGCCGGCGAGCATCAGGCCCCCGGTGGCGGTCAGGGCGGCGATGTGAGCGTCCGGGAGGACGGAGCCGAGGAGCACGCCGACGAGGGTGAGCAGGCCCTGCACGACCGCGACCGAGAGCGCCGACATCAGGACGCCGATCCCGAAGGTGGACGCGAACGCCAGCGCGGCGAACCCGTCGAGGACCGACTTCAGGGTCAGCTGCTCGATCCCACGACCGAGGCCGTCGGAGAGGCTGCCGAGGATGGTCAGCGGACCGACGCAGAACAGCAGGGACGCGGTGAGCCAGCCCTCGATGAACCGCTCCCTCGCGGCGTGGGCGTCGTCCGGCGTCTCGGTGTCGCCGCGCTGGGTGCGGCGCGCGACGCGGGTCTGGATGCCGCCGGCCAGACCGGACAGGCGGTCCTCGATGCCGAGCAGGGAGCCGGCGATGCTGCCGATGACCAGCGACCCGAGGACGACGAGCACCGCGGCGCCTGGACCCACCGCGGTGGTCAGCGCGGCGTCGGTGACGCTGACGCACGACAGCCCGGCCACCAGGAGGGTGACCAGGCCGAGGCAGTCGGTGACGACGGTCCGCGTGCGCTCGGGGAGCCGGTGGCCGATGGCCATGCCCAGGAGGGCGCCGATGACGACGGTCGCGACGTTGATGACCGTTCCGAGCCCGGGAAATGCCGCGCGCACGCGCGTCACCCTACGGGCGCGGACCCGTGACGCCGGCGCACGTCTCGAGGTGGCCGTTCGACGGCGTGGAACGCGCTCATCTGAGCGGCCCGCCGTGCGCGGCCGATCCCTGCCAGGACCGCCGCCGGTCAATTTCCGGGGGGCCCTTCCACGCGGGCGCGCCCGCCCCCTAGAGTCAAGCGGTCGGGCACCCGACACCGGTCGCATGCGGGGAACCTGCGGCCAGCCCGGTGCCTACCGACAGTCCCTCGGCGATGTGCTGCACTCAGGAGGTTTGTGTGTCGCGTGCCCAGGTCGGCGTCCGGCTCGTCGACGAGGTGTACCAGGACGAGCTGGTTGATCTCTGGGTCGAGAACCGGGTCGAGTCCGGTGGCGGAACCGAGGCGGCGCTGCGGGTCGCCTCGCTCCACTCGCTGACCACGGCTCTGCAGCGGCCCGAGGTGACGGCGTTCCTCGCGTTCGTCGACGACACGGCGGTCGGCTACCTCGTCCTCAAGGACAGCCTGGCCGGCCCCCTCACCGACTCCCCGTGCACCTCGATCGACCAGCTGTACGTCTCGGCGAAGTGGCGACGGCACGGCGTGGCCCGGCAGCTCCTCGCAGCGGTGGCGGCCCACGCCGACCGGGTCGGCGCGGAGGCGATCGTCAGCCACGTCCCCTCCCAGGTCCGCGACGCCAACCGGTTCTTCGCGCGCCTCGGCTTCTCCCCGACCGTGGTTCGCCGGGTGACCACTCCGGCGGCCCTGCACCGCAAGCTGGCCGCTTCCGGGCAGACGCCGGTGCTGCGCCGGGTCGGTCTCGAAGAGGTCATCCAGCGCCGCCGCTCCGCGCGGTTCCGGGCGGTCCGCCAGGGCGCGACCACCCACACCGCAGACGCCTGACCGACGGCCCGAGCGGCCGCCTCGGGTGTCGGTGGCAAGGCCTAGGGTGAACGCCGTGGCACCTGCGAACCGGCTCCTGCTCCTCGACGGCCACTCGCTGGCATACCGCGCGTTCTATGCCCTCCCGGCCGAAAACTTCTCGACCAAAACGGGGCAGAACACCAACGCCGTCTACGGCTTCACCTCGATGCTCATCAACATGCTCCGGGACGAGGAGCCCAGCCACATCGGTGTCGCCTTCGACCTGTCGAGGCAGACTTTCCGGCTCGAGGAGTATGCGGACTACAAGGCCGGCCGCAGCGCGACCCCGACGGAGTTCTCGGGGCAGATTCCGCTGCTTCACGAGGTGCTCGACGCCCTGAAGATCCGCTACATCGAGGTGCCCGGCTACGAGGCCGACGACATCATCGCGACCCTGACCACCCAGGCCACGGCCGAGGGGATGGAGGTCGTCATCGTCTCCGGCGACCGCGACGTCTTCCAGCTCATCGACGACGACGTGACGATGGTCTATCCCGTACGCGGCGTCTCCGACGTCTGGCGGATGGACCCCAAGGCGGTGCAGGAGAAGTACCTCGTGCCGCCGGAGCGCTACAGCGACCTCGCGGCCCTGGTCGGCGAGTCGTCCGACAACCTGCCGGGGGTCCCCGGTGTCGGCCCGAAGACCGCCGCCAAGTGGATCACCACCTACGGCGACCTGATGGGCATCGTCGCCAACGTCGACACGATCGGCGGCAAGGTCGGCGCTGCCCTGCGTGAGCACCTCGACAACGTCCTGCGCAACCGACGGCTCAACCAGCTGGTCCGCGACGTTCCGGTCGGTCTTACCGTGGAGGACCTCGAACGCCAGACGTGGGACCGCGAGCAGGTCCACGAGGTCTTCGACAGCCTCGAGTTCCGCGTCCTGCGCGAACGCCTGTTCCAGACCCTCGAGGCGGTCACCGCCGAGGCGGAGTCCGGGTTCGACGTCGACGGCGACGTCCTGTCCTCGGCGGACGTGCCGGCCTGGCTCGAGCAGCACGTCCACGCCGGTGAGCGCACCGGCGTCAACGTCGTCGGTCATTGGGCCCGCGGCACCGGCGACGTCCGCGGCCTGGCCGTCGCCACCGCGAGCGGGCGGGCGGCATACCTCGACGTGTCCGAGCTCGACGACACGGCCGAGCAGGCGGTCGACGAGTGGCTCGCCGACCCGACCCGGCCCAAGGCGCTGCACGACGCGAAGGGGCCGTCGCACGCCCTGGCCGCCCGCGGCTGGGAGCTCGCCGGGCTGACCAGCGACACCGCGCTCGCCGCATACCTGGTGAAGCCCGACCAGCGGGTGTTCGACCTCGCCGACCTGTCGCTGCGGATGCTGCACCGCGAGCTGAAGAACGACACGGCACCGGGCGGGCAGGGGATGCTGGAGTTCGACGGTCCGGATGGGCAGGGCCAGGACGCTGAGGCCGGCGAGGCGATGGTGGTCGCCAGCGCCATCCTCGAGCTGGCCGACGCCCTCGACGTCGAGCTCGACCGCACGGGCGGCACCGGCCTGCTGCGCGACGTCGAGCTCCCGCTCGTCGACGTCCTCGCCCGGATGGAGCGCGCCGGCATCGCCGTCGACGTGCCGGCGCTGGAGTCGCTCGAGGCCGACTTCGACGCGCAGGTGCGCGAGGCGCAGGAGGACGCCTGGGAGGCCATCGACGACCGCAACATCAACCTCGGCAGCCCGAAGCAGCTCCAAGAGGTGCTGTTCGGCCGGCTCAACCTGCCCAAGACCAAGCGGACCAAGACCGGCTACACGACCGACGCCGACGCCCTCAACGAGCTCGGGCGCAAGGTCGACAACCCGTTCCTCGCCTCGGTCCTCGCCTTCCGCGACGCCGCCCGCCTGCGGGTCACCGTCGAAGGGCTGCTCAAGTCGGTCGCCGAGGACCAGCGGGTCCACACCACCTACATCCAGACCATCGCCGCGACCGGCCGGCTCAGCTCGACCGACCCCAACCTCCAGAACGTGCCGATTCGCACCGAGGAGGGCCGCCGGATCCGGGAGATGTTCATCGTCGGCGAGGGCTTCGAGTCGCTGATGTCGGTGGACTACAGCCAGATCGAGATGCGCGTGATGGCCCACCTGTCGGGCGACGCCGGCCTCATCGAGGCGTTCCGGTCGGGGGAGGACCTGCACAGCTTCGTCGGGTCCAAGGTGTTCAACGTCGGCGTCGACGAGGTCACCGCCGCCCAGCGCAGCAAGATCAAGGCGATGTCCTACGGCCTCGCTTACGGCCTCAGCGCGTTCGGCCTGTCCAAGCAGCTGACCATCTCGACCAGCGAGGCGGCCGGGCTGATGGACATGTACTTCGCCCGCTTCGGCGGCGTCCGCGACTACCTGCGCGAGCTGGTCGCCGAGGCTCGCGGCAACGGCTACACCGCCACGATGCTAGGCCGCCGCCGCTACCTGCCCGACCTGCTCAGTGACAACCGGCAACGCCGTGAGATGGCCGAGCGGATGGCGCTCAACGCGCCGATCCAGGGTTCGGCCGCCGACATCATGAAGGTCGCGATGCTCGGCGTCGGCCGGGCGCTCGCCGACGCCGGCGCCGAGTCCCGGATGCTGCTCCAGGTCCACGACGAGCTCGTCCTCGAGATCGCGCCCGGGGAGCGGGACGACGTCGAGAAGCTGGTGCGTCACGAGATGGGCCACGCCGCCGAGATGGACGTCCCGCTCGACGTCAGCGTCGGAGTCGGCCGGTCCTGGCACGAGGCCGCGCACTAGATGGCGTCGCCGGCACCTCGGCCCGGAGACGGCGGGGACGGGCCGCGCATACCGCCGGTCGAGCCGCGCACCGACCGGCTGTGGCTGCGGCAGTGGCGGGACGCCGACGGGTCGGCGTTCGCGGCGCTCAACGGCGACCCCGAGGTGATGCGGTACTTCCCGGGGACCCTGACCGAGGAGGAGGCCACCGCCCTCGCCCGCCGCAACGCGGCCCTGCTCGCGGCCGACGGCTACGGGCTCTGGGCGGTCGAGGAGACGGCGTCAGGGCAGTTCCTCGGCATGGTGGGTCTCAACCGGCCGCAGTGGCAGGCGCACTTCACGCCCTGCACCGAGGTCGGCTGGCGGCTGGCCCGGTCGGCCTGGGGAAAGGGGTATGCGACGGAGGCCGCTCGCGCGGCGCTCGCCGTCGCCTTCGGCCCGCTCGGGCTGGACGAGGTGGTGTCGTTCACCGCGGTGGCCAACACCCGCAGCCGGGCGGTCATGGAGCGGCTGGGCATGACCCACGACCCCGACGAAGACTTCGACCACCCGAGGCTGAAGCCCGGGAGCCAGGTGCGGCGGCACGTGCTCTACCGGCTCCGCGCCGACCGGTTCGACCGCGGCGCTTAGGCACCACGACGAGCTGCATCTCGACGGCGGCTGGTGACTGTCCCGTGGGAGCCGGCGGGATACCCAGTCGGAACCGCTGACCTCACTCGACCTCGACGCGGTCGTAGGTCAGCGTCAGCTTCTCCACCACGACGCTGGTGTCCCCGGACTTGAGCCCGCCGACCTCCAGCTTCGACGGCCACGCGTTCTCCAGGTGGTAGCGCGCGACCGGGGAGCCGTCGTGCGCGAAGACCACGATGGTCGCCCGGCGGGCGGTGTGGCCGGGTCCGCGACCGTGTGCCTCCTGGACCCACTGGACGAACCGCCGGTCCGACGTGAGCCCCCGGACCAGCGTGACGGTTACCGGCGGCGGGAGGTCGCTGGGTCGCCCGAGGCCGAATACCGACAGCACCAGGCCCACGACGTCCAGGAGCATGACGTTCTCGCCGTCGTGCTCGAGGCCGAACGAGTGGCCGACGGCGCTGTCACGGTCGAGGAGCATGACCTCAGGATCCTCGGTTCCACCCGCGGGTCAACCGGCAGACGCCGCTGCGGTGGCCTGACCCGCATGGCAGGGTGGCGGAATGTTCGAGGACCTCGACGGCCGGGTGGCGGTGGTCACCGGCGGTGCCCGCGGCCTGGGCCTGGAGATGGCCGACGCGCTGGCCGAGGCGGGATGCGCGGTGGCGCTGCTCGATGTCGGGAACGGCTTGGAGTCGTCCGCGGCCGAGCTCGGCGCGCGCCGGGCGGTGCGCACGATCGGGCTGCACGCCGACGTGACCGACGACGTCGCCCTGGCCGGTGCGTTCGACCGGGTCGTCGACGAGCTCGGCACTCCCGGCGTCCTCGTCAACGCGGCCGGTGTCGCCGCCTGGTCGGAGGCCGAGGAGATGCGCGCCGTCCAGTGGCGCCGGGTCGTCGACGTCAACCTCACCGGGACCTTCCTGTCGTGCCAGGCCTTCGCGCGCACGGTGTTCCGGGCGGCCGGCACCGGCAGCATCGTCAACGTCAGCTCGATGTCGGCCTTCGTCGTCAACGTGCCGCAGCGGCAGGCGGCCTACAACGCGTCCAAGGCCGGTGTCGACCAGCTGACCCGGTCGCTCGCGGTGGAGTGGGTGGGGCGCGGCATCCGGGTCAACGCGGTCGCCCCGGGCTACTTCCTGTCCGACATGACCCGCCAGTTCATCGACTCCGACCCGGAGACCGGGGAGGGCTGGCGTGCCCGCGTACCGGCCGGCCGGCTCGGCGAGCCGGCGGACCTGCGCGGGCTCGTCGTGTTCCTCGCCTCGGACGCGTCGCGTTACGTCGTCGGGGAGTCGGTCGTCATCGACGGCGGCTACACCCTGGTGTGACCGCTCAGCCCCGCGAGCAGACGAAGATCGCCGTGCCGGGCACCAGCCGGCCGCGCAGCTGCGACCAGCCGGCCCAGGTCTCCAGGTTGCTCTCCGGCCACTCCGGCTCGACCACGTCGACGATCCGGAGCCCCGCCGCGACGATCTCGCGGACCCGGTCGCCCAACGTCCGGTGGTGCTCGACGTAGGACGCCGCCCCGGTGACGTCCTGCTCGACGTAGGCGGTGCGGTCGAAGTAGGACTGGGTGACCTTGAGGCCCTCCTCGCCGGGGTCGTCGGGCATCGCCCAGCGCACCGGGTGCGTCGTCGAGAAGACGAACCGGCCGCCCGGGCGCAGCACCCGCGCGGCCTCGGCCATCACGCCGGCCGAGTCCGCGACGAACGGCACCACCCCGTATGCGGTGAAGACGATGTCGAAGGCCGCGTCGGGAAAGGGCAGGGCTACGCCGTCGCACTGCACGAGCGGCACGCGGAGCGCCGGGTCCTCCACGGTCGCGTTGATCCGCCGAGCCCGCTCCGAGCATGCCCGCCGACACGTCCGAGGCGACCACGGCGGCAGCGCCCTGGCCGGCCACCCAGCGCGAGCCCTGGGCCGCGCCGCAGCCGATCTCGAGCACCCGCATACCCGCGAGGTCGCCCAGCAGGCGGGCCTCCGACTCGCGCAGCCCTTCCGGTCCCCACGTCAGCTCGAGGTCGCCGAGGAACGCGCCGTGCTCGGCGTAGTAGTCCTCCGCTTCCGCGTCCCACCAGGCCCGGTTGGCGCGTCCGGTCTCCGGCTGGCCGGCGTCCCGGCGGGTCACCGGAGCGGCCGTCCCCGGATGCCCTGCGGCGCCGGTCGGTCCGGCGGCATCCTCGCTGGTCATGCCCACAGTCTGGCGGGCGACGGCGCTTTGACCGTCCTGTGAGCGCCCGGGTAAGGTGAGCAAGCACACGTGTGTGCGTCACCTACGCATGCCCACCCCACTATTCACTGTCCATCGGAGCCCATTCCTCTATGACTGCCAGCACGGCCACCAAGGCCGCCCCTCAGATCGCCATCAACGACATCGGCTCTGAGGAAGACCTGCTCGCCGCGATCGACGCGACGATCAAGGATTTCAACGACGGCGACATCGTCGAAGGTCGCATCGTCAAGGTCGACCGGGACGAGGTCCTGCTCGACATCGGCTACAAGACCGAGGGCGTCATCCCCTCGCGTGAGCTGTCCATCAAGCACGACGTCGACCCGGCCGACGTGGTCAAGGTCGGCGACGAGGTCGAGGCCCTCGTCCTCCAGAAGGAGGACAAGGAAGGCCGGCTGATCCTGTCCAAGAAGCGCGCTCAGTACGAGCGCGCCTGGGGCACGATCGAGAAGATCAAGGAGGAGGACGGCGTCGTCACCGGCACCGTCATCGAGGTCGTCAAGGGTGGCCTCATCCTCGACATCGGCCTCCGCGGCTTCCTGCCGGCCTCCCTCGTCGAGATGCGTCGCGTCCGCGACCTCCAGCCCTACGTGGGCAAGGAGATCGAGGCCAAGATCATCGAGCTGGACAAGAACCGCAACAACGTCGTCCTGTCCCGGCGCGCGTGGCTCGAGCAGACCCAGTCCGAGGTGCGCACGACGTTCCTCAAGGAGCTGCAGAAGGGTCAGGTCCGCACCGGCGTCGTCAGCTCGATCGTCAACTTCGGCGCGTTCGTCGACCTCGGCGGCGTCGACGGCCTGGTCCACGTGTCCGAGCTGTCCTGGAAGCACATCGACCACCCGTCCGAGGTGGTCGAGGTCGGCCAGGAGGTCACCGTCGAGGTCCTCGATGTCGACATGGACCGCGAGCGCGTCTCCCTGTCGCTCAAGGCGACGCAGGAGGACCCCTGGCAGCACTTCGCCCGGACCCACGCGATCGGTCAGGTCGTGCCGGGCAAGGTCACCAAGCTCGTGCCCTTCGGCGCCTTCGTCCGGGTGGACGACGGCATCGAGGGCCTGGTCCACATCTCCGAGCTGGCCGAGCGCCACGTGGAGCTGCCGGAGCAGGTCGTCACCGTCGGCAACGACATCTTCGTCAAGGTCATCGACATCGACCTCGAGCGTCGCCGGATCTCGCTGTCGCTGAAGCAGGCCAACGACGAGAGCGCCCCGGTCGCCGAGTTCGACCCGACGCTCTACGGCATGGCGGCGGAGTACGACGAGCAGGGCAACTACAAGTACCCCGAGGGCTTCGACCCGGAGACCAACGAGTGGCTGCCCGGCTTCGAGACCCAGCGCGAGAAGTGGGAGAAGCAGTACGCCGAGGCGCACGCCCGCTGGGAGGCGCACCGCGCGCAGGTCGAGGCGGCGGCCAAGGCCGACGCGGAGGCGGCCTCCGGCGGCGGCGAGATGCCGACGTCCTACTCGAGCTCGACCGGCTCCAGCGGCTCCGGCGGCTCCAACGGGTCGAGCGGGTCCAACGGGTCGACCGGGTCGGCCGGGTCCGACGAGGCGGCCGCGCCCCGTCCCTCCACGTCGGAGGGCACCCTGGCCTCCGACGAGGCCCTGGCCGCGCTGCGGGAGAAGCTCACCGGCAACTGACGGGTATGCGGCGGCTCTCCCGGAGCCGCCGATCCTGGCCCCACGAACGGCCCGGAACCATACGGTTCCGGGCCGTTCGGCGTTCTCCGGCGAGGCGCCCTGCGCACCGGCGCGTCGGCGGCTAGCGTTTGCGCCGCGGTCGCGATTGTCGTGACATAGTGACGAGAGGTCACGGTTGGACGAGGTGACCGCCGCGACCGACATCGACGTCTCGTGGAGGGTTCATGCTGCAGCAGCGCACGGTTCACCGGCGACGTCGGTCTGCGGTGGCGATCCGGCGGCGGAAGCAGTGACGACGGCGACGCGCGACCGGGCTGTCCGGACCGGGCCGCCGGAGCCGGTCGGACCGCCGCCGAAGCGGTCCGGCGTCAGCTGGCGAGAGTGGCTGCTGGCCGCGGTCCTGTTGCTGCCGAACCTCGCGCTGCTCATCCTCTTCACCTACCGGCCGCTGCTCGACAACATCCGGCTGTCGTTCACCGACTGGAACATCTCCGCACCGATCGCCAACTTCATCGGGTTCGCCAACTACACCGAGTGGTTCACCCGGCCGGACACGCGCACCATCGTCCTCAACACGGTGATCTTCACGGTCGCCACGGTGGTGCTCTCGATGGGCATCGGCCTGGCGCTCGCCCTGCTGCTGGACCAGCGGCTGCGTGGCCGCAACCTCGTGCGCTCCGCCGTCTTCGCGCCGTTCGTCATCTCCGGCGCGGCGATCGGCGTCGCGTTCCAGTTCGTCTTCGACCCCAGCTTCGGGCTCGTGCGTGACCTGCTCGCCCGCATCGGGGTGGACTCGCCGGACTTCTACCAGAACCAGCACTGGGCGCTGTTCATGGTGACGGTCACCTACATCTGGAAGAACCTCGGGTACTCGTTCGTCATCTACCTCGCGGCGCTGCAGGGCCGCCGGGTCGACCTCGACGAGGCCGCCGAGATCGACGGCGCCTCGGCGTGGCGACGGTTCACCAAGGTGCTGCTCCCGCAGCTGCGGCCGACGACCTTCTTCCTGTCGATCACCGTGCTGCTCAGCTCGGTGCAGGTGTTCGACATCATCAACGTGATGACGCGGGGCGGGCCGGTCGGCAACGGCACGACCACGTTGGTCTACCAGGTCTACCAGGAGACCTTCGTCAACCTCCGGGCCGGCTACGGCGCGACCGTCGCGACGATCATGTTCCTCGTCCTGCTCGTCGTCACCGTGGTCCAGGTCCGCTTCATGGATCGGAACACGTCGTGAACCGCGGCAAGGGCTGGAGCGCCGCCGGCTACGTCGCGATGATCCTGGTGACCCTCGTCATCGCCGTACCGCTGTTCTGGATCCTCATCACCTCGTTCAAGGAGCGGCAGGACATCTACGTCCGGCCCGCTCAGTGGTGGCCGAACCCGGCGACCAAGGAGAACTACGGCGACGTCACGACCCGGATCCCGTTCTGGAGCTATCTGCGCAACTCGATGATCATCACCAGCGTCACAGCGACGGCCAAGATCATCCTCGGCGTGCTGAGCGCGTATGCGTTGTCGCTGCTGCGGTTCCCCGGCCGCGGAATCGTCTTCCTCGTCGTCATCGCCGCGCTGATGGTGCCCAACCAGATCACCGTGATCTCCAACTACGCCCTGGTCAGCCAGCTGGGCTGGAAGAACACCTACCAGGGCATCATCATCCCGCTGGCCGGGGTGGCCTTCGGGACCTTCCTCATGCGCAACCAGTTCCTCTCCCTGCCAGGGGAGATCATCGAAGCCGCCCGGCTCGACGGCACCGGCCCGATGAAGCTGCTGTGGCGGATCGTCCTGCCGATGTCGTGGCCGACGCTCGTGGCCTTCGCGCTCATCACCGTCGTCAACGAGTGGAACGAGTACCTCTGGCCGTTCCTCATGGCCGACGACGAGCGGGTCGCCCCGCTGCCGGTCGGCCTCACCCTGCTCCAGAACAACGAGGGCCTCACCAACTGGGGACCCGTCATGGCCGGCACCATCCTCGCGATGCTGCCGATCCTCATCCTGTTCCTCTTCCTCCAGCGCCAGATGATCAAGGGCCTCACCGCCGGCGCTGTCAAGAGCTGACCCGCATACCCCCCTCGACCGCACCGACCACGCATACGGAAGGCACGCCATGAACGACATCCCACGCCAGCTCTCTCGCCGGGGCTTCCTCGGAGCGGCCGGCGGCGCCGCCGCCCTCGTCGGGCTGAGCGCCTGCGCCGGGACCGGTAGCCCCGGCACCCCGCAGGCCAGCGGCGGCGGAGGCAACGAGAACACCATCGACTTCTGGAGCAACCACCCGGGCAACTCCAAGGACGTCGAGCAGAAGCTCATCACTGCGTTCCAGTCGGCGAACCCGGGCCTCACGGTCAAGCTCACCGACGCGGGGAAGAACTACGAGGAGGTGGCCCAGAAGTTCAACGCCGCGCTGGCCGGGGGCAGCCTGCCCGACATCGTCGTGGCCTCGGACGTCACGTGGTTCAACTTCGCGCTCAACAAGCAGTTCACTCCGCTCGACGACCTCCTCTCGGCGGCCGGGGTGAAGGTCGACGACTACGTCGACGCGCTCTTCAACGACTACAAGTTCAAGAACCAGCACTTCGCGCTGCCGTATGCCCGTTCGACGCCGCTGTTCTACTACAACAAGGACCTCTGGAAGGCCGCCGGTCTGGAGGACCGCGGCCCGAAGACCTGGCAGGAGCTGCAGGAGTGGGCGCCGAAGCTCAGGGCGGCGGCCGGTGCGGACAAGGCGGTGTTCGAGATGCCGGACGGCTCCAACTACTTCGACTGGTACTTCCAGAACATCGTCTGGGACTTCGGCGGCAACTACTCCAAGGAGTGGACGCCGACGTTCACCGACCCCAAGACGGTGCAGGCCGGCCAGTACGTCCAGGACATGGCCAAGAGCGGCTACCTCAAGGTCAACAAGACGCCCGAGGCCGACTTCGGGGCCGGCCTTGCCACGTGCATCGTCCAGTCCACCGGGTCGCTCGGCGGCATCGCCAAGGCGGCGAAGTTCTCGGTCGGGACCGCGTTCATGCCCGGTGACGGCAACTGTCCCACCGGCGGCGCGGGCGTCGCGATCCCGTCGGGGATCTCCGACCAGCGGAAGAAGAACGCGCTCAAGTTCATGGAGTTCCTCACCAACGCCGACAACACCGTGACCTTCACCCAGGCCACCGGCTACATGCCGGTGCGGAAGTCGGCCCTCGACAACCAGTCGGAGAAGGACTTCCTGGCCAAGAACCCCAACGCCAAGACGGCCGTCGACCAGCTGCCGAAGACGCGGTCACAGGACTACGCCCGGGTGTTCGTGCCCGGTGGTGGCGCCCGGATCGGGAAGGCGCTCGACCAGATCACGCAGGGCGCGGACGTCGCACAGACCTTCGGGGGCCTGAACAGCGAGACCCAACAGGTCATCGACAGCCAGATCAAGGCCAAGCTCTGACCCATGGCTACGGTCTACTTCGACGAAGCGACCAGGACCTTCCCGGGCGGCGACGCACCGGCCGTCGACCACGTCACGCTCG
The DNA here is from genome assembly GCA_963751085.1 of uncultured Actinomycetota bacterium. Taxonomy (GTDB): domain Bacteria; phylum Actinomycetota; class Actinomycetes; order Actinomycetales; family Dermatophilaceae; genus Lapillicoccus. The sequence goes on along the minus strand of CAVVTH010000004.1, from coordinate 134,649 downwards.
ACATCGAGGACGGTGAGTTCCTCGTCCTCGTGGGGCCCTCCGGCTGCGGCAAGTCGACGACCCTGCGCATGCTGGCGGGCCTCGAGCCGATCACCGACGGTCGAATCCTCATCGACGGCCACGACCAGAAGGGCGTTCGACCGCGCGACCGGGACGTCGCGATGGTGTTCCAGAGCTACGCCCTCTACCCCAACATGACGGCGGCCGAGAACATGGGCTTCGCCCTGACCAACGCCAAGGTCAGCTCGTCGGAGATCAAGGAGCGGGTGGCGGAGGCGGCTCGCATCCTCGAGCTGGAGCCCTTCCTCGGCCGCAAGCCCGGCGGCCTGTCCGGCGGCCAACGCCAGCGCGTGGCCATGGGGCGGGCGATCGTGCGGAACCCCAAGGTGTTCTGCATGGACGAGCCGCTGTCCAACCTCGACGCCAAGCTGCGCGTCTCCACCCGCGTCCCCAGATCGCCGGGCTGCAGCGGCGGCTCGGCATCACGACGGTCTACGTCACGCACGACCAGGTCGAGGCGATGACGATGGGCCATCGGGTTGCGGTGCTGCGGGACGGCCGGCTACAGCAGGTGGGGACGCCGGAGGAGCTCTACGACCGGCCGGTCAACACCTTCGTCGCGTCGTTCATCGGCTCGCCGGCGATCACCCTCGTGGACGCCACGGTGCGGGAGGGGGTGGCACAGGTCCACGGCTCCCAGATCCCGCTCGACCGGGGGGTCGCGGCCAAGGCCGGTGACACGGTCGTCATCGGCTTGCGACCCGAGGCCTGGCACCTGGTCGACGCCGGCACCGACAACGGCGTCGACCTCAAGGTCGATCTCGTCGAGGCGCTCGGTTCGGAGTCGTTCGTCTACGGCACCCCGGTCGGCGCCGAGCCGACAGAGGGGGTCTCGCCGCAGCGGGTCACGGTTCACTCGGACAAGCGGGTCCGCCCGGAGGTCGGTGAGGTGGTACGAGTGGTACCGGAGGGCAGCGAGGTGCACGTCTTCGCGGCCGACACGGGGGAGCGACTGACCTCGGACTGACCTCGGACTGATCCGCCGGGTCGGCGCCCTACGCTGGTCCGGTGCTTGACGTCGGTCTGACCGGGGGGATCGGGTCGGGCAAGTCGACCGTGGCCGCCGCTCTGCGCGACCTCGGCGCCCATGTCATCGACGCGGACGTGGTGGCCCGCGAAGTCGTCGAGCCCGGGACGCCCACGCTGCGGGCCATCGCCGAGCGCTTCGGGACCCACCTGGTCCGGCCGGATGGCTCCCTCGACCGCGCCGCCCTCGCCGCGGTCGTCTTCCCGGACCCGGACGCCCTGGCCGAGCTGGACCGGATCACGGGGCCGGCCATTGCCGATCGCGTGCATGAGCAGCGGGCCACCGCCGACTCCGGTGCCGTCTCGGTCTACGACATGCCGCTGCTGGTCGAGCGGCGGCTGTGGCCGCACGAGCATCTGACGGTCGTCGTCGGCGCCGACCCGGAGACCCGCATCCGGCGGCTGGTGGACCAGCGCGGTCTGGACGAGGCTGACGCCCGGCACCGCATCGCTCGGCAGGCCACCGACGCCGAGCGGCGGGCAGCCGCCGACGTGTGGGTCGACAACGGCGGTGACCTGGACGCTACGTCCTCACAGGTCCGCACCCTCTGGTCGGACCGCCTGGTCCCCTTCAACGACAACCTGCTCACCGAGAGCCGGGCGCCCCGGCCGGCCCGACCGGAGGTCGTCGACCCGGACCCCACCTGGCCGGCTCAGGCGGAGCGGCTCGTCGCCAAGCTGGCCGTCGCTCTCGGCGACTGGGCACCGCGCATCGAGCACATCGGCTCCACCAGCGTCCCGGGACTCGCGGCGAAGGACGTCATCGACCTTCAGATGGGCGTCCGGTCACTGGCCGACGCCGACCGTCCGGATCTCATCGCCGACCTCGCCCGCCGGGGGTTCGCGAGGGTCCCCGGACTGACCGCCGACACCCCGCATCCGTCCGACGCCGACGCCGGCCGGTGGTTCAAGCGCTTCCACGCATCCATGGACCCGGGTCGAGCGGTCAATCTGCACGTTCGCGAGATCGGCTCTCCCGGCTGGACGTTCGCGCTGCAGTGGCGCGACTGGCTCCGGAGCGAACCGGAGGAGGCGCACCGGTATGCGGCGATGAAGCTCGCGCTGGCCGCCGCGGGTCCCAGCACCGACGCATACGCGGCGGCCAAGGAGCCGTGGTTCGCCGAGGCATACCCCCGCGTTGTGCACTGGGCCCGCGAAACCGCCTGGACCGACCCCGATCGCGGCAGACCACCACATACCGGCGGGTAACCGTCCAGAAGGTGGACGGCGGCGCCGCTTGCCTGTGATCTGGAGCACGCCCGGAGCACGCTAATGGCAACGTTGTCATCGCCCCGCCCCTACCGTGGAACCACGCGGGGTCGAGGCGCAGATGCCTCTCCCGCAGGCAACGAGGCCGCTGTCATCTCACCGGCGGCCTTGCCAGGGCGTCGGTGGCCCTCAACCCACCGGCACGGGGGTGCCACCTTGTCATTCGACCCTTCCCACGACTTAGCCGGCAGCGATGCCCAGGTCCTGACCGAGCGTCGAGCTCGAGTCTCCACGGACTACAGCCCGGTCATGATCCTCCTCACGGTCATCGCCGCTCTCGGCGTCCTGCTCTACTCGAGCTTCCTGCTCAACCCTGCCAATCGCGGGGACTGGCTTCCCTACTCGATGGTCATCGTCGCGGAGTCCCTCCTCATCCTCCAAGCGCTCCTGGCCATGTGGACGATCCTCTCCGGCGCGGCCAGCCCGCGCGACTACGCCTACTACGCCGCGCGCGACGCCCTCTTCGACCCGAAGTGGATCGCGCGGAACGGCAAGGACGCCACCCAGTGGCCGTTCCGCCTCAACGGGAACGACACGCTGGTCGACGTCTTCATCACCGTCTACGGCGAGCCCGTCGAGACCATCCGCCGGACCGCCACCGCCGCCCGGGCCATGAACGGCAAGCACCGGACCTGGATCCTCGACGACGGCAAGTCCGACGAGGTCCGCGACCTCGCGGCCGAGCTCGGCTGCCACTACGTCCGCCGCCTGTCCAACAACGGCGCCAAGGCCGGCAACATCAACCACGCGCTGTCCATCGCGAAGGGCGAGTACTTCGCCATCCTTGACGCGGACTTCGTCCCGAAGGAGGACTTCCTCGTCGAGACGCTGCCGTTCTTCGTCAGCGAGGACGTCGCGTTCGTCCAGACGCCACAGGTGTACGGCAACCTTCACACCGTCATCGCGCGGGGCGCGGGCTACATGCAGACGGTGTTCTACCGGTTCATCCAGCCTGGCCGGAACCACTTCAACGCCGCGTTCTGCGTCGGTACCAACGTCGTCTTCCGCCGCCAGGCCGTCGACGACATCGGCGGCATGTACACGGCCAGTAAGTCCGAGGACGTCTGGACCTCGCTGATGCTCCACGAGCGCGGCTGGCGCAGCGTCTACATCCCCGACGAGCTCGCCGTCGGCGACGCCCCGGACACCATCGAGGGGTTCACCAAGCAGCAGCAGCGCTGGGCCACCGGCGGGTTCGAGATCCTGATGAACCACAATCCGCTCAGCCCGCGACGGCGCCTCACGCCGGACCAGCGAATCATGTACTTCGTCACGTCCACGCACTACCTCGCCGGGATCGCGCCGCTGCTCCTCCTGCTCGTCCCACCGCTGGAGATCTACTTCGACCTGCGGCCCGTGACCATGGACCTCGGCCTGGGCACCTGGTTGCTCTACTACGCCGGCTTCTACGTGATGCAGATCGTTCTGGCGTTCTTCACGCTCGGCTCGTTCCGCTGGGAGTGCCTGCTCCTGTCGACGGTGTCGTTCCCGATCTACACGAGGGCACTGTTCAACGTCATCACCGGCAAGGACACCACGTGGCACGTCACCGGTGGACGTCACCGCGTGGCCTCGCCGTTCGCGTTCATGGTTCCGCAGGTCCTGCTGTTCACGTTCCTGCTGCCGACCTCGTTCGTGGCCGTGTGGCGCGACGTCAACCACAGCCAGCTGACGCTGGCGACCGTCTGGAACATCACCAACACCCTCATCCTCGGCGCCTTCATCGGCGCGGCGTTCCGGGAGCTAGCCCGGCGGCGTCGCCCCATCTCGGAGCCCGAGACCGAAGCCCTTCCCGAACCGGCCCTGCGCACCGTCGTCGCCCGTCCCCTGGACCGACCGGTCCCGGTACTGACTCGCGACGACCTCGTGCTCGCCGGCGCCGCACCGACCCAGGAGGTCTCCTCATGACCTGGACCCAGCGATTCCGACTCTTCGGCGGCATCCTCGCCGTCCTCGCCCTCACCGCCGTGCTCACGCTGGTGTTCAACCAGCGCCAGGCCCAGGCCCTCAGCACCACCGGACAGGTGGTCTCGGCGCAGGCCTCGGTCGGCGCCGCGTACGGCGGGGTCGTCACCGGGGTGAGCGTCAAGGACGGCGACGAGGTAAAGAAGGGACAGCCGCTCTTCACCGTCAACAGCCCCGACCTGCAGCGTGACCTCTCGCAGGGTCTCAAGGTGACGTCCACCGACGCGTTCGACGTCGACACCAAGGCGTCGACCGTGACGTACAAGGCCCTCAGCGGCGGCCGGCTCTCCGACGTCGTCGCCCAGGCCGGCGGGTTCGTCCAGAACGGCGCGAACCTCGCCACCATCACCTCGGACGGCTCGCAGTACGCGCTGGCCGACTTCATTCTCTCGCCGCGCGACTACGAGCGGATCGTCAAGGGCGGCGCGGTCAGCCTGCGGCTGCCGGACGACCGCACCGTCGACGGCACCGTCCAGTCGGTCTCGGTGCAGACCGAGAACGGCCAGGCCAAGACGCGGGTCACCGTCGCCAGCGACGCGCTCAAGGACCCGCAGATCGCCGAGCTGACCCACCCGGGCACGCCCGTCGCCGCGACCCTGTCGCTGCGCGACGACGGACCCCTCGCCGGCCCGACCGACGGGCTGCGCGCCTTCCTCATCAAGATCGGACTCAAGTGATGCGAACCCTGCATACCCTGATCGGGGTGGGCCGCCGCCAGGCGACCCACCGGGGCCGGGCCGGACCGCTGCGTGCGGGACTCGCCGTCCTCGCCGTCGCGGCGCTCGCCACCGTGAGCGCCTGCACCACGGGCTCGAGCCAGGGCGGCGACCCCGCCAGCTCCAGCTCGGGCGTCCAGGGCAGCGGTGACGCCGACACCGCCGTCCTCGACCCGGCGACCCTCCAGAAGAGCGTCGCCGCCGTCGTCCAGAGGACGCCGAAGCCGCTCCAGGCCGACCGCCTGGCGCAGGGCCTGGTCCCGCCGACGAACAAGTGGTTCTCCAGCCTGGCCCTCGGGCCGGAGGCGCTTCCCGTGTTCGCGGTCCCGCTCAGCTTCACCGAGCAGAAGACCGGATTCGGGTTCGGCGTCCCGAAGGTCGTCACGTCCGACAAGGCGATCATCGGCGGGGCCGTCTCCGACGTCACCGTGACCGTGCCGGGCGTCGAGTCGACCGTCGTGTCGGCCTACGACGACCTCACGGTCACCCTCGAGCAGCGGGGTAGCGGAGGCAAGGCCCTCGGCCACACGGTGCTGGCCCAGGGGTCGCCGTCGGTCACCTTCACGGCCACCGACGCGGTCACCCTTGGTCAGAACGTGTCTTTCACCGCGGGCGAGCCACCGACCGTCACGGTCGCCGGGCGCACCTACGGGCTTCTGCTCGACAAGGCCACCGCCAGCGGTACCGGCGTCTCTGTCGAGCCCGGCGGACGGGTGACCTGGTTCGCCGTCCCCGACGGCGGTAACGCCGCGGCGATGGCCTCGGCGGTCGCGCCCGTGGCCTCCGGCAAGACCGCGTATGCCGTCGCCGGCGACTCCGCGACCACCACCCTCACCTACGCCCACGAGGGCGGCGGCGACGGGGTCGTGGCCGTGATGCCGCATCAGAAGGCCGGCCTGGCCGGCGGGACGACCTGCGACCTCGGGACCTTCCCGAGCGCCTACGGGACCCTCTCGGTCTGCCGCGGCGACACGCTGACATGGAGCGAGCCCACCCGGGCCGTCACCACCCAGTTGGACCTCGGCAAGCTCAGCAACGCCGACAAGGCGACTCTGGCGGAGCAGGTCCGCAAGGACGTGGCCGACACCAAGGACTTCCCGGCCGACACGTACTTCGGCGGCAAGGCCCTCTACCGGTCGGCGCAGCTGTACCAGCTGGCGACCCAGCTAGGGCTCGAGGACGTCGCGACGCCGCTCAAGGCGAAGCTCGTGACCCAGCTCGACCAGTGGACCGATCCGCAGGGTTGCGCCAAGCGCCCCGCGTTCTGCTTCGTCTACGACGCGCAGGGCAAGGGCATGATCGGGCTCACCCCCTCGTTCGGTTCTGACGAGTACAACGACCACCACTTCCACTACGGGTACTTCCTCTACACGGCGGGCCTGCTCGCCGCGAACGACCCGGCCCTGGTGGCCAAGTGGCAGCCGGTCATGGATCTCGTCGCTGCTGACATCGCCGGCACCGGGACCAAGGGACTGTTCCCCGACCGCCGGGCCTTCGACGCCTACAACGCGCACTCGTGGGCCAGCGGCACTTCGCCGTTCGCGGACGGCAACAACCAGGAGAGCACCTCCGAGGCGGTCACCGCCTGGACCGGGTTGAGTATCTGGGCCGACAGCACCAACAACCAGCCGCTCAAGGCGGAGGCGACCTGGATGCTGGCCGGGGAGCAGGCGACCGCGCTGCTCTACGGGCTGCGCATCGACAAGAGCGACCCGGTGTACCAGGGCTTCGGGCACCAGATCTTCTCGTTGACCTGGGGTGGTAAGCGCGACTACGCCACGTGGTTCTCCCCGTCGCCGGCGGCCATGCTGGCCATCCTCGTGCTCCCTGCGAGCCCGAGCTCGGCCGCGTACCTCGCCGGCGATCCCGACCGGATTCGCGCCCAGGTGGCCGAGGCGACCGCAGGAGCCGGGTACGGGCAGCAGTTCGGCGACTACCTCCTGATGTACCGCGGCCTGGCGGGACAGCAGGACGCGGCCGCTGCCCTGAAGGAAGCATCGAGCCTGGACGCGAAGTGGGTCGACGACGGCAACAGCCGCGCGTACCTGTACGCGTGGCTCATGACCAGGGCGTCGTAGCACCCCCGGGCGCCCCGACCAGGGCCCGTCACCCGTGAAGGGGGTGGCGGGCTCTGTGTCGTCTCGGCTCGACGCCGCCTCGCCAGGGCCGCTCGACTGGCAGTCGAGCCGCTTGGCTGCCGGTCGAACCCCAGCCGAGTCGCTCGACCGGCAGCCGAGCGGGCCGGAGCCCAGACCCCCGCGCCTCCGGTTCGGGGGTGTCGGACCCCAGGCATACCGTTGGGGTATGCGTCCGACGACCGACATCAAGCGCACGGTGGCCCCGTTTCAGGTGGTCTCCGAGTTCTCGCCGAGCGGCGACCAGCCGACGGCGATCGACGAGATCTCACGACGGATCAAGGGCGGCGAGCAGGACGTCGTGCTGCTCGGCGCCACCGGCACCGGCAAGTCGGCGACCACCGCCTGGGTCATCGAGCAGGTCCAGCGGCCGACGCTGGTGATGGCACCGAACAAGACCCTCGCCGCTCAGCTGGCCAACGAGTTCCGCGAGCTGCTGCCCAACAACGCGGTCGAGTACTTCGTCTCCTACTACGACTACTACCAGCCGGAGGCCTACATCCCGCAGACCGACACCTACATCGAGAAGGACTCGTCGATCAACGACGAGGTGGAGCGGCTCCGCCACAGCGCGACGTCGTCGCTGCTGACCCGGCGTGACGTCGTCGTGGTCGCGTCAGTCTCGTGCATCTACGGCCTAGGGACGCCGCAGGAGTACGTCGACCGGATGGTCCAGCTCAAGGTGGGCCAGCAGATGGACCGCGACCAGCTGCTGCTGAAGTTCGTGCAGATGCAGTACACCCGCAACGACCTGGCGTTCACCCGCGGGACCTTCCGGGTGCGCGGTGACACCGTCGAGATCATCCCGGTCTACGAGGAGCTCGCGATCCGGATCGAGCTGTTCGGTGACGAGGTCGAACGCATCTACACGCTGCACCCGGTGACCGGTGAGGTGGTCCGCGAGGAGGACGAGATGTACGTCTTCCCGGCCACGCACTACGTCGCCGGGCCGGAGCGGATGGAGCGCGCGATCACGGGCATCGAGCTCGAGCTGGCCGACCGGCTGGCTGAGCTGGAGCGGCAGGGCAAGCTGCTCGAGGCCCAGCGGCTGCGGATGCGCACCACCTATGACATCGAGATGATGCGCCAGGTCGGGTCGTGCAGCGGCATCGAGAACTACTCCCGGCACATCGACGGACGGTCCGCCGGGTCCGCTCCGAACTGCCTCATCGACTACTTCCCCGACGACTTCCTGCTCGTCATCGACGAGTCGCACCAGACCGTCCCGCAGATCGGGGCGATGTACGAGGGCGACATGTCGCGCAAGCGGATGCTCGTCGACCACGGCTTCCGGCTGCCGAGCGCCATGGACAACCGGCCGCTGATGTGGGAGGAGTTCCTGGACCGGATCGGCCAGACCCTCTACCTGTCGGCGACGCCGGGGCCCTACGAGCTGGCCAAGAGTGCGACGTCGGGGCCGCCGGTCGAGCAGATCATCCGCCCGACGGGCCTCGTCGACCCCGAGATCGTGCTGAAGCCCACGAAGGGCCAGATCGACGACCTCATCCATGAGATCACCCTGCGGACCGGCCGCAACGAACGCATCCTCGTCACGACGCTGACCAAGAAGATGGCCGAGGACCTCACCGACTACCTCCTCGACAAGGGCATCCGGGTCCGCTACCTCCACTCCGACATCGACACCCTGCGCCGGGTGGAGCTGCTACGGGAGCTGCGGATGGGGGAGTTCGACGTCCTCGTCGGCATCAACCTGCTCCGCGAGGGTCTCGACCTGCCCGAGGTGTCGCTGGTCTGCATCCTCGACGCTGACAAGGAGGGGTTCCTGCGCTCGGCGCGCTCCCTCATCCAGACCATCGGTAGAGCGGCCCGCAACGTCAGTGGGCAGGTGCACATGTATGCCGACAACGTCACCCCGTCGATGCGCGAGGCGCTCGACGAGACGTCCCGCCGGCGCGAGAAGCAGATCGCCTTCAACAAGGAGCGCGGCGTCGACCCGCAGCCCCTGCGCAAGAAGATCGCCGACATCACGGACCTGCTGGCCCGCGAGGACGCCGACACCGAACAGCTGCTCGGCAGCGGGCGGTCGCAGTCGCGCGGCCGCGCGACCAAGTCCGGCGGCGGCCGCGGGGCGTTGGCCGTCGACGTCAACGTGTCCGGCGGCGGCCGGCTCGAGTCGATGGCCGCAGCCGACCTCGCGTCGCTGATCCAGGAGCTGACCACCCAGATGCACGCCGCGGCGGCCGACCTGCACTTCGAGCTGGCCGCCCGGCTGCGTGACGAGCTGGGCGACCTCAAGAAGGAGCTCCGCGAGATGACCCGCGCCACGGGCTGACCATCCTGACGCCTCGACCTCACCACGTGTCCGCCATCAGCGGACCGGCGGTCGGGCGGGCTCCCGGGCAGTCGGCCGGGAGCATGGCCGATGGCGTTGGATGACCGTATGCCCGTGACGCCCGGACCCGGCCGCGACGCCCGGGTCCCCGCTCCGGTGCTCGTGCTCCTCGGCATCGTGTCGGTGCAGTTCGGCGGCGCGCTCGCCGCGACGCTGGTGCCCGACATCGGGGCGGCCGGGTCGGTGACCCTTCGGCTGGTCATCGGCACGTCGATCCTGCTCGTCGTGGCGCGACCCCGGCTGCGCGGCCACTCGGGTGGAGCGTGGGCCACGGTCGTCCTGTTCGGGCTGGCCCTCGGGGGGATGAACTGGTCGTTCTACGCGTCCCTGGGTCGCCTTCCGATCGGCGTCGCCGTGACCATCGAGTTCCTCGGACCGCTGGTCCTCACCGTGGTGCTCTCGAGACGCGCGCTTGACTTCGCCGCCGTCATCGGGGCGGCCGCCGGCGTCGTCCTCATCTCCCAGGCGCTGACCGTGCCGTTCACCGACCTCGACCTCGTCGGGCTGGGACTGGCGGCGCTCGCCGGCGCCGGCTGGGCCGCATACATCGTGCTGTCCAAGCGAACGGGGGCCGCGTTCTCACAGCTCGACGGTCTGGCCCTCGCCATGGTGGTCGCCTCGCTCGCGGTCGCGCCGTTCGGGCTGGGGTCGGCGCCGCAGTGGACCGCCGTCATCCTGCTCAAGGGTCTGGGCATCGCCGTGCTGTCGTCCGTGCTGCCCTACTCCCTCGAGCTGCTGGCGCTGCGGCGGATGAGCTCCCGGGTCTTTGGCATCCTGCTCAGCCTCGAGCCCGCGCTGGCGGCACTGGCCGGGTTCCTCGTCCTGCGTCAGCGGCTGAACGGTGGCCAGCTCCTGGGCATGGCCCTGGTGGTCGGCGCTAGCGCCCTCGTCATGGGGACGAGCCGTCGGCGCTCGGTGCCGGCCGAAAGCGCGGCGTCGGTCGGGTAGCCCGGGTCAAGGGGTCAGGAGCCGCTGCGGGCGGCGGTCGAGCGGTCGTGCGCGCTCTTGACGAGGCTGGCGACCGTCGTCACTCCGAGGATGACCACGATGGCGCCGAGTGAGACGGCGATGGGGATGTCGGGCACCGCCAACGGCTCGCCACCGTTGACGAACGGCAGGTTGTTCTCGTGCAGGGCGTGCAGGATCAGCTTCACCCCGATGAACGCCAGCAGGACCGACAGCCCGATGCTGAGGTAGACCAGCCGCTCCAGCAGTCCGCCGATGAGGAAGTAGAGCTGGCGCAGTCCCATCAGCGCGAAGATGTTCGCGGTGAGGACGAGGTACGGCTCCTTGGTCAGGCCGTAGATGGCGGGGATGGAGTCCAGCGCGAAGAGCAGGTCCGTCGTGCCCAGCGCCACGATGACGATGAACATCGGCGTGAGCAGCCGCTTGCCGTCGACCCGGGTCGCGATCTTGGCGCCGTGGAACTCGGGCGTCACGGGGAACCGGCGTTCCACCCACTGGAGGACCCGGTTCTCCTTGAACTCGTCGTCCTCACCGGTCCCCTCGCGGGCCAGCTTCACCGCGGTGTACAGGAGGAACAGCCCGAACAGGTAGAAGACCCACGCGAACTCGTTGATCACCGCGGCGCCGAGCGCGATGAAGATGCCGCGCAGGACGATTGCGATGACGATCCCGATGACCAGCGCCTCCTGCTGGAGCTTCTCGGGCACGAGAAACTTCCGCATGATGAGCAGGAAGACGAAGAGGTTGTCGATCGAGAGGGAGTACTCGGTGAGCCACCCGGCGAAGAACTCTCCCGCGTACTGGCTTCCCGAGTGCGACCAGATCCACAGGCCGAACAGCACGGCGGCCGTGACGTAGAACGAGAGCGCGATCGCGCACTCCTTCATCGACGGGACGTGCGGGCGCCGGGCGATGACGCCCACGTCGAGGACGAGAAACACGACGAGTGCCCCGATGGTGATCCACCAGGTGGTTGCGGACACGTCCACGGTCAGGCCTTCCGGTCACGTTGCAGGAGCAGGCGACCGGAGGTCTCTCCCGCCCCCCGGACGAGAACCGGGCGGACCAGCGCCCCGGGCACCGACCCTTGCCGACCAGCACAAGGGGGACGCCGTGATGACGGGGCAACCGCGAGTGGGGATACTCCCCTCCGTCGGTGCCATCGTGTCACACCGCGGTCACGGCGCAATCTCACCGTCCACCGCGGCGAGGCGTCAGGGCCGGCGTTTCCGGGGCAGCTTCGCCACGACGAGCTCGTAGGAGGCGTCCACGGCGTCGCGCAGCTCCTCGTCCGGGATCGCGCCGTCGAGGCGCAGGGTGTTCCAGCCGGACCGCCCGATGTAGGCCATCACGCTCGCGTCGTCCGGGTACTGGCGCAGCCACTCGTCGGCCTCGTCGCGGTTGGCGCCGGCCTTGACTCCCACGGTGGTCTCACCGGTGAACGCGAAGATCTTGTCCGCGACCTTGGCGACGTGGTCGCCCTCCCAGGGCTGGTCGGGCCAGGCTCCCGGCTTGCTCAGGGCGTAGGCCAGCACCTCGTCGCGCGTCACCGGACGCGGCCCGCACCGCTGAGGGTGGCCCGCCGAGGCTCGTCGAGCGGCTCCTCGACGACGTGCCGCCGCTCCGACGCGTGGATCATCCGGTATGCGCCGGTCACGATCCCGACGTGGTGGGCCGGTTCGCCGGGCCGGGCGAAGAAGAAGAGGTCGCCGGGGGCGGCCTCGGCCGGGTCGACGGGCACGGTGGCCGCCTGCTGGTCGTGCGCGTCACGGGGCAGGACGCGGCCGAGCTCACGGTGCACGAGGTGGACCAGGCCGGAGCAGTCGAGGCCCAGCGGCGAGGTCCCACCCCACAGGTACGGCAGCCCCAGGTGCTCGCGGGCCAGCGCCAGGTCGGCGCGTCCGTCGGGCCCCGGCCGAGCGGCCCACGACTCGTCGTCGGGCGCATCGCCGTGCCCGCCGGTGTCGTCGCCGATGAGATGAGCCTCGCGCACCCAGCCCGGGTAGCCCCGCGGGTCCAGCGAGCTCGGCTGCCACGGGCAGACGATCTGCACCCACCCCGGGTATGCCGCGTCGTGGCCGACCACGGTCACCGGCTCGCCCGCGAGGACCTGGGTGTCCACCCGTCCGTGCAGCCCGGCCCGGCCGTCGCCGTTCTTGCCGTCGTCGGGATGCGCGTCGAGGGCGCCCAGCCACGCGCCGACGTCCGGCACGTCGGCGACGGCCGGGGCGTCGACCGTGCGCGGTCGGTCGGGGGCGACCCAGAGCGTCGCCACCGGGACCCGGACCCGCATCTGCACCTCGTCATCCTGGCACGGGGCCGCGCGCCGCATACTGCTGCTGTGGACGGGACGGGCTCGCTGGAGGAACAGCTCGAGGCCGTGGTCCGGGCGGCGCCCGGTCGGCTCGGCGTCGCCGTCCGCGACGACCGGGGCTGGTCCTGGTCGCACGACGGCGACCGGGTGTCGCGGTCGGCCAGCACGATCAAGGTGCCGATCCTCTTGGCCGTCCTCCGGCGGGTCGAGCAGGGGCGCCTGGACCTTGCCGAGGGCGTCGAGATCGCGCCCTTCGAGCACCGGGTCGGCGGCTGCGGGCCGCTCAGCCTGCTGCCGTCGGTGACCGCCCTGCCGCTGCTCGAGGCGCTGCGGCTGATGATCGCCCTCAGCGACAACGACGCCACCAACGCGGTCCTTCAGCACACGGCCGTGCTCGAGAACGGCGACGTCGAGCGGCTGCTGGCCGACGTCCCGACCCGGCACACCCGGCTGCGTCGCCGGATGATGGACCCGGCCGCCGCCGCGGCCGGCCTGGAGAACGAGACCTGTCCGCAGGACCTCACCGACCTCCTCGCTGCCCTGCGGACCGGTCGCCTTCTCGGGCCCGAGCTGGCGCGGCTGGCCGTGGGGCTGATGCGAGACCAGCAGTTCGTGGCGGGGCTGCCCGCATACCTGCCGGCGGACGTGTATGCCGCGGCCAAGACCGGCGAGCTGACCGGGCTGCGCGCCGACATGGCCCTGCTCGAGCGGGACGACCGGTGGGTGGCCGTCGCCGTCGTCGCGGACGGGCTGGCCCCGGAGGGCCGCGACCGCGGCACGGCCGTCCTGCCCCGGTTCGCGACGATCGGCGAGCTCGCCGCCGAACGGCTCGGCGACGGCTGCTGACCGGCCACTGAGCGGCCGCTGACCCGCCGCCGGGAGCCGGGACGCGGACGGCCTTTTCGCGGATTCCCGTCCAGCACGGGCGGTCGGGATGGAAACCTGGGGGCCGGGAGGTGGCATGTCGGACCCGTACGGCGTGCTCGACCGCCTGGTCGACGCGCTGGCTGGCGGTGACCGGGCGGCAGCACTCGACTGCTTCGCGCCGGGCGCCACGGTGGTGGTGTCGGGTTCGCACCACGACTACGCGTCGTATCCGCCGGCCACCATCATCGACGGCCTGCTCCTGTCGTTCATGGAGATCTCCTGGACCCCCTCGTTGCGCCGCGTCGTCGGCGGCGCGCAGGTGGAGGAGGGGGTTCTGGCCGCCACCCACATTGGTCCGTTCCTCGGCTCTCAGCCGCAGGGTGCCCGCGTCGTGGCGAACCTGCGGGTCTCCTCGTCCCTGGCGGCCGACGGCCGGTTGGAGACGCTGTCGGTCTGGGGCAGCCGGGAGGCGGTCCTCGGGCAGCTGGGCGTCCTGGTGGGAGCCGCCGGGATCGCCGACACGCTGGTCGCGACCGCACGGGAGCGGCTCTCCGCGGGGGTCCGCGAGTACACGCCGGAGGAGGTCGCCGCCTTCCCGGTGCCGCCGCCGCCGGCCGCGGACCCCACGCTCGCTACGGCGGCACCGGTCCGCCGGCCGATCGCGCCGGCCCTCGCGGTCCGGAACCGGTCCAGCCGTCAGGTGGCGCTGTGGGCCGTCTCGGCCCTGGCTCTGCTGGCCGTGCTCGTGGGGGTCATCGAGGTCACGCTGAGGTTCCTTCCGGGAGCCGACGCCGTCGCGGGCGCCATCGCCGTCTCGGTGGTCACGCCGACGGCCAAGCCCACCACCATCGCGACGGTGCCGCCCATCATCAAGGAGTCCACGCAGCAGGGGGTGGCGAAGCTGGGCAGCGGCGCCAACCCGCTCGACCAGTCGGCCATCCTGTCGACGAGCACCAATGCGGGGCTGGCGCTGATCGGGCCGAACGTGCAGTTCGAGTACGACTCGGCGGTGCTCACGGCCGCGGCGCTGCAGGACATCAACGGCCTCGCCGACACCATCGTCGGACGCAACATCACCGGCACGATCTACATCCACGGCTACACCGACAACCTCGGCTCCCACGAGCACGGCCTCGTGCTGTCCGCGCAGCGGGCCGACGCGGTCGCCCAGGTGCTCCAGGACCGGTTCCACGGATATCCGGTCCGGTTGGTCACCGCGGGGTACGGCGAGGAGGACCCGGTCGCGGAGAACAACACCCCCGCGAACCAGGCGCTCAACCGCCGCGTCATGGTGCTGTGGAAGCCCCCGACGCCCTGACCGTCACCAGCCGCGGGCGCGCCACTCGTCGAGGTGCGGGCGTTCGACGCCCGAGCGTGGTGTCGTCCGCCGTGGCCGGGGTAGACCCAGGTGTCGTCGGCGTAGACGTCGAACACCCGCTCCGTGACGTCGCGGTAGAGCGAGTCGAAGCTCTGGCCGGCGTTCTTGGTGTTGCCCACGCCACCGGGGAAGAGCGAGTCGCCGGTGAAGAGGTGGGTGAACCCCTCCGGGTCCTGCGGTGTCGCGGTAGGCCAGGGCCACCGACCCAGGGGTATGCCCGCGCAGGGCCACGACGTCCATCGTCACGTCGCCGAACCGGACGCTGTCGCCGTGCCTGAGCCGGTCGTCCACGGGCACCGGTAAGGCGTCGGCGTCCTCCGCCCCCGCCGCGGTCCGCGCCCCGGTCGCCGCGACGACCTCCTCGAGGGCCCGGACGTGGTCCCAGTGCTGGTGCGTCGTCACGACGACCTCGAGGCCGCCGCCACCCTCCTCCACCAGCGCCAACAGCCGCTGCGGCTCGTCGGCGGCGTCGATGAGCAGCTGCGCACCGGTCGACCGGCAGGTCAGCAGGTAGGCGTTGTTGCTCATCGACGACACGCTGCACTTGCGGATGGTGAGCCGGGGCAGCTCGCGCACCTCGGCCGGACCTCCCGGGGCGACGTCTCCCGCATACCGGTCGGCGGCCATGTCAGCCCAGCGAGGGGATGGTCGGGAGGTCGCCCTCGATCCCGGAGGTCACGCCGCGGGTCAGCCAGGCGAGGAGGTCGGCCCGCGTGCCGGAGACGACCGGCCGGCCGTCTCCGATCGACCACACGTCGCCCTCGTTGCTGCGCAGCGACATCGACGGTGTCTCGGGGTTGCGGCGCAACCGACGGATGGTGTCCTGCAGGAGTGCGAGCGTCACCTCGTCGTCGACCTGGGCGAACCCGAACCCGGCGTCGAGGTCGACGTGGTGCAGCACCACCTCGCGCAGCCGCATGAACGGCAGGTAGCCCGCCTTGACCTTGGTGTTGTTGCGCGCCAGCAGGAGGATGTCGACGTCCTCCTCGGTGAGGTCCGCCGCCGCCGCCCGGAACCGCTCCGCGCTGCTCTCGACGTCGGCCACCTGCTCCGCCAACGGTCGCCCCGCGCCGGCCTCGATGTCGGCCTCCCGCGAGTCGGGGCTGGCGTACATCGGGTTCGTCGACCCGGTGGTCGCGTTGAGCGACGAGGCCCCGGAGGGCGTCGGCGTTGCGCGCGACGTGGGTGAGGACGTGGCCCCGGGTCCAGCCCGGGCAGAGGCTCGCGGCGCCGATGCTGCCCGGGTCGAGGGCGCGAGCGGTGGCGAGGAGGAGGCCGGTATGCCGGTCGACCGCGACGAGGTGGGTCCGGAAGTCGGTGTCGAGGGTCGTCGTCGGGTCCGTCATGCCTTCACCGTAGCGACGCCCGCCAGGGCGTAAGCGGCACCGATGAGAGTCAGGTGCGAGAAGGCCTGAGGGTAGTTGCCGACCATCCGGTGGTCGGCCGGGTCGTACTCCTCGGAGAGCAGCCCGACGTCGTTGACCAGGGCGACGAGCCGGTCCATCAGCTTGCGGGCGTCGTCCTGCCGGCCGGCCAGCGCGAGCGCCTGGACGAGCCAGAACGAGCAGGCGAGGAAGGGGTGCTCGGACCCGGGGAGCCCGTCGACGCCGGTGGTCGTGCGGTAGCGCAGGAGGAGCCCGTCGTGCATGAGGTCCTGGACGATCGCGTCGATGGTGCCGAGCACCTTGGGGTCGTCCGGCGGCAGGAACCCGCAGATCGGGATGAGCAGCAGCGAGGCGTCGACCTCGTCGGTCTCGTAGTGCTGCGTGAAGGTGTTGCGCTCGGTGTCGAAGCCCTTGGTGAGGATCTCGTCGCGCACGCGGTCCCGCAGCTCCCGCCACTTCTCCACCGGTCCGGGCAGGCCGTGCTTCTCGACCCCTCGGATCGCGCGGTCGAACGCCGCCCACACCATGACGCGCGAGTGGGTGAAGTGGCGCAGCGGCCCGCGGATCTCCCAGAGCCCGTTGTCCGGCTCGTCCCAGCGGCGGCTGAGCTCCTCGACCAGCGACCGCTGGATGCTCCAGGACCGCTCCGACTCCTTCAGCCCGTGGTCGCGGCCCTCGGAGAGCGCCATCATCACCTCGCCGAGAACGTCGGTCTGGCGCTGGCTCACGGCGGCGTTGCCGATTCGCACCGGCCTGGAGTGCGCGTAGCCCGGCAGGTGTCCGACCTCCCGCTCGGGCAGGTCTCGTGACCCGTCGACGGCGTACATGATCTGGAGGTCCTCGGGGTCACCGGCGACCGCCCGGATCAGCCAGCGGCGCCACAGCTTCGTCTCGTCGACGAAGCCCGCGCCCATCAGCGCCTCGAGGGTCAGGGACGCGTCACGCAGCCAGCAGTACCGGTAGTCCCAGTTGCGGGTGCCGCCGACGTCCTCGGGCAGGCTGGTCGTCGGCGCGGCGACGATGCCGCCGGTCTCGGAATGGGTGAGCAGCCGCAGCACCAGCAACGACCGGATGAGCGCGTCGCGGTAGGGACCCCGGTACTCCAGCCGGTCGGCCCACTCCTGCCACTCCTCGCGGGTGTTCTCGACGATGGCGTCGCTGCCGAGGCGCTCGCGGACCGACAGGTGCGACGGCGACCAGGTCGTGGAGAAGACCAGCCGGTCGCCCGCGGCCACATCGAAGTCGTCGACGTGCTTGCCGTCGTGGGCGTGGGGGAGGCGGTCGCCGCGGAGCACGAGCATGTCGGGGCCCGCGACGGCCGTGATGACCTTGTCCTGCGCTCCGCCGGGACCGTGGTGGCGGCTCACCCAAGGCGTGATCTTCCCGTAGGAGAACCGCACGACCCACTCGTGGTGCATCCGTACGGTCCCCGACACGCCCTCCACCGTCCGCACGATGTCGGCCCGGTCGTCGCCGGTGGGCATGACGTCGGTGACCCGGACGACACCGGTGTCGGTCTCGTGGGTCGTCTCCAGGATGAACGTGTCCCCGACGTAGCGACGGGTCGACCGGGCGTCGCCCACGGGACCGATGAGCCACCGGCCGTGCTCCGGAGTGCCGAGCAGTGCCGTGAAGCAGGACGGCGAGTCGAACCGGGGGAGGCACAGCCAGTCGACCGACCCGCGGCGACTGACGAGGGCGCAGGTCTTCATGTCGCCGATGACCGCGTAGTCGCGGATCAGGGTGCTGTCACCCGGAGCGGACCGGGCGTGTTGCGAGCGGTGGTCGGCGGGTCCCGACCCTGGGTGGCGCGGCATACCAGGAGGGTATGCGTCCGCTGCCGGTCCGTCCGGGCAACGCGACCGGCGATAGCATCCAGCGTCTCGACACCGCCCCAAGGAGGCAGCTGACCATGGACGGGCTGGGAGCAGAGGTCCTCGCGAAGCTGGAGGAGCAGGAGATCGAGCTGCCCTCGTGGGCGTTCGGCAACTCCGGCACCCGGTTCAAGGTGTTCGCGCAGGCGGGGGTGCCGCGCGACCCGTTCGAGAAGGTCGCGGACGCGGCCAAGGTCCACGAGCTGACCGGGCTGGCGCCCCGGGTGGCCCTGCACATCCCGTGGGACAGGGTCGACGACTACGCCGCCCTTCGCGCCCACGCCGAGTCGCTCGGCGTCAGCCTCGGGACGGTCAACTCCAACACCTTCCAGGACGACGAGTACCAGCTCGGGTCCCTTACCCACGCCGACCAGGCCGTGCGCCGGCGGGCCATCGAGCACCACCTCGAGTGCCTCGAGGTCATGGCGCGGACCGGCTCAC
The DNA here is from genome assembly GCA_963751085.1 of uncultured Actinomycetota bacterium. Classification (GTDB taxonomy): domain Bacteria; phylum Actinomycetota; class Actinomycetes; order Actinomycetales; family Dermatophilaceae; genus Lapillicoccus. The sequence continues at coordinate 115,900 of CAVVTH010000004.1, read as the reverse complement.
GCGACCTGAAGATCTGGCTCGCCGACGGCACGAACTACCCGGGCCAGGGTGACATCCGGTCCCGGCAGGAGTGGCTGCTGGAGTCGCTGCGCGAGATCTACGGCCACCTGGGCGAGTCGCAGCGGCTGGTGCTCGAGTACAAGTTCTTCGAGCCGGCGTTCTACCACACCGACGTCCCCGACTGGGGCACGGCGTTCGCCCACGTCAGCGAGCTGGGACCCCAGGCGTACGTCTGCCTCGACACCGGCCACCACGCCCCCGGCACGAACATCGAGTTCATCGTCGCCCAGCTGCTGCGGCTGGGGAAGCTCGGTTCGTTCGACTTCAACAGCCGGTTCTACGCCGACGACGACCTCATCGTCGGGGCGGCGGACCCGTTCCAGCTGTTTCGCATCCTGTTCGAGGTGGTGCGCGGCGGCGGGTACGGGCGGGCGTCCGGGGTCGCGTTCATGCTCGACCAGTGCCACAACATCGAGAAGAAGATCCCCGGCCAGATCCGGTCGGTCCTCAACGTGCAGGAGATGACCGCCCGCGCCTTGCTCGTCGACCGCGACGCGCTGGCCACCGCGCAGGCCGACGGTGACGTGCTGGGCGCCAACGCGGTGGTCATGGACGCGTTCTACACCGACGTGCGCCCCGCTCTCGCCGCCTGGCGCGAGTCGCGGGGGCTGCCGGGCGACCCGATGCGCGCGTATGCGGATTCCGGCTACCAGGAGGAGATCGAGGCCGGCCGGGTCGGCGGCACCCAGGCCGGCTGGGGTGCATAACCGCACGGGTCACCGGGGCCCGCGGTCATGGTTACCGGCTGTCGGTGTCGGCGCTTAGGGTTGTGCAGTGCCCGACGTGTCACCCCTTGCTGCCCCGCCGGAGGACTCCCCTTTCGGTCCCCTGGGACACGACCACCTCATCGTGCGCGGCGCTCGCGAGCACAACCTCAAGGACATCTCGGTCGAGCTGCCGCGTGACTCGCTGATCTGCTTCACCGGCCTCTCGGGCAGCGGCAAGTCCTCGCTGGCCTTCGACACGATCTTCGCCGAGGGTCAGCGGCGCTACGTCGAGTCGCTCAGCTCGTACGCGCGTCAGTTCCTCGGCCAGATGGACAAGCCCGACGTCGACTTCATCGAGGGCCTGTCGCCGGCCGTCTCGATCGACCAGAAGTCGACGAACCGCAACCCGCGGTCCACGGTCGGCACGATCACCGAGGTCTACGACTACCTCCGGCTGCTGTTCGCCCGCGCCGGCCGGCCCGCACTGCCCGGTATGCGGCGAGGCGATCACCCGCCAGAGCCCCCAGCAGATCGTCGACCGGCTGCTCGAGCTGCCCGAGCGCACCCGGTTCCAGGTGCTCGCACCGGTCGTCAAGGGCCGCAAGGGGGAGTACGTCGACCTCTTCGCCGAGCTGCAGACCAAGGGGTTCTCGCGGGCCCGCGTCGACGGCGAGGTGGTGTCGCTCGCCGAGCCGCCGCTGCTGGAGAAGAAGCTCAAGCACACCATCGAGGTGGTCGTCGACCGGCTGGTGGCCAAGGGTCCGGCGACGGCGGCGGGTGCGAAGCGGCGGCTGACCGACTCGGTCGAGACGGCGCTCAACCTCGCCGGCGGGCGTGCTGCTCGTCGAGTTCGTCGACGTCGACCCGGCCGACCCGGACGCACCGTCCGCGAACGCCGGTTCTCGGAGCGGATGGCCTGCCCCAACGACCACCCGATCGCCATCGACGAGATCGAGCCCCGGTCGTTCTCGTTCAACGCCCCCTACGGCGCGTGCCCGCGCGTGCACCGGGCATCGGCACCGAGCTCGAGGTCGACCCCGAGCTGCTGGTGCCCGACGACGACCTGTCGCTGGCCGAGGGGGCCATCGCCCCGTGGTCGCAGGGCTCCGGCTCGGCCGACTACTTCCTGCGGGTCATCGCCGCGCTCGGCGAGGACCTGCGGTTCTCGATGGACACGCCGTGGAAGGCGCTGCCGGAGCGGGCCAAGGAGGCGCTGCTCTACGGCGAGAACTACAAGGTCCACGTCAAGTACCGCAACCGCTACGGCCGCGACCGGTCCTACACGACCGGCTTCGAGGGCGTCGTCCCGTTCGTCAAGCGCCGGCACGCCGAGACCGACTCCGACTGGAGCCGCGAGCGCTACGAGGGCTACATGCGGGAGGTGCCCTGCCCGCAGTGCAAGGGCGCCCGCCTCAAGCCGGAGATCCTCGCCGTCCTCGTCGGCGGCAAGAACATCTCCGAGATCTGCGCGCCTGGCCATCAACGAGGCGGCGGCCGTTCCTCGCCGACGTCGACTTCTCCGTGCGGGAGCGGCAGATCGCCGAGCGGGTCATCAAGGAGATCGAGGCCCGGCTGGGCTTCCTGCTCGACGTGGGCCTCGACTACCTGTCCCTCGACCGGCCTGCCGGCACGCTGTCCGGCGGCGAGGCGCAGCGGATCCGGCTGGCCACCCAGATCGGGTCCGGCCTGGTCGGCGTGCTCTACGTCCTCGACGAGCCGTCGATCGGCCTGCACCAGCGCGACAACCACCGGCTCATCGAGACGCTGACCCGGCTGCGCGACCTCGGCAACACCCTGATCGTCGTCGAGCACGACGAGGACACCATCGCCACCGCCGACTGGGTCGTCGACATCGGTCCCGGTGCCGGCGAGCACGGCGGCCAGGTCGTCCACTCCGGGACGGTCAAGGGGCTGCTCGACCACCCGGACTCGATCACTGGGGAGTACCTCTCGGGCCGCCGCGAGATCGGCATCCCGGCGGTCCGCCGCCCGGGCAACGGCAAGAAGGTCACCGTCGTCGGCGCGCGGGAGAACAACCTCCAGGACGTGTCGGTGTCGTTCCCGCTCGGCACCCTGGTCGCGGTCACCGGGGTGTCCGGGTCCGGCAAGTCGACGCTGGTCAACGACATCCTCTACAACGTCCTCGCCAACAAGCTCAACGGCGCCCGGCACGTGCCCGGCCGGCACAAGACGGTGACCGGGCTGGAGCACCTCGACAAGGTGGTCCACGTCGACCAGGGCCCGATCGGGCGTACCCCGCGGTCCAACCCGGCCACCTACACCGGCGTCTTCGACAACATGCGCAAGCTGTTCGCCGACACCGTCGAGGCCAAGATCCGCGGCTACCAGCCGGGCCGGTTCTCGTTCAACGTCAAGGGCGGCCGCTGCGACAACTGCTCCGGCGACGGCACCATCAAGATCGAGATGAACTTCCTGCCCGGACGTCTACGTCCCGTGCGAGGTGTGCCACGGCGCCCGCTACAACCGGGAGACGCTCGAGGTCCACTTCAAGGGCAAGACCATCGCCGACGTGCTCGACATGCCGATCGAGGAGGCGGCCGAGTTCTTCGCGGCGGTGCCCGGCCATCTCGCGGCACCTCACGACGCTCAACGACGTCGGCCTCGGCTACGTGCGGCTCGGACAGCCGGCGCCGACCCTCTCCGGCGGTGAGGCGCAGCGGGTCAAGCTGTCCACCGAGCTGCAGAAGCGGTCGACCGGCCGGACCATCTACGTCCTCGACGAGCCGACGACCGGCCTGCACTTCGAGGACATCCGCAAGCTCCTCGAGGTCCTCCAGGGTCTGGTCGACAAGGGCAACACGGTCATCGTCATCGAGCACAACCTCGACGTCATCAAGAGCGCCGACTGGATCGTCGACCTCGGTCCCGAAGGCGGCAAGCGCGGCGGTCTGGTCATCGGCGAGGGCACGCCGGAGGACGTCGCGGCGATGGAGCACTCGTTCACCGGCCAGTTCCTGGCACCGATCCTCGAGAAGGGCCGCGCCGGTATGCGCGCGGCCCGCCCGAGCGTCGCCGCCGCCGCCCAGCGGCGCGCCACGACGACGACGAAGGCGACGAAGGCCGCGGCCTCCAGGACGGCCTCGAAGACCGCGACGAAGAAGACCGCGACGAAGAAGACCGCGACGAAGAAGACCGCGGCGACGACGGTCCGGCGCAAGCCGGCCTGACCGGCAGTTAGCCGGTCGGCTGGGCAGAAATATCTGCCGAGCGGCGAGCTAACTGCCGAGGGCAGCGCCGAGGTGAGTTTCGTTCAGGCGGGGGCCAGCGGGTGGATCTCCGGCGGGCCGGTGAGGGCGCCGTCGACCGCGGTGAGCGCCGCCGCGATGTGGGCGGAGCCCAGGTGCTGGTCGAGGGCGGCCTGGTCGGTCCACTCCTCGAGGGTGACGTAGGTGCCCGGCGTCGCCGCCGACTCGAACAGGTCGTAGCGCCGGCAGCCCTCCTCGGCGCGGGTGTGGACCTGGAGCTCGGCGAGCGCGGCCCGCACCACCGACTCCGATCCGGGGCGAGCGCGGATCAGGGCGACCGTGTTGAGCGTGCTCATGACGACTCCTTCGTCGAGGGGTGGTGTCGTGTCGGGCGGGTCCTGCTCTGTCCTCGCAGGTCGGCTCAGTCCTCGCCGAGGTAGGCCTTGCGCACGTCGTCGCTGGCCAGCAGCTCCTGGCCGGTGCCGTCGAGGACGATCTTGCCCACCTCGAGCACGTAGCCGTGGTCGGCCAGCTTGAGCGCCGCCTGGGCGTTCTGCTCGACGAGCAGGATCGTCGTGCCCTGCGACTGCAGGGTCCGGACGGTCGACATGATCCGCTTCATCATCAGCGGCGACAGGCCCATCGACGGCTCGTCCAGCATCAGCAGCTTCGGCCGGCTCATCATCGCCCGGCCCATCGCGAGCATCTGCTGCTCGCCGCCGGAGAAGGTGCCGGCCGGCTGCTTCGAGCGCTCCCCGAGGATCGGGAAGAGGTCGTATGCGGCGTGCAGGTCCGTGCGGATCTGGGCGGTGTCCTTACGGGCGAAGGCGCCGAGGATGAGGTTCTCCTCGACGCTGAGCCGCGGGAAGATCCGGCGGCCCTCGGGGGAGTGGGCGATGCCGAGAGCGACGATGTCGTGGGCGGCGACGCTGTGGATCGGCTTGCCCTGGAAGGTGATGCTGCCGCCGCTGGGCCGGAGCAGACCCGAGACGGTCCGCAGCGTCGTCGTCTTGCCGGCGCCGTTCGTGCCGATCAGCGTGACGACCTGGCCCTCCTCGACCGTGAAGCTGATGCCCTTGACCGCCTCGATCTTGCCGTAGGCGACCCGCAGGTCCCGCACCTCGAGCATGGCGGTCACTGCCGGCCTCCTTCACCCTCGGTGCGACCCATGGTGTCCTGCGGGTAGTCGGTGGTCCGGCGGGCGTCGTCGGGGTGCTCCGCCGGGAACCGCTCGTCCAGCTCGTCCAGCTCGCGCTCGACCTCCACCGCCTCCTCGTCGTCGTCGTCACCGGTGCCGATGTAGGCCTCGATCACCCGGGGGTCGGACTGCACCTCGGCCGGCGTGCCCTCGACCAGCGTCTCGCCGCGGACCAGGCAGAGCACCCGGTCGCACAGGGTGAAGATGAACCGCATGTCGTGCTCGATGACGACGACGGCGAGGCCGCTGTCGCGGATCTTGAAGATCAGCTCCATGGCCTGACGGGTCTCCTGCGGGTTCATGCCCGCGGTCGGCTCGTCGAGGAGCAGCAGCTGAGGGTCCGTGGCCAGCGCACGGGCGATCTCCAGCCGCCGCTGGTCGCCGTAGGGCATGTTGCGGGCGAGGAACTCGGTCGACGCGCCGAGGCCGACGTAGTCGAGGAGCTCCTGGGCCCGCGTCCGGGTCTCGGCCTCCTCGCGGCGGAACTTCGGTCCGCGGATGATCGAGGTGAAGCCGGCGGCCGAGGTGCGGCAGTAACGCCCGACCATGACGTTCTCCAGTGCCGTCATGTTGCCGAACAGCCGGATGTTCTGGAAGGTCCGGGCCATCCCGGCGAGGACGACCTTGCGCGGCTTCGGCGGGAGGATCGAGCCCCTGAACGTCACCTCGCCCTCGGTCGGCTTGTAGAGCCCGGTGAGGCAGTTGAAGAAGGTCGTCTTGCCGGCACCGTTGGGGCCGATCAGGCCGACGATCTCGCCCTCGCGGACGCTGAGGTCGACGTCGTTGACGGCGGTGAGGCCGCCGAACCGCATGACGACGCCCTTCGCCTGCAGGACGGTCTCCCCGAACTCGCGGTCGCGGACCGGCATACCGGCTGGTCTGGTCGGCGTGGCGGTCATGCCGTCGCCTCCTCTTCCTCGAGGTGGATCTCCTCGATCCGGGTTCGGCGAGCTCCTCGTCCTCCTCGTGGAACTCCAGCTTGCGCCGCTGGCTGGCGATGATGCCCTCCGGCCGGAACCGCATCATGATGACGAGCAGCAGCCCGAAGATCAGCAGCCGGTAGTCGGAGATGAACCGCAGCTTCTCCGGCAGCACCTGGAGGATGGCCGAGCCGATGAGCACGCCGGCGACAGTGCCCATGCCGCCGAGGACGATCGCGGCGAGCAGGAACGCGCTGTTGAGGAACACGTACTGGTCGGGCGTGACCGACACGTCCTGGTGGGCCTTGACGGTCCCCGCCATGCCGGCGAGGAACGCGCCGCTGGAGAACGCGAACAGCTTGAGCCCGAAGACGTTGACCCCCATCGCCTCGGCGGCCTTCTCGTCCTCCCGGATGGCGACCCACCCGCGTCCGATCCGGCTGTTGTTCAGCCGGGTGAAGATCAGTGATGACGAAGGCGGCGAGGACCAGCAGCAGGAAGTAGTAGTTCGCGAACCGGCCGAGCTGGATGCCAGCGACGGTATGCGTCTCGCCGAAGTCCCAGCCGAAGACCACGAGGTCCGGGATGGCGGGGATGCCGTTCGGGCCGCGGGTGAGGTTCGGCCCGTTGTTGCCGTCGAGGTTGCCCATCGCCAGCCGGAAGATCTCTCCGAAGGCGAGCGTGACGATGGCGAGGTAGTCGCCCGAGACCCGCAGCGTCGGCGTGCCGATGATCAGGCCGAGGCGTGGCCGACACGCAGGCGCCGAGGAGCACGACGAGGAGGAACGGCGGCTTCCAGTGGAGGGTCGCGAACGCCGAGTCGGAGAGCACTGCCGCCGTGTAGGCGCCCGGCGCCGAGGAAGGCGATGTAGCCGAGGTCGAGCAGGCCGGCCAGGCCGACGACGATGTTCAGCCCGAGCGCGGTCGCGGCGAAGATGATCACCTGGGTGGCGATCGACATGTTCGCGTCGGAGCCGCCCTGGGTGAACGGGAACAGGAACGCCACGACGAACGCGCCGAGCATGAGGACGCGGCGGTGCCGGGACGCGATGATGCCGATCCACGTGAAGAACCCGCTCGAGGCGAGCGCCCAGATGACCGTTCCGAGGGCGACGAAGAAGAGCAGGAACACGCTGCCGTCCTCCTGGCCGAGCGCGAACGCGGAGCCGAACAGCGCCAGCGGCCAGCAGGATGACGATGACGAGGATCTCGACCCACCCGGGCAGCCGGGCGTGGATGGGGTCCCGGTGGGCGCGGACCTCGAGCAGCAGGCCGCCGGCGGCCAGCAGCAGGCTGCCCACCCAGCCAACCCAGCCGCCGGGGTCGATGTTGATCAGGCCGCCGCTCTGCACGGCGATCAGCAGCAGGACCAGCGTCATCAGCGCAGCCGCGCCGAGGCCCAGCGAGCGCACCGCGTGTGCCGAGGTGAACCAGTTACCCAGCCGGTGAAGCGGCCCGCGGTACATGAGCAGGAACCCGATGGCGACAAGGGCGAGGACCAGGGCGAACAGCTGGACGGTCGCCGGGGTAGGCGTACACCGAGAGGTCCGCCGAGGATCGTGCTGACGTAGCTCCAGGACAGGAAGGTGCTCGACGCGAGGAGGACCGCCCCGGCGAGCGCGACGGGCCAGCCGAGGCGTCCGTAGCGCAGGCGCAGTGCGTCGAGTCGATCGTTCATGCCCGGTCCACCACCCTTGCGCCGAGGAGGCCTTGGGGCCGGAAGACGAGGACGATGATGAGGAGCACGAAGGCCCACACGTCCTTCCAGGCCGACCCGCCGAACTGGCCGGGGATGAACTGCGTGGCCAAGGCCTCCACCACGCCGAGGACCAGGCCGCCGAGGACGGCGCCCTGGATGTTGCCGATCCCGCCGAGGACGGCGGCGGTGAACGCCTTGAGGCCGGCCAGGAAGCCGATCCGGAAGTCGATGTTCTGGTTCTGCAGCCCCTGGGCGACGCCGGCCACGGCGGCCAGGACGGCGCCCAGGATGAAGGCGACGACGATGATCCGGTCGACGTTGATGCCCATGAGCCGGGCGGTGTCCGGGTCCTGCGAGACGGCCTGCATGGCGCGCCCGAGCTTGGTCCGGTTGACGAAGTAGTAGAGCAGGGCGGCGCAGATGACCAGGGCACCGACGGTGAAGATCGCCGCCCGCTGGATCGTCAGGCCGCCGACCTGGAGCGCCGGGCCGGTCACGACGTCGATCGGCGGGAACGGCAGCTTGCTCTTGGCTCCGGGGTAGAAGAGCCGGACCGCCTCCTGCAGGAACACCGAGACCCCGATGGCGGTGATGAGCGGGGCCAGCCGCGGCGCGTTCCGCAGCGGCCGGTAGGCGAAGCGCTCCATGATCACGGCGACGGCGACCGAGGCGATGATCGCGCCGACCATCATGATGGGGAGCACCCAGAGGGCCAAGGTGCCTTGGAACAGCGCGCTCCAGGTGGCCAGGGCCCCGAAGGCCCCGATCATGAAGATCTCGCCGTGCGCGAAGTTGATGAGCTGGACGATGCCGTAGACCACGGTGTAGCCGACCGCGATGAGGGCGTACAGGGACCCGAGGGTCAGCCCGTTGGCCAGCTGTTGGAGAACCTCGGTCATGCGGCCACCACCGCGATGACCGCCGGACTGGGTTGCTGAGCCGTCACAGGAGCTTCCTCACTGGCCGTAACCGGCCGTCCGCGTTCCCACTCGTTCCGCTGCCACTCGTCTCGCCGCATGTCGCCGCATACTGTCCGCCCGCGGGCATTGTGCACCCCGGGACAGCACGAGGGCGGGCTTGTCGAAAAGCCCGCCCTCGTGTCGTTGGCGCTACTTACTTGAAGGTGTCCGTCTTCGCCGCGACCCACTTGCCCGCGTCGACCTTGTAGACGGTCAGCACCTTGCTCGTCGAGTCGCCGTACTGGTCGAAGGAGACCTTGCCGGTCACGCCGTCGAACGAGACCTTGCCGACCGCGTCGATCGTCGCGGTGCGAGCCGACTTGGCGTCACTGGCGCTGGCCAGCGAGGACTTGAGGCCCTGGATGATGGCGTTGGCCGCGTCGTACGAGTAGCCGCCGTAGGCCGCCGACGGCTCGGCGTAGCCGGCCGCCTGGTACTCCGACAGGAACTTCTTGCCCGCGTCGGTGCTGTCGGTCGGAGCCCCGACCGACGTGGCGAGGTCACCGTTGCTGGTGGAGCCGGCGAGGTCGATGTACTTCGGGTCGTAGATGCCGTCGCCACCCATCAGGGGGACGTTGAGACCGGAGGACTTCATCTGCTGCGAGAGCGGGCCAGCCTGCGGGTACTCACCGCCGTAGTAGACGGCCTGCGGCTTGGCCGGGGCGACCTTGGACACGACGGCCTGGTAGTTCGACTCGTCGGGGTTGATGGTCTCGGCGTCGACGATCGTGCCGCCGCCCTTCTTGAACTCGGTGGTGAAGGCGTCGACGAGACCCTGGCCATAGGCCTTCTTGTCGTGGATCGTCGCGACGTTCTTGATGCCCTGCGCGAGGAGGTAGCGCGCGGCGAACGGGCCCTGTACCGCGTCGGTGGTGCAGGTGCGGAAGTAGGTCTTGTAGGCCCGCTTCGGGTTCGCGGTGTCCGCGCCGATGGTGAGGCTCGGGTTGGTGTTGGCCGGCGAGATCTGCGTGATGTTCGCCGCCGCGAAGATCGGCTGGGTCTGCTGGCTAACGCTGGAGTTGAGGTCGCCGACGACGCCGACGACCTGGTCGTCCGCGGCCAGCTTGGTGGCGGCGTTCTTGCCGACGTCGGCCTGGGCCTGGTCGTCGACCGAGGAGACCTCGAGCTTCCAGCCCGGGCACGGTGTTGTTGTCGTTGGCCTGCTTGACGGCGAGCTCGACGGAGTGCTGGATGCCCTTGCCCAGGGCCGAGAGGTCACCCGAAAGCGGGGCGATGACGCCGATCTTGGCCGTCTTGGTCGCGCCGCCGCCGCCGCCGCTGCCGCCGCCACTGGGTGTGCCGGAGTCGCCGCGGGAGCCGCAGGCGGACAGGGCGAGCGCCGCGACGGCGAGCGGAACCCCGATCCGGACGATGGAACGTTGGTGCACAGATCCTCCTGGAGATTCGGGCTGGGAGATGTGGACTGGGAGCCCCCCAGGCCCCGTCGCGACAACCGCGAGCGAGAGGCAGCGTAGTTCCCTTCGGCGGCCCCGCAACCCGCCCTGAGCGTGTCCGTGTCCTACTCGTGATGTGTCGATATGGCATTCGGAAGCCGCCGCGCGGCGTCCGAGGAGTGAGACCGGGTCGGCTCGGGCCTGAACCGGGCCGCCGGCCACGGCGTCACCACAGGTGGTTTACAGGCGCCCGTCGCAGGATGGCCGCCGTCCAGTTCGTTGAACTGGCAACCACATCCGCCCCTTCGCGGACCCGACCCCGACCCCGGACAGGCAGGACGAGGCCATGTCAGATCAGCCACAGGACGCGTCGACCGGCCCGCCGGCCCGTCGGCCCGGTTGACCCGGTTGACCCGGTCGGCCCGGTCGGCCCGGTCGGCCCGGTCGAGCCACCCGCCGAGGTGAACCGGCGAACCGTGCTGCGGGTCGCCGGCGTCGGTGGCGCCGGTGTGGCCGGAGCCACGGCCCTCGCGGCGTGCGGGGGGTCCACGACCCCGCCGAGCACCGGCGCCGCGCCCAGCACCTCGTCCGCGGCCGGCTCGGCTGGCTCGTCGAGCGCGTCGTCGTCGGGGGGTTCCGGTGCCCCCAGCGGGACGCCGGTCAAGACCTCCACCGTGCCGGTCGGGGGCGGGTTGATCGACCCGGCGGCGCTCTTCGTCGTGACGCAGCCGTCGGCCGGCGAGTTCAAGGCGTTCAGCGCCATCTGCACCCACCAGGGCTGTGCGGTGACGAGGGTGCAGAACGGGCATATCGTCTGCCCCTGCCACGGCAGCCAGTTCGACATCACGACCGGCACACCGACCGCCTCGAGCGAGGCCAAGAAGCCGCTCCCGGCCAAGACGGCCACCGTCGACGGCGACTCCGTCTACGTGGCCTGATCGCCGACCGATCCGGTCGAGCCGGCCGCACCCGCCGCAACAACTGCCATCACGGTCAGCTGTCGCGGCGGGTCGGCGCCGACGGTCGCAACCACCGACGCCACAGTCAGTCGTTGCGGCCGCGGGCTGGGGTGGCCGGCGGTGAGCGGCGGCGATAGGCGGCGTCGCATACCGGCTGGCTGCTCGAACGGGAGTCCGACCCAGCTCTTAGAGTGAAACCGTGGCCGATCCCGCGTCCTACCGCCCCAAGCCGGGAGAGATCCCGGTCGACCCGGGCGTCTACCGGTTCCGGGACAAGGACGGCCGGGTCATCTACGTCGGCAAGGCCAAGTCGCTGCGGCCGCGGCTGTCCTCCTACTTCCAGGACATCCACGCCCTGCACCCGCGCACCGCCACCATGGTGCGCACCGGCGCCAGCGTCGAGTGGACGGTCGTCGCGACCGAGGTCGAGGCGCTGCAGCTGGAGTACAGCTGGATCAAGGAGTTCGACCCGCGGTTCAACGTCAAGTACCGCGACGACAAGTCCTACCCGTTCCTCGCCGTCACGCTCGGGGAGGAGTTCCCCCGCGCTCAGGTGATGCGCGGCGCCAAAAGGAAGGGAACGAGGTACTTCGGCCCCTTCAGCCACGCCTGGGCCATCCGCGAGACCCTCGACCTGCTGCTCCGTGTCTTTCCCATGCGCACCTGCAGCACCGGCGTCTTCAAGCGAGCCCATCAGAGCGGCCGGCCGTGCCTGCTCGGCTACATCGACAAGTGCTCGGCGCCGTGCGTCGGTCGGGTCAGCCCCGAGGAGCACCGGCAGATCGCCGAGGACTTCTGCGACTTCATGGCCGGCAACACCACGAAGTTCACCAAGCGGGTCGAGCGGCAGATGCGGGCAGCCTCCGACGCCCAGGAGTACGAGCTGGCCGCCCGGCTGCGCGACGACCTCGCGGCCCTGCACAAGGCGCTGGAGAAGAACGCCGTGGTCCTCGCCGACCGCACCGACGCCGACGTCTTCGCCCTCGCCGACGACGAGCTGGAGGCCGCGGTGCAGGTGTTCTTCGTCCGCGGCGGCCGGATCCGCGGCCAGCGCGGCTGGGTCGTCGAGAAGGAGAGCGAGGACGTCCCCGAGCTGATGGGCCACCTGCTGCAGCAGGTCTACGGCGACCAGGCGCAGGACAGCCCCGACCAGGTGCCGCGCGAGGTCCTGGTGCCGGTGGTCCCGGCCGAGGCCGACGCGCTCGCCGCGTGGCTCACGACGCTGCGCGGCTTCCAGGTCGACCTCCGGGTCCCGCAGCGCGGCGACAAGCGCGTCGCTCATGGACACGGTCCGCCGCAACGCCGAGCAGTCCCTCGCCCGGCACAAGGTGGCCCGCGCCGGCGATCTCACCGCCCGCAGCCAGGCGCTGCAGGAGCTCCAGGACGCCCTCGAGCTGGCGGATGCCCCGCTGCGGATCGAGTGCTACGACGTCAGCCACGTCCAGGGCACCAACGTGGTGGCGTCGATGGTGGTCTTCGAGGACGGCCTGGCGCGCAAGTCCGAGTACCGCCGGTTCGTCGTCCGCGGCGACTACGCGCATACCGCCGAGGACGGCACGCAGACCGTCGACGACACCGCGGCGATGCACGAGGTGCTGACCCGCCGGTTCCAGCGCTACCTCGACGAGCGCGAGCACTCGGCGGAGATCGATATGGGTCCAGCCGTCGAGGACGACGACGACGGGGACGGTATGCCGCGCGTCCACGGCCCCATCGACGAGGTCACCGGCCGGCCGCGCAAGTTCGCCTACCCGCCCAACCTCGTCGTCGTCGACGGTGGCCTGCCGCAGGTCAACGCGGCACAACGCGTCCTCGAGGAGCTCGGCATCGAGGACGTGTCGCTGGTCGGGCTAGCCAAGCGGCTCGAGGAGGTCTGGGTCCCCGGCCAGGACTTCCCGCTGATCCTGCCGCGGACCAGCGAGGGCCTCTACCTGCTCCAGCGGGTTCGCGACGAGGCGCACCGGTTCGCCATCACCTTCCACCGGCAGCGACGGTCCAAGGCCATGACCACGTCGGCCCTCGACGGCATCCCCGGTCTCGGCGACGTGCGCCGCAGGGCGCTGCTGCGCCAGTTCGGGTCGGTCAAGCGGCTGCGGGCGGCGTCGGCCGAGGAGATCGCCGTCGTCCAAGGCATCGGTCCGGTGCTGGCCGAGACGATCGCAACGCGGCTCGCCGCCGAGGGCGCCTCGTCCCAGACCGTCCCGGCCGTTAACGTGACGACTGGCGAGGTGCTGGACTGAGCGGAGGCGACCGGATGAGTGACGAACCCGCTCCGCGACCGCTCCGCAGCAGCCGGACCGCCCCGAGCCGCGACGAGCCGATGCTCGTCCTCACCGGGATGAGCGGGGCCGGCCGGTCGACGATGGCCAACGTCCTGGAGGACCTCGGCTGGTACGTCGTCGACAACCTGCCGCCGCAGATGCTCCCGCAGCTGCTGGAGCTCCACGAGGAGTACCTCGCCCGGACGCCGGAGCCGATGATCCACCGCGTGGCCGCGGTCGTCGACGTCCGCAGCCACGGGGTCTTCGCGGACTTCGGCCACATCGTCGCCGAGCTGGGGCGCACCGGCCACCGGCCCTCGGTCGTCTTCCTCGACGCCACCGACGAGGCGCTGGTCCGCCGGTTCGAGAGCGTCCGCCGCCCCCACCCGCTGCAGTCCTCCGGCCGGCTGCTCGACGGGATCCAGCGCGAGCGAGCGCTGCTCGGCGAGCTGCGGTCCGAGGCCGACGTCATCCTCGACACCTCCGGCCTCAACGTCCACCAGCTGGCGGCCAAGGCGATGTCGCTGTTCGCCGGCGACGGTGCCGCCCAGCTCCGCCTCGCGGTGATGTCGTTCGGGTTCAAGTACGGCGTCCCGCTCGACGCCGACTTCGTCCACGACCTGCGCTTCCTGCCCAACCCGTTCTGGGTGCCCGAGCTGCGGCCGCTCACCGGCCGGGACGAGCCGGTCGCGGAGTTCGTGCTCTCGCAGCCCGGCGCCAAGGAGTTCGTCGAGGACGTCGGCCACCTGATGGACTCGGTGGTCAAAGGCTTCATCCGGGAGGGCCGCCGCTACGTGACCCTGGCGCTGGGCTGCACCGGCGGCAAGCACCGGTCGGTCGCGATCGCCGAGGAGCTGGCGCGCCGGCTCCGCAGCGACGCCGTCGACACCTTCCTCGTCCACCGCGACCTCGGGCGGGAGTGAGCGGAAGTGAGCCGGTCGTGAGCCTCCAGCCCCCCAGCGGGTATGCGCGTCACCCCAAGGTCGTCGCCCTCGGCGGCGGGCACGGGCTCGCGTCGTCACTGTCCGCCCTCAAGCTGCTCACCGACCGGGTCACCGCCGTCGTCACCGTGGCCGACGACGGCGGGTCGTCCGGGCGGCTGCGCGACGAGTTCGCGGTGCTGCCGCCCGGAGACCTCCGGATGGCGCTCGCCGCCCTGTGCGACGACACCGAGTGGGGTCACACCTGGCGGGACGTCCTCCAGCACCGGTTCCGGGGGGACGGACCGCTGGCCGGGCACGCCCTCGGCAACCTGCTCATCGTGTCGCTGTGGGACCTGCTCGGCGACACCGTCGACGGCCTCGACCTCGTCGGGCGCCTGCTCAACTCCCGGGGACGGGTCCTGCCGATGGCCGGCGTCCCGCTCGAGATCGAGGCGGAGATCGTCGGCCACGACGCCGCATACCCCGACGCCGTCACGACCGTCCGCGGGCAGCACCTCGTCGCGTCGACCCGCGGGCGGGTGCAGGGGGTACGCCTGCTGCCGCCGGACCCCGGGTGTCCGGACGAGACCGTCGAGGCGGTCCGCGACGCCGACTGGGTGTTCCTCGGCCCGGGGTCGTGGTTCACCTCCGTGATGCCGCACGTCCTCGTACCGCGCCTCCGCGACGCCATCGTGTCGACCAACGCGCGCCGGCTGCTCAACCTCAACCTCGAGGTCCACACCGGTGAGACCAAGGGCTACCGGGCCCAGGACCACATCGACAGCCTGGTGAAGCACGCACCCGAGCTGCGGTTCGACGTCGTCCTCGCCGACCCGAGCTGCGTGGACGACCCCGAAGGACTGCGGCGGGCGGTCGACCTAGTCGGCGCGGAGCTGGTCGTGACCACCGTCTCGGCTATGGGCGCGCCGGGGCAGCACGACCCGCTGCGACTCGCCGCCGCCTATCGCGACGTCATCTCCTGAGTCCACCATCCGACGCCCCGCACCGAGCCGGACACGGATCGGCTACTCTGCGACCTTCACCTCAGGGACGCCGAAAACGCTTGCTACCGGTGCCATCCGAGGGGCGTGTGACAGGTGGGTGTGGTGGTGCCTCACCCACCTGGGCAGAGGGGCAGCACGGCAACCGTCGGGCGACTCGTCGGGCGGAGACAGGGTGGCAGGATGGCTGGCGTGGCGATGACGGCGAAGGTCAAGGACGAGCTGTCACGGCTCGAGGTGACCAAACCGTGTTGCCGCAAGGCCGAGGTGGCCGCGACCCTTCGCTTCGCCGGAGGGCTTCACATCGTCGGCGGCCAGATCGTCGTCGAGGCCGAGCTCGACACCGCCAACGCCGCGCGCCGGCTGCGCCGGTCCGTCGCCGAGGTCTACGGCCACAAGTCCGACGTCCTCGTCATGTCCGCGGGCGGGCTGCGCAAGAGCAGCCGCTACGTCGTCCGGATCGTCGAGGAGGGCGCCACCCTCGCCCGACAGACCGGTCTCATCGACTCCCGCGGGCGCCCGGTGCGCGGGCTGCCGCCCAAGGTCGTCAGCGCGTCGGCCTGCGACTCGGAGGCGGCGTGGCGTGGGGCGTTCCTCGCCCACGGCTCGCTCACCGAGCCGGGCCGGTCGTCGGCCCTCGAGGTCACCTGCCCCGGCCCGGAGGCGGCGCTCGCCCTGGTCGGTGCGGCACGCCGGATCGGCGTGCAGGCCAAGGCGCGTGAGGTCCGCGGCGTCGACCGGGTCGTCATCCGCGACGGCGACGCGATTGCGGCGATGCTCACCCGGCTCGGAGCGCACGACGCCGTCCTTACCTGGGAGGAGCGCCGGATGCGGCGCGAGGTGCGAGCCACCGCGAACCGGCTCGCCAACTTCGACGATGCCAACCTGCGCCGCTCCGCCCGCGCGGCGGTGGCCGCCGGGTCCCGCGTCGAGCGGGCCATGGAGATCCTCGGCGAGGAGATCCCCGACCACCTGGGCGAGGCCGGCCAGCTGCGGCTGAAGCACAAGGAGGCGTCGCTCGAGGAGCTCGGCCAGCTGGCCAGCCCGCCGATGACCAAGGACGCCGTAGCCGGCCGGATCCGGCGGCTCCTGGCCATGGCCGACAAGCGCGCCCAGGACCTCGGCATCCCCGGCACCGAGGCCAACCTCACCGCCGACATGCTCGACTGAGGAGGTCGGGTCGCCTCTGGTGACCTGCCGAAGGGCCGGGGCGTATGCCTCGCGCAGCATGGCGGGTCTGGCGGGAAGCCCGAGCTTGCGAGGGCGGATGGTTTGCTGCGCGAGGCATACGCTCCGGACTGCGAAGCCGACCGAGGGTTACCGGCCCGTAGCGCGGACGGGCGTGAGCCGGCTACCGGGCCCTGGACTAGGGTCTAGGCGACCCTGATCCACCCTGGGAAGGTTTGATACCAGTGACTGTCCGCGTAGGGATCAACGGCTTCGGCCGCATCGGCCGCAACTTCTTCCGCGCCGCCGCCGCGTCGGGCGCCGACATCGAGATCGTCGGCGTCAACGACCTCACCGACAACGCCACCCTGGCCCACCTGCTCAAGTACGACTCGATCCTCGGCCGCCTCGACGGCGACGTCACGTCTACCGCCGACGAGATCGCCGTGAACGGCAAGGCCTTCAAGGCGTTCGCCGAGCGCGACCCCGCCAACCTCAAGTGGGGCGACCTCGGCGCCGACGTCGTCGTCGAGTCGACCGGCCTGTTCACCGATGCGGTCAAGGCGCAGGACGCACGTCGACAACGGCGCCAAGAAGGTCGTCATCTCGGCGCCGGCGAAGAACGAGGACGTCACCATCGTCATGGGCGTCAACGACTCCGCCTACGACGCCGCGGCGCACACGATCGTCTCCAACGCGTCGTGCACGACGAACTGCCTCGCGCCGATGGCCAAGGTGCTCGACGACGAGTTCACCATCGTCAAGGGCCTCATGACGACGATCCACGCCTACACGCAGGACCAGAACCTCCAGGACGGTCCGCACAAGGACCTGCGCCGGGCGCGCGCGGCGGCCATCAACATCGTGCCGACCTCCACCGGCGCCGCCAAGGCGATCGGTCTGGTGCTGCCGCAGCTGAAGGGCAAGCTCGACGGGTTCGCCATGCGGGTGCCGATCCCCACCGGTTCGGCCACCGACCTCACCTTCGAGGCCGGCCGCGAGACGACGGTCGACGAGGTCAACGCCGCGGTGAAGGCCGCCGCGGACGGCGACCTGAAGGGCATCCTCAAGTACACCGAGGACCCGATCGTCAGCAGCGACATCGTCACCGACCCGCACTCGTGCATCTTCGACGCGGGGCTGACGAAGGTGATCGGCAACCAGGTCAAGGTCGTCGGCTGGTACGACAACGAGTGGGGCTACTCCAACCGCCTCATCGACGTCGTCGTCCTCGTCGGTAAGGATCTCTGACTCGGTGCGCACCCTCGCCGACCTCCTGGCGGACGGCGACCTGCGCGGTCAGCGCGTGCTCGTCCGGTCCGACCTCAACGTCCCGCTGGACGGCTCCACGATCACCGACGACGGTCGCATCCGCGCGTCCGTCCCGACCATCCAGGCTCTCGCCGAGGCGGGCGCGACCGTCGTGGTCTGCGCCCACCTCGGCCGGCCCAAGGGCGTGCCGGAGGACCGGTACTCGCTGGCACCTGTCGCCGCCCGGCTGGGCGAGCTTCTCGGCCGTGACGTCGCCTTCGCCACCGACACGGTGGGGGAGTCGGCGCGGGCCACCGTCGCCGCGGCCGGTCCGGGCGACGTCGTCCTCCTGGAGAACCTCCGGTTCAACCCGGGGGAGACGGCCAAGACCGACGAGGAGCGGGCCGAGTTCGCCCAGGCGCTCGCCTCGCTCGCCGACGTCTTCGTCTCCGACGGGTTCGGCGTCGTGCACCGCAAGCAGGCGTCGGTCTACGACGTCGCTCGGCTGCTGCCGCACGCGACCGGCGGCCTCGTCTCGACCGAGGTCGACGTGTTGAAGCGGCTCACCGAGAACCCCGAGCGGCCGTATGCGGTCGTGCTCGGCGGCGCCAAGGTATCCGACAAGCTCGGGGTTATCGGCAACCTGCTCGGCACCGCCGACCGGCTGCTCATCGGCGGCGGGATGGTGTTCACCTTCCTCAAGGCCCAAGGCCACGAGGTCGGCACAAGCCTGCTCGAGGCCGACCAGGTCGACACCGTCCGCGGCTACCTCGACGAGGCGTCCGCCAAGGGCGTCGAGATCGTGCTGCCGGTCGACATCGTCGCGGCCACCGAGTTCTCGCCGGATGCCGACCACGAGGTCGTGCCCGCGGACGCGATCCCGGCCGACCGGATCGGGGTCGACATCGGCCCGAAGTCGTCCGAGCTGTTCGCGCAGAAGCTGAGCGACACGCATACCGTCTTCTGGAACGGGCCGATGGGCGCCTTCGAGATGGCTCCCTACGCCGCGGGTACCAAGGCGCTTGCCGAGGCGCTGGTCGACGTCACCGCCAAGGGCGCGCTGACCGTCGTCGGGGGTGGCGACTCGGCGGCGGCGGTGCGGCAGCTGGGCTTCACGGACGACCAGTTCGGGCACATCTCGACCGGTGGTGGCGCCAGCCTCGAGTACCTGGAGGGCAAGGAGCTGCCGGGCCTGACGGTGCTGGAGGAAGCCCAGGAAGGACCCGAGGAAGGACCCCGCGGATGACGCGCACCCCCCTGATCGCGGGCAACTGGAAGATGAACCTCGACCATCTCCAGGCCACCCACTTCGTCCAGAAGCTCGACTGGACGCTGCGCGACGCCAAGCACGACTACGACGCGGTCGAGGTGGCGGTGCTGCCGCCGTTCACCGACCTGCGGTCCGTGCAGACGCTGGTTGAGGCGGACAAGATGCGGCTGCGGTACGGCGCGCAGGACCTCTCGACGCATACCTTCGGGCCGTTCACCGGGGAGATCTCCGGCGGGTTCCTCGCCAAGCTCGGCTGCACGTATGCGGTGGTGGGGCACAGCGAGCGGCGGGAGCACCACGGCGAGTCGGACCATGTCGTCAACAACAAGGTGCTGGCGGCCTTCCAGCACGGGCTGACGCCGATCCTCTGCATCGGCGAGCACCTCGAAATCCGCCGGGAGGGCCGGGCGGTGCCGTACGTCCTCGAGCAGCTGCGCGCGGCGCTCTTCGACGTGGCCCGTGAGCGGCTGCCGCAGATCGTCATCGCCTACGAGCCGATCTGGGCGATCGGCACCGGCGAGGTCGCGACGCCCGAGGACGCCCAGCAGGTGTGCAAGGCAATCCGTTACTTCGTCGCCGACATCTCCAGCGACGAGGTCGCGAGCCAGACCCGCATCATCTACGGGGGCTCGGTGAAGGCCCGCAACATCGCCGCGCTGATGTCGCAGGACGACGTGGACGGGGCGCTCGTCGGCGGCGCCTCCATCGATCCCGAGGAGTTCAGCTCCATCTGCCGCTACAAGGACCACCTGACTACGTGACCACCTGGCTCCGTGAGCTGACCGCCGACCGCCGCGGGGTGACGGGATCGCGTCCGCCCCGGGTTATCCTGGGGGGCGTTGCCAGCACGACCGACGCTTCGTACCAACCAGAGCTTCGTACCAACCAGATGGGACCGTCTCACCCGTGAACGCCGTCAAGATTGGGCTGGAGGTCCTGCTGGTCCTGGCGAACTGCTTCCTGATCCTGCTGATCCTCATGCACAAGGGGAAGGGCGGCGGCCTCTCCGACATGTTCGGTGGCGGGATGTCCAGCTCACTCGGTGGTTCGACGATCGCGGAGCGCAACCTCGACCGGTTCACCATCGCCATCGGCCTGATCTGGTTCATCACCATCCTCGGACTGGGCCTGCTGGCCCGGTTCGCCGGCTGACCAACAAGGGAGTCTGCATGGCCAGCGGTAACGCCATCCGTGGGAGCAGGGTCGGCGCCGGCCCGATGGGCGAGGCCGAGCGCGGCGACACCGCACCTCGGATCTTCGTCTCGTACTGGTGCGCCAACGGCCACGAGACGCGGCCCAGCTTCGCCGAGGAGCCGGGCCTGGTGCTCCCCGAGACGTGGGACTGCCCGCGCTGCGGGTACCCCGCCGGCCAGGACCACGAGAACCCGCCGGCCCCGCACAAGGTCGAGCCCTACAAGACCCACCTCGCCTACGTGAAGGAACGGCGCTCGCGACGCCGACGGCAAGGCGATCCTCGACGAGGCGCTGGCCGTCGCTGCGCCAGCGCGGCCTCATCCAGTAGGTTCCGCTCTCGCCGGTCCGGGCGCCTGCGGTTCGATTTCGGACCGCACCGGCCCGGACCCGTTGTCCACAGCCGCCTCGACGGACGCCGTTGAGGGGTGTTTTGGGCGACATGCTCTGTTGGTGGAGCCGTCCCAGTCGTCATTGCGCCGGCGAGCCATCGCTCGTGAGGCAGAGCGCTGCGGCGGGGTGCTGTCGCGAACGGCGTTGCGAGGCCTCGGCGCCGACCGTCATGTCATCGCCCGCGAGGTTGCCGGCGACCGTTGGGCCATTCACGGTGCGCAGACCGTCGCGCTGCATACGCGACCTCTCGAGGCGCCGGCTCAGTGGTGGCGCGCGGTCTGGGAGACCGGCTGCGGAGGGGCGGCTCTCGACGGGGTCAGCGCCCTTCTGGCCGCCGGCGTCACCGGCTATGACGAGCCCACCGTGCACGTGTCGGTGCCGGACGCCTACAGCCCGAAGCGGACGTCGGGGGTGCGGATCCACCGCGTGGTCCGGCTTGACCGCGAGCTGGTGACCGACCGGGGCGTCCCACGGGTCCGCCCCGCGCTCGCCGCCGTCCGAGCGGCGCACTGGGCGGTCTCGGACCGTCAGGCGGCCCTGGTCCTTGTCCTTCCGATCCAACAAGGCATTGTCTCGGGCCCGCAGCTTCTGGCCGCCAGCTCGATGTGGTCCGGTCGACGCCGACGAGCGCTCGTACCCCAGCTGGTACGGGACATCACCGACGGAGCAACGTCACTCGGCGAGCTGGACTTCGCCCGGATGTGCCGCTGCCGCGGTCTCCCCGAGCCCGACCGACAGGTGGTCCGTCGCACTCCTCGGGGCCGGGTCTACCTCGACGTCCGGTGGAGGCGCTCACGCGTCGTCGTCGAGATCGACGGCCCCATCACCTGCCCATCACGGCGAGGGGTTGACCCTGATCTCCGACCACCTGCGCCAGAACGAGGTGGCCCTGCACCCGCGACATCGTCCTGCGTATCAGCCTCCTCGGGCTCAGGCTGGCCGAGGACGCCTTCCTCGACCAGGTCGCGCGAGCGCTGCAGCTGGCCGAGGTCGCCTGACCGGGCACGAGCGGTCGGAATTCGGACCGCTAAGACCCGGACCCACCGTCGAGGTTCGCCGCCGCGTCCGGGTCGAGCAGCCAGCGCGTCGCCACCGACCCGCGGACGCCGCTGGCCGGCACGTCCCACCGGTCCGCGCCTGGCGCGAGGGCCGCTGCGACGGCGTCGGCCTTGTCGGAACCGGCCACGAGGAACCAGACCTCCCGCGACCGGTTGAGGCAGTCGAACGTCAGCGACACCCGGTCCGGGCGGCGGCTTCGGCGAGTCGTGCACCGCCACCGCCACCTCGTCGGTGATCCGCTGGGCCGGGTGGTGCGGAAACAGCGAGGCCACGTGTCCGTCCGGCCCCACTCCGAGCAGGACCACGTCGAACTCGCCCCGCCCGAACTCGCGGATCGTCTCCCCGTATGCCGCGGCGCTCGCCTCCGCGCTCGCGCTGGCGTCCGGCCCCTCGACCCGGAAGACCTTCCCGCCGTCCAGCCCGAGCTGGGACAGCCCGGCGTCGTCGTTCTGGGTGTCGTTCCGGTCCCCGTCGCCCGCTGGCAGGTAGCGCTCGTCACCCCACCACACGTAGACGTTCGACCAGTCCACGGCGCTGCGTCCCGGTGTCTCGAGCAGCGACGCGAAGATCGCTGAGCCCATCGACCCTCCGGTGAGCGCCACCTGAGCCACGCCGCGGACGGCCTGCGCGTCGAGCACCGTCGCCACGAACCGGGCGGCCGCCGCGTCGGACACGCTCTGCTTCGAGGGGTGGACGACGACGGTCGGGTCGGCACCGGTCATGGTCAGCCCTTCTTCCCTGCGGGTCGCTTGACGGGTCGCGTCGTGGCCACCGTCTTCTCCCGGGCGGTCGGCTCACCGGCGCGTTTGCGTGCGGTGGCCTTCTGAACCGCGGCCGTGTCACCCTCGTCCGGCGGCGGCGGCGCCACCACCATCGCCAGCGCCTCCTCGGCGCTTGAGCTGCGGGCCAGCTTGGCGGCGAGCTTGCGGGAGTGGTCGGTCGACGGTGCCTCACCGCGCTCGGCCGCCTCGGACGCCGTCAGCCGGGCCGGACGCAAGGTGGAGAGGCCGCGGGTGAGCGCCGCCGCATACACGTCGTCGTCGTCGAGGTGGCGCAGCTCGTCGGCGAGGCATTCGGCCAAGCCGCGCCGTTTGAGCGAGATCCGCCGGTCCGGCTGCCCCGGCTGCGACAGCGTGGCGACGGTGCCGTCCGGACGGACGAGGTCTATGGGCCCGCTCTTGCGGACGAGGCGGACGCTGACCACGCCGCCGCCGGGCGCCGTCCGGACGCGGCGCACCGGGACCTTGAGGGCGAGGCCGAGCCAGCGCGGCGAGCAGCTCCGACGACGGGGAGTCGCTGGCACCGGCCACGACCGCCTCGGCGACCGCCTCGTAGGGCGGCCCGTCGATCGCCGCAGCGAGGAGGCCACGCCACAGGGTGATCCTGGTCCAGGCGAGGTCGGTGTCACCCGCCTGGTACTGCGCCGCCAGCCGCTTGAGCGCCTCGCGCGGGTTGCGCGACTCCGCCGAGTCGGTGATCCGGCGTTGAGCCATCTGCGCGATCGGGTCCGTGCGCAGGTCCGAGGGGAACTCGTGCGGCCACCACGCCACGACGGGGGAGTCGGCCAGCAGCAGCGGGGTGACGACCGACTGCCCGTGCTTGGCCAGCTCCCCGTAGAGCCGCATGATGACGACCTCGGACGCGCCGGCGTCGCCGCCGAGCCGGATCTGGCGCGTCCATCCGGTCGGCGCCCCGCCGGTTGGCGGCGACGACGACGACGATCCGGCACGGGTGCTGCCGGGACGCGTCGTTGGCGGCCTCGATGATCTCGTCGGCCTGGTGGTCGTCCACGACGATGACCAGCGTGAGAACGCGACCCAGCGTCATCGCCCCGACGTCGTTGCGCAGCTGCACGAGCTTCTTGCTCACCGAGGCCGAGGTCGTCTTGGGCAGGTCGATGATCATGGAATTCTCCAGGTGCGACCCTCGCGGGCCATCATCTCGTGGGCGGACTCGGGTCCCCAGCCGCCGGCGGCATACGGCTCGGGTCGGCCGTGCTTGCTCCACCAGGCCTCGATGGGGTCGAGGATCCGCCAGGACAGCTCGACCTCCTCGTGCCGGGGGAACAGCGGCGGGTCGCCGAGCAGGACGTCGAGGATGAGGCGCTCGTATGCCTCGGGGCTGGACTCCGTGAACGCGGACCCGTAACCGAAGTCCATCGTGACGTCGCGGACCTCCATCTGGTTGCCCGGCACCTTGGACCCGAACCGCATGGTGATGCCCTCGTCGGGCTGGACCCGGATGACGATGGCGTTCTGGCCGAGCTCCTCGGTGGCCGTGTCGTCGAACGGCAGGTGCGGCGCCCGCTTGAAGACCACCGCGATCTCGGTGACCCGCTTGCCGAGCCGCTTGCCGGTCCGCAGGTAGAACGGCACCCCGGCCCAGCGGCGGGTGTCGACGAGGAGCTTCACCGCCGCATACGTCTCCGTGGTGGAGCCTTTGGCGACACCCTGTTCCTCGAGGTAGCCGACGACCTCCTCCTCGCCCTGCCAGCCGTGCGTGTACTGGCCGCGGGCCGTGTCGCGGCCGATGTCGTCGGGGATCTGGACCGCGGAGAGGACCTTCTCCTTCTCGCCGCGCAGGTCGCGGGCGTTGAACGAGACCGGCTCCTCCATGGCGGTGAGGGCGAGCAGCTGGAGCAGGTGGTTCTGGATGACGTCGCGCGCGGCGCCGATGCCGTCGTAGTAGCCGGCGCGGCCGCCGATGCCGATGTCCTCGGCCATGGTGATCTGGACGTGGTCGACGTAGTTGGCGTTCCAGATCGGCTCGAACATCTGGTTGGCGAACCGGAGCGCCAACATGTTCTGAACCGTCTCCTTGCCCAGGTAGTGGTCGATCCGGAACACCGAGTCGGGCGGGAACACCGTCTCGACGATGGTGTTGAGCTCGCGGGCGCTCTTGAGGTCATGGCCGAACGGCTTCTCGATGACCACCCGCCGCCAGGCGTTGCCCCGCGCGTCGGCGAGGCCGGAGCGCTTGAGCTGCTCGCAGACCAGCGAGAACGAGCCTGGCGGGATGGAGAGGTAGAAGGCGAGGTTGCCACCGGTGCCGCGCTGCTGCTCGAGGGCGTGGACGGTCTCGGCGAGCAGGTCGAACGCCGCCGGGTCGTCGAACGTGCCGGGCACGAACCGGAAGCCCTCGGCGAGGTTGCGCCAGACGTCCTCCCGGAACGGGGTTCGCGCGTGGTCGCGCACCGACTGGTAGACGACCTGTCCGAAGTCCTCGTCGGCCCAGTCACGGCGCGCGAAGCCGACGAGCGAGAAGCCCGGGGGCAGCAGCCCGCGGTTGGCGAGGTCGTAGATCGCCGGCATGAGCTTCTTGCGCGACAGGTCGCCGGTCACCCCGAACATGACCATCCCGCACGGGCCGGCGATCCGGGGTAGCCGCCGGTCCCGCGGGTCGCGGAGGGGGTTGGCCCCCGCCGCGACCCGGGCGGGACTCACGCCTCGCCTCGGGCGGCCCCTGAGTCGGCCGCGGAGTCGGCCGCGGAGCCGGCCGAGACGCCGCCCACCCCGAGCACCTTCTCGAGCTGGGCCAGCCCGGTGTCGTGGTCGGTGAGGTGCAGCTGGAGGACCGGTCGGCCGTGCTGGGCGAGGACCGCGGCGTCTCCGCCGGCCTGGGCCGTGATGAAGTCGCCGAAGGTGAAGTCGCGGCCGGGGATGGCGAGGTCCTCGTGCGGTGTCGAGGTGATCTGCAGGTAGACGCCGACGGCCGGACCGCCCTTGTGGAACTGGCCGGTCGAGTGCAGGAACCGCGGTCCCCAGCCGAACGTCGTCGGGCGCTCGGTCCGCAGGGCGATGGCCCGGCGACAGGTGGCCAGGGGAGCGTCGGCCAGGCGGTCGAGGTAGGCCATGACGGCGACGTAGCCCTGGTTGGGGTCGAGCTGGGCGAAGAGCGCGTCGAGGGCGCCGGCCACGGTGCTCGCGCCGCCGAGCCAGTCAGCGTCTCCCCCCATGGTGCGGATCTCGATCGCCCCGTCGGTGGCGGCCGGAGCCGCCGCCGCGCCCATCCCCTTGTCGAGCAGCTCGCGGGCCGCGGCCTTGGCGCTCTCGACGTCGGGCTGGTCGAACGGGTTGATGCCGAGGAGCCGGCCGGCCGCCGCGACGGCGACCTCCCACAGCAGCATCTGGGCGCCGAGCGAGCCGCTGACCGCGACTTCGGAGCGGGTGGCGTCCACCGCGACCACGTCCGTGTCGTCGGAGAGCGGCTGGTCGTCGTCCGCGTCGACACTCACGAGCCGGACCACGGTGACGTCGGGGGCCGGCCACGTGATCTCGGGGTCCTGGTCGTCGGCCACGACGACGGGCAGGAGCCCCGTGCCGTTCTTGCCCGTGGACTCGGCGATGAGCTGCTCCGCCCAGTCGGCGAACCCGACGATGCCGGAGCCGTCGTCGACGATGGCTACCTTGTCGCGCAGCGGGCTCGTCGCGCCGAGGGCGGCGCCGAGGCGAAGCCCCGGGTTGGCGTCGTCGTCGGCGGCCAGGAGATCGGCGACCGACTCGGCGTCGTCGAGGAGGGCCTCGATGTCGACGCCGGCCAGACCGCTCGGGACCAGGCCGAACGCCGTCAGCGCGGAGTAGCGGCCGCCCACGTCGGGGTCGGCGTTGACGACGCGGTAGCCGTCCTCGCGGGCGCTCTTGTCGAGCGGGCTACCGGGGTCGGTCACCACGACGATGCGCTCGGTCGGGTCGATGCCGGCGTCCTTGAACGCCCCCTCGTAGACCCGCTTCTGCGAGTCGGTCTCCACGGTGGACCCGGACTTGCTCGACACGACGACGACGGTGCGGTCGAGCTGGTCCTGCAACGCGGCTCGCACGTAGTCGGGGTCGGACGAGTCGAGGACGACCAGCTCCTTGCCCTCGGTCGCGCAGATCACCTCCGGGGCCAGCGAGGAGCCGCCCATCCCGCAGAGGACGACGTGGTCGAGCCCCTTGCCGACCAGGTCGTCCCGAAGCGCGGCGATCTCGCCGACCAGGGGCCGGGAGGAACGCGCCAGAGCGACCCAGGACAGCCGCTTGGCCGACTCCGACTCCGCCGCCTCGCCCCACAGGGTGGGGTCCTGGGCGAAGAGCTTGGACGCGAACTGTGCCTCGACGAGCTGCGGGACGGCAGCGGCGATCGCGTCCGCGGCCGGTCCGGACGCGGAGACGGACAGCGCGGTCACTTCTGGGCTGCCTTCTGGGCCGCCTTCTCGAGGTTCGCGGTGGCCTCGTCGAGCAGCTCGCCCCACGCCTTCTCGAACTTCTGGACGCCCTCGACCTCGAGCACCTGGACCACGTCGTTGTAGGAGACGCCGATCTTCTCGAGGTCGTCGAGGACCTTCTGGGCGTCGGCGTAGTGGCGGTGTGATGGTGTCCCCGACGATCTCGCCGTGGTCGGCGACCGCGTCGAGGGTCTTCTCCGGCATCGTGTTGACGATGCCCTGGGCGACGAGGTCGACGACGTACATCGTGTCCTTGTAGGCCGGGTCCTTGACACCGGTGGACGCCCACAGTGGCCGTTGCGGTCGA
The DNA here is from genome assembly GCA_963751085.1 of uncultured Actinomycetota bacterium. Classification (GTDB taxonomy): domain Bacteria; phylum Actinomycetota; class Actinomycetes; order Actinomycetales; family Dermatophilaceae; genus Lapillicoccus. The sequence goes on along the minus strand of CAVVTH010000004.1, from coordinate 88,772 downwards.
GCGCCCTCGGCCTCCAGCGACGTCCACCGCGGGGTCGAGAAGACCTCCTCGTACGCCTGGTACGCCAGCCGGGCGTTGGCGACGCCGGCCTTGCCCTTGAGGGACTTGGCCTCCTCGGTGCCGATGGCGTCGAGACGCTTGTCGATCTCGGTGTCGACGCGGGAGACGAAGAACGACGCGACCGACGAGATCGTGGACAGGTCCTTGCCGGCGGCGTGCGCCTGCTCCAGGCCGGTGAGGAAGGCGTTCATGACGGCGCGGTAGCGCTCCAGGGAGAAGATCAGCGTGACGTTGACGCTGATCCCCTCGGCCAGCACCGCGGTGATCGCCGGCAGTCCCTCGAGGGTGGCCGGGATCTTGATGAAGACCTGGTCCCGGTCGACGGCCGCGGACAGCTGCTTGGCCTGCTCGACCGTCTTGTCGGTGTCGTGCGCGAGCCGGGGGTCGACCTCGATCGACACCCGCCCGTCCACGCCGTGGGTGGCGTCGAACACCGGCTTCATGACGTCGCAGGCGTTGCGGACGTCGTCGGTGGTCATCGCGAAGACCGCCTCCTCGACGTTCTTGCCGGCCGCGGCCAGCTTCGCGATCTGGTCGTCGTAGGCGTTACCGACCGACATCGCCGCCTGGAAGATCGACGGGTTGGTCGTCACGCCCACGACGTTGCGGGTCTTGACCAGCTCGGCGAGGTTGCCGGAGTCGAGCCGGTCGCGGGACAGGTCGTCCAGCCAGATCGATACCCCGGCGTCGGAGAGGGCTTGGAGGTTGTCGTTGGTCATGCGTGCTCAGCTCCCTAAGCGTGTGAGATGAACGGTAGGTGGTCAGTGGGCCGAAGCCGTGGCCTTGGTCGCGGCGCTGTTCTCGGGGCCGGTGTCGGTGCGGCTGCCGTTCTGCGAGGACCTCGGGTTGACGTCCGTGACCGGCGCCACCTCGGCCGCGGCCTTGGCGGCCTTGAGCGAGTCCTTGGCGGCCTTGACCGTCGCCTCGGGCGTGATCCCGAACTCGCGGTAGAGCGTCTTGTAGTCCGCGGACGCCCCGAAGTGCTCGAGGGAGATGATCCGGCCGGCGTCGCCGACGTAGTCGCGCCAGCCGAGGCCCACAGCCGCCTCGATGCTGACCCGGGCCCGGACCGAGGGGGGCAGGACGCGGTCGCGGTAGGCGCGGGACTGCCGCTCGAACCACTCGCGGCACGGCATCGAGACGACTCGGGTCTTGATGCCGCTCTTCTCCAGCCGGGCCCGCGCGTCGACCGCGATGCTGACCTCCGAGCCGGTGGCGATGAGGATGACGTCCGGTGACTCGGTGCCGCTTGTGCCACCGTCCACCATCACGTAGGCGCCCTTGCTCGCGTTGCTGGCCTTGGCGAACTGCTTGCGGTCGTAGATCGGCAGGTTCTGGCGGCTGAGCACCAGGCCTGCTGGCTGCGCGTTGTCGAGGACGGCCTGCCAGCAGGCGGCCGTCTCGTTGGCGTCGGCCGGGCGGACGACGTCGAGCCCCGGCATGGCCCGGAGCGCCGCGAGGTGCTCGACCGGTTGGTGGGTCGGTCCGTCCTCGCCGAGGCCGATGGAGTCGTGCGTCCACACGAAAGTGACCGGGAGCTCTTGGATGGCCGCGAGCCGGACCGCACCGCGCATGTAGTCGGAGAAGACCAGGAAGGTGCCGCCATAGGGCCGCGTGAGCCCCTCGAGGGCGATGCCGTTGAGGATGCAGCCCATTCCGAACTCGCGGATGCCGAAGTGGAGGGTGCGCCCGCCCGGGCCGCCCTTCCACTCGTCGGTCTGCTTGTCGGTGGGGATGAACGACGGCTGGCCGGCCATCGTCGTGTTGTTGGACTCCGCCAGGTCGGCGGACCCTCCCCACAGCTCCGGCATGACGTCGGCGATGGCGTCCAGGACCTTGCCGGAGGCGGCCCGGGTCGACATGCCCTTGTCCGTGTCGGCCGGGAAGGTCGGCATCGCCTTGCCCAGTCCCGACGGCACCTTCCCAGCGACGAGCCGGTCGAGCAGCTGGGCCTTGTCGGCGTTGGCCTTGCGCCACGCCGCATACCTCTTGTCCCAGTCCTTGTGTGCGGCCTTGCCCCGGCCGACGACCTTGCGGGCGTGGGCCAGCACGGCACGCTCGACGGGGAAGCGCTTCTGCGAGAAGCCGAGGATCTCGTGGATCGCGTTGACCTCGTCGTCCCCGAGGGCGGACCCGTGGGACTTGCCGGTGTTCTGCTTGGTCGGGGCGGGCCAGGCGATGATGGTCTTGAGCAGGACCATCGTCGGCTTGTTGGTCACCTTCTTGCCGGCCTCGATCGCGGCGAGCAGCTCGTCGACGTTCTCGACGTAGCGGTAGCCGCCTTCGTCGTCGGCGGTGTTGCGACGCCAGTCGACGACGTGGACGTCCCAGCCGTATGCCTCGTAGCGCTTCGCGACGTCCTCGGAGAACGAGATGTTGGTGTCGTCCTCGATCGAGATGTGGTTCTGGTCGTAGATCAGCGTGAGGTTGCCGAGCTCCTGGTGGGCGGCCAACGCCGAGGCCTCGTGGCTGACGCCCTCCATGATGTCGCCGTCGGAGGCGATCACGTAGATGTGGTGGTCGAAGACGCTCTGCCCCGGCTTGGCGCCCGCGTCGAACATCTCCCGCTGCCGCCGTTGCGCGAACGCCATCCCGACGGCCGACGCGAGGCCCGACCCGAGGGGCCCAGTAGTGATCTCCACGCCGGTGGTGTGGTGGACCTCCGGGTGCCCGGGAGTGAGGCTTCCCCACGTCCGCAGCGCCTCGAGGTCCTTCAGCTCCAGTCCGTAGCCGGACAGGTAGAGCTGGATGTACTGGGTGAGGCTGGAGTGCCCACACGACAGGACGAACCGGTCGCGTCCGAGCCACGCCGGGTCGGACGGGTCGTGCGTCATGACGTTCTGGTAGAGCAGGTATGCGAGCGGCGCGAGCGACATGGCGGTGCCGGGGTGGCCGTTTCCGGTCTTCTGGACCGCGTCCGCCGCGAGCACGCGCACGGTGTCGACGGCACGCACGTCGAGGTCGCTCCAGCCGGCCTGCTTCGCCACCGGCAGCTGGAGCTCGGGGCTGCGCTTGGCGAGTGGACCAGGTGACGAACCGTTGGTGCGCGGGGCGGATCGGGTTGCCGAGGGCGGGGTCACAGAGCACTCCTTCGAAGCCGGTGCCGGTCCTTGCCGAGCCTAGCCCTGTGCATGTGCCCAAGAACACGTCGTGTCATGCACAAGCCGACGACCGAAGCGACGACCGAAGCGACGACCGAAGCGACGACCGAAGCGACGCCGAAGGCGAGCTCCCAGGACCGCGGGATAGACTCGCGTTGCTCGATGTCACCGCCCGGCGGCCGCCCCTGGGCCCGCCCCTCTGCGAAGGAATCCGTGACCGCTCTGGACCCCCGCGCCGACCTGTCGGCGGCACCGGCTCGCCAGGGTCGCGGACCCTGGTTCGTCGTCGGCCAGTACGTCGCGCTGACCAAGCCGCGGATCATCGAGCTGCTGCTCATCACGACGGTTCCCGTGATGTTCCTCGCGGCTCGGGGCGTGCCCTCGCTGTGGCTGGTGCTCGCCACCCTCGTCGGCGGGACGATGTCCGCCGGCGCGGCCAACACCCTCAACTGCTATCTCGACCGCGACATCGACGCGGTGATGCACCGGACCAGCCAGCGGCCGCTCGTGACGGGGACGGTGTCGCCGAGGGCGGCCTTGCTGTTCGGGGTCGCGCTCGCCGTCGCGTCGACGCTCTGGCTCGGGCTGTTGGTCAACTGGCTCAGCTCGTGGCTGGCGCTCGGTGCGCTCCTGTTCTACGTCGGGCGTCTACACCGCGCTGCTCAAGCGGCGCACCGCGCAGAACATCGTCTGGGGCGGGGCGGCGGGCTGTATGCCGGTGCTCGTCGGCTGGTCGGCGGTCACCGACTCGTTGGCCTGGGCTCCGTTGGTCCTCTTCGCCGTGGTGTTCTTCTGGACGCCGCCGCACTACTGGCCGCTGTCCATGAAGTTCAAGGACGACTACGCCGCGGCTCGCGTGCCGATGCTGCCGGTGGTCGAGCGGTTCGTCGTCGTCGCACGCCAGGTCGTCGTGTACTCGTGGGCGATGGTGGCCGCCTCGCTGCTCCTCGTCCCCGTGGCGTCGATGGGCTTGCTCTACCTCGTCGGAGCGGTGGTCTCCGGTGCCCTTTTCGTGACGGAAGCACACCGCCTGCTGCGGGCCGCGAAGGCCGGCGCCGGGCCGGCGGTGCTCCGGCCCATGCGGCTGTTCCACTTCTCGATCACCTACCTGACCATCCTCTTCGTCGCGGTCGCGCTCGACCCGCTGCTGCACCTGGCCCTCTGGCGCTGACCGTCCGCCCGGCCGGGTTCCGCACTGATGCGCACATCAGGCGTACGATGTGCGCAGGAGGCGCCCCATGACCCTGAACGAGCTGCTCGCGCGCTACGACATCACCGAGGCCGACCTGTCCTCGTCCCTGGAGCGCCGCCTCGCGGCGCAGCCGGACCCGGCCGCCGCGGATCTGACCTCCGCCGAGGAGCAGTTCTGGCAGCGCCACGCGGGCGTGCCGCTCGGTGACCCGGCCGCCACGCAGCTGGACCGGGCCACCGACGCGACGATGTCGGTGCTCGGCGCCGCGTCGCAGTCGCTCACCATCGAGCAGGCGGCGCAGCTGCTCGGGCTGCACCGGTCCCGGGTCTCGCACCGGCTGCGCGACCGCCAGCTCTACGCCTTCCGGATCGGGTCACAGCGACGGTTGCCGCGGTGGCAGTTCACCGCGGACGGCGCGCCGCTGCCGGGACTCGAGACCGTGCTGGCCGCGCTGCCCGCGGACCTGCACCCGAGCGCCGTCGAGGGGTTCTTCACCACCGCCGACGCCGACCTCGACGACGAGAGCCCCGCGCGGTGGCTGGCGTCCGGGGGAGACCCGCAGCGCGTCGTCGACGAAGCCGAGGGGCTCGAGCTGTGGTGACCCGCCGCGCGCCGGCCTAGGAGCCGCCCGTGCCCAGGCTGCCGCCTACGCCGGAGCTGCCCCTCGTCCGCCGACCGGGCGACCTGCGCCGCATACCTCGTTCCGCGGCCTTGTGGCGGATCCACGCGACCGCCGGACCGCACGTCACCCCGTGGAACCGGCTGCGCTACGTCGGTCCCACCACCTCCCGGTTCGACCCGCAACCGCTGCCTCCCGGCCCGTCCGACCGCGGTGTGACGTATGCGGCCACGGACGTCGTCACGTGCCTGGCCGAGGTCTTCGCCACCTCCCGTGTCGTCGACGTCTCGCGGCGGGCGCCCTACCTCACGGGGTGGCAGCCGACGCGCGTGCTCACCCTGCTGGACCTCACCGAGACGTGGCCGATCCGCAACGGCGCCTCGCACCTGTTGACGACGGGACCGAAGTCGGTGTGCCGGGCGTGGGCGCGCGCGGTCGCGACGGAGTGGCCGGACCTCGACGGGCTCTGGAGCATCTCGACCATGACCGGGCGGCCGACGGTCACCCTGTTCACGGCGGCGGCGGACACCTTCCCGCTGCACCCGGCGTTCTCACGGCCGCTCTCGAGCCCGGCCCTCCAGGGAGCGCTGGCGACCGCTTCGGCCGAGATCGGCTACCGCATGGTCTAGAGCTCCGTGCCTAGTGCGGTGGCTAAAGCGGGTTCTCGCGCAGGTTCATGATGCCGAGGGTCAGCGTCACGACGAGCAGGGACGCCCCGAACATGTGCAGCCCGACGAGGACTTCGGGCAGCCCGGTGAAGTACTGCGCGTAGCCGATCGCGCCCTGGAGCAGCGTCACAACGAGCACGCCGCGCCAGGTCGCCTTCGCTCGGTCCGACGAGCTGGTCAGCCACACGGCGACGAGGACGGCCACGACCAGGCCGACGAAGAGCATGACGACGTCCGCGTGCAGCCACGCGACCGACCGCGGGTCGAAGCCGGTCCGGGCCGGTTGCTCGGCGTCCCCCGAGTGCGGACCCGACCCGGTGACGACCGTGCCGAGCAGCAGCACGACCGCCCCCACCCCGGCCGTGACCCACGCCAAGGTGCTGACGAGCGGCGGCGCGAGGAGCTCGCGCGGCTGGACGACGGCGGTGCCGTCGGGCGACCACCCGTCCTCTGATCCACGCAACAGCATCGTCGACAGGGCGACCATCACCATGGAGAGCAGGAAGTGGAACGCGACGACCACCGGGCTCAGGGTCATCCGCACCGCGATGCCGCCGACGACCGCCTGGAGGAGCACCCCGGCCACCAGACCGACGGCCACCAGCAGCAGCGGGGTTCGCCGGCGCATCCGGGTGAACACCGCCCAGACGCAGGCGACGGCGAGGAGCCCAACGACGCCGGTCAGCGTCCGGTTGCCGAACTCGATGAGCTTGTGGAACCCCTCCTCCTGGTAGGGGACGGGCGTGAACGAGCCGGGGACGCACTCGGGCCAGGTCGGGCAGCCCAGGCCGCTGCCGGTGAGCCGAACGACGCCGCCGGTGACGACGATGAGGATCTCGCCGACCAGGTTGGCGACGAGGATCGGCCGGACCAACGAGGCTCGGACGGCGGGGACGTCGCACCTAGCCAGAGTAAGTGGTGAGGTCCTTGGCCATGAGGCCGACCACGTGGCCCGGCGCCCCGAGCCGGCCGACCTCGACGTAGCCCCTTCGCTCGTGGAAGGCCAGCGACCCGGCGTTCGGTGGGTCCACGTTGACCTCCAGGGTCATCCGCCCGAACGGGCGTGCCGCCTTCTCCATGGCGTCGTAGACGAAGCCGGCGAGCCCCTGCCGCCGCATCTCCTCGGCGATGACGATCCGGTCCAGGTAGTAGAACGTCTCTCGGTAGCGCTCCGCGTGCCACTGGTAGTTCTCCGAGTCGTAGGCGACGCCGGGAGCCATCGTCACGACGAAGCCGGCTATCTCGCCACCGACCACCACCACGTCGGCGTGGTCCGCGAGACCGACGAGCCGAAGCAGCCGCTCGTCGTCCAGGGGCGACAGGAGGTCGACGAAACGGTGGTTGAGGGCCAGGACCGCCGGCACGTCGGCCTCGGTGATCGGGCGCAGGGCCGGTGACGTCACCCGCCGAGTTTGGCAGCCGCCCACGGCAGCGACTCCTCCAGGGCCGGCGTCCACGTCCCGAAGTCGTGCCCCCCAGGGCGCGCGTGGTACTCCACCGTGAACCCGGCACCGGACAGCTCCTCCGCGAAGGCGTGCAGCGGCGGCAGCACCGAGGACTCGTCCTCGCCGACGTCCAGCCACATCGGCGGAGTGGTCGCGGGCTTCAGCGAGCGCCAGTAGTCCGCCGGGCTGTTGGCCGCCACCTGCTGCTCCCAGTCGGGTGTGTCGAACAGCGCCTCGTTGCCCCCGTCGATCGCGTCCGGCTCGCAGACCGTGAGCGCCGAGAACGCGAGGATCACCGAGAAGACGTCGGGGTGCTTCAGGCCGAGGTTCAGTGCGCAGAACCCGCCCATCGAGAACCCGCCGATGGCCCGGTGCGCCGCCCCCGGCATGGTTCGCAGCTGCGCGTCGGCGGCCGCGACCACGTCCTTCACGACGTAGGTCTCGGCGTTGCCCTCCCGGGCCGTGTCGACGCACAGGCTGTCGCCGTCGGGCTCCTGGAGGACCGTGGGCATGACGAGGATGACCGGGTGACCGGCGCGGGCGACGGCGAGCCCGGTCTGAGCCGCCGAGCCGGCGTCGAGCCATTCGGTGCTGCTGCCCGGGTTCCCGTGCGTGAGCACGACGACGGGGAACCGGCGCTCCGGCTCGGTGAAGTACTGCGGCGGGAGGTAGACCTGAGCGTCGAAGGCGCCGAAGTGGGAGGCGGTGTCGGGCACGGAGATCCGCGCGGCCGCGCCGTCCTCGAACTCCACGTTGCTCGAGGGGTGCAAGCGGTCGACCATCGGGAACTCGGGGGTTCCGGAGAGGCTCCCCACCGTCGGGTAGGCGTAGAGCCGGCTGTTCAGGGCTGCCCCTCCGGCGGCGAGGAGGCCGACGACGGCCACCACCGTCCCGGCTCGGCGCCATCCCGTGGAGTGCCGGGCAACGACGGCGACCGCGACTCCGACGAGCGCCAGGACGGCCAGCGCCACGACCACTCGCAACCCCAGCAGCGGTATGCGGAAGAGCAGGTCGGTCACGCCGGCGCTCCTAGTCCGACCACCGGAAGGTCCACCCCGTGACGACCGTCGCGACGACGGCCCACGCCGTGAGGACGAGCGCCGGCCCGGTCAGGAACGTTCCGGCGCCGAAAGCCGTCCGGAGGCCGTCGCCGAGAGCCGCGGACGGGAGCAGGCCGACGACGCCGGCGATGCCCTCCGGAAGACCGGTCCGGGGCACCACCACCCCGCCGAGCACGAGGAGCAGGACCCAGACGAGGTTGGCAACGGCCAGCACGCCCTCGGCCCGCAGGGTGCCGGCGAGCAGGAGGGCCAACGCCACGAACGCCCACGTGCCGAGCAGGAGGAACAGCACCGCATACGGCAGGCCGCTCGGCACTGGACGCCAGCCCAGCGCGATGCCGACCCCGCCGATCACGACCCACTGGATCACCTCGACCCCGAGCGTGGCGACCGCCTTGCCCCACAGCAGACCCGAGCGGCCCAGGGGAGTGGTCCCGAGCAACCGCAGCACCGCCGCCCGGCGGTCGAAGCCGGTCGCGATGGCCTGGGCCGTAAAGGCGGCCGAGATGACGCACAGCGCCAGGACGCCCGGGGTCGCTACGTCGATCCGGGCACCGTCGCCGAGCGATGGGACGCTGCTCAGCGCCAACCCCACGAGCGCGCCCAGCGGCAGCACGACGGAGACGAGGAGCTGCTCGCCGTTCCGCAGCAGCGTCCCGGCCTCGAACCTGGCCTGGCGCGAGCACCCGGGCCGAGGCGGACGCGGGCGCGCTCACCCGGCGGCCCTGCGGGTCAGCCCGAAGTAGACCTGCTCGAGGGTGGCGGAGCCGACGACCTCCGCCGGGCGGCCCTCGGCCACCGTCCGGCCGTCGCTGACGATGACGAGGTGGTCGGCCAGCCGTTCGGCCTCCTCGAAGGAGTGGGTCGTGACGACGACGGTGGTGCCGCGGGCCCGGACCTCGTCGACCAGGTCGTAGACGTCCAGGCGGCCGTGCGGGTCGAGGCCGGCCGTCGGCTCGTCGAGGAACACCACCTCGGGGCGTCCCACGAGGGCCGCCGCCAGGGCTACGCGCTGGCGCTGACCTCCGGAGAGGCGGCGCACCGTGGTCCGCGCGAACCCGTCGACGCCGAGCCGGTGGGCCAGCTCGTCGACGGGCGCCGGGTCGGCATACAGGCGAGCGAGGTGCCGCAGCAGCCGCACCGGCGTGGTCCCGGTGGGCAGCCCCCCGGACTGGAGCATCACGCCGACCCGGCTGCGGTGCTCCGGACCGGCCGCCCACGGGTCGGCGCCGAGCACCGAGATCCGGCCTCCGTCCGCCCGCTGCAGCCCGACCGCGCACTCGACGGCCGTCGTCTTGCCGGCGCCGTTGGGGCCGAGCACGGCGGTCACCGCCCCCGCCGGCGCCGACCAGGACATGCCCGCGCAGGCCACGGTGCGACCGAAGTGCCGGTCGAGACCCTCGAGACGCACCGGGGGCTCGAGGGCGGTCACGAGCGGCGAGTGTAGATCGGCGGCCTCCGACGAACCCGTGGGCGACCGGTAAGGACGCCCTTCCTATCAACGGGCGCAGCAATTACGTCATAATGGTGTGGTGTTTATCGGAACCGACGAGCAGCGGACGCGCGAGCGGGTCCTGGCCGCCGTGTCCGAGCACGGACCGGTCAGCGCCGCCGAGGTCGGCCGGCTCCTCGGGCTGACGCCCGCGGCCGTCCGCCGCCACCTCGACGCCCTGGCCGACCACGGCGCCGTGGCGGAGCACGACCCCGGTTCGGCGCAGACGCGCGGGCGCGGTCGCCCGGCCCGGGCCTATGTCGTCTCCGAGCGCGGCCACGGCTCGCTCGCGACCGACTACGACGAGCTCGCGGTCCAGTCCCTGCGCTTCCTCGACACGCACGCCGGTCCCGCCGCCGTGGCCGACTTCGCCAAGGAGCGGGTCGGCGGTCTCGAGACCCGGTATGCGACGCGCCTCGCCGCCGCGGGCGACGACGTCGTGGCCCGGGCCGAGGTCCTCGTCGAGGCCCTGACCGAGGACGGCTTCGCCGCCTCCGCACGGCCGGTCGGCGCCGGCGGCCTCACCGGCATCCAGCTCTGCCAGGGCCACTGCCCGGTGGGGCGCGTGGCGGAGGAGTTCCCGCAGTTCTGCGACGCGGAGACCGAGGCGATCTCCCGGCTGCTCGGCGTGCACGTGCAGCGACTGGCCACCCTGGCCGGCGGCGCCCACGTCTGCACGACGTTCATCCCGACGACCGCGGTCACCCGCAGCCCGCACTCACCGAAGCCGGAGCCACCGGGAACACCGGGAACACCGGACGCCCGTGGCGCCTTGGACCTATCGACCCCCACCCCCGAAAGGGCAGCGCGATGACGACGCACATCGAAGAGCTCAACCCCGGCCTGAAGGACCTCGGCCGCTACGAGTACGGCTGGGCCGACTCCGACACCGCCGGCGCGACCGCCAAGCGCGGGCTCAGCGAGGACACCGTCCGCGACATCTCGGCGCGCAAGAACGAGCCGCAGTGGATGCTCGACCTGCGCCTGAAGTCGCTGCGCCTGTTCGGCAAGAAGCCCATGCCGGCGTGGGGCTCCGACCTCACCGGCATCGACTTCCAGAACATCAAGTACTTCGTGAAGTCCACCGAGAAGCAGGCGACCTCCTGGGACGAGCTGCCCGAGGACATCAAGAACACCTACGACCGGCTCGGCATCCCCGAGGCCGAGAAGCAGCGCCTCGTCGCCGGCGTCGCCGCGCAGTACGAGTCGGAGGTCGTCTACCACCAGATCCGCGAGGACCTGGAGGAGAAGGGCGTCATCTTCGTCGACACCGACACCGGGCTGCGCGAGCACGAGGACCTGTTCCGCGAGTACTTCACCTCGGTGATCCCGGCTGGCGACAACAAGTTCGCCTCGCTCAACACGGCCGTGTGGTCGGGCGGCTCGTTCATCTACGTCCCGCCGGGCGTCCACGTCGACATCCCGCTGCAGGCCTACTTCCGGATCAACACCGAGAACATGGGCCAGTTCGAGCGGACCCTGATCATCGCCGACGAGGGCTCCTACGTGCACTACGTCGAGGGCTGCACGGCGCCGATCTACTCCTCGGACTCGCTGCACTCCGCGGTGGTCGAGATCATCGTCAAGAAGAACGCCCGCGTCCGCTACACGACGATCCAGAACTGGTCCAACAACGTCTACAACCTCGTCACCAAGCGGGCCACCGCGGCCGAGGGCGCGACGATGGAGTGGATCGACGGCAACATCGGCTCCAAGGTGACGATGAAGTACCCCGCCGTCTACCTCCTCGGCGAGCACGCCAAGGGCGAGACGCTGTCCATCGCCTTCGCCGGCGAGGGCCAGCACCAGGACGCCGGCGCCAAGATGGTGCACCAGGCGCCCAACACCTCCTCGACGATCGTCTCGAAGTCGGTCGCGCGCGGTGGCGGCCGCACCTCCTACCGCGGCCTGGTCCAGGTCATGGAGGGCGCCCACGGGTCGAAGTCCACGGTCCGGTGCGACGCGCTGCTGGTCGACCAGATCAGCCGGTCGGACACCTACCCCTACGTCGACGTCCGCGAGGACGACGTCCAGATGGGCCACGAGGCAACGGTTTCCAAGGTCTCCGCGGACCAGCTGTTCTACCTCCAGTCGCGCGGCCTGACCGAGGAGGAGGCCATGGCGATGATCGTGCGCGGGTTCGTCGAGCCCATCGCCCGCGAGCTGCCCATGGAGTACGCCCTCGAGCTCAACCGGCTCATCGAGCTGCAGATGGAAGGAGCAGTCGGCTGATGCCGCTGTTGGAGAAGACCGCCGGCCTCACCGGCGGTCCAGACAAGCACGACCACACCGGCGGTCACACCGACTCCGCCGCGGCGTTCGTCCCCGACCAGTCCCGCGCCGAGCGGCCCACCTCGTTCGACGTCGCCGACTTCCCGATCCCCAACGGGCGCGAGGAGGAGTGGCGGTTCACGCCGGTCGACCGGCTGCGCTCGCTGCTCACCGACACGCCCACGGATCCCGGAGCCGTCGAGTATGCGGTCACGGCTCCGGACGGCGTCCGGGTCGGCACGCTCGCGCACGGCGAAGCCCCGCGCGGGACGGTGCTGGTCCCGGCCGACCGCGCCGCCGTCGTTGCCGATGCCAACTCTCCGGACGCCACCCACGTCGTGGTGCCCGCCGAGGCGGAGCTCGCCGAGCCGGTCCGGGTCGTCGTCACCGGCGCCCCGGGTATGCGCAGCAACGGCCATCTCGTCGTCGAGGCCCGCCACCACAGCAAGGCGGTCGTCGTCATCGACCACCAGGGCGGCGGCGAGCACACCGGCAACGTCGAGGTCGTCGTCGGCGACGGCGCCAACCTCACCGTCGTGTCGATCCAGCACTGGGACGACGACGCCCATCACCTCGGCCAGCACGACGCGCTCGTCGGCCGCGACGCCGCATACCGGCACATCGCGGTGAGCCTCGGCGGCGGCATCGTCCGGATCAACACCAACGTCCGGTATGCGGGTCCCGGCGGCGACGCGACGCTGCTCGGCGTCTACTTCGCCGACGCGCGACAGCACCTCGAGCACCGGTCGTTCGTCGACCACAACGCCCCCAACTGCCGGTCCCACGTGACCTACAAGGGCGCCCTGCAGGGCGACTCGGCGCATACCGTCTGGGTCGGCGACGTCCTCATCCGCGCCGAGGCCGAGGGCACCGAGACGTTCGAAACCAACCGCAACCTCGTCCTCACCGAGGGGGCCCGCGCCGACTCGGTGCCGAACCTCGAGATCGAGACCGGCGAGATCGTCGGGGCCGGCCACGCCTCGGCGACCGGCCGGTTCGACGACGAGCAGCTGTTCTACCTGCAGGCTCGGGGGATCCCCGAGGACGAGGCCCGGCGGCTGGTGGTGCGCGGGTTCCTCGTCGACGTCATCAACCAGATCCCCGTGCCCGACCTGCGCGACCGGCTGAACGCCGACATCGACGACGAGCTGGCGGAGGCGCAGCGGGCCGGTGCCGAGGTGCTGCGGGGCCGAGCGTCGTGAGCGCACAGCCCGTCAGCGACTCGGCGGACCGGGACGCCGGATTCACCTGGGTCTGCCACGTCGGCGACCTTGCTCCCAACACCGCCGCTCAAGCCGAGGTCGACGGCGTCATCGTCGCGATGGTCCGCGACGGCGACGGCGGCTACCACGCGATCAACGACCGCTGCACCCACGCCGACGTCTCCCTCTCCGAGGGCGAGGTCGACGGCTGCACGCTCGAGTGCTGGCTGCACGGCTCCCGGTTCGACGTCCGGACCGGTGACCCGTCCGGCCCCCCGGCGACCATCCCCGTCGCCGTCTACCCCGTGAAGATCGACGGCGACGACGTGTTCGTCTCCGTACACGTGGGGGGCTACGCCCCCCACGAACCCCCCAACAGCCCGCGTTGAGACTGACAGAGAGAACCATGACCACGCTTGAGATCCGCGACCTGCACGTCACCGTCGAGGTCGAGGACGGCGCCGCCAAGGAGATTCTGCGCGGCGTCGACCTGACCATCCGCTCCGGCGAGACGCACGCCATCATGGGCCCGAACGGCTCCGGCAAGTCGACCCTCGCCTACTCCATCGCCGGCCATCCGAAGTACACCGTGACCAAGGGCACGGTCACCCTCGACGGCGAGGACGTCCTCGCCATGACCGTCGACCAGCGCGCCCGTGCCGGCCTGTTCCTCGCGATGCAGTACCCCGTCGAGGTCCCGGGCGTCACCGTGTCGAACTTCCTGCGTACCGCCAAGACGGCGGTCGACGGCGAGGCGCCCGAAGCTGCGCACCTGGGTCAAGGACGTGCGTTCGGCGATGGACGCGCTGCGGATCGACTCCGCGTTCGCCGACCGCAACGTCAACGAGGGGTTCTCCGGTGGGGAGAAGAAGCGCCACGAGATCCTCCAGATGGAGCTGCTCCGGCCGCGCATCGCGATCCTCGACGAGACCGACTCCGGCCTCGACGTCGACGCGCTGAAGGTCGTGTCCGAGGGTGTCAACCGGGTCAAGACGGCCGGCGACGTTGGCGTCATGCTCATCACGCACTACACGCGGATCCTGCGCTACATCCGACCCGACTTCGTCCACGTCTTCGTCGACGGCCGGATCGTCGAGGAGGGCGGCCCCGAGCTGGCCGACCGGCTCGAGAACGAGGGCTACGACCGCTACGCGTCGGTCGCCAAGGCCTGACCGGAAGGTCCATCCGTATGTCTGCGCTCACCACCGCGGCGACCCCGCGCCAGACTCCGACCGAGTTCGGGGCGGCGATGGGCGAGCCCTTCTCCGACGAGGAGCTGGTCCGCATCCGGGCCGACTTCCCGATCCTGGAGCGCACCGTCCGCGACGGAAAACCGTTGGTCTACCTGGACTCCGGGGCCACGTCGCAGAAGCCGTTCGTCGTCCTCGACGCCGAGCGCGAGTTCTACGAGCGACACAACTCGGCGGTCCACCGCGGTGCCCACCAGCTCTCCGAGGAGGGCACCGAGCTCTACGAGCGGGCCCGGTCCACGATCGCGGCGTTCGTCGGGGCGCGGCACGACGAGGTGGTGTTCACCAAGAACGCCACCGAGGGGCTCAACCTCGCGGCCTACGCGTTCTCCAACGCCGCCAGCGGCGGTGGGGGAGGGACCGGCTCGCGGTTCGCCCTCGGCCCGGGCGACGAGGTGCTCGTCACCGAGATGGAGCACCACGCCAACCTGATCCCGTGGCAGGAGCTGACCCGCCGCACCGGCGCCACGCTGCGCTGGGTGCCGGTGACCGACGACGGCCGCCTCGACCTGACGGGCCTCGACGCGCTGCTCACCGAGCGCACCAAGGTGTTCGCGTTCACCCACGCCTCCAACGTCCTCGGCACCGTCAACCCGGTGCGCGAGCTGGCCGACCGGGCCCACAGCGTCGGCGCGCTCGCCGTGCTCGACGCCTGCCAGTCGGTGCCGCACCTGCCGGTCGACGTCGCCGACCTGGGGGTCGACCTCATGGCGTGGAGCGGCCACAAGATGCTGGGCCCGCTCGGCGTGGGCGTGCTCTGGGGGCGGCCGGAGGTCCTCGACGAGATGCCGGTGTTCCTCACCGGCGGCTCGATGATCGAGACCGTCACGATGGAGGGTTCGACCTACGCCCCGGTCCCGCAGAAGTTCGAGGCCGGCGTGCCGATGGCCGCCCAGGCCATCGGGCTCGGGGTGGCCGCCGAGTACCTCGGTGAGCTGGGGATGGACCGGGTCGCCGCGCACGAGGAGGTCCTCTGCGCCCACCTGCTCGACGAGCTGGGCCGCCGTCCGTGGGTCCGCGTGGTCGGGCCGGGCGCCGGCCCCGACCGCGGTGGCACCGTGGCGTTCGTCGTCGACGGCGTGCACGCGCACGACGTCGGCCAGGTCCTCGACGACGACGGGGTCGCCGTCCGGGTGGGGCACCACTGCGCGTGGCCGCTGCACCGCCGGTTCGGCGTGGCCGCGACGACCCGGGTGACGGTCGCCGCATACACCACCGTCGCCGAGATCGACACGATGCTGGCGTCGCTCGACCGGGTGCCGGCGATGTTCGGGGCAGACCACTGATGGACCTGTACCAGGAGCTCATCCTCGAGCACTCGAAGCGACCCCACCGGGCTGGGCTGCGCGAGCCGTTCGACGCCGAGGTGCACCACGTCAACCCGACCTGCGGCGACGAAGTGACCGTGCGCGTCGAGCTCGATGGCGACACGGTTCGCGACGTCTCCTACGACGCGCTGGGCTGCTCGATCAGCGTCGCGTCCGCCTCGGTCCTGTCCACCCAGGTCACCGGTCACTCCGTGCGCGAGGCGCTCGAGGCATACGACGGTATGCGGGCGATGTTGACCTCCAAGGGCCAGGATCCCGGCGACGAGGACCTCCTCGGCGACGGAGTCGCTTTCGCCGGCGTCGCCAAGTACCCCGCGCGCGTCAAGTGCGCGCTGCTCGGCTGGGCGGCCTTCGCCGACGCCCTGGCCCGAGCCGGCGTCGACATCACGCTCACCGAACCCGTCGCAGAGAAGGGCTGACTGCCATGACCGACACCACCCAGACCCCGGCCAACGTCGCCGACGTCGAGGAGGCCCTGCGCGACGTCGTCGACCCCGAGCTGGGAATCAACGTCGTCGACCTCGGCCTCATCTACGGCATCACCGTCGACTCGGAGGCGCAGGCCATCATCGACATGACGCTCACCTCCGCGGCCTGCCCGCTGACCGACGTCATCGAGGACCAGGCCGCGACCGCTCTCGAGGGCCTGGTCAACGGGTTCCGCATCAACTGGGTGTGGATGCCGCCGTGGGGCCCCGACAAGATCACCGAGGACGGTCGCGAGCAGCTGCGGGCGCTCGGCTTCAATTTGTGACGTCGCTTCCCGGCCGCGACCTCGAGGTCGCGCCGGAGCGGGTCGACCGCTGGGTCGCCGGCTTCACCGAGCGCCACGGTCAAACCACGGTGGAGCGGGACGGCGGCGTCGTCGTGGTCGTCAGTGCCGCCGACGGGTCGACGGCGAGCTTCGAATGGTTCACCCACGACCCGGTCGGTGTCGTGCTCGTCCGGCGCGGCGGGTATGCGGTCGGGCTGGTCCGCGAGGGGCGCCTGGTGTCGAGCAAGGTGGGTACGCGGTACGTCCAGTCCCGCACCGCGGCCGGCGGCTGGTCGCAGCACCGGTTCGCCCGCCGGCGGGGGAACCAGGCCGACGCGCTGGTCGACGCCGTGGCCGAGCATGCGTTGCGGATCCTGTTGAGCGGGAACGAGTCCCCGGGCGCGCGGGCGCCTGGAGTGCCCCAGGGCCTCGTGGTGGGGGGAGACAAGGCGCTGGTGGCGCAGGTGCTGGCCGACACCCGGCTGCGGTCGCTGACGGCGCTGCCGCAACGGTCGTTCTACGACCTGCCGGACCCGCGGCGCGACGTGCTCGAGCGGGCGGTCGAGCGCGGCCGGTCAGTCCGGGTGCGCCTCCTCGAGACTGCTCCCTGAGGGCGGGACGCGCAGGCGAGTGCGCACCGCCAGGGCGGCGCAGGCCATCACCGCCAGTCCACCGAGCACCGTCGACCACCCGATCGGCTCGTGCAGCAGCAGGCCGGCCCAGGCGATCGTCAGCACCGGCTGGACCAGCTGGACCTGGCTCACCTGCGACATGGGCCCGATGGCGAGACCGCGGTACCACGCGAAGAACCCGAGGAACATGCTCACGACGCCGAGGTAGGCGAACGCGAGCCACTCGACCGGCGTGGCCGCTGGCGGCTGCTGGGTCCACGAGACGGTCGTGAGCGTCACCATCAACGGCGCGGCGACGACCAGCGCCCACGAGACCGTCTGCCAGGAACCCAGCTCGCGCGCGAGCAGCCCGCCCTCCGCATACCCGACGGCCCCCGCGAGGACCGCACCGAACAGCAGCAGGTCGGACCAGTGCAAACGGCCGAGACCGCCGTTCTGGACGGAGCCGAAGGTGACCGCGGCGACGGCGCCCAGGGCGGCGAAGACCCAGAAGGACCTCCCGGGACGCTCACGTCCGCGCAGCACCGCCATGACCGCGGTGGCGGCCGGCAGTACGCCGACGACGACGGCGGCATGGCTGGCTGGGACGGTGCTCAGCGCGTAGGACGTCAGTATCGGGAAGCCGACGACGATGCCGCCCGCGACGACGGCGAGCCGCCCCCACTGGCGCGGGCTGGGCCGTCGCTGCCGGGTCACCGACAGCGCGACGACCGCGAGCGCGGCGGCCACCACGGCGCGGGTCGAGCCGATGAACAACGGCGACAGGCCACCGACCGCGATCCGGGTGAACGGCACCGTGAAAGAAAAGGCCAGGACGCCGAGAAGGCCCCACCGGGCTCCGGACATCGGCGATAGCGCGGGGCGGCGTGGGGCGATAGCGTTACTCTGCATCGTCATGGCCGACGATAGCAGCACCAGGATCGTTACCGCGCTCCGGTCGTGGATCCGCACTGTGCCGCCGGGCGAGCGGCTGCCCTCCAACCGCGCGCTCATGGCGACCTACCGGGCGAGTCCGGTCACCGTGCAGAAAGCCATGCGTCAGCTCGCGGGGCTCGGGCTCGTCGACTCCCGACCGGGCGTCGGGACATTCGTCCGCGCGGTCGGAGCCGTGCGCGTGGCCGACCATGGGTGGCAGACCGCCGCTCTCGGCACCCCTCCGTCGCGCGTCGCCACGCTGTCGTCGACCCAGCGGTCGGTGTCACCCGACGCCATCGCCCTGCACTCCGGTTACCCCGCCGCGACCCTGTTGCCGGGGCGCCTGGTGCGACAGGCGGTGGCGCGGGCCGCGAGGACGGACGCAGCGATGACCCGCTCCGCGGTGGCCGGCTCCCCCGACCTGCAGGCATGGTTCGCCGGCGAGCTGGCTGCTGTCGCCGGGGTCACGGCGCCGTCGGCCCGGGACGTGACCGTCATCTCGGGGAGCCAGAGCGCCCTCAGCTCGATCTTCCGCGCCGTGGTGGGCCCCGGCCGACCCCTGCTCGTCGAGTCGCCGACGTACTGGGGCGCAATCCTCGCGGCCGAGCAGGCGGGCGTCACCCTGGTACCGGTCCCGACCGGCGTCCACGGTCCGGACCCGGACGGGGTCGCGCGGGCCTTGGCGCAGAGCGGCGCCCGCGCCTTCTACGCGCAGCCGACCTTCGCGAACCCGACTGGTGGGCAGTGGCCGGTCGAGACGGCCCGGGCGGTTCTGGAGACGGTGCGGGCTCATGGCGCCTTCCTCGTCGAGGACGACTGGGCGCACGACTTCGGCATCGACGCCGAGCCGCGCCCCATCGCGGGGGTCGATGACGACGGCCACGTGATCTACCTTCGCTCGCTCACCAAGAGCGTGTCTCCCTCGCTGCGGGTCGCGGCGGTCGTCGCTCGCGGTCCCGCCCGCGAGCGCATCCTCGCCGACCGAGCGGCGGAGTCGATGTACGTCAGCGGCCTCCTGCAGGCGGCCGCCCTGGACGTCGTCACCCAGCCGGCGTGGCGTACGCACCTGCGCGGCTTGCGTGACCAGCTGCGCTGGCGACGCGACCTGCTCCTGGACAGCCTGAGCGAGCACGCGCCGGACGTGACCGTCGAGGCGGCGCCGGTCGGCGGCCTCAACCTCTGGGCCCGGCTCCCGGACGGGAGCGACGTCGACCAGGTGGTCCGCGACTGCGCGGCCCACGGGCTGGTCATCGCACCGGGGACGGAGTGGTTCCCCGCCGAGCCGGCCGGCCCCTACGTACGGCTGAACTACTCGGGCGACAACCCGGAACGGTTTCCGGACGCCGCCCGCATCCTCGGCGAGGTCCTGGTGACGCCGTCGGGCTGAGGACCTGGGAGCGCTCGGGTTACCGTCGTCCATGCAGGGGTCCAACGCGATCGCGCGCCTCGCCGCGCTGGTCCTGCTGCTCGGCGCGTGCTCGACGGTTAAGCCCCCGGCCTTCCCACCTACGTCGAGCACCGTGATGTCGAACACCGCCAGGGCGGGCACCGTCACGGCCGCCGGCCCGACGACGACGAGCACAACGAGCGACACCGCCACCGCGACCGCGTCACCGACCACCTCACCGACCAAGACGCCCACCGGCCCGGTCCCGAGCGACGGCACCCCGGTCGAGGCCCGGCTGACGATCCCGGCGATGGGCGTCTCCGCGCTGGTCGTCGAGCCGTACGACGGCTGGACGGACGACGCGCCGGGTACGCGCATACAGAACCGCGGACGAGCGGCGTCCCCCCACGGCCCGCAGGGGGGAACCGGACCTGGCGGGGTCGGCAACTACCAGGTGACCGCCCACCGGACGACCTCGCCCGCCCCGTTCCGCGCCCTGCCCGTTCTGGCCGACGGAGCGCTCGTCTACGTCGACGCGAGGGGTGTCCGCTACACCTACGCCGTCACCGGTACGCGGCAGACCTCGTTCCGGTCCGCCGCCTCGCTGTCCCAGCAGCGCGCCGCCGTGCCGGGCCGTCCTGGCGTGGCGGCCACCCACGCGATGATCACGCTGTCCACCTGCGCGACTATCGAGGACCACGCCGCCGGGAACTACTGGGCCGACGAGCTCGACAATCCCGAGCACCGCATCGACAAGGTCGGTGTCCTCGTCACGACGTCCGCCGTCCCGGGGTGACCTGTCTGGCGGACCGGCGTGGCCGTCGTCCCTGTGTAACGTCCGTGCCCATGCACGAGCTGGTCCTGTGGTCCGGGTTCCTCGGCGCCTGGCTCCTCGTCGCCGGGCCGCTCTACCAAGCTGCGCTGGAGCTGGCCGAGGAGAACATCACGCAGGAGGATGTCGCCAAGGCCCGGCCGACTCGGTCCTCGCGCCCGAAGCCGTCGGGCTGGTGGTGGCTCATCCCGCCGGTCGGCTTCTGGAAGCAGCGCCGCTACTCCGAGGCGGAGCGCCAGGCGATGATGGCGGCGATGCCCCACGACGTCATGGCCAACTGGCTTTCGTTCATGAACAAGGCGACCGCGTGGTTCTACGTCGCCTCCGGCGCCTTCCTCATCGCCATCAAGGAGACCTACGAGCTGGTCGAGGGCCACGAGTGGCCCACGTGGGTGTTCTGGGCGCTCGTCGTGGTCATGGCCGGCGTGGCCACGGGGAATACCGCCGTGCGGCTCGGCCACACCCAGCAGCTCGTCGGCGAGAGCTGACCGACCCCTGCGCACCTCGGCGCGAGCTGCACCGGCCGGCTTAGCCGGCGGCTCTGTCTGGTCGCGTTGTGGACCTTATGGTTGGGATGCACCGCGATGAGGGCGTCGCTACACCGACCAGAGCGCCTACAGGCTCTGCGCCGCGAAGGTGTTGCACTGGTTGAGGTCACCGGTCTGGTAGCCGGTCGTGAACCACTTCTGCCGCTGCGCGCTCGAACCGTGGGTCCACGACTCCGGATTGACCCTTCCCTGCGTCGCCTTCTGGATCCGGTCGTCACCGACGGCCGACGCGGCCGAGAGCGCCGAGTCGATGTCCTGCTGGGTGATCGGCTTGAGGAACGTCGTGCCGCTGGCGTCCGTGGTCTGGGTCGCGTTCTTGACCCACATGCCGGCGAGGCAGTCGGCCATCAGCTCGATGCGGACGGATCCCGACTCCGCGCCCTGGGGGTCCTGCTGCGCCCGACCGAGCAGGCCGAGGATGTCCTGGATGTGGTGGCCGTACTCGTGGGCGACGACGTACTCCTTGGCCAGCTGCCCACCGTTGGCGCCGAACCGCTGCTGCAGCTCCTGGAAGAAGCTCGCGTCGATGTAGACCAGCTTGTCGAGTGGGCAGTAGAACGGCCCGACCTGGTTCGACGCGGTCCCGCAGGCCGACTGGGTCTGACCGGAGTAGAGCACGGTGTTGGCCTTGGTGTACTGGCGGCCGTACTGCGGCAGGGCCGTGGCCCAGTACGCCTGCACGCTGTTGACGGTGGCGATGACCAGGCACTCGTCGTTCTTGTTGGCGTCGGCGCCGGTCTTGCACTGCGAGAACCCGCTCCCCGCCTGAGAACCGGCCGCGCCGACCTGGGACGGGTCTAGGGCGCTGCTCTGCCCGCTGGACGTACCGGTTCCAGGGTCCTGCGTGCCGCCTCCGCCGAGGACGTTGCCGCCGAAGATGAAGACGAGGACGAGCAGGATGAGACCGCCGATCCCGCCGCCGACCTGGATCCCGCCCGGGAAGTTGCCGCCACCGCCGTAGCCACCGCCGGACGACCCGCCCGATGTCACCTGTGACGTGTCGAGCTGGGCGCTGTCGTTGAAGGTCACCCGCGTAACCCTAGGACACCGCACGAAGTCCTACGCGGCCCTCCGATACGCCGCGGGGACCGCGTCCAGCCCTGCGGGGCGGGTCGTCGCCCGCTCACTCGAGCACCACCGTGTCGGCTCGCAGCGTCGTGTTCCGCACCCGGACGTCGAGCTCGTCGCCCACCTCGGGCGGGGTGCTGCCCTCGGGCAGCGTGACCAGGCTGACGTGCATGTGCGGCGGCTCGACGAACCACGTGCTGTGACCGTCGACGCGGAACGGCGAGCGGATCCGCCCCGCGGCCTCCAGGGCCCCTTCGGCTAAGGCGACGGCGCGGTGCCGCATGGTGTCGGCTCCGCTCGGCGCCTCCAGCGCGACGCCATGAGCCGTCCCGCCCGCGACGACGAGCAGCCAGCCGGCGCGCAGCCGCTTGCCGCGGTAGCCCGCGCGGTCACCGGTCGACACATGACGCACGTCGAGCACGTGCCCGCGCACGACGCACGCCTGCGGATCGCCGAGCCACAGCTGCGTCCCGACCCGGACCCGGAAGGTGTGGTCGGGGTATGCGGCGCGCAGCTCGGCCTGCTCGGCCGGGCTCACGTGGGAGAGCTGCCAGTCGCGGACGCCGAAGCGGTCGACCCACCGGCGGACCTCGGCGACGTGACCGGAGCCGAGCGGCAGGTGCAGACTCAGGGCCAGCAGCTCGCAGGGCGCCAGCGCGTCGAGGGTCTGCTGCATCCAGTCGGCGGGCACCCCGTGCCGGTTCATCGACGACAGGCCCTCGACGACGACGCGCGGCCGGCCGAGCCGCCCGGACAGGTCGTCGAGGTCCGGTCCATGGGTGATTGTGTGCACGAGGGCGCCGGCGCCGAGGTACGGCAGCGCCGCGTGGATGACGGGCCGGTACGGCTCCATGACCAGCACGTCGCCCGGGAAGCCGGCGAGCGCGACCGGCGCCTCCGCATACGTGCCGACGGCGATCGTGCCCAGACCGGCGGCGCCGTGCAGCCGCGCGCACTCGGCGACCAGGAGGTCGAGCCCGAAACCGTAGCCGTTGCCCTTGACGACCGGGATCAGGCCCGGGTTCGCGGCCAGGGTGGCCGCCTGGTGGGCGCGCCAGCGCGCCGCGTCGACGTGCAGCGTGAGGGCCACGGCTCAGCCTCTCCGTCGCATGTACAGATCAAAACCTTTGTGGAGCAACCGGTTCAGCGGCAGGTCCCACTCGCCCACGTACTCGACGGCCTCGCCACCGGTACCCACCTTGAACCGGATCAGCCCGGCGTGGTCGTCGTCCGCGGCGACCGTGTCGGTGATGCCGCGCAGGTCGTAGACGTCGGCGCCGGCGGCCAGCGCGTCGCGCATCATCCGCCACTGGATCGCAGTCGACCCCTGGACCTCGCGCTTGGCCGCGGTCGACGCCCCGTAGGAGTACCAGGTGTGCGTGCCCACCCGGACCCACGTCGTCGCCGCCACCAGGTCCTCTTGGTGGTGGGCGAGGTAGAGCCGGATCCGGTCGTCCTGCTCGGCGGTCATGACCTCGAACATCCGCTGGAAGTAGGAGAGCGGTCGCGGGGTGAAGTGGTCGCGGGCCGCCGTCTCGACGTATGCCGCGTGGAACGCGGGCAGGTCGCTCGCCTCGCCGCGGGTGACGACGACGCCCTGCTTGGCGGACTTCTTGATGTTGCGGCGCCACAGCTGGTTCATCCCGGCGAGGACGTCCTCCTCGCTGCGACCCGCGAGCGGCAGCTGGAACACGTACTCCGGCTGGCCGGCGGCGAAGCCGTCGTCGGAGGCCAGGTGCGCGAAGCCGAGCCGCTCGAGCAGGGTGCGCAGTCGCATACCGGCGTCCTCGGTGACGTCCGGCGTCACGTCGCGCAGCGTCGACACCGTGTCGTCGGCGATGGCGGCCTTGACCGTCCCCGCGTGCCAGCGGCGGACCGGGACCGCGGGCCCCATCCGCAGGGCGAAGGCGCCCTGGCCCTTGACGTGATCGCGCAGGGTGCGCAGCACCTCGAGCGCCTCGGGGGCGTCCCAGTCGGTGACCGGGCCCTCCGGGAGGTAGGCGAGCGAGCGGCCGACGCGGGGCAGGCTCCGGTAGAGGACCAGCCCGGCGCCGACCATCTCCTCGCCAGCTGGGGTGTGACGGAACCAGCCGAGCGACTCCGCCCGCCAGTCGGTCTTCAGCCGTCCCCACGCGGGGGTCTGCAGGAAGCTGCCCGACCGGGCCTCGACGAACGCCAGGTGCTGCGCGGCGTCGATGGTGCGGACCTCGATCGCGCGCGTCACGGTGGGCGACAGTACCCGAGACTGGGGAAAGCGATTCGGTCTGCGGAGCCGGTCCTGGCAGAATCGACGGTTGTGATCGTGGCCTCGGGGATCGAGCTGCGCGCCGGTCCGAGGCTCCTCCTCGACGGCGCGACGTTCCGCATCGCCCCGGGCGACCGGGTGGGCCTCGTTGGGCGCAACGGGGCGGGCAAGACGACCCTCACCAAGGTGCTCGCCGGGGAGGGCCAGCCGGCCGCCGGCACGGTGAGCCGGTCGGGGGAGGTCGGCTACCTGCCGCAGGACCCGCGTACCGGCGACCTCAGCATGCTCGCGCGCGACCGGATCCTCTCGGCGCGCGGGCTGGACACCATCGTCCACGACCTGCGCGCAACGGAGAAGCTCATGGCGTCGGAGGACGACGCCGTGCGCGACAAGGCGATGGCCCGCTACGAGCGGCTCGACGCGGCGTTCAACGCGCAGGGCGGGTATGCGGCGGAGTCCGAGGCGGCGCGGATCGCCTCGGCGCTGGGCCTGCAGGACCGGATCCTCGAGCAGCCGCTGCGCACCCTCTCCGGTGGGCAGCGGCGCCGCGTTGAGCTGACCCGGATCCTGTTCTCCGGCGCCCCGACGCTGCTCCTCGACGAGCCCACGAACCACCTCGACGCCGACTCGATCGGCTGGCTGCGCGACTTCCTGCGGGGCTACCAGGGCGGCCTCGTCGTCATCAGCCACGACGTCGAGATGCTCGACACGGTCGTCAACCGGGTGTTCCACCTCGACGCCAACCGCTCGCGAGCTCGACCTCTACAACGTCGGCTGGAAGGCCTACCTCACGCAGCGCGAGACCGACGAGCGGCGCCGGAAGCGCGAGCGCCAGAACGCCGAGAAGAAGGCCGGCGCCCTCATGGCCCAGGCCGACAAGATGCGGGCCAAGGCCACCAAGGCGGTCGCCGCGCAGAACATGGCGCGCCGGGCCGAGCGGCTGCTCGCCGGCCTCGAGGGCGAGCGGGTGTCCGACCGGGTGGCGAAGATCCGGTTCCCCGACCCGGCACCGTCGGGCCGGACGCCGTTGCGCGCCGTCGGGTCTGTCGCGGTCCTACGGGTCGCTGGAGGTGTTCACCGACGTGGACCTCGCCGTCGACCGGGGTTCCCGGGTCGTGGTGCTCGGGCTCAACGGCGCGGGCAAGACCACGCTGCTGCGGATCCTCGCCGGGGTCGACCCGCCCGACACCGGCGAGGTCGAGCCGGGCCACGGGCTGAAGCTCGGCTACTACGCCCAGGAGCACGAGAACCTCGACGTCGACCGCACGGTGCTGGCCAACATGAAGTCGGCGGCGCCGGGGCTCGGGCGAGACCGACGTCCGCAAGGTGCTCGGCTCGTTCCTGTTCTCCGGTGACGACGTCGACAAGCCGGCGCGGCGTGCTGTCCGGTGGCGAGAAGACGCGGCTGTCGCTGGCGATGCTCGTCGTGTCGTCGGCCAACGTGCTGCTCCTCGACGAGCCCACCAACAACCTCGACCCGGCGTCGCGTCGAGGAGATCCTCGGCGCGCTGCGCACCTACAAGGGCGCCGTCGTCCTCGTCACCCACGACGAGGGCGCCGTCGAGGCGCTCGAGCCCGAGCGCGTCCTGCTGCTGCCGGACGGCGTCGAGGACTTCTGGAGCGCCGACTACCGCGACCTCGTCTCGCTCGCCTGACCCTCAGAGCCGTTCGGGCCCACACCGGTCGCCCCCAGCGGACCGATGGACGGGCACGAACCCGGTCTAGGGCCCGTTGCGCCGAAACGTGGGTTCGTGCCCGTCGCAGTTGTCCGCTGGCGCCTTGACGCAGCGTGAACCCACCCCCCGGACCGCGCGGCGGCGGATCCGCATACATAACAGAACAAGCCGGTTCATATAATGGACAGTTATGCCAGGCGGAACGTCGCGGGAGAACACTGAACGGGTGTCCGCCGCCCCCGTCACGTCCGCCCGTACCGGCGGTCCGCCGGCCGCCCGACCGGCGCGGCAGGCGGGCAAGGCGACCGGGGCGTGGGCCGACGGCGACCGCGCTCCGCTGAACCACAACGAGGAGTTCAAGCAGGCCGACGACGGCCTCAACGTCCGCGCAGCGGATCATCGACGACTACGCCAAGAACGGCTTCGCCGCCATCCCCGGTGACGACCTGCGCGGCCGGATGCGCTGGTGGGGGCTCTACACGCAGCGGCGCCCGGGCATCGACGGCGGCAAGACGGCGACCCTCGACCCGAGCGAGCTGGACGACGAGTACTTCATGCTCCGGATCCGCTGCGACGGCGGCGCCCTCTCCGGCGACCAGCTGCGCGCCATCGCCGGGATCAGCCAGGACTTCGGCCGCAACACCGCCGACATCACCGACCGGCAGAACATCCAGCTGCACTGGATCCGCATCGAGGACGTCCCCGCCATCTGGGAGCGGCTGGAGGCGGTCGGGCTCATGACCACCCAGGCCTGCGGCGACACGCCCGCGGGTCATCCTCGGCTCGCCGGTGGCCGGCATCGCCGCCGACGAGATCGTCGACGGCACGCCGGCGCTGGAGGAGATCCGCGACCGCTACATCGGCTCGCCCGAGTTCTCCAACCTGCCCCGCAAGTTCAAGACCGCGATCTCCGGCTCGCCGAGCCTCGACGTCGCCCACGAGGCCAACGACGTCTCGTTCGTCGGCGTCGTACCACCCCGAGCTCGGCCCCGGCTTCGACGTCTGGGTCGGCGGCGGCCTCTCGACCAACCCGATGTTCGCCCAGCGCCTCGGCGCGTGGGTCAGCCTCGAGGAGATCCCCGAGGTGTGGGTGGGCGTCGTGTCGATCTTCCGCGACCACGGCTACCGCCGGCTGCGCAACCGGGCCCGGCTGAAGTTCCTCCTGGCCGACTGGGGGCCGGAGAAGTTCCGCGAGGTGCTCGAGACAGGAGTACCTCGGCCGCGCGCTCGCCGACGGGCCGGCCCCCGCCCTCCCGCCCCACCACCGCCGCGACCACATCGGCGTGCACCGCCAGATCGACGGGCGGAACTGGGTCGGCGTCTCGCCGGTGGCCGGCCGGGTCAGCGGCGACGTCCTCGCCCGCGTCGCCGAGCTCGCGAGCACGCCACGGCACGGGTCGCGTACGCCTGACCACCCACCAGAAGCTGCTGGTCCTCGACGTCCCCGACGACGAGGTCGCCGCCCTCGAGGCCGGGCTGGCCGAGATCGGCCTGTCCAGCCGGCCCACGCGAGTTCCGGCGCGGCATGCTCGCGTGCACCGGCATCGAGTTCTGCAAGCTGGCCCTCGTCGAGACCAAGGCCCGGGCCCGCACGGTCGTCGAGGAGCTCGAGCGCCGTCTGCCCGAGTGGGACAGCCCGCTGTCCATCCACGTCAACGGCTGCCCGAACTCCTGCGCGCGGTTCCAGGTCGCCGACGTCGGGCTCAAGGGCCTGGTCATGACCGACGAGGCGGGGGAGTCGGTCGAGGGGTTCCAGGTCCACCTCGGTGGCAGCCTCGGCGACGACCCCCAGCTGGCCCGCAAGACCCGCCAGCTGCGCGTCACCGCCGACGAGGTGCCCGCCTACGTCGAGCGCCTCGGCCGCCGCTACCTCGACCAGCGCGCCGGCGCGGACGAGAGCTTCGCCGCATGGGCCCGCCGGGTCGACGAGGAGGCGCTGCGATGAGCCGCGCCGCGACCCCGCTCTACTGCCCGTTCTGCGGCGACGAGGACCTCCGCCCGGTCGAGGACGACGACGCCGCCTGGTCCTGCCGTGCGTGCGCGCACGTCTTCAGCGTCACCCAGCTGCGGGTGGACCACGCCAGCATCCCCGCCAACCGCGCACCCCAGTCGACAGGAGACCGGACATGACCGCTACCGCGTCTCGGGTCGAGCGTGACCTCGACGAACTCCGCCGGCTCGCCGCCGAGGGTGCGGCGCTCGTCGGCGAGGAAGGCACCGGAGCCGGACCCGACGCGTACGAGCAACGCGTCGAGACCGCCCGCCGCGCCGTCCGCTGGGCCGCCGAGACCTTCGGCGCGCGACCTCACCGTCGCCAGCTCGATGGGCGACGAGGTGCTCGTCCACCTGGTCGGGACCACCGTCCCGGGCACCGACGTCTTCTTCCTCGACACCGGCTACCACTTCGCCGAGACCCTCGGCACCCGCGACGCCTACGCCGCGATGCTTCCGATCCGTATGCGTACCGTCCTGCCGCTGCGCACCGTCGCCGAGCAGGACGCCGAGTACGGCCCGAAGCTGCACGACCGCGACCCCGACCGGTGCTGCGCCCTGCGCAAGGTCGAGCCGCTGGAGCGCGCGCTGTCGACGCATCGCGCCTGGGTCACCGGTATGCGTCGGGAGGACGCCCCCACGCGTACCGACATCACGGTCGTCGGGTGTGGACGAGCGGCGCGGCATGGTCAAGGTCAACCCCATCGCCGCCTGGACCGCCGAGGACGTCGAGCGCTACACGCAGGAGAACGGGGTCTTCGAGAACCCTCTGCGCCAGGTCGGGTTCGCCTCGATCGGGTGCGCGCCGTGCACCCGCGCCGTCGCCGACGGCGAAGACCCCCGCGCGGGCCGCTGGTCCGGCCGCGCCAAGACCGAATGTGGGCTGCACGGATGACCGCTCTCGCCTGACCGCCCGGTCGCCTCCCTGCCGCTGTCGCTCGACCACCTCGACCACCTCGAGGCCGAGGCGATCCACATCTTCCGCGAGGTCGCCGGCGAGTTCGAGCGCCCCGTCGTGCTGTTCAGCGGCGGCAAGGACTCCGTCGTCATGCTGCACCTCGCGGTCAAGGCGTTCGCGCCGGCGCCGCCGCCGTTCGCGCTGCTGCACGTCGACACCGGCCACAACTTCCCCGAGGTGCTCGACTACCGCGACGAGACCGTCGCCCGCCTCGGCGCTGCGCCTGGTGGTCGCCAACGTCCAGGACTACATCGACGACGGCCGGCTGCGCGAGCGCCCGGACGGCACCCGCAACCCGCTGCAGACCGTCCCGCTGCTCGACGCCATCGAGGCCGACAAGTTCGACGCGGTCTTCGGCGGCGGCCGCCGCGACGAGGAGAAGGCCCGCGCCAAGGAGCGGGTCTTCAGCCTGCGCGACGCGTTCGGCGCCTGGGACCCGCGCCGCCAGCGCCCGGAGCTCTGGGACCTCTACAACGGCCGCCACGCGCCGGGCGAGCACGTGCGCGTGTTCCCGCTGTCGAACTGGACCGAGCTCGACGTCTGGCGCTACATCGAGCGCGAGCGCATCGTGCTGCCCGACCTCTACTACGCCCACGAGCGCGAGGTCTTCGAGCCGCGACGGCATGTGGCTCGCCGCCGGGCGAGTGGGGCGGCCCGAAGCCGGGCGAGCAGGTCGAGACCCGGACGGTCCGCTACCGCACGGTCGGCGACATGAGCTGCACCGGCGCCGTCGAGTCGACGGCGCACCGACGTCGCCGACGTCATCGTCGAGCTCGCCGCCTCCCGCCTGACCGAGCGTGGCGCCACCCGCGCCGACGACCGGATGTCGGAGGCCGCGATGGAGGACCGGAAGAAGCAGGGCTACTTCTGATGTCGCGTGCGCCACTCGAGCGCCGGACTCGGACCTCGGACCCGGCGCCCCTCGGCACGACCTGCTCCGGCTGGCCACGGCCGGCAGCGTCGACGACGGGAAGTCCACGCTCGTCGGCCGGCTGCTCCACGACACGAAGTCGGTCCTCGCCGACCAGCTCGCGCCGTCGAGCGCGTCAGCCGCGACCGCGGCCTCGACACGACGGACCTCGCCCTGCTCACCGACGGCCTGCGCGCCGAGCGCGAGCAGGGCATCACCATCGACGTCGCCTACCGGTACTTCTCCACCGCCACCGCGGTCCTACGTCCTCGCCGACACCCCGGGCCACGTCCAGTACACCCGCAACATGGTCACCGGCGCGTCCACCGCCGAGCTGGCGCTCATCCTCATCGACGCCCGCCACGGGGTCGTCGAGCAGACCCGCCGGCACCTCGCCGTGACCGGGCTGCTGGGCGTGCGGCACGTCGCCGCTCGCCGTCAACAAGATGGACCTCGTCGACTGGGACCAGGCGGCGTTCGACGAGCATCGTCGCCGAGTTCGTCCGGCTGGCAGGGCGCTTCGGGATCGTCGACGTCCAGGCGGTGCCGCTGTCCGCGCTGTTCGGCGACAACGTCGTCGACCGGTCCGACCGCGCCGCCTGGTACGCCGGGCCCACCCTCCTCGAGTACCTCGAGTCCGTCCCGGTCGGGATCCGACCCGCCGACACAGCCGCTCCGGATGCCGGTCCAGTACGTCATCCGCCCGCAGAGCGCCGAGCACCGCGACTACCGGGGGTATGCCGGCCGGCTGGCCTCCGGGGTGGTGCACGTCGGCGACGAGGTCGTCGTGCTGCCGGCGGGCTCCCGACCCGCGGTCGTCGGCATCGACCGCTCGGCGACCCCGGCGACCCGGCCGCCCCGACGAGCACGACGTCGCTTTCGCGCCCCAGTCGGTGGTGCTCCGGCTGGCCGACCAGCTCGACGTCTCCCGCGGCGACCTCATCGCCGCGGTCGACCACCAGCCGCGGGTGGTGCAGGAGATCACCGGCACGCTCGCCATCCTCGCCGAGCAGCCGCTGCGCAGCGAGGGCCCGCGTCCTGGTGCGGCTCGGCACCCGCAACGTCCGCGGCCTCGTCGCGGAGCTCGTCGACGAGCTCGACGTCACGACCCTGCAGCGCGGACCGGCGCCGGACGGCCTTGCCGCTCAACGCGATCGGCCGGGTGCGGGTCCGGCTCGCCGAGCCGGTGCCGCTCGACGACTACGCCGACCTCCGCCGCACGGGAGCCTTCCTCCTCGTCGACGAGGCAGACGGCACCACGCTGGCTGCGGGCATGGCCGAGCTCGACCGCTCACCGGCATGAACGGGATTGCCGGGCCGCGCGCTGACGGCTATCCCGCCACCCTCCGGCTGGCCGGTCGGCGGGTCCTGCGTCGTGGGCGGGGGAGCGGTGGCAGCCCGCCGCATACCGGCCCTGCGTCGACGCCGGAGCCGTCGTCGACGTCATCGCCCCCGAGCTAAGCGCCGAGCTGCGCGAAGCCGCCGCCGCCGGCCAGATCCGTTGGCACCAAAGGCCTTTCGAGCCCCGCGACGTCACCGAGCCGGAGCCGGCCTGGCTGGTGCACGCCACGACCGACTCCGCCGACGTCAACGCCGCGGTCGCCACGGCGGCCGAGGAACACCGGATCTGGTGCGTCCGGGCCGACGACGCCGCGCGCGTCCACGGCTTGGACCCCCGCGGTGGCCCACGGCGCCGACCGGCACCGTCGCCGAAGGGATCACCGTCGCGGTCTCCGGCGGCGGCGACCCGAGGCGGGCGGCCGCGGTCCGCGACGCCGTGCTGGCCGGGCTGGACAGCGGGCTGCTCCCGGTCCGCCGGCCGCCGACCGTCCGCCGAGCTGCCCAAGGCCGGACGGGTCGCCCTCGTCGGCGGCGGCCCCGGCGACCCGGGCCTCATCACCGTCCGAGGCCGGCAGCTGCTCGCGGCGGCCGACGTCGTGGTCACCGACCGGCTGGGACCGCGCGACCTGCTCGACGGGCTGAGCCCCGACGTCGAGGTGGTCGACGTCGGCAAGACGCCCGGTCACCACCCGATCCCGCAGGACCGGATCAACGAGATCCTCGTCGAGCACGCCCGGCTGGGCCGCGACGTCGTCCGCCTCAAGGGCGGCGACCCCTTCGTCCTCGGCCGCGGCGGCGAGGAGGCGACTCCACTGCGCGGCTCACGGGATCGCCGTCGAGGTCGTCCCCGGGGTGACGTCGGCCGTGTCGGTGC
The DNA here is from genome assembly GCA_963751085.1 of uncultured Actinomycetota bacterium. Classification (GTDB taxonomy): domain Bacteria; phylum Actinomycetota; class Actinomycetes; order Actinomycetales; family Dermatophilaceae; genus Lapillicoccus. The sequence goes on along the minus strand of CAVVTH010000004.1, from coordinate 56,951 downwards.
CGGCCGCCGCCGGCATCCCCGTGACCCACCGGGGGATCACGGCGTCCTTCGTCGTGGCGTCGGCCCACGACGGCGCGACCGCGGCGCTGGACGCCCTCCGCGACGCGCCGGTGACGTCGACCGTCGTCCTGCTGATGGGCGTCACGGCCCTGGCCGACACCGCCCGGCGGCTGGTCGAGTCCGGGCGTCCCGCCGACCACGCCCGTCGCCCTTATCGAGTCCGGCTGGACGCCCGCAGCAGCGGACCACGGTCACGACACTGGCCGACGCCGCGGAGGTCGCGCGGAGGGAGGGCGTGCGCTCACCGGCCGTCGTCGTCGTCGGCGAGGTGGTCCGGGTCCGCGAGCAGGTCGGCGACCTGGTGCCCCCCACGCTGCTCACCACGGCGTCGCCGAGCCTGGTCCTGCTGGCCCACGGCTCGCCGGACCCGCGCCACGCGCGCGGGGTCGAGAGGGTCGCCGTGCAGGTTCGGCGCCGCTGGCCGGGCCAGGTGCACGCCGCTTACCTCGACCACCACGCGCCGTCGGCGACCGAGGTGGCCCGGCGGCTCGACGGTGGAGTCCTCGTCCCGCTGCTGCTCACCACCGCCTACCACGTCAAGACCGACGTCCCGGAGGCCGCCGCCGCGATGACCGCGCTCGGCCGCGGCACCTACGCCGTGGCCGCCGCGCTGGGCCCGCACGCCCTGCTGATGACCGCCGCGAGACAGCTGCTGGAGCGCGCGGGGGAGGCCCCGGACCCGCATACCGGGGTGGTGCTCCTCGCCGGCGGGTCGTCCGACCGCGCGGCGATCAGCGCGATCGGCGACGCCCTGGCGAGCTCGCCGAGCGGCGGCTGGGGCGACGTGGGCGGTCGCGGCCCTGGCCGGGGGCGACGACATCGAGACCGTCGCCGACCGGCTGCGCGCCGACGGCGCCAACCGGGTGCTGGTGGTGACCTACATGGTGGCCGAGGGGGTGCTGCGCGACCGGATGGTGGTCCACGCCGAGAAGGCCGGGGCCGAGGTGGTCCCCGGTTCGCTCGGCGACACCGACTCCTTCGCCGACCTCGTGGTGCACCGGGCGGGCGAGGCGCTGGCCGCCGGCCGGTAGCCTGCGCGCGTGTCCGACGTCCACCCCGCGCTGCGCGTGAGCCACGAGGGACCCGTGCTCACGGTCACCCTCGCCAACCCCGACTCCCGCAACGCGCAGACGCCGTCGCTGTGGCTGGCGCTCGCCGAGATCGGCGAGTCGGTCCCACCCGAGGTTCGGGTCGTCGTGATCCGCGCGGAGGGTGCCTCGTTCTCGGCGGGCCTGCACCGCCAGATGCTGGCGCCGGGCGGTATGCCGGGGGAGCCCGACATCCTCGGGCTCGCCGTGGCGGACGACGGGCTGGACGAGACCATCGCGGGCTTCCAGCGCGGTTTCGCCGTCTGGCGGTCGGTGCCGGCGGTGGTCGTGGCGGCGGTCCAGGGCCACGCGGTCGGTGCCGGGTTCCAGCTGGCGCTCGCCGCCGACCTGCGGCTGCTGGCCGACGACGCGCAGCTGTGTATGCGGGAGGCCCAGCTCGGGCTCGTCCCCGATCTCGGCGGCACCGGGCCGCTGGTCCACCTCGTCGGCTACGCGCGGGCGCTCGAGATCTGCGCCACCGGCCGGTTCGTCGGAGCCCAGGAGGCGGCCGACCTCGGCCTCGCCACGGCGGTCGTTCCCCGCGCGGACCTCGAGGCGGCGACCGACGACCTCGTCGCCGCCCTGCTGGCCACCCCCGAGGGCTCGCTGCGCGCCCTGAAGCCGTTGCTCGACAACGCCGTCCAGGCGACCGCGGAGGAGCAGCTCGCGGCGGAGCGCACCGCCCAGGCCGGGCTGCTGCGGGCCCTCGCGGGTCGGGGTCGCAGCTGATCCGGTGCACCCCCTGTCACCGGGACGGAATACCGTCCACCTGAGCGGACGTTGAGGCTCGGGTCGAGGAGGTGGCGCGGTGAGTATGTCGGGATGGATGGTCATGCGGTCGATGACCCGCGACTCCGACGTCATCGCCCGCAAGCTGACCGCGGGCACGACCCGACGGGTGGTCACCTATGCCCGTCCGTTCCTCCGCCCGATCATCGTCTTCCTGGTCCTCGTGGTCGTCGACGCGTTCGTCATGGTTGCGGTGCCGCTGCTGCTGAAGGACATCGTCGACAACGGCGTCACGCCGAAGGACTCGAGCGTCGTCATCCGGCTCTCGCTGGTCGTCGCGGTGCTCGCCGTTGTCGACGCCGGCCTGACGATGCTGCAGCGGTGGTACTCCTCGCGCATCGGCGAGGGCCTGATCTACGACCTCCGCACCGAGGTGTTCTCGCACGTCCTGCGCCAGCCCATCGCCTTCTTCACCCGCGCCCAGACCGGCTCCCTGGTGAGCCGGCTGAACTCCGACGTGATCGGTGCGCAGGCGGCGTTCACCTCGGTGCTGTCGAGCGTCGTCAGCAACGCCGTGTCGCTGGTGCTCATCGTCGCGGCGATGTTCACGCTGTCCTGGCAGCTGACCCTGGGCGCTCTCCTGCTGGTCCCGTTCTTCATCATCCCGGCCCGGGTCATGGGCCGGCGCCTCGCCGGCCTCTCCACCCTCCAGATGAACCTCAACGCCGACATGGGCAGCCGGATGACCGAGCGGTTCAACGTCGCCGGCGCCCTCCTCGTCAAGCTCTTCGGCAACCCCGACCGGGAGGACCGCGAGTACTCCGAGCGGGCGGCCAAGGTCCGCGACGCCGGCGTGAGCATCGCCCTCAACCGGACCGTGTTCATGGTGGCGCTCGGCCTGGTCGCGGCGCTGGCGACAGCGATGGTTTACGGCTTCGGCGGCGTGATGGCGGTGAACGGCACCCTTACCGTCGGTACCCTCCTGGCGCTCGCCGCGCTGCTCGGGCCGCCTCTATGCGCCGCTCACCGCCATCTCCAACGTCCGGGTCGACGTCATGACGGCGCTGGTCTCCTTCGAGCGGGTCTTCGAGGTGCTCGACCTGCAGCCACTGGTGACCGAGAAGGACGACGCCCGCCCCCTGCCCGACGGGGCGCTAGGCATCGACGTCGAGCACCTCTCGTTCCGCTACCCCTCCGCCGACGAGGTCTCCCTGGCCTCGCTGGAGTCCACCTCGTCCGGCGACCGCGGTGCCGGTGACGCCGTCCTGCACGACGTGTCCTTCTCGGTGGCGCCGGGTCAGCTGGTCGCCCTCGTCGGGCCCTCTGGAGCCGGCAAGACCACCATCACCGCGCTCGTCTCGCGGCTCTACGACCCGACCTCCGGGGTCGTGCGGGTCGGCGGCGTCGATCTGCGAGACGTGACCATGGGCTCGCTGCACGACTCGGTCGGTGTCGTCACGCAGGACGCCCACCTGTTCCACGACACCATCCGCGCCAACCTCGCCTACGCCCGGCCCGACGCCACCGAGGAGCAGATGCGCGAAGCACTCGCCGCAGCGCAGGTCCTCCGGCTCGTCGACACGCTCCCCGAGGGCCTCGACACGGTGGTCGGCGATCGCGGTCACCGGCTGTCCGGTGGCGAGAAGCAACGGCTCGCCATCGCCCGGCTGCTGCTCAAGGGCCCGCGCGTCATCGTCCTCGACGAGGCGACCGCCCACCTCGACTCGGAGTCGGAGGTCGCGGTCCAGCGCGCCCTCGACGCAGCGCTCGCCGGTCGCACCTCGCTGGTGATCGCCCACCGGCTCTCCACCGTCCGGGGGGCCGACCAGATCCTCGTGGTCCAGGACGGGGAGATCGTCGAGCGGGGCCGGCACTCCGAGCTGCTCGCCCAGCGCGGCCTCTACGCCGACCTCTACGAGACCCAGTTCGCGACGGAGGCGGAGCTGGCGGCCACGGCCATCAGCCCGTAGCCGTCAGGCGACGGTGTTGGCCAGGGCCGCGTACTGGCCGAGCAGCAGGTCCCACTCGCTGAACCGTGCCCGCCCCGCGACGTTGGCGGGCGTCCAGCCGCCGTGTGCGAAGCGGACCCGGGTCCCACCGACGCCTTTGCCCTCCTGGAACGTCACGTCCAGCCGGCTGGGGTAGGCCGGGTCCTGGGCGAGCGTGAACGACTGCGCGTAGTGCCGCCCGGGTTCCCAGACCAGCACCTCACCGAGGCGGTATGCCCCGCCGGCCTCCAGCAACATCGCCACCTCGCCGCCCACGCGGGGCTCGAGCCGGATGCCGCGCAACGGCCCGGGGGAGTAGGCGTCGCGCGGCCACCACTCGCCCAGGCGCTCGGTGAACACAGCGAAGGCCTGCGGCGGCGAGCACGCGACCCACAGGTGCAGGACGATCGGCGCGGCCGCCTCCACCGTCCGGGGCTCTTCCTCCCAGGCGGCCGCCCCCGGCGCTTCGCGGTTCGACTCGGTGAACACGATCCGGTTGCTGAACGGGTCGATGACCGTGACCACCCGACCCCAGGGAACCTCCTCGACACCGGGGTTGGCGTACGCATACTCCTTGGCCTGCAGCGACTGCTGCAGGGCGAGCGCGTCGGCGACGGGGACCAGGACGCCGCTGCCGGGGCTCGCGTCACCGTGGTGGCCGCTGAGGTGAAGGCGCGCCTCGCCCCAGGACAGCTGCGCGTAGAGCGGCTCGTGGCCGCCCGTCTCGTTGCGCCAGTCGACCCGGAACCCGAGGTAGTCGACGTAGAACGCCAGGGCGGCCGCCTCGTCGAACACGCGCAGGATCGGCACGACGTGGCCGTCGGTCGGCGCGGCCGTGGCCCGGGCGGCGGCGAGGGTGTTCCAGTCCCGCGCGCCGAGCTCCCGGGCCACGAGCTCGAGGGCCTCGCTGTGGCTCACGGCGACGCCACGGTCGGCGAGGGCGTCGCGCAGCCGGCGGGCCATCGCCTTGGGTCGGCGTCGGGGTCAAGGCCGGGGTCTGGGCGCGGGTCCGGACGTGAGGTGCTCGTCATGATGCGGCTCTTCCCGGCGGACGGTGGTCCAGGTGCCTGCGTTGCTGAGAGCGGGTCCGCCCAGGTGGTGGAGGCGCATCGCTGACGGGGAAACGGCTCATGAGCGTGGGCATTCACCATCCCCGAGAGGGGTGCAGGCGGCCGGCTGCCCGGGCCACTGGCCATGCTAGCGCCGCCGGTCAGGCGTCCTCCTCGTCCCAGATCCGGACCTTCTTCGGCTTTGGTGCCGCGCCGGTGAGCTCTCGGCCCTCCGCGGCCGCCAGCCGCAGGCGGTACCCGAGCAGCACGAACCCGAACACCGAGGTCAGCCACCACTGGAACGCGTAGGCCTGGTGGGGTCCGAGGTCGGTGTCCGGCGCGGCCAGGGGTGCGGGCCGTGGACCGCTCGGCTGCTCGGAGTCCAGCACGAGGTAGGCGTCGAGCACCGTGCCGCCGCCGGTCTGTCGAGCGGCTTCGGTCAGGTCGACGCTGGCCAGCTGCCCGGCCGGCAGGTCCTTGCCCAGGTCCGGCTCCCCGCTGCGCAGCCAACCGTCCAGCGCCACCTCGCCGGTGGGGGCGGGTGGCACCTGCGGGAGGTCGGCCGCGGCATCCGGGTTCGCGACCCATCCGCGGTCGACGAACACCCGCGTTCCGGACAGGTCGCCCCCGAGGTCGAACGGGACGAGCACCTCCAGGCCTGGCTGGCCGTCCAGCGCCCGGTTTCGGACGAGCAGCTGCTGTCCCGCGGCATACCGGCCGGTGGCGCTGACCCGCAACCACTGGTCGGCCTCGGACGGGGGTATGCGAGAGGTCACCGATCCGAGCGGCACCGGAGGAGCCGTGTAGTGGGTGGTGACGGCGGTCGCCTGGACGAGGCGGTCCTGGTAGCGGCCCCACTGCCAGCGACCGAGGAGGACGCAGGCGACGGCGAACGCCAGGGCGAGGGCCAGGCCGCCGAGCATCCGCCGCGAGGCGAGCGCCGTGAACACCGCCTCACGCTACCCGGCGTGCCTGGTCACGCCGTCGGCATACAGTTGGAGGGTGACCGCTCTGCCCACTCCGCGTCTGCGCCCGCTGGGTGCACCGGGGCTGGTGGGGCTGCCCGACCAGTTCGGCCGCGTGGCCCGCGACCTGCGGGTCTCGGTGACCGACCGCTGCAACCTGCGGTGCACCTACTGCATGCCGGCCGAGGGCCTGCCGTGGATGGCGAAGCCGGAGATGCTCACCGACGAGGAGCTGCTGCGGGTCGTCGGGGTGTTCGTCGGGCTGGGCGTGCGCCAGGTCCGGCTGACCGGCGGGGAGCCGCTGCTGCGCCGCTCGATCATCGACGTGGTCGCCGGGATCGCGGCGCTGGAGCCGCGGCCGCAGATCGCGATGACCACCAACGGGGTAGGCCTGGAGCGGATCGCGGGCCGGCTGGCCGAGGCCGGCCTCGACCGAGTGAACGTCAGCCTCGACACCATCGACGCGGAGACCTTCACCCGGCTGACCCGGCGCGACCGTCTCACCGACGTCGAGAAGGGCCTCGCGGCGGCGGCCGAGGCGGGGCTCACGCCGGTCAAGGTCAACGCCGTCGCCATGCGCGGGACCAACGACCAAGCGGTGTCGGACGTGCTGGCCTGGTGCCTGGATCGGGGCTACGAGCTGCGGTTCATCGAGCAGATGCCCCTCGACGCGCAGCACGCGTGGGACCGCACATCCATGGTGTCCGCCGACGAGATCAGGGAGCGGCTGTCCGAGCGGTTCACGCTGACGCCGGTTCCTTCGGGGGAACGGGGCAGCGCGCCGGCCGAGCGGTTCCTCGTCGACGGCGGGCCGGCCACGGTGGGGATCATCGCCAGCGTGTCCGAGCCGTTCTGCGCGGCCTGCGACCGGACCCGGCTGACCGCGGACGGCCAGGTGCGCAACTGCCTCTTCTCGGAGGTCGAGACCGACCTGCGCGGCCCGCTGCGCGACGGCGCCTCCGACGAGGAGCTGGCCGGGCTGATCCAGGGCGAGATGTGGCGCAAGAAGCGCGGTCACGGCATCGGCGACGTGGGCTTCCGCCAGCCCGACCGCCCGATGTCCTCGATCGGCGGCTGAGCGGGCCGACTCGGCAAGGCGGTGAGTTCTCCCCCTCTGAGGGGGTAGATCTCACCGGAATGAAGCCTGTGGATCGCCGGGACCTCGTATGGCGTCAGCCCGGCAGGCTGGTCCCGTGCCGACGGACGAGTGGTTCCGGCTGCTCGGTCCGCCCGCCGCTCCGCGCAACCTGGCCGAGCTCGAGGAGGTGGCCCGACAGCAACGCCGCCTGGTCACGCGCGGTCAGTGCCTGAACGCCGGGCTCTCCCGCAAGGCGGTCGAGGTCCGTCTGAGCAACGGTCGGTGGCGGCGTGTCCATCACGCGGTCTACCTCACCACCCCGGGTCGCGACGACTGGTGGACGTCTGCGATGGCGGCTCACCTGGCCTGTGGGCCGGACGCGGCTTGGTCGCATCGCACTGCGGCATACGTGTGGGGTCTGCTGCCATCGGCACCGAAGACGATCGAGCTCCTGGTGCCGCGGGATTTCGCCGTGCATGCACCTCAGGGCGTGACCGTCCGCCGTTGCCAACGACTCGACGCCCGCGTCGACCAGCTGTGGTGGCCCTGGGTCACCACGGCGGAGGACACGCTTCTCGACCTGGCTGAGGACGTTGGTCTCGACGAGCTCATGGCGCTGGCCGGCCGAGCCTTTCAACGTCAGCGGACCACCGAAGCGCTGCTCCTGACGAGGCTGGCCGACCGGCGACGCCACGCTCATCGGGCATTGCTGCGGGAGATTCTCGGTGACGTGGCCGACGGCGCCGAAAGCGCCATGGAGGTCCGCTACGTCCGGGACGTGGAGCGGGCCCACGGCCTACCGTTGGGAGTCCGACAGCTGCCTACTTCGGTCACGTCACCGGAACGCCACGACGTGGGCTATGTGGATCAGCGGGTGCTCGTGGAGCTGGACGGTCGGCTGGGTCACGAAGGCCGCGACGCTCGGATGCGTGACGGCCGGCGTGACCGTCGAGATGCCGTGCGCGGCTGGCTGACTCTGCGCGCCTTCTGGCCCGACGTCGCCGGTACACCGTGTGAGCTGGCCGGTGAAGTGGGTGACGTATTGAGGAGTCGAGGCTGGCGGGGCGCTCCGCATCCGTGTCGTCGTCGCTCGTGCTCCGTTGGACCGAGCCGGGGCTCGGCGTCAGGCCGGTGAGATGTACCCCTCAGGAGGGGCACTTCTCACCGCCTTGAGCCGGCCGGACGATCGGGGCGCCGGGGCGCCGGGCCCCCAGAGGCGCCGCAGGCTAGCCGTGGGCGTCGGTCAGGTCGGCCACGTCGACGGTGTCCTTGAGGAAGCCGCGCAACCGGAGGAACTCGCCGAGGGACTCCTCGTGGTCCGCGCACGCCAGCCACACCTTGCGGCGCGCTGCGTCGTGGAGGGTGGGGTTGTTCCACAGCAGGGCGCGGGTCGCCTCGCGGCGGCACCCTTTCGCGCTGCAGACGAGCTCGGCCGCCACAGGCATCGAACCTCAGCTGTCGACGATGTGACCGTGGATCGTCCGGTCGTCGTCTTCCGTAGCCAGCCCGGGCCGGCCCTCCGGCAACGCGGCGGGCGGGGCGTGCTCGACGGGCGCCACGTCGGTACCGGACCGGGGCCCGACCGCGTTGGCCATCACGACGGCGATGTAGGGCAGGACCACCGCGAACGTCACGAACGTCCAGCGCAGCCAGCCCTCCGTGACGAGCGCCAGGGCGCCGCAGACCACGCGGATGCCCATCGTCAACAGGTAGCGCCGGACGCGCTGCCCCTGGTCGTCCGCTCCCGACACGGGGGCACTCGTGACGGACTGAACCGCCCGCTCCCGGTCGTCATCGTGTCTCACCTCCTCACTCTACGTCGCGCCTCCGACGGTCACCCCACGCCGCTGTCACGGCTCCGCAGGGCGCTCACGGCGGCTCGAGGGTCACCCGGTACGCGGCATACCGGCGGGTTCTTCGCTAGCGTTCGGGGCGACACCCCGACCGCCCGCGACCCCCGTGACGGAGCCTCGATGACGCAGCCCGACGACAGCGCGCCCGCACCCCGTAACGTCCTCGTCACCGGCGGCAACCGGGGGATCGGCCTGGCGATCGCGCGGGCGTTCGCCGACGGCGGCGACCACGTCGTCATCACCAACCGCCAGGGCGACGCCCCTGAAGGACTGCGCGCCGTGACGTGCGAGGTCACCGACACCGCGTCGGTCAACGCGGCCTTCGACGAGGCGGAGCAGATCCTCGGCGGACCCATAGAGGTCCTCGTCGCCAACGCCGGCATCACCCGCGACACGCTGCTGATGCGGATGAGCGACGCGGACTTCGACGACGTCATCGCCACCAACCTCGCCGGCACCTTCAAGTGCGTGCGTCGCGCGAGCAAAGGCATGATCCGGCTGCGCCGCGGACGGATCATCTTCATCTCCAGCGTCGTCGGGCTCTACGGCGCACCCGGCCAGGCCAACTACGCCGCGAGCAAGTCTGGGCTCGTCGGAATGGCCCGCTCCATCACCCGCGAGCTGGGTGGGCGAGGCATCACCGCCAACGTCGTCAGCCCCGGGTTCATCGATACCGAGATGACGCAGTCGCTCCCCGACAAGGTCCGCGAGTCCTACCTCGCCGCGATCCCCGCCGGTCGCTTCGCCAAGCCGGAGGAGGTCGCCAGCGTGGTGCGGTTCATCGCGAGCCCCGAGGCCGCATACATCACCGGCGCCGTGATCCCAGTCGACGGCGGCGTCGGCATGGGCCACTGAGTCTCGTTCCCCAGCAACGGAAAGGCGCACACCGTGGGCATCCTCGAGGGTAAGAAGCTCCTCATCACCGGCGTCCTCATGGACTCCTCCATCGCCTTCCACGTCGCCAAGGTGGCGCAGGAGGAGGGCGCCGAGGTGGTGCTCACCTCGTTCGGCCGGACGATGAAGATCACGCAGACCATCTCGCGGCGCCTGCCGACGGCCCCACCCGTGGTCGAGCTCGACGTCACCGACGACGAGCACCTCGACACGCTGGCCGAGCGGCTCGGAGAACACGTCGACGGGCTCGACGGTGTGCTGCACTCGATCGGTTTCGCCCCACCGGGGGCGTTCGAGTTCATGACCGGCACCTGGGACGACGTCGCGACCGCCATGCGCGCGTCGGCCTACTCCCTCAAGGCTCTTGCCGTGGCGGCGCTGCCGTTGATGGCGGGCGGCGGCAGCATCGTCGGGCTCACCTTCGACGCCAAGTTCGCCTGGCCGGTCTACGACTGGATGGGGGTGGCCAAGGCCGCGTTCGAGTCGACGAACCGCTACCTCGCCCGCGACCTCGGCCCTCAGAACGTCCGCGCCAACCTCGTCTCGGCCGGCCCTCTGCGGACCACGGCGGCCAAGTCCATCCCCGGCTTCGAGCGGTTCGAGGAGGTCTGGGGCGAGCGCGCGCCGCTCGGCTGGGACATCACCGACCCGGTCCCCGCGGCCAAGGCCTGCGCCGTCCTGCTGTCCGACTGGTTCCCCGCCACGACCGGCGAGATCGTCCACGTCGACGGCGGCGTCCACGTCATGGGGCAGTGAAAACCGCCGCTGCCGCGGCCGATTAGGCTCCCCGCCATGGAACCCGTCGAGGTCCGCGAGGTCCGCGTCCTCGACGGTCCCAACCTCTACTTCGCCCGGCCGGCGGTCAAGGTCTCGTTGGCTGTGCCGGGCTATCTCGCTCTCGAGCGCCGGTATGCGGTTGAGCTCGCCGAGCGGTGCGGGCTGCGGTCGCCGCGGCCGGGCAAACCGAACACCGCGCAACGCCAACGCTTCGTGATGCGGTTCGCGGCGCACGTGATGCGCCGCGTCGTCGGGGGAGTCGGACCGAAGCGGATCACGGTGCGGACCCGCACCGGCTCCACCGTGGAGGAGATCGTCGTCGCCATCCCGTGGCGCCACCGGAACTGGGGCCGCCTCGCCGGCGAGGCACTCGGTCCGGTCCTCGCCGCCCTGCTCACCGACGAAGCGGGCACCCCAGAGGCCGTGGACCGGCTGGTCCGAGACGCCGCCGAGCGGATCCGCGCCGAGGAGCCCGGTGGCCCATCACCGGTGCGCGCGGCCCCGGTGCCGGTCGTATCGATCACGGGAACCAACGGCAAGACGACGACCACCCGCCTGGTGGCGCACATCGCGATGACGGCCGGCCGCACGACCGCGTGGAGCTCGACGTCCGGGGTCGTCGTCATGGGCGAGACGGTCGACGAGGGCGACTTCTCCGGACCGGCAGGAGCCCGGGAGGTCCTGGCGACCCCGGGCCTCGAGGTCGCCGTGCTCGAGACCGCCCGCGGCGGGATGCTGTTGCGCGGCATGGGCGTCGCGGCCAACGACGTCAGCGTCGTCACCAACGTCACCGCCGACCACCTCGGCCTCCAGGGCATCGACACGCTCGACCAGCTGGCCGAGGTCAAGGCCATCGTCACGACCGTGACCAAGCCGGACGGCTGGGTGGTCCTCAACGGCGAGGACCCCCGGGTCTGGGGGATGCGGCACACGATCCGCGCGAAGCCGTGGGCGTTCAGCGTCGACCCGGACGCGCCGGCACTGCGCGAGTCGATCGCCATGGGCGGTCGCGGCATCACGGTCCTCGACGGCGAGATCGTCGTCCTCAACCCTGGCCGGGACCCCGACCGCCTGGTGCGGATCGTCGACGTGCCGGTGACCCTGTCGGGACTGTCGCACTACAACACCGCCAACGCCCTCGCCGCCGCGGCGGCCGCGCTCGGTCTGGGGTTGCCGCATACCGCCGTGGTCGACGGCCTCCGGTCGTTCGCGCCCGACCCCGTCCTCAACGAGGGCCGGCTCAACACCTACACGCTGCCTCTGGAACCCGCCGGCCGCGCCACGGTGATCCTCGACATGGCCCACAACGAGGCGGGTCTGGACGCTCTGCTCGAGGTTGCTGGAGGGCTGACCGCGCCGGGCGCCCGAGTGCACCTGGGACTGGGCGGCACCGGCGACCGCCCCGACGACGCGATCCAGGGGCTCGGCGAGATCGCCGGCAAGGGCGCCGAGCACGTCGTCATCGCCCACAAGCCGAGGTACCGCCGGGGCCGCAGCATCGACGAGATCGACCAGCACCTGCGAATCGGGTTGGCGCGCGTGGGAATCGGCGAGGTGGACTCCTACGGCACGGAGCTCGAGGGACTGGTCGCCATGGTCCCCACCCTGGCCGACGGCGACGTGCTCGCGTTCATGTGTCACGACTCGCAGCCCGCCGTCCAGGGCTGGCTGGCCGAGCACGGCGCGACCGTCGACGACCCGCGCACCATCCGGCGCAAGGTGGTCGCGTCCCGCGGCGAGCACGAGCTCGAACCCGAGATCGCGGCCCTGTGGGCCATGGACGACGACGCGGCCCGGATCGCCGCCGCCGAGGAGCTCGTGGCCGAGCACCCCGACGACCCTCGGCTCGCGTTCGAGCTGGCCGGCGCGCACGACGCCGCCGGTGACCCCGCCACCGCGATCGGGCTTTACGAGAAGGCCCTCGCGGGAGGTCTGCGCGAGCCCTACCGGCACCGCGCACAGGTCCAGTCGGCGTCGACCCTGCGCAACCTCGGCGAACCCGAGCGGGCCCTGGCCCTCCTCGACGAGGTGGAGGTCACCTACCCGGACAACGCCGCGGTGGCGGCGTTCCGGGCGCTGGTCCTCGTCGACCTCGGTCGCCCCGACGCCGCCGTCGCCGACCTCGTCGACTCGCTGGTCGACCACGCCGCGGATGAGGACACCGCCGCATACCGGCGCTCCTTGCACGGGTATGCGGCGCGGCTGCGAGCGGCTGCAGCCACCTCCGACTAGACCCAGGTCCCCACTTTCCGCCGGTTCGCCCTCGCGGACCCCGGAACCGCGGTATGCCTCTGGGGCGCCTGGTCGTCGTCGGCGGGCGCGAACGGATCCCTTCCCCGGAGGCGCAGCGTGTTCCCTGACCCCAAGTACGCCGAAAACCACCTCGCCCTGGGCCGCCGGGGCTTCCTGGGCGCCGCTGCAGCGCTGGGCGGCACGGCCGCTCTGGCCCCGATGGCGATGGCGGCGCCACTGGACCGCCCGGCCGACAAGCCGGATCCCGGCAAGCCGGTGCCTATCAACCCACTGCCCCCGAGCGCCGATTCCCTGGTGCCCATCACCGACGGCAGCGTGCGTGCGGCCATCGCCAAGCTGGACGGGATCATCAACCAGGTCCTCGACAAGACCGGTGTCCCAGGCCTGGCCGCCGCGGTCGTTCACGACGGCCAGATCAAGTTCCTCAAGGGGTACCGAATCGCCGACACGGTCACCAAGACGCCGGTCACCGTTGACACGGTGTTCCAGCTGGCGTCGGTGTCGAAGCCGCTGGCCGCCAGCGCGATCGCCCGGGCCGTCGGTCGGGACCAGCTCAAGTGGACGGACACCGTCATCTCGCACATGCCGGGCTTCCAGCTCAAGGACCCCTATGTCACGGCGAACGCGACCATCCAGGACCTGCTCTCGCACCGCAGCGGGCTACCGGGAGGCGCCGGCGACCTGCTGGAAGACCTCGGCTACAACCAGGTCGACGTCCTCGGGCGGCTGCGTCAATATTCCTTGAAGCCGTTCCGAACGACGTACGCCTACGCCAACTTCGGCTTCACCGCGGCGGCCGTCGCCGCCGCCAACGCAGCGAGCCGGCCGTGGGACGACTTCGCCGAGCTCACCCTCTTCGACCCCCTCGGGATGAGCCAGGCGAGCTACCGGCACTCCGACTTCCTCAAGCGCAAGAACCACACGACGATGAACGTCCGGGTCGACGGTGAGTGGAAGCAGCTCTACTCCCGCAACGCCGACCCGCAGGCACCGGCCGGCGGGGCGTCCGCGTCCATCACCGACATGGCCATCTGGCTGACCATGGAGCTGGCCAACGGCATGTGGAACAACCAGCAGTTCATCAAGGCCGATGCTCTCGGCCGCAGCCGGGAGCCCAGCATCCTGCTGAGTCCGCCGGCCGTGCCGTACGCCCGCAGCAGCTTCTACGGGATGGGCATGGACATCAGCGACGACGGTGCGGGCCGGGTCCGGTGGAGCCACTCCGGGGCGTTCTTCCAGGGCGCGTCGACGCAGGTGCTCATGCTGCCGTCGGCCAACCTGGGCATCGTCGTCCTGACCAACGGCATGCCAATCGGCGTGCCGGAGGCCATCGGGGCCTACTTCCTCGACTACGTCGAGGCCGGGCGGATCACCCGGGACTGGCTGACCGGCTACGGCGGCCTGTTCGCGCGGCTGATGGCCAACACCAGCGTGCTGGCTCCTCCGGCGAAGCCCCCGGCCAACCCGACCCCACCCCGGGGCAACAGCTTCTACACCGGCACCTACCAGAACCCGTTCTACGGGCCGGTGACGGTGGACGTGGTTAACGGCTCCCTGCACCTCCACATCGGTCCCGGCGGCAAGAACGACTACGCGTTGAGCCACTGGGACGGCAACGTGTTCTCGTTCTTCCCCACCGGCGAGAACGCCGTCGGCATCACCGCGGCGACGTTCGCCCCCGCCACGGGGAGCCAGGCGTCGAGGCTCACGCTGGAGTACTACAACGCGGAGGGGCTGGGGGTCTTCACCCGCTGACCAGGGATTGGCCACAACTTGCACTGAGTGCAACGATGCACTTAGTGTCGCAACCGTGCCCCTGCAGACGGTCGTCGACCGGCGGAGCGCGCTCAAGGCGCGCCACCGACAGGCCATCGTCGACGCCGCCGGCCGGCTCATCGACGCCCGTCAGGGCCCGCGGTTCAGCGTCGACGAGCTCGCCGCCGAAGCTGACGTGTCCAGGCGGACGGTGTTCAACCACTTTGACTCCCTCGACGACGTCATCCTCGCGGCGTGCACGGACATCCTCGACGCGGTCGTCGGCTCCTTCCGTGACGCCGCGGCCCCCGCCCTGGGACGGGTCGGCGGGCTGGCGCGGGTCTTCGACGAGATCGTCGACGCGGTCCGCCGCACGGACCTGCCCCGGCTGACCGCATACCTGTGGCGGGCCCTCGGTGGTGCCGAGGCACCGGCCGCCCGGCAGCAGCGGTTCATGCAGGTCGCGCTGTCGCGGGTGGCCGACGACCTCGCCGTCGAGGTCCTGCGCCGCAACCCCGCGACCGACCCGCTCGACGCCGAGCTACTCGTCTCCTCCCTGCTTCACGGCGTCGCGGTCATCGCCCGCCGCTGGGTCGACGAGTACGGCGGCGCCACCACGCCAGCCGCACGGCGGTCCTGGGACCACCTCATGGACCGCCTCGTCAACCGCCTCCGGGCCGGCTACGGCGCCGACCGCTGACCATTCACCACCTCGTCACCACTCCGTCGAAAGCACCACTCGTGGCTACCGTTCTCTACCGTCTCGGCCGCTTCTGCGCCCGTCGCGCGCGTCTCGTCGTCGTTCTCTGGGTCGCCCTGCTGGCCCTCGCCGGAGTCGCGTATGCGGTCGGCCACGGCACGCTGTCGTCCGCCGTCTCCATCCCGGGCACCGCGACCGCCCAGGTCACCGACCAGCTGAGGGACGCCCTCCCGGCGGCGAGCGGCGGCAGCGGCACCGTGGTGTTCCACACCGCCGACGGCTCGCCGTTCACCGACCAGCAGAGGTCGGCGGTCAGCGCCGCACTGAAGGGCGCCGGCTCGGTGCCCGGCGTCCGCGCGGTGACCGACCCCTTCGAGACCGCCGGCCAGCTGGCGACCCAGCAGCAGCAGGTGCGACACCGGGCGGACGCAGCTCGCCGCCGGGACCGCCCAGCTGCAGGCGGGGCAGGCGCAGCTCGACCAGGCCCGCCAGCAGCTGGACGCGGCCAAGGCGCAGGCGCAGCAGATCGGCGCGCCGGTGCCGCAGCAGGTCGTCGACGGGCTGACCCAGCTCGACGCCCAGCAGCAGGCGCTGGACCAGAAGAAGGCCGAGGCCCAGGGCCAAGGCACGAAGCTCGAGCTCGGAGCGTCCCTGCTCGACCTCTCCCGCGGCATCCGCACGGTCGCGGCCGACAACAGCGCTGCCATCGGCATCGTCGCGTTCCAGGGCGGCCAGATGGAGGTGCCGCCGGAGGTGAAGGACGCGGTCGTCGCCGACCTCCAGAAGGCCGACCTGGCCGGCGTCGAGGTCGACTTCTCCAGCAGCCTGACCCAGGGGCTGCCCGAGGTCGTCGGCCCCGGTGAGATCGCCGGGCTGGTCATCGCCGGCATCACCCTGCTGGTGATGCTCGGCACGCTGGTCGCCGCCGGGCTGCCGATCCTCAGCGCCCTCGTCGGGGTGGGGTTCGGCCTGATGACGACGCTCGCCCTCTCCGGAACGGTCGAGATGGTCTCGGTCACGCCGGTGCTCGGGCTCATGCTCGGCCTCGCCGTCGGCATCGACTACTCGCTGTTCATCCTCAACCGGCACCGTCGACAGCTGCGCGCGGGCGTCGACCTGCACGAGTCGATCGGCCTGGCCAACGGCACCTCCGGCAACGCGGTGGTCTTCGCCGGTGCGACGGTGATGGTGGCGCTGCTGGCCCTCAACATCACCGGCATCCCGTTCCTCGGGCTGATGGGCATCACCGCGGCGGTCTGCATCGCCACGGCGGTATGCATCGCCGTCACCTTCACGCCGGCGCTGCTGGCCCTGCTGGGCGACCGGCTGCTGCGGCGCCGCGAGCGCGCGTCCGGAGCGTCCGGCCGGCACCGGCCACCGACCCAGGCGATGTCGACGACCCGGCGCCGTCGTCACCCTGGTCGGCGGCCTCGCGGTGCTCGTCGCCGTCGCCCTCCCGGCCCTCTCGATGCGGCTCGGGCTCCCCGACGGGGCAACCGAACCCGCTGGGTCGACCCAGAACACCGCCTACCTCCTCACCGCGGACAAGTTCGGGCCGGGCGCCAACGGGCCGCTCCTCGTCGTCGCGACGCTGCCGAGCGGGGTCAGCGGGGACGAGATCCTGGCGCAGCAGGTCCGCGTCGGCAGCGCGGTCCACGGCAACGGCGACGTCGCCGCGGTCGCCCCGATCGGGCAGTCGGCCGACGGGCGGACGCTCGCGTTCCAGGTGGTGCCCAAGGACGGCCCGAACAGCGAGTCCACCGAGAACCTGGTCCGTGACCTGCGGACCATGTCGCCGCTCTCCGACGGCACGACCCTCGGTGTCGCCGGCAGCGCCAGCGGCAACATCGACATCTCCGAGAAGCTCGCCGAAGCCCTGCCGGTCTACCTCGCGGTCGTCGTCGGCCTCTCGTTCGTCATCATGGTGCTCGTCTTCCGGTCCCTGCTGGTCCCGCTGACCGCGACGCTGGGCTTCGTCCTGTCGCTGTTCGCCGCGTTCGGCGGCGTGGTGGCGATCTTCCAGTGGGGGTGGCTGAACGCGCTGTTCCACGCCCAACCCGGACCGATCCTCAGCTTCCTGCCCACGCTGCTGGTCGGGATCCTGTTCGGGCTCGCGATGGACTACCAGCTGTTCCTGGTCTCCGGTATGCGCGAGGCGCACGTCCACGGGGCACCGGCGCGAGTCGCGGTCCGTCAGGGGCTGAGCGCCGGTCGGGTCGTCGTCACCGCCGCGGCGATCATCATGATCTCGGTGTTCTGCCGGGTTCGTGTTCTCGAACTCCGCGACCATCCGGCCGCTCGGGTTCGGCCTGGCCTTCGGCGTGCTCGTCGACGCCTTCGTCGTGCGGATGCTGCTCATCCCGGCGGTCATGCACCTCGCCGGCGACGCCGCATGGTGGCTGCCGCGGTGGCTCGACCGGATCCTGCCCAACGTCGACGTCGAGGGCGCCGCGCTCGAGCGGGACCACCCGCATACCGGGGTCGCCGCCGCCGAAGCTGACCGCAGACCGGAGCTCGTGGCCCGCTGAACGAGGTCAGCCTCGCGCCGGCTCGGCCTCCTCGACGGCCTCGTGCTCAGCGGCGAGCGCCTGGACCTCCGCCTCCTGGCCGTGCGCCTCGGCGTCGCGGGCCAGCTCGGCGGGGTCGAGGTCCGGGTCACCGACCAGCTCGCTGCTGTGCGAACCGGCCTGCGCGCTGTGCGTCCGGTTCTCCAGCTCGGCGACGACCTGCGCGTGCTTGTCGACGCACATGACGACGAGGTCGCCCGGGTTGCTGCGGGCCATGACGTGGTTCACCGCCGCGATCTCGTCGAGGACGATCTCGACCTGGCGGCAGCGTGCCCCCTCGGCCATCGCCGACCGGACGCCCTCGGCGATGAGCCCCGCCGTCTCGCCGGGCTTCGCGCCCGCGTAGCCGGTCGTCCTCGCGGACGACGATGACGTCGAAGTGCTGCGCCGCAACGGAACCCAGCTCGCGCATGTCGTCGTCGCGGCGGTCACCCGCCGCGCCGATCATGCCGATCCGGGACGACTTGGCGAGGTCCTGGCGGCCGGCGTTCTGAGCGGTGTAGGTCTCGACGAAGTCGCCGATGCGCGCGCATACCGGCCGCGTTGTGGCAGTAGTCGATGAACACCTCGACGTTGCCGACGTCGAGGAGGTTCATCCGGCCGGGGGACAGGTAGTAGCTCGTCGTGAAGGTCCGCAGGCCCTGACGGATGTCGTGCAGCGGCGCACCGGCCGCGAAGGCCGCGCCCGTGGCGGCGAGGGCGTTGGCCACGTTGAACCGGGCCGCGCCACCGAAGGTGGCCGGCAGCAGGTGCGTCCAGGCGAGCTGCATCGTGCGGCGGCCGTGCTTGATGACGATCATGTCGCCGCGCTCGGTCTGCTCCAGGACCACGGCCCGTCCGCCGCGACGGCAGTGCCGCTCGATGAACTCGCGGCTCTCGGTGCCCGGGTACTCCAGCGAGAACCAGATGACCTCGCCGCTGCACCGCCGGCGCATCTCGCGGACCAGGGGGTCGTCGCAGTTGAGCACCGCGAACCCGTCGCGCGGCACCGCCTCGACGATGACCGCCTTCACGTGGGCCAGCTGCTGCAGGGTGTCGATGCCCCCGAGGCCGAGGTGGTCCGGAGCCACGTTGGTGACGACCGCGACGTCGTTGCGGTCGTAGCCCAGGCCCTCGCGCAGGATGCCGCCGCGAGCGACCTCCATCACGGCGAAGTCGACGCGGGGGTTCTGCAGCACCATCCGCGCCGACTTGGGACCGGACGCGTCGGCCTTGATGACCA
The DNA here is from genome assembly GCA_963751085.1 of uncultured Actinomycetota bacterium. Lineage (GTDB taxonomy): Bacteria > Actinomycetota > Actinomycetes > Actinomycetales > Dermatophilaceae > Lapillicoccus. Next base: position 37,973 of record CAVVTH010000004.1, on the reverse strand, counting down.
GCCGCTCGTCGATGACGATGCCGTCGGTGGAGGTCATGCCGACCTTGCGGCCGAGGCCCTTGAAGATGTGGGCGATCATCCGCGACGTGGTCGTCTTGCCGTTGGTGCCGGTGACCGCGACGATCGGCACCCGCGACGGCGCTCCCGGCGGGAACAGCAGGTCGACGACCGGCTTGGCGATGAACTGCGGCACGCCGACGGTCGGGTGAGTGTGCATCCGGAACCCGGGCGCCGCGTTGACCTCGACGATGGCGCCGCCGGTCTCGCGGACCGGGGACGCGATGTCCGGGCAGATGAAGTCGATGCCGGCGACGTCGAGCCCGACCATCCGAGCTGCCTCCTCGGCGATCTCGACGTTGTCCGGGTGGGCGTCGAAGGTGCGGTCCACGGAGATGCCACCGGTCGACATGTTGCCGGTGAGGGCGAGCTTGACCATCTCGCCGGTGGGCGGCACGGAGTCCAGCGAGTGCCCCTGGCCGGCCAGCACCTCCTCCGCGGCGGCGTCGACGGAGATCCTGGTGAGCACCTTCTCGTGACCGACGCCGCGACGAGGGTCGGCGTTGGTGATCTCGACCAGCTCGCGCACGGTGTGCTCGCCGTCGCCGACGACATGCGCGGGCACGCGCTCGGCGATCGCCTGCATCCGGCCGCCGACGATGAGGCAGCGGTAGTCGCGGCCCGTCACGAAGGACTCGACGATGACGGTGCCGCGCTTCGACTCTCCGCGGGCGATCTCGAACGCCCTTTCCACGTCGCCCTGGGACCGGAGGTCGAGGCATACCCCTCGTCCGTGGTTGCCGTCGAGCGGCTTGACGACGACCGGGTAGCCGATCCGCTCGGCGGCGTCCATCGCGCCGCGCAGCGGTGCGGACCGACGCCTGCCGCGGCACCGGCAGCCCGGCCGAGCCGAGCAGCTTGGCGGTGAGGTCCTTGTCGCCGGCGATGTCGACGGCCAGCGCGCCGGTCTTGGACGTCATCGTCGCGCGGATCCGCTGCTGGTGGACGCCCTGACCGAGCTGGACCAGCGACGCGCTGTTGAGCCGGATCCAGGGGATGTCGCGGCTGACCGCCTCCTCGACGATCGCTGCGGTCGACGGTCCGAACGCCGTCCGCTCCGCGAGCAGGATGAACTCGTCGAGCGCCGCCTGGAAGTCGAAGCCGTCCTCGTGCTCGCACGAGATCGTTGACGATCCGCACCGCGAGGCGGCCCGCCGCGAGGCCCACCGTCTCGTCGATGTAGCCGTAGATCACGTTGTAGCGGCCGGGCTTGCCCTTGACCCCACGGGTCTTGCCGCGCGACTGGTAGTGGCCGGCCTCCGTCTCCAGCTGCAGGGCGACGTGCTCGGCGATGTGACCCATCCACGTGCCCTCGTGGAGCCGTTCGACGAACCCGCCTGCGTGGCCCCGGGAGCACTGGTGGCGCTTCAGTCCGGGCAGCAGCTCGACCAGGCGGTCGGCGAACCCCGGGATCGTGTTGCTCGGATAGCCCTCCAGGACGCCGAGGTCGACGACGAGGTGGATGGCCTGCTCGTAGGACCAGTAGTTGGGTCCGCGGTAGACCCGCGACTCGACGATGGTTAGGTCGGGCGACAGCGGCCCGGTCGGGGTGCGACGCTCGGCGGCCAACGGGGTCCTCCTCGGTGGGGCGACACGGTGTCGAACTCGGGGGTATGCGTCGGGTCAGGTCTCCGCGCGCCGCGCGAGCGGGGGTGCCGCGCGGTCTTTGGCGCTCGCCACCGCGACCTCGATGTCGGGGTGACGCTCGACGAACCGCGTCAGCGTGACGCTGCGCAGGTCGAACGTAGCGCCCGTCGGCAGCGAATGCACCACTGCCCCGGAGACCAGCAGTGGAGCGCCACGGCGGGCGTCCGGGGCATCGGTCACGGCGTTGCGCGCGTCGATGACGAAGACGCCACCGGTGCCGACGATCGTCATCACCCGTTCGTCGCGGATCTCGATTGCGGTGTTCTCGTCGATGCCGATTCCCGAGCAGGTTGGGGGAGTTCGCGACGAGAGACATCAGCCGGCCATAGCGGCCGCGCTGGTCGAAGTGCTGGTCGACGATGACGTCCTCGAGCAGGCCGAGGCCGGCGGTGAGCTGGCTGGACCGTTGGCGCGGGGTCAGTCCCTCGTCGCCGAGCGAGATCATGAACCGGCTCATGATCGACGCACCGGCGCTGGTGCCGGCGACCACCACCCCACGCCGGTATGCGTCCACGATCGCGTCGCCGACGGGGGTGCCGACGAGGAACTGGCTGAGCTTGAGCTGGCTGCCGCCGCTCATGAAGACCGCGGTGGCGTCCTCGATCCGGGCGACGAGCTCCGGGTCGTGCGCGGCCGCCCGGGACGCCGCGTGGACCACCCGGATGTCGCCGCCGGCGCGCAGCCGGGTGAACACGCGGCTGTAGGTCTCCACGACCTCGTCGACGAAGGACGACGCGGTCGGGATGATGACGATGCGGGACTGTCGGCCGCCGGCCAGGCGGACGAAGCGCTTGAGCACCACCGACCGGCCGAGCTTGTCCTCGGCGCCGCCCACGACGAGGAGCGTCCGGCGCGGGGACCCGCCCACAGACCCCTGCACCTCCTGCGCCATGGCTCCCACCCTAAAAGGAGCGGGAGGAGGAGCGGGACGAGCCGGCGGGGCCGGGAGTCGCGAATGGCGCCGGAAGCGGCGGCGCCGGGGTGGGTGTCCCGTCCGCGGCGTCCGCCTCCTCGACTTCCTCGCGGCTGATCCCGAGGAGGAACAGGACGGCGTCGAGGTAGGGGACGTTGACGGCGGTGTGGGCCTGTTGACGCACGACGGGCTTGGCGTTGAAGGCGACGCCCAGCCCTGCCGCGGCGAGCATGTCGAGGTCGTTGGCGCCGTCGCCGATGGCGACCGTTCGCGAGAGCGGAAGTCCGGCGTCGGCGGCGAACCGCCTTAGGGCACGCGCCTTGCCGGCGCGGTCGACGATCTCCCCGACGAGGTGGCCCGTGAGGCGCCCGTCGACGATCTCCAGCCGGTTCGCCTCGGCGCGGTCGATGCCCAGCTCGTCGGCCAGCGGCCCCACGATCTCGATGAACCCGCCGGAGACGACCGCCACCAGGAAGCCGAGACGCTTGAGCGTCCGCACCAGCGTGCGCGCGCCGGGCGTGAGCACCACCTCGGCGCGCACCTCTTCGAGGACCGTCTCGTCGAGCCCCGCGAGCACGCGGACCCGCTCCCGAAGCGACTCGGCGAAGTCCAGCTCGCCCCGCATCGCGCGCTCGGTGATCGCGGCGACCTCCTCGGCCCGCCCGCACTTCGCGGCGAGCAGCTCGATGACCTCCTGCTGGATGAGCGTCGAGTCGACGTCCATGACCACCAGGCGGCGTCCCCGCCGGTCGAGCCCCCCTGCCGAGACGGCAATGTCGACGCCCTGCGCCGCCGCCTCGAGCGCGAGCTCTCGGCGCAGGAGCGGGATGTCGGATCCCGAGATGTCGAGCTCCACGGTGGTGACCGGGTAGCGGGAGAGCCGGCGGATCCGGTCGATGTTGGCGCCGTGAGCGGCGATCCGGGCCGTGACCGACGCGATGGCGCTCGCGCGCAGGGGTGCTCCGATCACGACGACGGCGGCACGACCGCTGCGCCGCGGGGCGTTGTCGCCGGTCCCGCGGCGGGCCTTGACCTTGAGGTCGAGCCGCTGGGCAACGGCCCGGACCGCCTCCTCCAGCCGGTCGGTCTGTGACCCGGCGGCCAGGAGCATGGCCAGGGTCAGCTGACCGCGGACTACCACCTGTTCCAGGTCGCGCACCTCGGCTCCGACATCGGCGATGGCGTCGAACAGGGCGCTGGTCAGGCCGGGCCGGTCGTCACCGGAGAGGGTCACCCGCAGGGTCCGCTCGTCCTCCGCAGGACCAGCAGAGGGGCGGCTCGGACACGCCGGAAGGCTACCCACGCGCTGGTATGCGTCCGTGCAGCGGTCCGTGTTCTGGTCCGGGATCAGGTCGCTGGATGTGTGGGCCGCCGGGTGTCGGTCCGGGCGCATACCGTCGTGGCCGTGAGCACCATCGATGTTCGAGAGCTGGACCGCCAGGCCGTCGCCCTGTCGACCGACGTCGTCGCTCGAGTGGCGAGCCGAGACCTCACCCAGCCGACGCCGTGCGACCGGTGGACCGTTCACGACCTGCTGAGGCACATGGCCGCGCAGCATCGAGGGTTCGCTGCTGCGGCCCGAGGGCAGGGCGCCGACATCGCACACTGGGCGCCCCCCGAGGGCAGCGACAGCGACCCGGTCGGGGCGCACCAGTCCGCCGCGGCGGACGTGACCGCGGCTTTCGCGGAGGTGGACCTCGACACGGCGCAGCTCACGCTGCCGGACTTCGGCGGCCGCACGTTCCCCGCTGCTCAGGCAATGTCCTTCCACGCCATCGACTACCTCGTGCACGCCTGGGACGTCGGGGCGGCGATCGGCATCCCGCATCTCGCCCGGCCACGACCTGCTGGCCGCCGCGCTCGACATCACCCTCGCCGTGCCCACCGGAGACGCCCGGACGCGGCCGATGGCGGCGTTCGCGCCGGTGCGGCACGGGGTGGACGACGAGCCGGACACCTGGCGGCGCATCCTCCTGACGCTCGGGCGCGATCCCGACTGGTCGCCGCCGCGCTGAGGTCAGCGGTTGACCTCGTCCCGCCAGGCGAGCAGCTCGCGCACCTTGCCCAGGTCGTCGTAGTCGTCCCCGGACATCCCGACGGTGAACAGCCGCGTGCCCGCGTCGTAGAGCTGCTGCGCGTTGGTCGCGTAGCTCGCCACCTGCTCCTTCATCCGCCCCGGCGTCGGCGCCACGCCGGCGGACCGGACGATCGCGGCGGGGTCACGGCCGATGCGCCGGCACCACTCGTCGAGGACCTCGTGCTTGTGCGCGATGGTCTCCGCGTCGCCGAAACCGTGCCAGATCGTCGCGTGCTCGGCGACGATGCGCAGGGTCTTCTTCTCGCCGCCTCCGCCGATGAGGATCGGGATCTGGCGGGTCGGCGGCGGGTTCAGCAGCGACCAGCGCGCCTTGATGACGGGCAGATCCTCGGCCAGCGCGTCCAGCCGACCACCGGCGGTGCCGAACTCGTAGCCGTACTCGTCGAAGTCGCGCTCGAACCAGCCGGATCCGATCCCGAGGATGAGCCGGCCCTCGCCGGCCCGTGCGCTGATGTGGTCGACGGTGCGCGCCATGTCGGCCAGCAGGTTGGCGTTGCGGTAGGCACTGCAGGTCACGAGGGCGCCGATCTCGACCCGCTCGGTCGCCTCGGCCCAGGCCGCGAGCATCGTCCAGCACTCGAAGTGCCGGCCGTCCGGGTCTCCGGCCAGCGGGAAGAAGTGGTCCCAGTTGAGCAGGACGTCGACGCCCATCTCTTCGAGCGTCGCGCACAAGCGACGGATGGCCGCATAGTCGGTGTGCTGCGGCTGGATCTGGACGGCGACACGAGCAGAGTTGCCAGGCATACCAAGCATTCTCGGGTATGCCGGTTGACCTTGCCTTCGCCGGGTCAGGGTGTGACGACGCTGTCCCGCGGTACGACGACGACGCCGTTGTCGCTGACGTAGAAACCGCGAGCGCGGTCGTGCTCGTGGTCGATCCCGACCTTCGCGTGCTCCTGGATCACGGAGTACTTGTCGATGATCGCCCGGCGGATGGTGGCGTAGCGGCCGATCTCGACGGCGTCGAGGATGACGCTGTCGACGATGGTCGCGTAGCTGTGCACCTTGACCCGCGGGGCGAGCACCGAACCGTGGACCTGCGCGCCGGAGATGACGCAGCCTGAGGACACCGACGAGTTGAGGGCCTCACCGACCCGGTCGCCGTGGCCGTGCACGAACTTCGCCGGCGGGAGGAAACCGGTCGTCGTGTAGATGGGCCACTCATAGTTGTAGAGGTTGAACACCGGGTGGATCGAGATGAGGTCCATGTTGGCCTCGAAGTAGGCGTCGAGCGTCCCGACGTCGCGCCAGTAGCCACGGTCGCGCTCGGTGGCGCCTGGCACCTCGTTGTCCTTGAAGTCGTAGACGTAGCCCTCGCCCGCGTCCACGAAGGCGGGAACGATGTCGCCACCCATGTCGTGCTTGGTGTCCTCGAGGTCGTGGTCGCGCGTCACCGCGTCGACGAGCACGTCGGCGTCGAAGACGTAGTTGCCCATCGACGCGAACACCTCGTCCGGCGCATCGGGAAGACCCTTGGCGTTCTTCGGCTTCTCGAGGAACTGGCCGATCTTTCGCGGGTCGGCGTCGTCGACCTCGATGACCCCGAACTGGTCGGCGAGCGAGATCGGCTGACGGATCGCCGCGACCGTCACGCCCGCGCCGGTCTCCCGGTGCTGGTCGACCATCTGCGAGAAGTCCATGCGGTAGACGTGGTCCGCTCCGACGACGACGACGATGTCGGGGTGCTCGTCGTGGATGAGGTTGAGGCTCTGGAAGATTGCGTCCGCGCTGCCGAGGTACCACTCCTTGCCGACCCGCTGCTGCGCCGGCACCGGCGCGACGTAGTTGCCCAGCAGCGTCGACATCCGCCAGGTCGCGGTGATGTGCTTGTCGAGGCTGTGCGACTTGTACTGCGTGAGGACGACGACTTTGAGGTAGCCGGAGTTCACGACGTTGGAGAGCGCGAAGTCGATCAGCCGATAAGGACCGCCGAAGGGCACGGCCGGCTTGGCCCGGTCGGCGGTGAGCGGCATCAACCGCTTTCCCTCGCCGCCAGCCAGGACGATCGCCAACACCTTGGGATTCTGCGACCTTCGCGCCATGGGCCCAACCCTAGGGGCGCACGACCCGGGTCGCGAGGCCTCCCGCCGCCCCGAATCCGTGAGTAGGGTCGCGAACGTGCGCGTCGACATCCTCAGCAAGGAGTACCCGCCCGCGGTCTATGGAGGCGCCGGTGTCCACGTCGCCGAGCTGGTCCGCGCCCTTCGCGAGCGAGGTGACGTCGAGGTGCAGGTGCGGTGCTTCGGCGCCCCGCGCGAGGAGCGCGGCACGACCGCATACGCCGACTTGCCCGAGCTCGCGAACGCCAACGCGGCGCTGCAGACCCTCGGGGTCGACCTCGCCATCGCGGCCGACTGCGAGGGCGCGGACCTCGTCCACTCGCATACCTGGTACGCCAACTTCGGCGGCCACCTCGCGTCGATGCTCGGCGGCATGCCGCACGTCGTCACCGCGCACAGCCTGGAGCCGTTCCGGCCGTGGAAGGCCGAGCAGCTCGGTGGCGGCTACCGCATCTCCTCGTTCGCGGAACGCGAGTCCTACGAAGGGGCGGCGGCGGTCATCGCCGTGAGTGCCGGTATGCGTGCCGACATCCTCAAGGCCTACCCGTCGCTGGACCCCGACCGAGTTGCGGTGGTGCACAACGGGATCGACTCGCAGCTCTGGCAGCGCAGCCCCGACGAGGACATCGTGCGCAAGCACGGCATGGACCCCGACAAGCCGTCGGTGATCTTCGTCGGCCGGATCACCCGCCAGAAGGGCCTGCCCTACCTCTTGCGCGCCGCAGCGTCCCTGCCGCCCGACGTCCAGCTCATTCTGTGCGCCGGCGCGCCGGACACCAAGGAGATCATGGCCGAGGTCGAGGGGCTCATGAGCGACCTCAAGGCGAAGCGCGGCGACGGTGTCGTCTGGATTCCCGAGATGCTGCCGCGGAACGAGGTCGTGGCGCTGCTGTCCGCGGCAACGGTCTTCGTGTGTCCCTCGGTCTACGAGCCGCTCGGGATCGTCAACCTCGAGGCCATGGCGTGCGAGCTGGCGGTCGTGGCGACGGCCACCGGCGGGATCCCCGAGGTGGTGGTCGACGGTGAGACCGGATGGCTGGTCCCGATCGAGCAGGTCGACGACGGCACGGGGACCCCGGTCGACCCCGACGCGTTCGTCGCCGACCTCGCGGGCCGGCTCACCGAAGCCGTCTCCGACCAGCACCGCGCCCGCCACTTCGGTCTGGCCGGCCGCACCCGCGCCGTGGAGCACTTCTCGTGGGCCTCGATCGGCGACCGGACGATGGCCGTGTACCAGCAGGTCCTCGGCCGCTGACGCCCTACGCCGTCTGGCTCGGCTCCGAGCCAAGCGGCTCGACTCACGACATGAGCGGAGCCGAGCCGCACGGCTCTGAGCCGAGCCAGCCGGGAAGGGTCGACCGGGACGCCTGCCTAGACCGGGCGCCAGCCGGCCAGCTCCATCACGGCGAGGTTCGTCGCGCCGGATAGCACCCGGTCGGCGACGCTCTGCAGCGACCGGAGCCCGGCCTCGCGGCGCCCGGATGAGTGGACGTCGAGGGCCGGGGTGGCCGCGAGTCGCAGCCCCTCCTCCACGATGACGCCGACCCGGGCGGCCATGAGCATCACGCGCAGGGCTCGCGGCGAGGTGGCCGGCGGCACGCCCCAGGTGCGCATCTCGAGCCGGCGTTCGGTCTGCTCCCGTGGCTGCGCCGACCAGGGCAGCCCGTCGACCGCCTCCAGCGCGGCCGCACCGTCGCTCACCGCCGCGACCAGCTCGTGGTCCAGCTCGCGCAGGGACAGCGCCTCGAGGCGGTGCCGGGCCACCGGCTCGCTGTCGTATGCGGTCCAGTCGACCGACGTGCCCTCGTCGCCCTCGGGGCCGAAGGACGTCAGGGTGGGGACCAGGAGGCCTCCCATCCCCGGGACGAACACGCACTCACCCGCGTCGGCCGCCGCGCCGGCGCCCGCGAGGCCGCTCCGCGGCATACCGGTCAGGTCGCCCGGGCGAGGCAGCGCGACGAGCACGGCTGACTCGCCGAAGTCCCGCCACAGCTCCAGCCGGCCGGCCGGTTCGCCGGTGATGTCGTCGACGTCGGGGTGGGCCGCGACCACGGCGTCGTCCGGGTCGACCTCGCCGCGCACCGACACCGTCGCCCACAGCGCGAAGCGCACCGCGAGGGGCAGAGCCGGCATCCGGTCAGTCTAAAGGCGCCCGGGGAGCGCCCCAAGGCGGCGATGAACCTCCCACTAAGGTCAACTCCCATGAGCGACGTCCTCGCCTTCGCCGGTGTGAGCGTGGTTCGTGGCAGGCAACACCCTCCTCGACGACATCACCTGGGAGGTCGAGGAGGGCGAGCGCTGGGTGGTCCTCGGACCCAACGGCGCCGGCAAGACCACGCTGCTGCAGATCGCCGCGGCGCGCATCCATCCGACCCGCGGGGTGGCCGGCATCCTCGGCGAGGTCATGGGCGCGGTCGACGTGTTCGAGCTGCGGCCACGGATCGGCTTGTCGAGCGCCGCGATCGCGGAACGCTTTCCCGCCGACGAGCTCGTCGGCAACGTCGTCGTCACCGCGTCCTACGCGATCGTGGGCCGGTGGCGCGAGCAGTACGACGACCAGGACTACCACCGGGCCATGGCACTGCTCGAGGCGCTCGGGGCCGCCCACCTGGCCGACCGCCGGTTCGGCACCCTCAGCGAAGGCGAGCGCAAGCGCGTCCAGATCGCCAGAGCGCTGATGACGGACCCGGAGGTCATGCTGCTCGACGAGCCGGCTGCCGGACTCGACCTCGGCGGTCGCGAGGACCTCGTCGCGCGGCTGGGGCTGCTCGCCCAGGACACCGAGGCGCCGGCGCTCGTGCTGGTCACCCATCACGTGGAGGAGATCCCGCCCGGCTTCACCGACGTCCTGCTCCTGCGCGAGGGGCGCATCGTCGCCGCCGGTCCGCTGGAGGTCACCCTCACCGCCGAGAACCTGTCCGCGACGTTCGGGCTGCCGCTCGTCGTGGAACGACATGGCGACCGGTGGAGCGCACGGGCCGCCACGCCAACTGGGGCGCCTCCCGTCGCAGGGTGAGGCGAGCGACGTCGGTGGACGGAACTACGCTGAGGCTCTGAGCGTCCTACCGACAAGGGGTATGCGCCGTCCACCGGCGCCTCTCCGGCGCTCAGGGGAGGAGGCGGTCGTGTTCGAGGACTACGGCTGGCTGGCATGGATCGGGGCCGCGATCGCGCTGGGGGCCATCGAGGCCGCCACCGTCGACTTCGTCTTCCTCATGCTGGCCGGGGGTGCGCTCGGCGGCTCGGCTGCCGCCGCGGTCGGCGCGCCCTTCCCCATCCAGGCGATCGTCGCGGTCGTGGTCGCAAGCATGCTGCTCGGCGTGGCCCGGCCGTGGGCCAAACGCCGGTTCAGCACCCGGCCGGAGGGGATCGCCATGGGCACGGCCGGCTACATCGGGCGCTCCGCCTTTGTGGTGGAGACCGTGACGCAGCACGGTGGCCGGGTCAAGGTCGGCGGCGAGACGTGGTCTGCAACGTCGAGCGACCCCGTGCCGCACGAGCCCGGCGAGGAGGTCCGCGTGGTGCGCATCGACGGAGCCACAGCGGTCGTGACCCGGGTGCCCACCATCGGCACCGCCGACGCGCCATGACCACGCCATGAACACGGAGCCGGAGCCGGCCCCGTGACGTCCAACCCCCGACGTCCGACCCCGACGTCACCACTGAGCAACCATCTCGGGCCGGACCGGTCCGGGAGCCACCGAAAGTAGGGAGATCCCATGGACGGCAGTGCCATCACTCTCGTCGTCGTCGCACTGCTCATCATCTTCGCGATCGTCGTCGTCGTCCGGACCGTCCGGATCGTCCCGCAGCAGACCGCGCAGATCGTCGAGCGACTCGGCAGCTACAGCCGGACCCTGGACGACGGCATGCACTTCCTGGTCCCGTTCGTCGACAAGGTACGCGCCAACATCGACCTGCGCGAGCAGGTCGTCACCTTCCCGCCGCAGCCGGTGATCACCTCCGACAACCTTGTCGTCAGCATCGACACGGTCATCTACTACACGGTCACCGAGGCGAAGTCGGCGGTCTACGAGATCGCCAACTTCATCCAGGGCATCGAGCAGCTGACCGTGACCACGCTGCGTAACGTCATCGGCTCGCTCGACCTCGAGCAGACCCTGACCTCCCGCGACCAGATCAACGCGCAGCTGCGCGGGGTCCTCGACCAGGAGACCGGCCGGTGGGGCATCCGCGTCAACCGGGTCGAGCTCAAGGCGATCGACCCGCCGCACTCCATCCAGGACTCCATGGAGAAGCAGATGCGGGCCGAGCGTGACCGGCGCGCCGCCATCCTCAACGCCGAGGGCGTCAAGCAGTCCGCGATCCTCTCCGCCGAGGGCGAGAAGCAGTCCCAGATCCTGCGGGCCGAGGGTTCGGCGCAGGCGCGGATCCTCGAGGCCCAGGGCCAGGCGCGGGCGATCCAGCAGGTGTTCGGCGCGATCCACCGCGGCAAGCCGACGCAGCGGCTGCTGGCCTACCAGTACCTCCAGGTGCTGCCGCAGCTGGCCCGCGGTGACTCCAACAAGATGTGGATCATCCCGTCCGAGGTCACCGACGCCCTGCGCGGCATCAGCGGTGCGCTGGGTGGCCAGCAGCAGGGCGTCGACGGTGGCCGACGACGACGACTGGGTCGACCCCGGTCCCGAGGACGACGCCTTCGCCGACACCTCGCTGCAGGACCCCGCCCAGGCGCTCGCCGAGGCTCGCGGCCAGGCCGGTCAGGCCAGCGCGGAGGCCACCGAGGGCGCATCGCCGGCCTCGCGGCGCTACCACGCACCGGCGCCGCGCGTCTGGACGACACCGACGCACACCCGTCCCGGGTCAGCGACCGACGCCCCGGACGGCTCGGACGGCTCGGACCGCGCGGTCGGTTCGCACGCGGCGCCCGCCGAGCCGGGTCAGGCAGCGCAGCCGGTCGCGGCCGTTCAGGCGGTTGAGGCCGTTCAACCGGTTGAGCCGGTTCCGCCGGTTGCACCGGTCCACGGTGTGCAGCCGGTTCAGCCGGAGGCGCAGCCACCTCGCTGATCACCCCTACCGGTCGCGAAGGCACCCGGTCACCCGGTTTAGGGTGACCGGGTGTCCGTGCTCGACGTCGTCGCGATCATGGCGGCGGGGTTCGCGGCGGGGACCATCAACACCATCGTCGGCTCCGGGTCGCTGATCACCTTCCCGACCCTGCTCGTCCTCGGCTACCCCCCGCTGACCGCCAACGTCAGCAACAACATCGGCCTGGTGCCGGGCGGGGTGAGTGGCAGCTACGGCTACCGCGCACGAGCTCGCAGGGGCGGTCAGGGACCATCCGGCGGCTGGCGCCGCTGTCGTTCCTCGGCTCCGTCCTCGGCGCCGCGTTGCTGCTGGTGCTGCCGCCCGCGGCGTTCAAGGCGATCGTTCCCGCGCTCATCGTCATCGCGCTGGTCCTGGTCCTCGTCGGGCCGCGGCTCCAGCGGCGCGCCGCGGAGCGCTCGCCGGACGAGACCGCACCGCCCTGGCACGCCTGGGCGCTCGCGGTCGGCATCTTCGTGGCCGGCGCATACGGCGGCTACTTCGGCGCGGCGCAGGGGGTGCTGCTCATGGGCATCTTCAGCGCCCTGAGCTCGGAGCCGCTGCAGCGCCTCAACGCCTACAAGAACGTGCTCAGCGCGCATCGTCAACGCGGTCGCCGCCGTGACCTTCGTGCTCTTCGCCCGCGGCTCGATCGACTGGCTGGTCGTGCTGTTCATCGCGGTCGGCTCGTTCCTCGGCGGCCTGTCGGCGCGCGCATCGGGCGCCGGCTGCCGCCCGCCGCCCTGCGCGGGCTCATCGTCATCATCGGCGTGGTGGCCATCGTCAAGCTCGTGTTCTTCCCTGATGCCGACGAGCGTCCTCGATGCCGACGAAGTCACGGCGCAGGACGTCCGGGCGGCCCGTGCGGACGGTACGCCTGCCGACCCCGCGCTGCTGGCGGACTACGTCGGCCTGACCGACGTCGCCCTGCGCCGGCGCAGCGAGCCGGAGCGGGGGCTCTACATCGCCGAGTCCGAGAAGGTCATCCGCCGGGCGCTCGCCGCCGGGCACCGACCGCGCTCGTTGCTGATGGCGGAGCGCTGGCTCGGCGACCTCGCCGACGTCGTCGCGGAGGCGGAGCGCGACGGCGTGCCGGTGTTCGTCGGCGAGCACGCGGTCATGCGAGGAGCTCACCGGGTTCCACCTGCATCGCGGGGCGCTGGCCTCGATGCACCGGCCCGCGCTGCCGTCGGTGGAGTTCGTCGTCGCCGGCGCGCGACGGGTGCTGGTCCTCGAGGACATCGTCGACCACACCAACGTCGGCGCGCAGCGTTCCGCAGCGGCGCGGCGCTCGGCGTCGACGCGATCCTGGTCACGCCGCGGTGCGCGGACCCGTTCTACCGGCGCGCGATCCGGGTCTCGATGGGCACCGTGTTCCAGGTGCCGTGGACCCGGGTCGACCCTGGCCGGCGGCCATCGACCAGCTGCGCGACGCCGGCTTCACCGTCGCCGCCCTCGCCCTGACCGACGACGGCGTCAGCCTGGACGAGCTCGCCGCCGACCCGCCGGAGCGGCTGGCGCTCGTGCTCGGCACCGAGGGTGACGGCCTGGCGCGGCACACGCATGGACGGCGCCGATCTGGCGGTCCGCATCCCGATGGCCGGTGGAGTGGACTCGCTCAACGTCGCCGCTGCCGCTGCTGTCGCGATGTGGGCGCTCCGCGTCTGACCGGCGGCCCATCGCGAGAGGCCCTGGCGCCGGTCAGGACGACGGCGGTAAAGCCGCAGCACCCGTTCTGGGGAGGTTATTGGGTGTCCGGACGCCCAAAACCCTCCCCGGAAGCGTGCGTGGCCGAGTCGTTGTCCGTTGAGGGCCAGATCCAGTGGCGGGCGGCGGTTCCCCACTGCTGGGTGCTAGTTCGGCCCGCGGACCGTGGTCAGGCTTGGGCGAGTTCCGGGGCGTCGGGCGGCTTCGAGGGTTCGGTCGATGCGGATCCTGGCGATGGTGCGGACTGTGCCGATGTCCTGGTGGCCGGCAGCCCTGAGGGCCGGGACGCCGCGGCTGGCGCGCCGTGGGGCACGGCGCTCGGCCGCGCGAAGAAGACCACGGCGACGACCCCGAGCAGCAGGACGACGGGCGGCAACAGCATGGCGTCGGACATCGCCGAGGCGAACCCCGCCGCAGCCTGCGGCGGAAGACCACCGCCGGCACCGGCCGCTGCGCCCCCACCAGCACTTCCCAATGACCCTCCCGCGGCACCGAGGTTGGCGGTGAGCCGGCCCTCCATGACCGCCGCGATCGCCGCGCTGCCGAGCACCGCACCGACCTGCCGGGTCGTGTTGTAGATCCCGGCACCGGCGCCGGCCGACCGCGGCGGCAGGTTGCGGGTCGCCGTCGCCCCGAGAGGCGACCACATGCCGGCGTTGGCTACGCCGAGCAGCGCCATCGGCAGCAGCAGCTGCCAGACGGCGACGTCCGGCGTCATGATCCGGCTGAGCCAGAACAGGGAGACCGCGCAGAGCAGCAGCCCGCCGGTCGGGATGTAGCGCGGGTGGGCGGTGTCGACGAACCGGCCCACGATCGGCGCGAGGGCGCCCGAGAGGACGGCCATCGGCACGAGCAGGAGCGCGGACTTGGTGGGCGAGTAACCGAGCACCGCCTGCGTGAACAGCATGAACGGGAACGCCATCGCGGTGATGCTGAAGCCGACCGTCGTGATGGCCGACGTTGGAGAGCGAGAAGTTGCGGTCGCGGAAGAGCGACAGCGGGACGAGGGGTTCCGTGCGCACGCGGCCCTGCCACCACACGAAGACGCCGAGCACGAGCAGGCCGACGCCGATGAGCAACGGCACCGAGAGGACCCCGCTGATGGTCCCCCAGTCGTAGGTCTCGCCCTCCTGGATGCCGAAGACCAGGCAGAACATGCCGACCGACGGAGAGGGCCACGCCGACCAGGTCGAACGAGTGGCTGTGCGTCTCCAGCGGGGCACCAGCCGCAGGGCGAGGACGAAGCCGACCAGTCCGACCGGCACGTTGATGAAGAAGATCCACTGCCAGCCGGGGCCGTCGACGAGCAGGCCGCCGACCAGCGGACCGACGAGCGTCGCGACCCCCGCCGTGGCGCCCCACAGGGACATCGCCTGCCCGCGCTGGTTGGCGGGGAAGGTCCGGGTGATGACCGCCATGGTCTGCGGCGTCATCAGCGACGCGCCCAGGCCCTGGACGACGCGAGCCACGACCAGCTCGGTGATCGACCCGGTCAGCCCGCACCACAAGGAGGCGGCGGTGAACAGGGCGAGCCCGACGAGATAGACGTACTTCGGCCCGAACCGGTCACCCAGCCGGCCGGTGACGAGCAGGGGCACCGCATACGCCAGCAGGTAGGCGCTGGTGACCCAGATGACGGCGTTCACGTCGGCGTGCAGCCCGCGGATGATCGCCGGGGTCGCGACCGACACGATCGTCGAGTCGACGAGGATCATGAAGAAGCCCAAGACCAGTGCCCACAGCGCCGGCCAGGGTCCACGGTCGCGCACTTTCTCGTGGCGCCCGGCGTAGCCCCGGGTGCGCACCGGAGCGCGCACGGGAGCGCGCACAGACTGCTGTTCGTCGATGGCCATGCCCGTGGTTCTCCCTGCTGACGTGTCGGTGCCCACCTCATCATCAGCCCCTGACACCGCTCGGCCCAGGCCGTTTGTCACCGGCTGAGACGATGGCGGCGTCCCGGGTCAGGGCCGGACGAGCAGGGCCATCAGCCGCTGGAGCTCGAGCGTCGGGTCGGCGCAGAGCCCGCCGTGCCGGGGGCTGGGCTGGACGATGGTCGACCGCGGGGCGCTCAGCCACCCGAACCGGCGTCCCAGCCCGTCGAGGTGCGGCAGCCCTCGACCCTCGTCGCCGCGGCATACGGCCTGCACCGTCCCGAGCAGGTCCTCGACGGTCCCGAGGTCGAGATCCGGTGCCAGAGCTCGCAGCCGGGCGTGGTCCACGTGGTGGGCCGACTCGAGGAAGTCGGCGCTCTGGGCGTAGAGGACGACGCCGACGTTGACGAACTCCTCCAGCTCCACGCGGGGGACGCACCGGAGGGTGACGTACTGGTAGCCGATCACGACGCCACCGCCGGCAGCCAGGCGTCCGGGTTGGCCAGCCGGGCGACCAGCATCTCCAGGTATGCCGCGCGGACCGCGCTGGGGTCCGGCAGCCAGGGCGTCGTCTCCAGCCACTCGTCGGGCACCAGGTCGACGACCGCAGCCAGCACGGCGGGGGTGAGCGAGGCCGCGAGCTCGGTCTGCAGCCGGGCCGGGTCGCCCGCGACCTCGCGCAGGACGTGCGTCGACACGTCGAACGGCTGGCCCGCGAAGCGCGCGTAGTCGGGCTCGCGGCTCGGCCACCCGTGGTGGAAGTAGAGCGCGGCGCCGTGGTCGATGGCCCATGTCCGCGCGGTGCCAGAGCAGCAGGTTGGGGTTGTTCCAGGTGCGGTCGATGTTGGCGGTGAAGGCGTCGAGCCACACGATCCGCGCCGCGGCGTCCTCCGGCGGTGGCACCGACCCGTCGTAGCCGAACGAGCCCGGGCAGGAAGTCGACGCCGAGGTTGAGCCCGATGCTGGCGTTGAGTAGGTCCTGCACCTCCTCGTCGGCCTCGTACTTCGCGATCTGCGCGTCCAGGGTCACCAGCGCCAGCCGGGGAACGCGGGATCTCGAGCAGCCGGGCGATCTCCGTTACGAGGATCTCGGCGACCAGGACCTTCACGCCTTGGCCCGCGCCGCGGAACTTGAGGACGTAGATCCCGTCGTCGTCGGCCTCGACCAGCCCCGGCAGCGAGCCGCCCTCCCGCAGCGGGGTGACGTAGCGGGTGGCGGTGACTCGTTCCAGGGCGGTCACGCGGGTCCCGGCTCGGTCACGGCAGAACCCTAGTGAACGCGTTCGGTGACGAGGCGGTCCGCGGGTCGCGGCCAGTAGCGGCCGACGGCGACGGCGATGGCGAGGTACCAGACGGCCGCACCGGCCAGCACGGCGATCGAGCGGCCGTCGGCGGGCATCACCAGCGCCGCGATGACCGTTGCCAGGACCAGCGCGACGTTGAGCAGGACGTCGTAGATGGAGAAGACGCGGCCCAGGAAGACGTCGCCCGACGACCCGCTGCAACGTCGTGTCCACGCAGATCTTGATGCCCTGGGTCGTGAGGCCGAGGCCGAAGGCCGAGATGGCGATGGCCCAGGGCAGGAACAGGGCCAACGGGAAGACCTGCATCACGGTGCCCAGCAGCGCGAGCCCCGCGAGGTAGCGGCGAAGACCCAGCCGGCCGGCCAGCGTGGGAGTGCCGACGGCGGCCGCTCCGAAGCCCAGGCCGGACGCCGCCACGGCGAGCCCTGCGCCGGCCATTCCGCCGACCGGGTTGCCGGCGGCCTGCATGGTTGCGGGAGAGGAGCACCAGGCCGACGATCATCATCCCGTAGGGCAGGCGGGCCGCCGTGACCACGGTGAGGGCGAGCCGGGCCAGTCGCGGCAGGTGCCGAGCGGCGTCCACGAGGCCCTTGGCGACGTTGCCGAGCGCCTCCCGGACCTCCGCGCCGACCTCCTCGAGGTCCGGGCCGAGGAACGGCAGCAGGTAGGCCACCCCCGAGGACAGCAGGTAGAGCACCGACGCGGTGGCGATGACCGTCGGGTCGGAGTCGGTCAGCGCGTGCAGGGCGCCCCCGGCGCCGAGGCCGCAGAGGTAGGCGATCGAGCCGCACGTCGGCACCACGGAGTTCGCGGTGACGAGCAGGTTTCGGTCGACGACGTGCGGCAGGGAGGCGGAGAGGCCGGCCAGCAGGAACCGGTTGACCGAGAAGGCCGCCAGCACCAGGACGAAGAACACCGGACCCACCTTGTCCGAGCCCACGAGGAGCGCGACGAGGACCAGCAGGACCGCCCGGATGAGGTTGCTGACGACCAGGGTGGTCCGGCGTGGCCAGCGGTCGAGGAACACGCCGACGAACGGGCCGAGCACCGAGAACGGCAGCAGGATCGTGGCGAACGCCGCGGCGATCGCTCCGGCGTTGGGAGCCCGCTCCGGTGAGAAGAGCACCGACGACACCAGTGCCACCTGGAAGACGCCGTCCGCGAACTGGGACAGCAGGCGTACGGAGAACAACCGCCGGAACCCGCCGTAGCGCAACAGCGTGCGCAGGTCCCGGAAGAAGGTCACAGGCGCAGGATAGGTGAGCGGGATGGCCCCGACCCGTGCTTCGCGTGACTGCTTGGCGGACCGGCCAATCCACGTGGCGGTCAGTGCCGAACGCCTTCGCATGAAGACGCTCACCGCCGGTAGCCGAGCGCCCGAGTTCCACCTCCCCGACCAGGACGGGAAGGTTCACGAGCTCGGCCAGCTGTTGCTGCGCGGGCCCGTGGTGCTGTTCTTCTTCCCCACTGCGGGGTCGCCGGGCTGCACCCGGGAGGCGGTCCACTTCCGCGACCTCGCCCGCCGGTACGCCGAGGTGGGGGCGCACCGCCTCGGGATCTCGATGGACGACATCGTCACTATGGAGGCCTTCGCCGAGCGGGAGCAGCTGGACTTCCCGCTGCTCGCCGACATCGACGGCACGGTCGCCGAGGCCTACGGGGTCCGCCGCCGCTTCATCACGCCGGTCAAGCGGGCGACGTTCGTCATCGACGAGCCGGCAGCGAGTCGTCGAGGTCATCCAGTCGGAGACCAGTATGACGGTCCACGCCGATCGGGCGCTGGAGGCGCTGGCCCGCCTCGCCTGAGGGCGAGCGCCGGGGTTACGGTGCGAGTATGCCCGCGGAGACCTATGACCCGTATGCCGCACTGCCGCCGGTGCCGACCTTCACCGTGACGTCTACGGACGTCGCCGACGGCGAGAAGCTCGATGAGCAGCAGGTGAGCGGCATCCTGGGCGCCGGCGGCAAGGACGTCTCCCCGCAGCTGTCATGGACGGGGTTCCCGGAGGGGACGAAGAGCTTCGCCGTGACGGTCTACGACCCGGACGCTCCGACCGCATCCGGCTACTGGCACTGGGCGGTCGCCAACATTCCCGTGACGACCACCTCACTGGACACCGGAGCCGGTGACGAGACCGGTTCGGGGCTGCCCGACGGGGCGGCGCAGCTGCGCAACGATTCGGGTAACCGGCAGTTCATCGGCGCGGGACCTCCCGAAGGGCACGGCCCGCACCGGTACTTCGTCGTCGTGCACGCGGTCGACGTCGAGGAGCTCGACGTCGCGGATTCGTCACCCGCGGTGCTGGGGTTCAACCTCTTCTTCCACACGCTGGGCCGCGCTCGGCTGGTTCCCTGGTACGAGCGCTGACCTAGCCGCTCCGGGAGTCAGCGCCGGTCACCAGCGCGGTGGTCTGTCGGGCGATCTCGAGCTCCTCGTTGGTCGGCACGACGAGGACCGCGACGGCGCTGCCGGCCGTCGAGATCCGGCGTTCGCCGCCGCCGGGCGCCAGGTTCGCCTCCTCGTCGAGCTCGACGCCGAGGATCCGCAGCCCGTGGCACACCGCCGCCCGGAGCCGCGGGGCATGCTCGCCGATCCCCGCCGTGAACACCACCGCGTCCAGCCGGCCGAGCGCCACCGCATACGCGCCGATGTACTTGCGCAGCCGGTATGCGGTGACGTCGAACGCCAGCCGTCCGTCCGGGTCGTTCTCGGCAACGAGCTGGTCCACCTCGCGAAAGTCGTTGGTGCCGCTGAGGCCCTTGAGGCCGCTCTGACGGTTGAGGGCCTCGTCGACGTCGTCGGCGGTCATCCCGTTGCGGACCATGAACGAGAAGCACGCCCGGGTCGATGTCGCCCGACCGGGTGCCCATGACCAACCCCGCCAACGGGGTCAACCCCATCGACGTGTCGATGCTCCGGCCGCCCGCGATCGCCGCAGCACTGGCGCCGTTGCCGAGGTGCAGGACGACGAGCGCCGTCTCCTCGACCGGCTTGCCCAGCACGGCGGCCGCCCGACGGGTCACATAGGCGTAGGACGTGCCGTGGAACCCGTAGATCCGTACCTGGTGCTCTTCACGCCACGACCTCGGCACGGCATAGGTGTAGGCGTGCGCGGGCATCGTGTGGTGGAAGGCCGTGTCGAAGACGACGACTTGAGGGACACCCGGAAAGGTGTCGATGGCCACCCGGATGCCCTCGAGGTTGGCCGGGTTGTGCAGCGGCGCAAGGGGTTCCAGCTCCTCGATGGCGGCCAGGACCTCCTCGTTGACGACGACCGGCTCGCTGAACCGGTCGCCGCCGTGGACCACCCGGTGCCCGACGGCCAGGAGGCCGACGCGGTCGAGGTCCGGCCCGGCGTCCCGGAAGGCTTCACGGACCCAGGCCAGGGCGTCGCGGTGCGTCGCGATGGGCCGGCTCTTGGTCAGCGTGTTGCGCCGGCCCTCGAAGCTCTGGTGCTCGGCCGCTGAGGTCCTCTCGCCGATGCGCTCGATGCTGCCCTTGGCCAGCGCCGATCCGGTTGCGGTGTCGACCAGCTGGTACTTGAGCGACGACGACCCGGCGTTGACGACGAGCACCGGCTGCACGGGCGCCGCGTCGGTCACGACGTCCCCTCCGCCTGGATCGCCGTGATGGCCACGGTGTTGACGATGTCCTGCACCAGGGCACCGCGGGACAGGTCGTTCACCGGCTTACGAAGGCCTTGCAGGACCGGGCCGACCGCGACCGCGCCGGCGCTGCGCTGCACCGCCTTGTAGGTGTTGTTCCCGGTGTTGAGGTCCGGGAAGACGAGCACCGTGGCCCGTCCGGCCACGGGCGAGTCCTTGAGCTTCGCGGCTGCCACCGCCATGTCGACCGCGGCGTCGTACTGGATCGGTCCCTCGACCGGCAGCTCGGGGGCCCGGCTCCGGACCAGCTCGGTTGCGGCGTAGACCTTGTCGACGTCGGCGCCGCTCCCGGAGACGCCGGTGGAGTACGAGAGCATCGCGACGCGTGGCTCGATCCCGAACTGGGCGGCCGTCGCCGCCGAGGAGACGGCGATGTCGGCGAGCTGCTCGGCAGTGGGGTCGGGGTTGACCGCGCAGTCGCCGTAGACCAGCACCCGGTCGGGCAGGCACATGAGGAACACCGACGAGACGATGCCCACGCCGGGGAGGGTGCGGACGACCTCGAGCGCCGGCCGGATCGTGTGCGCGGTGGTGTGGATCGATCCGGAGACCATGCCGTCGGCCAGGCCGTCGAGAACCATCATCGTGCCGAAGTAGCTGGGGTCGACCACGACGTCCCAGGCCTGCTCGGTGGTGACGCCCTTGTGGGCGCGCAGCGACGCATACTCCTGGGCGAACCGCGAGCGCAGCGGTTCGTCGTGCGGGTCGACGAGCTCGGCGGCCGAGATGTCGAGGCCCAGCTGCGACGCGGTCGCGCTGATCCCGGATGGGCTGCCGAGCAGGGTCAGCCGGACGACGCCCCGGCGCAGCAGCTGGTCGGCGGCCCTGAGGATGCGCGGCTCCTCGCCCTCGGGGAGGACGATGTGCTTGGCGGCGCGACGCGCTCGGTCCACGAGCTGGTACTCGAACATCAGCGGTGTGACGACGCTCGTGGGGCTGACGTCGAGCCGGTCGAGCAGCGCGGGTCCGTCGACGTGTTCCTCGAAAAGCCGTAGCGCCGTCTCGACCTTTCGGGCCGAGGAGCGGGTCAGGCGGGGTGCGACCGCATACAGGTCCGCGGCCGTGCGCATCGTGCCGGCGGTGGTCGTGACCACCGGAACGTGGACGTCGAGGCCGGAGACCAGGCGCTCGACCGAGTCCGGCACCTCGAGGCCGCCGTTGAGAACGATCGCCGACGGTGACGGGAAGGTCTTGGCGGCGTATGCGAGGAGCAGGGCCAGCAGCACGTCGGCACGGTCGGCGGGGGAGATGACGACGCAACCCTCGAACAGGCGGTCGAGGACGTTGGGCATCGTCATGGCCGCGACGAGGAGGCCGCACGACTCCCGGTCCAGCAGGGCGTCGTCGCCGTGGATCAGCGTCCCGCGCGTGGCGGTCATGAGCTCGCGGACCGTCGGGGAGTCCAGCACGGGCTCGGTGGGGATCGCATAGGTGGGGACACCGCCGGCGACACCGGCCAGGGCCGCCGTGGCCGCGGGGATGTCCTCGAGGGCGACGCGGTTCGCGACGACCGACAGGACCGAGGCGTGGTGGTGGCGGGCGTCGTCGGCGGCGATGTCCGCGGCGACGCGGACCTGCTCCGGCGTCTTGCCCTTGCCCGACACGACGAGCACCATCGGGCAGTTGAGGTTGGCGGCGACGCGCGCGTTGAAGGAGAACTCGGTCGGCGACGCGATGTCGGTGTAGTCCGAACCGACGACGAGCACGGCGTCGAACCGGCCGGCCACGGCGTGGTAGCGGTCGACGATCGTCGACATGGCGGCCTCAGGGTCCTGGTGGACGTCGTCGTAGAACACGCCCGACGCCTCCTCGGCGGTCACGGGGCGACCGCGCGTCGCCGGTGTGCTCGAGCCGGGACAGCAGCAGGTCCAGGACGTGGTCCGCCTCCGCCTTCGCGGTGCGCACGACGGGGCGGAACACCGCGACCCGGCTCACCCGCCTGGCCAGCTGGTCGAGGATCCCGAGGGCGACGGCCGACTTGCCCGACTGCCCCTCCGAGGAGGCGAGATAGACGCTGGTCGTCATCGAGTCAGCTGTGCCAGGTCCAGTCGCGGACCTCGGGGAGGTCCTCGAGGTGCTCGCGGATGTAGACCTCGTGCTGGGCGAGCATGTCCCGACAGTGGGCGGTGAGCTCGTGCCAGCGCGGCGGCCGCTTGAGGCTGCGGCGCAGCGCCTCGATGGCGAGGTGGTAGCGCGACACCTTGTTGAGGACGACCATGTCGAACGGTGTGGTGGTGGTGCCCTGCTCGTTGAAGCCGCGCACGTGGAACCGGCCGGGGTTGCTGCGGCCGTGAACCAGCTGGTGCACGGCCCGCGGGTACCCGTGGAACGCGAAGATGACCGGTCGGTCGGGCGTGAAGAGGTCGTCGAACACCGAGTCGGCGTAGCCGTGCGGGTGGTCCTCCTCGGGCAGCAACGCCATGAGGTCCACGACGTTGACGAAGCGCACCTTGAGCTCGGGCGTCCACTCCCGGAGCAGCTCCGTCGCGGCCAGCGCCTCCTGGGTCGGCACGTCCCCGGCGGACGCGATGACGATGTCGGGCTCCTCACGCGAGTTGACGTTGGACGCCCAGCTCCAGATCCCGGCGCCCTGCGCGCAGAGCTCGTCGGCCTCCTCCATCGGGAGGTACTGCAGGTGCCGCTGCTTGTCCAGCACGATGAGGTTGACGTGGTTGGTGCTGCGCAGGCAGTGGTTCATGATCGACAGGCCGGTGTTGGCGTCCGGTGGCAGCCAGACCCGGACGACGCCGGGGGCCAGCGGGAGCAGGGAGTCGATCAGCCCCGGGCCCTGGTGGGAGAACCCGTTGTGGTCGTTGCGCCAGCAGGTGCTGGTCAGCAGGATGTTGAGCGACGACACCGGCGCCCGCCACGTCAGCTCCTGCGCGTGCTGGAGCCACTTGACGTGCTGGATGGTCATCGAGGCCGACACCATGGCGAACGCCTCGTAGGTCGCGAAGACCCCGTGCCGGCCGCTGAGCAGGTAGCCCTCGAGCCATCCCGAGCAGAGGTGCTCCGACAGCACCTCCATGACCCGGCCGTCGGCGGAGATCTGCTGGTCGGTCGGCTTCAGCGGCGCCTGGAAGCAGCGGTCGGTCACTTCGAAGACAGCCTGGAGGCGGTTGCTGGCCGTCTCGTCCGGGCAGAACAGCCGGAAGCTGCCGCCGCCGTCCGCGGCCAGGTCGGCGGCATACACGTCGCGCATCAGCTCGCCCATCGGGCGGGTGCTCTCGTGGGTCGTCACGCCACGGTCGACGTCGAGCGCGTAGGTGCTCAGGTCCTTGATCGGCAGCTCGTGACGGAGCCGCCCGCCGTTGGCGAACGGCGTCGCGGACATCCGCTTGTCGCCGACCGGCGCCAGCGCGCGCAGCTCCTCGACGAGCCGTCCGTTCTCGTCGAACAGCTCGTCCGGGCGGTACTTCTGCAGCCACTCCTGCAGGATCTGCAGGTGCGCCGGGTTGCCCTTGATCCCGGACAGCGGGACCTGGTGGCTGAGGTTGGTGTCCTCGACCTGCACGCCGTCGACCTCGTGCGGCCCGGTCCAGCCCTTGGGCGTGCGCAGGACGATGGCCGGCCAGGTGTGGCGGACCTGCTCGCTCGGTGCGCCGTTGCGGGTCGTCTCGCGCAACCTGAGGATCTGCTCGTGGCTGCGGACCAGCGCCGCCCACAGGTCCCGGAAGACCCGCTCGGGTTCGTGGCCCTCGACGACCACCGGGTCCCAGCCCTGGCTCCGCAGGTAGGCCTCGACGTCCTCGTCGGAGCTGCGTCCGAACACCGTCGGCCCGGCGATCTTGTAGCCGTTGAGGTGGAGGATGGGCAGGACGGCGCCGTCCCGTCGAGGGTTGAGGAAGTGCGGCAGCTTCCAGGAACCGGACAGCGGGCCGGTCTCCGCCTCGCCGTCCCCCACGACGCAGGCGACGAAGAGGTCCGGGTGGTCCATGGCCGCCCCACCGGCGTGGGCCAGCGCATACCCGAGCTCGCCACCCTCGTGGATGCTCCCCGGGGTCTGGACGCTGACGTGGCTCGGCACGCCGCCGGGGGAGGAGAACTGCCGGAACAGCGTGCGCAGGCCCTCGGCGTCGGACGTGACGTGCGGGTAGACCTCCGAGTAGGTGCCCTCGAGGTATGCCGCGGCAAGCAGGGACGGGCCGCCGTGTCCCGGTCCGGTGACGTAGAGCCAGTCGGAACCGGTTCGCGAGATGAGGCGGTTCAGCAGGACGTAGATCATCGAGAGGCCGGGGCTGGTGCCCCAGTGGCCGAGCAGCCGCGGCTTGATGTGGTCCATCGCCAGCGGTTCCCGCAGGAGCGCGTTCTCCTGCAGGTAGATCTGGCCCACCGTGAGGTAGTTGAGGGCGTCCCACCAGCGCAGGTCCAGCCGGAGGTCGTCGTCCTCGTAGTCGGCGAGGCTGGTCTCGGACGCGGTGCTGGACATGGCGTTCCCCCTGATCTCGCAGATCTCTCGCGACGACTCGGCCGGTGCCCGATCCTGCCACGGCGCGCAGGCACCTCGCAGGGTCGGCGTCAGCGTTCGGACGCGGCGGCCAGCGGAGCGTTCTCCGCGGTGTTGCGGATGAGGAGCCAGGAGACCAGTCCGCCGGCGACGAGCAGGCCGGCGCAGATCCACATCGCCGTCCGGTATGCCGACGAGAAGACGGCGGCGTCGCGGTAGGCCGTGCCGCTGAGGCCCACCACGGCCGGCAGGGCGGCGACCGCGAGCAGCGTGCCGGCGCGGGCGACGGCGTTGTTCACCCCGCTCGCCGCGCCGGCGAACCGGTCGGGCGCGGCCGCAAGGACGGTGGCGGTCAGGGGAGCGACGAGGAGACACAGCCCCAGCCCGAAGACCACGACCCCGGGCAGGATGCCGACCACGTAGGACGTTCCCGGTCCGACGGCGCTGAGCAGCGCGACGCCGACCGCGCAGACGAGGGGACCCACGGTCATCGGGAGGCGGGGTCCGATCCGCGCGCCGAGCTCGCCGCCCTTCGCGGCCAGGAACAGCATCAGCAGCGTCATCGGCAGGGTGGCGAGCCCGGCCACCAGCGGCCCGTACCCGAGCACGGTCTGCAGCTGCAGGGTGAGGAAGAACAGGACAGCACCGAGCGCGCCGTAGACCACGAGCGTCATGAGGTTGGCGCCGGTGAACTGCCGCTCGGTGAACAGCGACGGATGCACCATCGGGCTCTCGGCACGCCGTTCGACGGCCACGAAACCGAGCCCGAGGAGGAGCCCGACGAGGACGACGACCGACGTCCCGACCGTGCCCAGCCCCTGATACTCGATGAGGGCGTAGGTGATCAGCGCGAGCGACAGCGTCGCGAGCACTGCTCCGAGGACGTCGAAAGTGCGCCCGGCCTCCTCGTCGCGCGTCTCGGGGACGCTGCGGACCGCGAGGGAGACGGTGACCGCCGCCAGCGGGATGTTGAGGAAGAACGCCCAGCGCCAGCTGGCGTACTGCACGAGCCAGCCGCCGACGAACGGACCGATGGCCGCTGCGATCCCGCCGAGGCCCGACCACGACCCGATCGCCTTGGCCCGGTCCTGGCGGCGGATGGTCGCCTCGATCATCGACAGGCTGCCGGGCGTCAGCAGCGCACCGGCGACCCCTTGCAGCACGCGCGCCACGATGAGCTGTCCCGGGTTCTGGGCGAGGCCGCAGAACGCCGACGTCACGGCGAAACCGATCACGCCGAGGACGAAGATCCGCCGTCGGCCGAACCGGTCGCCCAGGCTGCCGCCGAGGAGGATCAGCGAGGCCAGCGACAGGAGGTAGCCGTTGGTGACCCACTGCAGGTCGGCGAGGCTGGCGTCAAGGTCCTCGCCGATGCGCACGAGGGCGACGTTGATCACGGTGCCGTCGAGCATGGCCATCCCGGACCCGAGGACCGCCGCCGCGACGATCGCGCGTCCGGTCTTCGAGGAGAGCTCGATCGCCGTCACGCGGGCAGTGTGACACCCGCCTCCGACGACCGGGTCGACCGGCCCCACTCCGCCCCGGCCGGTACCGTCCGGGGATGAGAGAGATGCCGGCACCTGGGCCCGGCCGGCTGCGACAGAACGCGATCTACCGGGCCGGTGCGCTGGGCCGTCGTCCACGGGTTCCGACCGACCCGACCGGTCTGGAGCAGGCGGCCCGCCGGGCCATGTCCGGCGACGCCTGGGCCTACGTCGCCGGCGGTGCCGGCGATGGCGCGACCATGCGGGCGAACCGCGCGGCGTTCGACCGGTGGACGCTCGTCCCGCGGGTGCTCCGCGACGTCTCGTCGCGGGACCTCTCCGTGTCCTTGCTGGGTATGCGGCTGCCCACCCCGCTGCTCGTCGCGCCGGTGGGTGCAGCGGGGCTGGTGCGCCGTGGCGCCGACGAGATGATCGGCGCGGCGGCGTCGGCGGTGGGCGTGCCCTACATCCTGTCCAGCCAGGGCTCCTCGCCGATGGAGGCGACGGCTCGGGCGATGGGGGACGGCGCTCGGTGGTACCAGCTCTACTGGTCGACCGACGAGGCGCTCGTCGACTCGTTCATCGGTCGGGCGGAGGCGATGGGCGCATCGGCACTCGTCGTGACGGTCGACACGACGATGCTGGGCTGGCGGCCGCAGGACCTGAACCGCGGGTCGCTGCCGTTCGCCCGGGGGGTCGGCATCGCGCAGTACACGTCGGACCCGCGCTTCCGTGAGCTGGTGGAGGAGCGAATGGCGCGCGGTCGCTCGGGCGACCCGGGCCGCGTTCCCGACCCACCCCCGGCGCCCTCCGGACGCTGGCTGTCGATGGCCCGCGAGCGACCCGGCGGCTTCGTCGAGAACCTGCGCTCCCCGCATACCCGAGCGGAGGTCGAGACGTTCCTCGCGATCTACTCCAAGCCTTCGCTGTCGTGGGACGACCTTGCGACGTTGCGCTCGCGTACCCGGCTTCCGGTGCTGCTGAAGGGAATCCTGCACCCCGACGACGCGGTGCGCGCCGTCGACATGGGGGTGGCCGGGCTGCTGGTGTCCAACCACGGTGGGCGGCAGGTCGACGGGGCGGTCGGCGCGCTCGACGCAATGGTCGACATCGTGGCCGCCCTCGGTGGCCCTGGGTCGACGTCGGTGCCAGTGATCCTCGACAGCGGCGTGCGGTCGGGAGCCGACGTCGTCAAGGCGTTGGCGCTGGGAGCCACGGCAGTGACGGTGGGGCGGCCCCACCTCTACGGGCTGGCTCTGGATGGTTCGGCCGGCGTGCGGGCGGTCCTCGAGAACCTGGTGGCGGAGCTCGATCTCACCCTGGGGCTCATCGGTATGCGTTCGGTCACCGAACTCGGTCCGACGGTGCTGCGGCGCCACGAGTAACGGTCCGAACCCCCGCCCGGGCGGCTCGTCTGGGGGGGTTCCTCCAGTTCGGAGATGGGCGGCGCTGCGTGCTAGCGTTTCCGGCGCGCCGAGGGGCCCTCAACAGGGGCGCTGAGGCCCACCTGTCCGGGTGGCGGAATGGCAGACGCGCTAGCTTGAGGTGCTAGTGCCCTTAACGGGCGTGGGGGTTCAAGTCCCCCTCCGGACACGCGGCAGGCCGCTAACTCGGGGTTTCATCCGGTTGTTCGAGTCGAACCCGGCTTGAACCCCCACACACCCGCAATGAGTCTTGGACGCGGGCGACCACCAGGCACCAGCCGTCGCGCGCGGCGGCCTGCGCATGGCCGACTGCGAGCGGGGCGACCATTACGCGCTCGCTGCCTTGGGGCGACCATTAGCCACGTCGGCCCAGTTGACCGGCGAGGCGGCAGTCACGACAGGGCTTCCGCCCGCTCGAAGCGCACGGGCCGATATGCCGACATTTTCGAAGCCATCCGGGCCGCCTTGGCGCACTTCGGGGCCGTGAGGGTCCACCCAGGTGCCCTCGAGCATGGAGTCGCCGCACAAGATGCCATGCAGGCCGCGGAGTGGGCCGTCTGGATCGAGCCGTTGACCGATGATGGCCCCGCACGGGAGCTTCGCCTCGCCTTCGACAACCACGCACGCCTAGGAGTTAAAAGTCCATCAAGATTCGCGCCTTTGGCGTCAAGAACGCGTGAGGGAACCGGCCGTCGGTCGCTGACGGGCATTGGATTGTCGGGTGCCCACCGAATCACCCCTGGCTCCAACCTCGGGTTCACTGACGTGGCTGTGGGACGCCGGTGTGGTGGCGCAACGCACGTCCGATGTTTGGTATCTGCTGCGCGTCGAGGACGGTCGTCTGTTGGGTCTTCTGTCGTCGACCGCGGATCAGGCGACGTGTTGTCTGACTCCGGCGGCCGGCGGTGTTGAACGGGCGCTGGCGGTCGGGCTGGTGGGCACACCGGTCGTCATGACCGTCAGTTTCGGCACCGTGCGGGTTCGCTGGCGTCACGAGGTGACGGTGCCTGCTGAGGTGGTCGGCGGGTCAGTTCGATATCGCCACCGTGCGCACGGCGGCCAGCGCGGTCGCGGTACGACTCGACGCCCGTCGCCGGAGCTCAGGCCCGCCGCGTGGCCGTCAACATGGCTGACACTCAGCCGCAGTGCGGCGCGAGTGTGCACGGCGCGGACGAGTTCACCTCCCGCTTCTGGCGGCGGTCGGACATGAACTGCGCTTCCCTGTCACTGCCGCGAAGGGCGCCGGGCCGTGAGGAGTGGGCGTGACCACTGAAGCGACGCAGCAAGTACCAAACTTCCTGGCCGCACCCGGTGCGCTGCCGGTGGGCGTCGACGCCCCGGAGACCATCGCGTACCGCCTCAAGTGCCGGCTGTTGGGTCCGCCGCTGACCACGGATCAGCTGCAGCACGAGCGGCTCAGCAAGCGGCTCGCTCTCGGCGTGCTGTCCAGCGACTGCATCTCCTCCTCCGCGTACGGCTCGGAGGAGATCCTGCTGATCCTGCTGCCGCTGTTCGGGCTGACGGCATACTCCCTGCTGATGCCGCTGACCGGTGTGGTGCTGGCGGTCCTCATCCTGGTGACCCTGACCTATCGGTGGGTCGTGACCACCTACAGCCAGGCCGGCGGGTCCTATGTGGTGGCACGCGAAAACTTCGGTCCGCTAGTGGCGCAGGTGGGCGCGGTGGCGCTCATGCTGGACTACATCGTCACGGTCGCCGTGCAGGCCGCCGCGGGGACCGCCGCGGTGACGTCGGCGATCCCCGCGCTTGCCAGCTATCAGCTGGAGATCACCGTGGCCGTCGTAGTCCTGCTCTTCTACGGCAACCTGCGTGGGCTCCGAGAGGCCGGCCGGCTATTCGCGTTCCCCACCTACTTCTTCGTTGCCTCCGTCGGGCTGGTCATCATGCTGGGCATCTATCGGGAGCTGACCGGCGACCTTCCCCAGTACGACCCGGCGCATGCGGTGGGAGCCTTCCCGCTCGGACAGGGCAGCGCACTGCTCAGCGTCGGCGCCGTGTACATCCTGCTGAAGTCGTTCGCCAACGGCGGATCGTCGCTGACCGGACTGGAGGCGATCTCCAACAGTGTCAGCGCCTTCAAAGCGCCGCAGGGGACCAACGCACGCCGGACCCTGGTCATCATGAGTGTTCTGCTCGGCACCCTGGTCGGGGGCGTCTCCTGGCTCGCGCACCAGACCCACGCCGTCGCCTACGAGAGCGGGTCGCCGACGGTCATCTCCCAAGTGGCCCGGGCTGCGTTCGGCGACTCGCCCGTGGGTCACATCTTGTTCTTCGTCGTCCAGTTCGCGACCATGCTCATCCTGTGGACCGGCGCCAACACGCCGTTCAACGGATTCCCATACCTCGCCAACTTCGTCGCCAGTGACGGCTATCTGCCTCGCTGGCTTACCAAGCGCGGCCACCGGCTCGCCTTCTCCAACGGCATCATCGTCCTGGCGGTCCTAGCCTTGGCCCTGATTCTTGGCACCGGCGCCCACGTCGACCAGCTCGTCGCCTTCTATGCCATCGGCGTCTTCACCGGCTTCACTTTGGCCGGCTTCGGGATGGCCAAGTACTTCCGGACCCACCGAACAGGTCGCTGGCGGATCAAGTCCGTCGTCAACGACCTCGTCGGCGCCACCTCCGCTCTGATCGTGGTCATCTTCGCGGTCACCAAGTTCACTGAAGGCGCCTGGCTCGTGGTCGTCGTCTTCCCCATCCTCGTCTTCGCCCTGCTGCGCCTGCGGCAGGCCTACAAAAGGGAAGAGGCGCTGCTCGCTGCACTCCCCGCCGGGGCCCCCCGACGGCTGCACACCAAAACCGTCATCGTCGTCCTGATCGACAACGTGGACCTGGCCGTGCTGCGAGCCCTGGCTTATGCCCGCAGCCTGCGCCCGGACCAGCTGCGGGTCGTCCACCTCGTCATCGACACCACACACGCGGAACAGCTACGACGCACATGGGACGAGCACGCTGCCCTCTCACTGCCCCTAGAGATGATCGACTGCCCCGACCGGCGCCTGCCGCGGGCCGCTCTTGAACTCGCCGAGCACATCCTCACGAGCCAAGAGCAGACCCAGGTCACGATGCTCCTGCCGCGCCGGCAGTACGGCGTGCTCCTCGGTCGGCTGCTGCACGACCGCACCGCGGACCAGATCGCGGCCAGCGTCTCCCAGGTCCGCGGCGTCGCCGCGACGATCATCCCCTTCGACGCCACCAGGACCTCCCGGGTCCTACGTCGACGTGGATCCGGACTCGAGACCGCATCCGGCACTGAGGCGACCAACGGCGGCCGGGCGCCCAAAGCGGTCGCGGACGTAGGCCTCGTACCCGCCGACCGCGTGATGATCACCGCTGCGGCCCCCCGCGCCAAGGCGGTGCTCCAGGGCCGGATCCGCTCGATAGAGACGTCCCCAATCGGTAGCGCTCCTGGCTTCCACTGTGAGCTCGTCGATGAATCCGGCGGCGTCACCCTGACGTTCTATGGCCGCCGCAGGATCCCCGGCCTGGAGCCCGGAGCACTCATGCGAGTCCACGGCCGGATCGGCGACCACAACGGCTTCCTCGCCATGGCCAACCCCACCTATGAACTCCTGCCCCCCAACGAACCCCGACACGGTGAACCGTCTGAGGTTGACCCGTTGGGTGGGCATCCTCCCAGAGGTCACCGCGTCGTTCGGACGCTCCGCAGTGGCTCCCTGGCTGCCCGCCCGCGCGCAGGGCGTGCTTGGCCAAGGCGGCCGGGGCGCCGTCGGGCGTGCCTCGGGTGGACGCCGGGGTCGGTGACATTCACGGTGTGCAGCTTGCTTCATTAACGGCGGTCGCCGCCGCACCCTTCCTGGTCATCGTCATGCTGATCTCGGGTGATCCAGGCACCGGGGAGGAGGTCAACGCACCACTGGCCCGAACCCTCGGTTGGGCCAGCGCCGCCGCCATGCGGTCGCCGGATCCTAGGGCTCGGGAACACGCTGACCCTCACCTAGCAACGATGGAGACCCGGATGGGGGAGGAACCACCTGGACGTCATTCGGGGAAGACCACCCCCGGGTCAGCCCGGGCTCGTGGAGCTTCGACGTCACCTGGCCGAGGCGCTGGGTACCTTTCTGCTGATGGCGGTCTCCGTGACCGTCGCCGCACTGACCCCGATGCTGGGTATCCCCGTTTCCGACTCGGTCAAGGCGGTCGCCCCGCCATCGTGGTCGCTCTGGTCATCTACAGCATCGGGGACGTCAGCGGCGCCCACATCAACCCGCCGTGACGGTCGCGTTCGCGCTGCGGAGGGCCTTCCCCTGGGGGCGGGTTCCCGGCTACCTCATGGCCCAGGTGGCCGGCGCGGTCATCGCGGCCGGCGTTCTTCGGCTCGGTCCTCGGAAGCGGTCGAGGAAGGCGTCAACCAGCCGCACGTGGGTGCAGCCGCCGCGTTCCTTGTCGAGGCCGCCTTGACCGCGTTCCTGGTCCTGGGGATCCTCAACGTGGCCACGAGGGAGAGCCTCGTCGGTCCCGGCGCCGCGATCCCCGTCGGCCTGGTCATCGCCCTCGACGGCCTGCTCGGCGTGAAGATCTCGGGCGCCTCGATGAATCCGCGCGATCAGCCGGCCCCGCCTTTGTCAGTGGACGGCTCTCAGACCTGTGGATCTACATCGCCGGACCACTGGCCGGGGCGGTGGTCGCGACCCTTTTCACGCATGCGCTGCACGGCCCCTACACCGAGGCAGAAGAGCAGGCGGCACAGGGTGAGGACTAGACGGTATGCGGCACAACAGGCCCTGGCGTCAGTGGATGTCGAGTCGGGCAAGACCCGGGAGGGTGGCCGCCGTGAGCGCGACGCCGAGGGCCAGGAGTGCGGCGAGCTGCCCAAGCTGCACGCCGTGGGTCAGCTGGTTGTCGCCGACGGCCCACGAGAACGGCGAGATCCACTGCAGGTCGTGCAGGTCCGGGATGACGGGGGCGAGCGAGCTGAGGAGATAGGCGGCGGCCGCTGCTGCGCTGGCGACGCCGGTGGCGGTGCCACGACGGCCGGTGAGGGCGCCGGCCAGGAGGGCGACGGCGCCGAGGTCGTAGGCGAGGAGGGTCAGCGCGAGCGTTGTTCCCAGGAGCGCCATCGCGTCGAGGTGGACGTCGAAGGCCGGGCCGGTGAGGCAGATGGCATACGAAGCGGCGGGTACGGCCGCGGCCAGGACCAGCGTGAGCGCCTTGTTCGCCAGGATGCGGGCTCGGCTGAGCGGCAAGGTGGCTTGTAGTCCCAGGAGACCGTCGGCGTCCTGACCGGCGATGGTGGCGCTTCCATAGCCGATGGTCAACAGCAGGGCCAGCAGGGGCCCGAAGTTCGCATACATGTTCGCGCTCAGCCAGCCGGCGGGCGAGGTGATCGAGCCGGTGATGCCGAAGGCGGCGGCGACGGCGGGGTTGCCGGCGATCATCGCGTCCAGGGACGTGTCGTTCTTGAACGACGGGTAGATCGCGATCACGAGGAGCAGGTAGGCCGCAGCTCCCACGGTGGTGCCGAGAGAATTCGGCGGCGCAGTCGCAGGTCGAGGCGGAACAGGTCAGCGGTCATCGGGGTCCTTCTGGTAGTGCCGAGGAAGATCTCCTCCAAGTCCGCTGCCCGCGCAGTGATGGTCTCCGGCGCCAGGGTGGCCAGGACCGACAGCACGGGCCCTGCGGGGCCGGTATGCGTGAGGGTGAGGCGTCGTTCGGTTGCCGTCTGCAGGCTCACGCTGGGATCATGGACGAGGGGGCCGGCGTCGACGTCGTGGTCGAACTCGGCAGAGATCGTTCGCGGTGCCCGGGCGCGTAACGCATCGACGGTGTCGTCGATGATGAGCTTCCCGGCTTTGACCAGGGCCACGCGCTGCACGACTCGTTGGGTCTCGTCGAGGTCGTGCGAGGAGAGCAGGACGGTGCGCCCGTCGTCGGTGGTCTCGCGCACGAGGGTGGCGAACTCCTCCTGGAGGAGGGGATCCAAGCCGGAGGTCGGCTCGTCGAGCACCACGAGGCCAGGGCGAGCATCACGGCGAGAACCAGACCGATCTTCTGCTTGTTTCCCTTCGACAAGCTTCCGATCGGTCGGTCGAGTTCGACACCGAAGCGGTCGACGAGCTGGTCTCGGTAGGTGGTGTCCGTCAGGTGCCGTACCCCACCGAAGCGATCGAGGACGTAGCGGCCTGTCAGGTTGTCCGGCAGCCGAAGTTCGCCGGGCAGGTATCCGACGTTGGAAAGCACGGCGGCGGGGTTCCTCTCGGGGTTCATGCCGAAGACCCGGACGCGGCCGCGAGTCGGCCGGTACAGGCCGAGCAGGCATCGGATGGTGGTGCTCTTTCCCGCGCCATTGGGTCCGAGGAGGCCGACGACCTGGCCCTCCGGCACCGTCAGGCACAGGTCGTCGACCGCCCGCCGCTGCCCGAACTTCTTGGTCAGATGGGCTATTTCGACCGGGACCGCGGTCACGTCAGCCTCCGGTGTTGGGCGACGGCCACTACCTCGGCGACTACCTGCCGGTAGACGGCGGAGGGGTATGCCAGGTCGACCGCGGCCCGGACGGCCGGGCGGTTCAGCTCCGCGGCTCGGGCGAGCAGCCGGGCGGTGGCGTCAGGCTGGACGCGGGTTGCCACGTCGAGGGTCCGGCCGACAAGGTGGGCGATGCGGGCGCGCACCGGTTCGGTCAGGTGTCCCTCGCTGGCGAGCTCGAGGCGATGGCACTCCTCCCAGATGTCACAGACCTCGTCCAGCTCGCGATCTCCCAGAGCGTCCACGAGGGTCACCAAGTCCGCCGGCAGCTCTCCGGCGTAGCACGCCAGCTCCAGCAGGTCGCGTTCCCGACGGATCGCCTCGGCCACAGCCGGGGTATGCGGCCACGCCAACAACGCCGTATACAACCGGACGAGTGACGGTAAGCGGGGACAGCCGCCCCGGCGTGGTGACCCGACGCAGCAAGGTCGTCACCCGCTCGCGTTGAACGGTGAGGGCGGCGATCTTCGCATCGATCGAGGCCAGAACGGCATCCAGGTCGTCGACCACCAGGCTTCGTTCGTCGGCCCCGGCGGGTGGTTGCAACAGGTGCGGCACCTCCGCCAGCGGCACTCCGGCATCCACCAACCAACGGATCCGCATCAGCCGGGTCAGGTGCACGAACCCGTACGAACGCCAGGTGGCGCCCTCCTCGGGGAACGGCGAGTAGCCCAGCTGGTGGTAGTAGCGGATCGTTCGCACGCTTGTCCCGGCCAGTTGGGCTAGTTCCTTCGCGCGCATCACCCCATGGTCGTGTGCGACGCAACGTCACTGTCAAGCGTCACGACTGCTGTCGTCCAGCGAGGCGACCCTTCGTGGGTGCAGTCGCTCGTCGAGCCACCCAGCTGCCGCGGGCGTCCGAGAGGCTCCGGGCGCCCGCCTCGCAGTGGTTGCCCCCACCCTCGGCGACAGTGAACCGAACGAGTTCTTGGTCAGGGACGGTCAGGGCGTCGAAGAGCTGAGGGGCGCTGGCGCCGATGTCGTCGCCTTCGGCGTGGGTGACGAGAGTTGGGCAGTCGATCTGCTCCGCGAATCCGCCGAGCCGGTATTCCCGGAGTGCGTCGAGTAGAGGCGAGCGGGGAGTCGACGCCGTGCACCGTCATACCGCGTCGGATCGCCCAGCCCCCCGTGGGCTTTTCGGAAAGCTGGCGGAGCAGTGTCTTCAGCGCCTCCCTAGCCCAGGCGTGCCCGCCCTCGTATCCGTTGGCGAGGGGCTTGGGCATTCGGGTCAATGCGCCGGCGAACATGTCGAACGAACCGGAGTCGGCGATGAGAGCTGCGAGCCGGTGTTCCTTGCTGGCGGATCGAGGGCCGAGAAAGCCGCCCAGGCTGAGCCCGGCGAGTGCGATGCGGCTTGGGTCGACGTCCTGCCGGTCGCGCAGGTAGTCGACGACCGGGCGTGATGACGGTGTCCCAGTCGGGGCGCATCGACATGCCCTGTTGGAGCAGTGCGGCGCCCTGCCCCGGCCCGTCGAAGAGCAGCACGTTGTATCCCCGGGCCAACGCCGGCGCAGCGAAGTAGAAGTAGACCTCCTCGCAGGTGCCGTCGTAGCCACCGAGGCCGAGGACGGTGGCTCGGGCTCCACCGTTGTCGTCGGCCTTCAGGAAGTAGCCCGGCAGGGTGGTGCCCTCGAACGGGATCTGCACGATCTCTACCGGGTTTGCCATCAGTGCTGCGGCTTGCCGGAAGGCGGCGGTCTGGCGGCTGTTGCTGTGAACCATCCGGCGGTTGACCGGGGTGTCGTAAAGCATGCTGCCGGCGGTCCGGATGTAGGTGCAGGCGCGAAGAAAGGCGCGCCGCGCAGACTCCGGATGGCCGTTCTCGAGCTGTTCGTCGGCGAGCGAGAGAACGCGCTCGGCCAGCTCGTTCCATGCCTCGTACCACGCCGACAAGTCCCGTTCGTCAAGCCCGCGCAGCGCCTGCACACATTCGCCGATATCCGCGCCACCGTGCCCGGTCGCCCCTACCGCCCTCAGTAGCTGGGCGTCCAGTAGCTCGTCCTTCAACATCAACGTTGTCATCGTCCTCGTCCTCTCCTTCGGTGCACGGCCAATCGTCGATGACCAGTCGCCCCACGTTCGGCCGGAGCAGGGACGACGCCCGTGTCCCCGAGCTTCGTGTTGAGGAAAGGTGTAGTACGTAGTCAACGAGTCGACCACGACGCCTCCTCACCCTCGCATGGGGACGGTCTGACACCCAGGTCGGTCACTGACCCGAGTGTCCGAGCCAAGCGGTTTCTCGGGAAAGTCACAACCCCGCGCCGGAACCAGATCTACAGCGTCGGTGGCCGCCGGACGCCAGCACGGGTTCAACGAGTTACGTCCCTTGGCTGGCCGAGATGGTCCGCCTTTCGACTCAACGAGGGGCAGCGGCGTCAGGTCGGCGCGAACTCGGTGACGGGCCGGTCAGCCGGTCGGTGCACGGAGCTGCGGGTGCACTGCGTCAAACTTCTTCTAGGGGTGGGGAATTGGCATGTGGGCTGGTGCAGCCCAGGACGCGAGGAGCTGGGAGACGCTCGGGGCGGAGGGAGAGCCGGGCTCGGCGGTGTAGACCATGAGGACGAGCCCCGGCTCGGCGGTGATGGCGAGTTCTTCGTACGCAAGGATGAGCTCGCCGGCGACGGGATGGTTGAAGCGTTTGGTCCCGGCGCCGTGGCCGCGCACGTCGTGGGTCCCCCAGAGCCGCCGGAAAACCTCGCTTTGTGTGGAGAGCTCGCCGACGAGGTTCTGCAGCTGGCGGTCGTGCGGGTCCCGGCCGGCTTCGGCGCGCATGATGCCGACGCACATCCGGGCGAACAGGTCCCAGTCGGGGGTAGAAGGCCCGGGATGCGGAGTCAAGGAACTGGAACCGTGCGAGGTTCGGAGTTCGTCCGCCGTCACCGATGACGGGGGAGTAGAACGCGCGGCCGAGGGCGTTGGTCATCAGCAGGTTCTGGCGCGGGTCCCGGACGAACGCGACACCGTCCTTGATGGCGTCCATAGCCGCTGCAGACTCGCCCGCGAGACCGGCCTTCCCGTCGTGCGGCGCCGTGAGCGGCCGGATGCGGGGATGCCGTCGGCGGCGCGGGCCAGGTCGAACAGGTGAGCTCGCTCGGTGTCGTCGAGCTGCAACGCCCGCACGAGGGCCTCGAGGACGCCGGAGGATGCACCGGGCACCTTGTACTGCGCTCGAGTCGCGCGTAATACTCAACACTCAGCCCGGCGAGCGTCGCGACCTCGCTGCGCCGCAGCCCGGGCACCCGGCGGCCACCCGTGACCGGGAGACCCACCTGGTCCGGCGTGGAGCCGAGCGCGACGACTCGTGAGGAACTCGCGTACCTGCTCGCGCACCTCGTCGTGGTCCTGCACACCGTCGAGACTAAGCCGCTCCTCGTGGCTGGAGCAGCCGCGAGGGATGCCCGCCAGTACACCCATCGACAGTGACTTCCAGCGCACCGCGTCGTCGGCTTGACTCGTCCCACCAGCGCGAAGGAGTGCACAGCGATGCGTCAAGTTGTCATGTACGAACCAGGAGACGTGCGGGTCGAATCGCGAGAGGACCCCACGATCATCAAGCCCACCGACGCCATCATCCGGCTGTCGGCGACGTGCATCTGCGGTAGCGACCTCTGGCCGTATCGCGGAGCGGAGCCGGTCGACCACCAAGTCATGGGGCACGAGTACGTCGGCGTCGTCGAGCAGGTAGGCGCGGCGGTCCGCACCATCAAGGTCGGCGATTTCGTGATCGGCTCCTTCTGGGCGT